>OZ220497.1:0-2897933 GCA_965116245.1 Acidimicrobiales bacterium | reverse complement strand
TCTCACTGGGCCAATCTCACTGGGCCAGTGTTGGCGACGCGTCGGTCAGCTCAGTCGCTCCACGATCATGGCCATGCCCTGGCCGCCACCGACGCACATTGACTCGAGCCCGAAGGTCTTGTCGCGGTCGGCGAGACCGTTCAGCAGTGTGGTCATGATGCGCGCACCGGTCATGCCGAAGGGGTGGCCCAGCGCAATGGCACCGCCGTTGAGATTCAGTTGATCGACCAGGTCGATGCCCAACTCTTCAGCCGACGGGATTACCTGGGCCGCGAACGCCTCGTTGATCTCCACCATGTCGATATCGCTCATCTGCATGCCCGCACGTGCCAGTGCCTTCTTGCACGCCTCAATCGGACCAAGGCCCATGATTTCGGGATTCAGCGCCGACACAGCCGAGGAAATGATGCGCGCCAACGGTGTGATGCCCAGCTCTTCGGCACGCTTGCGGCTCATCACCATGACCGCTGCGGCGCCATCGTTCAACGGACATGCGTTACCGGCTGTGACCCGGCCGTCGGGGCGAAACACCGGCTTGAGCTGCGAGACAGCATCGTAAGTGACACCCGCACGCGGACCGTCGTCGGTGCTAACCACGCTGCCGTCAGGCAGTTCCAGCGGAGTGATGTCCATCTCAAAGAAGCCACGTCCAATGGCATCTTCCGCCTTGTTCTGGCTCATCACCCCGTACTCGTCCATTGCTTTGCGGCTTACACCCTTGTGTTCGGCAACGTTCTCGGCGGTTTGGCCCATCGCGATGTATAGGTCGGGAAGTCCTGGCGCCGCTATCCAATCGCCGTGGCCACCTTCGGCGCGTACTTTGGTGCGCTCGCCGGGGGCATTGAATTGCGGGTTGGTGGTGCCGGGCAGGCTGTCGGAGTTGCCCTTGTCGTAGCGGCTCACACACTCGACACCTGCGGCGATAAAGGCGTCGCCCTCACCAGCTCGGATGGCGTGAGCGGCCATGCGGATGGTCTGCAGAGACGAAGAGCAATAGCGGTTGACGGTGGTGCCAGGCACTTCCTCAAGACCGGCCAGGACTGCCGCGGCGCGAGCGATGTTGAAGCCAGCTTCGCCGCCGGGCTGTCCGCAGCCCAGCATTAGATCCTCAATTTCGCCATGAGGCACCTCGGGCACCTTGTCAAGCAACTTCGTGACGATCTGCGCTGTCATGTCGTCTGGCCGCATCTCGGTCAAAGAACCCTTAAAGGCACGACCAATGGGGCTGCGGGCGGTCGCGACGATAACCGGGTCGGTGGCTGCTTCTGTAGACATAGGTTGTCCTCTCTCAGAGCGCGCTGAACCCGAATGACGGGCCGGTCACGCTTGGCTTGCGAGCACAGAGACTACGCCATCGCCAAGCATCATGTTTGATGGGCCGCTAAGTGCGCCAATCAAAGTCGATCAACAAGGCGCGCCGCCAAAGCAACAACCGCGCGCCCTCGCTCAAACGCTCTGGAGTGCGCGCCAGACGTTCTGCGGGCTGCAGGGCATATCAATGTGGTCGATGCCCAGGTGGGCTACCGCATCGCAAACGGCGTTATGCACTGCCGGTGTTGAGCCGATCGTGCCGGACTCGCCGATGCCCTTAGCGCCGAGCGGGTTGCGAGGGCTGGCCGTCTCGGTGTTGGACACCTCGAAGCTCGGCAGCTCCGCCGCCGATGGCACTAGGTATTCGCCGAGGCTCGGGTTGCGGGGCTGGCCGTCGCTGTCGTATTGCACGTGCTCGTACAGCGCTTGCGCGATGCCTTGGGCGATACCGCCGTGTTGTTGCCCATTGACGATCAGCGGGTTCATGATGGTGCCGCAGTCGTCGACTGCCACGTGTCGTACCAGGCTCACTTGACCGGTGTCGCGGTCGATTTCTACGACTGCAACGTGGGAGCCGAACGGGTACGTGGAATCGGTGCCATCGAAGTTCTCTTCGGCCATCAAGCCCGCTTCCAGACCTGCTGGCCGGGCGCCGTCGTCGTTGGCCAACTTCGCGATGTCGGCCCAGCTCACCGAGCTGGTGGGCACGCCAGCTACTGCCAGACCGCCTTCGGACACGACAATGTCCTCGGCCGATGCTTCAAGCAGGTGAGCAGCTAGCTGCTTGCCCTTCTCCAACACGGCCTGGCTCGACAGGTACACAGCCGATCCGGCTGTCTGAAGCGATCGCGAACCGAGCGTGCCTGCGCCGGAGGGCACTTCGGCAGTGTCGGCGTCTAGGTGAGTGACCTTGTCCATGGGGATGCCGAGCACGCCTTCTACGATCTGGCTGAATGCAGTGTCGTGGCCTTGTCCGTGACTGGAGGTGCCGACACGGATCGTGGCTGTGCCATCGTCGTGTACTTCAGTGCTGCCGTACTCCACGTGCAGTCCCACGGGAGCGGTGATCTCGACGTAGGACGACACGCCTATGCCCAGCAACTTCGCATTGTCAGCATCTCGCCGACTCCGCTGCTCGGCCCGTAGATCGGCGTAGCCGGAGGCTTCCAGCACCGCGTCCAAGGCCCGTTCGTACTCGCCCGAGTCGTAGTTGACGCCGGTCTGCAGAGCAGCCGGGAATGCGTCGGGTTGCAGGAAGTTCTTGCGTCGAATCTCCGCAGGATCCATGCCGATTGCCTTAGCAGCCTTGTCCAAAATGCGTTCCACCATCTGGGTCGCTTCAGGACGTCCAGCACCCCGGTACGCACCGATCGGTGTCGTGTTGGTGATGACGGTTTGTGAGGTGTAATCGATGACCGGAATGTCGTACACCGCTTGGCTCAGCATCCCCGTGAGCATTGGCAGGATCGCACCGATGATGGGGTAGGCCCCCGCATCGGCAATCACGTTGGCCCGCAAGCCGACGATGCTGCCGTCGTTGCGAACACCCATCTCGGCGTTCATCACCATGGCACGGCCCTGGACCATCGAAACCATGTTCTCGGAACGGTTTTCGGTCCATCGGATTGGCTGGTCCAGGGTTTGAGCTGCCTTGCCGACGACGATGTACTCGGGGTATACCGCAGCCTTGGGTCCGAAGCCGCCACCTACCCATGGCGCGGTGACCCGCAACTTGTCAGGCTCCAGACCGAGCGCAGGGGCGAGTGCTTCGTGCTGAGAGTGTGCGTTCTGCACGGACAGGTGCAGAGTCATGGTGCCGTCGTCGCCTGGCACGGCCACGCATCCGTTTGGCTCCATCGGAGCGCCAGCCAGACGCTGTGTGACGATGCGCTCCGAAACAACATGGTCGGCGCCAGCAAGGGCGTCAACGTCGGGCCGCTCGCCAGTGTTCTCATCGGGGCCTGGGATGGCAAACGGGAAGCACACGTTAGATGCCTGCCCGTCCCACACGACTGGCGAGTCTGGTTGCACCGCCTGCTCAATGTCTGAAACGACAGGCAGCGGGTTGTATTCAACGTAGACAGCTTCCGCCGCGTCGTTCGCCTGCGCTTGGGTTTGCGCCACGACCGCAGCCACTATGTCGCCTACGAATCGCACACGGCCCACAGCCAAGGGCGGACGATTGAAATCCGGCGGCATCATCGGGAAGCCCTGGAATGAGTCCATGGGCAAGTTCTGTGAGGTGTAGACCGCCAAGACACCCGGCATGGACTCCGCTTCGGCAGTGTCGATTAAGGTGATCTCAGCGTGCGCCTCCGGGGATCGCACGAAGGCGATCTGCGCCGCGTTGACATCCAAATCGTCAACGTAGTGATTCCTCCCGGTCAGCAGCCCTGGATCTTCCTTGCGCTGAACAGGATTACCCAGAATTGAACCCGATGCAGCCATCTCTTGCCCCTTTTTTGCTGTTGATTGGTTGGCATCCCAAAGGGGATGCCTAGTTAGCAACCTTGCAGTCTTGCAAGGTTGGAAGTTAGGAAGTCTGTCATGTTCATTTTGGTTGGCGGCTTCACCGCTTGGGTGGCGGCCTCACCGCGGACGATTCGGCACCAACCGCGACAGTAGCCCAAGGCTGGGTTGATGCCGCGCCTAGCGCGGCACGTGCGTTGGCCGGAACATTGGCACCGAAATAATGGCGCCGAAATAGTGGTGCTAGCAAAATTGAGCCGAAACCATGGCGCTGTTGTCGGTTGTGTCATCGGCGTGATGACAGCTCTTGATTGTCCGTTCTTGTTACCCGTTCGCGTTAGCTGGTCGTGACTACCCGATTTGCTGCACGCAGCGCCGCGGTCGCTTCTGCGTCGACAGATAGACCATCTTCAGCGATCACCACGCCGTAGCTATTGCGCGCACCCTCAATGCTGACAACTTCATCCATCACGTCGCGCAGCACGGCATAGAGTGATCGTTTGAACGCGTCGCCCCAGCCGCCCCCACCGGGTGTCTCGGCGATCATTCTGGCGGGACCTAGCCGTTTCACGCCGTACTTGGGGGGTACGAACTTGGGCCCGTCTAGGTCAGCGTTGGTGGGCACAATCCACTCCAGCCCGACACCGCCAGTGCCGCCGCCACGCACTCCGTGTCCGGTAGGCGTGTCCAGTCCCTCTGCTCGGAACGACCAAATGGCCGACTCCAGAATGTCCGCCTCATATCGCACACCAGTGCCGCCGCGACGCTCTCCCGGCCCAGCGTTGTCACAGCGCTGCTCGTGGCGGACATACCTTACAGGATACATTTGTTCGTGAAACTCAAGGTTCGGCATGTCGAGGCCCCCGAGGGAGATGAGATGCCCCATTTGAGCGAAGCCGTCACGCTCTGCCGTTGCGCCAGGCGTTGCCATCGCGTGCCACTGATACATCACCCAGGTGGTGCCGTCGTCTCGGCGTCCGGCGACGTGCCCATGCATGGTCTTGGACCAGGCTGCGCAAGCGCGATCAGGATCGGCCTGAGCTAACGCCTGCCACACTGCGATCACGATTTCGTGCGCCACGAAAACTGTGTTCATGGTCATGGGCGCAGGAGGCAGAGCATTCACGATGCTGCCTTCAGGAGCGATGATTTTCACTGGCCGGTAAGTGCCCTCGTTGCGAGGGATCGACGGGTCAAAGAACGACGACACTGCCATGTAAACCGATGAATAAGTGTTTGCAAGAGAGCTGTTTTTGAAGCCATCGATCTGCGGGTCGGTCCCGGTGAAGTCCAAAGTCATCTCGTCGCCGGTCACGCTTAGATGCACCCGCACTGCGATGTCGGCTGGGCCGAAGCAGTCGTTGTCGGTGCGGTCTTCGCCGTAGTACTGGCCATCGGGCAGCGCTGCGATGGCTGCGCGCATGCGCCTCTCGCCATGCGCCAAAACGCCGCTGAGATAAGCCAAGTAGGGCTCAACGCCGAGTTCATGGACGAGGCCCAAAACGCGTTCAGCCCCGATCTGGGTAGAGCCGAGCATTGCTAGCAGGTCACCGTCCAGCAGTTCCGGTGTGCGGCAGTTGATGAGAAGCAGTTCCCACAGGTCGTCTCGGACTGTGCCTCGTTCAATCAGCTTCATGACCGGCAGCCTGATGCCCTCCTGCCAGATCTCAGTCGCTTCCGGGTTGTAGGTACCTGCGAGTCCACCGCCGATGTCGGATTGGTGGGCACGGTTGCAGCAAAATCCGACAAGCGTGTGTTCGTCTTCGCATGAGATGAAGACTGGACGCGCGATTACCCAGTCGGGCAGGTGGTTGCCTCCCGCCACGTAGGGGTCTGACAACAAAAAAACGTCGTCTGGGTTGATGCGGCCCGCATAGCGCTTGAGCAGCGCACGGACCGCGAAACCGCCCCCGCCCGTGTGAATAGGGATGCCGTCGGCATTGGTTACGAGCGTCCCGTCGGGCGTCGTCACGTAACAAGAAAAGTCGTGACTCTGGGAGAAGATTGTGCTACGCGCCGTACGGGTCATGACCCAGCCCATGTGCTTGCTGATCTGATCCAGCCGGTTTTGCATAAGCGCCAGCACAATCGGATCCAGTTCAAGCCCTTCAGGCCCAATAGGCCCGTTCGGTCCAGCAGGCCCAGTTGGTCCAACAGGCCCAGTTGGTCCAGCAGGCCCTGGTTTTGCCAGCATCGGCGATGTGTTGTCTCGTCGCGCTGTCTGGGCCGACTCGCGCAGGGTTGAGTTGTTGTCTGTTGGGCTGGATCGGGCCAGGTCAATAAACAGATTGCCTTGCGCGTCAACCCACAACCGGTCGGTCGGCCGCGCCACGACCGTGGTGGTCGGTTCCTCAACTAACGCTGGGCCCACAATCTCGTGGCCGCTGCGCAGCTCGGCGCCATCAAATACCGGCGTATCGCACCAGCCGAAGGGGCCGTGCCACACCGAGCGCGTCTCAAAGGGCTCCGGATGGCTGTGCGCAGACGCTGCCTCGGGCGTGGCCACGCTCCCCGTCGGTGCCCGTGCCACCAGTCGGAGCGATGCCACCATGATCGTGCCATCGTGTTGGACGTGACCGTAGAGCCGCTGGTACTCGGCCTCAAACGCCGCACGGATTGGCACCGTGTCAACGGTGGAAGCGCCGTCGGCGTGGGCTGGCACTCGGATCGTCCAGAGTTGGCCGGGGTGATGCAGTTCCAGCTCGCAGTCCAGCCTCACTTGATCGGCTGCAAAGCCCTCTGCGGTCATCACGTTCAGCGCTTGAGCGCACAGGGCCTCATACCCAGCATCGATCTCGCCAGGATCTAGTTCATCGAGCGAAGCGATCAGCACGTTCGTGAAGTCCTGGCGAACGTCTGCGTGCAGCATGCCTATGGCGCACAGCGCGCCAGCGTCACGTGGTATATACACGCGCTCGCAACCCAGTCCCGCTGCAACCGAAGCGCCATGCATTGGGCCAGCGCCGCCAGCGGCGACCATCGTGAAGCGTCGAGGCGAATGGCCCCGCTCAATAGAGATGTGCTCGGTGGCGCCGAGCAACTGCTGCTCCACCACTTCCACGATGCCCGCGGCTGCGTCTTCAATTGTCATGCCCAGTGGTTCACCAACGTGAACTCGGATGGCATCGCGGGCGGCCTTTAGGTCGAGGTCCAATGTGCCGCCTGCTGACTTGCCTGCTCGCAGACGACCTAGCACCAGTTGCGCATCGGTCACGGTAGGAAGCTCGCCGCCGTGTCCGTAGCAGGCTGGGCCGGGATCGGCGCCAGCACCGCGCGGCCCCACATAGAGAAGTCCGGCCTCGTCAACGCCTGCGATAGTGCCGCCGCCCGCGCCGATCGTGTGAATGTCGATCGCTGGAGTGGAGACGTGATAGCCAGCGATCATGATGTCGTCGCGCGTGTCCACCTCGCCGTCCGACATCAACAGCACATCACAAGAGGTCCCGCCGATCTCCATCGAGATGAGGTTCCCCGGGATTGCTGAGGAAGTCTCATCGGCAATTACGGCGGCGTCGGTGGCCTCCCGGTACAGGTTCAGCGCCCCCACAGCAGCGGCAGGACCGCTAAGCAGAAGATTCACCGGGCGTTCGGACACCTGGTCCACCGACGCTGCGCCACCGTTGGACTGCACGAGCAAGATTGAATGCCCCAATCCAGACGCAGCCAGATCATCGTTCAGCTTGTGCAAGTACGACACGATTTTCGGCGACAACGAAGCGTTGACGACAGCGGTAGAGGTTCGCTCGTACTCGCCCATGAGGGCCGAGACCGAACTTGACGTGGTGATCCACTTGCTGTGCCACTGGTCGGCTACGGCCTGGGCGGCGGCGCGCTCATGTGCGTCGTTCACGTAGGAGTTCATGAACGCGATCGCTACAGCCTCAACGTTGTGGCTGTCGAAGTGACTCAGAATGGCACCTAGACCGTCTAAGTCCGCAGGAGCATGTTCGCTTCCGTCCGCATCAATGCGACCACCCAATGTGGCTCTCAGATAGCGCGGCACGAGAACCGGCGCATAGGGCTCGCGGTGATTCCACTGGTCCTCGCGCAAGCCTCGACGTATCTCGAGCGAGTCCCGAAAGCCCTCAGTGGCGATCAGCCCGACAGTCGCACCTGTTCCCTCCAACATGGTGTTGGTAGCGACGGTGGATCCATGCACGAACAAGGAGCAGTTCGCAAGCACAGTGTCTAGTGGCATGCCTAAGTCCACGGCCACACGAGCTAGCGCGGCATGTACACCGCGGCTGGGATCAGCAGGCACCGAAGGGACCTTCGACACCCATGTTGAGCCCTGCACGTCAGCGAGCACTAAGTCGGTAAACGTGCCCCCGACATCCACACCGATACGCCACGGTGCGCGTGGCTGTCGCGGTGTGTCGTTCTCGTGCGTGTCGGGTTGTGCGGTTAGCGCGGCATTTGCGGACATCACAGCATCGGAGGCTGAAAAAGGCTCCATTTGGCCAGTCTTGCATTCCCCACGATGCAACGGGCCAGTGCAGCCGCATACACGCGCCCCAGTGAGAGCGGCCCAGTGAGTGCGGCCCAGTGAGTGCGGCCCAGTGAGTGCGGCCCAGTGAGTGCGGCCCATTGAGCGCGGCCCAGCGCGTCCGGTCCAGTCCAGAGGGCACGTAGCTGACAGACTTAGCGCATGCAGCTCCTGGCCTTGCGCTGGCAGGCCTGACGCCGGTGAGCGGTCGCACCAGCGAGTCAAGCGCCCGGGCGGGGCCCCTGTCGGGATTTCAGCCAGCGGGCTGGTCCACGGCACACTCGGCAGCGTTGTATGAACGCGCGCGTAAATCAATCACCGATGGCACCTCGCGCGCCACGTTGCTTCGCAAGGCAGGGCACCCCATCTACGTGGCCCACGGCCAGGGTGCATGGGTTACCGATGTAGACGGCAATCGTTACCTGGACTGCAACAACAACTTTGCGTCCATAATCATCGGCCACGCCGATCCGACTGTGGAAGCCAAGGTGCGCGACCGTCTGTCTCGCGGCACAGCCTTTTCGCTTCCCAACGATGCCGAGATTGAGTTGGCGGAGTTGTTGTGCAGCCGCGTCGACAGCTTCGAGCTCATCCGCTTTTGCAACTCGGGTACCGAGGCAGTCATGGCGGCACTCAAGGCGGCTCGGGCCTACACCGGACGGCCGAACATCATCAAGGTGGAGGGTTCCTATCACGGAACCTACGACCACGCCGAGGCCAGCCAATCGCCAGACCCCACCAACTGGGGCGTAGCGACATCTCCCACGACCGTGCCGTACGCGGCTGGCGCTCCGGCCTCAATCACTGAGGAAGTAACGATCATCTCATTCAACGACGCCGAAGGCGCTCATGCTGCCATTCGCCGAGGCGGTGACCAGTTGGCAGCCGTGTTGCTTGATGTGATGCCAAACAGGGTGGGAATGCCCGTCATTGAGCCCGAGTTCTTGCGGGCGATCCGAGAGACCACTCAAGCCGTAGGTGCCCTACTCGTACTCGATGAGGTCATCTCGTTCCGGCTGGGTTACGGGGGCGCTCAGACGAATCTGCAAATCGAACCGGATATCACCTCGCTGGCCAAGATCATCGGTGGCGGTTTTCCGGTGGGCGCGGTGGCTGGCCGTCGAGGCCCGATGGAGGCCTTCGTTCGCGTGGGAGGAGACCGAGCTCAGGTGCCATCGGGTGGCACGTTCACCGCGAACCCGATCACCATGGCGGCTGGCTATGCAGCCATGAGCCAGCTTGATCACGACGCATTCGCCCGACTGGATGCCATCGGTGAGCGCCTACGGACCGGCCTGCGAGCCCTGTTTGGGCGCATCAGCTTGGATTGGCAAGTCACCGGCGCGGGCAGCCTGTTCCGTGTACATCCGCATAACCGCAAGATTCGCTGTTACCGCGACGCACATCTCTCCAGCGACGAAACTGCCGAGATCAGCGAGTTCGGGCTGCGCATGCAGGCTCGCGGCGTCTATTTCATTGCAGAGAGCCTGGGCTGCTTGAATCTCGCAACCAGCGACGATGACATCGACCACTTTCTGTCGGCCGCCGAGGCATCGCTAGCCCAGTTGTAGCTAGCCCAGTCATAGCTAGCCCAGTCATAGCTCGCAGTCCGCAACTGCAAACAGCGCTCCAATAGAGCTATGCGTCTAACGTCGGCGCGATGACGGGAGCTAATCGCTTGGATTTCAACCTCGACTTAAACCTCAGGCCAGCGGTTGAGTTGGCTTCGCTGATCCGGCACGGACAGGTGTCGGCAACTGAGGCGCTGGAAGGAGCGTTGGACCGCTATGAGCGTTTCAATCCGGCTGTAAACGCGGTCGTTGTGACGCGAATTGATGAGGCACGCCGACGAGCGGCCGAAGCCGATGCCGCTGCGGCTGCTGGAACATGTTGGGGGCCGCTACACGGCGTACCAATGACCATTAAGGAGGCCTTTGACTGGGCGGGCACGCCCTCAACTTGGGGCAATCCTGCATGGGCGGACAACATCGCCGCCGCCGATGCAATCACCGTGGACCGTTTGCACCAGGCAGGTGCGGTGATCTGGGGCAAGACCAACGTGCCGCTGATGCTGGGCGACTGGCAGAGCTTCAATGACATATACGGATGCACCAATAACCCGTGGGACCTAACTCGGGTACCGGGCGGATCATCGGGCGGGTCCGCCGTGGCTCTGGCTACCGGTATGGCTTCACTGGAACTCGGCTCAGATATAGGCGCCTCTATCCGCAATCCGGCCCACTATTGCGGGGTTTTCGGCCACAAGCCGACCTTCGGATTGGTGCCCGACGGAGGCCACGCCGTGCCCGGCGCACTGGTTGGCAGCGATATAGCAGTCTGCGGTCCGCTAGCTCGCAGCGCTGCCGACCTCAATGTTGCGCTGGACATTCTCGCTGGGCCATCTGGGTTCGATGCCCTGGGCTACAGCGTCGCGCTGGAGCCAGAACATCGCGACACGCTGGGCGCGTTTCGGGTGGGGGTAATGCTCGACACTCCGGTGATTCGCAACTCGACGGCCATGATTGACACGCTGCAGCGCGCAGTAGATGCGCTGGCGGCAGCAGGTGCCAACGTTCGCGAGGCCACGCCTGACATCGATCAGAGCGAATTTCACGACAACTATCTGATGCTGCTACGAGCCGCCACCGGCGCATTGGCCGACGACGAAACCTGGAACGAGGCGCTGTCGCGTTCCCGCAAGCTGAGGCGCGAGCCCGATGGAGATGGCGCCAGCCGGGGTGACCTTCAGGGCGACTATCAAGCAGTGGTCGATTATGCGATGACGATGTCTCATCGTGAGTGGTTCATGCATCACAACAAACGCGAGGGCTACCGAAAGGCGTGGGCCAAATTCTTCGAGGACTTCGACCTGCTGTTGTGCCCTATAGCTGCATCGGCTGCATTCGTTCACGATCACACCGGCACCCGACCGACGCGCTCCATCGACATCGATGGCCACCAGGAGCTCGGCGTGGATCAGTTGTTCTGGGCTGGCTGGAGTTGCAATGTGTATCTGCCAGCCACGGTCGCGCCGGTTGGTCTCACAAAAGACGGCTTGGGCCTGCCAGTCGGCATGCAGATTGTGGCACCGCACCTCGGAGACCGGCGCTCGATCCGCTACGCGTCGCTCATTGAACGCACCCTGGGCGGATTCGTTGCGCCACCCGGCTATGAGTAAGGCTGGCCGCAAGTGAGATTGGCCATAAGCCCGTTTGCCAGCGCGCCGTCTGCTAGATAACTGGGCCGTGAGAGAAACGCCTGTGGGTTCCAAGGAAGCTGCTGCTGAGGCTTCTATCGGGGCATCTAGTGGGGATGCCAATGATGCAGCCACCAATAGTGCTCTCAGTGCTCTGGACGACCTGTTGGACCTGTTGGACCTACAGCCCAACGGTGAAAGCCCAGATGCGTTCCGGGGCAAAGGCTCCGGCTTCGATGACTTCGGTCTGTACGGCGGGCACGTGCTGGCTCAAGCGGTGGTGGCAGCGCAACGCACGATCGACGAAGGACGCCTAATGAACTCCGTGCATGCCGTGTTCCTGCGTGGCGGGGACGGCATGGCGGACGTGGACTATCAGGTTGAGCGTGTACGAGACGGACGGGCTTTCTGCACTCGACGCACACGAGCGCACCAGTTCGATCGACTCATCTTCGAACTGATGGCGACGTTTCATGTTCGTGAGACAGGAAGGGTCAGTCTTGACTGCCCGCTACCAGAAGGCGTGGCACCACCGGAGTCCCTGCCGACCTTCGCTGAGTGCATCGCTGAGGTAGGCCCGATCTTCGGTGAACAATGGTCCTACATGACGCGGCCGGTGGATTACCGCTTGGCACATGCTCCCTGGGCGCCCACAGGGCTTTCGCCGCGTGGCGGCATTGACTACTGGTTTCGGGCACCCCGTCGGCTGCCAGACGATCCGGCCATACATGAGGCGATCATTGCCTACATGAGCGACGACTGTCTTGCCGACAACATCATCGTGCCGTACGAGGTCACTTGGCTGGACGATGGTGTCCAAGTTGTCAGCCTGGATCACACTATGTGGTTCCATGCACCCGCTCGCGCCGATGAGTGGATTTACTGCGAGCAGCGACCTCTAGCTGCGGGCGGCAACCGCGGTACCGCTGAGGCCCGCTTCTGGCAAGACGGCCGACTCGTGGCCACAGCGGTGCAGGAGGCACTCGCCCGCCTCTGACTAACCAGGGCGGTTCAGGTCCACCAGGGCGGTTCAGGCGATGATGCCCTCGCTGCGCAGCTCAGCGATCTGAGCTGGTGAGTGACCCAACTCGGATAGAACCTCGTCGGTGTGCTGGCCCTTGTCTGGGGCTAAGCGCTCCATTTGCGTAGGTGTCTTGCTGAACCGCGCCGGGAAGCGGGTGGTGCGTACCAGGCCTGCTGTGGGATGATGGTGGGTGAGCACCGTCTCGTTATGTCTCACTTGAGGGTCGTCAAACACTTCGCGAAGGTTCAGCACTTTGGCGCAGGGCACGTCGGCTTCTTCTAACGCCCCTAAAGCCTCATCCGTGGTGAGTTCGCCAAGCAACTGGGCGAACTCGTGCTGATGTTCGTTTGAGTTGCGTATGCGAGCTTCGCGGGTCGCGAAGCGAGGATCGTCAATCAGATGTGGCGCACCCAGTCTGTGGCAGACACGTTCGTACTGACTGTCCGACGGCCAAATAGCTCCCACCCAGCCGTCAGCCGTTTTCCACGGGCTGTACCACTCGCTGTATGTGGGCGTGCGGCGAGCCTCGGGTAGGGCTTCATTCCAGAAATAGTCCAGCCACATCCAAGACAGCGTCGAGTCCAGCAAGTTCACCTCCACGTGCTGGCCGCCAGCACCACTGGACCGGGCCAACAAGGCCCCCAATACAGCGTTGGCTCCCGTCGCAGCGGTGGTCTTGTCTGCAACGACAGCCTTCACGAAGTCGCCGCCTTGCGCTTCGGTCATGCCCGTCAACGATTGAATTATCGGGTCGTAGACAGGCCTATGTGCGTATGGTCCGTCGTGGCCAAAGCCCGACACCGACAGGTACACCAGCTCAGGATTGAGTCCACGCAAGTCGTCATATCCGATGCGCAACCGCTCGGCCACACCGGGCCGGAAGTTCTGGATAAACACGTCCGCGTCTTCAACCAGTTTCAGCAGTATCTCGCGCCCACGAGCGTTGCGAATGTCTAGGTCCATACCGCGTTTGTTGCGGTGCATCTGCACCCAACAACCCGATTGGTCGCCAGCTATTGCACCGGTAAGGCGCATCACGTCGGGCGCGCCGACTTTCTCAATCAGCAGGACCTCTGCACCCATCTCGGCAAGGTGCGACGACACCCACGCGCCAGCTACGGCGGTTGATACATCAACCACCTTGAAGCCTTGCAGCGGTCCTTGTCCCATTAGTGACTGTCTCCTAAGGCTGAAGCAGGCCAGGCTGACACAAGCCGATAGAGGCCGAGGAAACCCACGCTATGATGGCGGCGATGCCGTAGCCGTTGCTGTAGTGGTATCTGGCGGTTCGGGCTGTGGCGGGCTTGCTAGAAGCCAGCGGGGCGCCGGAAAGCGTCCAGTGCTTCTTGTAGGAAGCGGCCCACAGCCAACGTCGTGCGGTCTTCCAGGAATGGACCTGCGATCTGCACGCCGACCGGTAAATCGCCTCCGGTTGCGGGCACCGTGCCGATGGGCACCACGGTAGCTGGTAGCCATGACACGCCCGTTAGCCCCATCCACTTGATGATGTCGAAGTAAGGCCGGCTCTGGCTATTCACCGTGATGCGGCGATTGGTGGCAGGACGGCTGTGATCGTGACGGATTGCAGCGGTCGGTGTTACCGGCAGCAAGATCACATCCCAGTTTGTGAAGAACTCTTCCCAGCGCCGACGCTGCTGCAGCCGACGTTCGTGCCAACTCAACCATTCTCGGTGCCGCATCGCGGCGTACCAGATGCCCAGATCGCCTTGGGGTTCATCGCTTGAGGCGGCAATCTCGTCTAGCTGAGCGAGCGTCCAGGTTGCGGCCTCAGCGGCCGACAGCAAGTGCAAGAAGGTGTCTACCGCTTTGTCGAACGTGAAAGCGGGGCGAGCTTCGGTGTCCACCTGAGCCCCCGCCTGCTCCAAAACACGAGCTGCTCCCAGCAGTAGATCCCGGTACTGGGCGTCGATAGGGCAGAGGTCTTCGTCTAGCCACACAGCCACCCGGTATTTGGAAATGTCGCTGTGGCGGGCTGGCGGGAGCTCGAGCGAATAGGCCTTGGCATTCCACGCATCTGGCCCGCAGAGCACATCCATCGCCAATTCCAGGTCGTCGACACTGCGTGCCATTGGGCCTGCAACAGCAATATCGGCTTGGCTGAGTGTTCCGGGCATGCCAGGGATCTGGCCTAGCGCCGAGACGATTCCGTAACTGGGCTTGTGCCCGCTCACACCTGACCAGTGAGACGGAATGCGGATGGAGCCCCCTATGTCGGAGCCGAGTTCCAGTGGCGTGTACCCGGCTGCGAGCGCTGCCCCAGAGCCGCCGGAGGAGCCGCCCGGGGTGTGCTCAATGTTGTGTGGGTTGGAGGTTGTGCCGTAAACCTCGTTGTAGGACTGCGCGTCACCTGCAAATAGCGGCAGGTTTGTCTTGCCGAACACGACCGCTCCAGCGGCTTTGTAGCGAGCCACAGGGTCGGCATCGCGTTCGGGCACGAAATCGGCCAGCGACGGATGGCCCGAAGTCGTTACGAGCCCTTCAGTTTGGAATGAGTCTTTTATGGTGATCGGCACACCGTGCAGCGGCCCTAGCGGTTCACCGGCGGCCACCGCTGCATCTGCGGCGTCAGCGCCAGAGCGAGCCCGCTCGGCATCAAGCGCTACGACAGCGTTGATGGGTCCGTCGTAGCGGTCCACACGTGCAAGCGCGGCTTCGAGTAGTTCGCGGGACGAAACAGCCCCCGACGCAACGGCGGCGGCGGTCTCGATTGTGGTGGCGTAGGCAAATTCGTCTGCAGCCATTTGCTTCCCTGCCTTTGCGGATTGTGGTCGGTGTTACTGGGGTTGATTTGACCCGCGTCTAGCTGACCCGGGTTCGGTTGCCATAGATTTGCTTGATTCGGGTTCCTTCGCAGGCAACCTAGTTCGCGGCCCGCAGTTGGAGCAGTGGCTGCCGCGCTAGCCACGAGAAATAGCTTGCGCTGGCGAGCGGCTCGAATCACCGTATGGGGGTGCAAAAGGCACCCAATCACGGGCTCTTGTGCGAGGGCAAGCTCTTGAGTTCGGCACTGCTGGCTGTCTTGTTGTCGGGATTGTTGCTGTCAGGTTTGGCGTTGATGTCTCTGGGCGCGCCGAATGTGGCCGCGGCTGTGCCAGCGTTCTGGCATTCCAGCAATGGGAGCTACTCTCGAACTGAGTTGTCGCGCGACCCTGTGCTCGCTGATCTTCGCATCGATGCAAGTAGTACGGATCCTGCGCACCAGGCCGGTCGCGTCCGCGAAGCGGCCAATCTGGGTTTGTCTTCGCTTTCGTTGCCACGGCCGGTTCCGTTCTTCGCTCCGCCCGCGAGACGTATCCGCACACTCGTAGGAGTGGACACCTGGTTTTGGGTGTCCCCCTTGAGTTGGCGCCCCATCGTGCGGATAGTGGCCACCGGCAGTGTTGTGGTGACGCTCGTTGCCACTCCTGTAACGCTGCAGTTGCTGCCCGGCGACGGTTCAGTGTTGGTCTCATGCCCCGGACCGGGCACGCCGTGGCTGTTGGCGGGCTCTCGCTCGCTTTGCAGCCATCGATACCATCGGGCCTCCACCGCATCGCGCACCGGCCGTTACCGAGCAGTCGTGCAGACAGTCTGGACGATCCGGTGGACATCTAATACAGGGATGTCGGGAGTAGCCGGTCCAATCGTTGTGCCAACCCCGGCATCACTGCTGGTCGCCGAAGGCCAGGCCGTGCTTTCGCGTTGAGCATTCACGCTGAGTGTTCACGCTGAGCATTCGCGCTGGGCGGTGCTACCGGGCCGGTGACTGGGCAATAGCGCTGGGCTGGCCCGCAGGATTGCCTTCTTGGGCAGGGGGGCTCGCGGCGACGCACTATGTTCGGCGCGCAGTTGCAAGACGCAGTCAACAAGTCGCAGTCAACAAGACGGGGGAACAGAAGTGCTGAAGTGTCGCGTACTGGACTTGTCGGATCATCGCGGTCAAATGGCAGGAGCCCTGCTGGCCGACTTAGGCGCCGATGTCATTTTGGTGGAACCGCCTGGCGGCTCTGCTTCGCGCGCTGTCGGCCCTTTCGTAGCGGGCAGCGAAGGTGACCCTGAAGCCTCGTTGTGGTTTTGGTCCTACAACCGCGGCAAGCGCAGCGCAGTGCTGGACCTGGAGGATCCCAGCGATCGGCTGAGGTTGAGAAAACTGGCCGCTAGTGCTGACGTGGTTATTGAGTCCGATACGCCAGGCGCGATGGCGGCTCGTGGGCTGGGCCCGCACGATCTGGCCGAAATCAACCCGGGTCTTGTGTATACGTCGATTACGCCGTTCGGCCAGAGCGGACCAAAGGCGAACTGGGTTGCCACTGACCTGATCGTCTCAGCGGCTGGCATGTTGTCGAACATCCTCGGCGACGAGGATCGCCCCCCGCTGCGCATCCCGCTGGATCAGTGCTTCTTGCATGCCTGCGGCGAAGCTGCAGTCGCGTCGCTTATCGCACTACGGGAGCGCAAGCGCAGCGGCCAGGGCCAGCACATAGACGTCAGCGCCCAACAAGCCGTGACTCAGGCCACCCAGTCCGCTTCGCTGTGCCACCTGTACAACACCGACGAAGTGCTGCGCATGAGCGGCGGTACGCGCTTAGGTCCGTTCCGGGTCCGACTCCGCTCGCCCGCGGCCGACGGCTATGTCTCGGTCACGATCCTGTTTGGTGAGTCAATCGGCCCGTTCGGGGCGCGTCTGTTTGAGTGGATGCACTCACTGGAAGGTTGCGCCGATAGTGATCTGGAGATCGACTGGATCAACTTCGTGGAGGGCGTAATCACAGGTCGCATACCGCCGACCGAATATGAACGAATCCAACAAGTCGCGGCCGACTTCACAGCGGAGCGCACCAAAGCTGAGCTGTTAGCAGTGGCTTTGGACAAACGGCTGCTCATCGTGCCGATAGCCACGGTTGCAGACGTAGTCGAATCTCCCCAGTACGCGCAGCGCGGCTTCTGGCGCGATATTCCCACCAGGAGCCTCGACTCGGTGCGCTACCCGGGCCCGATGGCGCAGTTCAGCGCAACGCCGTTGAATATCTCCAAGCCCCCACCAACTGTTGGCCAGCACACAGACGAGGTGCTAAGGGACTTGGAACAAGACGAGCCGTCGGCGCAGATGCAGGCCGCTGACTCGACCCCAGTCTTGGCTACTCCGGCGAGCTACCGAGACCCCGCGCTGCCTCTGGCGGACTTGAAGGTGCTGGATTTCATGTGGGTAATGGCAGGCCCCGCTTCAACTCGCGTGCTCGCGGACTGGGGCGCCACTGTGGTGCGTGTCGAGTCGTCCAACAAGGTCGAAGCCGCTCGCACGATCCAGCCGTTCCTCAACGGTGAGGCCGGTGCGGACAACGGTGGCCTCTACCAAAACATGAACGCAGGCAAGCTCGGCATAACGATTGACATCTCCAAGCCTGAGAGCCGCGAGCTGATATTGGATCTGGTGCGTTGGGCGGACGTTGTGTGTGAGTCATTCTCGCCGCACGCATTGCGAGACCTTGGCCTGTCTTATGAGGACCTGCGAGCCATCAAGCCCGACATCATCATGGCCTCAAGCTGCCTGTTTGGCCAAAGTGGTCCGCTGTCGTCGCTGGCGGGCTTTGGCACCATGGGCGCCTCGATGTCCGGCTTCTATGAGATGACCGGATGGCCTGATCGGGATCCGGCGGGCGTTTTCGGTGCCTATACCGATTATGTGTCGCCCAAGTTTCTCAGCGCGGCTCTGCTGGCTGCATTGGATCACCGCGACCGCACAGGAGAGGGTCAGTACATTGATCTGTCTCAGGCTGAAGCGTCGATGATGTTCTTGGCGCCAGCCGTGCTTGATTACGGCGTGAACGCGCGACTGCCAGACAGAGCGGGCAACGACCATCCCGTCATGTCTCCCCACGGTGTGTTCGCTTCGGCCGGCGATGATCGCTGGATCGCCGTGGCTTGTGAGAACGACAATCAGTGGAGTGCGCTTTGCGGGATCATTGGCGCCGAATCCCTTAGCGGTCTAGATGTTGGTGAGCGGCGCGATCGTGCTGAGGAGATAGCCGGGCTGATCTCGGCGTGGACCTCCCAACATGACGGTGTCGAAGCTCACCATCAACTACAAGCTGCAGGTATCGCGGCACACGCAGTAGCCAATTCTGAAGACCTGGCTGCCGATCCGCAGCTACAGCACCGGAACCACTTCCGCAACGTGACCCATGGCACCAACGGAACGATGTGGGTTGAGGGCACTCGCTTTTCCATGTCGCGCAGCAGCGATGGCATCAGTCACGGCGGCCCGACCTATGGGGAGCACAGCTTTGAGGTGCTTGAAGAACTGCTTGGCTACAACTCGGAGCAGATCACCGAACTAGCGGTGGCGGGAGTTCTGGAGTAGCCAGCCCGTCCCAGCCGCCAGACTCTGCAGCCAACCACGGCAACCAATCACGGCAGCCAACTACGGCATCCAATCACCGTAGCCAGTCCTAGTACCGAGTCCTAGTACCCAGTCCAGTTGTCGCGGCTTCGGGCTTGCTATTTCCTATGTGTTAGCTCTATGTGTTCGCTTGATGTGCTGTGCTTGCTTGATGTGCTGGCGCTGACGGTTGGCCCTCAAAGTGGCCAACTTGCTCGCCGGTGACGTTCGCGTAGTTGCGGTTCAAGAACCAGCGCTGATAGTCGCCGTAGGTGATTGGCTCGTGACGCGCAGGGCGCTGATCGCTCACCGTGGTCGGGACTGGCTCCACTATGGCATCATCCCGGGCGCCATAGAAGAACGGCACCGCGTAACGATCGCCAGCCGACATGTTGCGTGCTCTGTGCGCTGTTGAGAGATACAGCCCGTTAGTCCAGCGCTTGAGCATGTCGCCGCTGTTGACGAGGTACGAACCGCGCAACTGTGGCGGTGCGGTCCAGTCATATCCGGCAGGACGGATTTCCAACCCCGGAACCTCATTGGCTGGCAGGAATGTGAACACGGAGCTGTCGGTGTGTGGGGCCAGTCCCCACTCGTTGTCCTCGTAGTCCATTGGTGGATAGTGCGACATGCGCAGCGACACGCTGGGTTCATCAAAGTGAGAATCGAAGTAGTCGCCTTGTAACTCCAGCGACAGCGCCAGGATCGGCAGCATGCGAGCACCAAGCGCAATCAACTGATCTATGTAGGATTCGCATCGCTCCGCAAAGTGTTTCAGCGGCGGATACTGGTTCTGGGTGTGGTAGCCGTAGCGATGGCAGAAGAACGCCTCGTTTTGGTTGGGTTTGCGAACTGGCCCTGCGATGTCGGAGGCATAGGACGTGCCACCACCCATGCCCAGATAGCCGCCGACCACTTTGCCCATCGGAATTGAGTCCTTGACGCGTTGCGGCAGCGCGTGAAGTCGCCGGGCTTCGTTGAACATCAAGTCAATTGTCTGCGCTGCAATTCCGTGGTTGATGACGAAGAAGAAGCCCACCTCGGTAAGGGCAACGCGCAATTCGGCGGCAAGCGTGGCTTGTGCTGCGCGGTCGGGGACAGGTTCGTTAAGAGGTGCCAGATCCAGCACCGCAATGAGATCTGACGCCGTGTGTGCTGGTGCCGTGTGTGCTGGTGCCGTGTGTGCTGACGCCGTGTGTGCTGACGCCGTGTGTGCTGGTGCGTGGGGCGCTGTGGTTGTTGCGTCTTGATCCTGCGTTGTAAGCGCCACGTTGTGCTCCTCGGCTGCTCGTTACGTCAGCACTTGATGTCTGCGGCTCGCTACCAGAGTAGGCACCCAGTCGTCGCGGTTGTTCAGTGACCGCAGCTATCCAGTGACCGCAGCTATGCGGTGACCGTAGTTGTCCAGTGATGGAGCTTGTCACTGTCCGTTGCTACCGTGCTGCCACCGCGGCCTAGCAAGCAAACGGGGGAGACCAATGAGAGCGTGGCGATTGACTGAGTTGGGCTATCCGTGGGATGTGCTGAAGCTGGGCGAGTACGACTCTCCCACGCCGGGCAGGGGTCAGGCTCGCATCACTGTGGAAGCTGCCGACCTCAACTTTGCGGACATTCTTCACTGTCAAGGCCAATACCAAGAGCGGTGGGATCCCCCGTTCACGCCCGGCATGGGAGCCTGCGGTTTGGTGAGCGCCGTTGGCCCCGAGTGCGACCTGAAGATTGGTGACAGAGTTATCGGCTCAAGTGTCGGTGGCTGGGGTGGCTACGCCAGCGAAGCACTCATCAAGGGCGCGACCGCTCGCCATGTGCCTCACAATGTTGCGCTTCCTGCCGCCTGCGCGGCCAACGTGATCTATGGGACTGCTTGGTTCTCGCTGTATCGGCGTGCTCAGATGCGCGCTGGGGAGACGGTGCTGGTGTTGGCCGCAGCGGGCGGCGTCGGCTCCGCCGCAGTGCAGATGGCCAAAGCAGCCGGTTGCACAGTGCTCGCCGCGGCGGGTGGGCCAGAGAAGGTCAAGACTTGCCGACAGCTCGGCGCCGACATCGTCATCGACTACGACAACGACGACCTATATGAAACAGTGATGGAAGCCACTGGTGGGCGGGGCTGCGACATTATCTATGACCCGGTTGGTGGCCAGTACTTCGATATCGCCCGACGGCTCGTTGCTTGGGAAGGCCGGCTGCTGGTGGTTGGGTTCGCGAGTGGCACCATCCCGCAGGCACCGGCGAATCATGTGCTGGTCAAGAACTACTCGGTGGTCGGTGTGCATATGGGCGGCTACCGAGGGCGCAAAGACGAAGTGCTGGAAGAGTGCTACGCGCAGATTTGGCCGCAGGTTGCCAATGGCACGCTTGACCCACTCATTAGCCAAGAGTTGCCGTTGGAAGGTCTGCTCGAAGGTTTACGTGATCTGCACGAACGCCGTACTACAGGGCGCGTCTTGCTGCGACCCGACTTGTAGCTAGCGTCGGCGACTGTGCCCGATAGCTGTGCCCGATAGCTGTGCCCGATAGCGCAAGACCCAATAGCGCAAGACCCGATAGTGCAAGGACCACGAGAGCAAGACCCACGCGAGCAAGACCCACGCGAGCAAGAACGGTGCCCGAAGCATGCTGATCGGATTACCTAGGGAACGCAAGCCGGGAGAGCAGCGTGTTGGGTTGACACCGCACGCCGTGCGCGAGCTGGTGTTGCACAACCACGACGTCCTAGTGGAAACCGGCGCTGGCGCGGGTATCCGTGTGCCTGATGCCCAGTATGAAGCCGCTGGTGCCCGCATCGGCAGGTGGGAGGAGGTATGGGGCCAAGCCGATCTTGTTGTCAAGGTCAAAGAGCCACAGGCATCGGAGCGAGAACGGCTCAGCGAAGGCCAGATTCTGTTCGCTTACCTTCATCTAGCTCCCGATCCCGAACAAACTGACGAGCTTCTTGCCAGTGGTGCCGCATGCATCGCATATGAGACTGTCACCGATGCGCATGGGGGCTTGCCGCTGTTGGCACCGATGTCGCGGGTTGCTGGCCGTCTGGCTGTGCAGGCAGGCGCGTGGGCATTGGAAACCGCGCACGGCGGCATTGGTTTGCTGATTGGTGGCGTGCCCGGAGTTCCGCCAGCGCGCGTTGTGATCATCGGTGGGGGAGTGGTCGGCGAGAACGCGACGGAGATCGCCATCGGGATGGGTGCCGATGTGCGAGTCCTGGACATCAACCCCGCAACCCTGGATCACCTGGAACAGCGCTTCGGTGCGTCTGTAGTGACCGTGACTTCCACCCGGGCGACCGTCGAGACCGAAGTGCTGAACGCCGACCTGGTGATCGGCGCGGTGCTGGTAACCGGCGCCCGAGCACCCAAGCTGGTGACTGCCGACTTGGTCCGCCAGATGCGCGCCGGATCGGTGATGGTCGACGTGGCAATCGACCAAGGCGGCTGCTTTGAGACATCCAGGCCGACTACGCATGCCAACCCGACGTTCGTGGTTGAAGGCGTAGTTCACTACTGCGTGACAAACATGCCCGGCGCAGTTCCGGTCACCTCCACCCGAGCACTAAGTGATGCCACCTTGCCCCGGGTGCTGACCATTGCAGACAATGGCATAGAGGTAGTGCGTACCGACCCCCACTTGCGGGCAGGGCTCAACATCTACAAAGGACACCTCACAGAGCCCCGCGTAGCTGCCGCCCTGGGCCTCCCCTTCACAGACGCCCTAACTGCTATCGGCTGAGAAGCTCTAACAACGAACCTCAATCAACGGCCCATCGTGAAGAACTCATTGTTAGGACGCATCGAAGTCAGGTGGGCCATGCGGTTCGACAGGGCGAACAGGCCGGTGATTGCACCGATGTCCCAAATGTCGTCATCGCTGAAGCCATGCGCACGTAGTGCATCGTGATCCGCGGACGATGCAGACCATGGCTCACGGCACATCTTTAGCGCGAATTCGATCATTGCCCTTTGTCTGTCCGTGAGGTCGGCCTTGGACGGGTCAACTGCAAGCTGATCAGCCAGATGCGGGTCTTTGGCTCGGATACGCAGGATCGCTCCGTGCGCGACAACGCAGTAGAGGCAGTTGTTGGCTCCGCTCGTGGCCACAACGATCATCTCGCGTTCAGCCTTCGTGAGCCCGCTGGGCCCCTCCATGAGCGCATCGTGGTACGCCATGAACGCACGCAGCTCCTCGGGCCGGTGCGCCAGTGCTAGGAAAACGTTGGGCACAAAGCCCGTCTTGGACGAGATGAGCTGAATTCGCTCGCGCAGATCGTCAGGCAGGTCCGCGATTTCGGGCACGGGAAAGGTTGAGACAGCCAACTCAGTCATAGCCGCAGCTTAAGACCGCAACGTAGGTAGTGAACTCGGTTCTCGCACACTTGCTCTTCTAAAGTCGCGGTGCCAAAGGCTCAGAGCTGTTGCCTACAGAGCCGTCAATGGCTAGCACCACCCATCAGCTAGCACCACCCATCGAGAGGACGAATGCCCATGCACCTGCCACGACCCACCTCCGCACGCCTTGAGCCCATACCCAAAGTTGCCGAGCGAGCCCGCGAGGCGATGGAATCATCGTTCGCCAACGCGGTCAACGTCATTGCGACAATTGCGCACAGCCGCCCCATCTCCCGCGCCTTCGGCGACTACGCCCAAGCCATCCTCTATAAGGGCGACCTGTCGCGTCGCAACGTTGAGCTAGCCGTGCTGCGCATGGGCTGGAACTGCCAGTCCGTCTACGAGTTCGGACAGCACACGCTCATAGCTCGCGGCGAGGGAGTAACCGACGAAGAGATCTACCTAGTCACCCGGCCCATCGCCGAGGGGCGTTGGACGCTGGCTGAGGCTGCTCTGTTGCAGGTAGTAGACGATCTGTATTCCGACGATTGTGTCAGTGACGCCACCTGGGCCGATGCCGCGTCGCAATTTAGTGAGGCTGAGATGGTGCATCTGGTGGCCGCGTCTGGCTGCTATCGCATGGTGAGTGGACTGCTGAACAGCATCGGTGTTGAGCGAGACGAGGGCGTTCCGGACTGGCCTGTAGCGCCGCTAGTTGGGGATGTTGTTGCGGTGGACTAACGGCGGAGGACCCACGACCAACAGCGGGCTAGCACACGGGGGCAGGCCTTAAGGCCTTAAGGGGACTAAGCGAGACGACAGGCAGCGGCGGCTATCGGGGTAGATCTGCGGGGACGCAAAGGCCAGCTTGCGTACCTCGCCAAACCTGCTTCAAAAACTGTGCGAACTGTGTGAGCTGTGCGAACCATGCGAACTATGCGCGACGCTGTTGAGTAGGCCGGTCTCAGTGTCGTAGACGAAGCCGCTGATCGCGGTGTCGTACTCAACAAAAGGCGAACCGTGAAGTGCCGCGACTGCCGCTCTTACGTCGTCAGCCGTGTCTAGGAATGAGCCAATTGGCCACTGCGGCCGGGCACCTAGACGCTGTTGCAGATCATCGATAAAGGCGGACTCGTCTAGGCCGCACATGCCGCAGTTGGTGTGATGGATCACCAGAATTTCTCGGGTGCCGAGCAATTGCTGGGACACACACAGCGAACGGATGACA
Source organism: Acidimicrobiales bacterium (assembly GCA_965116245.1). Classification (GTDB taxonomy): domain Bacteria; phylum Actinomycetota; class Acidimicrobiia; order Acidimicrobiales; family Poriferisodalaceae; genus Poriferisodalis. The sequence goes on along the minus strand of OZ220497.1, from coordinate 2,873,521 downwards.
TCGTCTGTGACCACTCCGCCAGCATTACGAATGACGTGTGCCGTGCCAATGCTCAACCCAAGCAAGGCCAGTGGATCGATACGCGCATCCATGCAGGTCACAATCGCCACCTGTCGACTAGGGGGGCTCGCCATGCCTGGCGTTTTGATGTTCTCTGCCCTCTCCTTGTTGCGCTCAACGAGTTCGTACACTGCAGGTTGAATCACGGTTGATCGTGTGTCCTCAAGGCTGTCAAACTCGGTGCCATTTCGCTAATGGCACGCTCATGTGGTACGCCCCCTGGGACTTGAACCCAGAACCTGCGGATTAAGAGTCCGTTGCTCTGCCAAATTGAGCTAGAGGCGCATAGTGGCCCGCGAGGCTAACGACCGTGCGCTGGCACGGTTGCGGGCGGCCAAAGATACGGGCGGATCGAGGGGAATCGAACCCCCGGCCTCCAGTGCCACAAACTGGCGCTCTAACCGACTGAGCTACGACCCGCACGAGTCTGTCCAGGATGCCACGGGCAACGCCAGCCCGCTACCGGTTTGGCCGTGGCTAGTTAGTCAATCTCGTTGGGCCAGTGCGCCCGCCGCGCTCTAGGAGCCGCGTCGGATCCGACAGCGTCTCGCGGCAGGGCCTACCGTAGAGGCCGTGAACGCTCAGACAGCACCGGCCGCCTCGGCCGCAAAGGCCGACCCAGCCACTACACCGAAGCCGACAACGCAGGCCGCACAGTCCACGAAGGCAACGCCATCCAAACACGTGCAATCCAAAGACGCACAGCACAAGCTTGCGCCCCGCAAGCCGCCTGTTGACTACATCCCGCGGATTACAGCCCAGTACTCAGGCCTGGGCTATGGCGAGTACCGATGGGTACACAGCGACACACCGCCGCCATGGGCTCCGCTCATCAAGCCAATCTCGAAGAGCCGAATCGGACTGATTGCTACTGGAGGCATCTACGCCGTGGGCCAAACGGCCTTTCATTATCGCGATGACACGACGTATCGAGCGATCCCAACCGACGTGGACACCTCGCAGTTGCGAGCCACGCACTTTGCATACGACCTGACCGATGCACGCAAGGACGTGAATTGTGTCTTTCCCATTGATGCGCTGCGCGCGTTGCGAGACAGTGGCGAGGTGGGGGAGTTGGGTCCGAACGCATACACGATCATGGGGGGCATCTACAGCACGCGGCGGGTACATGAGGAGCTGATACCGGCGCTGGCGAAGCGCTGCGTTGCAGATGAGCTGGATGCTGTGCTGTTGGTGCCTGTCTGACCTGTCTGTCATCAGACCGGGGGTCTGATCGCAAGGGCCATTGAGGCCGAGGGAATCCCAACACTGTCCATGTCGAGCGCACGCGACATCACCCGAGCTGCTTGGCCACCGCGGTCGGTCTACTTGGACTACCCGCTCGGGCACACCTCGGGTCGTCCACATGAACCGGAGCTGAACCTGCAGATTCTGCGCGACACGTTCGCCGCGTTCGAGAGCCTCAGCGCGCCTGGTTCGATGGCGCACCTGCGCTACCGCTGGCCCGATTCAAACAACCGGGCGTCGGACAACTGGAAGGACAAGGTGTTCGCGCCAGTTGCCAACGCTGAGGAACTGCCCGAGTGTGCGGTTTCAGGCGGCGAGCAGTCCACGAGCGCTGTTTCGCCTTCGAGTGCTCGTCCGTCTAGGGGTACTGTCTACGACGACGACCGAGTTGAGCGATTCCCGACGCCGCAGTACCAAACCGATGAGGATGCCGCTGCTGCTCGCTCTTCGCACGACAGCCAAGACTGCCTTGTTTGTGCAGGCATCGACTATTGAGCACTTGGCTGTGCCTCAACAGGGCCAGGGCCGATGGGCTAGTACCGCTGGGCCAGGGCCGATGGGCCAGGGCCGATGGGCCAGGGCCATTGGGACAGAGCCTTGAAGCCCGCCGCCGGAGATTGCATCCGCGGGACTGCTGTTGAGAGACTGCTGTTGAGAGACTGCTGTTGAGAGAAATATGAACGAACAACCCGAACGCCGCGCCGCAACGGGTGCCATCGCGCCTGGTACAGGTGGCGACTACGACCCCAACAAAGTGCCGGTGCGCGACGCCGCCACCGTGTTGATTTTGTCGGGCGACGAGGACCCTCACGTCCTCATGCTGAAGCGCAACGCCAGGTCGATCTTCGTGGGGGACATGTGGGTATATCCAGGTGGAGCCGTAGACCCCGAAGATGCCAGTCGAATCGCTGACGAGACCGTGTCAGGTCTGACTGATGCCGAGGCTTCACATTGCATCGGCATTCCACGTGGCGGCATCGCCTTCTGGGTCGCAGCGCTGCGCGAGACGTTTGAGGAAGCTGGCATCATGCTCGCTCACCATGACCATCCGGTAGGTGTGCCTGATCCGAGAGACCTACCGTCGGGCATTATCGACCTATCGCCGCCGGAGTTATCCAGACGGTTTTCTCGCTACCGGGCGGAAGTAAACGCGGGTCAGCGCGATTTCATCGAAACTGTGCGAAGTGAGAGCCTGCTTTTGGATGGCGACAACGTTCATTTCATCGGGCGTTGGGTCACTCCGCTGGGATCCCCGCGCCGCTACGACACACGGTTCTTTCTTACGGCGATGCCCGACGGGCAGGTGCCGTTACCCGACCACGACGAGGCTGTTGAACATCGCTGGGTTCGACCGTTGGATGCCATCAAGAGCAACGAGGTGGGTGACATGGTGATGATGACGCCGACGATTGGCATGCTGCAACGTCTCGCCCGCTTCGAGACAGTGGCCGATGCTGTCACCGCTGCCCGTCATGGCACTGCCGACGACGATGAGCATGTACGGATTCGCTTCGACGACGAGGGTCCACACCGCATCGCATTCCCGGGCGACCCCGACTACGACGAAGCCGATGGACGCATCGAAACTGGCATTCTGCGCTGGCCCTCGCGCTAGCGGCGCTGACCAGTTGAGTCCAAGCTGGCGCTGCATGTGGATGCAGAGTGCATCGGTGGCAGGATGGCGCTCGGTCTTCGTGACCTGAGCCCCCGTGGCGCAACTGGATAGCGCAGCGGGCTTCTATCCCGCCGGTTGCAGGTTCGAGTCCTGCCGGGGGCGCGCAGTAAGCATGAACCATCCGCATGAATCGTGCGATGGTCAAACTAAGCCGGAGGCTGAATGTCAAGCGCTGGGATGAACAAAGTTCGCTACGGCAGCGTCGGTTCAAGCGATGTCAGTTCAAGCAGCATCGGTTCAGGCAGTGTCGGTTCAGGCAGTGTCGGTTCAGGCAGTGTCGGGCCGAACGGGGCTGTCACTGATCGGCCCGTTGACATCGAACGAATTGAACGAGCGGTTCGAGACATTCTCTTCGCTGTCGGCGAGGACCCTGATCGAGACGGCCTACGCGAGACCCCCTCGCGCGTCGCGCGCATGTACGAGGAGGTTTTCTCTGGTTTGCGGGAGGACCCGGAGCATCACCTACAGGTGCAGTTCGAGGCGGGTCACGATGAGATGGTCATGGTGCGCGACATCCCCTTCTATTCGATGTGCGAGCACCACCTCGCGCCGTTCGTTGGCCGTGCGCATGTGGCATACATTCCGGGAGAGCAAGGCATGATCACTGGACTGTCCAAGCTGGCACGCCTAGTAGACGCCTACGCCCGACGCCCTCAAGTGCAGGAACGGCTGACTACTCAGGTTGCCGACAAACTCATGGACGTGCTTCAGCCTCGAGGCGCTTTGGTAGTGGTGGAAGCAGAACATCAGTGCATGTCAATGCGCGGAGTGCGAAAGCCTGGGTCATTAACCATTACCTCGGCGGTGCGTGGCCAGTTCCGCGACACCGCTACCCGCGCGGAGGCGATGCAGCTAATCGGTGTCGGCCGCTAGCTCGCCGCCGGTGACAGCCGAAGTAGCGGCCGCACTTGCGGGGCCACCCCGACTGGGGCGAAGCGTGTTAGTGCGCCCCGGTGCGTCCGCGCCGACACCATGGCTTGACTACGAACGAATTCTGGTGCGCCCGACCGACTTCAGCGCCGATGTCGGCGTTCGGCTGCGCGAGATTTGGCTGACGCGCACCCGCGCGGTCATTGAACTAGACGGAGAGTTGCCTGACGCTGCAGCCGTGTGGCACGCGCCTTGGTGGGAGCTAACGCCGGGTTTGACCATGCGAGCAGAAGTGCTGGCTCACTTGCTCACAGCCAACGTCGTAGACGCGCGAGACCCACGCGGCGCGAGTTTTGCTCCCGTCTCACTAGCGCTGAGACACGGCGCTCAGCGCTGCGTTGACACTGCAGCCGGTGGTTTAGCAGACGGCGTTAAGGGTGGGGTAGCGGGTGACGTGATTGTTGAGGGCAGTCCGGTGTGGTGTGACGGCGGACCGCTTGACCGTGCCTGCGTTGGGACGGTTGACGCTGGCACCCGAAGTTTGGCTGCGCCGGTGATACCGGCCACGAATCTGGCTATCGGCAACTTGAGGCCTGTTGGCAGTGCTGTTCGGTCAAATGCGCAAACCGACCTGACTCACAGCATTCCTGTAAACGATCATACTCCTATAAACGACCGTCTCGCAGATGACCAGCGTGGCGCCGTACGACACCTCGGCGGAGCGGCCTGCATTGTTGCGCCTGCGGGTTCCGGCAAGACTCGCGTGCTCACTGAACGTGCGCGGTATCTGGTGCGGGACTTAGGGATCGCAGCGGGCTCGGTATGTCTCGTGGCGTTCAACGTGCGCGCGCGGCGTGAAATGCAGGAGCGCACGACCGACCTTGCTGGCATCGAAGTGCGCACTTTGAACAGTTTGGCTCTCGCAATATGCAACGGCAGCGGGCCCTTCGCCAGGCCCTCTCAACACCGCCGCGTGGACGTGATTGACGAGCCTGGCGTCCGAGTCCGCCTGGACGGTCTAATCAAGCGTCGCCGCCAGGCAATGACAGATCCGTTCGCCCCATGGCTGGAAGCGCTCAGCGCTTCTCGGCTGGGCCTTCGGGAGCCTGCTGAGGTCGAACGCGACTTCCAGCCGGACGTGCCCGATTTTGCTACCGCGGCACCACGTTTCATTGAGGAGATGTCGGCCAGCGGATTGGTTGACTTTGACCAGCAGGTCATACGGGCGATTGAGATTTTGCTGACCGACCCGCTGGCGCGTGCCGCTGCACGCCGAGTCTGCGGCGTTCTGCTAGTGGACGAGTTCCAGGACTTGACGCCAGCGCATTTGTTGATGATTCGGCTTTTAGCCGGGCCACGCGCCGATGTCTTCGCTGTCGGTGATGACGACCAGACGATCTATGGCTACGCGGGTGCATCACCGCAATGGCTTATTGACTTCCACAAGTACTTTCCGGGGGCAGACCGGCATCACTTGCACGTGAACTATCGTTGCCCGACACCGGTGATCGGAGCAGCCAGCAATTTGCTGTCGCACAATCTCCGCAGGATTGACAAGCAGATCATTGCGCCGACCCTTAGCGGCCACAAGCAGGACACCGCAATTGCCGTCAAGACCACTTCCGAGACGGCTGCGGCACTTCGGGAGGCGGTGACATCGCTGATCGACAGCGGTGCGAAGCCTTCCGATATTGCTGTATTGACGCGGGTCAACAGCACTCTGCTCGTTCCCCAAGTTGTGCTTGCTGATATGGGCGTGCCCGCAGATGCACCTTTAGGTCGCAGGTTCATTGAGCGCACGGGAATCGCTGGCGCTCTGGCCTGGCTTCGGTTGGCCGTTGCCCCCAGTAGCGGACTTCCCAGTGGTGCCTTGTGCGACGCGGCGCGTCGCCCTCCTCGGGGCATTTCGCCGCGAGTAATCGAGTGGATCGGTGAGCAGCGCAGCATTGCTGCGTTACGCGCGTTGGCTGAGCGAATGAAAGACGAACGAACGTTGGTCAAGATCAGTGAGTACGCAGATGACGTTGACATGCTGCGCCAAAGAACAATGAACGAGCAGCTTTCGGCCCGGTCGATCCTGGAGCTAGTACGAGACGAGCTCGGATTGGGCCTCAGCCTTGATACTCGTCTAGACGCCTCACGTCGGTCGGTGGATCGGTCGGCGCATGGCGACGACCTAAGGGCACTCATCTCGGTCGCCGATTTGCATCCTGACCCGGCCAGCTTCGCTGTCTGGCTAAGTGGTCAACTGGATCAACAGAGCCGACAGGAAATCGCCGCGGGCACCGAACCACAGGGCAGTGAGGCAGACGACACTGCACCACGCAGAGCCGAGTCACGTAGCGCCGAGCCAAACCGCGCCGTGTCACGCAGCGCCGAGCCAAACCGTGCCGTGTCACGTAGCGCCGAGCCAAACCGTGCCGTGTCACGTAGCGCCGATACATCTGCGCATGGCTTGTCGAGCGAGAGCGGCGCCGACCAACGCACGCGGCACCACAAGGGCAGCTCCGTGCGTTTATCGACCGTTCACCGCGTCAAGGGACTCGAATGGCCGCATGTCATCATCTACGAGGCCTCCGAGGGGCTGTTTCCACACCGCCTCGCCCACGACATGGAAGAAGAAAGGCGTATTTTCCATGTTGCTCTGACCCGCTGTTCCGAATCAGTAACTCTGGTGTGTGACGAGCTTGCGACACCGTTTCTTGCAGAACTCAATGCCAGACGCAGCTTTGATATCAGCGCCGAATCCAGCCGAAGCGCGCAGCGAGCGCGCGCTCGAGGCAACAAGAGCCAACTCAATGGCCGAACCAAGCCTCAGACCCGGGCTGATGTGATTCGGGCTGACGTGAATCGGACTGATCCGGGTCGGTTTAGTCAGAACGCCGTGCCGACCGATGTTGCGTCTGATGTGCCATATGATCAAACGCAGCATGGTCGAGCGCCGCATGATCAAGCGCTGCATGATCCGGCGCTGCATATGCCAGCCTTGTTTGATCAAGCACTTTTTGAGGTGCTGCGCGAGTGGCGCCTCAATCGAAGCCGTGCCGATTCTGTACCGGCGTTCGTGGTCTTTTCCGATGCAGTCTTGATCGCTCTAGCAACGCGACGTCCCAGCAACAATGCCGAGTTGTTGGCTGTGCCGGGGATAGGCCCAGTGAAGATCGACCGTTACGGCGATGAGGTGTTGCCCCTGATTGCCCAGCACGGCTAGAAGCAGCGGCTAAACATCACGGCTAGACACCACATCTAAAGCAACTGGCCGTCTACCCAAGGGCACACCCCTGGGAGGGCACGCCTATTGGCAGGGCACACCTATTGGTGGCACATCTCATGGGGACGCTGCTGGCTGCGCAGTGGCCTTGGTGGGGCAGCGGGCTCGGAGGAACTGTGGCGCAGTGGACTAGTCAACTAGTGGACTAATGGCCTAGTGGCGCAGTGTGACTGACGTGCCTCGCGGCATCTCAGATTGCGAGTGGGCGCTGGCTAGCTAGAAAGCGCTGGGCCATTACCAAGAGCACTACCCAGTACTCAGTTCCGGGCACGATGTCGTTGAGACTTACTTCGCGGTACACGTCTCGCGCGTCTGGGTGACCCGCTAGTTCCACGCCGTGCGCTGTGAGTGGCGGGCCGCCACCTAGCAACGAGAGAAACCGCGCGATCGGTACTTCGTAGACGCCGTCAACTTCGTCACGGGCTACCACGTAGTCCGACAGCGGACGGTCGTCTCGCAGTAGGTAGACGTTGACCATCTCGCAGTTGAGCTTGCCCTCACCGCTGTTGTCAACAATTCTGCGAACTCCTAGCGGCACTAACTCAGTTGGGCTAGGCCTGACGCCCAGTTCTTCGGTCAGTTCCCGAACACCTTGCAGCGGCGTTTCGCCGGCTGCTAGATGGCCAGCGGCGCTGATGTCCAATAGTCCAGGAAATGCAGCCTTGGACAGCGAGCGCCCCTGCAACACGACTGTCGGAACACCATCGCACAGCTTCGCGATTAGGCAATGGAAAACATGGTGCCACTCGCCGCGTTCGTGTACCTCTTGGCGCGATGCTGTGCGGACGTGTCGCCCCATCTTGTCCACGACATCAAGAAGCTCAACACCGGGCGCGCTGTCAGTCAAGGTTGGCCGTCACGGTAGGAAGTCAAGGCTGGCAGTCATGGTAAGCGGTCAAGGTTGCCAGTCACGGTTGGCAGTCAAGGCGGATGCCAAAGGCTGGTGACCGAGGTTGCTACCCGAGGCTGAACTGGATCTGTCTGGGCTGGTGCTCAAGCTGTTCGGCCGGTTGCTACGTCTGGCGGTTGCATTGTCTGGAGGCTGGAAGTCCCGTAGTCAAATATCTCGATTTGCGGCACACGCTCGCCAAACAATCGCCAGCGGCACCAGCCGCTAGCCAAAACGGCCGTTGGCCAAAACACCCAGTGGCCAAAACGGCTAGCGGTTACAACAGCGCCGCGTGCTTGTCGAGGATTGGGAGCACGACATCTGCAGGTGCTGGCGGGAGTCCTAGCACTACTCGGGTGCAACCAAGCTCGGCGAGGTTCTCAAGAATCTCCGGCTTGGGGGGAGTGCCGAACTGGCCGAATTCAATCTCATCCGGGTCGCGTCCAGCCGACACAGCAGCCTCACGGATCTGGCCGATTGGCGCTGAGAAGTCGTAACGCCCCGAGATTGGCATCCAACCGTCGCAGAATTCAACGATGTCGGCGACGGTCTTCGGACCAGCCGCTCCACCCAGAATAACCTTCGGCCCGCCTTCTTGGACCGGCTTCGGCCATGCCCATGAAGAGTCGAAGTTCACCCAGTCGCCGTGGAATTCGGCTTCGTCGTTGGTCCATAGCTCGCGTACCGCCAGCATCGTCTCGCGAGTGATTGCGCGTCGATCGGTGTATTTCACACCGTGGTGTCGCAGTTCTTCTTTATTCCAGCCGTAGCCGATGCCGAGGATGAACCGACCGTTGGAGATCCGATCCACGGTGGCGGCTTCTTTGGCTAGCCAGATTGGGTCGCGCTGGGCTACCAGTGTGATACCGGTGCCGAGCATGATGTTGTTCGTAACCGCAGCGGCGGCTCCGAGCGACACGAACTGGTCGTGGGTGCGCCAGTACTCTTCGGGCAGCGGCGGTGCGCCCTCGTTGCCGCCCCAAGGTGTCTCCCGACTGGTGGGGATGTGGCTGTGCTCTGGGAACCACAGTGACTCAAAACCGCGCTCCTCAGCGGCTTTAGCCAACTCAATGGGCCCAATGGCCTTGTCGGTGGGGAACATCATCACGCCGATCTTCATGGCGACTCTCCTTATTGGCTTGTTGACGCTAGTTGTGTTGGTGGTGTTCCGGCTGGTACTAGCTCTGGCTGGTACTAGTTCTGGCTGGTACTAGTTCTGGTTGGTGTTGGTTCTGGTTGCTAGAGACTGTTGCTAGGGATTGTCAAGTCTGCACGGGCAGACAGGAATCGCAGAGCGTGCAAGCGCAGACGATGCAAGCGCATAGCGTGTCAGTGATGTCCTTGGCGGCCCGAGAAACCGTGGCTGAGGGTAACCGCACAGCGTCCCGCGTGCCCGGCATTGTTTCTGTTGCGCATAAGCCACGTTGCGAATGAGCCTTGCTGCGAAATCTGGCGAGCGGCAAGCGGCGAGTGAGTTCCTTGGGGCAGCAGGCTCTTCGGGTCAGCGAACTCATTTTGCAAACGATGCCCGGCAGGGCAGAATGTCAAATTGTCAACATGACGCGGCCTAGCGTGGTCTGCGATCTACGAAGTCACGAAGCTTGAGGACTGACTTGAGCCGGTGGCTCGCAGACCGGGTTTACCGGGCAGCGTTGACCGGGAGGCCGTTGACTGGGAGGCACAGTGAAAATCACAATCGATGTAGACAAGTGCATCGGAAGCGGTTCATGCGAGATGATCGCTCCGGGCATATTTGAGGTAGGCGACGATGGTCTCGTCCATCTGCTTGAGGACAGCCCAAGTGCCGAGCATCACGGCGCGGTCCGCACCGCGGCCGCAAGCTGCCCGACACAAGTGATCGCAGTCTACGACTGACTGAGTCAACGACTGGCTGAGTCAACGACTGACTGGCACACCGGGTGCTCACGGCTGGTGTGGCATGAGGCCGCCTGCATGGGCACTTCATTGCCAAGTGTCACCGTCGGGCCGTCGGGCCGTCGCGCCGAACGTCGTCGGGCGGGCAAGGTTTGAGACTCCAGGCTCGGCCTGGTTCTGACCTAGCCGAGACATAGCCGAATAGCCAGATGTGCGCCCAGTTGACAGCGTCGCCACCGGTACGATTGACCTTCTAGGCCTCTGCAACTAGGCGGCTCGATCGTTCTACACAGGCACAGGCATCAACAACAGACACGGGAAGTGGCGCAGCCTGGTAGCGCACCTGCTTTGGGAGCAGGGGGTCGTGGGTTCAAATCCCGCCTTCCCGACGGGATCCCCTGCAGGATGGGTCGGTGCCGCGGTGGCGGCACGTCGCTGTTATGGCTCGCCTGAGCGTGGAGCGAACAACGAAGCGTGACTTGAGGGTTTTCGTGACCGAGCAAGATTGACCTGCTGAGCGTTGTCGCAGGTTGTGAGTCGGTATCGGCCGTTCTGTTTAGCGACTTGCCAGTTGTTGTCGTGGATGCGGTCGTGGCAGGACCAGCACACGAGGGTGAGGTTGTCGATCTGGGTTTTGCCGCCACAGGACCATGGAACTATGTGATGAATCTCGCATTGGTCGGGTGGCGCGCCGCAGCCGATGCAGGCGCTGTCGCGGGCGATGAGTGCGCGTCGTTGGGATGCGGTAGGAGCCCGACTAGTTGTTGTCTCATATAGCGGTGTGAGGTCGTCTTTGAAGATCACCATTGACAAATCAGAGTTGCAAGCCAGCCGTTGGAGCACTTGTGGTGGTATCGGGCCGCTGCCAGCGATCTCAGCGAGACCGCCGGGTTCGCCCAACAGCGCATCGAGATCAGCTCGAACAACGATCTCCGCGTCGGTACGCCGAGACCCAGCGCTTCGCGCATCCGTCGGTTGAGACTCAGCGCGCGCAGAATCGGTGTGCCCAGAATCTGTGTGCTGGGAGTCGGTGTGGAGTGAGTTTGTGCGCTGGCTGCGGGTAAGGCCGACCGCAGTGTTGGACTCTGGTGTATCGGAGGCGAGCGAGTCTTTGCGTCGGTTTCCGCTGCGCGTCAGCGTGTCGCTTGGCTGTGAAGCGCCGGTGCTGGGCACGTCAGCGCTTCGTAGGAGCCCATCGAGAGCGTCGGCCATGCGCTGATCATGCGTTCTGACACCTGGGCTGCTGAGATCTGGGCTGTCCACAGCGTCACCGGTCGAAGAGTCAATCTGTCCGCGCTTGAGTTGTTGCCGATCAGTGCGACGTAGCAGTTCAGCTTGTTGTTGGAGGCTGTGCTGAATGCGAGCGCCCATCTCGGTATCGAAGCTGCCGCGCATCTGCACAGCCCCATCGTCACTAGACCAGAACCGAACTTGGCGCTGCTGTCGCAAGCGGCGATGCCGCGCAGCGAGATCCTCAGCGCTTAGCTGACGCGTGGTCCAGCGTTGAGCGGCTTGCGCGAACTCATCATCAGGCAAGCTCTTCGCTAGCTGCACAAGCTCAACAGCATCTTGCACCGCTTGGGGACCAGTTTTGCGGGCAGCCTGAACCAGCTTGTCTGCGTTAGCGGAACTGATCTCTCCCGCAGCCACACCGCTACGAGCAGCGGGCAACTGCGCGAGTCCTGTTTCGGTGCGTATTTTGCGTGCCGCGTCAGAGCGCGACAGTCCACCAACCTGATTGAGCAGTCCCGCTCCGCCGTCGCCATGACGTTCGCGTGCAGCAACCGCGGAGGCTGTTTTGGTTTCGTACAACTCGACAAGAGAACGAAGCGACTTCGCCGGTCCAAGAGAGCGCACAAGCTCCCCGGTAGGCGCAGCGTCGACACCATCAAGAGCGACAGTGAGACACTCAACCGCCTGCTGCACCTGCGAGTACATGAGTCCACAGTAGTACACACGTGCCACAAAATGGGGGATGGTCTGGACCGTCAAGCCAGTGCAAGACCTTGCGAGGCAGAGTCACACGAACCGCCGCGGTCCACGACCTGCCAATGCGGTGAATCTGACCCGGTCTCCGACCGGAGGGTCCTCAATAGACAGCAACTACGGCACGTCAAGTTGGCCGAACGTGTCGTCGCCCCAGCAGATCGCTTGGCCGCTGGTTCGGACTGCACATAAGTGTTCGCTGCCTACTGTGATGGCTGCGTAGGTGCCATCAGGCACGTTGGATCGCCCAAACGCGTCATAGCCCCAGCAGACTTCTTCGCCATCGCTACGCAACGCACATGACCAAGAGCGCCCGGCTGCAATAGATGTGAACTTGCCATCGGGCACGTCAGTAACGCCGAAGTCGTTGTCTCCCCAGCAGACCGCGGTACCGTCAGTGCGGATCCCGCATGAATGGTCATTGCCAGCCGCTATTGCGGTGTAGTTACCGTCGGGTACGTTCGTTTGTCTATTCTCGTTATTGCCCCAGCAAAGAACTTGGCCGCCGGTGCGGATCGCGCAAGCGCGGTCATATCCAGCGGCGATGGCCGTGTAGGTGCCGTCCGGTGCGTTGGTTTGTCCGTGATCGTTCCGGCCCCAGCAGACAGCCGTGCCATTCTTGCGGATCGCGCATGAGTGGAAATTGCCAGCCTCGATGGCGGCATAGGTGCTGTCGGGTACGTCGGTTTGGCCAGAGCCGTTGTAGCCCCAGCAGATTGCGGTGCGGTTGGTGCGGACTGCGCACGTGTGACTGCGTCCGGCCGAAATGGCTGTGTAGCTACCGCTAGGAACGTCCGACTGCCCAAAGAAGTTCGAGCCCCAGCAGACTGCAGAGCCGTTGGTGCGGAGTGCGCAGGTGTGGTAGGCGCCGGCCGAGATGGCCGTGTAAGCAGCGTTTTGGCCAGCAGCGCGCTGGCCTACCAAATGCGCTGTCTCCCAGCGGTCGGCTCCGGCAATTCGTGTGGTGCTTCGTCCAGTGGTTTTCGCGGTGGGTACGGCTGCTGTGCCGCCGACGACAAAGCCGCCTGGTGCGGCCGCTTCCAAGCGTTTGCGTTGGGCGGTGGGCATGCGATCATCTCGGGCTCCGGCGAGGATGACGCACGGCGTGTCGATTACTCCGGCGAGGGTGATGGCGCTGTAGATGTCGGATTGGGCATCAGCATCTGAGCCGACCACGATTGGTATCTCGTCGGCGCAGTCGGAACCGAACCAGCCCTCAGCGCCGCTGATGTGCGCTCCAGCCGACTCAACCTTGATTGAACCAGACTTTGACGGTGGGTCCGGCACATCGGTGGGATCAGAACCTGCTGCGATAGCGCCGACTTGTTGCGCTGTCTCCCATCGGTCGGCTCCGCCGATGCGCTCCACGTCGCGTCCTGCGATCTTGGCTGTAGGTACCGCAGCTTCGCCGCCAACGACATATCCGCCTGACTTCGCGTCCTCGAGACGCCTTTGCTCTGCAGTGGGCATGACGGCCTCGCGTGCGCCAGCGAGAACTATGCAGTCGGTGTCAATGGCTCCCGCGAGTGTGATGGCGCTGTAGATATCCGACTGGGCCTTGGCGTCAGAGCCGACAACAATCGGCATCTCTCCGGCACAATCAGATTCTGTCCATGCTTCAGAGCCAGCTAGGTATGCATCACCGGATTGCGCGCCCACCGAGGCGGGCACTAACACCACCAGCACAGCAGAGACGGCAGCCGCAGCCGCGGCGGCCTTGCATCTACCCAGCCAGCCTGGCATAAGAACTCCCTTTACGATTTCACCAACGGTGGCGCGACCACCGCCGTTACAGCGACAGTACCGTTCCGGGTCCCAAAACGTAAGTTCGCAAGTCAGGCAACTAAATGCACACCGCTAAGGCCCTGACGGGGGCATTGGGTGGGTCGAGTCTTCCCAGCACCTAGGGCCGCCGCCCGTAGGTATCGGACACGCAACGCGCAGTTGTGTAGTCGCGGTAGGGCGGCTTTCAGCAGCCGCGATTGCGTGCGACTTGTAAGACGCGCTGAGCGTCGGTAGCGGCCGGTCGGCAGTGAGGGGTGCTACGCGCACCTCGCACACCTCAACACAGACGATTGTTGCAAGAACAAATGCATATTGCGGGTTCCGCACAAGTAATCACCAAAGTCACTGCCGACCATTACCAGCGACTCCGGAAACCAAATATCCCAGTTGCCACTGGGTAGTCCAGGGTTGCAGTTAAAGCACGGCGAGAATAATCAGCTGTTGCTCCCCCAGCAGACGATTTTGCCGTTGGTCCGTATCGCACACGAAAAGACGCTGCCAGCTGAAACAGCCTTGAACTCGCCGTCGGGTGCGTCAGTTGCACCGAATAAGCTTGAACCCCAGCAGACAGCGGTGCGGTTGGTGCGGATCGCGCAAGTGTGCAGTCCTCCGGCCGAGATGTTGACGTAGCTACCGTCGGGTGCGTCGGTTGCACCGAAGAAGCTTGAACCCCAGCAGACGATTTTGCCGTTGATGCGTATCGCGCACGAATAGTTGCCGCTAGCTGAAATGGCTAGGAACTGGCCAGCAGGAGCATTTGCTTGCCCGACGTTGTTTTGCCCCCAGCAGACAGCAGTACTGTCGCTACGCAAAGCGCAAACGTGACCGTCGCCTGCTGTGATCGCGGTATAGGTGCCGTTAGGTACGTCGGTCTGACCGTAGTCATTGCCCAACTCGGTGCTTACGTCCCAGCAGACTGCGGTGCCGTCGACGCGTATCGCACATGTGTGAAGGTTACCTGCTGCGATAGCGGTGTAGCGCCCATCAGGAGGCGCTCCAGTTTCACCCGACAGGTTAGAGCCCCAGCAGACAGCGGTACCGTTGACACGTATCGCACACGCCTTAAGGGTAAGCCCGCCCACCGCAATGGCAGTGTAGCTGCCTTCGGGAGGCACACCGATTTCACCGATTTCACCGAGTTCGTTGGAGCCCCAGCAGACAGAGGTACCGTCGGTGTCTATCGCGCAAGTCTGAAGGACGCCCGCTGAGATGGCTCTGTAGGTACCGTCTGGTGCGCCGAGTAGTCCCTGGGCGCTGAGTTGTCCATGGGTGCCGAGTTGTCCGTGGGCATTAGAACCCCAGCAGACAATTTTGCCATTTGTGCGTAGTGCGCATGAATGGCCCTCCTCCACCTCATGATCGCTGACAGCAATGTCGCTGAACTCGCCATCGGGCGCGTTAGCTTCGCCGTGCTGGTTTGAGCCCCAGCAGACTATTTTGCTGTTGCTTCTGCGGATCGCGCACGAGTGGTGTGTACCGGCTGCTATCGCATCGTAGCGGCCTTCAGGTGGATTGATCTGTGGGTGGTCGTTAGCACTCCAGCAGATTGCGGTGTTGTTTATTATGCGGATCGCGCACGTCTGAAGGGCACCGGCTGCTACGGCCCTATAGGTGTCTTCGGGTGCGTTGGTTTCGCCGTGTTGGTTCGAGCCCCAGCAAGCCAAGCTGCGGTTGGTGCGGATCGCGCACGAGTGGCCCCCACTTAGAGCGACAACTGTGTAGTTGCCCTCGGGCGCGTCGGCTTTGCCGTTCTGGTTTGAGCCCCAGCAAGCCAAGCTGTGGTTGGTGCGGATCGCGCACGAGTGGTTATAGCCGGTGGCGATAGCTGTGTAGGTACCGTCCGGTGCGTCGGTTTGTCCGAATTCGTTGTTGCCCCAGCAGACGATTTTGCCGTTGGTGCGTATGGCGCACGCAGAGTTCGCGCCAGCCGAGACAGTAGTGTAGGTGCCTTCTGGGGGGTCGGCTTTCCCGAATTCGTTGTTGCCCCAGCAGACGATTTTGCCGTTGGTGCGTATGGCACACGTAAAATCCGCGCCAACCGAGACACCTATGTAGCCGTTGGCGCGCTGGCCTACCAATCTCGCTGTCTCCCACCGGTCGGCGCCAACTATGCGGATGTTGATGCGTCTAGTTGAATGCGTATTCGGTACTGCTGCTGTGCCGCCGACGACAAAACCGCCCGGCGCGGCGGCATCATATCGTTTGCGTTGGGTCTCAGGCATTTCGCCACCGGGGGCACCGGCGAGGATCACGCAAGAGGTGCCGACCACACCGGCGAGGGAGATGGCGCTGTAGATGTCTGATTGGGCTGCTGCATCTGAACCGACCATGATCGGTATTTCATCTGAGCAGTCGGAGCCGAACCAGCCCTCAGCGCCCCGGATGTGCGCTCCGGCAGATTCGATCTCTATTGGGCTTGACTTGGAGGGTGGGTTCGGCAAATCAGCCGGATCGGAACCGGCTGCAATTGCGCCGACTTGTTGTGCGGTGGCCCACCGGTCGGCGCCCGCTACGCGCACCATGTCGCGCCCTGCGGTCTTGGCCGCGGGCACTGATGTTGTGCCGCCAACCACATAACCACCTGACTTCGCAGCCTCTAGACGCTTGCGTTGCATCTCGGACATCTCAGCGTCACGGGCTCCAGCGAGGATCACACACTTAGTGTCAATTGCGCCTGCCAGCGTGATGGCGCTGTAGATGTCGGATTGGGCTCTTGCGTCGGAACCGACCACGATCGGCACCTCACCCGCACAATCAGATTCCGTCCATCCTTCAGCGCCAGCTAGATGTACCTCATCCGACTGCGCGCCCACCGAGGCTGGCACCAACATCACCAACACAGCAGCGATTGCGGCTGCTGCTGCCGCAGCCTTACATCTACTCAACGAACCGAAGCGCGGGGGGGGGGGGTCCGCGCAGGCGTCGTTTGTGAAAACCCGCGAGATGCATCCAACTTACCCGACATGAAACCCCTCCTGTGCGACTAACGCCGCGAGCTTAGTACTAGCTGGTTTGTTGAGTGCGGCCTGTTGCGTGCAGAGTCTATGCGGTCTATGCGCCCATGGCGTGGTAGCCGCCGTCTACGTGGACTATCTCGCCGGTGGTGCCACCGAACCAGTCCGACATGAGTGCCAGGGTGCTGCGTGCCACGGCTTCGCTGTCGGTGATGTCCCAGCCCAGCGGTGCGCGCTCGGTCCAGGCATCCTCGAACTCTGCGAAGCCGGGGATCGATTTGGCGGCCATCGTGCGGATGGGTCCTGCTGAGATCAGGTTCACCCGCACTCCCTGTGGGCCCAGCGACTTGGCCAAATAGCGCGCTGCCGATTCAAATGCTGCCTTGGCGACACCCATCCAGTCGTAAACCGGCCACGCCACGCTGGCATCAAACGTAAGTCCCACCACCGAACCCTGCGCTTTGGCCAGCAACGGCGCCATCGGCGACGTAAGTGCAGCGAGGCTGTAGGCCGAAACGTTCAAAGCTGTTGCAACATCCTCCCAAGGAGCGTTCAAAAAGTTGCCGCCCAGGCAGCTCTCGGGAGCGAAACCTATGGCGTGTAACAGGCCATCTAGGTGCCCCCACTTTCGATTCAGCTCAGCCCGCACGGCCTCAATCTCATCGGGCATAGTGACATCGCACGGCAACACATCTGGCAGCTCAGGTAGCCGCCGCGCCGCTCGCTCTGTGAGCCTGACACCCCGGCCAGCACCGGTCAGCACTACCTCGGCACCGTTTTCTTGGGCCAGACGAGCCACATTGAAAGCCAAAGAGGCCTCGGTCAGCACCCCGGTAATCAGGAACTTCTTGCCTTCTACGATTCCGATTCCAGTCACGTCGTGGCCTCCGTTTGCCGTGGCGGCATCTCCCCGCAACGCCGCCGCCTTTGCTAATGCTTCCTGCCGCCAGTGCTGATGCGTTCAGCCGGAAGCTACCGCTGAACCGCCGAACCGCTGAACCGTCGAACCGTCGAACCGCTGAAGTGCTGAACCGCTGAAGTGATCGCTGAAGTGCTGACACTCATGCCATACGCTCCTGCTGCGGTCTTCAGTGGTTGACTGCAGCACTCCGCTGCCGCGAGTCAGTGCCTCGTGGCATCCCCGGTTACCGCCGCTGCTGTTTGCGTTTGTTCGCTGCTGGTAGCTGCTCTTTGGGCTCCTTTGCCGCTGGTCAACCTCTGTTGCAGTCCATTGCGGCTGATCTACCTGCGATCTTTCGTTGCCGTCCGATGCAGGCTGCTCTACTGTGACGTTCGTGTCAGCAACTGGGAACTCCGAACTGGGCGCGGACGGCATCACCGCGGATGGCCTAACCGCAGCCGTCCCTAGCGCCAGGCCGCCGACTGGCCCATCGCCCGGTCAAGTACACCAGTCAAACAGTGAGGAACCCACTCGCATCGGCATCATTGGTGGCACTGGCCCGGCTGGTGCTGCGCTGGCCGCTCGGCTGGCCGACATCGGCTGTGAGGTGACGCTCGGCTCGCGTTCAAAATACCGGTCGATGGAGGTGGTGGACAGCATCTTGGAGCGTTGGCCGGAGCGTCCGCTGCGCATACAACCCGGCGCCAACAGCTTGGCCGCCACAGAGCCCACCGTAGTGATCGCAACACCGTGGGATGCGGCGGCCATCACAGCCCGGGACGTAGCCGAGCAGCTACGAGGCAAGGTAGTGGCAACCATGTCAAATGCACTGGCCCGTGTAGACGACGAGTTCGTGCCGCTCATACCGCCTAGAGGTTCGGTGGCAGCCTCAGTCCAGGCGACCCTGCCGGAGTCTCGAGTTGCTGCAGCCCTCCAGCACGTCCCCGCAACCGAGCTCGGCAACCTGGATGAGCCGGTACACGGCGACATCTTGATCTGTAGCGACCACCGCGAGGCCACCTGGCACATCGCAGAGATAGTGGATCGCATGCCGGGCGCAAGGGCGCTTGATTGCGGCAACCTGTCCAACGCCACCGCTATCGAAGCGTTCACTGCTGTGCTGATGCAGCTCAACACTCGCTATCGCACCCGTGTAGCGCTGCGGCTAGTGGGCTTAGATCACGTTCCGATCAGTGTGCTGGGCGGCGGGCCGAGCCGCACCGACGCTGGGTCGGTCCCAGCCTGAGACGCCTATTGAGCCCACGCAACAGGCTGACTCGGCTCGGTTTAGCTAGAGCTCGGATTAGCTGGAGAGCGGTTTAGCTGGAGAGATGCGGCTATATGAGACTCAGCGACGGGCGGTGGTGCCGCTCGTTGCACGCCCCGGCACAACGGTGCGAATGTACGTGTGCGGAATCACTCCCTACGACGCCACCCATGTCGGTCACGCCGCAACTTTCCTGGCCTTCGATGTGCTCCGGCGCAGGTTGCGGGACTTGGGCTGTCGAACCCGCTGCGTTCGCAACATCACAGACGTGGACGACGATCTGCTAGCTCGCGCACGCGCAATGGGCATCCACTATTTGGATCTAGCAGCAGGATCGCTGGCAGCATTCGACGACGACATGGCGGCGCTGGGCTTGTTGCCGGTCGAAGCCGAACCTCGAGCGACATCGGCGATCCCGGACATTCGGCGATTGATAGGACGTTTGCTTCGCAGCGGTCACGCCTATCGCACAACAGAGGGTGTGTATTTCGATGTCGCTGGGGTATGGCGCGCTTCTGGGCTGCGCCGCTTCGGTGAACTCTGCGGTCTAGATGAGGCAGCGATGGTGGAACTGGCCCGCCAGCGAGGCGGGCGACCAGACGATCCGAACAAGCGCAACCCGCTTGATTTTGTGCTGTGGCAGCCATCGCTGGCCGGTGAGCCGGAGTGGTCGTCGGCGTGGGGTTTGGGCCGGCCCGGATGGCACGTGGAGTGCTCCGCACTAGCGCTGACACACCTGGGCGAGATAATTGATGTTCACGGCGGTGGCAGTGACTTGTTGTTTCCGCACCACGAATGCTCGCGCGCTCAGTCCGAGGCTGCGACAGGACAACCCTTCGTGCGTCACTGGATGCACACGTCAATGGTGCGATGCGGTGGCGTCAAAATGTCCAAGTCGGCTGGCAACCTGACGTTTGTTGCAGATTTACGCTCACGCTGGGAGCCGATGGCAGTGCGACTGGCATTGTTAGGGGCGCACTATCGGCAAGACTGGGACTGGTCCGAAGACCTAGTTGCCGCCGCAGCCCGTCGTCTCGAGAGCTGGCGCTCGGCAGGTCCAGGCGATGGTGCGCTAACACAGGTGCGCGAACGTCTTGACGATGATCTCGACACGCCCGGCGCTTTGGACGCGATTGATCGGGCAGCGATGAATCGATTGCCGGTCAGCGACGCTGCGGCCTTACTCGGAGTGATGTTGTAGGCCTTCCCTGCATGTAGCAAGCTGTTGCGGCGGTGCGGGTAGCGTTGGTTTGATGAACGAGCCTGAGCCCAAGCACCTCGGTGAAGTTCGCGACGTGTTGCCCGCCGATCTGGACCGCGGGTTCGTAGGGACTTACAAATTTCCGGACAATTCACGCCGCAAGATCACCGGTGCACTGTGCTTTGCCCTCGGAGTTTGGGCAACTACCGCTGCCCTGGCAGCAGATAGCGATGCCATCTTGCTCAACAGCGGAGTGGCAGTTGGTGGCGCGCTACTTGCCCTGTTTGGCATTTACCAGTTCGCTGCGGGACGCCGGTTTGCCGTCAACGAGAATGAAGCACTGGTAGCTGCAGTCGCCGATCTCGGTTTCGCTGTCGGGCATGCCAGCGCCCAACTGGGTTGGCGTGGCTGGATGAGCCGTCCAACCTGGCGAGTTCTCGTGTACTCAGCAGAGGATCCGCCCCGCAGCAGAGGTCTGGTGCTAGTTGATGCCCTAAATGGTGCAGTGCTGGAAAAGTGGGTCGAAGACAATCCCGAGACCTGGATTGAAACAGCGCCGAGTACCGACACTGCCAACGCAGCATCCGCTGACGCGGTCGTCACCGACACGGTTGTCACTGACGCAGGCGATGTCGATGCGGTTGCCACCGAACCAGTTGCTGGCGCCCCAGTCGCCAGCGACGCGGCCACCGAAGATGCCGCTGTTGACGACACCGTCAGCATCGCTGGCGACAAGGGCTGACGGTGTTTGACGGACGGTTCCGCGCAGGGGTTGACAGCGTCACAGCGCCGATGGGACGCGGCCTTGCCGCGATCGGCCTGAATGCAGATGTGCTCACGGCGTTCGGCCTCGTCACAGCGGGCGCTAGTGCCATCGCGATTGGTTCGGGCCGCCTGGGTCTGGGCACCGTGTTGCTGGTTCTCACTGCGCTAGCAGACCTGTTTGATGGACCGGTCGCCGCGGCCAAAGGGAGTGCGTCGCGCCGAGGTGCATTTTTCGATTCGACAGCCGATCGAGTTGCTGATGGTGTGCTGCTAGGCGGTATTGCTTGGTATCTCGCTGGTGAACTCGGGGGACGTTGGGCCGTGTTGCCCATGGCGGTCCTTGGTATCAGTGCGCTGATTTCCTACGAACGAGCTAAGGCAGAGTTGCTGGGGTTTGAAGCCAAGGGCGGACTAATGGAGCGGGCCGAACGCACCGTGGTGTTGGCAGTCGCGGTCGCGTTTGAGGCGCTGCTAGTGCCGCTGCTGTGGCTGCTGTTAGTTCTGTCGTCAGTAACGGCAGTGATGCGCTTTGTGAAGGTTTGGCGCCAAGCCAGCGCACACAAGACTAAGTGAGCACAACTCCGCGCGGCGCGCGGTGGCGGAGCCAGGCACGGGATAAGGCAGTGGTGGCCGGGTACCAAGCGGGTGCGTCAGTCGCACGGCTGATGCCGTTGTGGCTCATTGAGCGTATGGCTGCTCTGGCGGGCCCGTTGCTGGCCCGTTCAATGCCCGCTAAAGCCGCGATGGTGCGGCGGCATCAAGCCAGAGCGCATCGCTGGGTCGCCAGCCGCGGCACGCATGCGGGCGTTAGCACTGGCTTGAAGTGTGCGAAGCGTGCTTCGACGGACGATTCGACAGCGGATTTGTTGGCAGGTTCAACCGCCAATACTGAAGTGGACACGCACGCACACCTCGATTTGCGGCGCGCCACCGAGGCTGCGTTTGGTTCCTACGCCCGCTATTGGTTGGAGTCGTTCCGCCTGCCGACACTGAACGAAGTCACACTGGATCGTGGAATCGAAGTTCCCGCTTATCACCACGTTGAGGAAGCTCTTGATGCTGGAAACGGCGTCATTTTGGCTCTCCCGCACCTGGGAGGCTGGGAGTGGGCTGGCTTCTGGATGGCCTCGTTCAATCGGCTGCCCATCACTGTTGTGGTGGAGCCACTTGAACCGCCCGAGTTGTTTGCCTGGTTTGCTGACTTCCGCGAGCGTTTGGGTATGCGGGTAGTGCCGCTCGGCAGTGACGCGGGCCGCGAAGTGCTTGCTGCGCTGCGACGAAATGAGATTGTGTGTTTGCTGTGCGACCGCGACCTCACCTCAGATGGTGTTGAGGTGACTTTCGGAGACGAACGCACCACGCTGCCAGCGGGTCCTGCGATGTTGGCACTGAGAACTGGCGCTGCGCTACTGCCGACTGCCGTCTACTTTCGTCCCCGCGGTAGGCATCTGGGTATGGTTCGGCCACCAATTAACACTGCTCGAAGCGGTCGTTTGCGTGACGACGTCGCTGCGGTCACTCAGCGGCTGGCAGACGAACTGATGACACTGATTGCTGCGGATTCACATCAGTGGCATCTGTTCGGCCCTAACTGGCCATCGGACCGGCAGTTGAGCTGGCACTCAGAAGAAACTGGGATCAAACGCGTGGAGTCCAACTAACGCTCATAGCCTGCGCGCGGATATAGCGCGGTCTCCATTGCACGGTTTACTGTGTGAGTGTCGGCGCTAGATCCACCGGTGCCTTTTCTGGACGCGTTCGGGGGCCGTTCAGCGTTCGGCCTATGAATGTGTAGCGGACAAAATACTCATAGGTCACAAGCACCACCGCGGTGACTCCACCGCACACGAGCAAGAACTTTAAGTGATGGCTGATCGGCCAATCAACCACAAGCCACTGACCAGCAATCACAATTGGCACATGCACCAAATACATCCAATACGTGGAGTCTGAGAAATACTGAGACTTGTAGCTCTCACGAGCGAGAATCCAACGAAACAGGCCCATCATTCCGAAACACATCAACCACGCAAACGTTACTTCTAACAATCCGCTGAAAAATGTCAACGAGTCTCGCAACAGTAGAGCTTTGGGGGCATCACCTAAACTAATGTTATTGTCATCAAAGAACTGCTGTACAAGCTGATAGCCGAATATAAAGACGGGAACAGCGGCTATCAAGGCCATGCTCCACCATCTTCGCACCGGAATCTTCCGGTCGTATAGGAACACTCCCGTAAGGAAGAACGACAGGTAATAGGCTAGTATCGGCACATCGGGCACCAGGCCGCCCGCAGTATCTGGGCCATAAGTCGGATCACGCATGACCATTGCTGCCAAGAACGATATGGGAACCAGCAAGTACCACATAGCTGGGTGCAAGAATTTCTTGCAGTATTTGACAGCAACGATAAACAACCCCGTGATCATCAATAGATACCAGAGGAACCACAAATGGCCGAGATGTGCTAACCAAACCAGTGGTAGTAGCCACAGCGAAAAATCGTATGGGTCCGCACGATCAGCAATGATCGCCAACAAACCGACGCTTATCGGCAATATAGTGATACATGCCGCCAGAAACGGGATGCCGATGCGTTGGAGCCGTTGTTTACCCAGCGGCATCAGGCCCCGACGTTTCCACAATAGTGCGCTAAAAAAGCCGCTGATCAAAAAGAACAATGGCATTCTAAAGCCATGGACGAAGTCAATGACAATCCCGTAAGTCTGGTCGCCAGTGGCATTATCATCGTACATCGGCCATTGAGATAGTTCTTCCGGTAGCACAAAAAGCGCGCTGTGAAAAACAATGCCTAAGAACATCGCCAACGCACGCAGCGCATCAAGATCGTAGTATCGTTGCGATGGTTTGGCCTTTTGCTCGGTGGTAATCATGGCATTATAGATCCTCTAGGTATAGGAATACTTAGATGGCTGGACTATTGGAATACTTGAGCCAATAACACGCTAAAGTCCCAGTTGTCTTGTAGGCTTATAGAATGTGATCCTTTAGACACTTGGCTCATCACGCCATTTTGAAACGCGAATTCGGCATCCGAGACTTGGCCGGGGTATCGGCCAATGGTCCACTTTCAGTTCGTAGTCAGGTGGATCTAAGGCAATCTCTGCTCGGTGCAAGATAGTAGCGACAATCAAAGCCATTTGCGCCTGAGCTGCACCCTGGCCCAAGCAGCTATGCATCCCCAAGCCAAATGGTGCGTAGGCTCCCGGCTGGCGATGTTCCCGTCGCTCGGGCGAAAAACGGCCGACATCAAACACATACGGGTCTGGATACACCTCTGGTAGATGGTGAGACACGGTCGACGCTAACCAAACGTTTGTACCTGCAGGGATCCAGTATTCCCCAAACTTGAACGAGTTGGCGACAGTGCGAATGAGTACCGGCACGATCGGATACAGCCTAAGTGTTTCCATAATGACTTCATGCGTAGTGGGCATGTTGCGTAAGTCATCTGCGGTAGGAGCGCCACTAAGAAAAGCACGATCAGCCTCTTCGCGAACTTGTTCCAACAACCCTGGTTGCTTTAATAGTGTGTAGAGCATGAACGACGTGGACCCTGAAGATGTGTCAATACCAGCCATGTATGGACCCAACATATTGATGAACAGGTCAGTATCAGTCAAAAAATCTGGAGAGGTACGCCGTAGCTCAAGGAGTGTATCAACAAGATCAGGATCTTCGTCCTTGCTTAAACCCGTGTCGTGCGTGATAATCACATCTTCCAAGAGTTTTCTCATTCGCGAAGCGGCTCTACGATACTTGGGTTTATATCGTGTGATTTTTGGATACAAACGCAACAAGTAAACCATATCTATCAAACGCGCATACTGCTTAATATCTTCAACATAGTCTTGGGCCGCGTTTCCGGCCATGAGTATTCCTAGCTGTTGGATCACGACACGTTGCGTTAGGCGGTGGATAGCATACGGACGGTTGAGCGAAAATTCTTCCAACTCACGATCAATTGCAGCCGTGGCCTCGGGAAGATGATGCAGAATAACCCTTCGGGAGTAGTTATTCCGAAGCTCTTTACGTAGGCGAAGATGGTCGGCTCCATCAAGCGCTGTGATCATCTTGCTAGCCCCATACTGATCGGTGAAACCCCTCCACATGGCACGGTTGGACTGAAAATAGTCTTTGCCTTCACTTTGATAAAACTGATTTGCCTCTGGGCCAGCGAGTATAACCTGCTTTTGTCTAGGTAGTGATACTTCGAATACCGGGCCCAGTTCTTGGTACTGTTTTACGAGAAAACTCTGCAGTCCGTTTCTGAACTGGAGTGCATGACCCAGCAGCGGTAAATGGCCGGATGCTGTTGGCCACCCGCCACCGCTCTTTTGCATTTCTCGCCGAAGAAACTGTGATTCCGATAGGGTTAGATTCTGGATAGCGTCGACTACCGACCGATTAAGGAGTTCCAGTCGAGAAATGAGTTCTATTCGTTCCGAGGCAGCTTCGTATTCCGTCTCCGACAGCATATGTTTGAACATATCGCAAGCATTAGCCAACCCAATCAATACGATGCTGCGAATATCAGGGATCTCGTCGCTGAATATGACCTGACTTATGCGCAAACGTATATCTGCGACATCTTGCTGGCTCTGAGGTGCTGAGTGGTAGCGGGCGTGGCGCGTCTTGCGTGATAGTGAGAACAGTCCGCTGTCATCGGCTTCTATTGCGCCCTGTTCCGCTAGCCGCTCAAGCGTCTTTTGCCTCAACGCCTCCGAACCGCTGGCTATCCGACGAACCCAAAACTCTGGGGTACGCGGTTCGCCTGACGTATCCACGATGTCCGCTAGCACTGGGTCAAGCAAGTCATCGCCGACCGGTTCGGAGTTGGTGACATTCAGCGTGTCGGTACCAGTGTCAATCCTCTCTAGGAGTGATAACTCCATGAGCACGGCACCAGCCAACGCGTATCCCAAGTTGCGAGCGGGGATGGTCAATGCCTCGCCATATTCCTCATCCATCGACAGAAGTAATAGTTCTTCGGCAACGGTCGTTCCTATAGAGTTAGACATCTGGCCCCCGGAATCGATGCGCACGAGGTGGTGCCCAGACCTTACTCGTAGGCCCCAACCATAATATGGCAGTATTGTACTAGCGCTGACCTGCTTCATTCAAGACAAGAATCGCGTTTGGTCGTCGCTCGCGCTCCAGTTGTGGATGCCTACACCGGCTGCATGCCCCAAGCAACCTATGCCCCGAGCAACCTATTGAGGAACAACACAGTGAGGTTCGGCTAAGTGAAGCGCACGACCCAGTGAAGATAGGCATCGTTTCGCCTTACAGCCTGACCAGCGCCGGGGGGGTGCAGGTGCAGGTGCTGGGTTTGGCTAGTGCTTTGGCCGCCAACGGCCATGAGGTACGGGTGCTAGCGCCCTGCGACGGAGCGCCGCCGCAGACTGCAGTTACACCGCTCGGTGCGAGTATTCCCACGTTCGCTAACGGGTCGGTAGCACCGATTGCTCCGGACTTTGCATGCACGCTGCGTACTGTGCGGGCGTTGCGTGATGAAGAGTTCGACGTCTTGCATCTGCACGAACCGCTGTGCCCAGGTCCGACACAAACGGCGCTATTCTTGCGCAGCGCGCCGATCGTTGGAACTTGGCACGCGGCGGGAGGCAGCCGGGCATACCTCGTGCCTGGAACCCGATGGCTGGCGTCCCGGGTAGACATTCGAGCTGCCGTATCTGAAGATGCCGCCCAGATGGCCGAGAACGGTCTAGGTGGCGAATACGAGTTGGTATTTAACGGCGTTGAGCTAGGCCAATTCGACGACGCGGAGCCTGCCCGCCGGGAAGCTCCGACTATCGCCTACATAGGCCGTCACGAGCCTCGTAAGGGGCTCTCGATTTTGCTAGAAGCCATGTCGCTTCTGCCAGAAGGCGTTCGACTGTGGGTGATGTCGCGCGGTCCCCAAACGGAAGAACTACAACGCAAGTACCAGCGAGACACTCGCATTGAATGGCTGGGGCGTGTCAATGAGTCTGAAAAGCTGGCGCGCCTAGCAGGCGCCGACGTGGTCTGCGTACCGTCGCTGCGCGGTGAGAGTTTTGGTGTGGTGCTGCTGGAGGCGATGGCGGCGCGCACACCGGTTGTTGCAAGTAATCTGGCTGGTTACCGCAACGTTGCCAGCGTCGGTGACGAGGCTGTGCTGGTGCCGCCTGAAGACGTGACAGCGCTGGCGGCGGCGCTAACGGAGGTACTTAGTCGTCCTGACTGGGCTGCTGAACTGGCTGCTGCGGGTCGTGAGCGGGCCGAGCAGTTCTCAATGGCCCGCCTGGCGGACAACTATGTGGACATGTATGAGCGGGCTATCGCGCTAGGCACCAGCTCAAGGGCCTCCAGGCCAAGGGCCTAAAGCTGACGGGGCGGAAGTCACGGAACTGAGACTTTGCAAACCAGCGACGCCGCGAACTTGCGATGATGCAACCTAGAGATACTCCAACCTGCCGACGCTGACGCGTGAAGACGACGTGAAGACACTGCAATCTGTCGCGTCAGACCTGCGGCGTATACGGTGTCGCCAGCGACGATGGCCGGTTGACTGCTAGCCGTGGATTCGCTGTCAAGCATTTATCGCAGCCGCGCCGACCGGCTGCTGGTTGAGTTCTGGGCAGTGCATATAACCATGGCAGCGATCGTCGGTGTGCTGTTGGTTCTGCTCACTCGGCTCAGCTTGTGGGTGCTGCCGGTAGCGGTGGCCATAGCTTGTGTTCTAGCTGCTTTGGAATTGGCGGTAGGCGAACGCTTGTTGCGACGCGCGCTGCTTCGTCCCCGCGGGGGGCTTCATCCCCGCGAGGGAATGAACACATCTGCGAGGCGCAGCGTAGAAGCTGCCAGCGCCAACAATTTGCCTCGTCTCGCCAACCTCGTCGAAGGTGTCTGCCTGATCGTGGGCGTCTCGCCACCAGCTCTCGCGGTAGCACCTGGCGAGGCGGCCAATGCTGCGGTGTTCGGCCGGCGACCAGATCGGTCCACGATCGTTGTCACGCAGGGTTTGCTGGATGCCCTGAATCGTATTGAACTAGAAGCTGTCGTAGCTCGGTTACTGGCGCAAATCCGCGACGGGCGGACTGCAAGTCTGACTACAGCGGTGACCACGGTGGGACTGCCAGCGCTGCTGTGGCCCTCACTGTGGCCGCTGCTGCGGGCGCGCACCGAACGTGAAGCGGCAACCGGTGACGATTTTGAAGACGACGCCGAAGCCGTGCGTTTGACCCGCTATCCGCCCGGTCTCGCAGCAGCACTGATGGCTGTGTCCTTAGCGGGCGTTGGCGTCAAAGCCTCCGCTGTGACGTGGCCGCTGTGGCTGGCCGACCCTAGGGCGGCTGCCTCAGACTTGAACGACGCGACGAAAGTGGCGGACAAGGCTGCGGGGGACATGTCCACGAAAGAAAAGGCGCACACTCTGCCTGATTACAGATCCGATCTGGCGACTCGAGTTGCTGTGCTACAAGAACTCTGAGCTGAAACGCAGAGTCGCTGAACAGCAGAGTCGCTGAACAGCAGAGTCGCTGAACAGCAGAGTCGCTGAACAGCAGAGTTGCACCCAAGGCAGTGTCGTAATCCAAAACTGACATTAATGCACTACCGACAGTAGTGCGGTACCGACACAGCAATACCCGGACCTATCTAGCGAGACCTGTCCCAACGCTCCGGTCCCTAAACTGATTGCATGAATTCAGGCCCTTTGAGCACTGGCGGTACTGGTGGATCCGCACCCACCGACGCACAGCAATCAGAATCGCAGGTCGGAACCGTTCGGGTGAAGCGGGGGCTTGCCGACATGCTCCGCGGTGGCGTCATCATGGACGTCGTAACCCCCGAACAGGCCAAGATCGCCGAAGACGCCGGGGCTGTTGCGGTTATGGCGCTGGAGCGCGTGCCAGCCGATATTCGCCGTGACGGTGGCGTGGCCCGCATGAGCGACCCGGCAATGATTGAGGGCATCCAAGCGGCAGTGACAATTCCGGTCATGGCTAAGGCCCGGATAGGCCACTTCGGCGAAGCTCAGGTCCTGGAGTCTCTAGACGTTGACTACATAGACGAATCCGAGGTGCTCACCCCTGCCGATGAGGCACACCACATTGACAAGTGGGCCTTCACCGTTCCCTTCGTGTGTGGCGCAACGAACCTGGGTGAAGCGCTACGCCGTGTCTCTGAGGGTGCATGTCTGATTCGTTCCAAAGGCGAAGCTGGCACCGGCAACATCGTGGAAGCTGTTCGCCATCTGCGGTCCATCACCGGCGACATCCGCAAGATCACTCAGGCAGACTCCGCGGAACTGTTTGATTGGGCCAAGCAACTTCAGTCGCCGTTGGGCTTGGTGCAAGAAATCGCGCAGACGGGCCGTCTACCTGTACCGCTGTTTTGTGCAGGCGGCATCGCTACACCCGCCGACGCTTCGCTGGTGATGCAACTTGGCGCAGAAGCAGTGTTCGTCGGATCGGGCATCTTCAAGAGTGAAGACCCAGGGCCGAGGGCTGAAGCGATTGTCGAAGCCACAACCCACTACCGAGACCCGTCCGTGGTAGCCAAAGTCAGTCGAGGTTTGGGCAGCGCTATGGCTGGTCTCGAGATGGAACAGCTCCAGACCAAGCTGGCCGATCGCGGCTGGTAGCGGCGAGGACACCGCGCAAAGAGTGGCCGAAGGTGCCGCTGGGCCGCTGATCGGTGTTGTCGCGCTGCAAGGAGCGGTCGGCGAACACGTAGCAGCGTTCCAAAACATCGGCGCTAGGACCGTCGAAGTCCGAACGCCAGCGGACCTCAATGGTGTTGATGCTGTGACGCTTCCGGGCGGCGAATCAACCACGATGTCGCGCTTGCTTGGCACCAGCGGACTGTTTGATGCGCTGTCAGATCGCTTGGCTGCAGGCATGCCCGCATTCGGTACTTGCGCTGGCATGATCCTGCTGGCCGCAGAGGTGCTTGATGGAAGATCCGATCAGCGATGCTTCGGCGCCATCGACATCTCGGTACGCCGCAACGCATTCGGCCGCCAAGTAGCCAGCTTCGAAGCTGATCTCGCAACAGAGTGCTTCAATGCGCCGTTCCATGCCGTGTTTATTCGTGCGCCGTGGGTGGAGCGGGCCGGAGCCGAAGTCGAAGTGCTGGCAGCCGTACGACCCACGATCAGTCCCGCAGCAGCGAGCCCTGACGACCTTGGCATTACGGCCGTGAACCCGGCCACACGGGCCTCTGAGACGGTGGCCTCAGAGACTGTGGCCTCAGAGACTGTGACCCCTGAGACTGTGACCTCTGGGACAGTGACCTCGAGGCCAGCGCGTTCAGCGACAGTGACCGACGACGCTGCGCCGCTGGTGCCGGTGTCGCCGGTTCCCGTGTTGTGCAGGTCCGGTTCAGTTCTGGTGTCCAGTTTTCATCCTGAGTTGACCGCTGACGATCGCATTCACAGACTCTTCATCGACATGATTGACTGATATGGCCTATTGGCATGGCCCGCTCGTTGACATGACCTTTAGTTGGCACTGTTGGCACGGTCGCAAATCGGCATCTCTGGGCAAATCACAGGGCTGGCAAACACGACAAGCGAGTTGGTAGTCGCCTAAGCACCTGCGCCCGCCAGACTGGAGCCGTTAGGTAGTTTGCTGCATCGTTCCACGTGTCGCGATGGGCGTGCCTGGTAGGGGAGAAGGTCAGTGTCCGGTCATTCAAAGTGGGCAACGATCAAGCACCGCAAGGGCGCTGCCGATGCGGCACGCGGGAAGCTGTTTGCCAAGCTGATCCGCCAGGTTGAGGTGGCTGCTCGCGAGGGCGGCGGTGATCTAGATGCCAACGCCACCCTGCGCACCATGTACCAAAAGGCGCGGGACAACTCTGTGCCGTTGGACACTATTGAGCGGGCAATCAAGCGCGGCACCGGCGAACTG
The DNA here is from genome assembly GCA_965116245.1 of Acidimicrobiales bacterium. Taxonomy (GTDB): domain Bacteria; phylum Actinomycetota; class Acidimicrobiia; order Acidimicrobiales; family Poriferisodalaceae; genus Poriferisodalis. The sequence goes on along the minus strand of OZ220497.1, from coordinate 2,842,856 downwards.
GAAGGCGTCTCGTACGAACAGGTCACCTACGAGGGTTACGCGCCCGGCGGTGTGGCCATGTTCGTTGATGTCCTTACCGACAATCGTAATCGCACCGGTTCGGAGATTCGGAGCCTGTTCACCCGTGCGGGCGGATCGCTGGCAGCGCCGGGTGCAGTGGCATGGCAATTTGAGCGGAAGGGCACGGTCGTGGTGCCTTCGGGCGCAGCGCGAACCGACGTGGGTGCGCAAGCCGCTAGCGCGCCCGACGAGGACGAGCTGATTTTGGTTGCACTTGAGGCCGGTGCGGAGGATGTGGTGCGTGAGGGTGACAACTGGAGAGTCACTACCGCAGCCGCCGACACCATCGCGGTACGCGAGGCCATCGAGGCTGCCGGAATAGCAGTTACCTCTGCCGACATGACCTACGCACCACAGAACCTGATTGAGCTGACCAGCGTGTCGGAAGCCAAGCAGGTCATGGCAGTCCTGGATGCTCTTGACGATCATGACGATGTTCAGGGCGTGTATGCCAACTTCGACATCAGCGACTCGCTGTTGGAGGCGATCGCGGGCTAGCGGTGATGTGTGTTGTACCGAACACGGACTAACCGTGCCGCATTACTGCTCAACAGCGCTGTTGTGCTGCTCGGTCACTCCGCTCAACGGCACCGGCCCGTAGCGGAGACACACTGCCGGTGTGTCTGGCGTGGCGCGGTGACTGCTGGCTTGCGTGGATTCACTGGCTGGTGCATGACCGCTAACGGCTCCGTCGAACGCTACGGTTCATACTGATGTTCGTCTTGGGGATCGACCCCGGTTTGTCGCGTTGCGGGTACGGCGTCGTGGAGCAGATCTCAGCCTCAGGCACGCAGCGCGCCCGCATAGAGGCTGTTGCCATAGGTGTCGTTCGAACTGATCCTCATGAGTCGACACCGGTTCGCCTCGCCGCGCAGATGCGCGAGATGCAGTCTCTGATTGACGAATTCCAACCCGCGGTCGTTGCGGTGGAGCGAGTGTTCTTCCAGGTCAACGTACGCACAGCGATCGGCGTTGCTCAGGTAGCTGGTTTAACGATGGCGCTTGCTGCTGAAGCCGGTGCAGAAGTGGTTGAGTACACACCTACCGAGATCAAGCGGGCAATAGCGGGATGGGGCGGCGCGGACAAGTCTCAAATGCAGCGCATGGTGTGCAAGTTGTTGAGGCTAAAGGAGCTCCCCAGGCCAGCAGATGCGGCCGACGCGGTAGCGGTGGCGCTATGTCACTTATCCCAGAGCGGCTGGCACCGTGCCGTGGAACGTTCGGTAGCGACATGATCGGCTCGGTACGAGGACGGCTGATCCACAAGGACCCCGAGGGTGAACTATTGATCGAAACTGGCGGTGTGGGGTATCGGGTGACTGTCAGCCTCTCGACGCTGGCCACTGCAGGTCCGGTGGGTGAGGAGTGCCTCGTATATGTGCATCATCGTGTGCGCGAAGACAGTTCGGACCTATACGGCTTCACCGGCCTTGATGAGCGACGTTGCTTTGAGGCGTTGCTCGGAGCGCACGGTGTTGGTCCGTCGTTGGCTCTAGCAGTGTTGAACCACTTGCCGCCCGATGAGCTGCGGCGCGCAGTGGCCTACGACGACGCCTCAGCACTTGAATTGGTGCCCGGCATAGGCGCCAAGACATCCAAGCGGATGGTGCTGGACCTCAAATCACGTCTCGGAGTACCAGAAGGTTCCGACTCCAGCACCTATGGCAATGTTGCAGGCGACGGGCTAGCTACTGCGGCGTCGGAGGTGCGTGCTGCTTTGAGCCAGATGGGGTTCAGCTCCCCCGAAGTGCGCGAAGCTATGGCCGCAGTCAACGTCGAAACAGCGCGTGACCCGGCGCTCGACACCGCAGAGTTGTTGCGCTTTGCGCTACGTGAGTTGGGCTCCCGATGAGCCCGGGAGGGTCTCGCACCGAGGGCTACCGGCGAGGCGAGCCGGCAGCTAGCCCAGCTTCGGCCGACAGCCCAGTATCGGGCCGCAACCCAACATCGGGCGTCAGCCCAGAGGCAGGTCGCGATGAGATCACCGATCCTGCGCCTCAGTCGGGCGATGAGCACGATGCCGATGTCAGCTTGCGACCTACATCGCTGGCCGAGTTCGTCGGCCAACCCGAGGTTCGTGCCCACGTAGCCATCACCTTGCAGGCAGCGCAGGCCCGCAACCAGCCGCCGGACCACTTGCTGTTCGCGGGCCCGCCCGGTTTGGGCAAAACAACATTGGCGGGCATCATCGCGGCAGAGCTGGGCTCGGCGCTGCATCTCACTTCTGGGCCCGCGGTTGAGCGTGCTGGCGATCTCGCCGCAATTCTCACGAACCTGGCTGATGGTGATGTGATGTTCATCGACGAGATTCACCGTTTGCCAAAGATGGTCGAAGAAGTGCTCTACCCAGCCATGGAGGACTACGCAATTGATGTCGTGTTGGGCAAGGGACCCAATGCCCGTTCGATCAGGTTCGATCTGCCGCGCTTCACGTTGGTTGGCGCGACCACGCGCACTGGGCTGATCTCAGGCCCACTACGCGACCGGTTCGGCCTGGTGGAGCGTCTGGACTATTACTCCACTGAGGATCTGACGACGATCGTGACTCGTGCGGCTGGAATCCTCGGTGTGAACGTGCTGCCAGATGGGGCTGCGGAGATTGCTGCGCGCAGCCGCGGCACACCCAGAATCGCTAATCGGCTGCTGCGTAGGGTGCGCGACTTCGCTCAGGTGAGAGCTGCTGGAGCCATCGACCTGCAAGTGGCACGCGAGGGACTCGCCATGTTTGGTGTGGACAAACTAGGGCTCGACAAGGTTGACCGAGCCATTCTCGACGCTCTAGCTGTGACGCATGGGGGGCGACCGTTGGGTCTCTCAACCCTTGCAATAGCCGTAGGCGAGCAAACCGAAACTGTGGAGGATGTGTACGAACCGTTCTTGATTCAGCAGGGCTTGTTGCAGCGCACTCCTCGAGGCCGCATCGCCACCGCAGCCGCGTACACCCACCTCGACGTAGCCGTTCCGCCCTCAGCAGCGCTGTTGGCTCATGGTGCTGAAACCGAAATCAACTCGGAGGTCACACTCTTTGATTCGCATGTACCGGTTGAATCGCATCTACCGGCGCCTGAAGCTGCGCAGCCGATGCCAGCGCCGGAGCCGCCAGAGGCCACCGCTGCTACCAATCCTGGGCCTACCAACCCGGGGGCCAGCAATCCGGGGGCCAGCAATCCGGGGGCCAGCAATCCGGGGGCCAGCGATCCGGGGGCTACGAGTGCAGAGGCGAGCAGCGCAGGGGCGAGTAGCACAGTGTCACCGGAGCAGTCATCGGTCGACCTCGCGCCGTGGTGAGAGCACCTGACTTGCAACGCAACGCCTTGGAACGCGAAGTCCCAGACCCTAGAGACCCAAACCCTAAAGCCCCAGACGCCAATGACCCAGGCCTTGGCGACTCGGCTCGCGAGCTTCTGCATCCCAGTCTCCGTAATCGCGAAGGCCAGCATCGGCCGACGAGTCAGTCACAACTCAAGATGGCTGAGTTTGACTACGAGTTGCCTACTTCCGCGATAGCGCAAGTACCCATTGAGCCGCGCGATTCTGCCCGTCTGCTAGTTGACCGCGGTTGGGGTGAAGCTCCTGGGCACAGCCGTATCAGCGAACTGCCCTCGCTGCTTCGCGCTGGAGATCTACTAGTCGTGAACGAAACGCGGGTAATGCCCGCCCGCTTACCACTGCGCAAGCGAAGCGGCGGCGCAGCCGAGGTGCTACTGCTCGCACCGCTCGAGATGGCGGCCGATTCGACGTCTCAACGCCGCGCACTCCATCGCAACTGGGGCAATAGCAACCGGGGTAGTCGCAACCGGAGCAATAGCAACTGGGGCTGGGCTGCGCTGGTGCGTCCATCGCGGCGGATAGCGGATGGAGCGGTGCTGGTGTCCGATAGGGACCCGAGCCTGAGAGTTGTGGTGGGTGAGCGCTTGGACGGCCATCGCCGGGCGGTGCAGGTACTGGTAGGTGAGACGCCGCTCATAGACGTGTCGCAGGTCGGGCTCCTGAAACAGGCAGGCGATACGCCGCTTCCGCCCTACATAGATCCGGGCATCGCACGTCGCGCTATCGCTCAGCGATTGGGGGTAAATGCTGCGGACGGCGAGGTCGCACAAAACGAGGCTGCAGTGGACGACGCTGCAGTGGGGGATGCTGCGCTGGATGAGGCTGCTGTGGGCGACGCCGCGGTGAACGACGCTGTGCAAACTGCTCTAGCGGACCGCTACCAGACTGTCTACGCAACGTCGGATGGTTCCGCTGCTGCTCCGACTGCGGGGCTGCATTTGACAGAACAAGTGCTGGAAGGGCTGCGCTGCGCTGGTGTGGCGATAGCGGCGGTGGATCTGACAGTTGGTTTGGACACCTTCGCACCTGTTACTGCCGAACATGCCGACGAGCATGAGATGCACTCGGAGCACTATCGGGTACCCGCACAGACACTCACTGCGTGCGCTGCGGCCGAGCGTGTCGTGGCCGTGGGTACCACCACGGTGAGGGCACTCGAATCTGCGGCTCGCCAGTTGAAACGCCCCTCGGCGGCCGCGGGTGATGCTGAGTTTGATGCCGATGTTTGCGGCTGGACTGATCTCTACCTGAGGCGTGGTGCGGAGTTCTTGCTAGTAGACGCGATGCTCACCAATTTTCACCTGCCTCGTTCTTCGCTGTTGTTGCTCATAGACGCGTTCGTGGGGCCTCGCTGGCGAGACTTGTATGAGGTTGCGTTGGCTGACGGCTACCGCTTTTTGTCTTTCGGTGACGCGATGTTGTTGTCTCGCAGCGCTCCGCTCCAAGCGCAGTGAGCCCCGAGTCAAGCCTGGGATCGAGAACAGCTTTGAGCGGTAATGAACATGTAGCTAGCACCGGTGATCGCAGCAGTAGCCAGAGCGGACTTGCTTCAAGCAGGCTTGTGTACCGTCTGCTGGCTTCGGATGGCGCGGCTCGACGTGGCCAGGTCACGACTGCTCGCGGCACGTTCCAGACGCCGGTTTTCATGCCGGTGGGAACTCGCGGCGCTGTCATCCATCTAGACGCCAGCGACTACGAGCAGCTCGGCCTTGAGGTAGTGCTGGCCAACACTTACCACCTAGCGGCACGACCCGGAGTGGAAGTAGTGGAGGCTCTCGGCGGGTTGCACGGCTTTTCCGGCTGGGGTGGCCACTTTCTGACCGACTCTGGCGGATTCCAGGTCATGTCCCTGGGCCGCCGTAGCGGCGGCCCCGGTCAGCCCAGCCGCCGTAGCGGCGGCCCCGGTCAGCCCAGCCGCCGTAGCGGCGGCCCCGGTCAGCCCAGCCGTGATGGCAGTGCGGCGCCCGATGTCAGATCGAAGGTCGACGACGAAGGAGTCACGTTTCGTTCTACTTACGACGGAAGCCGGATGCGGATGACTCCTGAAGACGCAGTAAATGCGCAGCGTCGCTTGGGATCAGACATTCAGATGGCGCTGGATGTCTGTCCAGAGTTACCTGCACCGCCGGAGGTGGTGCGTGAGGCCACTCGGCGCACTCACCTGTGGGCGGCCAGAGCAGCGGCGGCTATGACGACTGCGCGCCAAGAAGGAATTGCCGGGGCGCAGGCGCTGTTCGGCATCTGTCAGGGCGGAGCCGACACTGAGCTTCGGCGGGCTAGTGGCGAGACACTGGCGTCGATCGGTTTTGACGGTTACGGCATCGGCGGGCTGTCGGTGGGGGAGTCTCGCGAACAGATGGGTCCAGCTATACGTGCAGCAGTCGAAGTGTTACCTGCCGACAGACCCCGGTATCTGATGGGTGTAGGCGATCCGGCTCGCATAGTTGATGCCATCGCTATGGGCGTGGACATGTTTGATTGTGTGCTGCCAAGCCGGCTGGGTCGCCACGGCACGGCGCTAACGCCGCAGGGTCGCATCAACATTCGAAACGCCCGCTTCGCTCGCGACACCACGCCGTTGGAGCCTCGCACGGAGCGCACGGAGGACGCGGTGGGTGCCGATGGCCCTCCACGACCCGGTGCTCGCTTTAGTCGCGGCTATCTCCGTCACTTGATGAGCGTGAACGAGCCGACAGCCAGCCGCATCCTCACGTTGCACAACATTGCGTTTCTCACCGACTTAGTGGCCGACGCGCGGGCTGCGATTGAAGAAGGACGATTCAGCGCCTTTCGTGAGCAGGTCCACGAAGTCTGGGGCTGAGCCGTGGTTGACCTCAATGGGCCGGTACGCTGACCGACCGTGCCGACCTCAGATCGGAAGCGTGCCCATACTGGCGCGCTCCGCTTTGAGGTCGTTCACAGTGAGTAGCTCACACTGAGTTGCTCATACTGAGTAGCTGATACTGAGTAACTGACACTGAGTAACTGACACTGGGCAATCTGCTAGCAACAGTTGGCCAGATATCGCGCCGAACGAAGCCGCGCTGAGGAGCACGTTATGGGTTCGATCATCCTGCTGGTCGCAGTATTCGCCCTCATGTACTTGTTGATGATCCGGCCCCAGCGCAAGCGGGCGGCTGAACGTGCCGCCTTGCTGAAGGCCGCCGATGTCGGCGACGAAGTCGCCACTGTTGGGGGCATCATTGGCAGAATCGTGGCAGTTGAGGAGCCGGGTGAGGTGCTCTGCATTGAGGTGGACAGTGACGTGGAGCTGCGAGTGCAGCGGCGCGCCATAGGGGAGATCCTTACGAACGCCAGCGGTGATATGGGTGATATAGCTGTCGACCCGCCCACATCGGATTCTGGGAACGAACCGGAATGAGCCTGACCGTCCCGACTGCTATCGAGAGCTTCTAGTACTCAACGTGCGTCGTTCGCAGATCGTTTCGCTACTCCTAGCAATCCTGATCGGATTCGGCTCGCTCGCCGCTGTGCTCGCCGCGGGCTGGGCACCGGTGCTCGGGGTGCAGTTGCAAGGCGGCGTGGAGGTGCTGTTGCGGCCCACTACGCCAGCCGACGCCGAGCAACTAGATCGAGCAATGGAGATCATCCGCTCGCGTGTTGACGCTCTGGGCGTGGCTGAGCCGGACATCACACTTCAGGGCGATCAGGTTGTGATTCAGCTTCCCGGCGTCAAGGACAAGCAGCGGGCCGTCGATTTGGTTGGGCAGACAGCAGAGCTTCGATTCCGTCCGGTGCTCAATACGTTCAATCCCTTCGACGAAGAGGAGTTTTACTCCGCGCAAGAGCTGGCTGCCACCTATAACAACACGGTCGACGAGGCCGACGATGCTGCCGCTGGCGACCCCGCTGCCGAAGAAGATGTTGTCGCCGAAGACACGGTGCCCGATGACGCTGTTGCCGAAGACATGGTGGCCGAAGACACGGTTCCCGATGACGCTGTTGCCGATGATGTTGTTGCTGAAGATCCGGCGCCGGACGACGCTGCTGCTGATGGCGAAGTCGCCGTAGAAGGAACCGGCACCACAGAAGGGGCTGCGGAAGAAGGTGCGTTCCCTGAGTTTTCCACGCCTGAAAATGACGTTGCCGATCAAGCTGTGGTGCTGCCAGACCGCGGAGGATTCGCCGGTTACGTGCTGGGTCGGGCTGAGCTAACCGGCGAGGCAGTGGCCGAGGCGGTGGCAACCTTCAACAACGAGTGGGTTGTCAACCTGGAGCTGAACGCTGAGGGCGCGGTCGGCTTCGACAGCATCGCTGCTCGCTACTACGGGCAACAGGTGGCGATTGTGCTCGATGGCGTGGTCGAGTCTGCGCCGGTCATCCAGGCAACCGAGTTCGGTGGAACTGCGGTTATCTCGGGCTCCTTCGACGAGGAGGGAGCCAGAGATCTTGCGGTTGCGCTGCGCTTCGGAGCGTTGCCAGTGGAGTTCGAGCAGGACGATGTACGCACCGTGTCGGCCACTCTGGGCGAGGGAACGCTGCGCGCAGGCGCGGTCGCTGGCATCATCGGGCTCATCCTCGTGGGCCTCTACATGCTGCTGTATTACCGGCTGCTCGGAATCGTGGCGGTGGCCAGCTTGGCAATCAGCGGCTCGGTCTTGTGGTCGCTCATCAGTTGGCTCGGCGAGAGTCGCGGACTGGCGCTCACCTTGGCAGGCGCTACCGGCATCATCGTTTCGATCGGTGTCCAGGTTGACTCCAACATCGTCTACTACGAGCGCATAAAGGAAGAAGTACGACGCGGACGAGCGGTGCGATCTGCCGCCGACGCCAGTTTTGGCGGCGCATTCAGGACGATCGTGTGGGCCGACTTGGCCTCGCTAATCGGTGCGGGTGTGCTGTATCAACTCACCAGCGGAACCGTCCGCGGCTTCGCCCTTTATCTCGGGCTGGCCACCCTCATCGACTTGGCCGTGTCGTATTTCTTCATGCGTCCTTTGGTGGTGTTCATCGCTCGACGATTGGTGAACGAGCAACCTCGACGGCTCGGTGTGCTACCCGGTACCGACGCTGATGTAGCAGCGGCGCCAGCCGCTGCAGGAGGCACGTCATGATTGCAGCGCTGCGCTCCTTTTATCGAGGTGAGAACAGTTGGGACATTCTGCGGGTAGCTCGCAAAGTCATCCTCGGCTCAGCACTGTTGGTGCTGGTGTGTGTGGTGGCGTTGCTAGTGCGCGGCCTGAACCTGGGCATCGAGTTCGAAGGCGGCTCGGTATGGGAGATTCCAGTAGACGAGCAGGCGGCAAGTGCCGAAGACAGCGATTCTGGTAGCAGCGATTCTGAAGACACCACTCCCGCGGACACAGACTCTGGCACCAGATCTACCGGCGCTGCCAGCGATGACAGCTTGACTACCGACGATGTGGCTGCGGTAGCTGCCGCAGCCGGCGTGCCTGACGCGCGTGTGCAGTATGTGGAGGTAACAGGTGGGGCCGACATCTATCGGGTGCGCGGTGCCCTAGGTCCTGAAGCCGAAGGACAAGCCGTGGCCCAGGCGCTGGCCGATGCGGTCGGTGTTGACGTGGAACGTCTATCCACGCGGCAAGTGAGCCCGTCCTTCGGTGATGCTGTGGCTGGCAAGGCACGCCGAGCGCTGGTGGTGTTCTTCGTGCTGATCGCCCTGTACTTGTGGTTCCGTTTTGAGTGGAAAATGTCGATCGGCGCGCTAATTGCGGTAGCGCACGACATCGTGCTGACCGTCGGTGCCTATGCGTTGTTCGGTTTCGAGGTGACGCCCGCGACGGTCGTGGCCTTCCTCACGATCATGGGCTATTCGCTATACGACACAATTGTCGTCTTCGACCGTGTGAAGTCCAACGAACGATCGTTGCCTGCACGTGGCCGTGTTACGTACCACGCCCTGGCGAACGTGTCGCTAAATCAAGTACTGACCCGTTCGGTCAATACATCAATTACCTCGGTACTACCTGTGCTGTCGCTGCTGGTGGTGGGTGCAGGTTTCCTAGGCGCGGGCACATTGGCGGAGTTTGCGATTGCGCTGCTCATTGGCTTGCTCGTGGGCTCGTACAGCTCAATATTCGTGGCGATGCCAGCAGTGACCTGGCTGAAGGGCCACGAACCGGGCTGGGCTGGTGCGAGAGCCACGGCCGATGCTGCTGGCCACTACGACTCAATGGAAGCTGCCACCCAAGCGCTCGCCGCAGAGAGCTACACCCGCAGCGCTCCGCCTCGCCCCCGCAAGAAGGGCCGCCGTCGCTAGCGGTTGACTTCTGGACCAAGACCGCCGAATGTCGGAGGAGTTTGTGGATAGCGCACCGTCCTGAATCGGGATTGGTGCTCATAGATTTACGTCGCCGCAGTATCACGAGACACATTCACTGATCACGAGACACATTCACTGTCGTTGCAGTTGGTGATGCCCTCTATGGGCGCGGGCCGTGATGGTGTCTCCCACAATGCTCCGATCGATGGGTTTTGATCCCCTTTTGTCTGAAGCCGTACGCAGAACTTTGGATCGCTGGTTGGCAGCGAAGTTTCTATCGTCGCGTATCGGAGTTTTACTGAATTCGGTGAATGACAGCGACAAGAGTCTGAAGCCAAGTTTTGGATAACGCTCAATCGAGTAGTTCCGAGACCGTCTAGTTTGACCGCCGCGATGACGCTGTTCAGCATTGAGACAAATACTCGTTCTTGTGTCTGGTGTGTGGTATGGTTTATACATGTATTCGCAGTTGTTGCGGGCGTTTGAGGATCTCAATGCTGCTCTTGATGAGGTTGAGTCTGCGCCTACTGCGGAGTTGCGGCAGGTTCTGGGTTTGGCGAAGCCGCTGCGGTCTCGTTTCGATTTGCTTGAGGCGAAAGCAGCGTCGCAGGTTGCTCAGCGTGAGCGTCACGGCGACGGCGGAGCAGGTCTACTGAACCAAGTTGGTGGCTTGTCGCGCTCTGATGCGGCGCGCAAGGTCCGCACCGACAAAGAGCTAGCGCAGTTGCCTGCTGCTCAAAGCGGGGTGGCTGCGGGAGAGATCAGCTTCGCCAACGCTGACAAATTGCTGCAAGCCGCCCGCAAGACCGGCCACCAGGCAGTGGATGAGTCAGTTGAGTTGGTGCAGATGGCCAAGACGCTGCCTGATGATGAATTCGCTCAAGCTGCCCAACGCTGGACAGCGCGCCAGTTGAGCGCTGAAGAACTTGCGGCGCAGCATCGTCGTCACAAACAACACCGTCACGTGCGGTTCTGGGCCGGAGATGATGGGTCTGTGCAGATGCGTGGCAGTTTCGATACTGAAATGGGCGCCCGCATACAACAGCGCCTCCGTCACCAAGCCGAACAACTGCGCCAAACCGACCGACGACTGCAACAGCACACACAACCTGGCACAGGTTCAAGCGACATCGCCCAGTGCGACGCTGTTAGGACGCGAGATCAGCGCATGGCCGACGCCCTCGACGGGCTACTGCGCAACACTCACTCGCTCAACTCTTGCGCCTCACAGTTGACTGACGAGTCAACTGGCAACAACGGGCGTGTTGACTCCGATCGCAGCGACAACCCGAGCACAGACTCCAGACGCACACAATCCCGCCGCACTGAATCCCGACGCACTGATTCCGATCGAGCCGATTCTCGACTTATCGGTTCTCGGCGTAGCGAAGCTGAGATCGTTGTTCGAGCTGACCTTGACGCGTTGGTCGGCAAGCAGGGTGGTCTCGCGGAGATCGCTGGTTCAGGTCCTATTCCACCCCAAGTACTGCAACGACTCGCTTGCAACTCAGACCTATCACTCGTGATCTTCGGGGACGGTCTCACACCGCTGTATGAAACAACCGCCAGTCGCGCTCCCACCGCAGCGCAGCGCCGTGCGTTGATCGCCCGCGACGGAGCCTGCATCGGATGCGGAGCACCGCCAACCCAATGCGAGGCCCATCACATTGTTCCCTGGTCATGTGGAGGCAAAACCCGAGTCGACAACCTCACACTCGTCTGTTGGTCATGCCACGACCGCATCCACGACGACAACTGGCAAGTTGTGACGCGAAACGGCCAATACAAGCTCGTAACAGGCAACGGCACCCAAAGAACCAACCCCGCACCCTCACGAAAACCACCACACCAAAGCGCACCCCCATCACCCCTACCACTGCTATCCGGCGAGCCCTAGCAACACCAAGCCGCAAGCAGCGGCACCCACCCGTTGGTTGCTATCAGCATCGGCACTGTCCAGATCGCTAGCTCAATAGTCTTGGCCTGCAGTTGAGATATTTTGGGCGACGACTGCGTCGTTTGCCATATGCCGCGGTCCTATCGCCCAGTTGTGTGTCGCGCAGTGCTCAGACTGTTCCCGCGGCGAAGGTGCAGCATGGGCCCAAGGGCAAGTGCCGCTATCGTTGCTCGGTCTTGCCAGACGAGTCGAACGAGCGCGTCTCCGGATGATCGCAGGCGGAGCGGCGAGTTCATATCGGACGCGTTCATGGAAGGAAGATTGATGTTGGGTTTGTTCGGTGGACGCGGGGCTGCGACGATTGCTGTAGCAGCAACGCTGCTGGTGGCGGTGCCGGTCTCGGCGGGTGCAGACTCGGCAGATGCACCGTCGGGAGGCGCATATTTGACCGGTGCGGACAGGTGGCTTGAGTCTGATTGTGCTGGCGTGGTGCCGATTGTTGTTGGTTCCGATGCGAAGGCCCAGTCCGACATTTACAGTGCTATCACTTTGGCTGGTGCTATCGGAACTGATTGTGTGGTCCTTGCCGGTGCGCGGGACGCTGAGATGCCAGCAGCGCAAAAACAGCGTCTTGAAGCTGCCAAAGCGGGTGGTTACGTGGTTGGTGGTGAAGCAGCCGTACCAGCACCCAAGGCCACTAGACGAGAGATGACTCGCATCGCGGGAGCCGACCGTTGGATAACAGCGCAACAAGTCGGTGCTGTCGCTGCCGATACCGATCCGACCGACGTACCGGAACCACCGTCCGGCTCGGATTCCGTGAAGGTCGAATCGGCTGGAGCGCACATTCGGGGCGCGGAAGGCTGGTTCAGTTCTGACTGTGCTGGTGAGGTGCCGATTGTTGTTGGTTCTGATGCGAACGCCCAGTCCGACATTTACAGTGCGATTACGTTGGCTGGCGCGATTGGTACTGATTGTGTGGTCCTTGCCGGTGCGCGGGACGCTGAGATGCCAGCAGCGCAGCAGCAGCGTCTTGAAGCTGCCAATGCGGGCGGTTACGTGGTCGGTGGTGAAGCAGCGGTACCAGCAGCGAAGATCGCTGGACGAGAGATGACTCGCATCGCGGGAGCCGATCGTTGGATAACGGCACAGCAAGTCGGTGCTGTCGCGGCCAGCAACGCCGGTACGACAACCGGTACCGGTGTGGTCAGGCTTGAAGGCTGCCATCCCGCTTACGAACCGTGCCTGCCCTACTATCTGAGCGACGAAATCAACTGCGGTGATCTGGACAAAACCCAAAAACCAGTGAGGGTCAAGAAAATCGGTGTTGACCCGTATGTGCTGGACCGCGACAAGAACGGTAAGGGGTGCGAGAGCTGAACTTGGTAAGCCCGGTTTGCTGGGTCAGCCACTGGCTGGGTTAGTTCCGCTATTGTCCCTCTCGTTTTGTTGTCAGAACGGTGTGAGTCCCGTGGTCGAAATAGCTGAGCGGTGCAACGAAAGTTGGATCAGCACATCGGTGACTGCTACGAGGTCGAACCACCGTTGATCAGTTAGTTAGAGGTTTTGCAATGTCTAGTTTGGTGGGAAGACGTGGCGTTGTCGCAGCCGCGGCTGCCATCGCAGCAGTGCTGGCTGCGTTAGCCCTGTTGGTGCCAGTTGCGGTGTTGGCCCAATCTGGCGGCGCGTATACGGCTGGCGCCGAAGAGTGGCTTGAGTCCGACTGTGCTGGTGAGGTACCGATCGTGGTCGGATCAGATACCGCGGCCCAATCAGACATCTACAGCGCCATCACACTGGCCGGAGCCGTTGACACAGACTGTGTAATCCTGGCTGGTGCCCGCGACGCGGACATGCCCGTGGCACAACGAGAACGTCTTGCGGACGCCGAGTCCGGTGGCTATGTGGTTGGTGGCGAAGCTGCAGTACCGGCGGCGAAGATCTCTGGTCGCGACATGGTCCGCATCGCTGGTGCCGACCGTTGGATAACGGCTCAACAAGTCGGTGCTATCGCGGCAGGTTCAGAACCCGCAGATGTACCGGACCCGCCATCCCGCTCGGATTCGGTGATTGTTGAATCGGCTGGAGCGCACATCCGAGGTGCTGAGGGATGGTTCGGTTCCGACTGTGCCGGTGAGACCCCGATCGTGGTCGGATCAGACACAGCAGCCCAGTCAGACATCTACAGCGCCATCACTCTGGCGGGTATTGTGGGGACTGACTGCGTGATCCTGGCGGGCGCCCGCGACTCTGAAATGCCCGCAGCTCAACAAGTACGTCTCGCCTCTGCCGAGTCGGGCGGCTATGTGGTTGGTGGTGAAGCTGCGGTCCCCACCGAGAAAGTCGCGGGGCGCACCATGGTGCCTATTGCGGGAGCCGACCGGTGGGAAACTGCATCACTGGTTGGCCAAGGCCCTCAGGCGTTCCCGCCGTTTAGGTTCCCCGAAGGGTCGGTCCGTGACCGCGAGGCCGAAGCGGCTGACCTGGCGCGTCGTCGCAGTGTGATCGGTTTGTTTGAACGACTCAGAGTGGAGGCGGAGGCGTCGCGCGACGGGTACGACCGCGGCTTCGTCTTCGGCACCTGGAGCCGAAGCAACGGTCAATCGACTCGGCAACGAGTGCTCGCCGAGGAGCAGCTTGACGATGGCAACTGGTACTCCGCTTACGACGACAAGGTCGTAACCCGCAGCTCCGCCCTGGACATTGATCATCTCATACCCCTGGCGGAAGCATGGGAATCGGGAGGCCGCGACTGGTCCAAAGAGACTTGGAGGCGTTTTTCTAACGATCTTGAGGACCCACGGGCGCTCATCGCAGTCAGCGCGTCGACCAATCGCAGCAAGGGCGCTGATGACCCCAGCGAATGGTGGCCGCCTCACGATGACTACCACTGTCAGTACGCGGCGGACTGGATTGCGGTCAAGACGCGCTGGAGTCTCGCTATCGATCCTGCCGAACAAGACGCCCTAAACGCCGAACTGGAGGACTGCAGCGGAGTCGATTTCGAATTCGACGAACCGTCGCTCGCTCGCACTGAATAACTGCGCGATAACCGCGCGGCGCAATGAGGTGGCACTAGGCGGCAGAATGAGAGGGTGAGTATTCGCCAGTTCGTCCTGTTGAGGGTCGAGCACTTCTTCGAGCGACTGGGCTAGAGCCGTGTCGGCGGTGTCGCGTGTCCTGCCGTGGCGGCGCTCCTCGAACCCAGTTGCGGCTGACATCTCACCGGTCGTAGAGCGCTACCGGCAACGTTGGCCCAAAAAGTCACCAGAGTTGGTCGTTCGTGCGTACGAAGCCGCAGCCGACGCGCACGAGGGGCAGCGACGCAGGACCGGTGAGGCTTACATCACGCACCCGGTTGCAGTTGCGCTAGTAGTCGCCGAACTCGGTCTGGATGACATTTCGATAGCAGCGGCGCTATTGCATGACGCAGTGGAGGACACCAGTGTGGAACTGGTTGCATTGGCCGACGATTTTGGCCCTGAAGTCGCGGCCATCGTGGACGGCGTAACCAAGCTGGACCGGGTGCGCTTCGCGTCCAAGCAGGAACAGCAAGCCGCCACCTTGCGCAAGATGCTGGTTGCGATAGCAAAAGACCCGCGCGTGCTGATGATCAAACTGTCAGATCGACTTCACAACATGCGCACGCTCGGAGCGTTAGAAGCGGAAAAGCAGGCCGACGTGGCTCGCGAGACTCTTGACATCTACGCCCCCCTCGCTTACCGGCTAGGCATGCAGCAGGTATGTGACGAACTTGAGGACTTGGCTTTTGCGGCGCAGCACCCTAAGCGCTTTGCCGAGATTGACCGCATGTTGGCCGAGCGCACGCCTACGCATGAGCGCTATGTAGACGAGGTGCTAGCACTGGCCCGCCGACAGCTATCACTGAAGAGCGTTGAGGCAACGGTCACCGGGCGCAAGAAACATCACTGGAGCATTTACGAGAAGATGGTCATAAAGAAGCGCTCATTTGACGAGATATTTGACTTGGTGGGCATCAGGGTGGTGGTGCCAAGAGAACACGACGCTTATGCGGCGTTGGGCGCTCTCCATGCGATGTGGAATCCGGTAACAGGCCGCTTCAAAGACTATATAGCGATGCCTAAGTTCAATAACTATAAGTCATTGCACACGACCGTAGTTGGACCTTCCGGCACGACGGTGGAGGTGCAGATTCGAACTGAAGAAATGCACCAGCACGCCGAATACGGCTTGGCGGCGCACTGGCGCTACAAATCGGATCGCAGCAGCAATACAGCACGTAGTGACAATAGAAACGACAGTCGCAACGGAAACACGACCGCCGAGGCCAACATGCCCTGGTTGGGTCGGCTGGTTGAATGGCAAGAAGATGCCGATAATCCAATCGAGTTCATGCGAACTATTGCGAGCGACCTCGGACATGATGAGGTGTATGTGTTTACGCCTGACGGGCTCGTGATTACGCTGCCTGCTGGCTCCACTCCGATCGACTTCGCCTACGCTATCCACACCGACATAGGAGACTCACTGATCAGCGCCAAGGTTGACGGACGGCCGGTGCCTTTGGACCGAGAACTGCAGTCTGGCGACAAGGTTAAGGTGTTTACCTCTGATCATCCTCAGACTAGGCCATCGCGGGACTGGTTAGATTCGGCGGCCACTCCACGCGCTCGTAACAACATAAAGCGCTGGTTCGCTCGCTCTGAGCGTTCCGAGTGGGAGACCGCTGGGCGGGAAGCGGTTTGCGACGAACTCAGTTCGGAAGGGCTCAAAGCCACTTTGCTCGTAGATGGCGACGAGATGCGCGTGGTGGCTGAGCAGTTCAGTCGGGCCGATGTCGACCAGTTATTTGAAGCAGTCGGAAAAGGCGACGTGCAGCCCCGCTCGGTGGTCAAGCGACTAATCAACAACCTGCGAGGCGAAGGCGACGGAGCGCAACTTCCAGCGCGCCCAGCCCGCCAACGTGGCTCGCGGCGGCGTCGCTACGCTGGCGTACACGTTGAAGGTCACGACGATGCCCTCGTGCGACTGGCCCGCTGCTGCAGCCCCGTGCGAGGCGATGAAACCCTGGGTTTTGCAACGAGCGGACGGGGGATCTCGGTTCATCGGTCAGACTGCGCCAACGCTGACGAGTTGGCAGCGTCGTCCAACGCCCGTCAGGTAGAGGTGGAATGGGATGAGAGCTGGCCAGGTGAGTTCGTAGCTGCCGTTGAAGTTCGGGGTCTGGACCGCAACCGGCTGCTGCTTGACGTGTTGCAAGTGGTATCGGGGCGCCTTGACCTATCGGTCGCTAGCTGTGACACGTTTGTTGGCGAAGACCAGGTTGCGGTGATGCAGTTTGAGGTCGAAGTTGGCGACCCGATTCTGCTAGATCAGTTGCTGGCGACGCTGCGGGAAGTGCCCGGAGTGTTCGACGCCTATCGCACCATTGAAGGTCTCGCTCGCACTGAGTACTGAGCCGCGGAAACTGAGCCCGCGTCGGCTAGGACTCACAATGGCCGGGCCGTAGCCTGCGCAAATCATGTCTGGTTCGCAATCGACGCCACCAAGCAGTCGCACTGGCGGCGATGCAGCAGCGCCGCGTTCGTACCGGACGCCTATCGGCACTCACGACCTGGCTCCGCCCGAATCGGGCCGTTGGGTAGCGCTGTTGGGGGCTTTCATAGACGCGGCCGACCGTGCTGGCTTCGGCTACCTGCAAACACCGATCTTTGAGGACGTAGGCGTATTCGCACGCATCGGTGAGGGAACCGATGTGGTCGGCAAAGAGATGTATGAGTTTTTCGACCGCAGCGACCGTCACCTAGCTTTACGGCCCGAATGCACCGCGTCGGTGTGCCGCTCTTTCGCTCAACACCGTCCTACGACGCCTTGGAAGGTGTGGTATCAGGGTCCCTTCTTCCGTTACGAAGCACCTCAAGCTGGCCGCTACCGGCAGTTCCATCAGATAGGCGCCGAAACGCTTGGTACCGATGACCCCGACGCGGATGTTGAGATCATCGCCCTTGCTGCGGAGTTCTTCGGCGCGATTGGCTTGAAGCAAGTGCCGCTGGTGGTGAACTCGATGGGTGACGCCGATACCCGCGCCGCATACAGCGAGGCACTCTCAGCTTACCTACAGCAGCGGATTGGCGACATAGACCAGCAAGACCGGGACAAGGTCGAGCGCCACCCGCTACGTATTCTGGACTCAAAGCGGGCGGCTACCGCAGCGGTAGCGGCTGAAGCGCCACGTATCACCGACTTCTTGACCGCGCCCACCGCAGCCCACTTTGAGCGTGTACGCGAGGGCCTAGATGCGCTTGGCATCAGACACAAAGTTGAGCATCGATTGGTGCGCGGCTTGGACTACTACACCCGCACCACCTTTGAGTTCCGCGCTACGAGCCTGGACGCCGCCCAGGACACGATATGCGGCGGCGGCCGCTACAACGGCCTAGTTGAGGCGCTTGGTGGACCACCAACTCCGGGTATCGGCTTCGCGCTGGGCATTGAGCGCTTGCTGTTGGCGTGCGATGCAGAAGGAGTGTTTGAGGCTCCCAACCAGCGAGCCGAGGTGTGGGTGATTGACACGGCTGGAGGAGCTACTGCGCGCGATCTCACCCATGAGCTGCGTGCTGTGGGTATACGGGCCGATCGTTGTTTTGATGACAGATCGCTGCGCGCTCAGATGCGTTCCGCGGATCGGTCCGGTGCGGAAATTGCTCTGATCTTGGGGAGCGACGAAGTTGAGGCCGATACGGTCACGGTGCGGCCCCTTCGACACCCCGATGGGTCTAGCACCGACCTGGTGCAAAAGACCGTGCAGCGAGACGATTTGCTGGGAACACTGAGAGCTGTGTTTGATGAGCTGAACGCTGGCTCGTCTGACTCAATTACTGGGGCTTGACGGCTTCAGCCACCAGTTCGGGCCTCACCTGAACTCACGCAACGAAAACGCAACGAGGAACCAACTAGTGACAAGTGCTATGCGAACCGACTATTGCGGCCGGCTGAGCCGCTCCGACATCGGCAGGCAGGTCACTGTTTGCGGCTGGGTATCGCGGCGACGCGAGCACGGCGAACACTTGGCCTTCGTGGACCTGCGCGACCGTACCGGCATCGTGCAGTGCGTAGTGGATCACGCTCATGATCTGCGACCTGAATACGTACTCGCTGTGACTGGTGTTGTGCGCGAGCGGCCCGTCGATACGGCCAACGCCGAGTTGGCGACCGGCGAGATTGAGATCGGTGATGCGCACGTGGAAGTGCTGTCGCGCTCTGAGCCGCCACCGTTTCGGGTGGATGGCCGCGACGATGTGGATGAGACGTTACGTATCCGCCACCGCTACTTAGACCTGCGGAACCCTCGAATGCACACCAACTTGGTGAACCGGGCGCGGGTGAACGCAGCTATTCGTCGCTCAATGGAAGCTGCGGAGTTCATAGAGATCGAGACTCCCACGCTGGTGGCCTCCACCCCTGAAGGCGCACGCGACTTTGTCGTGCCCAGCCGGCTCCATCAAGGCCGCTTCTACGCGCTACCGCAGAGCCCTCAGTTGTTCAAGCAGCTCTGCATGGTGGGCGGCATTGACCGCTATTACCAGATTGCCCGCTGCCTACGCGATGAGGATTTGCGGGCTGATCGCCAGTTCGAGTTCACGCAGTTGGATCTCGAAATGAGCTTCGCCAGCGGCGACTCAGTCCGAGCCGTGATTAGTGACGCTGTGGCCGAAGCGGTAGAGGAAATTACCGGAGTGCGGCCTGGCGCAATGGCTGAGATCACTTGGCACGAAGCTATTGACCGTTATGGAACAGATAAGCCTGACCTGCGCTTCGGGCTAGAGATCGTTGAGCTCAGCGATCTGTTCGCGCAGACTGACTTCAACGCATTCAAGGCTCCGGCTGTGCGGGGTATCCGAGTGCCGGGCGGTGCCAGCATCAGCCGTAACGCCGTAGACGATCTCACCAAACAGTGCCAGCGATGGGGTGCCAAAGGTCTCGTTTGGATGCGGGTAGGGGCTGGAGACCAGCAGGCTGAAGGTACCCGTAGTGCAGTAGCTGGGCGGCTGTCGGTGGTGTCTCCGGTAGCGAAATTTATGTCCGAGGGCGAGATTGACGGCGTAGTGCAGCGTTTGGGTGCTGAGCCAGGCGACATGTGCTATCTGGTGGCCGATACGTGGCGCCGAGCTAGCGGCGTGCTGGGTTTGTTGCGATTGGAGCTGGGCCGCCCACCAGTGAATGACGGCGGATTACATTTTGTGTGGGTGGTCGACTTCCCACTATTTGAAGATGTCGGCACTGACGGACACCCGATACCGGCGCATCATCCATTCACGATGCCCCACCTTGACGATCTTGATGCGGTTGCGGCAGCCTCCTCGCGCATGGCACGCGGCGAGGGCCTTGACGCAGAAGCGCTGTTGGGTGTGCGATCGCAGGCATACGACTTGGTGTTGAACGGCTGGGAGCTGGGCTCGGGCAGCGTCCGGATTCATCGAGGCGACATTCAGCAACAGATCTTTGACTTGCTGGGCATTGATCCCGCAGCCGCACAGCAACGTTTCGGTTTCTTGCTTGACGCGTTTCGGTACGGCGCTCCGCCGCATGCGGGGTTCGCCTTCGGTATTGACAGGCTGGTGGCGCTTTTGTGTGGCGAGGAGAACATTCGAGAGGTGATTGCATTCCCCAAGAGCCAGTCGGGGGCGGATCCGCTGACGAACGCACCTAGCCGTATTTCCGCGCAGCAGCTTGATGAACTAGGTCTGACGGTCGTTGCTGACGATGGCGAGAACGATAGCGAGGACTCTGTTGGGAGTGCCCAGCGCGGCAGTGCCCAGCTTGGGGGTCTCTCGTGAGCGTCGGAGACCTGGTTGCCGTGGTGGTGACCGTTGGCGTGCTGGTTGCGTTGGCGGCCTTGATTGCTGTATTGACACAAGCGTTCGCATTGATGCGGGAACTTCGCCGCAAACTTGAGGACTTCGACTCTCAGGTTGGGCCAGCGCTGAGCCATCTAGCTGATGCCGCAGAGATGGCTCAGACCGAAATCAGCCGGTTGCGCGACCTAATCAACATTGCGCAGAAGGTGGTTGGGCTGGCTGAGACCGCGGGGGCTGCTACAGCTCGAGTTGCCGCGGCGCCGGTCGACAAGGTCCGCTCCGCCATATCAGCTCTGCGGGGCATGCAAACGGCGGGAGCGCAACCGGCCGGAGCGCAATCAGCCGGAGAGCAATCGGCCGGAGCGAATAGGGGCGGCACCGAACGCGGAAGCTCTGCCGGAAACCAGAATGTTGCCGACGAGACCGCAGGCAAATCAAGAGCAGCTAGCCAGCACACGGACAGCCAGCACATGGGCGAGAAGAACACAGGGCGTTGAGATGTTGAAGCGTTTGCGATGGTTGACGTTGGGTGCCGGATTGGGAGCTGGAGCATCGTTGTGGTTGCAACGGCGGTTTAGGTCTCTATTGGACCGCTATGCGCCGCTTCGCGGAACTACCAACGTTTTGGGTACGGCACGTCAGATGCGCCGCGACCTGCGAGCTGCCTGGCGGGATGGCAAGCGTCAGATGGCAAATGCCGAGCAGCGTCTACGTGACGAGCGGGATCGTCGTTGGGCTGAACGCCGACAGCGCCGCGAGGCCGCCTGAGACTGCTGCGAAATCGCCAGCTATCGGGCCTGTCTATCGGGCGTGGTGGCTATCGAGCTTGGCTGTCAGGCTTGGCTAGCGGGTCTGCTGTAGGGCCCATAGGTATCCTACGCGGATGCGCGCTGGCGAGCTGCGTGAGGCGTTCAATTCGTTCTGGGCTGAGCGAGGCCACGAAGTCCGCGATTCCGCGAGCTTGATCCCCCACGAACCCTCACTGTTGTTCACGGTTGCGGGCATGGTTCCGTTCATGCCTTATTTCCTCGGTGAGCAGGCACCGCCATCGCGCCGCATGGTCACCATCCAAAAGTGCGTTAGGGCGGGTGGCAAGCACAACGATCTCGACGACATCGGCCGCACGAATCGTCATTTCACTTTCTTTGAGATGATGGGCAACTTCAGTTTCGGCGACTATTTCAAGGCCGAGGCCATTGGGTGGGCGTGGGAATTCGTGACCGAAGTGCTTGGTCTTGAGCCGGACAAGTTGTGGGTGACGGTGCATGTCAGCGACGACGATGCCGCTGCGATCTGGCAGTCATCGGTGGGTGTGCCGCCGGGGCGCATTCAACGTCTCGACAAAGACAACTGGTGGGCCGCAGGCGATGTTGGGCCGTGTGGACCCTGCAGCGAGATCTTCTACGACCTCGGGCCTGAACTCGGTGCCGATGGGGGGCCCGCGCACGGCAGCGAGGACCGTTTCGTTGAGATATGGAACTTGGTGTTCATGCAGTTCGCGTCCGACGCCAGCGGTGAGCTGACACCACTGGAAGCGCCGGGCATCGACACCGGCGCTGGCTTGGAACGGATTCTGGCCGTGCTGCAGGGAGTACCCACCGCTTGGGACATCGACCTGTTTGCGCCGCTGTTGGCTGAGGCTGAGCGGATCTGCGGCGCGACCTACGGTGCCGATCCCGAGACCGACGTATCGATGCGCATTTTCGCCGATCACGCCCGTGCCACGGCGATGCTCATCTCTGACGGCGTGTTTCCCTCCAATGAGGACCGCGGCTATGTGCTGCGGCGCATCATCCGTCGAGCGGTGCGCCACGCTTGGGTACTGGGCGTAACCGGCGTGGTGATGCCTCGGCTGGTTGAGATCGTGGTTGAAATCATGGGCGATCACTACACCGACTTGGTCAAGAATCGCCAGTTCATTTCCGATGTGGTGACTCGCGAGGAGGAACGCTTCCGCGCCACGTTGGCTGCGGGCCAGCGAATCTTGGACGAAGAGCTTGAGCGCATGGGTGCGGCGCTGGCTGGCGATTCTGCGTCTTCGCTAGCCGATCAGCCTTCAGCGGCACAGCCGGGCTCGCTGATGCTCTCTGGTGATGTGGCTTTCCGTTTGCACGACACGTTTGGATTCCCGGTGGAGGTAACCGAGGAAATTCTGGCCGAGCGTGGAGTGAGTCTTGACCGGCGCGGTTTCGATGCCGCCATGACCCAACAGCGGGAGCGTGCCCGTGCGGGCCGCGCTGGCGGACCCACCTTCGCCGATGAGCGCTATCGCGACATTCTGTCTCAGTTCGGGCCGACGCAGTTCGTGCGGGACGCTGCGGTGGTGGACGATGCCAGGGTGCTAGCAGTGTTTGAGCTGGAATCCCAAGGCGACAGCGGCGACAGCGGCGACAAAGATGGCGAGAATCATGAGAGCGATCGCGCCCGTGACAGCAATGACCGTGCGGGGCCTCTAGTTGAGGTGTTTTTGGATCGCACGCCGTTCTATGCGGAGAGCGGTGGACAGATCGGCGATGTTGGCACGATTACCGGTCCTCGTGGCAGCATTGAAGTTGTTGATTGCACTTATGCACTTGCCGACTTGCATCGCCACATCGGATATGTAGTCGGCGACGGCGTGGCCGCTGGATCGTTGGTTGAAGCAGAAATCGACGATGAGCGGCGGATGGCGATACGGCGCAACCACACGGGCACTCACATATTGCACTGGGCGTTGCGGGAGGTGCTGGGCGAACACGTGAAGCAGGCGGGCTCGCTGGTGGCGCCAGACCGATTGCGTTTCGACTTCAGCCACTACGAAGCGCTCAGCCGTACACAACTGCGAGAGATAGAGCGGGTTGCGAACGCCGAGATCATCACTAACGGCCGCTGTCGCCATTACGAAACCTCAATGAGCCATGCGCAGTCTCTTGGTGCTATAGCGTTTTTCGGAGACAAGTACGGCGATGTCGTTCGAGTGCTTGAAGCGGGTGAACATTCCACGGAGCTGTGTGGCGGCACTCACGTGGCGGCTCTGGGCGACATTGGGCATTTGCGGATCGTTTCGGAGTCCAGCATTGGGTCGAACATGCGCCGGGTTGAAGCGGTCACGGGGTTAGCGACTGTTGACCGCCTCGCGGACGCCGAGGACGCTCTGGATGCCCTGGCCGACATATTGAATGCACCGTCCGACGAGCTCGCCGCGGCACTGCAGCGTCGACTGGAGGAGACCAGCGAGCTGCGTCGCCAGGTGCGCGACTTGCAGCGGACTATGGCGGCTGCGCGTGCTGTTGATTTGGCTGCTGGCGCCGAAGACGGTGTCGTGATTGCCGATCTGGGCGATCTTGAACGTGATTCGCTGAGAGATCTGGCGGCGTCGGTGCGCGATCGAGAGGGTATCCGGGCTGTGGTGTTGGCTTCTGCGCCTGCGGCTGGGGGAGTGGCGTTGGTGGCAGCGGTAGATCCGAACGGCAGTCTGTCGGCGAGAGACTTGCTGCGTGACGCGGCTCGGACGATCGGTGGCGGTTTTGGCGCTAAGGGCGACCCGCCGTTGGTGGTGGCTGGAGGACGCAACCCTGATGGCATCGGCGCCGCATTGGTTCAGGCCCGAGCGGCGGCAATCGGGACGTGAAGCGCCAAGCCCGATGATGCGGGCTGTCGGCATAGATCTGGGTTCGGTGCGTATCGGTGTGGCATTCGCGCCAGCAGATGCTGCGGTGGCTGTGCCCTACGAGGTGCTGGAACGCAGCGGCAAGCGTGTACGGGACCACGAAGCGCTGGCGGGTATGGTCGCTGAGGTGGGTGCGGAAGTGGTGGTGATCGGTCTGCCGACCTCGCTTGAGGGCGGTGAAGGTCCTGCCGCTGCGGGTGTGCGGGCCGAGGCCGATGAGATCGCGGCGGTGTTGGATGTGCCGGTGGTGTTGCATGATGAGCGCTACACGACCGTGAGCGCGCAGCGCATCCTGGCTGGTCAGGGCGTGCGCGGCCCTGCGCAGCGCAAGGTCATAGACAAGGTGGCTGCTTCTGTCATCTTGCAGTCATGGCTTGACGCACGTGACTGACGGTGGCGCTGGGGCGTCTCGTGGGAGCGGTGAATCAGGTGGCGCGACAGCAGTGAATCCGGCTTCAAAGCAGTCGCAGTCGTCGTTGGTGTCGCCGGTGCGAAGACTGGCTGGGAAGCTCGGCCGCTTCGTTGGAATTGTGGCCGAGGGCGGGTCTCGCAGTGCTGAACCGGGCCTGGCCTCGGCGCCCAAACCCAGCGCGCGAGCGGTCGAGCGACCTCCGGGCTCGCACCTGTCGCCGCGGCCGCCATCGACGCAAGGGTCGTCACGACTCAAGGCGCAGCCACCGGGCGCGCATGTTCCGCCGGTGCAGCCCTTGCCTTTATCGGGTGCTGACCATCGGCCGCAGCAGTTCCCTCCCATATCGGTCGCCAAAGGCCCTTCGCAACCGGCCTTGTCGGATTCTGCTGCGGATACCGAACTCCCGCAGCAGACAGGTGGCCGCCGCGGAGTTGACTACGAGGTAGTCAGCACTCGGCGCGGGCCCGGCACGTTTGGAGCGGTGCTGTTCCTCGTGTTGCTTGCAGTGCTCGTTTGGGCGGCGGGCAGCCGCGCGTATCGCTGGGTGAGTGAGCAACTTGACCCGCCAGGCGAGCCCACGGGTGAGGTCGTGCTGACCCTCCCGCTCGGGTCCAGCACAGCGAGCATCTCAGACTTGCTGGCCGAGAGTGGTGTAGTTCCGAGTTCGCGTGCTTATGAGTGGTATGTGAGGTTCAAGGGCGGCCCAGCGTTCCAGGCGGGCGAGTACACGTTTCAGTCCAACTCGTCAGTGTGGGAAACGATGGCGGTGCTTGAAGCCGGGCCGAGCAGGGTTGCGCAGGCCGCTCAGCAGTCGCTCACGATTCCCGAAGGTCTGACTGTGGCACAGATGGCTGAGTTACTTGACGAGACCGAGGGCCTGAGCTTCAGCGGAGCGGACTTCATTCGGGCCGTGCAGGAACGTAGGGTGCTCTCGATTGTGGCACCGACTCCTCGTGAGCTGCCCGATGGTGTCATAGACCCAACCGAGGGGCAGCTATTCGCTGACACATATTTCGTGGATTCCCAGACCAGCGCAGAGCAGTTGGTGGCGCTGATGGTGGACCGGCTTGACTCGGTGTTGACGGAGCTGGGTTACGTCGATTCGTTCCGGCGGGTGGGTTTGACGTCGTACGAGGCGCTGATCGTGGCGAGCCTGATTGAGCGCGAAGCTCAGCGGCCCGAGGATCGAGCCAAGGTGGCAAGGGTGATCTACAACCGACTGGCGCAAGGCTGGTCGCTAGGCCTGGACGCCACTGTGGTGTATGCAGTAGGTACATCTGAACTCACTGCCGAGCTGTTGGCGGTTGATTCGCCATACAACACAAGGGTGCTGGTAGGTCTGCCGCCGACACCGATTGCCGCACCTGGGCGTGCGTCGCTAGAGGCTGCGCTGAACCCTGAAGACGGGCCGTGGATGTACTTCGTGTTGACATCTGCCGATGGCACGCTGTCGTTCTCAGAGACAGACGAGGAATTCCAGCGAGACAAGGCAATCTGCCAAGAGCTAGGCCTGTGCGGCTGAGCCAAGTCGGTTGAGCCGGGCTTAGTTGAGGTGGACCAACCGGGCGTCTTAGGGCGCGCCAGCCGATTTCGAACTACGCGGGCACAGTCCGATCGGCGTCGCCTGGGCTGCCCAATTGTCGCCGTTCTAAGGCAAACCAGCCTCCCGCCGGGCGCTACCCGCACGTGCAGCGCTATGCGCGTTTGCTTCTGCGCTTGAACGGCCAGATGCGCCGACACGGGTTTGTGTAACACCCCCTCAGTAGGTTCCTGCACCGTCAACTCAACCCAATGGCGAAAGGAACAAGCCATGATTTTCTTCACCCATCTGACGATGCTCATAGCAGCATTTGTCGGGGCCAATCTGAGCGTATCCGAGCTAGATCTAGAGTCTCAATATAGGTCTCAATTTAAGGACCCTGACATTGTCGTCGACTATTGCTGGGGCCACGACGACGAGACCGACGACTATCACAACAACTATGCGGACTCCTGGTATTCGTGGGAGCGTTGCTTGCTAAGGGACGCGCAAGGAGCCCAGATCAAGTACGACAACAAGCATCGCCTCAGCAAGGATGAGGCGCAGGAGCTAGTAGAGGAAGTCTGGGAGAATTACGCGCCATGGATGAGAGCCCAATTCTCACAGAATCTATTCTTCCCTTGGGATGACGACGATCCTGATGGCGACTGGTACCATGTAGTGCTTCCTGAGGATTGGGCACCTCGGTTACCGCTGCTCAACACGGGTGACAAGAAGGTCGAGGAGCACTGCCGTGATGGCGCCTACGGATGCGCTCGGGGGCCAGGCCTGGGGTTCAAGACACTAAAGCGCGTAGGGGAGACCGTGTCGTGGTTGGCTAGCGACACATACGATCGTTACCCAACATACACGGCAAAACTAACATACAATAGCTCAGGGCGGATAGTTACGCCCAAGCGAAATCGTTTTGTCATTCTGCACGAACTGGCGCACTCAATTAACCAATGGCAATACCGGTGGTTAGATGAAGGTGAAGAAGCGTCTGATGCAGAACACGGCGAAAATGAGCGCACCGAAGGTCACGGCTATGAGTTTAGATGCTTAGCGCTAGAACTCTACAACGATTATGGCGGGAATATCGCAGAAATCGTCCCATGGTGGGAGGAGTCATATGCCCACCTAAATCGACTTTGCCAGATAATAGCGCCGGGCTACGCCCAACCCTTTGCAGACGAATACTCTGCGGAGGATGAAGAAAGCTGAGATACAGAAGCCCTACAACCCGAGAACCGACTACTCGCTAAACAAAACACAAGGAGATACAAATGATTCCATTCACTCATCTCGCGATGCTCATCACTGCGTTCTTCGGCATCAATCTCAGTGACGCTAAGATGGATATTGAGCCTCGCTATAACGACCCAGACCTGGTCGCCCTCTACTGCAGTGGCTTTAACTCCGAGACCGATGACTTCCACAACAACTATCATGAAGACTGGTACGCATGGCAACGTTGTCTGCTTGGGGATTCCGACGACGAGCTAATTGCCTACGACAATGACTATCGACTCGACAATGAAGAAGCGAAAGAGCTCGTCAAGGAAGTCTGGGAGAGGTACACGCCCTGGATGAGGGAACAAATCTCGCGCAAATTGTTCTTTCCGGAAGATGACGAAGATCCCGGAGGCAGTTGGTATCAGTTGGTACTACCTGAAGACTGGTCACCTCGACTGCCATTAGTCAATAGAGGAAATAAGAAGATTGATCAACACTGCGACGAAGGGTCTTATTCGTGCGCATTGCCGCCTAATTTTGAAGTTGAAAAACGGAAGCGAGTTGGAAAGTCTGTGTGGTGGTGGGCTGATAGCATCAGTGATAGCTACCCAGTCTGGGCCACTAAGCTAGAATACGAGAGGCCAGCACGCATCGTAACACCCAAGCAGAATCTGTTTGTAGTTTTGGATAATCTGGCGTGGTTGATTGATTACTGGCGGTCATTCGTCTGGGAAGGTGAGGAAGCTGTGCCAAAAGTACAGATAAGCAGCGAAAGCTGGGACAGTATTGAGTATAGATGTCTAGTGCTTGATCTCTACAACAATTATGTTGATGGTATCGACGAGATCATCCCATGGTGGGAGGACTCATACGCCGAGCTGCACCGGCTGTGTCAGGTAACTGCCCCCGGCTACGCCCAGCTCGTCCCCGATGGTGAGGATTGAGTCGGGCGGTAACCGGGGTGCGAGACGTCCGGGAGAGTCTCGTGAGGTGGTCGCGCCCCCGAAGGCTTGACACTCCCTGACCAAGCTGTAGAGGGGGCTGATGCGACCGGCGATTGGGCGGTGAACTGCGTGAAGCGCCACTGACCGATCGCCGGTCGCATCAGCCTCGTCGCGTACTGGGAGAGTGCTGAGAGGGTTCGCTGCTGAGATGCGGCAGACGGTTGGCCGCAGAATCCCCGTCGGCAAGCCCGCAGCCACGTCAACCGCGACACCGAGGTGTGCCTCGGTTGAAGCTGCGAGGCCGCGCTGAGTAGGCGGGGTCAGTCTATCCTCGCCTTCCGTCGAGGGTCACCTGGCCGCTGTTAGGCTGGTTTTCAGGCGTCTGGAGACGCCCGCCAGCGCAGCAGGGGCCAAGCCGAAGCCTCGTCCCGTGAAGCCGCGGTCGGTTTTGGCAGCCGACCATTCCCGAACCTGCTAAAGTATTTGTCGTGCAGAGCGCGTGCTGAGTATTGTTTTGGCAGCCGACCATTCCCGAACCTGCTAAAGTCTAAGAGTGTTGCCGATGACTGGCAGAAACGTTTTGGCAGCCGACCATTCCCGAACCTGCTAAAGTGATCGCCTTAGCGTGGAAATACGAAGGGCTGTTTTGGCAGCCGACCATTCCCGAACCTGCTAAAGTAGGAGCGGCTAGAGCATCACCAAGCCCGTTGTTTTGGCAGCCGACCATTCCCGAACCTGCTAAAGTGACCCGCCTCGCTGCTAGCCCGCCGCGACGTTTTGGCAGCCGACCATTCCCGAACCTGCTAAAGTTCTGACAAATAGAAGGGAAATACTGGATAGTTTTGGCAGCCGACCATTCCCGAATTTGCTAAAGTGTCGGGAGACGATGACTCTCTATTTCGCTAGAGCGCGGCATCTCGCCTGGGCGTTAGCGTTCAACCGTTGGTATTGAGGCAACCCCTTAGATGCGCTCTTTGCGGGCGACTGTTGACACATCCACAGTCCTGATTCGTATTTCCCCGGCAAAAGCTGCTTCGCAGTCATTGAGCCGTATGTCTAACTCCTTGATTAGTGCGCCATCGATATTGTTCTCGCGGCCTTGGCGACTCACGAATGTTGCGATGCGTACCGCCGCTCCAACATGGTCCCGTAGGTAGGTCTCATCGAAGATATTGAGAGGCCGCTTTTCGATGTAGTGAGATGCCTGACGCCAGACAGCCAAATATTTTGGGTTGACGCGATCAGCCGCAACAGCAAACTCGTCGCGTACTCGCTCCGGCTGGCCTGCTACCAACTCATCAATTTGGTGGGTGTACGGCACCGGCGATTTGGTGGTGATGATGTGCATCATCTTCGCTGCTGACTCAAACACATGATGCACGGCTTCACAGGTCTTAGTGAACCGGGCGAGCTCCAGCTCCGCGATTCTGGACTCCTGGCCAGCTTCTGCTGCTGACCGTTCCTGCACACCCGGGTAAAGCCTCTCTGTGACCTCCACCAATGCGTTAGACAGATCAATAAGCCGACGCGCTAACTCGTCCTCCTCGTCCGCTGGCATTCCAATCTCCTTATCCCAATCAATCAGGCCATGACCGTTTGTGTCAGCGAGCGTCTTTGCCACCGATGCAATGCCCGCTTCAAACGAGCAGGGCACCTTCTCGGTGCGCACAGCCCACTCCGGCATGTCGGTTACGAGAACATCGACCGGCCAGCCTGCCACTTCACGCGCTCGTTGCTCAAGGTCGCACTGAACGTGGAGTCGCTGCCGGTAATCGCCTAGATCGTCGTAGATGGCCACCAGATCTATATCGCTGTGCTCGGTCGCGTCGCCACGAGCAACGGAACCAAACAGCAGCACTTTTCCCACACCGGCCCGCACCAGCTCATCAGCTGCGCGGCACGCATCCTCCACCGATGGCGCACGCTCCGTGACTGCTAAGGTGTTCACGACGCAAGCCTAACCCCACGCCTAGCGCATTTCGAGCGTATTTCAAGGCCGCCACTGGGGCATACCGCTTCAACACCCATTTGGCGCATGAAATAATATGAAATAAATCGTAACCTCGTATACAACTGATTATCGGCGAGAGAGAATGGCCACCTCACGAACCGAGAGACACGTCGCGCCAGGCGCTATCGCGGTCCTCGAATCGGAAATCAGCGAGGGTGTTGATCGCCGTGGAGACCGGCTCGGTCCGACTAGCGCCGACCGCTTGAAGTGAAACCATGCCCGTCAAGTTGGTCGGACGGCGATGTCATCTTCAGAGCGTGATGTTGCAAGGTAATCGTTGAGTCTGTTGACAGGAGTGCGGATGAGTCGTAAGGTGCTTGGGATGGGAGAGGTTGATGTGGGCGTTCCGCCGGTAACGCCCACCGTACTTGCAGAGGTAATAGACGATCCAGTACCGATCGCGGCTGTCAACCGACTGAAATGGCAGAAATATCGCAAGCGCAAGTTCATGGAACCCTAGATGGCATCGTTGATGACCGCAACAGTGGAGCCTTCGGTGGCGGAAGCTCGCAGGGCTGCAAAGCCCCTGCTGACGGCGGGTGCCGAGGAAGTGTGGCTATTCGGCTCGGTAGCTCGCGGTGAAGCGACCGAGCGCAGTGATATTGACTTGCTCGCCTTGTTCGCCGATATCAACTATAGCGAACGTGACAAAATGCGTCGCCGGTTAGAAACAGCGGCGTTGGACGCGGTTGACGGCCGTTGGCCGGTGCAAGTGTTCGTCACCGACCGGCCAGAATGGAAGGCTCGTAGCGAGCAGGTTCGTAGTTCATTTGAGCATCGGATCCGCTGTGCATCCATGATTCCGGTTGGCGACTCAGGGTGCCGTAGCCAAGTGCGTTGGGAGAAGCCGATGGAGCGGCCGATAAATGACCTGGCCGAAGCATGGTCAAAGTTCGATACGCAGATCATCTTGCAGCTACGTAACTTGCAGCGTACTACCCTTTCAGGTGTTGAGGAGTTTGATGCGACTCGTACGGCTGACTTTCGGGACGATGCACGTTTAGCCCGCATGCTAAGCGTATGTGGGCCTGCTGCTCTAGTAGTAGAGCTCTCTATCAAGAATCTAGCGGCATGGCATAAACGACCGGGACCTACTCGGAAAGAAATTCTCAGCGCTGGCCACGACATCGCGGCTTGTCTAAACCTGTTGCCAGCCGGTGTGAGGTTGGAGGTTGAAGATTGTTTGACAGCTCTGAACATCAACCTAGAGATGATGTCGTCATGGCGGGTTTATGGTACGTACGTCGAGGAAGTCCGGGTGCTCCAAGACATCGCTGATCAGGAAGCCGACCGGTGGGTGATAGCCGCGTTAGAGACCGCTGCCCTCTTGTACTCGGACTTGTCGGCAGCGAGCGATCCACAGGAAGCCACGATTGAAGCGGTCAGAGAAAAATGGCAGAGTATCACCACGCTGATTAGTGGGCAGAACGTACGCTCAGGACAGCCTGCGCAATCGCCATATGGGGAACGAGTACTGGAACTAACGGGACGCGACACCCTCCTCAATGCAGGCCCGGAACGGCCACTGCGTCTGGATATTCAGCTCCCAGGTGAGCTATAGCTATAAGGGCTCTTCCGGCTTTAGCGGGGTTGGTTGGTGGGGAGTAGGTTTTAGTTGGGTTTGCTGGCGTAGAGGAGGGCTCGGATTCGCTAGTTGTGGTGGTCGAGAATCCTGAAAGCGACTCGTTTGGAGAGGTTGTTGATGGCTTCGGTGGGGCCGCTGCGCGAGCCACTGTGCTGGTTTGGTTGAGTCGCGGCCCTCAACGACGTCGAGGAGCTGACCAGCAGCGACATCGACAATCTGATCAGGGCCGAGGGAACGTCGCCGCGCCTTCTCCGACCCAGTTGAGGATTAGCGTATTGAGGGTGCCATCTGCCTTCATTGAAGCCAAGGCCGCGTCGAGTTCACTTCTCAGGGTGCCGCTCTTGCGAACTCCGATGCCAAGACCTCTGTCGATCTGCACGGCCGGGCCCACAATTTCGATTTCGCCTTCGTGTTCAGCAAGCTGACTGACGGCATAACCGTGGTCCACTAAGACTGCGTCTACCTCACCACTGAGTACGGGGTCGACGGCGTCCATTGCGCCATCGAGTGCCACGAATGGCAGTCCTTGGGAGATGAAGTACTCGGAATAGATGGTGTTCTGGTTGGCGCCGACCGTGCCGTTGAGAGCCCCGTCGCCGACGCCCACCTTCGCCAAATAGGCGGATGGGGCGGGCGGGTAGTAGGCGTTGGTGAAGTCAATCCACTCTTCACGTCTATCGGTGATGCTCATCCCAGCGAGGATTACGTCAAATTCATCCGCCATGACGTCGGTAATCAGGGTGTCCCAGTCGCTCACTATCCACTCACATGTCAGGTTGGCTCGCTGACACAGTGCATCGCCGATGTCTCGCTCGAGTCCGACTATTTCTCCGGTGTCGTCAACCAAGTTGAAGGGCGGATAGTCGCCAGTAGTGGCGATCACAGTTGGGGGCGTGTTGCTGCAAGCGGCCAGTGACACGCCCACTATCGCCACCGCCAGCAGTTTCGCCACAAAGGCTCTTCGGTTCTTCAACATGGCTGCTGTCGCCTGTCTGCGCGCGCGGCGCACTCGAGATTGCGCCTCCACTGCTTACACACTACTCATGGATATGCGGCCTGACGCCGAGCACGCCAGCGTCGAACCTGTAGCGTAGGAGGCGTCGAACCTGTAGCGTAGGAGGCGTCGAACCTGTAGCGTAGGAGGCGTCGAATCTGTAGCGTAGCCTTATGGCCGACGATTACGTACCGCGGATCGTAGACCTCGAACTTGACGAGTTGCTTGTGGGTTTGCCAGCTATCGCGCTGGAAGGCCCTCGCGGTGTCGGCAAGACTCAGACAGCGCTTCGACGGGCAGCCACGGTGTACAGCCTCGACAACCCTGACCAACTCGCGGTCATTCAAGCTCGCCGGCGCCAGTTGGTAGAGGGCGCGGCACCAATACTCATTGACGAGTGGCAGCGCCTGCCAGAGTCTTGGGACTTCGTCCGGCGCTCCGTCGACGCGGATTACTTGCCTGGTCGGTTCTTGCTGGCTGGTTCGGCGCAACCGATGCGGAAGCCAACCCATTCGGGGGCAGGTCGGATAGTGACCGTGCGTATGAGGCCGATGTCGCTAGCCGAGAGGCTGCCGGGGGAGGCGTCGGTGAGCCTCGGGGAGCTTTTGAGTGGCACGAAGCCCGATCTGGATGGCGACACCTCCGTTGCGCTGCCCGATTATGCAACCGAGATTGTGCGATCGGGCTTTCCCGGTATGCGTCGGCACTCCGACCGCTTGCTGCGAGCCGCCCTCGACGGCTATCTGGAGCGTGTAGTTGATCGAGACTTCGTGGAGTTAGGTCGCCAGATTCGTGACGCCGGTGCTCTACGACGCTGGCTGACTGCCTATGCCGCTGCGACTTCAACTACGGCGAGTTTTGAGACCGTGCGCGAAGCGGCGACTGCTGGCGAGGCCGACAAGCCAGCCCGATCAACCTCGCAGCCCTATCGGGCCACGCTAGAGCACCTTTGGCTCATTGAGGAAGTGCTGGCCTGGAGGCCCACCAGCAACCGGCTGCGACGCCTCGTGGCTTCACCGGTACACCAACTCGCTGACCCTGCCCTCGCTGCCAGGCTGCTGGGCTGCGACGAGGGGGTGCTGCTGGCCGGGTCTTCACCAGGCCCCGCTATTCGTCGGGACGGTCCATTGCTCGGTGCTCTGTTTCAGTCGCTGGTGACCTTGTCGGTGCGTGTCTATGCGCAGCAGAACGAAGCGCGCGTCTATCACCTGCGTACCCACGGTGGCGAGCACGAGGTAGATCTCATAGTCGAAAGGGGCGACGGAGCGCTAGTCGCGCTGGAGGTCAAGCTCACCAGCACAGTGGAAGATCGTGATGTGCGCCATCTCCGCTGGCTTGCCGATCGCCTTGGTTCTGGGCTGCTGGACGCTGCCGTTGTCACCACCGGTCCCCATGCCTTCCGCCGCCAAGATGGGATCGGCGTTATTCCAGCAGCACTCCTGACCGCGTGAGGAGTCTTCCAGAACTCGAATCTTCAATCAGCTTCTAACGTTACGCGTCGGGCGCTCACTGTCCTTGGCATTTCAAAATAAGAGGAGCTGACCTCGTTCGTCGGTTTGTTTCTGCCTTGCTCCACCGTGAAACACGCGCATTTGTCCGTATTGCTTGTCGGTGAATGACAAGATGCTGACGTGTCCATCTGGTGGTATTCGGGACTGGACGCGGTAGGTCAGCGCATCGACTGCAGCGCGGCTTCCGCAGAATTTCATGTATACGGAGTACTGCGCCATCTGAAAGCCAAGGTCAAGCAGTTGATTGCGGAACTGTGTCGCGCGCTTTCGTTGCGGCTTTGTCATCACCGGTAGGTCAAACATGACCATAGTCCACATAAATCGGTACCCGCTGAATTCCGTCATCCTACGAGTGCATGTCCGGCTGGAAGATTAAGTGGCGAGTCGCTGTCGAGCACGGCGTGTGTAAGCGATTGCGCGGCCCACTCGATGCAACGACTGAGTGGCGCGACCCCCTTAGCTGTTTGCACACTCCGGGCCAGTACGGCGGCCAGTTCAGATTTTGCGTCGGCATCGACAGCACGATGCCCGCTGTGCCAAAGTGCAATGACCTTCTCGTCGATTGCGGGCCGAAAAGGCTCCATCAAGTCGTCGGCGAGGCAAAAGGCGTTGAAGCGATTGTGGTGCTGGAGGCCAAGCGAAGGGTGTAGCCCGGATGCGCAGACGCCGCGGGCCACGGTGGCTCGCACGACTGCATAGCCATAGTTGAGCAGCCCATTTGGTGGGTTACCGTCTCTGCGACGTCGAAACTCATCGCCAAAGAGACTCGTCCAGTAGAACCGGGCGCCTTGTGCTTCCAAAGCTGTGCAGTTGTCAGGTAGCGTGTTTGAGGCAAATTCATGTAAGGGTCTGGCATCGCAGCCGTGGTTGTCGAGTACCGCGGCTTGTGCCTCCAGTTTTGCGCGTATCAGCGTTGCCCACAGATCGGCTCGACGGCTCGCGGGCATGTTTGCCTGGGCAGCCGTGCGCCGACTCTGCTCATAGTTGGACCGGACCGGCAACAGCCAAGCGGCTGGTGTGTGGTATGCGTCGCAGCAAACGAGCGGTATGCCGCGTCGTGCGAGTTCTACGATGACGCCGTTGGAGTAGGTCGCGTGTGGAGTGTGGACGATAACCGACTCAATCTCATCAAACGGCACATCCTGTGTTGCACACTCATAACCGTCCGAATGGCAGGTGATCGACAGTAGTCCCCGCTTCTTTGACAAGTGACGCCGGCCTGTCGCAATATCAAGTACCCGGCGTTCCATGACTTCAGTTCCGTGCCGGTGGATGACTGCCGATATTGATTGGGCCGCCGTCCTTGACACGGCCCAGGATGTCAACGCTCACCTTCCGGTAGCCTTCTAGGACCAATAGCCTCGGGCTCTTGGTGACTGAATTGGCATCAGTCACTTCCTTGTCGCCCGCTATACTGTGCGCAACTAGGGTAACCTTATCGCCACTCAATTTCAGGACGCGGAACACGCTCCGTTGATCGCCTTGTCTATGTGCGATCATATCATTCCTGTGGAGCCGCATGAGTTTACGTGCGGTAGGATATTCAGACTCCATTTGTGAACGATAGTGCGGCTGGTGTGCATCAAAGCGGCTGACCGTCTCTCCCTTTATCTTTATTTCGCGACCGGGTAGGAGCCAGATATCCATATACGCATTTCCGTCTGTCTTATAGGCTTTATAATTGTGATCGGAGAGATCACGGATTATGGCTAGACTACTTTCCTTGAAGGTCCGCAGCAACCGAACGCGACGTACGTCAAGTTGGTTTTTCGCTTCTTCCACAAGCACCTGTAGCTGCTTGGTTTCGCCAGCGTCAGGGTATAGTTGCTGTGTCTGCTCCCAGATCGCGCAGAGGCGTGACCGCAGCGCATGATCTCTAACATGCTCAAGGTCTTTGGGTTTGATGTCGTTAAGGCTCTTTCTCTCAACAAGCTTCATATCGCCCTTAGCATCAGGGCCGCGGACTATTCCGTAGGCAGTGTCTTTGTGGAGGCTGCCACTCGTGATATCATGCCCATCTTGTCGCAGTTGCTGTTTTTTGAGCTGCACTGTGAAGTGATCGGGGCGATGTCGGACAACCGTAGCACTAACGACTCTCTCCAGATCTCTGCGAAACGTTGGCCATGGTGCTGGGGTATTCTTGATGGCGTCCTTGACTCCACCGCTGTGCCCTGATGCTCGGGCAAACTGTGCCAAGAGTGATGACGACGTCATGCCGATGACCGCAGCGTCAATCGTGTGATGGCGGTGATCTCCTCGATTCTTGCTGCTCTTACCGTCGCCTGATAAGATGCTGTCCAGCCCCCATGCCCGACGCAAGTGAGCTGTCAGTCTACCGGGGGTCACAGCCACCTTCCGATCGTCAATAGCACACGCAATATACTCTTTTGTGAGGCGAGACAGGTAGCTGTTTTCATGAAGCTGGCGATCCAAGAATCTCGGAGTTTCGTCGTCATCGGCGTTTCCCTTGAATCTCTCCATTGCATCTGGTTCAAAGCGCCATGACTTGTCGGGAAGAATCTTCTCAACACGAGTCAAGATTCGCTCGTATCGAGCGCGATCCAAACCCCATGTCTCATGAGGAGTCCTGTTAGCCTTTTCTTGGTTAGCGCTTCGCATTGAAATGACGCAGTTGTTCATGCTGTTGTCAAGGGTGCGGCTGTATGGCAATAAGTGTTCAATATCGGTTTCGCCGAAGAGTAGATCTTGTATCGATATAGACTGGCCTGTGAATGGGCAAATCCTCTCATCAGGTTTTCCCTGCTCGTCCCACAAGCGTAATTTTCGCATGTCCTCATTGGAGGGATTCGAAACACCAGCTGACAACGCGCACGCTCGCAAACGCTCATTGCGTTTTCTGTTGTTCAATTGTTGTTTTTCGTACTCTTTCCGCTTTGCTTTCGTTTGCTTCAAGTCGCGGGAGAGTTCCACGACTACTTCATCCGGTTTGCCATACTCATCGACGATCGCGTTGAACAGTCTACGAACTTGGCCGAGAGCAATATGTACAGTTGGATTTGAAACACGGCCATGGCGTTCGGCCTCGGAACTTGCCTCAGGCTTAGCACCCACAACGTGGCGCTTTAGCACCTTGCCGTAGTAGGGCAGATGGCTATAGCGCGCATCACCGCGCAGTTCCGAATGATGGCCGAGACCTGCAGCCTTGACAGCGTCGTGATAGTGCATGCCAGCTTCCATATGTGGCAAGAGGCGACGGATGGCGACCTCGGACAAGTGTGCCGTACCGGATGGCAGCCTTACCGTGGAGACTGCTTCTGCGTGAGTTTCCTCAAGCTCGTACTCATTTCTCAGCCACTCTTCCACCGCCTCGGCATCTTGGTCTTCGAGTAGTCGGGCAACTATTACTTGCTGCTCCTCAGTGCTATATTGAAACCACTTCGGGCCGAAGTGGCTTCTTCGGCTTAGCACGGCGGCTGTTTGGTCGCCTTCCAGGCTTGGTCGGGCAGTCGTGTTGAGGTTGAATCGTGTACCTCCTGGCAAGCTGGCGTCGTTGACCAGCTTGTCGAAACGTCGCTCGCGGCTACGGGACAGCTTTGTGATGACGAGTTCTCGCTCGTCATCTGTCAGACCCCGAGCGAATTCGCCCGGAGGTGAAACACGCAAGTTGTTGACGTCTGACAGTATCCGAAATCGCTGAAAGAGTGGTGCGGCCTTTAGGATTCGTTCTTCACCTTGCAGAAATGTACATTTGGCACGTTTGACCGGTCTTAGTTCCCGCTGGAACAGCAGGCCACCAACAATACAGTTCCAGTCGTCGTCAGAGAGATTTGTGTGATGCGGTGCTTGGTTCTGGCGAATCTGGTTGAGTTCAAACTCAACCATTGATCTCGTGGGGTAGAGGCCATTTCCGAGGCGCGCACGCACGGTGTCGCCTCGTTCATGCCGTCTCCACAAGTACTCGCCCAGGGTTCGGGAGCCGGACTGCTCAATACGACGCTGCAGCTCGGCGTTGTCGCTGCGGACCTTCCCGTCTTCTCCGCCGTCGGACAATCGATTGCTCTTGAATCCGCGTCGATTTGCGAACGAAAGCAAAACACGGCCTAGCTCGAACGGTTCGAGCGGGCGATCTAGAGCTTCGGCTCGTAGTTGCAGAGGGTTGAGCTGGCGCCAGGCTGAGCGATCTAAGTCTGGGTCGGGTAAGAGGCCACAACTGCGTAAACGAGCGGCTACCCGGCGCTGTCGGCGAAGCATGCGGTCGCGATTGCGACGTGGTCCGCGCTTCATGCGGCGGTCGGCTGCATTCGACGCTTGGCCCTTGCGATTACGACCGTCGCTGTGAATTGAAACCCCACCAGCCACGATTGCTTCAGGCTCAGGCGGGTCGGCGTCGCTCAAGCGATACAGCACCCATCCGATGCTGTTCGTTCCTAAATCAAGTCCGAGTCGCAGCACTGAGTTTCCGCCTTCCATGGTAGGCGCCGCTTAGTGAATCAAACAGAGTAGCCTTTTTGCAGGGAATGGTTGGCGGTAGCTACGGCTGCCAACAACAAGCTGAGTCCCGGAGACGGGACAAGATGCACCACGTTGCGAGGCGGGCTCCGGCCCGCCTCGTTCCTTTGTTGTGGGTTGGTCCTTTGGCCGACGTGCAGATCGCACACCCGCAGAGCTGGACCGGGAATGATGTGGCTGTGATGAGACCGAGCGGCAGTACCCGAGTTGCTGGGGTCATTGGTGACCCTGTGCGGCATTCGTTGAGTCCGACTTTGCACAACGCCGCCTTTGCTGAACTTGGGTTTGATTGGACGTACGTGGCCTTTGAGGTGCCAGCGGGTGCTGGCGCGGCCGCAGTGGCCTCAATGCGGGTGCTCGGTATAGAAGGCCTCTCGGTCACCATGCCGCACAAAGACATCGCTGGTGCTGCTTGTGATGAACTGTCGCAGGCTGCGCAGCTTCTTGGTGCAGTGAACTGCGTGTACCGCGATGACGATCGGTTGATTGGCGAGAACACCGACGGCGCTGGGTTTGTCCGATCGTTGCGCACCCAGACGGGGCTGGAGCCCGCAGGGCTGCGGACCGTGGTGTTGGGGGCTGGCGGCGCGGCGCGGGCGGTTATCGCTGCGCTGACAGCGCAAGGGGCACACGTGACCGTTGTTAATCGATCGTCGGATGCCGCCGAGCGGGCTGTGGCGGTCGGTCGTGCTGCGGCTTCGGCTGCGGGTGCCGCAACGGACAACGTGACTGTCGGCCCATCCGCCTCGGTCGGTGAGGCCGATCTAGTAGTGAACGCAACGTCGCTCGGTATGAACCCTGGCGATCCACTGCCGACCGATACGGCGCTTTTGCACCGCGGCCAGACGGTTGCGGATCTCATCTATAGACCCGAAAGAACGCCGTTGCTTGAGGCAGCAGCCCAGGCTGGCGCTGTCACGCTCAACGGCGTGGGAATGCTCTTGTTCCAAGCTGCCGAACAGTTCAAACTGTGGACTGGCCACGACGCTCCCGTTAGAGCGATGGCAGCGGCTGTTGGCATGGAAATCTCCGGGTAGCACCCCGGACACCGAGCGGCCGTTACGTCCGCAGGCGACCGGGGAGGCCACAGTGTGACAAGCGTGACAAGCGCTTTGGCGGAGCTGAGCATTGCTGTGGTTGCAGCAATCGTGATCGCTGGCGCAGCGGCAGGAGTCGTTGCCGTTCGCTGCGCACGACGCTGCTTTGACGTGAGAGTGCATATGACGATGGCGCTGGCTCTGTGTGTCGCTGTCGCCCTCATGCTGGTTTTGCGAGTTGGGGGCAGCGCCTATCTCGCTCCGCTGCTGGCGTTCGGATGGGCCGGTGTGCTCATCTCGGCTATCGACTTGCG
Source organism: Acidimicrobiales bacterium (assembly GCA_965116245.1). Classification (GTDB taxonomy): domain Bacteria; phylum Actinomycetota; class Acidimicrobiia; order Acidimicrobiales; family Poriferisodalaceae; genus Poriferisodalis. The sequence continues at coordinate 2,802,803 of OZ220497.1, read as the reverse complement.
CACTCACCTGATCCCGACACGGCTGCTACGGGCCTGTGCTTGCGTTGCCGTTCCGTTGCTGTGCGCGGCCGCCGCGCTTGAAAACGGCGTGAGTGGCCTGGTGCGTACATCTTTGACAGCAGCAATCGGATCAGCTTTGGGCTGGGTAACGATGCATGTGGTTTGGCGAGCTGCTCGAGGCGGACTTGGCTACGGCGACGTGCGGCTCGGCGCGTACCTGGGCTTGCATCTGGGGCTGGGAGGACTCGGTGCGGTGTGGACTGGCCTGCTGGTGGGATTCGTGATTGCCGCTGGCGTTGGCGGCTTCGGGGTAGTCGCTTTGGGCCGCAGCACCGACCACCGCTTCGCCCTGGGACCGTCCTTGGTCGCCGGAGCGTTCGCCACAGCCTGGTGGTTCGCGCCGACCGGCCTTGCCGCTTGAGCGTGGCGTGGCGGCTGGTCGCTCGCAGTCGGCCAGAAGTGGCCCCTCCGCCAAGCGGTAGGCAGCGACCAAGGAGCTAGGGATCAGACAGCGAAGATGGCCTCGTGTCACTGCGTCTGCGCCGGAGGCAGTTACACCGAGCTAGTAGCCAATCGGGGCGCGTCGCTACCCTCGCCCATGATGTCGGAGTTGATCATCGTGGCGGTGCCGTTGCGCGAGCGCTCTTACCCCGTACTGGTGGGGGATAGTGCTCGCGACAGCTTGCCGCTCGTGATCCCGCCCGGAGCTTGTCGCGCGGCGGTGGTCACACAGCAGGGCATCGATGTGGAGGTGGACCCGGGCATCCCCAATCAGACATTTGTGATTCCCGAAGGCGAATCCGCCAAAGAGCTGGCAACGGTGCAGGACCTCTGCCGTGATTTTGCTGCGTCCGGTCTCACTCGTCGCGATGTGGTGGTTGCTGTTGGTGGCGGTGTAGTCACTGACGTAGCTGGCTTTGCTGCCGCCGTGTACCACCGAGGTACCGCCGTAGTGCATGTACCCACCACGCTGCTAGGCCAAATCGACGCTGCGATCGGTGGCAAAACCGGAGTGAACCTGCCCGAAGGCAAGAACCTGGTCGGCGCCTACTGGCAGCCGAGCGGCGTCTTGTGCGACACGCAGGTGCTAGACACCTTGCCCCAGCGAGAGCTGCTGGCTGGCTACGGCGAGCTGGCCAAGTATCACTTCATCGGTTGCACGGATCAGGCGGCAGGGCTCATCGGACCCCAAAGTGCCGGGCCCCAGAGCGTTGGGCCCCAGAGTGCGGGAACACAGAGCGCTGGGTCCCAGAGTGAAGGGAGCCAGCGTGTGGCTCAGCGAGTGCAGACTGACGCAACCGAAGCCTCACCGCTTCAGCCCTCATTTCCTCCATCCAGCCTTACGGAGCTTGCCCAGTGTGACCTGGGAGGAGAAGCGCTGAGCAAACGGCTAGCGACCGGTGCCGAGCTGACCTCCCTCAACCGTGCTGAACTGGTCGCTGCGTGTGTCGCCATCAAGGCTGAAGTAGTGAGCTCCGATGAGACCGAGAGCGGCCGCCGGGCATTGCTGAACTACGGTCACACGCTGGGGCACGCGCTCGAGATAGCTGGACGGTTCGACTTGCGTCACGGCGAAGCGGTGGCCATCGGGCTGCGTTACGCGGCAGTGGTAGCGCACCTGCTTGGGCGCATCGACGACGAGCGCGTAGCCGAACACGAACGTGTACTTCGCCAATACGGCCTGGTGTCCACGCTGCCACAGGGGATTGATCACGACGAGATCATTGGCCTGTTCGCTCGTGACAAGAAATCGGTCGATGGGATCACCTTCGTGCTGGACGGACCGCGTGGTCTTGAAGTGGTACCCCGTATCGACCCGAGCGTGTTGCGCAAAGCGCTCACGCTGATGTGAGCTGAGCCATGCCGCGCCACGTCGTCCTGCTGCTGTCAGGCCCAAATTTGAACCTGTTGGGCACCCGACAGCCTGAGATATATGGCACCGACACGTTGCTCGACCTAGTGCGAGCTGCACGCCGGACCGCCATCGCACACAGCTGGGACCTTGAGCACTGCCAGAGCAACCATGAAGGCGACCTGGTTGATGCTGTCCAAGCGGGCATCGGCCGGGTTGAGGCCATAGTGGTCAACTCCGGCGCGCTTACCCACTACGGCTGGTCACTGCACGATGCGCTCGCCGCCTTTGAAGGTCCGATTGTGGAACTGCACCTGAGTGAACCCCGCGAGCGCGAGGCGTGGCGGCATATGTCGGTGGTGGAACCGCTGGCGACCGCACGGGTGGCGGGGGAGGGTGCCGCTGGCTACCCACGAGCGGTGGCGCTAGCCATTGAGGCCGCGACTGCGGCGTTGTCGGCACCTACGTCAACTACAGCTTCGTCGAATACGACTGCTTCAACGGCAGCGGCATCACATTCCCCAGCGTCGACGCATACGCCGGGTTCGGGCTCTGAAGATGATGATCTTGAACGCAATCCGTGAGCGTGGCTAGCGGCTGTCGTTACTCGCGGCTGTCGCTATTGCTGGCTGTCGCTACTTCTGGCTGTATCGTCTCGCAGAGCCATCTAGCAGTGCCATCTAGCCGTATATGCACGTGTTGACAGGTGTGACTAACCAGCAGATCTGAGTTTGAACCCGCGAGGTTTACATGGCCATTTCAACTGCCGATTTTCGCAACGGCATGACGCTTGACCTTGCCGACGGACTCTTTCAGCTCACGGAGTTCCAGCACGTCAAGCCGGGTAAGGGCAGCGCGTTTGTGCGTACGACGCTGCGCAACGTTCGAACCGGAGCCACGCTTGAACGTACGTTCCGAGCGGGCGAGCGGATGGAGCGCGCTGTAATCGACCAACGCGATATGCAATATCTGTACGCGGACGGCGAGTCGTTGGTGTTCATGGACACCGAAAGTTACGAGCAGCTTCCAGTAAGCCGGGCGGCTGCTGGAAGCGCCACCAATTTCCTGGTGGAAGGCGAAACGGCCACGGTTGTGCGGCACGGCGAAGAAGTGCTTGGTGTTGAACTGTCGGCCTCAGTGGTGCTTGAAGTGGCCGACACCGACCCTGGAGTACAGGGCGACCGAGTATCTGGGGCACGTAAACCCGCCACGATGTCGACCGGGCTGGTGGTTCAAGTGCCCCTGTTCATCGAAATTGGCGAGCGACTCAAGATCGATACCCGCAGCGGCGAGTACATCGAGCGGGCCCGCAACTGACGTCGTTGGGCGGCGGCCGCTGGAATGCCGCGACGTGCCGCACACCGCAGCTTCCCTCGGTGGCGCACCCCAGCTATGGCGCTATGGACGTGCGCTCGGGCTGCGGTAAGGCTGCGTGCTAGGTGCCATGAGCCGTTCGAATCACCCGTTCGCCGCTCCCGACGAGCCGACTCGTCGCAGAGATGCGCGCCGACGCTCAATAGAGCTGCTGTATGAGGCAGAAATGAAATCGTGCGAACTCGCCGATGTGCTGGCCGAGCAGATCAGCGACTTGGACCCGCTCGCGCGCGAGCTAGCCAGCGGCGTAGCGGCGCAGCAGGAAGTGCTGACACAGCGGCTCAGAAGGCTGCTCAACGTGGGTTGGACGCCCGAACGCCTGGGCATTTGCGACCGATTGATTCTGCTGCAGGGCCTATTTGAGCTGGATCGCGGCGTGGCGCCGCCAGCAGCGGTAATCAATGAGGCTGTTGAGCTGGCACACCGCTATGGAGCCACGGTTCGCAGCGGCGCTCTCGTGAACGGCGTTCTGGCCGCTGCTCTCAAGCCTCTCTAGGGCTGGGCTGGGCCTGGTTCGACGCCGCCCCAGCCTTCAAAGTCGCTGAACTTCAAAGGCATCTAAATTAATTGGAATGACTTGACAGTGCTCGTCTAGAACTCACCGTGACGCTTCGGCGACGGCTTCGACTCAACGAAGCGACCGGCGTCAGCGAGTAGCGAGGAACTGTGCGATGGGCATTCCCCAAAAGCTCCACGCCAGCGCGGGTGCTGGGCAACCAGAGAATGGGCGACGAGCAAGTGGGCGACCAGAGACTGGGCGACCAGAGATTGGGCCAGCCAAGGTTGGGCCAGCCAGACGCAGACGATCAGGCGATGCTTGGCGTAGCCGCAGGCGACTCTGCTTCGCGCTGGCAGCGGTCGCGTTCTTCTGCGTGGCTTGCAGTAGTGACACTCTCGCGCCCGGCGAGACCAGTGCCCCCGCGTCGGCGACGCCAAGCGTTGTTACCACCGAGGCGCACGCCGAAGAGCCACTGGCTGAAGCGCTCTTACCGCGAGAGGCCACCGAGCTGCGGCCCGTCACTGCTGGCGATGGCAGCTACCCCGCTGCTGATGAGCAACAGCCGTTGCCAGCGCTGGAGGCCGCGTTTGACATTGGCGGCGGCCGCATCTGGGTGCCGTGGCCTCCCTACACCGAACCTGACGATGTCACTGAGTTGGCAGAGACTGGGCACTCGGCGACCGGGCAGCTCGAGGCAGGGCACTCGGCGACCGAGCAGTCAGAGCCTGCGGCCTCAGCGAACGGACCAGCCGCGACCAGCCAACCCGAGACAAGGTCACAATCGGCCTTGGTCAACGATGTTGCCGCTGGCCAACGGTACGTAGTCGAGCAGCGCCAGCAGTGGTCAGCGATGCCGCCCTACCTGCCAGAAGCGCAGGCTGCATTAGATCGAGGCGAACGGGTTGCTCGAAGGCGGGCTGGCACCGAATCGGCTTGGGAACTCGTGATCGACACCGCCGATCTTGACTACGAGACTCGCCTATCGGCGGATCGTAGCGAGGCCTATGACCACGCGGCGCTGTGCCCGCCGCACCCGACGCCAGAAACTCTAAAGATCGACGTGGGCGAAGACGCCCAGCAGCGCAGCCAAGCAGCGGCGGTTATCGAAGCGTTCATAGTCGGTATGCGCTCGCCCGGCGGCAGGCCGATGCACTCGTGGGGCACCACCATCAACGAAGTCGCCAAGCTGCTCGTATACAGCCCCGGCGAGCCGATGGAGCTAGCCCTAGGCGGCCACAGCTTGACCGATATGGGGTTCTTTCCAGGCGACTGGTCGGACGAAGCGAAGCACTGGCTCACCGTTCGAGCCGCCCAAGGAGCGGTCACCGACTCGCTAGTAGGGCATGCCGCAATAAGCAGCGGCCCCGACACGCTCTGGGAAGCCTGCAGTGACCTGGCCACCATCGTGCCGGGCGTCTACACGAACTCGCACCGCACCCGCCAACTTGAATCGCTTTGGGCTAGGGGGCTACGCCTCGAGTTCACCTCGCCGCCTGTGGAACGGGCGTGGGTGGCTGACATCAGCACGGCGGGACATGCGCTGGCTGTCATCTGTCACGCGCCTGGGCAGTCCTTCCTAGTGGACGCTTCATCTGGCGAACGCCTAGACGTCGGCACCGACCATCCAGCCCAGGTGGAAGCTATGTGGTTGACATGGTCGCGGCTTAGCTATCGGGTGCTGCGCAACGAGCTGTTTGACGGCGACTGCGATAGTGACGCCTTCGAGGAAGCGGTGCAGTGGCTAGCTGCCGAGCAGGAAACCCACGCAGCGTCAATCGACTGGACAGAGCCGAGGGCGTGGGCTTCGGGCGTCCGTAACCAGTGGATCGCTGTACGTGAATGGGTGGATGTGCCTCAACCAGAGGCGTGGACGGCGCACCGTAGTCATCTTTGGCATCTGGCGCTGTGGTGTGAGACCGGAATCCCTATTGGAACGCTGGTGGGCGAAGAGTTGCGTCGCCCCGAGCTGGCTCCCTATTGCACACCGGCTCAGTGGACTCAGTTGTCGCAGTCTGCGGCTGCGGCACCGCAAGTTACGACCGAGTTGTCGGCCACAAACTGGGAACCCGACGCGAGCTGGTACGAGCGTATGTACCTGTCGCCCTTCAAATCGCTTGAGGAGCTGCTTGGCTGCTCAGCGGACGCTGATCTCATAGCCGAAGCGCTGGCGCGGCCAGTAGAGCGGCGAACGAAAAAACCATGGCCACCAGGCTCGCTGCCGCTCACCGAAGCCCCACGTGCCTATCCGCGGCCGACGCCTCCATGTCCAGCAGCAGGCTGGCCGCCGCAGACCGATCGCTATTGGTGGCCAGCCACCGTGTCTCTAGCGCAAGCTGAGTCTCTAGCGCACGCTGAGTTTCGGGCGCAAGCTGAGTCTTTGGCGCAGGCTGATCTACCCGAGGGTGACGGTGCGCCGTGAGATCAGGCCGACGGTCGCAGTCAAGTTGCGCCAATCAAGCGCTGGGTGTGCGCCGCCTCGGCTGGTGGTTCATAGCCGTGACGTTAGGAGTGTTGCCGTTCGCCTCGATGGTAGTGAGCGGTGATGAGGTCGCCGCGCAGACATCGGTGCCAGCAGTGCTGAGCTGTAGCGGTGGCATGGTGCTTGACCGTGGCAGCGGAAGATGCCTAACCGAGCGCACAGTCACGGTCAATCGCCCTACTTGGTGTCCGAGCGGTTCCACCATGGTCAGTGGGCGCTATGGGGGCTATGAGTGCCAAACAAGGGTAACCACGACCCGCAGAACCGGGCGAACAAGGCGGGTATACAGCCACACCACCTACGACAAAGTGTGGGTACCAACCGGCACCAAGCGGGTGCGCACCGGCACTAAGCGCACCTGGATCAAGCCGAGCACGATGATGGAACCGCTGGTGCCGCCAGTGCGGGTGAAGACAGGTTCTAAGCGGCGCTGCGACTTCGATCCGATAAGCGGCATCTGGTTCAACTGCCGCTACGTACCCGTGTACAAGTGGATATCGACCCATACCACGACGGTTCCGGGCCATTGGGTCAGTAAGCCGGTCTACAGCAACGTCGAAACCGGCTATTGGGATCGGATCGCCAACAGGCACTACACCTACGAACCAATCTACGAGACTGTCGTTAGCTGGCGGACATCTCGGGTCATACAGGGTCGGTGCTCTTATGGCTGGCGCACCGTAGGGAGCCGGTGCCAGCGAACTGTGCTGGGTCAACCGTCTTCGCCAGCGCATCAACACTGTCCGGCTGGGACAACCCCCAGCTACCCGGACGCTGTGGGCGGGTATAGCTCATCGGTGTTGCTGTGCTACACGGCGCCACCTGGCGGCAACCGCGACACTGGTGACGACCACGATGACGATGGTGGCGGAGGTTCCTCGCGCGATGGTGACGCCCGAGAACTGAGTCGTCTCGCTGGCGAGAGCGACGAACGCCTAGCTGAGCTGGGCATCCACAGGTGCGCTGGTGGGCTGTTGTCCTATGTGGCGTGTTCAAAGATGCCTGGGCGTACCTGGAACAGTAATCCCGATGTCTGCGAGGGCATTGACGGTGTGACTTACCGGCCCGACCATGGCGGTAGTTGCGTCACTTCAAGCGATCTGCTCAACAAATGCACCAGACCTGGCGATTGCGAAAAAACCACAGTTCGCACCTATTGCCCCGCGATCGGCCAGTTGGCGACTACCCAGATACAAGAGCATGTCCACCCCACTCGTGGTCCAGAGACCTACCGCGTGTGCATCTTCGATTGCGCCAACTTCAGCGGGCTGCCCTCATATGTCCGCACGCGCATCCAAGGCTCCTACGACTACGCCTGTTTGCCCAACGACAAGCCGAAAGCAACTACGCCTCGTACCACGACCTCGACTACTTCGACCACGTCAACTACGTCAACTACGACGACTACGTCAACTACGACAACGTCTCGGCCCGGTTCAGCTACCTCCACCACAGCCGAGCATCGCGAGCCCACTAGAACGACTACGTCCACGACAGCTCCGAGCGGTAGTCGTGATCCGGTCGACGAGGCGGCGCCGACCACCACCGTGGCCCCTCCACGCGGCACGCCGCCACGAACTAGCACCACTCTGCCGCTGACAGGTACCACCCTGCCACCAACAGGCACCCCGCTGCCGCCTCTTGAGGAGTGTCCACATGTACCTCCCGATTCCGTGGCGGCTCGGGCGTTGGGCGGCTTGGGCTTGGGTTCGAACGTCCGAGCCGCGAGCGCTGGGTCGTCGCCGCAGCGGCACCTTCCCGGTGGTGGGCGCTATCTGCAGGTTGCTCCAGGACGCGGCTGGATTGAGATCCGTGGACTTGTTGACGTCGGTACTCCCGAGTGCGAATGGACCGCAACCTGGGTAAGTGCCTCGTGGAGCGATCAGCGGCCCTGGCACGATTCTGAGCTCCAGGCGATGGAGGCTGGCACCCAGACGCAACACTTGGTGCAGCGATGGAATCTGCTGAGCGAAGAACAGCGGCAGCTTCAACAGCGCTGGCATCGACAGGGAGCGATTCCGGAGGTAGTTGTCTGTGCGATAGGCGACGCTGTTGGATCCAGCGCATCAACTTCGTGCGGTTGGGTGCTTACGCGGGCTGCGGCGTACGCCTGGCAAGTCAGCCTGTGCTTCGAGCTAGACCTACCCGACGAAGAAGGAGAATCATCCCGGCGCACAGACAACCTGCCGCCGATCCGACCAGCAACGGATGATCCGTGTTGGATGCAGTTGGCGTCGGGTGTGGACTGGATTCGCTCGGTTGGAGATCACGCCGACGGTCGCGTTTCAACCAATCCGAGTGGGAGTGGCTCGTGACCGTCGCCGCTCCCTCGGGATACGCGAATGAAGAGCAGCCCCCGACCTTCGGGGGCATGCCTCGGCGTGGTCTGGAGTGGTGGCGTTTGGGGGTTGCAGCGCTGATCGTCGCTGTCGTGGTGGCCGCCATTTGGCTATGGGGCCGCCCACCTGCGCAGCCAGCCGTTGCGCTGGTGGCAGTCGCGTCCGAACCGTGGATCGCAGGTCAGCCTCCGGGCGCATTTGAAATAGTCGAAGTAGCCGAACCGGTTGCCGCACAGTTCGCCGACCTTAACTCAATAGTCGGAAGCGTCGTAAGTCACGACATTCCGTCGGGAACGTTCGTGACACCTGCCCTGCTGGGCGTTCCTGTCGACACCAGAAGAGCTGTCACCGTGATGCGTTTTGAGGCGGACACCGCGGCATGGCCCGCTGCTGGCCCGGGTCCGGGCAGCGTCGCCGTGGTGGCAACAGTGTTGGGCGGCTGCGCGCTTGATGTGACGACCCTCGTAGATGGCGCCGATGGCAGCATCGTTATGTATGTGGATGCGCCCGCAGCGGCGCGCCTTGCGACAGCTTCGGCTTTGGACGGCCTCGTAGTCTGGCCAGCACCCATTGACGGTTGGCCCAAGTGCCGAGCACCACTTGGCTCTTTTGCGAACCCGCAGTTCAGCGGCACAGCTGGCGGAACCAACGGCGGCATAGGCAACGGCACAAACAGCGAAGCCACGGCAGTTGCGCCTGGGAACGGGTTCGAGGGCTGAGCGGTGTTGCTGGTGCTGTGTGACGACGCTGTAGATCCCCACGCACTCGATTGGTGCCGAGGAGCGTTGAGGGAGGGGCTGTCTGGCGCCGTTGGGCGGGTCAACATCTGGTCTGACATCGCCACCATGTCGTCGGCGGAGTCATCCAATGAACCGTGCGTGGCGTGGCTGACTAGCAGTGCCGAGCGCGACGTGGTCGCGGCAGCCGCCGCAGCCGCAAATCAGGTGGTGTTGTTGCTCGGAGCTTCCGTCGGGTTGTCAGCGGCACGATTCGACGATCCAAACCACTTAGCGCAGGTTTGGCAGATAGCGGCTAAGGCTGCGGCGGCACCGGTGGCTGTTTGGCTACCGGCGCCCGACGGAACTCGCGGGGACCCCACTGGCGAGCTCTCCAACGTGCTTGGTGCGGAGCGAATCGTGCGCATCAAGCGGATGGGGACGCGCGGTGGCTACCGACGGATGCAACGGCTGGGGCGCTCGTTGACCGGCGCCGCTTGCACGCCCCAGCGGCTCGAACGCTCCGACGGTGCCGTGCGACGGCGCAACGCCGCCCGCGCTGCTACTGACGGCTTGGAAGACCTGTTGGCCGAATCCGATGTCGAGGAGTTCCAGATACGCGGCGGCGAGTCGATGCTCGTCCAATACGCAGGTGGTCGCGTTGAACGCAGGCCATCACCATTCGCCGCCGACGAAGACCTGATTGAGGCCGTACGGTTTCTGGCTGGCTACTCAGGCGATCGTCCGCAGCGCTTCGACGAGCTAGATCCGCGCCTGGATGTGCGCGTGGGCGATCGCTGGCGTCTACACGCTGAAGCGTTTGTGACCAGTCCACCAAATCTGGTGTTGCGCTCAAATATGGCGGGCCGCATTCGTCTCGACGACCTCGGTGTGGTTTCGCCCGAGTTGGGCAAAGTGCTGATCCAAGCCATCACCGGTCGGGTGCGAGCCAACATGGTGGTAGCAGCCGCCATGGGTGGCGGCAAAACAACGCTGTGCCAAGCGCTGCTGGCAGCAGTTCCCGACCACGAACGCATCGACACTATTGAGGACACGCCCGAGCTTCGCTTGCACGACTACGGCATTCATCCCAATACCTACGAGCGATTGACCCGCGACCCCAACCAGGACGGTCACGGCCGCCATTCCATGGCCGACCACATCCGCGACGCCAAACGCGCCAATGCCGCCAAGCTGGTAGTGGGCGAGATACGTGGCGAAGGCTGCGAGGCGCTGCTGGATGCCATGTCGTCTGGGCTCACCGGTTGTCTGGTCACGCTGCACTCCCAGCCCGGCAAGGGAGTGCTTGAAAAGCTGGTGGCCTACGCCTGCTCCGAAGGTGCCGAACAGGACTACGCCCGTCGCCAGATCGCATCGGCAGTGGATCTGTGTGTGTGGCTGGGCCGCAATGACGCAGGCGACCGCGTTGTGGCAGACGTCACGCAGCTAACCGGTATCGATGAGCTGTCGGGGGTTATTTCCACCACCTGCCTATGGGCGTTGCAACCTGGAGACCGCTGGGCAACGCCGTTCGGTCGCCCCGTCGGGCGGGTAGCCGAGATCTACGAAGTGGCCGGAGTCACGAATGCTGGTGCTGTTGAGCCAAGCGAACACACGCTGTTCTCCCGGATCGTCGACGCTCCGGCATCCACTGGCAAGTCGACGCAGGACCGGTCGCCGCAGGCCCAGCCGACCCAGGACCAGTTGACGCAGGGCCAGCCGACCCAGGACCAGTTGACGCAGGGCCATTTGACGCTGGGTCAAACAACACATCGCCAGCCAACACCCAACCGTCGGCGCCAGTCCGAGGATGTCTCGCCGCAGGCCTCACCGGACATTCGACAGGTGGGCGAAGTACGCCAGCGCAACGGACAGTCGCGCAACGGGCAGTTGGGCGATGAGCCTCTGTTTGGGTCATCGGAGTGTGACAGTGCTAAACGGAGCGATCTTGTGTGGGACCCGGGCCCGCTGGTGCCCATCGCTGACCCGCCAGCCTATGAGCCTCTAGTCGCTGAGGAAGTTTCGTGCTGAAGTTTGTCGCTTTGGGGGCGGTGGGCACGGGCTCAGCGCTTTGGACTTTGTTTTCTGGGCCTGGCCAGTTGCTTGGCAACCAGCGGTCCGAGAGCACATCGGTGCGCTGGCCGTGGCTTGCGAGCGGTGGAGTGGCGTTCGTTGCTGGGCTGATGTTTGGGCCGGTGGCAGCAGGCCTAGCCAGCGCTGTAGTTGGCATCTGTACCTGGTGTACAGCCATCATCGTGCGCAGCAATCAGCGTGTGCAGTCTGCGGAATCGGTCGCACAGTTCGCCGCTGTCCTGGCTAATCAGGCACAGGTCTCGCGCACGGTGGTTGAAGCGCTTGAGACATCAGCGCCGCTGGCATCGGGGCCGATGGCGCCTGCGGTTACCAAGTTTGTCGCAGAGTGTCGCAGCATCGGTGTTGATGCGGCCGCCGCACGTTTCGCTCACGGCGACGAGGGCGCCGTAGCCGCATGGCTGTCAGATGCCGTTGCGGTTGCGGGCTCCAGTGGTGGCGAATGGGTTCCCATCTTGGAAGTGGTGGAGGCCGAAGCATCTGAAGCCGCTGCGACCGCCAGGCACTTTCATCGCCACGTCGCGTCCAACTTGCCTCAGCTCGGGCTGGCCCTAGTGCTCGGCGCGGCAATAGCGCTGGGTAGTGCGTTCGTGAGCCCAGACGCCTGGGAGTGGTTGAGCGGACCTCAAGGTCAGCGCGTCGGTCTTGGGGCCACGGTGGTGGGCGTCGCGGTCTGCGCCCGCCCTCTGGCATCAGCATGGGAGATGTTGCGATGACCTCGGCGTTCCCGCCGCCGAGCTACGTCGTGTTGTGGCTAATGGCAACTCTGAGCGCTGTTGCCGCGCTTAGCTTGCTGTTTGCGGGCGAGCGCAAACGCCGCAATCGCAGGCAACTCGCTGCGCTGGGTTGGCGTCCAGCGCGCCTGACAATGGTCACCGCCGTTGTGGCCGTGGCAGCAGTCGCGGTGGGTTTCGTTGCCGGGAGCCAGTTGCCCGCAACTGGCACAGCATCAACTACGACCGCGTTGGCGTGGTCGCTACTCAGCGCAGTTGTGGCGTCGTGGGCTGTGCCGACTGTCATTGCGGCTGCGGTGCTGTCGGGGCACCGTCGACGGCTGGACGGCGCAGTGTTGCTGTGGCTTCGTCGAATACGTTTATTCGTTGCGTCGGGTAGGCCGATCAGCGTGGCCGTGCTTGATGCGGCCGAACTCGTCGTGGACCCCGCATTCGCTCCGGCTGCGGGAGCGGTCAATGCTGCGGTGCTTAGCGGGCGCGACCCGCTCGTAGCGGTTGCCAAACAGCTAGACGATTCACCGACAGCGTCTCTGTTGCGCACTGTTGAGGTGGCGGAGCGGTCCGGAGCGGCTGCGTCGCAGCTCTTGGACCGCGTGTTGGACCGGGTGGTGCGTGCCATTGACGACCGACGCCGCGAGGCCATTGACCGGCTGGGGCGTTCTGTGGGGACATCAGCAGCGCTGCTGGCCGTAGTGGCCTCAGCGGTGGTGATGGCCACCGTGGTGATGACGTTGCCTTCGGTCTGAGTTATGAACACACGTACCGTTCAAGCGACTTAGCCGCTCATACGAACTACTCCCTCTGATCCCTCAACACGACTGCGACTCAACCACCAATTGCCCGCAACCGCAGGCTCCGAAGACCGCGAAGGTCAATCCCAACGCTCGCAAGAGCAGAAACGAGGCACCGCCATGGACTCACCAGTAACCAAGCTCATATTCATCGCCGCCGCTGTCGCAGCGTCGGTGTTGGTGGTAGCGGTGATGTGGACGACGTTGAGCGACAACGCGCCACAAGGCACGGATGACGCTGTCGATTACGACAGGATTCAGACTCAGACCTTGTGCGAAGCTGCCAACGGAGCTTGGAAAAGCAACGCGTGTGCCGCCAAATCCGGCTAGCGCTGCCGGGCAACGGGTTCGCCAACGTGAACTCAAGACCTCTACGCGGCAAACAGCAGAACAGCAGACAACGCATAGCGGTGGCGCGTCGTGGGTAGCTCGCTTTCGATTCTGCGGCTGTTCAGTGTGCTGGCAGTGTTCATGGCGCTGGTGATCTCGCTGTTTGGTCGACAGGTTGGCGCTGCCGCGGCGCAGGGTGCAGCAGACGCAGCCGCCATCGCTGTGGTGGATCTGTTGCCAGCGGAGTGGACTTGCTCCGATGCCGATCTGCCTTCTGACTCAACGGCCGTGGCGGCGAGGGCAGCTTTGGATCGTGCAGCACAACTCGCTGCTGCACAGCCCACAGCCGTTGAGGTAGGCACCGACGAGGCCTGCTCGATTGTGGTGTCGGTCCGTGTCAGCTCGCGAGGCTGGCTGGGTACAGCCGACGCGCTCGGAGTGGCCTGTCGTAGACCGCCGTTTGCGCAAGGCGCAGGGCAGCAAGCGGCCGTGAAACTGCCTTGCTGAACGTGACCGCAAAGGCAACGAGGGGCACCCAGCGTTGGCGAATCCCGCACTTGCGCACCTGGCCATGGCTAGGTAGCGAACTGGTGCGGCGGTTTTTCGTTACCAGCCAGCAGATCCGGCAGACCCAGCAGACCCAGCAGACGATGGTCATCGCTCATGGATGAGAGCATTGGCATGCTCAGCGTGGCCACAGTTCTCGTGGTCGGCGTTTGGTTGGTTGACTATTCGGGCGACGCGACACGCGCCGCAACCAGCGTTCGTGCCGCGGGCATTGAGGCAGCGCACTACGCCGCTGACGCTCTCGCAGCGCCACTGCCACCACAGTTAGATGAGGCAACCGCGCACCAAGATGTCTTGAACGTCGCTGATGGCGTCGTTCGTGCCGCAGCCATCTCCGATTGCGACACCACCGATGCTCGTTTCAGCATCGCAACCAAAGTGCATCGGCTGCCCGCAAACAGCAAGCCAGCAGCGGTCAGTGTCGAGGTGATCTGTCCGCTCGCTGTTTCACCGTTGTTTGCAGACACAGTCCGGGCCCGAGTTGCAGTACCTGTGGCTGATCACGCAGCGAGGCACTCGGAGAGACATTCAGAGGGGCAGCAGTGAGTACCCCGATTCTGTCCTTGGCTCTGGTCACGATGTGTGCGCTGTTCAGTGCAGCGGCCGCCGACACAGCGCAGGTATTGGGTCTGCGCAATCAGGCTGCGGATGAGGCAAGGCGAGTCGCCACGGTCACGCTTGATGCGTGCGCGGTCAACGACAGCACACAGCAGCAATGCGCGCTGCCGCCGGGATGTGCGGCTCCTGCTTGCACGATGTGTCGGCGAGGCGATTCTGTTCGCGCGGACGTGGCGCTGGACTGGTCGCCTGTGTTGCTTCGAGGGCTTACACCGGCTCGTGGTCGCCATGTTCTCAGCCTTGAAGCGCTTGATGTAGTTCGGCTAACGGGCGCACGCCTGCCCCAATGCCGTTAGCCCCAATGAAGCTAGCCCTCCTGCAGCTACCCCCTGCAGTTACCCCAATCAGGCTAAGTCAGTGCAGCCAAATCAGTGCAGCCAAATCAGTGCAGCTAGTCCAGTGCCGCGCCAGCTTCGCACACGGCCCGCGCTAGGGTGCGAGTCTGACCGTGAAGCGAGTCCGGTGAGGCTCAAACGGAGAGGAAGGATCCGCGCGTGGCAGATCGCGAAAGACGCATGACGCCCCCGTACGGGGGCGTTTTCGTCGCGCGAAGCACCGTCCTTGATGCCAGTGGCGTACATAGAGCGCTGACGCGCATCGGCCACGAGATCATTGAACGCAACAGCGGTCTTGACGATGTAGCAGTTGTGGGCCTGCAGACCGGCGGTGTGCAGGTAGCGCTCCGGATTGTGCGCATGCTGTTTGAGATCGAAGGCACCGATGTGCCATTCGGGACGCTCGATGTGGTGATGCACCGCGACGACATAGGCCTGCGGCCAGTCATGGCCGAAGCCGTCACCGACATTCCTTTCGACCTTGATGGCATGACGGTCGTGCTGGTTGACGATGTTCTGTTCACCGGCCGCACCATCCGCGCTGCGCTGGATGCCCTCAACGACTTTGGACGGCCCCGAGCCGTGCAGCTAGCTGTAATCATCGACCGCGGCCATCGAGAGCTGCCCATCCGACCAGACTTCGTCGGAAAGAACCTGCCCACGAGCCGCGAGGAGATGGTGGACGTAAGCCTGGAAGGCGTGTTGCTGGGGGAAATGCGCAAGTGAGCCAGCACCTGCTGACGCTGAGCGAACTCGGCGCCGAGGGCATCGCCGAAATGTTGAAGTTGACCGATCGCTTTGTTGAAGTGAGCCGTCGGCCTATTCCCAAGGTGCCTGCGTTGCGAGGGCGCACAGTGGCCACGCTCTTCTTTGAAGAATCGACCCGCACCCGACTTTCGTTTGAGACTGCCGCCAAACGGCTCTCGGCCGATGTGCTCAGCTTTTCTGCAGCTTCCTCATCGCTGGCTAAGGGCGAATCGTTGCGCGATACGTTCGAGACCGTTCAGGCTATGGGCATCGACGCGGCCGTGGTTCGCCATCGCAGCGCGGGTGTGCCCGCACAGATGGCGCGCTGGGCCGACGACGGTGTGGCTGTCCTCAATGGCGGCGATGGCTGGCATGCACACCCCACTCAGGGACTACAGGACGCCTACACGCTGTGGCGCCATTTCAACCCCATGACCATCGGCGAACAGCGTGTAGCAGTGAGCACAGACGGGGACGTGGGGGCCCTCAGCGAGCCAACGCTGTCGGCGCTTTTCATAGGCATCGTGGGTGACATCACCCATAGTCGCGTTGCACGCAGCGACATTGAGGCTTACACCGCACTCGGTGCGCGCGTCGTACTCATAGCGCCACCTACCTTGTTGCCTGCATGGCCGCGTGACTGGCTAGACGACTGGCTAAGTGCCGACGCCGCTGCACGCGTTGACGTATCTCACAGTCTCGACGAAGTGCTTGACCAGCTAGACGTGGTGGGCCTGCTTCGTTGCCAACGAGAACGCATGGTTGACGGTCTCATCGGATCGATTCCGGAGTATGTGGCCCGCTACGGCCTCACTGCCCAGCGAGCTCAACGTTTACGTCCCGGTGCTGTCGTTACTCATCCGGGGCCAATGAACCGCGGCATCGAAATAGCGGGCGCGGTATGTGAAGACCTTGCCACTAATCGAATGCTGGTCACCCAGCAAGTGTCCCACGGCGTGGCAGCTCGCATGGCAGTTCTGTTCCGCCTTATTGGTTCCGGCGCAGTCCTGCACAGCGAAAACGCGTTCGCCGACGCGGTAACCACCGCTGAGCCGAAGATCCTCAGCAATGGCTGAGATGGCCGAGTTCGCGGGAACATCGCAAGCGCAGACTTTGTCGGCGCCAGCGCCGCTGCTGCTTGCAGGTGGTGAGATCGTTGACCGCTCCGGTCGACGCCGCGCCGACATCACCGTGGCCAACGGCCAGATTGTGGCCGTATCGCCGCCAAGCGCTGTATCGCCATCAAACGCTGTGTTGCCGTCAAGCAGCGGTCGTCCCGAAGCAGGCACAGTTATTGACGCGAGTGGATGTGTTGTGGCCTCAGGGTTGGTGGACCTGTTCAGTCGACTCGGCGAACCGGGCAACGAAGAAGCCGAGACCGTGGCCAGCGCTACAACGGCTGCGGTGTTGGGAGGCTTCACGGCGGTGCTAGCGCAGCCCGATACCGACCCGCCGCTTGACCGGTTGGGCCAGCTCGCTGAGCTACAACGCCTCGCTGCAGCCGGGCCCTGCGCTGTCATTGCGGCAGCCACGATTAGCGCTGATCGGGCGGGTAATCGATTGTCTCCCATGGCTGAGCTCGCAGACGCTGGCGTTCGTTGGTTCACCGATGTGGCGCCGCTCTCGCACGCTGGGTTGTTGCGCCGGGCCCTTCAGTACGCCACGCCGTTGGGCGGAACAGTGTCGGTGCGTCCGGCCAGCGTCCAGCTAGGAGCGAACGCTGCGATGGCCGAAGGCGCCGTGTCGGCACGAATGGGCCTCGCAGGCGAACCAACGGCTTCAGAAGAGCTGGCCGCTGCCGCTGCCATCAGTGTCGCCAGACTCACCGGCGGCCGATTGCATCTGGATCGAATCAGCGCAGCCCGCACAGTGGAGTTGGTGCGTGCCGCGAAGTCAGAGGGTGTTGACGTGTCTGCCTCGGTTACCGCGGAGCACTTGCTCTTCGTTGATGCCGATGCCGCGGACTACGACACGTTTATGCGGGCAGAGCCGCCGTACCGCACTGCAGCGGACCGCCACGCCCTAGTCGCTGGCGTCAATGACCGCACGATTGACGCGATTGTGAGCGGCCACACGCCCATACCGCCTCAAGCCAAGGACTTGCCCTTTGATGAGGCGCCGCCTGGTGTGGTGGGACTCGAAACCTGCGCTGCGATCGTTCTTGGCCACCCAGAAATCAGTCTCGAGGCAGCGTTTGACGCGCTCGCTTGGCGACCCGCCCAACTTGTGGGAGCTACCCATCTAGGCGGCGCCGCGATCAAGCCCGGGGAGCCAGCGAACCTGGTGATCATTGACCTCGAGAGACCTTGGAGACTGGCAGAGCGTGGCTCAATCTCGATGGCGCGCAACACACCGCATCGGCACCGCCAGATGAGCGCGATGGTGGTCTCAACCATCGTGGCTGGACGAGCGGTTGTAATCGACGGCGCGCTTTGCAGCTCTACCGATACCGTCGCCGCGCCCGCCGCCCCCGTCGCGCCCGCTGGACTCACTGTAGGAACCAAGAAATGACCACTAGCTCAGATCGCCCCACCCCAGGCGCACTCGTGCTTGCAGATGGCACTGTCTTTGAGGGAGAGATGATCGGAGCATCGCTGGACGCAGAGCCAGCGGCAGAGCCGAATGAGGCTGGCGGCATTGCCTCAGGCGAAGTCGTGTTCAACACTGTTATGACCGGCTACCAGGAGGTCATTACCGATCCTTCCTATGCGGGTCAAATAATCGCGTTCACCTACCCGCACATCGGCAACTACGGCACCACAACTGCCGATGCGGAGTCACGCCATCCGCATTGTCGGGGGGTGGTCATCCGCGATCTGGCTCGCCGGCGCTCCAACTGGCGCTCAGACAGCGATCTAGACGCATACCTTGCACGACACGGCATCGCTGGTATCGCGGGAATCGACACGCGTCGCCTCACTCGCCATGTTCGAGACTTCGGTGCAATGCCCGCCGCGTTCGGGCCGGTGGTTGACAACGAAGCGCTGAGCCGACTGGCCGAAGCGGCGCTCGCCGAGCCCGGTACCTCCGGTGTGGATCTCGTCAGCGAAGTCACCACGGCCGAGCCCTACACCGTTGGCGATGGGCCATGGCGCGTGGTGGCCTACGACCTGGGTATGAAGCGTGCCATAGCAGCCAACTTGGGGCGCATCGCCACAGTGCAGGTTGTGCCCGCTGCAACCACAGCGTCAGATGTGCTCGCCCACGAGCCAGACGGAGTGTTCCTCTCAAACGGACCGGGTGACCCAAAGATGGCCGGTGGCGTAACCGACGCGCTCGCCGAGCTGCTTGGCAAAGTGCCGATCTTCGGCATCTGCCTCGGACAGCAGGTGCTGGGGCTGGCGTTGGGCGGTCGCTCCTACAAACTGCCGTTCGGCCATCACGGTGGCAATGTGCCGGTGCGAGACGAATCCACCGGACGTGTCGAGATAACCAGCCAGAACCACAACTTCGCCATTGAGTCCGGCTCAGTGCCGGGCGTGGACGAAACCCACGTCTGTCTCAACGACGGCTCACTCGAAGGGTTCGCCTGCCGAGACATACCGGCATTCGCAGTGCAGTATCACCCCGAAGCCAGCCCCGGCCCGCACGACTCGCGCTACCTGTTTGACCGTTTCGATGACCTCATGTCGTCGTTCAGCAACGGTGCCCGAACCACGCCGATGTCCAGCACTCCGTCGCGAGGGACTGTCTGATGCCGCGCCGCGACGACATTAACACCGTGTTGATTATTGGTTCGGGACCCATCGTCATCGGGCAAGCATGTGAGTTTGACTACTCAGGCACTCAAGCCTGTCGAGTGTTGCGTCAAGAGGGCTACAGGGTGATCCTGGCCAACTCGAATCCGGCCACGATCATGACCGACCCGGAGTTCGCAGACGCCACCTACGTGGAACCGCTCGACGCCAAAGTGCTTGAAGCCATAATCGCCCGCGAACGACCCGACGCACTGCTGCCCACACTGGGTGGCCAAACGGCTTTGAACCTGGCTACTGAGCTGTCCAGTAGTGGCGTGCTGGAGCGTTACGGCGTCGAGATGATTGGGGCGTCGGAGTCAGCCATCGACACCGCCGAGGATCGTGACCGCTTTCGCCAGGCAATGACCGAAATCGGGCTTCAGTGCGCCCGCTCGGCTATAGCGCACTCCATGGACGCGGCTCGCCGTGCCCGAGACGAGATTGGCCTGCCGGTCATCATCCGACCCGCCTACATCCTGGGTGGTCAAGGGACCGGTTTCGCTACTACTGACCAAGAGTTTGAACTCGCCGCAGCCGCAGGACTCGACGCCAGCCCCATCAACGAGATTCTTATCGAGCAGTCGGTGAAGGGCTGGAAGGAGTTCGAGCTTGAAGTAATGCGCGACCGCGCCGACAACTGCGTGGTGATCTGCGCTATCGAGAACTTCGACGCTATGGGTGTCCACACGGGCGACTCCATCACGGTCGCACCGACACAGACGTTGTCTGACTTTGAGTATCAGCAGATGCGCGACTCCGCGTTTGCCTGTATTCGCCGCATCGGTGTGGAGACGGGCGGCTCCAACGTGCAGTTCGCAGTGAATCCTGAGAACGGCGAGCAGATCATCATCGAGATGAACCCTCGGGTAAGTCGCAGCTCCGCGCTGGCGTCGAAAGCGACTGGCTTCCCTATCGCCAAGATCGCTGCGCGCCTCGCGGTGGGCTACACGCTAGATGAGATCCGCAACGACATCACCGGCGAGACTCCCGCCAGCTTCGAGCCGACCATTGACTACGTCGTAACCAAGATTCCTCGCTGGGCGTTTGAGAAGCTCCCCGGCGCAGCGCCCGTGCTGGGGCCACAGATGCAATCCGTTGGCGAGGTAATGGCCATCGGGCGCACTTTCGGTGAGAGCTTGCAAAAGGCCCTGCGCAGCCTGGAGCAGGGCCGGTTCGGCCTGAACGCCGACGCGGGCGAAGTGCAGTACGCCGAGCGGTCCACCGCCGAGCTACTTGAGTCTGTGCATGTAGCTACGCCCGAGCGAATCTTCGAAATGGGCGAGCTGCTGCGGCGAGGCGTTGACCCGGATGCAATATGTGACGCAACCGGGGTGGACCCGTGGTTTGTGGACCAGATGCTTGCCATTGTTGATGAACGGGCGGCGCTGGAAGAAATCGGTGGGTTAGCTGGCATGGGCCGCCGCTCGTGGCGTCGCGCCAAACAGCTCGGCTTCGCCGACGCACAGCTCGCTTGGCTCTGGAACATCTGCGAATCCGAGGTGCGCGAAGCGCGCCTACAAGCCGGTGTACGCGCCACGTTCAAGACGGTGGATACCTGCGCGGCTGAGTTTGATGCCCACACGCCATACCACTACTCCACTTATGAGGACGAGGACGAGATACGTCCGGGTACCCGCCCCCGCATGATCATTTTGGGCTCGGGGCCGAATCGCATCGGCCAGGGCATCGAGTTTGATTACTGCTGCGTACATGCCAGCTTCGCCTTGCGCGACGCTGGTTATGAGACCGTGATGGTGAACTGCAACCCCGAGACGGTTTCCACCGACTACGACACATCAGACCGCCTCTACTTCGAACCGCTCACTACCGAAGATGTCCTCAACGTCATTGACGCCGAAGATCCAGTCGGGGTCATTGTCAGCCTCGGTGGTCAGACACCACTGAAGCTGGCCGCGGCGTTGCCCGCAGCTCTGGTGCGCGGCACACCGGCAGATTCAATTGACTTGGCCGAAGATCGCGAGCGCTGGAACGCGCTGTGCGCCGAGCTTGACATTCCACAGCCACCCGGTGGTACCGCAGTTGATCTTGCTGGCGCCGCTGCCATTTGCGAACAGATCGGCTTTCCTGCGTTGGTGCGTCCCAGCTACGTGCTGGGTGGCCGGGCCATGACGGTCGTATACGACCAAGACGAACTAGCTGCCGCCATGTCCGAACTGGCGCAGTTCTCTTCGCTGGGGCGCGAAGGCGGGCTGTCGGCGGAGCGGCCAGTACTTGTGGACCGCTTCTTGGAGGACGCAGTTGAGGTTGACGTTGATTCGCTGCGGGATCGCGTCGGTAACTGGATGCTCGGCGGCATCATGGAACACGTTGAGCAGGCTGGTGTTCACTCAGGAGACAGCGCCTGTGCGATCCCGCCGCCGAGCTTGAGCGAAGCAACGCAACAGACGATCATTGCCTACACCCGTCGCTTGGCCGAAGCGTTGGACGTGGTCGGGTTGCTGAACGTGCAGTTCGCCGTGAAGGCCGGAGAGGTTTACGTGATTGAGGCGAATCCGCGGGCGTCACGCACTGTTCCGTTTGTAGCCAAGGCGACGGGTGTGCCACTGGCGACTGCGGGGGCCCGCGTAATGGCAGGCGAAACGCTGGATGAGCTGGTGGCCGCCGGAGTGCTGCCCGAGTGGGCATACGATGGGCGGCTGGCCGAGTATGCGAGCGGGCCGAGTCACGTTGCGGTTAAAGAGGCAGTGTTGCCGTTCAACCGATTTCCTTCGGTGGACACCGTGTTGGGGCCCGAAATGCGCTCCACCGGCGAGGTCATGGGCATAGATGCCAACTTCGCGCTCGCATTCGCCAAGAGTCAGATGGCCGCCGGTGAGACGCTGCCGTCGAGCGGCACGGTGCTGTTCACGCTGGCCGACCGCGACAAAGCCGAAGGGCTTGAGGCGGCCCGTGAGCTGCGGGAACTTGGCTTTGCAATCGCCGCGACGGCTGGCACTGCCGAATACCTGCGCGGTCGTGGCGTATCGGTAGACGTGGAGGTAGCGAAGCTGTCGGCGGATGGTTGCGAGACATCGCCCGGTGAAGACGCCGTGCAGCTCATCTCGGCGGGTCAAATAGATCTGGTTGTCAACACACCGCGAGGGCGCGGCGCCCAACTTGACGGTCACCACATTCGTGCGGCAGCTCGCACCCATCACGTGCCATGTTTGACGACAATCGCAGCCGCGCGTGCCGCGGCGACCGGTTTGCGAGAGTGGCTGGCGAGCAGTCTGCGCGTGCGGCCACTGCAAGAGTTCCACGCAGAACTTGACGCGTCAATGCAGCGCGACCGTGCCTGAACTCAAGTCTCAGCGAACCCAAGACCGCAAGTTCGCCATTAACGCCATTGACGCCATTGACAGAATTGGCGTGACGCCATGAACACCGCTATGGCCGTACGGATTGGCAGCGTGGAGTTACCCAACCCCATCATGACTGCTTCTGGCACCGCCGGATACGGCACCGAGATCGGCGCCTACGTTGACCTCTCCTCGCTGGGAGCGGTGGTAACCAAATCGCTGTCGCCGTTCGTGTGGGCCGGTAATCCGGCGCCGCGACTGGTGGGCACGCCAGCGGGGATGCTCAACTCTGTTGGCCTGCAAAACCCAGGAATGCAGGCATGGCTGGAACACGAATTGCCGCTGTTGCGTCGCAGCGGTGCCCGCGTTGTTGTGAGCATCTGGGGTCGCACGGTGGAGGAGTACGCCGCAGCCGCACAAATGCTGGCTGACTCGGCGCTGGCCGTAACTGGCATCACCGCGCTGGAAGTGAACCTTAGCTGTCCCAACCTTGAGGGTCGCGGTCAGATGTTCGCCTGCGATCCCGCTGCTACCGCAGATGCCATCCGCGCCTCCACTGCTGCAGGAGTGCCTGTTTGGGCGAAGCTCAGCCCCAACGTCACAGACCTCCTAGAGGTAGCGCGGGCAGCGCTGGAATCAGGAGCCGACGCGCTGACTCTCGTCAACACCGTGCTAGGCATGTCGATAGATGCGGTCACTGCTAAGCCGACACTTGGTGCTGGCGGCGGGGGGCTGTCGGGCCCCGCGATGCGACCCGTGGCAGTGCGAGCCATCTACGACGTTCGAGCGGCGCTAGGCGAAGTACCCATCGTCGGCGTTGGCGGAGTGGCGCAGGGAGAACACGCAGTAGAGCTAATGGCGGCGGGTGCATGTGCGGTACAGGTCGGTACTGCGTCGTTTTGGGACCCTCGGGCACCTCGCAAGGTACTTGATGGGCTGCGAAAATGGTGCGCCGCCCATGGCTTTGATTCGGCCAGCGAGCTGATCGGACGCGCTCACAAGCCGCGGTCCACACCCGACGCAGCCACCGAAACTGTACCTGTAACTGGATCTGGGTCTGGTAGGGGAGGGACGCGTTGAGTCAGCAAGATGCGGCCACGGCAGCGTCAACGCTCGAGGACGCAACAGTGCGAGATCGATTAGCTCTGGCGCTTGACGTTCCCAACCGAACGGCTGCCCTAGCGCTGGCAAAGCGCTTTGTGCGGACCTTCGGTGTCATAAAAATTGGTTTGGAGCTGTTTGTGGCCGAAGGACCCCGAATAGTTCGCGATGTAGCGGAGTTGGGTTGCCGTGTTTTCCTGGATCTCAAACTTCACGACATACCGAACACAGTGGAGCGTGCAGCTCACCGTGCTGGCGCACTCGGCGTCGGGTTGCTGACCCTCCACACCCAGGGCGGTCCCGACATGGTGGCTGCTGGCGTGCGCGGTCTACGCGAGGGCGCCTCCGAAGCACAGGCGGGCACCGCAGTCCATAAGGCCGAACTGGTGGCGCCGCTAGCTCTTGGTGTGACCGTGCTGACGTCGCAAGCCGCAGCACCGCCCGAAGTGTTGGCAGAACGGGCGATGCTGGCCCGTGACGCTGGCTGCGGCGGTGTGGTGTGCGCGGCAACTGATCTGCCTGCGGTCTCAACCGCAGCGCCGCGGCTGCTGCGCGTGGTGCCCGGCATCCGAACCACTGGAACGTCATCGGCCGATCAGCGTCGTATCGCCACACCAACATCGGCGTTGGCAGCGGGGGCCGACCTGCTGGTCATAGGCCGAACTGTGACAGCGGCGCCCGACCCAGACGCTGCCGCGGCCAGCATCGTTGCTGAGGTGACTGCCGCAGTTGCCGCGCCGCGCCAGCACGCGCGCAGCTAGAGCCGGCGCGCTACAACAGCGGTGAACGGTCCAGGCAACCCACCTCAGTCACGTAGCTACACTGCGATTCAATGTGTCCGCTGCCTGAACTTAACGACGAACAGCGTGCCGCAGCTTTAGCCAAAGCCAAGGAAGCTCGCGAAGTCCGCGCAGTCGTAAAGCACCGGTTGAAGATGGGCATGCTCACCTTTGATGAACTGCTAGTTGAAGCTGACACAGTGGAAAATGTGGGCAAGATCAAGGCGCTCACTGCTTTGGAGTCGATGCCGGGCCTCGGCAAAGTCAAGGCCCGTCGTTTGATGGCCGAAATCGGCATTGCCGACAGCAGACGGCTGCGAGGCCTTGGGGAGAAGCAGCGTCGACGCTTGAGCGACCACTTCGCACAGGACGCTGCGCCAGGCGCGTGACATCAGCTAGATGACCGACTCGGCGCCCAGCAGCGCTGCGAGTCACGACGCCGGTGGCCATGTCGCCATATACGTGGTGTGTGGGCCCGGTGGCGCTGGCAAGGGCACAATTGTGGCTGAATTAGTGGCCCGCGATCCCACGCTGGAGCTAAGCCGATCCTGGACCACGCGCCCTCGTCGGGTCGGGGAGCCAGCCGAGGCTTACACGTTCGTTTCCGACCAGCAGTTCGACGACAAGATCTCAGCGGGCGGATTTTTGGAGTGGGCCGACTTCTTTGAGTATCGCTATGGCACTCCTATGCCGCCGGAGAGCCTGGAGGGGGACCTGGTGCTCGAAATTGACGTGCAGGGCGCCGTTTCGGTGCGCGAACGTGACCCAGCGGCGCTGGTGATCATGGTGTTGCCGCCGAGTCGTGCTGAGCAAGAACAACGGATGCGTCGCCGAGGTGACCCCGATGCCGATGTGGCCCGCCGCCTCGCCAAGGCAGACGAAGAACTGCCGGTTGGCTACCGAATGGCTGATCTGATTGTCGTGAACCGAGACCTAGCCACCACAGTGAGCGAGATAGCGGCCTTTGTGGGCCGCACTCGGTCTAGCCGCTAGCCTTGGGTTGCCATGCCTGAGTCAACTGACACCATGATCAACCCTGGACTTGAAGACCTAATCTCTAAGGTGGATTCGAGATTCACACTGGTGAGCCTTGCCGCCAAGCGATCCCGGGAGATCAACTCCTACTACAACCAACTAGATGGCGGAATCGGCGTCGTTGTACCGCCGCAGGTGGCATCGGTTGCTCGCAAACCGTTGTCAATCGCTTTTGAGGAGATTGACGCCGACAAGATCACCTTTGAGCGGTTTGATCCAGAAGAGCGTGCCCGCGAAGAAGCCGCAGCGCTTGAAGCGGCGATGGCCGATGGCGCGCAGCTTGAGGTCGTGCCCGATCTTCAGAGCTAGCTCCCTGCAGTTCTATGCAGTTGCGTGCATAGCTAGCTCAGCCATATAGCTAGCTCAGCTAGCCGTGAGGCGTAGCCTCTTGCGACAGTGACCGACAACTCTGATCGCACTTGCGCCGACGTTGACGGTGAGTCATTGTCATTGACTGGCCGTCGCGTGGTACTCGGAGTCTGCGGCGGTATTGCCGCTTACAAGGCGGTGATTTTGTGCCGGATGCTGATGGACGCTGGTGCCCATGTAATGCCCGTCATGACCGCCGCGGCGCAGCGTTTTGTGGGGCGCGCAACATTTGACGCTCTCGCCAGTGAGCGGGTACGCACCTCTGTGTTCGATGAAGACGACCCGATTCCGCACACAACACTGGGTCAGAGCGCGGATGTGATCGTTGTGGCGCCTGCCACGGCGCGGCTCATCGGCAGCTACGCCGCAGGCATCTCTGACGGTCTGCTTACGGCCACACTGTTGGCGACGCGTGCCCCTGTGATTGTCTGCCCCGCCATGCACACCGAGATGTGGGAACACCAGGCAGTGCAACGAAACCTCGCGGTTCTCACCGACCGTGGTGTGAACATTGTTGCGCCCCAAGCTGGCCAGCTCGCCGGTGGCGATATCGGCCCGGGTCGCCTCGCTGAGCCAGACACGATTTTCGATGCCATCACTGCAGTGTTGAATGCGCAGCCCGAACTGCCCGAGCGGGTGACGCGACGCGACTTTGCTGGTGTGCGCGACTTTGCTGGTGTGAGCGTGACGGTCACAGCCGGAGGCACCCGCGAGCCCATTGATCCCGTTCGCTTCATCGGAAATCGCTCATCTGGTAAGCAGGGCTACGCCATTGCTGCCGCCGCTAGGGATCGTGGGGCCGAGGTCACGCTGATTACCAGTGCTGCATTGCCGCTGCCTGACGGCGTGCGAGAGGTAAGGGTGTCATCCGCGGCTGACATGGAGGCTGCGGTATCTGCACACAAGGATGTGGATGTCATCGTCATGGCTGCGGCGGTCGCCGACTTTCGGCCCGTAAATGTTGCCCCGCAGAAGATCAAAAAGGACGAGACCGTCCAGGGTGGGGATGGCGAGCGCGGCGCAGTGCCCGTGATTGAGCTTGAACGTACCGCCGACATTCTGGCCAAGCTCGGAGCCGCCAAGCCCGCTGGTCAAGTGCTAGTCGGCTTTGCCGCTGAGACCGCCGATGTGCTGGAAAATGCGTCTCGGAAGTTGTCGCGCAAGAATCTGGATGTCATGGTCGCGAACGATGTTTCGGCCGCTGGGGCAGGATTCGAGCGAGACACCAACATCGTGACCATTCTGCTCGCCGACGGCAGCGTGCGTCCGCTGCCAATCTGCTCAAAGCGGCAGGTAGCCGAGGAGGTCTTGGACGCTGTCGCCAATCTGCGCAATGCGCAGGTGCGCAGCTAGGTGCTCTTTCTTCGTGGCTGATCTGAGCAGCGGATCTTCGTGGCAGATCGGCACTGCGGTCGCCCCTTCGACGGCTCTTTGGCGGTCACTTGCAGTGGTTGTCTCTACGCCGAGGCCTCTTTTGTGGGACCTCGGTCGTCTAGCCTTGCCACGCGGCAACGCACTGCCGCTATGACGAACCAACAAGGGCCGTTCGCCCCCCGGCCGAGAATGACCGAATCGGAGTCGCGGTGACCCAGTCGACGTTCACGTCAGAATCGGTGACGGAAGGTCATCCCGACAAGATGGCCGACCAGATCTCCGACGCAATCCTCGACGCCCTGATCGCTGAGGATCCTAAAGCTCGTGTAGCGGTAGAAACGTTGGTCACCACAGGCTTAGTTGTCGTGGCTGGCGAAGTATCCACCGAGGCCTATGTGGACATTCCGGCCGTGGTGCGCAGGACAATCACCGGCATTGGCTACGACCACGGCGAGTTGGGCTTTGACGGCAGTACTTGCGGCGTCATGATCGCGCTCAACGAACAATCCCCAGAGATCGCCAAGGGCGTATTCGGTAACGCCGATCAAGGTGCTGGCGACCAGGGAATGATGTTCGGTTACGCCTGCCGGGAGACCGAGGCGTTTATGCCGCTGCCGATATATCTAGCGCATCGCATGGCTAGGCAGCTAACCGAGGCCCGACGCTCCGGCTGCATCCCGTACCTACGGCCCGATGGCAAGACGCAAGTGAGCGTTGAATACCGCGACGGCGAGCCCACGGAGTTGCGCACTGTGGTCGTGTCGGCTCAACATCGCGAGGGTGTTTCTAGGGAGTCCATGATGCGCCCAGACTTGCAGGAACACGTTGTGACGCCCTCGCTTCCGGAGCAATTTGCCGACGACAACTTTGATCTGTACGTCAACCCCTCTGGCAGCTTCGTACGCGGCGGGCCAGTGGCCGACGCCGGTCTTACTGGACGCAAGATCATCGTCGATACTTACGGCGGTTACGCCCGTCACGGCGGCGGGGCTTTCAGCGGCAAGGACCCCTCCAAAGTGGACCGGTCGGCTGCCTACGGCGCTCGTTGGGTTGCCAAGAATTTGGTCGCCGCTGGGGCGGCGGACCGATGCGAGATTCAGGTGGCGTACGCCATCGGCGTGGCGGAGCCAGTCTCGGTGTTGGTGGAAACGTTCGGGACGCACCATGTCGGCCCGGATGCCATCAACACAGCGGTCAACGACGTGTTTGACCTGCGACCTGCCGCTCTGCTGAACGATCTGGAACTGCGACGCCCCATCTATGCCGCCACCGCTGCCTACGGACACTTCGGTCGTGAGCCCGAAGGAGTGACCTTTCCCTGGGAACGACTTGACCGCGTCGACGAGCTGAAATCAGCGCTGCGCCTCTGAGCGTTCGTGTCCAGCCGCATCGTCGCTGGGCCCGAGTTTCGTTGGGACTGCGCTGTTAGGCCATGACGCTGCGAGGACCCGGTGCTGCATGGACCCGGTACTGCTAGGGGCCGGGTCGGTTACTAAGGGGAGCGGGGCAGACTGCCACGATGCCAACCGCAGTGCGGGTGTTGGTTGATGAGCCCGCTATCGACCGAGAGTTCAGCTACCTGTTGCCGCCAAAGTTGGCGGCGGGACGCGTGCCGGTGCGAGTCGGCACGATTGTTCGGGTAGCACTCAAGTCGCGCCGCCTGCGAGGCTGGGTAACCGGGTTGGATGGGTCAATATCCACTGGTCGAGAACTGGTACCGATCAGTTCCGTGGTGGGCATGGGGCCGCCAGCTCACGTGGTGGAGTTAGCGAGCTGGGCGGCATGGCGCTGGGCGGGCACGCGAGCTCACTTCTTGCGCATGGCCAGCTCTGACCGAGTGGTTTCCGGCTCGCGGGGCGATGAACTCTCCAATCCGCAACCCCCTCCAGAGCCCGAGTTGGTCGGCAACTCGGCTGGCAACTCGGCTGGCAACGTAGCGTGGTTCGCCGCTGCGTTCGCGAGCGACCCAGCCGCACCGGCTGTCGTACGGCTCGGTCCTTGTGCCGACGAATGGCCTCTTGTGGGCGAAGCTGTGCGGCGCGGACGCGCTTTGTTGCTGACACCTACAGCGTCTTGGTCGGCGCGGCTGGCAGGAAAGTTGCGCCAAGCGGGTGTCGCAACTGCGCTTATGCCACGCGACTGGGCCGCTGCTAGGTCAGCGCACGCTGTGGTGGGTACGCGGTCTGCTGCGTGGGCGCCGTGTGGCCGTCTGGACAGCGTTCTCGTGTTGGATGAGCACGACGAGGGTTACCAGTCTGAGGCGGCGCCAACATGGAACGCGCGTGACCTCGTTGTGGAACGCGCCCGACGCGACGGCGCGGCGTGTGTGCTGATCGGCCCCATGCCTTCAACGGACGCATTGAAACTGACTGAGCAAGGTCGCAACAATGCGCCCCGACAGGTGATCACTGCACCCCGAGCCTGCGAACGTGCAGCTTGGCCCCGGGTACAAGTAGCTGACCGGCGCCAGGATGACCCAGCAACCGGAGAATGGTGCGGCGAGGCACTCAGCGCCCTGCTGCGGACCGACGCCAGCATCGTGTGCGTACTCAACCGCACGGGCCGCGCCCGACTGGCCTATTGCGCGTCATGCGGCGAACTGGTTTGTTCACCTCACACGGGGCGACCCCTGCGGCTTGAAGCCAAGCAGTTCGTAGATCTCGACAGTGGTGATGTGCGTCCTGCGGTGTGCGAATCGTGCGGCGCCATGAAGTTCCGTAGAGCCCGCGTCGGCGTGAAGGGCGTGGCTGAGGAACTGGAGCGTCTGGCGCTGCGCCCGGCCATCCAAATCGTCGGTAATGCCGCAGCGGATGTGCCAGACGATGCCGCGGGCCGCGAATCTTCCGCCAACACACGCCGACGATCAAGCGAGTTCAGTCCGTCCCGTAACTCCAAACCCCCTCTTTACATCGGTACCGAAGCAGCATTGCACCGAGTGCCCTCTGCCGATGTGGTGGCCTTCTTGGACTTCGACCAAGAACTCACAGCGCCGCGCTATCGCGCTGGCGAGGAGGCATTCGCTTTGGTGGTACGCGCGGCACGCCTGCTGAACACTAGGGCGCAAGGCGCGCACATATTGGTGCAAAGCCGCCTGCCGAACCATCCGGTTCTGCGAGCGCTCGTCGAGGCAAATCCGAGTGACTGGATTCAAGCCGAGGCCGCCCGCCGCCAGGCGCTGGGCCTGCCGCCGATGTCAACCTGGGCACTCGTGTCGGGTTCCGCGGCGAGCACTTACGTCGAACGCCTCGCCGAGGCCGAGGGCGCGCACTTGTTGGAGATATCTGAAGCTAAGTCTGGATCGACCAGCCACACTTGGCGGATTCGATCCAGCGAACGCACAGCGTTGCTTGATGCCCTGCAGCGAACTCCGCGTCCATCGGGACGTCTACGAGTGCAAGTTGACCCGATGCGGGCCTGATTACCCGATTAGGCGAGCCTGATTGGACTGCTGGGCTGCCTGCTGGACCGCCTGCTGGGTGTACCGACTGGTGCGGGGCGCGCAGGTAGCCTCCAAAAACTATGGGCGGCGCGTATGAGATCCGGTTGATGGGTGATCCCGTGCTGCGTCAGCGCGCAACTGAGATCAGCGACATCGACGGTCGCGTGGTCCGCATGGTCAACGACATGCTGCCAGCTATGTATGAGGCCCAAGGGATCGGGTTGGCAGCGCCCCAGGTTGGCATTCAGCGGCGCGTGTTTGTCTTTGATCTACAAGATGGCGACGGACCCCAGACGCTTATCAACCCCGAGATCGTCGAGAGCGACGGAGAGTGGACATACGCCGAAGGCTGTTTGTCTGTTCCGGGCCTGACTTTCGACATCGTGCGACCCAAGCAAGTCCACATAGTCGGCCTAGACCTGGACGGCAACCAGGTCAGCATCGAAGCCGACGAACTGCTGGCACGACTGTTTCAACACGAACTCGACCACCTTGACGGCACGCTGCTGATCGACCATCTGCCTCGAGCCGAGCGCAAGGCAGCCCTACGGGACTGGCGCAACCAGCTAAACCAACTGCAGTCTGGTTCAAATGGCGCAAAGACAGACGGCCCGATCCCACTTGTGGGTCGCAGAGCCGTTAGAGACGACGACTGACTCACGAACGCGGCAAGGGCAACAAGGGCAGCAACGTTGGTGGCGGCGCGGACTCATCAGCACGAGTCATTGCCATTGGCTCCGGCTAAGCCGCTTCGCGTCGCGTTCGCAGGCACACCTGTTGACGCGGTGCCGACGCTGCGGGCTCTGGTTGACGTTGGACTCGACGTCCGTGTGGTCGTCACCGGTGAGCCGCGCAGGCGAACTCGTGGCGGTTCTTCCACGCCGAGCCCGGTGGCGACCGCCGCGCAGGAGTTGGGTTTGTCGGTCAGCCACGACGGGGCGGATCTGGTGCGCAGCGGCGCTGAATGCGCAGTCGTAGTGGCCTATGGACAGCTCATCGGCCGCGATCTACTCGCAGCGACCCCGATGCTGAACCTGCACTTCTCGTTGCTGCCGCGCTGGCGTGGCGCCGCGCCCGTGGAGCGGGCCTTGCTGGCGGGCGACAACTGTACGGGCGTGTCGCTCATGGCGCTGGAGGCGAGGCTCGACACCGGCCCGGTCTACTGGAGCCACGAAGTGCCCATTAGTGCGGTCGATACAGCCGCCGAGCTGCGTTGCCGCCTTGCCCAAGAAGGGGGGCGACGCGTCGCGGAGTCGTTGGTTGAAGGTCTCGGTACACCTGAACCCCAAGCAGGCCAGGCGACCTATGCCCGCAAGCTGACTCCGGCGGACCGCCGGATCGATTGGAACCAACCGGCGGCTTACATTGACCGTCAGGTTCGTGTAGGTGGCGCATGGACGACTCTGGCGGATCGGCGATTCATCATTCGAGAGGCAACTCTTGTGCCCCGAACGCACAGCTTGCCCAATAGCCCAACCGATGCCAGCGACCCAGCAGGTGCCAGCGATCCAACAGGTCTCAGTGTTACGACCGATCACACCTCAGATGAGAGACAGAGCGGGTTTGAGCCGGGGACACTTATGGGCGATGTAGTAGCTACTGGTGAGGGCATGATCCGCCTACTCGCCGTTCAACCCGCGGGTCGTGCGGCTACCGATGCTCAGTCATGGCGCCGAGGTGCCCGCCTCGACGACGGCACCCGATTTGGAGAAGCGGAGCCTCCTGGCTCCGCGGTTGGAGCAGTTGAGCCTCCTGGCTCCGCGGCAGACAAGATGTGTCAATGAGGATCGGCTTGATCTCTGACACGCACATACCTGAAGCAGCGCCACAGTTGTGGCCCGAGGCCTACGCAGCTATGGAAGGGTGCGACGCCATCTTGCACGCGGGCGACATCTACGACATCTCAGTAGTTGACCGGCTTCACGAGATTGCGCCGACCTGGGCCGCGCGAGGCAACGGCGACGACGGGTCCTCCGGGCGTGAGGTTCAACCCGACCATCCGCTGCTGGCCGACGTGTGGGCACACTCCTTCGGAGGCGTGCGGGTAGGGCTCACGCACCACCTGCCGGTGCCAGAACTGTCCTTCTACAGCGTCAGTGATGCGATTGAACGTCACTTTGGTGCTGACGAGCAGTTAGATGTATGCGTCTATGGCGATACCCATGTACACCGCATTGATGTTCTGGGTGGGGTGTTGTGCGTGAATCCTGGCTCGCCCACGTTCCCGCGCAACCTCAGCGCCCAGCTCGGCACCGTCGGCTACCTCGACATCGCCGATGGCCGTGCCACGGCCTCGTTGTGGCAACTAACACCAGGTGGCCTTGAGCGCACTGCGTCTTTTGACCAAGTTATATGAACACACAGACATCTGAACAGGTGGGCGTCCCGTCACATGCTCGGTTGATCGCCCGAGTCGCCTACAGTTCGGCGCGTTGGCAACATGGTCCGACATCGGGGGTGCAACGGTGACCAACGACAAAGACGCA
Organism: Acidimicrobiales bacterium; assembly: GCA_965116245.1. GTDB lineage: Bacteria > Actinomycetota > Acidimicrobiia > Acidimicrobiales > Poriferisodalaceae > Poriferisodalis. Next base: position 2,769,712 of record OZ220497.1, on the reverse strand, counting down.
TGGCTGGCAGCCACCGTGGAGCAGCCGGTGGATCCCGACGAGGAGATCGTTGATCCGCATCATCACCTCTGGGACTTCCCGACGGGTACCTATCTTGTGCCGCAACTCCACGCCGATACTGGCGCTGGCCACAACGTCACCCAGACAGTGTTCGTGGAGTGTGCTGCGGGTTATCGCACCAGCGGACCTGAGCATTTGCGTCCGGTCGGCGAGACCGAGTTTGTGCGGGAGCAGGCCCAGATTTCGGCCGAAGCTGATGGAGCGACCATCTCGGCCATAGTCAGCTTCGCTGACCTCACGCTGGGCAAGGCAGTGGAGGAAGTGCTCGCAGCGCATGAAGAGGCTGGCGGTGGACTGTTTCGTGGTATCCGTCACGCGAGTGCATGGGACGCCAGCGATCAGATCCGCGAGAGCCACACCAAGCCGCCGCCCCAGTTGTTGTCTGACCCAGACTTCCGGGACGGCTACGCAACACTCGGCCAGATGGGCTTCAGTTTTGATGCCTGGATGTTCCATCCGCAGGTCAATGAGCTAGTAGAGCTCGCTCACCGGTTGCCCGACACGCCCGTAGTACTGGATCATCTTGGCGGTCCACTGGGAATCGGCCCCTACGCCGACCGTCGAGACGAGGTACGTGCGGTGGTGCGACCAGCGCTGGAGGCGCTGGCCCGTCAGCCTCAGGTAGTCGTGAAGGTTGGCGGGATCGGCATGAGCATCTATGGAGTTGGATTCAAGCGACTCGCGCAGGCGCCCTCCTCAGAGCACGTTGCTGCCACTTGGAGTGATGACATCCGCCATTGCATTGAGACCTTCGGCCCGGAGCGATGCATGTTTGAAAGCAACTTCCCGGTTGACAAGCAGGGCTGCTCTTACACGGTGTTGTTCAACGCATTTCAACGGATTTGTGATCAGGCGGGCTACACGGCCGCTGAGCGAGCCGAGCTGTTTTCGGGCACGGCGCGCCGCTTTTACCGCTTAGCGCCGCCTGCCTAGCTTGAGGACGAGCACGTCCAACATGTGACGGGCTCCGCCGGGGTAGTCGGGAAAGTCAGACCAAGGACAGCCAGGCCAAGGACGCCAACGACAGGGCGGACACGGTCAGGTCAGACCTATGCCTTCGTGTGGCAGAGTCGCCCACTGGTTGGCGTCGTGTCCGTACAGCAGTCGGCATCCTTCGTTGTCGCGCATCGATTTGAGCTGGCGCATCGAGGCCAGTTGCATGTCGTGGTTGAAGCCGAACGGCGGCAACAGCATCCGGTCCAGCACATCTTCCCAATAGATGCAGTCACCCGTTAGCACCACTGGACCGCTGTCCAGTTCAACACGAAGCGACTGATGGCCCGCAGTGTGGCCCGGCGTTGGAACGCACATCACTGAGCCATCGCCGAACACGTCATATTCGCCGTCTATGAGTACTACGTCGTGTCCGAGGTCGAAGTCCTCGGGCTTGTACACCTCGTATTCGATGAGCTTTGGGTGATGTGCGGAATCCCACTCGGCACGCTGGCAGATTAGCCGGGCATTTGGCAACAATTCAGTGCCGCCGCAGTGGTCAAAGTGCAGATGACTGAACACGACAAAGGTCAGTTCCGCTGGGTCTAGGTCCGCGCTGGTCAACCGTGCAGAGACCTCTTCGCCCGCCGAATAATCGGCTGTGAATGACCTGGCGAGCCGCGGGTACCGAGAGCCGACACCGTCTTGCACTTGGGGATGCATGCCGGTGTCAAACACCAGTTTTTGGCCGCTGGGGTGGCGCACCAGCCAGCTACCTATTGGCAGCCTCACGTCGCCGGGCGCGTCAGCAATAACGGATGCTGTAGCGGTTGAAAGCCAGCCGCATTCCAGCGGCAATAGTGAGAGTTGCGTCATGTGCGCGAACTCTCAGGTGCCGATGCCGTGATGCAACTGGCGGTGGTCGGGGAACTCCGGATCGCGTTTGTCTAGCTGAGCTGAGAAAGCCTCGGCCATGTCGTCGGTGTCAAACATGGCAGCGTTCCAGGTAGCAATTTGCTCCAAGCCATCTGCCACCGAGTGGTCACGGGCATAGTTCAGAGAGTTCTTGGTGCCCCATATGGCCATCGGGCTCTTGGCGGCTATCTGGCTAGCCACCTCACCGACGGCATCCATCATCGAAGCGTGATCGTTGTAGACGGCGTTAACGAAGCCTCGCTCCTTGGCCTCCTCGGCACCCATGCGCCGACCTGTGTAGGCCAGCTCTCGCACCACACCCTCGGGTACCAGCTTGGGCATGCGCTGCAGCGTGCCCACATCGGCGGTCATGCCGATATTGATCTCTTGGATAACAAAAAATGCGTCGCTGGTGGCGTAGCGAAGATCGCATGCAGAGATCATGTCGATGCCCCCGCCCACACACGCTCCCTGCACTGCCGCGATCACAGGCAGCCGACTGTGCTCCAGCGCGCTAAACGAGTTCTGCAACCTCATCGCGGTGGAACGGAACTGAGCCCGCGTTCGGCTGCCGTGGCCGCTATCAGCAGAGTTACTCGGACCACCCGAACCTCCGAATACTGATAGGTCCATGCCCGAGCAGAAGTGTCGGCCATTGGCTGCTAGCACTACGACTCGGGCATCGGAGCCAGCCGAGACTTGCTCAATCAGGTCGGGGAGTTCATGCCAGAATGGGGCGATCATTGAGTTGGCCTTCTCTGGCCTGTTCATTGTGAGGTAAGCGACGTGGTCCCGCACCTCCAACTCAAAACACTTGTAGTCGGATTCGCTCATCGGCTCGCGCCCCTTCGTTTTGGCGATTTAGTGTCCTATTGCTAAGCCATTTCGGCAGTGTCGCCGATTCGCTGTCTCGCTGGCTGGCAATCTCGCGCAAGTAAAGCGCGTAAAGCGCGAGGTTTCCACGCCTGCGGCTGAAGCTAGAGCATCACGCCGAAGAGCAGCGCCGTCAGGCCGCACAACAGCGAGACTCCCGCAGTGATGCCACGTTTCATGCCATTGTCGCCAGCGTTTTGGTGCATCAGTGCAGCGACGCCGGAGACCAGGACCAACAGCATTTTGATGCCCAGCAGCATGGACCAGCCCGAGCTTGTCTGTTCGCTGGGGATTGCCAGCATCGACCACAGGCCAGTCACCACAGCGATGCCGAACGCAGGCCACGCAACGCGCGAGAATGCCTTAGCCGCCACCTTGCCTGAGCCGGGGTAGGCGCGGCCGACGACGGGCACTACCGCGCCCACAACAATCTGGCCGCCTATCCAGACCGTTATTGCCAGCACGTGCAGCACCACCCGGACCGTGTCCAGGTCAAATGCAACGACGCGGGTCACTTCACTGATTCCAGTCATGTTCGGCCTAGTGATGCTCGGGAGTAAGTGCGATGCTCAAACGAGAGTGCGATGCTCAGGCGCGGGTGCCAAGCAGATCTGCCATGTTGTCAGCGAAAAAGCGGTCACACACCCGCTCGTCAAAGCCCTCCAGCGACGAGTTGAAGCGTCCCAACGGATTGCGGCCGCCTTCAATGTGCGGATAGTCGCTAGAGAACAAATACAATTGTTCATTAGAGTCGCGGATCATCGCGCCCACATCTTCAAACGGGTAAGGCGTGAAGGCCATCTGATTGGTGATCTGCTCCGAAGGGGCAGCGCCCAATGAAGCCAGATCCGGCTCCGACCGCTGCCAGATCTCCACTACCTGATCCAGCCGTCGCAGCATCTGGGGCACCCAGCCAGCGCCCAACTCAATTACGCCGCCGCGCAGGTTCGGATGACGGGCGAGCACCCCATCGAGCACCATCACGCCGACGAAGGTTTCAGCGGCGTGGTGCAGCGCGACCATGTCCTTACCCCGCACGTTCTCGCCGCCACCGAGCCAGTCGGTCGGCACCGGCCTACCGGTGTCCATCCATGTGGGCGCAATCTGTAGAGGATTGCCTCCGACGTGCAACAAGAACGGCATGCCTGCTTCGGCCAGACGCGCCCAGACCGGATCCAGTCGAGTGTGACCGGGAGAAGCGCCGCCAGCAGGCCGGTGAGGGATCCACGCTGCGCCGAGCCCTAACTCGAGTGCCTGGTCCACTGCGGAAATGGCCAACTGGGGATCATCCAGCGGCACCAGCGCCACCCCTATCAAGCGGTCATCGCCAGCGCAGAACTCGGCCATGCCGCGGTTGTGAGCGAGGGCGGCGCCATAGCGCAAGTCCAGGTCGGCGGTGGGATCAAAAGCCACATCGACACTAAAAGTCGCAAATACGAACTGCTGAGCGAAGCCGAGCAGATCCAGCGCCGTGGAGCGCTCGGCAGCATTGAACGCTCCGAGAGCTTGGTATCCCTTGGGTCCGGCGATTAGGTCATCTCCCAGGTCAGTGAGTTCTTTGACCGTCTCTGGCGGATGGGCACGCATGCGTGCTGCCTTTGCTAGATCCTCGGTTAGGCGGCCACCGCTAGTGAAGTCAATCTCGGGGATGCGATCTCGAATACTCGGATCGGCATGAGCCCGCAGAAAATCCGGCAGCTCCATAAGGTGGCTGTCGGCGTCAAGGTAGATGCGGTCGCGCGCGTAGGGCATGAACTCAGACTAGTAAGCCAACTGCCGACCTGGCGATCCCAGCATCCGAGCCAGCACAGGCAACGGGCCCGCACAGGCAACGAGCCAGCACAGGCAAGTGGCGGGACGCGGTGCCGCTGCGCATCAAATGAGACCCTCTGTGTACGACCAGCTTTTCACGGCGCGGCCAAACACCGCCAAATGGCCGTCGGTAGTCTGCCAAGATGGCTGAATCTCGCGCCCCTCAGCACTTATCGCGCTCAACGCAGAGCCCATCGGGCGGCCACCGCCTTGAGGCCAAGGTGCTTACAGTCTCAGACGGCGTCGTGGCTGGAACCCGCGAAGATCGCAGCGGTGAGGCACTAGGCGCAGCACTGGCCGCAGACGGATACGAAGTCGTGGAGCGCCGAGTGGTGGCAGATGGAATCGAGTCGGTGGCCGAAGCGTTGAAAGCCATGTCGGATGGCTTCGCTGGCCTGGTTGTGTCGACTGGTGGCACCGGCTTCACCGAGAGGGACTTGACCCCTGAGGGAACTCGTGCGGTCATTGAGCGCGAAGCACCCGGACTCGCCGAAGCCATGCGATTGGTGAATCCGCTCGGTCGCTTGTCACGCGGCATTGCTGGCATCATCGGCCACACAATCGTGTTGAACACACCGGGCTCCACCAAGGGATGCGTGGAGTGCTACCGGGCCGTGGCCGACGTGCTAGGGCATGCGTTGGCGCTGCTTGCGGGCGAGCGACTGCACTAGGAGACCCCTATGTCGGCCGTGCCCCCTGTGTCCGATGCCCCATTGTCTCGCGCCACTGCGTCCCGTGCCCCTTTGTCTCGCCCTGTGTCTCGGGCTGCTGGGCACAGCGGCCCAGTATCTCAGAGCGCCGTGTCCAGCACCTCGGGCGGGTCTCGCCGTGCCAGCGAAGCCCTCATGCTGCGAGCCGTTGAGCTCGGCGAACTCGTGCGGGGAACGACAGCTCCCAACCCTTGGGTCGGAGCTGTGCTGGTGACTCTGGGCGCCTCCACATTTGTGGGAGCCACGCAGCCACCGCCTGGGCGTCATGCAGAGATCGTGGCGCTGGAAGCGGCTCGCGAAGCTAGCGCGGAGACCACTGGCGCAACGCTGTTCACCACGCTGGAACCCTGCTCCCACACTGGTCGTACTCCGCCGTGTGCCGAAGCGATAGTCGCCGCGGGAATCAAACAGGTCTTCATAGGTGTGGTTGACCCAGACCCCAACGTTTCAGGGCGCGGCATCAAAGTGCTGGAGGCCGCTGGTGTTGAGGTCACCTCGGGGGTTGCTGCCCGTGAAGTCGAAGCTTCGCTGCGCCCCTATCTGCACCAGCGTCGCAGCGGCAGGCCGTGGGTAGTGCTGAAGTTGGCCGCAACCCTGGATGGACGCACAGGCGCGCCCGACGGCACCTCGCAGTGGATCACATCACCGTCGGCTCGCGCCGATGCGCATGCGCTGCGCGCCCGCTGCGATGCGGTGTTGGTGGGCGCAGGCACCGTGCGCGCCGACGATCCGCGCCTGACAGTTCGAGACCTGCCACTCCACGATCCACGGCGCAAACTGCTAGACGGACGCGAAGCACCCGAAGCATCGGGCGAAACCGCAGCGCGGGGGTACCAGGTCGCCACGGGAGCACAGCTCGAAACGTCAAACCAGTTGATTTCGGCCGGTGCCAGCGCCCGTCTAGATCCGCGGCGCTACGTGCTTGGCGAGGCTTCACCGCAGGCCAAGGTGCGGCCCTGCACTGAGCTCAGCGGCCCGCTGCCCGAGATACTGTCACAACTCGCCGCCGATGGCGTCGTGGAGCTGCTGGTGGAAGGCGGACCACAGGTAGCGGGCGATTTCCACCGTGCCGGACTTGTGGATGAGTACGTCGTGTATCTGGCGCCAGCGTTTATGGGTGGCGAAGATGGTTTGCCGTTGCTCTCAGGCGCAGGCGCGCCCAGCATTGATGCGCTCTGGCGTGGCCAGATCACTGATGTGAGCCTGGTAGGGCCGGACTTGCGAGTTACGGCTCGCCCTGCTGATCGTTCCGGAGCGCACCGATGTCGTAGCGCGACTGGTTCTGGCGGGACAGGTTCTGGCAAGACAGTGTCTGGCGAAACTGGTGCAGGCGAGACTGGCAGGGGTACCGTCGGCGCGGACTCGCACCCTGCCGATACGCAGCAATCAGGCACGCAGCAATCAGGCGCGCAACAAAAGGACGCCGATGTTCACCGGACTCGTTGAAGAACTCGGAAGCTACGCCAGTAAGAATGGCGTGCGCTACCGGTTCAACGCGGAGGTCGTGCTTAGCGACACCAGCCACGACGACTCAATAGCGGTGAACGGTTGCTGTCTCACTGTGGTCGAGATGGGCGACGGCTGGTGGGAGGCAGACATCAGCGACGAAACGGCTCGCCGAACAGCGTTGGGCTCGTTGCGGCCCGGTGATCCGGTAAACCTGGAACGCGCCATGCGCTATGCGGACCGACTCGGTGGACACCTGGTGCAAGGCCACGTAGACGGCGTGGCGACGATTGTGCGTCCTGCTCCAGAGTTACGAGTTGCTGTTCCACCTGAGGGCGGGTTGCGCAGGTACATAGTGGAGAAGGGATCCGTCACGCTTGATGGCGTCAGTCTGACGTGTTTCGACATTGTTGACGACGATGCTGGCGGCTGTGAATTCTCGGTGGCTGTGATCCCGCACACCATGGCTATGACCACCATGGGCAAGGTTCAGCCTGGCAACCCAGTCAACATCGAAGCTGACGTTCTGGCTCGCTACGTCGAGCGACTGTTGGGGCACACTGGTGCGGTAACCGACGATGAGTGAGTCCAACATGACCGACCGCCTTGAATCCGACGACTCTGCTGCGGTGTCGTCGGTGTCACCGGTGTCGCCATTCAGTGCTATTCCCGATGCGATTGCTGCAATTGGCCGTGGCGAGATTGTGGTAGTGGTCGACGATGAGGATCGTGAAAACGAAGGCGACCTCATCATGGCGGCCGAGTTCGCTACGCCCGAGTCAATGGCGTTCTTCGTTCGATACACCTCTGGAGTCATATGCGCTCCCTTGATAGGGGAGCGTCTCGACGAGCTGGCGCTGCCACTCATGGTAAGCGTCAACACCGAGACGATGCGCACCGCCTACACCATCACAGTTGACGCCGCCGAAGGCACGACGACTGGCATTTCAGCGGCGGACCGCTCGCGCACCCTCAATTTGCTGGCAGATCCGAAATCCAGCCCCAACGACTTCAACCGCCCCGGCCATGTGCTGCCGTTGCGTTACCGGCCAGGTGGCGTGCTCAAGCGGGCCGGACACACCGAGGCGGCGGTAGATCTCGCCCGATTGGCGGGTTGCCAACCGGCAGGAGTGCTATGCGAGGTCGTCAACGACGATGGCACGATGGCCCGCTTGGGTGATCTCATTCGGTTCTGTGAGCAGCACGGCCTGCTGCTTATCTCCATCGCCGACCTCATCCGTTACCGGCGAGCCAATGAACGTCTCGTGGATCCGATCGCACAAGCCCGCATCCCCACCGTCTACGGCGAGTTCCTAGGGCACGTGTTCCGCGACTTTGACAACACGGAGCACCTAGCGCTCACCTACGGCAGCGTCATGGGATCCGAGCCGGTGCTGGTGCGCGTACACAGCGAGTGCCTAACCGGCGACATTTTGGCCTCATTGCGCTGTGACTGCGGTGCCCAGTTGCATGCTGCCTTACAGGCCATAGCTGAAGCTGGTGCCGGTGTGCTGGTCTATCTGCGAGGGCACGAAGGCCGCGGCATCGGCATCGGGCACAAGATTGCCGCCTACTCCCTGCAGGACCGGGGTCGTGACACGGTTGATGCCAACCTTGAACTTGGTCTGCCGGTGGACGGTCGCGAGTACGGCATTGGGGCGCAGATCTTGGCTGAACTCGGGGTTCATCGCATGCGTCTCATGACGAACAACCCAAAGAAGATCGGGGGTTTGTCGGGCTACGGACTGGAGATAGTTGAACGGGTACCGACGCCATTGGCAGCCAACCCGTACAACCGGAATTACCTTCGCACGAAAAAGAACCGCATGGGGCACCTGATGGACGACATCACAGACGACGCAGACGACCTGGCACAGGCGACTGCGCTGTCTGATTCAGCCTGACCTGCTTCAGCCTGACCTGCTGCAGTCTGATTAGGGGACGATCTTGGAGATCGGCATCTCCACGATGTCAGTAGCGCCCCGCTCAATCAACTCAGGGATGAGCACGTTGATCTCGTGCTTCGGAGCGACGGTCTCTACCGCGTACGCCTCGCCCCCCCACAACTCGTTGACGGTCGGTGCCTTCATGGATGGCAGCACGTCCACTACTGCATCGAGATTTCCGCGGGCCACATTCAGCTTCACTAGCACCTTGCCCCGCGCATCCAGCACGCCGTCCAAGAGCGTCTTGACTTGTGTCATGGCGCGACGCTTCGCTGGGTCGTCATAGGCCGCTCGATTGGTGAAGATCTCGGTATAGCTAGTCAAGATCTCATCGATAATGCGCAACCCTGCTGCGTGCAGGGCACTACCGGTTTCGGTGAGATCCACTACCGCGTCCACGATCTCGGGCGCTTTGGCTTCGGTGGCTCCGTAGCTGAGCCGCACATCTGCGGCCACACCACGCGCCGCGAAGAAGCGGCGGGTGAGCTCTGGGTACTCACTCGACACTCGTACCCCTTTGGGCAGATCATCAAGCGACTGGTACTCACTTCGGTCAGGCACTGCCACGACGATGCGAACTGGTCGCGAGGTGGCCTTGGAGTAACGCAGTTCTCCTAGCGAAACCACGTCACTGTTGGTCTCCTCAATCCAGTCGCGCCCTGCTATGCCCAAGTCAAACAGGCCATCTGCTACATAGCTGGGGATTTCCTGGGGTCGCAAAATGCGGACATCGTCAATGCGTGGATCGTCAATTGTGGCGCGATAGTCCACTTTGGAGCCCCTGCGTACTGGTAGGTCCGCGTCTGCGAAGAGCTGTAGGGTTGCCGCTTCTAGTGAGCCCTTGGGGAGCACGAGCTTGAGCACGGGCCGCAACGGTACTCGCGGCACGGCGGTGCGCCTTGCGGGGTTAGATACGGCTCCGCTCGTCCGGACGGTGCCGCTGCGCCTAGTCGGCGGCGGCTTGGCGCTTGTGGACCTCTACAAAGGCCAAGCGGATCTGTTGCAGTGCGCCTCGCAGCGTGTCAGCGTCAGGCATTTGATCTGCCAGATGATCCACCAGCAGTCCCAGCGCATCGATGGGAAGTCTGGCTTCTTCTAAGTCTGGAGGATCTTGACGCAGGTGCAATGCGGCCAGTTCAAACAGCCCCATCATGTGGTTTTGCACGATCACGGCCGCTGGAACTGACAAAAGCTGCTCTTGGGCTTCGCGCAGCCGTGCTTCCATCTCGGCGAGTTCTTCAGGGTCGAATGGCTCGCCCGTGCGGGGATCAATCGGAATACCTGTGTCGGGGTCGACCTCGAAGGATCCGTCAAGATCGCTGTGGTCAGGCTCGGCTGCGTCGGCCGTGCTGGCTGCGCCTCCTGCGTCGGCCGTGCTGGCTGCGCCTACTGCGTCGGCGGGGCCGGTCGCACCTGCGGCCTGTGGTTGTTCGTTGGGGCGCTCGCGAGGTACGCGATGCTCACCTTCGGGTGTCCACAACGTGCTCATCAACTCACTCCGCTGACTCTGTGCTGCCTTGTGCCAGCGCTGTTACCCTACGGCGTTTACAACTGGAACAAGCGGGGTCTAACCTCCACCGAGCCGCCGCAGGGCGCGTTCTGGTACTGGGCTCGCAACGGATGCCGCGTGGACGAGGAGCGTCCTTTGGACAAGCGAGTAAGGCCATAGCACGCGCAAGTGACGGTGACGCTCGGATCAACGAGGACATTAGAGTCCGCGAGGTTCGATTGGTTGCACCAGACGGCGAACAGATCGGCATCAAGTCGGTTCCTGAGGCCCTGCAAATTGCCCGCGACTTAGACCTTGACCTGGTTGAGGTGGCGCCGAATGCGGCACCACCGGTGTGCCGGATCATGGACTACGGCAAATACAAATATGAAGCGGCGCAGAGGGCCAAAGAGTCGCGACGCAAGGCCACCCACGCGGGGTTGAAGGAAATGAAGTACCGACCCAAGATCGGGTCCGGCGATTTTGGTACCAAGACAGCCAAAGTCTGTAAGTTCCTTGAGGAGGGCCACAAGGTCAAGGTCACCGTCATGTTTAGGGGACGAGAGGTCTTTCATCCTGAACTCGGCGGCGAAATCTTGGAGAGGGTCGCAGAAGAGGTGGCCGATGTCGGCAAGGTCGACCAGTTTCCGCGACTTGACGGGCGCAACATGACGATGCTGCTCAGTCCAGATCGAGTGTCACGTCAGCGCCGCAAAGCCGCAGACCCGATTAGTGGGTAGCAGCTCACCGCCAACTGAGATCCCAGCAACTGAGATCCCAGCAACTGAAACCCGACACGTACTGCAAGTCCCGCTATTGCAAGCCCAAATCCTGCTGCAACCTGATTCCTTCAAACAACTGATTCCTGCAAACAAGGCGACTTAATCATGCCCAAAACGAAGTCCTCCAAGATGAAGACCCCCAAAATGAAGACACACAGTGGTGCCAAGAAGCGCTTCAAGACTTCGGGCACCGGCAAACTTGTGCGTCGCAAGCGCAACCGGAACCATCTGCTGGAGAAGAAACCGTCGGCGCGCAAGCGGCGCCTGGCACTTGAAGGCGAAGTCTCCCCAGCAGATGCCAAGCGCGTCAACCAGATGCTCGGCCGCTGAACTGCAACGTCCTAGGAGACGAGCCAACAGCGAGCCAACACCTACCAGAACCAAAGTCCAGAAAAACCCACACTTAGAACTCACACTTAGTAGAGCGAGGTCACAGCACCGTGGCGAGAGTCAAGCGATCCGTAGCTAGCCGCACGCGCCGTAAGGCGACTCTGAAAAAAGCGAAGGGCTACTACGGCAACAAGAGCCGGTCCTTCCGCGCTGCCAATGAGCAGGTTATGCACAGTGGACAGTACGCATTCCGCGATCGTCGGGCCCGTAAGGGCGAGTTTCGGCGTTTGTGGATCCAGCGCATCAACGCCGCTGCACGCCAGAACGGCACCACCTACAGCCGTCTTATGCACGGTCTGGACGCCGCCGGAGTGACCGTTGACCGCAAGAATCTGGCAGATCTAGCGGTGAGCGATCCTGCGGCATTCGCAGCGATTGCACAACGCGCCGAAGCGGCCCGGTCCAGCGAAGCAGCCTGAGCATCGCTTCGAGCAGCCTGGCGAAGCCGCCGTCAAAGGCAGCGCTGTCAAGGCTGTCGCGCTTGGTACGAGACCGACATCAGCGTGATGCGGCGGGACTGGCGGTTGTAGAGGGTCCTAGAGCAATCGACGGAGCGCTGGCCAGCGGAGCCCGGTTGGAGGCCGTTTTTGCCCGCCCCGAGTTGGTTGACCGCTATACGCCTGAAGGTGCGCCCGATGCTCATCCCGATGCATCGCGCCTCGGTGCCCGCTACCGACGACAAATCCGTGCAACCTATGTGGTCCCGACCGAAGTGCTTGACCCGCTTGCTGATGCCATGAATCCCCAGGGCGTGCTGGCGTTGGCTGCTTTCGCCGATACGTCGCTGCGATTGGCAGTATCGGCCGAGCGGGTTGTGGTGCTTGAGGCTGTGCGAGACCCCGGCAATGCCGGAGCGGTTGTGCGCAGCGCGGTGGCCGCAGGCTTCGGTGCTGTGATCGCTACCGAGGGTACGACGGATTTATGGAGCCCCAAGGCGCTGCGCGGAGCGGCCGGTTTGACCTTTGGGCCGCTGGTGAGTCGCGGGTGTGCCACAACGGACGTGCTTGACGCATTGTGCGATGCCGGTCACGTTCGCGTTCGGGCCACACCCGACGGGGACACCAGCTTCGACGAGCTGCAGTGCGCGCAGCGAATGGCGCTAGTGGTGGGCAATGAAGCGCGTGGGCCTTCGACCGAGGCGGTGCGTGGGACAGATGTTGCCGTATCTGTTCCCATGCGGCATCCGGTGGACTCGCTCAACGTGGCAGTAGCTGCGGCAGTGTTGATGTACGCCATACGCCAAGCCGACTCCTAAGAGGCCTCCCGACATTTGACGCCGCCAGTGCGATGATGGCGATTTCTGCCATTAGGCAGCGCAGTCTCGTACCCTGCCTGTCGTGAACGACCCGGCCGCCGACACCGCCAACGAAGAATCCTCACAAGCGCTGCTGGCAGACATCCAAGCTGCGCGGAGCGCAGGTCTGGCGGCGGTCGCCGACGCATCCACCAATCAAGAACTAGCTCAGGTGGAATCGGGTTTATTCGGTCGCAAGTCGCCGCTGGGACACATCAAGCAGAGTTTGCGCTCCATTCCAACGCAGCAACGAGCCACAATCGGCCGAGCACTCAATGAGGCACAGCAGGCGCTCAGCGCCGCGCACAGCGCAGCAACCGAACAGCTAACCGCTTCGGCACGCCGCGAGCAGAGCCAGCGCGAATGGATGGACCTCACCGAGCTGCCACCGGGCCCCGAGCGTGGCCGTTTGCACCTTGTAACCCAAACCACCGAACGCCTGGAGGATGTGTTCGTGGGAATGGGGTTTACGGTCTCCGAAGGCCCGCAGGCCGAAACCGACTGGTACAACTTTGAGGCACTGAACTTGCCAGCGGCACATCCGGCCCGCTCCATGTGGGACACGCTCTATCTGGACCTGGGGGAGCGAACCGAACTCGGTGATGGTGCAGGCGGGGAAGCATCCAACGTACTGCTGCGCACCCACACCTCGCCAGTCCAGATTCGAGTCATGGAGGCCCAGCCGCCGCCCATCTACACGATCTGTCCGGGCCGAGTTTTCCGGCGTGACACCGCTGACGCCAGCCATATGCCGGTTTTCCATCAGATTGAAGGGCTCGTGGTGGACCGGGGCATCTCGTTTACCGACCTTGCGGGCACGCTGGAGGAGTTCACCGCGGCCTATTTCGGAACATCTATTTCGTCTCGGTTACGACCCTCCTACTTTCCGTTCACCGAGCCGTCTGCGGAGTTCGACATCACATGTGTGATATGCGAAGGGGAGGGCTGTCAGACTTGTCAGCGCACTGGCTGGATTGAGCTGGGCGGATGCGGCATGGTGCATCCCAACGTGCTCGCTAACTGCGGCATAGACCCCGAGGAATGGACAGGGTTCGCCTTCGGCTTCGGTATCGACCGCCTAGCGCTGATGCGTCACGGCATAGACGACCTGCGCGACATGTACACCAACGACATCCGGTTCCTCCGGCAGTTCTGATGGCACGCCACCAGACTGGCTTCAGCGGACGCACGCCATGAAGGTGCTGCTGAGCTGGCTGCGCGAGTTCGCACCCATTGAGGGCGACCCCGCAGAGCTGGCAGACCACCTCAGCGATCTGGGCATGGCCGTGGAGGAGATGCGCGTACTACCCGCGCTAGAGGGAGTCGTGGTGGGGCGTGTGGCCGGTCTGCGGCCACACCCTGAGGCCGACCGAATTCAGCTTGTGGATGTAGAGCTGCCTGGTGTTGTTGGCGAAGGGGAACGGGGCGCTTTGCAGATTTGTTGCGGCGCGTTCAACATGTCTGTCGGCGATCTGGTGCCGCTCGCCACTATCGGCGCCACCTTGCCAGGCGGGTTGGAGATTGCCAAGCGTCGCATGCGTGGCGAAGTGTCGGAAGGCATGTGCTGCTCGGCAGCGGAGTTGGAGTTGGGTGCCGACGCTGAAGGCATCATGATCCTGCCCGCTGACATGCAGCTCGGCGCTCCGCTCATGTCTCAGCTTGGTCTAGCCGGTGACGTTGTCTATGACCTGGAAGTGAATCCGAACCGGCCCGACGCTATGTCGGTTGCAGGTGTCGCACGCGACCTGGCCGCACGAGTTGGTGTGCCCTTTGCGATCCCCAACCCGACCGTCAGCGAAACTGGCGAGGACGTTTCAACCATTGCATCAGTGGAGATCATCGACCCTGATCTGTGCGGCAGGTTCGGCGTTCGTGCCATCCAGCAAGTATCCGTCGGTCAGTCGCCTCTGTGGATGCAGGCGCGGCTCAGTCTGTGCGGCATGCGCCCAATCAACTCGGTGGTGGATGTCTCCAACTATGTGATGTTGGAGCTGGGCACTCCGAACCACACCTATGACCTGGCACGCGTTCCCGGCGGGCATCTGGCGACCCGCCGAAGCTCCGGCAACGAGCAACTCGTGACACTCGATGGCGTTGAACGCCATATGCATCCCGGCGACGGCCTCATCGTCGACCGGGATGACCAGCCAATCGGCATCGCAGGCGTGATGGGCGGCGAGTCCACGGAGATCAGCGACCACACCTCAGAGGTGTTGTTGGAGCTGGCATGGTGGGATCGCCTGTCGGTCACCCGCACCTCTCAACGTCTGGGACTGCGGTCGGAAGCCTCAATGCGCTTTGAGCGCGGTGCCGACCACCAGCTTGTACCGATCGCTCTGGACCGATTTTGTGAACTTTTATATGCCATCACGCCCGGAGGCGTATCGGTATGTCGCGGTCGATTGGATGGCCGAGGCGAACTGCCTCCGGTCACTCAAGTCCGCGTCCGTGCGGCTCGCATGAGCCACCTGCTGGGGCGCCCATTTTCCCCAGACGCGCTGCGTCATCTGCTGGACCCAACTGGGCTTCGCTGCGAGGTGAGTCACGACGACTCTGAGACTCTGGGTGGCGAGCTAGATGTGACAATTCCCAGCTTCCGGCCCGATGTAGTAAGTGAGACCGATGTAGCCGAAGAAGTTGCCCGCCACTACGGGTATGGAAAGCTCGGACGTACTGTCCCGCGTTCACCCGAACCGGGCCGATTAACCGCTCAACAGCGTCTTCGCCGCGATCTACGTCGCGTGCTGGTCGGCGCTGGCTTGTGCGAAGCCATGCCCAACCCGTTTCTGGCCCCCGATTCGCTGCGTCGTGCCGGTATTGAGGGTCGTGCTGGCGCGAAAGATGCCGAGCCGATCCGGTTGCTGAATCCGCTTGCTGCCGAAGAGTCAGTGCTGCGACCGTCGCTGCTGCCGGGTCTGCTCGCCGCAGCCGAATACAACGCCTCCCACCGCAACGAGACTGTGTCGCTATTTGAGATGGGCGTCGTGTTCGCGCCACCTTCCCTCAATGAGAACGGCGCCACGTTGCGAGTAGATGCTGTGTTGCCAGAGGAAGCGGTGTTGCCAGTAGATGCTGTATTGCCAGTAGAAATAGAGCAGCTTGGAGCCATTTGGGCCGCTCAGGGCGTGAGGGCAGCCGTGGACTTGTGGAGGCTCATCGCAACTACTTACGGTTTGGACGCTTCGCTCAACAATGAACGTGACCTGCCTGGCATGCATCCCGTGCGCGCTGCGCGGGTAATGGTTGGTGACCAAGCAATCGGTGTGGTTGGAGAGATCGACCCAGCGGTGTGTGAACTCCACGGTCTCGCGCAGCGCTGCGCTTGGCTTGAGGTCAACCTGGCACCACTGTTCGCGGCAGCATTAGACGGCGCCGATCGGCCCTATAGGTTGGTCTCGACCTACCCGTCCAGCGACATTGATCTGGCGTTCACCGTGCCAGATCACGTTCAGGCGTCTCTGGTTAGTGAAACGCTGCTAGCAGCAGGCAGCCCCGAAGTGCGATCAGTTGAGCTGTTTGATGTCTATCGAGGCGACCAAATTGAGCCCGGCACGCGCTCGCTGGCGTTCCGCCTGCGGCTGCAAGCAGACGACTGCACCCTGACAGACGGCCAAGTCGCACAGATCCGTCAGCGCTGCATAGATGTGGTGGAGCAAAACCACCACGCCGAACTCCGACGCAGCGCCGATACGGACCCGCGAAATCCATAACCCAGCCAGCAGCCCACCTAGTAGCCCAGCTCAAGGAACACCGGACCAATCAGGGGTTCGCCAGCGACCTTGTGAGCCACATTGATGGTCACTCGGTCCGCTAGTAGCGCCAAACCCATCTCGGGAGTGTTGGCTATGTGCGGCGTGATTAGGCAGTTGGGCATCGTCCACAGCGGATGGCCGCCAGGCAGCGGTTCAGGATCGGTGACATCCAACGCTGCTCCGCCAATCTGACCCGCGCGCAGAACCGCCACCAAATCGTCGGTGACTATGTGGCCGCCGCGTGCCACGTTCACAACCCAGGCGTGGCGCGGCAGTGCCTCCAGTTCGGTTGCGCCGACTATCCCAGCCGTCTCGGGTGTGAGCGCCAAGGCCAGCGCCAACACGTCGGTGGTTGCTAGAACGTCCGCCAGCGCGCTGGGTCCGACCACGTGAGCGGCGCCGTTCATCGGCTGTGGCCGATTGCGCACGACGGTCACACGGCAGCCGAACGGTGCAAGCAGGCGCAGAAGCGACTCGGTGATGCCACCGCCGCCGAGAATTGTCACTGAAGCGCCGAGCAGGTTGTGTCCTTCGGGCGCACTCCAGCGCTGCGAACGTGCGTAGGTGGCCATGCCGCGCAGCCCGGCCAACATAAGCATGAGCGCATGCTCGGCGACAGGTTCTGCATATACGCCCTTGCCGCAGTACCACTCGATTTCTGGGCGCGCGGTCACTATGTCAACCACAGGCTCGATTCCTGCGTATGGAAGCTGAACCCATTTGATGCCTGGATTGGCATCAACCAATCCGCCTATCAGGTGCGCTTGGGTGGGTTCAGCCCACACGAGAGCCGATGCCCTCTCAGGTGTGCTGAACGTGCCTCCGCCTCGCTCAACGGCCTCGATTAGCGCTGGGCGCCTCCAGCAGTCGGGCTCCACAGCAACCAGTGGCCGCATCGTGTCCGGCGGTCCGCTTTCGACTGTCAACGACAACCCCCTAGTCAGCAGGGTTGCTCACCCGGGAGGTGAGGCGTTCGCGCCTGCCGCGGATGAGCCGCCACGTGACTCGCTCGTGCTTGGGAGAAATGCCCATCGCCTGGCGGATGATGCGCTCATCTACGTCGTCGGGGGCGGGTGAGAAACCTATCTCAGTGGCCATCCGTACTCCGTTGCGTGCGAAGAACGAAGAGGCGATTCGCTCAAACTGTGCCAGCACTTCCATCTCGGGTTCCAGTTCGCCAATCACCGAGCACAGATAGGCGAAGTTCTTGATGAACAGCATCAGTTCTTTGGGAATGCGTGCGCCGTTTGCGAGCAGTCCCGAAATGAGTGCCCTGAACTCGGCGGTGAACTCGTCCTCGTTGAGCTCAAGCGGGTCGAAATCTGGCCGATCTAGGCGCAGGTCTTGAATCACACGCTGAGGGTTGCTGCCGGGTCCGAACGCGCCAAGTTCGATCATGCCCGCGATCTGCGATTGCAGGTCGCCCGTTAGCAAACCGACCACATAGCGCAGAAAGGCAACCCGCTTGGGGCCTTCAAGCCGTCCCGTGATACCGAAGTCCACCAATCCAATGGCTGGCGGCTGGCCTGGTGGCGATCCATCAGTGTCTATGAAGACGTTGCCAGCGTGGAAATCGCCGTGGAATACACCGGACATGCACGCACCGTGCAGCAGCGCATCATTCATCTGGCGAAATATCGCGGCCGCTTCACCCTCCGCCAAATCTTCGGACCGCAGTTCGCTGAGCGGCCTTCCTGGTACGCGACTCATCACGATTACTCGCTCGGTTACGCCGTCCAGCAGCGGTTCGGGCACTCGCCAGCGGCCATTGGTGGTGGCACGTAGCGCCCGACGCACCTCAAAGAGATTCGCCACCTCAACCCGAAAGTCCAACTCTTCGCTGATGGTCTCCGCGAAGAGCTCCACCAAGGCTGGCGGATTTGCCAACGCGGTGATCGGTATACGGCCAACCAACTTCGGTGCAACCCATGCCAGTACAGCCAGATCTCGTTCAACGCGTCTGCGGATGTGAGGCCGCTGCACTTTGACCACTACACGGGAGCCGTCAGCTAGTTGTGCGTTATGTACCTGGGCGATGGAGGCGGCGGCGGTTGCTTCCGATTCGAATTCTGCGAACCGTTCGTCGAGCGGACCTAGTTCGGTTTCGACGATCTCGCGAATCGCCTTCCACGGCGCGGCTGGCACTTGATCTCGGCACAGTCGACACTCCGCCACGAGCGCATCGGGGAACACACCTTCGCCAGCGGCTATCAGTTGAGCCAATTTGATGTAGGCGGGGCCGAGTCTTGTGGCTGCTTGGCGCAGCCGGCGGTAGGTCTTCGCTCTACGTTGTTCGGGGTCTAGACGCCGGTCCAGTAGCCGCCCCGCATATACCGCCCAGCCGATGCGCGCAGCGGTGACCGCGAGCCTGCCCAGCGGAGGGAAGCGTGGACGTTCCACCAGCTCGGGCACGCTTGCTGCGATGGTGCGGCGGAGCGGCGCCACTTCAGCGAGATAGCGATCTTCGTGCGCTGAGGTTCCGAGTTCTGTGTGGGTATCTGGGGGCGGCAAGGTGCCTGCGTCCACGCGTGTGTTGCGCAGCGGGGCGTTGAGGCGCAAACGCATATGCGAGGGACCCCAAATGCCCATCGAGAGCGGCTTCCACTGAACCGGTTCGTCAAGCTCAAAGTGCTCGACCCGCTCAATGAAGGCGCGCAGCGCTTCCTGTAGCTCTGCCCGTGCCAAAAAGGCACCTAGACAGTGATGCGCGCCGCTACCAAAACCTAGGTGCGGATGCTCGCGGGAAGCGGTTGGATTGAACTCGTAGGGATCCACGGAGCGCAGTTCCCCGTTTGACTTCCCATTGCCTGTTTTTCCATTGCCAGCGCCCCTATTGTCAGCGTCTCTGGTGCCAGCCTCCCCAATGCCATTGGCCACAGCCGCGGTTTGCACCGCATCGGTCGTAGCACCAGTCTGTGGCTGGGTGTGGACGGGGCAGCCTCCTTCCAAGCTGGCGGCGTGCAAGCCGATCATGACGACGGTGCCAGCCGGGAACTCCAGACCGTTCACGACTACATCGGTAGTGGCGACACGCGCCGCTGTGCGCACCGCGCCTATGTAGCGCAGCGATTCTTCGACGTAGGCCGGGATACGGTCGGGGTGGGCTCGCAACGTTGCGTAGTGCTCAGGGCGGTCGGCTAGCACTGCAAGCAGGGCACCGAGTTGGTTGCGAGTGGTGTCGGTTCCGGCTATTAGCAAAGCTTCAACCATGCCGATTAACTCATCGGGGCTCAGCTTGTCACCCTCTTCGCTCACCGAGATCAGTTCTGTAAGCAGGTCATCGGCGGGTTCGCGTCGGCGCCGGGCAATCAAGTCTTCCACGTACGCGCCAAGCTCGGACTGCGCTACGGCGATGTCGCCGAGCTTGGCAACCACAGCCTCCGCGTCGCCGTCAAACAGTCCGAAGATGGTCTCAGCCCAATGAGCGAACTGGCCCCAGTCGTCGTCCACCACGCCCAGCAAACGGCAGATAACAGGTACGGGATATGGGTCACACAACTCAGAGACAACCTCGCCGCCACCGGCCGACACCATCTCGTCAATCAGCCTGCCAGCGTGCGATGCCATGAATGGTCGCAACCGGTCCGCTGCTGCCGGGGTAAACGAGCGCCCAAAGAGTCTCCTGAGGCGGCGGTGGTCTTCACCCTCCAGTGACAACACGTTTGGCCTGGCACGCATGGCCTCGCTGCCGGGGCGAACAGGCGCCTCTTGGCTTGCCCGCGACATGAGTGCGTTGAAGTTCACCGCCATCTCACTTGAGCCGTCCAGCATCGCGATCCCCGCAAGCAGCGATATCCATGTTGGGTCTCGCAAGATCGAGCGGGCCTGGTCATAGCCGTGAACGAACAACCCAAACGGTGTTTGAACGATCCAGTCACCAGTGTGGCTGAGCTCTCGGCTCATTGCCACCAGGTCGGCAAACTCGCCGATCGCAAAATCAGCGAAAGGCACTGCTCCTTCGTCGTCTACCGATCGCGTTGCAGTCTGTTGAGGTCTTATGGGTGCTGTCGTAGTCGGAGCGTTCACGGTGTCAATCTCATCATGTAGTCGGGCCAATTCCACCGCGCCCTGCTCTTGTTGAGGTCTTGCGGGGACCAACCTTCAAGGCAAACTGCGCTGTGCGCATGCTGTTTCGCGGTTTGACGTTGGCAT
Source organism: Acidimicrobiales bacterium (assembly GCA_965116245.1). Classification (GTDB taxonomy): domain Bacteria; phylum Actinomycetota; class Acidimicrobiia; order Acidimicrobiales; family Poriferisodalaceae; genus Poriferisodalis. The sequence goes on along the minus strand of OZ220497.1, from coordinate 2,749,158 downwards.
GTCCGGCGTGCGGCGGGCGTGGCCTGTTCAAGATGGCAGCGTTCGGCATTCGTGAGCGGTGCCCAAGTTGTGGGCTGCGCTTCGAACGCATTGAGGGTCACTGGCTGGGGGCGGTAGCGCTCAACACTGTGGCCAGTGCAGCCGCAGTGCTGCTCTCGGTTGTGATCACGATGCTCATTGCTGGGTCAGATGCCGAGCTGGCTGCGCTGTTGAAGGTTGCGCTGCCAGTTGGGATTCTCTCACCGGTGCTGTTTGACCCGTTCTCTAGGACGCTGTGGACCGCTGTTGATGTGCTGTTTCGCCCACTCACATCGAGCGACTTTGAGGAGAAGCCCGAAGACAACAAAACGGCTTCAGGAGCAAGCGGAAGCTCTTCATGAGCCGAGCTTCAGTGCTGAGGCTGGCAGTGCATCGCATAGTTGCGTCATGTGTGGCAGTGGCGCTGGTGCTTGCGGGCTGCTCCGCGAACGAAGCGCAGACGACCACGCAGGGCGCGCCAGCAGTCGATTCTGTGCCCCCGTCTCAATCCGAAGCTGTGCCGCTATCGCAAGCCGCGGCTGTCGCGCCGTCTCAACCCGATGCCCTGGCGCCATTGCCAACCGAACCATTGTCAGCCGAAACGGTGCCGCCTCAAAGAACCGAAATCGTTGAACCTTCGCAGACGGAAGTTATTGCGCCGTCTTCAACCGAAGTGGCCGCGCCCGAGCCGACCGATGCGGTTGCGCCGTCTCATACCGACGCCGTTGCGGACACGCGAGTAGAGCCAGATCCGCTGGCCTCGGCCCGCGAGGTGTTGGCAGCAGCTTCGCCGCCTAGCCCATTTCGTGAGGGTTTGTTGAGCGTGAGGGGACCGAGCGGCACCGATTGGTGGCCGGTCCTCGTAGCCGATTCGCCTGAGGCGCGTCGGCGTGGACTCATGGGAGTAAACGACTTCACAGCGCTCGGCGGCTACGCCGCGATGGCATTCATCTATGACCAGGACACCACCGGCAATTTTTGGATGCGCAACACGCCGTTGGCGCTGCGAATCATATTCGTGACCGCTGACGGCAGGGTCCGTTCCATCACCGATATGACACCGTGTATGGCGCCAATACCCGATGCCGAATGCGAGCGCTATGGCCCCGGCGGGCCCTACCGCATCGCAATTGAGCATCCGATCGGCCCGGACTTTGACATTGGCCTAGCCCACGCTGAACTGATTGAGGTGATAGTTGAGTAGGGCAACTACACGTGAGCGGAGCAGCCGATCCCGGTATCTGAGTATGTGAGCCGGAATGGAAACCTGAACACGTCAAAGCAGGAGTGCTGCGGCTGCCAGATTGAGCTACGGGCAACTACGCTGAGCTTAAGCAAACGCTGCGCGAGTGCTACTTGGGCCCGCGTGGGAAGGGTTGGATGGGAGCCATGCTGAGATTCGCCGAGGAAATCCTGCTCCTACTGCTGCGAGACGACGACGGCAAGCTCGTGCATGTGCCGGAGCGCACGCTTGACCGGGTCATCGCAGGTGCCGTGCTCATGGATCTGGCGATGGAGAACCGGATCGATACCGACCTTGACAATCTCATGCTCATTGACTCAACACCGATTGGTGACGGTCTACTTGATCCCACCTTGGCCCAAATCACGGAGCAGCAGGGCGAGGGCGACGCGCGTTATTGGTTGGAGCTCGTGGCCTCACGAGCTCAGGCCATCCGTGAAGAGGCCTTCGCCCGTCTGGTAGACGCAGGGATTCTTGAGCGCAAGGACGATCGTCATCTGTGGGTGTTCCGGTCTCGCCGCTATCCGATGATTGACGGCAAGGCCGAACGCGAAGTGAAGTTGCGCATCATGGGGGTGCTGTTCAGCGATGAAATCCCCAGCCCGCGTGACATCGTGATCATCGCGTTAGCTGATGCGTGCGGCATCTTCGGCGAGCTGCTGTCCAAAACCGAACTGGAGCAGGCCGCCCCGCGTATTGAGCAAGTACGCAAGCTGGACCTAATCGGCCAAGCTATGACTCAAGCCATCCGCGACATCGAAATGTGGCTGGCCAGCGCCACAGCCAGCCGCTTCATGATGTAGTTGATGAATCAGGAGATACAGGCGCCAACTCGGTTGCCGTAGGCGCAGCGCGCCTGATGGCCCGGTGCTGCTAGGTCTTCAGCGCCCAGTCTCAGGTGTGCCGGTCTCAGGTGTCCCGGTCTTGAGTGTCCCGGTTTCAAGTGTCTCGCTGGCACCGTACATCGCTTTGCGGCGGACTCCGCTTACGTAGGTGCTAACGGCATCTTCTGTTGGGGTGCGTTCGGGGTCCCAACGCCCCCAGTGGATGAGCCGCTCAAGTTGATGGCGGTAGCGCGACTCGGCGCGCCGATGTGGCCATCCGATGGGAATGGTGGCGATCGGCACTAAAGGCTCTGGCACGTCTAGCAGATCCCGCAGTTCGCGAGCTGTCGTGTCCTCACCGCCACCGCTCAGCCAGGCCGTCGTCAAGCCGTATGCAGCGGCCGCCAGGTGCATATTTTGCGCCGCAGCTCCGATTGATGCCAGCAGGATCTTCTCGTTGTTGGCTGCGTACTCGTCGCGCCAACGAGGGTGGTCGCTAATCGGGTATGAGGCCACCCATCGGGGGTCGCAGAACAGCATCACGATCGCCAGCGAGTTGTGCAACCAGTGTTTCTTGTGGACATGCGGGAAGCCTCGACAGTGCTCAACCAATCGGTCGGCTTGTCGCACAAACACTTCTGCCACAGCAAGCACATCGTCTCGCTCTGACGCGATGACGAAGTGCCATGGTTGCGTGTTGGCACCCGACGGAGCCCACCGACCGGCCTCGCATATGTCGCGCAGCACTTCACGAGGCAGCGGTTCGGACGGAGGCTCAAAGCTGCGAACCGATCGGCGCAGCCGTATGACTTCCATCAACGAACTGAAACGCTCCGCGGTCAACTCCTCGTTGGTCGGCGTGTCGGCTGGCACGCCCGTCAAGCTACCCGTGGGCTTGTGGGCACATGGCCTTGGTTAGCGGCGGGCTGTGCCGCGGTCTGCGGGTAGCTGCGTGCTCATCTAGGGTTTCGGCGTGGTGGCAGCAGACGCAGCAGATCCCGAACAGCTTCCGTTATCGGAACTTGATGCCGCATATACGGCAATCATGGGCCAGGTCGTGTCCAGCGGAGTGGCTCCCCACTATGCGGAACTAGCTCGCACGCTCGCTGTAACGCCCGCGCGGGCCAAAGCGATAGTGACGCGGATCATGGAACTCACACCGGGTTGGCTCCACCCTGGCACTGACTACATCGCATCATTCCCGCCGTTCAACAATCAGCCCACCCAGTACAGGGTGAGCGTTGATGGCAAGCAGCGCTGGTTTGCCCAGTGTGGGTTTGAAGCGCTGGCGTGTCGTTGGCTGTTTCCCGGTCGAACGGTGACGGTTGATGCACCGTGTCTGCTTGGCGGCGAGCCTTTGCAAATCGTGATGCGAGACGACGAGATTCTCTCGGTCAATCCGCCCACGATGGTCGGCTACACGCGCAGCATGGTGGGAGGCGACGCTGCGACTCGGCCATTTCGCTGAGAGGGCATGAATCTCTTCCGGTCGGAAGAGCACGCCCGCAACTGGGAAGAGTATGACCCTCGCATGGCGCACCTCTTGCAGCCGGTGCAGTGGTGGGCCGACGTTTTCGCTTTGCCGATGTTCCGAGCGCGGGCCCGTAGTGACTTCATCTCGTGGGTGACCAGCACTGAGGGTGCTGGGACAGTCGCAGAGCTGCGTCAGCGCCTGGCCCCTCCTCACCCCGATGTGTGGGGCACGACCGCGGCAGCCGCCGCACTGAGCAAGGTCGATATCAGCGTCGTAGAGGGCGCCTCACCAGACGACCGCACCGTCGAGCAGTTCCTGTTGCGGGTGTGGCCCGCAGCGGTGCCGGTAGAGATCGCCCGCGGTTGGCGCGATACCGCCAGAGCGATGATTGTTGCTGTGCCCGCCGAACCGCTGCCGGATGTCGACCCACGGCTGTGGACCGATACAAGGCGATCGGCGGTACGCAACACTCAAGCGGCCACGGGCTGGATTGCGCGTGCTGATGTAGGCGCAGGCGACGTGCGGCTGACGCATCGCATGGCCCAGATGGGTTGGCAGGGCGAGGTAGCCGAGCAACCAGCATGGACCGCCATGGAGCAGTCCGCCCGAGCAATCCTGAAGTGCCTATCGCTGCGAGACCTGGCCGAAGTGTCAAAACCAGCTACCTAGCGCAAGGTCCCTTACAGAAGGCTCGACGCATGGACGTAGCCGACGGCACGACAATCGCTATAGCGGTGGCAATGGTCGCGGTGGTGGCAGTCTTTATCGCTTTGTTCGCAGTGCTTTCGCAGGGTCGCGCCAGCACCAAGGCAATAGAGGCTCTGCGCGACAGCACCACCAGTGCCTTTGAAGGTCTGCGCGCCGACGTTCGCGGTGAAATCGGTGAGCTCCGTGCCGAGTTTCGTGGCGAGCTCGGTCAGATTCGCGGCGAAATCGGTCAGATTCGTGGTGAAATCGGTGAGCTCCGTGCCGAGTTTCGTGGCGAGCTCGGTCAGATTCGTGGTGAAATCGGTGCGCTTCGTGCTGAGTTCCGTGCCGAAGTCGGTGAGCTTCGTGCTGAGTTCCGTGCCGATAACGGCCAACTGCGCTCAGATATGGGTGCTGAGATTGGGCGGCTGACTGCCCACGTGGACACACATCTCACAGCGCAATCGGCCCGCATGGACACTCTCCAGTGCGATGTCGCAGACATAAAAAGGGATGTGAGCCTCCTTCAGCGTGATGTGCAGGACCTCACGGCGCGCGTGGGCCGTCTAGAGGAGCAACTCGCGGTCCCGACCGCCGTCTGATAGCGCCGACAGCCGCTCAACCCTAAAGGTCACCTAGCTGGCCAGGGTTAGTGTTGTTCTTGGGGTGGCTTCGGCTCCTGCTGTTGCGTGTTCTGGCAGTATGGATTCTGCTTCGTTGTGGGATAGTCCGTCGGCGCAGGGAATGAACAGCATTCCCGTTGGGGCGACTTTGGATACGTAGCAGGCGTCGTGGCCTGCTCCTGAGGTGATGTCCATCGGCTTGAAACCGGCCGCTACCGCGCCTGCGCGCACAGCCGCAACAACGGCCTGATCGAACACGATTGGCGGTGAGTACCAGATGGGCTTGATCTGTGGGCGCGGGAGCGTTCGGCCATGCGCCGGGGCGGCATCGTTCCCTGCGCCGTGGGATTGGGGGCCGAACGCTGGTCCCTGCGCGAAGTCCAGCAGCTCGTGGTGCATTGCTTCCAGCTCGTGGGCGTCTGGATGCCGTAAGTCGACGGTCAGTGATACCGAACCCGCCACTGTGTTGCGCAAACCGGCGCCCGTCGCGAGGGTGCCCACAGTGGCGCGCCCCTCGGGTGCTCGACGAGTGGCTATCTCGTCGGCCTCGCACACCAGTCTCGTTGCGGCCAACATTGCATCGCTGCGATACTCCATTGGGGTGCTGCCCGCATGTGCTGATTGGCCCTCTATGAGCACGTCGTACCAGCGGATGCCCCGCACCCTTGCTGGGCTTCACCAGACGACCACACCGTTGAGAAGTTCTAGTTGCGGGTGTGGCCCGCAGCGCCCCCAGTTGAGATCGCTCGCGGCTGGCGCTACACCACTAGGGCGATGATTGTTGCGATGCCCGCCGAACCGTTGCCGGACGTCGACCCGCACCTTACGCATTGCACGGCCCAGATGGGCTGGCAGGGCGAAGTAGCCGAGCAACCAGCATGGACAGCCATGGAGCAGTCCGCCCGAGCAATCCTGAAGTGCCTATCGCTTCGAGATTTGTCCTGGCTATCGCGATCTTTGCCGCCGATGACCGCAGCATCCCAACATGCATAAGGGTTTCCGGCGCTTTCCGCCGAAGTCTGAGCGTTCCTGGCCTTGTTGGCTTCGCTCATCGCTTCGCCTAGTTTGTGTAGAGCTTCAGCCCGGATCGCCTATACTCAGAGCGTCGCAGATGTTCTTGATGCTCAAGCGGCGCTGGGAGCAAAGGCGCCGCGCTGGTCGAGGTCTGCGAGCAGCATGCTGATCAGCTCCTCGGCCGAGTGGTGGCCTTCAACGAAGTAGCTGGCATGGGTCAGCTTGATCGTGTCAAGGGAGTCGGCGCCGAGCAGCACGGTGTCGATATGGGGGGTATCAAAATGCTCAGCCTCGGCGGCGTTGTAGGCCTCAATGGCCTCGATGTCGTCCTCGATTTCTTGGATCGAGATCTGTGTGGCGTTCTTGCGGTCATACACGATCAGGAAGTTCATGTGGCTGGCTCCTCCTTCGTGATGGATGTCAATGAACGATACAGCTCGGTCCGTTCGTTGGGGGTCGCGGCGTTGATGGCGAGGTCCTCATCGGCGAGCCTGTCTGCCAGCGTATTGAAGTAGCTGAGCTGGTTGGCATCGCCTTCGCCAAGCCTTAGACGTGCGCCGATTTCGCCTGGTGCTGCGTTGCTGGTGGGCTGCTAGGTGGCCAGGGTTAGTGTTGCGTTTAGGGTGGCTTGGGCTCCGGCTGTGGCGTGCTCTGGCAGTATGGATTCTGCTTCGTTGTGGGATAGTCCGTCGGCGCAGGGAATGAACAGCATTCCGGCTGGGGCGACTTTGGATACGTAGCAGGCGTCGTGGCCTGCTCCTGAGGTGATGTCCATCGGCTCGAAACCGGCCGCTACCGCGCCTGCGCGCACAGCCGCAACAACGGCCTGATCGAACACGATTGGCGGTGAGTACCAGATGGGCTCGATCTGCGGGCGGGGGAGCGTTCGACCACCACCCCGGGCGGCATCGTTCCCTGCGCCGAGGGATTGGGGGCCGAATGATGGACCCTGCGCGAAGTCCAGCAGCTCGTGGTGCATCGCTTCTAGTGCCTGGGCATCGGGATGCCGCAAGTCAACGGTCAGCGATACCGAACCGGCCACCGTGTTGCGCGAACCGGCACCCATCACGAGGGTGCCCACAGTGGCGCGCCCCTCGGGTGCTCGACGAGCGGCTATCTCGTCGGCCTCGCACACGAGCTGCGCTGCGGCCAACATTGCATCGCTGCGATGCTCCATTGGGGTGCTGCCAGCATGTGCCGATTGGCCCTCAATGAGCACGTCGTACCAGCGGATGCCTTGCACCCCGGTGACCGTTCCCAGCGTTACTCCGGCCGCATCCAGAATGGGCCCCTGCTCAATGTGAGGCTCTATGTAGCACCCGATTGGGCGGCGACCGGCACCGTCAGCGGCTCCACATGGCTCGGTTCCCGCGTAACCGATGCGCTGCAGCTCGCCACCCAGCGTGGTGCCGTCCACTCCGGCAGCCGCCAAGCCTTCGGCCAAGCTGAACGCCCCCGCATATACGCCGGAACCGATCATCGCTGGTGGGAAGCGTGCTCCTTCCTCGTTGGTCCATGACACGACCTCAACAGGTGCAGCGGTGCTTACTTGGTTGTCGTGTAGTACGCGCAGCACTTCCAGACCGACCATGACGCCATAGGCGCCGTCGTAGCGGCCGCCGGTGGGCTGGCTATCTAGATGGCTGCCGATGACTACGGGTAAGCGCTCGGGATCGGTGCCCTCGCGGCGCGCGAACAGGTTGCCCATCTGATCTACATAGACAGAGCAGCCCAGCTCTCGTACCCAGGACACGAACTGGTCACGCCCCGCTCGGTCCTCGTCGGTCAGCGCGACCCGTGCCACACCTCCCGCAGGTGTAGCGCCGATTTCGGCTAGCTCAGCCAGCGTGCTCCACAAACGCTCGCCATCAATTGTGTACAATTGTGTGCTCACGGTGTTCGCCCCTTATTGCTGACGTGAAGTGGTGCCGATTTGCCGACATACCGACAGCGACTAGCTCAGCGGCCGGTCTGATGGCGCTACTGGGCGGGGCAGGGCGCTGTAGCCCATCAGTGCCTCATCGACTGCTGCCGCACATGCCCGACCTTCGGCTATCGCCCAAACGATGAGGCTTTGACCGCGGCCCATGTCGCCGCACACCCACACGCCATCAACGCTGGTGAGGTAACTCTCATCTCGTGCAACGTTGGAACGCTCATCGGCCTCCACACCCAGTTGCGTCACCAAACCATCCGTTTGTGGACCTACGAAACCCATCGCCAACAGCACGAGCTGACACTCCAGCTCAAAGTTTGTGCCTTCCACCTTGGTGAACCGACCGTCGCTGAACATCACCTCGTGCGCCCGCAACGCTCGCACGTTGCCCGCGCCATCGCCCAAGAACTCCTCTGTGTTGACTGAATACAGCCGATCGCCGCCCTCCTCGTGAGCCGAGGAAACGCGATAGACCATCGGATACAGCGGCCAGGGGTTAGCAGATGGCCTTTCGTCGGGCGGCCGCGGCATGATCTCAAACTGGTGTACCGAGGCGGCGCCTTGGCGATGCGCGGTACCCAAACAGTCGGCACCCGTATCTCCACCGCCGATTATCACCACATGTTTGTTGTGCGCATTAATGGGCACATCGTCCTGGTCGAGATCACCCTCCTGAGCCCGGTTGGCCCACGGCAGGTACTCCATCGCCTGGTGTATGCCGTTTAGTTCGCGGCCCGGTATCGGCAAATCACGCCACTTAGTGGCACCGCCTGCCAACACCACGGCATCAAAATCGGACTGTAGATCTGCTACTGCGATGTCCACGCCGACATCCACGCCAGTGCGGAACTTCGTGCCCTCCGCGCTCATCTGGTCGAGCCGTCGCTCAATGTGGCGCTTTTCCATCTTGAACTCCGGAATGCCGTAGCGCAGCAAACCGCCGAGCCTGTCGGCGCGCTCAAACACGGTCACGTCGTGACCCGCTCGCGTTAGTTGCTGCGCCGCAGCCAACCCAGCAGGTCCCGAACCCACCACGGCCACGCCGCGACCCGTGAGAGCTGCTGGAAGTTCGGGCCTTACCCAACCCATCTCGAAGGCCTTGTCGATTATCGCTACCTCCACCTGCTTGATGGTGACCGGGTCGGCGTTGATGCCCAGAACACACGCACCTTCACATGGCGCTGGGCACAGCCGTCCTGTGAACTCCGGAAAATTGTTGGTTGCGTGCAGTCGTTCAATGGCGTCGCGCCAGCGGTCGCGATAAACGAGATCGTTCCAGTCCGGGATGATGTTCCCGAGCGGGCAGCCCGAATTGCAGAACGGCACGCCGCAGTCCATGCAGCGGCTCGCTTGGAGCCGTAAATCCTCGTCGGCGAAGGGCTCATATACCTCTCGCCAATCGCGCAGACGCACCGGCACCGGGCGCCGCGCTGGCAGCTCCCGGCCATGTCGCATGAAGCCGCGAACATCACCCATGGGCCGCCGCCATCACTGCCTCGTCGGGGTCTTGGCCGAGCTCGGCCGCCGCCGACCGCGCATCCAGCACACGCCGATAGTCCTTTGGCATCACCTTGCGGAAGCAACGCACCTCGCGGTGCCAGCGGCTTAGGATTTTGCTGGCGAGGCCAGATTCGGTTTCGACCAGATGCTGGCGCAATACCGATCTCACAGTCTCAGCGTCGGCTTCGTCTAGCTGTTGTTCCAGCTCGACCATCTCGGTATTGAGGTGCCGCCAAAAAACGTCGTCGGGGTCGTACACGAATGCTGAGCCTCCCGACATGCCAGCGCCGAAATTGCGTCCGACTCGTCCTAGTACGACAACCATGCCGCCGGTCATGTACTCACAAGCATGGTCGCCTACGCCCTCAACCACAGCGGTTGCCCCGGAATTGCGCACACAAAAACGCTCGCCGACCGTGCCTCGAATGAACGCTTCACCGCTAGTAGCACCGTACAAAATGACGTTGCCAGCAATGACGTTGTCTTCAGCCACAAAGTCCGGGTTGATGTCATGTGGAGGCCGCACCACTAGGCGCCCTCCCGACAGGCCCTTGCCGAGATAGTCGTTGGCGTCGCCGTACAGCCGCATCGTCAACCCGCTCGGAACGAAAGCGCCGAAGCTCTGACCGGCCGACCCATTGAACCGCAGATCAATCGTGTCGTCTGCCAGACCATCACCGCCATGAGCGGATGTGACGCGGTGGCCGAGCATGGTGCCCACAGTCCGGTTGACGTTGCTGATCGGCAGCTCCGCCCGCACTAGCTCGCGCTTTTCGAGTGCGGGTGCGGCCAGTTCAATCAGCTTCTGGTCCAGAGCATGCTCTAGGCCATGATCCTGGCTCTGTGAGCAGTAGCGATCCTGAGGCCAGGGCGTTTCGGGCTCTGCCAGGATGGGTGACAGATTCAGACCGTGCGCCTTCCAATGGGCAACGGCTGCGGTGGTGTCGAGGCGATCCACCCGCCCGACTGCCTCTCGCAGCGACCGAAAGCCAAGAGCTGCTAGGTACTCTCGTACCTCCTGGGCAACATACTCAAAGTAGTTCACAACGAACTCGGGCCGGCCACTAAAGCGCTGGCGCAGTTCACGATTCTGAGTTGCTACGCCCACCGGGCAGGTATCTAGATGGCAGACGCGCATCATGATGCAGCCCGACACGACGAGCGGTGCGGTGGCGAAGCCGAACTCCTCAGCCCCCAGCAGCGCCGCCACCATCACATCTCGGCCGGTCTTTAGCTGCCCATCGGTTTGCACCACGATGCGATCCCGCAGACCGTTCAACAGCAGCGTCTGCTGAGTCTCAGCGAGACCCAGCTCCCAAGGCGCGCCTGCGTGCTTTAGCGACGTCAAGGGCGATGCGCCGGTGCCTCCGTCGTGTCCTGAGATCAACACCACATCGGCTTTGGCTTTTGACACACCAGCGGCAACGGTGCCCACGCCCACCTCGGCCACCAGTTTCACGTGTACTCGTGCGGAGGGGTTGGAGTTCTTGAGATCGTGAATGAGCTGCTTGAGATCCTCAATTGAGTAGATGTCGTGGTGGGGCGGCGGACTGATGAGTCCAACGCCCGGTGTCGAATGGCGGGTCTTGGCGATCCACGGCCACACTTTCGGCCCTGGGAGCTGCCCGCCCTCACCGGGCTTGGCGCCTTGGGCCATCTTGATCTGTAGATCGTCGGCGTTGGTCAAGTACTCGGAGGTGACACCGAAGCGCCCCGACGCAACCTGTTTGATGGCAGAACGTCGCAGATCGCCGTTCGGGTCGGCCACGTAACGTTGCGGGTCCTCGCCACCCTCGCCGGTGTTGGACTTGCCGCCAATGCGGTTCATGGCAATGGCCAACGTCTCGTGGGCCTCGGCCGATATTGAGCCGTAGCTCATCGCCCCGGTTGAGAATCGCTTTACGATTTCCGAAACCGGCTCCACCTGGTCAACTGGGATCGGTCCGCCCGGGGCCGGTCGCAGTTCAAACAGGCCACGCAAGGTCGCAAGCTCGGTGGACTGATCGTCCACGAGTTGTGAGTATTCCTTGAAGATCTCATAGCGGCCAGCTCGTGTTGAGTGCTGCAGCTTGTAGACGGTCTCTGGGTTGAACAGGTGGTACTCGCCCTCGCGCCGCCATTGGTATTCGCCGCCCGGCCACAGGTCGCGGTGCGCTACTTCGGTGGGGTTGTCGAGATACGCGAACTTGTGGCGTTCGCCAACTTCTGTGGCGAGCACATCAAGTCCGACACCGTCCAGTTTGGAGGTGGTGCCGCTGAAGTAGCGGTCTATGAGGTCAGTCCCTAGACCTACCGCTTCAAAAACCTGTGCTCCGGTGTAGCTGGCCACTGTCGAGATACCCATTTTGGACATCACCTTCAGCACACCCTTGGTACACGCCTTGATGTAGTTGCGCTTAGCAGCCCGCTCGTCTACTTCTGTGATGACGCCACGTCGCACCAGGTCGTCAATGGACTCAAACGCCAAGTAAGGGTTGACAGCGCTAGCTCCGTAGCCCAGCAACAAGGCCATGTGATGCACCTCGCGCGCGTCGCCGCACTCAGTCACCAAGCCCACCATGGTGCGGGTCTTGTTGCGCACAAGGTGATGATGTACCGCGCTAGTAAGCAGCAGCGAGGGAATCGGCGCAAGCTGTCCATCGCTGTAGCGATCCGACAAAACAACGATCCGGGCGCCGCCGTCGATGGCCTCGTCCACCCGCGCGCACACATCAGCGATCGCTCGCTCCATGCCGACGCCGCCCTCGTCAACCCGATACAGCCCATCCACCGCAAAAGGCTGATATTGCTGAATGTTTGGGTGGATGCCTGGGGCTTTTTCGTTGGTGCTGCGGTTCTCGCTGATGAAACGGTCTTCATCGATGTACAGGATCTTGGCAAGGTCCTCATTTGACAGGATCGGAGAAGGGAGAACGATCTGCCGACACGATGCGGGTCCCGGTTGTAGCAGGTTTGCTTCCGGGCCGATTTTGGCTTTGGTGGATGTGACCAGTTCTTCTCTGATTGCGTCCAGCGGGGGATTAGTGACCTGCGCAAACAACTGGCTGAAGTAGTCGAACAGCAGCCGCGGTCGCTGCGACAACACCGCAATGGGCGTGTCGGTGCCCATTGACCCGATTGGTTCCATACCTGTGCGGGCCATTGGCGCAATGAGGATGCGAAGCTCCTCAGAGGTGTAACCGAACTTGCGCTGTCGCAGCGTTACCGAAGAATGCTGCGGTGTCAGGCTAAATCGTGGTGGCAGGTCTTCCAGGTGGGCTAGCCCTTCGGCCAGCCAATCGCCATAGGGGGCTGCGGTCACCAGGCTGTGCTTGATTTCCTCGTCGCCGACTATGCGGCCCTGCGACGTGTCCACCAAGAACATCCGACCTGGCTGCAAGCGACCTTTGCGGACTACGCGGCCAGACTCGATGTCGGCGACACCAACTTCGGACGCCATTACGACGAGCCCGTCGGAGGTCTCCCAGTAGCGCGCAGGTCGCAAGCCGTTGCGGTCCAGCACCGCTCCAACGACGGTGCCGTCGGTGAATGCGATGCAAGCAGGGCCATCCCACGGTTCCATCATTGAGGCGTGGAATTCATAGAAATCGTGCTTGTCCTGAGGCATGCGGGCATGGTTCTCCCAGGCTTCTGGGATCATCATCAGCACGGCGTGGGGCAAGCTGCGCCCGCCTAGGTGGAGTAGTTCCAGGACCTCATCGAAGCTGGCGGTGTCCGATGCGCCGGGTGTACACACGGGGTAGGTGCGTTCTAGCCGGTTGGTCCCGTCGGGGTCAGCGAACAGCGGACTCCACAGCGTTCCTTCTCGTGCTCGCATCCAGTTGCGGTTGCCCATCACGGTGTTGATCTCGCCGTTGTGGGCGAGCATGCGGTAGGGGTGCGCGAGCGGCCACGACGGGAAGGTGTTGGTGCTGAAACGAGAGTGCAGCACGGCGAGAGTTGAGGCCATTCGGGGGTGCCTTAAGTCGGGAAAAAACTCTGCGAACTGGCTGCAGGTCAGCATTCCCTTGTAGATGAGTGTTCGGCACGACAACGACGGGAAGTACGGGGCAGGGTCAATCTCGTGCTCAGTGCGTTTGCGAGCTACGTAGACCCGCCGCTCCAGATCCAACCCGCTGAGGCGTTCAGTCTGCGGCGCAGCCACGAACAACATGCGAAAGACAGGCATGGGATCGGTGGCGAACTTCCCCAGTGAAGACGGATCGGTGGGCACATCGCGCCAGCCCAGTACTGCCAGACCCTCTTGGGACATGATTGTTTCGATGGATGTGACGGCCGCGTTGACCTCAGCGCGTGGAAGGAATGCCGTGCCGACTGCGTACTGGCCGAAAGGCGGAAGTTCAAATTCGCACACTTCGCGCAAGAACGCATCGGGTATGCCGATGGTGATACCGATTCCATCGCCGACGTTGGCCTCGGCGCCTGTAGCGCTGCGATGGTCCAAATTGGTTAGACACTGCAGTGCCTGATCAACTACGGCCCGACTAGGCACCCCGGACATGTCGGCCACGAAGCCGACGCCGCACGAATCATGCTCAAATGCAGGGTCATAAAGGCCTTGCGCAGCGGGCGGCTGGCTGTAGGGAGCCGTGCGAACCGCCGGTTTGCTTGCTGGGTTTCTGGCTGGCATATGCGACGTCCCGTTGGCGTAGTGCCGTGTTCTCAGTTACTCCGCCTGAGGAGCTAGCCCTAAGGAGCTAGCCCTGAGGAGGCAGCACTGCGGAGCTAGCACTGAGTGAGTTCCCATTGAGCGAGTACTGCGAGTGGGGCTCAGCGTTTGCAGGGACGTCGTTGGCCCTTTCGGGTAGGAGCATAACTGTCCGGAACCGAAACGCAGCAGCAACCCGGCAGCAACGCAGGGGCAACACTGGCGAAACACGCTCACGGGACCAGCTCAGCAAGGTGCAGCTCAACACTGCGCATTACAAGACTGCGTATTGCATGACTGAACGCTACGAATCGGACCCAACTGCGAATATTTTTACATTTGAATGCATAGACTGGCTGCGAACCTGCTAGCGTGAGCCTCGGCCCTGATTCCTGCGGGCTCGCGGCCGACGCTTGTGTTTGATTGCCGCTCGCACTCAGCTACCGCTTCTGTTCAGTTGCACAACCAAGAAACAGGCCAGCACAAGGGCCGATGGCAGAAATGGACACACCGCCATGGACGCACAAGACAGCTCAACCCCGAGCCTTGACACGGCGAATAGGGACACTGCGAATCGGGACACTGCCAACAGGGACAGCGCAAACAGAGACCCAGCGAATAGGGACTCAGTAGTCACCGAGCGGGTGCGCGTCGGAATTGTGGGCGCGTCCGGTTACACCGGCGCAGAACTGATGCGTCTTACAGCATCGCACCCGTCATTGAAGGTGGTTGCGGTAGCTGGCGAAACTATGGCTGGCACGGCCGTTCGCGATCTGTATCCGAGTCTGGCTGCCGACTACGGCGAACTCCGCTACAGCGCTTACGACTCGGCGAGCTTTGTCGGACTGGATCTGGTGTTCTTGGGTTTGCCGCATATGGCCAGCGCGCCAGTCGTCGCCGATTTGTACAAGCGGGTGGGCTGCGTGGTTGATCTGGGTTCAGACTTTCGCTTGGTGGACGCGGCGCAATACCCACAGTGGTACGGCGTTGAGCATCCGATGCCGGAACTGCTGGGCGAAATCCCCTACGGACTGCCCGAACTCGGTCGAGCAGCGCTGCGCGGTGCGTCGGCTGTAGCTGTCCCCGGGTGTTATCCCACCGCGGCAGCCCTGGCGTTGGCACCATTCGCTCGCAGCGGTCACATCTCCACTAGCGGAGTGGTAGTTGACGCGGCATCAGGAGTCAGTGGTGCGGGTCGTGCTCCTAAACCCAATACGACTTTCTCTGCTGTCGACGAGGATTTTGTGGCCTACGGCTTGCTGGACCATCGCCATACCCCCGAGATCGAACAGGTCACCGGGTGCCAAGTATTGTTCACTCCTCATCTAGCACCAATGGTGCGCGGCATTCTGGCTACCTGCTACGCCAGGCCGACCAACGGGCTCACAACCGAAGACGCACTTGAGTTGCTGGCGACCTTCTACGCGGACGAACCCTTTGTGGTGGTGCATCGCGATGCTCCCCATACCAAAGCAACACTTGGCGCGAATACCTGCCACCTCAGTGCCCGAGTGGACCCACGCACCGGCTGGTTGGTGGTGCTCAGCGCCATCGACAATCTGGTCAAGGGCGCGTCAGGCGCAGCAGTTCAGTGCGCGAATCTGGCTCTGGGTCTCCCAGAGACCGCTGGCCTGCCGACGGCTGGGTTGATGCCATGAACGCAGCAGGCGCCGATGCGCGTGAGCGAGCTGAGCTGCTGGTTGAGATGCTGCCGTACATCAGCCGTTGGCGCGGCAAGGTGGTAGTAGTCAAGTTCGGTGGCAGTGCAATGGTCGACACTGCATTGACTGACGGTTTCGCAGCCGACATGGTGCTGTTGCGCCAGATCGGTCTGGCACCGGTGGTCGTGCATGGCGGCGGGCCGCAGATCGGCGAGCTCATGGCGCGACTCGGCAAAACGTCGGAGTTTCGCGATGGGTTGAGGGTGACTGACGCCGAAACTCTGGACATCGCACGCATGGTGCTGGTCGGCAAAGTCAACCGCGACATCGTGGGCGCGATCAACGTGCATGGACCGCTGGCTGTGGGTATCTCCGGGGAAGATGGCCGTGTCATCACTGCCACGGCGCGCAATCCCGAACTGGGTTTCGTGGGCGATGTGACCGACGTCAACACCGACCTGCTGGAACGCCTACTGGCTGAAGGGCTGATCCCGGTCATCTCCACGATCGGTGCCGACACTAAAGGGCAGGCCTACAACATCAACGCAGACACTGTCGCGGGAGCCGTGGCCTCCGCCCTGGATGCCGAGAAGGTTGTGTACCTGACAGACGTCGTGGGGTTACTCGACGATGTTGACGATCCCGGTTCGCTGGTGAGGCGAATATCTGCTCGCTCGTTGGCTGGCAGGCTTAGCGGCGGGCAGGTAGCCGGCGGAATGATCCCCAAGGTCGAAGCGTGCGTCAACGCTGTGTGCAACGGTGTGAACAGCGCTCACTTACTTGACGGCCGCGTGCCTCACGTTGTGCTCATAGAGCTGTTCACTGATGAAGGCGTCGGCACGATGATCACCCCGGACCACCCCGCCGCTGCGGTCACAAGCCACTAGCCGAAAGCCCAGCAGCGCCAGATTCACCAACGGAACCCCTAAGCCCAAGAGCCCAGAACAAGGCCACATCCTCATGACTCAGACAACGCTTCCTAAGGCCTCCAATGGAGCCGCTACCGCTGATGCTGCTGTGCGCGAGGCACAGCTCAACGAGAGTCCGCTTATGCCCACCTACGCGCCGCCGCAAGTTGAGTTCGTGCGCGGTAGCGGCTGTGAGCTGTTTGACCGTGACGGTAAGCGCTACCTGGATTTCCTGGCTGGACTGGCCGTCACGTCCCTCGGACACTCCCACCCCGCGATCGCTGAAGCACTCAGCGAACAGGCGCGAACACTGCTGCACGTCTCCAACCTGTATGGCACCGAACCCCAAGTAGATGTCGCCCGCACCATTGACCGCCTGCAGGGTGGTGGCGGTCAAGTGTTCTTCTGTAACAGTGGTGCTGAGTCGCTGGAAGGAGCCATCAAGCTGGCCCGCAAATTCGGCGGCCGTGGCCGCCATGTCGTGGTCAGCGCGCTGCGTTCGTTTCATGGGCGCACCCTGGCGACGCTGCACGCCACTGGTCAGCCCGAAAAACACGAGACGTTCCAGCCACTGCCAGAGGGTTTTCGCCACGTGCCCTACAACGACGCAGACGCCCTAGAAGCAGCGCTGGACCCAAGCTGTTGTGCTGTTCTCCTAGAGGTCGTGCAAGGAGAAGGTGGCGTAAATGTTGCCGATGGCGCATACCTGCATCAGGTGCGTCGCATATGCGACGAACGTGGCCTGGTGCTGATCTTTGATGAAGTTCAAACTGGTCTGGCGCGTACTGGCCGCTGGTTCGCATGGCACCACCACTTTGATCCGTCCGGAGGCCCAACCGGTGCCGCACGCCCAGACATCGTGACGATGGCCAAAGCGCTCGGTAACGGCGTTCCTATCGGCGCGGTCTGGGCCCGCCGTGAGGTAGCCGAAGCGTTTCAACCCGGCGATCACGCCACAACATTTGGTGGTCAGCCGTTAGCCGCCAGTGCGGCCCGTGCGGTGCTGCGCACGATGGAAGCGATGGATGCGCCCGCAGTAGCCGCGGCCCGTGGCGAAGAGCTGGCAGGCAAGTTGATGGGTGTCAACGGCGTAGTTGACACGCGCGGTCTCGGCCTGCTCATCGCTGCGGAACTAGATACCGAGGCAATCGGACGTAGCGGACCCGAGGTAGCGGCTGCGTGCTTGGAAGCCGGTCTGGTGATCAACGGCATCACACCAACAGCCGTGCGTTTCGCGCCACCGCTGGTTGTCACAAGCGAGCAAATCGACGAGGGGCTCGCGCTGTTCGCGAACGTGCTAGCCAGCGCAGGTCACAAGCGCTGATGCGGCACTTTCTGGAAGTCGACGACCTCTCGGCTGAGGAACTTCGCTGGGTACTTGACGCATCGGCACGCCCTGCAGCAGATGCGCCCGACGTATTGGCTGGCCGCGGAGTTGCGCTGGTGTTCGAGAAGGCGTCTAACCGCACACGCAACTCAATGGAGCTGGCTGTCACCCAACTGGGCGGCCATCCCGTATACATCCGACCTGAAGAGGTCGGGATGGACACACGCGAGTCCGCCGAGGACATCGTGCGTACGCTGGCCTGCTATCACGCGATTGTTGCGGCCCGCGTCTTTCGACATCGCCAGCTTGAGCGGATGGCGGCGTGCGATGCGGCACCTGTAGTCAATCTGCTGTCCGACGACGCTCATCCCTGTCAAGCGCTGGCGGACCTGCTCACTATCTTCCAGTGCATCGGATTCCAGCGCGTCGGATTTCAGCGCATCGGTTTCCAATGCACCGGCTCGCAGCGCGTCGGGCGGGTGGCTTTTGTCGGCGATGCCAACAATGTGTGGCGTTCGCTGGCAATCGGCTGCGCCATGCTCGGCATAGAGAGCTCGCTAGCAGTGCCAACAAGTTACGCCCCTGCCGCTGAGACGCTCGAACGAATCGATGCGGCTGGCGGTGGATGCACCGTCACCGACGACCCCGCCGAGGCCGTCAAAGGTGCATCGGTGGTCTGCACCGATGTATGGACATCCATGGGTCAAGAGGAAGAACGCACCGAACGGATTGCTTCGTTTGGCCCGTATCAGGTCACCTCGGATCTGATGTCGCAGGCAGCCCACGGAGCGGTCTTCTTGCACTGTCTGCCCGCGCACCGAGGCCAGGAAGTAACAGCAGAAGTCATCGACGGGCCGTCCAGCAAAGTGTGGCAGCAAGCCGAAAACCGAATGCATGTCGCTCGGGGTCTGCTGACGTTGCTGGCCGAAGCAACATCATGAGCACCAAGGCGCAGCGACAACATCTCATTCGCGAGTTGCTGGCAAACCACGAAATTGGTAGTCAGGCGCAGTTGAGAACTCTGCTGGCGGAACGCTCAGTGGAAGTCGCCCAGGCCACCGTTTGCCGTGACCTGGACGAGCTAGGCGTCGCGAAGATGCGTACCGCCGGACGCACCGTGTATGCCGTTCCT
Organism: Acidimicrobiales bacterium; assembly: GCA_965116245.1. Taxonomy (GTDB): domain Bacteria; phylum Actinomycetota; class Acidimicrobiia; order Acidimicrobiales; family Poriferisodalaceae; genus Poriferisodalis. Next base: position 2,730,163 of record OZ220497.1, on the reverse strand, counting down.
GAGACTGACGCATTCGAGACGCTGCCATCCAGCACACTGCGGCGAGTGTTTTCCGACTGGGTGCTGGAGGTTCGCTCTTCGCTCAACCTGGTGGTGCTGCGCACACCGCCGGGATCAGCTCACGTGGTGGCCTCAGCCATTGACCGCAGCAACCTTGAGGGTGTGGTCGGCACGGTTGCTGGCGACGACACGCTTTTCGTCGTAGCTGCCGAGGAACTTGGCGGCGCAACCGTCGCAGATTGCTGCCGCCAACTGGCGAACCTGTGAGCGCGCAACGACCCGCAAGCGGCCACACCACCTTGTGGCATGGCCGGTTCGATGCCGCGCCCGCAGCCGCGGTAGCACGACTCAACGACTCACTGCCGTTTGATCAGCGCATGTTCGCGGAGGACATCGAGGCCTCGCGAGCTCACGTGTCGATGCTGGCCGATGTCGGCTTGCTTTCAGACAAAGAACGAGACGACATCGTGGCAGCGCTGGCGGTGGTGGAACGCGAGATCTCAAATGGCCAGATGGCCTGGGTGCCCTCAGATGAGGACATTCACACTGCTGTAGAACGGCGCGCGACCGAACTCTGCGAAGCCGCGGCCAAGATGCACACAGGTCGTAGCCGCAACGATCAGGTGGCAACCGATCTGCGCCTGTGGACCCGCAAAGCGATCGATGAGGTCACCGGGCTTGTATTGGGTTTGGCGACCACGCTCACCAATCGGGCTCACCAAGCACATGCGGCGCGGGTGCGACTGCCCGGCTACACACACTTGCAGCAGGCCCAGCCAGTGGGGCTAGCGCATCATCTAGCGGCGCACGCATGGGCCCTACTGCGAGACGTAGCACGTCTCAAAGACGCCAGGCGCCGTGTGGATGTGTGCCCGCTTGGGGCCGGAGCGTTGGCGGGTTCAACGCTGCCGCTAAACCCGGCGGCGACTGCTGCTGAGCTTGGTTTCGCAGCGACTTTTGAAAACTCGCTGGACGCCGTCAGCGATCGCGACTTCGTTGCGGACACGCTGTACGCGTTGGCGATGTTGGGGATTCATCTGTCTCGCCTCGGCGAAGAACTGGTCTTGTGGTCAAGTACCGAGTTCGGGTTCGTGAGCCTTGACGATGGATTCGCGACTGGTTCGTCAATGATGCCGCAGAAGAAAAATCCAGATGTCGCAGAGCTAGCTCGTGGAAAAGCGGGCCGACTCATCGGCCACCTAGCCGGTCTACTGGCAACACTCAAGGGGTTGCCTCTCGCCTACAACAAGGACCTGCAAGAGGACAAGGAGCCACTGTTTGACGCGGTGGACACTGTGCGGTTGGTGACCGCTGCGTTCGACGGACTGATGCAGTCCGTTGGGTTTAATGCCGATGTCATGGCGGCGGCGGCAGATGACCCATTCGCTGCTGCGACGGACCTGGCGGAGTGGCTGGTGGCGCAGGGCATGGCGTTTCGCGAAGCGCACACCCTCGTTGGGGGCCTCGTGCGCCAAGCACTAGCCGAACCGGCTGTGTCACCGTCCGCCGAAACTGAGTCGGAAGTCGGTTCACCCGCCGCTGCGCAGTTGGGTCACTTGGTGGAGCTTGTGGCTGCGCATCCGGCCCTTGGCCCCCGCGCTGCCCAGTTGCTCAAGCCCGGCGCTGCACACCTAAGCCGTACGACACCGGGAGCGGGCGGTCCCGATGCTGTGGCTGTGCAGCTCAAACGGCTCGACGGGGCGCTAGCCGCGGCTGGTGCTACCCAACCAGCCGGTGGCACCGCGCGTAGCACCAACGAGGACAGTTGAGACTTCCAACAGGCGACCCTTTGCCGCAAGCGTTCTACGACCGCCCGGCAACTGAGGTTGCTCCTGAGTTGATCGGCAAAGTACTCATACATGACAGCGGCTCGCCGGTCGCTGGGCGCATCGTGGAGGTTGAGGCATATTGCGGTGACGGTGATCCAGCGGCCCACTCGCGCGCTGGTCCGACAGCTCGCAACGCCTCCATGTTCGGGCCACCGGGCCGCCTGTATGTGTACCTGATCTATGGCATTCACTGGTGTGCCAACGTTGTGTGTGCATCGGCTGGCGTTGGTGACGCAGTGCTGTTACGGGCGCTTGAGCCGATCGGTGGCCTGGGCTCGATGGCTGCTCGCAGGGGCCGCTCTGGAAGTTCAGATTTGTGCTCAGGTCCTGCCAAGCTGACTCAGGCCATGGCTATAGGTGGCGCACACGACGGCTGCGATGTGACGACCAATGGCGGCCTACTCATCCGTGAAGACGGTTGGGCACCAATAGACCTAGTGCAGGCGGCGCGCATTGGAATCAGTCGCGGTACCGATCTACCGTGGCGTTGGTACGACGCTGCCAGCGTGCACGTAAGCAAGCGATGAGCGCGCGCACCGTGACCTGCCCATAGTCAAGCCAAACCGTGACCGCGTGCGGCGACTACGCAACCTGACCGCGTACCGTGACGCTGTGCGTCCGGTGCTATTGGTTGAGAATCTCGCTCTGCTGCTATGCGGTTCGGTGGTGAGCTGGGCCGCAATCATGTTTGTGCCCGGACCGGTGTTGAAACTGGTGGCGATCACAGCGATCTTCGCTGCAGGAGGCCGACTGTTGTTTGATGGGACGTTCTGGGCAGCCGGGCTCGGCTTCGTCTTCGCTGGCCTTTTGGGTGCCGGGTTTCAGCTATCCAACATGGTGTCGTCGCTGAGCGCATGAGGGCTGTGCTCGGAGCTATATCTGCCGGCCGTCTCGGAGGTGGCCTTCGAAAATCGGCAGTCTGGTAGCCATGACTCTCGCAGCGGGGCCTGGTTGCAAGAAGTAGAGCGTCCGGGAACGTCGAGAATCTGAAAGCACAGTTCTTGGGGCGATAATGCTGGCAGCGGTAGCGTGACCAAGTGAGCTTTGGCACTGTGTTGATCGTCGCTGCCGCATTGGCTGCGTTGATCATGGCGGTTGGGATCGTTGACATCTTGAGGCTGGGTCGCGAACGATTCAATGCGGTCAACAAGCGTCGCTGGCATTGGATCGGGCTGATCCTCTATAGCGGACCGCTCGGTGTCTTGCTGTACGTAGCCGCGGTCCGCCCCCAAGTTCTTCATCCCGAGCGCTACACCGATGTTGTCGCTGATGTGCTCGCCCCCAGTAGTACCGGCCCGAGTAGTACCGGCCCCAGTAGTACCGGCGCCAGTAAACACAGTCCCTGTAAACACAATCCCAGCAAGCACATTTCCAATAGTCGGGGCGCGGCGATCGGCGGTCAGGCCGGATGAGCGGTGGCCCCCGCCCCGCAATCAAGGTCAGACAGCTCCGAAAGCGCTACGGCCAACTTGATGCCGTAGCCGGGGTTGATCTGACGGTTGCGAAGGGCGAGATGGTCGCCTTCCTGGGTCCGAACGGCGCGGGCAAAACAACCACGATTGAGATTCTTGAGGGCCTGCGCACCCGAACGTCGGGTGACGTGCAGGTACTAGGTGTCGATCCTGCGAACGCCACCGCAGCCTGGAGAGAACGAATCGGCGTGGTGCTGCAAGGCGCCAAGCACGAGGGCGACTTCACAGCCGCAGAAATCGTGACCATGTGGTCTGCGTACTACCGCTCGCCTCGTCCCACCTCACAAGTGCTGGAACTGGTTGGCCTCGCTGACGCCGCCAGCACCCGGACTCGGCGACTCTCAGGTGGCCAACAACAGCGGTTGGCTGTGGCGCTGGCGCTAGTCGGCGATCCCGAGCTGGTGTTCTTGGATGAGCCCACTACCGGCTTTGACCCCGCGGCGAGGCGCGAGGCTTGGCAGATGATCGGTGGTCTGCGGTCGTGGGGAGTGACTGTGTTACTGACCACGCACTACATGGATGAAGCCGACCATCTGGCGGATCGGATCGTTGTCATATCGCAGGGCTGCATCGTGGCCGACGGCACTGCGTCGGAACTGGCCGAACAGGTAGCGCTTCAAACGAAGATTAGCTGGGATGCAGCAGAACTGAGCCCTGAGGCGCTGCCTGGACAACTAAAGGACCTACTCGTGCCCGCCAGCAGGGCAGAATCGCCGCTCCGCGCCGCAGCCGAGGCGCACACAACAGCAGGTCCCACAGGACCAGCCACAAGACCAGTTATCGCTACTCGAGACATTGACGGTGTCGTGCGGGCACTGCTCGCAGAGGCTGTCGCGGCACAGACGCGTTTGGATTCAATTGCAGTCGTGCCGCCGACGCTGGAGGACACGTATCTCGCATTGACGGGCCTCGCATCAAAGAGCCCTACATCAACGGGATTGGTCTCGACAGGCAGCGGAGGCAGCGGAGGCAGCGAAAGCAGCCAAGAGTGAGACGCGTTCATCAGTTGCGAAGCGAAGTGTCGTTCAATCTGCTAAGCTTCCGGCGCAGCCCGGCAGCCACTTTTTTCACAGTGATCTTGCCGCTGATCTTCTTGGTGATCTTCACCTCGCTGTTTGGCAACGAGCTCCTCGGCACCACCGGCGCCCGTCTCGCAACCTTCTATGTGCCCGGGATATTGGCGTTGGCGCTGGTTTCGGCCAACTTCATGAACGCAGCCATAGTCACGGTGATCAGGCGTGAGAACGGCGTGCTCAAGGCCATGCGAGCGACACCCTTGCCGCCATGGGTTTACGTGGGTGGACAGCTCGGCGCGTCGCTGGTGCTGACAACGTTTATGACGACGCTGGTGATCCTCATCGGCTGGCTCGGTTATAACGTTGAGGTTCAGCTAGCGGCTTTGCCGAGTCTGTGTATCTCGATACTGGTGGGTGCGGTCGCGTTCTCGGCTTTGGGGCTGGCAGTCACCTGCATCTGTCCTAGCGAGCAGGCGGCCCCGGCGATCACCAACATGTGCGTGTTGCCGCTGTATTTCATCTCGGACGTGTTCATCCACACGGAGGGTGTGCCGCGCTGGATGAGCCTGCTAGGCGACTTTTTTCCCATCAAGCACTTGGCTCACGCCTTGGCACGCACGTTCGACCCGTTCAGCGAAGGTGTACCTATGCCAGCGTGGCATTGGCTGGTCATTTTGGGGTGGGGAGCCTTCGGTGTGCTAGTGGCTTTGCGCTTCTTTCGCTGGACGCCTCGCAACTAGCCGGAAGCCAACTGGCCGCCGGCGCAAATGGCCGCAGGCGCAATTGGCCATAGGATGGCGCAAATGGCCGCAGGACGGCGCTGGCCGGATCAGTGTTGGCCGGATTAATGTTGGCCGGATCGGGCGGCCTGCTGGACATGTAACCGGTTCAATCGCGTTGAGCCGTCGGGCAGACTGTCGCAGTGGACGTGCTGGCTGACCTCGACGCGCGTGGTCTGATCCACCAAACAACGGATCGGCGGGCGCTGACGCTGCGCTTGGAGGCAGACGCGATCACGGTGTATTGCGGCTTCGACCCCACCGCTGCGAGCCTTCACGTGGGCAATCTCATGGGCTTGCTGACGCTGCGACGACTGCAGCGTGGCGGTCATCGTCCGATTGTGTTAGCGGGCGGCGCAACTGGCATGGTGGGCGATCCCAGCGGTCGTTCAGTCGAACGCAACCTGCTTGACGACGAGGCCTTGGCCCACAACCTTGAAGGCATCGTTCCCCAACTGCGCCAGTTCCTGGACTTCGACGAGGGTCCCTATTCGGCTCAGTTGCTGGACAATCGCGCCTGGACAGTTGGTGTTGGTGTGCTGGATTTTCTGCGAGACGTCGGCAAGCACGTCACAGTGCAGCTGATGCTCGGCAAGGAGTCGGTCCGCAATCGTCTGGATGAAGGTGATGGCCTCTCCTACACCGAGTTCAGCTACATGTTGCTCCAGGCATACGACTACTTGTGGCTGGCGGAGCACGTTGGGTGCGAGTTGCAAGTAGGCGGCTCCGATCAATGGGGCAACATCGTGCTCGGCATTGATTTGATCCGACGCAAGCTGGGTCGCTCCGCGCATGCGTTGACGTGGCCGTTGCTGGCACGCAGCGATGGCTCCAAATACGGCAAAACAGCCGGTGGCGAGACCCTCTGGCTAAGCGCCGAGGCCTTGAGTCCCTACCGCTTCTATCAGGCTTGGATCGGCGTGGAAGACTCCGATGTAGAGAAGCTGTTGGCGCAGCTCACTTTCCTGGACATGGCCGAGGTGCGCGAAATCGCCTCAGCACATGAGGCCGACCCGGGCAGACGTGAGGGGCAACGGCGGTTGGCGGCTGAAGTGACGCGCATAGTGCATGGTGACACCGCTGCTGCGGCGGCGGTTGAGGCCAGCGAAGTGCTGTTCGGCGGCGCAGCCTCGTTGAGTGAGGTCTCAGCACCAGCGCTGGCGTTCGTGGCTGGCGAGGTTCCCTCCAGCCGCCTGCGCGCGCTGGATACTTCAATCTTGGATGTGCTGGTAGACGCTGAGTTGGCAGCTAGCCGCAGCGAAGCGCGCAGGGCACTAGCAGAGGGCAGCGTGTACATCAACGGGGAGCGCACCAGCGATTCGGACCGCCTGATTGGATCCCGCGATCTTCTCTGGGGACGCTATGTCCTGCTGCGGCGAGGCAAGAAGCGTTGGCACGTGGCCACGGTTTCTTGAGAAGACAGGTTCTTGGGGACACCGCGCCAGCCATCTGGGCCAGCCATCTGGGCCAGCCATCTGGGCCAGCCATCTGGGCCGGGCATCTGGGCCGGGCATCTTGACTGTGCCTCTTGAGCCGTCCTGGCCTCGCAATCCCGGCCTTTTTCGGCAATCCCGCAATCAGGTTGTGTCCGTGACATCTACCTGCTATTGTTCTCCTTCCCCCTCACGGGCCGCATTGCGGTCAGGGGGGCGACACCTCCGGCGGTGCCGTTCGCATCTATCTCTAGCGAGATCGTTGTGGCTGGCGCCGACCAAGTGTCTGCTGCTGACAGGTTCGCTTCAGCAGCGCTCCTTGACAACAGAACAGAGGACGAAAACGCCAGTGCGGGCGATCGGCTGCTGGATTCCAGTCGCTGATCGAACCACACAGCCGGTCCACGGTCTACCCATGACCGAGGACCAACTTGTTCGTGCCGTCTCATCAGGCTTGCCGTGTGCGAGCCGAAATGCGACGGTACACCAATTCCAGCCAGTTGTCGCAGCTTGAGGGCACTTGACCTCAACCGGCGGCAGGGGCTCTTCGATCGTGCCAGCAGCATCGTGCGGCTTAGCCACGCGAAGTTGCCGGTTTGATCTCGACGGAGAGTTTGATCCTGGCTCAGGACGAACGCTGGCGGCGCGCTTCATCCATGCAAGTCGAACGAACCCGAGACTTCGGTCTCAATGGGAAAGTGGCGAACGGGTGAGTAACACGTGAGAAACCTACCCCGGAGATGGGGATAGCCCAGGGAAACTTGGATTAATACCCAATGCCCTGCAGACACCTCATGGTGTCGGCAGGAAACGCTCAGGTGCTCCGGGAGGGTCTCGCGGCCTATCAGCTTGTTGGTGAGGTAATGGCTCACCAAGGCATCGACGGGTAGCTGGTCTGAGAGGACGATCAGCCACACTGGGACTGAGACACGGCCCAGACTCCTACGGGAGGCAGCAGGAGGGAATATTGCGCAATGGGCGAAAGCCTGACGCAGCGACGCCGCGTGGGGGAAGAAGGCCTTCGGGTCGTAAACCCCTTTCAGCAGGGACGAAATTGACGGTACCTGCAGAAGAAGCGCCGGCCAACTACGTGCCAGCAGCCGCGGTAATACGTAGGGCGCAAGCGTTGTCCGGATTCATTGGGCGTAAAGGGCTCGTAGGCGGTTTGGTAAGTCGGGTGTGAAAACTCAGGGCTCAACTCTGAGACGCCACTCGATACTGCCATGACTAGAGTCCGGTAGGGGAGTGTAGAATTCCTGGTGTAGCGGTGAAATGCGCAGATATCAGGAGGAATACCGATAGCGAAGGCAGCACTCTGGGCCGGTACTGACGCTGAGGAGCGAAAGCGTGGGGAGCAAACAGGATTAGATACCCTGGTAGTCCACGCCGTAAACGTTGGGCACTAGGTGTGGGTTCCATCCAACGGAATCCGTACCGTAGCTAACGCATTAAGTGCCCCGCCTGGGGAGTACGGCCGCAAGGCTAAAACTCAAAGGAATTGACGGGGGCCCGCACAAGCGGCGGAGCATGTTGCTTAATTCGAGGCAACGCGAAGAACCTTACCTGGGTTTGACATGTTGGGGACAGCCGCAGAGATGCGGCCTCCTTATGGTCCCATCACAGGTGGTGCATGGCTGTCGTCAGCTCGTGTCGTGAGATGTTGGGTTAAGTCCCGCAACGAGCGCAACCCTTGTCCTATGTTGCCAGCGCGTAATGGCGGGGACTCATGGGAGACTGCCGGCGACAAGTCGGAGGAAGGTGGGGACGACGTCAAGTCATCATGCCCCTTATGCCCAGGGCTGCAAACATGCTACAATGGCCGGTACAAAGGGCAGCGAAACCGCGAGGTCAAGCGAATCCCATAAAGCCGGTCTCAGTTCGGATTGGAGTCTGCAACTCGACTCCATGAAGCCGGAGTCGCTAGTAATCCCGGATCAGCAACGCCGGGGTGAATACGTTCCCGGGCCTTGTACACACCGCCCGTCACACCACGAAAGTTGGCAACACCCGAAGCCAGTGGCCCAACCCGCAAGGGAGGGAGCTGTCGAAGGTGGGGTGAGCGATTGGGGTGAAGTCGTAACAAGGTAGCCGTACCGGAAGGTGCGGCTGGATCACCTCCTTTCTAAGGAGTCACCTCCGAGAATGGGGCCACAGTGGCCTCATTAACTCAGCGAGACCATTGTGGTCTCACTGCTCAGACGGAGATTCCCAGTTGGAGCACTGGTGCTGTAAGCGTCTATCGGCATATGATCTATAGGCATACGTCTATAGGCTTATGTCGGTCAGCGCTAGTCGGCTCGTTCTCTGTTCTGCTGCCAGGGAGCGCTGTGTTGCGTTTCTCTGTCGCAGCTCTCTGATAACTGCATAGCGATGCACGAGCATCAAACTCCTCGTCGTGATTGATTTCCAAATCAAGCCATGACTGAGGAAATTTGATTCTTCAAGACTGAGTATCGATATACCAAGCTACGAAGAGCCAATGGTGAATGCCTTGGCGCCGAACACCGATGAAGGACGTGATAGGCTGCGATAAGCCACGGGGAGCCGCCGAATAGGCTTTGATCCGTGGATATCCGAATGGGGAAACCCGGCACCTTTTATAGGGTGTCACTCCTGCCTGAATATATGGGGCAGGTAGAGGGAACGAGGGGAATTGAAACATCTCAGTACCCTAAGGAAAAGAAAGCAACAGCGATTCCCGGAGTAGCGGCGAGCGAAATGGGAATAGCCTAAACCGAATCCGGTGGTAAAGCCTGGTGGCGTTGCCGGATCGGTGTTGTGGGACGTCCCCGATCGAGCACCAGATCGATCAAGGAGTTATAAAGCAAGCGGATAGCGGAACCGTACAGGAAAGGCGGGCCGCAGAGGGTGACAGCCCCGTACGCGAAATTCGTTTGCCTCCTGGGATAGCACCCGAGTAGCGCCGGTTCCGTGAAGGCTGGCGTGAATCTGCGAGGACCACCTCGTAAGGCTAAATATGTGTCGGCGACCGATAGCGAACTAGTACCGTGAGGGAAAGGTGAAAAGTACCCCGGGAGGGGAGTGAAATAGTACCTGAAACCATTGGTTTACAAGCAGTTGAAGCGCTACTGGGCACTTGTGTCCAAGCGCGACAGCGTGCCTTTTGAAGAATGAGCCAGCGAGTTATGGTGTGTGGCAAGGTTAACCAGCGATGGGAAGCCGGAGCGAAAGCGAGTCCGAATAGGGCGCACAGTCGCATGCTGTAGACCCGAAGCCGTGTGATCTATCCATGGGCAGGGTGAAGCGGAGGTAAGACTCCGTGGAGGCCCGAACCGACCTAGGTTGAAAACTGGGCGGATGACCTGTGGATAGGGGTGAAAGGCCAATCAAACACGGTGATATCTGGTTCTCCCCGAAATGCATTTTGGTGCAGCGTCGCACGTTCAGCCATGGAGGTAGAGCACTGATTGGGCTAGGGGGCCTACAAGCTTACCGACCCCAGTCAAACTCCGAATGCCATGGCTCCAGAGTGCGGTAGTGAGTCCACGGGGGATGAGCTTCGTTGGACGAGAGGGAAACAGCCCAGAACGCCGGCTAAGGCCCCTAAGTGTGTATTAAGTGGCAAACGATGTGGGATTGCCCAGACAGCCAGGAGGTTGGCTTAGAAGCAGCCACCCTTGAAAGAGTGCGTAATAGCTCACTGGTCGAGTGGTCCTGCGCGGATAATGTAACGGGGCTAAATACACCGCCGAAGCCGCGTCTTTGATTGTGTTTTCGGACACATTCAAGGGGTAGGGGAGCGTCGTGCCTGCAGAGAAGCCGGAGCGTAAGCGCCGGTAGAGCGGGTTCGAGTGAGAATGCTGGTATGAGTAGCGAGAGAGGGGTGCGAATCCCCTCCGCCGTAAGCCCAAGGGTTCCTGGGGAAGGCTGGTCCTCCCAGGGTTAGTCGGGAGCTAAGGCGAGGCCGAGAGGCGTAGTCGATGCACAACCGGTTGATATTCCGGTACCACCGCGTGCGCGCCCAGTCCAACATGTGGTTGCTAAGGGGCTGTTATCCCTTCGGGGATGACGAACCGACCCACCGCACAGCGGACAGCAATGAGGGGACGCAGGAGGATAGGTGAACCCAGGCGATGGTAGACCTGGGGTAAGCGAGTAGGACGGGGACTAGGTAAGTCCGGGCCCCATCAAGTCTGAGACGCGATGCCGAGCCGCTACAGGCGAAGTCACTGATTCCATGCTGCCAAGAAAAGCCTCTAGCGAGTTCACGTGGTGCCCGTACCTAAACCAACACAGGTAGGCAGGTAGAGTATACTCAGGCGAACGGGAGAACTGTGGTTAAGGAACTCGGCAAATTGCATCCGTAACTTAGGGAGAAGGATGACCCTTTGATGGTGACAGCACTAGCTGCTAGAGCCGGAAGGGGTGGCACAAAATAGGGGAAAGCGACTGTTTACTAAAAACACAGCAGCGTGCGAAGTCGTAAGACCATGTATACGCTGTGACGCCTGCCCGGTGCCGGAAGGTTACGGGGAACGGTTAGCTCTTCGGAGCGAAGCTGTGAACCTAAGCCCCGGTAAACGGCGGCCGTAACTATAACGGTCCTAAGGTAGCGAAATTCCTTGTCGGGTAAGTTCCGACCTGCACGAATGGCGTAACGACTTTCCCACTGTCTCAACCACAGACCCGGCGAAATTGAAGTACGAGTAAAGATGCTCGTTGGCTACAGAAGGACGGAAAGACCCCGTGGACCTTTACTATAACTTGGTATTGGGTTGTGGCACGTGTTGTGTAGGATAGGTCGGAGACTAGGAAGCGTGTGCGCTAGCATGCGTGGAGTCACCCTTGAAATACGACCCTGCTCATGTCGGAACTCTAACCCAGGACCCTGAACGGGTTCGGGAACAGTGCCAGGCGGGTAGTTTGACTGGGGCGGTCGCCTCCCAAACGGTAACGGAGGCGCCCAAAGGTTCCCTCAGACTGGTTGGCAATCAGTCGTCGAGTGCAATGGCACAAGGGAGCTTGACTGTGAGACATACAGGTCGAGCAGGTGCGAAAGCAGGGCATAGTGATCCAGCGATTGCGTGTGGAAGCGTCGTTGCTCAACGGATAAAAGGTACCCCGGGGATAACAGGCTCATCTTCCCCAAGAGTCCATATCGACGGGAAGGTTTGGCACCTCGATGTCGGCTCATCGCATCCTGGGGCTGAAGCAGGTCCCAAGGGTTGGGCTGTTCGCCCATTAAAGCGGTACGCGAGCTGGGTTTAGAACGTCGTGAGACAGTTCGGTCCCTATCCTCTGTGGCCGTAGGAGATTTGAGAAAAGCTGTCCGTAGTACGAGAGGACCCGGATGGACGCAGCTCTCGTGTGCCAGTTGTTTCGCCAGAAGCACGGCTGGTTGGCGACCTGCGGAAAGGATAAGCGCTGAAAGCATCTAAGCGCGAAGCCTGTTTCAAGATGAGATCTCCCACTGGTATATCCAGGTAAGGCCCGTGGCAGATAACCACGTTGATAGGCCGGATGTGTAAGCACAGCAATGTGTTCAGCAGACCGGTACTAATCGGCCGAGGGCTTGGTATCGATATTCAGCCTTGAGGAAGCGCATTTGAACGTGTGCTGTGCGTGCATCGCTGTGCAGAAATCTGCATCAACGGATCTCCGGTGACTATGGCGGCAGGGCCACACCCGTTCCCTTTCCGAACACGGAAGTTAAGCCTGCCAGCGCCGATGGTACTTGGGGGCAATTCCCCTGGGAGAGTAGGTCGTTGCCGGAACCTGAACCCCCGTCGTATATGCGACGGGGGTTCTTTGTTTCTGTGTTTCTGTCTAGCCTCGCGGCCTAGCCTTGCGATGTGACGCAGAAGCGGCATCCGTCCCGCGGAAGCTCGAATAGCAGAGGATCCGGTAGCGGTTCCAACAGAGGTCCAAACAAGCGATCGCAGGGGCGCACTGAACGCGAGAAACGCCGTGACCGCACGCGTCGAAACCCGTCTAACCGCGACAGCCGCAACAACCGTGATAACCGTGACAAGAAACCGGTTGATGAAGTAGCGGAGCAAGCGGCTCAGCGAACTGACTGGGGCGGCGTTGCACGCAAGGGGGCTTCGCTGCTGCGGCCGATTCCCGGCGCCGACAAAGGTGACGCCTATGCGTCGGGAGTACCGGAACGCCGACAGCCACGCCCCACAACTCCCCAACCTCCCCAACGTTCCCGACCAATCCAGCGCGACCGCGCCGAATCCAACAAGCCACGTCGTCGGCCGTCAATCCGAGTGGAACTTCCTACGCTGGACCCGACTACAGCGCGAGACCTTTCGGCCGCCGAGCGTCAGCGATTGGCGTTGCGGCTCAAAGAAGCCGCCGAGGATTTCCTGGCCGAACGATTTGGCGATGCGCTCAAGGCGTTGCGACCGCTGGCTTCGCGCTATAACGCGGTCGCTGACGTGCAAGAGCTGTACGGGTTGACGCTGTACCGTCTCGGCCGCTGGACTGCTGCGGCGCATCGGCTTGAGCGCTATGAGCAACTCTCAGGAGCTGTAGACCAGTTGCCTGTGCTGGCGGACTGCTATCGGGCACTTGATCGGCTCAACGATGTGCATGCGGTGTGGGACCGGCTGAGGTACAGCGACCCGGACGCGCGCACCATCACCGAAGGTCGCATCGTTGCCGCAGGTGCGCTGGCTGACGAAGGACGAACCCGCGACGCCATCCGTCTTCTGGAGGCTGGCCCAGTGCGTCCTAAACGCCCCAAGGAACATCACCTCAGGTTGTGGTATGCGTTGGCTGACCTATATGACCGAGTTGGGGATTTGCAGCGCGCTCGACGAGGATTCGCCAGGATCGCCGACGTTGAGCCAGGCTTCGTGGACGTAACTGAACGGCTGGAGACGCTCGGCGCGCCCGAGTCCAGGGGTTAGAATGGGTGCTCCCGAACGAGAAACTGCCCTTAGGGCAAGCACCCTTAGGATGAGCATCCTTAGGGAAAGAGCATCCTTAGGGAAAACAGAGGTAAGCAATCAACCCGATGTTGAGCGTGAATACTGACCGTGGCTGCTGACACTGCCCGCCTGCTGGGCGAGCGGGCTTCTTATCTGCTGGATCACAAATGCGAAGGTCTCGGCCGCGATTTGCTGGCTTTGCCCGGACCTGATTTCGTAACCGATGTAGTAGCCGGGTCGGACCGTTCGCCACAAGTCCTGCGAAACCTTCAGGCGCTGTTTGATTGCGGCCGCTTGGGCGGTACCGGCTACGTGTCGATTCTGCCGGTTGACCAGGGCGTTGAGCACAGCGGTGCAGCCTCGTTCGCCCCCAACCCGATTTACTTCGATCCCGCATCCATCGTCGAGTTGGCCCTAGAAGGCGGCTGTAACGCTGTGGCCAGCACCTTCGGTGTGCTTGGAGCGGTCTCGCGCCGTTACGCACACCGCATCCCGTTCATCGTCAAGCTCAACCACAACGAACTGCTGACCTACCCGTCCACCTACGACCAGATCATGTTTGGTTCGGTAGCCCGCGCGCACGAGCTGGGAGCAGCAGGTGTCGGAGCGACGATCTACTACGGCTCAGCGGAGAGTGCTCGTCAGATATCCGAGGTAGCCGCTGCGTTTGAGGAGGCGCACCAGCTCGGCATGTTCACCGTGCTGTGGTGCTATCTGCGCAACTCGGCCCTAGATCTTTCTGGCGATGCAGGAGGCCTCGCCGAATCCGCCGCCGTTGACCATCATCTCTCGGCTGATGCGACCGGACAGGCCAATCACCTAGGCGTCACGATTGAGGCCGACATCATCAAGCAGAAGTTACCTGAGAGCAACGGCGCGTTCGTGTCCGTTCCCGGTTTTGGCAAGACTCACGCTGCGGTCTATGAGCAACTGACCTCGGATCATCCAGTGGACCTTTGTCGCTGGCAGGTAGCAAACTGCTACATGGGCCGCGTCGGCCTAATCAACTCAGGCGGCGCTAGCTCCGGAGCAGCAGACTTGGTTGAAGCAGTTACCACCGCAGTGATCAACAAGCGAGCGGGCGGCATTGGGCTGATCTCGGGACGCAAGGCTTTCCAGCGGCCCATGGCCGAAGGCGTTGAACTGCTCGGTGCCATACAAGACGTCTACTTGGACCAGGCGGTGACCATCGCCTAAGGCGCAGGCAGACAAGGCTGCCAGATAATGCCGCCAGATACGGCTGCACTTAAGCAACCGCGACTAGCGTGGTCGCCCAGAGCGGCCACAAGCTCCCCGAGGCTCCCAAGCTGAGGGCCGATTCTTCCAGGAGGAACTGTGACCGATACCGCAACGCGCGAGTTGCCGCTGCAGGAGATTGATGAGGTCATCATTCGCTTCGCTGGCGACTCCGGCGACGGCATGCAGCTCACCGGTGACCAGTTCACGAGCATCTCCGCTGCGCTCGGCAACGACCTGTCGACTCTGCCGGAGTTCCCAGCCGAGATTCGCGCTCCGCAGGGGACGCTGGCCGGTGTCTCGGCGTTTCAGGTGCGTGTCTCAGACTTCGACATAACCACGCCGGGTGACGCACCCACGGTTCTAGTGGCGATGAACCCTGCGGCGCTAAAGGCTCAGTTGCACAATCTGGCGCAGGGCGGTGCGCTTATCCTCAACACTGACGCCTTCAACGATCGCAATCTTGAGAAGGCCGGATACACGAGCAATCCGCTTGAAGACGGCACGCTGGACGACTATCGCGCCTATCCGGTTCCGATGAGCCAAATCACGCGTGATGCGGTGGCTGAACACGGCGTTAAGCCGCGCGATGCAGAACGCTCCAAGAACTTCTTTGCGCTCGGCTTGATCTCCTGGATGTACACCCGGCCAATCGAACCCACGCTGGAGTTCATCAACACCAAGTTCCGCGGCCGCGAGCAGGTCATCAACGCCAACACGGCGGCGTTCAAGGCTGGTTACAACTTCGGCGAGACGGCCGAGATCTTTGAGGCTCACTATGAAGTGAAGCCAGCCCCGTTGGCACCTGGCGAGTACACCAACGTGAACGGCAACACAGCGTTGGCGTGGGGCTGCATTGTGGCGGGCCAGCTAGCGCGCTTGCCCGTGTTCTTGGGCTCCTATCCCATCACGCCAGCTTCGGACATCTTGCATGAGATGTCGCTCAAGAAGAACTTCGGTGTGCGGACATTCCAAGCCGAAGATGAAATCGCCGCTGCAGCCTCCGCAGTAGGAGCGGCGTTCGGTGGAGCGCTGGCCTTTACGTCCACCTCGGGGCCTGGCTTGGCGCTCAAGGGTGAGACGTTGAGTTTGGCCGTCAGTCTTGAGCTCCCGCTGGTGGTATTGGACATTCAGCGTGGTGGACCGTCTACGGGGTTGCCGACCAAGCCTGAACAGGCCGACCTGATGATGGCCGTATATGGGCGGCACTCTGAGTCGCCGCTACCGGTGGTGGCACCGCGCAGTCCGGCTGACTGTTTCGACATTGCAATTGAGGCGTCGCGTATCGCCCTGAAATACCGGACTCCAGTCATTGTGCTGTCGGACGGTTTTCTGGCGAACAGCTCAGAGCCGTGGTTGCTGCCCGACGTAGACGATTTGCCGGACATCGGCGTTGAGTTTGCGACTGAGTTCAACGGCACCAACGAAGACGGCGACGGTATCTTCTTGCCCTACTTGCGCGATCCCGAAACGCTGGCTCGCCCCTGGGCAGTTCCTGGCACTCCTGGATTGATGCACCGGGTAGGCGGCATCGAGAAAGAGGATGGCACCGGCAACATCTCCTACGATCCTGCGAACCATCAGTTGATGATTGATGTGCGGCAGGCCAAAATCGATGGCGTAGACGTGCCCGATGTTGTGGTAGAGGGCGACGTGGACGCGGATCTGGTGGTGCTGGGATGGGGTTCCACGTGGGGTGCAATTGACGCGGCTGCCGGACGCCTGCGCGAGGCTGGCTTCGCAATAGCGCAGGTGCATCTACGTCACCTTCATCCGTTGCCGAGCAATCTAGGCGAAGTGCTACGGCGCTATCAGGTGGTTGTCTGTCCGGAGATGAACAAGGGTCAACTGTGCGATTTGGTGCGAGCGAAGTACCTAATAGATGTCAAGCACATTGGCAAGATTGACGGCGTGCCCTTCACTACCGGTGAGGTGACGTCGGCTGTCCGGGAGCGCCTAGAGCGCCTGGCGAGCAGCTAGGCGCAACTCCTACACCGCAAAACTCGTATCGACCAACCCGACACTGTTTAATCCATCTTTGGCTAATCGAACTTTGGCCAATCCAACTCTGACCAAAACAAGAGCGAACAACATCATGACCGACACTGCAACGACGCCAGCCACCACGCCCGCAGACTGGGCCTCCGACCAGGAGGTCCGCTGGTGTCCGGGCTGCGGCGACTATTCCATCCTCACGGCGATGCGGATGCTGATGCCGAGCCTCGGCACTGAGCCACAAAACACGGTCTTCGTGTCCGGTATCGGGTGCGCCGCTCGCTTCCCGTACTACATGAATACCTACGGTGTTCATGGCATTCACGGCCGTGCGCCAGCAATTGCCACAGGTTTGGCCATGGCTCGGCCAGATCTGGATGTCTGGGTGATCGGCGGCGATGGCGACATGTTGTCGATCGGCGGCAACCATCTGATCCACGCCTTGCGTCGCAACGTCAAGATCAAGGTATTGCTGTTCAACAACCAGATTTACGGCCTGACCAAGGGCCAGTTCAGCCCCACCAGCGAGATCGGCAAAGTCACAAAGAGTTCACCGATGGGCTCGCTGGATGCCCCATTCAACCCGCTTGCAGTTGCGCTGGGCGCAGAAGCTTCATTTGTGGCGCGAACTCACGACATGGATCGCCAGCACATGATGGACACCTTTCGGCGGGCACATGATCACGACGGCGCTGCGTTTGTGGAGGTGTTCCAGAACTGCAACGTCTTCAACGACGGGGCCTTTGAGGGAGTCACCAAGAAGCAGAACCGCGATGCCAATCTGATTCCGCTGGCACACGGTGAGCCCATCCGCTTCGGAGCCGATGGCGAGTTTGGCGTGATTGACGAGTCAGGTTGCGCTCGGGTTGTCTACATGGAAGATGTGAGCACCGACGAGCTACTGGTCCATGACGAGACGAAGCACGATCCCTCAACCGCCTTCATGCTGGCACGACTCGCACGAGGGCCTTTTGAACCGACGCCTATCGGTGTTTTTCGCGCTGTGCAGCGAAGCGAGTACGCCATGGCCTCCACGCGACAACTAGCTGCCGCTCAAGAGAAACAGGGCGCCGCCGACATCGCTCAACTGTTACGTTCGCACGGCACCTGGAACGTCTAATCAAGAAGTTCCATTGGCTGCATGAGAGCCGTCCGAAGACGCCTCGATAACGAGCTGGTGCGCCGCTGTCTTGTGTCTTCTCGGGCAGCAGCGCAAGCACTCATTCGCGATGGCCGTGTCTTGGTGAGTGGCTCAGTCGCCATCAAGCCGTCCCGCTTGGTCTCGGCGTCAGAAGCCGTACACCTCAGCGGTGAGCCAGCCAGATTCGTTTCGCGCGGCGGTGAAAAGCTCGACGCCGCCCTGAGCCAATTCAATGTCAAGCCAGCCGGATTGCGCATAGTCGATTTTGGTGCCTCGACGGGCGGCTTCGTAGACTGTCTGCTGCAACGGGGCGCGTCGGCAGTAGTCGCAATCGACGTGGGCTGGGGTCAGCTAGATGCGCGCCTACGGGCCGATCCTCGAGTATCGGTGAGGGAACGTTGCAACGTGCGACATGTAGGACCTGCCGATATAGGCGGCGAGGCCGACATCATTACCGCCGATTTGTCGTTCATATCGCTGCGAACGGTGATGGCGAATCTGGCGGCCTGCACAAGGGCCGGTGGGGAAGCGGTCATGCTCACGAAGCCACAATTCGAAGCTGGCCGCATCGAAGTCTCGCGGGGTAAAGGCGTCGTACGCGATTCCAGAGTGTGGCGGCAAGTGCTCAGCGAGGTGGCGAGCAGCGCCGCTCGACACGGTCTCGAACCCGTTGGCGTAGCGGCCTCAAAGCTGCGCGGTGCGGCTGGCAACGTTGAGTTCTTCTTGCACTGTCGTCGAATGCCGCGCAGCGAGAACCAGCAGTCTGAGGGTGGGAGACTGCGCGACCTCACTGATACTGGTCTCGCTGATACAGCTCTCACCAACGCTATTGAGCGCGCGGTCGGCGATGGCGTTGATCTCTGCGCCGGTTTAGGCACAGTGTCGACGAGTGAGGCGTAGTCAAGTGAGGCGTAGTCGCGTGAGGTCAGCGGTCGAATATCGGGTCTGGATTCGCAATGGACCTGGTGACTCAATGAACCTGGTGACTCGATGAACCTGGTGACTCGATGAACCTAGTAACTCGATGAACCTGGTGACTCAATGAACCCGGATTGCCTAGTGAACTCGGTCTCGTCGTGAGCATGGTTTTTTGATGGGCATGGCTTCTTTATGAGCACAGTACTGATCATCGCTCACGCCGAGCGTGCAGAG
This sequence comes from Acidimicrobiales bacterium, assembly GCA_965116245.1. Classification (GTDB taxonomy): domain Bacteria; phylum Actinomycetota; class Acidimicrobiia; order Acidimicrobiales; family Poriferisodalaceae; genus Poriferisodalis. The sequence goes on along the minus strand of OZ220497.1, from coordinate 2,711,211 downwards.
GCGCTGACAGCCTCAACGCGGCTGGTCGGTTGGCTTGAGGCTGAAGGCCATGCGGTGCAGATGGGCAGCGTGGAAGCAGCCGCTATTGAGCGCTGCGACCTCGCGGCCGAGGAACTGCTTTGCGTAGCGCCGGATCTGGCTGTGAGTATCGGTGGCGATGGAACGGTGTTGCGCTGCTTCGATCTGGTCGCCGCCAAAGGTGTGCCAGTGCTTGGCGTGAACGTCGGTCACCTCGGATACTTGACCGAATTTGAGCCAGCACATGTCGTAGAAACGGTCGCGGCAGCACTTGAGGGCACCTTGGGTGTTGCGGAGCGGATGATGGTCAGAGCAAGTGTGCGGCGTGGCGCGAGCGACGCCCCGGAGCGCTCAGGTCCGCAGCCCGGTACCCAACAAGTCGGCACCAAAACAGACGGCGAAGCTGACCACACAGACGTGACTCGCACCCAAACATGGACCGGCCTGAATGAAGTGGTGCTCGAAAAGCGCGACCCGGGCCACACGGTCCGGCTTGAAGTGCGGCTGGACGGTGACTTGTTCGCGACCTATGCCGCCGACGGTCTCATTGCCTCGACGCCGACTGGCTCCACCGCTTACAGCCTCTCAGCGGGCGGTGCGGTCGTTGCGCCGACACATGCGTCGTTACAGGTCACACCTGTGGCACCTCATATGCTCTTTGACCGTTCGCTGCTGTTGCCGCCCGATACCGTGATCAGCATCCGGGTGATCAGCGAACGGCCAGCGCTGGCCGCTGTGGATGGGCGCTCGGCCACGATGCTGGCTACTGGCGATGAGCTTGTTGTGACTCGCGCCCCTTACGACGCGCGCTTCGTCACAGCCGGCGGAGACAGCTTTCATCGCGTCCTGAAGCACAAATTCGGCCTCAAGGATCGCTAATGCTCATAGAGCTGGCAGTACACGATCTGGGTGTCATAAGCCAGGCCAGCCTGACGTTGGGCAAAGGCATGACGGCGCTAACCGGCGAAACCGGCGCCGGCAAGACGCTCGTGGTACATGCGCTGCAGTTGCTTATGGGCGGGCGAGCCGATCCGGTGATGGTGCGAGCCGGAGCAGCCGAAGCTGTCGTGGAAGGCCGGTTCGTGTTACCTGACGGAAGTGAACGTGTGTTGCGTCGAATCATCCCGGCCGGTGGGCGCAGCCGAGCGTATGTGGACGGCGCCATGGTGTCGGCGGCGGAGCTGGCGAAGCTCGGGGCTGGGCTGGTTGACTTGCACGGCCAGCACCAGCACCAGTCGCTGTTGAGTGGGCGCACGCAGCGTGCAGCGCTGGATCGCTGGGGCGGCATTGACCTACGTCCTTTGATCGCAGCACGTTATGAGCTGCGCGCACTGACCGAGAACCTGGCTGCGCTCGGCGGTGACGCAAGAGCGCGGGCGCAAGAGATAGACATGCTGCGTTATCAGGTGGACGAGATCGCAGCGGCTCAGTTGGACGACCCGGACGAACTCAGTTGGATTGCGGAGCGAGAGGCGCTGCTGGCAGACGCCGCAGCTCACCTCAGCGATGGCCATGCGGCTCGTCACGCACTCATGGGAGACGACGGGACGATCGACAAGCTGGGTTCCGCGCTGGCCTTGTTAGGCGATCGCAAGGCGTTTGCTCCAGCAAGCAACCGACTCAGAGCCGTAACTGCCGAGCTGGACGACATCGCTGCGCAGCTACGGAGTGTGCTGGAGACGATCGAGGACGACCCGCAAGCTCTGGCCGACGTACAGGCGCGACATCAACTGCTGCGTGAACTCACCCGAAAGTACGGCGACACGCTGGCTGAAGTGTCAACTTTCGGTACCCAAGCGGCGCAACGATTGTCACAGCTTGAGCGTCATGCTGAGCTCGCAGCCGAGTTGGAGGCTGCCATCGAAGCCGCCCGACACCATGTTGACATAGAGGCCGAAGCCGTTACGGCGGCCCGTCGCGCAGCGGCGCCTGGCTTGAGCGCTGCGGTGAATGAGCAGCTCGCGTCACTAGCGCTGGCTGGCGGTGCGCTGGAAGTCAGCGTTGCTGGTGACGCGCCTAGCGACCAAGTTGAGCTGCGTTTCAGCGCCAACCCCGGCGCTCCGCTAGGACCGCTCTCGAAGGTGGCCTCAGGCGGTGAGCTGGCGCGGGTGATGCTGGCGCTGCGGCTGGTACTGACCGCTGGGCCACCGACCCTGATCTTCGACGAAGTAGACGCTGGCATCGGTGGCGAGACGGCGGTGACTGTCGGCCGGTCGCTGGCATCGCTGGCAGAGCATCATCAGGTGCTGGTAGTTACCCACCTTGCCCAGGTAGCGGCATTCGCACACGACCAGGTAGCGGTCCGCAAGACCCACGATGGCGATACGGCAGTATCCGACCTGTGCATGGTCGCGGGGGAGGAGCGCATCAGCGAGCTGGCACGCATGCTTGGGGGTCGGCCTGCTTGGGAAAGCGGACGCCAGCACGCCACCGAGCTGCTGGCGGAAGCCGCTGCTGGTCGAACTGCTCAACAACGCCCGCGCAGCCCCGCCGGTGCCACGCCCTCGAGCACTGCCGCCGGGTCGGATCTTGGGCCGGAGCACGAGTCGAAACTTGACTCAGCGCACAGCGGCACTCCGGCTTGATGACGTTGCGCGCTCGGCATTGGTGGGAGCGCCGCCGCACGCGCCGCCACCCGCTGGAGAGCCAAGTCGGCCTCGCGGGACGGTGCCGTGTGGATCGTCGCACCAAGAACCTGATTCGTCGCCTGGAGCCAGGCGAGATTGCTGTGATCCACCACATTGACTTGGACAGAGTTGCAGCCGACGGGCTGTTGGCGGCCGGCGCGATAGCGGTAGTCAACGCCGAGCCGACGATGTCAGGTCGCTACCCAGCGCTGGGCGGCCTAACGCTCGCCCAAGCGGGAGTGCCGGTGCTCGATGAGGTCGGAGAAGAGACGTTCGAAACGCTGCGAGAAGGCGACGAGATCGCCATTGTCGGTGATGAGCTGTTGCGCGGCGAGGAACTAATCGGCACGGGACTTCGCCGAGACGCCGAGCATTTTGAGCACGTGTTGGAATCGGCGCGTGTGGCTGTGCGCAGCGAACTGGGCGACTTTGCCCGCAACACGCTGGAGTATTTGCAAAACGAGCCGCAGATCATCACTGAGGAGTTGATAGTGCCGAGGCTGCGCCACGAACTGCGACGCCGTCACGTGCTGGTGGCGGTGCGTGGCATCGACTACCGAGAAGACCTAGTGGCACTTCGTCGCTCGGGCTATATGTCCGACATGCGGCCAGTGATTATCGGTGTGGACGGCGGTGCCGATGCGCTGATTGAGGTCGGACTGGTTCCGCACATCATCATCGGTGACTTCGATTCGGTGTCGCCCCAAGCCCTGAGCTGCGGTGCGCAGCTAATCGTGCATGGCTATCCCGAGGGCGGTGCGCCTGGTGCTACACGTCTCGACGATGCCAGCTTGAGCTACGACGTGATAGCCGCGCCAGGCACCAGCGAAGACTTGGCCTTGCGACTGGCGTTCGAGCAGCGAGCAGAGCAAATTGTTCTGGTCGGGTCGCATACCTCCATGGTCGATTTCTTCGATAAGGGCCGTCGCGGCATGGCATCTACGTTTCTGACTCGCATGCAGGTGTCTTCGGCACTAGTGGACGCAAAGGGGGTGAGTCGCCTATATCGCACCCAGGTTCGCAAGCGCGACATGGCGATGTTGATCGTCTCCGCGCTGCTCACTATTGGGGTGATTGCCGCAGTTACCGAACCGGGCCGACTCTTGTTGCGCACGCTGTGGATCAACATCGGTCTGTAGTCGTCGCGATGATCAACCTCCGGTACCACATTGTGTCCATTGCGGCCGTGTTCCTGGCTTTGGCAATCGGCTTAGCGCTCGGCTCCACATTCGTGGACTCGGTGCTAGTCAGCAACCTGGAGTCACGCGTCGATCAGTTGCAAGCCGATACCGAATCGGCTGTTGAACAACAAGAAGAGGCGCAGGCGGCACTCGACACGGCTGAATCGGCACGTGATGAGGCATTGGCAGAAGTTGGAACCGTACGGTCGGAGGTTCAAGACCTGGTGCGGCCTTATCTGCCTCAAGGGCGGCTGAGCGGCAAAACGACGCTCATTGTCGCTACCGAATCAACCGACCGGAACGCTGTGGCGGCCATCCGCTCACGGCTGGATGCCACCGATGCACGTCAAGGCGGCGTCTTGTGGCTCAGCGATGATCTGCGTTTGGATGATCCCGGCGCACGCCGACAGATCGCAAGCGTATTCTCGCTGGCAGGCGACAGCCGCAATGCCGTACGCCGAGCGCTGTTCTTCTTGGTGCCGCAAGCCTTGTTCCGGCCAGCCGAAGCCGGGCCCAGCCGAACCGATAACAACAGTGTCAGCAACGCCAGCAATGCGAGCAATGTCGAATCACTCACTGGCAACACAATCGGCGACTCAGACTCGTTTGAGGGCTTCTCGCGTGGGTTCTCCTCCGCCTCACCGACGCGCACGGCTCTCACGCTTCTGCGCGATTTGGGTCTCGTAACGTACGACGGCACCGACGCTGTTGCGCTGCACCTGTTAGGCGGCGAGAGTCTGCGACTGGTGGTGGTAACCGATGCTGGCGCCACCGAGAGAAACGAGGGATTCGTCTTCGATCTGATGGCAGCCATCGACGATGCGGGGCACTCGGGCACGGGCGTCATAGTTGAGGTGCCTGCGGCTGATGCGGTTCAAGCTGGCTACGGCGCCGTGACTGCGCGTGTGCGCTCAGACCCGGTGCTGGCGGAGTCTTTCTCAAGCGTGGATGAGGTCGACACGTTTTCGGGCGATCTTGCGCTTCTCAGCGCTTTGGAGCAGCTCCCAGAAGTGCTTCACTTTTCTGGAGCGGACACCAACCACGGCTTGGGTTCTTCATGACCCATGCTGTGGCGATCGTGCCTGCCTTCAATCGGGCTGACACAGTAGGCGCGACGGTGACAGCGCTGCGCACTGTGCCTGAAGTGCTAGAGGTCATCGTTGTTGACGACGGATCCCGCGACCGCTCCGCAGCGGCCGCCTCCTCGGCTGGGGCACGCGTAGTTGAGTTGGCGACTAATCGTGGCAAAGCGGCGGCTGTCGCCGCTGGCATCGCTTCTTCGGGTGCTCCCGGTGCCTACCTGCTGATTGACGCCGATGTGGGCGATTCGGCTGCCCTAGCCGGTGAGCTGCTGCGGCCGGTGTTGCAGCACGAAACTGATATGACGATCGCCGTGTTCGATCCCCCTGCTGACCGCGGCGGCTTCGGGTTAGTCAAGGGGTTCGCGGCGCGTGTGCTGCAATCCGAAACAGGGCTCAAGCTGGCGGAACCGCTCTCGGGACAGCGCGCAGTGCGGGGCCGGCTGTTGAGATCGTTGGAGCTTGCGCCCCGCTTTGGTCTCGAGATTGGTATGACGTTTGATGCGCATGAACGAGGAGGCGCAATCAAAGAGGTCAAACTCGGATTCACGCATTTGCCAAGCGGGCGAGACTTGGGTGGCTTCGCGCATCGAGCACGAATCGCAAGAGACGTTTATGCGGCTGCGGCGGCGCGCATCGGACACCCAAAAGCCAGTTGGCTCTTGGCCACGTCGCTCCTAGACCGCGTCCGCTGGCCGGTATGGCGCGAGGACAATCAGCGCAAAAGCAATCAGCGCAACGGCGCACGGCGCAACAGCAGTCGGCGCGATAGCTGAAGGCCATGTCGGCCGACATTGCTGTGCAGGCTAGTGCTGTGCTTGCAGCGGTCTTTGTGGCCTCTGCACTCGCGGCGGCTGCGTGTTGGCGCCTGACCCGAACTCGGATGCAGCGCCCAAGGTGGGTGCGGGAGAACTACCGAGGCAGACCGATTCCTAGCTGCTCAGGCCTGCTCGTAGTCGCGGTGGGCACACTTGGCGCTGCGTTCGTTGGGGTTATGGCTTACCGCATTGGCGGGCATGCACACGACAGCAGCTACGCCTCAGTCAGCGCCACCGGCGCCACCGGCGCTAACGGTGCCACTGGCGCTGCATTGTCGGTGCTGGCTCTATTGATGTTTGGTTGGCTGGGCTACCGAGACGACACCAGAGGCGACAGCGACCCAGGTGGCTTCGCGGCGCACTTTCGTCGTAGCTGGCAACAGCGGCGGCTCACGACAGGAGCGCAAAAGGCACTCGGAGGCGCAGTTGCAGCGTTGCTGTGTGTGCGGATTGGTCTGTTCGGGGACATCTCCGCGCTTTGGGCCCGCGGTGGATGGGAAGAGGTTGCGGCTGCGATGCGCTCGTTGGGGGATGTCTTCATCGGATCTCACCACGGTTGGGAGTTGGTGCCTTGGCTGCGCGGCGCACTGATCGTGGCGCTAGGTGCCAATCTGCTGAACCTCTTCGATAGAGCCCCCGGCCGAGCCACCAAGGTCGCATTGGCCTGGTGGCTCCTCGGCCTGCTACCGGCTGCGCTGGCTAACTCGGCCTTGCAGCAGACCTGGCAGTCACCGGCGCTGTGGGCAGCCGCAGCCGTCGGAGCTTCGGTGGGGCTGTTGCGAAGCGAACTGCGCGAAGCCCACATGCAAGGCGATACCGGTGTGAACGCGACCGGTGCCGTGTTGGCCCTTTCCACCGTGGCGATGGCATCAGCCGCAATCGAGTGGATTCTGTTGGCGGTGCTAGTGGGCCTGAACCTGTCTAGTGAGCGCTGGTCGTTCAGTCGCATCATTGACACAGTGCCGCTGCTGCGATGGTTGGACCGTCTCGGCTCGCCCTACCGCAGCTAAGGCACTACCGCAGTTAGAGCCCCACACCAATTCGGCGTGCCCATGGGTTAGTCGCGTTGCATGGCGGCTGCGCACTGTCGATGCTCGACCAGACGCTCCTTAAGGCTGGGGTGGGCGATCTTGTTTTCGGTCACCACCTCGCGTCCAGCGACGACGGTGTCGCGGGCTGACAGCGGGCCGCATCTCAGCCAGGCCTCAATCGGATCAGACAACGCGCCTGCAAACGCTGGACCGTCCAGTTGCCACACGACCAGATCGCCGCATGCGCCAGGCGATAGCTGACCTAACTCACCGCTTCGACCGAGGCACGCCGCGCCGCCACGTGTCGCCAAATCCAGTACCTCGCGGGCCGAGAAGTACGTCGCTGCGCCCGGCTGCGGGCCAGTGTCGCCAGCTTCACCAGTGCTGCCAGCAGCGCCCTCACCGGTTCTGCCGCTGTCTAGGCCATGCTCCGCGTTCAGGTTCCGTTGGCCGTCGCGCAGCCGCGCCACCAGCAGGGCGTTGCGTGCCTCAGTCCACATGGATGCCGAATCGGTGCTGGCCGAACCGTCCACGCCCAGCCCTACCGGAGCTCCCGCGTCGCGCAGCTCACGTACAGGGGCTAGTCCTACTCCCAGCATCAAGTTCGAGCTGGGGCAGTGGGCTACGCCGGTACCCCAGGCGCCGAGTCTCGCAATCTCGCTGGCGTCGGGCTGTACGCCGTGCGCAATCCAGGCACGATCCGAACCCCAACCGCAGTGTTCGAAGTAGTCCACGGGGCGCATCCCGAACATCTCCAGGCAGAAGCCGTCTTCGCCGGGGTCCTCAGCGAGGTGCGTGTGCAAGCGCACATCAAGGCGTTTAGCCAGCTCGGCGGTGGCGGTCATCAACTCGGTAGAGACTGAGAAAGGTGAGCACGGTGCGAGCGCTATGCGCACCATCGCGTCGGGGCTGCGGTCATGGTGGGCAGCCACTAGCCGCTCGGAGTCCGCCAGGATTTCCTCCGCCGACTGGCACACCTCATCGGGCGGCAGCCCGCCATCGGAGCGCCCAAGCGACATTGAGCCGCGTGTGGGATGAAAGCGCATCCCCAGCTCGGTGGCAGCTGCGATCTCGGCTGTGATCAGGTCGCCAGCACCGCGGGGATGGACGTAGAGATGGTCGGTGCTGGTAGTGCAACCGCCCAGCGCCAGTTCCGCCAAACCGACCCAGGCTGACACGTATGCGCTGTGTTCGTTGAGTCGCGCCCACAGCGGATACAGCGTGGTCAACCAGTCAAACAGCCCACCTCTTAGCGCTGGCGCGTAGGACCGCGTGAGGTTCTGATACATGTGATGGTGGGTGTTGATCAGCCCCGGCGTCACCAGGCAGCCGCTCGCGTCGATGCGGCTATCTGCTGATGGAGGCTTCTGGGAGTTGTCTCCGACCGCGCTAACGAGCCCGTTTGTGACAGCCACCCAGCCGCCACTTATTTCGCGGCGCTGATCGTCGCAGGTCGCCAGCAGTTCAGCGCTGTGTATCACGAGGTCCGCGGGTTTGTGGACAGCGGGGTCATCGCGCTGGGTCTGCCGTGTTGCCACTGCGCTGCGGTTCCCGCTCGTGTTTGCATTCCCGCTGGCGTTGCTGTTTGCGTTTGCGGTGCTAGTCATGCTGCATGAACCAACCTTGCCTGAAGCGACGGTAGCTTGAGTTCACATCTGGTGGAGCCCATCTGGTGGTGCCCATCGAGGGAGCCGAGTGGCTAAGCACATTTTCGTCACCGGCGGAGTAGCCAGCTCCCTCGGCAAGGGACTTACCGCAGCATCACTCGGCCGACTGTTGGTAGCGCGTGGGTTGCGGGTCACCATGCAAAAGCTCGACCCGTACATCAACGTCGATCCGGGCACTCTCAACCCTTACGAGCACGGTGAGGTGTTCGTCACCGACGATGGGGGCGAGACCGATCTTGACCTCGGCCATTACGAGCGGTTCATCGACGCGTCGCTGACTCGGGACTCAAACGCCACGACTGGTTCCATTTATCAGAAGGTGCTGGCTGACGAGCGTCGGGGCGAGTATTTGGGCCGCACGGTGCAGGTCATTCCGCACATCACCGACGAGATAAAGGAGCGCATCCGCAAGCTGGCGACCGACGATGTGGATGTGGTGATCACTGAGGTGGGCGGCACGGTGGGCGACATTGAGATATTGCCGTTTTTGGAGGCGATCCGTCAGATGCGCCTGGAAGTCGGCCGCCAGAACGTCTGCTATGTACACGTAACGCTGGTGCCCTTCATTGGCCCTTCTGGTGAGCAAAAGACCAAACCCACTCAACATTCAGTTACGGAGCTGCGCAGCCGCGGAGTGCATCCAGACGCAATCGTGCTGCGCAGCGCTGGCCCCATTGAGCATGGTCTGCGCGAGAAAGTCGCCAATCTCAGCGACGTGGAGGTAGCCGGTGTCGTAAACGCGCCCGATTCATCGGTGCTGTATGAGATACCGATGGTGTTGCGGGCCGAGGGCTTGGACAGCTTCTTGTGCCGCATCCTTGGTCTCGAAGACACCGAGCCTGATCTAGCTGAGTGGATAACCATGCTGGAGGGCATCAAGGCGCCTCAGGCGACGGTACGTATTGGCATTGTCGGGAAATACGTTGCGTTACCTGATGCGTATCTGTCGGTGGTGGAAGCCCTGCGCCATGCGGGCTCTCATCATGGTGTTGAGATTGACCTCGAGTGGATCCACGCCGAGGAGGTAGAGGGGCTGCTGGCTGCGGGGCGACTGCATCATCTTGACGGCATGGTGATCCCGGGGGGCTTTGGTTTGCGGGGCATCGAAGGCAAGATCGCGGCGGCCGCGTATTCGCGTGAGCACGACATACCGTGCTTGGGTCTGTGCTTGGGGCTGCAGGTCATGGTCATCGAGTTCTGCCGCAACGAGTTGGGCCTAGACGCTGCCAACTCAACCGAGTTCGATGCCAACACGCAGCATCCGGTAATCGATCTCATGCATTCGCAGCGCAGCGTTCAAGACAAGGGTGGCACTATGCGTCTCGGCGCGTATGAGGCGCAGCTAGAACCCGGTAGTCGCGTGGCGGTGCTGTACGGCGACACGAGGATTCATGAGCGGCACCGGCATCGCTACGAGGTGAGTGAGGGCTACCGCAACTGCATGGCAGAGCGTGGCTTGCGCTGCAGCGGACTGTCGCCTGATGGCCGCCTAGCCGAGTTCACTGAGCTGGATGGCCATCCCTTTTGGGTGGGTACCCAGGCGCACCCTGAGTTCAAGAGTCGGCCTAACCGACCGGCTCCGCTGTTTTGCGGCCTGGTGGCTGCTGCGGTGGCCCGCGCCGATGGGCGCAACCCTCAGCTACTGCCAGCCAGTGCCAGAACAAGTACGCCGCCACCGGGCTGAGGCACTGGACTGAGTCGTAGGGCTGATTTGCTGGGTTGAGTCACAGGGCTGAATGGTCTCGCTGTGCTGGCGATAGAAGTCGAGGACTATCTGGGCTGGCTCTCGAACGAGCGGGGACGAACAGCGCGCACGGTGGCCTCTTATCGCTCCGACATCAGCGGTTTCGCTGCGTGGATTCAAGCTCGGGGCGTTGACCTGTTGGAGGCCAGCTCAGTTGACATAGCGACATACCTAACGCACCTGCGAGATGATCTAGGGCGAGCAGCCGCAACTTCGGCTCGAGTCGCAGTGAGCCTGCGCGGTCTCTACAAGTTCTTGGCGACCGAGGAAATGACTTCAACCGACCCTGCCAGTGCGTTGGCAGTACCCAGCTCTCCGCCAGGTTTGCCCCGTGCGCTGCGCCGCGACCAAGTCGAGCAACTGTTGGCATCGCCTGTTGGCGATGGCCCTTTGGTGCGTCGGGACAGGGCGATGTTGGAGGTTCTCTACGGCATGGGGTTGAGAGCGAGCGAGTTGGCGTCGCTGTCGTTGGGCGACATTGACTTGGACGAGAGGTTGATGCGTGTCTGGGGCAAAGGCGATAAGGAGCGGGTTGTACCGGTGGGACGTCACGCCGCCGATGCTGTAGGTGAATGGTTGAGCGGTGCCGGGCGCGGTGCAATGGAGCCCGCCGTGTGGCGTTCACGAGACGATGCCGCCGCGACGTTCCTAAATGCGCGGGCTCGTCGTATCTCTCGCCAAGGAGTTTGGCTAGTAGTCCGTCGCCACGGCGAGCGCGTAGGTCTAGGACCCGACCAACTAACAACACATGTGCTGCGACACTCCTGCGCTACGCACATGCTAGACGGCGGTGCCGACATCCGTAGCGTCCAAGAACTACTAGGTCACGCTTCTATATCAAGCACCCAGCGCTACACGGCAGTATCACAAGAACGACTAACCGAGGTGTACCGCCAAGCCCACCCCCGAGCCCGCTACTAAGTGACCGACTAGTCGCGACTGCGTCCTATGTGCTTGTATTTTCAATATGCTTGTCTGTTGACAGCTCACCAACGATGTACTGACAATTGTGGACCCATCACGTGCGCTAGCGACTACAGGCGGTTTAGGCCGAGCATTTACTCGTCTGTGAGGTCGAGTTTTCGGGTTCGGCCGGTGCGGACATTTTGGTTGGCGAGCCTTGAAGTTAGGTGTTGCCATGTGGTTGTGATGGTCATGAGCAACTTGTCGTTTGGATTAGCGGCAATGACTAGGTCGGAGTAGAGAATGCCAGCGAGTTCAACGGCTGTAACGACGTAGCTATCGGCGAGCCCGTCGGCCGTGTCTCGCAGCAATTGTGCATCATCGGGATAGGTACTGCGGACGCGCCACGAAGACAGTGTGGTCAGACTGAGACTAAGCTCCTGTAGTCGGTCTGTAATCTCCGAGCGTAAACCTGGTGGCAGCAGTTTCAAACACTCTGATATGTCGTGGCCAGCGAAGCGGCGCTGCGCTGCTGTAGGTTTTGGGTCGCTGTGCCAGGTGGCCAAGTTCTTTATTGACTTCTCAATAATCATGGCCGCTTTAGTGCAGACATCAACCATACGCCCGCGGCGAACACCTTCCTTGAGTTCAGGAGGGTAGTACGGGTCTCGTTCCAGGTAGTGTGCTTCGGTAAAGGTCGTCATGCCAAGAAGTTCTGTGAGAATGTCGCTCTCGAACGCGATGAGCGCTTCTTCTAGGTCGCTCATGGGGCGCACCATTCTCTTGTTCCAGCGCACTTCGCCGCGACGCGCCGACTCGCCTACTGCCACTAGTCCCAAAGCGTCAATCCGATGCTCAAACGAGCTAGACACTCGGTCGATGCGTGCCTTCCATTCCGGACGGTCGGCGACGTACACTTGTACAGGCCAGCGTCTGTCTACAGCCTCGGACGCTGCCTTTTCCAGCCGCTGAGTCAGCTCGTAGCGTTCGTCGTAGTCGATGTCGGCGAACAGCGCCACGAGGTCAATGTCGCTATTGGGCGTAGCTTCGCGGCGGGCCACAGAGCCGTAGAGGAACACTTCCTCCGCTCCTTCGTCAAGCAACGCAGCCGCCGCCCGACGCGCATCGCCTAGCGAAGGGGCAACCTCTTGAATCGATGCCAGGCTCACACCAACACACTACTTCAGCCGACATCTCCCTAGTCCGAGATTTTGCGAGCGCGCCGCACAGCGGCCTACTGACAGCGTGGTGTCAGTCAGAAAATGGGGCGCGTCGCCGAGAACACAATCGGAAAGCTAGCGCGTTGTTGCAGGTGTGGATGCCCGCCTCGGCAGGGGTCGGCGGCCACGCGGCGCAGCCACACTGCCCCTACGTAGAAGCTGCCTGGTGTGTATTCCGGGACGCGGCGGCGGGTCCCTGCTCGGCGTGATATCCGCTGGCGGTCTGTTTACGAGGTAGAGCGAAGGCGCTCGGCAGAGGGATGGCGTGGTTTGACGTCCGCCGAGCAGGCTTGTTCGCGGGCGGGTCCCCGAAAGGTGGTGGCATTCGCGTACTATTCGTGCAAGATCGCCTATTGTCTACTCTGAGGGTTGTGTATGTCGCTGCGTGAACGACTTGAGACTATTCTCTCTGCGCTGCCGCCGTCAAACGAAGAGGCGGCCAAGCTGCAGATCTTGGCACCAGTACTTCAGAACTTGGGGTGGGACCCTTTCGGGCAAGAAGTGCTATGGGAGCATCCTGTTGGCGAGGGTGGCCGAGGACGCGTAGACATAGCACTGACGTCGGCTCGCGAGGTTGTTGCACCAATTGAAGCAAAGTCGCCCGGTAAAACCTCAGCAAACACGTCGAGCAAGTCCTCAAGTATGCCTTCTACGAGGGCGTGAAGATATGTGTACTCACCACTGGTTTGGAATGGTGGCTGTACCTGCCGCGCGAAGCAGGTCAACCTCAAGGACGTCGCTTTACAGTCCTGAAGCTGATGGAGGATCCCCTTGAGCAGCTCATGGAAGACCTCAGTGCATTTCTGAGCAAGGAAAAACTGCTGAGCGGGCAAGCTGAGAGCCGGGCAAAAGCCGTCCGCGAGGCCAGTTTAGAGGCAGCGAAACTGAATACGGAAGTCCCAAAGATATGGGAAGCGATGCTGAGTGGCCCTGACGATGAACTAGTCGAACTCTTGGGAAAACGCGTCTATCAGCAACTGAACCTAAGGCCGACGAGAGATCAGTTGGTGACTATATTTGGAGGCGAGTCTGTCGGTCCGGTCGCTAATCCGGTTCCAGTATTACCTAAGGTTCCACCAGCTCATCCGTCGCCGCTGCCTCCTAAACGCCGCCACAATATTCAACCGCACACTATTGAATTGTGGGGTCAAAAACACAACATATCATCATTCGCCGATGCATTTAGGGTAGTCATCAATCAGCTCTACGAAAGACACCACCATGAGTTTCACCGCGTGCTGCAGAAACGTGGCCGGAAATATCCTTTCGTAGCGCGAAATCCTAGTGAGCTTGGCCCAACAGGTAGCAAGAACCCTTATGAACCATCTTCCTCGGGATATTTTTTTAACATAACTTGGAATTCCGTAAATTTGGAGAAGAGGTGGGGCGAATACCTAAGCCTTTTTGGCTACACGCCTGATGAAGTGAATTTGCTGTACGAGTGATAGCGCGGATGAGCACATTTCCGCGCCTACTACTAGATGACGAAGAGCGTCAGATCCATGGAGCTGGCGTGCTTTAGGGGTTGGTGATGGTGGTCATTTCTGCTCCTGTGCGGGTGATAATCTTCACCGCGATGCTGTGGTTGGGCGATGGTGGGGGGAATGGCTGAGAGCGGAGGCCGCAAAGTGCTTGTTCGGCTTTGGGGTCTAGGTCTTTGCCCAGGGTCTTTGCCAGATTCTTGATTGCGGGGTCGTTTCGCTTGTAGCCGGGGAGGTAGATGAGGCGTGGGAAGAAGGCTGTGTTGTCGTGGTTGGTGTCGATCATCCAGCAGTCCACGTCCTCGCCAGCAGAGGGTCGGACAGTGCCGGTGGTCGGGTCGTAGGTGTCGTAACCGAGCAGCTCCACGATGAGTTTGCCGTCGTCGGTCTCCTCGCACAGCACATCGGGTTCGCCTAGCAGGGTGAGCGCTCCTGATTCGGTTTTGCGGTCCAGGCCGGGGATCTGAAGGTCGCGGGCTGTCACCACTTTGTGAACTCTGACTGGACCGACCTCGTGAGGGGCGTTGTTGTCGAAAGCGCTTGCCACCACGACTAGGGCCTTGATGTCGCTGCGGCCTCGTAGGGCCTCAGTTACGGCGGCTGTGATCTGATCGGCGCTGACAGTCACATCTGGCGCGGCCAGCATGATCGCAGCAGTGATACGGGTATCGCGGCCCACCGGTGAGCAGTCGGCCTCGTGGGTTACCAAGTTCCCGTTGGGCCAGGCAGTGATCTCGGAAATCTCCATAACCTCGTGGCCATCGCTGTCGCGAATCGGGTGACCTGTTAGAGCGTCAAGCAGGCGCTCGGCATCCTCACCCGAGGCAGCGCCCAAGTCGTCAGGTGTTTGTTCATCTCCGTCAAACGGCAGGTAGGTGTAGGGCGACGCTGACTCAACTGTGAACGGTCCCGTCAGTCGTTTGCGTCCGGTATCTTCCTTTGGCCGATCCACCAAACGGATGGTGTTCTCTGGATCGTTCACTTGGTCGTAGGCCAGCGTCGCTGCCGACACTCGTTGCATCGTCTCCACCTCAAGTCCGACAGCAGGGTCGCTGCCGCCGTCGGTAGTGCGGTACCACGGGTGTATCGAAGTGAGCAGATGTCGGCGGGCGATTGCGATAGCCACACGGCCTACATCAATGGTGATCCAACGGCGGCCCCAACGCTCAGCCATGTCGGCTGTTGCGCCCGACCCGCAGGTGGGGTCCAGCACCAGATCGCCAGGATCGGTGGTCATGTTTAGGCAGCGCGCAATGATCTTGTTGGCGGTTTGGACGGAATAGCGCTTGACATGACCTACGGCTCGCGCAGTTTCGTGCCATAAGTTGTCAATGTGCTTGCCGGGAACTTCGTCCTCATATCGTTTCCAACACAGGAGGCCACCTTCGCCAGTTCCTTCTAGCCTGTTCAATTCGGCAAGTCGGTCAAGGCCTGATATGCGCGCCTGGCCTTGGCCAGGCGCGCCAGACGCTCCACTGGCGCGTGGCGCCGCAGTGGTAGATGACTCCATTGTACAGGTAGTCGCAGGTTCGACCAGTTGTAGATGCGCCGCTAGAAGTGAGCGGCATCATCTGGTAGATTCGGGCTCCTTCCGGTAGTAGCCCGTCTGGGTTGACTCTCTCCTCTACCTCTAGTCGTCTATTGGAGCCATCAATAAACTCAACTCTAGCGTATGAACTCATTAGCTTGATTTTCCCAGCTCGATCAAGTGGTTCGTGTAGCGATCTGTATTTGATCTGAGACTTGTCTTTGGCGTACCAGAGCAAGTAGCTAGCTGTCTCAGGCAGTGTCTGGCTAGACGAGAATCCGGTTGACCGCCACGTTATGGTGGCAACTCGGTTATCTGCGCCGTATACCTCGTCAAGCAGTACAGCCATTCGATGTACGTTCTCGTCGCCGATTTGCACGAACAGTGAGCCGCTGGGTTTTAATAACTCATGGAACAGCGTGAAACGCTCGTGGAGTTCGTCAAAGTAGGAATGGATGCCGTTGGTGTAGGTGTCCTTGAAGGCCTTTATCGGGGCGGTGTCGCCTACGGGGATATTGTTGGCATCGGTGCTACCAGTTTCGGACATGAAGTTGCTCTTGAAACCGATCCCGTAGGGCGGGTCGAAGTAGATCATCTGTACTTGGCCGCCTAGGCCGTCACGGGCGATCAAGGACTGCATTACTTGGGAGCTGTCGCCGTGGATGAGCCGGTTCTGCCAGTGCCCTGAGTGCTGGTAAAATTCCCACTTCTGAGCGCCAGCCGGTAGTCCGTTGAAGTCGTCAAACAGGTTGAACGCAACTCCGGTATCGGGCTTGCGGAGCTGGTCAATCAGACTGAGCGGGTTGACCTTCTCCCGTGTGTAGAGCGGAGTGCCAGCGAAGTCCCGCGGACCGTCATGGGACGAGGTGCGCCCCTGCCTGTCCCACGACAGACGGGGTTCAGGTACAGATTTTCGATCAACGCGGGGGGGGGGGGGTGGTGCGAGAGTAAAAGGTTTGGGCGCGCGAGTGTTCTGGTCCATCAGTGGTGAAGTCTCAACGGTCGGTTGGTTCACCCGGTCCGCTTGCTCGTGGCGGTAGTGGCTGGGCGGTTGCTTCGGCTTCTTGTTGCTCATGGCGACGGTTGCCTTTCAGGGAGTCGCCTTGATGGCGAGATCGAGCTGGTAGCGGATCGAGTTCGGGTCGTCAATCACTGCATAGCCCCAGCGGCGGAGATCGTCGGGCAGGTCTGTCGTGCCCGCAATGCTGGGAATCCAATGCTCTTTGACGTATCTCGCTGCTTCGAGGGCTTTGTCGTCCCAGGCGCCCTTGCATTCGATCACCAAGTTGGTTCCATCTTCCAGCACGGCCACAAAATCGGGTTCGTATCTGGCCCATGCGCCATCCTTCCAGTAGGGGATTGCCCAGCCCAACTGAAAATTGCGGACCCATCGCAACACCTGTGGGTGGTCGTCGAGCACCTCGGCAGTCTTGAGTTCTAGCCGTGAGTGGCAAGCGGCGTGCGACAGCTCCGACTTGCGGGTTTCGGCGATGTTGCCGAGTGTGGTCTCGAAATCGATGCGGTCGGTATCAAGAATGGGTGGATTGGCGAGCCGCGCCCGACGCACCGGTTCGGTACCTCCGAAGTCACATGCACTGAGAATCGAAGCGGCAGCTTCCTTACGGCGGGTCGTGGAGTCTCCCAAGCGTCGCAGATCGTCCAGATCGACGGCGTGATGGGATGCCCAGCGTTGACTGGCCTTCAGCGCGCAGCGGTAAAGCGACGCCCTCCCCATTTGGACATCTTTGCCGCCGAAGGATGATGTCTCACCCAGTGACACGATTTGCGCGGTTACCTCGGCGGCCAGCTCCAAAAGCGCCGTGCGTTGGCGTGCGCCTTCCGCTACCGAACCGATTACTTGGCCCTCGCCTGCGACCCCTTCGAGCGCAGCGATGCTCGCGGCGCCGGTAGGAGATGGTCGCCACCCCGTCACTTTGTCTGGGTCAAGATCGAAGGTGCCTTGCGGGGCGAAGTGCTGGTAGTCCACCACCTGAGGCCACGCCACCCGCAAGTCCCGTTTGCCCTCGAGTGTGTGAACCCGGGTGCGGGGCTTGGGTGGGCGAGGCACCGGTTCGGGCTGGCTCACGTCGGGCATGAACTCGAATGGAATGCCCACTACATCGGCGTACTCTGCTTCTAACCGCTGCCGCCCGTCGCTATCGGGCTCGCGGAACGCGTCGTAGGAGGTGCGACGCAGCGCGCGGCCGGTGACCTGCTCGCAGAGAAGCTGAGTGCCGAATGCTCGAAAGCCGACGATGTGCGTCACAGTTCGGGCGTCCCAGCCCTCGGTGAGCATGCTGACCGAGACAACGCATCGCACCTGGGCCCCAGCCCGACCCGGCTTGCCCACAGTGTTCAACATTTCCCGCACTGCTGCTTCGGCGTCCGTTTCCTTGTCGTAGCCAGCGGCTCGGGCCAGCATCTTCTTGAGCGGCTTAGGTATGGCGTCGCTGCCGCCCACCTTGCTATGCACCAGCAGCGTTCGGGGTTCGGTGTGCCAATGGCCAGTCTCGTCCAAATTGGCGAGTTCGGGAAACGCCCCCGGAGTCACCGTCCCGTCTTCATCAACGCTGCCCGAGAGGTACTCCCACAGGGCGGTGGCGTTGCTGATGTTGTTGGCGACGAAGATGATGACCGGAGGGGTTGGCTGAGGTGGCTGGATCTGGCCGTCGCCGTTACGGGGGTGTCCTTGCCAAACCTGAAGCTTGCGGACCCAGTCGTTCACGACGGCCTGGACCGCGCCGTGAAGGTGGTCGGGAAGCCGCTTGCTGCCGTCGGCCGAACTCAAGTAGTCGGCGAGCTTCTTTGGGTTGGTGTTGTCGTAGAGCTTGCGCCAGATCGTCTCGTCGCGGTTGCTGTCGTCGTCTATGGGCACCCTGGGCACCTTGACCAGGCCCGATTCGATGGCTTCCATGAGCCCGAAGTCGGACACTACCCACTGGAACTGCTCGGGCTCCGATTTGCGGGAAGTATCGATCCAAAGAGGCGTTGCCGAGAAGTCGTACACCGGGAATGCCTGGCCGTTATGGTCTACTGGGCCGAGAACCCCGCCATCGCGCATGGCTCGGATGGCGTTGAACCACACTGCGGCTCGCGCATCTTCGTCTTTGTCTTCCTTCTTTTTGCTGCGACCAGTCTCCTGGGGCAGATAGCAGTGATGGGCCTCGTCGTTGATTACGCACACTTGGCCAGTTCCGTCGGCGATGTCGCCCAGCACTCGGCGGACCGCCGCGTCCCACGACTCAACGTCTTCGTTGCGAGCCTTGCCCAGCAACTTTCGGGCATCTGAGTCGCTGATGAGCTCCTTCTGTGTGAACGCCTGATAGTTGATGATCTTCACGCGGGCTTGGTTGAGCCGTCTGCGCAGATCCTTTGGGACTAAGCCCATTTCGTCGTAGACGTTCTCGTCGGCCGACGGCATCAGCACGCTAAGGCGCTCCCGAACGGTGTGACCGGGGGCCAACACCACGAACCGGTTGGTGTGCTGAAGGTTGCGAGTGCGTCGAGATCGCTCAGCGTTGAGGGTCTGCCAGGCGATCAGCATGCCCATAACAGCGGTCTTGCCGGTGCCCGTTGCCATCTTGGCGCACAAACGCACGATGCCATCATTCAACCGGCGGGCCTCGGCCTCTACGTCCCGGCGCTCGGTGGTGCCTCGCGTGGCTACCTCGCGCAGCCAGATAAAGGTCTCGATGGCCTCAACCTGAGCGAAAAACGGGCGCAAAAGCATGGACTGGTCGTCGGTCCAGTGCTGCAGCAGCCGCCTGCTGACCGCAGTCGCCCCTGCGTACTTATGGCGTCGCCACTTGTCGACAGCAGCGCGTACGGCCATCACCGTTGGGTTTGACTTGCGATCGTTCAGAGTCATCGCCTGTTGAGCGGTGGCCTTGGCATCGGAAGGGACGCTGATGTGTAGCGGATCTCTGCGTCCCTGCGCGGGCAGTTGTTCCCGGTCGGCGCGTCCCCGGCTGTCAAGGTTCCAGTGGCGATCCGGCGGATCGTAAGGGGAGCACAAGACGGGGTCTATCGCGGGGTCTGGATGTGATTGGTCGGCCATCGCGTAGGGATTATGACAAGGAGCAGGACTTCTCGCAGCGATGGTCTCAGACGTTGATGCGCTAGGCAAGACCACCAACGGCCTCTAAATGGCTATGTGAACGGGGCAAGCCCCCTTAGTCTCCGGGCAGCCCAGAGTTACAGCGGCCCGATCTCCCTCCACTCTCGGACTAGTCCAAGTTCGCGGAGGGCGACCGGGCCGCTGTAACTCTTGTTTTGGTTGTTTGCTGTGCGGGCGCCAGGTGGGCGCCAGCAGTGTTCCATGCTGACCACTAGAGCATCTCAACCCAGCTTGGAAACCCAGGGAACTCTTGAGGTTCCAACCAGCCCAGGGCGATTCAAATCAGGGTCGGTTCACGCGCGTGGCGAGATTGGCTTAGCCGGATAGCTCAGAGTTTGAAGCCTGGAATTTGCTATGGGTGTGGGGCCCGCTAGGCCCGGTGGTTGTTATGGGCTGCGGGCGGTAGTGGGTGGTTCTGGTTTGTTGTCGTCGGGTTTGTTGTTGTGTGTCTGGTGGTGGTGTTGGTGGCAGGCCTCGCATAGCAAGGTCAGATTCGAGATGTCGGTGACGCCGCCGTGTTCGTAGTGGACGATGTGGTGAGCTTGGGTGTGTTCGGTGGTGAGCTCGCATTGGGTGCAGCCGCCGTCGCGTGCGGCGAGGATGAGTCGTTGAGCGTCGTTGGCGTTACGTGTGCGTCCCAACGCGAGTTGGTTCCAGTCGGCGCTGAATACTGCGGGCAACACGCTGGCTTCTAGAGCGTGTTCGGCTAGTTGTCGCGCGGATAGAGGTGTTCGGTCATCTAGGCGAGGGTTGGTGAGCTGGTCGTTTACTACGTCGTAGTCGGCGATGATCAACAAACTGGTGCTGGCGTTGCGAGCAGTGGCTGGCCCGCCGATCAGGTTGGCGATGGCGTCAGCGGTGAGCTGAGCACGCGTCGGTCCCTCAGCACCGTCACCAGTGCTGCTGTCGCTGTTGGTGCTGTTGTGGTTGTGGCGTACTGACCGCACGGTGGTTTGGATGGCGGTGTTGAGTTGTCGGCCGGTGATGGTGTCGAACTTGGCGTTGAGGTGCCACATGCCGTCATCACCGAGACGCATAGACCCACGTCGCTGATGCCGCTGAAAAGCGACTTCAGTGTCGATTGGGCTGAGTCCTTTGGCGGCGGCTTCTTCAGCGAGGTCGGCCCATACTTGTTGGCTCTGATACGCCAACGGGTAACGCGCAACCAAATCAGATGGGTAAGCGCGGCAGAGTTCCAGGAAGTCGGTTTCGCTGCGGCGGTGCTTCTTAGGGGCTTCGCGTGCGATGACTTTGGCGTGCGAAGCGTGAATGTCACCAGCTTTGAGGGCTTCCAACGTGTCTGTGAACCCACCAGCAGTGAGACGTTCGCCGAGGCGAGCTTCGCTGCGGGCTTGGGGGCCGTTGAGGCGTGTTTGATCGCGTAGCACGTAGGCGACGCTTTGTGTGCCGGTACGTACTGCTAGCTCACCCACCGCCGCGATGTAGCGACCCTCAACGCGTGCGCGTTCGTCAGCGAGTTTGAGTACGAGTTCTTTCAGTTCCCTAGAGGGAAGTCGCCGCAGATCCGAATCGTCGCTGTCCGAACCATCACCGGCAGACACTCCAGGCTCTGTTTGGTGCGATCCAGTCGAGGCGGTTACATCGCCAGCAGGCCCTGAGTTGGCGTACACGGAGTTGGCGCGCTCGGGGTCGGCGGGACCGAACTGGCCACCAGTCCAAACAGTGTGATCGGTGGGCCACGCAGACTCGGCTGAAGCCCACACCGACCGACCATCCACAGCGGCATCGCGAGGCGCTTTTTCGCTGCTGGCGGGTTCCCGCACGGCCTCACTGAACATACAGTGAGTATACACGCGTACAACAGCAATTGCAAACATTTGTAGGCACCAATTTCAGGGCCAAGATCAACACACTGAGAACGCCGCCACATGAAGACAGCGCGCTGAACGGAGCACCTCTAGGCAGCGCATCTAGCGCAAGGGTTGTAAGCCAGTTGAGGCGCATAGGGACTGCGCCCCGGAAATGCCTGCGCCCCGGAAATGCCTGCGCCCCGGAAATGCCTGCGCCCCGGAAAAAGGGGATGTGGGCGAGTAGCGGCTCCGATGGGCGATGTTCATTCCATGAAGTCCTTATGCCGGGCGTCGCGTGTGCGGGCAACGCACTTGACATAGGGGTCGTGCGCTAGGTGTGGCGAGCATGGGCAGCGTGCTTGACATAACGGACCTGCGCTACGTGAAGCGCACCCGGGTTGGCCCAGCTACTTGGGCAGGAAACCCATTGCCTCTTTGGCGCGGGCCAGAGTTTGGCTGGCTACGGCCTCTGCTTTGTCGGCGCCAGCAGCGATTATGCGGGCTAGTTCGGCAGGGTCCGCATCAAGCTCAGCCTTCTTTGTGGCTATGGGTTCAAGCATGGCGACAACCGCTTCGGCGGTATCAGACTTGAGTGGTCCGTACTGTTGGTAGTCGGCTGCGGCCTCAGCGGGGCTGCGGCCGGTTGCGGCACCAAGAATGGACAGCAGATTGGAAACGCCAGGCTTCGCTTCGGGGTCGTAGCGCACTTCGGACTCGGAGTCGGTCACGGCCCGAGCGAACTTGCGTGCGATGTCCGACACGTCGTCGAAGATGCCAATAGAACCTTGAGGGCTCTCAGCCGACTTGGACATTTTGGACGTCGGGTTCTGCAGATCCATCACTCGCGCACCGACCGTGGGGATAGCAGCTTCGGGTATCACGAACGTGTCGCCGTAGCGGCTGTTGAAACGTTGCGCCACATCCCGAGTTAGCTCCAGGTGCTGACGCTGATCGTCACCCACCGGTACTCGATCGGCGTCGTAGATCAAGATGTCAGCGGCCATCAGCGCCGGATACGTGAACAGACCAGCCGACACGTGGTCTCCGCCTTGGTCGTTCCCGTCAGTGCGTGCCGATTTGTCTTTAAACTGGGTCATGCGGCGCAGTTCGCCGAGCGACACCGTGCATTCCAGCAGCCACGACAACTCCGTGTGCTGCGGAACGTGACTCTGCACGAACAGCGTGCAGACTTCAGGGTCAAGGCCGACAGAAATCAACGTGGCCATTGTTCCCAAAGTGGCTGCGCGCAACTCAGCCGGATCCTGACGCACGGTGATGGCGTGCAGGTCTACGGCGCAGTAGAAGGCATCGGCATGATGCTGGTCGATTGCCCACTGTCGCAGCGCCCCCAAGTAGTTACCCAGGTGAACGTCGCCGGTGGGTTGGATGCCCGAGAGCACTCGCGTCATGGCGCATGACGGTAGCGGCGCTGGGTTGACCAGCAGCATTATTCACCGGCAGCGTTCGTCTGCACTGTTTGATTGCGTTGTTCGCCCACATCGGGCACCCATGGCGCTCGCCCATGTTGCTCGCCTACATCGCTTGTCCATGGTGCTCGGCTAAGGACGCGCGATTGCGCCAGCACACGCCAGCCGCCATAGGGCGCGCCTTCACCTTCGGCCGTTCGAGGCGCGGCAACTTAGCCAGCCCACGTCAGCGCAAGCCAGCCCAACGTCAGCTCAAATCAGCCCACGTCAACCGTTGCGCTGCCAAGTCACCAGATATGCCATAGACAGATATGCCATAGAAATGTCAGCCATCTGCTGGCTGCTGCGATAACTTCGGTATGTGTGACCCTTGAGGTTCGCACCGCGACTTTCGTTGGCCCGCTGGACGTGCTGGTCAAACTCCTAGTCAGCCAGGAGGTTGACATCTGGGAGGTGTCGTTGACGCGCCTGGTTGACGATTTCCTAAGGGTCATGGCCGCCGAGAACGTCACTGCAAGTCACAACTGCAATAGCAACCACACGGCGAGCGCCGCGAACACCACGCAAGACAACACGAACAACGGCGGGAACAACCCGGCGACTCCCAACTACCCGGTTGACAAACCAGCACAGCCCAGCGTTGTGGCTGGGCCTGTGGCCGCTCACAGCAATCGGGCCGCTGACAACAGCACACTTGACAACAACCGTGACTACAGCGTCAACATTGATGCCGCCAGCGAGTTTGCTCTGCTGGTAGCGACACTGATTGAGCTCAAGTCCCGGCGTCTCTTGCCCGACCCTCCGGTGGAGTTGGATCTGGAGGAGGAATTGGCGTCGTACGGTCTGCGCGACACTGCGATGGCTCGATTGCTGGAGGGTCAGACATTCGGCGCGGCGGCGAGGCTGCTGAGCGAGCGCTGGAATCAGGCGTCGCTGCGGTGGCCGCGTATCGCTGGCCCACCCGAGCACTTTTGGGCGTGTACGCCCGATCTGCTGGAGGGAGCGAAGCCAGACGATCTAGCCGCGGCGATGGAACGAGTGTTAGCTCCGCGGCCCACACCTCAAGTCGACATCAGCCATTTGCGAGCTGCGGCGATGACCGTGGAGGAGGCGGCGGCAGCGATTGTTGAGCGGCTCGCCGAGTCGGGTCCGGCAACTTTCCGAGAGCTCACCGGCGACATCTCCGAGCGCATGGTGGTGGTGGCGTACTTCTTGGCGTTGCTGGAGCTGTTCGGGTCAGGTCACGTTGAGCTGACGCAAGCCGAGCGTTTCGGTGACATCGGTGTCGAATGGATCGGCGATGACACGACGCAGCTTGCCGCAACCGTCATATATGGAGAAGACGCTGCGTGAGTCGCACGCGCCAGCTAATCAACTCAGCTAGCGGCCTGCGGTTGGTTAGCGATGAAGGACGAACCGTCGATGCGAGCGCTGTCGATACTGGCAGTGCGGGCGCTCGCAACTGTGATGACGACTTGTTGTACGCAGCGGTCGAAGCTGTGCTGATGGTGGCCACCGAACCGGTACCGGCTGAGGTGCTGGCTTCAGTTTCGGGTGCCCCCGCTGCGTTGATTCAGTCGATCTGCAATGAACTTGCCTGCGAGTACGCGAGGGCTCAGCGGGGCTTCGTTTTGATGCAGGTGGCCGGTGGCTATCAGCTTCAGACCGCTGCCGAAGTCGCAGACGTTGTAGAGCGCTTCGTTGGTGGTCGACGCTCGCAGCGTCTGTCCGCCGCGGCCATGGAAACCCTGGCGGTGGTGGCATACAAGCAGCCGATTTCACGTGCGCAGATCAGCGCCATCCGGGGCGTCAACGTGGATCGTGTGGTCCGCACGCTCATTGACCAGAGCTACGTGGCCGAGGTTGCACGTGATAGCGGACCTGGCAACGCAGCGTTGCTCGGGACGACACCGAACTTCTTGGAGCGAATGGGTCTCGACAGCCTTGATGAGCTGCCGTCGCTAGCGGAGCTGAGCGTGGACACCGAAGCGCTAGCGGAGATGGATCGCATCGCGGCTGGCCGGCACCACAGCGACAACTAAGCCTGCTAGCGCAGCTATGTCCATCAGCGGCACGCCAGGTGCCGATACTCCGGGTGCAGATACGCCGGGTGCAGATAGTCCAGGTGCCCCTGTTGCCGAAACGCCTGGCGAGGTCGACACCGCGATTGACGAACACGGCGCCAGCGCTGAGCGATTGCACAAAGCCGAGCGATTGCACAACACTGAGCAGTTGCACAGTGCTGAGCAGTTGCACAGTGCTGAGAGACTGCATGGCGCAGCGCGGCTACACAAAATCATGGCAGCCGCAGGGGTCGCTAGCCGCCGCCGATGCGAGGATCTGATCGCCGCAGGGCGAGTATCGGTGAACGGCACGATTGCTCAACTAGGTGACCGGGCAACACTGGCCGACCGGATTGAGCTTGACGGGGCGGTTGTGGTTTGGGACTCGGCCACGGTGCATTACCTGGTCAACAAGCCCCGAGGCGTTCTCAGCTCCGCATCCGACGACCGAGGTCGACCCTGCGTGACCGACTTGGTGCCCGCATCGGTGCGCGTCTATCCGGTTGGTCGCTTAGATGCGGATTCTGAAGGTCTCATCATCGTGACCAACGACGGTGAGCTGACCCATCGACTGACGCATCCGTCGTGGGGTGTTGAGCGGGAATATCTCGTTCATGTAAAGGGCGTGCCCGCTCGAGGTGCGCTGGCGCGGTTGCGCAGCGGCATCGAGCTAGGTGATGGTCTCACAGCGCCAGCGGTCGTGTCGATGCCGCAGCCGTCAGTGCTACGCATCGTCATGCACGAGGGACGCAACCGTCAGGTTCGTCGGATGTGCGATGCGGTCGGACATCGGGTACTCCGTCTGGTGCGCACACGAATCGGTCCGCTAACAGATTCAGTGCTGCGCCCCGGCCAGCACCGGCTGCTGAGCGCCGACGAAGTTCGAGAGCTGCATCGCGCAGCAGCACATGGTGCATCGGGGCATGATGCGGCAACGCTTGGCACAGCAGCGCGACACTGAGAGAAACATCGCCGCAGCAACTCCAAACAAATGGGCACTGCCGGGCTAGACGGCTTCGCCAGGTAGCTCGCAGCGGCCACAATGGGCCTGACGCAAGGAAGGCCTTGAGATGATCACCGGGAAGCGCTGCATCTGCCTATCGCATTGGGAACTTCGATGAGCCTCGCTGAGACTTACCAGCTATCGGGGCGCTACACCGACGACTCAGGCACGGCGTTCATGACCGGGCTGCAAGCGCTAGCTCGCCTGCCTATCGAACAACTGCGTGCCGACCGGCGTAGTGGGTTGCGCACAGCAGCGTTCGTGTCGGGCTATCCGGGTTCGCCGCTGGGTGGCTACGACGCTGCTGTTGAAGCGGCCCGGCGTACCACAGACTTGCCCATCGTTCACGTGCCAGCTCTCAACGAGGAGCAGGCCGCTACTGCGGTGATGGGTAGCCAACTGGCTGCCACCCGGCCGGATGCCACCTATGACGGTGTTGTGGGGCTGTGGTACGGCAAAGCGCCCGGTGTGGATCGTGCCACCGATGCGTTGCGCCATGGCGTCTTCGCTGGCACCGATCCAAATGGTGGAGCGGTGGCTATAGCGGGCGACGACCCTGCCGCCAAGAGTTCCACTATCCCATCTAGCTCGGCCGGTTCCATGGCCGATCTGCACATCCCGGTGCTCTATCCGGGCTCACCGGCTGAGGCGCTCCATCTGGGACGTCACGCCATTGCGATGTCCCGCACTACCGGGTTGTGGACCTGCCTCAAAATCGTGGCCGACGTAGCGGACGGTGCCGCCACAGTTGAACTGGATCCTGCACAGTTTGATCCGATTATTCCCCTGGTTGAGCGCGAACCGTACCGCCACCGGCCCGACGGCTATCTGCTCACGCCTCACACGGTCGACATTGAGCGTGAGATCGTGGAGGTCCGTTACGAGCTGGCTATTGCGTACGCGGCCGCGAATCGCCTGAACGATGCTGTCGTGGATCCACCCGAGGCGTGGGTTGCCGTAGTTGCGTCGGGTATCACCTACCGCGAGGTGCGAGAGGCACTGCGCCGGCTTGGCCTCGAGAGCGACGAAGCAGTGCGTGAGGCCGGTATTCGCCTTGTGCGGATGGGCATGCCGATCCCCTTTAGCGCTGAACGAGCTCGCCACTTCGCCCGTGGCGTCAGCGAAGTCTTCGTGATCGAAGAGAAGAGCCCCAACATCGAGTCGTTGCTGAAGGACGCCCTCTACAACCAGTCACACCACCCCCGCATAGTCGGCAAATGCGACGAGCACGACCGCACCTTGCTTCACTCCCACGGTGCGTTGACCGCCGACGATCTGGTGGAACCGCTGCGCGGGCGGCTGGAGCCCCGCCTAGGGGACCGGCTGAGGCCGCGCCAGCCGGAGCGCCTGCGTATCGAGTTGCCGCTGGCTTTGCCCAGCGAGCAAAGCCGCTCGCCCTATTTCTGTTCTGGCTGCCCGCACAATCTCTCCACTCAAGTGCCCGACGGGGCGTTAGTAGGCGCGGGAATTGGGTGTCACACCATGGCGCTGCTGATGGATCCGCAGCGGGTTGGCGACATTGTGAGCGTGACCTGCATGGGCCAGGAAGGCACGCAGTGGATCGGCATGTCACCCTTCGTCGATACGCCGCACTTGTTCCAGAACTTGGGTGACGGTACGTATTTCCACAGTGGCCAGCTTGCAATTGCCGGAGCGGTAGCCGCCGGTGCGAACATCACCTACAAGCTGCTGTGGAACCGAGCCGTGGCCATGACGGGCGGCCAAGACCCTGCCGGGCAGTTGGAAGTGCCCGATGTGGTGGCTGGTTTGCTGGCGGGCGGCGTAGCCAAAGTTCTCATCACTACTGATGACCCGTCCGCCTACCGTCGGCGCGACTTGCCAGCCGATGTTGAAGTGTGGCACCGCGATCGCCTCACCGAAGCGCAAGAACTGCTCGCTGGCGTTGAAGGTGTAACCGTGCTGATCCACGATCAGCAATGCGCAGCCGAGGCGCGGCGGGCGCGCAAACGTGGCACTCAACCCGCCCCGACCAAGCGTGTGTTCATCAATGAGCGCATATGCGAAGGCTGCGGCGACTGCGGTGCCAAGAGCAACTGTTTGTCGGTACAGCCAGTCGACACATTCTTCGGTCGCAAAACCCGCATTGATCAAACGTCGTGCAACTTGGATTACTCGTGCCTTGACGGTGATTGTCCCTCGTTTATGACGGTGGATGTGCCCGGTCCGCTGCGTAAGGCGGCACACAGGATTTTCTCGCTGTTCTCGCCGTTGGCGCGCAAGCAAAGAGGTGGCAATTGGAAGGCCAAATTAGGCAAATCAGGCAAAGCAGGCAAAGCAGGCAATTCAGGCAAAGCAGTCAAATCAGGCAATTCAGGCAAATCAGGTAAAGCAGGCAAGCCCGACATCAGTCCCCGGGCCGAGCCGCCCACAGATTTGCCTGATCCGGTACCCCTGGTAGGTCCCGATGACGTGTCGGTGCGCATGTGCGGCATCGGTGGGACCGGTGTGGTGACCGTAAACCAGATACTCGGCACCGCGGCGATGTTCGATGGATACGAGGTGCGAGGGCTGGATCAGATCGGACTGTCGCAAAAAGCGGGCCCTGTTGTGGGAGATCTACGGCTGAAGCGCATCGGCGGTCCAGCCACTGCACGTATAGGCAGCGGCCAAGCCGATGCCATAGTGGCGTTTGATCTGCTCGTCGCGGCGTCGGCGACTGGACTTGCGGTAGCGGACCCTGCCCAGACCATGGTGGTTGGCTCAACCTCGTCAACACCAACCGGTGCCATGGTCGCCGATCCGAGCATTGCGATGCCAGCCACCGCTGAGCTGTTGGAGCGGGTGGCAGCGGTCACTATGGATGGCCAGCGGCACTGGGCCGATGCCAGTTCGCTGGTAAGCGCTCTGTGCGGCACGGCGGTGACAGCGAACGTGTTCGTTGTGGGCATGGCCATCCAAGCGGGTGCATTGCCGATTGCTCCGGCCAGCGTGGAGGCCGCGATCAAGCTAAACGGGGTTGCGGTAGAGCAGAACCTGGCTGCATTCGGTTGGGGCCGAGCGATGATTCACGACCCAGCGGCAGTGACCCAAGCCGCTGCTCGAAACGCCGCTACAAGAACCGGCAGCCAAGCCGCACCATTCCTTGCGAGCCCCGCGGTGCCAGGGGATCTCGCGCAGCGCATTGACCAGATGGTGGACGATTTGGCCCAGAACGGTCTGGCCCAGAACCGTTTGGCCCAAAGCAGGCTGGCCCAAAGCAGGCTGACGCAGAGCAGCCTGGACCAGGATGATCTGGCCCCCGAACCTGCCCCCGAAGATGCGACAGCAGAGCTGGAGAGTCTTCGCACTGCACTGCGCCTCTACACCGTTGAGTTGTGCGCGTATCAGTCGCCTCGGCTTGCTGCCCAGTTTGTGGAGCTGGTCGAACGTGTGGCGCGTACAGATCGAACGGCGGGGGATGGTTCGTGTCGGCTGACCGCTGCTGCGGCGGCAGGTCACTTCAAGTTGATGGCCTACAAAGACGAGTACGAGGTGGCGCGGCTAATGCTGGATGCTCACGCCAATGCCGCAGCCCGCGACTTGGCGGCGTCGGTAGGTGGAAAGGTGTCGTGGAACTTGCATCCGCCGTTGCTGCGGGCGCTTGGGCTCGACAGCAAAATCCGGTTCTCCACGGCGTGGCGACCGATGTTTGAGCTGCTGGCACGAGGCAAACGCATCCGGGGTCGCTGGTATGACCCGTTCGGACGAAGCGAGATCCGTAGAACAGAGCGATCGCTGCCGGGAGAGTACGAAGCGGCACTCAACGCTGCCTGCCAAGCGCTGGAGGCAGATGCTGGCGCGGCCCGCTATGAGCAGGCCGTTGCCATCGCCGGACTAGCGGAGCTGGTGCGCGGATACGAAGAAATCAAGATGGCCTCGGTTGCAGAGTTTCGTTCGCAGCTCGCCCAACATGTCGCCGACCTGAGGCTGGCTGTCTGAGCTGCGGCTGACACGCCGGTAACCCAGCCCGAGGCAGTGACATCGGCCCAGTACGGGCCAGTACGGCCCAGAACGGCTCAGTACGGCCCAGAACGGCTCAGTGCGGCTCGGCACGGCCCAGTACGGCTCGACGGGACAACACAGTTCGCCGGGGAAGATACGGGCCATCGGTACCCTTCTCGTCGTGGCCTCAAGCAGTGCCGAATCCATGAGGCCCGAAGGCTCCAGAACTGGGTCTGGGGGCACAGGGTCGCGTGCTGGCATCACGCCGGGACGTGCCCAAGTTGTGGGTACTGGACTGATCGGCGGCTCTGTGGCAGCGGCGTTGCGTAAGTCGGGCTGGTATGTGACCGGGCGTGACTCGGTAGATGATCATGCGCAGCGAGCGCTTGAGCGTGGCTGTCTAGATGCTGTCGGAACCGACCCGCAGGCCACCTTTTGCGTCGTGGCTGTACCGGCTGCGGGACTCTCGGATCAGGTTGCTTTAGCGCTTGCTGACACTGCGACAACTGGCGCGGTGGTGACCGACACCGGAAGCGTCAAGACACCCGTGGCCCGAGCAATCACCAACCCCCGCTACGTGCCGGGCCATCCGATGGCTGGCTCAGAACAAGACGGCATTGATGGCGCGAACCCGGACATGTTCGCAGGCGCTGTGTGGGCACTAACGCCTCATGCCGCTACCGACGACGACTGTTTGCGCTCGTGCCAGGCGGTGCTGACCAGCTTCGGGTCTGATGTGGTGACCATGACTCCCGAACGGCACGACGCACTTGTTGCGGTGGTTAGCCATGTGCCGCATCTGGCGGCAGCTTCTCTGATGTGCCTGGCTGACGATCGAGCACTGGACGACGCTCCGCTGCTGCGTCTAGCAGCCGGTGGTTTTCGGGACATGACCAGGATCGCCGCTGGCCATCCGGGTATCTGGTTGGACATCTGCAGTGAGAATCGCGACGCCATCGTGAGTGTGCTGGATGAGCTGACCGAACGTTTGTCACGGATGCGTGATGTGGTAGCGGACACTGACCGCGAGAGCTTGCGAGCGGTACTTACCCAGGCTCGGCGAGCGCGGACCAATCTGCCATCCCGCTATGTGAGACCGCAGGAACTGCTTGAGGTTCGAGTACCGATACCGGACCGCAAAGGTCAAATCGCTGCCATAACCATGCTTGCTGCGGACTGCGACGTGAACGTGGCCGACATTGAGGTGGCCCACTCGCCCGAAGGCGCTGAGGGCGTGCTCGTCTTGGTGGTGGCACGCACCGAAGCGCAACGTTTCCTAGCGGCACTGGCAGGGCAGGGTTACCACCCCACCACGCGCGATCTGGCATGAGCCCCTACCTGCCGTGAGACCCGGCCTTTCATGAACGATGCTGCTATGAACTCGGCTGCCATGAACGATGCTGCCATGAACTCGTCTGCCTCTGGTACCGCTGCTGCTAACACCGTTGCTATGAGCCCTGGGCGGGCAATCGGGTTGATTTACCCATTCACTAACGGTGTGTCCGGCACGGTGGCGCTGCCTGGCTCCAAGAGCATCACCAACAGGGCGGTGCTGTGTGCAGCCCTGGCTAGCGGCACCAGCACGCTAGACGGCGTGTTGTTTGCAGACGACACCGAAGCGATGATCGAAGCGGTAACGGCCCTCGGAGCAACGGTCAAGATCAATCGGGACCAGCGTCGGCTGGTTATAGACGGCATCGGTGGCAATGGCGGCGCAGGCAGCGATGGAGGTACCGACAGCGGCAGCGGGCCACGCTCGCAAGCTCTAACCGGAGATGGAGAACCGACCATCGTGCATGCGCGGTCGTCTGGCACGACCGCACGGTTCTTGTTGCCGGTCGTAGCCGCCCTAGGTGGCCGGTGGCTACTTGACGGCGACCCGCAGCTACGTGCGCGACCTCTGGATGATCAGCTTGCCGCGCTGCGCGAGCTAAGTGAGCTAGGCGAGCTACGTGTCGCAGTGCATGAACTCGGTGAGCCGGGCTGTTTGCCAGTCGAAATACGGTCCGATGGCCCAGTGTCGGGTGGCCCAGTGTCGGGTGGCCCAGTGTCGGGTGACCCCGTGTCTGATGGCGTCGGCGAGTCAGCGTTGCTACGCCGTGTGCGGATCCGTGCCGATACTTCCAGCCAGTTCGTTAGCGGAATGTTGCTCGCTGCGCCGCTGCTAGGCGGCATCCAACTGGAAGTTGACGCATCGTTCGACACGGTGAGCCAGCCCTACATTGACATGACTGTCGCAGTTATGGAGGCCTTCGGCGCCAAGGTCGACGTTCAGGACGACCACAACTTCGCAGTTGGACCAGAGCCGTTTCGCTCCACCAGTTATCGGGTTGAGCCAGATGCGTCCGCTGCGAGCTACGTCTGGGCTGCCGCTGCGATTTGCGGCGGCACTGCGTGCGTTGACGGGCTCAACTACAACAGCATCCAAGGTGACGTGCGCTTCGCTGAGGTTCTTGGCCAGATGGGCGCAGAAGTCACCGTTAGTGACGATGCCATTTCTGTTGGCTCACCGTTGAACGGTGCGTTGCGGGGCGGCTCGTTCGATTTGCGCGACTTTTCTGACACGGCGCAAACGCTGGCCGTAGTAGCTGCGTTCGCGGAAGGCACGACGGACATTGGCGGTATCGGCTTCATCCGCCGCAAGGAGACAGACCGCATCGTCAACACTGCGAATGAACTCGTCAAGCGAGGTGTTGACGCGATCGCTCGACCCGATGGCATCACAATTAGACCGAACCCGTTCGGGCTGCGGGCTGGTGTGGTGGACTGCCATGGAGATCACCGCATGGCGATGGCCATGTCGCTCATGGGCTTGCGGATATGCGGCATTGAGATTGGTGATCCCGACTGTGTGGCCAAGACGTTTCCTGAGTTCTTCGGCGTGCTTGAATCGCTCAGAGCCTCGCCGGGAACAGATCCCAAACGGCTCTTGGCAAGCAACGGCTTAGATAGCAACAGCCCAAAAGTCGACATCACGGTCAGCAACAACTCAGCAAGCAACTTGCTGGCCAGTCCGGTGGTCGCCATAGACGGTCCCGCAGCGTCGGGTAAGTCCAGCGTGGCCCGTGCCGTGGCAGCCATGCTCAATATGGAGTATCTGGACACAGGCGCGATGTACCGAGCTGTGGCTTGGGCAGCTATACGGGCTGGCGTTGACCCTCACGACCTTGATGCTGTAGCAACGATTGCGCGGACCGCTGTCGTTCAGATCTCGAGTGTGCGTGGTGTGCAGCATGTCACGGTCAACGGCACCGATGTCTCGGCGGAGATTCGTACCGCCGAGGTGGATCGCTGTGTCAGTGCGGTAGCGGCAAACCCGGCAGTACGGCGAGTCTTGGTTGAGCGTCAGCGAAGCTGGGCGGTCGCGTTGGGCGGGGGAGTCATGGAAGGTAGAGACATCGGCAGCGTTGTATTTCCCGATGCCGTGTTGAAGGTCTTCTTGACTGCTACTCCATCGGTGCGTGCCGAGCGGCGCCTCGCACAGCAGGCCGTAGCGGCCAACAGTGCCGACCAGCCCAGCCCGAACCAGCCCAATACAAATCAGCCCAGCCCGAACCAGCCCAATACAAACCTGCCCAATACGAATCAGCCCAGTGCCAACCAGCGCGCTCTCGATGCCGCAGCGATAACCGCCTTGGCCGAAGAGCTCTACGAGCGGGATCGGCTGGACTCGGCTCGGTCCGACTCACCCCTGCGCCTGGCCCCTGGCGCTGTCATCGTCGACACCAGCGAGCTAACCCAAGATCAAGCAGTCGCGCAGATTGCGCTGCTGTATTCGCTGGCCGCAGGAGCGAGCAGTACAGGAGTGAACAGCAACAACACAACCAACGATCAATGACTATGCCAGATTCAAGCGGCTCAACCACGCCAGATGCCACTACGCCAGATTCGACTGCGGATCTACGTGACGGGCCGCTCAACTTGGCCGTCTACAAGGTTATGAAGTATGCGATCTGGGGTGTATTCCGGGCATGGAATCGCATCGCCGTGGAAGGATTAGAGAACATTCCCGCTGGTCCGTGTGTATGGGTGCCCAATCATCGCAGCTACATCGACACACCTATCCATGCCGCGATTCCGCGGCGGATGCGGCTAATGGGCAAGGACTCAATGTGGAAGTACCGATTCCCGGCCTGGCTGTTTACGACAATTGGGTGCTTTCCCGTAAATCGAGACACGGCTGATCGAACCGCGATGCGAATCGCTCTGGATGCGTTGCTCTACGGCAACGACCCGGTGGTGATGTTCGGCGAGGGGGAGCGCAAGGACGGCGCTCGTGTGCTGCCGCTCATGGACGGGCCAGCGTATCTGGCGGCGCGTGCGCAAGTTCCGATCGTGCCGGTCGGGATAGGCGGCACCGCTGCGGCCATGCCGCGTGGAGCCAAGTTCATGTATCCACGGCGCATCAAGTTCATAGTCGGCGAACCAATGGACCCGCCTCCGCCAGGGCCGAGCGGCCGCGTTCCGCGACGGGCAGTACGCGAGGTAACCGAGGATCTTCGCGAGCGCATACAGGAGCTGTTTGATCAAGCCCAAGCCGATGTAGGAACGCCCAACGTGCGCTGAAGACGGTCGCTGCAGCCTTTAGCTGTGGATGTGAACCCCTGCCTTTGACCAAGCAACCGATTGGGCCAGCAACCGGAGTTCCAGTTAGAGAGTTGTACTGCTAGTAAGTCAACCCAGCCAGCCCACACCGTGCTAATCGTGATGGGTTCTAATCGTGATGGGGTCGGTAGTGACGAGTTCGGCCAGCACGTCGCTGGCTGCCGTTGTGCGGTCTGTCGCGCTTCGCCGCGCCTCGGGGGGCACGGCGAGGCTGGCATGCACAGCGGCTTCCATAGCCCCCAGCAAATTGCGCAACTCTCGGGGTGGCGGAAAGTACTCGTCTTCGTCAGTGATGGAGATCACGCTGGTGCCTTGAGCTGGAGCGAGCCGCTCAATCACCGCATCCACTAGTTCCTCGGGGGCCGACGCTCCGGCGGTGACGCCGATGGTGCCGCCTAGGTCGTCTGGCAATTCGGCGGCGTCGTTCACTCGCAGGACTCGTTGGCAGCCAGATTCGGCGGCAACTTTGGCGAGCGCCATCGTGTTTGAAGAGTTGGCCGACCCTATGACAACTACGGCGTCGCAGTCGGGTGCGATTTGGTTCAGGGCGCTCTGGCGGTTGGTGGTGGCGAAGCAGAGGTCTGAGCGGGCTGCCATCCAGACATCGCCGAAGCGTGATTTCGCGGCATCCGCAACATCGGTCCAGTCCTGATGGCTAAGGGTTGTCTGTGCCAACACAGCCACCGGCGCATCGGTGTCTTCAAGCGCACCAACATCGCTGGGCACCGACACGAGCGAGATGGCCTCAGGTGCCACTGCCATCGTTCCAACAGCTTCGTCGTGGCCATCGTGTCCCACATAGACGATGCGGTAGCCGCTGCCAGCGCGCCTGCGAACTTCGTGATGCACCTTGGTGACGAGAGGGCAGACGGCATCTACCACGTAGCCGCCGCGTTGACGGGCTTGTTGCACTACTTCGGGTGCTGATCCGTGGGCGGACAACATGAGTGGTCGACCGGCTGGGACTTCGGTGACATCTTGAACGAACACCACGCCAAGACGCTCGAAGCGGTCTACGACTAGGCGGTTGTGAACTATCTCGTGGTAGCAGTACACGGGCGGAGGAAACGAACGCACAAGCCAGGCGAGCGCTTTGATGGCCATCTCAACACCGGCGCAAAAGCCGCGAGGCGCCGCCAGCAGCACGCGGTCCACAGGCACGCAGGTGACCTTACCGACTAAGCCGATCGAAGACGGTGCCTATGGCTGTCGGATGTAGCAACAGCGGCTGCTCCGTGGCCTATCGGGAGTGGCTAAAGGTTGAGTTGGCCTAGGCTGTTGTCGCCCCAGCAGGTGACGTTGCCATCGGTGCGTAACCCGCATGTATGCAGATGACCTGCAGAAATAATGGTGAACTGTCCTGACGGTGCGTCAATCTGATTGAAGCCGCTGGCGCCCCAGCAGGTAACGGTGCCGTTGGTGCGTAGCCCGCAACTATGCAGATGACCTGCAGACACCATGGAGAATTGTCCCGATGGTGGGTCAGCTTGACCGTACTGCTGGTATCGACTGCCGCCCCAGCAAACAACGGTGCCGTTGACCCGTACTCCGCATGAATGTTCGTAGCCAGCGGACACATTTATGAACTGTCCTGACGGTGAATTAGTTGCGCCGTTTCGTTTGTCGCCCCAGCAGGTAACAGTGCCGTTGGTGCGTAACCCGCAGGTATGCATATGATCTGCAGATATCATGGTAAACTGTCCTGAAGGTGCATTGGTCTGTTTCGAGTCGCTGTCGCCCCAGCAGGTAACGGTGCCATCTGTGCGCAACCCGCAAGAATGATAACTGGCAGCAGCTACCGCTTTGAATTTGCCCGGCGGTGGGTTTCGTTTGCCGTAGTATCCGTTATGACCCCAACAGAGAACGGTGCCATCGGTAAGCACTCCACACGAATGCCTGGGACCAGCCGATACTGCTCTGAGCTGGCTCGGCAACGAAACAGACTTGCCATACCAGCGACGTGCCCAGTCGTAATGTAAATGATATTTCTCACGGTCATGGCCGTCGGTTACACCAGTTGGAGGAGGTATGGTCGTCTGGCCATCAGATTGTCCAAAAGAGTTGCTGCCCCAGCAGTTCAACTTGCCATCAGCGTCCAATCTGCAGGTGTGTTCGCCACCTGCAGAAAAGGAGTTGAGCAGTTTCGTTGTCGGTGCTGCAACGGTTGGAGGAGCGGTAGTGGTGGTAGTTGTAGTCGTCGTTGTCGTAGGAGGCGTCGTTGTAGTAGTTGTTGTAGGTGGCGTTGTTGTTGTTGTAGTATTAGCAGTAGGCGGTTTGGTGGGTTCTTTGTTCCAGCAGGTTGCGGTGCTGTCGTTGCTGATGCCGCAACTGTGTTTGTGGCCAACGGATATTGTTGACCATTCTGTGGATTTGATTGATTCAGTTAGTTTGTATTTTCCGTCTCCCCAGCAGGCTGCGGTGCCGTCGGTGCGCAATCCGCACGATTGCCAGAAACCGACCGATACTTCAGTGTAATCACCAACTAGAACGTCAGTTTGGCCTTTGTTGTTGTTTCCCCAACAGGTGATAGCGCCATCAACCAGCAATCCGCACGTGTGTCGTTGACCAGCGGACACGTCAGCGAAGTCACCTGAGGGAGCATCTGCTCGGCCGTCACGGCTGTATCCCCAGCACGTAACAGCGCCAGTGTCGCGCAGAACTCCGCAGGTATATCGCGCGCCTGCTGACACGGCACCGAAGTTGCCTTGTGGTGCGTCGGATTCGCCGTCGCGGTTTCTGCCCCAGCATGTAACCCCATGTCGGGAATCAAGAGCGCAAGTGTGATGTTTGCCAGCGGAGACGGTAACAAATCCGCTGTCTGTGGGGGCGTTAAGTTGGCCGTGTTGGTTTCGGCCCCAGCAGCTAATGGTCTGCGTCTCGGTTTGCACCGCGCACGAATGCTGATAACCGGCCGACACGGACATGAAATCACCTGATGGGGCATCAGTTTCGCCGTGCCTGTTCTTGCCGCCCCAGCAGTTAATTGTCCCGTTAGTGCGCAGCCCGCACGTGTGCGAGCCACCTGCCGACACCGCGATGAACTCGTCACTGCCGACGTCATCGTTGTCGTTAGCAGGCACAACTTGAGGGATTGTTGTAGAAGTAGTTGTAGTTGTGGTTGTAGTCGTGGTCGTGCTAGTGGTGGTTGTTGTGGTCGTAGTGGTGGCTGGGTTGCCGCCATCTGGTTCGTCGGACTCGGCTTGGCCCTGAGCCTGAGTTTGGACCTGAGGTTGTGATGCTCTTTGGACACGCGGTGTGGGGGAGTTTTCATCTGATGGCGGTGCTACACAGTCCTCAAAGAACATGTTCCCGCCCGTGTAGCTGAAGTCAGTGGCTGGGTCTATTGGGAAGGTTCGGCCGTCTGCGCTGGTTTTGCTGCGTTTCCAGCCTCCGGCGTTATAGCAGTCTTGATAAGTAACGTAAGCCGAATAGTCGATAAGTGCTATTGCATTAGGTGTTGAGTCATCGCCACCCGAGCCAGACTCCTGAGCTGAACCTGCAGATGAACTCACCAGTATCGATGCTGCTATAGCCAGCGCACCCACAACCGCCCAAACCGGCTGGCGATGCCGCCGCGAAGAGTGTCTACGCGCCAGCGTGCCACTTCCAGAGAAATCACCCTGCATGTCGCTGCCGCCCCCTACACCGCTAGAGCGCAGGCGACCCTCATGCCACTCTCTGGGCTTCTGTTGACTGTGCATGCGGCTCCAGACCTCCTGCTGCTCTGCTCTGATCTGAACCGGGCGCGCGGGACAATACCACGCGGGGGGGGGGTGCAAGCGCTGCCCAACGTCTGTGTGAAGGCGGGCGAGGTTCGGCCTGTGAGCGCCCCATCTGTCTCGGCCCCTATCTATCCTGGCTTCGTGTCCAGGTCGATTGTTGAGGCGCTAGCGCCCCCGGCTCGGCGCAAGCGCACATGAGCGAAGCGATGAACGCGCATCGGGCGATGATCGGCATCGTAGGACGGCCAAACGTCGGTAAGTCCACGCTATTCAACCGGCTCGTTGGGCGTCGCGAAGCTGTGGTGGCACCCGAGCCTGGTGTGACGCGTGACCGCAAAGTCGCCGAGGCCACTTGGCGTGGTCACTCGTTTCTGGTTGTCGATACCGGTGGTTGGTCGGCGCACGGCGACTCGCTTGGCGATGACTTGCTTGAGGACAAAGTGTCTCAGCAGAGCCAGCGCGTGATGGGCGAAGCCGGTGTGCTGCTGCTGGTAGTGGACGTGACTGTCGGCATCACCGAACCCGATGCCCGTATCGCTTCGATGCTGCGACGCGGTGAGTGTCCGACGCTGGTCGTAGCCAACAAAGCCGACAACGTTGCACGTGACGACGACCGCTGGGAGTTCAGTCGTCTGGGGCTAGGCGAAGCCTGGCCGGTTTCGGCTCTGCATGGCCGCGGAGTTGGTGACCTGCTGGACCGCGTACTTGAGTTGACAGGGCCAGATCCAGATGTGCCAGATGGGTTTACCGCCTCGGATACTCGCCAGGCTGCTGTCGAACAGATTGCACGCCCACGACGTGGTGATGCGCAACGTGACCACAACACTCACCGCGAGGCGTATAGCAACAATGCTGGCTACCGCAGAGACGGTGAGACGCCAGCGGTAGCGATAGTGGGACGTCCGAATGTGGGCAAGTCCACGCTGTTTAACCGTCTCATAGGCGATGAACGCTCTGTTGTGCATCATCAAGGTGGCACAACCCGCGACACCATTGACACGCTGGTGGAAACCGAGGCGGGCCCGGTGCGTTTCGTGGACACCGCTGGCATGCGGCGCAAAGCCCGAGTTGACGCCGACACTGAGTACTACGCCAACCTGCGGGCGCTGCGCGCCATCGACGCGTGCGACGCAGTTCTGCTGGTCATAGACGCCACAGTTGGCGTGACCGCACAGGATCAGCGCCTCGCCGAGCGCATCGACGCAGCAGGATGTCCAATCGTGGTGCTGTTGAACAAGTGGGAAACCCTGGACGCTGAGGACCGCGATCGGGTCCTGGCGGGACTAGCGCGGCGCTTGCACTTCGTTGGCACATCACCTGTGTTGCGCATTAGCGCCCTAACTGGTCGAGGAGTGCATCGCTTAGTGCCAGCTATAGCGGCGGCCATGGAGGCGTACGAGTCGAGGGCACCGACGGCCAAGGTAAACGAGATCGTCCAGTTAGCACAATCCGCACAGCCAGCACCTGGAGGAGCACGGGTGCTCTACGCCACCCAAGCCGCAACTCAGCCTCCTACCTTTACGTTGTTCACCAACCGCGAACTTCCGGCCACGTATCTGCGGTATCTGGAACGCCGCTTGCGGGATGGCTTGGGCCTGGCTAAGACGCCGC
The DNA here is from genome assembly GCA_965116245.1 of Acidimicrobiales bacterium. Lineage (GTDB taxonomy): Bacteria > Actinomycetota > Acidimicrobiia > Acidimicrobiales > Poriferisodalaceae > Poriferisodalis. Next base: position 2,671,613 of record OZ220497.1, on the reverse strand, counting down.
TCAAGCTGCGGGTGCGGCGCAGATGAGGCTTCAGAGTCTCCGGCGTAAGTGGACAGGACGGGTCTGAGGGTGCGCAGAGCATCACGTTTGAAGCGGCATGTCCATGGTGCAGCAGTACGGCGCGCCGACCGTGCGCCCAACGCTAAAGAGCATGGCCAAAGACAGTCGCGGCTACGCCTAAGACAGTCCAAGGGCAGCCAGTTCCAACATAGGCAACGCGGTCAGACTTCACGTGGGCCCACAGCGCCTTGGCACTTCTGGCTCGTGGTGATCATGGCAACGGTCTATTTGGGTTGGCGCGCGCTTGAAGGAGTCGTGTGGCTCATTCAGTGGATCGGCGCCGTGCTTGGCACTGCGGCCGCGATTACATCGCTTTGAACTGCACCGAAGCCCGCGCCACCCGATAGCCTGCCGACTATCACGGGCTGTGGCGCAGTCTGGTTAGCGCACTGGTCTGGGGGACCAGGGGTCGGAGGTTCAAATCCTCTCAGCCCGACAGCAATGTCGACCGTGTTGTCGTCCGCGTTCAGTTAGACTGGCGCGGTTAAGTTTGACTGGCGCGGATAGCCCCGGCCACGATCCTGCGTCGTGACCGGGGCATAGCCTGCTCAGAAAATATGGCCTGGTGGGTTTACTTCCACCAAGTAATGTCGCGAGTTTTGGACCAAAAGTCGCATACGTCAGAGTATGCGGACACGGTGACTCGTAAGTTGTGGCCAGTGCCGTTTGGAATCTTGGAACTGGCAATGGTCCTGGTCAGTTTGGCGGCGTTGGACCTAAAATAGACATCCGAATCTGCTGTGATGAGTTCTGTGATGCTGGCCCCGCCGCCGAATATCTGGTCTACTTCTATGCTGTATTCAATGGACTGAGTTGCGTGACTAGCGGATAAACTGTGTGTATACGCGCAACGCTTATTGCGTTTGCTGCCAATGTCGCGCGGCTTATCCCACGTGACTATCAGATCACCGCTACCGTTGAAGCTGACTTGCAGATTACGAACCGGTAGTGGTGTACGTAATTTGCGCGTGGCTGGCGCAGAGGGATCACTCGTTGACGTGGAGGCATTCGTTGTGAAAAACGCAGTACCTAGGCCACGCGAGGTCTCATCGTCACAATCTTCGCCCCAACCATCACCATAGGCTTCTACTTCCACATAATGGCGCTTAGCTGGAGACAGCTCGTCAACAAACCAACTGGTACCCGATGTGATCGGCAACGACTCAGCTACTACCGGGAACGACTGTTGAGTCGCATCGTAGATGGTCACAAAATACTCGTCGGTCGTGCAACCACCGCCATCGCCGGTACCGCCAGCGGACCACGACACGGTCGCTTCTGTGTCTCCTGCGGTCACTGTCACGTTCGTCGGCGTGCTGGGCCCTATTGCAGCGTGGCTGCCAGTTCTAGTGCTTCGTCCCAACTGGGATGGTTGGAGAGCAAACGGCGGAACCTGACGAATGGCCGAATCGCGTCAAGCGCCATGACGGCGCTGAGGCGACCATTACGCCGGTAGCCAGCCAAGAACGAACGCTCTGAGGTTGAAGCTCCTGGGCCAGATGCTTGTGGGCCAGATGCTTGTGGGCCAGATACTCTGAGATTGGGCACTTTGAGACTGGGCTCCGCTGGGCCGATCAGCACTTCTACGTCGTCGCTTGGGTCGGGGTGCCCGGCGATCTGGATTCGAGCGTCGTACTGGTCCGACCACACAAAGGGCACCGATTCGTGTGGCTGGGCCTCCTCGGGTGCGACCACATTGCGACCCACCGCCATGCCGTGCTCAACCGCGGCTGTCCAATGCTCCACTCGGACTGGTTCGTCACCTAGCAGCGGGTGCAGCCATTTGTTGGGCACTCGTGCCACGTCGCCCACGGCGTAGATGCCGGGTCGACCGCAGTTCAGAGTCGCGTCGCATACCACGCCGTTATCGACCCTCAGACCCGAGCCAGCCAGCCAAGCCGTGTTCGGCACCACCCCGATGCCTACAACCACCAGGTCGGCTTCAACCCGACTGCCGTCCGCCATCGCGATGGCTTCGACCCGGTCGCTTCCCAGCACGCGATCGACCCCCACGCCGAGTCGTAGTTCGACACCGTTGTCGGCGTGCAACGTGCCGACGCGACCGCCTATCTCTGCACCCAGCCCGCGCACCAGAGGGGCCAGCGCCGCTTCGATCACGGTTACCTCGCAGCCTTGAGCCTTGGCAGCAGCCGCAACTTCCGAACCGATAAACCCGCCGCCGACCACGGCGACTTTCGCTCCGGCTAACAGGCCGTCTCTAATGGCAGTCGCGTCGTCCAGAGTCCGCAGTGTGTGAACGCCCGCCAGGTCTGGCGTACCGGGCAGCGATCGTGCCGCTGCGCCTGTGGCGATGACGAGACCGTCGAAGGGCAAAGTCTCAATGTTCCCGCTGGCTGCTGGGCTTCCGCCGACTGTTGGCGCAACGTCAACTGTGCTGGCCTCCACGTCGAGCCCCACAGCGCGAGTGCTCAACATGACCTCGACGTTGAGATCGTCGTAGGTGCCGTCGGGGTCTAGTGACAGCGAGGCGGCATCACGGTCGCCGGTGAGGAAGTCCTTGGACAGCGGAGGCCGGTCATAAGGGAGGTGCGCTTCGGCACCTATGAGCGTCAGCGGCCCATCGTGGCCCGCAGCCCGAATGCTGTGCGCAGCGCGCGCTCCCGCCAGGGAAGCCCCGACGACGAGTATGCGATTGGCGTTGGCTGACACCCCATAAGTCTGCCAGCTCCAACAGGAACAGGGCTCACCTTCGCGACACGGTGATCACCTTTGCGGCACCATGCGCGCTGGTGCCTTCGGACGCGGTATAACTGTCTCTCACATTGGTGTAACTACATTGGTGTAACTATGCTGTGGAGCAAGCGACCCAGTCGCTCGCTCCACAACCCTTGAGGCAAGTGCGCCTTGAGACAAGCGAATGGAGAGAGCGATGACGGGCTGCGCCGCAGTCCTCATACGCAGGGTTGGTGAGTAGTGCCAGCCAAGGTAGGGAAGAGGCAAGGATGGCGGACTGCACGGCAGGCGTCACGTGCGTGCGACGAATGCACGGCGTTAGATGAGCATCACCGAGGCGCCTCCTGCGCCCACAGCGGCATTGGCGGCGCAACGTAGTACGAGCGCCAACGCGAGCACGCCCGGCATGCGTGTTCAGAAGCGGGACGGCTCGCTTCAGTCGGTTGACGTCAACAAGATCGTGCGTGCGGTGGAGCGCTGCGCGGACGGGCTGGCCGGTGTGGATCCGATGCGGGTCGCGACGCGGACCATTTCCGGTCTCCACGATGGTGCTACGACCACCGAGCTTGACGAGCTGTCTATTCGCACGGCGGCTGCGCTGATCTGCGACGAGCCGAACTACTCGAAGCTGGCTGCACGCTTGCTTGCGACCTACATCGACAAGGAAGTGCAGAACCAGAACATTTACTCCTTCAGCCAGTCGGTGAGCGAAGGCAGCGAACGTGGGCTCATCGGCGCTGAGGTGGCGAGCTTCGTGGCGGCTAACGCCCGCAAGCTCAACGACGCGGTAGCGCCAGAGCGCAACGGCGATTTTGAGTTCTTCGGATTGCGCACTGTCTACGACCGTTACCTGCTGCGGCATCCTCAGCGGCGCTCTGTGATTGAGACGCCGCAGTACTTCATGTTGCGAGTTGCGTGCGGCCTGTCGGAGTCCGCTGAGGAGGCCATCTCCTTCTACGAACTCATTTCCAGTTTGCGCTACCTGCCATCGTCGCCAACGCTGTTCAACTCCGGCACTTCCCATCCGCAGATGTCGTCGTGCTATCTGCTTGACAGTCCCACCGATTCATTGGAGGGCATCTACGATCGCTACTCCGACATCGCGAAGCTCTCAAAGTTCGCTGGCGGCATCGGCGTGGGTTGGCATCGGGTGCGGTCGCGGGGCTCGCTGATCTCGGGCACCAACGGCCTGTCGAACGGCGTTGTGCCGTGGCTCAAAACACTCGACTCGTCTGTAGCTGCGGTGAATCAGGGTGGGCGCCGCAAGGGGGCGGCGTGCGTGTATTTGGAGTCGTGGCACGCCGATATAGAGGAGTTTTTGGAGCTGAAGGACTCCACCGGCGATCACGCTCGGCGTACCCACAATTTGAATTTGGCCAACTGGGTGCCTGATGAGTTCATGCGTCGAGTCGCCAACGACTGGCAGTGGTCGCTATTTGACCCCAAGGTTGTGCCGCATCTGTGCGACCTGTGGGGTGAAGAGTTCGCGGATGCGTACCGCGAAGCCGAAGCCGAAGGCCTATACGAACGGCAGGTACCAGCCCGTGAGCTGTACAGCCGCATGATGCGCACCCTGGCTCAGACGGGCAACGGCTGGATGACGTTCAAAGATGCAGCAAACGCCAAGTCCAATCAGACCGCCGAGCCCGAGAACGTTGTTCATCTGTCGAATCTGTGTACCGAGATCGTGGAGGTAACCAGCAGTACCGAGACGGCGGTGTGCAACCTTGGATCGGTCAATTTGGCCAAGCTGGTGGTTGACGGCGCAGTTGACTACGACGCGCTGGGTGAGGTGGTGCGCACCGCGGTGCCGTTCCTGGACCGCGTCGTGGACATTAACTACTACCCGACACGGCCCGCGGCCCACTCCAATGAGCGGTGGCGTCCAGTCGGACTCGGGGTCATGGGGCTCCAGGACGTGTTCTTCCAGCTCGGCTTGGCGTTCGACTCGCCCGAAGCAGTTCAGGTGGCCGCCCGAATAGCTGAAGAGATCTACTACTGGGCACTCTGGTCTAGCTGCGAGCTGGCCCGCCAGTATGGGCCTCACCCGGCTTTCGCTCAGACCCGCGCGGCCGCGGGCACGCTGCAGTTTGACCTGTGGGGTACCGAGCCATCGCAGACACAACGCTGGGCGGAACTGCGGGAGCGGATCGGCCAGCACGGGCTGCGAAACTCGCTGCTAGTGGCTATTGCACCCACGGCCACCATCGCGTCTATCGCTGGCTGCTATGAGTGCATTGAGCCGCAGGTATCGAATCTGTTCAAGCGCGAGACGCTGTCTGGTGAGTTCATGCAGATCAACCACTATCTGGTGCGCGAGCTCCAGGCACGTGGCCTGTGGGACGAACAGATGGCGAACCGCATCAAAATGGCGGAGGGCTCCGTCGCAGAGATCGCGGAGATTCCCGAAGAGGTGCGGAGGGTGTTTCGCACGGCGTGGGAGCTGCCTCAGCGTGCTCTCATTGATATGGCGGCGGCCCGTGGCGCGTACGTCGATCAGAGCCAGTCGTTGAACCTGTTTATGGAGAGTCCCAGCATCGGAAAGCTCTCCTCGATGTATATGCACGCCTGGAAGTCGGGACTCAAGACCACCTATTACCTGCGTTCTCGCCCGGCTACTCGCATCAACCAGACCACTACCGAGCCGGTGTCTTCGGCGACATCGGTGGCGGACGCAACCGCAGGGCCGCAACAGCACGCAAACGTGTCGGCGATGCGTGACGCGACTGCCATGTCGCAGCAAGCCACCGATGCCGTCTCATGCTCGCTCGAAAACCCCGAGGTATGCGAAGCCTGCGACTGAGCTGGCAATCCGCCCGGCAGTCAATCCGCCAGCCAAGCCGTACCTAGACAGCGACTCGACAACAAGAAATACAGCCACACGAACTACAGCAAGAAACGAACTGGAGCACAATCAGATGGAGGGTTGCAGCTATGGCGCTTGTCGCCCATGAGCTTGAAGTAGATGCGCTCGTCGGCGAACCGAGCGTTGACGGTACGCCGCCTATGGCCGATCCGACAGCAGAACCGGCAGCCGAAGCAAAGTCTCGGCGCGGCCACATCTTGGACCCCGGTTTTGAGTTGACGCTGCGGCCGATGCGGTACCCGCAGTTCTTCGACATGTACCGCGACGCCATCCGCAACACCTGGACTGTTGAAGAGATCGACTTCTCCGACGACATCGTGGATCTGAACCGCAAGCTGGCACCCGCCGAACGGCATCTCATCAACCGGCTCGTTGCGTTCTTCGCCACTGGGGACTCGATTGTTGCTAACAACTTGGTGCTGAATCTGTACCAGCACATCAACAGCCCCGAAGCTCGCATGTATTTGAGCCGGCAACTGTATGAGGAAGCGCTGCACGTACAGCTCTACCTGACGTTGCTGGACCACTACATCCCAGATTTGAACGAGCGTGCGGCGGCGTTCGCGGCGGTTGAGAACATTCCCTCCATCGCCGCTAAGGCAGACTTTTGTTTCCGCTGGATGGACAGCGTGTGGTCACTTGATCGGCTAGAGACCGCAGAGCACCGCAAGTCGTTCTTGTTGAACCTCATCTGCTTCGCTGCGTGCATCGAGGGCCTGTTCTTTTTTGCGGCCTTCGCGTACGTGTATTTTCTGCGGTCGAAGGGGCTGTTGAACGGGCTGGCAGCGGGCACGAACTGGGTGTTTCGCGACGAGTCGGCACACATGAACTTCGCTTTTGAGGTGGTTCGCACGATCCGGTCCGAGGAACCTGAGCTGTTTGACCAGGATTTGGCTGATCGAATCCGGGAGATGATCACCGAAGCTGTCGATGTTGAGACGCAGTTTGCGCACGACGTGCTGTCCGGTGGTGTGGCGGGGATGTCGGTTTCAGACACTCGCTCTTATCTGGAGTTCGTGGCCGACCAGCGGTTGGCTCAGTTGGGCCTTGCTAAGGAGTATGGCTCCACTAATCCCTTCTCGTTCATGGAACTGCAGGATGTGCAGGAGCTCACCAACTTCTTTGAGCGCACCGTGGCCAGCTACCAGGTGGGTATCGAGGGCGAGGTCGCTTTCGATGAGGACTTCTGAGCTAAGGGCTTGCTGGTAACTCGAAAGCCTCCATTAGCTGTGCCACCGCGGCGGTAGGTGTCAGCCGGTCGGCACGCACCTCGGCTTCTAGGTTGGCCAACAGGTGTTCGACTCTTGCCTCTAGCAGGGTCCCCATACGATCGCTGAGCATGGCGTGCATCCAATGCACGCGTTGATCGGCTCGCCTAGTTGCGAGTTCTCCGGAGTCTTCCATCAGCCGACGATGTGTGAGGACGTGTTTCCAGAGGTCAGCTAGGCCATCGCCCCGCAGGCCTGAACACACGATCACTGGAGGCTTCCATGTGGGAGACATGGGCTGGGTCATGGCCAGCGCCAGCCGGTAGTCGTTTGCCGCAGCAGTAGCTCGTTCGATGTTGTCACCGTTGTCGTCGTCGGCTTTGTTGACTGCGATCAGGTCGGCGATTTCCAAAATGCCTTTCTTGATGCCCTGTAGGTCGTCGCCAGCGCCTGCGAGCATGAGGACCACGAAGAAATCCACCATGTCGGCGACGGCCACTTCGGACTGGCCGACACCCACGGTTTCAACTAGCACCACGTCGAATCCTGCGGCTTCTAACACCAGGATTGTCTCGCGGGTCACCCTTGTGACGCCGCCGAGTTCGCCTGAGGCTGGCGATGGCCGCACGAATGCCGATGGGTCGTTTGCCAAGGAGGTCATGCGTGTCTTGTCGCCCAGGATCGATCCGCCCCACAGCGCCGATGTGGGGTCGACAGCGAGCACAGCTACGCGGTGTCCCTGTTTGGTCAGCATCGTGCCGAGCGTTTCGATAAGCGTGCTCTTGCCTACGCCAGGAACACCGGTGATCCCGACACGATGTGCGCCGCCGCTATAAGGCAGCAACTGGTTGAGCAGTTTCTGGGCTCGAGCCGCATCGTCGGGTCGCGTTGATTCAACCAGCGTGATGGCTCGGCCGATAGCGGCTCGGTCACAGGCGCGCACTCCGGCTGCGACCACAGCGATGTCGGCGTGTTGCGGTGCATTGCTGGCCACCGCGTGCAACGTACCGGAGGCCAACGGCTTCGATGCACTGAATAAGTTCGATGCACTGAATAAGGATGCACTGAGTAAGACAGAACAAGTTCTGAACAAGCGCAGCGCATCCAGTGTCGCAGTCGGCTGTGGTCGGCCGACGCAACTGCAACCGCCCTATGTGGGTGTACACCGAATCATGGCGAGTTATGGCGACTCATGGCGACCGATGGACCAATCTGCCGATTAAGGCTGCTGGTGCAGTTTGCTAGTTCAGGCTGTTGGTTCAGACTGCTAGTCCAGTCTGCGGCGTTGTTCCGGCTTACTGTCCAGGCAAACTGTCCACGTGAGCCTGCTGAAGCGGCTGCGGACAGGGGATAGATCCCACCCGGCAGACCAGTTCCTCAACCAAGGCGACCATGTGCATGCCCTGGTGCCAGCCCAAGGCGGCCTCCACCCGTTCACGCTGCTATTGATCGGCGTTATGGCACTGGCTGGCATCGTGCTGACGGTCGACCTGCCGTGGGTGCAGGTCAGCTTGATTTCTACGACAGTGTTCGCCACCGCGGCAGTGTTGACGATGTCGCGCTATCGGCTGTTAGCACTGACCGACGCAGACGTTGTCATCATGCGAACCCGAGCACTGCGCCCGGCCAAGCCCGTGGAGTTGCTGAGTCGCATCGAGCTGACTCAGCCTTTTGCCATTCGGGGCTCGGCGTGGGGACAGATCTTGCTGGGTGGCGAGAAATTGTGGGTGCATCGCCGATACCACAAGCACCTAGATGAAGCCGATACGCGGATTGCTGCTTCGCCGCGCGGCTTGCGAGCCGCGTCCAGCACTGCGTACCGCGCTACGAGGGCCAAAAAAAAGGTGCGCAACGTAGGCGGCCGCCACCGCTGAGCCGCCACATCCGAGTGGCCACGAACTCATGTGCCAACTTGACAAAAACCCTCACCCCCAAAAGCGCGAAGCTTCTGCTTAACCGGTGCTCATGTAGACCGGGACGCCGGTGCTAGCCGAGTTGGCCGAGCTAGTCAGTCAGTTTGTTCAAGCAGATCCAACATCTGAGCAGCAGCTTCAGCGATGACCGTGCCTGACGGAAATATGGCCGCGGCACCGGCGGCACGCAGGGCGTCAAAGTCCTGAGGCGGGATTACACCGCCCACAACGACGTGGATGTCGGGCCGGCCTAGTTCGGTTAGTGCTGCCTTGAGTTCCGGGATAAGGGTGAGGTGTCCTGCTGCTAAAGATGAGGCTCCTACCAAGTGGACATCATTCTCAACAGCTTGGCGGGCTGTCTCGGCGGGTGTGCTGAACAGTGGGCCGACATCCACGTCAAAACCGAGATCGGCGTAGGCGCTAGCTACCACCTTTTGGCCCCGATCGTGCCCGTCCTGGCCCATTTTGGCCACCAGTATCCGTGGGCGTCGGCCGGTTCGTTTGCCAAACTCAGCGACTCGGTTTCGTACCGCATCAACAGCGGCTGCCATGGATTTGGCGCTGCTGTGCTGGTCGGCCTTAGCGACATCGGAGTCGGCGCTTTCTGCGTTGATCGCGCTGGTTGCCATCTCGCTCCCATATACCCCACTGATGGTGCGGATCTGCGCGGTGTGACGTCCGAATACGTCTTCCATCGCATCGCTGATTTCGCCCACGGTGGCATGGCAGCGAGCCGCTTCTACGGAGGCGGCCAACAAGTTCCCGTCGCCGCTGCGGGCCACCGTGCGCAACGCAGCGAGTGAGTGTTGCACAGCGGCTTCGTTACGCTCTGAGCGCAGACGTTCCAGCTTCGCCAGTTGGGCCCTGCGGACTTCGGCGTTGTCGACACGCAAAATGTCCACGTCCGTGTCTAAGTGTGACGGGTAACGGTTCACGCCCACGACTGTTCGTTGACCGGATTCAATGCGGGCTTGCGTGCGTGCCGCAGCCTCCTCGATACGCATTTTGGGGATACCGGCTTCGATGGCTCGTGCCATGCCGCCGAGTTGTTCAATCTCGTCGATGTGAGCAGCGGCGCGGCCTGCTAGCTCTGCGGTGAGGCGCTCCACGTAGTAGCTGCCACCCCACGGGTCAATCGTCCTGGTAGAGCCCGCTTCATGCTGCAAGAACAGTTGCGTGTTGCGTGCGATGCGAGCGCTGAAGTCGCTAGGCAGCGCCAGTGCCTCATCGAACGCGTTCGTGTGCAGGCTCTGTGTATGGCCGTCCACTGCGGCCATGGCCTCAATGCACGTTCGTACCACGTTGTTGTATGGGTCCTGGGCGGTGAGCGACCAGCCGGAAGTCTGACAGTGAGTTCGCAGCGACAGCGATCGCGGGTTCTCAGGTTCAAACGCGGCAATCAGCTTGGCCCACAGCAGTCGAGCAGCCCGCAGCTTCGCGACTTCCATGAAATAGTCCATGCCGATGCCCCAAAAAAAGCTGAGACGTGGCGCGAAGTCGTCGATGCTCATGCTGGCACCGATGCCGCAGCGTACGTATTCCAAACCGTCGGCCAGCGTGTAAGCGAGCTCGAGATCGGCCGTGGCACCGGCTTCTTGCATGTGATAACCGGAAATGGAAATCGAGTTGTAGCGAGGCATCTCCTTAGAGGTGAACTCGAAAATGTCGCTGATGATCCGCATAGAGGGCTGAGGCGGGTAGATGTAGGTGTTGCGGACCATGAACTCTTTGAGGATGTCGTTCTGAATGGTTCCGGTCAGCTTCGTCGCAGCCACACCCTGTTCCTCAGCGGCTACCACATAGAGCGCCAACACCGGCAACACTGCGCCGTTCATGGTCATCGACACGCTCATGCGGTCAAGCGGAATGCCGTCAAACAGTGTGCGCATGTCCAAAATCGAGTCAATGGCCACTCCGGCCATACCGACATCGGATGCGACTCTGGGGTGATCGGAGTCGTAGCCGCGATGGGTTGCTAAGTCGAACGCCACCGACAAGCCTCGTTGGCCCGCTGCCAGGTTGCGTCGGTAAAAGGCGTTGGAGTCTTCAGCGGTGGAGAAGCCAGCGTATTGGCGGATAGTCCACGGCTGATTCGTATACATAGTCGGGTACGGGCCCCGCAAAAAAGGCGCAAAGCCCGGGTAGCCGTCCAGGTAGGTACGTCCCAGGTTGGTATGGGGCTGCGAGGCGCTCGGGTTAGCGGGGTGAACGCTGCCGTATAGGTCGGCGATGTCGCGAGCTGTGTACAGCGGCGAGATTTCGATGCCCTCAGGCGTTGCGACGGCCCCCGGGGGTTGACCGGCTTCAGCGGCGAACCGCTCAGACCAGTGTGAACAATCAACGCCGTGGACTTGGTGCGCGTCTTCATGTCGGGTTTCTTGTGGGCCCAAAGGCTGTGTAGGTGCGGCCTCGCCGAGTTCAACGCCTGGCTCAACCTCTAGTTCAACATCGGCAAAGTCGGTTACGACGCTCATCGGCTCGCCGAACCATCTGCGTGAGCTTCTAAGTGAGCTTCGTAGGGCGCGGCCCAACGGTGGAGGCCCAAGCCGCCTGACCTACCGTCGGCTAGCTGATTGCTGGCTGGCTTACCACTGCTTTCCTGACTGCGGCTTGTATGGCTGCCGCTTAGCTGACCATCTGCGCCATCTGCGGCGTCGGTAGCTCCTGCTTCGGCAACAGTCGCGCTAGAAGCTGGCGCCAGCGCAGCCTCGGTGTCTACAAAATCTGTGACGCCTACAAGTACCTGGTCTCCCGCGGCGATGCGTTCGTTTCGTTGCGCTCGTTCCGCCGCTATGGAATCTTCAAGCATCCCGTTGGCGACCGCAGCGGATATACCACCAGACGATTCGATGTTCTGAAAGAGAGCCCAAGCGGCACGAGCCAGTTGGCGTGTCAGGTCCTCCAGATACCAACTGCCGCCCGCCGGATCGATAACCGATCCGATGCGGCTCTCATGTCGAAGGATCAACTGTGTATTGGCGGCGACGCGCCATCCCAGACCGCTAGAGGCGGGTCCGGCGCTTATGTAGTCGAAGGGCCGAACTGTGATGGCGTCAACACCGCCGTTGGCGGCACCGAAGGTTGCTGTAGTGGCGCGCAGCATGTTCACCCAAGGATCGGCAGCGCTCAACATTGCGGTTGAGGTAACTGCGTGCAGTTGCATCGGCAGTGAGTCACCATCGAAACCGCAGGTACGTAGCACACGCGACCAGCACCAACGCAAAGAGCGGCATTTTGCAGTGACCAAAAACGCATCTGGTCCCGCAGACAGGGTGAAGCCCAACAGTCGGACCGCGGCATCCAAGTTGAGTCGCGGTCCGTCCGACTCATCGCAGATCGCGCGCAGCCACGCCACACCGGTAGCCAGCATGGCAGCCAACTCGGTGGCGTCTTCGGCGCCAGCATCCGCCAACACCGAACCGTCCGCCTCCAGCGGAATAGCCCGTGGCGAGCGTTGCACAATCTCAGCGGCATACAGGGCTGCGCTGCACATCGTTGCGGTGAGCCCAGCGTCGGCGAGTCCAGTGTCGGTGGGCCCAGTGTCTGCGAGTCCAGTGTCGGTGGGTCCAGCGTTGGTTAGCTCGTCCCGATCACTGGATACCCGGCCACTTGACACTTGGCCGCTTGAAGCATGCCCCCTCCAACCGCTAATGGCTGCCGCAACGGGATCAAGACCCAGCCACGAGCTAACACGACCAGCATCGATGCCGAAGTCGTCCAAGACACCTACCAGCGCAGCTACATGAGCGGTTGAGGCACCGGCTTGCAGGTGAATGGTCACTCCGGCACGCGCCGCCTCGCCAACGCTGGCGCCGAGCGCGCCACTGTGGTGTTGCGGATCCCAACCGCGGGCGACCGTGACCGCATTTACGCCTGATGTGGTGTCTACGGCGATGGCGTCTGGGGTGCCCTCTAGCGTGACATCGTGGATCTGGCGCACCTGCCAGTCGCCCCAACCACTAGTCGCGCCAACGCCGCGAGTGTGTGGGGCAGTGCCGGGCAGTCCAGCCGGATCGTGGGCGGTGCTGTGACGATGCGGTGAGTAGAGCGGCGCTACTTCAATGCCGCCCGGCAGCGATGTGCTCAGCGACGAAAGTGATTCTGCGCGCGGTGCTCGCTGCGCTGCCGCTATCCAGTCGTCTTCGCAGACATCCTTGAATGCGAAATCGGTTAGCCCAGTGTCGGCTAGCCCAGTGTTGGCTGGCCCGGTGTCGGTTGGCCCAGTGTTGGCTAGTCCGGTGTTGGCTGGCCCATTGTTTGTCGGCCCAGTATCAGCGTTCGACTCGGGGATGTGCGAAGCGGGCACGTTCCGCAGGGTAGCGGCGCTGGTTGATTCGCTTATCGATTCGCTTGTCGATTCAAGAATGGGTTGGAGCTCAGGGGGAGTTGATGGGTTCCCGCAGTGACCGTGGCATCCTTTCGGCCATGAACGCTGTCGGCGCAGACCGCAGTTGCGACCTAGAAGCCGCGCCCGAAACTGCTCTCGAGACAGCTAACGGAGAGGCGCTTGAAGACGTTGTGGCTGAAGTAACTGTGACTGACGAGACTTTGGCTGAAGGAACCGGGGGCTGACGGAACTGTGGCTGACGGAGCTGGGGCTGAAGAAACTGCGGCCGACGAGACTGGGGCTGATGGAACCATGGCTCCCTCTGCCGCGGCGACCACTGAGGGGTATACAGCCAGCGAGCTTCCGCCCTATCGCTACGACGCCGACATGGCGAATCAGATTGAGCAACGTTGGCAACATCGCTGGCGCCGAGATGGCACTTACCACACACCGAATCCCAGCGGGCCGCTGGGCCGGACTGCTTCGGGCTCGCCCGTTTTGGCAACGCCAGAGCCGCTGAGTTCATCTGCTGCGGCACCACAAGATCTGCCGCGAGATCAGTCACAAGGCCAAACACAAGTTCAGCCACAGAGTCAGCCCGGGAAGAAGCTGTTCATCATGGACATGTTTCCCTATCCGTCAGGGTCAGGGCTTCATGTTGGGCACCCGCTGGGCTACATCGGCACTGACGTGTACGCGCGCTTCAAGCGAATGTGCGGATACGTGGTGCTGCATCCGATGGGCTACGACGCATTCGGCTTGCCAGCCGAGGAGCACGCCCGCCAGACCGGCGAACATCCCCGCGTCAACACCGAGCAGAACATCGCCAATATGTCACGCCAGCTCGCCCGGCTTGGTCTTGGGCACGACGACCGGCGCACGCTGGCCACCACCGATGTCGGCTACTACCGCTGGACTCAGTGGATCTTCCTGCAGATATTCAACGCTTGGTACGACACCGACGCAGACCGGGCGCGCCCCATAGCCGAGCTGGTTGAGCTGCTCGAATCTGGCCAGCGGCCAACGAGCAGCGGTATCGGCTGGACACACATGAGCAGCACCGAGCAGCGCGCCGAGCTGGACGCCCATCGGTTGGCCTATCTGGGAGAGGCTCCCGTCAACTGGTGCCCGGCGCTTGGCACCGTGCTAGCTAACGAAGAGGTCACCGCAGACGGCCGTTCTGAGCGCGGCAATCATCCAGTGTTTCGCCGCCCATTGAAGCAGTGGATGATGCGCATCACGGCCTACGCCGATCGCTTGCTGGCCGATCTTGACCGGGTGGACTGGTTCGAGAGCGTCAAGATCATGCAGCGTAACTGGATTGGTCGCAGCGAGGGCGCAGTGATCAGCTTCGCCACCGAGACAGGCCCTGGTAGCGAGACTGGTCCTGGCAGCGAAGCAGTCCCGGGCGAAGCAGGCCCCGGCGAAGCAGACCCTGGTAACGACCCACACCGTGCGGGCCCGGCAATTGAGGTGTTCACCACTAGACCCGACACCATTTTCGGCACCACGGCCATGCTGTTGGCTCCTGAGCATCCGCTAGCCGACCAACTGGTCGCTGAAAGCTGGCCGTCGGGCACGGATCCGCGCTGGACCGGTGGTGCGGCATCGCCTCGTGAAGCGCTCAAGGCGTACCGGCACCAGACGTCGTCTATGTCTGACTTACAACGCCAAACCGAGCGCGACAAGACGGGAGTGTGGCTAGGCGTCAACTGCATAGTGCCGGTCAGCGGCAAATCGGTACCGATCTTCGTGACCGATTACGTCCTCATCGACTACGGAACCGGCGCGGTCATGTCGGTGCCAGGCGAAGACCAGCGAGATTGGGATTTCTCCGAGAAATTTGGCTTGCCGATTACTCGCACCGTGCAGCCTCCAGCCGACTACGAGGGGAAGGCCTACGCGGGCGAGGGGTTGGCGATCAACAGCAGATTTCTTAACGGCATGGACGCGGCTCAAGCCAAAGCCGCGGTATGTGACTGGCTAGAAGAGCACAACCATGGTCGGCGCACGGTGACCTACAAGCTGCGGGACTGGCTGTTCAGCCGTCAGCGGTATTGGGGTGAGCCGCTGCCGATCGTGTTTGATGAGACCGGCTTACCTCTTGCAGTGCCCGAGAGCGAACTTCCGGTGGAGTTACCCGAGCTCATTGATTGGGCACCTCGGGCGCTGGGCGAATCGTCGGACCCTGAACCGCCGCTAGGCCGCGCCACGCAGTGGGCTAGTGCCACTTACGACCTCGGCGATGGACCGCGCACATACCGGCGTGAGTTAAGCACCATGCCCCAGTGGGCCGGGTCCTGCTGGTACTACCTGCGCTATCTGGATCCCTCCAACGATGAAGTTCTGGTCGATCCCGACATTGAGCGCTATTGGATGACCGACGCTGAGGGCGGCGTCGGCGGTGTTGACCTTTATGTGGGTGGTGTTGAGCATGCCGTGCTGCATTTGCTCTATGCCCGCTTCTGGCACAAGGTGTTGTACGACCTTGGCCACGTGTGTGGGCCTGAGCCTTTCGGTCGGCTTTACAACCAGGGCTATATCCAGGCGGCGGCGTATCAAGATGGCCGCGGTGCCTATGTTGAAGCGTCGGAGGTGGTATCGCGCGACGGGAAGTTCTTTCACGGCGATGTTGAAGTAACTCGTCATTTCGGCAAGATGGGCAAGTCGCTGCGCAACGCGGTGACGCCTGACGACATCTACGGCGCGTTTGGGGCGGACACGTTGCGGGCCTATGAGATGTTCATGGGACCGCTTGATCAAGGGCGGCCGTGGGAGCCTCATTCTGTGATTGGTTCACACCGGTTGTTGCAGCGCGTCTGGCGGAACCTGGTTGACGAACGCACAGGCGAGCTGGCCGTGTCGGAGGTTGAGCCTGATGCCGACCTGGAACGTCTAGTTCATCGCACGATCGCGGCGGTCACCGAGGCCATGGGCCAGTTGCGTTTCAACTCCGCCATTGCGCGCATCACTGAGCTGAACAACGAACTGACTCGCCGCGATGGACTTACGCCCCGTTCGGTAGCCAGCGTGTTGGTGCGGTTGTTGGCCCCGATCGTGCCGCACCTGGCCGAAGAACTCTGGGAGAAACTGGGCAACACCGAAACAGTTGTGTATGCCAGCTTCCCGCTGGCCGATGCGGCGCTTTTGGCAGCGGAAGTGATCGAAGTGCCAGTGCAGGTGAACGGCAAACTGCGCAGCCGCATTCTGGTGGATGCCGCGATCTCAAATGACGATCTGGCCGCTGCTGCGCTTGCCGACGAGCGCATAGCGCGATTCACGGCGGACAACGACATCCGCCGAGTCGTGACCGTACCGTCCAAGCTGGTGAACATCGTGCTCGCGTGAGCGGGCAGCAGGCAGCACGTGCTCGCGTAAGCGGGCAGCGGGCAGCACGTGCTCGCGTAGGCGGGCAGCGGGCAGCACGTGCTCGCGTAGGCGGGTAGCGAGCATCACGTGCTCGCATAAGCGGGCAGTAGGCAGCTCCCGCTTGCCAAAGCAACGCTTGCTTGCCAGAGTAAGCAGCAGCGACAGCGCATCGCAGCAGCGACAGCACATCTGGGGGGATCAACATGAGTGAAGAGCAACAGCGTGATGAGCAACAGCGTGACGAGCGGCGGCGCACCTTGGGTGTTGAGGCCACTGAGGCACTAGTTGGGGCACACGGCGGCAAGCTCGCCGCTAAGGCACTAAAGGCAGCCAGCGTGGAGTGCGTTTTCACGCTCTCAGGTGGCCACGTCATGGGCATATACGACGGCTGTCTGGATGAGGGCATCGACATCATCGATGTGCGCCATGAGCAAGCTGCGGTACATGCCGCTGACGCATGGGCTCGTCTGCATCCGGGCAAAGTGGGAGTGGCGATACTTACTGCTGGCCCCGGTGTGACCGATGGTGTGACCGGTGTAGCCAACGCGTGGCGAGCTAACTCACCGATCCTGGTGTTCGGCGGTCAGGGGCCGTTCCGCCATACGGGTCGAGGTTCTCTCCAGGAAATGGACCACGTGTCGCTGATGCGTCCCATATCGAAGTGGTCTGGCACCTGCGCGCAAACCAGTCGTATAGCTGAGTACATCGAGTTGGCGGTGCGCACGGCGCTGAGCGGTGTGCCGGGTCCGTCTTTTCTGGAAATCCCAATGGATGTGCTGCACGGCACGGTCGACCTAGAAGCGACACCGCTACCGCAGTTTCGTGACTATCGCGTTGCGTCAACCGCACCGCCCGATGCGCTCGCCAAAGCGGCTGAGGTCATTGCTGGCGCACACTCGCCCGTCGTGATGGCGGGTACTTCGCTCAAGTGGAGCGAAGGCGGCGCAGCGTTGGCCTCGTTCCTGGACGCCACTTCCATACCGTGTTACGTGAACGGGATGGCTCGAGGGGAAATCCCTTGGGATCACCCCTCGTTCTTGTCTCTAACTAGGTCTGAAGCCTTGGCTGGGGCCGACGTGGTGATCCTGGCGGGTACGCCGCTGGACTTTCGTATGAAGTTCGGCCGCGCTATCCCTGCTGAGGCTCGCATTGTGCAACTGGACTTAGACGAGACACTTATCGGGCAGAACCGAGCGGCTGAGGTGGGACTGGTCGGCAACCTGGGCGCAAACCTCGCAGCGTTGCAGAAGCTCCTCGCGTCGCAAAGCGGGCCGGTTGAGGCATCAGCCCACCTGGCCACGCTGGTGGCGCGCGAATCTGAACTCAACGAGGCTCGCCTGGCGCAACTCAACAGCGATGAAGTACCCATCGACCCGTTGCGCCTGTGCCGTGAAATTGCCGACGCAGTCACAGACGACATGATCGTGATCGGTGACGGCGGCGACATTGTGGCGCAGGCGTCCAAGGTCATTCGTGTGCCGCGTCGGGGAACCTGGATGGATCCCGGACCGCTGGGCACGCTCGGGGTTGGGATGCCGTTCGCGTTGGCTGCGCAAAAGGCGCATCCGGACAAGCGAGTGTTGATCATCTATGGCGATGGTTCATTTGGTCTGAACGGTTTTGAGTACGACACCGCAGTGCGGTTCGGCCTGCCAATCGTGGGAATTGTGGGCAACGATGCTGCTTGGGGTCAGATGTTGCGCCCTCAGGCCAACCTGTACGGCCAGGATCGAGTAGTAGCCACCGAGCTGAACTACACCCGATACGACAAAGTTGTGGAGGCTCTGGGCGGACATGGTGAGCATGTCACCCAGCCTGACCAGATTGCGCCAGCGCTGGAGCGAGCGTTCAGCTCGGGCCGTCCGGCGCTGGTCAACGTGGAGATCCGTCAAGATCGCGGAGCGATGAAGGGCTCCACGTACGTCTAGGCAGTTCTTCTAGGTAGTTCTTCTAGGCATTTCGCCTAGGGCTGTCGTCTAGGGCTGTCGTCTAGGGCTGTCGCCTGGGGCTTTGCTGCGCGCTGCCCGTAGTTGACTGATTCGTCCGGTGTTGTAAGGGGTGCTAATCATGTGCGGACGCTTCGTTTCAGCATCGGATCTTGAACAGGTAGCCGCGTACTTCGACGCACCGCTGCCGAGCTTTGCGGTCCGTCGCAGCTACAACGTAAGCCCCACCAACGACATCGTTGCCGTAGTCGGCAATGGGTACGAGCGTCGACTTGAGGTGTTTCGCTGGGGCCTAGTGCCGCCATGGTCAACTAGTCCTGGCAAGGGTCCACCTTTGTTCAATGCACGATCCGAAACGGCGGCATCAAAGAACACGTTTCGTCGTGCGTTCAAGCGACGCCGCTGCATTGTTCCAGCCGATGGCTTCTACGAGTGGCCTCGGGCGCATAAGGGCGAGAGCGGTGAGCGGGGCAAGCCCCAGCAGCGTCCGTTACCGCACTACATCACTCGAAGCGATGGCGACATGCTCGCTATGGCCGGATTATGGGAGAGTTGGGCGCCGCCCGGCGAAGAGACTCTCGATGATCCGGGCCCCAATAGCCCAGGCCCAGATAGCCCAGGCCCGGATAGCCCAGCTCCGGATAGCCCAGCCCCGGATAGGCCAGCCCTGATTGATGCAGGCCAGGACTTCGCCAGCGCGCCGCGCCGGGTGCTTCACTCGACAACGGTGTTGACCACTGCTGCGAACGACTTCATGGCACCGATTCATCACCGCATGCCGGTGCTGTTGGAGCTCTCACAGTGGGACGCTTGGCTAGACCCGGCCAACGACGACATCAACGAGTTGAGCGCAATGTATGCGGCCGCTGCGCCCGGCATTTTGAACTCTCACCAAGTAGGCCGCGCCGTGGGCAACGTCCGCAACAACGACCCCAGCTTGATCAAGCCCGTTGAGACTGAAGAACCGGCCGCTGCTCAATCGGGGCTGTTTTGAAGTCTGGGCTGTGTAGAAGTCTGGGCTGTATTGAAGTCTGGGCTGTATTGAAGTCTGGGCTGTATTGAAGTCTGGGCCGCATAGCAATGGGGCTGCTTAGAAAACGGGTCCTATACGAACTCAGAGCCACATAAGGCCAGCACACCTCACTGCTCAACTGCAGTGCGTATGGCTTCGGCCGGTTCGTGCAGATCTTCGGCTGATGCCATAGGTAGCGGCCGGGCGAAGTTCATGTCGGCCATGGAGTTCGCGGGGCACACGTGAATGTGGCAGTGAGGCACTTCGAAGCCAGCGATTACTAGACCGATGCGCTCGGGCTTGGGCTTCAGCGCACGCATCTGTGCCTCGCCGATTTGACGCGCTACGCCAAACAGGTGAGCTTGCAGATCTGCTGGAACGTCGAGCCAGTGATCAATTTCGGCTATCGGCACTACCAGCGTGTGGCCTGGCGAAAGTGGGTTGATGGACAAGAAGGCAACACAGCGTTCGTCCTGCCAAACGAACGTGCCCGGCAATTCGCCCTCGATGATGCGCGTGAATACCGTGGCCATCGGTTCAGCCTAGAAGGGCGGCCTAGAAGGGCGGCCTAGAAGGGCGGTCTAGTAAGGCAGCGAGGTAGGGAGGCCTAGAAGGGCGGCCTCGGTCGGCAGCCAAAGCACATCAGTCCGGGTAACAGCAGCCGAAGTAAACAGCTCAGACAACAGAAGCGCGAGAACAGCGGTACAGGCACCAGCAGCCTCGGAGGTACCGGTGTCTCGATTCTGCCCCTCTTCTCCGGGTGATTTATCGGGGTGATTCACATCGGTACTTTGAGGCCGTACCGTGATCCCGATGAGCGAGGCTCCAGAATCAGAAGCGGCAGCGACTGCTACGCAAGCCTCGTCACCCACACCGCCACGGGCCTCGACGCCGCCTCCGACGTTGGATTCAACATTGGACTCAACTCCCGCTTTGACTTCGCCTCTGATACCGCCTCCGACACCGGTCTCTGCTTCGGATGCGAAAAGCGGGCCTGGTTGGCGTCCGTTCACCGTGCCAAACCTGATCAGCCTGGCCCGTTTGTGCTGCTTGCCGTGGTTTGTCTGGCTGGTGTTCGGTGCCGAGGACCGCTGGGCGGCAGCTTTGCTTCTGGGCGCGCTCGGTGCGACTGACTGGGTGGATGGCTGGGTAGCGAGACGCTTCAATCAGGTGTCGGAGTTGGGCAAGATCTTGGACCCCACAGCCGATCGGTTGCTGTTGCTGGTGGCTCTTATGGTTCTGATCGTCGATGGCTCGCTGCCGTTGTGGCTTGCTGTGCTGGCGTTGTTTCGCGAAGCCGGGGTGGCTGTGGCGGCCCTGGTGTTGGCCGCGCTCGGCGCTCGCAAGATTGAAGTGAGCTGGTGGGGAAAGACCGGCACTTTCCTCATGATGTTCGCTGTACCGAGTTTCCTAGCGGGTGCTAGCCATATAGCCGCGGCAGACGTTTTCCTCTTGGGCGCCTGGATCTTCGTGGCCGTTGGCCTGCCTATCCACTACTGGTCGGCGCTGGGCTACATCCCGCAAGCCATGACTGCTCTGCGCATGAGGCGGGCGGGCTGCGTCAGCGATTGAGCGACTCGCTGTGCGTGAGGGGGTCCTGTCATGGCGTTCTGGATCGCCGAGGCGATGACGCTGTATACCTGGGTTTGCTCTCTGCCTGTGATCGCTACTTGCCTGAGCTCGCTTCCTGCCTGGGTTCGCTATCTGCCTGGGTTCGCTATCTGCCTGGGTTCGCTGTCTGTCTGGGTTCGCTGTCTGCATGAGACACGGTGCTGGTTGCACGAGATGCTGGTTGCACGAGATATAGCCAACGAAGCCACAGCTATCCGGTAGGTTCGCGGACATGGAGATACCCGCTGAGCTTCTCTACTCAAGTGATCACGAATGGGTGCGGCCCGTCGGCGGGGGAGTGCAGGTCGGCATAACCGACTTCGCGCAGGACGCGCTTGGCGACGTTGTGTATGTGGAACTGCCTGAGATCGGTGCTGCGGTAACTGCCGACGAGCCAATGTGCGAAATTGAATCAACCAAGTCGGTATCGGACATTTTCGCTCCGATCTCGGGCGAGATCGTCGAGGTCAACGTTGACCTCTCCGATGAACCGCAGCTCATCAACGAAGCTCCCTACGAAGACGGCTGGATCTGTGTCATAGCGCCCACCCAAGATGCCTCGCTGGCGTCCGCTGAGAAGGAGGCGCTGCTAGATGCCGATGGCTATGCAGCGTTGATTTCGCAGGACGACTGAAGACGACTGAATAGGACGACTGATCCACGTGGCGATCACATGCGGCGTTTGCGGTAAAGCCAATGCTGATGATGCGCGCTTCTGTTCCGCATGCGGAGCCCGCCTCGACGCACCAGTCGGCGCTGCGACCGAGTTGCTCTCGCCCATTGATCCGAGCAAGGCCCCACCTTCGGTGGAGCAAGCGGAACTAATGGTCACCGCTGGACACCGATCGGGCACACGATTCGAGCTAGCGGGCGATTGGGTCACCGTTGGCCGCCATCCAGAAAGCGACGTGTTCTTGGACGACATCACTGTGTCGCGTCGTCACGTGGTGCTCGAATCTGGCCCAGCAGGCCACGTGTTGCGTGACGTCGGCTCGCTGAACGGTACCTATGTCAACGGCATTCGAACCGATGGTGAGGTCAAGTTGCGCAACGGCGATGAGTTGCAGGTCGGCAAGTTCAAGCTGCTGTACTTGATCTCCTCGGTCGGGTTGTGAGCGCCTCTCCTGGTCCTTCCATGTCTTCCTCGTCCACAGCGCGGCTCTCGATCGGTGAGGTTGTGGCGCTGCTGCGACCCGAATTTGGCGATTTGACGGATTCCAAGATTCGTTTCCTGGAGGATCGCAAGCTCATCTCGCCAGCTCGCACACCGGCTGGTTATCGGGCCTTTGGGCCCCACGACATCGAAGTGCTGCGCTGGATTCTCACACGCCAACGCGATCAGTATCTGCCGCTAAGCGTCATCGGCGAGCGAATAGCTCGAGGTGAGCATCTAGAGGACATTTGGGGTATTGGAGCGACCGAGCTGCTTGCCGCTGAGATCAGCGAGTCTGAGGCTGGCGAACTTAGGGTCACAGAACCGGAGCAGGCGGATCAGTCGGGTGTGACCGGCGCGTCGTCAGAAGCTGACGCTCCGGCCGATGAGTCTGTGTCTGCCGTGATCGGGTCCACGTCGACTGGGCCAACTGCGACTGGGCTAGCTGCGGCTGGGCTAGCTGCGGCTGGGCCAACTGCCATCGGGTCAGCGGCCAACACCCAGCCGCCATGGATGGCAGTGGGAGACGAGCCGTCGTACAGTGCGCAAGACCTGAGCGCGCAGAGCGGGCTTGACATCGAGGAGATTGAAGAGCTGATCCAGTTCGGATTGCTGGTGCCGCTCTCGGTAGCCGAACAAGCACAATCTGCGCACGCGCAATCGGGCCGATCACACGCAGCCCCAGCACCTAACGCTCCAGTACCTGAGGCTCCAGCACCTAACGCTCCAGCAACAACAGATACAGCAGCATCCACGGCGTCGCCGACCGATGCTGTGCAGGCAACGCTTGGGTTGGAACCAACAGAGCCGCGCTATGGCGGCGGTGCGTTGCTCATTGCTCGCATCTCGCGAGAGTTCGCCACCTACGGCCTTCGAGCCCGGCACTTGCGCGTGATCCGCAACGCGGCAGTACGAGACGCGTCCGTGTTTGAGCAGAGCGTTCAGCCAGTTCTGCACGCTGGCGGTGCCTCAACAGAGCTCGATGCCCAGCGCTCCTTGAGTCGGCTCATAGCGCTGTGTGAGCGCCTGCGTTCGGTGGTGTTTGGGGAGGCGTTGCGCCGCTACTGGCGTTAGCCCCTATCTCTGCTCTGATCCGAACCGTAGCTACGGAGTCTGGACCCGATGTTCTAGTCCCGATGAAGAACACTTGCGGCTCACGAGTCAACCAGTTAGGTAGCGACTGAGTCGGGACCCGGTGTGCTGGTCCGG
Source organism: Acidimicrobiales bacterium (assembly GCA_965116245.1). Lineage (GTDB taxonomy): Bacteria > Actinomycetota > Acidimicrobiia > Acidimicrobiales > Poriferisodalaceae > Poriferisodalis. The sequence continues at coordinate 2,648,245 of OZ220497.1, read as the reverse complement.
AGTGCGAGTCCGGTGTGCTAGCCCGAACTCACGACTCGCGCGCTCAGCTCTTGCGTTCCGGCCCCTTTTCCAGATTCTGTCTGTCGGCATCTGACTGTCGGCATCTGACTGTCGGCGTCTGTCTGTCGGCGTCTGTCTGTCGGCGTCTGGCTGCGCGTGTCTGGTTGCCGACGCCAGGCTGCTGGCGACTGGCTTCGCTTAGCTGGCACCCCGATTGCCAGCACCCTGATTGCTGGCACCCTGAATCTGGGCTCTCAGGTGCCCAAGTAGTGTGCAGGGCATGGTCGAGATGGAGTTGCTAGGCGTGCAGGTGGAAATGCCGTCGCAGAGCCCTCTCCTGTTGTTGCGCGAAACCAGCGGGCCTCAGCGGGTGCTTCCAGTAGTGATCGACACACCCGAAGCCCAGTCGATTTATCGAGGCATAGAGCGCATTCGCGTGCCGCGCCCACTCACGCATGACCTTATGACGGCGATGCTGGACATCTTTGGTGCAACGCTGGAGAGAGTCACAATCACTGACCTGCGGGATCGCACCTTTTTTGCTGAGTTGGAATTCGCTGTCGGTTCCAACAGTCACACCCTCTCGGCTCGGCCGAGCGATGCAATAGCGCTAGCTGTGCGTTCCGATGCGCCCATATTTGCCAGTGAATCCGTGCTTGACGAGGCCGGTCAGGTCATTCAACTCCCTGGGGACGACGACGACGATGTCGACCCTGAGGAACTGCTTGATGAGTTCAAGCAGTTCCTGGACGACGTGCAACCTGGCGATTTTGGCCCATCGGCCGAGTCGGGCGACCCGGGGTAGACGCGGAGTAGCGCCGGAGTACGACCCAAGTAAAGGCAGCCCCGGGTAACGGTGACCAGTGTCCCGGCTGCCCGCCGTTAGCGCTGCCCAGTGTGGCGGACGTCCAGTGTTGAGGTCGCCCGCAGGCAGCGCTGCCCAGCGTCGAGATTGTCCAGTGTTGAGGTTGCCCGTTGTCGGCGCTGCCCAGTGTGGCGGCTGTCTAGTGTTGAGGTTGCCCGCGGTCAAGGATGCTCGTTACCAGTGCTGCCCGGCGTGGCTGCTCTCCAGTATCTAGGCTGCTCACAGTCGGCGCTGTACAGTGCGGCGGCCGTCTGGTGTCAAGGTTGCCCGCAGGCAGCGCTGCCCAGCGTCAAGGCTGCCCGGCGTCAAGGCTGCCCGGCGTCAAGGCTGCCCAGTGTGGCGGCGTTGCGGGCTTGCGCACCTTGCCAGCAATATCACTTGCGCAGCGCTGGGCGGTCGCCGTACTCTGCTGGGTGTGCAGACCACAGGTAGGTAGTTCACAGGGTGTGATTTACTGCGCGTGATTTGCGGCGTGGAACTTGCGACGAGGGGTAGACGCCTATGGCCACTCAGCAACGAATGTCAGTATCCGGCACAGCGACTGCGCGCGCCGCCGACACTGCGCTAGCCGCCGATCCCAGAACGCGACCCGCTCACAAAGTGGCTATCGACAAAGTAGCCATCGACAAAGTAGCTATCGACGTAGCGATCGGCGAGCCAGCCGCAGAACCAGCTATCGTCAAGCCAGACTCTGAGCGAGCGCCCGACACGGCCGGGACCGGCGCAGTAGTAGACGGGTTCTCCAGCAAACAGGCTGAGAAGATCGTCGGCATCAGCTACCGTCAGCTTGACCACTGGGCTCGCAAAGGTCTAGTAAAGCCATCGGTTGTCCAGGCCGCAGGCAGCGGCTCGCGTCGCCGATATTCCTACAACGATCTCGTTGAGCTAAAGATCGCCAAGAAGATGCGTGAGCAGGGGATCGACTTGCAGTCAATTGCGCGCGCCTTTGACTATCTGCGCAACCAGATCGGCGGTGAGGTCGCATCGGCCAACATAGTCATAAGCGGCCACGATGTGCTGCTGGCCGACGACGACCGAGTCATGAGCTTGCTGCGCCAAGGCCAAACGGCGTTGCTGTCCGTGTTGCCAGTAGCCGGTGTTCGTCGTGAACTCGATGCAGATGTAGTGCGGCTGCTGCCCGACGAGCCGATAGCAGTCCAGTTACGTCTAGACCTAGACGGCGATGCCACCGACGCCTAAAGCAGCCAGCCAGCGGTTGACGCTGGGGTCTACGAGACCTAGTTAGCGATACCACCACCGCCTAAAGCTGGCGTGAGCAAAGCTCGATGTTGAGCTTGCTTGTGTTGCTTGCTTTGCACCAGCGTTCGTGGTGTGGGCGAATCTGATCACGCTAGGTGGTGTCTAGCTTGCTTACGTAGTTCTCGTCGCGTTCTGTTGGGTAGGGCTGTGGGTGAGGCTGTGGGTAGGTTTGCGTTGGCGTTGATGTCAGCTCGGCCAGTATTTGTTGGCGTTTGGCGGTTTACATAGTGCTCGTCGCATTCTGTTGGGTAGGGCTGTGGGTGAGTCTGTGGGTAGGTCTGCGTTGGCGTTGATGTCAGCTTGGCCAGCATTTGTTGGCGTTTGGCGGTTTACATAGTGCTCGTCGCATTCTGTTGAGGTGTTTCTGACTTTGCGCGACGGTTTGGGGTTTGTTTCAGACCGCATGGTGGGGGCGTTGGTGTGTGGTTGGTGGTGAGTGTAGGGGTTGGGGTCATGGTGTGGTTGGGTGGTTGCGGTGCCAGGCTCGGCGGGCTTGGTCGGCGGTGTTGAGTCCGTCACGGCGAGCGGTTCGGATGGTGTCGCCGCGGCCGCTGTGTTCGTCGTTGGGGGTGACATATCCGATGGCTTCGTGTAGGCGGACGTTGTTGTAGTGGCGGCGTATCCGTTCGAGTTCTTTGGCCAGCATGGCGGGGTCATTGATGGTTTCTAGGTGGGGGTTCTCGCGTTTGGTGTGTCCCCATAGTGATTCGATCCAGGCCTGGTCGGTTGGAGTCGAAGGACGCCCGAAGTGTTGCGCGATTGAGCACAGGGCCATGAACCGGCGAGTATCGATCGCTTTCATTTCGGGTCCGTTATCTGAGATCGCAACCAGCAGCGGAATGGTGTCGTCGTTGACCATGTTGAGGTGTTCGCTGTTGGAGGCGGTGAGCCGGTCTGCGATGTCGTCGGTGAGTAGGTTCTCAGCTTCGAGGGCTTTGAGGAACAGCGCTCGCGCTGAGACCGAGTTCGGCTCCGGAGTCAAGGTGACCGCGATCCATTTACGGGACACCAGGTCAATGATCCCATAAGCGTACTTTGAGGCCTCACAGGCCTCGAACTGGGAGGCGTCCCATACCCACAGCTGGTTAGGGCGCCACTCGCACCAGTCGGGCCATGGAGCCTTAGTTGACCTTGGTGGGCGGGGCTGACCAGCCAGAACAAGGCCGTGACGGGCCAGAACCCGGTCAACAGTGGACGGTGACACCCACACCCGGTTCTCATAAGAACCCCGATGAGCGAGCTTGCGGTGCGACAGGTCAATATCGCCCCACTCGTTGAACAACGCCAAAACTTCAGCTACTTCCCACTCAAGGAGTCCATGGACCGGGTTGCCGCCCGGCTGGCGGTCCCCGAGGGTTCCCCTCCGCTGGCGGGTTCGCCACCGCCACACCCGCTGGCGGTCTAACTGGAGAACCCCACAGATACGACCCAGCGACCAGCCAGCCTCAACCGCGTCATCAACCAGACCCAACAGGGCCTCCTTAGTGGCCGCCGAGACGCGAGCGGGGATCGGGCCGTTCATCCCCAACTCGCTTTTCCCCGCAACCCCGCCAACTCAATGGCTTGTTCGATCACTGTTCCCTGAAGCCGCTCGACTTCGGCTCGAAGAGCCGCCACCTCGGTTCGTTCCGCTCTAGACGCCTTAGGCTTCCCCGGCCGCGCTGACAACGCCGCCAAAGCACCATCACGAGCAGTCTTACGCAAGTTCGAAATCGTTGAACGATCAACACCGACCTCAGCCGCCGCTTCAGACTGCGACAACTGACCCGCCAACATCCGAACAAACAAATCGTACTTCTGCTCCGCCGTCAAAAACCGCTTCGGCCTACGAGACGAATCCCCAGACGAGTCCATCGTCATAACACAGGTCCTCCTAAACGAAGACCAACAACCCTCCCAAATGCGGTCTGAAAAAACACCAACCCCGTCGCGCGAAGTCAGACGCAACACACTGTTGGGTAGGGCTGTGGGTGAGTCTGTGGGTAGGTCTGCGTTGGCGTTGATGTCAGCTTGGCCAGCATTCGTTGGCCGTTTGCGGGGTGTGTCGCATAGTGCAAGCCTCCATTTGCTGGTTTCCGTGTGCTCAGATGCCATAGGTCAGTTCAGTGGACGACGGGGTGCAGGCGGTCGTTTGGTGGATTCGGTGTGTTCAGGTGACGCAAGCAGCTCAACTACAGAGTGCTGACCAGCCCGTGTGCTGGCGCGTTGGGTACCGGCGCATGGCGTACCGGCGCAGCACTCCGCAGCACTCCGCAGCACTCCGCAGCACTCCGCAGCACTCCGTAGCACTCCGCAGTCAACTTGGAGCGCCACATTCCGCTCATTCCAGTTGCGGATGGTGCTTCGGTTTGCAACTAGTCGACGCCGGGGTGACGCTCCAGCCCGGTTGGCTGTCTTGTTGGAAGCTGTGTTGGCCCCGCGCACTCTGGCGGTGTGGAGCTGAGCTCCATGGTGGGTGTGTGTTGCGTCTGACTTCGCGCGACGGGGTTGGTGTTTTTTCAGACCGCATTTGGGAGGGTTGTTGGTCTTCGTTTAGGAGGACCTGTGTTATGACGATGGACTCGTCTGGGGATTCGTCTCGTAGGCCGAAGCGGTTTTTGACGGCGGAGCAGAAGTACGATTTGTTTGTTCGGATGTTGGCGGGTCAGTTGTCGCAGTCTGAAGCGGCGGCTGAGGTCGGTGTTGATCGTTCAACGATTTCGAACTTGCGTAAGACTGCTCGTGATGGTGCTTTGGCGGCGTTGTCAGCGCGGCCGGGGAAGCCTAAGGCGTCTAGAGCGGAACGAACCGAGGTGGCGGCTCTTCGAGCCGAAGTCGAGCGGCTTCAGGGAACAGTGATCGAACAAGCCATTGAGTTGGCGGGGTTGCGGGGAAAAGCGAGTTGGGGATGAACGGCCCGATCCCCGCTCGCGTCTCGGCGGCCACTAAGGAGGCCCTGTTGGGTCTGGTTGATGACGCGGTTGAGGCTGGCTGGTCGCTGGGTCGTATCTGTGGGGTTCTCCAGTTAGACCGCCAGCGGGTGTGGCGGTGGCGAACCCGCCAGCGGAGGGGAACCCTCGGGGACCGCCAGCCGGGCGGCAACCCGGTCCATGGACTCCTTGAGTGGGAAGTAGCTGAAGTTTTGGCGTTGTTCAACGAGTGGGGCGATATTGACCTGTCGCACCGCAAGCTCGCTCATCGGGGTTCTTATGAGAACCGGGTGTGGGTGTCACCGTCCACTGTTGACCGGGTTCTGGCCCGTCACGGCCTTGTTCTGGCTGGTCAGCCCCGCCCACCAAGGTCAACTAAGGCTCCATGGCCCGACTGGTGCGAGTGGCGCCCTAACCAGCTGTGGGTATGGGACGCCTCCCAGTTCGAGGCCTGTGAGGCCTCAAAGTACGCTTATGGGATCATTGACCTGGTGTCCCGTAAATGGATCGCGGTCACCTTGACTCCGGAGCCGAACTCGGTCTCAGCGCGAGCGCTGTTCCTCAAAGCCCTCGAAGCTGAGAACCTACTCACCGACGACATCGCAGACCGGCTCACCGCCTCCAACAGCGAACACCTCAACATGGTCATGTGTTGCGTCTGACTTCGCGCGACGGGGTTGGTGTTTTTTCAGACCGCATTTGGGAGGGTTGTTGGTCTTCGTTTAGGAGGACCTGTGTTATGACGATGGACTCGTCTGGGGATTCGTCTCGTAGGCCGAAGCGGTTTTTGACGGCGGAGCAGAAGTACGATTTGTTTGTTCGGATGTTGGCGGGTCAGTTGTCGCAGTCTGAAGCGGCGGCTGAGGTCGGTGTTGATCGTTCAACGATTTCGAACTTGCGTAAGACTGCTCGTGATGGTGCTTTGGCGGCGTTGTCAGCGCGGCCGGGGAAGCCTAAGGCGTCTAGAGCGGAACGAACCGAGGTGGCGGCTCTTCGAGCCGAAGTCGAGCGGCTTCAGGGAACAGTGATCGAACAAGCCATTGAGTTGGCGGGGTTGCGGGGAAAAGCGAGTTGGGGATGAACGGCCCGATCCCCGCTCGCGTCTCGGCGGCCACTAAGGAGGCCCTGTTGGGTCTGGTTGATGACGCGGTTGAGGCTGGCTGGTCGCTGGGTCGTATCTGTGGGGTTCTCCAGTTAGACCGCCAGCGGGTGTGGCGGTGGCGAACCCGCCAGCGGAGGGGAACCCTCGGGGACCGCCAGCCGGGCGGCAACCCGGTCCATGGACTCCTTGAGTGGGAAGTAGCTGAAGTTTTGGCGTTGTTCAACGAGTGGGGCGATATTGACCTGTCGCACCGCAAGCTCGCTCATCGGGGTTCTTATGAGAACCGGGTGTGGGTGTCACCGTCCACTGTTGACCGGGTTCTGGCCCGTCACGGCCTTGTTCTGGCTGGTCAGCCCCGCCCACCAAGGTCAACTAAGGCTCCATGGCCCGACTGGTGCGAGTGGCGCCCTAACCAGCTGTGGGTATGGGACGCCTCCCAGTTCGAGGCCTGTGAGGCCTCAAAGTACGCTTATGGGATCATTGACCTGGTGTCCCGTAAATGGATCGCGGTCACCTTGACTCCGGAGCCGAACTCGGTCTCAGCGCGAGCGCTGTTCCTCAAAGCCCTCGAAGCTGAGAACCTACTCACCGACGACATCGCAGACCGGCTCACCGCCTCCAACAGCGAACACCTCAACATGGTCAACGACGACACCATTCCGCTGCTGGTTGCGATCTCAGATAACGGACCCGAAATGAAAGCGATCGATACTCGCCGGTTCATGGCCCTGTGCTCAATCGCGCAACACTTCGGGCGTCCTTCGACTCCAACCGACCAGGCCTGGATCGAATCACTATGGGGACACACCAAACGCGAGAACCCCCACCTAGAAACCATCAATGACCCCGCCATGCTGGCCAAAGAACTCGAACGGATACGCCGCCACTACAACAACGTCCGCCTACACGAAGCCATCGGATATGTCACCCCCAACGACGAACACAGCGGCCGCGGCGACACCATCCGAACCGCTCGCCGTGACGGACTCAACACCGCCGACCAAGCCCGCCGAGCCTGGCACCGCAACCACCCAACCACACCATGACCCCAACCCCTACACTCACCACCAACCACACACCAACGCCCCCACCATGCGGTCTGAAACAAACCCCAAACCGTCGCGCAAAGTCAGAAACACCTCAGTCAACGACGACACCATTCCGCTGCTGGTTGCGATCTCAGATAACGGACCCGAAATGAAAGCGATCGATACTCGCCGGTTCATGGCCCTGTGCTCAATCGCGCAACACTTCGGGCGTCCTTCGACTCCAACCGACCAGGCCTGGATCGAATCACTATGGGGACACACCAAACGCGAGAACCCCCACCTAGAAACCATCAATGACCCCGCCATGCTGGCCAAAGAACTCGAACGGATACGCCGCCACTACAACAACGTCCGCCTACACGAAGCCATCGGATATGTCACCCCCAACGACGAACACAGCGGCCGCGGCGACACCATCCGAACCGCTCGCCGTGACGGACTCAACACCGCCGACCAAGCCCGCCGAGCCTGGCACCGCAACCACCCAACCACACCATGACCCCAACCCCTACACTCACCACCAACCACACACCAACGCCCCCACCATGCGGTCTGAAACAAACCCCAAACCGTCGCGCAAAGTCAGAAACACCTCAGGTGCAGTGTCAGGTTGTGTTCGTGTAGGCGTTGGTGGTGGCTGTGGCATAGCAGTGCCAGGTTGTCGAGGCTGGTCGGGCCGTTGTTGACCCAGTGCTGTATGTGGTGTGCATCGCAGTGGATCGCAGCGCGGTCGCAGCCGGGCCAGACGCAGCCTTGATCGCGTGCGATGAGGGCTCTGCGGATCGCGGTTGGGATTGTGCGTGTGGCGCGTCCGACATCGAGTACTTCGCTGGCTCCGCCCATCACGACTGGAATAACGCGAGTATCGCAGGCGATGCGGCGCAGGTCGGCTGCGTTGAGCGCTGTGGCGTTTTCGGTGATCGCCGCCGCAGCGGGCACCGACAAGACATCAACCATCGCATTGGGCGCAGCATCTGAGTCTGTGTCGGGGTTGTGTGGTGGGTTGCGTAGGTTGTCCAGGGTGGTGAGCACGATCATCTCAGCCGAGTCGGGCGCGGTGATGGTGGCATCGCTGTGGCGTTGAGGGCCGCTGGTGTCACTGTGGTTCTGGGATGGGCTGAGCAGTCCTGATAGTGCGTCGGCGGCGCGTTGTGGAACGCTGCGTCTTTGTGGTTCGGGTTGGTCTTTGTCGCTTCGCCAATGCCGCTGGATCGCAGTCACGAAACGGCGGTTGATGGCATCACCGGCCAGCGCATCAAACTTCGCACGCAAATGCCACATGCCGTCATTTGGATTGATCCACATTGAAGCCGACCTAGCTGCGCGCTGGCGAGCTAGCCGCTGCGCGTCGCTCTCGCGGCGCGACGCAGCCTCGGCCACAAGAACCGAGCGTCTTGTTTGGTCAGCGGTCTGGTGCTGCGCCTGTTCGCACAGCTCGCTTCGCACGGTGTCGGGCACATCGGCGCCAGCGACCACAACAGCTTGATCGGTGTTGATGTCACCGCGACCCAACGCGTCAGCTACCGGTGGCTGAGCGCTAACCATCTGAGCGTCACGCTCAACACGGCGCGCTAGCGCACCTGCTACTGATGTCGCGTTGACTAGAGTTTCGGCTCCGGTTGCTTCTCCGCGGCGTGCCGGTAAACGGCGTCGCACTGATTCAGCCGTGAGTGTGCTGCGTGCGCCTTCTAGCATGTTGATGGCTCGCTGCACAGACTGGGTACACCACACCAGATCCTGATCGCTAACGGACTGCACGGCTCCTGTATCAACCAAGGGACCCGCGTCCGCTAGAGGGCTAATCGCAGCATCAACTGCGTTTCGCACAGTACTGCTGCTGGATTGTTCAAGCAGGCAAGACTGCACCAACTTGACGCGCAGCGCACCCAGATCAGCACCGGTCGAGCACGCATCGCTACCAAGCGCACCATCAGCCCAGAGCTGGCCAGATGACGGCCGACCCTCAACAGGCTGGCCCTCGACGCGCTGACGATGCGCAGTTGATGCCATGACTTTCACCGTAAAGGCAGGGTGTGACACAAACCGCTAGCTGACAAGTTGCACGCCTTGGTTGCTTCCAATGCTGGGCCAAACGGGCCATGCGTGTGACACAAACCGCTAGCTGACAAGTTGAACACCAGCCAGTTGGCAAGTTGCGAACCACAAACACACACTCACTTCAGTCGAACATTAGTATGCATATCTTGACTGAGCATCTGTCCGCTCCGCAGCGTTTCAGCCCGACGCGCGGGGATAGGGCTGTTGCGCATCCACTTCGAGATGGCCTCCAAGGGGTTCAGCCCTTCGCTCGGGGATAGGGCCCGGTGCTGGTCGGCGGGGCTGTGGTGACTGGAGGCTCAGCCTTTCGCGCGGAGATAGGGCTGACGGGTTCCGGCTGATCCTCCGCAACTCGTCAGCAGTCGCTGGACTCTGCAGCTTCGCGGTGCGGTGCGGCGGTGATGGGGGTGCAGGAGTCGGCAGATTCCAGTGGACTCAGAAGGACGCGAGCGGCTTACACGCGTTTGCTTGCCAGGTGGTAGCGCAGCCGTGAAGCAGTGAGGTGCTGTTGGCGAAACCGTAGGCAGTGAGGCACACCGCTAGTAGCAGGTGTTCGGTGAGGTTGATGCGGCACTTGCGGGCCTGTCTGGGTGCGCTATCAGTTCAGGAAATCGGGATGCTTCACGAAGAGGCGCGTCAACGAGGTGGTGGAACCTGCGGTCCTGACCGGTGCTGGCGACGAAACCGCATCGGTTACGCGTTTGCTGGGCAGTTTGGCGGCTGCCAGCGAGGCCGAGGTTGTGCGTTTCGCTGAGCGCTGCCCAGGATGCATTCAGTTGGTGGTTGGCTCGTCGGATGCGGGCGCGAACTGCAGCGCAGCAGAGTTCATGCAATAGCGATCGCCGGTTGGCCTGGGGCCATCGGGAAACACATGCCCCAGGTGAGCGCCGCAGGTCTTGCACAACACTTCGGTGCGCACCACGCCGAGCGAGCGATCTACCTCGGTGTCCACGGCCTCATACGACACCGGCTGCCAAAAGCTGGGCCAACCAGAGCCGCTCTCGTACTTGGTCTGCGAGCTAAACAACTCGGCACCGCACACGACGCAGTGGTATTGGCCACTGTCGTGATTGTCCCAGGTATCGCCGGAGAACGGGAGTTCGGTGTCGGCCTGCTGGGTGACGCGGTACTGCATAGGAGTAAGTCGCGCCCGCAGCTCTTCTTTGCTAAACGAGACAGCGCGTTCGGTCATGACCTCCACGGTACTGAATCACTAGGGCTATATCACTAGGGATATTGCTAGAGACGCTGAAACGCCAAGGAGACAGCGGCAACTGGGGACGCTGGGGTTGCTGAGGACACAGGGGCTGCTGGGGTTGCTGGGGCTACTGGGGTCGCTGGGGCTGCTGGGGGCATGGGGGTTGCTGGGGTCGCTGGGGCTGCTGGCGGCGCTGGGTTTAACAGCGATTGCGGCACCGGTCAGAGTGCGGCTCTTGAATCAGAGTGCGTCTATTGAAGATGTGTCGCGATTGTCGCGAGACTACGGATACGGCTCATCGAGCAGTGCTGGCGTGTGTTGTCGCAGCGGACTGCTCAGAATTGACGGAACGCACAATGTCAATCATCTGGGCCAGAGTGTCCAGCCGGTCTGCGGCTGTCGCTCCCTCAGGCTGTAGACGCAGGACATCTACGCCAGCGTCGCGGTACGCCCTTACCTGTTCGGTCACCTGCGCGGGTGTACCCAAAAAGTTGGTTTCGGTCACGAGTCGGTCGGGCACTGCAGCGGCGGCCGCGGCTCGGTCGCCGTCCAGCCAAAGTCGCTGCACTTCTCGACATTCCTGATCGAAGCCGCCGCGACGGTAAGCGTCGTTGTAGAAGTTGGCGGTCGCTGAACCCATTGCGCCCAGCGTGAATGCGATGCCAGCGCGACGCGGTTCCAGCAGCACTTGAAGGTCGTCACCGAACTCAACGGCGCCGCCGACCTGGCACGCCACTGAGTCCGGCGCCCGACCGGCTGCCTGAGCCCCCGCCAGCACATGGCCCCAGGTGGCTTCGGGACAGCTCGGCACAAAACAGGTACCCACCCATCCGTCCGCCGCCTTGCCGGTGTACCGCAGCGACTTGGGTCCAAGCGTGGCCAGCCAAATCTCAATGGAGTCGTTGGCGGGTTGTGCCAGCCGCAGCGACTTCCCACCGCTATCTGGCAGCGGCAGGGTGTGGTGGCGCCCGGCGTAGCTGATCTTCTCACCAGCGAACGCCTGACGCACGATGTCAACTGTTTCGCGCAGCCGTCCGAGCGGGTCACCGAAGCGCACCCCATGTAGGCCCTCCACCACCTGCGGACCGCTAACGCCGAGTCCCAATATGAAGCGGTCGCCGGTCATTGCCGCCAGCGAGAGTGCTGTCATGGCTGTCATAACTGGCGTGCGGGCTGAGACTTGCAAGATGCCGGTGCCGAGCTTCACTCGGTCAGTCACTGCTGCGAGGTAGGCCAGCGTGCTGACGCCATCCATGCCCCACGCTTCGGCGGACCAGAAGATGTCCACGCCGAGCCGCTCCGCCTCACGCAAGAACTCAACCTGTTCGGCCCAGTCGCGCTGCCGACCCGAAGCTGGACCTCCGAAACCAATTGCGGTGCGCATCTGGCGCACAATAGGGGCTGTTTGCGGGCGTGGTCCGCCCAATGCTGGCTTGCCCGTATCTGAGCCGCCCGAAGCTGTTCCGCCGAAACTGGTGTGCCCAAAGCTGAGTCGCCCGAAGCTGTTCCGCCGAAGCTGGTTAGCCCGAAGCTGATTAGCCCGAAACTGGTCCGCCCAAGTCTGAACCGGCATGGTCCAGGGTGACCAGGCCGCCTAGCTGGGCGAGGTCCTGCAGTGCCTGATCGTAGAAGAAGCGTGCCGAGCAGGCATCGCGTGCCCAAGCCTGTTCGGCGGGGGACGGCCAGCGACCGACTGCTTCGACGCGCAATGCGCCAGTAGCGGTTGAGCTGACGGTGGTGCGGTTGCCCACCAGCAGTTCCTCAATGGCATCGCTGCGGTCGCCGGGTTCGTCAAACACGTAGAGCCGGTCACCATCGGTGACGAAGGGCGTCACGTAGTAGGTCTGCTCGCCCGATGCAGTCATGGCGTCAAATCGCAGCATGAGCGCACCTGAGAAGGGAGCGAAGGGCGCGGTATCGCCGGAACTGCCAGACACGGGGCTGATCGTACCCAGCAGCGACGCATTCGCTAAGTTTGGCGGTAGCGCCATGTCGGTGTCGCAGCCGCTTCGCACTCATTGGATGCACAGCATCGGAAAGGCCGTATCGGATCGAGCGCATAGGACGGGCCGCCTAGATGGGACGCACAGCGCACCCGCACATCTGATACTGGCATCGGATACTGGGGCTGCGCGCACACACCTCGTCAAATGTCTACGCCAAGCATCTACTTCGGGTATCTAAGTCAAGTATCGAAGTCAAGTATCTGAGCGGAGTACCTACTGGTCGCACAACAAGGAGATCCAAGATGACCAATGAACGAGCTAGCTACCTAGAGGTTGAGTATTACGGCTTTGAGCAATCGCTCGGCGACCATGGTGTGTTGACGGTGACGTTCAACCGGCCTGAGTCGATGAACGCGTCTAACACCTCCACTAAGCGCGACCTGATTGAGCTGATCACGCAGGTGCAGATGGACGACGCGGTACGCGTGGTGGTTTTCGCTGGCCAGGGGCGCGCCTTTTGGGCAGGAGACGATCTCGGTGGTTACGGCAAGGAACATCGCTCAGCCATGCCGGAGATTTTTGGCGGGCACCACAATGCTGCGGGCACCTACAACAGTCTGCGGACGATCTCCCAAGCTGTAAACACAGCAGTTCGCCGCCTCGATAAGCTGACGATTGCGGCCATCAACGGTTACGCCATCCAGACTGGTTTCAGTTTCGCTTTAGCATGTGATTTCCGGCTAGCCGCCCGATCTGCTCGTATGGGGTCTGCCACGCTTCGCTTCGGTCTGTTGCCAGACGAGGGCGGCCAGTGGCTGTTGGTGCAGCATCTAGGCGTCGCTCGGGCGATGGACTTCATGATGCGCAAGCGCATAGTGGATGCCGACACCGCGCTTGAACTCGGGCTGGTGCATGAAGTGGTCGACGATGAAGACCTGCCAAACGCAGCAGCAGATATTGCAACCGAACTAGCCCAGGGGCCACAAGTAGCGATGCGAATGCTCAAACGGTCAATACTGTTGGCCGCAGAAATGACCTGGGAACAGTCCCTCGACGAAATTGCGTCCAAGACAGCAATAACCGACCATCTGCCGGACGCCGATGAAGGCGTGTCAGCCTTTCTTGAGAAGAGAACGCCCGAGTTCAACGACTGGCTTCGATGAGACGCTGACTAGGCCGACAACTTGTACCTACGACAAACAAGGTGCGCTGCAAACGAGGTAGCGCATCAGGTGGCTTGTTGGCGGCGTGTCCCGGGAGCCAAATCCGCGGTTCCCGATGTTCTGGGGCCAGCCGAGTGGGAGTGCATTCCGACGGTCGTCGCTGTTAGTAGGTTTCTTCCAGGTTGATGGGCGGGGGCTCGTAGAGACCCAGACCCGGCGCGTACCATGGGTTGCTTTCGTGGATGTTGATGGGGTACCTTGGCGCTGCTTCTTGAAACCCTCCGGTGCATACGTAATCACCGTTGGTCATGGGCTCACCGTCCCAGACCCATAGCGACTGTGATGGGGCGTGATAGCGGGTTCCGGACCGAGGCAGGTGAACCCAGTAAATCTCGACGCTGTCGTCGAGAGTTTCGAGATCTAAGTTGTCGAAGTCGACGTCGGGGTTCCAGTCAGATGATTGTGGCTCCAGTATATTGACGTACGGCTCGGAGATATACAACCAGCCGCACAACTGGATGGCATCGTCGCTTTCATCGCCGAATTGATGGCTGTTCATGCCTTTGAAATCGGCCAATGGAACGGTTATCGTAGGAATAGGAGGGGTCCAAACCGTAGTCAGTGTCGTTGGGTCAAAATTTGATGTCGTCGCAGCCATGGTAGGTTGTGTTGAGCTGATCTCGCGCTCAGCGAGATCGGAGCGGATATTGGGATTGGAGCAGCCGCTGATGACGAGCGTTGCGAATAGAGCCAAAACTGCTGCACCAAAACTGCTGCACGATGCATCAATCTCATGACTGTTCCTATCGTGGACGTTAGAGTGGCGCCATCGCGGTAGTTAGTGGGTTTCTTCCGGGTTGATGGTCGGGGGTTCCGCGAGTCTAAGTGTGGGCGTGCGCCAGGGTTTTCTTTCGTATATGGGGCCATCTCTTGGTGACAAATCCCATCCCCCTGCGCATACGTAATCTCCGTTGGTCATGGGCTCACTGCCCCATACCCACAGCGACTTTGATGGGGCGTGGTAGCGGGTCCCGTATCGAGGCAGGAGCATCCATATGACCTCAACGCTGTCTTCGTCTAGGTCCTCAATGTCTAAGCTGGCGAAATCGATGTTGGGATGCCAGTCGGGCGGCGTGACCAACACGTTGACGTATGGTTCGGTGATGTACAACCATCCACACACCTTATAAATGGAATCTTCGGTTCCGCGCCCATCATCGTCATGCATGCCTTTGAAATTGGCCAACGGAACGGTTATTCTAGGAACAGGAGGGGGCGAAACGGTAGCCAATCTCGCTGGGGTCACAGTTGGTGGTGTTGGTTTGAAGATCAGTTCTGTGGAAGTGACCTCGCGGGCAGTGGATTCTGAGCAGCTGCTGATGAAGAGTGATACCAATAGAACCGATACGGCTGTACGAATCATAGCTGTCCCGGCTGTTCTCCGCATCGATGCTCGCGTGTCACGGCTGATGATCTGATCATGGATTTGTCACGCTATTGTTGATCAAGATCAGTTGTTGATGAAAGTTATATTGTTGCTAATGAGGATCGTCGCGTCCAAAAATTTTTCGACTTCGTCTATCGCCGAGAATATCGCGAAAACGCCCGTTTGGGTGCAGCTATCACTCCTGCTGCCAGCCTTATGAATGCCGTATGCCTTGGAGGCGCTGAACCAGGGGCCGCCGCTGTCGCCCTGGCATGCTCGCAGGCGCGGCCCATCAACTCGTACGAATACGCTGCTGCAGGCTGTTGGTTTGCGGTTGTGAGCCGCAAGGCATGCTCGGCTGTGGGTTGGGCTATAATCAATGGCAGTCACAATCCCACATGAAACTCCGCTGTTCATGCCTTGGTGACAAAGGAGGAGGCCTTCCATATCCTCCCGCTGGGCTGTACCTCGGACCACCCGTGTGGTCAAGAGCGACCGATTGCCGTATACGAACTGTGATCGCAACTCGTGATTCTCTCCACTGTTCCCGCGAGGAACCTTGCGGAACTCGGCATCTGCTGTAGTGCTCTGGTAGCCACGTGTCCAGGGCAGCGTGACACCATTCATTTGAAGGTTTCCGCTACAGTGACCTGCCGTGATGAGGCCGTAGTCACTGGTGCCGTTGAGTCGTGCGGCGAATCCCGACGTGCATCTATTACTTGAGCCCACGGCCATCGGTCGGCCTCCATCGAACATCGCATGTTCAACGATGTTCCGGCCGTCGACAACCTCGTAGGCGACTGAGATGCTTCCTTGGAAGTCTGACTCAAGTTCCGTGATAGCTGCTCGTAGTTCCGCATCGGTCGCGCCACCGGTGCTCATCGACGGCGTGTCATCATCCAGTAGTCCGCCCAACCATCCGTTCCGAACCGCCTTAGGAGCAAGTGCCGGGTCAATGCCGATCTGCAACGTGTTAGCGCTCATGTTCACCGCAGTGAAGGTGACGATTTCTGAATAATCGGCAACGGCTTGCGGCCCTTCGGAAACTCGAGCGACGGGCCCGATGTCGCTACCGTCGCCGAATCGTTCTTGCGCCTTGAGCAGGTCCTGCCGGGAGTGGGCGGCGTCGAGGCGGATCTCTACATCCGCGTGTGCATCCGCTAGCGAAGCCGCCTCGGCACTCGGTGCCTTTGAGCCGGTCAGCCAGACCCAGCCTGTGAGCGTGCCCGCGTGGTCTATTCCCCAACCCGCCAGGCGTTCGGCCTCAATGTCTCGGATGGGACCGATGACGTCGTAGATCCCATCAAGGCGGTCAAGGCGCCGCTTAGCCTCAGCCTCGCTCACGGAAAAATCTTGCGCGTACCACGCCACTTCGACTTCGACGGATTCGGTTGAAGCCTCCACATTGTGAGTGCTTGACTCCACCGACGCGCCAAGCAGCATCACAGCCAATGCCGCGGCAATAACCCAAACGCCTTTTCGCGCACGGAACCTGTCGTGCCGCTTTCCCTGCCTCCGGCGATGAGGTGATGAAGGAGTAGTCATGACTTAGACCGTAATGCACATGGTGGGTGCATTTGGTCGCGGGACGCCGGATTTGTGCGACGCTGAGCGGCTATGATTTTGGGTTGTCGTCGAGCCGCAGGACCGACATCCCCAGGAGTCCGTTAGCGCGTAGGCCACCTGCCTGAGAGTCAGCCTGTATATCTGTATACCCGACGGCTGGGCGGGTGGGAGCTCCTACCGGCGGTCGTCGCTGTTAGTAGGTTTCTTCCGGGTTGATCGGCGGGGGTTCCGCTGGGTCCATGTACGGCGCGTACCATAGGTTGCTATCGTGGATGTTGACGGGGTACCTTGGCCATCCTTATTGAGATCCGCCAGCGCATACGTAATCTCCATTGGTCATGGGCCCTTGGTCCCATACCCATAGTGACTGTGATGGGGGGGGGGGGGGTGTTAGCGGGTTCCGGACCGGGGCAGGAGAACCAAGTAGATCTTGACGCTATCGTCTTCGAGAGTTTCGAGGTCCAAGTTGTCGAAGTCAACGCCGGGCCCCCAGTCAGGTGATAGTGGCCCAAGTAGATTGACGTACGGCTCGGAGATATATAACCAGCCGCAAACCCCATCTCCACCATAATCTCGGAACCCCTGCTCATGTTTATGGTCTATCATGCGTTTGAAATCGGCTAATGGAACGGTTATGGTAGGAATAGGAGGGGTCCAGATCGTAGTCAGTGTCGTTGGGTTAAAGTTTGATGTTGTCGGAGCCATGGTAGGTTGTGTTGAGCTGGTCTCGTGGACAGCGGGTTCTGAGCAGCCGCTGAGGACGAGCGCCGCGAATAGAACCGATACTATTGTGCTAATCACGGCTCTGATGGCTGCTCGCATGCCGCCGCGGCGGCCGTTAGTAGGGTTGGTCTGGATTGAAGGTCGGGGGTTCTTTATTGATGAGCAAGGGTTCTTCGGGACCCAGGTACGGCGCGTACCATGGGTTGCTTTCGTAAATGTTGTGGGGGTTGTTCCTCCTACCCCCTCCTCCGGATCCTGCGGTGCATACGTAATCACCGTTGGTCATTGGCCCTTGGTCCCATACCCATAGTGACTGTGATGGAGGGTAATAGCGGGTTCCGGACCGAGGCAGGTGGACCCAATGAACTATAAGACTGTTATCGTCGATATTCTCAAGATTCACGTCACCGAAGTCAACGTTGGGGTCCCAGTCAGGTGATAGCGGCTCCAGTAGATTGACGTATGGCTCGTGTATATGTAACCAGCCGCACAGTGAGGCATCATGGTGTTGATCACCGAGTTTGTAGCCATGCATGCGTTTGAAATTGGCCAATGGAACGGTTATAGTAGGAACGGTCATAGTAGGAACAGGAGGGGTCCAAACTGTAGTCAGTGTCGTTGGGCTATAGCTTGATGTCGTCGGAGCCATGGTAGGTTGTATTGAGCTGATCTCGCGCACAGAGGGCTCTGAGCAGCCGCTGAGGACGAGCGTCGCAATTAGAACCAATGCTGCTTTGCGATGCATAACTTTCCTCGCTGTTTCTATTGAAACTGTTCGCGTGCCGCTGTAACTGGCTTGATCGGGGTCGCACTCCAGATTTTGTTGAAAAAAGTCGGTTGATGATCAGGGATAGTTGATCAAAGTGATGTCCCTATTGATTAGGATGGTCGCGTCCAAAAACTCTTCAACTTCATCTATCGCCGAGAACACAGCATGCACGCCCTTGCGGGTACAGACATTCTCGCTATTGCTTGACTTGTGAATGCCGTATGCCTTGCTGACCGTGTATCGTGAGTTAACTATGAAGCTGAACCATGGGCCGCCGCTGTCGCCGTTGCAGGATTTCAGGCCTGGTCCGTGAACTTTGACGAATACACTGCCGCAGGCTGTTGGTATGCGGTTGTGAGCCGCAAGGCATGCCCCGTCGCGGGTTGGACGATGATTGATGCTGGTGACCCTGCCGCACGAAAGGCCGCTATTCATGCCTTGTTTGCATACGTAGCGGCCTTTCATTTCACTCCGTCGGACCTTACTTGTGATCTGAACAGAAGTACCCTGATCACCGTAGGCGACCCGCGACCGCAACACGTGACTCTTGCCACTGGGTATCTTGCGGAACTCAGCGTCGGCTGTGATGTTTTTGTAACCGCGTACCCAGGGCAGCGTGACGCCATTCACTTGGAGGTTTCCACTGCAGTGACCAGCCGTGATGATGCCGTACGTGTTAGTCCCGTCAAGCCGCGCAGCGAAACCTGAAGTGCATGCTCCGCTTGAATCCACAAACATCGACTGGCCTGCGTCGAACGTTGCATCGTCGGCGATGTTTCGGCCGTCGACGACCTTGTATGCGACCGAGATGCTTCCTTGGAAGTCTGACTCGAGTTCTTTGATCGCTTTTCGAAGCTCGGCATCCGTTGCGCCACCTGTGCCCATTGAGGGCGTGTCGTCGTCCAGGAGGCCGCCTAGCGAACCGCTCGGAAGTGTCGTAGGAGCGAGTGCTGGGTCGATGCCGATATGCAGAGCGTTGTTATCCATGTCTACGTCAGTGAACGTGATGATGTCTGAGTAGTCGATAACGGCTCGCGGTTGTTCAGTGACTTGACCTACCGGACCAATTTCGCTGCCATCGCCGAAACTGTCTTGCGCTTTGAGCAGGTCCTGCAGCGAGTGTGATGCGCCGAGGCGGATCTCGACATCCGTGTGCGCGTCCGCTAATGCAGCCGCTTCGGAACTTGGGGCTGCTGAGCCGGTCAGCCAGACCCAGCCTGTGAGCGTGTCCGCGTGGTCTATTCCCCAACCTGCCAGGCGTTCGGCTTCTAGGTTTCGGATCGGACCGATCACCTCGTATATTCCGTCAAGGCGGTCAAGGCGCCGCCTAGCCTCAGCTTCGCTCACTGAGTAATCACGTGCGTAGAACGCAGCGGCTGGATCGCCAGGCTCGATCGAAGTCTCTACATCGTCGGTTGAAGCCTCCACATTGTGAGTGCTTGACTCCACCGACGCGCCAACCAGCATCACAGCCAGTGCCGCGGCGATTACCAAAACGCCTTGTCGCGCACGGAACCTGTCGTGTCGATGTCCTTGCTTCCAACGATGCGGCGATGAAGGAGTCGCCATGACTTACACCGTAATGCACATGGTGGGTGCATCTGGTCGCGGGCACCCCGGACTGCTGTGACGCTGAACTGCTAGATTCTGATTTGCTGCCGAGTTCCGGACTGACGTCCTCCGGTGTTCGTTAGCGCGTTAGTCCTCTGCCTGAGAGCAAGTCCGTATGTCTTTATGCCCAACGGCCGGGCGACTGGCAGCACGTGCCAGCAGTTGCGGCAGTTAGTGGGTTGTTTCCGGGTTGAAGGGCGGGGGTTCTGCTGGGCCCATGTCTGGCGCGTACCATGGGTTGCTTTCGTGGATGTTGACGGGGTACCTTGGCCATCCTTCTTGAGATCCGCCAGCGCATACGTAATCTCCATTGGTCATGGGCCCTTGGTCCCATACCCATAGTGACCGCGATGGGGGGTGATAGCGGGTTCCGGACCGGGGCAAGAGAACCAAATAGATCTTGACGCTCTCGTCGTCGAGAGTCTCGAGATCCAAGTTGTCGAAGTCAACGTCGGGGCTCCAGTCCGGCGATAGTGGCTCCAGTAGATTGACGTACGGCTCGGAGATATATAACCAGCCGCAAACCCCATCCCCAGCATAATCTCGGTACCCTTGCTCATGTTTATGGTCATTCATTCGTTTGAAATCGGCTAATGGAACGGTTATGGTAGGAATAGGAGGGGTCCAAACCGTAGTCAGTGTCGTTGGGCTATAGCTTGATGTCGTCGGAGCCCTGGTAGGTTGTATTGAGCTGATCTCGCGCACAGAGTTCTCTGAGCAGCCAATGAGGACGAGCGCTGCGAATAGAACCGACACTACTGTACGAATCATAGCTGTCCCGGCTGTTCTCCAAATCGAGACTCGCGAGCCACGGCTGATGACCTGATCATGGATTCGTCACGCTGTCGTTGATTGAGATCAGTTGTTGATGAGGGTTATGTTGTGGCTAATGAGGATCGTCGCGTCCAAGAAATCCTCGACTTCGTCTATCGCCGAGAATGTCGCGTACACTCCCTTGCGTGCGCAATTTCTCACGCCATTGCTTGCCATGTGGATGCCGTATGCCTTGCTAGCCATGAACCACGGGCCACCGCTGTCACCTTTGCAGGCATTCAGGTCCGGACCGTGAACTCTGACGAACACATTGCTGCAGGGTGTTGGTTGGCTTTCTGGATGGCGCTTTGTCCCGCTGGCCCTTACACATGCCCTATAGTAGGTCGGACGATGATGGATGTTGATCACCGTCCCGCAGGAAACTCCGCTGTTCATTCCTTGGTGACATACGAGGCGACCTCTCATTTCGCTGCGTCGGGCTTTGCTTCTGACCACCCGGATGGTGAATGGTGCCCGATCACCGAAAGCGATCTGTGACCGCAACACATGATCCTCGCCGTCATCCCCGCGGGTAACTTTGCGGAACTCAGCGTCTGCTGTGATGCTATTGTATCCTCGATCCCAGGGCAGCGTGACACCGTTCATTTGGAGAGTTCCTGTGCAATGGCCAGCCGTGATGATGCCGTAAGTGTCGGTGCCGTCAAGCTGCGCGGTGAAGCCTGACGTGCATGCCTTTTTTGAACCTCGGAACATCGGCCGGCCTGCGTCGAACATCGCATCGTTGGCGATGTTTCGGCCGTCGACGACCTTGTATGCGACAGAGATGCTCCCGTGGAAATCTGACTCGAGTTCCGTGATTGCTTCTCGTAGCTCTGCATCCGTGGTGCCACCTGTGCCTAGGGAGGGGGCGTCGTCGTCCAGGAGCCCGCCCAGTGAACTGCTCGGAAGTGTCGCAGGAGCGAGTGCCGGGTCAATGCCGATATGAAGAGCGTTCGTATCCATGTCCACTTCAGTGAACGTGATGATGTCTGAGTAGTCGACAACGGCTCGCGGTTGTTCAGTGACTTGACCTATCGGACCAATTTCGCTGCCATCGCCGAAACTGTCTTGCGTTTTGAGCAGATCCCGCAGCGAATGGGATGCGCCGAGGCGGATCTCGACATCCGCGTGCGCGTCCGCCAACGCAGCCGCCTTATTCATAAATCACACCGTAATGCACATGCTGGGTGCACTTGGTCGCGGGACGCCGGATTTCTGCCGAGCCGCAGGATCGCAGCTTTGTGGGCTTTTGCTGGCTTGTGCAATGGATTTGCGCAGGATGGCGCATGTGGCATAATTCCGCTTGGTTGAAACAGTCCTGTTGAGCTAGTTCCTCGCTGCATCGATGAGCTAGGGCTGACAGGCTGACTAGCTGACAGGCTGCAGATATGAACCACACCGAACAGATCAGCCATATCAAGACGCTGCTGGCGCGGCTTGACTCGGGCACCAATGTGGACGCGGGTGGCGTGCGCTATAACCCCACGTCTTCCTATACCGACCCAGGGCTCGCAGTGCTGGAACGGCAAGAGTTCTTTGAGGCCCATCCCCAGATTGTCGGGCTGTCGGGCGATCTGGCTGAAGCGGGTTCTTTCGTGACCCAGAACGATCTGGGCACACCGCTGCTGTTGGTGCGCTCGCCCAGTGGTCGATTCCGTGCGTTCGTGAATTCCTGCCGTCACCGTGGCGTTGTGTTGGAATCTGAGCCGCGCGGACACAAGAGACGGTTTGCGTGCCCGTTCCACAACTGGACCTACGACACCGAAGGTGCGCTGGTGGGTCTGCCCAAATCAGATCATTTCGGTGAACTTGACCGTGACGAACTGGGCCTAGTGGAACTGCCAGCAATGGAACGTCATGGGCTGTTATGGGTACATCCCCAGGTTGACGGGGTGCTCAATCCCGATGAGTTGCTGGGGGATGAGCTAACGGCGGATTTTGCTGGCTGGGACTTTGGCGAGCTGCAGTGGCTGGGCTGCGACACCTACGAAGTCGAGTGCAACTGGAAGCTCGCTATGGACACGTTTGGCGAGACCTATCACTTCCCAGTGCTGCACTCCGACACGCTGTCCAACGACTTCTACGGCAACGTGCAGTGTTACGACGAGTTCGGGCGCCACCACCGACTCATTCTGTGTCGACGAGTCATTGAAGAAGCACGCGAGCGGCCACCATCCGAATGGGACATAACCCGCTATGGCCTGCCGGTTTACTGGCTGTTTCCGAACGTGCAGCTAATTCCGTCCCGTGAAGTGCTGTTCTTGGTGCGGGCGTATCCCCACCCGACCGATCCCGGCCGCCACACCAGTCAAATCTCGTTCTATCTGAGGCCAGGTATTGCGCAGAACGCCGAAGAAGTTGACTTCTTCGCAGAGGCCTCTCGGGGGTTCAGTACCGTAATCCGCGACGAGGATTATGTGATGAGCGCCAGTCAGCAGCGCTCAGCCAACAGCGGCAAACTTGAGCATGTTGTGTTCGGGCGCAACGAGCCTGCGCTGCATCATTTCCACAACACCTACCGGGCCGCACTCGGCCGGGAATCACTGGAGCTGCACCCAACAGGTTGAGACGCGTTAGGCAGATCCTTGAGCTGCCCAGCTCACTTTAGGTTGACCAGCTCTCGTTGGGCTGCGCAGTGGGCTACACAGGTCGGGTCGCCCAGTTCAACTGCGCACGAGTTCTTCAAGCGCTCCCAGCAGCATGGTGACGTTCCGCATCCGTGCCGTGTGACCCATGCAACCGATACGCCAGACCTTGCCTGCGACAGGACCGAGCCCGCCGCCTACCTCTATGCCGTAGCGCTCCAACAGCGTGCGGCGACCCGCAGCATCATCTAAACCGGCTGGCAGCGTGACTGTGGTCAGCTCGGGCAGGCAATGACCTTCTTGAGCCCAGAGTTCAAATCCGAGTTCGGGCAAGCGCGCATGAAGCACGTCGCCGCAGCTCTGATGGCGAGACCAAGCATTTTGGAGTCCCTCCGCAAGCACAGTGCCGAGACCGGCATGAAGCGCATAGATCATCGAGATCGGCGCGGTGTGGTGATACGCCCGGGCACCCTCACCGGCTACGTATGCCTTGATCATGTTGAGGTCTAGGTACCAGCTTTGGGGTTTGTCCACTAGCGCTTCGAGAGCGCGGTCGCTCACTGTCATAGGTGCCAGCCCCGGCGGCACGCCTAGACACTTCTGCGTTCCGCTGTAGGCAATATCAACGCTCCAGTCGTCGATGGCAACCTCAATGCCTCCCAACGATGTGACGCAGTCCACAAGCAGCAGCGCATCACCCTTGTTGTGGCCCAGGGGCGCTATGTCGTTACGAACACCAGTTGATGTCTCCGCGTGTACCACCGCGATGATCTTCGGTGCCGGGTGAGCGTCCAGGAGACGCTGCGGATCGATGGCACGCCCCCAGGCTTCCTCCACTGCCACGACTTTGGCGCCGCAGCGACCAGCCACATCGCACATGCGCGAGCCAAACACGCCATTGACACCAATAACCACAGTGTCACCCGGTTCAACGAAATTGCAGAACGACGCTTCCATACCGGCCGAACCGGTTGCGCTGACCGGAAAGGTGAGCGAGTTTTGGGTCTGCCACACGGTTCGCAGCCGTTCGCAGGTTTCATCCAGCAGAGCTATGAACTCAGCGTCTAGATGGCCCAGCACCGGGCGGGCGAACGCCTCGGTGACTTCCGGATAGGGGTTGGAGGGCCCTGGGCCCATCAAAATGCGGTCGCTGTGTGGCACGGTTGCGCACGGTACTGAACTTCCCGGATGGCGCGCGGCAGATACGCGGTGGATGCTTGAGCCGAGCGAGCGTGGCTGATGCAGCGTGCCTGATGCGCGGGTTGGTTCTAGCTAGTCGGGTGGGCGCAGCAGGGCAATGAGGCTGGACGTGTCCCAGCGGTTGCCACCTAGCTCCTGGATGCGTTTGTAGAACTGATCCACCAGCGCGGTGACCGGCAGCGGAGCGCCGTTTTGTTGCGCTTCGGCGAGCACGATGCTGAGGTCCTTGCGCATCCAGTCCACTGCGAAGCCGAAATCAAACTCGTCGGCCACCATTGTGGTGCCACGGTTGGACATCTGCCACGAACCGGCAGCGCCCTGTGAGATCGTGTCCAGCACCACGCTCAGGTCGAGGCCAGCACGACGCCCAAACTCAAGCCCTTCCGACAGCGCCTGTACTAGACCGGCAATGCAGACCTGGTTCACCATCTTGGTGAGCTGGCCCGACCCGATGGGACCGACCAGCGTGACAGCCCTGGCGTAGGCATCCATGACTGGCCGAGTGCGCTCAAAGTGCTCAGCTTCGCCACCACACATGACAGTTAGGATGCCGTTTTGGGCACCAGCTTCGCCCCCCGAAACAGGAGCGTCCACAAAGCCCACACCTGCCTGGCCGCAAGCATCGGCCAGTTCGCGCGCCAGGTCCGCCGATGCAGTGGTGTGATCCACCAGAACCGAGCCGCTGCTCATAGCCGACAGTGCGCCGTGCTCGCCGAGGACAACAGAGCGCACGTCGTCATCGGCCCCGACGCACACAAACACGATCGTGGCTTCAGCAGCGGCTTGGGCAGGTGAGTCGGCTACGCGGCCAACATGTGCGGTTGCCCAACGCTGCGCCACAGCACCTGTGCGATTGAAAACAGTGACCTGATGACCTGCCGAGGCCAAGTGTCCCGCCATGGGATAGCCCATGACACCCAACCCGATGAATGCGACATTACTGGGCACGGTGGACTCGCTGGTGTTGGTTGAGCATGGCTCTTACCTCATGTTTGCGGACTTTGCCTAGAGCTGTGCGGGGAAGCTGATCAACCCAGAACACGGCCTTGGGGTGTTTGAAGCGCGCCAGGCGGCCTTCAAACAGGCTCAACAGGGCAGAGGCGACAATGTCATTGGCGTTGCTGTGACTGGCGACGCTGTCCAGGGCGGCGTTCGGTACTGCCACTATCACCGGCGCTTCGCCCCACCGTTCGTCGGGCACACCTACGACGGTGGCTTCGGTCACCAAATCGCTGCCCGACAGCACTGCCTCGAGTAGCACTGCCTCTAGTTCGGCTGGGTAAATGTTCTCACCGCCGGAAATGATCATGTCGGTGCGGCGATCGTCTATGTAGAGCCAGCCCTCATCATCGGTGTGGCCTATGTCGCCGGTGCGGAACCAACCGTCTTTCAGCGCCTCTGCTGTGGCCTGCGGGTCGCGCCAGTATTCGCGCAAAACGCTGGGTCCACGCACCCAGACTTCGCCACGTTGGCCCGCAGCGGCATCCGTGCCCGCATCGGCAACAACGCGAACCTCACACATCGTGGAGGGCTTACCGCACGAACCCCGACGCTGTGCGGCCTCGTCGCAGCGCAAATGCACGGCTATCGGTGCGGTCTCAGTTGAGCCGTAGATCTGGCCCACTGGCAAACCGCGCTCAAAGAAGGGCTGGGTCGAGGCCGTTGGCACCGGCGACGACCCTGTCATGATGCCGCGCAGCGAGTCCAGGTCGGCGGAGGCGAAGCGTGGGTGCGCCGCCACTGCGGTGAGCGCCGCAGGCACCAGCACTGTCCAGGTGGGTTGCCACCGTTCAACGTCGTCCAGGAACTGGCCAGCGTCGAAGGCACGCTGGATCAGTACCGCCGCACCGCCCAGCACTGCTGGCAGCGTTTGAATGTTCAACCCGCCGACATGGAACAAGGGGATGGTGGTGAGCACCCGGTCGCGGCTGGTGAGATCGTGCGCATGTGTCGAGTTGACGGCGTTAGCGGCCATGGCGGCCTGGTCCAATACGGCACCTTTGGGATGTCCTGTGGTTCCGGAGGTGTACGCCAACAAGACGGGATGCGCTGGAGTGCCTCGCCTGGGTGCGAGCTCACTAGGCGCGTCGGGAAATGCTGGTTCGTCGGCTAGGACCCGGGTTTCGCAGTTGGCGCCCAGCCTCTCACCGTGCTGCTCGAAGGCTGCATCTAGTACGAGTAGGGCGGGTTGGGCGTGATCAAGTATCCAGCGATGTTCGGGCGCCGCCAAGCGCGAGTTCAACGGCAAGTAGATGGCGCCGAGCCAAGAGCAGCCAAGCATCAATCGCAGCGCAGCAGGTCGGTTCGGGCCGAGCCACGCAACGCGGTCGCCTTCGCTGACGCCGACACTGGCCAGCCAGCGCGCTGTCGCGGCGATCTGATGGGCGAACGACCGATAGCTGTGCTCGACGCCCTCAAATGCGACTGCGATCGACTCTGGTCGGTGATCGGCCCAGCGCTCAATGCGAGCCGCCAGGTCTGTGCCTGACGCACGCGGTCGCTGGTTGGTTGCGTGAGGGCGCACTGCTGGTTGCACTACCGGGCGTTTTTGCGGGGCTTGCTGGGCTGGTCTACTGGGCCGGTCTACTGGACTCGTCTACTGGACTGGTCTATTGGGCGGGTCGACTGGGTTCAGGCCAGATCGGTTCAGGCCAGGTCGCCCTGCAAGGCACCGTCGACGACAACTGCCTCGCCGTCCAGGAAGACGCTGTGGTTTCGCAGCGGAAGGTCAAAGTGACCCAATGTGTGGCGTCCGGCGTGCTCGTTGGCACCCGTGGAGTACAGGAAATTGCCAGCAAAAGCTCGTTGCTCGGTGCCGTTGGTTTGACTGCGGTCATACATGGACATGGTGTCCCAGCGCGCTCGAGGGTTCATGCCCCAGCCGACGTGGCTGGTGGCATATGCCTCGCGGTCGCCCCAGGCGTCGGTGTAGCTGCGAAACAGCGCTGCGTCGGTGCCGCTGCCTTCGACGTCTACGACGTAGTCGTCGCGAATGTGAAGCGTTACCGGTGACTCGATGTACCGCTTGAAGGTGAGGTTCATGTCGCCGCGGTCCATCACGATGGTGCCGTTCACAGTATTGGCATCGGGGAATGCCAGGCAAAGCCCGCCGGGCCAGTGGCTGATCGTGCCGGGGCGTGTGGTGTAGCCCCAGCCGCCTCCGCAGGGCGCCCCGTTGACGTTCACGCTGAGGTCGGTGCCCGCTGGCGAGGTGACGTGCATTTGCGATGCCGCAATCAGCTTCTTGATGCCGACCTTTACTTTTGGCTCCAGGTCCGGCTCGGGCGCCAGGCGCTCCAGCGCTTCGGGGTGCTCATTGGAGACCATCAATATGCGGGTGCCCGCGCTGAGAATCTTCGGCAGCTCCGGGGCGTGCAGCAGCCCTTCCACGGTGCAGTCGACGACGAAGTCAACCGCGCCGAGAGCTGCGAGTACCGCTGGCGACCCAGCAATGGCATCCGAAGCTCCCGTGGATCTCACAGGCACCGGTGCCGACTGGCGCGGCGTGGGCACCACGACATGAATCGGCGGCGTACCAAGCCGATCCAGTGCCAGTTCGGCCAAGTTCACGTTGACGGCTCTGCTCTGGCTCTCCGACAAGATTGCCGCGCTCTGCGGTGGTTCCACACCGCACAACTCAAATACCGATGCGAACGTGTCGATCCACTTGGCTTCTATTCGCTCAACCAGCATTTGGTTCTCCTGTCGCCCGCACCGGCCTATTGCTGAGCCAAGTTAGAAGGTTGATTGACCCTCCGGGGCTCTGCGGGCTGGCTGGCGTCACTCAGGCCGATTCGATGGCGGCTAGATGCGCTGCATCGTTGAAGCGTCGTACCTGCCAGTGGCGTCGACCCTCAAGCTCCAACAGTTCAAGTTCGGTGATAGAGGTCACCTTCGTGACGACACCAACGCCGCGATGTGCCGGTGGGATGCCGAACGCCATGGCCACTGCCGCAGAAGCAATGCCGCCGTGACATCCCACGAAGACCGTTTCCCCCGGGTGGTTCGCGGCTATGTCGTTGAGCGCCTGCGCAACCCGATGTCGAAAGTCCGCCCGACTCTCACCGCCGGGGACTACCGGTGCGTAGGGTTCGTTTGCGGGTTGCACAAACTCAAAGCGTTCGCGCGCCGCCTGCCAAGTCATGCCGTCTGCTGGCCCGAGTCGCATCTCCTCCAGGTCGTCACGCACATGAACCCACAGGTTCCCGGCCGCCGCGACGCCGGGTGCTGGGCCGTTCCCTAGAGCTGGCAAGACGATGTCGGTGGTCTGTCGAGCGCGCGGCAGCGGTGACGAATAGACCACGTTGACTTGGGGCTCGTGGCCTGCAGCGAACCGGTCGCGCAGCGCTGCGGCCTGAGCTCGGCCTAGCGCAGTGAGTCCCCTGCAGCCTTGGCGGCCACCGACTATCCCCTCGGCCATCGCGACCGATTCGCCGTGTCGGACGACCAGCAAACGCGAGACCAGTTGTTCCTCAGCCATTTCGCCTGCCGCAGACATCCACACCGAGACAAGCTAGGCGCAAAGATGCCGTGTGATTCGTATCAGCCAATGGTGTCCCGTGTTGTGCCCAAAGTGACAGCACGTCGCACGCGCACTGTGTGGCGGCGTGGCTGAGCTGGTGTTGTTGCTGGGGGAGTAGACGGCGCGACGAGTCTGAGTGCGGTCTTGAATGCCATCGAATCGGGATCGAATACGGGCACGGCGCCACTGCATGCCTGCCTGGCGATGTGTAATCCCACAACGCACTCTGCTGCTACCACGACGCCAGTCACCGCATCGGTCAGGTGCGCAGCCTGACGCGCGAAGACGAGTGCTTGGATGTCTGAGCTAGCGGGCGTTGCGGCGTGGCTGTAGCCGAGCGATTCGAGCTGACGCACCGTGGAGGCAACACTCAGATCTGCGCCCACTGCGAACAAGCCGAATCGGTAGGTTCCTGACTTTCGGCTGTTGAGTCTGGGTGTGCCAAAATTGGTTGACATCTTCACGATCCGCCGCCTTTCGTGCCCGCTACGAATGCCGAGCGCTACCGGTCGGACATCACACAGTTCGACACATATCCCGTCACATATCCCAGAGGGCCTGCGGCACCATAGTCTTCACCTTTTTGGTAGTTGTCAAAGAGGTTATTTTGGGCCTGAACGAGCGGCCAGTGAATCCCTGAGAGGCAGCGATGAAACCAGCAACAACAGATTCAACAGCGACCGAACTAGCAGCAACCAAGATCGCGCCGGATGTAGAGCCGAATGAGGTGGGATTCGACGCTCGCCGTCTGGACCGAATTGCCACGCATCTGAACCGCTACGTTGACGATGGACGTCTCCCTGGTGTGTCGGTGTTGTTGACGCGTGGCGGCCAGATCGCCTACACACACCGATTCGGCCAACGAGACTGCGAGCGATCGTTGCCGGTGACCGCCGACACGATCTACCGCATCTACTCAATGACTAAGCCCATTGTGTCTATTGCTGCGATGCAGCTCTACGAGCAGGGGCGCTTTGCGCTAACAGACCCGGTGTCCAACTGGATCGGGGAGTTCGCGCACGCGCGGGTCTTCAAGGGCGGCAACCCAATGCAGTACCAGACACGCGAACCTGCGAGCGAAGTCACCATTCACAGCTTGCTAACCCACACCTCGGGGCTGACTTACGATTTTCATTTTGCCAACACCGTGGATGAGCTGTATAGAGCCAACGGCTTCAACTGGGGCGCTCCTGGCAATCTGGAGGAGACGTGCGAAGCTCTGGCATCGCTGCCGCTGCTGTTTGACCCAGGCACCGAATGGAACTACAGCTACGCCACCGATGTGCTGGGCCGAGTGGTTGAGCTGGCCTCGGGCCAGCCGCTCGACGAGTACCTAGCCGAGCACGTCACCGGGCCGCTGGGCATGGTCGACACGGGCTTCGAGGTGCCCCACGCCGATGTTGATCGTTTCGCCGCTAACTACACGACAGCTACGTTGGCGGCACGCAATGCGGCGGGCAACACGGGGCTGCTGCAGCCCCCATATCGAGCTTCTGATCCTGGGCTGGCACGCACGTTGATGGACGACCCACGCAAGTCGGCCTACCTAGAACCGCCCAAGATCCTCTCAGGCGGAGGCGGCCTGGTGTCAACCATGGGGGACTACCACCGCTTCACTCAGATGTTGCGCAACAGAGGCGAGCTTGATGGCGCACGCATTATCGGGCGGCGCACCCTGGAGTTCATGACCACTAATCACCTGCCTGGAGGCGCGGACCTCACCGAGTGCGGCAGGGCGCTGTTCTCCGAAGCGGCCTTTGACGGAGTCGGCTTCGGGCTGGGCTTCTCGGTCGTGCTTGACCCCGCCAAAGCGAAGGTCGTCTCCAGCAAGGGCGAGTACGCCTGGGGCGGCGCCGCTTCCACAGCATTTTGGGTGGATCCAGTCGAGGACATCACCCTTGTCTTTTTGACCCAACTGCTGCCGTCAAGTGTCCACCCGATCAGAAGCGAACTGAAAGCCCTCGTCTACCAGGCGCTCGTCTAGTGCAGGCAACGACGGGCGCATACTCCGGCGCGCCAGATGAACTAGCCGACGAGTTTGATCTTGTAATCGTCGGAAGCGGCTCGGCTAACTCCATTCCTGGACCCGAGTTTGACGATTGGTCCATAGCGCTGGTGGAACGCGGTGTTTTCGGTGGCACCTGCCTCAATGTGGGCTGTATTCCCTCCAAGATGTTCGTGTACGCCGCTGATGTGGCCGACACGATCGCCACAGCTTCCATCTACGGCATCTCGGCCAGTTTTGACGGCGCCGACTGGCCCGCGATCCGAGATCGTGTATTCGGGCGCATTGACCCGATTGCGCAGGGAGGCAAGGTGTTTCGCTGCGGCGAGGCCTGCCCCAACATTGAGGTCTTCTTGGGCGAAGCCCGCTTCGTCGCTGAACGTGAGCTGGAAGTCCAGTTGAACGATGGCGGTACCGCTCGCATACGCGGTCGCCACGTAGTGCTGGGCGCGGGAGCCAGACCGTTCATACCGGACTTCCCGGGCCTCGATCGCACGCCGTATCACACCTCTGACACTGTCATGCGGCTTGAGACACTGCCTGAGAGCATGATTGTGCTCGGCGGGGGCTACATCGCGGCGGAACTGGGCTATGTGTTCTCGGCCCTGGGTACGAATGTGACCATGATCAACCGCAGCGAGCGACTGCTGCGGGCCGAAGACGACGACGTGTCGGCGGCCTACACCCGCGCAGCCGCGCGACACTTTGATCTACGACTCGGAGCGACTGTCACACGTGTCCAGTCAATAGCTGGGCCAGATGCAGGGGCAGAAGCAGGGTCAAACACGGGGTCAGACTCGCAGCGAGTAACAGTCGAGTTCAACGTCAACGGTGAGCCGGATCAAGCAAGTGCCGATGTTTTGCTGGTAGCAACCGGCCGCATTCCCAACGGTGATCTGCTGAACCTGGAAGCTGCGGCCGTGGAGCATGACGGTGGCCGCGTGCTGGTCGATGAGCATTTCCGCACAAGCGCGGCGGGGGTGTGGTCGTTCGGTGATCTCGCAAGCCAGATTCAGCTCAAACACCTTGCCAATGCACAGGTACGGGCCTTGCGACACAATCTGCTTGTCGCTGAGGGACAAGCCGACGGCCCGATGCGCGGCGTGCCCGAGCGGCTGGTTCCACACGCGGTGTTCTCGCATCCGCAGGTCGCGTCGGTCGGCCTAACTGAGCGAGATGCCCGTGCTGTGGGTCTGCCAATCTCAGTAGCGAACAAACCGTTCGGCCACACGGCATACGGCTGGGCGATGGAAGACAGCACCAGCTTCGCCAAGCTGATCGCGCACAGTGAGACTCGAGAGCTGTTAGGCGCTCACATCATCGGCCCGCAGGCCTCCACGCTGATCCAGCAGCTCATATCGGGTATGACGTTCGGGCAGACAGTTGACCAGATGGCTCACGATCAGTTTTACATTCATCCGGCTCTAACCGAAGTGGTTGAGAACGCGCTGCTTGAGCTATGAGTGGCGGGTCGCACGGGGCTGCCTATGTAACACGGCGAGCGTCCGGCAGCAGGTTGATCTCCCAGATCACTTCGGCAAGTCGGTCTTCGGCCGAGACTGCCTCGTAACGGCATGGCCGCTCCGCCGTAACCGTGGACGGCACTGGCGCCAAGATGGTGGACGGACGCGGATGGCAAAACTGCACCACGCTGAGTCGATCTGCGCTCTGAGTCGGATCGGCCATTACGCGATGCCAGCCAGCAGGGACCGTGCCGTTGGTGATGTGCTCAAGCATGATCCCAGAGTTGATGATGACGTGGTTGGGTGGGGGTGCCGCGTCTACCCAATCGCCTTCAATGCGGACCTGCAGACCTCGTGCGGTAGCGCGTGGCAGAGCCGTGATGAGGTTAATGTCGGCGTGTTCGTCTGCCCAAACGTGTCCCTGCGCCCCACCGTCGGGAGCGCTTGACATCGGTGGGTAGTGGATGGCGCGGCTCAAGTGGGTGCCGTATGCGCTCATCTTGTCGAAGTAGGACTCGTGTGCTCCAATGCCCACAGCAATGATGCGCAGGAAGCGTCGCTGCATCTCAACCAGCCGACAGTGGAACTCGGTGAGCGTCTCTGCGGCACCCGCAATGTCACTGTCTGGGAACACACTGGGCCGATACCAGCGCGCGTACTTGGTCCGCAAGGGATGTCCGGCGGGGGGCGGATCGCTCCAGTTGAACATCTCCTTCCAATCGGGTCGGTCGGCAATGGCAGCAGTTTCGGTGAGCGGTCCGGTGTAGCCGCGAGCACCGAACGACTCGGCGTCCACGTAGCGCGCCTTGACATCAGGGTCGAGTGCGAAGAACCTGGCTAGCACGTCGTAGGCGTCGTTGAGTAGCCCGCTGGGTAGATCGTGTGCGGTGTAAACGAATCCGGTGCGCAAGCTGGCCATGGCGCCGTCAACGACTGCTCGGCGTTGGCTGGCTGAGCCCTGCTCAAACGCCAGCAGATCTACGTCACGAATTTCGTCCACTGGATCTCCTGAAACGCTGTCTTTCCTGAAGCGCTGTGTCTCTGAAGTGCTGTGTCTCTGAAGCGCTGTGTCTCCTGTAACGCTGTGTCTCCTGAAACACGGGTCTACTGCCTGTCTGCTCGCCAGCGTTCGTATCGATTCGGATCGGTCCATGCTCCTGTGCGTGAGTCAAACTCAGCCGCCTCTGGGACCATGACCACAGGGTCAAACGTGCGTGCCAGGGTGCTTGACACCGCGCCCACCCACTCCGGCAGATCCAACATCAACTCCGCCGGAGCGTCGTATGGAGGCCTCGCTGCAATGGCTACCGCTGGCAACGATGAGATCGCAGCATCTCGACGTGCCGGATCGTTGTCGTAGAAAACCGGGTCGTGGATCTGGCACCACTTGTCGGCACCCATCACGATCACGTCGAATCCCGCGGCGATGTCTGCCAGTAGTTGTGCCTGCGTCACCGCAATCTCTAGCCAGCCGAGCCTGTCGGCGACGGCCTCTAGCACACGCACGCGATCCACCAGATGTGGCCGCTGCACGTTTTCTTTGGCCAGCGCAACCTCACTTACCGACCAAACGAGCACATCTAGTGAGTATTGGGCTCTGACTGCCTCGCTGATCGCCAAATGGGCTGTCGTCGGCGGATTGAACGAACCGGGAAACACGCCGCGCCGAGCTGGGCTGTCCAGCGGGCCGCCATCTGGCTGGCCACCAACTGGCGACACCCCAGCAGCTATTCGGGCTGGCGGGTTTGCGGAGCCGACGGGCGCACCGTGCTGAGCAACCATCTAGGGCCCCAGTTCTAACGGCCTTAGCTGGCGCCTGGGCTGACGCTTCCGGTGACTGCGATCGTGCCATCGCTGCCGTCGTTGGCTCCGCTGCCATCGCTGGTTCCGCATAGCTCGCCAATGATCGCAGCATGGTGACCGCTGTCGCGCAGCTCCTGGACTGCTGCTTCGGCCCGCTTGGGATCGCAGCAAACCAGCAGCCCACCAGAGGTTTGTGGGTCGCCCAGCACGGCACGAGTGACATCGTCGCCGCCAGTTAGACGCTGCGACACGTAGCTGAGATTGCGCTGGGTGCCGCCAGGCACCGAGCCTTCCTCTGCGAGCCGAACTGCATCGGGCAACAGCGGCACTGCAGCGGCATCCACGACTGCGCTCACGCCGCTGGCGGTCACCAGCTCAGCCAGATGGCCTAGCAGTCCAAAGCCGGTGATGTCGGTTGCAGCCGTAGCGCCCGAGGCCGCAGCGATATTCGCCGCCGCTGCGTTCAGCCGACTCATCTCGGTCACGCCCGCTGTGTAGGCGGCATGCAGGTCACCGCCGGCCTCTATTGCGTCTACCTCAGAACGCTTGAGTGCAGTAGCCAACAATCCTGTACCTAGCGGCTTGGTGAGCATGAGAGCCTGACCCGCCAGAGCTCCAGCGTTCGTGAGCAGCCCCGCCGCGCCGCGCTCCCCAGTGCGGCACGTGCCCGTTACTGCCATGCCATAGAGCGGCTCGGGAGCGTCAATGGTGTGACCGCCAGCCACAACCCAGCCTCCGTCGGCGGCTGCGTCGGCACCGCCCGCCAGCACCTCGCTTAGCAGTTGCAGCGGTAGTACCTCACGGGGCCACGCAGCCAAGTTGAGCGCGAACAGAGGCGTGGCGCCCATCGCATAGATGTCGCTGGCAGCATTGGCAGCAGCGATCCGGCCCCAAACTCGGGCGTCGTCAACGATCGGTGCGATGAAATCGGTTGATGCCGCTAGCAACTGGCCGTCAGCCAGTCGCCACACCGCGGCGTCATCGCCGGGGTTGGTGCCGACAACTAGGTCGGGATGTGTCGGCATGTTCACGTGGCGCAGCACCTGCGCCAGCTCGGATGGTCCGAGCTTGCAAGCTCAACCAGCGCCGTGGCTGTATTGGCTTAGGCGGAACGCCGAACCGTTAGCCGACCCGTGAGGTGTGCTGCTTGTGGGCACAGCCGCAACGGTACCGACGCGATGACTACGGCTGGTTGTTGGGCGTCGCCCGTAACGGTTACCGCTAGCTGTAACTGCACACGGCGTTCACGAGGAGCTGAATGGCCGTGTCGGCGTTTATGGCCATGGCGACCTCGCAGTTGGGAACTGCGTCAGCGCCAGGCCGCTCGTCGGCCACCGTCATACCGCGGGTTAGCTGGCCAGTTGTCTCAACGTCAACGTGGCGGTCAGCGAAGTCCAGCATGTCTGGTCGCGTGACCGCTAGCACGGCGCATGGATCATGCATCGGAGCGCTCTCCAAGCCAGCGCGTTCGCGATATCCGGCTAGGTAGAAGTCCAGCAGTTCAGCGACGAACTTCGCCACTGAAGCGCCGGTGGTGCGCAGCGCGGCGATGACATCTGGACCTACGCAGAGCTGATGGGTGAGGTTGAGCCCGGCCATGCGCAGCACGTGTACCCCAGAGGTGAACACAATCTGGGCGGCATGGGGGTCGGCCCAAATGTTGAACTCGGCAGTGGGCGTGACGTTGCCAGCGCCGATTGCGCCACCCATGAGCGAGATGCCAGCCACCCGGTCAACGATGTCTGGCGCTTGGCGGATGGCTAGCGCAATGTTCGTGAGCGGGCCTACGGCGACGAGCCACACATCGCTGTGAGTTCGCACTGTCGCAATGATCTGCTGGACTGCGTCGTCGCCCGCCACGCTGCGGCTTACCTCGGGTCGGGTAGGTCCGTCCAGACCGGTCTCGCCGTGAGCTCGGGGGGCATGGGCCGCCGGTACCAACAAGGGACGGTCGGCGCCTGAGTAAACCGGCACGTCGATTCCCGCTAGCTCACATATCAGCAGAGCATTGGCAGTGGTCAGATGTAGCGGCGCGTTCCCTGAGACGGTTGTGACGGCCAGCAGCTCACACTGCTGTGCCGCAAGCAAAATGGCTACGGCATCGTCATGACCGGGGTCGCAGTCCAAAATGATCTTCGGCTTGGTCGTCGTAGCCACAACGTTCACTTGCCTAGCGGCCAAGCTCAGCGGCCAGCTCAGGTTCCAACTCAAAGGCGCGAGGGTCGGGGCAGGCGCACACCAGGTTGCGGTCTCCGTAGGCCCCGTCGATTCGGCTGACTGGCGGCCAGTACTTGTCGGCCACCAGACCTAGCGACTCAGTACCGGCCGGGTAGGCGGCCTCGGTGCGTGTGTAGGGGTGACGCCATTCGTTGGCGAGCACATCAATGGCAGTGTGCGGCGCATTGGCAAGCGGATTGTCTTCGGCTGGCCACTCACCGGAGGCGATCTTGTCGATCTCGGCTCGGATCGTGGCCATGGCATCGCAGAAGCGATCAATCTCGGCGAGCGATTCACTCTCGGTGGGTTCAATCATCAGTGTTCCCGCAACGGGGAACGACATGGTCGGAGCGTGGAAGCCGAAGTCAATGAGCCGCTTGGCTACGTCATCCACGCTGGCCCACTCCGAGAACGGTCGAAGGTCCACGATGCACTCGTGGGCTACTAGGCCGTTGCGGCCTCGGTACAGAACCGGGAAACACTCGTTGAGTCGGGCAGCCACATAGTTCGCGGAGAGGATTGCCGCTTGGGTAGCGCTCGTCAGCCCTTCAACACCCATCATCGCGATGTACATCCATGGGATCGGCAAGATCCCCGCCGATCCCCAAGGCGCCGAAGAGATAGCGCCAGGGCCGGTAGCGGGCCCTGCGTCGGGTGCAAGCGGATGGTTGGGCAAGAACTCCGCCAGGTGGGAGCGACACGCCACCGGACCAATGCCAGGCCCACCGCCGCCATGAGGGATGCAGAACGTCTTGTGCAAGTTGAGGTGGCTTACATCGGCACCGAAAGCGCCCGGTGCTGCCAGCCCTACCAGCGCATTGAGATTGGCGCCATCCACGTAGACCTGCCCGCCCGCATCATGCACTTGGTCGCACGCCTGTCCTATGCCAGCTTCAAAGACGCCGTGTGTGGACGGATAGGTCACCATGAATGCCGCTAGCTGCTCGCCGTGCTCGGCGATCTTCGTGTTGAGATCGTTCAGGTCCACATCGCCTTCGTCGGTGCAGTCCACCACTACAACGCGCATACCAGCCATCACTGCGGAGGCAGCATTGGTGCCATGCGCGGAGGAGGGGATGAGACACACCGTGCGGTGAGCGTCGCCGCGGTTGTCGTGATATCGCCGGATCGCCAGCAGGCCCGCCAGTTCCCCCTGCGACCCAGCGTTGGGCTGCAGTGACACTGCGTCGTAGCCGGTTAACGCTGCCAGCCACGACTGCAGATCGGCGATGATCTGGCGATAGCCCTCCCACTGTGTAGCTGGGGCGAATGGGTGGATGTTGGCGAACTCCGGCCAAGTGATCGGTGTCATTTCCGCCGCCGCGTTGAGCTTCATTGTGCAGCTACCCAGCGGGATCATTGAGCGGTCCAAAGCCACGTCAAGCGCGGCTAGTCGTCGCAGGTAGCGCATCATCTCGGTCTCGGACCGATAAGCGCTGAACGTTGGGTGCTCCAGGAACGATGAAACGCGTAGCTGTTCGCGCTTTATGCCCGCAGGTGCCGTTTCCGCTAGCGCTGCCACTGCGTTTACTGCGGCATCGTCAGCGTTGCCAGCAACATCGGCGTCCCGACCCGCTGGTAGCTCGAAGGTTTTGCCGAACGCCTGCAAAAGTTGGGCCACGGTTGATTCGTCGCACGTCTCATCTAGCGATATGCCCACCGTATCGGCGTCCACGCGTCGCAGATTGAAGCCAGCAGCTAGCGCAGCGGCTATCACTGCGTCGGCGGCACCCGGTACCTCCACGGTGAGCGTGTCAAAGAAGCTGTCGTTGCGCAC
The DNA here is from genome assembly GCA_965116245.1 of Acidimicrobiales bacterium. Lineage (GTDB taxonomy): Bacteria > Actinomycetota > Acidimicrobiia > Acidimicrobiales > Poriferisodalaceae > Poriferisodalis. The sequence continues at coordinate 2,610,215 of OZ220497.1, read as the reverse complement.
CGTTGGGCGACTTAATCCTGGGCCGCTGGTTTGTGAGCTGACGGGTGCTGGACCGATTGATCTGAGGCCCGCAGCCAGCGCAGCGGTCAGTCGCTGTACGCGTTGCGCGATTTTGGTCAGCCCTTCGGGGCCATGCCAGACCGCATACATTGACGCCACCACCGCTAGCAGCACCTGAGCAGTGCAGATGTTGCTGGTGGCCCGTTCGCGTCGAATGTGCTGTTCACGGGTTTGCAACGCCAGCCGATAGCCGGGCCGTCCGGCAGTGTCTACCGATACACCCACGAGTCGGCCGGGCATCGAACGGCGGTGCTTTTCGTGGGTGGCCAGAAAGGCTGCGTGCGGACCGCCAAAGCCCAACGGCACACCGAAACGCTGCGAGCTGCCCACCACGATGTCGGCACCTAGTTCGCCGGGGGGCCTCAGCAAGCAACAGGCCAGAAGGTCGGTGGTGACGGTAGCTATCGCACCCGAACCGTGCAGAGCTTCAATTGTCGGTGCAAGGTTGCCTATGGCACCGCTGCTGCCCGGATACGACAGCAACGCCCCATAGACCTCGTTCGGCACAAGATCAGTGCTCGGGTCGCCGACGGTGATCGTGATGCCCAGCGGCGCTGCACGCGTTGCCACCACGTCAATGACCTGCGGGTGACAGTCGCTATCCACAAAGAAGCGGTCGGGTCCGCTGCGGGTAACGCGGCGGGCCATCGCCATGGCCTCAGCAGCGGCCGTGCCTTCGCACAACAGCGAGGAGTTGGCGATCTCCATGCCCACTAAGTCGCAGACCATGGTCTGGTAGTTCAACAACGCCTCCAGCCGGCCCTGGGATATCTCGGCCTGGTAAGGCGTGTAGGCGGTGTACCACGAAGGGTCCTCAAGCACGCCGCGGCGGATAACTGCCGGGGTGATGGTGCCGTAGTAACCAAGCCCGATGACCGAACGCACCGGATCGTTGGCGTTCGCTAGCCAGCGCATAGCGGCCGTCGCTTGAGCCTCGCTCAGGGGTGCGTCCAAGCCATCAAGCACGATTGGTTCGTCTAACCGGATGGTCCCCGGCATGGCGGCATCAATCAGAGCTTCCACCGATGCGAAACCGAGCCGCTTCAGCATTGCGGAGATGTCGTCGGGCCGCAGCCCGATGTGTCGTGTCGCGAACTGCTCTGTGGGTGGTAACTGTTCGCCGGGTTGGGCCTGGGAGGTGGTTCTAAGGGACACAGCGTTCACTATGCGGTCAACTTTGGGCGGTCTACTTCGGGCGGTCTGCTTCGGGGCGGTCAACTTTGGGGGCGGGGGTCACTGGGGGCGCCAGAAGCGATGCTCAACGAACGGCAACGGCGTGACGCTGCACAGCGCTGGCCCTTTGCGTCCCTGCGCATATAACTCGGTGCCGACTACGCCATATTCGGCGGCAACGTAGCCCATGGCGATGGGCGCATCAATGGTGGGGCCGTAACCGCCGCTAGTCACGATGCCAATGTTGCTGCCATCGGCATCGGTCAAAGTCGCTCCGTCGCGGATTGGACGGCGGCCATCGGCGGCGATACCTACACGTCTTCTTGTGGGGCCCTGCGAAAGCTGTGCAGCGATGGTTGCGGCGCCCGGATAGCCACCGTGGGAGCGTCGGCGCTTAGGTATGCACCAACCCAATCCAGCCTCTATCGGCGATATGGCCTCAGTCAGCTCGTGGCCTACCAGTGGAAGCCCAGCTTCGAGGCGCAGAGTGTCGCGGGCGCCTAGTCCCGCAGGCGATACCTCATCGCAACTCAACAGCAACTCGGCGATACCCATGGCATCAGCGGTGCTGACCGCGATTTCGAAGCCGTCCTCGCCGGTATAGCCGCAACGCGATATCTCGCATTCCACGCTGTTGATCGGCAAAGTTGCGCTGGACATGAACGCCAGCTCGCATGCTGCGGGCGCGTAGCGTGCCAGGACATCTTTCGCTGCTGGACCTTGCAGCGCGAGCAGTGCCAAGTCGTGTCGAACGCGGATAGCGACTTCGCCTTCGTCACTGTCGCCGTTCACCGTTCGTAACATTGCCAAGTCGGCCTCGGTACGAACGGCATTGACAACCAAGCGCAGTCGGTTGCCGTGGTGGGAAACGATGAGATCGTCTAGCACGCCGCCATCTGGAGTGGTGAACAGCGTGTAGCGCATCTGGCCAGGTTTCAGATTCACGATCGACCCAGGCACGCATCGTTGCAGCCATGTCGCCATTTCGTCGATGTCCCCAGTGCCGCCCGCTGTGCTGCTTTCAGGGTCAGTCTCGGTGCCCGCGGGGTGCAGGTCGATGATGCCCATGTGGCTCACGTCAAACAGGCCTGCAGCTTTGCGCGTGGAGCGATGCTCGGCGACTGTGCCCTCAAATCGCATGGGTAGCGCATGGCCGCCGAAGTTGACCATGCGGCCACCGAGTGCGGTGTGCAAATCAAACAAAGGTGTACGAATGCCGCCAGTATTGGGATCAAGCGGCGCTGGCGCAGCGCCGCCGACGGTCGTCTCAGGCAGGGACATCTCAATCGGCCACCATCTCAGCTAGCCACGATCTCAGTTGGTCACGGTCTCAGTTAGCCACCGTCTCAGTCGGCCAACAGCGCGGCGATGCGTTCCTTCGGACGTCCGATAATGGCCCGGTCTCCAACAACAACCACCGGTCGTTGCATCAGCGCTTTGCGTTCGCTCAGAAGCTCCACGACCGCTTCGGGATTGTTCACATAGTCGTCGGCATTCAGGTTCAGCTTCTTGAACTGTGAGTCCTTACGCACCAGGTCCTCAACAGGGTCTTCAAGGATCGACACCAAATGCTCCAGTTCGGTGCGATCCGGTGGCGATTTCATGTACAGGACGACATCGGCTTCAACTCCAGCTTCCTCGGCGACCGCCAAGGCATTCCGGGAAGAATTTCAATGCGGGTTGTGGTAGATCTTCACTTCGCTCACGAACCAGAAACTAGCGGTCGCGATGCCCAACGCAGATGCATAGACGCTGAATGTTTGGGCAACACTCGCCGTTCGGCTCGTCAGTCCCAGACGCTTGAGGGCCCAAACACTTGAGGGCCCAGACGCTTGAGGGCGCTCGCGTAGGCTGGAGGGATGCCGAGCTACCGTTCAGTCACTTCAACCGCAGGCCGCAATCAGGCGGGTGCCCGCGCCCTGTGGCGCGCTACCGGCATGACCGATGAGGATTTCGGAAAGCCGATCATCGCCATCGCCAACTCGTTCACACAGTTTGTCCCGGGTCATGTGCATCTCAAGGATCTCGGCCAGCTAGTCGCCCGCGAGATAGAAGCGGCTGGCGGTGTGGCTAAAGAGTTCAACACCATCGCAGTTGACGACGGCATCGCCATGGGCCACGACGGAATGCTCTACAGCCTCCCGTCACGAGACCTCATTGCAGACTCAGTTGAATACATGGTGAACGCGCACTGTGCCGACGCGCTGGTGTGTATATCTAACTGCGACAAGATCACTCCGGGAATGTTGAACGCAGCTATGCGCTTGAACATTCCCACAGTGTTCGTGTCGGGCGGCCCGATGGAGGCTGGCAAGACGAAGCTGGCGACTCAAAAGGTTGACCTCATCAACGTCATGGTGGTAGCCGCCGACGACTCCGTGAGCGATGAGGACGTGGCCGAGATGGAGCGCTCCGGCTGCCCTACTTGTGGCTCGTGTTCGGGCATGTTCACCGCCAACTCCATGAACTGTCTCACTGAGGCGCTCGGATTGTCGTTGCCCGGTAACGGAACCGTGGTGGCAACCCACGCCGACCGTCGTGAGCTGTTCTTGCAAGCAGGTCGAGTGGTGGTGGATTTGTGTCGCCGCTATTACCGCGAAGACGACGCATCGGTGTTGCCGCGGTCCATCGGCAGCTTTGAGGCCTTTGAGAACGCGATGACGCTCGACATCGCTATGGGCGGATCTACCAACACTATCTTGCATTTGCTGGCCGCGGCCCAAGAAGCTGAGCTTGACTTCACGATGGCCGACATAGATCGACTGTCACGCAAAGTGCCGAATATCTGCAAAGTGGCTCCGGCATCGGAGTACTACCACGTTGAGGATGTACACCGTGCCGGTGGTGTGATGGGCATCATGGGCGAACTGAACCGGGCTGGGCTTATCGCCAACCAGGTGCCGACGGTGCATGCGTCGACGATGTTCGAAGCGATCTCACGCTGGGATGTTGCGACAAATGACAGCCCGAAGCTGGCCGAGTTCTATCGGGCCGGTCCGGCTGGTATCCCAACCCAGACTGCGTTCAGTCAATCTGAGCGCTATCGGACGCTGGACGTGGATCGTGAGCGCGGCTGCATTCGTTCGGTGGACTGCGCCTACTCAGCCGACGGTGGGCTGGCCATCCTCTATGGCAACTTGGCACCCGACGGCTGCGTAGTGAAGACCGCTGGCGTGGACGAGTCGATTTGGGTGTTCACGGGTGCTGCCCATGTGGTTGAGAGCCAAGACGAAGCCGTGGAGCACATCCTCAACGGCGAGGTGACGGCTGGTGATGTGCTGGTCGTTCGCTACGAGGGTCCGCGTGGCGGCCCCGGCATGCAAGAGATGCTCTACCCAACCTCGTATCTGAAATCAAAAGGTCTCGGCAAGGCCTGCGCGCTCGTGACCGACGGCCGCTTTTCCGGCGGCACGTCCGGGCTGTCGATTGGTCACGTCTCGCCGGAAGCTGCCGCTGGGGGCCTCATCGGACTGGTCCGCAATGGCGACACGATTCAGATTGACATCCCGAGTCGCGTCATCAACTTGGACGTGGCCGACGCCGAGCTGGAACGGCGGCGCAGCGAGCAAGACGCGGCTGGCTGGAAACCCGCCAAGCCTCGTCCACGGCAGGTGTCCACTGCACTGCGCGCCTACGCGGCAATGGCCACAAGCGCCGACCGGGGAGCCGTGCGCGACCTCTCAGCACTCGGTGAGCCAGCGCTGGGCTAATCGACACTGGGCTCATCCGACAGGGCAGTAGCGCACGCGACTGGTCGTAGTCGTTTGCGGCTGATCGCGGACACGTCAAATGAAGTGTTCTGTGTTCTTGTATACAAGAACACAGAATGTCGAATAGGGTGGAGTCATGGTTAGAAGGACTGCTGCGGCGGTCGAGCGCAGCGCTGTCGACGCTCTGATCTGCGCTCTCGAGAGCCTCGGCGTGAACGCACGGGTGACGACTGTGGACGCAGTCGAGTGTGACTTCGCAGCGGAGGTCGCTGGGCAGCGCTTCGCAGTAGAGGTGAAACCGGTGATCACCGCCGCGCTAGGTCAGCAGTTGGCCCGGGAGCGAAAGCGCGATCGCCTTCCGCGCCTCATCGTCGCTGAGCGGATCGCCTCGGATGCCAAGCAGTCGTTCCGAGAGTCGGGGATCAACTACTTCGACCGGCGGGGTGAGCTGCGGATCGTAGACCCGCCGCTCGTCATCGACACGGCGGTGGAATCAGCCGAGCCGATCTCCGCGAGTGCGGGAGCTCCACTCGATAGCCAGGTGGCTAAGGAGGTAGCAATCGCGTGCCTGCTGACACCGGACCAGCCTCATCGCGTACGCGAGACCGCTCGCTACATCGATCGAGCCCCGAGCGCTGTCTCCAACGCGATGGCTGGCTTGCGAGATGACGGGCTGTTGACCTCCGAGGGTGAGGCGATAGTCCCTGATCTATTCCACGAACTTCTCACACTGTGGCGGAAACGGGCCGTCTCGCTGGCAGCGCTACCGGACCCGCGAGCCCGCAGCGCGCAGCGACTGGGTCTCGGCCTCAACGAACCCGAGGACACGATGGGATGGGCGCTCACCGACACCATCGCTGCCGCGTCATGGGGTGTGCCGATCGTCGCACGGGGCGACGATCCGCCCGACTTCTACGTGCCTTCGGAGTCGGAATTCCGGGCCGCCCGTTCAATCCTCGGCGACGCGAGCGACGCGAACACCCGCGCCTGCACCGTTGCCGTTGCGCCAGTCCGACTCGTTTGCCTCCGGCGTGTTGACCACTCGGAGACGACTGGAGAACGGTGGCCGGTGGCTAACCACATCGTCGTCGCTCTCGACATCGCCCAGGACCGCGCCCGCGGCCTCGAAGCCCTAGAGCAGTGGCAGCCCGAAGGGATCGTGCGTGCCTGGTGACCCGATCATCCTCGCCGCCGATCGCGGTGGCCGCATCCGATCGTTTGTTGCGACTCTCGGACGCTTCCCCGCAGAACCCAAGTGGGCAGTCATCGGCGGCTTCGCTGTCAACGTCCAAGTCACCCACGTCCACCGTCTCACCAATGACCTTGACACGGTGAGCCGAGACCAGACATCTCTTGTCGAGATCCTCGTCACTGAAACAGGTGCCGAACGACTTGACGCCGCCAAGCTCCAACTTGAACAGGGCGGTACGACCGTCGTGATCGACGTGATGAACGACACGTCCGACCTTCCGTTGCCGAAGGAGGCCAGCGAGCGAGCTTTCGCACTTGCGCGACGGATGGCGCTGGCCACCAGCGAGTGGAGCACGGTTGAGGTAGTTGAGGACAGACATGTCGTCGAACGGGCAAGAGCGCCGATCTCAACGATTCCCTCCTTGATAGCGCTCAAAGCCGTGGCCATCCCACGCCGCGCGGGAGGCAAAAGTCCTCAAAAGGTCGGCTCCGACATCCACGACCTCGTCCGCCTCGTCCAGGGCTCCAACTTCGATGCCGTAGACCACGCCATAGCTTCAGCCAGCGACGAGCTGCGGAAGTGGGTCGGGGACACTCTAGTGAAGTGGTTCTCGCCCGATCAGGACCTCCGGTACACCCACGCCCGACTCCGCCGACTCGCCCCGTGGCCAGACGCCGACGCACTCACCGAGGACGAACTCACTATCGTTGCTGACCTAGGCCGCGTACTCCTGGGCTAGCGGCCCATAAGGCCAACGAACCACCGCTATCCACGCCTCAGCGGCCTCGTCGTCAGGAAACACACGCATAACATCCACAAGAGCAAGCCCCTTACGGAACGCCCTAACTGGAACGGACTTAGCGTACGCTCCGACCTCTCATCCACACCCACAGTCTGCTCAGGGGGTGAGCCATCCCCACCAGCTCTGCCACCCCAAAAACAATGACACGCATGTAACAGTGACCCTTAGACCGCTGACCTGCCAACTGTCACTCAGGCCGGTAGTCCCCATTGTCAATGATGTCGGCACGGTGTCTTCAGACACAGCGGGCCGAAGCGCCGTAGTGTCCCTGCGGTGACCGCTGTGAGCGTTCCTGAGGCGACTCCTGCACATCTGGATTCGGCACGTGGCTGGGTTACGGCGTGCGGTGCTGCGGTCGTGATCATGGCCGGATTTGGCACGATCTACAGCTTCACCGCCTTCGCTAACGACATGGCAGAAGAGTTCGAAACAGGTCTAGGTCCGATCTCGATCGTGTTTGGAATCACAGTGTTCCTCTACTTCGGCAGCGCCTTGCTGTCGGGTCGCCTCTATGACCGCTTTGGCATAGTTCCGTTGCTGATCAGCGGAGGAGCCCTCTTCATAGGCGGACTGGTGGCGACGTCCTACGTGTCGGTGCTGTGGCACGGCTACGTCCTGTATGGCGTAGGGCTCGGATTCGGCGGCGGACTGTTCAACGCGCCACTGTTCGCGCTAGTCGCAATGTGGTTTGTGCGTCACCGGGCGATGGCTCAGGGCATCGTGGCGACAGGTTCGGGCCTCGGCACCTTGATCTACGTTCCATTGGCCCAGCGCCTGCTGGCCGAGTTCGGCTGGCGTATTGGTATGCGTTGGCTGGCGCTGTTTGCACTCGTGATCTTTGTTGTCGGACTAGCCGTCATTCGCCAACCCCCGCGAACACAGATGGGGGATGCGAGGCGTCATCTGGCGTTAGTGCTGCGGACACCAACGTTCTGGCAGGTGGGCATCTGCTTGACGCTGTTCACGATTACCGTCATCGGCACCATCGGGCTGATCATTCCTTTCGCTCAAGACCAAGGCGTGTCAGAGTTCGCCGCAGGCGCGCTGGTATCCAGTGTTGGACTCTCAAGCATTGTGGGGCGCCTCGCGCTGACCGGCCTCGCTCGGCCCCTAGGGTCGATCCGACTACTGAAGATCGCCTTCGGTAGCTTGCCGCTGGCTTTCGCACTTTGGCTCATCTCCACCCGTGTCAGTTCGCCTGACTCCAAGTACTTGCTGCTGCTGGTCTTTGCTGCACTGCTCGGCGTTTCCTACGGGGGTTTCGTGGCCCTGCTCGGCGATGTAACCGCACATTTGTTCGGCTTGGCAGGCTTGGGCGCGGTTATGGGCGTCTTCTTCTTCTTTTCCGGTTTGGGGGCCCTGATAGGACCGCCGCTGCTGGGCTTCACGCACGACGCCAGTGGCGCAGTGACCGTACCGATCCTGGTGGTGGGAGTAATTTCGCTGGGGGGAGCACTGCTGCTGATGCCGGTGACCCGTAACCCGCTACCGCTGGCGACCTACATCGGACCCACCGGGATGCCGCCGCCAGCGCCGAGAGCGGATCTCGCTGAGGTCGCTACCCCCGACTCGGTCGCTGCCCCAGCCCCGACCGCTGTTTCAGCGCCGACTGCTGCTCCAGCCCCGGAGGTTGCTCCAGCCTCGGCCGCTGCGCTAGCTCAGGCCGCTGCTCCTGCCCGGGCCGTTGCGCCAGTCCAGTTTGCACCCGCAAGCCAGAGTGCTGTGCCGGTGCAGGTTCATTCAGCGGCTCTGCGCAGTTCGCCGCCTACGGTTTTCTGGCCGATTCCCGTACACCTGAACTCTGTTCAACATGATCAAGTGGACCGCCAACGGGTCGCCCAGCAGTCGGTTCGCGAAGAATCCGTCAACCAGCTCTCAAAGGAAGGTTCGACATGAGCGATCGTGCCCCGAGCGACGTTGCCCTGAACACGAGACCGACCGATGGGGCGACCTCAGCACCGGTAGAGGTGCTGCGCGGCCAGGTCCAAGAACAGTGGATTGATCACAACGGCCACATGAACGCTGGCTACTACTTGGTGGCGTTCGACGATGCGATAACTCCTTGGATGGACTTGCTCGGCTTAGGCACCGCTCATCGCCAAGAGCGCAACGTCACCACGTTCTCGGCTCAAAACCATGTCACCTACGTGCGTGAGATAGGGCCAAATGAGCCTTATGCAATCTCGGTCCAGCTTCTGGGCTTCGACCGCAAGCGCATTCACGCGTTCCAAGCCATGACCCACACCTCCGACGGCTACCTGGCGGCCACGTGCGAAGTGATGTCGCTGCACATCGACAATGCCATCCGGCGTGTCGGCCCAATGGCAGATGCGCCATACCAACGGCTAACAGACATCTGGGACACCCATCGCCATCTGCCGCTGCCGACGCAGGTCGGTAGCGCCATCGGCATCAGACCATCCCCACAAGCGCACCTACACCCGGAGCTCAGCTTCTAACTAGGTAACGCCCTGGCTAGGTTGCGGCCGTGGAGATCTTCGGCGTGGTCAACGCCTCTCCGGATTCAAAGGCCGAATTCTCGGTAGTAAGCAGCTACGCCGAAGCGCTGTCGCGCGGAACCGAGCTATTGGCCCAAGGCGCTAACCACTTCGATCTAGGCGGCGAAGGTTCCACCCCCGGCAGCGAAGCGGTCAAAGCTGACGAGGAATGGCGACGAGTCTCAGAACCATTGCGAGCACTGTTGTCCCTGGGCGCCGAGGTAGCGATCGATACTCGCAAACCAAAGGTAGCGAGGCGAGCGCTAGACGCGGGCGCAACCGTGCTGAACGCGGGCGATGCGCTGCAATCGCCCGAGATGATCAAGCTGGCAGCCGAGAGTGAAGTAACAGTGGTATTGCCGTTCATGCTAGGTCGAGACTTCCGCAGCCTGAGCAGGGTAAGCGGCGACCCAGTAACAGCCATGAAAGAATGGTTCGAGCACCACATTAAGCGTTTGCGACAGTCCGGTGTCAAGCAGCGCCTACTGCTGGACTGCGGTGTCGGTTTCGGCCCTCACAACATGGATTGGCCCGAAAGAGCTGCATACCAAAAAGCAATCTACAAGGGCCTGAATGAACTACGCAGCTTCGACCTGCCGTTGTACGTACCGGTCCCCTGGATACAAACACCAGATCGACTAGAGCTGCTAGACCTAGCCCTAGAGCAACAACCCGACTACGTGCGTGCCCACAGACCAAAACAAGTAATACATCGCCAAGCAGCGTTGAATGTGTCGTTGCCGTGAGTACATCGGGACTGGTCACGGTGTTTGGTGTAGGAAGGCTGTTATCTCCGTGCTTCAAACAGTTGCGGCGCCATGGTCGAGAAGTGGTTAGGCTCTGGCGCCGCAAAACTGCGCGCGGAGACAACAGCCTTCCTACACCAAACACCTATGTGTTCACGCGTTGAACGCCTTGGGTCGATGTGCCGAACGCCTAAGTGCCGACGGGTTCGAGGCTCACTCTGACGTGCTTGTGGTGCGGCGTTAGCGAGAGCGGGTCGCGGTCGTAAATGTCGGTGAGTTCGTTCACGGCCACGCCATGAATCTTGTGCTCACCGGATTCGTCGGGATATTCGGTACCGAAACCGTGGGGGAGTGTCACGTGACCGTTCAGCACTGTGTCCGTGACTTCGGCGGGGGCTTCGGCCTCACCGCGTTTAGACACAATCCGGATGCGGTCGCCATCTACCACGCCCAGGGCCGTGGCATCGGCCGGGCTGATTCGTAGCGAGCCGCCCTTGTCCTTCTTGCGCCATTGTGGGTCGCGAATGACATCGTTGGCGTTGGACGAACGACGTTCGCCAGCAGAGAGCACGAACGGAAAGCGCTCGTGGCCGCCGCTCGGCTCTTCAGTAGCCAGCGAACGGAACTCATCGGCTAGCTCCTCAACGAACAGATGCACTCTGCCGTCTAGATGCGCGATCCGATCCCATGTTTGCTCGTATTCGCTGACGCTGTAGATCATTCCCGATGGCGAGTCCATCAGATTGTTGAACAGATTGTTGGCCAGCTCCATTCCTTCACCATCAATGCCCGCGGCCCGAACTTCGTCTGGATATCGCAAAGAAGCCTGCATTGCGGCACCGAACATGATCGATGCCGGTGCCATGTCGCCCATAGTGGAGCCCAGCGATTCGTAGAGCACGACTGGCAGCTTGGCTCCAACTTCGGAATCGGCAGCGAAGGCGGTACCGAGCGCCTCTATGAACTGCTCACGTCCTTGCTGAGCTGCTGCTACCAAGGCATCGGTGCCAGCGGGTCGTCCGCCCATTGCTGCTACCAGTCGCTTGTGTATCTCGGGCTCGGGCAGCGAGTCGCCTAGTGGCTCCAAGATGGGGTGGCGCACCTGGAAGTAGTTGGCTGGCATCTCTCCAGCGAAGAAAGTGGCCTCCGGCTTCTCATATTGCGAACAGGCTGGCAGCACATAGTCGGCTGCACGAGCTGTCTCTGTCATGGCCACATCGATCACGACGAGGCACTCCAGCTTGGCGAAGGCCTCACGAAACCGCTTCGAATCCGGCAATGTGTGCAGCGGATTTGCCGACTCCACGATCATCCCTCGGAAGCGGTTCTGATGGTCAGTATCAATGCAGTCAGGGATCGCTGCGCACGCAATCAGTCCGGAAAGCACAGCGCTGCCCGTGACGGGATCGGTCTCGCCATCGCCTGAGTGCCCGCAGACTGGAGCGAGGCGCAATGGCAGGTTCATGCCGCCGGGCTTAGCGAAGTTGCCTGTAACCAAGTACAGCAATCGTTGTAGCCAACTGTTCAGAGTTGAGTGGGGCGCCATTTCGATGCCGAGGTCCTCCTCGGTGGACAACGACTGGGCAGCGCCCATGGTGCGAGCGGCTGCGCGCAGCTCCGCCTCACCGATTCCGCACTTGCGGGCGCAATCCGCGATGTCGGTGCCCGCGATCAGCTCCCGCAGCTCCGCCCAGCCGGTGCAGCGCTCGGACAGAAATGGGTCGTCGGTGAGGTTTTCTTCGACCAGAATCGCGAGCAACGCTGCTAGCGCCCACGCGTCGGTGCCGGGGCGCACGCGTAGGTGGTAGTCGGCCATCGCCGCGGTCTCAGACACCCTTGGGTCTATGACCACCAGCTTGCGGTTGTCGTCGTTGCGGATCTTATTCAGCTCGTTGCGCGACTCGGGGAAACCGTGGCTCTGCCACGGGTTCTTGCCGATGAACACAGCGCAGTCCGTGTGCTCAAAGTCGCCCACAGCGCCGATGTTTTGCTTGCCGAAGAGCTTGCCCTGCACCCAAAACATGCCGGTTTTCTCTTGCGCCAGAGCATTCGAGCGATACTTGACACCCAGCGTTTGCAGCACACCGCGCGCCGATGCGCCCGGAAAGTGGTTGCCCTGCCCGCCTCCTCCGTAGTAGAGGATCTTGTCGCCGCCGACGGAGTCGCGGATGTCGGTCAGACGTTCGGCCACTTCGGCGATCGCAACATCCCAACTGACCTCTTCGAAGGTGCCGTCTTCTCGGCGGCGCAGCGGAGACGTCAGCCGGTCCCGACCGTTTTGGTAGTAGTTGATACGCAGCGCTTTCTCACACGTGTAACCCTTTGAGGCCGGGTGTTCCTTGTCGCCGCGTACGCGTGTGATGGTGCGCCCTTCCAGCCGCACTTCTATGCCGCAGTTGTTCGAGCACAGCACGCAAGCGGTTTTGTGCCAGACCTTGGTCGGGTCCCCTTCGGCGCTGCTTGACTTAGCTGCCCTGGCTGGGGTGCCTGAGCGCTTGACACGAAGCGCTGCGAGGCGAGCATCTGCATCGGACATAACATCTCCCTTGGCATTTCCCATGACATCTCCCATTGCGTCTTCGGGGCGGCAGGCGACCGAACGGCCTAAGACTAGGGCTCCGGAAAGGGTCTATGCCGGGTATCGTGAGCAAACCTTAAGGCAGTACGCGTTGAGGCTGAAGACCCAGAATCCCGACTATCGGGGATCAGAACATTCACCGGTCAGACAACCACGGGAGGGGATGCACGTGCGGATAAGCGTGGATGCCGACAAATGCCAGGGCCACAACCGTTGTTACTCGTTGGCGCCAGAGCTGTTTGATGTAGACGACTACGGCTACGCCACTGCAGCGGGCGATGGCGAGGTGCCAGACGGCATGGAGGACAAGGCGCGACTGGCCGCTGCAAACTGTCCCGAATACGCCGTTCTGATTGAGGAATAGGTCCGATTGAGGACTAGGTCTGATTGAGGAATAGGTCTAGTCGGGCAATAGGGCCAATTTGAGGAATAGGGCACCAGGGTCAGTTAGAAGTGGGCTAGCCAGGAAGCGGGCTAGCCAGATTGGGGCTAGCGGCGAGACGTCAACTTCTTTCGCAACGTAGCCAAGCTGCGGCCCGCACCCCACGCGTTTGCTTCCAAGCTCAACAGCACGTCAACCAAGTTGCGATCACGCGCCGCGCAGAGCTCAGCGACCGATTTGCCGCCTGATTGTTCGTCAGCCTGATTGATGAGCGTCTGAACGAACTCAGGCGTCATGTCTGGTACATCGCTGAGCTTTGTCCAGGGCAGCGCCAATGTTGGGGCGAAGTGCTCAATGAAGTGCCGAAGACCGCCTTTCCCGCCTGCTGTGGCGTAGGTCTGGAACACACCCATCTGTGCCCAGCGAAGCCCGAAGCCCAACCGCATGATGTCGTCAATCTCGGAAACGGTGGCAACACCGTCATGCACCAACCACAGAGCCTCGCGCCACAGCGCTTCAAGCAACCGATCAGCCACGAAGCCATCGATCTCGCAGCGGACCCGCACTGGCGCCATGCCCGCCGCACGGAACCAGCGTGTGGCCCGTTCGACGGTTTGCTCGCAGGTTGCCTCACCGGCGACGATTTCGATGAGCGGCAGCAGATACACGGGGTTGAAGGGGTGACCCACCAGGAGACGCTCAGGATGTCTCATGCCCTCTTGCAGCACAGTTGGGCGAATCCCCGACGTGGACGAAGCGATGACTGTGTCGATTGTGGTTGCGGCTTCGATCTGGGCGTAGACCGCCTGCTTGGTCTCCAGCCGTTCGGGTACGCACTCACAGATGAGGTCTGCATCGGCTGCTGCCGCCCCGATGCTGTTCTTGAGGCTGGCTTCGTTTCCGTCGGCTGGCTCGGCCACGGTCACGGTGCCTTCGGTGACCTGCTCGTCGGCGCCATCGTTGGACAGTAAACCCAAGCGCCGCCATGCGATACGTGCCGCTTCAAGCGCGGACTCAACTTGGCGTGAAGCTGCTGGGGATGGATCTGCAATCACCACATCGACGCCACAGAGTGCCCAGCGAGCTGTCCAGGCGGCGCCGATTACGCCTGCGCCTACCACTGCCACGCGGCTTGGCAGTTGGGCTTCGGCCGTTAGAGAAGTGTCGGTGGTAACTGTGTCACTCAATGGCGTTGTCACTCAGTGGTTTCACTCAATGGCGATTCAGCTCGAGCCGGTCGCGAACTTCTTCGGGGCCGATTACCCGATAGTTCATGGCTTCCAGGATTTGCTTGGCGCGGGCCGTCAGTTCGGCGTTGGTGGCCAGCCGGCCACGTTCGAGATAGAGGTTGTCCTCCAAGCCGACTCTGGCATTGCCGCCCGCTACCGCTGCGAGCGCCACGTAACGCAACTGATCGCGCCCTAACGCGAACGCCGAGAATGTCCAGTCGTCGGGAACGTTGTTGACCATTGCCATGAACGTGTTCAAGTCCGGCGGCGCACCCCAGCGAATGCCCATACACAGTTGCACCATGACCGGCGCATCAATCACACCGGCCTCTACTAGCGACCGAGCTTCCCACAACTGACCGGTGTCAAAGGCCTCAATCTCGGGACGCACGCCCAGCGATTGGATCTGACGAGCCATTTCCATCAGTGTGTCGTGGGTATTGGTGGCGACATAGTTTCCTTCGCCGAAGTTCATGGTGCCGCAGTCCAGCGTGCAGATTTCGGGCAACAGCTCTCGCACATGCGCCAAGCGCTCAGTGGCGCCCGCCATGTCTGATCGCATCGGATCGGGAGGCAGCGGCTGCTCAACCGAACCGATCACGAAGTCACCACCCATTCCAGCGGTGAGATTCAGAACAACGTCGGTGCCGGAGGCGCGAACGCGCTCGGTTACCTCGCGATAGCACTCCACATCTCTGCCAGCTTCGCCGGTAATGGGATCGCGCACATGAATGTGGCAGATTGCTGCACCGGCAGTGGCGGCGTCAATCACGTTTCGGGCAATGTCCGCGGGCGTATAGGGCACCTTGTCGGACTTGCCAACCGTGTCGCCCGCGCCGGTCACGGCGCACGTGATAAAGATGTCAGCGTCGCTCATCAGCGGTTACTCCTCAGATTCATCAATAGGGGTTTCCTGGTTGGCTCTAGCTCGACTTGGGCTCGTCGCGGCTTTTGGGACTGCAGCGTCTTCGCGGGAGGCTGCTGCTGGGCCAGCGGTGTGGCTGGACGACGAAGCGGGCGGTGCCGAGGCACGCCGAAGTAGTACACGCAGCCGAGAGTAGAACTCGTCGGTGTCAATGTAGGTACCGATGAGCTTGCGACGTGTTCCTGGGCGTGGCTCAAAGGCGTCGCGTCCGTGCAGGACTCGCCGATTGTCGAACGCCACCACGTCGCCGGGCCGGAACGGGTAGCGCAACTGGAACTGCTCTGAGCTAGCGGTCTGGCTTAGCTGCCGCAGTGCGGCGTACGCCCGCTCCATGTCGGCGACTGGCATTGCCGGAAACGCCCGCACGGGGTGGAACGCTCGGTAGGTGTAGGGAATCCGACCGTCGCCGGTGTCGATAACTGGGCCTTGCCAGCGGTGATCGTGCTCGGGCGAACGATTGAAGAACACCCACTCCAGCGTCGTGAGCGCCTCGAACGCGCTGGGCACCTTGCGGCGTAGATGCTCGGCGATTGCCAGCCCATCGGCCATGGTTGACCAGCCGCCTTCTACGGAGTTCTCCACGCAGTGCAGCAACTGCAGCCCAGGCGGCACTTCTCGTGTTGGCAGGTCGGTGTGTGGTGCTAGCCGCTTGCCAGTGTTCGCCAGGGAGAGTGGCGTGATGTCGACATCAACATGCCAAGTCAGACCGAAATTGGTGTCGCGCATGGCACCTATGAGCCCCGCCACTAGCGGCAGCGTTTCCGGATCGGTGCCACAGTCTTGGAGGCGGATGAGTCCGTAGCGCGCCAGGTCACAAAGCGTGGCTAGGAGCGCTGTGTCGTCGCTGAGCACGGTAGGGCCATCATGTGTAGCGGGTTCGGTGCGCTGTGTGGCGGTCCAAGGCACCGGAGCCGGAATGGTCGCAAAAGGTCGGTGTAGACGGTCCGCAACGTGCCGCAGCCACCCTGGATGAAATGTGGCCTCGCGTTGTTCAGGCTCGAAGATCACCTTGAGCGCGCCATCGTCTGCACAGACCAGGTCCAGCGACAAGTTGGCATCAATATGTGCGGGGTCCAGCTCACATTCGCGGGTCAGTGGGTCAATGCCGCCTCGTCCTGGGGCGTTCTCGCGCAGCCACATGGGGTGGCACTCAAGGGTGGTGCCGTCGGGCCACTCCAGTTGCGCCGTGCCCTGCGTGGTTAGACGTGCTGAGCCCAGGGATGCCCACGGGTACGCGTAGTAGTCAGGAGTGGGGCAGTCCAAGGTGGACCGATGGGCGCTAGCCCGCTCGCTCACTAGCGCAAGTATCTCACATATTTCACATATCGCGCGGCGCGACAGCCGTCACAGCAGGCCAACCTTGAGAGTCCGCGGCCATGGTAAACTGACTCTTCCGGTGTTGGCGGGTGAGGTCTGCAATGTTGGCTCGGCTCTCGTGGGTGCCTATATTGCTGCCTCGTTCACTATCGAGTGAGGTGTAATTGCATGACATGGTCTCGACTACAAGTTCGCGGTGCAAGCCAACCATCCGCGATAGCGGACGGTCAACATCGCCGGGCGGCGCGCGGTCGCTGTCGGTGGCGGGTAGTGCCGCTCGTCGGTTCGTTGCTGGTGGCGACTCTCGCTCTGGTAGCACAGCCAGCGGCTGCTGCGCCGCCGACGTCGCCTGTGAATGTTACTGTGTCTGGTGTGACCCACGATGCGGCGACGGTGACGTTCGTCGAAGGGGCAGGTGGCTGCAAACCAGAGAACTACGAGCTAAAACTCAATGAGATCGGTAGTGCCGGTTCAACGGTTTTGACTGTGCCTGTGACGGTCACGTCTAAGAGGTTTGAGGGGCTGACATCAGCCACGTCGTATCGAATCGGAGTGACACCCCAAGCACCCACGTCGTGTAGTCCGGGTCAAGGTGAGACTGTATGGTCCAGCACATTTACTACTAACACTAACTGGCTCGCATTTGAAACGTATCAGGATTGTTACGAAGCGGGTGGATGGAAGCGCAGCAAAACGAGTCCGACTGCGGCATCGTATCCGATCAATCCTGCCACTGATTACAGCTATACCGGTGGCAACATGCTCTACGAAGACTGCGTAGCGCCACCTACTACAGCAACTACCACAACTATAGCTGCTACGACAACTAGTACGCCTACTTCGTCCACGACGACATCAACGACTACAACGCCACCGACAACTACAACGACCACAACGACTACTACGACGACAACGACTACGACGCCGTCGGCTACCCGTAGTACGTCCGGGAGTGGCTACTCTGCCATCACGGCTGGCAGGTTTCACTCGTGTGGGATACGTACAAGCGGCACTGCAACATGCTGGGGCAACAACGAACACGGGCAAACCGAAGTGTCAAACGGCAAATACAAGGCCATCACAGCCGGGTCTCGGCACTCGTGTGGGTTGCGCACAAACGGCACTGCCGTCTGCTGGGGCAACAACGGATTTGGGCAATTGTCTGTGCCCAGCGGCACATATAGGGCCATTGCAGCCGGATATCTGCACTCGTGTGGGTTACGCACAAACGGCACTGCCACCTGCTGGGGCTACAACCAATACGGACAAACCAACGTGCCCAGCGGCAAATACAAAGCTATCACAGCGGGATATTGGCACTCGTGTGGGTTGCGCACAAACGGCACTGCCGTATGCTGGGGCAGCAACGACTATGGGCAATCGACGGTGCCCATCGGCACATTCAAAGCAATCACAACTGGATTATGGCACTCGTGTGGGATACGCACAGATAATACCGCCACGTGCTGGGGTACGAACCAACATGGACAAACCAGCGTGCCCAGCGGCAAATTCAAAGCTATCACAGCGGACTTTTCTCACTCGTGTGCGATACGCACAAACGGCAGCGCAACCTGCTGGGGCAACAACCAACACGAACAAACCGACGTGCCCAGCGGCAAATACAAATCCATCACAGCCGGACAGTCACACTCGTGTGCAATACACACGAACGGAACCGCTACCTGCTGGGGCAACAACCAACACCAACAAACCGACGTGCCGGAGGGCAAATTCACGGCCATCACAGCCGGACAGTCACACTCGTGTGCGATACGCACCGGCGGCACCGCAACATGCTGGGGCAACAACCAATTCGGAAATTTGACAGCGCCCAGCGGCACATTCAAGGCCATCACAGCGGGAGAATCGCACAGGTGTGGGATACGCACCGACGGCACCGCCACCTGCTGGGGGAGAAATTATTCAGGGCAGTCAAAGGTGCCTAGCGGCACATTCAAGGCCATCGCAGCCGGAGGATCGCACTCGTGTGGGATACGCACAGACGGCACCGCCAGCTGCTGGGGCTACAACGAATACGGGCAGACGACGGTGCCTAGCGGCACATTCAAGGCCATCGCAGCCGGAGGATCGCACTCGTGTGGGATACGCACAAACGACACCGCCACCTGCTGGGGCAACAACGGATTCGGGCAATTGACTGTACCCAGCGGCACATACATGGCCATCACAGCCGGATATTCGCACTCGTGTGGGATACGCACGGACGGCACCGCCAGCTGCTGGGGCTACAACGAATACGGGCAGACGACGGTGCCCAGCGGCGATTACATGGCCATCACAGCCGGAGATTCGCACTCGTGTGGGATACGCACGGACGGAACCGCCGTCTGCTGGGGCTACAACGGGGCAGGGGAGACGACGGTGCCTAGCGGCACATACAAGGCCATCACAACCGGATATTCGCACTCGTGTGGGATACGCACGGACGGCACCGCCGTCTGCTGGGGCACCAACTCGTGGGGTCTATCGACGGTGCCTAGCGGCACATACAAGGCCATCACAACCGGAGTTTGGCACTCGTGTGGGATACGCACGGACGGCACCGCCGTCTGCTGGGGCACCAACTCGTGGGGTCTATCGACGGTGCCTAGCGGCACATACAAAGCCATCACAGCCGTAGATTCCCACTCGTGTGGGATTAGAATAAATGGAACAGCTGTCTGTTGGGGCAACAACGACCATGGACAATTGGCGGTACCGGGCGGCAAATACAAATCCATCACAATCCGAGGACGTTACTCGTGTGGGATTAGAACAAATGGAACAGCTGTCTGCTGGGGCAACAACGACCATGGACAATTGGCGGTACCCAGCGGCAAATACAAAACCATCAAAGCCATCGGGTCTACCGTGTGTGGGATTAGAACAAATGGAACAATTGTATGCTGGGGCAACAACGACCATGGACAATTGGCGGTACCGGGCGGCAAGTACAAGACCATCACAGCCAGCGGGTCTACCTGGTGTGGGATTAGAACAAATGAAACAGTTGTATGCTGGGGCAACAACGACTATGGAAAATTGGCGGTACCCAGCGGCAAATACAAAACCATCAAAGCCAGCAGTTCTACCGTGTGTGGGATTAGAACAAATGGAACAGTTGTGTGTTGGGGCAACAATGACTATGGACAATTGGCGGTACCCAGCGGCAAATACAAAACCATCAAAGCTGGCTGGTATACCTGGTGTGGGATTAGAACAAATGGAACAGTTGTGTGTTGGGGCAACAACGACTATGGCCAATTGGCGGTGCCTGGCGGCAAATATAAAATCATCACAGCGCAAGGATTTACCTGGTGTGGGATTCGCACAGACGGCACCGCCGCCTGCTGGGGCAGGAACCTGTTCGGACAATCGACAGTTCCCAGCGGCAAATACAATACCATCACAATCTCCGCTTCTCTCGTTTGTGGGATACTAACAGACGGCACTGCCACCTGCTGGGGGAAACGCTCATCGCTATTGAGTGTCTATTAGACGAGACACTCTATGTTGGAGAGTGAGGTTGAAAACATGCCGCGAGGAAGGTTGCAGGGGATGCGGTGACTCTTCGTTATAGCGAGGCGGAGCAGGATCTACGTGGGCGGTTTGGTGCGTCAGCTGAACAGTGATTAGGCACGGCACGGTGAAGTTCGTCGCGGGGCCAGCTTCGTCATCGGTTGGAGTTGTCGTGTGAGCGTGACAGCACTGATGGGTGATTCGCTCTGGGCTGTTTGGCGTAATTGGCGTTCGCTGGATTAGGGGCTCTTCCGGTTTTGGCGGGGTTGGATGTTGGAGAGCAAGTTCTAGTTGGGTTTGCTGGCTCTTCCGGTTTCAGCGGGGTCTGATGATGCGGAGTAGGTTCCAGTTGGGTTTGCCTGCGTAGAGGAGTGCTCGGATTCGCCAGTTGCGGTGTTTGAATCGTTCTGGAGTCTCTTGTGGCATTCATCAACACGAGTGTTAGCGAGCTTGTGCATATGGAACGGGCCCGCGACTTGGGTGGCGTGAGCTGGCACGGTGTCGAACACGTTGCGATAGGGGCCCGGCAGGTCGAGCGTCGCCCATTGGATCGCTCCCAGCCACTCGGCAGGCCGCTGCGCGAGCCACTGTGCTGGTTTGGTTGAGTCGTGGCACGTGACCACGTCGAGGAGCTGACCAGCGGCGACATTGACGATCTGAGTCGACCACCACCGGGGTATCGAACTGGCCGGTGCTGGCGCGTAGTGTTTCGTCCGTTCCCTATGGCTTCGACATCGCCGAACCGGTTCGGATCGTCTATCAGTACTTCGCCATAGGCGAATACAGCGTCCATCACCAGATGCCCATCTTGCGACCAGCTCAGCTGCAACATCAATCACCGCACGGCCCTGCTTTCCTGGCCCTTCGCGTTTTTTGGGGGTGGGGGTGTTGGGTTCGGTGGTTTGAGGTTAGATGAGTAGGATGCTGCGTGCTTGGTAGTTGGCGATTTGGGTGAAGCCGTGGGCTGTGCGGCGTAGGATTTGGAGTAGGTTGTTGGTGCGGTCGATACGTCCGTTGGAGGGTCGGCTTGTGTGGTGCCAGTTCAGGATTTCGGGGTACCACCTGACGAGTGTGTCAACAGTTTCGTCGAACTCGGGTATGTCGCTGGTGCTGTAGAGGTCACAGAACCGGTCCAGTGCAGCGAGAGCGCCTTGGTGGTCGTCGGCGAGGTACAGGTTGTGTAATTCGGC
Source organism: Acidimicrobiales bacterium (assembly GCA_965116245.1). Taxonomy (GTDB): domain Bacteria; phylum Actinomycetota; class Acidimicrobiia; order Acidimicrobiales; family Poriferisodalaceae; genus Poriferisodalis. The sequence continues at coordinate 2,588,891 of OZ220497.1, read as the reverse complement.
GAGAGCGTCCCATGCTGTTTTCAGTCTGGGGTGAGCGGCGAAGAGCCGGTGGAGTCGTTCGTGTTCGGCTGGGTTGAGTTTGTCGGGCCGTTTTAGCAGCAAGAACCTGGCGCGGAACACGTCAGGATCGAATCTGGGCTTGACACCGTCGGGTTGGCGTTGAATGTCGCGTCTGACCGCAACCAGGCCGTTTTGGAACCATCTGATGACATCGAAGCCGGTCCCCCACGTGACGGGCGTGACCGATGTGCTGGCGTACCGCTTCGGTGTAAGCAGTTGAGCCGTCAGACACCACAGTGTGCACACCGCGGCACCAGCGGCGCCCCTGGGCAACGAAAAACGCTGTAAGTGCGGCTTTGTTGCGGTGCGCGACCATGGCTAGCACTTCGCCGGTATCACCGTTCACTAGCACGGTTACGTAGCGGTGGCGGCGCTGTATGGACGTCTCATCCACCAACAACAACCCGCAGTGCTGCCGGCGGCGGTTACGCCCTAGAACACCCTCATAGGCGCGCACTAGTGCCATGATCGTGTGCCAGCTCAGCCCGTAACGGCGAGCTACCGCGCTAATGGTCATGTCACGCGCGTCGGTGACTAGCTGACGCGCTAGGCGTGCTGTGAGGCGACCCTCGAAGGCTGTGTTGTGCTCACTGAACCGCACACTGCAGGCGTCGCAGATCAAGCGGCGCCGTTTCCACACCAACGTCACCGGACGACCAGAACTATCCAGGTCACGAACTTTCACATCACGGCGGTCATGCACCCTCCCACAACGCATCCCGCAGTTCGAGCACGCCGGGCGACGCTCGCTTGATTGAACCGCTACCACCAGCTCATCGGGCGCGTCAACCAACACCCCCACCACCTCAACATGCGGCAACCAAAACCGCAGACCAACAGCATCCTTCACCATCGAGGCCCTCCAGGGAACGGCGTCTTCCAAACACCGATCCCCCCACAGCCTCGACCCCGAAACGGGGACCCTCAACCCACCCCACCCCCCAAAAACGCGAAGCCTCAGAAAGTCTCGTTTTGGACTCTGCGTCGGCATTCATCCAGGAGAGTGTTTGCGAGCTTGTGAACAGGAAAAGGATCTGCGACTTGGGTGGCGTGAGCCAGCATCGTATCGAACTCGTTGCGGTCTTTCACATGCACAACACCACCGCAGCCGCTACAGACCGGACGCGGCAGGCTGGTCTCGATCCTCACCCGAAGCCCACCGACCTCGATTACGGTAACTTCAAGGACTACTAAATCGGGCCAACTGAATAACAACTCGCACACACGCGTAGGATCAACAGACACAGGGGCTCCAGACTCGGCGACAGGACGGCACCGATTCTGCGAGCCCATCGCTCGCGTCCTACCCACAACCGATCAGGCCACACGACCCGACTCAAAACGGAAGAGCCCGTAAGACCTGCGGGGACTGGCTCAGTTGAGGCAGTCCCCGCAAGTCAACCTAGTAGCTCAACCTAGGACGTCAACCCAGTAGGCCAACGATGAGTCTTAGTAGGGCGAGAGCGATGCGTTCTCCGTTGCGGGCGGTTAGTGCGCCGGTTTTGAGGTTGAGGCAGTATTCGGTGGAGCCGATGGTGTTGCCGTTGGAGGTTACTGCTTGTAGTTGGATACAGATTTGGTTGCCGGTGATGCCGGTGAGTGTGTGTTTGGTGGTGTCTGTGTTTGAGCCGGGTATGGGGATCCATGTAGTCCAACTGTCGCTGGTGGAGCTGCGTTGACGGTATTCGTATCTGACGATTGTGTCGTCGCCTGGGTCTTGCCACCTCAGATATACCGTGCCGGTCGCAGGGTCCACCCTTATAGAGAGCCGCAGCCCAGTTGATGCTGGTGAAACAGAAGTAGTGGTAGGCGTAGTCGTGGCGGTTGTGGTTGGGGATTGTGTGGTAACAGTTCCCGAACCGCCCCCGCCTCCACCGCCGGATCCGCCGCCACCACCAGTACCGCCGCCGGATCCACCGCCGCTGGTTGCGCGGTCGTCGTCAATGATGTTGATCGCGAGTATCGGACCGGCGCCCCAACCCAAACTCGCCAACGAACTGTCACCAGCCTGCTCATCGATGTGCATGTGGAACGTTTCGTTGCCTTCCACACGGTCATCACCAATAATGCGCCACACAAACGCAGCCGTCTTGCTGCCCGCAGCAACCGTCACGCTAGTCACGTTATTCTCACAATAGTCTGCCGTGACAGGATCTAGCGTGTCACAATCATCACTAGAAGTCGCAGTAGACCCATAATCGGTTCTAGAAGCAACAGGAACAACCAGCCCACCAGACGGCGCGTTCTCGGTCAACGTCACCGTGAACGCGATAGCAACCCTCCCCGTGTCACCCTCCAACACACTCAAACTCGGAGTCGACAACGCAGCAACCTTCGCTGGAACCTTGTTACACACAATGTCCGAGGCCTTACCGTCCCCGCGAGCGTTACGAGCTTGAATACGCACACAAACGTTGTTATCAGTCAAACCAGTAATCGTATAACTAGTAGTAGACGCGTCCGAGCCCGGAATCGTCTCCCAATCCGTCCAGTGACTATCAGGATTTGTGCGTGTTCTGCCGTAAATATATTCCCAACTCGTAACAGTACTATCACCCAAGTCACTCCACTGCAAATATGCTTCACCAGCGCCAGCGTTCACACTCAAATTTTGTGGTTTGCCTGGAAGAGTTGCCGGTAAAGTTGTGGTTGTCGTGGTGGTTGTTGTCGTAGTCGTAGTAATCTCCACGTTAGTTGACCAATCACCCCAACCTGCTCTGTTGCGAGCGCGTACCCGGAAGCGGTAAGCGGTGTTAGCAGCCAGCCCACCCGCGGTGGCACTTACCGTATCCGCATCCGAACCAGCAACATTTACCGGATCACTCCACTCAAATTCGGTCCCAACCTTCCTTTGACGATACTGATACCGTTGAATTGAAGCATCACCAGGATCATCCCACGACAACCTCACCGACCCTTCCGTCAACACAGTCGCAGTTACGTTAGACGGAGCCGCAGGCTTAGATGAGGCTGCAGTAGTCGCAGTCGTAGACGAAGTAGTCGCGGCGGTAGTAGGAGGAACATTCGTAGGTGGCGTGCCACCGTCGCCACCATCACCGGTAGAAGCCGCGGGTGTGGTGAAGTACAGATCAGCGGACTCGTCCGAGTAGGAGTCCTCGGGGTCACACCCGTCACCCGTACCGTCGGCAAACATAATTAGGCGATAGCGTCTCTCCAGTAGCAGACCAGTCTTGGTAAAGGTCTTAGGCGCACTGCTGGCAACAAGATCAGTCGCCTCCAGATCCACCGGCTCCTCGTCATCGTCTTCATCTTTCCCCGGTGCATACACTGACCAGTCTAGGTGAAATTGAGTCACAGCACAATTGGTGTCATTGTTATTATGATTCCACGTCACCGTCGCCGTCGCGAACTTTGCATCAGAAGTGAGCGTCACCTGCGCGTTAGTGGGCTCATTCGGCAAATCCCCCTCCGCGGACGCTGGGTCAGCAATCAGGGAGATGCTCGCGGCCAGCAGGCTCACCAAGACTGCGAGCTGTACTGCGAGTCTGCGTCTACCGATCTGTCTCATGCCACTAATTCCTTTATTCTTGGGCCGTCGGAACGGGGGGGGGGGGGGGGTCAGTGCTCTGGTGGCAGATTGGCCAAACTCAGTTTGGCCTGAATCGCACTCTCCGCGGCTAGCAGAGCCTCTGTGGTCGTGGGTTTCAGCAGTCACGGCCGGGACTATAGCGTCTGCTGAGCTGACGCGCGCACATGCTTCGCTGATAGCACATTGATCTCAGATGCCCTCTGCGGCGGCGAGGCCTTCGGGGTCAACCGACTGCCCGGCTTCCATCGCGGCGAAGACGGCGGGTGGTTCCTGCCACGGGTCGGCCAAGTTGCCCTGCTTTGCAGCGCAGATTGCTTCCCAGACTCGTAGGGGACTCATTGGCATGTCGATGTGTCTAACCCCCAGATGCGCTAACGCGTCAATTACGGCGTTCTGGACTGCTGGCGTAGAGCCGATAGTGCTGGCTTCGCCGATGCCCTTCGCCCCGAGCGGGTTTAGCGGTGAGGGAGTCTGTGTGCTGTGTACCTCAAAGCTGGGGAACTCAGCGGCTGATGGGAATAGGTAGTTCAGCAGAGTGCCGGTTTGAGGATTGGCGTCGGTGTCGAAGACCACCTCCTCATAGAGTGTCTGGGCGGCACCTTGAGCGACGCCTCCGTGCTGCTGACCAGCGAGCAGCAGTGGATTAATCACTGTGCCCGCGTCGTCCACGGCGACGTGTCGCAGATAAGTGACCTGGCCAGTTTCGGGGTCTACCTCCACTACGGCGAGGTGTGCGCCAAATGGGAAGCTGGCCTCGCCCTGGTCAAAATCAAGCTGCGCTGCCAGACCAGGATCGATTGGTTCACCGCGCTCGATCGCCGCAACTTCGGCGTCAGTCGGGTCGCCGAGCACACCCTCAGGTGCATCTTCAACCGCGTCGGCTAGCCGAGCCCAGTTCACAGTTCGAGCTGGCACCCCGGCCACATTGAAGTTGCCCGTGATGGTGTCAAGAATGATGTCGTCCACGCTGGCTTCAAGCAAGTGTGCTGCGAGCCGTTGCGCTCTATTGATCAAGACATCGGTGGCGTTGGCCACAGCGGAGCCACCGACCTGAACCGAACGGGAGCCACCAGTACCGCCGCCGCGGGGGACGAGATCGGTGTCGGACTGGATAAAGCTGACTTGCTCAACATCAATGCCGGTGCGAGCCGAGACGATCTGAGCGAAAGTGGTGTGATGGCCTTGGCCGTGAGCGCTAGTGCCTACGCGCACTGTGGCTCCGCCGCCAGGCTCGATTCGGACTGCAGCGAACTCACTGGTCAAGCCGCCAGCAGTGATTTCAACATAGCTGGCGATGCCGATGCCCAACTGCTGAACATCGCCGCGTTCGCGTCTCGCACGCTGCTCGGCCCGCAAACTGTCATAGTCGGCAAGCTCAACGGCACGCTTCAATGGCAGAGCAAAGTCGCCGCTGTCATAGGTGACACCCGTGAGTGTCTTGAACGGGAACGCGTCTGGCGAGATGAAGTTCTTGAGGCGGATTTGGACGGGATCGATGCCGGTTTCGATGGCGGCTTGGTCCACTAACCGTTCTAGCAGTGCGGCCGCTTCAGGCCGTCCGGCCCCGCGGTACGCACCGGTAGGCGTCGTGTTGGTAACCGCTGTCGCTACATCAAACCGGATTGAGCCAAACGTGTAGGTGCCGTTGGACATCCGTTTGGTACCTGCGGGCAGCATCGTGCCGATATTGGGGTAGGCACCGGCATCGCCCACCAAGCGCACCCGCAACCCAGTGAAGGTGCCGTCGCTGCGCACACCTAGTTCCGCATACTGCACCTGAGCGCGGCTGTGAGCCAAGGTGGTCATGTCTTCGCTGCGTCCAGGTGTCCATGTGACCGGTCGGCCTAGCCGCTGCGCAAGTGCTGTTACCACCGTGTGCTCGTGATACAGGCCAGCTTTGGCACCGAAGCCGCCACCCACATCGGGGGCGATGACACGAAGCTGTTTTGCTTCCCAACCCAGCGCTCCAGCGAGCTGCATCTTGGTGAGATGTGGCATCTGCGTAGCGCAATAGACGGTTACGCGACCGTCATCGCCCGGTACCGCAGCGCAAGAGTTGGGCTCTAGCGGCACGGCGGCAATCTTCTGGTTTACGTAGCGGCCCCGCACGATGTGGTCTGCGCCAGCCAGCGGATCCGCGCCGGGCGGGTCGGTGATCTCGGTTGCGACGTTGTTGGGGCGTTCTTCAAACAGTGCTGGCGCGCCTGGTGCTAGCGCCGATTCGGCCTGCGCCACCGCCGGAAGTACTTCGTAATCGACGGCAACCAGTTCGGCCGCGTCTACCGCTTGCTCTAGAGATTCAGCGACTACTACCGCTACTGCTTCGCCCACGAATCTGACTTTGTCGGTTGCGAGTGGGGGGCGAACGAACTCGTCGGCCACTTTGACAAATCCGTGGTGCGGCGCTACACCAAGTTCTTCTGCGGTGAGGACATCAACTACGCCAGGTGCGTTCCGCGCCTCTTCAATGTCGATGCGACCTATGTGGGCGTGGGCGACTGGGGAGCGCACGAACACCACGTGGCACATGCCGTCGAACGTGTGGTCGTAGACATAGCGACCACCGGCGGTCAGCAACGCGGGATCTTCGGTGCGTCGCACTTCGTTGCCTAGGATTGATCCAGCCATGGGCCGGGAGGCTATCGACGGGCTGCAACACCTAACCGCACCGAACGGCTCTCGCATCGTTCGTTACGCTGCGCCGCGTGAGCACACCGGACACATATATCCACGGCCACCACGCCACGGCTGTAGCCCAGCACGCCAAGCGCACTGCTACCGATTGTGCTGCGTTCGCTCGCAACGTGATCGGCGCGGACGCGAAGATTCTGGACGTGGGTTGTGGGCCAGCGTCAATCACGGTGGGTCTGGCCCGCTGGGCTCATCGCGGGCACGTGACTGGTATTGAGCCGGGGGGAGAGATACTGAACACAGCCGCTGCCACGGTCGCGTCGTCGGGTGTTGGAAACGTCACGATTGAAGCGGCGTCGGTATACGCACTGCCGTATCCGGCCGACTCGTTTGACATGGCCTATGCCCACCAGGTCACTCAGCACCTGTCGGACCCAGTCAGGGCTATTTCGGCGATGGCTCAGGTGGTGCGCCCGGGCGGCTGGGTGGCGGTGCGCGACTCGGACTATTCCACTATGCGTTCGTATCCGTCCAGCGATGAGATCGCGCGCTGGCGTGAGCTATACAGAACAGTGTCACGTCGTAATGGTGCCGAGCTTGACGCCGGGCGGCATCTGTTCGCTTGGTTCCGAGCTGCTGGATTGACCCAGGTTCAGATGTCGGGAGTGGTGCAACAGTTCTGGACCGATGAGACGCGGCGTAACTGGGGCTACTCGTGGGCGGAGCGCTGTTTGCAGACCGCGTTTGCTGACCAAGCGATCAACTACGGCCTTACCACCCGTGAGGAGTTGGAGTGGATCGCCGCTGGATGGCGCAAGTGGGCCGACAATCCCGACGGCTACTTCCACTACGTGCATGGCCAGGCACTGGCACAGGTCACTTGAGCCCATCAGCAGCCCTGCGCTCAGACCGAAGTACCGCTGGCGCTGCTTCTACCCGCCTGAGTGTTGTGTAGTAGTCGGCATCTCGTGGGCGTACGGCGGGTCGGCACCTGCTCGAGCGCAGGTGATTGCGGCCGCGGCGAGCCCGCGCTCGGCTATGTGCCGCCAGTGTTGGAGCTCGATAGCCGCGAACGCGGCCCGGCTGGCGCCGACCAGCTCCCACAGCGACACCAGCACTGCCCCAACGAACGTGTCGCCGGCGCCGACCGTGTCCACAACTTCAACCGGCGGGGCGGCGATATCAAGCTGGCCTTCGGCTGTGTACACCGTGACACCATCTTCACCGCGTGTGGCACACACAGCGGTTGTGCGGCCCGCGAGCAGCTCCGCAGCGCAAGCGTCAGTGGCGCGACCGGGCCAGATCCACTCCAAGTCCTCATCGGAGGCCCGGTACAGGTCGGCGGCTGCTATCCAGCGCTGATGGAACCAGTTCCACCTATCTCGATCGGTGATGACGGCAGGTCTCACGTTGGGATCGACCGAGACGATGCCTTGGTGGTGCTGTGCGACACTGGCCAGTACCTCGGCGGTTCGGCCGCGGAACATCCCAAGCGTCCCGCCATGCAAGATGTGAGGTCCATCGCCCAGGCTGGACAAATCGGCTTTCTTGAGTGCTGTATCGGCTGTGCCTTCCCCCACAAAACGGAATGACACACGCGGCTCGTGGCTTACGATCGCTTGCGCAGTCGGTTCGGGGCCCCGCTCGCAGGTGCTTAGGGTGACCTTGTTACGCTGCAAGTGGCGCCAGATGAGCTGGCCTGGCTCGTCATATGAGACTCGACCGACGAATGCGCTCGGTGCGCCTAGACGTGCTGCTGCGATGGCAGCGTTCATCGGCCCGCCGCCGGGTACGGACTGCGTGTGCCCTTCGTTGTGAATGATGTCGATGAGGGCTTCGCCGCAGCAGACAATCACTGCTGCTTGGACTTGCCTGCGGCCTTTTGCTTCTTCTTCCAGGCCCGTACTTCGGCCAGCGCATCTGGACTGTCAATGTCGGCCACCGAGCGCGGCTGGCTGTCGGCGAAGGGGCCAGCCACGGCTTTCCAGCCGCGGGGCGCAACACCGAATCGCTTGGCCAGGATGGCGACGAAGATCATCGCTTTCTCGTCGCCGTAGCCAGGCAAGGCCCGCAGCCGCTCAAAGAGCGCTTTGCCGCTTCTGACATCCGCCCAAATGGCGTCAGCTTTGCCGTCGTATTGGTCTACGAGGTAGCGGGCGAGCTCACCGCAGCGTTTGGCCATTGAACCAGGGAAGCGATGCAGTGCGGGCTTGGTTTTGAAGGCCGCTTCCAGCTCGTCGGGGTCCATTGCGGCGATGGCGGTTGCCGAGAAGCGGTCGCCGAGTCGTTCGGCCAGCCGAGCCGGACCCTTGAACGCCCATTCCATTGGAATCTGCTGGTCAAGCATCATCCCGACCAGCAGAGCGAAGGGATCGTCTCGGACGAGCTGATCGGCGTGTGGATCGCCAGTGACCGCCAGCGTTCCGGATTCACCGCCCGCGTTGCTACCCATAACTGCTCACGCTACCGCAGCCTGCGAGCCCACCACGCTGAAGCGCCGCGTTTCGTTGATCTGTAGCACCCCCCTGCTGAGATGGGCGGCAGCGACCAGGCCATTAGGCCGTCAAGACATACAATCGTACCGCAAAACGCCAAACCATGAAAGGACCCGAAATGCGAGGAGCGAACATGGGCAAACAACAGGAGTTTCGTCAAGCTGTAAGCGGATCTTGCTTTCGGCTGGTGCCATCCATTCCTCGAAATGATGCCGCTACTCGAGGTGATGTCGCGCCGGAAGCTGCGCCCGTGGTTCATGAGGACCCAAGTGACCAGCTTCGCGAGGCGCGAGATGAGGCGCAACAGAACTGGGAGGCGCTAATGGAGACGCGAGGCCAGCTATCCGAGGTCAACCACCAGCTAGATGCTGCCTCGCGCTCGGAGGAGCATATGCGTGCTCGGATTCGTCGGTTGCGAGGCAAGGTCGCAGTACACACGCCTACAGCACCAACCGTGTTGCCATGAATGAATCGGAGAGTGTGCGTAACCACCCTGAGTTGCGCAGGGCCAGGGACTTTCCGGTCGACCGAGTACTGCATTGCAGTGGGAACCGCTTTATGGAGGCTCACATCAAACTAGATAACGGGGAAATGGCGCCACGGCTGTACTTCTTGGATGACACCCGTGGCGAGACGCGCAAGGTTCACGTCGGCTACGTCGGACCGCACTTGCCGACAAAGTTGTTCAACTGAGCTAGTCAACTAATGTTGTGTTGATGGTCCCTAAGGGGTTTACCGACGTGCTGCACCTGTAGGGCGGGGTAGTGGCAAAACGGCTCTTCCGGTCTGGGGGACATATGGTGGAATATCGGCGGATGACCCAAGACACCGCGCTACCGTACAATACTGTTATGGCCGGTACGACATCTCACGGAACGACTATAAGCAAAACCCGACCACTTGGACGCAACCCGGTCTCCATCCCAGATGGCATCGAAGACCGATCACGACCCCGCGCTAGCGGGCTTGTCCAACTCCCGCATCATATCGCCTGGAGCCCACCATACACCTTCAACTTCGATGATCCCGAGCAGCTCTGCTGGGCCTATGCGAGGGTGATAACCGAAGGGCTGCCAGACGATGTGCTGCGCTACATCAATCTCGACACACTAATCAGCATCTGGGATGAAATTCACCTACCTGCGCACGTACGCGCCGTATGGCACAAGTGGCTAACCAAGCATGGCTACCTACCACCATCTCATGGTTCTAACTGATTTCAAACTCCAAATCGGTCGTCTCATAAGCCGATTGCCGGAATGTAGATCTTTTGCGCTCGCTGGCGGCGCAGCCCTAATCGTAACCGGGCTCACCGATCGTACTACAAAATATCATAAGACTATCGCAATTCGGTGACTTTGGTTTAGAATCCGGGTCCGGAACATGACATTTATGCGAAAACACCACCCACGGGCAGTCAATCAGATGCGATAGGTAGCCACCGTCAACAATCTCATCACCCACATGCACATATACTAATATAGTAAGACATGCGTCTGGCAGGAGTAACAAGTGAGTAGGCCGCAGTCTTTAGCTGTATGCGGAAGTGATGGGATCGGCGTGCCTGTGCCGGTGAAATGCGACGAGCAACGACTGAGTAGGGTTTCCCTGTAGCCCAGCCCCGAATATCCCAGCCTCCGGAACCGCAGTAGCCGGTATTCCAGCCGCTCCCATATCAGAATCCGTGATTCATGCCCCAGTACGGTGACGACATGGCGATTGCGCGTTCGGCGGCGGAGGACATACCGATGCTGCGAGGCACGGCTCGCTATACGGCCGATCTGGTTGTGCCTGATGACTGCTTACACGCAGCGTTTGTTCGCTCGACGGTCGCCCACGGTGACCTGCGTTGTGTGGCCTTGCGTGCAGTTGAGCAGTCACCTGGCGTCGTCGCTGCCTTCGCAGCCGACGGCCTGGGATTGGAGCCTTTTGAGTACTACCCAGCCACGACGCTGGGCGGGAAGATGGCTCGGCCGTTGCTGGCGCAGGGCAAGGTGCGATTCGTTGGCGAACCAGTCGCCGTGGTGCTGGCCGACTCGTCGGCGCAAGCGCTGGATTCCGTGGAGCTTGCAGTCGTCGAAATTGATGAGTTGCCTGCAATCGTTGACGCCGAACAGGCCGCCGACAGCAGCGTGTTGCTCTTCGATGAGGCGCAGACCAACGTTGTGCGGCCGCTGGATCCGCTTGAGCGCGGCGGATTTCAGTCGACTCCTTCGGCGCTGGAAGACCCGGCTGCACCGCCGAGCTCACCTGGAGAAGATCCATGCGCTGGTGCTCATTGTGTGGTGGAACTGATGTGCGACAACCATCGCATTACCTCGTTGCCATTGGAGCCGTGCGCGATTGTCGCCACGCCCTCTGGCATTGCGACGACGACTGGGGCTGCGACGCCAACTGGCACTGTGCGGCTTACCGGCACTACCGCGAGTGCTTCACCTGAATCCGACGTCTCCGACGACATCCAGATGGACATCTGGAGCACCGGCCAGGGCGTACATGGTGCTCCTGCCCACTACGCCCGGTTACTCGGTTTGCCCGACAGTGCCGTGCGTGTGCGTGAACCCCACGTTGGTGGCGGTTTCGGTGGTCGTGCCGACCCGATGCCAGAGTTCTTCGCAATAGCTCGCGCCGCCCAACTGGTGCGGCGCCCGGTTCGCTGGGTGCAAAGCCGCCAGGAGCAGTTCGTTTCTATGCCGTACGGGCGCGGCCAGCGTCACCGCATCCGCATGGGCTTCGATGCTCACGGTCGCATTGTTGGCATTGACGTGGTCATGTGGTGTGACGCTGGGGCCTACCCACACATGGCGCCCGCACTGACAGCGGCCAGCTACCGCCAGAGCACGGGCATGTATCGGGTGCCGCGGTTGCGTTACCGCCGAGGTGCTGCCGTCACGAACGCGCCGCCGACTGGTGCCTACCGTGGCGCCGGTCAGCCCGAGGTGAACGCTGCGCTAGAACGAGCTATCGACGCTGGCGCTCGCGAGCTGGGCCTAGATGCGGTCGAAATTCGCCGTCGCAACCTGCTGCAATCCGATGAGCTGCCGTTCGACACAGGCACCGGAATAACGCTGGATAGTGGCGACCCGCACCGCGCACTGGACTACGCACGCGAACTCATCGACGCTGCCCGGTGGGAAAAACTAGCGGCGCAACGCCGCTCTGCTGCCGGGTTGTCTGGCACTGGCTTGATCGGCATCGGCTACGGGTGCTACAGCCAAACCGCTGGCAGTGGCGACGACCCCGACTACGCATCGCTGGAGCTAGGACCCAACGGCAGCGTGTTGGTGACCTGCGGCAGCCACGGTCACGGCCAAGGTCATCACAGCCTGTGGGCTCAGATCATCAGCGCCAGAGTGGGCATCAACGCCGACGATGTGCGAGTCAACGACGCCGATTCGGCAGCGTCGCCGTTTGGTTCGGTGACTGGTGGTTCGCGCACCGCCTCGGTGCTGGGCAGCCAAGTCGCTGCGGCCGCTACCGAACTGAAGCGACGCATTTGCGAGATAGCTGCCGAGCTACTGGAAGCCGCCAGCGACGATATCCAGGTGACTACCGATGGGGCACACGTCGCTGGGGTGCCGTCCCGCCTAGCTAGTTGGTCCGACATTGCTGTGGCAGCGCCCGACGGCATCAGCGCCACCGTGACGGAGCGTCGCAGCGGTCCTACCCACCCGTACGGCACGCACGCCGCGGTGGTTGAAGTCGACGTTGAGACTGGCGGCGTCAAGTTGTTGGCATTCGCAGCAGTTGACGACTGCGGGCGCACGCTGCATGAAGCCTCGGTGGAAGGTCAACAACACGGGGGAGCGGTAGCGGGTATCTCGCAGGCTTTGATGGAGGCAGCGCAGTGGGATGCCGACGGCACGCCTCGCACCGTCACGCTCGCCGACTATCTGATTCCCACAGCGGCTGAACTGCCTCACATTGAGACCGGTCGGCTCAACATTCCGACCAATCGCAACGGGCTAGGTACCCGCGGTATCGGTGAGAACGGCGCTATCGCGGCCCCGCCCGCCGTGCAAAACGCCGTCGTGGATGCTGTTGCCCATCTAGGTGTGACACACATAGACATGCCGCTCGCACCCCAGCGTGTATGGGAAGCCATCAACGCAGCCCAAGCCGCCCTGAGCTAGACCTGGGCTAGCCCTCTGCTTTAGCCCGGGGTTAGCGGCGAGCTAACCCTGGTTGAGCTAGCCCCGAACTGGTCATGCGGTAGGTCAACCAGTAACAGCCGTTATCTCGCGGTGAGGGTTGTCTTGGCTAGCGCGTATAGGGGCGGGAGTAGCTGAGGCGTACCAGCGGGATCTTGCGGTCCGTACGTTCCTGGTAGCGGGCGTAGCGGGAGGCGCTAGCCACTCTGGCTTGCCACGTAGCTTCGTGCTCGTCGCCGGTGAGCGTCTGTGCGTCAGCCCAGAAAACCCGATTGCGGTCTCGCACTACAACTTCGGGGTTGGCTCGCAGGTTGTGATACCAGGCCGGATGCTGGTCGGCCCCGCCGTAGGAGCCCACCACGATCATGGAGTCTCCATCGGCCATATAGCTGAGGCAGACCGTGTGCGCCTTGCCCGAACGCCGACCGATAGTTCGTAGCAAGATGCACGGCATTCCGTCCACCTGGTTGCCAACCTTGCCTCTGGTCAGCTTGTAAACGGCGACGTGCGAGCGCGAAATCCAGGGAATGAGCCAACCTGGAGGAGTCCAGTCACTAAGGCTTGTCTGACTCATTTCATCACTCCTGCCGACAGCGCACCCTCGGAGCCCGCCACTGCATTTGCCGTTCTACCCTAATCCCGCACCGTTCGCCATCAGCTTCAACAGCGGGTGCCAACTGAACGCTGCGTAGCGACCGGGTTCGCTGGCGGCAGCGAATTGGCGCCTTCGGTCGGCGAGAGCCGCCGAGTAGGCTTGTTTCGTGAATAGTGCTGCTCCTGGGACTATCTGTGCTGCTGGGTTGATTTTGCGCGCTTGTGATCTGCCGTCGCTCATCGCCGACGATGACGGGCGCGGTCGCATGGTCGGGTTACGGCAGCTCGCCAAGAACTGGGCCGTAGCGGACGATCACAAGCGCATCCGCATGATTGAGCGGGCACCCAAACGGCTTAAATGGTCTCATCGTTTCGGGCCACGCCGTTACGACCTCGCCCGCATAGCCGCAGTAGTCGCTGCGTTATGCGACCGCGACAATGTGCCAGAACCATCATGGGTTGCGCGTCACCGCTCGCGACAGCCGATCACACTCACCCTGCCCAGCTTCCTGCCAACACCGTGGAACGATCACATACGCCACAACGCTCCAGCCGCATGCGCGCGGCACAACGTATGGTTCATGCACGTTGACATTGACGACTACCGAATCCATGGCTTTCGCTGACCACGACTCACAATCGCCCACTATCACCTTCGACGCCGCCGACATGCTCGGCTACTTCAGCGAACTGGACCAAGCCCTCTTCGACAGCGGAACTACCGATGAAGTGCATCTCGTCGTCGCTGGCGGGGCGGTCATCGCCACCAAGTTCACTTCACGACTCACCACAGACGTAGACGTTATTTCCGAAGGCATGACTCCCCAACTGCGGAGCCACGTCGCCGAGATCAGCCGCAGACATCCTGGGCTGCGCTCCGACTGGCTCAACGATGCCGCCAAACTTAAACGGGTTAGTCTCCCGATCGACCCCGAACGCATCTACACAGGCAAACGACTAATCATTGACTCCGCTGGTGACCGCTACATACTAGCGATGAAACTAGCTAGCTGTCGTCAGATTGACCAAGCCGACTGCGAGATACTCATCCGCTGCCTTCGCATCCGAAAAGAAAGCGAGATGCTCGATCTCATCGAACGGTCCATACCCGCACACCTGCGTACACCAGCTATGAGATATTTCGCGACAGAATGCCTCCAACGAGCCTACCCGCCCCGCTAACTCGACGGAATTTCGTGCGGACTATCCACAGTAGCTGCACGCCGCAACACCTAAGTGATTTCAACAGATGCCAATCGAGTATTTCGCAATAGACCTACTAATCCGGAAATGAACGCATTGCAACGAAGCAGCCCTAACTGTCAGTCCTTGACTGGTTGTATGCACGTGACGCGGGTGTGTCGCCGAGGAGGCACTCATGGTTGAGCCAGATTTTCTGCACTTTGACACACTTGCGTTGCACGCTGGCCAACGACCTGATCCAACAACCGGCGCTCGTGCGGTGCCGATCTACCAAACCACTTCGTTCAGCTTTACCGACACCGAGCAAGCAGCCAGCCTGTTCAACTTGGAGATTCCGGGCCACATCTACAGCCGCATCTCCAATCCGACCGTGGCAGTACTGGAAGAACGAATCGCTGCGCTGGAAGGAGGCGTTGGCGCGGTATGCACCGCTAGCGGCATGGCGGCGTTCCACCTCGCATGCGCAACCATCGCATCAGCGGGCGACCACATTGTGGCTAGCCGCAACATCTACGGCGGCACTCACAACATTCTGAATCTGACACTGCCCCGGTTCGGCATCACAACCACATTCGTCGACCCCCGTGATTTGGACGCGTGGCGCAGTGCTATTCGCCCCAACACGAAGGTGCTGTTTGGGGAGACCTTGGGCAATCCCAACATTGAGGTGTTGGACGTACCGGCAGTGGCCGCTGTTGCGCACGAGGCCGACCTGCCGCTGATGCTGGACGCCACTTTCACCACACCGCACCTGATGCGACCCATCGAGCTGGGCGCCGACATCGTGATGCACAGCGCCACCAAGTTCCTGGGCGGTCACGGTGTTGCAATCGGCGGCGTGGTGGTTGACGGCGGGCGTTTTGACTGGGCTGCGTCGGGCAAGTTCCCGACTCTCAGCGAGCCGTATGCGGGATACCACGGCATTACCTTCACCGACGAGTACGGGGCGCAAGCGCTATCGATGCGGGCTCGTGCTGAAGGTCTACGCGACTTCGGCGCTGCCATGAGCCCGGCGGTGGCATTTCACCTCCTGCAAGGGGTCGAAACGCTGCCTCTGCGGATGGACCGTCACGTCGCCAACACTCAAGCGGTCATTGAGTTCCTCGTCTCTCACGAGGCGGTGAGCTGGGTTAGTCACCCGTCGGTGCCCAGCCACCCGGATCACGAGCTTGCCAAACACCTGTTGCCTAGAGGCGCCGGAGCGATCCTGAGCTTCGGCGTGGCTGGCGGCCGCGAAGCGGGTCGGCGTTTCATTGAGGCTGTGCGGCTGGCTTCACACTTGGCCAACGTGGGTGACGCCAAGACGCTGGTGATCCACCCCGCCAGCACCACACACCAGCAACTGAGCGCTGAGGATCTCGCCGCCGCTGGCGTGGGTGAAGACTTGGTGAGACTGTCGGTTGGCTTGGAGCACCCCGGCGACATCATTGCTGACCTGTCACGGGCGCTGCGGGCCTCTCAGAAGGGCTGAAGTCATGGCGACTCTCATGGCATCCAACAGAGCTTTCTCACTCAGGGTTCGTGGCCAGGCCGTTGGCGTGGCGACCGGAGGTGTGGTTCCCGACGCGGACTCGGCGGCAGCGGCGCCGGTAGTTCTGCTTGTCCATGGCGCTGGCATGAACCGCACGGTGTGGCAGCTTCAAACGCGTTGGTTGGCGCACCACGGCTACACGCCTCTCGCCGTTGACCTGCCTGGTCATGGCAATAGCGAAGGTGAGCCGCTGGTCTCAGTTGCGGAAATGGCGGCTTGGCTCAGCGAGGCCATCACAGAAGTGGCTGAGCGGCTGAGCTGCGAGCAGGTGCGACTTGTGGGCCATTCGATGGGCTCTCTCATTTGTGCCGAAGCCGCTGCTGCTGATGCCGCCGCTGCCGCCGATGGCGCCGATTCCACTGCCGCTGTCAAAACAGCTCGTGTCGCCCGGCTGGTGTTGCTGGGTACGGCTGCGTCGATGGGTGTGCATCCGGCGTTGCTGGGTGCTGCTGAGGCGAACGAGCGGCTAGCGCCGGAACTCATGACGGCCTGGGGGCACGGCAACCGGGCGCATGTGGCGTCCAACCCCACGCCTGGGTTATGGATGGTTGGCGGTGGCATGGCGTTGTTGGAGCGAGCCGAAGCGGGCGTCATCCACACTGACTTGTCTGCTTGCGCTGCCTATGAAGCGGCGGACGTAGCCGCTCGTGTTCGCTGCCCCGTCACGGTCATCGTGGGCGGCGAGGACAAGATGACTCCGCCGCGTGCCGCAGCACCGCTGATTGCCGACTTTGCCGACTGCGATGTGGTTCACCTGGACGGGGTAGGTCACATGATGATGAATGAGGACCCGGTCGCTGTCCGGTCAGCTCTAGCCAAGGCGCTGGCCTGACTCCCGTGACGGACCTACCAGACTGACGCATCTGGCTGACGCACCAGACCGGTCCACCGGCCTGACCGGACTACCTCGCCTTACGCGTCAGCTATGCACTAAGCGCGTCAGCTATGCATGCAGCGCCTGAAGATGCCATTATGTGCCCGCGGCTCCGCGGCCAATTGGCACACGGACGCGGATCGTCGTAAGTCAGACCAGAGAAGAAAAGCCAGATACAAAGCTCCGGCGAGCACAGCGCCGGTGATGGGAGTTAGAGATGGCAGTTGAACGTTTCCCCGTAGAGGCCTCGCACATCTTGATGTTCGCGAGAGCTATCGGCGACACGAACCCGATCTACAGCGACGGTGAGTATGCGGCTGGCACCGAAATCGGCTCAATCATCGCGCCGCCTACCTTCGCGCAATCAAGCGCGCAGTTCGATCCGAACTACTTCCTACGTCCAAAGCCAGACAAGAAGTGGTTCGGCAGCGGTCGCACAGCCTCAGGCACGCTCGTGCGTGACCTGTCTGAAGCCGACGGCGAAGACGTTGCCGACGAGCGAGAGGGCGACAAGCAGTCCGGAGCGGCTGCGGGCGGCCTGCATGCTGAACAACACTTCACCTACCACCGGCACCTCAAGCCGGGTGACGTGCTGCACACGGTCAACTACGAGGGTGAGAAATGGGAGAAGCAGTCCAAGCGGGCAGGGATCTTGAAGTTCTCCGAGTCGATCACCGAGTACCGCGACGAGGACGACGAGCTGGTGGTCACGGCTAAGGGCGTGGGCGTCGTCACCGAGAAGGTCATTGACGGCTAGGCCACGACTGCCACGTCAGGACAAATCAGACAGCATTTAGCTTCTTCATTTCTTCGCAGAAGTCCATTTGCAGCGGTCCATTCGCAGAAGTACGGGCACTGCACTCCAGAAAGGCACACAGACTCATGGCACTTAGCGCTTCGCAGCTCAAGGTCGGTGACAGCTACTCCGAGCAGATCGTTGACGACCTCACACGCACCCAGATCGTCCAATACGCGGGAGCCTCGGGCGACTACAACCCGGTCCACACCGATGAGAAGTTCGTCACCGAAGTGGCTGGCTACCCGACGGTGTTCGCCCACGGGATGCTCACTATGGGCATGACCGGACGCATGCTCACCAACTTCGTGGGTGACGGTCGTCTCACCTACTACGGCGTGCGCTTCACCAGCCAGGTGTGGCCCGGTGACACCCTCACCGCCACCGCCGAGGTCTCAGAAATCCGCGAGGAGGAAGGCCAAAAGCTGGCCGACCTCACGATCTCCACCATCAACCAAGACGACCGGGCTGTGCTGACTGGTCAGGCCACAGCCCGACTCGACGACTGAGCGGTCGGGCTGGCCTGCGGGCCGGTTCTAGCGCTTCGCTGCTTTGCTAGCTCGCTAGCTCTTTGCTCTTCCGGCGAAGCCGAACAGCTTGCCCGCCACCTTGCGGATTTGGATTTCTTCTGACCCTTCGGTGATGCGGTACCGGCGGTGGTGCCGATATATGTGCTCGAAGGGCATATGACGGCCATAGCCATTGCCGCCGCAGCTCTGCATGGCTCTATCCGCTGCGTCACAGCAGAAGCGATTACCGCGGTAGTTGCACATAGCCACCTTGTCGGTGATCTCAAGATGGTCGACGCCTTCGTCCATTTCCCAGGCGGTCTTCCAGATGAGCGCCCGAATCATCTCGGCCTCGGTGTACAGCTCGGCTAGAGGGAACTGGATGGCCTGATTTTGTGCCAGCGGCTTGCCGAACGTGGTGCGGTTTTTCACGTAGTCCACGGCCACATCGATGCAGTGCAGTCCGGCGCCCACCGACGATGCCGCTTGGCGGATTCGGTTCTCGTGTACGAAGAGTTGTGCGGTCTGTAGCCCTCGGCCCTCGGCGCCCAAGATGTCGTCGTTGCTTACCCGCACATCGCTCAGTCGGACGTGGGCGTGGTCGGTCGGCATGTTGAAAGTCCACATGAACTTCTCGACAGCGAAGCCCGGCGCTTCCACCGGCACGATGAAACACGTGATGCCGTGCCCCTCGCCGGGATTCCCGGAGGTGCGGGCGAATATGTAGTCGTGGGTGGCGTGGTGCAGGCCCGTGTTCCAGTACTTCTCGCCGTTGATGACCCACTCGTCGCCGTCGCGCACAGCGGTGGTTTCCATCCAAGTGGCATCGGAGCCGTGCAACGGTTCGGTCAGTCCAAAACCGATTCGTGCTGTGCCCTCAAGCATCTTGGGGATCCAGTATTCCTGCTGGGCCGCTGACCCGTAGCGCTCCATCATCAGCACCGTCGGGAAGTTGCCGATTATCGAGTTCTCGTTCTGCAGGTCGTTGTGTAGGCCTAGGCCGCGGCGGGCCAGATGTTCGCGGATGATGGCCATACCCAAGTTGGTGCCATCGCTGCCGCCGAAGCGCTTGGGCAGATGCCAGCGCAGGAATCCGGCTTGGTCGGCTTCGATGCGCATGCGCCCCAGAAGGGCTTCCCATTCGGCGTTTGGCAAGCCGTCTCGCTCCCAGTCGGTGCGCGAGTCTTCTCGGCGATGGTCAAAGAATCGGATGTTGTCGTTTTCGTTCTCGATGGGCTTGATGACGTCTTCGATGAAGGTGTCCAGGTCGTCAAGCAACGCAGCGATGTCAGACGGGATCGTGAAGTCCATGCGCGGCAAACTACCCCGCCGCCTCAGGTCATGTCGCTTGGGGTCGTAGCGGGCCGAGTGTGCGAGAATGTTCGGAGGAGGTGCGAGCCGTGACTACACCGATGCCGATGTCCGTGCTGGTTTGGTCGGACTACCTGTGACCGTGGTGCCATTTGGCACGGGCCCGGGCGGTCCAGCTAGCACAGCGTCACGACCTTGACATCACTTGGCTGGCTTACGAAATCCACCCCGAGGTGCCAGTCGAGGGCATCGAGCTACGCACCGGTTTCGAGCGTGTGGCATCACTGGCGCAAGCCGAAGGCATCAACTTCGTCGCACCGAAACTTCTGCGCAACAGCGCAAGGGCGCACCAGGCCGCGCTAGCAGTGGAGCACGCGGCACCCGAAGCCGCAGCGCTCTACCACGACCGGCTGTACGGGGCTTACTGGGAAGAAGAGCTAGACGTAAGCGATCCGGAGGTCTTGGTTGATCTGGCCTCCGACATAGCCATAGACCCTGACGTGCTGCGCCGAATAGTCGCAAATGACGAACTACGCCCGGTGCTGCAGGCGTCAATGGTCAAGGCGAATGAGTGGGGCATCTACGCCACACCCAGTTGGTTGTTCGACGGTCGACTGGTAGTGCCAGGAGCGCAAGACGACGAGTACATGGCAGACCTAATCAGTCGTCTGCGTGAACGCCCCGCACCCGCTGGCCTCTAAGCGGCTGGCTCTCGAGTGCCGAAGGTTGGGTATCAGCCGGGCGGCACCACCGGCAATCCGTGTTCAATCCAGCCTTCGATACCGCCGACTAGATCGGTAGCGCGCCCAAACCCCATCTCTTGTAGACGCGCGGCCGCGAGGCTCGAGCCGTATCCCTGATTGCACACGATCACTAGGTGGTCATCAAAGTCAGCGGCGGTTCCCTCCGAAGCACCAGAGTCCGGATCAATACGCCACTCCAACACCAACTGCCCAATGTGCTCACAGCCCTCAATGACCCCAGTCCGCTCCATGTCATCGCTGGGCCGAATGTCAATAACACGCAACTGGCTGACACTCTCGCCAGGGCGTGCCCGCATGAGTCCAGCAAGCTCTTCCGGCATGACGCGTGCGAGATGCGAGCGGGCCTGCTCCAAAAGCTCGTTTATGGTGACGCGCCCGTCTCCGGCGGCTTCTGAGCAAGCCGACTTGGTTTCCGCCACACCCCCAAGCTAGTTTCCCGTCGTTGTGGATGACTTTCTGATTGAGCGAGATCCCCAGACGTGGGATGCGCCGCCCGTTTGTTAAGCGCTTCTACTCCAACGACACGGTCACCGTAGGCGGGCAACAAGTCCCGGTGGCTTTTCCTACACCTCGGGTCAAGAAAGTCACCTACGATCTGGATGCGGTACTGCCAGGCTTCTTTGACCGGCTCGCAAAGGCGCTGACACCCGAGGCCACTCCGAAGCGAACCGATGCGCTGACTCTGGCCCGCTATGCACCATCGCAGTACCGCAAGCACGAACCGGCTGAGCACTATGAAATGCAACTAGCTGGGTTGCTGCGGTCGGCGTTGTTGAAGCGGTTTGAGTCGTCTCCTTGCGCGTTCGCTGAGACCTGCGAGCGAATGGCAAACAGCCACGACGCGTTCCTAGCGCTGCTGCAGCAAGGCCGAGTTGCTACAGGAGAGGAACTGGCCGACTGGATCGCCACCGACTCTGACGATTGGGACGGAGAGCACCGAGACGCCCACCTCGGCAGCAATCTCAATCCCAGCCACGACATCGAGGGTTACGACGTGGAACGCCTACGAGCCGACGTAGACCGCGACCGACAGCTATCGCGATCGTTTGCGCAGGAAGCTCGCACCGTGACCCGAGCCGACGACCCCAACCTGGCGGCGTTGGTGGAGGAGCTGGCCACGATCGCTGCCGAAGCAAAACGCCCGGGCATCGGCGCTCAGGCGGAGCGCGACAGGCGCAAAGTACTGATTTTCAGCTACTTCGCCGACACTGTTGAATGGGTGTTTGAGCACCTTGAGGAGATCACCCAAACAGATGGGCGCCTGGCTGACTACAGGGGTCGCATTGCTTCCCTGACCGGTTCCTCTGGTTCCGGCAAGCGAGCCGTGCTCTGGGGGTTCGCTCCCCGAACCACCGACGCTCCCGACGGGTTCAGCGATGATCTCTACGACATTGTGGTGGCTACCGATGTCTTGGCGGAGGGCGTGAACCTGCAGCAGGCTCGACACATCATCAACTACGACTTGCCCTGGAATCCGATGCGGTTAGTGCAACGCCACGGGCGAATCGACCGCATCGGGTCGAGCCATGATGAGGTTTTCTTGCGCTGTGTTATGCCCGACAGTCGCCTAGATGACCTGTTGGGGCTGGAGGAGCGGCTTCATAGCAAGATTGCCCAAGCTGCGGCGAGTGTGGGAGTAGATGCAGTCATTCCCGATCAAGCTGACGTCGCAGACATCAACTTCGCTGAAACACGAGAAGAAATAGAACGCCTTCGCAACGGGGACCCGTCTTTGTTTGAGCGGGGCAGTACTGGCCGCGGGGCGCTCTCGGGCGAGGAGTTTCGCCAAGAACTGCGGGCCGCACTTAGCGATCCCAGCTTGGCTGAGCAGATCAAGTCGCTGCCTTGGGGCTCTGGCTCCGGCATGGCCATTAGCGCCGCTGGCAAGCAGCCGGGATATGTGTTTTGTGCTCGGGTGGGGGACCACTCCAGTCCAGTGTTCCGCTTTGTGCCTTCGCGTGGACAGGCTGACCGAGGGACGATCAACGACGAGATCTTGTCCTGCCTAGCTGATGCTCGACCCTCGCAGAGCTTTGACACGCCGCGCCAGTTGGATGACGCAGGCGCCGCAGGCGCATTCGCAGCCTGGGAACAAGCCCAAGCTGACATCGTGCGCACATGGAACTTCCTGGCCGACAAGGCCAACTTAGAACCGAAGATTGCGCTTCGGTTGCAGCGAGCCGCTGAGGTCTTGCGAGATCATCCGCCACGCGAAATGAACCAAGACGAACTTGAAAAGGCCATCGACACCATCCACGCTCCTTATCCCGAGCGGACGATTCGCACCTTCAAAGCGGCGATGGACGGCAGCGACGAGCCGAAAGAACAGGCCCGCAACATCCTGGGCGTGATCGACGACCTCGGCTTGCAGCCCTACGAAGCGCCCCAACCGCTACCAGAGATTGCAAGAACAGATGTCCACCTAATCGTCTGGCTAGCCCTCGTCTAGCCAAGGCGTAAGTTGGACCAGGGCCCTGGCGCTGATTGGGAGTTGGCAGTTCAGGCTTCGGCGACGAGCCCCACCCGGTTGCTGTGGTGATCGGTACTCATAGCGGCGCTTACGACTCGCTTTCCGTTCGACGCTCGTAGTCCTGCCCCCAGGAGCAAGCCTTCGCAGGTTCACTCGTCAGTGCTGCAATTGCAGTGCTGCAACCATCCCCCATTTTGTGACACGCGTGTACTACTGTTGACTTATGTACTCGCAGGTGCAGCAAGCGGTTGAATGCCTAACCGTCGCTCTTGATGACGTTGATGCTGCACCTACTGCTGAGATGCGTCAGGCGCTTGGATTGGCGAAGACACTTCGTTCTCACCTTGATTTGTGGGAAACCAGAACAGCGTCGGCGGTTGCTGCTCGCGAGCGTCATGGTGATGGCGGGTCTGGCCTGTTGAATCAGGTTGGTGGGCTGTCGCGCTCTGATGCGGCACGCAGGGTGCGTACCGATGTGGGGCTAGCCAAGTTGCCTGCCGCTCGGAGCGGTGTAGCTGCAGGAGAAATCAGTTTCTCTAATGCCGACAAGCTGGTTCAGGCTGCCCGCAAAACTGGGCATCAAGCAGTGCAAGACTCTGCGGAGCTCGTGCAGTTGGCCAAGAGCTTGCCTGATGATGAGTTTGCTCAAGCAGCGCAGCGCTGGACCACACGTCAGCTCAGCAATGAAGATCTCGCCGCGCGGCATCGCCGCCTTCGCCAGCAGCGCCACGTTCGGTTCTGGTCTAGCGATGATGGTGCGGTTCAGATGCGCGGCAGCTTTGATACTGAGATGGGTGCCCGCATACAGCACAGCCTGCAACAACAAGCTGAACTGCTACGCCGCACAGACCGGCAACAGCTCAAGCGCAAATCACATGGCGCAACCGCAGGTGATGCCGTACTCAGCGACGCTGCTGGCGCAGCAGTACTCGCCAGCACAGATGTCAGAACGCATGATCATCGTATGGCCGACGCCCTTGACGGGCTATTGCGAAACGCTGACTCGCTCAGTACCGGCAGTTCACAGCCAAGTAGTGTGTCAAATCGCAACGGCAGCCAGCGCACAGACTCGCTCGCTGCCATTCCCCCAAAGTCCGTCGATGCGGTCAGTCGTACCCATGGTCGTCGCACAGACTCACCGCAAGCCAACTTGAGGCGTACGGATGGGCGAAGCGCTGTGCCTCGGCGCACGGATGCCGAGATCGTCATTCGGGCTGACCTTGATGCGCTGTTGGGCGAGTCTGGCGGTTTAGCGGAGATTGCTGGTTCCGGCCCTATTCCGCCTCAGGTGCTACAGCGGTTGGCTTGCAACTCTGACCTGTCAATGGTGATCTTCGGGGATGATCTCACCCCGCTGTATGAAACAACCACTAGCCGGGCTCCTACCGCGGCGCAACGCCGCGCACTCATCGCCCGCGACGGGGCTTGCATCGGTTGCGGCGCTCCGCCAGATCAGTGCGAAGTTCATCACATCGTTCCCTGGTCGTGTGGCGGCAAGACCCAGATTGACAATTTGACGCTCGTGTGTTGGTCCTGCCACGACCGCATACACGACGACAACTGGCGAGTCGTGAAGCGGGACGGCCGATACCGACTAGCGACCTGCGACAACACCAGGCGGGACAACCCTGCCCCGTCACGGAAACCGCCACGCCACGCCGCGCTGTTTCCTTCAAGGTCAGTTCCTTCAAGTTCGGGCGAGCCGTAACGGCAGCACGCCGCAAATGCGGCCCCAACGCTCTGGCCGACTTGAAGTGCCACTGCGCTCGCCTCGCTGCGCGCACGAGGCACAGAACATCTCAATACTGGCAGCATGCGGGCCTTGTGTGGGACTGATCGGTTTTTTTGTGTATGTGGTGTGGTCTGAGCGTCTGAGCCTGGGTGCTTTGGGGCTCGGTGCTATGGGGTTGGGTGCTGTGGGCGGGAGCGGTGGGGGCTTGCCCCCGTTTGCTTGTCAGGGGCCGTCTACGAACTCAACCCAGTTACCGTCAGGGTCGGCGACCATTGCTATGAACACGCCTGGCCTTGCTTCGAGCTTTGGCCAGATGATCTTGACTCCGGCGTTTTCGCAAGCCGTAATCACTTCGTCGAAGTTGCCGACTCGGAATGTGAAATAGCGCAGGCCGGTGGCACCGTTGATACCACCGCCTGCACCGGTTGGCACATCGGCTACGGGCACCACCAGTTTGAGCAAGCTCTCGTTGGCCCATAGGCGGTGCATCTGTGCGATGCCGACGTTCTCCATGTTGATCGTCGCTTCAAACTTGAGCCCCAGCACGTCACGGTAGAAGGCGAGCATTTCGTCGCCGTTGGTCGTGACTATGCCGAGGTCAAAACCGGCCTTCGTCAACTTAAGTGTCATGTCGTCCTCGCTTCTCGTCTGTCTCTCTGTGTAGGTCTTGCTCTTTTTTGGGTCTAGTTGGTATGTCTTGTTTGGCGGTTTTGCTCGTATGACACGATATGCAATGACTTGCAATTTTCTGCAGCTCTTATGCAGCCGACTGGCGACTGGTACGTGGCTAGCGCAGTTGACAGCATGGCTCCTGTTGCACTGCCAGCCTGTTTCACAAGCACGTCTCATAAGCCTTTCTCACACGCCAGTCTCACGCCAGCCTCAGTCGTCGTCAGTCGTAGCTAGTCGTAGTCAGTCGTAGCTGGCGCCTAGGCCAGCTCTTGCGTCGGTCTGAATGCCGTACGGCGGAATTGGGTAGCGCAGACCGTTGCCAGCTAGCGCCTCCATGCCTTCCACCGCTATCACCAGATCGGCGGGAGTCAAAGCAATCAACAGTTCGTCCTCCATCACGCCGCCATATCGCCGCTCGGCGAAGCACGGTATGGACACGCTCGGCTCTCCCGTGCGCAGGGCACGCCCCCACGAGTCTGCGCACGCCGATTCGCCCACGCAGCCCCACTCCATCTTCTTGTAGCCACGCCACTGCAGACCGTTGATCAGGATGATCATCTGGGCTGGTGTGGCGTAAATCATGCAGATGTCGGGCGGATCAAGGCGCTTAGAGGACAACGGCGACACGACCATGGCCTCATAGCTGCCATAAGGCACCACATCCATGGCGTGCTGGTGCGCCGAGGCGTCCTCCAGCGTCTCGAACCACACACCGGCCATGCGGTCGCCCGAAAGCCACTTGTCGTCCTGTGGGTGCAGTCCGATGACTGCGCCGCACTGGGCACCCACAAGATCGTCCATGGTGACACCTACCGTCCAGTTCAGTCGGCACGCCATACCCACAATCTGATCGGTGGTGTGTATGGCGTTGGGACGGCGCACCCGAGGCACAGCGCTCATTGCTTCAACTGTCTCAAACAGCTTCATGCCGATAGGCGTGGTGCGCAGCCGCAACACGGCTTGCAGGCGGCCGAGCAGCTCATCCCAGTTGATTGACGCACCTCGAACATGCGCCGAGGTCTCTGTGGCTGCTTCGGTGGTTTCGCCTGCGCGGGCTGCGTCTACAGCTTCGGTTGGTTCGGCAACGTGGGCTTGGGTCATGGCTGCGTCCTCACGGTTGTGGTTCTCATGTTTGTCTCCTCATGGTTGTGTTCTCATGGCTGCGTCCTGAAGAACGGTTCATATAAAACGGCTGGGTGGCTGTGGGTGGTAGGCGGGCTGGTTGGTAGTGGCGCCGATGGCCAAATGGGGGCTAACGGGGGCCGATGGGGGCCAATAGGACTAGCTGCTAGTAGGGCTGCTAGTAGGGCCGGGTGGCTGAAGGGTTGGCTGGCCGCCTTGTCGACGGCCCCCCTAAACCCTGCATCCGAGACTCGCGAGACTCGTGAGGTCACGCTAGTTCGGTGGCCACTAGCGTGAGCCGCTGGGCCAAAAAACAGGCAAGCCGAAACCGGCGAACCGAGACTGGCCCACAGGCTGGACAACAGACTGGTCAACAACGCAGCACTACGGGAGGCGAAACGATGGCCGAAGGATTCAGAGAAGGCTTCATAAGAGAGGGACTGAGAGTCGAACGAGACGGACGAGTCGGGATGGTCATCATGGATCGCCCTCCTCACAATTTTCTGAGCTACCGCCAAGTACACGACATCGCCGATGCCATGGATGAGCTAGAAGGCGACATGAGCATTAGCTGCGCTGTATTGGTGGCCGAAGGCCGTTCGTTCTGCGCGGGTGCCGACTTGGGAGGCGAGGGAGTTGGCGGTGGAGCCGACGAAAAGGTGGGCGGCAGCGCCACATTGCAGCTCTACCAAGGTTCGGGTCGGCTCTTTGACGTGACGTTGCCAATCGTGGGCGCCATCCACGGGCCAGCCATCGGCGGCGGGTTGGGGCTGGCGATGGTGCCCGACATTCGTGTTACTTGTCCTGAAGCCAGATTTTGTGCCAACTTCGCGTCGCTGGGCATTCACCAGGGCTTCGGCTTGAGTGTGACTATGCCCGCACTGGTCGGCCCTGAACGGGCGGCGAAGATTCTCTTGGGAGCCAAGCGCTACAAAGGCGACGAAGCGGTCGAGCTGGGCTTAGCCGACGAGTGCGTGCCCGCAGACCAAGTACGCGACCGCGCTATTGAGCTTGCCCGCGAGATAGGTGCCAATGCGCCGCTGGCGGTGCGATCGATCAAGGCCACACTGAGGCGCGGGCTAGGCGACAAAGTTCGCGAGATCACACAACACGAAGCAGCCGAACAGCTTCGCCTTTCGGGCACCGAAGACGCCCGAGAAGGAATGCGAGCGGTAGCCGAACGCCGCCCCGGGAACTTCGTCGGCCGCTAAGGACCGAGCAACACGACTTCGGCGCGGTGACTTAGGTCACCCTGACACAGCATGAGCAGCATGAGCAGCATGACTCGCGTGAACAGCGTGAGCCGATTGTGAGGCTGGGTAACTCACGACTGGCGACACGCGAGTTGCGATAACTGATATGTACCCGCACCTCACGCGGTCTTAGTGTGTGGAGAGCGGTCCTAGCTTGAGGGGATGAGTCAGTTGCGAGTAGCGATTACGGGAATTCGAGGGCTGATCGGCTCAGCGCTCGCCGCCAGCCTGCAGGCCGACGGACACGAGGTGGTTGGAATCTCTCGGCGACCAGACCCGGTTAACCCGTCTAGATCAGCCAGCTCACCGGGCAGTCTCGGAGAATCAGGTGGCGACGCTACCGACGCCTTCACTGACGCCCCCCAGACTGAGGACCCCAAGACTGGGGCTCCCAAGACAGATGCCCCCGAGACAGATGGCCCTGAGACAGATGCTCCTCAGAGAGTGCCCCAGATAGTTGAGTGGGACGTCGCTGCTGGGAGCATCAACGCAGCAGCGCTTGAAGGCATGGACGCCATTGTCCACCTGGCTGGCGAGAGCATTGGCGGACGGTGGACAACAGCAAGCAAGGCGGCGATCATGTCCAGCCGCGTTGACTCCACCAAGCTGCTGGCTGGGGTCGTCCGCGAACTAGACGCCAAGCCGGATGTTTTCATTAGCGGCTCCGCGATTGGCTTCTACGGCAGTCGGGGAGACGAGGAACTCAACGAGGGGTCACTGCCCGGCGACGGCTTCCTGGCTGATGTTTGTAGGCGCTGGGAACGCGCAGCGGTACCGATCGGCGATGCAGGTGTGCGCCTCGTGCGCATCCGAACCGGTCTCGTGGTGGGCCGCGGGGCCGAAGCTCTTGTGCGTATGGCCAAAATCACGCGGCTCTGTGCGGGCGGTCCTCTTGGCAACGGTAAGCAGTGGTGGAGTTGGATAAGCCTTGATGATGAAGTGCGCGCCATCCGTCATCTCATCGACAGCACTGTAAGTGGAGCGGTAAACCTGACTTCTCCCAATCCTGTACGTCAAAGGGACTTTCAGCGGGCTCTCAGCGCCCAGCTACGACGTCCGGCCATCGTGCCAGCACCCGCGTTTGCTATTCGGGCCGCGCTGGGGGAGATGGGCCAAGCGCTGCTGTTGGACTCAACGCGCGTGCTGCCCAACACTCTCAACGAAAGCAGTTTCCGATTTGAACATCCGGATCTAGCTGGCGCATTAGCGGCAGCGTTCTAGCCGTAGAGTTCGCAGCGTTGCCAGCCTGGAGTGACAAGAGCGGCGTTGTGGCTGCGATGCTGTGGCAGCGGCAAGCGCAGAATGTTCAACGCAATGCTGGGGCAATAGCAGTGCAAAGAAAACGCAGTGCAAGGCAAACACAGGGCCGATTGAGGTCCTAGCTTTGCCGCCATGATCGGTGGCAGCGACTCGAACGATGGCGGAACCTCCCATAGCGGACGGGCACAGTCGGGAGGCACACAGCGCCCATTGGGAGCGACCGTGCGCCGCGACACTTGGGGCATCGCTCACATCGAAGCCGACTCTTCGCAGTCCGCTTTCGCAGCTCAGGGCTGGGTAGCGGCAGCCGACCGGATTTGGCAGATGGAATGGGACCGGTGCCGGGCTCTAGGTCGCTGGGCGGAGGTGGTCGGAATGGCTGGCGCTCGCGAGGACGCGTTCTTTCGCCGGCTTGGTCTTGCCGCGATTGCCCAAGCTGACTACGCGGCTCTCGCTAGCAGCACACAAGAAATATGCGAGTCCTACGCCCGGGGCGTCAATCGCTGGCTAGCCGAACATGGCGATGCGTTGCCCGCTGAGTTTGAGCACCATCCGGCACCGCCCGAACCCTGGCAGCCGTGGCACTGCGTAGCCGTGTACAAGCTGCGACACATCTTTATGGGCACGCTCACCCGCAAACTGTGGCGTGGGCGCGTCCTCGTGCAAGCGGGGCCCGAAGCTGTAATGGCCACAGTCGGTGACATCGAAGCCGACACAGCCATGGTGTCAGGTGCCAATTTGCCAGGTGCCAGTTTGCCAGGTGCCAGTTTGTCAGGTGCTCATCCGCGCCCCGATCTGCTAGCAGAAGCTGCTCAAGTACTAGATGCACATGCGGCCGATATGGCAGCACTAGCGGCGGCTATGGACTCCGACGGAGCGTCCAATTCGTGGGCACTCAGCGGGGAGCGCACAGCCAGCGGCAAACCGCTACTGGCCGGGGACCCGCACCGCGGCATTGAGTTCCCGAACGTGTATCACCAGTGCCACCTGCGCTGCGACGAGTTCGATGCAATCGGTTTGGGGTTTCCGGGCGTGCCAGGCTTCCCGCACTTCGGACACAACGCCGAAGTGGCCTGGGCAATAACTCACGGAATGTGCGACGACACCGACGTGTTCGTAGAGCGCTTCGAGCCTGACTCGCCTCTGGATTCAACATGGCGAACCCAGGAGCTTCACATCCGCAACGAGGGCACTGTGGAGGTTCTTTGTGGCTCAACACCCCGGGGTCCGGTTGTGCTTGGCGATCCAACGGACGGTGTTGCGCTCTCGATGCAATGGACCGCCATGTTCGGGCCCGACACAACGCTGGATGCTCTGTGGCCGATGCTGCTCGCAGGCACCACAGCCGAACTGATTGAAGCGGTACGTCCGTGGGTGCTACCGGTCAACAACCTGTTAGCGGCGGATCGGTCCGGCGAGATCGCATTCAAGATCAGAGGCCGCGTAGTGGAGCGCCCTCCGGCGAACCGTTGGACACCGGTGCCGGGCACGAACGAGTTTGCATGGGACAGTCTGGCGCCTGTGCCATTTGAGGATCTACCCCAGTGGACAAACCCGGAACGGGGTTTCCTGGTAACGGCCAATAACCGAACTGCCGACGGCGGGCCCTACATCTCACTGGACTTCGGCGGCCCCAGCCGACACGACCGCATCTGCGAGCTGTTGGCACCCATGACTAACGCCGTAGTAGCTGACATGAGTGCAGTACATAGCGACGTGACCTCACTAGTGGCCCCCAAGGTGCTCAGCCTAATTGACGAATACGCGGTCGAATGCGGCCATGAACTCTCGCACCAACTGCTGGACATGTTGGCCGACTGGGACCATCGCGTGACCGCCGATTCGGCACCAGCAACGATTTATGCCGTCATCAAACGACGACTGATTGAGGCAGTTGTTGAACGGATGGGCATAGCTGGCGCCGAGCTAGGCGCCGCAGGGTGGCCGCCTGCCGCCGAGGCCGGACGCATGGCAGCAGGGTCGGCCAAGCGCATGTTGTGTGAGCGAAATCTGGATGTGGTGCCGGGACTGGACAATCTCATCGGATTGCGCATGGCTGTCAGCGCTTGCGTGGACGAGACCGCCGCCGAACTGACGCAGCGGCTAGGCGAGGATCCATCATCATGGTCATGGGGTCGGGTGCATCGAATGGCATCGCCGCACCCGCTCGCTTCGGCAGTGTCGGCGGCAAGACATTTGCATCCACCAGTTGACGGCTGCAGCGGCGATGGTGACACCGTTCGCCAGGGCGGCACCGCGCCCGAGACAGGTGAACGTGCCGTCCACGGTTCGGTTGCTCGTTATGCGTTTGATCTTGGAGACTGGGACAACTCGGGCTGGGTTGTGCCCCACGGAGTTTCGGGTGTGCGCGGCAGCGGTCACGACCTTGACCAGCGCCAGGCGTGGTTGGAATGTGAACTGATTCCGATGGCCTACAGCGCGGACGCCGTGGCATCGTTTACGGCGGATACACGCGAGATTTAGGCCAAATCTAGGCCAAATCTAGGCTCAACATAACGCTGACTTGCCGAGGTGTTATGCCCCCCGCGCCGCTGTCAGCTAGGTAGCAGCTAGGTAGACGGTGGGCTCCCGAAGTGGCCAGCAACGGCCGCTACCACAGCCGCAGGCTGTTCGTAGGGCAACATGTGTCCGGCACCCTCGACCAACTCAACTGTGGACTCCGGCAATGCCGTGCGCCATTCCTGCGCATAGACAGGCGGAATCAGCCGGTCCTGACGGCCCCACACGAGCAGTGTAGGCACCGTTACTCGATATGCCCGCTGCGAAAATCGTCGGTTCGGGATAGGAAACAGAATCTTGCCAGCCATTCCCTGCTGGCGAGCGCGTGCAACCATGAAACGAGTCAACGTCTCGTTGTCGGAAAAGTCCGCACCTCCGGTCAGCACCTCCTCGCCAACATCGGGGCTTGCGAAGAGAACTTCGGCCAACTGGTAGGGGAGCATGGCGAAAATGTCAGGAATTGGGTGTTCGTCAAGCCACATACCTGCAGGGCACAGCAACGCCATGCGGCCAACCGACTGGGGCGCCAGGGCCGCCATCTCTGCGGCGATCATGCCGCCCATCGAGTGGCCCACAAGGTGTAACGCACCGGCGTTGGAGGGTTCTAGCAAGCCCAGTTCGGTGGCCACGTCCCAGCCGTGCAGCGCGAAGTCGTTCATGTCAGACAAGCGGTCTTCGTCTTCGTGTTCGCTCCAGGCGGGCCACACTGGCGCCACCACTCGAAAGCCCGCCGCTGCCAGGCCGTTGAGCACCGGCTCGTCGGCCAACCAGCCGCCGGCACCGTGCAGCGCCAGCACTGTCGCAGTCGCGCCAGAATTAGCCGTGCTGGCGGGGCTGGCGGGGCTGAGTGGGCTGGCTGCGTTGGCGAGGCTGTCGGGTTCATAGACGCGCACTGGAGCAGTTACACAACGTCGAGTCGTTACGACTATCTCTTCAAACAGATCTGTTGTTGCTGCCGGTGTAGGCGCCATTTGGGTCGTGCTCATGCCAGCGCGTCCCGGGGCGCTTCGGGGTAGCGCCGGGCATCGGCCATTGTGTGTTCGGGCTGCACACGCTCGGCCATCGGCTTACACCACCAGTCTTCGGCATCAGCGAACTCATCGCCCCAAATGTCGCGCAGGCCTGGCATCACCTTTTCCGCGAAGAGCTGACTGGAGTAGCGAGTCTTCCAGTCGGGCATGTTCCCCATATGCAGCAGACAAAACACGGTGCCGACACGCAGGCGGCGAATCATGTCCTCCATGCGCTCGCTCACCGTGTCGGGCGAGCCTGCAATTACGTAGCCGCCTTCGACAAGGTCCTTCCAGGTCAGTCTTTTGAACAGTTCCTGGTTTTCCTTGCGGAACTGGTCGAGCTTGCCTGCCTGGATGGTTTTTACGGTTCGGTAGCCGGGCGGGTCAGCAAAGCCCGGAAACACGTGCAAGCAGCGGTTGAAGAAGTAGAGCATGTGCTCGCTGTAAAGCTCTTCCGCTTCGGCATCGGTTGCTGCGGTGCAGATGATCTGCGCAAAACCGGCGCGCCCGGGAGACATGGTTTTGTCAAGTTCGTTGACACGGTTCCAATAGCCATCCATCAGCGACTGGCCAGCCAGGTAACCATTGAAACTCAGATAGGAGTAGTTGTAGTCGTTCTTGAGACAGAAGTCCCACGTCTCAATTGAGCCACCGCCAGGTATGTAGATCGGCGGATGAGGCTGCTGGATCGGCTTTGGCCAGCAGTTCACGTAGCGCAACTGGGTGTATTTGCCGTCGAACGCAAACACGTCCGGGTTGGTCCAAGCCTCCATGATCAAATCGTGCGCTTCGTAGTATTTCTCGCGTGTAAGTGCGGGAATCTGACCGTAAGTGAAATTGGTGTCCATTGGAGTGCCCACCGGGAATCCCGCCACGAGTCGACCGCCGCTGATGCAGTCCAGCATCGCGAACTCTTCGGCTACTCGGTGGGGCGGGTTGTACAGAGCAATCGAGTTTCCGATCACGCAGATCGCAGCCTGTGAGGTTCTCCGAGCCAGCCCCGCTGCGATGATGTTGGGGCTGGGCATGATGCCGTAGCCGTTTTGGTGATGCTCGTTGACGCCGATACCGTCGAAGCCGAGCTCATCGGCGAACTCGAGCTGGTCCATGTACTCGTGGTAGACGCCGTTGGCACGCTCAGGATCAAACAGCGACCCGTCAATATCCACCCAAACGGATCGGTGTTCTGTCTTGAAGTCGTCCGGCAAATCGGGCCACGGCATCAGGTTGAACCAGCAGAACTTCACGGACATGGCATTACCCCATTTCGTTGCGGCCATTTCGTTACAGCCGTTTCGTTACATCCATTTCGTTGCGGCCATTTCGTTACAGCCATTTCGTTACGGCAGAGTGTTGTCTAGTAGCTGACTGTTTGTTGGCGGACTGTGTTGCTGTGGAGGGTGTGTCGCTGTGGACTGTCTTGCTGCGGACTGGGACCCCAATCAGGGACTCTAATCAGGGAACTTAATCAGGCCCTAAGGGGAGGGCTCGCGGGGCAGGCCTAGTACTCGCTCGCCGATAATGTTGCGCTGGATCTCACTGCTACCACCGGCGATGCGCATGCCCGGTGCATACAGTAAGCGCTGCACAGCGTCGGAGGAGTCGGGGAGACCGGAGGCGAGCATCGCCTGCGCCCCATTCAGGCTGATTCCAGTAGAGGCTTCGTCATATCCGAGTTCGCTGTTGGCGAGTTTGGTTACGGGAGCCATTTGGGGCTCGGCACCGTGCAGTTCCATGAGAGCGGCTAACGCACCGCCGCGGGCATACAAATCGGCTAGCGACTGGCGGCCTAGTGGCCCGGCATCTCCCACTGATGAGACCATCTGCGTGAGCCGTTTACGAAGGCTGATCACGCCAGCGGCACCACTGCCACCACGCTCGTCTTCGAGCACGGCCATGGCCACGCCCCAGCCACCTCCTCGGGTACCCAGCAGAGCTTCTGCGGGCATGGCTACATCATCAAAGAACACTTCGCAGAATTCGCTGTCGCCGGTCATCTGCCGAATGGGGCGAACCTCTATTCCTGGAAGTGTCATATCAAGCAGGAAGAAGCTGATTCCACGGTGTTTAGGGGCATCGGGTTCTGTGCGAGCCATCAAAATGCCGTATTCAGCGAACTGCGCGTTTGATGACCACACCTTTTGTCCGTTCAGAACGAAGCGGTTGCCATCAGCCACAGCGCTTGTGGTGAGACCGCCCAGATCCGAACCGGCACCGGGTTCGCTGAAGAGCTGACACCACAACAACTCACCAGTCAGAGTTGGGCGCAACAATCGGCTGCGTTGGTTGGCAGTTCCAGCGCGCATGATCGCTTCGCCTGCCAGCACTATGCCTTGCAGATTCAGGTAGGGAGCGACGCTCGCGCGTTCGCACTCTTCCATCCACGCCGCAGTGTGGGCCCGACTCAGACCCAGTCCGCCAACTTCGGTTGGCCAGTGCAGGCCAGCCCATCGGCTATCAAAACAGTGCCGCTGCCATGTACGGGCTTGCTCGTGCAGCTCCGGCGCCAGGATGGCGCCGTAGGCAGGACACGCCAAGCCTGCTCGGTGAGCCTCAGCAATGAACGCTGCGGCCTCAGTTCGAAACGAATCGAGGTCTATAGTCGCGTTCATCGCCTGAGTTCATCGCCTGAGTTCATCGCCCAAACGGTAGCCGCGGCGGTACATGCTCAGCACGGCTAGATGGCACGGCTGGTTGGCACGGTTGGCTGACACAGTTGGCTGACACAGGTATGCAGGCGACACAGGTATGCAGGTGACACAGGTGCGCCGCGTGACTTACAGGTATGGGTATCGGTGCTGACGTAGCATCGTTTCTATGGGTGACCTGCTACACACCGATCCGACTCTTACCAATGAGACTGTGGAGCTTTTGCAGCAGCTCATTCGAAACGCCTGTGTCAACGACGGCACCGTTGCTTCGGGCGAAGAGGTGCGCAACAGCGACGTGCTGGAGACATTCCTTGAGTGTCCGGGCAGCGAGGTGGAGAGCTTTGAGTCTGAGCCGGGACGCCGTTCGTTAGTCGCGCGTATTGCTGGTACCGATCCATCGGCTCCCAAGCTGTGCCTGATGGGGCATACCGATGTGGTGCCCGTAAACGAAGCTGGCTGGAGTAGGGACCCCTTCGGCGGCGAGTTGGTGGGCGGCGAAGTGTGGGGCCGCGGCGCCGTTGACATGTTGAACCTCACGTCCTCAATGGCAGTGGCGTTCCGTCATATCGCACGCAGCGGGTACCGTCCCGCTGGAGACGTCATCTACTTCGGCGTCGCCGACGAGGAGGCGGGCGGCACCTACGGCGCGAAATGGATGGCCGAGCACCATTGGGACACCATTGAATGCGACTATGTCCTCACCGAATTCGGTGGCATGCCGAGCCACACTCCGCAGGGAACAAAAGTCACGCTTGCGGCGGGCGAAAAGGGCATCGGATGGCGTCGTCTAACCGTGCGTGGCACCCCCGGTCACGGTTCAATGCCCTTTGGCACCGACAATGCGCTCATCAAGGCTGCCGAAGTGGTGAGACGCATTGCCGAATATCAGCCCGCGCCGCAGCTCACCGAGATGTGGCAGCACCATGTCTCAACCCTGCTGGTGGACGACGAGACGCGCGAGGCGCTCCTAGATCCGGGTCGCGTGTTCGACGCCATCAAGTCCGTGGACTCGCCGGGCTTGGCGCGTCACCTGCACGCGTGCAGTCACACGACGTTCAGCCCGAATGTGGTTGGCGGCGGCAACAAGACGAACATCATCCCCGACAAGGTCGAGATTGAGGTTGACATCCGCACCGCTCCGGGTGATCCGGTAGCGGTGGATGAGCATCTGCAAGCAGCTTTGGGCGAGATGTTTGACGAGGTAGAAGTCGAGCATCTCCACGACGATCCCGCCAGCTTCTCATCGACCAATACGCCGATGTGGCAGCTTCTCAGCGAGTTGGTGGCGAAGGCGCATCCAGGAGCCCCGGTGATTCCGCAGCTAATCGTGGGAGCGACCGATGCACGCTTCTTTCGCTTGAAAGGGGCTGTCGCTTATGGTGCAGGGCTGTTCAGCAACAGAGTCAACGCCGACGATTTTATGCTGCGCTTTCACGGCAATGATGAGCGAGTCGACGTCGACTCGCTGGCACTCTCAACGCAGCTATGGATTGACGTGATCAAGCACCTAGGCGACATTGCCGCCTCGTAGTTGGCCAATCTTGGACTGGCCAATCTCGGGCTGGCCCAGCCTGCTTTGGCCACGCCTGGGCTGACCCGTACTGGACTGGCCAAGCCTGCGCTGTCTAAGTCCAGCTAGCCAGTCAGAGCTAGCCAGTCAGAGTCAGCTAGTGATAGCCAGTGCTGGCTGGAAGTTAGTTTGCGCAGGGCACTCTCGGTGTTACATGCGGCAGGCGTCCGGTCCGCAGCGAGATCACAGAACCGGCTTCGTTGACTTCCCACACGACGCGCTTGTCGGCGTCGGGGGCGTCAACTGGCACGTACTGGATCGCCGAGAGTCCGGGACCGTCTTCAATTCGGTCGCCGAACGCTTCGGTGATTTGGCTTCGAGTGGAGCCGATGCCGTAGCCCGAGATGGTTGTGATCGGACCGGAGTCAATGTCAACGCGCACGATTTCGGAGTTCACGGACAAGAGCCGAACACCTGGGGGGCCGTTCTGAATCGTGTAAACGCGACAGGCGTCGGTGCCGCCTGGCACGGCGATCAACAGCGCTCCCGCAGCAGTTTGAGCGTCTTGAAGCGTGTGGCCGATCTGCACCGGCGACAAACCAGCGGTGGACAGCTTCGATTCCACAGTCACATTGGCGCCTGACTGTTCGCCGTTGTTCATGTTGTCGCCAGCCATGCTGGTGGTGGGTGCGGCCGTCACCACGGTGGTGGGGTCTGTTTGGCTGACTAGAGACGTCGCGTCGGCGTCCGCAGCCGAGGTGGTCGTCGTTGTGGAGTCGTTGTTGTCATCGCTCAGCAGACCACAAGCGCTCACCAGCATCGAGATAGCGAGCGCTGTAGCACATGCACGCCAACGTGAACGGTGGCCCCTGGAGGAGTTGCGCCTGGAGGAACGGCCCCTAGAGGAGTTGCGCCTGGAGGCGTTGCCCCTGTTTGAAGCGTCATACACCACATGGCGGGCGTCAAGTTGATGCATGGCAGTCTGCCTTCCAGTCACGGTCCCGTGGGACATTCCCATTGCCTGAATGGTCCGAGAGTACCGAAGCTGACGTTGCTGCGGGGTGACACAGACTGGGCCACCCGGATTGGGCCACCCGGATTGGGCCACACAGACTGGGTATCCCTGTCTGGGCAATCCTGTCTGGGCAACTCTGTCTGGGCAATCCCGTCTGGGCAGCCCAGACTGGGCAAAACAGACCGAGCAATACACACTGGGCAATACACACTGGGCAACACACACTGGGCAACACACACTGGGCAACACACACTGGGCAACACACACTGGGCAACACAGACGGGGTAACGCAGTTGGGTAACGCTGGCGGGCGTGCTCGCACTGGCGTAGTCTCAGTGCAGTAGACGCGGCGCAGCAGACGCCGCGCAGTCGGCGTAGCGGCGCGGCAACGAGTGCAGGAGCGGGGGATGGCCCACGACACAGTTACCCATGACACAGTTACCCACAACACAGTTGCCCACGACATAGTTATTCGGGGCGGCTTGGTAGCAGACGGAACGGGCAGCGAGGCGCGGGTTGCCGACGTCGCCATTGATGGCGAGCGGATCACCGCAGTTGGCGTGATTCCCGAAACCGGACGTACCGAGATTGATGCTGCTGGCAAGGTCGTAACACCAGGGTTTGTGGACATACACACACACCTGGACGCCCAACTGGCCTGGGACCCGATCGGCTCAAGTTCTTGCTGGCACGGCGTGACATCGGTGGTGATGGGTAACTGCGGGGTCACCTTCGCACCAGTCAAGACCGAAGACATCGGCTACATCGCCGAAGTGATGGAGTCGGTTGAGGACATCCCCAAGCAGTCAATAATGCAAGGTCTGCCCTGGGACTGGCGCTCCTACGGTGAATACCTGGCCTTTTTGGACGCAATGCCCAAAGGCCTCAACGTCGGCGGCATGGTGGGCCACGTTGCGGTCCGTTGGCACACGATGGGCCCCGACAGCCTGGAGGAGCGTCCCGCTTCGCAGGCACAGATTGATGCCATGTGCGAACTGGTTGACGAAGCAATGGCTTCGGGTGCGCTGGGCTTCTCAACCTCACGCACACTGTTGCACCGCACGCCCGATGGTCGACCGATTCCAGGCACGTTCGCTGATGACGATGAGCTGTACGCATTCGGCGATGTGTTGGGGCGTCACAGTCGCGGAGTGTTTGAATCGGCGCCGCGCTACGAAGCGGCTGGACCTGACTTTGCCGGTGGTCGCCACGAGATTGAAGTGCTCGGCGAGATCACCCGACGCAGCGGTAGGCCAGCCACGTTCGGGCTCGTCTACTCCGCCCGCAAACCTGAGATAAGCGACCTGGTACTTGGCTATGTCTCCGACGAAAACGCAGCCGGGGCGAACCTGCGCCCGCAGACCACCTGTAGGGCCATCGGCGTTGTGCTCGGCATCCAGCACCGCACGCCCTGGGACCGTGCAGGGGAGACATGGCGATCGCTTCGCGCGTTGGATGTGGCTGGACGGTTGGAGGCAATTCGGGACGCTGCAACCCGAGCCGCTCTGGTAGCCGAAGCCAACGCTTCGAACTCCAACTCCACCGGGATGGTCAACTCACTCGTTGATTTGAGCAGGCTGTATCTGTTGGACGCGCTGAACCCCAACTACCGGGTCGGTCCAGACGGCACGCTGGCGGCTCAAGCAGAGGCCGCCGGGATGACACCGGTGGAGCTCTTCTTGGACGCGACCGATCGCTCCGATGGAACCGTGATGTTGAGCCTTCCGGTGCTGAACCAGGATTTCGACGCGATTGAGCGAATGCTGAGCCACGACTCCATCGTGATGGGGCTGGCCGATGCCGGTGCCCATGTGGGGCAAATCATGGACTCCAGCCAGCCCACGTTCTTCTTGAGCCACTGGGTGCGCGACAACGGGTTCTTCTCGCTACCCGAAGGTGTTCGCCGCATCACATCTGACACCGCTGACTTGTTCGGGTTGGTCGACCGAGGACGCCTTGAGCCAGGCCGATTTGCTGACATCAACGTCATTGACCTAGAGCAACTGTCGCTGTCGGGACCTGAGTACGTGTACGACTTTCCTGGCGGTGCGGGCAGGTACATCCAGCGAGGTGCCGGATATGAGGCCACATTGGTGAACGGGCAGGTTTTCATGCGCGATGGTGAGCACACGGGCGCGCTGGCTGGAAAAACACTGCGCTCTACTGACTGACAGGCGGCTTTGCTGACAGAGCTTTGCTGACTGAACTCGGCTGACAGAGCTTTGCTGACGTGGGTCGGCCCGCCC
The DNA here is from genome assembly GCA_965116245.1 of Acidimicrobiales bacterium. Taxonomy (GTDB): domain Bacteria; phylum Actinomycetota; class Acidimicrobiia; order Acidimicrobiales; family Poriferisodalaceae; genus Poriferisodalis. The sequence goes on along the minus strand of OZ220497.1, from coordinate 2,548,958 downwards.
GGCCCACGAGACCCGAGTCCCAACATTCGTGGGTCCCAACAAAACTGGGCCCCAAGAGAACACAGCTCGGATGCCGCTAGCGTCGGCGACTCATGTCTAGCGCACCCCCAATGAACATAAACGTTGATGCGCTTTGGCGTGTCAGTCTTGATACGTCCAAAGGCCGCATCGTCATGGACCTGGATCCCCAACTCGCTCCGGTCACGGTGAACAACTTTGTCCACCTAGCGCGAGATGGCTACTACACGGGGCTGACCTTCCATCGAGTCGTCTCAGACTTCGTAATCCAAGGGGGCTGCCCGGACGGGTCAGGTCGGGGCGGTCCCGGGTATCGATTCGCCGATGAACCCGTGAAGGGCGACTACACGCTGGGCGCAGTGGCGATGGCGAACGCTGGGCCGGATACCAACGGCAGCCAGTTCTTCATCTGCATTGACGACTGTCGCAGCAAGCTCCAGCCTGCCTACAACTTGTTCGGCTACGTAAGTGAGGGCATGGACGTGGCTCTGTCCATAGCAGTTGGTGACACCATGGACACAGTGACGGTGGAGGAACTCGCACGCCCTTGAAGCTCGCTTGAACCTCGGCCCCGCCTAGCCCAGTGCGACTAGTGTTGCCCTGAGCGGCGCCAGCAACCAGCGGTGTCTTCAAGGAGGGCCAAGTGAGCGATAGCGAAACAACCGATAATCCCAGCGGCGAGGCCGTTGTAGATGGCAATGACAGTGTGCTCTATGACCTAGACGACGGTGTAGCCGTCATCACGCTGAACCGACCCGAACGGCTGAACGCTTGGACTGGCCAACTGGGCACGGGCTATTTTGATGCCCTTGACCGCGCGGCAGCCGACTCTGATGTGCGCGCCATTGTTGTGACCGGAGCGGGTCGTGGGTTCTGTGCCGGTGCCGACATGGACAACTTGCAGGGGATTTCTAGCGGCGATGGTGCGGCCAGCGGCCAAGAGGTGCCGCGACTGCGTGCAGAGCGCCATGACTATGCCTTGAGCATCCCTAAGCCGGTAGTGGCAGCGATCAACGGAGCATGCGCGGGTCTGGGCTTCGTTCACGCGATGATGTGCGATGTCCGCTTCGCTGCCGAGGGAGCCAAGTTCACTAGTGCGTTTGCTCGCCGAGGCCTCATTGCCGAGCATGGTGTGTCGTGGATGTTGCCCCGCGTCGTGGGCCCCTCCCACGCGTTGGACATCCTCATGTCGGGTCGGGTCTTCTTGGCTTCCGAAGCCAAAGACATGGGCGTCGTCAGCCGGGTTTATCCCGCCGAGGAATTGGTTACGGAGGCGGTTAGCTACGCCCGTGACCTTGGCCGCTATAGCGCGCCCTGGTCAATGGCTCAGATCAAGCGACAGGTGTGGGGTCAGCTTGACCAGGCCCGCTCCGATGCCCTTGAGGAATCGAATGCGATCATGGCTGAGTCGCTTCGGCGCCCAGACTTCAAAGAGGGCGTCCAGAGCTTCGTTGAGCGGCGGGATCCGAACTTCGAACCGGTCGTGGCTGACGCCTAGTTATCTGAGCCCTCAGCTAGCCCGTCCCCCGCAGCGAGACCTGAGTCGCAGGTCGCTGCAGGAACATACGCTTCAGCACTCGGTAGTTGGCCCATTGGCCGACTCCGTGTTTGACTCGGCGGCCGACTCGGCGGCCGACTCGGTCTCCAAGACCGCATGCGAGGCCTGCCAGCGATGAACGACACGCTCGTCGCCTTCGCAATCCTGGCTTGGCTGGCGTACTTGGCTAGCCGCTTGTTGGCACGCCATCACCTACCTGAGCTGGTGGCCTTCCTGATTGTGGGCGCCTTGCTGGGTCCATCCGGGCCGCCCTTTATGAGCCTCATTGACGAACCGTCACTGAATGCTCTTCGCCCGGTCACCGAAGTGGCGTTGGCGGTGCTCATGTTCGTGATCGGCGAGCGTGTCTCTGTGCGCGCGCTGCGTGCCGCCCGCTGGACGCTGACGACGGGTGTGGTGCAGTTTGCGCTAAGCGCGGTTGCGGTCTATTGGGTGACCAGCCAGTTGGGGGCCGACCGTCCAGTAGCGCTGGTGCTCGGAGCGCTCGCAGGTGCAGGCGCTCCCATGACGATTGCTCACATCGTGAGCACAGCGCGAGCGCGTGGTAGCTATCCCACGGGCATCGTTGGCACACATGCGGTGTCCGACGCGCTGGCAACCACCACTTTTGCGGCTGTGCTGCCTATTGCTCTGCTGCTTTCCGATGAGGCTGCCGACATCAGCAGCGCGGTGGTGGATTTCATTCAGTTAGGCATCGGCGGTGCCGTGCTGGGGCTGGCGGGCGGATGGTTCATATCCAGGCTCGGCTTCCAGATCGAAACCTCTGGCGAGCTGCTGCTGTTCGTGCTGGTACACATCGTGATCGGCTGGACTATTTCGGGCTGGCTGGACATTTCGTTGCCACTGGCCGCGCTGGTAGCTGGTGCCACCGCTGCAACTGTGTCGCCGCAGTCGTTCTCGGTGAGACTGTTCCGGACTATCAAGACCATTGAGCAGCCTTTGTATTTGCTGTTCTTCGCTCTTGCGGGCGCTTCAATTCATCTCTCCGATGTGCCCAAGGTCGGCCTGGTCGGCCTGGCCTACATCGTTGTGCGCGTCGTAGCCAAGATCGTGGGGGGTCTCGGCGGCGGCTTGGTGGGGGGTCTGGGGTGGCGCATGTCGTTGCGGCTAGGTGTCAACCTGACACCGCAGGCCGGTGTGGCTGTGGGCTTGGCTGTTCTGGCATCGGAGAGGCTCGGTGATCCGGGCGCAGAGGCCGCCACCGTGGTGCTGGGCGCGGTTGTGCTGTTTGAGCTGGTCGGACCTCTGCTGGTAGCCCGCGACTTGCGCGGCTGGTCGTCCACGGAACAGGAGAACGGCAACGTCCCAGATGAGTTTGAGCCACCCCATCGCGTGCTCGTGGCGGCACCGACAGCGGTGCAAATGCCCGAGTGGTTGATTGACCAAGCAGCGCGCTGGCGTGCCTCGCTGGTGGTGCTGATGCCCGGAGAGCGAGATGAGCCTCACGCCACCAAAATTGGGGAGCTGTGCGGTAGCCGCGACGTTGACTTTGAGTTTCGATCATTGCGCAACGAGAGCTTCACAGGCGCGGTTGTGCGCTCGCGCAGCCAACATCAAGCGGACTTGGTGGTGTTGTTTGCTCCGCGTCCACCAGCGGGTGCCTCACGCTTGGCACTGCTGCCATCAGAACGGATAGCGCGTCAGTTGCCTGTACCTGTGTTGACGTTCCCACTGAACCAAACAGACGCCGAGTCAGCCAGCGGTCAGCTAGGCAGTAGGCACTCACTGGGTAGGCAATCGTTGGGTAGGCAGTCATTGGGCAGGCTGCGACCCCGCCGATTGCCGTGGCAGTCCGCCGAGCGCAGCGAGTGAGCAATCAGCCCGGCGTGCCGCCGTTTGAGTATCCACCGAACGCAACCGAAGGACTGATCGCAACAGCTCGTGAAATCGCTGCAGAAGCGGGATCGCTCACACTGCAGTGGTTCGGCCGACGCGATCTGGGTGTCACCTGGAAGCGAGACGGAACCGAAGTAACCGAGGCAGATAGAGCCGCAGAACGACTCGTGCGAGATCGGATAGGCGAGCTGTTTCCCGATGACGCCATCTTTGGTGAAGAACAGGGTGGCGCAATAGTGCCGAATGGGCGTACGTGGATTGTGGACCCGATTGATGGGACCCGTGGTTTTGTCCGAGGAGTCCCGCTGTATGCGACCCTCGTGGCGCTGGTAGACGCGCATGGACCTCTGGTGGGCGTAATCGACCTGCCAGTGCTCGGCCACACGCTCGCTGCTGGCCGGGGCACTGGATGTTGGCTCGGTGACCATCGCAGTTTGGTCAGTAATCATCCTGATCTGCGCGGCGCGCTTGTAAACACCTCCGACTACAACACCTTCGCGGGTGACCAGTTTGAGAGGCTGCTTCACGGTGGTGCGATGATGCGCACCTGGGGCGACGCCTATGGCTACTTTTTGGTGGCCACCGGTCAAGCTGAGGCCATGATTGACCCAGTGTGTGAGATCTGGGATCTTGCGCCCATGCCGGTCATCCTGGCTGAATCAGGCGGGGTCTTTACTGACACCACGGGACAGCCCGATTACACCAACAGAAGCGGCGTAGCTAGCAACGGGCTAATTCACGGTGCAATCGTGGACGCGCTCGGAGCTTCACAGGCGGGCGCCTCGCAGGAGAGTGCCTTACAGGAGGGCGCCTCACAGCGGGGTGTCTCACAGGAGGCGGCGCGTGTCATCTGAAGCTCGGCGCAGAGCCGAGCCGGAGTTGCCGACGCGGGATCAGATGCCGCGCTGGGTACCGCGCGCCATTGGTCTGGCATTGGCCGGAGTGGTGGGACTTGCGACGGCAGCGTGGCTGCTGGACAGACTGCGCGGCCTGTTGGTGGTCTTGCTCGTGTCCTTGTTTTTGTCGTTTGCCATGGAACCGGCGGTGAATTGGCTGGCTCGCAGGGGTTGGAAACGTGGACTCGGCACAGCCGCTGTATTCGGAACATTTGTACTTCTAGCTGCCGGTTTCGGGGCGGCCATGGCTTCAGTGCTGGCTGATCAGATTCTCAAGCTCATCGACGCAGCCCCCGGTTACCTAGTTGACATTGAGCGATGGGCGGATGAGCAGTTTGGCATTCAGCTCAACACAAACGACCTGCGGGCCCAATTCAGCACGGGCGGCGGTGCTGCATCACTGCTCGGCGACGTGGCAAGCAACCTGGTGTCAGTCGGCTCAACAGCAGTGAACCTGGCAGTGCAGTTGTTGACAGTGGCGCTGTTCACGTTCTATCTCGTAGCTGATGGTCCTCGGCTGAGGCGCTTGGTGTGTTCAGCGCTGAGTCCGCGCCGGCAGGCGCTTGTGCTGCGCGGCTGGGAGTTGGCTATCGACAAGACCGGTGGCTACATCTATTCCCGCACGCTGTTGGGCCTCTTGGCGTTCTTGGTGCACTGGGCTGCGTTTGCCCTCATCGGTGTGCCCTTCCCGCTTCCCTTGGCGATGTGGGTGGGTGTGCTGTCGCAGTTCGTGCCGGTCGTGGGCACCTATTTGGCGGGCTTGTTGCCGCTGCTGATAGCGCTGCTCGATAGGCCTTTGTCCGCCATCTGGGTGCTCTTGGTGGTTCTGGGATACCAGCAGGTTGAGAATTATTTTCTGTCGCCCCGGATCACTGCCCGGACCATGAACATCCATCCAGCGGTGGCTTTCGGCGCGGTGTTGGTCGGTGCCGCACTGCTGGGCTCTGTGGGAGCACTGCTGGCTGTGCCCGCCGCGGCGACTGTCCAGGCCTTCGTGTCCACCTACATCGAGCGCCATGAGCTAATCGAATCGCAAATGCTCGGCACGGAGTCTGAGATGCCCGGATCTGAGATATCAAGATCGGAAATGTCTGAATCGGAGATGTCTGAATCGGAAATATCAGAGTCTGAGTAGTCCGGCGCGTACGCCGACGATCCCGGCAGCTCTGGGTCCGATAACACCGGGGCTAATCGGGACTCGTAACTCTCTTAGGTTCCCAGAAGGCCTCTCGGACGGCCTCTCAGAAGACCTCAAGATGGTCCATTACGGCGTCAATAAAGCCGAAGTTTTTTGGCGTAGCGAAATGGTCGCAGCCACGCAATTCGGTGAAGGAAGCACTTGCCAGAGCTTCCAGCAACGGATCCGCGGGGCCAGCAAAGTCCTCACTGCCGAGCACCACTCGCACCGGATGAGTAATACGCGCAAACTCAGCTTGTCCGAGTGGCGCATGTTTGCGACGCATGAAAGCGGCTAGAGCTTGGCCGTCCTGGTCAGGTTCGGCGGCGTAGCGGGCGAACGCCTGCGCATGCACGTCATCGGGGTCGGATTCGCCGGTGATTCCGCGTGTTATGCGCTCGGCTTGCTCCTTGTCTCGTTCAAACAGGTTATTCCCAACGCCGGAAACCACTAGACGTCCGAAGCGTTCCGGCGCCATGGCCGCCATGACCAACAGAGTGCGTGACCCCATCGAGAAGCCGACCCCGTCGACAGGCTGTGTGCCTACTTGGGATGCGAGCCGCTCCACCAGCTTGGCTTCCATAGCTGCGTAGTCAGCCGGATCATGGTGTTTTGGGGCCGAACCGTGGCCGGGCAAATCCCATGCGATTACTTCGCGGCCAGCGTCGGATAACAGATCCATAATGCCGGTCGGTTGCCAAGTGCTCGCCACGGAGCCGGTGAAGCCGTGAAGCAGCAGCACAGGGTTTGCCATGACGACAAGTCTGCCAGACCGACGCGCTGCTCAACAGACTAAGAAATATCAGAGTACGAAGCAGCTTGTGGCGAAGCAGCCTGTGGCATAGTCCATGAGGCTGCCTGGGGCGATAGGGATTCTGGCAATGCAATCATCCCCGATGTAGAAGCCGCAGAGTATGAGACTGCCCGGGGCAATAGGGATTCTGGCAATGGGGATACTGTTAAACGGTCCTGTTGCTAAACGGTCCTGTTGCCCAAGCGCTACCTGGGACCTAGCCGCACAGGGCTCGTCAACAAACAGGGCTCGCCAAACAGGGCGAGCCGAACAGGGCTTGCCAAATCGGGCCGATACGCAGGCGAAACACACATACGCGATCCATACAGGCGATAAACGGGGGACACTATGAGCATCACGACCAGCACAACCGGCACAACCACCACAACCAGCACAACGACCAAACCACCCATCCGCATCGCCAACTGCAGCGGCTTTTTCGGTGACCGGCTCTCCGCAGCACAAGAGATGGTCTCGGGGGGTCCCATTGACGCTCTCACTGGCGACTGGCTGGCAGAGCTGACCATGCTGATCTTGTCGCGTATAGCAGCCAAACGCCCCGGTGCCGGATATGCCCGCACGTTCGTAACGCAGATGGAGCAGGTCATGGGAACCTGCTTGGACCGCGGCATCAAGGTCGTTTCCAACGCCGGCGGTCTGGACCCAGCGGGATGCGCCGACGCAGTGTCCGAGGTAGCGGACCGCCTGGGCCTGAGTCCGTCCATCGCCTATGTCAACGGCGACGACCTCACTGATCGATTGAAGGACCTGATAGCGGCGGGCAACGACTTTGCGCATCTAGACACAGGTCAGCCTCTGGGCGACCTCGCTGATCGCATCGTTACCGCCAACGCGTACATCGGCTGCTGGGGGATCGTTGAGGCGCTAAATCGGGGTGCAGACATCGTCATTACGGGGCGCGCCACCGACGCCGCGGTAGTGGCTGGCCCCGCAGCGTGGCATCACGGCTGGAGTCGAGACGACTGGGACGCACTGGCGGGTGCCATCGTCGCTGGGCACGTCATCGAGTGCGGCGGGCAGGCTACGGGTGGCAACTACAGCTTTTTCACTGAGATCGCTGACATGACATATCCAGGGTTTCCGTGGGCCGAAGTAGCAGCGGACGGTTCCAGTGTGATTGGCAAACATGCGAGCACCGGCGGCGAAGTCTCCGTGGGCACGATCACGTCGCAGTTGCTGTATGAGATCCAAAATGAGCGCTACCTCAACCCCGATGTGGTGAGTCGCTTCGACACGATCCAGTTGGATCAGATCGGGCGTGACCGGGTGCGTATCAGTGGAACTCGTGGAGAGCCAGCGCCGCGCACGCTCAAGGTGGCTATGAACTACCAGGGTGGCTACCGCAACCAGATTTCAATCGGACTGACCGGGTTAGACATAAGAGCCAAGGCCGAGCTGATTGAGCGCCAGTTCTGGCATGCGTGCCCGTACGCGCCGCAGGACTACGAGACCGTCGTCCGCAAGTTCCTGCCGACCCACAAGGCCGACCCAGGCACCAACGAGGAGGCCGTCGCTGTCTACAAGATCATCGTGAAGGACCCCGACGAACGCAAAGTTGGCCGGGCGTTCTCCAACGCTGGCACCGAAATAGGCCTGTGTTCCATTCCCGGCATGTTCGGTACCGGGGGCGGGCCTGGGCCGGGGCAGCCGTTCGGGGTGTACTGGCCAGCGCTGGTGGATGCCGAGCTGGTACCGATGCAGGTAGTTGTAGACGGCCGCTTGACCGTCGTTGACAGCACACCGTCGGCTGAGCAGCTCGCTGAAGCAGATCAAGCTGGGCAAACTGAACACACCGAATACGCCGAAGAAAACTCTTCACAAGTTGCCGGTGAGCCGCTGGCTGCTGGGAACCTGGCAGTTGAAGCCGCGGCGGCACCAGTTGAATGGGTTGAGCCTCCCAGTGGGCCTGCGCGGTCTGTACCGCTGGGCACGCTTTATGGCACACGCTCGGGTGACAAAGGGCCAAACGCGAACCTGGGCATCTTTGCTCGTTCGGCTGCGGCCTACTGGTGGTTGTCGGATTTTCTAACTGTGGAGCGGCTCGCGGCGCTTATGCCGGAGGCGGCAGAGCACCGAGTGGATCGCTATGACCTGCCCAACATTTGGAGCCTCAACTTCATATTTCACGGGCTGTTGGAAGAAGGCGTCGCAGCTTCAACCCGACAAGATCCTCAAGCCAAGGCACTGGGGGAGTACCTGCGTGCCAAAGTAGTTGAGATTCCGGTAGCGCTGCTGGACTGAGTTACCTGGACTGGGCCCGCTGGACAGAGTCGCCTCTATTGATCACTAGGCACTCTGGTACCGATCATTAGGCAACCAGGGCTGGGCAGTCTGGGCTGGGTTGCCTGAGTTGGGTTGCCTGGCTTGCCTGAGTTGGGTTGCCTGAGTTGTGTGAGCTGGATTGCCCGACAAGACAGGGCTTAGCGGCCCTGCAAGTCTTGGAGCGACATACGCGGACCGTGGCGCGGCGGTGCTCCGGCCGACTTGGCGAGTGTCTGTACTCGGGCTCGCTGGCCACGGTAGGGCTCAAGCAGTTCAAGCATGCGGTTGTCGTCCCCTCGCCGTTCTCCGGCGAGATGCCAACAGACATAGTTGGGGATCTGATAGTCGCCGAGGATGACCGAGTCCGGGTCGCCGTGGCTCATCAGCACGATGATCGACGCCGACCATGGGCCTATGCCTGAGACTGACTGCAAGCGCGTGCGAGCCTGCAGCGAATCGCAGCGAGCCGAGGCTTCCAGTGTCGAAGCGCGTTGAGCAAAGCGGATGATGGTGTCGGCTCTTCGACGTTCGATGTCGAAGCGGTGGAACTCGTGGTAGGCGAGAGAGGCCACCAAGTCGGCTGTCGGAGGTAAGCGCAGCGAGTTGGGTGCCGGGCCAGGCGGCTGTCTACCCCAGGCTCGCAGGATTCCTTGCCATGAACGCTTGGCGTTGAGTCCTGGAACTTTCTGGCCGCACACGGTAGGAATGACGTGTTCCCAGATGGTTCCGGTGGCTGTCAGTCGTCGTTGGGGCCAGCGGCGGATCCAACTCGCCACCACTGGGTGGTGAGTTACGAGCGCTGATGGGTCGTCTCGGTTTCCTAGCAGCGTCGGCACTGTCTGAGTTGCAGCCTCGGCACCGGGCCCCCAGGCGGCTACGTCCGCTACGTGGCCTGCGCGGGTGATGCGCAGCGTGGCGTCACCTGCAGGCGTGTCTACGGTGCGCCAGATGTTCGGACCGTCGTACAACACGGGCCCCAAAGTGCCCTTGCCGCCGACACGCCCGAGTGACCTGCTGGTATCCAGGCAATATTCGAACTCAAAGCGTCGGTTGACATCGGGCGAAGCTTCCGTCGACCGAGAGGTTGATGGCGCCATCGCTGTTGTGAGGTTGCTGGACAAGGCGAAGTCGTCGGACAAGGCGAAGTCGTCGGATAAGACAGCGTTTGAGGCCCTAGGCAGGAGCGGCTATTACCGGGTTGGTGAGCGTTCCGATGCCACCAATCGAAATGGACACTTCGTCGCCAGGCTCTAGGAAAGCTGGCGGCTGGCGGAACGCCCCCACCCCTTCAGGGGTGCCCGTCGCAATGATTGTTCCTGGCTCAAGCGTGAATGCCGTTGAGAGGTGTTCCACGATCTCATAGCAGTCAAAAATGAGATCGTCGGTCTTGGCGCGCTGGCGGACTTCGCCGTTGACCGTGGTGACCAGATCGCAAGCGTGCGGATCAATCTCGTCGGCGGTGGTCATCCAGGGTCCGCACGGACCGTGGGTATCCCACGATTTGCCCATCATCATCGTCGGACTTGCACGCTGCCAGTCGCGCACGCTGACATCGTTCATGATCGTGTAGCCAGCGATGTAGTCAGCGGCCTGCGATGCCGATACCGCACGAGCAGCCCGCCCGATAACGATGGCTAGCTCGCCCTCATAATCAATCATGTCCGGTGCGGCGGCTGGAATGTGGATGGGCTCTTGCGGGCCGATGATGCAGTTGTGGTGCTTGTTGAAGATGACCGGCACCGCAGGCGGTTCTCGTCCGCCTTCGGCGGCGTGAGCTCGGTAGTTGAGTCCAACGGCGAGGACGGTAGGCGGACGTCCAATCGGCGACAGCAACTTGGCTCGCTCAAGCGGAGTGACGGCGCCCGTGGACATAGCCTCAACAGCAGCGGCAACGTTGCCATCGCAAGACTCAAGCAGCGATGGCAGGTCGGTGTGGGGACACTCCAATGTCGCGATTCCCTCGTCGGTCACCAGCGCTAGTGCGGGCTGGCCATCTAGCAGATGTCTTGCAATACGCATGGAGTTGAAGCTAGCCGCCACTTCCGGAGAGGTTGTGTTGGAGAGGTTGTGTTGGAGAAGTTGTGTGATTGCGCACCGCGGAGAGCGCAGTTACTGGTCCGCCGATCCGCGGGTCAGCCGGTTAGCCAGTTAGCCGGTCAACTGGTCAGCCGGGTAGCAGCTCAGCAAACTCAGTATTGTGCAAAGCCGATAAGAGTGGCACCCTGGCACTCCGTGGCTCGCCATGGCGCCGGGGGATCACTTCCCGGAGCATTTGACTCTGTGCTGGATCCTGTCACGGGACTACCGGATGTGCGCGTGTTCGCTGTGCTGCTCGAACGCAAGCTGGCATCGGCCCGGCGGGCACTCCAGCCGCTGTCGGTGGTGTTCTTCGAAGTTGACGGATATGAGAGTCTGAGTGGCACGCAAGCCCGAGTATCGCAGCGGCTCGCGACCCGTCTGGTGCTTGGCACGTTGCGTGAATCTGACAGTGTTTGTCACTGTGCTGCTGGCATCTTGGCGGCCATCCTTGACGACACACCCCACAGTGGCGCTGTGTGGGCAGCCGATCGGGTCCGTCGTGAGGTAGCCGCACGCTCGTATCACATGGGCATCACGCTCTCAATGGGCGTGGCTAGCTATCCCACTCATGCGCTGGAAGCCGAGGAACTGCGCGATCGCGCCTACGCGGCTCTGTTCGCCGCCCGGTCGCTGGGCCCCTCCCGACTTGAAATAGCCGAACCACTGCAGCGTTGATGAGCGTCAGTAGCCGACCGTGGACCCGGTAAGCGCCCGCGGATCGGTGGCCCCCGCGAGCACACTGTCGTGGACCTCAATCAGGTGTGCGTGACCGAAGGCGTCGTGGTGTGGGGCGTCCAGGCCGACTTGCTGGCCGCGCGCAGCCAAGTCAACCACGGCTGCTGCGCTCGCCCACGCCGCGTGACCCTCAATTCGTAGCTGCACATTTGTGGGATCTGCCCAGGTGTCAAAGCCGGTGCCTTCGGCGGCGCTCCAGCGCCAGCGGCCCGAACCAATGGCTAGGTCTGGCGTCTGTCCGGCGAATAGCGACCGAGCCAACACCTGCAGCAGCACTTGGGGCTGAGCATCGCCTCCCATGGTGCCCAGCACCGAGCGGAGCGAGCCGTCTAGACGTTGCACGATGGCTGGAGCCAAGGTGTGCGGCGGTCGTCTACGAGGCCCGTACTCGGCCTTATGGCCCTCAATCAGATTGAAGCCGATGCCTCGGTTATGCAGGCTGATCCGGTGCGTCGGGGTCCACAACCCGACACCCCAGCCCCCCGCATTGGACTGAATCAGCGAAACGCCCATGCGGTCTGCGTCTACCGCCGCCAGGTACATGGTGTCGCCGGTATCGGATCCAGCGCCTAGCGAAGTGGCAGCGCTAGGTGAGATTGCGGCACGGCGTGGTGCGAGTAGTTCGGGAGCGAGGAGCGCTGCACCGTCCGCATCTTCTGAGAGCACAGCGGGTCTGTCCCATCCGGCCTGTTTAGCTGATTCGGCTAGCAGGTGAGCGAATAGCGGATCGTCGGGGTCGGTGGGTAGTTCTAGCCCTTCGGCGATCCATGCGGCTGCCAGTGTCAGGTAGCCCTGCGAGTTGGGCGGCACGGTCCAAAGCCTGTGACCCCAGACGTCAACGTTTAGCGGTGTCACCCAATCGGCCTGGCTACGGGCGAGGTCGCCCAGTGTGTATTCGTTTTGATTTTCGCCTCGGCCCAGCGCAATGAGGTCGCCGCCGAAGTCGCCCTCGTAGAAAGCCGCGCGGCCACCTTCGGCAATCTCCTGCAGTGCTGCAGCGACGCCGGGTCTGGTGATGAGACTTCCGGGCTGGCTATGGGCTGGGTAGTCGAGGGTGTTGGCTATGCCGTCAAGTAACTGCACTGCGGCTGCGCCATGGTGTGACAGTGGGAAGCCGCCGCTTGCGAGATCAATCGCTGGCGCAAGCACCTGGTTAATGGCCAGCCGCCCGAATCGTTGGTGCAGACTCATCCAACCGTCTACGCAGCCGGGCACTGGCACGCTGCGGATGTCGGAGCGGAAACGCATACGTGTGCGACCTTCGGCGCGTAGCGCGTCGGGATTTGCGCCGCTGCCGGCTCGGCCGCTGGCGTTGAGTGCAGCGGGGGCTGCCTTGTCGCTGTAGTGGACAAGAGCCCATAGGTCGCCGCCCATCCCGCACATGTGCTGGGTGGTCACGGCCAGCACGGCCGAAGCCGCTATCGCCGCATCCGCTGCTGAACCACCGGCACGCAACAGTGAGATACCGGCTTCGCTCGCGAGGTGATCAACGCTGCAAACCATGCCGTTGCGGGCGTAGCGAGTAGCAAACGGGACCATCTGTGGGGATCTGCTCATCCCTCGAACGGTAGACCGTAGACCGCGGCGCCAGTCTCTGTGCTGTGCGTTTGTAGTTAGGGCAACAAGACGTTGGGATTGAGCAATCCCGCGGGGTCAAGTGCTCGCTTTATGTTGGCGAACGTCGTTAGCTCAGCCTGGCTGCGGTTGAGATGCAAGCAGTGAGTTTTGGCGGTGCCGATGCCGTGTTCAGCGGAGATGCTGCCACCTAAATCCGCCACGTAACGCAACACTGCTGTGTCTACTTGTTCGCCAGGTTCCACTCCGTTGGGTCCGAGCACGTTGACGTGGATGTTGCCGTCCCCAAGGTGCCCAAACAGCAGCGGTGCAGCTTTGGGATCCGCGGCTCGAACGACTTCGCGCACACCGTCGGCGAACTCAGCTAGCCGTGTCGCTGGAAGTGTCACGTCCAACTTGTGCGGGATGCCCGCAGCGGAGATCGCCTCGGTGACGTGCTCGCGAAACGCCCACAATCGTTGACGTGCAGCGGGATCAAATGCCACTGCCGCGTCGGTGACCAGGTCGTCCAAGGCATCAACCGCTGCTGCGAGTTCCTCGCTGGGATCGGTTCGTGCTGCTGCCTCAACTATGAGCCACGCAGCACCCCCAGCCCTATTGGCCGCGTTGCTTGTGGCCCTATTGCTTGTGGCGATGCTCGTCGCGTTGCTTGTGGCGTGACAGCTACTCGAGCTGCTTTGAGAGCGGGTGTGTTGAGGGTTCGGGTCCAAGCTACCCACCGGCGGGGCGACTCTTAGATGCTGCGAAACGAGCCGCATCGCGTCCTCAAAGACAGCTTCCAGCGCATGCAGCGAGGTGACGCTACGTCGAAGTGAGGAGGCTGCACGAACTGCATCGGCGACCGTCTTGAATGCCAGCAATGCGGTCGCTCGTTCGGGCTGAGCGGGATGCAGTCGCAGTCGAACGCGTGTAATGACGCCCAGTGTGCCCTCGCTGCCAGCTAGCAGGCTCCCAAGGTCGTAGCCGGTGTTGTCCTTTTCCAGGCCCGCCAAATGGCTAATGACCGAGCCGTCGGCAAGCACAGCTTCAATCCCGACGAGCTGGGCTCTCATTGCGCCGTAGCGCACAACGTTGACTCCGCCTGCGTTGGTGGCCACCATCCCGCCGATCGTGGCTGAGTCGCGTGCTGCCAAGTCCACCCCAATATCGAGACCCGAGGCCCCAACATGGCCTTGAGCTTCGGCCAGAGTGACGCCCGCGCCCAGCGTCACCTGCGACGCCAGTTCGTCCACCGGCTCGCAGGTGCATAGGCGACGCATTGATAGCACCGCTTCGCCAGCGAGCGGCACACTGCCTCCCACTAGCCCGGTGTTGCCTCCTTGGGGCACGATGGCGATGCTGGTTTTGGCGAGCACTCGCATCACGGCAGCGGTTTGGGCGGTATCGCCTGGGCGAATCACTAACGCTGTTGAGCCGACGAAACGACGGGTCCAGTCCACTGCGTAGCTGGCTGTGATCTCGGGGTCGCTTATGACATGCGCCTCGCCCACGATGTCAGCCAGTTCGCCGATGAAGGCGTCAGAGATCGCGGTGTCGCTCACGGGTCGGGCGTGCCCTGGGTGTGAGCATCGGGGGGTGGAGCGGCGCGCCTCGCCATGACTTCAAGCAAAATCGCGGGCTCGTCGGTCATCACGCCATCCACGCCGAGACTTAGCAGACGATCCATCTCAACCGGATCGTCGATAGTCCACACATGCACGGCGATTCCGAAGCGATGTGCACAGTCCACCAGACGCTGGGTCGCGAGCGGGAATGGGCCTTGTCGTAGAGGAATTGACGCCACGCGACCCCGAAACGGCGTGCCACGATTTAGCAAGGTCAACAAGGGCATTATCAACCGGGGTGCGAGGCTGAGGAATCGCAGTCGCGCGATCTCACTCGGGCTAAAGCTGAGGCACACCGATTCGCCGAGCTCTTCGTATATGCGCCGCAGACGCGCGCCGGAGAACGAGCCGACGCACACCCGCTCAAGCACACCTGGACGCTGAAGCGCTTTGATTAGCGGTTCGACAGCAGCATCGGTCTTGGGGTCGATACTGATGCGCACATCGTCAAATGCGTCCAACAGCTCCTCCAGGCGGAGAATCGGTTCACCTTCGACGCGCGCAGCGGAGACCTCGCTCCAAGTCATTTCCGAGATGCGTCCATCGCGGTCGGAAACTGGGGCTAGCAGGTCATCGTGGAAGACTGCGAGAACCCCGTCGGAAGTCGCCTGCACGTCGGTTTCGAGGTGACGATAGCCCAGGTCGACTGCGCCCTTGAAGGCAACCATGGTGTTCTGCGGCCAAAGCGCGGCACCGCCGCGGTGGGCGATCGGCGCCGGTGTAGATCCGTCCAGGTAAGGGTGAGCAGACACCACAGCGCCAGTATCGCCGCTAGGTACGCGCTATCGGCCACAGGCTCTTAGGGCCAAGACGTTTGACGGTGATGCCGGTACCGTCGCAGCGATGCCAGAGGTAGTGCCAGAGGGAGTGCCTGAGGGGATGTCTGACGAGATTTCAGAGGGCGAGCCTGGCGGCGATGCCAGCTCACGGGACCCCTCTGAGGGGTGCCCCACGCCCGTAGACGCGTTTGCGCAATGGGCAGCCAGCAAGCCCGTTCGGCTTGATCGGGCAGCACTCGCCATTGCCGCCCACTGTCGAACAAAGTCAATCAATGAGGCTGCAATCGATGAGGCTGCAACGTTGGCCGAACTGGACCGCTTAGGTACCTCAGTACGCGAAGCCACACCAGAGGCGGTGGTGGACCTGTTATTCCATGTTGAGGGTTTCGGCCCTAACCGGGTTCGATTCGCCGATCCGGCCAACAGCTACCTGGACTTGGTGGTCTCGCGGCGGCACGGAATTCCCATCACGCTCGCGGTAGTGGCTATGGAAGTGGCGCGCCGTGCCGGTGTCGCACTGCACGGCGTCGGCATGCCAGGGCACTTCCTGGTTGGCACCGCCGACCCGCAGGTGCTGATTGATCCACTCGAGGGGCGCATTATCGACCGCAACGATGCCGCAGCGATCTTCCACCGTTTTGAGTCGCAGCAGACCTTTGATGAGAAGTTCTTGCGGCCAACTCCGCCTGTGGCGGTCTTGATGCGCATGCTGAACAACCTGCGCACCTTGCACCTCCAACAACCCGACGCACCATCGCAACTGGCCGTTTTGGAACTGCTGACCCGATTGCCAGGCTGTCCACCGGAAGAGTATCTGCGGCTGGCACAGGCACTGGCCGCGCGGGGTCGGCCCGATGAGGGCGCCCGCGCATTGGAAGAGGTTGCAGACCGTTTCAGCGGACGTAACCGTGAGCGGCTTCTGCTAGCGGCCACGCGCCTATGGGCGCAACTCAACTAGCCCGTACACGAGTCCGTTCCAACTAGCCAATCAACTAGCCAATGTCCAACTAACCAATGTTGTGCTGTTGGCTTATTGGGCTGCTGGGCAGACCAGTTCACAAGCCGATTGCCAGATCCGTGCGGCCTCGTAGGTGCGTGCGCTCATTGACTGACAGCACACTGCGATGACCTTGACTAGACGCAAATACACGTGTAACCGACGTGTAGTCAACGTCGAAACGCAAGAAGGTGTCGGCGTCAAAACCCAAGCAGCGGGCTAGGTAGGCGTTGATGACTCCGCCGTGACACGCCACAGCGACACGTTGACTGCGATGATCAGCGACGATGGTGTCGACAGTCTTTTCAACGGTGGCGATGAACTGTGCCGTTCGCGCTGCGTCGCCAAACGAGCCGGTCGCTAGCTCGTTCCAGCGTTCGCGGTCGGTGGCCTTGAGCACTTCCATCGGGATGTACGCAGACGAGTCTCGGTCGAACTCACTGAGACCCTCGCGCACTGTTGGCACGAGACTGGTCTGGTCGCCTATGGCGCTGGCGGTCTGAGAGGCTCGTCGCATCGGGCTGGTGTAGAGGGCATCAACGCCGATTTCTCGGAGCCACGCAGCCACCTCAGCAGCTTGTTGGCGGCCAATCTCAGACAACGGTGGATCCGCGGGCTGTCCATCGCTTCGCACAATCCGCTCGGGCTGACCATGTCGAACAAAGACGAGTTCCACAGCGGGTGACCCTAGAGGTCTGGGCGCAGTGGCGTAACTGCTTTGGCGCAACTGCTTTGGCGTAGCTGTCGCTGTACCTTGGTGGCACATGGCACGACGAACCAAGATCATCGCCAGCGTCGGACCAGCCTGCAACGACGAAGCGACCATGACGGCCATGATTGAGGCGGGCGTGGATGTGTGGCGCCTGAGCCTGGCGCACGGCGCACTTGACGAACAAGTTGACACATTTCGTCGATTGCGCGCAGTGTCTGAGAAGGCAGGGCAACCTGTGGGCATCCTGGTGGACCTGCCTGGCCCCAAGGTGCGCTGCAAGCCGTTCCCCGAAGGTGGCTGCGAAATCGCCCAAGATGCAGCGCTCGTGTTGGCCATCGACGGAGATGTCAGCACGCCGGATCGACTCGTCGTTGACTACGAGGGCCTTCTGACCGACGTCGGCCCCGGCGACCATCTGTCCTTCGGCGACGGCAACGTGGTGCTGATTGTTGAAGAACGAGCTTGCGATGCGCTCAAGGCTCGCGTACTACACGGCGGGCACCTCGAGGGCAGGCCCGGCCTACATGTGGACTCATCCAAGCTGCGAATCAGCACCCCTACGCCACAGGACCTGAAGCTGGCCGACACCTTCGTGGACTTGGGAACGGACATGATCGCGCTTTCATTTGTCCGATCCGCGCACGACATGCGACGTTTGGGTCTTGAGCCGCATCCACGCGGCCCGCTGCTGGTGGCCAAGATCGAGACCAACGCTGCGGTGGAGAATCTGGATGGGATCATTGAGGCCTCTTCGGCGGTCATGGTGGCCCGCGGCGACCTGGGCGCGGAGTGCGATATTGAAGAGCTGCCGCACCTGCAAAAGCGCATTATTGAAGCCTGCGTCGCGCACGGCCGCCCCGCCATTACTGCTACCCAAATGCTGGAATCGCTGCTGCATTCGCCCGTTCCGACGCGCGCCGAGGCTTCCGACATAGCCAACGCGGTGTTCGACGGCACCTCGGCTGTGATGTTGAGTGGCGAGACAGCAATCGGTCACGATCCGGTGAACGCCGTGCGCACTATGGCGCGCATCACCGAACGCGCAGATGAGCGATTTGACTATGAGGCGTGGTGGAATCGCTTGGTGTCGGCTCGGCGACTGGACGAAAACGCCGCCGACTACTTGCGTGTGACCGATGGCATTACTCAGTCGGCATCCCGGCTGGCCACCGAGTTGGGTGCGCATGCGATCATATGTCTGAGTCGCTCTGGGTTCACCGCCCGCAGCATGGCCAGGTTCCGGCCGTCAATGCCGCTGCTGGGTCTCACGCCTGAACCTCGCACAGCGATGCAGCTTTCGCTTTCATGGGGAACGCGACCGCTGGTGTTCGGCGAACGCCTGACACCGGCAGAATCTGCGTTGGAAGCTGTAAGCGCGGCAGCCCGCGTCGGTGCTGTACGCAGCGGAGACATGGTGGTAGTGGTGTCGGGTACCAGCCCCGAGTCGCACGCCACGGACAACTTGCGTGCAATGCGAGTGCCCTAAGTCGCTCAGGACAGGTCAAAGTAGCTGAACTCAGTGCTGCCTAGAGGCAGACGGCTGCCTAGAGGTACACGGCGGCTGAATGGTAAACGGCTGAGGTCCATGAGGCCGAGTTCTATGTTGCTGAGGTCCATGTGGCCGAGTTCTATGTTGCTGAGGTCTATGCGTTCGGGTCCGCATAGTGGATTGGCGGGCACCTGCACCGTTTGGCCCAGAACTTTGCAGGAGCAGGTCTCGCGGCAATTCCGCAAGCCAGACCATTGCAACGTCAGCACCAGAGCTGCGCCAACCAACAACAGCGCGATCAGAGCTGCCAGCGCTAAACGGCGGATAAAGCGAAACGCAACAATGGCCGCAAAGGTCAGCGCAGCAATCCCGCCGACCAGAGTGGCGCTCAGTCGATCGACGTCAAGCCATTCGGGCAGCACGCAGTATCAGAGTATGCGGGAGCAAGCCCCGCTGCTTCGCAGTGCGCAGCGGATGTTGGACTAACGGGTGTTGGGCTAACGGGTGCTGGGATATCGGGTGTTGGGACTCGGAACGTCGAGTGTCAGGGGGGTAGAGCCCCATGGCACGCCGTTTACGGTCATCGGGTACGGCCCTGCTGGATATGGGGATTCGCGCGATGTCATCAGGCTTTCACTAGCTTCGTATCGTGGCCTCAACCCCGATTGATCTGCGTCCAGGTGGACTGCCCGAAACTGTGTTGGCCCCCGCACCTGCACAAGCTGCTGAAGCACTGCGCTCAGCAGCGGCGCAGCCGTTAGCGGAACGAGCCGAAGCTCTCAGCGCGGTGGCGGCCCGCTGGCCACAGATGCTTGAGGCCTGGGCCGAGCTCGGACGCTGCGCCGCAGCGCAGGGGCGTCATGTTGAGGCGTACGCCTATTGCCGAGTTGGGTATCACCGCGGCTTGGATGCTCTGCGCGCGGCGGGCTGGCGCGGTAGCGGTTATGTGCGCTGGGCAGAAGCTGCCAACGGTGGCTTTTTGTGGTCACTGTTGGGTCTGGGCCGCTCAGCCGCTGCCATAGGCGAACACGACGAAGCTGACAGGTGTGCTGGATTCTTGCTGCAACTAGATCCAAGCGAACAGGCGCCAACAGGTGAGTGGCCCGCAGCATGAGGCCAGCGTGAAGCAAGCCAGCGACAGGCCGACTGGAGTCGTGCTCTGCGGCGGCGAGTCGACACGAATGGGTGAAGACAAGGCCAATGTTTGCCTAGCTGGGAAGCCCTTGGCCATTTGGGTGGCAGAAGCTCTGGCTACTGCGGGAGCCCAGCCGGTCGTAGCTCAAGGAGGCAGGCCGCCCGCACCGCTGCCAGTGGAGCCGGACAGCGCACCCGCAGCGGGACCATTGTTAGCGTTAGTGGATGCGCTTGAACGCCACGGCAACGTGCTGGTGTGTCCAACCGACGTGCCGACCGTGCCCGCTGAGCTGCTTGCCGCACTGATAGAGCGTGCATGCGCTACAGGCGCACCGGTCGTGCTGGCCCGCAGCGATCGAGCTGAGCCGCTTATCGGCCACTACGCCACGAGCGCGCTCGAGATGCTGCGCGAAGGCCTGCGAACTGGCGCCCGCGGGCCTCGTGCCACACTCGACATCGAGAGTTTCCCGTACGTGCCCGCAGATGCCTCCAGCGTAATGAACGTCAATACGCCCGCCGATCTCGCTGCGGCCGAGGCGGTCTTGGCAGCTCGCAAGACACACCACGCCAAGACACATCACACCAAGCCACACCGCAAACAGAGTTTCGGCGCGCAACGCAGCGGCCCGGAGGCGGTGTGAAGCGTTTGGCAGCGCAGCACACTGAGCCCGAGGCTGTATCCAAGGCGGCTGTATCCACGGCCGAGCTTAGGTACGAGTGGGTGGATACGCAGGCGGGCCTTGAGGCGCTGGTTGTCGATCTGTTGACCACTGACCGTGCCGCTGTGGACACCGAGTTCCATCGAGAACGCAGCTATCGACCGAAGCTGGCTCTGGTGCAGATTGCGTTCGATGAGCGGGTCGTGCTCATCGATCCCACAACGACCGACATTGCAGTGCTGGCCGAAGTGCTCGCAGCAGACCTGCTTGTCGTCATGCATGCCTGCGCGCAGGACATTGAGGTTCTGTTCCAAGAATGTGGCGTTATCCCCTCACGGCTGTTTGACACCCAGGTAGCTGCTGGCTTTTTGGGTATGACCACTCCGTCGCTGACATCGCTGGTGGATCGATTTCTAGGAGTCAGGCTTGCTAAGTCCAACCGCTTGACCGATTGGTTCGAGAGGCCATTGCGTTCGGCTCAGAGGCGCTACGCAGCCGATGATGTTGCCTACCTAGGCCCGCTGGTCGACGAACTACACAGGCGCTTGGCGGAGCAGAATCGCTGGCAATGGGCACTTGATGAGTGTGAGCAATGGCGGCGACCGCCTGGTCCCGCGCCGGATCCGGCTCAAGCCTGGCGCAGAATCAAAGGGGCACGACAGTTGCGCGGGTCTCAGCGTGCGGTCGCTTACCGGCTGGCTGACTGGCGTGAACGTACCGCTAGCCAGCGCGATACCCCCATCCGTTTCGTGTTGTCGGACATGGCACTTATGTCAATCGTGCAGCGCTGTCCCCGCAGCGTGCAGGAGCTAAGCGGATTGCGGGGCGTCGACAGGGGTCAGGTAAGGGGTGTTGTTGGCGAGCAGATCATTGACGAGGTGCAGCGCGGCATTAACACTGCTCCGAGCGAAATTCCGCAGGCTGCTGCCACCAAAGGGCCCAACGTGGATGCTGCACTGCAGCCAGCGGTAGCGCTCGTGGGTGCTTGGGTGGATGAGGTAGCGCGTGCCGAAGGGCTTGATCGCGGCCTGCTGGCTACCCGGTCAGATATTGCTGCTCTGCTCGCGCGTGAAGAGTCATCGCGCCTAAGTGTCGGTTGGAGAGCCGAGGTGGTGGGTGAGGGGATCAGTTCGCTGCTAGCCGGTGAGGCGGCTCTCGCGTTTGAGCCTGCTGCTGGCCTGCAGCTAGAACCGCGTTCACCCCGTCGCGATCACGCAGTGCGGGTCCCTAGGCGGTAGAGTGGCATTGCACTTCGTACACGCCCACCCTCTCAGGGAACGGGTACGTCCGCAAGCGGGCAGTTCAAGCCGCGCAGTCGAGCACGAGGAGCGATACGTTGAAGAAGGGTCGACACCGCCGCTATGAGGAGGCTCGCAAGTTCCAGCGAGCCACTGCTGAGCGTTTCACAGTTGAGGATTACGACTTTGATAACTCTGACCGCTTTGGGGTTGAGTTTGACGACGAGGAATCGGCGCCAGACGATCAGTACGGCGATCTTGCTGACAAGTATGACGACTATTCGGATCTTGAAGCCAAGTACGCCGATTTGATATCCGACGAGGATGAACAGACTCCCCAGCGCGAAAGCGCGTAACGGGGTCGGCTGCGAAGTGAGCTAACCGTCTAAGCCAACCGCCTAAGCGGACCAGTCGCCCTAACTGACTGCTCCAGTCAGTCTTCGGCTGGATCCCGACGACGTACCGCTGGATGGGGCAGTAGGCGGCCAGCGGCAATACGTTCATCTAGCTGAAGGCGCAGTTCGTCGTAGACCTCAGCTCCGCAGATAGACGTCAACTCCTCGCGCAGCGCTCTGAAGACGGGTTGTGTTCCAACGTGAGCGCTGGGTGAGGAGGTACACCACCAGGCCACGTCAGTTTCGGGGCCTCCCCAGTCCCGAAGCTCCCATTCGCGCACCATCGTGTAGACGTGACCGGTGACGGTTTCGTGATCCTCGCGGCGCAGTGGAGCCTGCCAACAAACCTCCGGCTTAGTGTCCATCGGTCGACGACCTGTGCGTTCGGCCAGCAAATGAAATGCGCATCCGGCGCCTGCGGGGTGATCTGGCCTATTCGCGAAGACGCATGCGCCCGAGACGACGCGGCTCCGCCACCAGCCGTCGTCGTCCTGCCACAACGCTTCGTCGGGATCGCGGCGAAGCTGCCAAGTCTGCGCGTCTAACTCGCCAATCATGTGCCGCACATGTTTCAGGTCGTCTTCACCGCTGAGATAGACGCCATGGCTGCAACAGCCCAGCGCCAGCTCCGGTGCTGGTTCGCTATCGATGCCGGGGCAGCCAGCACCGTAGATGCACTTCCAGGCGCTGACCAAGAACGTGGCATCAAAGAGCCATGTGCGATGTTCGTGAGGGTCCTCCAGCGACAGCCATTCCCTGGTGTCCTCGCGCAAGCTGCCAATGTCGCTGCCGCCCTCAATGCCTGCCGCTATTGGAGAAGTCATCACAGGCGAGCCTACGGTACGGTCGCGGCGTGAAATCTGAGACCGGCCTGTCTGGGCATGACTCGGCAGCGGCCCCAATCACCGCCCCGATAGCTGACGCCCCAATTGCTGACCCGATCGCTGACCCAGTAGCTGACGCAGCGCTGCTGGCCGACCTGGTGGGCGTGTTGGGCAACCGGGCACGCGATAACGACTTCGAACGCGGGCTGTACCGGCGTGATGGCTCAATCGAAGGCAGCGTGCCTGCGATTGTCTGCCTTCCCGAAACGGTCACTGAGGTTGCCGAGATCGTGCGCATATGTCGGCGCCACCAGCGGTCTTTCGTGGCTCGCGGCTCCGGCACTGGTTTGGCGGGAGGTGCCGTTCCGGTTGGCAACCCAGTGGTCATTGCTACCGCCAAGATGGACCGCATCCTCGAAGTAGACACCGATAACCGCATCGCTTGGGTGGAGCCGGGAGTGTTGAATCTGGATCTGTCGCGCGCCCTGGCGCCATCGGGCTTTCATTTCGCCCCAGATCCATCTAGTCAGCAGGTGTGCTCAATCGGAGGCAATATCGCCAACAACTCCGGCGGGCCTCACTGCCTGGCTTATGGCGTAACGACCGCGCACATCGCTGCACTAGAGGTTGTATTGCCGTCGGGTGAGGTGACGACATTCGGTGGCATTGATGCGGAACCCGCCGGACTGGACCTACGAGGGTTGTTCGTGGGTTCTGAGGGCACCATGGGCATCGCCACCAAAGCAGCGGTCCGGCTCACTGCGAACGCCCCAGCAGTGCGAACACTGTTGCTGGATTTTGAAGACGTCAGCGAAGGCTCGGCAGCAGTCAGCGCCATCATCGCGGCTGGCCTTGTTCCGTCCGCGTTGGAGATGATGGATCAACGCGCCATCGAAATTGTGGAGGCTTTCGCCCACGCTGGGTATCCAACTCAGGCCGCTGCGGTGCTGCTGGTTGAGCTTGACGGCTTGCCAGGAGGAGTCGAGGCGGGTGTGGCGATTATTCAAGACGTGGCGCGGCGTTACCACGCTGGTGAGGTGCGCGTCGCTGGTGACGAGGCCGAAAGGGCGTTGTTGTGGAAGGGGCGCAAGAACGCGTTTGGGGCTGTGGCACGCATCAAGCCCGACTATTACCTTCACGACACTGTGGTGCCGCGTTCGCGGCTCACCGAAGTGCTTGAGCAGGTGTATCGCATAGCCGATGCCTACAACTTGATCGCTGTCAACGTGTTTCATGCTGGCGATGGCAACCTTCACCCGATTTTGGCGTTCGACCGGCGTGAACCCGGTGTGGATGAGCGTGTCAAAGCAGCGGGACGTGACATCGTTGCCGCCTCTATTGCTGCAGGCGGGGTGCTGAGCGGTGAGCATGGGATCGGGCTGGAGAAGCGCGACTACATGGGCATGCTGTTCAGCGCGCATGACATGTTCACCCAAGACCTGATTCGTGAGACACTTGACCCAGACGGGTTCGCTAATCCGCTAAAGGTGATCCCGGCGGGTTCGCGCTGCAGCGATTCGTTCAGCCAGCATGTGCCCGAAGGCGCTTGGGTGTGAGTTCCTGCAGCGAACACGCCGGTGGCAGTCTTGCCAGAAATGTGCCTGCGGAAGTGCTCGCCTTTGCCAGCGAAGTAGGCGGCGAAGGTCCAGTCACGGTGGTCGGTGCTCGCACCCACTGGGATGTCGGAGGCGCGCCGCAAGCGGGTACCCGGGAAGTTCGCGCGCCATCGGGTGTTTGGGAACACGAACCCTCGGAAATGACGGTTCGCTGTGGAGCTGGCACGCCTATCAAGGAAATATCTGCGCATCTCGCGTTGACCGGACAGATGGTGCCTTTTGACCCGCCCAACAGCACAGCAACCGTAGGAGGCTTACTCGCCTGTGGTTACAGCGGACACCGGCGGCTGCGCTACGGACATGTTCGCGATCTCGTGCTGCAGACACGCCATGTTGATGCGTGTGGCAAGGTCGTGACTGCCGGTGGGCCCACCGTCAAGAACGTCTCCGGCTATGACCTGCCTCGCCTGTTGGTGGGTTCGCTGGGTACTATCGGTTTGCTGGCCGAGGTGATACTTCGCACTTTGCCGTTGCCGCCGTCCACGCAGTGGCTTGCGGGTGAAGGTGACCCGTTTACGGCTTTTGACTTGCTTTATCGGCCTAGCAGCATCCTGTGGAACGGAACTCGAACGTGGATTTTGTTGGAGGGCGATCCGACTGATGTCGCAACCGAGGCCAGCAAACTCAAGCCGTTGGGATTTGAGCCAGTGGAATTCGAGCCAGTGGAATTTGAGTCAGTGGAATTCGAGCCAGTGTCGGATGGGCCGCAGATACCGACTCCAGGTCGTGAATCAATGCGGCCTGGCGAACTGCGCAGTCTCGCTGGCACTCCGGGCGACTGGATGGCCGAGGTGGGCGTGGGCTTGGTTCACCGCAACGAAGCAGTCTCGGCCGGGCCGGTCACCTCAACCAACGCAGCGTTGATGTCCGAGTTGAAGCAGAAGCTGGATCCTCTCGGTCGTCTCAATCCCGGCAGGAGTGCGTGGTGAGCGCAAAGCCCCAGGTATCGGGGGGCCCAGTATCGGGTGGCCCAGTATCGGGGGGCCCAGTATCGGGCAAGGTACTCAACTCTGGGGACACTTTTGGCTTGCGGCTGGACATCGACGGCGACACGCTCGCGGCTTGTGTTGCCTGCGGCATGTGCTTGCCTCACTGTCCGACCTATCGGGTAACTGGCGAGGAGTCAGCCTCGCCTCGTGGTCGTATCGCGCTAATGCGAGATGTCGTTGAACGCGGCGAAGCCGACGCTGCGTTTGTTGAATTCATGGACTCGTGCATCCAATGCCGCGGTTGCGAAACGGCTTGTCCGGCCGGTGTGCACTACGGCCAGATGATGGAGACAACGCGCGAAGCGTTGGCTTCACAAACCCGCTACCAGCCTTGGCCGCGGCGGATGGCCTATCGCGTGCTCGGCATGCCGAAGCTGCTGGGGGTGGGTTCCCGAATGCTGGGGTTGGCACAACGGCTGGGCGTAATGCGAATAGTTGGCCTGCTGGGTAGGTCAAAACGACTGCGGACACTTGGCGCACTCGCGACGTCTTTGCCGTCGGTGCCAGTGTTTCAACGCAAACTTGTTCCCAGCGGAGACGACGTGTGGCTGTTTACCGGGTGCGTAATGGACGCCTGGATGCGTGACACGCACCGGGCGGCGCAAAAGGTCATTGAGGCCACAGGCGCTGGTGTGGCGTTGCCGCCATCGGGAGCTGCGTGCTGTGGATCGCTGCACGCGCATGCGGGGTTTGGCGAAGATGCACGCAGACTCGCCCGCAGAGTGATGGCAGCAATGCCCGGTGACGCACCCATCTTGGTTGACTCAGCGGGCTGCGGCGCTGCCATGAAGGAATACGGCCACCTGCTGGGCACCGCCGAAGCTCACCGATTTGCTGGTCGCGTGACTGATGTGTGTGAATGGTTGGCCCAAAGAGTGGACGACTTGCCAGCAGCGGACACACTAGGGCCCAGCCAGAGCGGTATTCGATCCGGTGATGTGTCTGGTGATGTGTCCGGTGTTGCCCAAGTGCGGCAACAGCAGCGGGAGCGGATTGCGGTGCAAGACCCCTGCCATCTGCGCCATGTTCAGCAGGCACATATGCCAGTACGCACCGTGCTAGGGCGGTACTTTGAGCTGGCCGAGCTTGACGATGAAGGCCTATGTTGCGGCGCTGGCGGGGCCTATTCCCAGCAGCATCCCGACATCGCCGGCGCGGTACGCCAACGCAAGGTCGCCGCAATAGAGCGCACCGGTGCAGATGTAGTCGCTAGCGCCAATCCGGGATGCACTTTGCATTTGCGGGCTGTTGGTCTCGATGTGCGTCATCCGTTGGAGATAGTTGCCGAGCGGCTGTCCACAGTCTCAGCACAACAGGACTGACCTCATGCACGATGAGATCCTCGGTCTGGCCGATCAGCTTGACGACACGGCTGAACGTCTCGCAGAGCTGTCGATTGAGCTGCTGCAAGGTGCCTTAGCCGACGCTGACATGTCACAGGCGCGTGCTCAACTAGAACGCAGCGTCACTCGCGCCCGCCGCGCTACCCACAAGGCAGCCTCAATCCTGCGCGCGTCACTGGAAGCACCTGAGGATTCAGAGGAACAAGGGTAAGAACCCAGCTAAGTCGACTGAATTGCCAGCAGCCGCTAGATGCGGCTGTTGTGCTTCTTTCGCAGCCGCTAGACGCGGCTGTTGTGCTTCTTTCGCAGCCGCTAGACGCGGCTGCTGTGCTTCTTTCGCAGCCGCTAGATGCGGCTGTTGTGCTTCTTTCGCAGCCGCTAGATGCGGCTGCCGAGCGCTTCTAGCGGGATGAGCTTGCGGTCGGTGGAATTGTCGGCGGCACGCAGCACTCGGCTGTGAACTTGCGGTGCACCGTCGGCCTGCTGATAGCCAGTAAGTCGCTGGCGTGTACGCCGTCCTATCGGTTCGGCCAGGTCGCGGAAGTCTTGTTCGGTGAGACCTTGCCCATGCTGTGCGCCCGCTGCGCGCGAGATGTTCTCATCCATCAGCGTGCCACCCAAGTCATTAGCACCGGCCCCCAGAATCTGCTGCGCCCCTGTCGGTCCGATCTTCACCCATGAAACCTGAATGTTGTCGATGAGTCCCCGGTAGGCGATACGCGGCACAGCGTGCATCAGCAACGTCTCGCGAAACGTCGGCCCTCGCCGAGCTCCTTTGCGCAGGTAGATCGGGCTTGCCATATGGACGAACGGCAGCGGAACCCATTCGGTGAATCCGCCGGTTCGTTGTTGTAGCGCACGAGTGGCCACGATGTGGTTCGCCCAATGTTCGGGATGTTCAACCGATCCGAACATGATTGTGATGTTCGAGTGCAGTCCCACCGCATGCGCTGCCTCATGGCATTCCAGCCATTCAGAGGTGCTGATCTTGTCCGGGCACAACTCTGCCCTCACCGAGTCGTCAAGGATCTCCGCAGCGGTGCCAGGCAACGATTTCAGTCCAGCGTCTTTGAGTCGCATGAGGTAGTCAACCAGTGACTCGCCCAGCCGCTTAGCTCCTTCAATCACCTCCAGGGCTGTGAACCCGTGCAGGTGCATGTCGGGCACGACGTCGTGAATGGCACGGCAAACATCGATGTAGTAGTCGCCGTCAAAGCTGGGGTGGATACCGCCTTGCAGAGTCACCTCGGTGGCACCCAACTCGGCCGCCTCAATAACTCGCTCCTGAATATCGGCCAGCGTCAGCATGTAAGGGGTGCCCCGCAGGTTTAGCGACAGGGGGCCCTTGGAGAAGCCGCAGAACTTGCACTTGAAAGTGCAAACATTGGTGTAGTTGATGTTGCGGTTGTGTACCCAGGTCACGATGTC
The DNA here is from genome assembly GCA_965116245.1 of Acidimicrobiales bacterium. GTDB lineage: Bacteria > Actinomycetota > Acidimicrobiia > Acidimicrobiales > Poriferisodalaceae > Poriferisodalis. The sequence goes on along the minus strand of OZ220497.1, from coordinate 2,520,801 downwards.
GCCCACAGCTTGACGCCGCAGCTCATCAGCCACCTCGCCGATTGCTAACACTTCGGGTCCGCGTGCGGCGAACAGCGTCACGATCTCTTCGTGGCTAACTTGCTGGCCGCCCATCACGCCATCTAGTACCTCAGCTACGGCACCGCGCGCGAACGAGGTGCCGTTCATGATGTTGGTCGGCAGATGACCGGCGCCACCCGAGTACCACTGGGTGGAGTTCTCATCGGCCACCAGCACATCTGCGCCAGAACCGGCGTTAAGGTTCTCCATCGTGCGTTCGGGCATCTGTGCGCCCGGGTCGTCGCGGCCCAGGCCTTCGGAGTCGGAGCGATCCATCACCGGGAACTGATTGGCCTTCGCCAGCCAACGCTCGGGTTGGCGCACATACTCCGGGTACACCGTGAGCCGGGGCGCCAGCGTGAACTGTCGCTGTTCGGTTATCTCCCGCAAGCGATCCAGCGCTGGCCACGGGCGCTCAGGATTCACGTGGTCGGCGGTGATGGGGGAGACACCGCCCCAATCGTCAATACCGCAATCCAGCAAGCCACCGAAGTCGTCGGACAGGTTTGGTGGCGCTTGCAAGTGAATCTCAGCAGGCAAGAGCAACCGTGCCAGCGCAATGGCCTGCGCATACTCATCGGGCGGGCATGCGGGCAGGTTGTGCATTGACGTGCCTGCTTTGGGCAGGAAGTTCTGCACGATCACTTCCTGGACGTGACCAAAGCGGGCGTGACTGGCGGCGATGGCCTCGAGTGCAGCCAATCGGTCAGCGAGAGACTCCCCAATACCGACGAGGATTCCGGTGGTGTAAGGGATCGACAGTTCACCTGCGGCGTCAAGCGTGGCGAGTCGGCGCGCTGGCGTCTTGTCTGGCGATCCCCGATGACAGTCCAGGTTGGGATTCAGCGATTCCAGCATCATGCCCTGGCTAGGAGCCACCTCGCGTAGCGATGCCAGTTCGCTGCGTGCCAACGCTCCCGGATTGGCATGAGGCAGCAGTCCGGTCTCGTCTCGCACCAGCCGACACATCTCGGTCAGGTAGTGGATTGTTGAGTCCCAGCCGTGGCGTGCCAACCAGTCCGCCGCGGCGGGGTAACGCAGTTCGGGGCGCTCGCCAAGCGTGAATAGAGCCTCGTGGCAGCCAGCTCTAGCGCCGCGGGTTGCGATCTCCAGCACCTGCTCCGGACTCAGATAGGGCGAGTCAAGTCGAGCCGGTGGCTGTGCGAACGTGCAGTAGCCGCATTTGTCGCGGCACAACATTGTCAGCGGAATGAACACTTTGGGGCTGTAAGTCACCCGAGTGCCGAACGTACGATCGCGTAGCCGGGCCGCACGATCGGCCAGCTCGGCCAGCGGCAGCGCGGCTAGCGCGATCGCCTCAGGCGACGGCTGCGGTGCATCGTCGGTATGATCTACCGGCGCTGCGTCAGTGTTGCGCGGTGTACTGACCGCTGAATCAAGTGAATCAAGCATGGTCACAGGCGTCTTTCGTTCGTGGTTTAGGGGCTCGCCGAAGCTGATCTAGGGCGATTGCCTATTGGCTGATTACCTATTGGCTCACTAATGGAATGCGACTGGGTGACAAAGCGGGCGCGACTGCGGATGCCAGTCGGGCTCACTGGCTCATCGCAGGCAGGACATCGAGTAGCCAACTCCAGCGGTGTGCCGCAGTCGGCATGTACCAACACTGTGGGAGCGTCGCCGTTTTGGCACCACCGGTCACCCCATGCCATGAGCGCAAGCAAGCTGTTTGAGAGGTCCAGTCCCTTGGGTGTTAGGACGTAGTCGTAGCGAACCGGCCGGTGTTGGTAGGGGACCTTGGCAACTACGCCGACATCGATGAGGCGGGCGAGCCGGTCGGCCAGCATGTTGCGAGCGATACCCAAGTCGTGCTGCATGGCGCTGAACCGGCGTACGCCACGAAAGAGGTCGCGCACGATGAGCAGCGTCCAACGATCGCCTACGGCGTCAAGGGTTGCCTGAATGGAGCAGCCCGGCTGACCTTCCGCGGTGGTCACGGCCACGCACTCTAGAACAGTAAGTTTCGGTTTGCAACTAACTTATGCTGCACGCAAGTCTTGGACCTAATCGAGACGGGTCAGGAAATCCCGTCTGCCTTGGTCTGCAGTGACATCAGCAGCTCATCGAAGCTCTTGGTGAACGCAGCTACACCTTGCTCCTCAAGTGTGGCTGCGACATCGTCAAGGTCAATGCCGTGTGCGGCGACAGCGGTCAGCACGTTGTTGGCCGCGGCAGGGTCGGCATCCACGCTTCGTTGGAGACGGCCGTGATCGCGATAGGCCGCCAAGGTGTCGTCTGGCATGGTATTCACGGTGTGAGGACCTATGAGCTCATCCACATAGAGCGTGTCGGGGTAGGCGGGGTTCTTGGTGCTGGTTGAAGCCCACAAGGGACGTTGCATCTGAGCTCCGAGGTTTGCCAGACGCTCCCAGCGTGGCCCGCTATAGATGTCAACGAAGCGGCTATAGGCGGCTTGGGTCTGCGCCACGGCGGTGCGGCCACGCAAATCCAACGCGCTTGCAGTGCCAATGGTCTCGAGTTGACGGTCAACCTCGGTATCGGTGCGGCTCACGAAGAACGAGGCGACGCTGGCTACATCAGACAAGTCGGTAACACCCGTCACAACTCTGTCCTCCAGTCCGCTCAGATACGCCTCGGCCACCTGCTCGTAGCGTGCTACCGAGAAGATCAGCGTCACGTTGATGCTGCGACCTTCAGCGATCATTTGGCGAATAGCCCCGAGCCCTTCGAGCGTCCCGGGGATCTTCACCATCAGATTCGGCTGAGCGATGGTCTCGTGCAGTTCCCGGGCCGCGTTGGTTGTGGCAGCCGTGTCGTGCGCGAGCGATGGATCCACTTCCACCGACACGAAGCCATCCGTGCCACCCGAGGCTTCATGGACTCCTCGCAGTGCGCTTAGAGCACCCCGAATATCGCTGGTGACCAACTGCCAATAAGCATGGTCAACCGTGACTCCGCCCTGAATCAGGTCACCGAACTGTTCGTCGTAGTCGGACGATGATTCGATGGCTCGCTGAAAGATCGAAGGATTGGAAGTGAGGCCGCGGATACCTTGTGCAATCCAGGCATCCAGCTCTCCACCTGTGATCCAACCGCGGCGCAGGTTGTCAAGCCAGGGACTCTGTCCGAACTCGGAATAAAGCTGTACGAGCCGCCCCTCAGCCATGTTGCCAGCCATGCTGCCGCTGCTGTTGTAGGTAGCAGTGTTGGGTCATAGGAGTCCTCTCAGATACGTACCACTTGGTTTCGAACAAAGTGGCTTACAGCAGGGCGGTTGCTTACAGCAGGGCGCGTGCTGCCTCGGCTATCGCTGGCGCGGTAAATCCGAAGTGATCCATGAGGACTCCTCCCGGCGCGCTAGCGCCAAATTGGTTCATGGAGACGGTGGCGTTGGCGTACCTGTCCCAGCCCAACGCGGATGCGGCTTCAACGCCAAGCACTGGCACATCGGGTGGGAACACAGCAGCTTGATACTCAACATCTTGAGCCTCAAAAAGGTCCCAACTTGGCATAGACACGACTTTGCTGGCAATGCCATCCTCGGCTAGCAGCGCCGCGGCCGCGGTGCAGCATTGCACCTCGCTGCCGGTGCCAGCCAGAATTATCGTAGGCGCGGGGGTATCAATCAGGACATAAGCGCCTCGGGCTACCTGTAAGTCGCCGCGATCCGTGCCGTCAAGCACGGGAACGTTCTGGCGCGTCAACACCAGCGCGGTCGGACCATCTCGGCGAACTGCGATCTGCCAAGCCTGCGAGGTTTCATTGGCGTCGGCGGGTCTGATGACGCACAGTCCCGGAATGGCACGCAGGGAGGCGATGTGCTCAATCGGTTGGTGGGTGGGCCCATCCTCGCCAACGCCGATGGAGTCGTGGGTCCACACGAACACAGACTTGGCACCGCTTAGGGCTGCCAGCCGCACAGCGGGACGCATGTAGTCGCTGAAAACCAAGAAGGTGCCCACGACGGGCAGAACCCCACCATGAAGCGCCATGCCGTTCGCGATAGCGCCCATTGCATGCTCACGAACACCGAAGTAGAGCTTGCGACCTCCCGGGTTGGCAGCCGACAGCACCTCGGCGTTCACGTCTGTGCCGGTGTTGCCGGTCAGGTCCGCCGCTCCGCTGATGAGCGCAGGTACTTGGTCCAGCGACGCATCCAGCACACGGTTGGTGGCAACGCGAGTCGCCATCTGCGTGCCAGCGCTAAACGTTGGCAAATCGCGTAGCTCACCGGCTACCGCATTTGCCGACCACAGCGCATCCAGCCAATCACGATCGTGTCCGCTTGCAGCGAACCGAGCCTCCCATGCGCGGCGCTGCGACTCGCCGCGTGCGCCAGCCGCTAGGTAGGCCTGAGCTACATCGTCATCAACCACAAATGTGCCTTCGGGATCCATACCCATTGCGCGTTTGGCCGCAGCGATCTCGTCGGCGTCTGTGATGGCGCCGTGCGCCGCAGCGGTATCAACCGCGGTGGGCATCGGGTAGCCGATGTGGCTGCGCACAATGAGAATTGACGGACGGTCGCTCACCACCGCTGCTTCGCGCAGCGCCCGCTCAAGGGCATCGGTGTCCTCAGCAGCCTCACCAAGATCGTTCACATGCCAGCCGTAAGACTCAAATCGGCTAGCTGCATCGTCGCTGAGCGTCAAACTGGTGTTGCCATCAATGGTGATGTGATTGTCGTCATAGATCGCGATGAGGCGACCAAGTTGCTGGTGGCCAGCCAGCGACGCGGCCTCATGGCTTATGCCTTCCATTAGGTCGCCGTCACTCACGATCACATACGTGTGATGGTCAACCAGATCTGCGCCTAAGCGGGAGCGCAAGTTTCGCTCGGCCAGCGCCATGCCAACTGCGTTGGCGAAACCCTGTCCTAAGGGCCCCGTGGTGACCTCCACACCGGGCGTGCGGCCAACTTCGGGGTGGCCGGGCGTGATGGATCCGAGTTGACGAAAACTCTTGATGTCCTCCAGCGTCACGCCGTACCCAACCAGGTGCGCGATTGCGTATATGAGCATCGAGGCGTGACCGGCAGACAAGATGAAGCGGTCGCGGTCGCAGAAATCTGGCGCTGCGGCGTCGTAGCGTAGGATGCGCGTGAACAGAACGTGTGCTAGCGGTGCGAGTGCCATCGCCGTGCCGGTGTGGCCGCTGTGGGCACGCATCACAGCATCAATCGCGAGCGCTCGGATGGTGTTGATCTGCCGAGTCTCTAACGGTCTGGTTGCCGCTGGTGTGGCATTGGGTGTTTCAGGCACCAGGGGGCTCGTCGTCATCGGAAAACAGCGCCATAGAAGCAGTGAATCCGTGCAAGTAGGAGCGTGCGCCGACAGGACCAATCTCGCCAGCGCAGAACATGCCAGCCACCTCTGCGCAGGTGCGTTCGGCCAACATTTCTGCATCGTGATGGCGTTTGTCAAACAAGTGAGTGCCTCGACCATTGCAGGTGAACATCAGCGCGCCCTGCGCTGGTGGGGTGTGCTCAAGAGCAGCACGCAGATCTTCGTCAGCGGTGCGCGCGTCGCGTACGTGAAACTGCACTGTCGCTCCGATTGGTGCTGCGTCGCCTATGGCGATAGCGCCGCTGCTGCGGTCGGCACCGTACACGCCACGAATCAAAAAGTCGCCTCGCTCAAAGTCAGTCTTGCTCTCATCGGTGACGCGACCTACGTGCAACCCACGCTGTACAAGCTGCTGATCTGCGGGGTCTAGCTTGGCAAAGACTTGCTGCAGACGCTCATAGGGTGGCAAACCGCCGAGCGAGCGAACCACGTTGCCTGATGCTTCGGTGATGATGTAAGGCTGGCCGATGGGTCTGCATCCTTGCGAAACTAGGTGTGTCACGTTGGCGCTGCCACCAATGATCAGCGCCGCTGCGCCCGAGCGGTGCATGGTGTCGTTGACCACAATGCAGTTGCCACCGGGCATGTCTGTTCCCGAGGACATCCCCCCTAACACGCTGACACCTGGCCAACGCTGCGCCCAGCGCTCCAGCGCGGGCTCAATTGGGTACGAATGTGGGTCGGCCAGCAAGATCATGGAGAGACGCCGAGTGGCCTGTACTTCGTCCAGTGCTGATTGAAGTGCCTCATCCTCGGCGGAGCCATATTGGGTTCCGGCTAGGTGTATTGCGCTCGCCCGTTGACCCTCAATAGAGCCAAGGCTGCCCGCCCACAGCACAGCAGCCGTCTGCTCCTCAATCTCGCGTGCGCCCGCGGCCACAGACGACGCCGTGGTACCGACGAAGGCCGTCGGTCGCAGTAGCTCAGTGACTGCGGCTGCGATCTCGCCAGTGTTCGCAATGTGGTCACCAGAAGTGAACAGCAGTGCAACGTCGGGCTGCGCGCCCAAAGACTCAAGCACGCGTCCGATGATTTCGCCGGTAGCCATACCGGCATCCGCGTGCTGAGACAGTCCAACAGCGAACGGCATCGCGCGTGGCCGATTTAGCTGTCCTGGGCAGCAGGCGTGCCTGTCCACCCGCCGCTAGCGGTAGCCGCTGTGGTAGCTGAGTCGGCATCGTTAGCCGGTGGGTTCATGGTTAGCGGCACCACTAGCGCCTCGCCCTGGTTGATGCGGCAATGAGCCTCAACTGTGGACGGCTCGTCAAAAGTGAGCTCGGCTTGGACGAGGTTGTAGCCGAACTTTCCGGGCTCAACGCTGAGCGGTTGAACGTTGCGCGCAATCTGCTCACCGTCGCGCATGAACCGTACCTCGAGCGCTGCTAGCCCGGTGTGTGACTCTGCACATTGCACCAGCACAAGCATGTGTGGATTGATTGTCACGGGGAACGGGCCGGGGGCGGCCATAGAAAAATGAACTCCACCCAGGTCTATACGGGCTGCGCCGCCAGCAGCCTGGCGCATGTCGAAATGCTCAATGAACAGCGCGGACATGATCTGCACACCCTGGATCGTAGGCGTGCTGCGCCGCTGAGCGGTGAACTATTAGCAATAGATTGGCCAGTATGGGAAACAGCGGAAAATTCGAAGGCGAATACGGGCCTAGTACCTGGGACTGGGTACGCGAGCAGGCCGATGCGTACGAGGCATCTTCAGGGGCGCAAGCCAACACGTTGCGCGACACTGGGCTGCCGATCATTGTCATGACAACCGTCGGCCACCGCACCGGCCTCGTGCGCAAGGTTCCGCTTATGTGCGTGGAGCATGAGGGCGAGTACGCGATCGTCGGTTCCAAGGGCGGAGCACCGGCGCATCCCGGTTGGTACCACAACCTCGTGGCTGATCCCACGGTGCTCATCCAGGACGGGCCCGAGCCGTTTGAGACCACGGTGAGGCTCGTCACTGGTGCGGAGCGTGCGCAGTGGTGGGAGCGATGTGTGGCTGCCTTCCCGCCTTACGCGGAGTACCAAGCCAAGACCGACCGCGAAATCCCTGTCTTCATAACAGCGCTACCCTCCTAGCGCCGCGTGCTACGGATGCCGCTCGCCAACCCAGTAGGCATCAACAACCGACCACGACTTAATCGCCCGCGGCGTTCGCCGTCTCTCTTGCGTCAAACTCTCTTGCGTCAAAAGCTCGGCTTGCGTCAGAAGTGGTCTAGTTCGGGTGGCCGACCTAGTACTTCGGTATACATCACGGGGACTCGCTGCGGCCGCTCAACTGCGGCTTCGCTATTTCTGCGTCGTTGTTCAAGTATTTGTAGCTGTCCGGGATCAATGTCGCGCTGCTGACACTGCTCAGCAGCGAACGCTGCGATGCGAAGCGCCGCCTCGCCATGCAGCCGCAAATACTCGGCATCGTATTGGTCAATCGGTCGCGCTGCGATGTAATTTGACGCTACGTGCCAGACGGCCAGATCGCTGAGGTCGATGCTTCTAGCGGCCGTAGCGAAGGCATCACGAACCCAAGACGGCTGGGTCGATAGCAGTGCATCAATATCGTGTGTGTACGGTGCTGGCGCGTTGGTCGTAATGATCAACGTGACCTTGGCAGCAGCTTCGAAGATCTGATGCACAGCGCCGCATGCCGATGTGAACCGATGTAGTTCCTGGAGAAAGTGCTCAGTGACCTGACCGGCGGCTGCGGCGGCACGTTCCTCGTCGCTCGGCTTCAGACGAAGCGTCAAGTCGGTCATTCCGTTACAAAGATCTGCAAGACGATCGCTCAACTCAGAATCAACGCTTGCTGGCATTCCAATCTCTTTACCCCAGTTGATCGGGGCGTGCGCGGTGATTTCCGCGAGCTTCACCGCGTGCAGCGCGATGCCTGCCTCCAACGAGCAACGCACCTCGGTGGTGCGTATTGCCCATTCAGGGGCATCAGTGACGAACACGTCCACTGGCCACCCTGCTACGTCGCGAGCTCGTCTTTGCAGCTCGAACCGGAGCTGGTGCCGTTGCTGGTAGTCGCCGAGATCATTGTAAATCGCCACCAGATCAATGTCACTAGCCGCCGTAGCCACACCACAAGCGACCGAGCCGAACACCAGTACGGTGCCTACACCAGCATTCAGTAACTCATCGGCGGCCCGACGCGCGTCCGCCATCAACGGCACCGCCGCTTCAGCCGAAGGCGAGAATTCCGAAACTGCCAGGGCGCTCACAACACAACCGTACCCTCATGCCCAAGATCCATCCCTTCCTTTGTCGGGGTATGCCATCGTCTTGCTACCACCCGGTCTGTCTCTCCACTGCGCGGCGCCCGTCAGGGATCAGCGGACGAGTAGCTGGCGGTAGATGTTGGCGGCGCGTTCGAGTTCTGAGATGTCAACCCATTCGATTGCTTGATGTGCTTGCTCAATTGAACCTGGTCCAAACACCACGATCTGATCGGCTATCTCGCTGTAGCGCAGCGCGTTTGTGCCGTAGTCCGCAACCGTGGGACTGCAGCCCGATATTTGTGCCAGCGAGGTCACCAAGTCGCAGCCGGGCGCTTGCAGGAACGCATCGCTGCCGAAACCGTTCGCCATCTGGACTTTGACGCGCGCGGGTAGCGCTGCGGCACGGATCATCTCAGTAAGGCGCTCGTATTCGGCCTCGTAGCTCTCCTGGTCGGCAATGCGACGTCCGACATACAGTTCGCAATGGTCGGGCACTATGTTGCGCGCCCGTCCGCCGCTCATCTCGGTGACCGATACGGTGCCGGCACCCAGCGCGCCGACCGTCTTCTGGTTCGCGAGCCGCTCTTGTTCGGCATCTATCGCACTGACGATGCGAGCAGCCGCCGAGAGCGCATTGATGCCCAAGTGCGGCTTTGAGGAGTGTGCCGCACGCCCCTCAACTTCAATCTCAATCCCTAGACCACCCTTGTGGCCGTACACCGGCGCACACATCGTCGGCTCCGCCACCACTATCTGCTCACGGCGCTCGCCTCGTTCAAGCAGTCGGTCCCTATACGCGCAGGCACCTGCCAATCCGCCGCCTTCCTCAGAAATGGTCCCAACCAGTTCAACGGCGCAGGAGGGTTGTTGATTAGCAACCGCCATTTCACCTAGAACCGCCAGCACGACAGCCATGGTTGCTTTGGTGTCTACCGAGCCTCGACCCCAGACTCGGCCTTCGCTGACGCGACCATCGAAGGGGTCGCCTTCCATGTGCTCAACGCCGACGGTGTCGAGATGAACGTCGATGGCAAGCACGCGCTCCGTTCGGCCAGCAAAGCGGGCGTACACGTTGGGCCGTCCCGGCTGTACCTCGTCCAGCTCAACTTCTGCGCCCAGTGCAGCGGCTCGTTCGGCTAACCAGTTGGCTACACCGGCTTCGCAGGCCAAGCCAGATCGCGGTCCCTGGTGTAAGGGGTTGACGCTGGGGATGCGGACTATCTCGCTTAGCAGTTCTGCGATTGACAGACCTGTGGCCACGCCGTTGATGGTCCCGGTTGTTCCGCTGTCGCTCATGTGTCACCTCTGTGCGGCCGAGCGTAGGCGCCGCGCTTTGGCAGTGCCCGCGTACTCAGCCGATCGTGGCAGCCAGCGCACATCGGACCAGCGTGCGGCAGGGCGGCGTTCACCTGGGTAGTTCACAGCCGAGCGGGTCAGCTCCGGTTTGGGCGCATGTGGGCTGGGGTCCTCTGGTCTGGGCTCTCGAAGCCGTACTGTTGTGAGTTCATGTCAAGTGGTCCTGTGTCTAGTGGCGGTTCACGCGTATTGGCTGAGCTGCCCGTAGGTGAGCGGGTAGGTATCGCATTCTCCGGTGGGCTTGACACGTCCGCGGCTGTGGCTTGGATGGCTGAGCGCGGTGCGTTCGTTTGTGCCTATACCGCCGACCTAGGCCAATACGACGAACCAGACCTACCCGGCGTGCCGCAGCGAGCGCTGGACTACGGCGCCTCCGCGGCTCGTGTAGTGGACTGCCGTGCTGAGCTGGTGCGAGAGGGCCTGATTGCGCTTCAGTGCGGCGCATTCCACATTTCCACCGCAGGTCGAACCTACTTCAACACCACTCCGTTGGGGCGAGCGGTGACAGGAACGATGCTGGTAGCTGCCATGGCCGCCGATGGCGTGGACATTTGGGGAGACGGCTCCACCTACAAGGGCAACGATATTGAACGTTTCTACCGGTACGGACTGCTGGTGAACGCCGCGTTGCGCATCTATAAGCCGTGGTTGGACGCTGCCTTTGTGGACGAGCTTGGCGGCCGAGCGGGCATGAGCAAGTTCTTGGTGTCCCGCGGCTTGCCGTACCGCGACCCCAGCGAGAAGGCCTATTCCACCGACGCGAACATCTGGGGTGCCACCCACGAAGCGAAGCGCCTAGAGGACTTGGCAACTTCAATGGAAATCGTCGAACCGATTATGGGTGTCGCTCACTGGGACCCCTCAATCAACATTGATGTTGAAGATGTGACTATCTGTTTTGAGGCTGGACGGCCGGTCGCGATTGGCGGGCACGAGTATTCGGCGTCGGGCACCGAGGGCAATGATCTTGTGGCGTTGGTGCAGCATGCCAATGCGGTGGGCGGCCGCCACGGTCTGGGAATGAGCGATCAAATTGAGAACCGTGTTATTGAGGCCAAGTCGCGGGGCATCTATGAGGCACCCGGCATGGCGTTGTTATATATCGCATATGAGCGGTTGCTGTCAGCAATTCATAATGAGGCCACGATTGAGAACTACCGCACGATGGGGCGCCGACTTGGACGACTGTTGTATGAAGGGCGCTGGTTTGATCCGCAGGCGCTGATGTTGCGTGATTCACTGCTGCGTTGGGTCGGATCGGGCGTGACAGGAGAAATTGCGCTTCGGCTCCGGCGAGGCGACGACTATTCCGTGCTGGATACCAAAGGCGATGGCTTGACTTATCAGCCCGACCGCCTGTCGATGGAACGAGTGGAACAAGCGGCTTTCGGCCCCACGGACCGGATTGGTCAACTAACCATGGCCAACTTCGACATAGCCGACAGCCGAGAAAAGCTAGCGGCGTACCGTCAGTTGGGTCGTCTAGGCCCCGGAAGCATCGCCGAACTCAACACATGAGCGGTTTCCTGGCCACCAACAACCAACCCAAAACCGCATAACACCCAGACCAACAAACAGAGCCCTTCAGGAGGCTAGTGTCAGATGAACATGGACCTAGGTTTAGATGCACATCGCGTGAAAGAAGCGTGCCTCGCCACGCTTCGCAACAGGTTCGATAGTCGCCAAGACCCCAGTCGTGGCAATTTGGGGTTGTTAGTAGTAGTTGGTCTCGTCGCCGCCAGCTTGATGCTGGTTGCTGAGCCTGTTTCGGCTGCGCCACAGAATGCCCCTGCAAGTAGTTCAACTTCTTATGCCACGGCGACTTCTACTGTTCCGCCAACTACTGCGCCTCACGCTACTACTACGCGCAAACAATACACAGCGGTATCTGCTGGCCGCCGCCATTCGTGTGGTGTGCGTACCAATGGTGTCGTTACTTGTTGGGGCTCTAACGGTTACGGGCAGACGGCCGCACCTGGGGGTGAGTTCGTTGCGGTATCTGCTGGCTGGGGCCATTCGTGTGGTGTGCGTACGAATGGTGTTGTTGCTTGCTGGGGACGTAGCAACTACGGGCAGACGGCCGTGCCTGATGGTAAGTTCATAACGGTATCCGCAGGCGCTTACCATTCGTGTGGTGTGCGTACGAATGGTGTCGTTACTTGCTGGGGACGTAGCGACTACGGGCAGACGGCCGCACCTGGGGGCGAGTTCGTTGCGGTATCTGCTGGCTGGAGCCATTCGTGTGGTGTGCGTACGAATGGTGTTGTTGCTTGCTGGGGCTACAACGATTACGGGCAGACGGCCGTGCCTGATGGTAAGTTCATCACGGTATCCGCAGGCGCTTACCATTCGTGTGGTGTGCGTACGAATGGTGTCGTTACTTGCTGGGGACGTAGCGACTACGGGCAGACTGCGACTCCTGGTGGGAAGTTCATTGCTGTTTCCGCAGGTGCCTACTATTCGTGTGGCGTGGGTACGAATGGTGTCGTCGCTTGTTGGGGCTCTAACGATTACGGGCAGACGGCCGCGCCTGGGGGTGAGTTTGTTGCAATATCTGCTGGCTGGCTTCATTCGTGTGGTGTGCGTACTAACGGCATTGTCACGTGCTGGGGCTATAATGGCACTGGGCAGGCAGCGGCACCCGATAGTGGCGAGAGCGTAACTACTACTACCACCACTACTACTACTACTACTACCACCACCACTACCACTACCACCACGACTGTCCCTCCTCATTTTTCTACTACGCGTAACCAATACAGTGCGGTGTCTGTTGGCTATTCGCATTCGTGTGGTTTAGGTACTAGTGGTATTGTTACTTGTTGGGGCGAGAATGGCGCAGGGCAGGCGTCTGCTCCTGCTGATGAGTTTACTGCGGTATCTGTCGGTTTGCGTCATTCGTGTGGTTTGCGGCCTAATGGTAGTGTCGCTTGCTGGGGAGCTAACAACCTCGCGCAGACGGCGGTACCTGATGGTGAGTTCGATTCGGTATCCGCGGGCTCGGACTATTCATGTGCTGTGCGTACGAACGGCATTGTCGTTTGCTGGGGCTCTGACGTATATGGGAAGGGGACGGCTCCTGCTGGTGAGTTCGTTGTGGTATCGGCTGGCTACGTGCATTCTTGTGGTGTGCGGACTGACAGCACCGTTACTTGCTGGGGCTTCAATGGTACTGGGCAGCGGGCTGCTCCTGCTGGCGAGTTCACTACTGTGTCCGCTGGTACTTACCATTCGTGTGGTGTGCGCACTAACGGCACCGTTACTTGCTGGGGCTACAACTATTCCGGGCAGGCGTCTGCTCCTGCTGGTAAGTTCACTGGAGTATCCGCCGGTACGGACCATTCATGCGGTGTGCGTACTAACGGTGTCGTTACTTGTTGGGGCTACAACCGCTACGGGCAGGCGTCTGCTCCTGCTGGTGAATTCACTGAGGTATCCGCTGGCCGTCGTCATTCGTGTGGTGTGCACACAAACGGAGTCATAACATGCTGGGGCTCCAACGCCTCCGGCCAGACGGCCGTGCCCGCTTACAGTGCGGTGTCTGTTGGCTATTCGCATTCGTGTGGTTTAGGTACTAGTGGTATTGTTACTTGTTGGGGCGAGAATGGCGCTGGGCAGGCGTCTGCTCCTGCTGATGAGTTTACTGCGGTATCTGTCGGTTTGCGTCATTCGTGTGGTTTGCGGCCTAATGGTAGTGTCGCTTGCTGGGGAGCTAACAACCTCGCGCAGACGGCGGTACCTGATGGTGAGTTCGATTCGGTATCCGCGGGCTCGGACTATTCATGTGCTGTGCGTACGAACGGCATTGTCGTTTGCTGGGGCTCTGACGTATATGGGAAGGGGACGGCTCCTGCTGGTGAGTTCGTTGTGGTATCGGCTGGCTACGTGCATTCTTGTGGTGTGCGGACTGACAGCACCGTTACTTGCTGGGGCTTCAATGGTACTGGGCAGCGGGCTGCTCCTGCTGGCGAGTTCACTACTGTGTCCGCTGGTACTTACCATTCGTGTGGTGTGCGCACTAACGGCACCGTTACTTGCTGGGGCTACAACTATTCCGGGCAGGCGTCTGCTCCTGCTGGTAAGTTCACTGGAGTATCCGCCGGTACGGACCATTCATGCGGTGTGCGTACTAACGGTGTCGTTACTTGTTGGGGCTACAACCGCTACGGGCAGGCGTCTGCTCCTGCTGGTGAATTCACTGAGGTATCCGCTGGCCGTCGTCATTCGTGTGGTGTGCATACAAACGGCGTCATCACATGCTGGGGCTCCAACGCCTCCGGCCAGACGAAGATACCCAGTAGTAGGCGCAGCGTAACGACCACGACTACTACTACAGTAACGCCAACTACTACTACTACTACTACTACAACTACGACTACTACTACTACTACTACCACCACCACCACTGTTCCGCCTACTACCACGACGACTACTGTTCCGCCTATTACCACGACGACTACTGTTCCGCCTACTATTCCTTCTACGACGAGTAATCAATTCACCGCAGTATCGGCAGGGGGTTTCCACTCTTGTGGGTTGCGTGCTCAGGGCATTGTGACTTGTTGGGGCTCCAACAGTCACGGGCAGAGGGATATTCCAACTGGCAAGTTCACCACAATATCGGCCGGTTGGCGTCATTCATGTGGCGTGCTTACTGGTGACACTGTCACTTGCTGGGGCTCCAATGGCGGCGGGCAGACGACGGCTCCTGATGGGGAATTCATTGCAGTATCCGCTGGCTGGGGCCATTCGTGCGGTGTGCGGACTAATGGCGCGGTCACTTGCTGGGGCGCTAACAGCTACGGGCAGAGCAATGCTCCGGCCGGTAAGTTCACTGCAGTATCGGCTGGTTGGCTTCATTCCTGTGGTTTGGGTATCGATGGCACCGTCACTTGCTGGGGCTGGAACGATTGGGCGCAGACGGCGGCACCCGATGGGGAGTTCATCGCAGTCGCGGCTGGTGCTTTCCATTCGTGTGGTTTGGGCGTCGATGGCGTCATTACTTGCTGGGGCTCTAACGGTGACGGTCAGAGGGCTGCTCCTGAGGGTAAGTTCAAGGCAGTGTCTGCTAACCATGACCATTCGTGTGGTGTGCGTACTAACGGCACCATCATTTGCTGGGGCTATAACGGCGACGGGCGGGCGGCCGCTCCTGAGGGTAAGTTCAGCGCAGTGTCTGCTGGCAGCCGCCATTCCTGCGCCGTTGGCATTGACGGCAATATCACCTGCTGGGGCTATAACGGCTCAGGACAGGCAGCGGCGCCCGATAGTCGTGAGAACGTAAATCCGACTACCACCACTACCACTACTACTACTACTACTACTACTACCACTACTGTTGCACCAACTACAACTACTACATCTACTACATCTACTACTACTACTACTGTTCCGCCACCGACTACTACTACTACTACTACTACTACTACTACTACTACTACATCTACTACTACTACATCTACTACTACATCTACTACTACTACATCTACTACTACTACTACTACTACTACTACTACTGTTCCGCCTACTGTTCCTTCTGCTAAGCGCGATCAGTACACCGCAGTATCGGCAGGTGCTTACCATTCGTGTGCTTTGTGGACCAAAGGCATCGTTAATTGCTGGGGCGATCACAGTTCGGTGTGGACGGTAGCGCCTGATGGCGAGTTCATTGCAGTATCTGCTGGCGGTTCTCATTCGTGTGGTGTGCGTGTTAGTGGCATAGTTACCTGTTGGGGCTACAACGGCAACGGGCAAACGGCCGCTCCTGAGGGCCAGTTCACCGCCGTAACCGCCGGTTTTCGCCATTCGTGTGGTGTGCGTGTTAGTGCCATCGTTACCTGTTGGGGCTACAACGGCAACGGGGAAACGGCCGCTCCTGAGGGCCAGTTCACTGCAGTTTCCGCTGGCACTTTCCATTCGTGTGGTGTGCGTACTAACGGCACCATCATTTGCTGGGGCTATAACGGCGACGGGCAGGCGACTGCGCCTGCTGGCGAGTTCACTGCAGTGTCGGCTAGTGGTTTCCATTCGTGTGGTGTGCGTATTAGTGGCATCGTAACTTGCTGGGGTTATAACGGTGACGGTCAAGCGACTGCGCCTGAGGGCCAGTTCACTGCAGTGTCTGCAGGCCACTCGCATTCATGTGGTTTGCGAACTAATGGCGCGATAACTTGCTGGGGCTCCAACGGTTCCGGGCAGAGAGCGGCGCCTGATGGCGAGTTCGTATCAGTGTCCGCCTCGGTATCCGCCGCTGACGGTCATTCGTGTGGTGTGGGCACTAATGGCGTCATCACTTGCTGGGGTTCTAACAGCCGGGGGCAGACGGAAGTACCCGATAGTGGACCGAACCTAACGACTACAACGACCACGACTACCACTACAACCGCGCCCCCCAATAGTGCTGAACTGGTTATTTCCTCATCTGAGGTATCTGTAGCTGAGGGAGATAGCGGTGAGACGAACCTGATTTTCACCGTCACGTTGAACGGTTCGCCCAGTGATAAAGTGGAGATTAAGGCCTCAGCGTTGCCTAATGGCACGGCGAAGGGTCGAAAATCGTCAGGAGATGGTGGCGCTGGACTAGACTTTGGAACATTCAGAGACAAGAGTATAGTCTTTGAGGCGGGCGCAAGTGGCGCCGATTTATCTCAAACAGTGACGGTAAAGGTATATGGTGATTTGGTTTATGAAGAGGATGAGACCTTTGTTTTGCGGTTGAATAATCTGCATACATCTGATTCCAATGTGGTGTTTGCTGGTGGCGGCACGAAGATCGAAGTCACCGGTACCATTATTAATGATGATAATCCTTCGGATGTTGGGCATGTGATTTCGGTCAGTGATATGAGCGTGGTTGAAGGGGATAATGGCGAGACGGATATGAATTTTGTTGTGACGTTGAGTGCGTCACCTAGTCATCAAGTTGAGATTAGGGCCGCCGTATATGGGGCTAGCCGGGGATCACAATTCAATCGCCTGAGTTTCCGTCCGACAGCTAATGGCGACAAAAACGCCGTAGACCAGGATTTCTCTTCTTTCAAGTATCTGAAGATCGTTTTTGATGCCAACGCGACCGGTTCCGGGCTGTCAAAGACTGTGACCGTCAAGATCAAAGGAGACACCATCGCCGAACCCGACGAGACCATTATTTTGTGGTTGAACAACCTACGTACCAAGGATCGTCGCGTCCATTTTGATAGTGGCAGGAAGAACAACACGGAAGCAACCGGTACAATCGTCAACGACGATTAAACGCCCGCACTGAGGTGGGGCCGCTACCAGGGTCCCACCTCAACCTCTCTAGAAATGACAGTCGGCGGCGAGACTAGTGTGAACCAGTTTCGGTGCCGAAGGTGTTGATTATTTGGTTGAACGTGGCGCTGGGGCGCATCGCAGCTTCGGCTAGGGCCGGGTCGGGCAGGTAGTAGCCGCCCAGGTCAACTGGGTTACCTTGGCAGTCAACAAGATCGGCGACGATCTGCTGCTCGTTCTCGGCGAGCGCGGCGGCCAAAGGCGAGAACTGCGCTGCTAGCTCGGTGTCAACATCTTGAGCCGCCATTTCTGCAGCCCAGTATTTCGCTAGGTGATAGTGGCTGGCACGGTTGTCTGGCTCATTGACTCGTCGACTGGGTGCCTGACCCTCGGCCAGCCACTTGCCGATCGCAGCACCTAGTGTGTCTGCAAGTAACTGTGCCGCTGAGTTGTCAGTAGCACGCGCTAGATGTTCTAACGATTCGACTAGGGCCAGGAATTCACCAAGACTGTCCCAGCGTAGATGGTTTTCCGCCACCATCTGTTGCACGTGTTTAGGCGCTGAGCCGCCAGCTCCAGTTTCAAATAGTCCGCCGCCAGCCATGAGCGGCACTACAGAGAGCATCTTGGCCGACGTGCCCAGCTCAAGAATCGGGAACAGGTCGGTGTTGTAGTCGCGAAGTACGTTGCCGGTCACTGAGATCGTGTCCAAGCCGCGTCGTAAGCGTTCTAGAGACTTGCGGCACGCGTCAGCGGGCGCCGCGGTAGCGATGTCAAGTTCGCGTACAGCGGAGTCTTTGGCTTGCCGCTGTGCAAGTCGGGCGTTGACTTTGGTGATGAGCTGCGCATCGTGGGGGCGGTTGGCATCCAACCAAAAGAGAACCGCTGCTTTGGTGAGCTGGCCGCGTTCAATAGCCAAATCAATCCAGTTGGTGATCGCAGCATCCTTAGTGGTACACATGCGCCAGATGTCGCCCTGTTCAACCCGGTGGCTCATAATCACATCGCCGGACTCTGCCACCACGCGCATCGTCCCGGCCGCTTCGACCTCATAGGTCTTGTCGTGACTGCCGTATTCCTCGGCTTTTTGGGCCATAAGGCCGACATTGGGCACCGAGCCCATAGTCGTCGGGTCATATGCGCCGTTTGCCCGGCAGTCGTCAATCACCGCCTGGTAAACACCGGCGTAGCTGGAGTCGGGAATCACAGCCTTAGTGTCTTGCAGAACACCCTGCGCATTCCACATCTGTCCCGAAGATCGAATCATGGCTGGCATGGAAGCATCCACAATGATGTCGCTGGGCACGTGCAAGTTCGTGATACCCCGATCCGAGTCCACCATCGCCAAGCCGGGGCATTCCTCGAGCGTGGCGGCGACATCGGCCTCAATGGCCTCACGTTGCGACGTCGGAAGCGACTCAATCGCTGCAAGTACGTTGGCCCAACCGTTGTTGGGGTCCGCCCCAGCTTCGGCCAGAACGTCGCCGTGGCGAGCGAACACCGGCGAGAAAAATGCCCGAACGGCATGGCCAAACACGATCGGGTCAGAAACCTTCATCATCGTGGCCTTGAGGTGCAGCGAGAACAGCACTCCACTGGAGCGGGCATCGGCAATCTGGCGGTCAAGAAACACGCGCAGCGCCGCAACCGACATAAAGGTGGAATCGACGACATCTCCAGCCCCAACTTGGATCTTGCGCATCAGGTGCGCCTGCGCGTCAGCGCCCACAAATTCAATGCTCAGTGAGCAAGCGTCGCTAACAGTGACTGATTGCTCGTTGGAACGAAAGTCACCACTGCCCATGGTTGAAACATGACTGCGACTGTCGGGAGACCAGGCGCCCATCGAATGAGGAAATTGGCGGGCGTACTCCTTAACCGCACGCGGCGCACGTCGATCCGAGTTGCCTTCGCGCAGCACCGGGTTCACCGCTGAACCCATCACTCGGTCGTAGCGTTCACGCGTCGCCTGCTCGGTTGCGTTGGCGGGATCGTCCGGATAGTCCGGTACGGCGTGACCCTTGGACTGCAGTTCCGCAATGGCAGCCTTCATCTGGGGCACCGAGGCTGAAATGTTCGGTAGCTTGATGATGTTGGCGCCGCGATGTTGAGTCCACTCGCCAAGCTCTGCCAGCGCATCACCTGTTCGTTGGCTTGGCTCTAGTACATCGCTAAACGCTGCGATGATCCGCCCGGCCAATGAGATATCGCGAAGCTCGACGTTTACGCCCACCGCATCGGTGAATGCGGTGATGATGGGCAGGAGCGAATAGGTGGCCAGTGCTGGCGCCTCGTCGGTGTGGGTGTAGACGATCTTTGAACTCGTGGCGTTTGAGCCCGAGGGCTTAGGTACGGCGTTCATCGACATAGCGTGCCGACACTATCGCCCGCCAAGTAGCGCGCCTGCCAAGTAGCGCGCCCTCCAAGTAGCGCGCCCGCCAAGTAGCGCGCCCGCCAAGTAGCGCGCCCGCCAAGTCGGGTGCCCTCTTTGCTGCGCTCCCTCTAGGTTGCGCGCCCGCTGGTTGCGTAACTGGCTGCGGAGGTCCCAGCAATGCGGCCGAACACGGCACCGGCTGTCAGGCCCGAGCCTCCCGGGTAGTTCCCGTAGAACAAACCACCCACCAGCTCGCCCGCGGCATAAAGGCCCCTGATCGGACGCAGATCGGTGTCTACTACGCGGCTGGCCTGGTCGATGCGTAGTCCGCCGAAGGTGAACGTCAAGCCGCAAGTCACTTGGAACGCAGAGAATGGCGGTACCTCAATCGGCATTGCCCAGTTCGTCTTGTCTGGCCGCAAACCCGTCGTGCGGCGACCATCCAGCACGTTTGGGTCAAACGGCACGCTGCGATCAACTGCGTCGTTGAATTTGTGAATCGTGCTGATGGCGTTCTCAGTATGGACATCGTCCATGCGAGCGCAGAGCTCGTCCAGCCTGTCCGCGGTGACCTTGGTGACTTGTCGAATGCGATATTCGTCGCGCAGTAGATGTTCGGAACTTGCGTCAAACACCTGCCAAGCTGAATGCCCCGGCTGGGCCAAAATTTCGCGTCCGTAGCGGGCATAGGTGTAGTTACGAAAGTCGGCGCCCTCGTCCATGAAGCGCTGTCCGTCCTGGTTCAACACAATGCCGAATGGGTAACTGTGCTTCTGGAATCCGTCCCCTACGGCCAGGTCACCAAATTCGGGGGCGTTGTGGTCCCAGGCCACGGCATGTGCTCCACTCCAGTTGCCGTATGGCATGGCACCTACTTCTAGCGCCATAGCAATGCCATCGCCGGTGTTGAAGCGGCTGCCGCGCACCTTAGCGAGATCCCAGCCAGGACCCAGATAGCGAGTGCGCCACTCGGTGTTGGCCTGGAACCCGCCCGCCGCGAGCACAACAGCGCTGCATGCGAGATAGACCGGTTTTCTGTGGCGATGGACTTCGATGTCGCTGATGTCGCCTTCGTGGTTGAGCAGTAAGCGGCGCCCGGCGGCTTGGTGCCAGATTTCGATCTCGTTGCGAGCCAGCGCTGCTCGCAGGGCCTCCACTAGGCCCTCGCCGCCGCCCACCGACTCAACCGTGAGACCACCCCAAAACTTGAAGCGCCCGTCCACCTTGAACGCCTGACGTCCCCAAATAGGTGCGAAGCGCACTCCGTGGCTCGCCATCCACGCCAGAGTGTCTTTGCTGCGAGTCACGAGCGTGTCGGCCAGATCCGGGTCGCACCGGTAGTCGGTTACTCGGCCGAGATCTGCGTAAAACTGCTCTTCGGTGTAGGTGCCGAAGTCGGTCATCGCTACTTCTGCGTCGGTCAGATCGGGCATCAACTCGCGTAGGTCGTTGACGCTGTCGTAGGCGAAGCGAACCGCACCAGCGGTGAAGCGACTATTGCCGCCCGCTTCGGCTTCGCTTGCGCGTTCCAGCACCAAAACTCGGGCGCCACCCTCGCGTGCTGCCAACGCGGCGCACATTGCCGCATTGCCTGCGCCTACCACCACCACGTCGTAGTGCCCGAACGCTTCATCGGCCGCTGAACGCCTAGGTGCACTCACGTCAGCCGAGCCTATGTGAACTCGAGCTGCCTGGCTTGAAGTGTGCTGTGTGTAAGTGTGCAGTGTGTGGGCAGGCAACGCTGCGGGCACCCGACCTACGCTGCGGCGATGAGCAACAGAGCAGCACCTGCCGAGGCCAGCGACCACGGATCGGACAATCGGGCATCAATCGTGATCAACCATGAGTACCTGGCTGAGTTCATTGCCGAGATATTTCGTCACGCAGGATGTTCTGATGCCGAGTCGGTCCGCATCGGCGCAAGCCTGGTCGGGGCCAACCTGGCAGGGCACGACAGCCACGGCGTGATCCGATCAGCGCTCTATGTGGATCTCCTAGCTGGGGGCGTTCAGGTTGCCGATCAGGAGATTGAAGTGTTGATTGACTCAGGTGCGCTGGTGCTGGTGGACGGTCGGTACGGCATGGGCCAGACCGTCGGGCCAGCGGCCGTGCGCTTGGGCATTGAGCGCTGCAAGGAACTAGGTGTAGCCGTCGTAGCTCTGCGCAACGCGGGACACCTCGGACGAATCGGTGAGTACGCCGAGATGGCCGCAGCCGAGTCTTTGGTGTCGATGCACTTCGTAAACGTGGCCAACAGCCGACTAGTGGCACCGTTCGGCGCCAGGTCGCGTCGCATGGGCACCAACCCATGCGCATTCGGAGCACCCGTCGCGGGTCGCCAGCCTGTCATCCATGATTTTGCTACCTCGGTGGTAGCAGAAGGCAAAGCCATGGTCGCGCTGCATGGCGGCCCGGCGCTTCCGGACAATGCGCTCGTGTCAGGTGACGGAGCGATCACTGGTGACCCACGGGTGCTTTATTCGTTTCAAGAGGGCCAGCGACCCAACTCCATGGACGGCCCGGGGGCGCTACGCGCCATGGGCGAGCACAAGGGCTCGGGCATTGCGGTGATGTGCGAGCTGTTGGCAGGCGCGCTTACAGGCACCGGCACTGCGGGGCCTCGCAGCGTTCGGTTTGCGAACGGGATGTTGTCTGTCTACATGGATCCGGCCTACATGGATGCGGCACACCTAGACCCGGCCAACGCAGACCCGGCCAGCACTAACCGGGCCGGAACCGAAGGTGGCGTGGACGAAATCAAAGAGGGCTACGACGGCATCGCAGCGGAGTATCTCGACTGGTTCCGCGAAGCCCAGGCCATTGATCCTGCGAGCCCGGTGAAGCTACCCGGTGACGTGGAGCGCGAGCGACGCCAGCACCGCATAGCCAACGGCATCACCTTGCCCGCAGAAACTTGGGAGAGCATCTGCGGAGGCGCCCGCTCAGCAGGTGTGCCAGAAGCCACGATCGCCGCTGCCTCACCAGCGCACTAGAGTGCTAGCTTGGATCCGATTATTTCTAAGTGAGGTGCTTTCAAGTGAGTTTCTTACATCGTGCATGGTCTCGCCTCCGTGTCGCTAGCCCGCTGAAACCCTTCCGGCGAGGCATGGGCCATGGCGCATGCAAATATGGCGGCAGGAGGCACGTAGCGAGACTCTCGGCATTGGCGGCTTTATTGGCAACAAGCGTCTCTTTGGTTGCTAGTACAGCGTCTGCTACCTCAACGTCGGACACGCCGAAACCAAGCGCACCGACCTCGGTATCAGTGTCGGCAACTGGCACCACAATCACCGTTTCGTGGTTAAGTGGCGGTAACGGTGTCGGCGGTACATGCGCCACAACCAACTGGCTCGTCCACGTCGCCACAGTGGTCAACAACGCCCCGACGTTAGTGGCAAAAGGCTACGCCAAATCACGCTATTCCGACGATAACATTGGAAAAATTAGTTTCACGGCTGCCGACAAGGACACTGGAATTATGAGTTTCACGGTAGCAGGATTGACACCAGCTACCCGTCACAGAGTAGATCTCTACGCTTACGGTGAGTCCTGTGACGAACACTCCTCTCCGGCGGTTATCAACTATATTGCCACGACTGCTGACGATACCGATGATGTTGCGACAGGCACGCTTACCATCTCTTCGTCGGATGCGAGTGTGACTGAGGGGGATAGTGGCGAGACGGATATGGATTTCACTGTTACGTTGAGTGGGTCGCCTAGTTCAAGGGTGGCTTTGTCGGCTACGTTGTATGGCGTTGGTTTGGGGTCGAAGAAGAGTGATCTGAGCTTTGTTCCGACGGCTAAGGGCGGAAGAAAGGCCGCGGGTCAGGATTTTGTTCGCTTTAAAGACCAGGAAGTTGTTTTTGATGCAAATGCCAGTGGAGCGGCGTTGTCGCAGACGGTGACCGTGAAGGTCTTGGGGGATATGGTTGATGAGTCTGATGAGACACTTGCTTTGTGGTTGAGTGATTTGACTACTGAAGCTGCTAATGTTGCTTTTGCTGGTGGCGGTGACACTCTTGAGGTCACTGGCACAATTACTGATGATGATGCTCCGTCTGATACTGGTCATGAGATTTCGGTTGCTGATGTAACCGTGACTGAGGGTGACGATGGTGAAACGGATCTTGATTTCACTATTACCTTGAGTGGTACTCCCAGTCATCAAGTGGAGGTAAGAGCAGCCATATACGGCCTAGGATTGGGGTCGCTGAGAAATGGCCTTAGGGTTAGTCCAACAGCTAGAGGCGGCGCGAAGGTGGCAGATCGGGATTTCACTAATATCGACAGTTATGACGTTATTTTTGCGGCGAACGCCTCTGGCGCTGGCCTGTCTAAGAAGGTGACGGTCAAGGTCAAGGGTGACACCGATCTTGAATCTGATGAAACGCTGGTTTTGAGGCTCAACAACCTACGCAGTGAAGACCGTCGTGTTCATTTTGGCGGGGTCGATGGCGATTCAAAGATCCAGCTCCAAGCTATCGGTACCATCACTAATGACGACTGATCAGATGATCAGTCAGCTCTCGTATCGGGCTAGCGAACCGCTGTTGGCTTCTAGCCGTTCAAGTAGCGGACTTGGTGTCCAGTGGCTTCCACCCAACGTCTCGCTGTAGTGACCGATACGACCCAGCACTTCGCCCAAACCGATCTCATCGGCCCAATACATCGGCCCTCCGGTGTAGATGGGCCAGCCGTAGCCATTGATCCAGGTCACATCAATATCACTGCCTCGTAGCGCGACGCCCTCATCTAAAATTTTTGCGCCTTCGTTGATCATCGGATACAGGCACCGTTCCAGGATCTCCTGGTCGCTTATGTCACGCAGCGTGGCGCCTCGTTCAGAGGCGAAGTCGCGGATCATCTGCTCCACCTCAGGGTCCGGAGTTGAAGCCCGCGTATTTGGGTCATAGGTGTAGTAGCCCCGCCCGTTCTTCTGTCCCCGGCGGCCTGATTCGCACAGGATTTCGCGCACGGTTGAGCTTGACGAAGTCGTTTCGTCCCAGCCCACATCCAGCCCGGCGAGGTCGCTCATTGCGAACGGCCCCATCGGAAAGCCGAATCCGTACACCACACGGTCTATCTGTGCAGGCGTGGCACCCTCAAGCAGCATTCGCTCGGCTTCGATCCCGCGCATAAACAGCATTCGGTTGCCAATAAAGCCATAGCAGACACCGCAGAGCACCGGCGTTTTGCCGATCCGCTTACCAATCGACATTGCGGTAGCAATAACTGTGTGCGAAGTGGCATCGCCGCGAACGACCTCAAGCATGCGCATCACGTTTGCCGGGGAAAAGAAGTGCATGCCGATCACTGCCTCGGGACGTGAGGTAGCCGAAGCGATCTCGTTGACATCCAATGCAGAGGTATTGGTAGCCAGCACAGCACCTGGCTTACAGATGGCGTCTAGCTGCTCAAACACGCTTTTCTTGAGCGCCATGTTCTCGAAAACGGCTTCGATCATCAGATCGCAGTCAGCGAAATCACCCATATCAGTTGAGCCGTGCAACAGACTCATTCGGGTTTGGACATCGTCGGACGAGATGCCGCCGCGCGCCGCTGTGCGCTCGTAGTTGCGGCGGATCACGTTGAGCCCCCTCTCCAAACTAACCGCGTCGCGCTCAACCAGGGTCACAGGAATGCCGATATTGGCAAAGTTCATTGCAATGCCGCCACCCATCGTGCCAGCACCCAAGATGCCTACGCGTTCGACCGTGACTTGCTGGGTGTCGCGCGGTACGTCCGGCACCTTCTGTGCTGCTCGTTCGGCGAAGAAATAGTGTTGCTGTGCCTTCGCTTGAGAGCTGCCCATCAGCTCACGGAACGCTTGCTGTTCGGTGGAAAGGCCCGACTCAAAGTCACTGTTGAGGCCGCTTTGGACCGCTGCTTCCACACACTGGACAATGCGTTCGGGAGCCTCAAAGCCACGCGTTCTGCGGGCAATTGAGGCTCGGAAGGTGGCGAACTTCTCCGCGCCGAAGCCCTCCAGACGGTCGTTGCTATCGCGCAAGCGGCGGAGCGCCACTCCGGTGGCTGCAGCACGGCGCGCGAACACGACAGCACCAGTTTCAAGATCTGCCACTGAATCGCCCAAGATCTCGTCAATCAGGCCGCACTCCAATGCCTCGGTCGCACTGATTGGATCGCCGCTGATCATCATTTCCAGCGCTCGTTGCGGGCCCACGACACGCGGTAGCCGCTGGGTGCCGCCGCCTCCCGGTAGCAGCCCGAGCTTCACCTCCGGTAAGCCAAATTGGGCGGCGCTCACCGCTACCCGGAAGTGTGCACACAGTGCAACTTCCAGTCCACCGCCCAGAGCTGTGCCGTGAATGGCGGCTACTACAGGCTTGCTGCTGTTCTCCATGGCCTCTTGAGCGGGCACGAGACCAGGTGGCTTGGGAGGCTGAGAAAACTCAGTGATGTCAGCACCGGCGATGAACGTGCGCCCATCGCAGATGAGCACGATGGCCGCCGCGTCGCTGGCCTCAGCAGCCGCCAAACCGTCAATGAGGCCCCGCCGCACGTGGTGGCTTAGCGCGTTGACCGGTGGATTGTTCACGATGATCAACGCCACGTCGTCTCGGCGCTCAAGACGGACTGACTCGGTGATCCGGCTGGGCTGTGTCATAGGTCGCAGGGTACGCAGTAATGGTGCTGCGAGACTTGAACACTCGATCCAGCCGCGTACGCCGACGGCTCGTACAGCGCCTCGCGATACGCTTCGTGCGTCTCGGGCACCACCAGGGCTCGAGCAGCGTTGAATGGAGCGCCGGTGACTGCAAAGCCCGACCCGTTCACAGTTCCGTTCGGGACCGTTTTTTGTGATTGGATTACAACTGCGCGCGCTGACGACGGACCGTACATCTACAGCGGTAAGGCCGAGCCGTTCGGTGACTTCTCCATCAGTCCCGCCGCTCACGTGTTGCACTACGGAAGCGCCATATTCGAAGGGTTGAAGGCGCACCGGCAGGTTGACGGTTCCGTGGCGATCTTCCGGCTGGACCGGCACGTGGACCGTATGGTGTCCAGCGCCGAACGACTTCGGCTGCCGTCTATTGACCCTGAGGTCCTTCATCGGATGGTGCAAGACGCGGTCCAAGCCAATGCTGGCGAGTTACCTGACCCACCCGGATCGCTCTACATCCGCCCGACGCTCATAGGCACCGAACCAGACATCGGCGCTGCAGCCCGACCCACCCGTAGCGCGTTGCTATACGTCGTTAACTGCCCCGTCGGTGACTATTTCAAGGGGGGCGTGCGGCCCCTGACACTGCTCGTGGAAACCGAGATACCTCGCACTGTGCCGCAGTTCGGCATGGTCAAGTGCGGAGGCAACTACGCCATGGCGCTAGCGCCCACGCTGGACGCAATGGCCCGCAACGAAGCCATTGACCAGATGCTGTTCGCCACGAGCGGCGACATCACCGAGACTGGGGCATCAAACTTCTTCCTGGCTGACGACGACCGGGTGGTCACCCGCCACCTAGACGAATCGTTCCTGCATGGCGTCACTCGAGCATCGGTGATTGAACTAGCTGCGTCGTTGGGGTACGAGATTGAGGAGCGCTCAATACACCCCGAAGAGCTTGTGGAGTGGGCTGAGAGAGGCGAGGCGTTCCTGTCGGGAACAGCGGCAGTGCTGGCACCTGTGGGCACGATCCTGTATGAAGGCAAGACGCTCACCGTGGGTGACGGACAGCCTGGCTCCAACACGATGCGCTTACGCCAGGCATTAGTTGACATTCAGATAGGCGCCGCTGCTGATCCGTTCGGCTGGCGCACCCCTGTTGCTGGCTGGAGCTAGCTGGTTGCTGGCTAGAGCTAGCTGGCTATAGGCGCGTGACCGAATCGCCGACGCGCACGGTGCCGGGCTTGATGACGCGGCAGTTGACGCCACGTAGCCGCAGCTCACGGCCTGCTTCCTCGTTTACAAATCGCAAGGCGTCGCGTCCGAAGCGAGCGGCGAACTTAGCGCAGCCTTGGTGAGGCTCCACAGCGACCTCCACAACTGCATCGCCTACTGCGAGAGTTGTGCCAGCGGGCAACGCTTCGTGTCCGATGTTCAGGTCGGCATAGATCTGATCGCCTGCTAGCGGCCAACGCTCCACCGGACCAATGATGGCCTCGGCTGCACGCGCATTAATAATCGTGATCTGCTTGTTTGGGTGCGGGCCGCCGTCTTCCGATAAGCGTGAACCGCGCTGATTCCAAGAGTCGCCTGCTATGCCTTCTGTTTGGTTGATGTGTGCCTCGTCTAGTACCTCGCGTGCGTCCTCGGCTGGCCGTCGGACTATGAGATGGATGGTGCCCTTGCCATCGGGTGAATCGCGAATGTGTGAGAGCGCAGCTTCCAACTCGGAGGTGCTTCGGTAGCGGGTGTCCTCGGGTGTGGCGGCGCCTTCGGTCTGAGTTGGTTTATTCATCGGTGGGTGACCTGCCTGTGTTCAAAGAGACCAGATAGTCCGACTATGCCAAATTGGCATTCAACGGAGAGCGTTTAGGCCAGTGCCGTAGGAACGTTCACGTGGGCACGGCCGGCGGCGAAACGAAGCCGAGGCGCAAATCGCGCTCTCGCGCCTCACTGCTGCGATCGGCTGGATCACCGTAGCCGCCACCACCTGGAAACTCCACGATCAAGCGGCGGTTGCCCGCAATGACCGAGCGGCCTTTGGCGGGCACTTCGGTGCCGTCGTCTAGCGATAGGCGCCCGAGCGCTCCGGGGTGCCCGCCGTGGCGGCCGCGTGCCGCGAAGACTGTCCGTTCATAGGTGGCGCTGATCGAAAACTCGTGTCCTTGGCGGTTTTCCAGCTCGATTATCTGACCGAGTCCGCCTCGGTACATACCCGTCCCACCGGAATCGGCACGGAACTCCTTGCGCCAAAACACAAGCGGCGAGCCGATCTCGTTTACCTCGACAGGCATATTGCGAACGCCACTGGGAAACGCAGTCGCCGACAGGCCGTCCGCCTGGGGACGAGCACCGGCACCCCCGGAGTGAAAGCTCATCAAGATGTAGCGCTCCAACTCGGCATCGGCGCCTTCTACCAGGTGTCGCAAATGAACATCAGTGTCAGAGCCAGTGTCGGGCTGCCACATGCCAGTGCCGAGCAAGTTCCATAGCGAGGAGGTGCCTTCGGCGGGAACTCGCTCGGGCACTACTTGGCTCAAGCAGCCGAATACGGCATCGGGCAACAGTTGGCCCATCACGTGGCGCACGTTCACTGCCGCAGGATGTGGAGCATTCAATATGCAGCCTTCAGGAGCGCTCACCCGGATCGCGTCCAGCGAGCCGGTGTTGTTGGGAATATCGGGGCCGACGATGCACCGCACCCCAAACGAGGTGTAGGCGTCGGTGTATGCCATTGGCACGTTGATGCCCCAGCGCGACTGCGGCGATGTTCCGGCGAAGTCCACGTAGATGCCATCGTCACTGACGGTGAGTGAGCACACAATGTCGATGGGCTGCTCCATACCGTCAACACGCATGGTGGATTCCCAGGTACCCACAGGAAGTTCGCGGATAGCAGACAGCATGGCCTTGTGGGACGACGTGATGATGTGCTCGGCCAGTTCGTCCAAGCTGGTCATGGCGTACTCGGCCATCATTGAGCGCAGGCGTGCTGCGCCTGTTTCGTTGCAGGCAGCCAACGAGTGAATGTCGCCAATGACCTGCACTGGATCACGGACGTTCGCCTCAATGATCTTCACCACGTTCGGGTCAAACACGCCGTCAGTAGCGAACTTCAGGATCGGCAAGTACAGCCCCTCGTGATAAATCTCATTCGAATCGGTGGTGAATCCGGCACCCCCGATGTCCACAACGTGGCTTGTGCATGCGAATAGAGCCACCAGTTCGCCATTCAGAAACGTCGGCGTGACCACGACGATGTCAAAAAGATGGCCCGTGCCTTTCCAGGGGTCGTTCGTGAGAAAGATGTCGCCGGGGACCATTTCGGCGACGGGGTATTGATCTAGGAAGTGGAGCACCGAGTAGGCCATCGAGTTCACGTGGCCCGGAGTGCCGGTCACCGACTGGGCCAGCATCCGCCCTCGTGTATCAAAGATGCCAGCCGATAGGTCACCAGCTTCGCGTGTTGAGGTGCTGAACGCTGCACGCACAAGCGCCCGTGCCTGTTCCTCGGTGACAGAAATTAGGCGACTCCACTGCAAATCGAGACGCACGGCATCAAGCTCAAGCGCTGAGTCAGTCGTCTTTGTCGAACCTGTGAGTTGGTGTTGGGGTGCTCGGCGCGACTTCTGTTGTGCGCGGGCGCTGCTTAGACGCAGATGTCCACCGGCGACAACAGTTGCCACGGCGTTAGCGGGCACGACCGTGGTGGTTTGATCTTCGGTGATGAGAGCTGGCCCAGTCAGCCACGAGCCTTCGGGCAAGCTGTCCCGCTCAAAGATCGAATGCACTACTGATTGTCCCGTGGCGGTGTCGATAACCGCAGCAGTCGCTAGCGACGTTGTGGGTTCTGCTGCGAGCGTCACATGCAGCGGTTCGGCGGTCACCTGAGGCGTGCTCACTTGCAGCAACCAGCTCAGAATTTCGATCTCGAGATCGCCGATATGGCGGCCATACAACTGCTGGTAGGCCTTCGTGAACGCTGTGCGCAGTTGGTTGCGCACTTCAATATCGCTCGGGGTGTCGATGTCGTGTCGCAGTAGCGCTGCAGCGTCAAAATCGACAGTTATCTCGTGACCTTGACCTTGGTAGCGCATGAGGACGCGGACCTGGGTGCTGGTAGCTGCACCTGGTGCCGCTGCGTTCACGATGGCAGCGGATTCGGCCGCCATCTCGCCAATAGTCGCGGCCAGGCGTGTCGAGGTGAGTTCGCTGACGCGCGCGTGGCGAGTTCGGACCGCTTCATGGGATACCGGCGCAGCCAAAAAGCCGATGGCTGAACCCACGCCAGCGCTCGCGGGAACCACTATGTCGTCGATACCCAGCTTGGCGGCAACCCGAGCGGCGTGTAGCGGCGCTGCACCGCCGAATGCAATGAGGGTTCCCCTGCTGATGTCACAGCCATGGTCTGCCGCATGGACACGACCGGCGTTGGCCATGTTCTCATCCACAACCTCGCATACGGCGATAGCGGCGGTAGCAGTCGGGGAGCGCCGAGTATCTCGCTGGGTATCGGCCTCAGAATCTGTCCGGCCAGCGGCCAGGGCGACCTGAATGGCTTTTGCTGCGGTATCAACGTCTAGCGCCAGTGCGCCGCCTGCGAAGCGCTCCTGCCTCAAACGCCCTAGCACAGCATCTGCGTCTGTCACTGTCGGCTTGATGCCACCACGCCCGTAAGCCGCTGGGCCAGGTTCGGAACCAGCGCTGGAGGGACCCACAGAGACTCGACCGAGCGCATCCAGGTTGGCGATGGACCCACCGCCAGCGCCGATCTCAACCATCTCAATCACCGGTAACCGCAGCGGGAGACCGCTGCCCGCCAGAAAGCGGTACTCCCTTCCGACCTCAAATTCGCGGCTCGTGCGGGGCTTACCGCCTTCGACGATGCACAGCTTCGCCGTGGTTCCACCCATGTCGAAACTCAGTGCCCGTTCGCAATCCAGGCCACGAACGATCTTCGATGCCAGCAATGCGCCACCAGCGGGACCGCTCTCGATCAGCCGAACAGGGAAGCGCAGAGCTTCGCTTAGAGTCTCCAGGCCACCACCGGAGGTCATGAGAAACAACTCACAGCCCAAACCCAACTCTGTCAGTCGCGCATCTAGGTCGGTCAGATAGCTGCGCATCAGTGGCGCGATGTACGCATTGGCACAGACGGTTGAGAAGCGTTCGTACTCCCGAATCTCTGGACATACGGCGCTGGAGACAGTCACGGCCACTTCGGGCCAGCACTCAGCCAGAATCTCCGCAGTGCGCTCTTCGTGCCGAGAGTCTCGATACGAATGCAGGTAGCCAATAGCCACACTGGTCACACCATCGCTGGCTAGCGACTCAGCCGCGGACCGCACTGCGTGCTCATCGAGTGGCAATAGCACCGAACCGTCTGCGGCGATGCGCTCGGGAATGCCAATGCGCCGGTTCCGCGGCACCAGCGGCTCGGGCCGGCGCATGTAAATGTCGTACTGCTCAAAACGGTTCTCGTGAGCCATCTCGATGGAGTCACGCATTCCCTGGGTTGTCAGCAGAGCGGTGCAGGCACCTCGGCGTTCAATGAGGGCGTTGGTGGCCAGCGTGGTGCCGTGAATGAAGGCGCTGACCTGCGAGGGAGCGACGTTTGCCTGTGCCAGCAAGCTGCGGACGCCCTCAATCACGGCATCGGCGGGGGCATCGGGTGTGGTCAGAATCTTGGCTGTGTAGAGCGCCGACCGACCATCGCTGCTGCCATTGCCGCCGGACTCGTTGCCATTGTCGAGCGCAACAGTCTCCAGAGCGATGTCGGTGAAAGTACCGCCTATATCGGCTGCAAGCCGGGCGCGCAAGCCGGTCATCTCACCAGGGTAGGCGAGCCACGCAACAGCGAAGCCGTGACACGGGCCAACGGCATTCTGAGGCGCTTGCTCAACCACCCGTATCTGCGGACCTACCCATCTCAACAAGGTTGAGCGGTACCGTGCGGTCGTGGCAAGCGGTAACCAGCGCCCCGAACGGCCAGCTCAGGGCTCGGCTGCTGGCATGCGCATCGGCATCGTGCGAGCGGTCTGGAATCCCGGCATCGTGGAACGTCTCGCAGCCGGCGTGCAGCGGGGACTCAGCGAATTAGGCGTTTTTGACATCACCGAGGTAACGGTGCCCGGCTGTTTTGAGATTCCGTTGGCGACTCAGATGCTGGCACGTCGACATGAACGACACGGAGTAGATGACCACGTGCATGCCATCGTCGCCATTGGCGCTGTAATCCGTGGCGAGACCACCCATTACGAACTGGTCAGCCAGAGCGCAGCGAACGGTGTGATGACCGCACAATTGGCTACGAGCGTGCCTGTGGGGTTTGGAGTGCTGACCGTAGAAAACGAACAGCAGGCGCTAGCCCGCAGCGAAGGACCAGGTGGTCACAACGTTGGTGAGGACGCGGCATACGTAGCAGTCACTATGGCGCTACTTGCTCGCGATCTCAAAGCTCAACGCTGGCAGATCTCTGCCAGGCATCCTCCCGAATACCGTCAATAGCAAGGTTTGCTATGTCGGGTCGGGGCGCATACGTACGAGTACCTTGCCCACGGCTTCTCGCTCATCGAGCAACCGATAAGCCTCAGCACTCTGCTCAAAGGGCAGCACCTGGCCGATCGGCGGCTTCACCGCGCCCGACGCGATCATGGGGAGCAGCCGTTCGTGAATGCGGGCTGGGATCTGTGGGTCTGCGGCCACGGCTTCGCCCCAGGCGGCACCCACCAAGCTCACGTTGCGCAGCAGTAGACGGTTCACTTTCACCGTAGGAATCTCGCCCGCTGCGAACCCGACCACGACTAGTCGCCCGAAGCGAGCCAGAGCCCGGATGCCGTCAAGAAAGCGATCCCCACCTACCGGGTCGTAGGTCATGTCAACCCCCCGTCCGTCGGTGAGTTCGCGCACCTCGTCCTTCCATCTGTTGCCGACTAGCACAACATGATCGGCCCCGGCCGCCCGGGCGATTTCGCCCTTAGCGGCAGTGGAGACCAAGCCGATGACCGGACCGGCACCTACACCCTTCGCTACCTGTATCCCCGAGGTGCCCACTCCGCCAGAAGCACCTAACACCAGCACCGACTCACCCTGTCGCAGGCCCGCCCTATCGATCATGCAAAAGACGGCCGTCTGGTAGTTCATGACCAGCGCAGCACCCTCTTCGAATGAGAGCTGGTCGGGCAAAATGAACAGATCGCGGGGCTTGACCGCAACTACCTCGGCCAGGCAGCCGTTCGACCACACACAGACTCGGTCACCCGGTGTGTACCCCGAGTCGGCGGGGGCGCTGCGTACGACGCCTGAAGCCTCAATACCGGGCCGAAAGGGCGGGTCGGGGCGATATTGGTAGAGACCCTGACTTTGAAGCAAATCGGGGAATGAGACGCCGCCACAGACCACCTCAACAATGACCGATGTGCCGTTCGGGTCGTCCATCGGTTCGGGAGCCTCAACGACAGCAACGCCCGCTGGGCCGATTAGGGATTGCACTTCCAATGCACGCATAGCGACACTGTTGCACAGTTTTTTCCAGCAGTCTGGTTGTTCCAGCAGTCTGGCGACTCGGGCATTCAGCCAATGCGCGTATTCTGGCCGTGAGCGCGTTCTGGCAGAGCACATCAGCACGCTGCGGGTAGCGGGCGACCGTGACTCAAAGCCCGCTCCGCAGATCGCTGGCGTTACGGCAGCGAATCTGAGGTCGCTGCTACTGTTGAGAGCGCTGCGCTAGTTGGTGTATCCGACCCAGGGCCGTGCAGCGCAGAGACGTTCTAACAACAGGCGGGGGAGAGCGATGCGGTACTACTCATGCGACTCACACGTGGTCGAAGCGGCCGAGATCTACGCAGGCCTAACGGAGCGTTTCGGTGATCGAGCACCGTTCATCAGCAAGGACTACGACGGCAAACCAGGCACATGGTTGGTGCTCCCGGACGGCATTCGCCCGATTCCCGTGGGCCGACTTGGCATCGCCGGTGCCAGCTTGTCTGACCCGGCCACCCATGCTCGCATCGAGCAGGGCTACGAAGGCTTCAATCCGGGCGTGATGGACCCGACAGCGCGACTAGACGAGCAGGCCCAAGACGGCATCGTGGGTGAGGTGATGTACCCGAGCCTTTCAATGTTCACGTTTGCCATCGAAGACGACGAAGTACGCGATGCCGCATTTCGCAACCACAACGACTGGGTGCTCAACTACTGCTCGGTGGAACGCAACCGCCTAATCGGTATCGGCTGTCTGCCCATACCGGACGTAGAGCGGGCAATTGCCGAGATTGACCGCTCGGCGGCTCTAGGTGTGCGCGGCTTCGCCATTCCCGCTCACGTTGACCCAGCTAAGCCCTACTCCCATCCCGACTTTGATCCGTTCTGGGCCCGCGCCCAAGAGTTCGGTGTGCCGCTCACCATGCACATATTTACCGGTTCCAGCTTTGAGGGCGGAATGCCCGAGCATTGGGGCACGCCAGGAGGGCACCTCAAGGGCTACACGCTGGCCCACACCACAGTTGCCAACACGGTGATTGATCTCATCTGCGGCGGTGTAGTTGAGCGTTTTCCCGAACTGCGCTTCGTTTGCGCCGAATACGAAACCGGTTGGGTCGGCCACTTCAAACAGCGTCTTGACCACGCCGCGTACCGCACGCCATGGGAGGTTTCCGATGAGCTCACCATGAAGCCATCGGAGTATTTCGACCGCAATTTCTGGGTCACCTTTGAGGACGACGCGGAGGGTGTTGCGACTCGAGAATCCATCGGTGTCGGCAACTTGCTGTGGGGCAACGACTACCCCCATCACGATTCAATCTGGCCGAATTCGCGGCCGATCCTAGATGAGCTCCTGGCCGGCGTGCCTGAGCACGAGATTGAGCAGATGGTCTGGGGCAACGTGCTGGACTTGTACGACCTGGACCCGGACAGCCTGCCTGCTGCCGCTTGAGCCAACCACGCCACGCTGTGTTCGTTGATCGTGGCTACGCCACGCTGTGTTCGTTGCTCGTGGCTACGCCACGCTGTGTTCGTTGCTCGTGGCTACGCCACGCTGTGTTCGTTGCTCGTGGCTACGCCACGCTGTGTTCGTTGCTCGTGGCTACGCCACGCTGTGTTCGTTGCTCGTGGCTACGCCACGACGTACGGCTCTAGGTGAGCGCGGATGGATTCGGCGATCAACCGTCCATTCTCCATTGGACCGAAGTGACTTAGCTGAGCGAACGCTTCGAGTCGGCCGTTGCCGAGCGCCTCGGCGATGGGCTGCGCCACCTGCGGTGGCATGGAGTTCCAAGTAGCTGGTGAGTCTCCTCGGGCTACGACAGTCGGGCAAGAAACTGCGCCGAAACTCGCATAGTCCACCGGTTCGGCCGACTCATAGAGACGTGCCTCGGTGTCGCCCGAGCACGACAGACGTACCGCATCGTCACCAGACGGGTATGTGCCCATCTCGACATAGGCCCTGACGGCTGCGGGCTCGCAGTGTGAAAAGGGGGGCTTGGATACGAAGCGGTTGTAGGCCTCATCAACCGAAGCGAATCGGATGCGCCTACGTCTAGACGCGACCACCAAGTCGTGATCGGAGTCTGGTACAGGGAAGCTGTCAGGTACGAGCACCGGTTCGTAGAGGTAGAGGCCGCTAAAGGTGCCTGGGTGTTTCAGCTCAGCTAGCAACAAGCTCGCGGCTCCCAGAGAATGGCCTGCGGCAACCAGAGGTTCACCACCTAAGGCGTGCATCGCGGCCATCACCTCGTCTACTAGGCGCGCCCGGTCGACGGACATGTTGTCGTGTTGGGGGCGTGAGGCTCCGTGGCCGCGAAAGTCCAAGCCCCAACACCGGAAAGTCTGGTGTAGGTGCGGTACCACGGTGGCCCACATGCCCGCGTTTAGGCCGTTGCCGTGTGTCAGCAGCAGTGGTGGGCCGTGTCCGCCGAGATCGTGGAGAACGGCGTGCTCGCCGTCGGAGGTGGTGAGCCGCATCATCGCTGCGGCACATTAGCGGCCCGTTCGCAGCTTTGGGCACCTGGCGGGAGCGCGTTAGCTTGCGCGCATGACTTCCGCAGGCAGTGAAAATCAGAAGGTTGATGCTGGTCTCCAGTTGAGCGACAAGGTTGCTGTAGTGACTGGAGCCAGCCGAGGCATCGGCGAAGCTTGTGCTCGCACTCTGGACGCGGCCGGTGCCCGTGTGGTGCTGACTGGCCGCACCACGTCGGACTTGGAAAGTGTGGCCGCTGGACTCAAGCACGATCCAATAGTGCTGACTGCTGACCTAGCTGTCGGGGGCGCAGGCACTGATTTGGCCGAGAGGATTCTTAGCCAAGTTGACGGTGTGGATGTGCTGGTCAATAACGCGGGTATACCCATGCGTCGCACTCCGGCTCAGCTCACCGAAGCCGACCTGGACTTGGTGTTTGCGATCAATGTGCGGTCTTTGGCGATGCTGAGTATCGGGCTAGCGCCCTCAATGATCGCGCGAGGTGGCGGCTCGGTGATCAACATCAGCTCCGTTGCAGGCGTGAGTGGACCCCTTGGCCGAGTGGCGTATGCGGGCAGCAAGGGCGCTGTTGACGCAATGACCCGAGCGCTCGCGGCCGATTGGGGACCGGATGGCATCCGCGTTAACTCGGTTGCGCCGGGCCTAGTCGCAACTGCAATCTGGGAAAAAGCACGCAACGAGGTGCCTGGTCTGATTGAAGATCTCGCCGGACAGATCGCTTTGAAGCGCTGGGGTGTAGCCGACGACATCGCGGAGGTCGTTTTGTTCTTTGCTTCTGATGCCTCGCGCTATGTAACAGGCGAGACGCTGGTGGTGGACGGCGGCATGGCGCGTGTGTCAGCCTCACCGAATCCACCTGCACTGCCCGAGTTGGAAGACTGAGGCACAAGATGTGGGGCAAGGGGACTGGGGTAAGAGGTCTGGGGCGAGAGGCTCTGGGGTAGGCAAACAATACGCAAGAAGGGCGCCGGACTTCAGTCCGGCGCCCTTCGTCGTTGCACTTATGTGCCGTTTGGCGTCATCCCTAGCCCGTCGGCAGACGACTTAGGGATGGCTGTGGTTGGGTGGGCTAGGCCGCTGCTCGGGCTGCGTCGAGCCAGGCGTCAGCCGTTGCCCGATTGTTTGCAATCCAATCGGTTGCCAGGTCGGAGGGTGAGGCACCTTCGCCTTGCTCCACGTTGGCCAACGACACCTCAATAACTGAAAGCTGTACTTCTTCAAGCAGCGCGTGCGCCGCTGGGTTGGCGGCGAGGAAGTCGTTGTTCGCAGTCACGAGAATGTCGGCGGCGATCCAACCGATCGGGCACAGGCCGTCGGGATTGTCGGCCGCTGCTGGACACTGGTCTGGACCGATCGCTGCGTAGCCCCCGGAGCCGTCCTCACCACGCTGTGAATGCTCTTCGCCACCTTCTGTGCCTGAGGGGTTGGAATCGTCCAGGATGCTCTCAACGCCCATCCAGTAGACGTTGTCGCCCGGACGCAGTTGGGTGATATAGGCCGACGGGGTCCATGTGTAAATCACCATGGGGACGCCCTCGTTGGCGGAGTCCACTGCTTGAGTGAACATGGCGTCGTAGCCAGCGATGACCTGCTCCAGGTTGTCCCAGCCAGAGAACAGAATCTGATTGGTGATGATGTTGTCGCAGGTCCATGACTCAGGGCAGCCGAAAATGTCGGCAATGCCATTGCCGGGAGTCGGATCGGTGGCATCAAATGCGGCCAGCGCTTCGGCGTTGCTGTTCAGGTCGTCCATTGTGTATACGCCGTATTCGTCGGCAAACGACTTGGTGATGAGGAAGCCTTGCAATCCGCCAGCGACCATCTCTTCACCTACCTTGGACACGTGGTCGCCTACGAGCGAGCCATCTGGTAGTTCACCTGCGAGCCAAGCGCTGTGTCCTGGGTACCAACTGTTGGCCCAGAAGTCCATATCGCCTCCAGCCATGGCGATATACGCGTTGTTGGGCCCGAGTTCAAGCTCCGCAGGATCGCTAACTGTGTAGCCCAACTCCTGAAGTAGCTGGCGGTACAACTCGGCTTGGAAATATCCGGTGCTCCAATCGGCGCGCCCCATAGTAACGGAGACACCGTCACCGGGCGTCATGGACATTTCTTCTGCCATGGCTTCGGTGGTGGTGGGCGCGGGTGCCTGAGTCTCTTCGGTGGCCGCTGGCTCGGTGGCATCTTCATCGTTGTCGCTACCGCACGCGGCCGCGAACAAAGCAAATGCCGCCAGTAACAACAGCAACTTGGTAAATTGATTCTGTTTCATTTCGGAGATCCTCCCTGATCTACGACGATTTGCCTCACGCTGTGTGACCGTGTTAGGGATGACCGCGTTGGGGCCGCGCAAGGGGGGTGCCGTTCGTCCACTTTGACGATGACTCCTTGCCCCGCATCGTAGTCGGCCCGCGCGCGCGCTGCCTACCTACTACCGGGCGCAGGCTCAGCCCAGCCCTGAACTTGCTGGGGCAGTCGGCTTGTTCGGGCATTGCATCATGCTCGCGAGGTCGTGCTGACGGGAATGTCGCCATAGATCTTCTCGCGTTCAAACTCCGAGAGAGTGCCGCGCGAGGCTGCGAACAGAGTCACTCCGGCGGTGAGCACAAACATTGCTCCGACGCCAGAAACGAAGTTGGTGTCGGCCACACGCACAATTGTGAATATCCATGCGAGAGGGATGACGGCGATGCCCAGACCGAGTCCAGCCACCACGGTGCTCCATCGGTATCGCAAGGTTTCGTCAATGCTGAGCAATCCGATCGCCGGGATGCTCAATACGAGTGCCGCGGCGCCAGCGATCAACGTCCAAATGCCTAAGCCAGCACCCTCAGATTCGAAGCCGTCATGGATAATGTCCCCTTGTCGCTGGGCTTGGGCGATCGTTGCTGCGATATCGGAGGCCTTTACGCCTTCGAGCGCTAGTTGCCTGTTTTGTTCCCGACGCAGTTCCTGGGCTAGCTCCTCATCGCCAGCAGCTTCGGCTTCGTCCGCTGCTGCTGCTGCGGCACGAGCGGCGGCGGCAGCAACCGCTCCTTCGGCGGCAATCTGGTCAAGTTCGGCTTGTAACTCGTCGTCGATCACCGACTCAGCGCGGGTGTCGAAGCTCCAGCCAGCATAGCCACCCATCACCAGCAATAGAACGGCGACGGATCCGCCCATTAGGCGTCCCCAGCTCACTGATGCTGGCAAGGGTCTGCGAGCGCTCATCGGTGCCGACCACACCCACGCACAGGCACCAAGCGCCGCGATAAGCGATCCGAGCGCTGCAATGTAGACGCCCGCGCCCGTACTAAAGATGCTCAGTTCGGATACCCGATCGGGCGGGCGCGCAAAGAGGTAAGCAATCGCGGGTATCAACGAGGCCAGCGAAAAGACGACTGCGCCGTGTGCGGACATCCAGCGTGAGCCTTTGCCAGGTCTCGTCAGCGTGTTGAGAGCGGACAACAGAGCTGCAGCGCTCAGAATGGCGAGGAAAATGCCGAACCACGAACCGCCAGACGCCGATATGCCGTTGTAGCTGGTGGAGGCGAATGATGTAACACCGTCGCATATCAACTCGGTTCCGTCTTGAGCCAGTGGGTCCAGGGATTGTGCTTCAACCCAGTTGCCAGCGCACTGTTCCACGCGCAGATCCACATCTGTTGAGCGCGCGTAGGCCGAGACCAAACCTGCATTCACATTCCAGGGCAAGAAAAGGGCTATCAGTGCAAGAACAGCACCCGCCGCAGTAACGATGGCAGCGGTCCGTTCGCGCTTGCTCGGCGTTACGAATGCCTCATCTGGTACTTCATCAATAGCACTGGGCCGCTTACGCGCATTGGGCGATTCGTCGGCCCCATTGGTTGATGCCGCAGATGTCGTGAGCAGCTTCTCTGGCGTGCGGCGGTTCCGCCAAGCCCGGGCAATTCGTGTGAAAAGGTTGCCTGAATCGCCTGCTTCAGGCTGGCTCAAGCGGTCAAGCACCACCGCGACCAAGAAGAACGCCAAACCCCCCGAACCCGCTTGTGCGATGTCCAGGTTGGAGATGGCCTGGAAGAGCAGTCGACCGAGTCCGCCAGCACCCATGATGGCTGCGATGCCCAACATGGAGATGGCTAGCAGCAATGTCTGGTTGAGCCCAGTCATCAGTGCCGGTCGTGCTAACGGCAATTGGACATCGGTCAAGACGCGCCATTCCGGTGCGCCGTAGGCGCGCGAAGCCTCAACCACATCCTCAGGTACTTGCCGTATGCCCAGGTTCGTTAGCCGAATCAGCGGCGGCAAAGCGAAGGTC
Organism: Acidimicrobiales bacterium; assembly: GCA_965116245.1. GTDB lineage: Bacteria > Actinomycetota > Acidimicrobiia > Acidimicrobiales > Poriferisodalaceae > Poriferisodalis. The sequence continues at coordinate 2,480,327 of OZ220497.1, read as the reverse complement.
ATTGTCACCATCGTGGCGGAGACGAAACCGACGCCGAAGAAAAAGATGAAAGGCAGCATGTAAACGAACGAATGGACGACCTGCATGGCGTCCAGCACTGGCCGCACGACCTTCCAGGCGCCGTCAACGCGGCCGCACAAGACTCCGATTGGTATCCCGATAGCGACGCACAGCAACACGGCCACACCGATGAAGCCAATTGTCAGTGCGGTTTCGCGCCAGTAAGCCTCGCCCAACAAGCCGCAAATGAGAAGCCCGATGAACGCCAAGAAGCCGACCTGAAAGTTGCGGAAGAACCAACCCAGCAGGAACACCGCCACGCACACAGTCAGCCACGACATCTGCAAGAGCCATTCGTCAACGATCACTCGTAACAGCGTCCGGAACGGCCATTCAATGACAGCCAAGGTGGCCTTCATGTTGTTGTCCACCCAGAAGACGACTTGTTCCACCCAATCGCCGACCGGAATCTGCCAGTTGTCCAGCACGGTGTTTTGGCGGACTTGCGCGACGACTCCCGAAGTACATTCGATCAGGCCGCCTTCGGCGTCCACGAGGGCGTCGCGACACGTAATGGGACCATCGCTTGTGACGTAGCGGTGTGTGCCCGATGACACCACCTCGTCGGGTCTGACCCGATACCACCAGATAACCACCAGGCCGACTAGGCCACCGGCGGCTAGTCCGTAGCGACGGCCGATTGCGCCACCGAACAAGATCAGTGCTGGCACCAGGAAGACTGCCAGCAGCACCCCCCACTCAATGCCTGTGGTTAGCCAGGCGACGATGCGGTCTCCCGCTTCGGGTGAGGTAATCGTGTCGATGAACCCGTCTAGGAAATGGCCATTTTCGTCGGTCTCGTTGCCGTTGGCCTGCGCGAGAAGCGTGGTGAAGCTCACATGAATACCTCCCGCTCGAAACCGTCTATGAGCTGTTCAACTCGGCCCATCTCCTCCATGATGAGATGTGGATCCAGATTGCCGATCAACTTGCCGTCATCATCCACGACCGCTATCGACAGGCCACGGCCAGCGGCTGCGTATAGTTCGTTCAGGGTGGCATCTGGGCTGCACTTATCGAAATCGGAACGCAGCGCCTTCTTGAGGTCGTTGCTACCCATGCCACGGGTACGCAGACCGTCAGCGGTTGTAAGTAGCGATACCGGCTTGCCGCTGGCATCGCAGCAAAAGCGTCCTGAAATCTCATGGACCTGCTCTAGCGCATCGCTGAGCGAAACATCCGACGGGATCGGCCGCGGTTCGGACATGACCTCGTGGACCTTGATTACACGTCCTTGGTCCACATCTTGGACGAACTCGGCTACGTAGCCGGTGGCGGGCTCGGTGAGGATTTCCTCCGGGGTACCGATCTGTACAACAGCGCCGTCTTTCATGATGCAGACACGATCGCCGATGCGAAGCGCTTCGTTGAGGTCATGAGTGATGAACAGAATCGTCTTGTGAACTTCGGCCTGAATCTCCATCATCTCGTCCTGCATTTGACGCCGGATGAGAGGGTCCAATGCGCTGAATGCCTCATCCATTAGCAGGATGTCCGGATCTGAGGCCAACGCCCGTGCCAAGCCGACACGCTGCTGCATCCCTCCGGATAGCTGGGCGGGACGGTGATCAGCGAACGCCGCTAGGCCCACCAGAGAGAGCGCTCGCATGGCGGCTTCGTTGCGCTCGGCCCGGTCAACCTTTTGCACTTTGAGTCCGTAGCCGACGTTGTCAAGCACCTTGCGGTGGGGGAACAGTGCGAAGTGCTGGAAGACCATGCCCATCTTCTCTCGTCGGAAGAGCTGCAGGTCGGTGCCTTCTAGCTGCTGGACATCAACTCCGTCTACGAGAACTTCGCCGTGAGTCACATCGTGCAGCTTGTTGACTGTGCGGATAGCGGTGGATTTTCCGGATCCTGATAGCCCCATCACCACGAATATCTCGCCGCGTTTGACGCTGAAATTCACGTCCGTGAGTCCGACGACATGGCCGGATAGCCGCTGTACGTCGTTCTTGGGCACGCCCGAACGAGCTAGTTCAAACGCTCGCCCTCGCGGCTGCGGTCCGAAGATTTTGTACACATCCTTGAGGCAGATGATCTCCTCGCCATCGCCGTTTAGTGAGCTGTTGACAGCGTTGCCGTCCATAGGTCCCCCAGACATTCGCCGCTTGACCATAGGCGCGCTGGCGGCACCTGTTGGGAATCCACGATTTACGCCACCGCTTCACCCGCAAGATTCACCCGGCACGCCGCTGAGAGATCCGCCGGGGATTCCGGCCCCGAAGTGCGCAGTCAATAGTTGGTGCATCTGGTGACTGATTGGCACCGCTAGCTGCGAGACTGTGTAGCCGTGACGCGCCTCGGGTTTTTGTTGGACAGTGGCGCTTGTATCGGCTGTCACGCTTGCACGGTTGCGTGCAAGAGCGAGCACGACGTGCCCCTGGGCGTCAACCGAACTTGGGTGAACTACTTGGAGACTGGGGGGTTTCCCCGGACGCAGCGACACTTTTCTGTGATGCGCTGCAACCATTGTGACGATGCGCCCTGCATCTCAATCTGTCCGACCGGAGCGCTCTTTCGGGCATCAAACGGTGTGGTGGATTTCGATGATTCGCGCTGCATTGGGTGCAAGGGCTGCATGAACGCATGCCCCTACGATGCGCTCTACATCTCTCCGGAGACCGGGACCGCGCACAAGTGCAATTTCTGTCAGCACAAACTTGAGGTCGGACTGGAACCGGCGTGCGTGACGGTGTGCCCAACGCGCGCGATAACGGTGGTGGATCACGATGACCCGGCCGATCCCGTGGCTGAGCGGATCCGGGTTGAGGAACTGCCGGTGCGAGCGCCTGAGCGTCGCACCCTGCCCAAGGTGCATTACGCGGGAGTGGTGCCCGAAGCACTTGATCCGCTGGCTCGCCCGGTGGCTGACGATGGCTTGATATGGGCCGACTGGACAGGCAATGCCCGATGGTCAACTTCGCAGGGGCCAACTTCCTGGGCGGCGGCAGGCATTGCTGCCAGCAATACAGCAGGCGATACAGCACCGCCCGCGCGCACTACCTACACCGTTGCGCACAACGAGCCGTGGGGAGCCAAAGTTGCTGGCTACTTCGGGACTAAGGGCGTGGCGGCGGGGGTCATGTTGTGGGCTATGGCGGCGACGTTGTTGGGCTGGGACGATCGCGCGGCCGTGGCGACAGGGCCGGCGGTAATCGCACTTGTGGCGTTGGCCATCACTGGCGTGCTGCTGATCGCTGATCTGAAACGGCCGGAGCGTTTCTGGTACCTATTCACCAAAGGAAGGCTCACGAGTTGGATCACAGCAGGTGCCTGGGTCATCATGGCCGATGCTGTGTTTGTGACGTTGTGGGGCGTCGCTGGGCTTTGGGGCAACTCGACGTGGTTTGTCGTACTCATAGGCCCAACAGCGCTGTTCTCGTTAGCCACGGCCGCCTACACGGCGTTGTTGCTGCGCCAATGCCGAGGCCGAGTGCTGTGGGCAGATGCTCCGGTGCTTGCGCTCGTGGGTCGGCTGGTTGGCGAGGCGATGTTGGCTGGCGGCGCAGTCTGGATCGCGTACCTGGCCATGAGGTTCAACCCCGTCGTATTCATGTGGGTACCAGTGCTGGCGGTAGGGCTGCTGGTGTGGCTGTGGCGACATGACCGCCAGTTTCTGCGCGCTGCGCAACAGGTGCCGCTCTCATGAACGGCGAGACATCCGGGGTTGGCGCGACCGACAGCTCAGCGCTTGAGCTGCGCGCTGCCGTGCCGCACGGCCAGTGGCATCAGTGGACCGAGTTGGATGCAGCGTCGTGGCCCGAGCGGGTGGAGCGGAACTACACGCTGGTGCCAACCACCTGCTTTAACTGCGAAGCGGCTTGCGGCCTAGTCGCCTACGTGGACCGCGATACCGACCAAGTAGTCCGCTTTGAAGGCAATCCTGAACACCCTGCATCGCGTGGTCGCAATTGCGCCAAGGGTCCCGCGACCATCAACCAGGTTCACGACACAGAACGCATCTTGTATCCGCTGCGCCGCAAAGGCGAACGTGGTGAAGGCGGATGGGAGCGCGTTAGCTGGGACGAAGCGCTAACAGAGATTGCGTCGCGTATTCGATCAGCGATCCTCGAGGACCGTCGCGACGAGATCATGTACCACGTCGGACGTCCAGGCGAAGACGGCTACACCGAGCGGGTGCTGAGCGCCTGGGGTATTGATGGGCACAACAGCCACACCAACGTATGTTCCTCAAGCGCGCGCGTTGGGTACACGACCTGGATGGGTCACGACCGGCCTTCGTCGGATTTCGCCAACGCCGAGGTCATTTTCCTGATTTCGAGCCACCTTGAAGCCGGGCACTACTTCAACCCGCACGCTCAGCGCATCATTGAGGCGCAACAGCGCGGTGCAAAAGTGATCTGTGTTGACCCGCGGCTATCAAATACAGGAGCAAAAGCCGATCACTGGCTACCGGCCTGGCCCGGCACCGAACCGGTGCTCTTGTTGAGCTTGGCGCATCTGCTGCTGGAGGCCGGTACTTGGGACCGCGCCTTCGTGCATCGTTGGACTAACTGGCAGACGTATCTGGAACAGACGCGACCGGATTTACCACCCACTTTTGAGTCGGTGGAGGTGGCTTTGCGTGAGGAGTATGCGCAATACACGCCGGAGCGGGCAGCGGAGCTAAGCGGCGTAGATGCAGAGGAGCTGCGCGAGATTGCACAATCAATAGGCGCCTCGTTGGGTCGCTTCGCATCCCACAACTGGCGTGCGGCGGGTGCGGGCAATCTGGGTGGCTGGCAAACCGCGAGGTGCTTGTTCTTGCTGAACGTGCTCACGGGTTCGGTTGGCACTGTGGGAGGCACGACGGGCGCGGGCTGGCACAAAATCAAACCAGCACCGCCGCTGCGGCCACCCCCGGTTGAGCAGTGGAACGAGTTGTCGTGGCCGCGTGAATACCCGCTGTGCCACCACGAGATGTCGATTCTGTTGCCGCACTTCCTACGTGAAGGTCGGGGCAAGCTGGACACGTACTTCACTCGTGTCTACAACCCGGTGTGGACGAACCCGGATGGCTTTAGCTGGCTAGAAGCGCTGCGCGATCCGCAGCGTGTGGGTTGCCACGTTGCACTCACACCGACTTGGTCCGAAACCGCCTGGTTTGCCGACTACGTATTGCCGATGGGGGTCGGTTCTGAGCGTCACGACCTGGCGTCGTTTGAAACTCATGCAGGTCAATGGCTGGGCTTTCGTCAGCCGGTGCTGCGCCGCTACGCCGAGCTACGGGGGACCCCACTCGGTCCTGACACCCGCACGCACGAGTTCAATCCTGGCGAGGTTTGGGAAGAGAACGAGTTTTGGATTGATCTGTCTTGGCGCATTGACTCCGACGGTTCGCTCGGCATTCGGCAGTGGTTCGAGAGTCCGACACGTCCAGGCGAGCCCATCAGTATTGATGAGTACTACGAAGCGATCTTCACCGACGAAGTGCCAGGTCTAGCTGAGGACGCCAAAGCAGCAGGGCAAACACCACTTGAGTTCATGCGTGACCGTGGCGCATATGCCGTGCGCGGCGATTCCTATGGTCACCACGAACGACTTGTGGAGTCTGCGCAATTGGCGGGCATGGCACTCGGAGACGATGCCGTCTACCGTCCGCCGCCAGACAGCACTCGCGATGCCACTCGTTTACTGCCTCCGCTAGGCGACGGCTCGGTGGCGGTGCAGGTCGCTGGGGCTCCACGCAGCGGCTTCCCGACACCCTCACGCAAACTAGAGCTCTACTCAACCACGCTGGCGGAGTGGGGCTGGCCCGAACACGCAACGCCCGGCTGGATACCTAGTCACGTCCACTGGGAGCGTCTGGATTTGGCTGGCGATGAACGCATCTTGGTGCCGACGTTTCGCATACCCACCCTCATTCACACACGGTCGGCTAACGCCAAATGGCTGGCAGAAATCAGCCATCGCCATCCGCTGTGGATTCACCCCAAAGACGCTGAGGCGCTTGGCATTGAGGTTGGAGGTCTGGTACGGATCAGCACACGTATTGGTCACTTCGTTATCTCCGCCTGGCGCACTGAGGGCATCCGCCCCGGAGTGGTGGCGGCCTCGCACCATATGGGTCGCTGGCGTCTAGACCCCGCTGGTAGTGGGGGAGCCGCTGACCGTTCCGGCGCGGGTCAAAACACTGGCGACAAACGCGGCAAGAACAACGCAGGCAACACTGAAGGCATCAAGCCCAGGTCTTGGGCAGGCGGCCCAGCCGAAATTCATCAGGACGGCACGGTGTGGCGGCTGCGCCGTACTGGCTCAATGGCACCGTTTGCTTCCGACGATCCCGACTCGGATCGGGTCTGGTGGAACGACACGGGCGTGCATCAGAATCTCACGTTCTCGGTGCAGCCCGATCCCGTTTCGGGCATGCAGTGCTGGCACCAGCGAGTGCGAGTTGGACCGGCCGCGCCAGACGATCGCTATGGCGATGTCGTAGTGGACACCGAGCGTGCCCGGGCTGCCTATGAGGAGTGGCTCACAATGACCAGACCGGCGCCAGGCCCCGGTGGTCTTCGTCGGCCGATGTGGCTGGCGCGACCCATGAAACCTCGCGCCGACGCGTACCGCCTCGACTCCTAAGGCACTTGCAAGAATCAGCAGCGGCGCTTTGCCAGCCCTCGCTGTGGGAGTGGGCGCGGCGCGGCAGCGGAGCATTCATCCCCAAGCGCGGGCGACTGCGCGGGGTAGCTCCTCAATCCACTGAATGAGGTCGTGACCGCAAACCCTTTCGGTCCATTCGTGTGGCGATTTTGAGAAGTGCAGCCAAGCGGCCCAAGCTTCGGTGGCTTGGTGAAAACCGCCTTCCAACGTCCCGGCGCATAGATGCACGAACGGCGCTTCGGCAGCGTTCCAGTTCATCTGTTCGTTAGGCGGCATGCCCGTCGAATAGGCCATAGCGTGGCCGAACTTGTCGCGGTGCATATGTGCGACCGCGAGGGCATGTCCGCCGCCATCCGACGCGCCGAACACACCTCGCTGGCTGCGTTCGTTGGAGACACCAAAGGACTGCTCGGCCCAGCTAGCCAACTCATCTACGAAAAACCGCTGATGGCGGTCGAAATGGTCGTCGCTAAAGCCAGGCAGATACTCCATGGCTCGTTCGTTTCCGTATCCGGCCATTGGCGCGGCGTGAGCTGCGACTAGGACGAATCGGGGGACTGTGGAGTTTGTGATGCCAGCGTCCAAGCGGCGGATGTAGGGCGCGATCATGTTGCCGTCGGTTGCGTATAGCACCGGCAGACGCTCTACTTTTGAGTGCTTGGGCGGCAGATACACAGTGACTCTGCGTTTTGTTCGCAGTGCAGAGCTGTCCAGTGTGTGCTGTTGGGCGGTGCCGCGCAGTTCGTCGTCGGGATGTGAGGGCAGTTCTGGTGGCGCAGCGGGACCCCGGAAGCGGTGCGGTACTGAGCCTCTTCGTCCGCCCAGCAATCCACCGTCGGCGTCCAGTGGCCAAAAGCCGTAGCCGATCACCGCTTCAGGGAGGCGCTCAATACGCACGCTCAGAACCCACAGATCGTCGTTGCCCACGCGCCACATCGGAAGTTCGAAGACTGGCCCTGGCAGAACACCAGCGGCGTCGCTGCGGCAGGCCAGGGTGAGTTCGTCACCGTCGTGCCAACACGCTGTAGCGGTGGCGTAACGGTCATCGGCACTGCGGTCGCCTGTATTGGCGTTTTCAGCAACAAGGCGCTCGGCGATGAACTGCTCGGCGGGGTCGCGCCAAATGCGACACACGCGCTGTCCCGGCGGCAAGCCACCATCTGCCGCCCGCTCACGGGCCTGTTCTTGGTTGCGGCGGTCAATCTCGGCACGTCTCTGCGCCAGTGTGGGCAGACCCATCTGAGTACGAGCCTCGTCGTCAACACTGCTGTCTATTGGTGCCAGCACTAGATCGCCCAGGTGTGTCGTTACCACTGTGCCGAACTGCTGGGGTTTGCCGCTCAGCAAGCTGATCTTGTCGGCGCACTCTGCGAAAACGGCACCAGCACCGGCCACACCGTCGTGGTAGGCCCGAGCGGCCAGCTCGCCCGCGATCGAGAATGTCTGAGGGCCGCCGTGGATGCTCAGCGTTCGTGCGGCGCGCAGGGCGTTCGACCCTTGGGCGTACTGAAGCTGAGGCGCACGTGCCAGTAACTGCACCAGCATGGGAACTTCCGCAGGTTCAGCAGTGTCGATTCGAGTCAGCAGGTCTCGAATCTCGTCTAACGCTGCGGTGTCGCTATCAGCCAAGTCTCGGTTGCTGCCGCCACTGTGTTCCATACCGTGTTCCATACCGTGTTGCGATACTACTGTTGGCGCTTGATCTGCTGCGGGGGCCCCAAATAACCATGGCCCCCACTGACCATGACATTTAAGGAGTACTTGTGAGCAAGGAACCGTTGGTTTTGGTTGAGCAGCGCGGCTATGTGCGCATCTTGACGCTGAACCGCCCGGATGCGATGAACTCATTCAATATGGCGATGGCCCACGCGCTTGGAGAAGCACTCGATGCTCTTGATGCCGACCCCGATACGCGCGTGGGGGTACTCACCGGTGCTGGTCGCGGATTTAGCGCAGGCATGGACTTGAAGGCGTTTGTGAGTGGGGGCGGGATTGACGGCATGCCGAACCCGGCTGGACGTGGTTTTGCGGGCATCGCCGAGCGCAGCGCAGCCAAGCCGCTTATCGCGGCGGTTGAGCGGTTCGCCCTCGCAGGCGGGTTGGAGGTCGCACTCTCTTGTGACCTCATCGTGGCTTCGGAGGGGACGTCGCTGGGTATCCCCGAGGTGGGTGTGGGACTCTTTGCGGGTGCGGGCGCGCTGCTGCGTTTGCCGCGTCAACTTCCCTACGGCTTGGCCATGGAAATGGCTTTGACAGGTGAGCCGATAACCGCCGAAGTTGCCCATCAGCACGGCATGGTCAACCGAGTCTGTCCGAAAGGTGAGGCAGTCAACGTTGCTGTCGAACTCGCCGAGCGCATTGCACGCAACGCGCCGAAGGGGGTGCGTGCATCCAAAGCTCTAATACGCAACGTGTTGGGTGTCTCCGAGGACGACTTTTGGGCCTTCCAACAACCTGCACTGGAGGAAGTGTTCGCCTCAGCAGATGCCATTGAAGGAGCCAAGGCGTTTGCCGAGCGACGCGACCCGATCTGGCAGGACCGCTGAGCAGTTCGGCAACGATCGGCGATTCCGAACGACGAAGTCAGTCGGTGGGCAAACGGGCAAGGAGCTCAATTTTGCGCTCCTCATACTCGTCGAAGCTGATTTCTTCGTTGTCGAACTGTGTTTGGACTTCCTCGACGAGGCGAATCAGGTCAGCAGCGGACAGTTCTTCGTCCAGATTGCCGTTGAGCACGGCACCCGTGCCTTCTGGTTCAGGAGTCTCGGCGACGAGTGGGCCGCTTTCAGGCACTTTGCCCATGCGCTTGGCGCGCTTGGCCTCAGCGCGTGCCTTTTTGACCCGGTCTCTTTGCAGTTTCTCGAATGTTGTGCGACCAGCAGCCATGACTCACACCTTTGAGTTAACGTAATCCAACTGACACGTTACCGGCCTACCCGTGACGCCAGACAGCGCCTTGACGCACTAGCGCCGGGGCCAGATGTGTCGCGCGTAGTGGGTGCGCAGCAACTTCTTGTCAATCTTGCCGGTGCCGGTGCCGGTTAACGGAATCGCATCGGCGACCACGATGTCGTCAGGCAGCCACCAAGATGCCACCCGCGGACGGATCGTATGCAACACAGCCTCGACGTCAAGAGTCGCGCCGTCAGCGAGTTCAAGAATCAGCAAAGGTCTTTCGCCCCATTGCTCGTGAGGTAGTCCGATGACAGCCGCCGCGTTCACGCCGGGCGCGTCCAGAGCGGCGTTTTCCAATTCGATAGAGCTGATCCACTCACCGCCGCTCTTGATTACATCCTTTGACCGGTCGGTGAGGGTCAGATACCCCTCAGAGTCCAGCGTGCCTACGTCGCCTGTTCTGAGCCATTCGCCATCGGCTGGTGAGGTGTGGGAGTCGGCCAGCGAATCTGGATTGGTGAGAGCCCCGCGGTAGTAGGCGCCGCACATCCAGGGGCCTCGTGCTTGTATCTCACCGACGCTGCGCCCGTCGCGAGCCAGTTCCGAACCTTCTTGGTCAACTGCGCGCAGTTCAATGCCATAGAGTTCGCGGCCCGCTTTGGCTTGGCGGTCTCGTTGGGCGTCGCGGCCGCTGCGTTCGATTCGATGCGCCAGGCGTCCAGAAGTGCCTTGAGTCATTTCGGTCATGCCCCAGACGTGGCTGACTGTGACGCCATAGTCGTCTTCAAGCGTGTCGATGAGCATTCGGGGAGCCGCTGAACCGCCCACAGCCAATTTGCCCAACGAGGGCACTTTGCGACCGGTGGCGCGCAGGTAGTTCACAACACCCAGCCAGATCGTGGGAACTCCGGCTGAGAAGGTGACTTCCTCGGCCTCGATGAGGTTCACGAGCGCTTCGGGGCTCAGATCTGGACCCGGTAGCACGAGCTTGGCTCCGCACATGGCAGTTGCGAAAGGCAACGCCCAACCGTTCACATGAAACATGGGCACCGCACCTAATACGCACTGCCCGGAGTGGATGTCGTGGCCATCGCCGGTGCAACAAGCCCACGTTTGAAGCACGATTGAGCGGTGGCTTTGCAGCACACCCTTGGGGTTTCCGGTAGTGCCAGATGTGTAGCAGAGGGTTGCTGCGGTTCGTTCGTCAAACTCGGGCCAGTTGGCGGGACGCTCTGCCGCTGCAATCCAGTCCTCAAAAGCGACTTCGCCGGGTAGTCCAGCAGGTGAGTCTGATCGGCCGAGCACTACCCAGCGCTTCACTGTGGGCGTGCGGGGCGCTATTCGGGTGGCCAACTCGATGAACGAAGGATCCACCAATACCACCGAGTCTTGAGCGTCGTTGAGGATGAACTCGATCTGGTGGTCGTGAAGTCGCGGGTTGACGGTGTGCAACACAGCGCCGATCCCGGTGATGCCGTAGTAGGCGGCCAAGTGGCGGTGGTCGTTCCAAGCAATGGTGGCAACGCGCTCGCCTGGACAGACCCCGTCAGCGGCCAACGCCGCCGACACCTGTCGGGCGAGGGCGCCCACCTCCCCCCAGGAGCTGCGCGTTGTGATGCCCGCTGAGTCCACAGCCACGACCTCAGTGGCCGAATGGCTTCTCACCGCATAGGAAATGAGTGTCGACACCAGCAGTTGTCGATCCATGGTGTTGCCGAGCAGCGTCGGCTCGGCGCTCACTACGGCGACCAGATGTGATTCGGTCCCAGTCGCGCCAAGCGGTGCTTGAGCGCAGTCATCTAAGCGGACCGAAGAACGCGCGAACGTCGTTGACGAACAGCTCCGGCTGTTCAAATGCGGCGAAGTGACCGCCTGCGGGCATGTCGGTCCATTGCCGTATGTCTGAGTAGACGGGCTCGGACCAAGAGCGCACCGGCGGGATGATCTCGGCGGGGAACTTCGCAATGCCAGTAGGTACGTCCACTGTCATGGCGGCCAGCTTCTGGAAGCTCTCCCAATAGAGACGACCCGACGATGCCGCGGCCGCGTTCAACCAGTAGAGCATGATGTTGTCAAGCATCTCGTCGCGGCCGAGTGCGTTCTCTGGGTGGCCGTCGCAGTCGGTCCAGGCCCAGAACTTCTCCAGGATCCATGCTGCTTGGCCAGCGGGGGAGTCGGTTAGGCCATAGCCGAGGGTTTGGGGGCGAGTCGCCTGCTGTTTTGAGTAGCCGGAGTCCCAGTCGTTGTAGTGCTTGGCCGCTGCGAGGGCCGCCAGTTCTTCCTCGTTCGGCTCGCGGTCGGTCGGGCGCTTACCGCGCATCACCATGTTGAGGTGGATACCTATGCAGCGGTCGGGATGTCGGCTGCCGAGCCCGCTGGTGACCGCTGCACCCCAGTCGCCGCCTTGCGCACCAAAGCGGTCGTAGCCCAGCCCGGTCATGAGTTCGGCCCAGCAGTCTGCGATCTTCTCAACGCCCCAGCCGTGTTCGGTTGGTTTGCCGCTGAAGCCGTAGCCGGGCAGCGATGGACAGACTACGTGGAAGGCGTCGGTTGCGTTCCCGCCATGTGCCACTGGGTCGGTTAGCGGCTCAATCACCTTGTGGAACTCAACGACAGAGCCGGGCCAGCCGTGCGTGATCAGAATCGGGATTGCGCTTGGCTCGGCGGAGCGGACGTGGATTAGGTGGATGTCCATGCCATTGACGTCGGCCATGAATTGGTCAAAGCGGTTGAGTGAGGTCTCGCGTTCTCGCCAGTTGTAGGTGTTGGCCCAGTAGTCGCAGACGTCTTGGACGTAGGCGAGCGGAACGCCTTGGGACCAGTCTTCGACTAGTTCTCGCTCTGGCCAGCGTGTTCTGCCCAGTCGGTCCTTGAGGTCTGCCAACTGCTCGTCTGGTACATCAATACTGAACGGTTCAATGCGCATGGCGTGACGGTAGCCCACCCATGCCATTGGCTCAGCGTTCAGCCGAACCGGTCGCCTGGCGCTACTGCAGGGGTTGGTGCTCGGCTAGCCGGAGGACGCACAGACATCCAGCACACCACGCCGATGACCTCGTCGGTGATCTCAGCCACCGACGCGGGGATCTCCACCGGTTTCAAGCCGTAGAACGTGACGACTTCAACGACCCGGATTGCAGCTTCGTGTTGGGAGATCCGGTCGGCTTCAAGGTCTCGCTGCACGTCTGCCAAATCGTGGCGAACCAGTGTGTTGCGCTCAACGGCCAGTGCCTCGTAAGCCTCGCTGGCCTGTGGCGCCGAAGCGGGAGCCTTGCCGATGGTAGCGATTTGGCAGCCGACCATTCCTTACGACGTGGCGTTGCGGGTAGCGGTTAGCTGCGGAAGCAGCTCCGAGCGTTACGAGTCTCAAACGGATCGGAGCGCTCATCGTTGTGAACGGTGTGGCCCTCTGTGTCCTGCGGGTAGCACGCAGTGTTTCCCGGCGCGGGGCATCCATTCGTTGCACCGTGCCTGTCTCCGCTCGATGTAACCGGACGCTTCGGCAGCGGAACGCTCTGTCTCCCGACGCATCGCTTCGTCGTGTGCGGCTGCTTGGAGGTCGATCTCGGCGAGAGCACGGGAGCGGACAGCAGTGTTTGAGAACATCAGTTGTCCATCTGAGGTCTCAGTAAGCACGCCTTCTTCGAGAAGTCGGTTCTTGTAGGTGGCCACTCCGGTGGTTGACCGCCGCGCTATGTCCGCCAGATGTGCCGGTTCGCCGTTCGCTGCCATCGCCATCAAGAACCGTTTCTGTCCGCCCGTGAGTCGGGACCAGATCGGCGTGGTTACATGTGTGCCTATATCGTCTTCCATCTTCTGGATGGCTTGCGTGACGATCTCGGGGGTGATCCGCCCTGCGGGCGCGGCTGCCAGCTCCCAGATGTGATGCCCGACGGACTGGATGGCGTAGCCGTAGCCGAGTGTCGCTGACGCAGCGCGTCGCAGCTCGGTGGAGGTGATCTCGACTCCATGTGCGGTCAAGGGCCAACGGATTGCTTCGGCCGCGTCGTGGATGGAGATATGCCTTACAGGTTCTCTGTGGCATCGCTGGAAGAAGGTGAATCCCCTGTTGGGCAAGAGCAGGTGTTCCACGCTCGGAAGCCCGACGCCGATGAAGCCGATCTGCTTGTGTTCGGTTTTGATGAGCCGCTGGAACGCTGACGACAGACGGCTGGCCTCGGCTGGCTCGAGATTGTGGAGTTCGTCAACAGTGATCAGGACACCGGCTGCGCCCTGAGTGACAGCGCTCTGTTCTAGATCGCTCAAGAGTCGCCGGAACGTTCGGGGCCGTGGTGTGTGCCGCTCGAATTGGACTCCGCCGACTATTGGGAGTTGCACGCCTGTGGTTCTCGCTACCTTCGGCGGCGTGATGTCCTCTAGATGCTCATGGCAGGACTCGATGATCTGTTCGGGGACGGTCTCGCCATCAGGCGGACTCAGCAATGCGTCCGCTGCGATCACCCGCCATCCCGCTGCGGCGGCTTCTTCTGAAATTGCATTCAGTGCTGCTGTCTTGCCGACACCTCGCGGGCCGAGCATCAGTGAGGTGAATGCCTTCACGCGTGGGCCTTGTGTCAGCGCCGACATGGCAGAGCGGATCAGTTCGTCACGTCCGGCGAGCAGCGGCGGAGCGTTGCCGAAGTCCGGCTGGAACGGATTGAGGGGTTGATTGTCGCTCATCGAAGTGCCAGTTAGCGCGTTCTATTGCTTATTTTTAGTATTTTAGGCACTAACTGGCAACAAATGGCACTAGGTGAACTGCATGCAAGCTGCAGACGTCGCTTGGATGCTGTAAGGGGCGATGCGCATGGCGTGACGGTAGCCCACCCATGCCGTTGGCTCACTGCTCAGCCGAACCGATTGCCTGACGCTTCTGCAGGGGTTGGTGCTCGGCTAGTCGGAGGGCGAACCGACATCCAGCACACCACGCCGATGTCATCGTCGGTGATCTCAGCCACCGACGGGGGGATCTCCACCGGCTTCAAGCCGTAGAACTTGACGATTTCAACGACCTGGTTTGCGGCTTCGTGTTGGGAGATCCGGTCGGCTTCGAGGTCTTTTTGTACGTCTGCCAAATCGTGGCGAACCAGTGTGTTGCGCTCAACAGCCAGTGCCTCGTAAGCCTCGCTGGCCTGTGGTGAGCTAGCTGAGCTTTCGAGCAATCCTCGCGCCCAGCGCTGCGCGGGGCCAATGGAGATGCCGCCACTTCGAGACGTCGCTGCTTCGCGGTTTTCGGTGATGATTGAGGCCGAGGCTGACTGCCACACAGCGTTGAGGTCTACAACTGGAGACGCGACACCTTCAGCGTCGCCTGGATCGATGCGCCGGAGGATGGCGCCTGGTGCCGCAAGCATGTCGCCATTGTCAGTGACGTATCGCCAATGTCGATGCCCATCTGTGGTGCGACACGCCAGGAACGTGCCCGCCGCGCCAGCGGAGGGCACACCCTCGCCTTGGTGGAACTCGGCACCGATGCCCCACGGCATCGACCTGATTCGCTCCAGCTCGCCCTCAGCGGCAGCTCGCTGAAGTTCTGCACGCATAGCTTCGCCGTTGAGCGATGAGATGTAGTCATTGCTGCTGTCGATGCTGTCAAGTAGAGATGAATCACCTTCGATGAGCCGTCGGGCATAGTTTTGGATGGAGTCCCCAGCAGCAGCCTCAGACTGAGGCACTACGTCTATGTCCATGCCGTAGGGACGAGCAGCCTTGATCTTGCGTTGCATCGTAGATTCGAGGCTTAGGAACTGATCTAGGTCGCCTTGGGCAGGCAACATGGTGATGAGTGAGACCCGATCGTGCGGGCTTCGCAGGCGTACAACGCGGCCGTATCGTTGTACGACGCGTTGTGGGTTCCAGGGCATGTCGTAGCTGATGACTGCGGCGGCTTGTTGGAGATTTTGGCCCTCCGAAAGCACGTCGTTGCTGAGCAGTAGGTCGACCTCGCCATCTGCTGGTTCGTAGTCGGGGTGCATTACAGTTTTCGGGCAGAGTCGTGCCAGGATTCTGGTGCGCTCGTCGGGGTTGGTCTCGGCACCTATAACAGTTACGCGTTCCCGGCCGTCGGGCCGAACAGGCAAATGCTCATCCAGATAGCGAACAGTGTCAGCAAAGGTGGAGAAGATGATCACTTTGTCGGACCGCACTGCTGCGAGAAGTCGCCGCAATGTGGCGAGCTTGGTATCCGTGTCTGCGCGCAATTGGCCGAGACTGGCCAAGCAGGCATCAATCAGTTCCAGATCGGCCGCTACATCAACTCGGTAACGCGGTTCAAATTCCGTTACGGATTCGATGTGCTCGCTGCCTTCACGTTCGGCCAGCCAGTCTGCCAATCCGGAGTCGTCCAATTCCTGCGCCGCAGCCGCTTTGAGTTCTTCGCCGCTGAGTACTTCACCGTGGTCCCACGCATTGAGAAAGGTCCGATGCGCGTTAGCCATGCGCGTCAAGGTCAAACTGCACGCAAACCAGCAAGATTCGAGCCGTTTGAGCACTGACGACTGCAACAGTGCTCCGAGTGCTTCTTCTCCCGCGTCGGAGTCGCCATTGACGCGGTATTGGCTGGGTCGGTAACGTGCCATCTTTAGGCGGCTGAGCCGCGATGTGATGCTCCTAACCAACCGTGGGTGTGCGCTGTCTAGGTCGTAGCGTTCAACAGAAAGCACAGGAACTGGAAAGCGGACGGGTGTGCCGTCGGGGAACGTCGTGTTGGGATATTTCTCGGCGATGAACTTACGATCTCGGCGTACACTCACCATATCTGCTAGCTCAAATAGCACGTCAGGGTCAAGATTTGTGGCATCTCTTTGGTTGGCTCCGGCCTTCACAAAAAGGTCTTTGAGCGAGTCGATTCCCCAGTTGGAAAACGCGCGATCGTGACGGGCGAATGTCATCACTAAGTGGTACAGGTCCCACAGGCCATTATTTATGGGAGTAGCGGTCAGCAGAGCCAGATGTTTGCGTGTTCCACCCATCAGGCGCGTAATGGCCTTGTACCAAGTGGTGTCAGGTGTTCGCAACGCATGTCCTTCGTCGACTATCACCAGCCGATAGCTGTCCCTGTCGATGAGCAGATGCCGCTGAGCCCGTGAATGGTCGCTCCCGACTAACTGCTCGTCGTTAGCGAAGCGATGAAAGCTAACTACTTGAGCGCCGAGCCGAGATGCACGTAGTCTTCTGTCCCAGTATTCAACGAGCTGCGCTGGTGCGACTACCAAGACGTTTACGCCTTGGTGACGCTCATACTCTTCCACCAGTGCGAGGCCTACCTCAGTTTTGCCGGTGCCAACTCCATCTGCGTAGATTACACCTTGATATTGGCGCAGAATGCGTAGCGCGCGTTCGTAGCCGTGGCGCTGGAAGGGCGCGAGTTGCACTACAGAGGGGTCGGGCGTTGTTCGGTCACTATCATCTTCGCCAAGGAGTTCAAGGAGTGCTCGCAGATAGACATCGCGCGGGCTGACAAGTTCGACAGCGGGAAACAGCAAAGAGCGCAGTTCTTCGCCGAAATCGGTGGCTTCGTGCCAGAGCTTGTCGAACCACTCAAGCGCTCGGCGGGCAATCTGAGGGTTGTAGTCAACGAGCCCGAGTTCAAGATTGGATGTCAAGCCTGCACCGGTCAAGTTGGCAGAGGTTATGAGCGCCGAACGTGCATCTTCGACGTCTGCTAGCAGGTAAGCCTTGCCGTGCAGAAATTTGCTTACGAAGCGCCTGACCTCAACACTTCCGGTGTCAAGCCATGCACTAATATTGGTGAGTCTGGTCGCCGCCCTGCTGGGCGGGAAACGAGATAGGTCTCGGTCGTCCGCTAGTGCCAGTATCGCCTTTTCGAATAATCCGTGGGGAAACTCTGTTCCCATACCTGGAGGTGGAGCGGCACCTATGAGTAGCCGGGTGCGGCGCCCATCGGCGGCCAGGTTGGCCAGTTGATTGAGCCCGTCAAGGCTGATGTAGCCCGTGGCGATCGATAGGAATTGCGATATGTCGGCGTCACCCAGTAAGTAGGCCAGCGCCTCGGCATGGCTTGAGCCGGGGTTGATGTTGTCTAGAAGGTCTGGTCGCGGGGTCATCAGGTGGCCACAGTGAGACTTCGCCAGTTGTCAACGACGAGCTTGCGGTAGTCGGTCGGCACGGTGTTCAGCGTGAAATCGCTGAACATCGTCTCAAAGTCCTCCTCGGTGAAGTCCCACGCGCGTGCGATGCGAGCGTCGATCTCTGCACGAAGTTGATTGTGCTGCTCTTCGTCAAGAGGTCCACACTCAATTCCGGTAGCCGCCGCAAACTCCTCAAACCTATTGTCTTGGCAGGAGAGTCGAGCAGCGTTAGTAGCGATCGTGTTGAAGTCAATCTCCTCTAAGTCAGGTACGTACATTGACTCCACCAAGAAGAAATTGAGGTTGATTTTTGTGTAACGGCGCGCCTGCCAGTCGAATGGAAGGCTATTCATGATACCCAAGCATACCGCTTGGTCGCGCGGCGTGCCGTCTACAAAAGCGAGGTAGGGAGCTGAGTTAGCCAGAAAGACCCCTCGCGGAATGAGGCATGCCAGCATCGTTCGGCCGTCTGTAGCTCGTCCGATGCCGTGGAAGGCTAACCTATCTCGCTCCAGCTCCGCTAAAACGGCCTTACGGCGTACTTTGAGTGGAAGAGACTTCGCTAATGATGAACCTGCCCCGGGGCGCTTCATGGTGAGTTTCTTCTGTAGCTCTTCACTATTTGCAATGGGTCGTGAGTGGGCTCCATGTGGTTGATATTGACCGAAGCTCTCGCCTTTCCACAACTGGTCGCTGCCCGTTCCATCGCTCCACAGATACTTGTCATTAGTCTCGTGTAAGTCATTGACGGGGAAGCATCTATAGCTTCGGTTCGGACCGAAGGGGAATGCATTGCTTCTACGCAGCTTGCCAAGTAAGTCAGCTTCGGTCTGCGACGACACTGATGGAACCATGAGGTGTTCGCCCAGTATCTGCTTGTTAAGGCTAATACCGGTTGAGAGTGACTGCTCACACCATGATGCTTCTGAATCTGCAACACCTAGCAATTTGAACTCATGTGTTGTCGGAGGCTGAGCATTCTGACCGGTAATCAGAGCAACGTCGTATTGAGGCGTGCTGTCGAATGCCCAACGTCCAGTGTTTACTAATAGATCGACGCGCTGGGTGGTCACGCTATTGAACAGCCAGTCGCGGAAGCTCTCAGAACCCTTGTTGATGAACGCACTCCCTGGTAGTACCACGCCGAGCATGCCACCAGGCTTAAGTAGGTTTCGATAGCGCTGGCAGAAATACTTGTAAAGGTCGGGGTCTCCTCGCGTCGCTGTGTACTCACCCGATGCGAGTGCTTGTCGCTCGGTATTCACACGCCGTTCCTCGGCGAAGAAAGCGGCTTCGAGTTCGGGCATATCAGCAGCCATTAGCGCTAGTTCACGGTCGCGTAAGTTCTGCGCAAGCCCTTGCAAGCCGGGCCTATGCAAGCCAAAGTAAGCCAGGCGTTCTACTTTCAATTCCTCCCATGGAGGGTTACCGATTACCGCATCAAAACCGTCTCGCCCGTCTGTTAACACCGACGGAAACTCCAGCGGCCAGTGCAGTAACCCGTGTTTAGCGGCGATCTCGGCCGCCTCAGCTACCAGTTTCTCAACGTACTCGCCAGTCGAGCCGTCTATGATCGCGGTGCCGTGCAGCTCGGCTTGGTGCCGGGCGTTTTCGAGGCCAAAGCCCTCGGCGACCCACAAGTCAAATAGCCGACGCATGCCTTCGGTGGCATTCTTGGCATCTTCATCTGCTTCTACGCTGAGCGCCACCTCATCGGGGGTTCGATCCCCGATTGCGGCGACCCGAACAGCCGCTTCGGATGCCTCGGCGAGTTTTGTCATCATGTCTCTGGCTAGCAGCGTGCCGTCTTCTACTACAGATGCATGGCTAACGACACCTAAGAGTGCATTGCCGACGACGACATTGCGCCCCAAGTAAGCCAGCGATAGACCAGGAACAAATGATGCCAGCCATAACGAGACTCTGGCTATCTCCGCCCCCATTTGGCTTATGTCGGTGCCGTACACGCAGTGCTTGAGCAAAAGGCGGCGTAGCAACGCGTGGTCGGAAGTACTGGTATCGCCGGGGCCATGAGCGCGCAGTTCGTCAAGCCTGCGCTTGATGGGTGGCAGTGGCGTCTCTGCCAAGAAGACCAGTGTGCGTTCCGCGAGCCACTGGGCAGCCGCAACAAGAAAGTGGGCACTACCGCAGGCCGGGTCCAGCACCGCGAACCTTAGGAGATGGTCCGCGGCAGCCTCTGGGTCTGTCTTGGCAATGTCCTTCACGAGTTGCAAGTGACTCTCGAAAGCTGGCTCGACGGCTCCTTTGACCAAGTGATGCACCAGCGACGAGGGTGTGTAGTAGACACCGCCGCTTTTTCGACCGCCTTCGTTTGTTTGCCAGAGCAGCGAACCGGCTTGCACTTCGGGTTCGTCTGTGTCGGCGATGTACTGATCGCGGCGTCCGTCGTAGCGGACTGGTTGGGTCGCAAGCGTGAGCTGGAGGCTGAGCAGCGTTTCGTAGATGTGGCCTAGGTGGGCGATCTCTAGCGACGAGTAGTCAACACCGACTCGCTCTTCGGCATCGTGACCGAGCGCGATGAGCACTCGGGCGAAACAGGGATCGCTGAGCGTGATGCGCTCCAGCAATTCCGCGCCATCGAACTGCGTAGCAGCGAACAGTTCGCCGTTGTAGGCCGGTACGCCCCAAGCGTCATTGCCGGTGCGCAACGCACCAAAGAGCAGGCCTACCTGGGACCAGATCGCCGTTGACGCGCCTGAATGTTCACCTAACTTCTCATGGGTCTCGGCCACAAGCTCCGATAGCGATCTGCGGCGATATGCAAGCAGATGCATCGGCAGGAAGCCTGAACTCTCTGCGTAGAGCACGAACAACAGCCGGAAGAGCAGCGTCATGGCGGCCTGCTGTAGCTCCGAGCGACAATCTTCGGACTCGAGATTGAGCTTCTGTTCGTGAGCCCATTGCTCCAACCCGACCGCCAGAGCCGGAAGCGCCTCCGTTCTGATGGTGCTGTCGAGGCGCTTACGCAACTCGGCTCCGAACAGTCGAGCTTCGTCGCGGAGTTTCTCAAGCCCGTCACCAGCCAGGTAGTTGGGTGCTAGCAAGCCAATTAGGGCACGGTCGTCGCCTTCTAGCCGTGGCGCATCCAGGTCAAGCCAATCTGCCGCAGCGGTTGTTGATTCGCAGTCGAACAGTCGATAGCGGTTCTTGTGCGCCATGATGCCGTAGCGAGCGCCTTGCTTGGCACATTCCGCTACTAGCACGCCCTCTGGAGGTCGACCGTCTTCAGGGCTTATCCGCGCAAACTCGTCGGCATTGCGTTTGGGGAGCACTACTGCTGAAGGGCGATCATCGAACCGCAACAGATAACCAATCGGCTCAAGCCGCTCGATGTTCCAGCCCAACGCAACAAGCGGAGCCCTCCAATCCCCATTGAAGTGCATGTCGGCAGCGGCGGACTCCCATGTGCTGAGAAGGCGCTCGTCTTGCTTAAGTCGCTTACGGAGCGTGTGACGCGGCAGCAGGCCTCCAGACAAGACGCCTCCGCTGGCGAGCCGCACGATTTCCCCACTCACATGGCGCACCGAATCGAGGGCGGTCATTCCGGTAGTCGCATCGAGCACGGTAAGCAACTTCTCTGCGCGCACGCTGTGGATTGGTGCGTTCTTCGCCGAGCTCGGTCCAAGCGTCAGCACGCTGCCGGTGGAGCGGTCGTCATCGGCAAGCAACAGCAGATTCAGGTCCGTATTGCCGACGAGCCTTTTCCAAGCTGCGCTCATGCGGGAGTCAACACTGCGATTGGAGCCGGATGGTCGCAAGGACGCAATCTGTATGTGTCCGAACTGCACGGTTCTCAAAGTGTCCGGTTTTGCTGACACTTCGTGTGCTGCGCCTGAGGCGAGTGTTGTGCTCAGCAGTTCCTCGACGTTCACGGCACCGAAGCGTAAGCCACCGCTGCTACAAGAAAGCGGAGCCGCCGACCGGCACCGTTGGCCGACCTGCACATCACTGCGGTGCAGTTGTCGCCAGGAGGTGCATATATTCTATTCGATATAGTAGCGTTTGGGTCATGCAGCCTGGTGAACTCCTGCGTATGGCGCGTCTGCGTAATGGCCTGAGCCAGAAGGACCTGGCCGAACGTGCTGGCTCCAGCCAACCGGCCATTTCTGCCCTGGAGTGTGGACGACGAGACCCCTCGGTTGGCACTATGCGTCGGCTTATCGCAGCGACCGGCGAGCGCCTGGAACTCAGGCTTGCACCCAAGCAGCCTGAGATAGATCCACCATCAAGCCCCGAAGAACACGGCGCACGACTTGTTGACGCATTGCTCCTAGCCGACGCCACAGGGCACCGCCGTAGCGGTCCGCTGGAGTTTCCACACCTTGGCTCAGCGTCCCGCAACCAGTCTTCTTGAAGTTGCTAGTCGTGAAATCGCCGACACTGCCAGAAAAGTTCCTGGCCGTGGACAGCGCTCTAGCCGCTATTCCCCACGCGTTTGGTGGCGCAATCTCTATCGTCTATATGGCCTAGATCCGTTGGCCCTAGGTGGCCGCTAGCTTGCCGCAGACGTGTCTAGCTGGGGGAGCGAGTTCATGATCGGACGACCCAGGGCGGCTGTGAGCAGCCTGCCGGAATACAAGCCGGGCCGATCTGCTGCTCAAGCCGAAGTTGAGCATGGTCTGGCCGAGGCGATCAAGCTGGCATCGAACGAGAACGCCAACGACCCATTGCCGTCGGTAGCCGCGGCAGCCGCCGATGCCGTGCAGGGCATGAACCGCTATCCCGACCACCGCTGCATGGCGCTCAGGGAAGCACTAGCTAAGCGTCACAAGGTCGGGATTGATTGCGTCACCGTGGGTTCGGGTTCAGTCGGCGTGCTCCAGCAGTTGTTCGCTGCCTACGTTGACCCGGGCGATGAGGTGGTTTACCCCTGGCGCTCATTCGAAGTGCATCCAGTGTTTTGTGCGGTGTCGGCGGCCACACCGGTGACGGCGCCACTTGTAGACCACGCATTCGATCTTGATGCGGTGGCCGCAGCCGTGACAGATCGCACCAAGATCATCGTGCTGTCCACACCCAACAATCCCACGGGCACCGTTTGCACTACCGCGCAACTACGACGTCTGCTGGCTTCGGTACCAGCCGACGTGATTGTGGTGATCGACGAGGCCTACCGGGAGTTCGTCACCGACCCAGCGGTGGCCGACCCCATCGACGCGCTACTGCCAACCCACCCCAATGCACTTGTGTTGCGCACATTCTCTAAGGCGTACGGTCTAGCCAGTTTGCGAGTCGGCTACGGCGTTGGGCATCCGAGTGTGATCGCATCCCTCGACAAGGTGGCGCTGCCGTTCATCGTGAGCGGCGTAGCCCAAGCAGCGGCTTTGGCAGCGTTGGAGCCTGCTGCGGCTGCTGAGTTGGCTGAGCGGGTTGACGCCATAGTGGCTGAACGGGAGCGCGTCAGCTTGGCGATAGCCGACATGGGCTGGCCGGTTGTACCGAGCCAAGCCAACTTCGTCTATCTGCCGGTGGGAGAACCTGCCATGGAACTCTTCACGCACTTAGAACAGCAGGGCTTAGTGACACGGCCTTTTGAAGGTGAGGGTGTGCGGATCAGCCTGGGTACCACGCCACAGAACGATCGCTTGTTGGAAGCGCTTACCGCCTTCAGTCTGCCTGGCTGAATTTGTCCTGCCGGATTGTCCCGCTGGATTGGCCTGGCTCATATAAGCGCTGCGACAAGCACCCGCTGGCGGCAGCTACTCGGCGGCCTCGCTGATGGCCTTCCATAGCTGATCGGTGTGTTCGCGATCAGTGTGGGATTGACCGATTGCCACTCGGATGATGCTGCGTCCGTCCAGCTTGGAAGGGGTTAAGTAAGCGAGGCCGCTGTTGTTCACCGCCGCCGCTACGGCGTCGGTGGCCCGATCGGCCGCTTGAGCCGATGCCTGCGAGGCGTCGGCCGCTCGACAGCGAAAACACACCAGCGAAAACGGGTGAGGCGCCACTATTTCAAAGCGAGGGTCGTCGCGGAGTCTCTGAGCGAACTCCTGGGCCATTGCGACATGGTGACGCACCATCTGGCGAATGCCCTGCGCACCGTAGCTACGCAGCACCCACCAAAGTTTCAGAGCTCGGAAACGGCGTCCAAGTGGCACCTGCCAGTTTCGGTAGTCAATGACATCTCCCGCATCGCTATGGACGTTACGCAGATACGGTGGATCAATAGACAAAGCGTCAGTGAGAGCTAGCCGATCCGACACGTAGAACGCCGAGCAGTCAAAGTTCACCATCATCCACTTGTGTGGATTGAACACGTAGCTATCGACTAGCTCTATGCCGTCGTTGTGGTGTCGGAACTCGGGACAGATCATTGCCGTTCCCGCATATGCGGCGTCGACGTGATGCCAAAGGCCGTAATCGGTTGCTACTGCAGCCACCGACCGCACCGGGTCAACTGCCGTAGTGCCGGTTGTGCCAACAGTTGAACAAACGAATGTGGGCACTAAACCGTTAGCGGCATCGGCCGAGACCGCGTCACGCAGCGCGTCAGGTCGCATGGCGTGGTACACGTCGGTCTCGATAAGGCGAACATGGCCGTAGCCAGCGACGTTGGCGCCCTTGGTGACCGAGCTGTGCGCCTGAGCTGAGGTGTAGGCCGCCATCTCGGTAGCAGGTCGGGAGGTGCTTTGCGTTGCACGGTGACGGGCGGCAACTAGAGCTATGTGAGTCGCATCTGAAGCGCTGCCCTGTAGCACACCACCGCCGCGGGAGGTGGTCTTCCAGTGAGCGGGCAAGCCGTTTAAGTCTACTAGCCAATCCAGCATTTGGCTTTCGATTTCGGTCACCGCCGGAGAGGCAGACCACAGCAGCCCGATTAGCCCTAGACCCGCGGACACCGTGTCGGCCAGCACAGATGGAGCGGAATTGTTCGCTGGGAAGTAAGCAAACCAGCCGGGATGCTGCCAGTGGGTAACGCCTGGCAGCACCACTCGGTCCAGGTCCGCGAGCAAGTCTTCGAAGGGTTCGGGTTGCTCGGGCGCTTCGTCGGGCAGCAGTGACCGGACTTGTCCAGGCTGCATCGTTGAGGCCACCGGCAACGTCGCCACACGCTCCCAGTAGTCCGCAATCCAGTCGATGACGGCGCGGCCGTGTTCCCGAAACTCAGCCGCGGTCATGTGCGCTGGCGGTGAGGTTGACGCTGTAGAAACACCCTCAGCTTGCTGGTTCATGGAGGCGACGCTAGCGGCCGCCGTCCCGCTGCTTCAAAGCGCTCTTCAAAGCACAAAAGAACATGTGTGCGCTCAGGCCACGAGGGCAAGCCCCAAGTACTTGAACGCTAGTGTCGCGGGTTCCGGCGAATAGGCGAGCATGGCTAGCTTGCGGCGGCCATAGTGTGCCGACAGCGCGTCACTTAGTGTCAGGGTTCGGCCCAACACAGGGTTCTACAAGACGGGGCTCTACACGACCGGGCTCAACACCGACGCAATCACAACCGGCGTGGGGGACGAGATGGTCAACGGCGGACCAGATGCAACACCGGAAAGCTCAACAGGTGCAAAACCAACAAAGACAGGCCCGATGGAGTCAAACCCAATGGACACGAGCCCAATAAAGACCGACCCGACAGAACTAAGCCCGACAGACTCGGGCCCGACCGACTCAGGCCCAACCGACGCTGGCCCAGTGCTCGGGTACGACGTGCCTGCGGTGGAGGCCTGGATCTGCGAGAACGTTGACGGTCTGGCGCCGCCATTCGACTGGACGCAGTTGGAGGGTGGTCACAGCAATCTGACCTACAAATTGACCGCCACCGATGGCACAACCGCGGTGGTACGCCGTCCACCCATGGGCGAATTGCTGCCAAAAGCACACGACATGGGTCGCGAGTTCAAGATCATCAGCGGCTTAGGACCCACCGATGTACCGGTCGCTACTGCCTACGGCTACTGCGAGGACCCTGAGGTCACCGGCGCTCACTTCTACGTGATGAGTTACGTGGAAGGCAAGCCGATGTTTGAGTCGGCAGACGCCCGCGAGCACCTCACGGCCGAAGGACGGGCCCACGTTGGCATGTCGTTCATGGATGTGCTCGCAGCCTTGCACTCCATTCGACCCGACGAAGTTGGCTTAGGTGATCTCGGTAAGGCCGAGGATTATGTTGGCCGCCAGATCCGCACGTGGTACCGGTCATGGACAGCTTCCGCGGAAGCAGCTCGGTACGACACAACTGTGGTGCATGAGCTGCACGACTTCTTGCTCGAACGTAAACCAGTGCAGGGCGCCGCGCGGGTGGTGCATGGCGACTACGGCCTACACAACTGCCTGTTCAACCTGAACGGTGAACTGCAGGCAGTGTTGGACTGGGAAATCTCCACGCTGGGGGACCCGCTGGCGGACTTTGCCTACGCGCTGAACGGGTGGACCGAGCCCGATGACGACGTACTTGAAGGCTCAAATCCGCCCACGCTTGTTGATGGCTTTGTCGGCCGGAATGAACTTATTGAACGATACGAGCAGCGCACCGGTGCCGACTTGACGCAGTTGCAGTACTACGTGAGCTTCAACCACTGGAAATCGGCATGTATCATCCACGGCGTGTACGCCCGCTACATGCGGGGCCAAAAGCCCGCCGACGACGTGGATTTGGACTTGTACCGAGCTCGCATAGGGCGTGGCATTGAGCTTTCGGCTGCCGCCGCTGCCGGAATCGCCTGACGCGTCCGGCCTGTTGCTATGCCACGCACAGACTGGAACCCGATACTGCGAGCTGAGTTCGAGAAGCCGTATTGGTCGAAGCTGCAACAGTTCCTGACCAAAGAACGTGCCCGCCGAGACATTTACCCGCCCGAAGAGCAAGTCTTCGCTGCACTGCATTTGACGCCATATGCCGACGTGAAAGTGCTGATCCTTGGCCAGGACCCATATCACCACCCTGGCCAGGCGCACGGGCTGTGTTTCTCGGTGCCCCAAGGGCGTCCACCACCGCCCTCACTGCAGAACATTTTTCAGGAGCTGCGAGACGATTTGGGAATTGCGCCACCCTCTCATGGCAACTTGGAGGCTTGGGCGCGCCAAGGTGTGCTGCTGTTGAACTCGTTCTTGACAGTGCGTGCCAGGCAAGCGGCTTCACATCGTTCGTCGGGGTGGCAGACCTTCACCGATGAGGTGATTCGGGCGGTCAGCGCCAAGCCTGAGCGGGTGGTGTTCATCTTGTGGGGTGCGTTTGCGCGCCACAAAAAGGCGCTAATTGACTTAGACCGCCATGTGGTCATCGAATCGACGCACCCATCTCCGTTCAGCGCTCATGAGGGCTTCTTCGGAAGTAAGCCGTTTAGCCGAGCGAACGAAGCTCTGATAGCTGCGGGCCGCGAGCCCGTGGATTGGCGCCTGAGTGACTAGCTGGCCGACCTCTTGCACATACCGTTGAACATCGCTGCGGGGCGAAGACCTGCGAGGTGAGGTGCGCCCCCAGCCAAGGTGTTTCAGCGCAGTGTGATCTGTCCGTTAGGTGTGTCAAGCACAGCTTCAAGGCTGATGTCGTTACCTGCGGCTACCTCGACGTTGATGCCGATCGTGTTGTAGAGCTTCCGGAAACGGTCCGGATTGGGATGCGTGACCGACATAGACACCAACTGGCATCCAGTGGGTGTCACGGTGGCCGGATGTGCTGTGTCGCCCCACTCAATGACGAATGGCACTAGCCCCGCGTCTTGGGTGAGTCCCGCGTTCGAGGGCGTCAGCGACCAGTGAATTTCCTCGCCATCAGGCTTCACGCGACTCATCGATATGACCTCGCTCAGATCTTCGCCGCAGCCGCGCATGGCGTTGACTACATCGGTGATCGTTTCGCTGTCCGAAGCGTGAATCGCAAATGTGGCGAGCTTGGGAGCATTCAAGTCGTCTATGCCCATCGGCCGCGGATTTGCCGGTTCAGGCTGCTCGGGGTCGGGAGCGATGATCTCCAGATAGACGGCGTCGCCGAGCGACAGCAGTGTGTTACGGGTGCCGAGGCCTGGGTGAGGTCCACCCGGTGCAGCGCGCATGCCCACGAGTTCCTCTATGTAGGCGGTTCCCGTCTGAAGGTTGGGCGCCGCAACGACTAAGTGATCTACCGCTGCCATGGGCGCACCTTAGTCAGGCTCGGCCTGGAACGTCTTGTGTCGTGGTCGCGTGCATTGATGGTCGTTAGCCACTCATGGTTGACCGTGTTAGCAGGGTTCGAGCGCCAAATGGGTCTGATTTAGTTGCTGTCCGTGTCGCTCGCGGGATCAGCTTGGAGTTCAGCGTGCAGCACACTGTGGGTGACGGCCTCGGTGTCTGGCTCGGGCAACTCAAATCGGCCTAGCACGTGGGCGATGAGCGCATCAAGGCCAGCCTGGCGCTCGGCTACGACGTGATCAACGAGACCATCTTCTTCTAATTCGGCAGCGTCGGCAGTATCGGCCGCCCAGGCGAGGACTGCGATTTCGGGGTTGTGTTCACGTGCGAGCCGAGCGAACTGCTCAACTGCTGAGGGCGGGCTGTCCACAGCGAGAGCCAGACGCGCTCCACCCAATCCTGCACGTTCGGCGATCACGTGACGAGACAAGTCCCCTATCAGCACGTGTCGACCGGTTGCGGCTGCCCAGCGCTGCGCCTCCGGATCAAGAGACACGACCGTGTAGGGGACATGGGCGAGTTCAAGTGCAGAAATGATGTAGCGGGCTCGGGGGCCGAATCCGTTGATCACGGCGTGGTCCGAGGGGGTTTCGTGCCCGCTTGGGTCAAGTTCGGGCATGTCGCTTGCGGGGATCCCAGTGTTGTCGGGAAGCGAGCTGATTTGTGGGGCGCGGCGTCCCGAACGTGATGCGAGGGTTTCGCCTAGGCGAGCTCCAAAGGGACTGAATGCCATCAGCAGCACTGTGACGGCTATGAACGCAGCCGTACCGTCAGAGAGTCCCAGTGGAACGAGCCCTACTTCCTGGCCAGCACGCTCAAGTACGAACGAGAATTCGCCGATCTGTGCGAGTACCAGTGCTGATGAGATGGCTACCGGCCTGGGTTGGCGCGCGAACAGAGCTGCTGCTGCGGTTCCGAGCAGCTTTACAACCACCACGGCGGCGGCTAGGCCCAGCACTGCGGGCAAGTTGCGAAGGACGTAGCCGACATCAAACAGCATTCCGATTGAGACGAAGAAGGTCGCGAGGAACAGGATTTGTAGCGGCATTACCTCGCCCAGAGCTCTCGCAGCCACTCGGCTTTCGCTGACCATGAGCCCTGCGAGGAACGCTCCAAGCGACACCGAAACGTCTAGGAGGTGTGTCGCGTACGCAGTGCCGAAACAGATCGCCAGTACGGTCAGCAAGAAAACTTCAGATGACTGGAAGCGAGACACAGTCCGCAGCAGCGCTGGCACCAGCGTCCGTGCTACGAGGAACACGGCCGCAACAATGCCCACTGCCTTGCCGATTGCTAGGAACACGTCGCCGGGACCGGTGGCGTCGCCACCCAGCAGCGGAACCGCCAACACCATGGCGACAGTGGCCAAGTCTTGAAACACCAATATCGCAACTGACACATTGCCAACCGGTGTTGACATTGCTCGCCGGTCGGCCAGGACTTTCAGAACAATGGCGGTGCTGCTCAGCGACACAAGCAAGCCAGTGAAAACAGCGGTTCGCCAATCGACGCCAAACGCAGCAATTACGCCAGCCACGATGGCTGTGGTGAGGCCTACCTGAGCAGCGCCGCCCACCAGGAACAGCGAAGCGAAGCGCCGAACCCGCTCGAGGCTGAACTCAATGCCCAGCGTAAAGAGCAGCAGCACCACCCCAATTTCGGCTGATTGGTTGACGAGGTCAATGTCGCTGATGAAGCCGAGGCCGCCAGGACCGATGACGATGCCGGCTGCAAGAAAGCCGACGATAGGCACGATCCCAAGGCGTGCTGATATGAAGGCGATCATCGTTCCCGCAACAAGCATGATCGCCAGCTCGGTGAACAGCGGCGGTGCCGATGCAGCCAATAGCATGTGTCCGCAAGGCTACGGCCTGCGCACGGCTCAGACGGCACGCCCGCTTTCGGCACGGGCAATGGAGGCCGCCCAAGGAGCGCAGGTCCGCCACCAGGCGGTGACTTGGCGGTTCTGACACTGGCGGCGGTCTTTCGCCCAGTTAGGATGATCTGCGTGGCATCTGTTTGGGCAGAGGAAGAGAGGATATTGGTACTCGACCTCTACCTTCGCTGCGGCACCCTCGACAAATCAGACCAGCGAGTTGAGGAGCTTTGCCGCGCTTTAGATGCTATGACTATCCACCCGATTCACTCTGATTCAAGCTTGATGCGAAGCCCGGATGCTGTAGAGGCCAAGCTCAAGAACTTTGCTTGGTTGGATCCGAACCAGAGCGGTGGATTGCGGAACGTCGCCCGAGGCGACATTGAAGTGTGGGATCGATATGCATGCGATGAAGATGCGCTTG
The DNA here is from genome assembly GCA_965116245.1 of Acidimicrobiales bacterium. GTDB lineage: Bacteria > Actinomycetota > Acidimicrobiia > Acidimicrobiales > Poriferisodalaceae > Poriferisodalis. Next base: position 2,450,260 of record OZ220497.1, on the reverse strand, counting down.
ATGAAATCGTAGCTGCCATCACAAAGGAAGATGGGCTGCTCACAGCACTGTTAGACGAGACTCCTCCAACCCGTCTTAGCCGGATAGGAGTTTACTCACAATATGTCGAACAACTTCAGTATGTTGACCTAAGTCAAGATAATCTAGCCAGCCGACGCCAACAAGCTCTAATTCTGGCCTATGCCGAGCATCTCAAACAACTGGAGCATACGTTATCGCGAGGCGAGTACGGGCTGGAAAATACTGCTTCAGCGTTGGCATCCGATCTGGTGGATGAGACCGATCTGGTTCTATACGTAGCCAAGAGTGATATGCGACGCGCGTCAGTAAGGATGGCGATCGGACAACTTCTTGATTACCGTCAGTTCGAAGAGAAGTCAATGAAGTTGGCTCTCCTTCTTCCAAGAAAACCCGTACAAGATACAATTGACCTTGTTTTGTCAGTCCCAGCTTCAGTGGTTTGGCGTACAACCGACGGTTTCGCGTCAATTTGGCCATAGTTCGCGGCGGCTATCAGTGTCGCTGCTTTGGTGAGCAGTAGACGGGTGCCCATATGAAACTCAACACTCGCCTGTGTAGCCGAACCGTCCTTACGTCGTACTGAGGTCGTCGGCCTCCAAATCCTCGGGCAAGGGTCCTCCAAATCCCTGGAATACGCGCCTCCAAATCCCTGTTTCGAGATACCATAACCCTATGTTGCAGCCGATCAGCAGGCGGATAGCCACCATCTTTCTGGACCGGCTGGCAGATGAGCCAGTAGTGGCGTTGCAAGGGCCGCGCACGGTGGGCAAGTCGACGTTGCTCGCAGAGATCGCTGGTCGCCACGGTGTCGAGGTGATCGATCTGGACCAGCCGGGTATCCGAGATGCAGTCTCGATCGATCCGGCAACCTTCACCGCGGGCCGCGCGCCGGTGTGCATAGACGAATTCCAGAAGGCTCCAGCGGTCCTTGATGCCATCAAGGCGGAACTGAATCGGCGACTGACGCCAGGGCGGTTCGTCATCACCGGCTCAACGCGTTTCGACGCTTTGCCCACGGCCGCACAAGCGCTGACTGGCCGGATTCACATCGTCGATGTGTTGCCTTTCTCCCAAGGGGAGCTAGCTGGTCACCACGAGCAGTTCCTTAGTGTTGCGCTGAGTGACCCCGCTTCCCTCGTTACAGCAGACAGATCAACCACCACACGCGCCGACTACATCCACAGGATCTGCGCTGGCGGAATGCCACTCGCATTGGCGCGATCGTCTGAGAGTCGAAATCGCTGGATCGATGACTATGTGCGTGTGTCGCTGCAGCGCGATGTACGAGATTTGGGCAAGGTCCGTCAAGGAGCACTGTTGCCAGTGCTGCTGCGGCGCCTGGCTGGCCAGACTGCGCAAGTGCTGAATATGGCACAGGCTGGCCGTGCGGTCGGGTTGAAAGAGGCAACCGCCGCCGCTTACACCAAGTTGCTTGAGGATCTCTTCCTGCTTCGCGTATTGGATGCATGGGGACGAACTCTTCGGGCACGTGCCAGCGCGACACCGAAGGTGCATGTTCTTGACAGCGGTGTCGCAGCGAGGCTCTTGGGTGTCACACCCGAACGCTTGGCTCGCCACGACCCCGCGGCGTTGACTGATTTTGGACACCTATTCGAGACTTTCGTGGTAGGCGAACTTCTCAAGCAAGCGTCGTGGGTCACAGACATCACATCGATTGGTCATTGGCGCACTCATGACTGTCAGGAAGTCGATTTAGTCATTGAGCGCGCCGACGGAGCAATCGTTGCTATCGAGGTGAAGGCAGCCTCTCGAATTGACGGTCGTGACGCCCGCGGCCTCCGTGTATTGCGAGAGACGCTCGGTGACGGATTCATCGCAGGCTTCGTGATCCACACCGGCGAAATGTCATACAGACTGGAGGACCGAATCTGGGTTATCCCCGCCGACCGCCTCTGGCACGTGTGAAAGAGAGCACTCGAGCAGCTTGAGGGCATTCATCTCTTGTTACAGTTTTCCCGCCATAGCCGGACTCGGTGTGTGCAATGAGAGGACTCCGGATGGACGAACAGAACAACGGCGAGATCGGCGACCGCTTCGCGCGGCTCGCCGATCTCGTGGCTGAGTTTCGTGCGAATGGCTATCCGAGTGATGTGGAGGCCGAACACGAAGAGGCGCGGCTGCGACATGAACTGACCCTCAGGTCGCTTGCTGACATCGCTTTCGAGAATCGGGGTGAACTCAAGCGAGTTTGGGGCAAGAACTCGGGTTACGGGGCTTCTGGAATCCAAGTGAGTCTAAACATGACGATCGACGATGCGACCGAGACGGAATGGTCGCAGATTGTTGACAGTCTGCAGCGACTGTGTTTTGGCGAAGGGAGATTTGAGGATCGGATTGACGCTGCTATCCGGGACGTACGCGGACTCGGGCCCGTTATTGCGACGCGACTGCTCGCGATCTGCTATCCACAGCGCCTCACTAACAACTACGTAATCAGCAACAAGAGCATTAAATCCCCCGGCAAACTCAACATGATTGAGCTGCTAGACGACTCAAGCCTCCTTGATGAAGCCGAGTCGCGGGAAGCTAAGGAGATAGCCGTACTGCATAGGGCAGGGGGGCACACGGGGGCCGTCGCGATGCGCTCGAATGACTTGCTCTTGGAATTGTGTCGTCCCTATTTCACCCGCAACGGCCGCATTGACACCTGGGGCATCTCAAGATTCTTGTATTGGCTCGTTCGGCGCGATGGGGGTGGTAAGCCTGCCCAACCGAATCAGCTGCCAACAACCTCTCTAGAACTGACACTGAGCGATGCCGAATTTGAAAAATTGTCGGATGACTTACTTTGTGACGCGGATTATCTGAGGGAACTTGTTGCGTTGCTACAGGACAAGGGACAGATTGTCTTGTACGGGCCTCCCGGGACGGGCAAAACCTATTTGGCGCGTCGTTTGGCGCGGGCGCTTGTTAGTTTCCAGGGAGGCGATCAGCCCGGCGAGCACTGGGAGAACGGGCGTTACTCGTTGGTTCAGTTCCATCCGGCGTACTCGTATGAGGACTTCTTCGAGGGGTTTCGACCAAAAATCGATGACAGCGGCCAGTTGATCTACGAATTGACGCCCGGTCCTCTGGTGCGGCTCGCAACGCGCGCCGCAGAACACCCGGACGAACTGCACGTTATGGTCATTGACGAGATCAACCGTGCCAATCTGCCGAGGGTGCTGGGCGAATTGCTGTATCTGCTCGAATATCGCGACGAGTGGACTCAAACGCAATACCGTCCAGTCAGCGGATTCCGGCTGCCTTCGAACTTGTGGATCATTGGCACGATGAACACAGCCGACCGCTCTATCGCTCTGATCGACGCTGCGATGCGGCGCAGATTCCACTTTGTGCCGTTCTTCCCCGATCGTGATCCAACAGCGGGACTGCTGCGGCGTTGGTGCGAGGCGAACGAGCCCGGGCAAGCTTGGGTGGCTGACCTACTTGATGAAGTCAACGAACGGCTCCGCGGTGATCTTGGAGGCGACTACATGCTGATCGGTCCGAGCTACTTCATGAAGCGAGGTCTAGACGAGACGAGTCTTAGGCGAATCTGGGAGTACAACATTGAGCCGCTCATCGAAGACCAGTTTTTTGGTCGGCGCGATGTGATCAACAGCTATCGATTCGGCGAGGTATGGAAGCGCCACGGACCAGCGGCGAGCGCGTCAGATGGGGATACGGGAGAACGGAGCGAGCCTTTTGCTGACGCTGCCTTCCAGTCCGTCCAAGCTGACGACACTCCTGGCGAGGAGGAAGAGTAGGTGTCGCTGACTGCGACTGCAGTTAACTCGCAGGCGGTTATCAAGGCGGCAGCCGCTATCGGCGAGAGCCGACGAGTCTTGCTCCACGAGTGGAGCAAGACTCGCCTTCAACTTGATGACGACACGGCTCGTTGCCTTGGAGAAACGCCGTGGCTGTCGGTGGCGACTGACAGGGAGCCCGGCTGGTGGCAGGTGTCGACCCGGCAGTGGGTGGGCGCGTTCACGGCGGGTGACTTTCGCATCATCGTGCGCCCGAAGATCAACCCCGAGAATCTCTTCTTGCTTTTGGAGGTGGGTCTTGGACACGAAGCGTGGCAGGCCGAAGCCATCGACTACGCGACCAATGACGAACTGCTCACATCGCTGGTGTCATTTTTTGCGCGCACAGCGGAAACCACGCTGGCACGTGGCCTGTTCCATCATTACCGGCATGAAGACGACGACTTGCTGACACTTCGGGGCCGTATCGACTTCGTGCGGCAGTTTCGTCGGGGCGATGTGCTGGTGCCGATGGCCTGCTCGTGGGAAGAATTCACCGCCGATGTTGACGAGAATCGCTGCCTCAAAGCGGCTACTCGGCTGGCTCTGCGAGTTTCTGAGATACCTCACGATGTACGGCGACAACTTCGCCAGCTGTTGGCGGCACTTGATGGCGTGACGGAACCAACAGCTCAGGCGGCGTTGGATCGTCTCGATCTACTTCGTTTCACGCGGCTCAACGAACACTACCGGCCAGCGCTTCAGTTGGCGCGGCTGATCTTGGCCAACTGCACACTGCAAGATCAGCATGGTGATACGGCGGCGTCAGCGTTCATGTTGGACATGAACGAGCTTTTCGAAAAGTTTGTCACATCTCGCTTACAACGCGCCCTGCGTGGGCGACTCGATGTCAAGCCTCAGAGCCGTCCACACCTCGATATTGATAAGCGCGTACAGATCAGACCGGATCTCACTTTTCGCTATAGCGGTGAGACCATTGGAGTTGCTGACCTCAAGTACAAGCTCGCCGACGCGACCGCAGACGACACCACAGGAGCGCTGGCGCGACACGGTGACTACTACCAACTATTGGCCTACACCACAGCTCTTAAGTTGAAGGAAGGTACACTCATCTACTGCGCCGACGTCAACAGAGACAACGCTGTCGAGCGACAATGCTCGAATGACTCGCTGGCCAAATCAACAATCACCGTTCAACACGTGGGCAAGAGACTCCACGCAGTCGCTATCGATTTGTCAGGCGGGATCAGCGACATAGAGGCTCAGATTTCAGCCCTCGCGGAACACCTCGTTGAGACCACGAGTACGTCTGACAGCTAGAGCCGTAAGGCGGAGATGTCTCAGTCTTATCGCAAGACAGCCATCTGCTCTGCTAGGGCCTCGGCCGGAAGAGCCGATAATCTGCCGCATCGTGATTGCACTTCACTCATGTGCCACGCGGCGGTTCCGTTCGTCTGCAGTGCTGCGATCACTCACGCAGTCGGATCAAACCACGCTTTGCCGGTCTTTTGCTGGTCGAAGAGTCGGTAGGCCTCATCCGCCTGGTCAAGCGTCCAGGAGTGGGTGAACAGGCTGTCGATGTCGAGGCAGCGGTCAACTACGTACCGCGCACAATCGGCTTGGCCAGCCTTAGAGAATGTGAAATGTCCAAGGACAGTTAGTTGCTTGCGAATCATGTCCTCGAACGACTCAATCACGACCTTGCCTCCGATGCCGACGATGGCCACCGTGCCCCAGGTCCGGGTTGATTGCACCGCCGCCTCCCGCGCGGCAGCGGCTGCCGATGTCTCAATGCTCTTATGTGCTCCCTCGCCGTGAGACAGATCCTTGATTGCAGCGAGCACATCGTCCTTGTCGGGGTCGAGTGCCGCGATCGCGCCGCGTTCGATTGCCGCGGCGCGGCGCTCCGCGGCGAGGTCAACAGCGATGACGTGTACACCCATCGATGTCGCAAGCATCGTTGCGGAGAGCCCTACTGGTCCCTGGCCGAAGACGCTTACGATCTCGTCACCTTGTAATCGGATGCGCTTGATGGCTCCGAATGCCGTGCCGGTGCCACACGCCACAGCAGAACCCGCAGTGAACGAGAGCTCGTCAGGCAATGGGATGATTGTGTGCGCTGGTGCCCGCATGAACCGAGCGTGACTGCCGTCGCCATTGAGCGAGCCGAACCACCGCGGTTCGATCTCGCAGAGCTGGGTCCATCCGCTGGTGCAATGGCGGCACGATCCACACCCGTCGTAGTGGTGCTGCATCACCCGCTCGCCGATGCGTGTTTCGTGATCGCTGACCGCAGAGCCGACTTCGACTACGACTCCGCAGGGTTCATGGCCAGCGATATTGAGAGGCTCAGGTTGAGCCGATGCCGGTGCGCGATAGGGATGTAGATCGGAGCCGCACAACCCTGATGACCGTATCTCGATGATTACGTCCGATGGTCCCGGAGCCGGATCAGGCACCTCGCGGACCTCGGCTTTGCGGTCACCGGGAAAGACGATTGCTTTCATTGACCTTGTTCCTCCTGGTCTTTTGGTGTACCTGAATCAACCAAAATGCGCAGCCCAAGTATCCAGCATGGATGAGTTCCTCGTTGGCGGCTAGTTCTTCGGGCTTCCGGCGTGTACGACCGATGACACGATTGCCATTCGCGAGGGCGCGGTGGCCTTGAGCGTGTCCAGGAGGAGTTCGGTCAACAGGAAATGACCGAAATAACTCACCGCGATGGTTGACTCGAATCCGTCCGTTGTTCGTTCGAAATCGCCTCGCATGGTCACATTGTACGTATAATACGTATGTGCCAAACAAAACGATCAGCGTGCCTGATGATGTCCTACCGATCATTGAGAGCCTGAATGTGCCGTTCTCACGTTGGGTGACCGATCAGCTTCGACGCCATGCAGCCCAGTCGGCAGTGTCTTTCGGCGATCAGCTGCTGGCAGATGCGGTGTTGGCTGCGCCCGGAGGACTGGCCTGCGAGGATGCCGTGTTGATTGGTCAGCGGATGGAGCGATCTGCACCGTGGTAGTGCGCGGCGGGGTGTACTGGATTGACCTAGACAAGCGTCGACCGTGTGTGGTCGTGTCCGCTGACGATGTTCTTGCCGTAGATGTTTGGCAAACGCATGTAGTACCTCTGACCTCAAAGCTCGAACGGGCCAATCTCGCTGGCAATGTCCTGCTCAACACCGCAGTGACCGGCCTGGCCTCCGATTCCGTCGCAGTACCGCTTGGGCTGGAACTGGTTGATCGCTCATGGCTCGGGGAACGTGTGGGACGGTTGCCCCGCGCCCTGATCGGTGCCGTCGACGACGGACTGCGACTCACACTGGATCTGTGACTCAGCCGCAATAGGTCCGTGTGCCTACCGATTCGCAAACCACCAGGAACGGTTGGTGTCGCTACGGCTCGGCCGAAATGAGGCTCTCACTTCGATACTCCGAAGGGCATCGCTCACGTCCTGTTGGAGGGAACTTGAATTTTGACGCCCAAGTTCGGATGCCACAGTCGACGTGGCTACGAACGTGTAGCCATTGATCTGCGCCAACATCCTTGGGTCAATTCCGCAAGCCGCAATGTTGATGACCATGCACGCATCCAATAGCAGCGGAGATTGCGACACTGATCAGTCCAAGTCGTACGGCGGCGACTCGGTCGCATCCTTGGCCAAAGTAACTTGGCCAAAATTGGGCGTCAGAGATTGACCGCAATCGTCCGCAAATTTGCTGGCGGAATCTAGGTACGCTAATGTGAGTTGGCGCGCCTTCGTTCTGTCCATACGGAGGAGACGCGAAAGTTGGTCTTCGCTAAGTTTCTCGTTGCTCCATGCTTCTAATGCTAAGCGGTAGTATCTATCAGAAAATAGTTGTTTGTCGGAATTAATCGTAGGCCGGTTGTCGATATTGCGGGCCTCGGCTACACGATCTCCATGTGCTAGTAAGCGTTCTACAGCGTAAGGGCGTAACATCCCAATCGATTCCAACCTGCGGCCGATGGCTTCAAATGAGACCTGGAATCGGTCGGCTAGACTCAGGAGGTCTGCCAGAGTCAGGTCGCTACTTCGCTCCATATCGACACTGTGAAACTTCCCTTTCACAGCCGCCTCTGGCATCAAAAAATTCATAGCAAATGATTCTGCAAGTTGCACATGTGCTGGTGTCCTCTGATATCTGCCTGTCCCTGTCAGTTCAGGCCGATGTCGATCGGCCAAGAAATGGGTGTATTCATAGGCTTGCGTCCACCTTTGACATGTGGCAGCATCGGCCTTGTTAAAGGCGATGCAGCCGCCGTGAATTTCGCTGTACACAAACAACCCCGAAACTGACGAAGGCAGATCCATTGAAAAAACGCGAATACCTACATCACACTTAAGCAGACTCCTGAAATCCGAGACGATGCTGTCACCTAGATCGAGTCGGTTTCGCTCTTGCAGTGCAAGAATCTCGCCAGCTTGTTCTGCCGGAAGTTCTTTCAATTTTCTTCAGGTGGATACAGTTTCGTCGATGGCGCGTTTACCAGTTGTTCTAGGTATATGTAGTCATCGGCAAAGCCTTGCAGTTTGGCTATAGCGATCTGATTCTCGGGGGCGTTAACGTCGGCGAATTGAGACGTTCGGAAGCGTATGCCAAAGGCAGGAGATACAGGAACTGGACGCAATAGTTCGTTAACAGAGACACGATAGGCTGGTGCTAACTCAACAAGTTCGTGCGGCATTAAGTCAATTTTTCCCTCTTCAATCGCAGCGATAAATCTACGGCTACAGTCCAAGTATCGCGCTACCTTCTCTTGTGTTATACCTGCGGCTTTACGGGCAAGTCTCAATCGTTGCGGCAGTTGAGCGCGTTGACGAACGATGTCGTCTAGTTCCTTCATTTTTTGGGTCCCCGTCTCAATCGGCTGTTAGGGTTGACGGCGGAGTATCGCGACGTGCCTCAGGTCATCAAAGATGCCCGGAACATCGCGCGCTAAGCCCAGATACTTGCGACTATTGCCTTCTTGACAGCTCCGGCGATAATCTCAGGTTCGTGTTGGCCGCGCAGCGAGTCAACGAGCTCGCTTCAGGCTCTGGTGGCTCGCTTCGGCAAGTGATCCAAGTCTGGCATGGCACGCTTCTTCGCATTTTGACGATGACTTTGTCAGGATTTAGCATACCATTTGACATACAGCGGAACTCATAATGATCGCGACTCGCACGACGCTCGGGTAGCGAGAATGAGGTGCGCGTGAATCTGACGAGCTGGCGGGGCGGCGACTACGACATGAGCGCTCACGTCGGCATCGTCGGCGATGACTTGGGTTGGAATTCGGCTTGCGCCACGGAGTTATGTTGAACTCCTGAACGACCGTGGCGATTAAGTGACCGGAACCGCGTGGGGTGGTTGCTGGCAGCGCCCTCTTCCCGCGAAATGGTGCCGTGCCATGGGAACGGCCGGGAAGGGCAATTCGCCGGAGGTGCTTGCTGAGCTGTGGGTTTGGGAGCGGCTGGAAGTTCCTGGCGAAGTTCTCGGGTGGAGCTAAGGGGAATTGAACCCCTGACCTCTTCCATGCCATGGAAGCGCTCTACCAACTGAGCTATAGCCCCGAGGATCCATGACGATACCAGTGTGCTGGCCTGAGTTGAACGTGGCTCGAATTGGCTGGCTGCACGGCTGTCGGCGCGTCCGTCGCCGTGCGGCGCTGTTGCGCAGCAATATCGAGTCGCGTGGCAATATCGTATTGCGCATGAGCATCCCCGTGGCACCCGCCGACATTGGCCATCAGATGGAGAGCTTCGGAGCAGAGGCGTACGTAGTCACCGTGCGCTATGATGCGACCCCGCACGTGGCTCACTTGGTCATGCGGCTTGACGGTGAGGTGTTGCGTTGTGCTACGAGTAGGTCCGCCGCTGCCAACGTCGCTGACCGGCCCAATATTTCGGTTCTATGGCCGCCACACGAGCCGGGTGGCTACTCCATGATTGTTGACGCAGTGGCTCGCAAGATTGACGCTGAAGATGGCGAAGAGCTGGAGCTTCGGCCTGTCTCAGGGGTGCTGCACCGTCCCGCAACGCCCGCCACTCCTGCATCAAATCCAGCATGCAATTCTGACTGCGCCCCGCTCGATACTCCATAAAGCTCCAGCGCAAGCGGCCTTTGAGAGCACCCGACACTTGAGATCGCAGTTGTTGAGATCACAGTTTTTTGACCGCAATTTATGAGACATGGTGCCAACTGGCGCTAGTTCGAGAACTAGCACGACAAGGCGCCGCCGCTAACTCTTCAGGTCGTTGAAGATTGTCTGCCAGCGCTGACGGTCGCCCCGGTACGGCGCGTAGAAGCTGACCCGATCCACAACATCAGCGAAGCGACGCTTCAGTTCGCTGGCCACGCCTTCGGGCTCTGCCACGACTGCGAACGCATCCAAGACGTCATCGTCAATCAGATTCGCCATATCCACCCATTGGCCCTTCTTGGACATCGCGTTCAGCTCGGTCTGCATGTCGCCCCAACCGTGGCAGTCCAGCACTGGACGGTACGCCGGTGTGGAGCCGTAAAACGCGATCTGTTGCTTGGTGGCCTGGCGGGCCTTGTCCATGTCCTCTTCGGTGTTTCCCGTCACGATGAACGAAGGCCCTGACACTGTGATCTCGCTCGGATCCCGGCCCGCCCGAGCTGCGCCCCGCTCAAGGGCGGGGAGGGTCTCCTCACGCAAGTATTTCTCGGTCGTGAAGCCATGGCAGAGAAACACGTCACACGTCTCACCGGCCACTTCGGTCATCAGCGGACCAACACCAGCCAGAGCGAGGCGCGGTGGACCGTAGGGGTTCATGCCGGGGTCAAAAAACGGCGTCATCAAGGTGTGTTCATAGAAGTCGCCGCGGAAGTTCAGCTTTTCGCCTTCGTTCCAGCACTGCCAGATGGCCTTGATGGCCAAGATCATCTCTCGCATACGTGCGGCTGGCTTGGACCACTCCATCGAGAAGCGCCGGGTGATGTGGGGGCGGATCTGGCTGCCGAGCCCCAGGATGAACCTGCCTTGCGACAGAAGCTGTATGTCGTTGGCGCTGTAGGCCAGCGACATTGGGTTGCGCGCGAAGCCCACCACGATGCTTGTGCCTAGTTCCACCGTTGAGGTGGCGTGTGCCATCAGTGGAAGCATGGTGAACGGGTCGTGGCTGGTTTCTGGCACCCACAATCCGTCGTAACCCAACCCTTCTTGTTCTCGGCTGGATTCGATCAGATCGCCGAACCCGCCTGTGACTCCGATACCGCCGTCTACCTTCATGTCCCTGAAGCTAGTTGCTCGCGCGAACCGCAGCGTTGCCAAGCCAGCGAAGCAAGAGACCATGGAGCAAGACACCATGTGGCAAAGCGGCTGTGAAGCAGTGGTCACCGTTACGCTGCCGCGGTGCTGTACGCGACTGTCTATTCAGCGCAGTTCGTCGTGACAGCTTCGCTCGGTGTTGTCTTTGCTTACCTGGCGGACCTACAAGACCGGTACGGCTTGAGCAATCTGGAACTCGGCCTTGTTGCCGCCGCTGGCTTTGTCGCAGGGCTGGCATCACAGTTGGTTCTGTCTCCGCTTGTGGATCGTGGTCGCCACCGACTGGTGGCATGGGTATCGGTGCTGGCAGCCATGGGGGGATCGTTCGGATTCGTTGCGGCCAGTTCCACGTGGTCTTTGACTGCAAGTCGAGCGCTGGCTGGCGTGGGCTTTGGGCTGTACAGCCTGGTGGCGCGCAAGGCACTGATAGGGCGCGACATCAGCGGCAGCGGCGCCAAGGTTGGCGGTCTGCTTTCGTGCGGCGTGGCTGGCTTCATCAGCGGTCCCGCGATCGGCGCCGGACTCAGCGGCGTTTCCTTTGAAGCGCCTTTCTTGCTCACAGGCATATTGATGGTGCTGCTCGGGCCCGTCGCAGCGGTGTTGATCTCGAGATCGCCGATTGCAGCGGCACCTGTCGACTACTCGGACCTGGGCAGTTTGCTACGGCGACCACGCGTGCAGGCGGCCATCTGCGTCCATGTGGGGGTGTGGGGACTGGTCGGCATCTTCGATGCGACAGTTGACCGGTACTTGACCGATGTCGGCTTATCTTCAAACCAGTTGGCGGTTGGTCTGCTGATCATTGGCGTCCCGCTGATCGTGCTGCCGCCGTACACCGGAGCGCTCGCGGAACGGCTAGGCGGCGGCCGGGTTGCTGTGCCATCCCTGCTGCTGTTTGTGCCCGCTGTCGTGTTGTACGGCTGGATCGGCGGTCTCGCGAGCTTCATAGTGATCGGCGTGGCGGAAGCTGTTACTGAGTCCTACAGCGTGATGGGGGCCCAAGTCCTGGTACTGGAGGCCACCGGAGCCGAACATGCTGCGATGGGCGGCAGCGTCCTTGAGGCCATCGGCCTCGCTGTCGCTGGCACAGCGGCTTTCGCTGGTCCGCCCCTCTATGGCTATCTCGGTTCGCGTTGGCTCTTTGGCGGTTGGGGCCTGACGTGTTTGGTACTTGCCGGTCTGGCGACACTGAGGCTGAAAGCAGTCAAAATTGCACCAAAGGTAGCTAAACTGTCACACTAGGGTTGCAGTCGTGCGGCCTTCGGACGCTGAGCGCTCCACCGACTGGCGTTCTGTGGCTACCGAGGCAGTCGGGTTCGCCCGGCGCGTCGGCCTTATACCCGTACTAGCGATGCTTGGACTAGCTGTCGCGGTCGTGGCCGCGGGCTTTTTGGTGGGCGTGTGGCACGGGTCGCCCGAGCCTGTGGAACTTCCCTTCGCGGCGAACGAGGCGCCGCCCCCAGTCGCCACCGCAGCACCTTCGCTACTGCAAGTGCATCTTGCGGGCGCAGTGGCGCGGCCAGGGTTGTACGAGGTTCCAGCCAGCTTTCGGGTGGGCGACCTCATTGAGGCAGCAGGTGGGCCAGATGCCGAGGCCGACATCTCAGCCGTCAATCTGGCCGAGCGACTACGCGACGCACAACAGGTCTACGTGCCAATGCGCGGCGAGGCACCAGCAGACGAATTTGCGGGCTCAGCACAGCCGCAGCCAATCAACGTGAACGCCGCTAGCGCCGCACAGCTTGACTTGTTGCCGGGCATCGGCCCGTCATTAGCGGCCGCAATCATCGCGTTTAGGACCGAGCACGGACCATTCGCCACACTTGATGCGCTCGAGATGGTGCCCGGCATTGGCCCGGCGAAACTGTCCGAGCTTCGCCCCCGAGCGACTGTCTGAGAGGGCTAGGCCCAGTGGCGACGTCGTCGCCCGAGTTCTCTGCACCGCTAGCCGCGCCTCGTCGATTTGGGGGCCTGAGCGCTGTTGCTGATCGATGGCTAGTGGCAGGTGCTGTCGCCACTGCGTTAGGCGCCTTCTGGGCACCACGTCTACCGAGCGGGTGGGCAATAGCACTTGGGATCGCATTGGGCTCCATAGGGATTGCTAGCCGTGCGCGAGCCCTCATACCGCTGAGCTTGATGATCCTCGCTGCGACGGCGATGGGCACACAGATTGACAGGTTGAGTGCCCCGCCAGCCGGTGACTTCATAGGGGAAGCCCTACTGGTAGGAGATCCACGCTGGCGTAGCGGTGCGCTGAGGCTCCCAGTGAGGGTGCGTATCGACGGTGTTGAGCATCGCTGGGAAGGTTGGGCGCGAGGACCTGCGGCTTGGCGACTGGAAGACGCAGCGATGGGAGAAAGCTGGAACCTGAGCGGGACTGCGAAACTGGCCGAGCCCTCTGATCGATGGTTCATGTGGCCTCGACATCTGGCAGGCACCGCTGAGATAGGAACCGCCGAACACCTAAACGGCGGCAGCGCGCCATTTCGCATTGCCAGCTCGATTCGCGAGACGCTCAGAGCCTCCGGCGAATCGTTGTCGCAGCGCGACGCTGCTCTATTGGCTGGCTTCGTCTACGGCGATGACAGGGGCCAGTTACCTGAAGTAGTTCACGACTTTCGTGCGACATCGCTCACACATCTGCTGGCCGTGTCCGGTTCGAACGTTGCTTTCGTGTTACTGCTATTTGCACCGTTACTGGCCCTGGCACGACCGCGCGCCCGACTGGTGGTGGTTGCACTGTTGTTGATCCAGTTCGCTGTTTTGACGAGGGGCGAACCGTCGGTGCTGCGGGCCTGCGTGCTCGCCACGCTGGCCGTTGGTGCACACGCCGTAGGCCGAAGCGCGTCGTCAGCGCGACTATTAGCGCTCGCAATCATTGTGTTGGTGCTGGTAGATCCGTTGCTTGTCCGCTCCGTTGGATTCCAACTCTCTGTGGCTGCGACCAGCGCAATTGTGGTTGGCGCTCATCGACTCGCAGGTGTTCTTTGGGGTCCCCAGTGGTTGCGCTTGGCATTTGCGGCCACGCTTTGCGCCCAAGTGGGTGTTTTGCCGGTTCAGCTCGCCGTCTTTGGGTCCTTGCCGCTGGTCAGTATCCCCGCCAACATCTTGGCTGGACCTATCGGGGGCCCAGCAATGGTCTGGGGCTTGCTAGCTGGCTTAGTTGGTGGCGTTGCTGGAGATGCCGTTTCGTCGGTGCTGCACCTACCGACGAAGCTGATGATGGGGTGGGTTGCCGGTGTGGCGCGCCAGGGCGCGGCGTTGGGTTGGCCGCAGATTGAAGCGAACGAGCTAATTGGCGCGGCTGCGATTCTTGGATGCTGTGTCGGGTTCTATGTCCTTGCGCGCCAGCTAGGGCGAGGCGACAACTTGCCTGCCCGCAGCCTCGCAGTTTTAGTAGCGAGCATCGGCATCTGGAGTGCGGCCAGTGCTAGCCGGCCAGCACCTCCGGTGGGTCCTCATCTGGCTGTGTACCGCATGAACCCGGCGGTGGTGATAGTTGACAGGCCCGACCCTGCGCGAGCGCTCGACCAACTCAACGCTGCGGGAGTGGACCGTATCGAAGTGGTCGTGGCTCGTTCAGCGAGCCGTGCAACGCGCGAGGCCATACGAGTGCTGGACGCTCGTCACGATGTGACCCAGATCCTCGCACCTGCAGGCCTCGGCGGGCTAGTCAAATACGAACCTGTGACCGAAGCCGTCGTGGTGTCGGGTCTGCGAATCGAACCTGACGGGGAACGGCTACATGTCTCAGACGAACTACCGTAGGAAGCGACCTGAGCCACAGGGCGCATGATCTAGGTGATGCAACCAGCCACGTCTTCAAGCACCGTTCAACTTGGTGGCATTCACCCAACGAGGCGCTGATGTCCAAACCCATGGTGAGGCTGATCAGCGGCACCGACGAGGTGCTTCTTGCAGAAGCTCTCCGATCCGCCGTAACCGAAGCTGTAGGGACTTCGGATCGCTTCGATGTGCTGGATGAGTTCTCTGGCGAGGAATATGTACTAGACGATGTCCTCATTGCAGCATCCACACCGCCGATGCTGAGCAGCCACCGCGTTGTCGTCGCTAGGGGCTTGAGCCGGTTTGGTTCCGCAGGAATTGCACCGCTACTCGCATGGTTGGAGAACCCCTGCCCAACAACTGATCTGGTGCTTGAGTGGGATGCCGCTCGCGTACCGCGATCGCTCGCTCAAGCCGTCGAGGCCGCTGGCGGCGAACGTGTCGCATCTGAGATACCTGGCGGGGCACGAAACCGGCGCACATGGCTTGAAGAGCACCTCGCCCAGGCACCCGTCCTGCTGGACGCCAGCGCGCGGGCGAGTGTCACCGAACACCTCGGTGCCGAACTCAACCGCCTCGCTGCGTTGCTGGAGACGCTGGCTGGCGTGTTTGGAGCAGACGCACGTCTCAGCGCCGAAGACGTAGCGCCATATCTGGGCACCGAAGGTGATGTACCGCCGTGGGAGCTGACCGACGCCATCGACAGCGGCAACGTAGCTACAACTCTTGCCGTTTTGCAGCGCATGTGGGGCGCGAGACGTCATCCGCTGGCTGTCACCGCTGTTGTCGCCAATCACATTGGCCGGATGGCCCGTCTGGATGGAGCCAACGCCGTCAATGAGAAGGAAGCGGCGGCGTTGCTGGGACTGCGCGGTTCAACATTTCCGGCCCGCAAGGCGCTTACTGGCTGTCGAAGGCGCGGCAGCGATGGCTTAGCTCGAGCGGTTGAACTGTTGGCCAGAGCTGATCTAGACCTACGTGGAAAGTCCGGACTTGACGCACGATGCATCGCTGAGCTGCTCTGCGTACGCCTCGCCGCTAGCGCCAGCTAACTGTCGCTCTGCTCTTTTGATGGCTACTGCCCGCTATTGCCTAACGGCACCCGATGGCTATTAGCCGCTTCGGGGCTATCGGCCGTTTTGGGGCTATTGGCCGCTTGAGCGAACCGCTAGACGGGACTTGCGCCGACCAGCCTCATTTCGATGAATAACACCCTTGGCGGCGGCCTTGTCAAGTCGCTTTTGTGCGAGACGAACAAGCTCGCCGGTGGGTTCTCCCGCCGTTGCCGCGGCGTCAATCGCCTTCTCGCGGGTACGCAGCTCTGAGCGCACAGCTCGATTGCGTAGTCGACGTGACTCGTTTTGGCGATTGCGCTTTATCTGGCTCTTGATGTTGGCCACGAAGGCGTGCTCTCCGTCTCGAAACCGGCACCGCAGGATACCGTGCGGCCTGCGATGCCCCACGTGCCACTAGCGGCAGGCGTTCCGCTCAAGGGCGCCGGTGCCGGATCGATCCGAAATTTCTCCATCATTGCTCACATTGATCACGGCAAATCCACGCTTTCGGATCGGATCCTGGAGCTCACCGGTGCTGTGGCAGAGCGCTCAATGCGCGCCCAATACCTCGATTCGATGGAGCTCGAGCGTGAGCGCGGCATCACCATCAAGGCTCAGAACGTGCGGGTGCGTTGGCGGGAACACACTTTGCATCTCATCGACACTCCTGGGCACGTGGATTTTGGCTACGAAGTCAGTCGATCGCTGGCTGCGTGCGAAGGTGTCCTGTTGCTAGTTGACGCGGCGCAGGGCATTGAGGCGCAGACGTTGGCCAACTGCTACCTGGCGCTCGAGTCAGACCTCGCCATCGTTCCGGTACTCAACAAGATTGATCTCGCCGCCGCCCAACCCGAGCTGTACGCCTCAGAGATTGAACGCGTGCTGGGAATCGATGCGGATGAGGTGTTGCCCATTTCGGCAAAAACCGGCGAGGGCGTGGAGGCACTGCTGGATGCGATAGTGGATCGCATTCCGCCGCCGCAGGGAGATCCGCACGCGCCTCTGCAGGCACTGATTTTCGACTCTCACTTTGATCAGTACCGCGGTGTCGTCTCCTCTGTGCGCGTCATGAACGGCCAACTGCGCACCGGTGATCGGCTCCACTTCATGCACGCCGGTGGCTTGCATCTGTGCGAAGAAGTGGGGCTGCGCCTGCCCGCCCAGACACCGACTGATGCGCTCGGGCCCGGCGAAGTGGGATACCTCATAGCGGGAATCAAGGACGTGGCACAGGCTCGCTCAGGGGAGACTGTGACTTCGGCTGTAGAACCAGCGGAAGCTCCGTTGGCTGGCTATGACGATCCGAAACCGATGGTGTTTTGCGGACTGTATCCCATCGACGGTGATGAGTATCCGGAACTGCGCGATGCACTGGCCAAGCTGAGGCTCAACGATGCGTCAGTGACCTTTGAGCCGGAAACCTCCGGCGCTTTGGGCTTCGGATTCCGCTGCGGATTTCTGGGCTTGTTGCACATGGAGATAGTGCGCGAGCGGCTAGAGCGTGAGTTTGATCTCTCGCTCATAGCGACGGCACCGTCGGTGGCCTATCGGGTACGAACCGATGAGGATCAGGTGCTGGAAATCGACAATCCGTCGCAACTACCTGCTGCAGCTCAGATTGCCGAGATCGCCGAGCCGATGCTCACGGTGTCTGTACTGACGCCGAGCGACTACACGGGAGCGGTCATGGACCTGTGCCAGTCACGCCGAGGCTCAATGACGTCAATGAGCTACTTGTCACCCGAACGGGTTGAGCTGCGCTACGAAGTGCCGCTGGCTGAGGTGGTAACTGACTTCTTTGATCAACTAAAGAGTCGCACGCAGGGATACGCCAGCCTTGACTACGACCACGAGGGATACCGCGCCGAGCGCCTGGTTCGGGTTGATATTTTGCTCAACGGCGAACCAGTGGATGCGTTTTCGGCGATCTGCCATCGCGATGGCGCGTACCCATATGGCAAAGCCATCACAGCGAAGCTGTCCGAGCTGATTCCGCGCCAGTTATTTGATGTGCCAATCCAGGCCGCCATCGGCGGCAGGATCATCGCACGGGAGACGGTCAAGGCCAAACGCAAGGACGTGTTGTCGAAGTGCTATGGGGGTGACATCACACGCAAGCGCAAACTCCTTGAACGTCAGAAGGCAGGCAAGAAGCGCATGAAATCCATCGGACGTGTCGAAGTTCCCAACGAGGCGTTTGTGTCAGCGCTGCGGCTTGATCAGTAGGAAACACTGGGCGCACCACGGGGCGCACCACTGAGCGCACCACTGGGCGCCGGGAACGTCGGTAGCATCAACTCTCCGCCCTGCTGACCGCGAAGCGCGCGGTATCGGCCGCACACAAACGCGCGGAGGCGTAGCGGAGGAGCAATGGACGAGCGCAGAGCCACCGTGCTCCAAGCGGTAGTCGAGAACTTCATCCAAAGCGCGCAGCCGGTTGGCTCTTCGGCAGTGCTTGAGATGACCAGTCTCGGGGTATCACCAGCGACGGTACGCAGTGAGCTAGCGGCGCTTGAAGCCGGTGGCTATCTGCAACAGCCCCATACCAGCGCTGGCCGCGTGCCTACCGAGGCGGGCTACAGGTACTTCGTGGACGGTCTCGGACCGGGCTCTCTGGACAATACCGGTGTTCGACAAGTCCGGGCGTTCTTCGCTCATGCTCAAGGGCAGATCGAGGAACTGCTCGCCGATACCACCCGATTGCTATCGGACCTGACCGAGTACGCGGCCATGGTTGTTGCACCGCGGCACGATCGAGACGTCATTCGATCAGCCCAATTGGTGGATCTAGGCAGCGGACGGTTGCTTGTCGTGTTGGTGATGTCTTCGGGTGCCGTGGAGCGCACCTATGTTGACGTCTACAACAACCGCGAACTTGCCGACGCGGCCCAAGGGCCTGCGGTGGGGGCAGCCTCGGCGGTGCTGGATGCTGCGCTTGTGGGCAGTACTCGATCGCAACCACATGCCGTTCCCGAAACAGGTGACATGTCGGCCGACAGGCTGGTAGCAGCAGCATTGGCCGCACTAGCTGACGACTCAACTAGCCCCAGCGAACTCTATGTGGGCGGAACGGCCAAGATCACCGAGAAGTTCGAGGCAGTGTCATCGCTTCGTTCGGTGTTGTCTGTACTTGAAGAACAACTGATGGTCGTTTCTCTGTTACGAAGCCTGGTTGACCGCGGCTTGAGTGTGGCGATCGGGTCCGAAACGGGTATGAAGCCTCTGGCGGATTGTTCCGTGGTTGTGGCGCCTTACGAGGTTGACGGGGAGATGGTTGGCAGCGTGGGTTTGCTGGGTCCGACACGGATGGACTATTCGAAGGCGCTGGCGGCAGTACACACGGTGAGCCGACGACTGTCGGCTTCACTTGGCGACGCTGACCGTGTTCACGCGGCAGTGGGCCCGCCCCAGCCACCTCAGAACTAGAACTGCCGCTAATGCCCGTTGACTACTACGAATTGCTTGAAGTGAGCCGCGATGTCAGCGAGGGCGAGCTAAAGCGCGCCTACCGACGTAAGGCCCGTGAGCATCACCCGGATGCGAACCCGGGCGACGCAGACGCCGAAGCTCGGTTCAAAGAGATCAGCGAGGCGTACGCGGTGCTTTCTGATCCGCAGGCAAGGGCAACATACGATCGCTTCGGACACGAAGGCTTGCGCGGCGGCATCGGTGGGCAGACGTTCGATTTTGATCTGAGCGACATTTTTGAGTCCTTCTTCGGAGGGAACCCCTTCGGCACAGGACGATCCCGCCGTAGCGCAGGGCCACCTAGAGGTGATGATAAAGAGACAGTCATCGACCTTGACTTTGCCGAAGCAGTCTTCGGAACCGACAAGTCGATCGAGGTGCGGACGCTGGTGTCATGCGCCGACTGCGAAGGCAAGGGGGCTGCTGAAGGCACATCGCCGAAAGTGTGCAGCGTTTGTGACGGTGTTGGCCAAGTGCGCCAGGTACGCCAAAGCCTGCTGGGTCAGATGGTCACAACAGCGCCTTGTGCTCGGTGCCGTGGCATCGGCGAAGAAATCGTCGATGTTTGCAGAGCCTGTCGGGGCGAAGGTCGCCAGCCCGAACAGGTCTCGCTTGTAGTTCGGGTTCCGCCCGGAGTTGATTCGGGCGCCACGCTTCGACTCAGTGGACGCGGATCCGTAGGGCCACGAGGAGGTACGGCAGGCGATCTTTACGTGCATTTGCGTGTCGCAGAATCAGACATATTCGTCCGCCAGGGCGACAGCTTGGTAGCAGAACTGCCGATTTCGATGTTGCAGGCGGCGCTGGGTGCGACTGTGTCGTTCGAAACCCTGGACGGGACTCGAGAGTTGACCGTGAAAGCAGGTACGCAACCGAACGACACCATTCGGTTAAGCGGGCTAGGAGTACCTCGGGCAAACGGGCGCGGACGCGGTGATCTGCACATGGTGGTGCGGGTGGACATCCCCAAAAAGCTCTCCAAGTCCGAGGTGGCAAAGCTCGCTGAAGTTGCTGCGGAGCGGGGAGAGACAGTGAACGTCAGCGCTGGCTCCGGCCAAACCAACTCGGTTAGCTCGGTTAGCGACGAGCCGGACGACGCACGGCCCGCTGCGCGGCGCCGAACTTGGCGTCGCTAACCCTGCAATGGGCAACTGCCAGTCTTCTCTGGGTGACCTGTCTCATCTGAATGGCCCATATACAGATGCCGACGTGGGGTCACGACTGCGCGCGGTACGCAAGCAGCGGCGCCTCACATTGGCCGAAATTGAGACGATCTCCCTTGGCGAATTTCGCACCTCTGTACTGGGCGCGTACGAACGTGGCGAACGCGGCATATCCGTGAAGCGACTGCTGCGTCTGGCGGATATATACGGCATGCCTGCCGCTGACTTGTTGCCAAAGAGCGGCCCCGATGGCGATCAGGATCGCGTGTCGCCGCCGCGATATCCACCAGACGCAGTCCTATGACCGAAGCTGGCGCAAACTCAGCGACTTTCGGGATCTACTGCCACATCCCCTTTTGTACACACCGCTGTGACTACTGCGCTTTTGCGACATGGACAGATCGGCGACACTTGGTTGACGACTACATGAACTGCTGCCGCCGACAGGCCGAAGAACTGGCGCCGGACATGCCGCCGGTGACATCGGTCTTCTTCGGGGGCGGAACGCCCAACCTGGTGCAGCCTGGCTTACTGGCCGACGTGCTGGACGAACTGCCTCTGATGCCGACGCCTAGTATAGAGATCACCGTTGAGTGCAACCCGGATCTCGTCACACTCAAACAGATGCACGAGTACCGGGCTATGGGCGTCACTCGAATCAGCCTCGGCGTGCAGTCTGTGGCTGCCCATGTGCTGGAAGCGCTAGGCCGCCGCCACAACCCCCAGATGGTGCGCGACTCGGTGGCAGCAGCGCGCCAAGCAGACATCGGTGAGCTCAATTTGGACCTGATATATGGATCGCTGGCCGAATCGCTGCCAGACTGGCAGCACACACTCGCCGAAGCCATAGACCTCGAACCCGACCATCTGAGCGTGTACGGCCTGACTCCAGAACCCGGCACCCCGCTCGGAGACGATCCAGGCCGGCATCCCAACTACGACGACATGGCCGACAAATACCTGCTAGCCGACGAAATGCTGGCCCAAGCTGGCTATGAGAACTACGAAGTCTCTAACTGGGCCCGCCCCGGCGCACAGTGCCGCCACAACCTTCTTTACTGGAACCAGGGTTGCTACGCGGGCATAGGCTGCGCTGCCCACAGCCATCGTGATGGACACCGCTACTGGAATCTGCGTACACCGGAGCGGTATATCGCGGCTATTCGGGCAGGCAACTCACCGGTGGCGGGTAGCGAGAAACTCGATACCGAACAGCGTCAGATGGAAGCACTACAGCTCGCGTTGCGAACCTCTCTGGGGGTCCCCGCGGATGCGCTGCCTAGCGAGGTGGAACACCTAGTGGAGCCCGCCGGTGATGGCCGACTCAAGCTGAATGTGCATGGTCGTTTACTTGCTAACGAAGTCGCCGTGAGACTCAAGCATGGTGCAACTGGAGAGGCCAGCGCACCTCGTGAATATTCTCATCTCATGTGTAGCCACGATGCAGCATCAACACCGGGCTCGCGCTGAACCACAGTCACTCTCAGCTCGCCGTAATGCACGATCAGCTCGTCGCATGCGGGCGCGAAGTGCTGGCTAGTTGAATCGCCGGAGCTTGGACTGTCTGCGGTAACAGGCGTGTTGGCGGAATCGTTCACGGACACCCCAGTTGCGTCAAGGGGAACGTAAGCGAACCGTGTCGGCAAAATCGGGTAGCCAGTGCGTGGCCACGAGCTGAAGAAACCCACGATGCCGGTAGTGGGGCTGACTACTGCGAGCGTGGAACGCCCCTCGCACCCCCAGTCGCCGACAGCCACGAGATCGCCAGCGCTGCCTAGTGTCCAGCGGCCGTCGGATGAACTCACCTGCGCTGCTGAGCCCTGCGGGCCGGGCATCTCAATACGTACGGCCATAGGGCAACCATCTGCGCGGATGTCAACATGATGCACAATCACGGTGGCGCCATCAGCATCTGTGCCGGTGTCCTTCTCGTCGGTGTCAGCCGCACCGATGTCAGGCGAATCGGCGTCAGGTGAATCGGTAGTCGCAGGGGTGATGCTGGCGTCGCCAGCATCAATACTGTCCGGATCAGAACACTCGCTCGCAGACCTAGACGAAGACGAGTTCTGTGTGCCGTAGAGCAACGTCGCGCCTGGCGAATTGACTACCGTCGGGCTCTTGGCTGCAGGGTTTGCTGTGGCTGAGTCTGTCAATACCGGGACATCGTCAGCATCCACGGGGAAAGCCGAATCGGCCGGGCCACGGTTGGTGTTGTGGCTGCTGCCAGCGTTGACTGCGCCGTCGGCACCCGTGTCCGTTGAGGAGATGTCAACTCGGGCTAGTGGATCTGCTGTGCCTTGCGCTGCAGGAACCACGATTGAACCGTGCGACACCTCTACGCTCGCGCCGCCATTGGTGAGTGCGCTCCAGGCGATGAACCCAGTCGCGGCCAATGTCGCTGCCATCGCCAGCAGTAGCGCCAACCGGCGCCGTTTCGATTCTGACGGTTTGCCTAAATCAGCTCCAGGCGATGGGCTGGCCTGGACGTGCGGCGAATCTGAGGCCGTAACTTGCGCCCGCAGACGCTCGCGCAGGTCATCGGGATCCGGAGCGAACGGCTCAGCAGAAGGCTGGGCGGTCGCGAACTCGCCAGCCGCAGTCGGAGTCGAGGTTTGGGCCGAATCGCGAACATGCCGCATGCGGGCTAGCCAGTCCGTCAAAGGTCCATCGTGATCAGTAGCAGTCTCTGCAGCTATAGCGAGGTGCTGGACGGCAACCATCGCATCGGCGCAAGCCCGTTGTTCGGCTGCTGCGGTCGCAGACTCGTTCGCTCGGGCCAGCTCGGATGCGCCAAGCGCGGCTAGCGCGGCTAGGTCGGAGCCGACGCGGTGTTGAGTTTGATCGTTCGGACCGGTCGCTTCTCCGAATCCGCACAACACCGGCCGCCGCGGCGGAACTAGCAATACGTGGTCGTCTCGCAACGCTCCGTGCCGAATGCCGTGGGTATGCAACTGGGCGAGTGTTGTGCCGACATCAATGAGGACGTCGAGTACATCGAAGGGCTGAAGCGGTGGTCGCTCCGCGAGTGTCACAGCCTCGATGTAACGCAATCGCAGTTCGCAGCGATCGTCAAGCTCGTCAAACCCGACGCTCTCAACTACTCCTTCTACATGAGCTGTGTGGGCTGCGGCTAGCACCTGTGCCTCATGGCGTAGCCGTAGGCGCCCGGTTCCGACAGCGTGCTTGATCAGGACTGCATTGCCCGATCCGTCGCCGCGCACGGTGGGTCCCGCCAGAATGCTCATCGGCTCAACCCGACAGTCGCATGTGAGCGATGGCGTGGGCCGCTACAGGGCGGCTGGACTGACCGCTGACGTTTCCAATCAGCCCAATGACTCGCTGCGCCGCGCCTTTCACGGACACTCGCACAGATGCGGGGCCCGCCGCAGCTAACGCCACCGACACCGACCCCGGCTCAAACACTGCGGACAGTCTTTCGCTGGCTACTTGCTGGCTCCACGCCTCTAGCCGTTGCAGACGCGAGTAATCAAGCCGATACGTTCCGCTATGGCGAAGCGAGCGTTCGTCAAGTGCGAGCGATACCAGGTCGTTGGCAAGCGACGAAGCTGCTGATTGCGCCTCGCGTTGGGCTAAAAACACAGCAACGCTGTCCACGGCGATGCTCGCCAACAGAGCAACAATCAGGACACCTGTTGGAACCAACAGCAGCGCCGACCCACGTTGGCATGCCGAATGTCTATGCACACATAGCTCGTGAGCACGTGGCGCATGAGCACAGGGTTCACAGAACACGGGGTTCACAGGACACGGGGTTCACAGGACACGGGGTTCACAGGACACGGGGTTCACGGAGCACAGGGGGCTCGCCCATCCAGGCCGTGACGGAAGGGGTCTACGACCTCACTGGCTGTAGCTCTCACCGTCATGGGAGACCATCGACCGCCGCTGAGCGCTAGACGCGGAACTTCTCGTGTGACTTCAAAGCTCACACGTTCACATCGGCGCAAGCGGGGAGTACCGATTGGTTGGACAGTCCCCTCACCTTTAAGCCTGTAGCCAGCCATGGCCGCTATACCGGCTGTGTTCGCAGCTTGGATGGCTCGCGAAGAATCGGCCCCACGTTGCTCAACAAAAGTGTGTGCGGCTTGTTGAGCGCCCGCAGTCGCAGCGATTTTCGCATCCAGCGCAGCCCATGCTTGGGCGAACATCAGGGTTCCGCCAATAAACACGAGCACCAGGAACGGCAACACCTCGGCGCCCACGATTCCCTCAGCAACTCCCTCAGCGGCAGGCCCCTCAACATCAGGCCTCTCAGCATCAGGCTGTCTGCGCTCAGGTTGTCTGTGTTCAGACTGTCCGGGATTCATAGCTGACCTGCGAAACGAGGGATCTCGCTCCGCATCTCAAAGCGTCGCTCAATGTTGCGTTGGCCGATCAATGCAGAGGTGTCGATGAGCACGCGCGGCGGTTTTGCTCTTAGTTCCAATGTCACGGTTTCGTTGCTGGTAGTCCATCGGAGCGATTCGATACTTACCGCTGGTCCTATGCGTGAACGCAGCCAGCGTTCTGCTTCTGAGACAGCCGCAGGGGTAGCGCCGCCAAGTGCTGCCTGGCGCGTCGCGTCGTGGCCGATCGCGGTGAGAACTGAGGTGCTGTATAGGTACACGGCAACCTGCACCGCGAGCATGAGAAAGGTCAGATACGCGAGCACCGCCCAAGGCAGTGCCACGAGTCCCGCACCAGACTCATCGCGGCGGTGAGTCATTGCCCGATCTTCGAGATCTCTGAGTTCGTGGTTTCTTCGGCGTTTTCCCAGAGCGCTTTGAAGCCGACCCACATGAGAGCACCGAGGGAGGCGATGATCAGCACAGCGATCGCTGCAGAGATGACTCCCTCACCACGTTCATTGGTCATCTGGTGATGGGGCATAGCGACCGCAATAGTGAGCCCAGTCAGAACTGCAGCTAACGAGATGATGTACATGTGACATTCCTTTCGGTGGTCGTTTATTAGGGAATCACAGATTGGAGAATCAGGGTTTGGGGGCATAGGCAGCACTTGCCGAGTGTCACTGGTCCGTTGGAGTTGCCAGCGTTGTTTTTCACAACAAAGCGAAGTCGCGCAGTGCGTCGCTGAACGGAATTGCCAGCAGGATGCTGCCGGGCACCAGTGCCGCAACGGTTACGGGAATCCACACCTGCTCGCTACGACGTTCGATGTGGGCTATCAGGCGTCGATGTGCCTCCATGCGGGAGGAGCGGGCCTCCTCAGACACCAACGTTGCGACATCTGAAGCATCCTCATGCAAGGTGAGCACACCCACGAACCTGCGAATCTCTGCCGACCCGGCATGATCAGCCCACTCGGCCAATGCGAGTTCGACTGGAGCGCCACCGGCAACGCGCGCTCCGACGCGTTCCAATCCCTCAGCACATAGTCCTTGACCTCGCTTGGCGGCTGCATCAAGTGCACCAGTAAGTGAAAGCCCGCTGGCGAGCAACATTCCGATCTGCTCGGCGACAATCGGCAATTCCTCGGTGATCTGAGTGCGCCGAGAAGTGCCCAGTGCTGTTAGCCGGTGTTCGAGTGCCCCGATAGTCACCGCTGCCACGGCAACTGCCGCAACGAGCGCCAACAGCGGACTGACGCCGATGATGTAGAGCACCACAACCGTGGCGGCTAGCCCCGCTGCCGCAGCGCCGACTTGGCGAAATCGAAACTCTGCGGGGGAGCGTGCCATGCCAGCTTCGCGCAGGCGCTCAGCCAGATGGTCGTCGGCGTTTGTCAGCATGGCAACGCGCTGCGCAAGCGAAGTGTTACCGGTCATCGCGGAAGAGTCACTGGATGAACACTCTCTTGCGCATGGGGATCGCCATAATGCGCCCAGCCCAGCCCCAGCAGCCAGCGACCGCGAGAGCGCTAAGTGCCGCCAACCACTGGCCGCTGCTAGATGCGTAGGCCTGACGTCCGCGTCCGATGCTCAGTCCGATTAGTGCCATGAACGCTGGCACCACGGCCACGAAGCTGCGTGCGAACCTGGCACCGGCTTGCCTGGCTCGCGCGTCGGCGCGCGCCGCAGCTTCAGCTTGGGCGGCCTCGGCTAGCGCACGTAAACGAGCGTCTATTCGCACTCCGCCGATTTGGTGCGCGGCTAGCAGTGTTTCGCACACCGCATCGGCAGTTGGATCGGCCAGAGACGTCTTGAGAATCCGCAGGGAAGCTTCGAAGTCAGTGCTTAGGGACCAGGTGCGTGACGCATCGGAGAATGCTTGGCGCATAGCGATGGGCGCGTGCGTACCTGCGGAAAGCAGTGCGACCGGAATCGATTGGCCCCGATGTGTTACCAGAATTCGAATTTCTGCGAGAAGTCGAGGCCATGCCTGCCAGGTGTCGCTGGACTGGCTGCGGTAGCGCCGCAACGCTCCCGATATTGGGGCGCTCGTGCATACCATCGCAACGACCAAGGGCGCAATAACACCTCCGAACAGCGCCCAAGCAGAAATCCACCCCGCGATCCCAGCGACCACTCCGACCACAACGCCTCGCCAGACGGCCAGCACGTCGCCAGGCGTCGCCGAAGCTGCGCTGCGAGAGGTCGCCGACAGCCAATCGGTACCACTTGCCGCAAAGTCACGTGTCCACAACAAGCCGACGCCCAGCGCGCCCGCAGCGACACAGATCAAGCCGATCACCGTGGCGAATCTGGCGCTGTGGGGATCGCAGCGGCACAGCCAGCGAGAGCACGACCCGTATCCAAACCCTGCGTACCTTCGGTCGTAGGAGATCCCTGAATGGACGATGAGCGTGGCTCCGGCGCGACGAGACCGATGGCGGCGAGCTTTGACGTTAGGCGTCTGGACTTGTGTGGAGTCCTCGCTGGCGGTTCTCCGCGGTCGCCAAGTATGTAGAGCGGTGTCACCTCAAACGAGTCGCTTTCGTAGCCTGCGGTTTGTTCCACAGCCACGATTTCGGTGACCTCCACACCAGCGCGACCGCGCCGCAAATGCACCACGATGTCGATTGATTCGGCGACGAGTTGAGTGATTGCCCCGACAGACATCTCGCGCAACTCAGGAGCCAACTGGCACATCAGGCGTAAACGGCCGAGCGCTTGACGTGCAGATCCAGCGTGGATAGTCGCGTAGCCACAAACTCCGCTGGAGAGGGTCAATAGCAGAGGTACCGCCTCGCGGTCGCGCACTTCGCCCACGATGGCCACGTCCGGAGCCATGCGCAAAAAGCCGCTCACCAAGCGCCTCAAGTCGATGGGAGCCCGTTCGGTCCGACCTGGACGCGTCTGCATCCCGGCCACGTTTGGCAATCGGATATTGAGCTCAAACACCTCCTCGGCGGTCACGACGCGCAGTCGCGGATCCAGCTCGGCGGCACAACACCCCAACAGTGTCGTCTTGCCGCTTCCGGGCGCGCCAGCGAACAAGATCGAGAGTCGTCCACGCACTGCAACCCTTAGGAAGTCTGCTACTTCACGGGTCAAAGATCCGATTTCTGCTAGGTCGCCCAGATTTGAGAAGGCGACATCGGTGAACTTGCGGATGTTGAAGATCAAATGGCCGCCGCGGCCAATGTCTGGATGGACGATGTGCAGGCGCGCGCCGTTGTCTAGTTGGGCGTCCTGTAGGCCCTCGCTGGGATCCAACTTGCGATGCGACTCCGTGGCGTCGTCGATAATCCTCATCAACGTCCGACGGACGTGCTCGTCGTCATGGAACGACTCGTGATGGCGGCCGCTGAGTCCATGGTGCCGCTTGACGAAAATCTCCTGCGGTGCGTTTACCATGATTTCCCACACATCGGCGTCTGCGAGTGGTGCTTCAAGCGGTCCGTAGCCGAGCAGGTCGCGCAAGATCCGTTCTGCGAACGCATCGGCATCGTCAATGGCATAGCTGTGCGCGCCGCTCTTGAACTCAAGGTTCCAGCGTCGGATTTCCTCGTGGGCGAGCGCCGTGATCGTGAGGTCAGCGCCCGGCGCGCGCGGATCCAGGCCACCGCGGCGAGCCCGTTCCGATACACACTGTTCAATCTCAGCCAGGGGTCCCCGAATAGTCATGGCAGCGTCGGGGGCGGCATGCCCCAGGGTCGAATCAGAGTGACAGCGTTAAACTCGGCTGCTGAGGCCAAGGACATGGCAGTGGCGCGGTCTTGCACCTGCAGCGTGACTGTGATGGCGCCGGACAGACGTTCAGACCCGAATCTGTCATCCACGTCCAGTATGAGCGCATCGGCCGCCCCAAGTAGGTGGCCATCGGCAAGGTCGGCGTTGGTGACCACGACATCCACCCGCTCGCCGGCACTTATCAGACCGTTGAGTGCCGCGGGCCGATTGAGTTCGATTGAGATGGCGTAGCCAGCCACCCGATCAGTCACGGCTTGACGCGACCCGATGTCGCCCTGGGTCACAATTTCGCCAGCGTGAATGGCCTGTACCACGACATTGCCTACGACGCTGTCACCCTCACTGAACACACTCGCTGCGACCTCAGCCGGCAAGTGCATCGGAACCATGGCTACATCAGTCGCTTCGATGACCTTGCCAGGTGCCAGTCGCGTGCGGGCGACGACATAGCTGGTAGTGGGCTCGGCCGCTGTTTGTTCAAACGTCCACCACAACCCGAGTGCTGCAGCGCCGCACAAGACGCTGCCAACGATGACCTGTGGGCGAGCCCAAGGTGGTGCGCTTCGCGAACGGTGGCCAGCTACCGATGGTGGCGGAAGGCCCCGGTGGTCAGTTGGTAGCAGCGGATCAGGCGGCACATATGGGACTTTGACCAGTCTGAAATGAAATTACAAGATAATTATCTAAAGGTGCCGATAGCAGCCTTACAGACTGTGCAGGCGTTGCAGTGTCGTCCAAGTGGGGGACGACATAGCGCACAACGAGCACCAGCGCGCGCACACTGACCTAGCGACGCGCACTAGTTTCAACCCACGGGGTTGACCCCCGTCCCTTCCAGCGCCTACAGCTAACCGTACGGGAGGTTTGATGATGCCTGAGGAGTCGACCGAATTGAGCGAACCTAGCGCTGCGAGCCAGGAACTAACCGAGCCTCCAATCAAGGAGATCGTGTGGCTGTCCACGGCTGTAGCTGCGCGTCGCCTCGGCGTCACCACTCGGACGCTGTACCGGTTCATTGACCGAGGCGACCTTGTGGCGTACCGTTTCGGACGCGTCATTCGTCTGCAACTTGACGACCTCGACACATTCCTAGAGCGTTCCAGAGTTGAACCAGGCAGCCTTGAGCACCTGTATCCCGAAACACGACCGGCCGATTTGGACGAAGCAGTCGTGACATACGACACAGACGAATAACCCGAATAGGTCAACGACGCTTGGATAACGAAACGCCGTCAACTGCAGATGTCGGCGCGCCACGCGGTGTATGGCGCGCGGTTAGCCCGCGCTTCGGCGCGTTTCCAGACTGGAGCGCTGCCCGAAATCCCAAACATTGGCCCGCAAGTCTCGCCATCTTGTTGGCCATCGGCCTGGTCGGCTCGCTCGTCTTACTCCTTGTATCGATCCTCGCAGCGCGCTCCGGCTACGTCAGCACGCTGGAAGCGGATCTGCGCGAACTGAGTTTCGTTGAGCAGCTCACGCTGGTGGTGCTGTTAGCGCCGTTGTTTGAGGAACTGATCTTTCGGCTTCCACTGATGGCGCGTCCGCGGCTGGGTGTGCTAGCTGCCGCGGGAGCCATCGGTGTCGTGTATTTCTTGGGCGGAGATGGACCGGCTGTGGCCATAACAGCACTGTGCATCCTCGTGGTGCTGGCCTGTGCAACATTGTGGATCCAATCGCTGGTAGTCGAGGCGGAGCGCGACGGCGCCAAGGGCGAGACCGGGCAGCGCTCGCCAACCTGGCACGACAGCTTCGCTAGGTGGTGGACCGAGCATCCGCGCTGGCCGATCTGGTGCTCGATAGTGGCGTTCGGTGCCGTGCATATCGGCAACTTTGAGGTCACTTGGACACTGCTCACGGTGCTTGTCGCACCACTGATCGTGAGCCCGCAGATCTGGCTAGGTCTCATGTTCACAATTGCGCGGGTGCGATACGGCTGGTGGGCGGGTTCGCTACTGCACGCGCTCCATAACCTCGTGATTTGGAGCACGATCGAAGTCCTCAGATTGACTACGTGAGGAACCAGAGAAACCATCTGACTCCTTCACCAATCCCGTCAGGACTCGTCGGTACTCTCGAAGCCAGACAGGGATGCGCCGAATAGGGACATCGATACCAGTGAGCTTGCAGATCTACGACACCATGACGCGGCGCAAGATCGCCTTCGTCCCGCGTACGCCAGGCGAAGTGTCGATGTATGTCTGCGGTCCGACGGTCTATGACGTGCCGCATCTTGGCCACGGTCGCACGGCGGTGACCTACGACATGATTCGGCGCTACCTAACGTGGGCAGGGTTTGAGGTCACGGTCGCCTCCAACGTCACCGACATTGACGACAAGATCATGCAGCGAGCGCGGCGCGAGCAGCGCTCCGAAGCTGAGGTCGCCGCTGAATTCACGGTCGCATACGACCTTCAGATGAATCGGCTCGGCGTCTTGCAGCCCCATTCGCGGCCCCATGCCACGCAGTTCATCCCTCAGATGATTGACGTGATCTCAAAGTTGCGCTCGACCGGTGCTGCGTACGAAGTGGCTGGCAAGGGCGTCTATTTTTCCGTGGAATCGGTAGCCAGCTATGGCGATCTGGCCGGTCGGACTTTGGAGCAGCTCTGCGCGGATGCCGGAGCACGAGTCGACGTGGATGACGATAAACGTTCGCCGCTGGATTTCGCGCTCTGGAAGGCAGCGCGGCCCGATGAACCGAGTTGGTACACACCGTGGGGACAAGGTCGACCGGGCTGGCATACGGAATGCGTGGCAATGTCGCTGAACGCGCTTGGACCTGGTTTCGACATTCACGGCGGGGGAGATGACTTGGTCTTTCCGCACCACCAAAACGAGTGCGCGCAGGCGGCTGCGGTGGGCGAGGACTTTGCTCGCTACTGGGTACACAGTGCCATGGTGACTTTGGGTAGTCAGAAGATGGCCAAGTCGCTAGGAAATTACACACAGCTTGCGGACGCCATTGATGCTGTCGGCGGCCGCGCTGTGCGCTTGCTGGTACTTCAAACCCACTATCGGCGGGCGATGGAGATGGGACCCGAAGCGCTCGAAGCGGCTAGCAACGCTGTTGGCCGCCTTGATGCTCTCGCTCGTCGGACTGCGCAGGCCGGTATCTCGCTCGAAACCGATGCAGCGCTAAGGCAGCCTGATATCGAAGTGAGCACGGCCGGAGAGTTTGATGTTGCGGCTGTGTCGGCGTTCTCGGCAGCCATGGACGATGACTTTTCGACACCTACCGCACTAGACGTTGTGTTCCGGCTTGTGCGCGCTGCTAACGCTGCCCTTGATGGGCCGGTGCCACATGAGGCCGCTGTTTCGGCACGTACGGCGCTGCACCTGCTCAAAGTGCTCGGGCTCAACTGTGGCGCTGAGGCAATCGAAGACTCTGGCTCCGACGGTCTCTCGGACGCAGAGGTGGACAAGCTGCTGGCCCTGAGGGCCTCCGCGCGTTCAGCTCGCGATTTCGACACCGCTGATCGCATTCGCGACGAGCTGACAACTGCGGGCATCACTATTTCTGACAGCCGGGCAGGCGCTACCTGGCATCGGGTCTAAGTCATCTGAGTCAGTCGGCGCGCATCGGGGCGCCGTTGCGCGACAACCAGTCGTCGATGAGCCATCCGGCAATGGACATTCCGCCACGCGGACAGGGCGGCAAGCTGTCGGGCGTGTACCAACCGGCATCAACGATCTCTTCGGGATCGATTTGGATCTCCCCGGAGCGCCATTCGCAGACAAAGCCGCACATCAACGAGTGGGGGAAAGGCCACGGCTGGCTACCGAAGTAGCGGACGTCAGCGACCGTGATTTGAACCTCCTCGTAGACCTCGCGGATGACTGCGTCTTCAAGGCTCTCTCCAGGTTCAACGAACCCCGCGAGAGCGCTGTAGAAGCGGCCGGGAAATTGTTGGCCCCAGGCAAGCAGCACTTCGGGGCCGCGTTCAACAAGCACGATCATGGCGGGGCTGAGCCGCGGAAAGGCCATGTGACCACACGCATCGCAGACTCTGGCCCGGTCGGATGGGTTGGTACGGGTGGCGCTACCACAGCGTCCGCAATAGCGATGGGTGCGCTCAAACTCGACTATCTGCGCGGCGCGTC
Source organism: Acidimicrobiales bacterium (assembly GCA_965116245.1). Classification (GTDB taxonomy): domain Bacteria; phylum Actinomycetota; class Acidimicrobiia; order Acidimicrobiales; family Poriferisodalaceae; genus Poriferisodalis. The sequence continues at coordinate 2,417,503 of OZ220497.1, read as the reverse complement.
CGGCGATCTGCCAGTGTTCGTCGGAAACACGGCCGTACAGTTTGCGCAGCGGCACCGGCTCCAGATCGCCTTCATCGAGCGGTAACCCATCGGCCGGGTCCATGTCAATGGCCCACACTCCTTGACCGTCAAGCACACCCAGAAACGAAGCATCGGTTGCATCAGCGCCGACAGGTGCCGCGGCACCAACCCACAGGCCGTTGTCCGGCGCGGTATACACCGTGCCCGCGCGGACCGGAATCCACACGTGCGAAGTGCTGTTGAGATCGCTCGGCGGCTGAGTCAGAACTGTGAACACCGGTCAAGTTGAGCACATGTTGGGGACACGAGCCTCAAGGCTGCGTCTCTGGGCAGGGTCTCACAGCAGAGTGTTGTAGTGATTTGCCTCGCGCCTAGAGGCGCCGGATGACCGTGACAACCTTGCCGAAGATGGTGACTTCTTCCGCCGGGCGGACGATTGGGCTGTAGTTCTCGTTTGCCGGTTCGAGGACCACATTGCCGTCGGAACGTCGGTAGCGCTTGACGGTGCCTTCTTCGCCGTCAATGCCCGCAACGACGATGTCGCCTGGTTCCGCTTGCGGTTGGTGGCGCGCCACGACGTAGTCGCGATCAAAGATGCCTGCATCGATCATTGAATCGCCCCGCACGCGCAACATGAACAGTTCGCCGCTGCCGGTGAAATCAGCAGGCAAGGGCAGTAGTTCTTCGACGTTTTGCTGGGCTAGTACGTCGGTACCGGCGGCTACTTCCCCTACTAGAGGAACGTGTCGGGTCGGCCGTCGCTCTCCCTTTACGCCCGTTTGCCAATCGAAAGTGACTATCAGTGCTTTGGGTCGCGACAGGTCGCGCTTTATCCATCCGTCAGCCTCAAGCCCTCGCAGATGGCGATGTACCGACGCAGGCGACTTGAGCTTGACCTTCTCGCCGACTTCTCGCACCGACGGTGGATAGCCGCGCTCACGTTGCACCTCATCAATGAAAGCGAGAATTTCTCGCCGACGTGGATTTAGGTGCGCGATCCGCTTTTCCGCTCCGGTGGGTGTATCCATGGTTTACCTCTCATTTCGGGTTCTGTATTTCAGGTTTGGTATGCAGGACAACTGCGGCCCGACTTGACCGGTGCCTAACTTGGCCGGTGCCTAACTTGACCGGTTCTAGCGCCGACCGATTTGGAACTACTGTTCCACGAATCATCTTAGCAACAGCCGTTCGGCGCAGCGCGGATGCTCATCTCACATATGGACTACAGCTAGCTTGCACAAGTCTCAGAGCTTCCGGAACTTCAGGGCTTCCGGAACTTCAGAGCCGGGTGCGAACCCAGCGCACAAACAACACGTCGTTGTCGGCAATGACATGTTCCAACGCAAAGTTGCGGGGCGTTTCTGGATTGCGAGGAATCTCTGGCTGCGCGGCACTCGCCGATGTCGACGAGAGGGCGATACGCGGGGCCAGTCCGCCCACAGCCAGAGGCGCCTGGGTGAGGTTTACCTCGTCAACGAGGTCTGCTTCCAGCAGGCTGGCGTTCAGTGTTGGGCCGCCTTCACACAACACGACCCGCGCGCCCAGCGAGCCAAGATGTTCTACGCAAGCCAGCAAGTCCAAGCCCCGCGTCCCGTCTGTACTGCTCGCGTCGTCGCTGTCAATCTGGACGATTTCTGCGCGGCCTGCCAACCGATCCACGACGTCGCTGCGCGTGCTGGCAGAATTGGCTCCGATCAACACCAAAGGCAAAGACTCCACGGATTGATCCGGCAGCGGATCAAATAGTGGCAAGTTCGGGTCAACACTCAAAGATTCACTCACCACGGCAACGCGAGTGCCAGACTGTCGCGCCCTGCGGTAGCGCTCGACGCTTGCGGTACGAGCACCCACCAGGACAACGTCGGCTCGAGCGCGTAACGCTTGGAACATATTCTTGTCGGCATCGCTGGAGAGTCCGCGCGATAGCCCACCAAGTGCGGCGGCGCCGTCAATGCTTGAGACCATGTTGAGCATCACCCAGGGGCGATCAGGGTGCGGGGAGCGGCGCGGTCCCGCAGCAGTTGTCGCATCCACGATGCCGGTGGGCATCGGGTACAGCCGGTACACGCGGCGATTCTGGCACCGCCGCGAGGTCGTGAGGCTGGGGTCACCTAGGGTCACTGACCTGTGACGATGCTTGAGACCCGACAGAGCAGTTCCGGTGGCGCGTCAAATGCACGCGACCAACACGTATCGCTGCGTCTGCAGCGGTGCTTCACAATCCCCGGCACCCACCCCTACGACACCGTGCAGTGGCACTACACCGACGCCAGCATCACCAATGCGATTGACGGATCTATCGCGTTTTCCCAGCCCCACGTTGAATTCCCAGCCCCTTGGAGCCCAACCGCGGTCAACATAGTCGCCCAGAAGTACTTTCGAGGCACGCTCGGGACTCACGAGCGAGAGCATTCACTGCGCCAGGTGATTGATCGCGTTGTGGGCACGATCACCCAGTGGGCTATTGACGATGGCTACTTCGAATCAGCCGACGAGGCGGCAGTGTTCGAGGCCGAATTGGCTTGGCTGCTGCTCCATCAGCGGGTGGCCTTCAACAGCCCGGTGTGGTTCAACATTGGTGTGAAGGGAGTGCCTCAGCAAGCATCGGCGTGCTTCATCCTCGCCGTTGAAGATGACATGGAGTCAATTCTGGACTGGTACGTCACCGAAGGCCGGATCTTCAAGGGGGGCTCGGGTGCTGGAGTGAACCTGTCATCACTGCGGGCCTCAAGTGAGCTGTTGTCCGGAGGCGGGACGGCGAGCGGCCCTGTCAGTTTTATGCGCGGCGCCGATGCGTCAGCCGGCACTATCCGCAGCGGAGGCAAAACCCGACGCGCAGCAAAGATGGTGTTGCTGGATGCGGACCATCCCGACGTTGAGGCATTTGTTTGGTGCAAGGCTCGCGAAGAACGCAAGGCACGAGCGCTCGCCGCAGCGGGCTTCGACATGGATCTAGATGGCGCCGATTCGTTCTCGGTTCAGTACCAGAACGCCAACAACTCAGTCCGCTTGTCAGATGAGTTCATGCGAGCTGTCGAAGCCGATGACCAATGGGGGCTGCGAGCTCGCGCTAGCGACGAGATCTGTTCAACCATGCGCGCGCGCGATCTCCTGAACCAGATTGCCCAGGCGGCCTGGGAATGCGCCGATCCCGGTGTGCAGTTCTCGACCACAATCAACAACTGGCACACCGCGCCCGCGCATGGCCCAATCACCGCCAGCAATCCGTGCAGCGAGTACCTCCATCTGGACAACTCGGCCTGCAACCTCGCGAGTGTCAACCTGCTGCCGTTCCTGCTCGATCATGCTGGTGCAGATCTGGCCAGCGGCGGGGCCAAGTGCGCGTTCGACATTGAGGGCTTCCGTCAAGCGGTACGCATCACGTTCATCGCCCAAGACGTACTAGTAAGCCACGCCGACTACCCCACGCCGATCATCGGCGAGACGTCCCGGAGCTTTCGTCAGCTCGGCCTGGGCTTCACCAATATGGGCGCGCTGCTGATGGCCGCAGGCCTTCCCTACGACTCGCCGCAAGCGCGAACGCTTGCAGCGTCGCTTACGGCGCTCATGTGCGGCGAGGCCTATTCCACCTCGGCTGACCTGGCCGAGCGACTGGGTCCCTTTGAGGGCTGCGGCGCAAACGCAAAGGCGATGCTCGATGTGCTGGTCAAACACCGTGACTCGCTGGACAGAATTGACACTGGCCTGACTAACTCTGGCCTGACTAACTCTGGCACCAAAGACATAGGCGACATAGGCGACATAGATGACATAGGTGGCATAGACGAAACACCAATGAGCCAGGGCGTGTCAGAACTGGCGGAGGCGCTGCGTGGCGCTGCACGTGCGCGATGGGACCGCGCCGTGTCCGGATGTGAGTCTCACGGCGTCCGTAATTCGCAAGCCACGGTGATTGCTCCGACCGGGACGATCTCGTTCATGATGGACTGCGACACCACGGGCATAGAACCCGACTTGGGCCTAGTGAAGAGCAAAAAGCTGGTAGGTGGCGGGGATCTACGCATCGTGAACTCAACGGTGCCTGTTGCACTGGGCAGGCTGGGATACTCAACGTCACAGATTGCCGACATCGAAGCCCACATCCTCAAGTTCGGACATGTCATCAACGCGCCGCATCTGTCCGAAGAACATGGCGCTGTCTTCTCTTGCTCAATCGGTGAAGATGCCATCTCGCCGCAGGGTCACATAGCGATGATGGCGGCTTGCCAGCCATTCGTCTCCGGAGCAATCTCCAAGACTGTCAATCTTACAGAATCAGCGACCGTTGACGATATTGAGGAGTTGATCGTCGAATCCTGGCGGCTAGGGCTCAAAGCAGTCGCGGTGTATCGAGACAACTGCAAGGTGAGCCAGCCAATGTCAGTTGGGCCGGGCACGTCCTCTGGTGCGACAGCACCATCGGAGGCACTGCACGGAGCACCGGTTCCGCGGCGCAACCGGTTGCCTCGCCAGCGTCGGTCGCACACTTTCTCGTTTCGTGTAACTGACTGCCACGGCTACATGACGGTCGGTGAGTACGACGACGGTCGGCCCGGCGAGATCTTTCTGACCGTCGCCAAACAAGGTTCCACGCTGGCCGGGATCATGGATGCGTTCGCAATATCGGTCAGCCACGGCTTGCAATACGGCGTCCCATTGCGTTCCTACGTAGACGCGTTCACGAACATGCGATTTGAGCCAGCCGGACTCACCGACGATCCCGAGCTACGGATAGCCACCAGCATCGTGGATTACATATTTCGTCGTTTGGCGCTTCAGTACTTGTCGTACGACGAACGTCATGAACTCGGTGTCCTAAGCGTCGCAGAACGCAGCGATCCGCCGCTACCTGGGCTTGAGGGGGCAACAGTGGAATCAGCGATTGGCGCAGAGCTAATACCGGACCCGCCATTGCCGCGCGCTAAGACTCTTAGTGACGCCTATGCGCCGCTTTGCATGGCCTGCGGCGACCAAATGATTCGAGCTGGCTCATGTTTCGCGTGCCGCACCTGCGGAGCCACGAGCGGCTGCGGCTAACAGCAATGCTGCAGGGCGATGCTCAGGCGGTATCGCTCAATACTCAGATTTGAACAACATCTAGGCGCATCTAGCGAGCACATCTAGGCGCTCAGCGTCCTAGTTGCCCTTGTGGGCAGCAGCCAGGTGCGCAGGTGTCCGGTCTTGGCCCGAGCTGTCCCGATGCAGGTCGCTCGCTTCTCAGACCAGCGGTTTCCTCCACTAAATCGACCAGGCCTTCAACAAAGCGCGGATGGGTGCCCACCGAATGGGCACGAACCATGGTGATGCCAGCCCGAGCGGCTGTTGCACGCGCTGCAGTATCAAGGTCAACGAGCACCTCCATGTGGTCCGACACAAACCCGAGCGGTGCCACTAGGACGGTCCTGCAGCCTTGTGCGCCTAGCTCGCGCAGACGGTCGTTGATGTCTGGCTCTAGCCACGGCACCTGAGGCGGACCGCTGCGAGACTGGTAGACGACTTCGGTGTCGCCGTCTAGCCCAGCAATCTTGGCTACTGCGTCGGCCGTGTCGCGAAGTTGCAGCTCATAGTCGCACGCAGCGGCCATACGGTTCGGAAGGCTGTGCGCTGTGAACAGGGTGTGTACGTTGCTGCTCAAGCGGGCGCCGACTATCGCTTCGCGGACACGCTCAGCGGCTGCTTCAACGAATCCCGGGTGATTGCCATAAACACGCACGCGGCACAGCCTCGGTGCCCCTGGTGTTGCTTCGACCGCTGCTGCAAGATCCTCGTGATATTGCCGACAACCCGAATAGGAACTGAACGCAGAGGTCACGATCACTGCGGCATGTCGACGACCTTCCGCCGCCATTTGGCCGACAGTGTCGGTGAGGTAGGGGTGCCAGTTTCGATTACCCCAATAGCACGGCAAGGTTGTGCCGCGGCGCGAGAGTTCTTTCGACACGGCCCCTAGCAGGGAGCGACTGTGCTCATTGATTGGGCTCACGCCGCCATGACGCAGATAATTTGCTTCGACTTGAGCCAGCCGCGCCGCGGGAATATCACGTCCTTGGGTCACGTTCTCCAAAAAAGGAACAACATCGTCGGGACCATCGGGTCCGCCAAATGAAAGCAGCAGCACCGAGTCGATCCTCGCCGGACCGAGCGCTGCGGAACCACCGACCGGTATGAGCGGTTGAGGTCGAGCGAGTGGTTGCGCCGGGGTTGGCGTTTGGGAACTGGTGACGGGTGACGACGTTGGCGCAAGTGCAGCTTTTGGCTCGCTTGAACTTGCGGTCTGTTCACCATCACCGATTGTCGCAAGGGGTACAGCGCGCGCCCGGGCTGCTGCAACCAGGAATGGCACAGATGCCAATGCCACGATCATCGAAACCACCATGGCCACGCGATATCCGGCGTTGTCAATGAGCAAACCGACTAATGGTGGCCCAACTAGCCCACCGAAACCAGCCGCTGTGTACAACGCCCCCAACACGCCACCTAGCCCCGCTAGACCGAACAGTTGTGCAGCCACTGCTGGAGACAGCGCAATGAAGCCGCCGTAACTGGCACCCATCACAACCGCGTAGGCCGTCAAGATGGCGTAACTGTCACCAGCGAAGAGCCATATGAGGTAGCTAAGCCCCATGATGGTGAAACAGATCTGGTACAGACGCATCAATGGGAGCACGCTGCCAAGAGCGGCGAGTCCTAGTCGCCCTACCACCGAAGCCAGGCCAATAACCGAGATAAGCCAGGCACCTTGTGTACCGCCGCGGTCAGAGACGTAGTTGTCGATGTAGACGATGGGTATAAACAAACTGGCGCTCAGCAGGAACATTGACAGGTACAGCAAGCTGAATCGCCGATTATGCGCCAAGCGGCGCATTGATGGGAGTTCACTGGCGGGCGGAGCATCGGGAGGCCGTCGCGCAGCCAAAGCGGCCACCAGCAGCAGACCCGAAGCGACGACTGCTAACGCCTGGTAGGTGTCTCGCCATCCGTAGCGTTCGATCAGTTCTTTGACCGTGGGTGCAGCGACTAGCTGACCTAAGCCAATCCCGGCTACTGCCACGCCTAGCGCGGCGGTTCGGTATCGCTCAAACCAGGCGCCAACGGCAGAGACCATGGGCACGTATGCACAGGCCACCGCGATGCCAACGCCGAACCCGTACGTGCCTGCCGCTAGCCACAGATTGTCGGCGAGGCTGGTGAGCCACAAGCCCGCACCCATGCTCGCAGCGCCCACCAGCAGCACCCTGCGCGGACCGTGTCGGTCAGCGAGACGGCCGGTGAAGACGCCAAGTACGAAATAGATGAGAGTGGAGATCGCGAACAGCAGCGAGGTGACCCCGGTCCCGATGCCGAATTCGTCTCGAATGGAGTCCAAAGCGACGCCGAAGCTGTACACGACGCCGAACGCCGAGAAGGTGGCGAGCAGCGCAGCTCCGACAACCAGCCAGCTGGCGCCCGAGTCCAGCCGACCAACGCGGTTCGCCATCATGTCAGTCGCCCTTCTACATGTGGATGCTCCGCTGACGCGGCTGCGGCGCGAATGGGCACACTACTGCCGTACCGTTGACGGTGACAGGTTTCAATCGCAGCCGTACACAGCCGCACGACCAGCCGGAGCAGCGCAGTGGGCCCTCAGACCATCTCCGACACAGGTGCCTTGGCCCCCGAAGTCATTGAGCGGCCCGACACACGCGAAACCCACGGCGACCATGACCGCTTTTCACACTACGTAAGCAAGACAGCGCTCACCCGATCGGCAGTTAGTGGGGAACAAGTCATAGCGCTGTGCGGCAAGAAGTGGGTGCCGACGCGAGACGGCGAGCGTTTTCCGGTGTGCCCCGCCTGCAAGGAGATCTACGCTGGTCTGCGTTCATAAGACACGCCCGATACTCAGTTGTCCCAATGCTCAGGTGCTCTGATGCTTGGTGCTCTGATGCTTGGTCGCCTCCATGCTCAGTTGCCTCTGTGTTTAGTTGCACTAGGCGACTAAACTTGCTCGCATCGTGACCGATACTCAGGTTCGGATTCACGTTCCGGGCAATCACCTAATGGTCGGCGTGCTGGGTCAACGTGACGAACACCTGCGACTCGTTGCAGATCACTTCTCAGATGCCGACATTCATGTGCGCGGCAACGAGATAGTCGTGGCGGGCGCCAGGGCAGCGCTCGTAGGTCAGGTCTTCGAGGAAATCGTCCATGTCCTCGAAGCGGGACAGCGCATCGAGCTCGAAGTGCTTGATCGTGTGATTGACATGGTCGAGGCGCACGAGAGCCCGAGCGATGTACTCGCCGACCCTATTGTGAGGGCTCCCAACGGACGCGTTGTGCGAGCCAAGAGCGCTGGCCAGAAGCGCTACGTTGAGTTGGTCCGTTCCAATGTGGTGACGTTCGCTGTCGGGCCAGCGGGCACTGGCAAAACCTGGCTGGCAGTTGCGCTCGCAGTTGACGCGCTGATGTCCAAATCAGTTCGACGCATCGTGCTCACCAGACCGGCGGTGGAGGCGGGGGAGCGGCTTGGCTTTTTGCCCGGTGATCTGATGGCAAAAATCGATCCCTACCTGGCCCCGCTCTATGACTCGCTGTACGACATGCTCGACGTGGAGACTGCCGCAAAATTGCTTGAACGCAAGACTATTGATGTGGCACCTCTGGCCTTTATGCGCGGTCGAACGCTGAACGACAGCTTCATCATTTTGGACGAAGCGCAGAACACCACTCCTGAGCAGATGAAAATGTTCCTAACCCGTATCGGCTTCGGCTCTAAGGTGGTGGTTACAGGCGACCGCACACAAATTGACGTACCTGGCGGCAAGAGCGGCTTGATTGATGTGGAAAACACGCTTGAAGGAATCGGGGGACTCGCCTTCGCGCGCCTCGGACGGCGGGACATCACTCGACACCGCATCGTTGGCGAGATAGTGGCGGCCTATGACCGACGCGACGCCAAACTCGACGGCAGCGAGTGACTCTGTCAGACATCGATCACCGCTTCGAAGGCGCAACGGCGGACGGAAGTGAGGCGAACCTGCGCGCACACGAAGTACTGGTCATCGATCACCAAAACGATGTACGGCTAGATCCCGGCCGCTATTGCGCCTTGGTACAACAGGTGCTCGAGGCGGAAGGGGTGCCCGAGGGCTCGCAGACCGCGGTGACCTTTGTGGCCAGTGCAGAGATGGCAGAGTTGAACGCAGTCCACATGGGCTACACCGAACCGACCGACGTGCTTGCATTCCCGCTGGATCTAGTGCCCAGCCGGTGGACATCGGATGATCTAACACTTGATCGCTCAGCAGTTGACTGCACGACGCCACACACAGCGATGGCTAGTGCGCGACCGGATCGCCGCACGCGCCCTGACATTGTGTTGGTGGGCGACATTGTTGTCTGTCCAGCGGTTGCGGCCCAAAATGTTGCCAGCGACAGGGCTGCCAGCGACGATGCTGCCAGCGAGAGGGCAACCCACTGGGGTCACGACGGCAGTGTCACAGCGGAGATTGATCTGCTGGTCGTTCATGGACTACTGCACTTGATGGGCATGGATCACGCGCAACCTGACGAGGCCGCTGCCATGACTGCTCGTGAAGCCGAGCACCTTCGCCGATGGTGGAGCCATTCGTGAACTGGGTCTTGGGTGCCGTCGCGGCTGCGCTGCTGCTAGCAGCCGCCATGTTCTTGCGCTTGGTGGAGACGACGTTTGTGCGCCTGGGGCGAGCACGGGCATCCGGACTGGATGAAGCAGGCTCAAACGGGGAACGTCCACATCGTGATCGCGATGTGGAGACCTCCACTGCAAGATCGAAGGCTTCGCTAGAACAGCTTGTGATGAACCGCGAGGTCGTATTGGGCCCCGTGTCTTTGTTGCGAGTGCTGGCTCAGGTGACTCTTGTGGCTGGCGTTACATGGGTTACAGCGAGCCGTACCGGGGCCACAGGGATCATTGCGGCCATTGCGGTGACTGCTTTGGTGCTATTCGGGGTGACCGAGGCCATGCCTAGGCGTTGGGGAGTCGAAGCCAACGATCGCATGGCACAAGTGCTCGCACCGGTAGCTCGTGTACTGAGCGGTCGCGGGCCACTGGCCTGGATTGCGCGGCTGTTAGCACTGCCTGCACGTGCAGTGGGGCCCGCTGCAGTGCAAGGCCAGGACGAAGAGGTCACCGAAGATGAGTTGGTGGCGTTGGCCTCGGCTGCGGCGCAAGCCCGCCTGATTGAGGACAGTGAGGCGGAACTGATTGGTCAGATCATGGAATTAGGTGACACCATTGTGCGAGAGGTGATGGTGCCGCGTCCCGACATGGTCACCGTCAGCGCGCAAGACAGCGTCGCCGACGCTCTGGAGCGAGTCATCGAGTCTGGCTACACCCGTATGCCCGTTACTGCAGCGAGTGTTGACGACGTTCAGGGAATCGTGTTGGCGAAGGACCTGATCGCGGCCTACCTGCGCGGCACCCAATCATGTAATCCTGGGGCGGCTAATTCAGGGGCAGCCGATTCAGCATCAGACAATCCAGCGTCAGATGATTCTGCATCGGACAATCCAGACACATGTGCACAGGCGATGCGTCAGGCGACTTTTGTGCCCGAAACGAAGCGAGTCAGTGACTTGATGCGCGAGATGCAGGAAACAAAGTCACACCTGGCCATCGCTGTGGATGAGTACGGCGGCGTGGCAGGGCTGGTCACGCTTGAAGACATCATTGAAGAACTAGTCGGAGAAATAGCCGACGAGTACGACGCTGATGAGGCGTTGGTCCAGGTCGTAGGCGACGCCACGTTTGAGTTCTCCGGCCGGCTGCCAGCCTCGAGGCTGGCTGAGGTGTTAGAGCTTCGCCTGCCAGAAGGCAAATGGGACACGGTTGGCGGCCTAGTGCTCGACCGCATGGGTCATGTGCCCGAAAGAGGCGAGACCACCGAAGTTAACGGCTGGTGCTTGTCGGCCGTAGAGGTTGAGGGTCGACGTATCAACCGCGTCAGAGCTCGACGGGTACGCGATCCAGATGCCACCGCTTCGGCTGACGTTCACTTGGACGCGCAAAATGCTGACTCCGCGAGTGCCAACTAGTCGGGCTGATCTGGGAACGATCATGCGCTCCGGATTTGTGGCTCTGGCCGGTCGTCCGAACGCTGGCAAGTCAACGCTGATGAACTGCCTTGTCGGCGCAAAAGTGAGCATTACCTCTGACAAACCGCAGACCACTCGGCTGCGCGTTGCCGGAGTGCGACATCTGCCGGATGCGCAGATCGTCTTCGTGGACACACCGGGCATCGCCAAGCCAGTCACCTCTCTAGGCAAGCAACTAAACGAGACCGCCCGGACAGCGATGACTGAGCTGGAGTCATCGGATGTGATCTGCATGGTGCTAGACGCCACCGCACCGCTAGGCCCCGGTGATCGCCATATCTGGCAGTCGCTGCCAAGTCATGTCTCTACTGTCGTAGCGGTGACCAAATGTGATCGGGCCTCAAGGTCCCAAGTGCTGTCTCAGCTCGGGGCTGCCGCGGAGTTCAATGCTGACGCCTACTTCCCAGTCTCAGGAGTGACCGGCGACGGTACCGACGCCTTGATCGGGCACCTGGCCAGCGGCTTCGATGAAGGTCCCGCCTACTTTCCTAACGAGAGCGTCACTGACTTGCCCGCCGCCTGGCGTGTCTGCGAAGCAGTGCGCGAGCAGTTGTTGAGGCGGCTGGGCGACGAACTGCCTTACAGCATCGCCGTTCGGGTAACTGAATGGGAGGTTGATCGCATCCGCTGCGACATTGCTGTGGAACGACCTTCTCAGAAGGGCATCGTCATCGGTCGTGGCGGAAAGATGCTGCGCGAAGTCGGCACGGCAGCTCGGCGCGAGTTGGGTCTGGATGGCATCTTTTTGGAACTTCGCGTGCGCGTTGAACCCGATTGGCAACGCACCCCCGATGCGGTAGCCCGAATGCTCGCACCACAGGCGCCCTCAGCACCGTGTGATTGACAGCGCTGAGGTGCGAGCTATGGCCTCAGTGAGCGGAGGAATTCAAGTACTTCAGCTTGATCCACACTGCGGCGCATGGGTGGTAACGGATCTAGCAAGCTCGACCGATAGCGGGCCGTGGCCAATCGGGAGTCCAGCACCGCCACTACCCCCCGGTCGTTGGCCGTGCGAATCAGTCGTCCTACGCCCTGGGCCAGCATGTCCGCCGCATTCGGCACATCAAAGGTCATAAAGGCGTTGTCTCCTGCTGCTTCGCGTCGAGCCGCCGTGAGCGGTTCGTTAGGGCGAGCAAAGGGAAGGCGATCAATAGCGAGCAGAGACAGCGCCGGTCCGGCTACATCTATGCCTTGCCAGAAGCTCATGGTGCCGCAGACCACAGTCACCGGATCGTCTGCGAGCGCGTCCAATAACGCCGCGTTGGTGAGTTCACCGCCTTGACGCAGCACGCGGATGCCCTCAAGGCGTTCATCAAGCGCATCTGCAGTTTCGTTCAAGGCACGCCAACTCGTGAACAATGCGAGCGTGCGACCGTCGATGGCCAAGATCAATGCCGTCAGCTCGTCGATAGCAGCGGCTCGATAAGAGTCATGGTTGGGTGCAGGCAGATGCCGGGCGCAGTAGAGCAACGAGTTGGCGCGATAGTTGAAAGGGCTATCCACCGACAGGTACGCGTGGTCAGCGGTCGGAACTCCAAGCCGCTCAACAAAGTGGCGGCCCAGCGTGGCGCTAGTGAGCACACACGCTCGCTGACCCCACAACCGGCTGGCTAGCAGCTCGCCCAGGTCCAGCGGGGTCACGCGCAGCCGACCGCGGCCGTCAACCAATATTACGCTCTGCGTTGGCGGATCCAACGCAGTCCGTAACGCCGTCAGCAACTCCAGCGCCAAACGCGCGACACGTTGGCGCTCCAAGCCGAGGGACTCGTCCGCGACAGGTTGGCGCAGGTCCGCCGAGAGTGCCTCGACTCTGCCGTCAGCGGCCTCAAACATGGTCGCCAAGTCACCGGTGATGGCCCCCAAGCGACTGTCGCGCATTGAGGACAGTTCGCTGGCCAGACGGCTCGATGTGGATTCGACCGCGTCGGCCACTGCTGCGCTCGCACCCACAATGCGTGCTTCAGTTGCCAGACGTTCAAAGCTGGCGGGTGTGACTTCGAAACCTGCCGCTTGAGTTACGACCGATTCAAGCTGGTGCGCCTCATCAAACACGATCACATCGTGTGGCCCAAACAGATAGCTGTCGCTCAGAAGATCGATGCAATAGAGATGCTGGTTGGTCACCACGATGGAAGCTCTGGCCGAACGTTCTCGTGCCTCCTCAGCGAAGCACTGGTGACCTTGCGGGCATCGCTCGGCACCAATGCACTCGGCGCTGCTCACCGAAACAGACGACCACACGCGTTCATCGGGTGCGACTGCGAGTTCCGATCGGTCGCCAGTGCGCGTATGAGCCATCCAGTGCGCGATCTCGGCGAGTTGGTGTTGCCGCGCATGTTCGGCGAGCGTGCCAAGACCGTTGTCGATGTCGAACTGCTGCTGCGCGTGCTCCGCGAAGCGGTGACGACATAGGTAGTTGCTGCGCCCCTTTAGGACTTCCCATCGCAGCCGACCCCATCTTGGCGGACCCTCGGGCGGTTCGGACATGGCAGCGGTGACGAGCGGAAGATCTTTGCGTATGAGTTGATCCTGCAATGCCAAGGTGGCGGTGGCGATCACCACTCGTTTGCCGGCGATAGCGGCCAGTACTGCGGGTACCAAGTAGGCAAGCGATTTGCCTACACCTGTGCCTGCTTGACACACCAGCGTGCCCTCGCCGACGATCGTCTCATGCACCGCATGTGCCATTTCGGCTTGGCCTTCGCGCCGTTCACCGCCACCTGGAAACGTTGCGATGACTTCGTCGAGCGCTGATGCGACGTCGTCAACCACCGCAGGAGTCAACTCCCAGGGCTCGTCGAGAGGTTCTTCGTACGACATGGGCGCCCTTCAGTTGATCGAGCTAACCGTAGGAGAAGCGCCGACACTTGCCGTGAGTGACTTTGCACTAGCAACGTATCGGCGCTCAGTGGCCTTCGTTCTACGCTTCTCAGTGTGAACCGTGCTACGGGTATTGACTTGTCGTGCCTGCCGACTCACGTGGCCTGCGTAATGGACGGAAATGGACGTTGGGCACAAGCGCGGGGACTACCACGCACCGAAGGTCACACCGCCGGTGAGGAGGCCTTGGTGGACACGGTTGAGGGAGCGGCCGAGATCGGTCTGCGCTGGCTAACGGTGTATGCATTTAGCACCGAGAACTGGCGTCGACCGCCCGCAGAGGTGCGTTTTCTTATGGGCTTCAACGAATCGTTACTGGTGCGGCGTAGTCAAGAACTGCACAAACAGAACGTGCGGATTCGTTTCGTCGGACGCCCCGACGCTCGCATTCCACGTCGTGTCCGGTCGCGCATAGACGAAACAGTTGCACTCACAGCGGCCAACACCGGCCTGACGTTCACCGTGGCGTTCAACTACGGGGGGAGAGCCGAGATAGTGGATGCTGCGGCCAGCTTGATTCGTGCCGGTGTGCCAGCCGACCAAATTGACGAGAAGGCAATCGCGAGTCACCTGTACGACGCTGAGATGCCCGAAGTTGACCTGATGATCCGCACCTCAGGGGAGAACCGGCTGTCAAACTTCCTACTCTGGCAGATGGCCTACAGCGAGTTGGTGTTTACCGAAACGCTCTGGCCGGATTTTCGGCGAGCTGATCTGTTTGAGGCCATCTGCGCATATCAGTCCCGAGATCGGCGGTTCGGTGGCTTGAACCGCTGAGTGCATACGACACCTATATGGCGACGCGTATCTAGAGACGACGCTGCCAACCAACAGTGCCAGCCCAAACAGTGCCCGCCCAATCAGTAACAACCAAATCAGTGCAAGCCAATGGAGATGCCCGCAGATGCAATACCGGGATACAGGAGTGGTGCTACGAACCACCAAACTCGGTGAGGCAGATCGAATCATCACAGTCATCACCTCGGGTCACGGCAAAGTGCGCGCAGTAGCCAAGGGCGCCCGACGGACTAGAAGTAAGTTGGCTGGCCATATTGAGCCCTTGCGGCATGTGGACCTGCAGTTCTACCGGGGAAGAGGTGAGCTTGATGTCCTCACTGGCGCATTGACGCTGGACCGCTGGCCCGCGCTGCGGTCCGATCTAGATCGGCTGGGCACAGCAATGACGCTGGCGGAGGCGGTTGATCAGTCTGTGCATGACCGCGCGGAAGATCCGGTTCCATATCGCATGCTCATAGGAGCGTTGGCCCGTCTAGACCGATCCCACTCAGCGATGCTCCTGCCCGCGTTCTTGTTACGGCTGCTTGCACACGACGGGACAGCGCCGATGCTGGAGGAGTGTGTTGTGGGCGCCGGTTGCGACGAGGGGCCCCTGGTTGGGTTTGATGCCGCTTTGGGTGGTGCTACTTGTGCTACCCATCAGCGAGGCCGTCCGGTTTCGGGTGGCACTCTCGAGATGGTGTGTGCCATTTTGGAGGGACGGGTGAACTCGGTGCTAGACGTTGCACCGTGCGCGCAGACACGCGAAGTAGCCGCGATTGTGACGCGCATGTGGGAGCACCACATGGACCGGCGGCTGCGGAGCGCCGATCTGCTTTCCTGAGCGTTCCTGGCGGGCCCAACACTTTGAACGGCGCAGTGTTCGGTGCTTGTGGGTCAGCCGAGGCCTCTACGACTCCCGACGCTCTCGTGTAGGCGCTTGAAGCGCTTCTCTGCTCGCGCATCGGCTGTAGCGCGCCACCACTGGCGGCCACGCCACGCCGCGCCAGCCAGAGCCAGCAGACCGAGCACGACTTGGACGCGAGATAGACCACCACAAAGCGGATGGCGACTGGAGGGCGGATCGTAGTACTGGCCCGAGGTGAGGGAGCGTGTGCGCGCGAACTCAACTTCCTCGCGTACCTCATCGATACTCACATCGGGTGGTGCCAGACCAAGCAGTGGCACCGGGCAGGTCCACGCAACTTCGCCATCTCTGATGTCTTGGTAAGGACCGGCAAATACAGGCATCGGCAACGCGAGAGCCATGATGCCGAGGAACACGCATATGAAAACCACAGTGGTGTCACGCAACCGCATAGACGCGAGCCTAAGTCACGGTGCCGTCCACATTTGACTTATGCACTTAACCAGCGCACCGCTTGGCAGGCCAAATCCGGCACTGCAATAGGTGGCGGGTTCGCGGGCGCCTAAGCCGCGAAATGCCGTGAGTACCCTTGCCGCCCATGATCTAGCGCTGAGGGGGTGGCTGGGGGATGCCAAGAACGACAGGTCCGACAAGTCCAGCGGGGGGACTTGACGACTATCAGACCCAAGCGGTAGCAGAACTGCGCTGCCAAGATCTCACCGCTGCACTGCACCCGACATTCTCAGATGATGCTGGCACCCTGCTCACAACCGGTTTGGCGGCGTCGCCCGGTGCGGCCTCCGGGCTAGCCGCTATTGGCTCACAAGCCGCTCTGGATCTCGCATCGGCAGGCAATGAGGTCATCTTGGTCGCTACCGAGACCACACCCGCCGATGTGGCTGCGATGGGGCTGTCGGCAGGAATTCTGACAGCCCGAGGCGGCTTGGCAAGCCATGCGGCGGTGGTCGCTCGCGGCTGGGGCATCCCAGCAGTGTGCGACGCCCGTGACGTCAGGGTCAACGCAGACAGTTTCACAGTCGGCACAAGACACATAGCAAACGGCGTGCCAATTTCCATAGACGGCTCCTCCGGTGAAGTCATGCTCGGCGAACGGGCCACGGACGGTGAAGCGGGTGCGCATGTCAACTCTGCACCAGCACCAGGCTTGGGCCTAACGACAGAAATGGCCGAGGTGCTTGACTGGGCCGATCAAATAGTTGATGGCCGCCTGACCGTGTATGCGAATGCGGACGATGCGCGAGGTGCCGCGACAGCTCGATCGCTCGGGGCGCGAGGAATTGGGCTCTGCCGTACAGAACATATGTTTATTAGGTCAGACCGTCTGGAGATCGTCCAGCACGTCATTTTGAGGGGACATGACCGGCATTTGGACGATCTTGTTGAAGCTCAGCAAGAGGATTTTCTGGAGCTGCTACGCGCTATGGACGGCTTGCCTGTAGTTGTCCGCTTGTTGGATGCACCGATGCATGAGTTCCTAGCTGGCGTGCATCCAGACACGGCTGCGGAATGGAGCGAGCACAACCCGATGTTGGGTGTGCGCGGAGTACGACTCGGCTTGCTTCGCCCCGATCTCTACGCGGCTCAGGTTCAAGCGCTCGCTCGCGCTGTAGCCAGGCAGCGCGCGGCTGGCGGCGACACCCAAGTGGAGATCATGTTGCCGCTTGTAGCCACCGCCCAAGAGCTAAGAGCTGCTGTGAGTGCTGTGCGCTCAACCTGGGAGGTTGAAGGCGCTGACGCCGTTCCACCTATTGGAACCATGATTGAGACCCCACGTGCGTGTCTGATTGCCGATCAGCTTGCGACTGACGTGTCGTTTGCGAGCTTCGGAACCAACGATCTGACCCAGATGGTGTTCGGATTCAGCAGGGACGACACCGCGACACGGGTCATAACGCCATACGTTGAAGCAGGTCTGCTGGATGTTGATCCGTTCGTCTCACTAGACCACGCTGGTGTGGGAGAACTCCTGAGCAGTGCTCTGGCGCGGGGACGCAGCGCCAATAAACAATTGCGAGCCGGAATCTGCGGCGAACACGGTGGCGACCCGTTAAGTATCAGCTTCGCACTCCAAGCAGGCTTGGACTATGTGTCGTGCTCGCCGTATCGGGTACCGGTAGCACGTCTCGCCGCCGCGCAAGCCTTGCTCGCCGCTCGCTCGGCTACTTGACGCCGCTAACTGGCGCAACATTCAAGCTCGCGTCGCAGCACGGCGTTAGCGTCAATGTGAAGATGAGAATTCGAGACTCCGATGTGCAACGCGTACGTGAAGCGGCCGATCTGGTCGCGCTCGTCAGCCGTCGGGTGAGCCTCAAGCGAGTCGGAAACCGCCATGTCGGGCTGTGCCCGTTCCACACCGAGAAGACACCGTCCTTTAGCGTCAGCGGCAGCGACGGTCTTTACCACTGTTTCGGGTGCAAGGCCTCGGGTGACGCCATCACGTTCCTGCGCGAGACAGAGCAACTGGAGTTCGTTGAAGCCGTTGAACAACTAGCGGCAGCGGCAAACATCACCTTGACCTACGACACGCCGGGTGCGCAACGAGCCCAGAAACGTCGCGCTGCACTGCTGGAACTGCTTGAACGTGCAGCCAGCTATTACCACGAACTGCTGATGAGCAGTTCCGATGCCAAAGTGGCCAGGGGGTACTTGCGCCGTCGGGGCTACGACCGCGAGACCGTGATGAAGTGGCGACTCGGCTTCGCGCCGCCGCAGTGGGATTCTCCGCAGTCCGATGCGCTGTGCCGACACCTCGACGCGCCAGCAGCCCAGATCGCCGCCGCTGGACTGGCGTACGTGAAGACCGAGCCAACGCAGACAGCGCCCCAAGAGGCCGAATCAGCCAGCGGCTACGAAGCCGACAGCGCAGTCGACTTTTTTCGGGATCGCATCATGTTCCCGATTAGCGACGCCCGCGGTCGAGTAGTCAGCTTCGCTGGCCGCGTGGTGCCTCGGCCGCAAGAACCGCCAGCCAAGGGGCCTAAATACAAGAACACGGCTGGCACTTCGGTTTACGACAAGAGCAGAGTGCTCTACGGTTTGCACCTGGCCAAGCAAGCTGCTCGTGATGCAGGGCGGATTGTGGTGTGCGAGGGCTACACCGATGTCATCGGATGCGATTTGGTTGGCGTTGGTGAGGCTGTCGCCACCTGCGGTACCGCGCTGACCGCACAACACGCCGAGTTGTTGTCGCGCTCTGCGAAGCACATCGTGTTGGCCTTTGACGCCGACGCAGCGGGCAAGACCGCCACCGAGCGGGTGCATCAATGGGAGAGCACCTATGGGCTCAGTGTGTCGGTAGCGATATTGCCTCCCGAGTCCGACCCTGGCGACTTGGCTGCTTCCAACCCGCCTGCATTGCGCAAAGCGATAGAAGCGGCCCAGCCGCTGCACGCTTTTCGCGCTGAACGTGTGCTCGATCACGCCGAACTTGATAGTCCAGCCGGACGCGACCGAGCAGCCGAGGAGGCTGCTGAAGTCCTCGCTGTTTACCCGCCCGACGTCTTATTGGACCGTGATCTGGCTCCCATCGCAAGCCGGATACCCATGGAGGTTGAGCAGTTCCGTGCGCGAGTAGATGCTGCTCGGAGTCGTTTGGCCCAGGGCGGTACCCATCGCGCTGCCTCTACAAGAGCAGGGTCGCGACGAGATGAATCTGCCGATTGGGATTACGCCGAAAACAGTCACTCCGATGAGGATGTCCCGCCTGGCTACGACGAGTCTGATAGCTGGAGCGCGCAGGTGACAGGCGAAGCCGAAGTTGAGGCCGCATATTCGCAGCGACGCAGTCCGCAGCACAGATCCGACGATGTTCGCAAGCAAGTCGAAGCGGATCGGGCACTGCTGGAAGCCGCCGCGGCTCCTGAAGGCAACGCAATTGATTTGATGGTGCCGCACCTGTTGGCCACGCCGGCTGGGCGCGCTGCCTTAGCATTGATGCGCACCGAGACCAACTGGCGTGCGCGTATAGCTGCCCATGTGAATTCCGATGTGAACGATGCTGCAGCACAACCTGAGGATCCTGTGGTGGCGCTACTCGCAAAGGCTGTGACGGCGGGTGCAGCCGTGAGTGCCGAGGAAGCCAAGGACCGGGTTGCAACAGCCATGCTGCGCTTCGTTCGTGCCGCGAAACGCCGCGTCAGCAGTCAAGAGAATGCGCCCTGGATGCAACTTGACTCAGAGCTCTCTGCAGCAGAGCAACTAGGGGTTCGACAAGAACTGCTGCGACAGTTGCGCTCGCGTGAACGGGACCTGCTGGATTCCGCAAGCCGCATTGCCGCCGTGCAAGATCTGCGGGACTGGCTCTGCTCGCTGGGCGACCCTGCAAAAGACTCACCTGCCGATGCTCCGGGGGTGGGGCTCGAACCCACGACAAACGGATTAACAGTCCGCTGCTCTGCCAACTGAGCTACCCCGGACCGCACGAGCAGACGAGATTTCGAATCTGCTCGAACGCGCCACGGAACGATACCGGCACTTCAACTTCGTGGGCCGGGTGGGGATCGAACCCACGACCCAGCGATTATGAGTCGCCTGCTCTGACCACTGAGCTACCGGCCCGACAGCACGGTAGCGGTGCCCGACGCGTTACGGCATGCGTCACGACGATGGTCAACAGAGCCCTCCCGAGCGACTAACTTGCTCCAACGGTGCCACAACGGAGCTAACTGGGGGTAACAACGATGTACAAAGATCTTCAACAACGCGACGCAGAACTGCTTGAGTCAGGTCGACACCGGGGGGGAAGTTTTCGTCGTTCCTTCGGAGTTCGACTTGCGGTAGTGCTATGCGTGTTTGCTCTGGTCGCCGCAGCGTGCGGCGGTGATAGCGACAGCGATGGCGCCGATGGCGATACCCCAGCTCCAGCTACAACTTCGGGTGCGGAATCAGCTCCGGCTACCACAGTTTCCGGGGAAGAGGAAGAAGTGGCGGCAGCCCGTGAAGCTGGTGACGCCACCGGTGAGGACACCCGCGAGGTAGAAACGGGCCCAGTTCATGGTGGCAGGCTCGTCTACGGCATTGAGGCAGACACGGCGAACCCGTTTGTGCACTACGCCTCGTCGTGCGCGATTAGTTGCCGCATGATCTTCCGCGTCATCACCGAGTCGCTGTACATCACCGATAGTGACGGCGAGATCGTGCCCTACCTGGTGGAATCGGAGTCTCACAGCGACGACTACATGGAATGGACGCTCGAGATTCGCGACGGGATTTTCTTCCATGATGGAACACCGCTGACGGGCGAGGCCGTGGCCTACAACATCAACCTGTGCCGCCTCAGTGACCTCACCGGGCCAGCACTCCTCGGCATTGACAGCGTGGTGGGAGACGGGCAGTCGGTCATCATCACCGCCAGTGCGGGCCAACCACTCGCCGCTGGCATCGGGCCAGCAGGCCGAGCCGAAGTATGCGGCCAAATGTTCTCCCAGGCCTGGCTGGAGACACTGCCCAACAACCCTCTGTACGTATCTCCCTCGTCGCCGCTGACCGACGAGATGAAAGAAGCGGCACGTGCCAACGCCAACGGCGACCCCTCTGCACCAGTTGGCTTGGGCGCTTTCAAGTTTGTGAGCTACACGCCCGGCAACGGCAACAGCTTCTTGGCGGAACGCAACCCGGACTACTGGAGAGGCGAGAACGGCATCACGGGCGAAAATCTGCCGTACCTGGACGAGATTGAGCTTGTCGTGGCCGTGGACATCCAAGGTCGCTCCAACGGACTCAAGGCAGGGCAGTTTGACATCATCCATACGGCCAACGCGGACGAGATCGCCAAATATGAGGGCGATGACGACTTCGTATTGCTTCAGGCCAACGACTATGGCGAGACGAGCCACAACCTCATCAACGTGGCAGCGGGCGTTAATCCTTGGCTACAAGCAGTACGTCAAGCAGCCGAGCCCATCCCGATGGACCCGTTGGAACTCAATGTCACCAACCCGCTGGTACACCTGAGTTGCCGCAAGGCGCTGGCCCATGCGTTTGACGGAGAACGTTTCGTCAATGAACGGCATCAAGGTCTGGTGCAGGTGGCAAATGGTCCATTCCCGCCAGGCAGCATGGGCTATCTGGAGGACTCGGGCTATCCGTCCTACGACCTAGAGGCAGCTAGGGCCGAGTTTGAGCAGTGCAAGACTGACAGCGGCCAGAATCCAGTGACATTCGCGTTCAACACCACCAATGACGCGTTCAATGTTGAGTCCAACGAGCTCATCGTGTCCATGTGGCAGGAGACCTTCGGCGAGGAGCTTGCCGTTTCAATCGCACCAATTGAACAGGGACAGTACATCGGCCTGGCGCTAGCCGGAGTGTTCCAGATGCAGGGCTGGCGCAACCATGGCGGCGTGGATCCCTCCGAGCAGTGGTACTGGTGGAGTCCCTTTACGGCAAGCCCCATCAATCCGCAAATACCCGAGTTAGCTCTCAACTTTGGGCGTTTCCTAGATCCAGAGATGGCTGAAGCGCTCAATGTGATCCGACATGTGGCGGATCCTGCAGCACGGCAAGCCGCGGCTGAAGCTGTCAACCGTGCGTTCGCCAAGAACGTGTGGAATCTGTGGACCTACTGGACGCTATGGGGCATCATTGCCAATCCACGGGTGCAGAACATTACAGACCTACCGATTCCGGGTAATGATGAGGGCACGTTCCCAGTGATCTCCGGCAAGCATCACCTGACACAGGTCTGGTGTACGGATGGGAACTGCCAAGGCTGACGAAGGTTGACCGGCAGATTGTAAGAGAAGTCTGTTGAATCTTGCGCGCGGCAGTCGCACCGGCACTCATGCCGCGGCGACTGCCGCGCCATGGACTCGAGCGGTGCCAATGCGCCCAGAAACACCGTTGATGCGGAAACACCGTTGATGCGCGGTCCGCTGGCGTGATGCAATTTGCGCGCGACCGCCTCGGGCGCGTGGTCTTTGTGACATTGGCCGCCACGATTGCCTGGGCCTGGTTCTGGCGGCCGCCGTTCAGTTGGACCTTCGCTGTGCTAGTGGTGATTGGCATCTCCGGTGCCGCCATCGCGGATGGCCGCTATGCGGTGCGCCGCATAGCCAGCGTGATTCCTGTGATTGTGGGTGTCTCGTTTGTGGTGTTTGCGCTGATGGCCAGCTTGCCGGGCGATCCTGCAATCAACATCCTGGGGCCAGCCGCGACAGCGGACCAGATCGCAATTGTGCGCACGGAACTGGGCCTAGATGAGCCATTCTTTAGTCGTTACGGCAACTGGCTAGGCGGAGTGCTATCGGGAGATCTAGGCAGCTCAATAGTGCTTCGCGAAGACATCGCAGACGGAATCTCACGATCCATGACGCCGACCTTACAACTCATGGCCTACGCAGTCGTGTTGGCACTAGCCACGGCTATTCCATTGGGCATCTGGGCCGGTTACCGGCAGGGAACCAAAACCGACCGCGCAGTAAACAACGTAATGCTGGGATTTCTAGCCACACCGAATTACGTGCTCGCAGTGCTTCTTGTACTGTTTTTTGCCATCGGTGGGCTCAGCGTGGCTGGCAACGAGATTGGGTTTCGTGTACTGCCAGCAGCCCGTTACGTACCCTTCGGTGACAACGTCTGGCTGCACTTCAAGCACATGGCACTGCCAGCGCTGTCACTGGCCATGGGCCAAGCGGCAGTCTTCATGCGTTTGCTGCGCTCCGATGTCATCGGCACTCTGCGATTGCCATTTATTGATCTGGCGCGCAGCAAGGGAATGCCCACCAGGCGCATCTTGTGGCGACACACGCTGCGGCCCTCAAGTTTCACGCTGCTGACCGTCGTGGGTCTGACCGTGGGCCTGCTCATTGGCGGCGCGCTGATTACAGAATTCATCTTCACCATTCCAGGCGTGGGCGCCTACATATTCCTGGGCGTGTCACAACGCGACTTCATCGCCGTTCAAGGCGGCGTGTTGGTTATTTCCACCCTCTACATCGTGGTGTTGACGATGTCCGACTTCCTATATCTGGCACTTGATCCACGGTTGCGCGGTAGGGAGGCAAGTGCCCGTGCCTAGGCGACTGGGGTTCTTCTTTTGGGCGGCTGTGGCATACCTGGCTGTGCTTGCCTTCGCGGCCGTGTTCGCTGACATTTTGCCCCTGAAGGATCCCGCCGCAACGTTCGCAGGTACATCCAAACAAGGTCCGAGCCTGACGCACTGGTTTGGCAACGACGGCGTGGGTCGAGACGTGTTTAGCCGAGTGATCTACGGAGCCCAGGTGAGCTTGGTGATCTCCACCTTGGGCACCGTGTTGGCGCTGGTGATCGGTGGCTTGTTGGGCATGGTCTCTGGCTACTTCAGTGGCCGCGCGGACCGGTGGCTTACAGCCACACTAAATGCGTCGTTGGTGATTCCTCCGCTGATCCTGTTCCTTGCGTTGGTGCTGTTCTTGGATGCCGAGGCAAAGCGGCGCATCTTCATTCTTGTCTTTACGTTCGTTTTGTTGTCAATTGCGCCGATTGCCCGCGTGGTGCGCGCAGCCACGCTGTCAGTCGCCCATCAGGACTTTGTCCTCGCAGCTCAAACCCTGGGGGCGCGCGATGGTCGCGTCTTGTTCCGTGAGGTGTTGCCAAACGTGGCTCCATCACTCGTCAGCTACTCGCTGATCATCATGGCCGGTCTGATCGTGGTGGAAGGTTCGGTCGCCTTCCTTGGCTTGAGCGTGCCGCCACCTACACCCACATGGGGCGACATGATCAATAAGGGCAGAACAAATCTTGACGTGGCCGCTCACATCAGTCTTATGCCAGCCATTGTCATGTTCATCACGGTGCTAGCGCTCAATTTCGTGGGCGACAAACTCCAGCAGCATTTTGAGCCGCGCGAGTCTGTTCTATGAGCGATGACTGGTCTATGAGCGATGACTGGGCAATGAGGGCTGGCTTGTAATGGCTGGAAGCGGCAACGCACACCTGCGATCGGAGGCTCTGCTAACTGCGCGGGACCTCGTAGTTCAGTATCCCGCGGCCGCAGGACGCACTGTTCATGCCGTGTCCGGCGTGTCGCTTGACCTGACTGAGGGAGAAACACTTGGACTCGTCGGGGAGTCGGGCTGCGGGAAGAGCACTACGGGCCGCGCGATTCTGCAGCTTCCGAGACCCACCTCGGGCTCAGTTCTGCTCAATGGCGCTGAGCTGACTGACTTCAGCGATGACGCGATGCGAACGGTGCGGCCCCGCCTGCAGATGATCTACCAGGACCCGATCTCTTCGCTGAACCCCAGACGCCGAGTGCGCGACATAGTCGCCGAACCACTTTATATCGCTCACGAAAATGAGCGACAACAGAGCACTATCACCAATTGGCAAGAACGCATTGGCCACTGGCTGCAAGACCTATCAAGGCGAACAGCGGAACCGATGCGAATCCTGCGCTGGCTGGCTTCGGTGGCTTTTGCGCTCTGGATTCTGTCGGAGGCTGTTGAGGAGCGAGGCGCGGAGCCGTGGCTGGGCTGGACGCAAATTCCGGCTGCAGTCATCGGATTTCCGACCTTGGCTGTTGCTGCGACAGTGGCCGCGATAGCGCTGTTGTTGGGCCTTGTTTGGGTATTGCTCGCGTTAGTGCTGCCTTTCAGCTTGATGTCCCGGCAGTTTGGCGAAGTTTCGGCGCCAGTTGGACTCGCTGGCGTAGTAGTCACCGCCGCCGCCAGCGCGTTCTTGACGTGGCGAACCTGGTCCAGCTTTGGAGGCTGGGCGCAGTGGCTTAACTCATCCGCGCTGAGCCTCCTTACCGCTGCGCTAGTTGCATGGCTGGTGGCATCGCTCATCAAGCCAGCACGGGCGGGGGCCAGCGGAGTGGCGACGACCCTTAGCGCCATGGTGGTGTTGCAGGTGTTCTATGTCGCCGCTCTTGACTCGGGAGCCAAGCTGACTGTTTTGGTTGGCTCAATCGTTGTCGACACTCTGTTGCTGCGCTGGGTGTTGAGGTGCTACCGCAGCAACCGCCAGGCTGAACGTGATCGCGCCGAACCGCGAGTACGCGAAGTGCTGGAGTATGTCGGCATAAACCCCGACGACGCTATGGACCGTCGACCGTGGGAGTTCTCAGGCGGTCAGGCGCAACGACTCTCCATCGCTCGAGCTTTGGTCAGCGTGCCTCAGGTTCTCATCTGCGATGAGCCAGTTTCGTCACTGGATGTTTCGGTGCAAGCACAGATACTCAATCTGCTCGAAGATCTCAAAAGCGATATGGGTCTAACCATGGTCTTCATCGCGCACGACTTGGCTGTGGTCAAGAACGTGAGCGACCGCGTGGCAGTCATGTACCTGGGCAAACTCTGCGAGGTCAGTGAACCCGACGCACTTTTTGACGCGCCAGCTCATCCCTACACCGAACTTCTGCTTGAAGCGATCCCTCAGCCTGATCCAAACGCCGATCTGGGGTCAGCACGCATCGGCGGTGAGTTACCGTCCCCCATGAATCCGCCCACTGGTTGTCGGTTCCGTACTCGCTGCCCCCTAGCAGCGCAACGCTGCGCCGATGAGGAGCCGGAGATGCGCGAGATCGCACCCGGACGTTTCGTTGCCTGTCACACTCCCATCATCCGCGAAACGATGCCAACAGATAGCGGGTCCAAAACAGCCAGTCCGGATAGAGCTGAGGCGCCATCTGTTGCCCGACGTCTGTTGCCCGGGGTGCGTCATGACTGACCGCACCACGCTCAATGCCCTCAAGTCTGGTGAGACACACGACAGTGACTCAACGTCTGACCCGAGTTCTCTAGCTGCATCGGACGCAGCATCGGACACTGCGCGGGCACTGCTTGATGTGGGGAGTTTGCGCACCACGTTTCACACTGCCGTGGGACCGTTGGTTGCGGTTGATGGCGTTGACTGGTCGCTGCGCCGGGGCGCCCGTCTCGGCGTGGTGGGGGAGTCTGGCTCAGGAAAGTCTGTGATGTCGCGCTCGATCATGCGGCTGCTACCCAAGTCCAAGGTGACCTCTACAGGCACAGTCAGCTTCGATGGAATTGACATGATGTCCCTAGGTCGCCGCGAGCTGCTTGAGATGTGGGGCCCGCAGCTAGCCATGGTGTTTCAAGATCCGCTGGGCTCGTTGAATCCGGTGATGAAAATCGGCAAGCAGGTGGCCGAAGGCTTGCGCGTACATAAAGATCTGTCAGCACGGGCTGCCCGGGCCGCTGCGCTTGACCTGTTGGAAGAAGTCGGTATTCCTGAGCCGCATAGGCGAATAGACGAATATCCCCACCAACTCTCGGGTGGCATGCGCCAACGAATCGTGATTGCGATAGCACTGGCCTGCAGCCCCCGTTTGCTCATAGCCGATGAGCCAACCACCGCACTAGATGTCACCGTTCAGGCACAGATCCTGGACTTGCTTGAGTCGCGGCGGGCCGAACGCGACATGTCGCTGGTGCTCATCACTCACGATCTTGGGATAGTGGCAGGCCGCACTGATGAGGTCATCGTGATGTACGCGGGACGGATTGTGGAGCGAGCCCCCACAGCCACGCTGTTCGGCGACATGAGAATGCCCTACACCGAGGCACTGTTTAGGTCAATCCCCAAAGTCACTGACGACAGCCATGCACGCTTGGAGATCATCGGCGGCCAACCGCCCCGAATGACAGATCTGCCGCCCGGCTGCAAGTTTGCTCCTCGTTGTAAGTATGCGCAAGATTTGTGCTACGCCGAGGAACCGTCGCTCATGGAAGCCCCCGCCGTGAATCAGAACCCCAATGGGCAAGATATGGCGGTTTCTGCACACACCTTCCGTTGCTTCTACCCCGTAGGCAGTTCCGAAGCCGATGATGCTCTTGAACGCAATATGGCGGCGGGACGCGTCAGCGAAGCAGGTGTGGTCATCAGTCCGTCGTAGCGATAGCTCAAAACTGCAAGGTTCCCAATCAGCGAGGTTCCCAAAAAACCAGATTCCTAAACAGCGAGGCTCTTTGGGTTTCAGGAGGGCACTTCTGCGTACCACTCTTTGGCCTGGTCCAAGAGGTAGTCACAGATCTTGTGGCATAGGTCAAAGGGCTCGCACATGTTGTCTTCGCCAATCAGTAGCGACTGGAGCGAAAGCTCTCTGCGCGCCACAATCGTGAGTGTTCGCTTGGCAGCGTCGGCTACCGATGTCAGCGAGTCAATTGCTGACACCTCCACCGGCAACGTGGTGCCTCCGAGACCAGCCAGATCGGTGGCTAGAACGAGCATGTCCGGGCTGTGAACGAGCGGTGGCAGCGCCCAGGTAAACAGCAACGGAAGCCAAAACTCATCGGGCGGTAGCTCATCTTCGGGTGTGGCCCACAGAACATCCTCGAACGACAGCATGGTGCGAGGATCTGCTTCTAGCGTGAGATGCAGGTCGAGTGGTCCCCCGCAAGCCTCAGCCGGGTGGAAGTCAATCTCCCACGTCTGACGCAGGCTGTAAGTCTCAATGAACTGTCGCTCGTCATGAATGTGAAAGCCATGCGCGTGGGCATGCTCTTTTAGGCTTGCCACGTAACCAGCTATGTCAATCGCCGCCATTGGGGGCACACCCTACGCTTCGCCTGCGATATGCGCGGCAACAATTCTAGGAGATGACAGAATTCGACGTGTGCGCACCACTAACGACGACTGGTTGAGTCTGCTCCGACATACAGCCGACGCAGTAGAACAATCACTGGCGGGGTTTGATCGCTGGCGCGACGGAGGCGACCGAGCAGATCAGTACGCGCTGGACCAAGTGGCAGACGCAGCGGCTTCGGCGGTGCTTGACGCAGCGGGGGTGGGGGTACTAAGCGAAGAATCAGGGCTGCGCGCGGGTTCGGGCTCTCACACTGTCATCGTGGATCCGGTGGACGGCTCAACCAACGCCTCCTATCGAATCCCGCATTACTGCGTCAGCCTCTGCGTCGTAGATGGTTTGATACCGGTCGCGGGTTTGGTGCGCCATTTGGTCAACGGCGAAGAATTCACCGCTATCGCCGGTGCCGGGGCGCAATCTGATGGCGTGCCAATCCGCCCCAGTGGTGTCGCAGCGGGCGAGCGAGCTGTTGTCGGCGTCTCGGGACGGCCTGGCCCCGAACTCGGCGTCTGGCAAGTTCGAGTGCTCGGCTCCGCAGCGCTGGACTTGTGCGCGGTTGCCTGTGGGCGGCTCGATGCCTATGTGGATCTGAACTCCAATCATGGGGTCTGGGACTACGCAGCAGGCATCTTGATTTGCGCCGAAGCGGGTGCTTGGACCGGCGAGGCCAACAACCAAGAGCTCTTCCATCTAGACCCTCATCGTCGCCTAGGCCCAATCGCCTCAAGCACCGCCGAGTTGTCCACCCTGCTTCGTCACGTTGGCCCATGTTTGGCGGGTTGAGCACATTGACTGGCTTCATGTACCGGTTTGATGTGGTAGAGCCGACCTGATGAAATCGACCGGTGGGATGCTTCGAGGGGCGCCGCGACGGACACAGTCAGTAGCCTGCCGGAGGCTCCTAGGGGCGCTTAGCTCAGTTGGCTAGAGCACCTCCCTTACAAGGAGGGGGTCGCAGGTTCGAGTCCTGCAGCGCCCACTGAGGTAACCAGTCTGAGGTAACCGGTCTGAGGTAACCAGTCTGAGGTACGGGTGCCGTGTGAGCGCAGCCAGCCGGACAGCCGCCCTGCCGTAAAGCCCCCTAGTCAGACGACCCAGCGGGTATCTCTGCGCAACGGTGCCTAACCGCCGACGATGAAACGTTGGTGCGTACCTTCCGAGATCAGCGTTTCGCCATGGGTGACCTTGATGTCAAACACCAGCCGACGTCGGTCAACTTCGCTGATTTCTGCCGATACCAGCACATCTTCGCCTGACGACACGGCAGCTTGGTGACTCACGCATATGTGAATGCCGACTGTGGTTTGGTCTTTTTCAAGCAGCGATTGCACGCCGGTCAAGCAAGTGCCTTCAATCAGACGGACCATGTCGGGCGTGGATAGCACCTTGTTCGGCAGATGCGGGGGCGACATTTCATCGGTCACCTGGTGGGTCTGGCTTGTACTGAATCCGACTTCGAGAGTTCCGGTCATGGCCGCAGACCCTAGGGGACGACTGCCGCTAGGAACGTCACCTGGGAACATCGCTATTGGCTACGCGGCTAGTTCGGCCGCGATGGCGTCCAGCGCCGTATCAACGTCGGCTTGGCTGACATCTAGATGCAGCACCATGCGCGAACGGCCGAAGCGCCAGTCGGCCGCTATTCCGCGGCCTTCCAGCCGCTTGGACAATGTCGGGTCGTCGCGCTCCAACTGTGCGAACACCATGTTTGTGTTGCACGCAGTCACGCCTATACCGGCAATGGCCTCCAAGCCGCGAGCAAGGCGCTGAGCATTAGCGTGGTCATCGGCTAGCCGCTCAAGATGATGCTGTAGCGCATAGAGCCCGCCTGCGGCGATGATCCCAGCCTGGCGCATTCCTCCACCCAGCAGTTTGCGCCACCGACGTGCCTTTGCAACGAGTTCTTCGCCTCCACACAACACCGAGCCAACCGGTGCGCCCAAGCCTTTCGATAGGCATACCGACACGGTGTCAAACGGCTCGGCCATCTCAGCAGGCGAGATATTCAGTGCCACCGCTGCGTTCCACAATCGCGCACCGTCAAGGTGCAGTCCGAGTCCGTGCCGATCGGCGATTTCGCGCGCCGCCACGTGCTGGCCGGGTGTGAGCACCCTGCCATCGATTGTGTTTTCTAACGCAAGCAACCGAGTGCGCGCGAAGTGGCTGTCGTCGGGCTTCACCGCCGCCTCAACAGCCTCCAAGTCCAACATCCCGGTCTCGTCGGTCGGCACAGGCTGTGGCTGGATACTGCCCAACACGGCTGCGCCGCCGCCCTCATACATGTAGGTGTGGGCGTGCTGGCCCACGATGTACTCGTCTCCTCGCTCGCAGTGCGCCAAAAGGCCGCACAGGTTGGATTGGGTGCCGCTGGGCACAAACAAGGCTGCCTGCTTGCCAAGCAGCTCGGCCGTGTGGCGCTCCAGTTCCTTGACAGTGGGGTCGTCGCCCCATACATCGTCGCCGACTTCGGCCGCTGCCATTGCAGCGCGCATCGCTGGTGTAGGACGTGAGACGGTGTCGGAGCGCAGGTCAATCACGGTGTTAAGCCTGCCAGGTGCCCCGCAGGTTGCGGGGCTGAACTCATTATGGGCTGGCTCACCTAGGGTGCATCCATGAGCAATGCAGTCTTAGCGGATGAGCTGATCAATCGGGTGACATGGAAGATTCCGAATGCGCTTGCACTCGTGGGTTCGCGTGCCGGTGACGAGCGCAACGCAATGACTACGAGTTGGATCACTCAACTGTCCATGGAGCCGGTGATCATCGGCATTGGTGTTGACAACTCGGCTGTGACTCACCGGCTGGTCGCTGCAGGCGAGTCATTTACGGTGAACCTGTGGGATGCCGCCAACACGCGACCGTTTGTGAAGTTCTCAAAGCCAGCCACCTACGAGGCTGTCATAGACGAAGCGGGCCCCGGGACAGGCACGCTAAACGGCTGGTCGGTATATGAGGCCGCCACTGGTGCACCCGTGTTCGCGGACGCTGCCGCGTGGATGGACTGCGAGTTGCGCCACAGCGTGAACTTGGGTACCCACACTTTGTTTCTGGGCGAACTGGTTGCGGCCGACATCAACAATGACGAGGTGCAGATCGCCTCAATGTCGCACACACGCATGAAATATGGTGGCGTAAAACGGCATTGACGGGCATCCTTGCGGCCCAGTCCGCTACTTCAGCGAAGGTGTCGCAAGTGCGCGAGGATCACAGCGGCTACTATGAACCCACCTGCGTGGACCGCTTCGGCGGCCGACAATCGCAGTTCGCCAACCAGGGATACCACGTTGCCAAAAGTCAAAGACGACGCCATCTTGCTTGAAGGGAAAACCGTTGAAGCACTCAAGGGCGGGCATTTTCGCATTGAACTAGACAATGGCCACGAGGTGCTCGGCCACTTGAGCGGCAAGATGCGCAAACACCATATTCGGATTCTTCCCGGAGACCGGGTGCAGGTGGAGGTCTCCGCATACGATCTCAGCCGTGGCCGCATCACCTACCGCTACAAATAAGTCGCTACAACTAGGCGGCTGCAGGTAGGCCATGCTCACCACTTCTAGTAGCTAGCAGTAACCGTGTCGTCATCGTGAGGAGCCCGATGCAACCGTCCAATGGCACCGTTAGATACAGCGTCAAGCATGACGGCGCTGGCGACGTCGCTACCGTCACCCTAAACCGACCTGAGACGCTCAATTCCATGAATGACGAGTTCATGGATGACATTAGCGAAGCCTTCGCCATGGTCGCGGCTGATGAGAGTATTCGCACGGTTGTGCTGACCGGTGAGGGTCGCGGATTCTGCTCAGGTGCGGATCTCCGCGGCGCGGCAGCGCCACGTGACGGTGGCGTTGATCCCGATGCCATAGGCGAGGCCACGACCGAATCCATGGATGGCACGTTTCATCCAGCTATTCGTGCCGTAGCCGAGTGCGCGGTACCGACAGTTGCTCGCATCAACGGGGTAACCGCTGGCGGGGGCATCGGCTTGGCTCTGTCGTGCGATGTTGCCATCGCCGCACGTTCAGCGTTCTTCGTAGCTACATTCGGACCTCGCCTGGGAATCGTTCCTGACCTGGGCACCACATGGCAACTTCCCGTTCGTATTGGTCGGGCCAGGGCCCTCGGTATGTGTCTACTGGGGGAGCGCGTCACCGCCGATCAAGCGGCCGATTGGGGTTTGGTCTGGAAATCAGTTGACGATGCCGAACTTGACGGGGCCGTCGATGCCGTCGTCGACGTGCTTCGACGCAGTTCTCCGGCGGCGATGTCTCGCATCCGTTCGGCCATTGACGGCGCAGCGAAACATGATCTCACTGAGCAGTTGGATGTAGAGATGAACCACCAGGCGGTGCTTATCCCAAACAACATGGCACATGGCGATCAGGCATTCATGGCCAAGACCGAACCGTCATTTCCGGGCGAACGCTATTGATGGCCTACAAATACGCCATTTTAAAGTTCAAGCGCGGTTCAACATTCAATTGCGCCCCTTGTAGCGCCGGTACCGTTGACACCGCCTGTGGTGATGAAGGCGTTCATGGTTCTTCAAGTATCCAACCTGCGGGCAAATGGCCGCGGCCATACGCCACCAAATTGACCCTCGGATCGACAAGTCGGTGGACCGGGTGACCGTTCATTGAAACCCAGGCATGAGCGCGGACTTCAACATCGGCTCTGCCTTGGTGATGGTAGTGATCAGCAACAAGGTGAGCGGTTGCGTGGATGAGGTCAGGCCGAGTGGTGGCGTGGTTAGTCTGCCATTCCGTTAGCACCAGTCCTGGATCTACGCTCCATGTTTCGCCATTGCTGGGGTCGGTGACCTGAAACTCAACGTGACCCGCCTTCTCGGTAAGCATAACCCGCCAAGCAAAATAGTAACCCTCTTCGGTCCAACGTACGTTGCCCGCAATGGCGTAATGTCGTATCGGTAGCGCCAGTTGAATCAACGCCAAGCCAACGAGTGCTGCCAGAGTGAAACGACTGATTTTCGGACTAGTAGCGAATTGGTCGGCGCGACTTGAAATGCTTAGACCCTTGAGCCAGTTGAGCTTGGTGGACGTGTTGCGTATACGGTCAGATACCAGCCGGGAGGTGAGTCTAAGGGGCCAGTCCGGGTTGAAGAAGACAAGACTGCTTACAATCATTACCCACGGGAAGACTCCAATCTGGAACAGCGCCCCGGTAGCCAGATGAAACGCAGCGAGGACAATATAGGCGTAAGGCCGGGTCCTTCGCCACAGCAAAAATGCCACAATTAGGCAGTCGAACCCCGCACCGAGCCAAGAGGCGAGGTATGCGATAACGGGCTCATCTAGTAGTGAGCCTACTACCGGAATGTGTGTACGATCTGCTAGCCATAGCTTCAATGGTTGAGCTCGCAAGAGCCAGTCGGGGTTGAGCTTAGAGAGACCGGCAAAACAATAGACTACAGCTATCTGAGTTCGCAGCGCCCAGACCACCCCGGCGGCTATGTGCGAGTAGGCGGAAACTCGACCAATTGCTGCGTCAACAGACCAATGATGATGAACCGGCAGGAGCAATAGTAGCAAGCCCGTGAGGCTGATGAACCAGTAGTGGTTGAGATAGAGAGCGGCGTCAATCAGCTCTGTGTAGGTAAATCCAACTAAGAATGTGCCGACAGCAAGCCGATATTTGAAACCCACAGCGATGCAGACACCAAGAACGGCCAAAACAGCAATGTGAATGTGCATTAACGGTTCGGGCAGAGGCTGAACCCAACCAAACCAACGATAGGTGAGATGATTCTGAGGTTCCAGGTATAGGGCGTCAACCCAGCCCTTGACCAGAAACCGAATTGAGCTGTAAACAACTATTGCTCCATAGCCGACCCGGAAAAGTGCGACAGAATCGGCTGGTACTTGCGTACGCGCTCGCGCAGTGATCTTTTTCGCGAGACTGGATGCGGCTCGCTTCCCGGGTTGTTCCGAGGCTCGTAGAGCAGTTTGTGTCAACGCGCTTGGGATCGAGAGTCGATCAACTACCGGTATCACCGTCCGCATCACTGAATCCGACGGTCACACCCAACCGGCTCACGACTTCGGTAGCGACAGTCACCCTTAACGCCACGATGGCTTCTCGTGCCTTTGACACTACCTCCGGTTGTTCAATGACGGCGGCCCGAAGTGGAAGATCAATCATGTTAGTGGCCCGGCGCGCCTCCTCAAAGTCACCTCTCAGACGAATAATGAGGTCGTCCCCAAGCAGTGGTCCCAAGCCAGGCGTCACACTGTTGCCGATCAGCGACATCTCAAGCCCGTCCAGGTGTCTCAGGATGTCGACGACTGCTAAGTTGGCTGGGCCTTCTACAATGGCCTCCACATCTGGCTCGCGCCCCATCTCACCGAGCGCGACACCTAGTTCACGATCAACCATCGCTCTGATCAGAAAAAGAGCATCGTTGACAAGAGAGTCCAGCCCGTCGCCGTTGGTGTCTGCCAAGATGACACTGTAGGGGCCAGTTTCTTCGAAGTCAGCGGTCCAGTCGTCATAAAGCAGAGCAGCTTCATCGGCAATCAAGTCGGCTATCCCAGTGAGATATTGACACCGGCGCGAATCGGCCAGAGCCTCCAGCACTGCAACACCATCATCGGCTTCGCCAAAGATGTGCTCAACAGCGCCAAGGCCTCGCTGGTCGGCTCCGATGCGGTAGGCAAGACGATCGAAGTCAAGTTCAACCGAAGTATCGGCTACAAGCGCCTCGATCTCGTCAACCGCTATTGGCCAATCGATATACACCCACGAACGACGTTCCATCACGGGTCCGGCCCACCATGGTTCGATATAGGACCAATCGGCTCGAGCATTGGCCAGAGCTTCGCGCGCAATTGCAAGATCGGATGACGTGCGCGTTTCACAAAGGCCGATAGTCGCAGCAGCCAGATCCTTGGTACTGGAGGCCAATTCTGCGTAAGCAGGCACGATTGCATCATCAACCAGATCTTTGAGCACTTCACTGCGTGCAGGTGGACCTTCGCCACACGCAGCGGCGAGTGCCACAGATAAGCATATGCAACATATACGCAGACGACTGGGCATATTAGAGCGCTTCCAAGAAGGCCAGAAGTTCAGCTCGCTGATCGGCATCAAGAGTACGGAATGCCTCACGCGAACTGTGGGCTTCGCCGCCATGCCACAAGATTGCTTCGGCAATGGTGCGAGCTCGCCCATCGTGCAACAAGAAGCGGTGCCCGTTGATGTCGTCAATCAGGCCCAAACCCCACAACGGTGGTGTGCGCCATTCGCTTCCGGTGGCGTCAAAGTCAGGGCGGCCATCAGCGAGGCCTTCTCCCATATCGTGCAACAACAGGTCGGTATACGGGTGAAAGGTCTGATTTGACAGCACCGCAATGTCGGAGGGGCCTGTTTGCAATGTAGAAGTGTGACACGACGAGCAGCCAATATCGTCAAACAGCTTCGCGCCAGCGCGTACATCTGGGTCATCAACATCGCGCATCGCTGGTACCGACAGGGTGCGGTTGTAGAAGCTGACCGCACCAAGACGCTCGTCTGTCAACTCCGGTGTTCCGCCATTCTTGGCGGCGCCGCACAACGTCTGAAAATCGGGACAATTTTCGTTGGGATGCAACGATGAGGTAATGCCGATGTCGGCCAGGAAGGCACCGGCCACTTGTTGTGCCACCGTGGCCACATTGGCCTTCCAACCGAACCGGCCGAGTGCTTTGGCCCCTGCTTCGGCATTCCAGACTGTGTTAGGTCGACCCGACACGCCATCGCCATCAGCATCGTCAGGATCCGCCCGACTGCGGATCGCGTTCTCAGGCACAGCCTCCAGCAGGCCCATACCTATGACCTGCGGCGCCAGGCGCGGGCTCATCATGATGTCGTGGGCCAAAAGCCCGAATGTCAGATCTTTCACCTCATAGGTCGGATCCAACAACTCAAAGGGCGTGCCATCGCCGTAGCTGCCCTTGATGGTCTCGTAAGTCACCATGAAACGACCTTCGGCGGGCACATCAAGCACAGCGCGGTCTTGTAGCTGACCGCCATAGTTCGGGTCTGGCCGAGGCGCGCCGGTAGCAGTGTCCTTGCCGGGTACCGATAGCCGCAACAGCAGCCCCAGCCTGGCCTCAACCCCAGTCGGATCCGGCGGAGCGCCACGGCCGTCAAGTACATGACACGAGGAGCACGCTTGAGCATTGAACGTAGGCCCCAGGCCATCTCGCGCATCCGTGGACGCAGGTGCAGTTACCCAGTTCTGCGTGAAGAAACTGTCGCCACGTTCAAACAGTCGTCGCTCCTCATTGGACAGTCCCGGCGCGGGGAGACCGAAAGAGTTACGAGATGCATCCTCCCGAGTCGTGTCACCCCCGAGCCGGGCGTCCAATTGAGCCACGTCCGTGCCGCACGCAGCTACCACAAGTGCGGCCGCGATCAAGCTGGCAACTAAGCAACGAGGCAACGTTTAGCTCACGTTGATGGTCACACCGATGGCCTCTGCTGCGGCAACGATGGTGTCGGTTTGGGTCTCCAGCGCCTCAATGCCCTTCAATACAGCCATACGGCCGGGGTCGTTGTCGGACACACCCTCAACCAGGTGTTGATCGAACGGCGCTGGGATTGCTTCGACAGCGTCAAGGCTGGCACTGATCTCTGTTCTAAGTTGCTCGGAAAGATCAGAGTCGGCGGCTTCAACTAGATCCAGGATCCCTGTACCGGACACACCGCCGGGATACTGGCCGATGAGTACCATCTCTATCCCCTTCGCATTGCCGATGATGTCCGCTGTTGTGTTGTCGCTAAAGCACGAATGCTCGTCTTCTTGGGAGCGTTCGGCGTATGCAACATTCATGCGTTCGCCTGCCAGCTCGCCTCGACTCAGTTCGCCTATGCCAGTGATGATCCGCCGCAGAGCTTCTGTGGATTCAAGCGCCTCAAAATCGGCCCTGTAGTTGTTGGCTTCCGGTGCCCACGCGGCGACTAGGCCTTCGAGATGGCTTAGAAGCAAATCCGAAGCCACGGTCAAGTACAAGGCCCGACGGTCGGCGTTGGCGGCTGTCGTGTAATCGCTGAATGGCCGTTGACCGGGTCCATCTACGTTGAGGTCCTGGCCCCACAGCAAAAACTCAATCGCGTGCCAGCCAGTAGAGACGTTGGCTTCACCACCCTGCTCATTCAGCGAAACCAACAGACTGTCATCAATTGTTGGGAACTGATCAGGATTGTTGATGATGCCAGCTTCAGATGCACCCTCTACGTAGTCGATGTATGCCTCATCTAGCGGCCATGCGTTGATCAATCCTTCGGTACCCGTCTGTTCGTCATCAATGGGTCCACCGTAGAAGCGGAACGCCTCGGTCGGGCCGTAATCGTCGCGCGCCGCCAACCATGCCGCCTTCGCAGTCGAGAGCGCAGACTCCGACGGATCGGCCAGAAATTGGTCGATTGCAGCGTCCATCGCCTGCGCTGACTCCAGACTTGACTGGTATGAGGCATGCACACCGGCCGCGTAGGTGGTCACCGCGTCGGCGGTCGCGGCTTCGCTGGGGCCGTCATCACCTGAGCCGCACGACGCCGCAAACAGCGCTGCCACGGCAGCTAGGGCCACACCGCGGCCCGAGAATCTCAGTTTATTCATGGTACCTCATAGTTTGATTTTGAACTTCATAGGAATGTTATCAAGCATACCTTACAAAAATGATATAGGCACGTTGTTGTACTGAGCCATGCTGCATGGCTCAGATGCCGGACTATCTGGATGCAGGCGCTGCCAGCCCGCGGGCTGCCGCTTAGCGCCCACGCGTTTGGCGTTCTGGCAGACTGGCACCATGACCGACACTCTCCAAGCCGCAACTCGCCAAGCACTGCCCGCTGAAGACTCCGCCGATTCCGCTGTAGCGCGAGTTGATGCTGCAATTGATGCGCTGCTGGCCTCTTGCGATCCCCAAAAGCACAGCTACGTGGAGTTCCGCGGCGCTCAGTTTGAGGCAGGCCTGGCATGGGTTCACTTTGATGAGGGCCACGGCGGCCTAGGTCTGAGCCCCAAGCTGCAACGCCGGGTTGAGGAACGATTGCGGACCGCTGGCGCGCCCCCCGCGAAGCCAGTCACCTTTTTCATGCATCTGGCTGGTCCGACTATCCACACCCACGGCAGCGAAGAGGTCAAGAAGCGCTACCTGCGGCCAATGTTCACTGGCGAGGAGCTCTGGTGTCAGCTATTCAGCGAGCCAGGCGCTGGCAGCGACTTTGCAGGTCTGGCCACCAAAGCGGTTGCTGATGGCGACGAGTGGATCGTGAACGGTCAGAAAGTGTGGAACACGCTGGCTCATCTCGGCGACTTCGGGATGCTGGTGACCCGCACCAATCCTGAAGTCCCCAAACACCGCGGCCTCACATATTTTGCGCTTGATATGAAGTCGCCGGGTGTGGAAGTTCGTCCGCTGCGTCAGATTACCGGCGAAGCCGAATTCAACGAGGTCTACATGACCGACGTTCGCGTACCAGACGCGAACCGCATAGGCGATGTAGGTGACGGTTGGCGAGTGTCGCTGACCACACTGATGAACGAGCGCAACGCCATCGGCGCCGGTGGTGCGGGCCCGCCCAAACGCGCCACGGGACCAGTCTCTGTGCTTGTCAAGCTGTGGAATAAGCGAGACAGTGCCGACCGTGACGTCGTTACTAGGGACCGTTTGACCAAACTGTGGACGCGCGCTGAGGTGCTGCGTCTCACGAACATGCGCGCCGGGGCTAACCGACGCAAAGGCAATCCCGGACCTGAGATGTCAATCGCCAAGCTGGCATCGGCCGAGTTGAATCAGGCACTGATGACGTGCGCCGTGGACATGATGGGTGCCGACGGGCTCACCGGCTACGACTACACGTTCCGGCGGCCTGGAGATTTGTCTGTGGACGGTTCAGACGGTGCCGTCCAACATGGTTTCTTGCGAGTGCGCGCTAACTCTATTGAGGGTGGCACATCAGAGATCATGCGCAACATTCTGGGCGAACAGGTGTTGGGGCTTCCAGGCGAGCCGCGTGTGGACAAAGACGTGCCCTGGGTCGACGTTCCTCGAAACTGAGCGGCACCTAGCCGAGAACACTGCAACCGGCAGCGGGTCAGATGCTCGATCTGCTCCGAGATCTGAGAGAACTCAAGAACCGATCCGCTCTACACCTGCGCTGGGGTCTATAGGAATCGCTAACAGCTCAGTCGCTTAGTTGGCCGAAGTTGGCGGGTCAAAGACCAGTTTGTAGGCGTCTCCATCGCGCACCATGATCCCACCGGTCGGTGCGCCGAAGTGCGTTCCTATAAGCAACGTTTCGCCGTCGGCCCAGTCTGGAAACACCTCGCGGCGAGTCTGCCGGGCCTCCTGTGGGTCGGTATCAAACATGGAACTGAGTTCCGGATCAGCCAGTTGCAAAGGGGAGTGAACCATGTCGCCGGTGATGATGGCCCGCTTGCCTTGCGAAGTGATCGACACGGACACGTGGCCGGGCGTATGACCAGGAGTTGACCAGAACGACACCTCGTCACAGATCCGATGGTTCGGCTCAACCATGTTGACCAAGCCAGCGTCAGCCACGGGCCGAACCGAATCAGCGAACACGTCGTCGCCGAAGAGGTCCTCAGTTGAAGACCAATGGTCGTACTCAGCCCGGCAAAACAGGTATTCAGCGTTCGGGAATGTGGGCACCCATTCGCCATTCACCAAACGCGTGTTCCATCCCACATGATCAACGTGCAGATGAGTGCAGACGACATGTGTCACCGACTCTGGCGCAAACCCCGCATCGCACAGATCGTCAAGAAAAGGCCCCTGCTGTTCATGCCAAAGCGGATTGGAGCGCTGCTTGTCATTGCCGACACAAGTGTCAACTGCGATCCGATGAGGACCGGCCTCAATCACACAGCATTGAATCCGTTGACGCAGGTAACCCTCCTCGGTCACGAAGTGTGGTCTTAGCCATGGAGCCGCATCAGCTCGCGCCAGAACACCCCCCTTGGTGAGCCCGTCATACAGGAAACGTGGCGACGTAGGTGTATCAGATTCTGAGATCGAAGTGATGGTGACGTCGCCGACGCTCCAGCGCAAGGGCTCGGTGCTATCACCGACACCAGTCATGGCTGGCGGCCGACGTATCCGAGAAAGCGATGTGACATGGGCGCGTCAGCGGCTACCGGTACTTCCTCACCGATCAGCTTCCACTTGCGTGCAACTTCGCCGAGTGACTTGACGCTGGCCAGACTGATCTCACACAAGTCCTCAGGCAGTTCAACATCTACGCCGGAGGCTTGGGCCAAGTCCCACGAATGAGTGAGC
Source organism: Acidimicrobiales bacterium (assembly GCA_965116245.1). Taxonomy (GTDB): domain Bacteria; phylum Actinomycetota; class Acidimicrobiia; order Acidimicrobiales; family Poriferisodalaceae; genus Poriferisodalis. Next base: position 2,376,993 of record OZ220497.1, on the reverse strand, counting down.
GGATCCCACTGCACCATGGTCACAAAGGCCTCAAAGCTCATGGGCCCAAACCAATATGAGTCCTCTCGGGATAGGTCTGCTTGATCCACGGCTGCGAGTACTCCGTCGCGAGTTTGTGCCCAGCGAGCTGGCGGGTCGTCAGTCTCCTCCGCCATCTGCGGTCGACTGATCTGTTCCGTTTGGGCCGTCTCGGCGAGCGCGTCAAGCACACCGCACTGATGGCGCAGCAACTCCCGAGCGTTCCAATCGGCGCAGGGGGTGCTGTTGTCCCATGCATCGTCTGGTACCGCCGCGACAACCGTGTCGAATAGGGCTACTGCACGCTTGAAGTTGGTGAGGATGTCGGTCATGTTTCGTCCAGTCTCGTGAGGGCAATCTCGTAAGGGCAATCACATGAGGAGTCGAGGGTTTAGCAATCGCAGGGTTCAACCGGCGTCGACAAGGTTGACGCGCAGGCCGCCGAGCGCAACCTGACCGTCGTTTACGTAGCAGTCGCGACTACGAGCCGCTGCCAGCACTGCCTCGCGATCAACCGCCGTAACGTCAATTCCTCCGAGGCCTTCACCTCGGCCATCGGTTTCTGACACAAATCTCAGCGTGGCGTTTTCCAGACGAATTGTGGGGTGGCCTTGTGAGTCTTCGCCCAGTTCAATCTGGGAAATCTGGCTCCAGCGTTCGGCCAAACGTTGCGGATCGGGGCTCTGCAGTTCCGCCGCTGCGATGCCGCTCACCGTGTCTGTGCATACATATGGCTGCCAGCAATTGCCCGCAGGTGTCCACATACCACCCTGATCGCTACCGGTGGGGCCAGTCATCTGATCCATCTCAAAGAACGAGCCGCCCGTATCGGCCGGATGCAACTGCATGCCGACGTGTCCCTCGTCAGGATGGTTCATCTCAAAGGCGAGTCGGATACCTAACGCCTCAACGTGCGCACGTCTAACGGTTAGATCATCAACCTGAGTTATGACCATATAGCCGGTATCGCCACCACGCCGTTGTTGATATCGGCCAGCAGCGGTTTCGGATTGAATCGGGGTGACGCACTCCAGGAACTGCGTGCCGATCGGCCACAACAGATTCTTAAGGCCAAAAATGCCGACACCTGGATCCGTGAAGCACGGCTCAACGCCCAGCACGCACTGGACGTCCGCAGCGGTGCGGGCCAGGTTGGCCGTAGTGATGGCGATTTGACGAAGGCGAATCCACATTGTGCGTCCTAAGTGTCATGGAGCGGGCTCTATTGGGTGAATGCTTCGAACATTACCTCGGGGCCCGTGAGCGCTGCAGATCCAACAGCCGGTTCAACTCTGCACCCGCCAGCAACCCCATCGCCAACAGATAGAGCCATAGCAGCAAGCTGATGGCTCCACCGAGGACTCCGACCACCGCATTGACACCGCTTGAAGCCAAGCTGAGGTATGCGCCGAAGCCAATCGACACTCCGAGCCACCAAACCGTCGCGACCAGCGCGCCGGGAATCTCATGGCGCCATGGCAACTTGTGCAGCGGCGCAATCCGATAGACCGTTGCCGCCCACGCAACTACGACTAGTACAACAACCGGCCAACGCAACCAGTCCCACGCGGTGCTGAATGCGGACCCAGCACCGAGTCGGTCGGCGAGATCTGAACCACCACCGAGCAAGGGCCCCACTACCACCATCGCCGCTACCGCGGTTCCTGCGACCAGAGTAAGGAACGTCAGCGCGAAGCCGATCAGCCTGGTCGACAGCCAACTACGTTGGTCGTGGTATCCGCGCGACACGTTCAACGCTCTCACTACAGCCACAAAACCACGCGAAGCCGCATAGGCGGCGACCGCTACACCCACGGTCACCACTCGCGCATCGGAGCGGTCAAACAGTTCGGCAACAGTCACATCCAGCGTGTTCTGATCGCCGAACGTGCCACTAATCCGTTCCAGCAACCACTCCTCAGTTGCGGCTGCAGCGCTTTGGCCGATCAGCACATCGAGCGAGCCCAACAAAGCAGCGAAGACAATCACAGCGGGGAAGGCCCCCAAGATTGCGAAGAAAGCGATCTCAGCGGCGAGCCCGGCGATGCGGTGTCGGACCCAGTCCTGCCGAGCCTCATTTGCAAGCCGTAACGCTCTGCTCGCTAACGCACGAAGTCTCGTCGTCCGGCTAGCCGACACTGAGGGCAGCTCAGGAGGAATACGACTCAGAGTCTGAAGATCCTGCGTCCCAAGAGCCCATTAGCTCAACAGCGCGAGCCATCAGGCCCGCACGATCGATCTTTGCGGTCGAAGCCAGCGGAATCTCATCGACGAACCAGACGCGGCGTGGGTGTGCGTACGCGGGACCGTTGGCAAGCGCATACTGGCGAACCGCTTCAACAGTCAGTGATTTGCCCGGCTCTACCCGTACGAAGGCCACTGGCAGTTGGCCCTTTAGATCGTCGGGTACGGGGACGACCACGGCTTGATGTACCCCAGGGTGCCGTTCAAGCATCTGTTCCACCGCGTCGGGATAGATGTTCTCTCCCGCGCAGACGAACATGTCGTCGACTCGGCCCACGAAGTAATACCAACCGTCTTCGTCACGCCTCATGAGGTCACCGGTGTGATACCAGCCATCAGTGAGCCGATCCGCGGTGGCTTCTGACAGGTTGTGGTAGCCCACCATCACACCGGGCGAACGTACCCACAACTCGCCGCTTTCGGCGTCCTCACCGGTGTCGGGATCAACCAGTCGCAGTTCCACACTGGGGTGCTGGTGACCAAGCGAAATTTTGGGCCTGGACTTGCCTTCTGGATGGGGACCGAATGCCAGCACGGCCTCGGTAGTGCCGTAACCGTTGGAAACGACAGCTTGAGGCAGCAGACGCTGCACATCGTCATACAACGCCTCAGTCAGCGGCGCCGACCCAATGAACGCACGTTGCACCGAACTCAGGTCGGGAAGTGGGTAGCCAGCATCTACGCGCGCTGCGATCTCAGCCGTGACGAGGGCGAACATCGTGGGTACGCCTGAGCACATCGTCACCTTGTGTTGCTCAATCGCTTCGATGTAACCGGAGGCCGTGAACTGTGGAAGAAGCACCACAGTGCCCCCGTTAGCAAACGCCAGCTTGGAGGACATCGAGGCGTTCTTGTGGTACAGCGGGGCCGACACCAACATCACCTCGCCTGGCATTGCCATGCCGTACTCAAGCACGGTGAATGTGATGTTGCGATGAGTTAGAAGAACGCCCTTGGGTCGTCCGGTTGAGCCCGAGGTGTAGATATGTACGGCGACATCGTCGTCTCTGACCGCCACAGCACCAGCCAGCGGCTCATGGGCCCCAAGCGCTTTCCATTCCTCGCTGCCAATGACGATGTGCCGCATATGGGGCGGTACTAGATGCCGATGCTCCGCGTCGGAGATGACCAACTCCACTTCGGCATCTTTGAGTATGTAGGAAACGGTTTCGCCAGGTAGCCGGGTGTTGAGCGGCACGAATACGAAACCTGCTGCGGGAGCACCGAACATCACGTCGTAGTACGGGCCGCAGTTAGCCGCGAGCAGCCCAACTCGTGACGACGGCGCGAGACCTTGAGCCGCGAGACCTGCCCCGCAGCGCAACACTCGATCCAACAGCTCAGCGGCAGTGGTGTGCTTCGGCTGAGCGAGGGACCTGTCAATGAGCACCATGGCTTCGTCGTCTGGGGCACGCTCAAGTAGCTCAGCGAGATTCATAGCTACAGCAGACTACGACTCAGGGTCTTCGGCTGCCGGTACTAGCGGGGTCGTTACCCCTAACATTGCGGCTAGCACCTCGCTTGCACTTCGCTTGTCCCCATTTCCGATTGGGCTCAGCGCTACGAAGCCAAGGCCCATGTCTCAGATCAAGCTCACAGCGCAACCAGCCGCGGAACCCCATCTCGGCGCTTCGGGCGTCGACGAGTCAGATCGCCTGTTCAGCATTCAGTTCTTGATTCTGAACATCTGCGCGTTCTTCTCCGCGGTGTCGTTTTCGACTCAGTTGCCACTGATCTCGCTGCTCGTGGTCGAGCGGACCGGTGGAGGGAACGTAGCCGTCGGTTTTGCGATCAGTGCTTTTGCTATCACGGCCGTTGCTGCGCGGCCAACCATAGGCATGCTCGGCGATCAGCGCGGGCGGCGATTCCTGGTAGTGACTGGCTGTGCGCTGACGGCTCTGACCACATACGGACATGTCTGGGCCAACACCTATGCCGCCATCTTGTTGGTGCGTTTGCTGATCGGAGCATTTCAGGGAGCGTTCTTTGTTGGTAGCGCAGCAATGGTGAGCGATCTGGCACCCGAACATCGGCGCGGCGAGGCGCTCAACTGGTTCTCAGTTTCGATCTACGGCGGAATGGCGATCGGCCCATGGGTGGGGGAGACCACACGCAGTTGGGGTGACACCGCAACATCATTCAACGGCTTCGACGTGGCATTCACAGTCTCAGGTACCTTGATGCTCGCGGCGGCGGGCATTGCAGTGCTGTTGCCTCGCGAAGAGTCTCTGTTGAGGCCGAACCTAGCGTCTACTGCACCGCTAAACGGCGATACGAGAATGCCGCTGTCCGCTGAGCTTCCCCGTAGAGCGCTTGACTTTCACGACCACGCGCGCCCCTCTGTGTTCGCAGTGTTCGGCGCAGGTGAGCCGACAGCAGAAGCGAGTTCTGAGGGGTTTGGAGACCCAAAGTCCACACTCATGAGCCGGTTGCTGTATCGGTCGGCGATCTGGCCGGGAACGATCCTCGCGGCTGGGATCATCATCTTTCCGGCGCTACATGCCTACTTGCCCAAGCTGGCGACAGAGCATGACCTGGGCGATTTCGGGCCCGTCCTAGCGCTCTACGGCGTGCTCGTACTGGTGATCAGGATCATCGGGAGGAAGCTGCCAGACCAGCTCGGCGTCGCAAAATCCGCAACGCTGGCGCTGACGGGGGCGGCACTGGGCATGATGATCATCGCAACCTTCGTCACTCCGCTCGGCTTGTATGCGGGCGTCGTGGTGTTGGCGTTGGGTGGATCGCTGCTGTACCCGGCGCTCATGGTCGCTGCAGTAGACGGCGTACCACCTCACGAGCGGGCCAGAGCTGTGAGCACCTTTACGATGTTCTTTGAGCTAGCTGCCGGTTTCGGCGGACCGATCCTGGGCCTAACGGCGGCCATCGTCGGCGCTACCACGGGTGCCTTTTATGCGGCCGCGGCGTGTTCGCTCATCGGCCTCGGTTTGTTGTGGATCTGGCAACGAGCGGACTGACTGCGCTGCTTTATCGAGTGCTGTGCTAGCTGGTGCAGTGTTAGCTGGAACTGCGTTAGCTGGTGCTGCGTTAGCTAGTGCCGAGCAACACCATCGCAGCGGCGTAGAGAGCCAGCAACATCACGCCCTGGACGCGTCCAGCTCGCTTGGTAACCAACGCTCCCAGGTAGGCGAGCACCACCACAACCATCATTGCCCCAACACCCAAACCGGTCAGCGCAGGGGAATCAATGGCACCAGCTCCGACTAGGCCCATCGCCCCTCCAACGGCGAGGCTGTTGAAGACGTTGGAGCCGAACAGGTTGCCCACGATCAGTTCGGTATGTCCCTTGCGAGCGGCCGCCACCACAGTTGCCAGCTCGGGAAGTGACGTGCCCAGCGCTACGACCGAAAAACCGATGAACCCGCCGCTGAGACCCCATCGGTTAGCCAGATCGGTAGCACCCTGTACGGCTAGCTGTGCTCCCGCGAGAACTCCCACTAGGCCTAACAAGGCCCTAACCAGGCTGAGCAGCGGTTTGCCTCTTCTGGTGCCTATTGGAGCCGGATCCGCGTTGGACGCGGGCTCGTCTTGTGAGGTACGGACGAGCCAAATTAGTGTGACAACCATCGCCACGGCCAGCAGCCCCCCTTCTAGCCGGCTGAGTACACCGTCCACCACCAGTACGGCAAAGATGGCCGCGGTGGCCACCGACCACGGCACGTCGCGTCGCAACGCCATGCGCGAGAAGGGGATCGGTACTAGCAATGCGGCGACGCCGAGGCCGAGGCTGAGATTTGCCACGTTCGAACCCACGATGTTGCCGACGCCTATATCGGGGTCACCGCTGATAGCAGCCAGCGAAGAAACCACCATCTCGGGAGCGGAAGTGCCAAATCCCAGGACCACGGCACCGATAACAGCCGGACGCATCCGAAGCGCCGTTGCCAACGCCGACGCACCAGCAACAAAGTGATCGCCAGCGACCACCAAAAGGACCAGTCCCAGCACCAGCGCGAGCAGAGCCCAGATCATGGCCGAGACATCTTTGGCACGTCGGGCGTATTAGGTCAATCGCTAGTGGTTGTGGCGCGGGGTGCCATGGGTGCGGGCCGTGTCGCGATAGTTGACAGCAGGGCGCAGCACCATACCGTCGTTGAACTGGGTGACGAGGCTCCGCTGAATCTCTTGCCAAGGAGTGTGTGACGGCGGCACCGGATAGCCGCCAGCCTCCTCTAGCGCAGTTCGACGCTTAGCCAGTTCCTCCTCGTCAACCAACATGTCGGCGCTGCCGCGCCGCAGATCTATCCGTACTCGATCGCCGGTGCGAAGTAGCGCCAAGCCACCGCCCACGGCGGCTTCGGGAGCAGCATTGAGGATAGATGGCGAGCCAGAAGTACCTGACTGTCGCCCGTCGCCGATACACGGCAGTGAGTGGACGCCACCTAACAGTAGCGCTGCAGGGGGCTGCATGTTGACGACTTCAGCACCGCCGGGATAGCCGATCGGGCCAGCACCGCGCACGAACAACATGCAGTGTTCGTCAATGTGCAGCGACGGATCATCAATTCGTGCTCGGTAGTCTTCTGGTCCGTCAAACACGATTGCGCGACCCTCAAAAGCGTCCGGGTCTAGCGGGTCTGACAGGTAGCGCCGACGGAACTCTTCAGAGATGACGCTCGTCTTCATGATGGCGCTATCAAAGAGATTCCCTGCCAGATTGATGAAACCGGCATTGGACACGAGCGGCTCAGAAGCTGAGCGGATCACATCAGCGTCGGCGATTGGTGCATCCGCACAGTTCTGGCCGATACTGCGGCCATTAGCAGTAAGCGCATCGGGATGGGGCAACAGCCCGGCCCGCATCAGCTCCCCAACCACGGCCGGTACACCTCCGGCATGGTGATAGTCCTCGCCCAGGTACTCCCCGGCTGGCATGAGGTTGACTAGTAATGGCACTGAGTAGCCGTGCTTTTGCCAATCATCGTTGTTGAGTGGAACGCCCAGGTGTGCCGCTATCGCGTTCAGGTGAATCGGGGCGTTGGTAGATCCGCCGATAGCGGAGTTAACGACGATGGCATTCTCGAAAGCGTCGCGCGTCATGATGTCGGCGGGACGCAAGTCTTCTCTGACCATCTCGACTATGCGCAGGCCAGTGCGATAGGCCATCTGCGCCCGTTCTCGATAGGGAGCAGGGATCGCAGCCGAACCCGGCAACTGCATGCCAAGCGCTTCAGCAAGCGAGTTCATGGTGGTGGCCGTTCCCATAGTCGAGCAGTAGCCGACAGACGGAGCGGAGGAGGCCACCAAGTCAATGAAGCCCGTATCGTCAATCTCGCCTGCTGCATGCAGCTCTCGCGCTTTCCACACAACGGTTCCCGAGCCGGTCCGCTGACCTTCGTGCCAACCGTTGAGCATCGGTCCAACCGACAAAGCGATCGCGGGCAGGTTCACCGTTGCGGCTGCCATCAGGCACGCCGGAGTTGTTTTGTCACAGCCGATCGTGAGCACAACTCCATCAAGCGGATACCCCTGCAGCACCTCTACCAAGCCCAAGTAAGCAAGGTTGCGGTCAAGCGCAGCCGTGGGTCGCTTGCCGGTCTCCTGTATTGGATGCACACCGAATTCAAATGCGATGCCGCCCGCTTCGCGGATGCCGTCGCGCACCCTGTGTGCCAGTTCCAAATGGTGACGATTGCATGGCGACAAATCCGAGCCGGTCTGGGCGATACCGATAATCGGTTTGTTGGACTGGAGTTCGGTGCGCGTCAGTCCATAGTTGGCGTAACGCTCCAAATACAGCGCCGACATGAGCGGATCGCCCTCAATGTCAAACCAGGCCGCGGAGCGCAGTCCGCCGCGTCCTACACCCGGATCCGGCAACAATCGTGAGTCTTGCTGTGATGCCACTAGGCCACCCTACGCGCCGACCGTGACCGCATGAGCGTTAGAGCTGCACACCAGCCAACACTGACTGTTTTGCAAACGTGGGAATGCCAACGTGGGACTGAACGCGACCGCTACCCACCAGCAGAACTAATGTGACCCAGAGTCGCACATTGTCACCGGAGACGCTCACACACGGTCACAGGGGGATACCTATGGAACCGAGCCCAACTGTCTTGTTGGATCTGCACCGCCGCATGGTGCGAATCCGTCACTTTGAGGAAGCCGCTGGCCGACTGGCTGAGCAGAACCGCCTGCCAGGTTTCTTGCACCTGTACGTAGGCGAGGAAGCTGTCGCCGCGGGGGTCTGTGCCAATCTTGACGACGACGACCAAATCAGTTCCACCCACAGAGGTCACGGTCATCTGGTGGCCAAAGGCGGCGACTACAGCGGGATGATGGCAGAACTGATGGGCAAGGCCACCGGCTATTGCGGCGGCAAGGGCGGCTCCATGCACATCTGCGATCTGGACTTGGGCATGCTAGGCGCTAATGGCATTGTGGGGGGCGGCGTGCCAATAGCGGTTGGCGCCGGTTTTGCTAACAAATACCGGTGCAGCGACCGAGTTTCGGTGGTGTTTTTCGGTGACGGCGCTTCGAACATCGGTGCCTTCCATGAAGCAGCCAACATGGCCGCGGCGCTGTCGCTACCGGTGCTGTTCGTGTGCGAGAACAACGAGTACGGCGAGTTCACGCCGCGTGATCGCACTATGGCCATTACCGATGTGGTGGATCGTGCAGCCGGTTACGGAATGCCCGGGGCCATCGTGGACGGCATGGATGTCGTCGCAGTTTGGGAAGCCGCCCACGAGGCCATCGGCCGGGCCCGCCGAGGTGAAGGACCTTCGTTCATCGAGGCCAAGACGTACCGCTTCTACAACCACCATGGCGTTCAGACGCTCGGCATGAAATACCGCTCTGATGACGAACTTGCAGAGTGGAAACAGCGAGACCCGATCGAGCTGTTTGAAGACCGGCTAGCGGCAGCCGGGGTGCTTGATGCCGCTGGTGCAGCCGCTGTACACGCAAGCGCCGAAGATGACATCAATGCGGCTATCGCCTTCGCCGAGGAGAGTCCTCCGCCCGATCCTGGGAGCTTGCTGGCCGACGTGTACACCCAATCTGTATACGCAGGAGCGGCTTGATGACTGCGACATCCACAACACAGACGGCCGACAGCGCTGGACGCAAAATTACCTACGGCGCTGCCTTTACCGAAGGGTTGGCCCAAGTGATGGAAGCCGATCCGGGTGTTTTTGTGGCTGGCGAAGATGTCGGAAGAGCCGGGGGAGTGTTCGGCTCGTTTCGTGGATTGAACGAGCGTTTCGGCGACATGCGGGTCGTGGACACGCCAATAAGCGAGCAGGCCATCGTGGGTCTAGGTACCGGAGCCGCAGTTAGCGGACTGCGGCCGGTAGTTGACCTGATGTTCATGGACTTCATTCTCGTAGCCATGGACCAGATCGTGAACCAAGCGGCAAAGCTGAAGTACATGTTCGGCGGCAAAGCCACGCTGCCGATGACCATCACTACCAGCGCCGGTGCTGGCCTCTCAGCAGCCGCTCAGCACAGCCAGAGTCTTGAGGCGATGCTCTGTCACATTCCGGGACTCAAAGTTGTCATGCCCTCAAACCCCTATGACGCCAAGGGCCTGCTCGTCTCTTGCATTCGCGACGACAACCCGACGGTGTTCGTAAAGCACAAACGTCTGCTGGGCCTGCAAGGCGATGTTCCACAAGAGCTATACGGCACACCGTTGGGCACTGCGAAAGTTGTTAGATCCGGTGACGATGTCACCGTGGTGACCTATGGACGGATGGTGCATGAGGCCGTATCGGCTGCCGATGCGCTAGCCGACGAGGGTATTGAGTGCGAAGTGATTGACCTACGCACGCTGCAGCCACTTGATATGGACACAGTGGTCGAAGCCGTGAAGCGCAATGGTCGAGTCGCTGTGGTACACGAAGCGGTTCGGTTTGGCGGACTGGGTGGCGAGATTGCCTCCCAGATTGCTGAAGAGGCCTTCGATTACTTGGATGCGCCGATTGAGCGAATCGGCGCGCCGTTCAGCCCGGTGCCGTTCAGTCCTTCGCTTGAGAAGGAGTGGGTGCCCAATGCCGCGATGATCGGCGAGCGAGTCCGATCCCTCGCCGCCGCGTGAGCAGGACTGCACCTGCGACTGTCGGTATCGTCGCCAATCCGCTTGCTGGCAAGGACGCAAGACGCCTTACCTCAGGTGCCATGCCTGTCTCCGATGCTGTCAAGATCAGCACCATCCGTCGCACAGTCGTAGGTGCGATTGAGGGCGGTGCTGAACGGGTACTCATCAGCGGCGACCGAGCGCATTTGGGCGAAAGAGCCCTAGCGGGACGCGTCTGGTCTCAGACCGTAGAAGTACTACCCGAATACGGCTGGCATAGCGGCCGCGACACAGAGCTGGCTGTCAAGGCGTTCCGCGATCGCGGCACAGCAGCGATTGTGGCGCTCGGCGGAGACGGCACCCAACGCGATGTCGCAAAGGGCTGGCGGGATGTACCACTGGCCCCGCTGTCTGTCGGCACCAACAACGTCTTCCCGCAGCAGCTTGAAGCCACAGTTGTGGGATTCGCTGCTGGCGCGGTCGCGAGTGGCCGTGCGGATGCGAACGCCGTGACCTCGCAGGCCAAGATCCTTGACGTGGTGCTGCCTGAGCGTGTAACTGCCGATATAGCCCTAGTTGATGTTTGTCTCGTCCGGGGTGGCTTCGTTGGCGCTCGTGCAGTATGGGACGTGGCGTCAATTCGCGAGATCGTTGCCATAATCGCCGAACCGACTGCGGTGGGCCTATCGGCCGTAGCCGCGGCAGTCGCCCCGGTGGGACGCCATGAGAGCGGAGGCGTCCATATTCGTATGGGGTGCGCGGGCCAGCACACCCAACGTGTCCGTGCCGCAGTGCTGCCAGGCAGTTACGCAGACGTTGACATTGCTGAGTGCTTGCGAGTGCCGTCTGGAAAGTCGGTTCGGCTCACGGGCCCAGGCGTGCTGGCACTGGATGGAGAACGTGAGATAGTGCTCGACTCACAAACAGCGGCATGCGTGACCGTGAACGATGACGGACCGCAGGTGATTGATATAGGAGCGGCAGTTAGCGCAGCGCAGCACAGCCGCTACTCATTCGGTTCCGCTTGCAGCACCACTTACAGCACCAATTGAGGAGTACGAATCCGATGGCAGCCGAGTACGAGATGCCCAAGCTGGGCCTGACTATGGAGTCGGCAACCATCCTGCGATGGCTGATACCCGATCGTACCCAGGTCACTGCGGGCCAAGCTGTCGTGCTTGTTGAGACCGACAAAGTGGAGACTGAAATAGCAGCTTCGCATAGTGGCGTTTTGCATCAGACCGGCGAGGTTGGCGAGAATTACGAGTGCGGAGTTCGTATCGGTTGGTTCACCGAGCCGGGGGAGTTGCCGCCGACAGAGGCTTTGCCGACTCCTCGGGCGACGGTACAAGCTGCTGAACGCACAGAGCACCCTGACCCCCGCAAGACGCCCGCAACCTCGCCAGCATCAGTTGCCAGCGGGCGCATCCTGGCATCGCCAGCGGCTAAACGACTGGCGCGCGAACTCAGCGTTGAACTAACTGCCGTCACCGGCAGCGGAGCCAGCGGTCGGATCACTGAACGAGACGTCCGAGCAGCTCAGGCTGCTTCGAAGCTGCCTGTACCAACGGCATCAAGGCATGCCCAGGAAGCAGATGCCGCGTCGACACTCGCAAATGCAGCTATGCCTCCAGCTACCTTTGCGGCACGACAACTCGCTGACCTGCTCGGGTTGGATCTTCGTGTGGTGCAGCCGAGTGCAGCAGACGGACGCATATCGCGTACTGATGTGGCTGGCCATATCCGGCAACTTCTAGCCCGCGTCAGCACACCGTCCGACCCCGAAACATCGGCCGGAACCAGCGAGCAAGTGCATACAGCGGCCTCGCCTGACGCCGAGACGCTTCTGTCTCAGCAGCCAACTGAGATGATTCCGTTGCGAGGGATGCGTGCCGTAATCGCTGAACGGATGAAGACTTCGCTTCACACAATGGCTCAACTCACCTTGACCATGGACGTAGACATGAGTTCAGTCGTGGCGCAGCGAGCGGCGTTGACCGAAAGAGTGCGCGTTGGTGACGGCGATGCTGGATCTACCGGCGGCTCAGTGCCCGGCATCACCGACTACATCGTTGCCGCAACGGCCGCCGCGCTGCGGGCTCATCCGAGAGTGAACTCCCAAGTGACCTCTAATTCAGTCGCGCTTTTGGAGGACATACATATTGGACTTGCAGTCGCGCTTGAAGATGGCCTGCTGGTGCCAGTGATCCGCCACGCTGACCGCCTGAGCTTGAGCGCAATTGGCGATGAGACGACGCGCCTGGCCAACGGTGCTCGGCAGGGCAGTCTCGGCTACGACGACTACCAAGGAGCCACCTTTACTGTCACTGCGCTGGGCGCGTTCGGGGTGGATGCCTTCACGCCGATTGTCAACACACCAAACACGGCGATCCTGGGCGTGGGCAGAATCCGCAATGAGACGGTCTGGCTTGACGGAGCCCCGTCTGCGTGTCCGGTCCTGACATTGTCGTTGACGTGGGATCACAGAGCCTTCGATGGAGCACCTGCCGCCCGTTTCGCCGGGAGCATTCGAGACTGGCTTGAATCGCTCTAGCCCAGGTGCCTCTGCGTCTTGGTGCCTCTGCGTCTTGGTGCCTCTGTGCCGCTGCGTGACCATGCCTAGATGCCTCTGAGATTAGGTGCCTGTGAGACTGGGTGTCCTTTGGCCCAGGCAATGGTGTGGCGGATCAGATGTCGACGTAGCTGCGCTTGGCTACTTCTTCCAGCATTACCTCAGTGGCACCGCCGCCAATCGGCAAGATGCGAGCGTCGCGGTGCATGCGCTCAATTGTTGACTCGCGCATGTAGCCGATCCCGCCGTGAAATTGCATGCAGTCGTACATAACCCGATTCACGATCTCGGCGCCGAGCGCTTTGACTCCCGACATTTCCTTGGTGGCATCAATACCCTGCTCAGTCAGCCACGCAGCGTGATACATCGACGCTCGCACGGCGTCGACCTGGGCTTGATGCATCGCCATTCGCTGTCGTATGGTGCCCAAGTCGTACAGGGAACCACCGAAGGCCCTGCGCTGCTGCGTGTATGCGTTAGTCATGTCGATGGCCACCTGCGCAGCACCGATGCCCATCCCCACGAGCACCATTCGCTCATTCTGAAAGTTCTGCATGGTTGCGTAGAAGCCACGATGCAGTTCGCCCAATAGGTGTTCATCTGACAACCACACGTCTTGAAGTAGCAGTTCTGCGGTGTCCGAGCTCCGCCATCCGTGCTTGTTGAGTTTGCGTGCGACCTCAAAGCCCGCCGTGTGCGCGGGCACCAAGAACATGGAAATTCCGTAACGATTATCGGGATCTGTGCGAGCGGCCAGAATCGACAGGTCGCCATATACAGCACCGGTAATGAAAGTCTTGGTGCCGTTCAAACGCCAACCGTCCCCGTCGCGCACCGCAGTGGTGCGCAGCCCTGCCACGTCTGAGCCCGCATCGGGCTCGGTGACAGCGATCGACAGCATCGTGTCGCCGGTGAGAATTGAAGGCAGCCAGCGTTCAATCTGCTCATCCGAACCCGCGTTGAGAAGGTGCGGGAGCGCCATGTCTGTGTGGACCAGAATATTGGCCTCAAAACCGGCGTATGTTGAGGTTCCAAGTGCCTCAGCGAACGCGGCTGACGCCAGCGGTCCCAAGCCCAGTCCATCCCACCGTTCAGGTACGCGCAGTGAGAACATACCCAGCTCGCCCATGCGCTTGTAGATCTCCCGCGGTACTTGGCCAGCCCTCTCCCACATGTCACCGACTGGGGTGACTTCAGCGGCGACGAATGCAACAGTCTGGTCGTAGATCGCCTGCAACTCGTCGGTCATGTAGGCGTTGCGGTTGACCGATTGATTCACCAAGCGCCTCCGAAGGGCCGACAAACCGCCAGATTACATCTGAGTCCAAGCTGCGCGGACGCAGTCACACACATACACTCTCGCGGACACGCTCTTGAAGCGCATGGATGCGAGTCGTGCCTGACAGACTCGGCGCCCGTGCAAAGAGTCATCGCCCTGGACATGGAGGGCGTAGTCACGCCCGAGATCTGGATCGCAGTCGCTGAACGCACCGGAATCAACGAGTTGCGACGCACAACCCGCGACGAACCCGATTACAACGCGCTAATGCAACACCGGATCGACATTCTCAACGCTCACAACCTCTCGCTAAGCCAGATCCGCGAGGTGATCGCAACACTGCCCCTGCTAGACGGAGCGCGGGAGTTCCTCGACGAACTGCGTCGGCACTGGGTGGTGGTGTTGCTCTCAGACACCTTTGAACAATTTGACGACCATTTCCTGGAACTGATGGGGTACCCGCACCTGTTGTGTCACAGGCTTCACGTAGTCGACGGGCACGTTGCGGGGTGGAAGCGGCGTGTTGACGACGCTAAGCGGCGCTCCGTTGAGGCCTACCGCGCCCTCAACTACCACGTAACCGCTATCGGCGACTCCTACAACGATCTAACGATGCTACGAGCAGCCGATTCCGCGATCCTGTTCAGATGTCCGACTGCGGTAGCCGAGGCAAACCCAGATCTGCCTCGCTTATCGGAGTTCAGCGAACTGTTGAGTTGGATCAGCGAAGTTCACGTGCCCACCGACTGGGCCGAACGCGGTCGGTAGGTAGCACGGTTACGCTGCGAGCAGCACTGTCAACACACTTTCAACGAGACACGGAGCACAGTAATGGCGATTGAAGTTGGTGACCAGATTCCCGATGTCACACTGCGAGTACTGAACGAGAACGGCATGCCAGCACCGGTGCAGTCCAGCGAGATGCTGGGCAAAGGCAAGGTGGTCTTGTTCGCAGTGCCGGGAGCCTTTACTCCAGGCTGCAGCAACGTCCACCTCCCGGGATATGTACAGGGCGCTTCAGACCTTGCGGCCAAGGGTGTCGACAAGGTGGTTTGCATTTCAGTGAACGACGCCTGGACTATGGACGCATGGGCTCAAGCTCAAGGTGCGGAGGGCGTTGAGATGGCAGCAGACGGCAACGGCGACTTTGCCAATGCCATGGGTTTGGTGATGGACGGATCGGGCTTCGGTCTAGGTTCTCGTTCCAAGCGCTACGCGGCCGTCATTGAGGACGGAACCGTTACCGCGCTTGAGGTGGAACCGGCTGGCGAAATTGGTGTCTCCAGTTGCCCGTCGATTCTCGGGAAACTCTGATCTAACCCTGTCTTTCGCGAGCTTGCGATACCCCTGCTGTACCCCATAGCGGGTATCGCATCGTTCATGGCAACGGACGCACACGGCTTTGCCGAAGCGTCTACGACCCTGCATTCTGTGGCCCTGCATATCGGCTTTGATGTCGGCGGGACCAAGATCTTCGGCGTAGCGACTGAGCGCGGCGGCAAGTTGCGCCGCAGGTTGCGCACCGAGACTCCCCACGGTGTCGGGCCGCTCGTGACTGCCCTTGCGAGGATGGTTACACATCTGGGGGAGGGAGCTGACGCTGTCTCTGTCGGTGTCGGGATGGCTGGCCTCATCACTCTGGATGGCCGAGTAACTGTGTCGCCGAACGTTGTCGGTGTCGATGGTGAGAACATCGCACACAGCCTCAGCGAGTCGGTGGGCTTGCCGATCACAATTGACAACGACGTGAACTGCGCCGCGCGATGGGAGCTATCTGCGGGTGCCGCTCAAGGTGTTAGCCATGGCGTGATGGTCTCTCCCGGAACCGGTATCGGTGGAGCCGTCATGGTGCATGGGCAAGTGCTCCGAGGCTTTAGTGGCCTAGCGGGGGAACCCGGACACATGGTCGTAGAAGCGGGAGGCCGTTGGTGCGCGTGCGGCCGACGTGGGTGCTGGGAGATGTATGCATCCGGCTCTGCCCTGGATCGAATGGCCGTTGAGCGTTTCGGGGACTCCTGGCGCGGACCGGCGGTAACAAACGCGGCCCGCAAGGGTGATGTCGCAGCACGCGAGGTACTGGACGAATTCTCCTATTGGTTGGCCCTAGGCATCTCAAATCTGTGCATTCTGACCGACCCGCAGATGGTGGTCATAGGCGGCGGTCTCAGCGAAGAATGGGATCTACTCGCCCAATCCACCGATCTTCACTTGAAGGAGCTGCTAATCGGCCGATCAGCCCAGTCTCGCCCCAAGATTGTGCCCTCGAGGGCAGGCGAACTTTCAGCGGCCCTCGGCGCTGCTTTAGCTGGCGCAGAGGAACACAGCGCTGCTTTAGCTGGCGCAGAGGAACACAGCGCTGCTTTAGCTGGCGCAGAGGAACACAGCGCTGCTTTAGCTGGCGCCCAAGACAACAACGCCGCTCGGCGCGCGTAGCAGGGTTAGATCTCGACAGGTGCGGTGGCTTCTGCGGAGCAAGATGAGACTGCTGCGCGTAGCGCTGCTGGCACTGCTGATAGCAGTAGCCGGTCTGTTGCCCACTTTGGCGGCGGTAAGTATGAGCGCGTCAGCCGATGAGGCGGCGGCTTACGCAGCTTCGCTTCGCACACCCGCATTGGCACCCGCTAGCGCAACAGCCAATACCGATGGAGCTATTTCACCCCTGCCGCTGCTGAGGGCCGAGCGCGCACCCGACGTGCTGTGGAGAGCGGCGCAGCAGCACCATATTGGCAGCGAGATGGCAGCGTTCAGCTCCGATTGGCCGGAGCCAAGCTGTCTT
Source organism: Acidimicrobiales bacterium (assembly GCA_965116245.1). Classification (GTDB taxonomy): domain Bacteria; phylum Actinomycetota; class Acidimicrobiia; order Acidimicrobiales; family Poriferisodalaceae; genus Poriferisodalis. The sequence continues at coordinate 2,360,063 of OZ220497.1, read as the reverse complement.
GCAATTTGGATTGACGGCACCGAGGTGTTCTCCAACAATCCTGACCCGCTGATTCCGGCATCGGTTCAGAAGCTCATCACTGCCGCGGCGGCGCTCAAGGTGATGGATCCGCGCGAGCGATTGGTGACCCGGGTATTGAGCGATGTTGAGATCGTTGACGGCGTTCTGGACGGCACGGTGTGGGTAGTCGGAGGCGGTGACCCGCTGATTATGACTCAGTCCTACGCAGATTCACATCGACGCCAGCCACAGCTACGCACCCCCATGGAGGATCTTGCAGACAAACTCGTCGGGCTCGGCCTCAAGACACTCACAGGCAAATTGATTGCCGATGAGTCTCGACACGACACGATTCGCTACCCCGAGACGTGGCCGCAGCGTTACGCCACGCAGTTGAACAGTGGTCCGCTTTCGGCGCTGAACCTCAACGATGGCATCACCGGCTTTACCACGACGTTGTCTGCAGCCGCGCAACCGGCTCATTGGTTCGTGTCCACCCTGGCGGATCTACTGCGAGTCCGCGGGGTATCGGTGGATGTTGAGATAGAGGTATCCGCAGCGCCTAGTGACATCACCGAGATTGCCCGCATTACGTCACCGCCGTTGGTGGAGATCATCCAGCAGATGCTGCGCGAGAGCGACAACACCACCGCAGAGACAATGTTGCGCGAGATTGGTTTGCGGAGCGCAGGGGAGGGCTCTACGCCAATCGGCGCCGCCGCAGCCGAGCACATAGTGTCGGATCTGCTGCCAGACCAGACGCGTCCAGCGGTTGTGGACGGTTCAGGACTTGACCGCCAAAATCAAACTACATGCAGCCTCTTGGCGGCATTGCTGGACAGTTTCGGCACAAAAAGCGCTCTTGCCGCTGGACTGCCTATTGCTGCGCAGACAGGAACGCTGTCGCACCGGTTTGGCGAACATCCTGCCGCAGGTCGTCTGCGCGCCAAGACCGGACTGCTGAACGGCGTGAACGCGCTGGCTGGGTACCTGGAGACCGCGAGTGGAACGGTGACGTTTGCGCAAGTGATCAACGGTGTACCTATCGGCAGTCGCCTCGGCTTGGAACTACAAGAATCACTAGTCGGTCAGCTTCTGCGATACCCGGTGGGCGATGTCACTGCGCTGCGTAACCTAACCGGCGCGTTCTCGTGATTGAGCGTTCCGGCGGGACGAGCCTGTGGCGCGCTGGCGTCGCGCAGACCCAATGGCACCGGTAGCGTCGCCGACGGAATAGGGGTTGCTATTTCATGGCAAACCGCCGAGCACAAGAGAACTGAGAGAACTGTGCCCGAGCAAGATTCTGGCCTACGGGCCGAAGTTGCCGAGACGGTGAACATGCTGCGCGCCTACGTGGTCCAGGAGACCGTGGGTCCGCTGCGCGGGCTTGGCCGATACGTGCTGTTGGGTCTCATCGGCGCTGTCGGGGTGAGCATTGCAGTTGTGCTCGCATCGCTGGCTGCGATGCGCGTGCTGCAAGCCGAAACCAACCTTTTCAACGCGAACTGGTCTTTCGTTCCTTACTTGGCCGGTATCGCAATTCTGGTGTTAGCAATCGCCTTGTTGATTCGTGCCATCAAACCTGGACGCGACAGTTCGCCGACAACGAGCCGGACTACGCAGGAAACAACCAAGCACGCAACGGGAGACAACGGTGAGCAAGAGCGGCGTTACTAAGCGCAGCAAGGCATCCAAATCGGGGACCGACGATCAGCTCATTAAGCCGTCGGATATCTCCGAACGTTTGCATCACCTCCTGGGTGGCGCGGGCGACACCGTGGAACAGGCCACCAGCGTCGCCATAGCAGTGGGAGCCGCTATCGGTACCGGACTGGTGTTGGCAGCGTTCCTTTTCGGGCGCCGCCGAGGTCGTCGACGCAGCACACTTGTTGAAGTCGTTCGGGTCTAGAACTGCGACGTGCAATATGACGGCTAGCGCGGCACAGAAGTCGTTGGTTGGACGATTGCGCTTTCGCGCTGCCAACACGCTGAGGCGAAAGGCACGCTCAAGCAACGGCGTATGGCTGGCCTTAGCGATCGTGGCTGGCGGTATTCGACTGCTTGCTCGATGGTCTAAGCGCGAACGCGAGGTGGTGTATCGCGGCGAATTGGTGCCGGGTGAAAAGCTCACGCTGCACCATGTCGAACCAGACGAAGCGAGTCACAACGACACCTGCGGCCATGCCACAGCGTCGGAGTGAGAGTGAGCTGGCCTGGGAGGCTGCAAAACGGCGAGACAGTGGTGATGATCGACAGCCGCCGACGCCGATACCTAGTGACGCTGCGTCCTGACGGCGAGTTCCATACACATGCAGGCGTCGTGCCCCATGAGCAAGTAATCGGTTCGCCCGAGGGCTCCAGTTTCCACAGTGCATCGGGTGCGCGGTTCGTAGCGCTGCGCCCCACGCTGGCCGATCAAGTGCTCAAGATGCCGCGTGGAGCACAAGTCATCTATCCCAAGGACCTCGGCGCAATTTTGATGCTGGCCGACGTTCAACCGGGCATGGAGGTCTTTGAAACCGGTGTGGGCTCGGGCGCGTTGTCGGCGACGTTGCTGCGTTGCGGTGCCTTCATCACCGGGTACGAACTGCGGGAGGATTTCGCTGATCGAGCCCGCAACAACGTGAAGAGCATCTTGGGCACTCAGGCCCTGGGTCGCTACGACGTCCAGTTGCGCGACGCGTACGAGTCAGTGGACCCGCCCTGCCATGAGGCTGTGTACAACACTGATTCGGCGCAGCAGAAGCAGGAGACGTTTTCTGGTCAACGTCAGTACGACCGAGCGGTGCTGGACATTCCAGAGCCGTGGCGCGTCGCGGTGCATTTTCCCGGACGACTGCGCAATGGTGGAATCCTGGTGGCCTACAACCCTTCAGTGACGCAGGTGCAAAAGCTGAGACGCACTTTGGAGGACGGACCTTGGGCACTTGTGGAGACCATCGAGGTGATGCACAGAAGCTGGCACATCGAAGGCGCCTCGGTGCGCCCCGACCACCGCATGATCGCTCATACAGGCTTTCTGACACACGCTCGACTGATCGCCGCATAACACTGGACGCCACTGTGCGTCTAGGAGTCGTCATATGCACAGTGATGCTGTCTGTTGCGACTGGAGCCTGCGCGCCCGATCCAGACGACGCCGGGAAGTCGGGCGCGCCACCGCAGCCGGTGTCCTACATCGATAGCCACGACGGACCGCTGTGGCTCGGGGCACCCCCCACTACTTTCCAGATACCTGAAAAGACGCTGGATGACGTCAGCCGCGGCTTGGTGGCAGTGCGAGCAACCGGGTGCGGACCTGTCTCGTTCGGCACCGCGTTCGCAGTCGCACCAGGGTTGCTAGTCGTGTCTGCGCACGTCATCAATGGCGCATCCATAATCGAGATTGAAGCCGGTCACGAAAGTTCCAGCACCAAAGCTGTGTATCTGGCGGATGTCGTCGGCTACTCACAGGCGAGGGATCTGGCTTTGCTCCGAACCGACGCGAGCGTGCAGCCGCTGCACCTTGGTCGAGCACAGTTGGGTGCCGTCGCAGCGGTGCCGGGATACCCGGACGGCTCGAAGCTGGAAGTGTCGCCCGCGCGCGTTGAGCACTACGTCAGCGCAAGCGGGTTGTGGGGCGAACAAGTGCGTCGGCGTGTGTACGTACTTGCTGCGAACGTACGCTCTGGGCAGTCAGGCTCACCATTGGTTGATATTCGCGGCAACGTCATTGGTGTCGCGTTCGCAACCATTAGAGGCCCCTCCAACATTGCGTTCGCACTAAGTCGCGACGAACTGCTGAGCTTCTTAGCGACCGTCGGGGTTCACGTTCGCAACGACTATCTGGGCCGCACCTTGGTTAGTGCGCAACCAAGTTTGCTGAACGAAGTGCCGAATGGAGAGTGCCAGAATCGTTGACGGTCAAGGCTTACGCCTCGATCTGTGCTAGCTGCTTCATCGAGGCTTACACCTCGATCTGTGCTGGTTGCTTCATCGAGGCTTACGCCTCGATCTGTGCTTCCTGCTTCATCGAGGCTTACGCCTCAATCTGTGCTGGTTGCTTCATCGAGGCTTACGCCTCGATGAAGATGCACTCCCCGGGGCATTCTTCGGCGGACTCAATCACAGCGTCAAGCTGGGAGTCGGGAAACTCAGCTAGTCCCTCTACACCGCCTGGGTCAGAAAACACCTTGTCGCCTTCCTTCACGTATGCGAGACCATCGTCTAGCAACGTGAATACATCGGGCGCTATCTCTTCGCACAGCCCATCACCGGTGCATAGGTCTTGATCAATCCAGACCTTCATCGTGTAGCGATCCTCCCGAGCGACGGCCCCAACTAGCCGGGCCAATTGAGAAAGCTACCGCATCTGCGAGCAACTTGCACCTATATGACGAATCGGACGTGGCGTGTGATGGATGAGATCCGAGGGGTCGCAACACAACTGCGGACGTTGTGTCCTTCTCGTCGGCGAATAATGCGTTGCGTTCGGACAGTGGCGTCAAGGTAGTGTCAGCCGCGCATGGCCTCAAGTGACGAGCAGAAGCAGCGCGGCGCAGCGGCGGACGCGAACTCACTGCGCGCTCGCGTTCGTTCGCTTGAAGACGAAGCAGCGCTCCTGCGGCGTCAACTCGCCGACACGCCAGCGCGCGTCAGCACGCTTGAAGAGCGCTTGCTGGAAGCCAAGGGACAACTTTCGGCTGCAGTCTCACAGAACGAGAAGCTGACCTACACGCTGCGCGAGGCGCGTGAGCACATCGCCGCGCTTCGAGAGGAAGTGGAGAAGCTGACTCAGCCCCCTTCGGCTTACGGCACGTTCTTGTCCCGCAACGACGACGGCACCGCCGACGTACACGCGGGCGGGCGCAAGATGCGCGTTGCGCTGCACCCCGACCTGGCCGAAACCGAGCTAGTTGAGGGCAGCGAAGTTGTGCTGAACGAGTCCTACAACATTGTCCTCGCTCGCGGGCCCGACACCGCTGGCGAGGTGGTGACCCTGAACGAGGTGCTGGCCGACGGTTGCCGTGCGCTGGTCACCGGACGCGCTGACGAAGAGCGCATCGTGGAACTGGCTGGACATCTACGTACACAGTCTCTGCGATCGGGCGACAACCTGCTGCTTGACGTCCGCTCCAATGTCGTGCTCGAACTGCTACCCCGAGCCGAAGTAGACGATCTTCTCTTGGAAGAAGTGCCCAACATCACCTATGAGGACATCGGCGGGCTGGACACCCAGATCGAACTCATCACCGATGCCGTGGAACTTCCATACCTGCATCAGGACCTGTTTCGCACCTATGAACTACCAGCGCCTAAAGGCATCCTGCTTTATGGCCCTCCTGGATGTGGCAAGACGCTCATCGCCAAAGCGGTTGCCAACTCACTCGCAGCCAAAGTTGGGGAGCTGTCTGGCCAGCAAGGCGCACGCAGCTTCTTCATCAACATCAAGGGCCCTGAACTGCTCAACAAGTACGTGGGCGAGACAGAACGCCAAATCCGGCGCATTTTCGAGCGAGCTCGGGAGAAGGCGTCCGAAGGTTGGCCTGTGATTGTGTTTTTCGATGAAATGGAGTCGTTGTTTCGCACTCGCGGCAGCGGCATCAGCTCCGATATGGAATCCACAGTTGTCCCGCAGCTACTAGCCGAGATTGACGGTGTGGAGGGCCTGCGCAACGTCATCGTGATCGGCGCCTCCAACCGCGAGGATCTGATCGATCCTGCAATCTTGCGTCCGGGACGACTGGATGTGAAAATCAAGATCAACCGACCCGATGAACCGGCAGCGCTTTCGATCTTCAGCACCTACCTCACACCGATGCTGCCGATTGATCCGATGGAGGTAGCCGAGCTCGGCGGCGGCGACCCGAACAAGGCTGTGCAGGTGATGCTTGAGCGCACAGTTGACGAGATGTACCGACCGGACGACTTGAACCGCTTCTTGGAAGTCACCTATCAGAACGGTGACAAAGAGGTCATGTATTTCAAGGACTTCGCTTCGGGAGCGATGATTGAGAACATAGTGCGTCGAGCCAAGAAGAACGCCATCAAGCGTTCGCTTGCCACCGGCACTAATGGCATCCGACTTGACGACCTCATGAATGCCGTCCGCCAAGAGTTCCGCGAGCACGAAGACCTGCCAAACACCACGAACCCCGACGACTGGGCCAAGATCTCCGGCAAGAAAGGAGAGCGGATCGTGTTCATTCGCACCCTCGTTGACCCCGACGACAGCGATGCTCTCGGCGGTCGGGCGATCGAACGGGTGCAAACCAGCCAATACCTCTGATCGCCAGCAAATCGGTGACACAGCGTTCGTCTTACGCGCAGCGCTGACGGCTAGGGTCCACGGCGGTGGCGGTTCACAAGGTCGTCGGTATCGAAACCGAGTTCGGCATAATCCACCGCTGCAACGGCGACTCCAACCCGGTCGCGGCGTCGTCGATGATCATCAACGCCTACGTCAACGGTTTTCTGTGCCAACGGGTGAGCTGGGATTTCGACGACGAACACCCAGGTACCGATGCCAGGGGTTTCGACGAATTCGACGCTCTCGCGCCAGAAATCGAAACGCACCTTGTCAATGCTGTGCTAACGAACGGCTCCCGCTACTACGTGGATCACGCGCATCCTGAGTTGTCGACGCCGGAATGTTCGGACGTACGCCAGTGCGTTGTGTATGACCGAGCCGCAGAGGAGATCCTGATCCGCTCCATGCAGGCCGCCAACGACCTGTTGCCCGACGGGGAAGAGCTGATCATCCACAAGAACAACAGCGACGGCAAGGGCAACAGCTACGGCTGTCACGAGAACTATCTATTGGACCGCGACGTTCCATTCAGTCGAGTAGTAACGCATATCTTGCCGTTCTTCGTAACCCGTCAGATCTACTGCGGTGCTGGCAAACTGGGTGTTGAGGTGCCAATGAGCGACCGCGCTCCAGCGCCCTTTAGAGACCGTCCGTTCCAGATCAGCCAGCGTGCAGATTTCTTCGAAGAAGAAGTCGGGCTAGAGACCACGCTCAAGCGGCCCATTGTCAACACCCGCGATGAGCCGCATGCCGATACGCGCAAGTACCGCCGTCTGCATGTGATCGTGGGTGACGCCAATATGAGTGAGCTTCAGACCTACCTCAAGCTGGGTACTACGTCGCTGGTGTTGGCGATGATCGACGACGATGTCCTGCCCGAACCGCTCACCCCGCTCGTGCCGGTTGCGGCGCTGCGTCGGGTGAGTTTTGACATCGCGCTGTCCGAGTTGATCGAACTCGTAGACGGACGTCGTATGCGAGCGATTGAGATTCAATGGGAATACTTGGAAGCGGCCCGCCGGTACGGGCGCAGTCACGGCCTCGAGGCGGTCGGCGGTGACGATTTGGGCAACGACATTTTGAACCGCTGGGAGTCTGTGTTAACGGCGCTTGAGTCCGACCCCACGAGCCTCGCGAAACAGCTCGACTGGGTTGCCAAATTGCGCCTATATGAGGGCTACGCCGAACGACACGGACTTGATTGGGACGATCCGAAGCTGGCCGCGCTGGATTTGCAATATCACGACCTGCGGCCTTCAAAATCGTTGGCGCGACGCATCGGACTAGAGCGCCTCACAAGTGACGAAGAAGTCAATGAAGCAGTAACAGTGCCGCCAACAACTACCCGCGCATACTTCCGAGGACGATGCCTCGACAAATTCGGCGACGAGATAGTGGCCGCCAACTGGGACTCGATGGTGTTTGACATCGGTGCTGAGCCACTGCGCCGCGTGCCAATGCTTGAACCGCTACGAGGAACCCGCAAGCACGTAGGTAACTTGTTGGACGAGTGCCGCGACGCGGCCGAGTTGCTGCGCCGGCTCGGCAACTGATCGCCCAGATCCTGCTTTGAGGCAAGCCGGACACTCAAGCACCGGACCAATCAACACCAAAAGAGGACCGAGATGGCAGAACGCGAGCAGATACGACGACCCGCACCGAGGGAGTCGGAGACCCCCACATCGCAGAGCATCGCGTCCGAAGGGGCGACCGATCTGAAAGCAGAGCTCGACGATCTACTAGACGAGATCGACGATGTGCTCGAAACGAACGCTGAGGAGTTCGTCAAGAACTACGTGCAAAAGGGTGGCGAGTGACCTCAATGCCCTTCTTCGCTGTTGGCGAGGATCCCGGTGCGAGCTTCGTGGAGTTGTTGCGCCGCACAGGCAGCGAGCCGTTCGCTGAACTCGCTTCAGAGGCAGCGGGCGGCAATTTCGTCTCGCTACAAGACGCTCATGCCACCACGGTGCTTGCGGTGCGTAGCGCCGACGGAGTAGTAGTTGCCGGGGATCGCAGGGCCACCAGCGGGAACCTCATCAGTCATCGCGACATGCGCAAGGTCTTTCCCGCCGATTCCTATTCGGCGGTTGGCATCGCTGGTGCCGCTGGCCCTGCCGTACAGATGGTTCGCGTTTTCCAACTGCAGTTGGAGTACTACGAGAAGATCGAAGGCAAACCGCTGAGCTTGGAGGGCAAAGCGAATCAGCTTGCCGAAATGTTGCGAGCGCATCTGCCGCAAGCGATGCGAGGTCTAGCGGTCGTGCCTATCTTCGCTGGCTTTGACCCAGTTGACCGGCGAGGCAGGCTCTTCCAGTACGACGTCACAGGTGGCCGCTATGAGGAACAGGACTACGCCACCGCGGGTTCTGGCAGCTTGCACGCTGGAACGGTTCTCAAGCTGGGCTTTCGTGAGGACTTGAGCGAAACAGAGGCCCTGGAGCTGAGCGTGCGTGCTTTGTGGCACGCCGCTGACGAAGACAGCGCCACCGGTGGACCCGATCCAGTTAGAGGCATCTATCCGGCGCTTGTGGCAATCAGCAGTGGCGGCTTCCGCCAGCTCAGCGACAGCGAGTCAGGTGACGTGTTCGCTGCACTGCAGGCGCAGCTTGCAGGTAGCACCAGCGGTGGCACTACGACTCCTGGGCAACCTAGGCAAGGCGGGGACACTCAATGAGCATGCCCGGGATGTACGTCAGTCCCGAACAGCTCATGCAGGACCGGGCGGACTATGCCCGCAAGGGCATCGCTCGCGGTCGTTCGCTGGTGACCTTGGAGTACCACGGCGGCATTGCCCTAGTGGCGGAGAACGCCAGCGCGACGCTGCGCAAAGTGTCGGAGATCTATGACCGAATCGCATTTGGTGGCGTGGGGCGTTACATCGAGTTCGACCAACTGCGCATTGCAGGTGTCCGCCACGCTGAGCTGAAGGGATATCAGTATTCGCGGTCGGACGTGGAAGCTCGTAGCTTGGCAAACCAGTACGCGCAGATGCTTGGCCAGTTCTTCACCCATGAACTCAAACCGCTTGAGGTAGAAATCGTGGTGGTAGAGGTGGGTATCGGCGGCGAACCCAACCAGCTCTACCGAATTCAGTACGACGGCACCGTCATGGATGAGGAGGCGTACTGCTGCATCGGCGGCGATGCCGACGCCGTTCGCGAGCGTGTAGCGCAAGGCTACGACGCGCAAGCCGACGCCAGTTCGGCCATCCGGCTGGCTTGTTCGGCTCTGGCGGGACCCGAGCGCGAGATAGCGGCACCAGACCTTGAAGTTGCCGTGCTGGAAGCCAACGTTCCAGACGCAATCCACCGTCGCCGGTGCTTCCGGCGTCTCGATGACACCGAAGTACAGGCCGCACTCAATGACGGCACGGCTGGACCCGACGGCGAGGCTGGCGAGGGGGATACCTAGTTCGGAACTACGGTGAGCGTCGTGCAGCGGCGCATCATGGGTCTCGAAAACGAATATGGCGTGACCTGCACGCTCCGTGGCCAGCGACGCCTGAGCCCTGATGAGGTGGCTCGATACCTGTTTCGACGAGTCGTCTCATGGGGCCGTTCCAGCAACGTGTTTCTCGCAAATGGCGCTCGTCTGTATCTCGACGTCGGCAGCCATCCCGAGTACGCCACCCCGGAGTGCGATTCTGTCTATGACGTGGTGTGCCATGACCGCGCAGGTGAGCGGATCCTGGAACGGCTCGTGGCCAGCGCTACCGAACGGCTGGCTGAGGAATCGTTCAGCGGCACCATTTATCTGTTCAAGAACAACACTGACTCGGCGGGCAACAGCTACGGGTGCCACGAGAACTATCTGACTAGCCGCGCTGACGATTTCTCGAACTACGCCGAGGTGCTTATCCCGTTTCTGGTCACCAGACAGATCTACGCAGGGGCGGGCAAGGTGCTCAACACTGCCAAAGGGCCTCGCTTTTGCATCACCCAACGGGCAGAGCACATTTGGGAAAGTGTGTCTAGCGCAACCACCCGCAGCCGCCCAATCATCAACACCCGCGATGAGCCACACGCTGATGCTGAGCGCTTTCGACGACTTCACGTAATCGTCGGGGACTCAAACATGAGCGAGTACACCTCGTTCCTCAAGATCGGTGCGGCTTCGCTAATGCTGCGCATGCTCGAAGACCCCGCAGTGGTGTTGCGGGACATGACGCTTGAAAATCCGATTCGGGCTATTCGCGAGATCAGCCACGACATCACTTGCCGCCGCAAGGTGCGCCTGGCCAATCGGCGCGAAGCCAGCGCCATAGACATTCAGTCTGAATATCTAGAACGCGCGCTGCGTTTCGCAGAGACGAATGACCTCACGAGCGAAGAGGCGCGCGCGCTGCGAATGTGGGAACACGCCATGACTGCGATCCAAAAAGACCCCCTACAGCTTGATCGCGAGGTGGACTGGGTCATCAAGCACAAACTGCTCACCGATTACGCCGACCGCGCTCAGGTCGGATTTGAAGATCCGCGCATCGCGCTGCTGGATCTGCAGTACCACCACGTCGATTCGAAGCGAGGCGTGTTCTATGTGATGCAGCGACGCGGGCTAGTCGAACGAATACTCAATGACGCTGACGTACGTCAAGCTTCAGAGGAGCCTCCACAAACAACCAGAGCGCGACTGCGCGGGGCGTTCGTGCGCGAGGCCAAGGCTCGACGCCGCGATTACACAGTGGACTGGGTACACCTAAAACTAAACGACCAAGCCCAGCGCACCGTTCTTTGCAAGGATCCGTTCCGTTCCCATGATGAACGCGTTGACAAGCTGATTGAGTCCCTGTGATGCACGCTGAGCCGAGTCCCGGTCAACTTGTCACTGGTCAACTCTCGGTTAGCCGACCTGTGGTTGGCCTACTCGTAGCTGGTTGACATCGCCAGATGCCTCGCTACACGCGCGTGCGTGCCAAACAAGTGCGCAACGTGAGACCCGGATTCGCGCGCTTGACGCTCAGCGACGGCAATGACGCTATCGCGTTCACGGATCTGTGCGGCCCGCTTCAGACCGACGATGAACTGCTGGTCAACACCTGCGCGCTGGACCTGCAACTCGGCACCGGAGGCGCTCACATCGTCCATGCCAACCTCAGCGCGTCACAGCGCGACACCGTTGACGTTGACGCCGACTTTGCCAGTGACTCAGACATCGCAGTACACCCAGGCAGGGTCATAAAGGTACGCTATCTGTCTGAGCAGCTAGCTGTAGATGCTCATGAGGAAGCGGCGGGGCTCACCGCCGTTGATACCGACCCAGGGATGCCGCCTTCGTTGGCAGGCACTCGGGTGGCACTGTGTGTGCTGCACAGCCATGCAATGGCACTGGCAGCGGCTGTCAAGGACGCAACTGGCGAAGCACCTGGCTATGTCATGAGCGATGGCGGCGCGCTCCCGTTCGTGCTCAGCGATCTGGCTGCGACGTGCTTGGAGCGCGGGCTAATTGCCAACGCTGCGAGCGCTGGACATGCCTTTGGCGCACCCATCGAAGCGGTCACCGTGCCTTCCGCAGTGGCGGCCTTGGCGCAGCGCCAGATCACCCGCGTCATCGTCGCGCCGGGGCCTGGCCATTTGGGTACTGGCAGCCCGTTGGGGTTTTCGGGCCTAGACCTAGTTGGGCACGCGGCCGTGCTGGACGCACTAGGAGCGGCTACGGCCGTTGGGGCGCGTGCATCGTCTATCGACGTTCGAACTCGACATAGTGGCGTCAGCCACCACACCCGTACCATGGCAGCGCTCGCCCCAACCGGCACAGTCGTGCCAGTTCCGGTCGGTGCAACTATCTGCCTTTGTGCCAGTGATGCTAAGTGGATAGAGACCCTAGGGAAGCGTGCCTCAGCCATGTCACCGATCCGCATTGCTGAGGCTCTTGGGAGATTGGGTCTAAGTGTCACTTCTATGGGACGTGCAATTGAAGACGACGCGCAGGCCTGCGATTGGCTAGGGGCGACCGCAGCATGGCTGGCGGCTTCTCGGTGAGCAGCGCTGACGAAACTAACGAGGTAGGCGAAAAAAGCGAACCAGACCAAACAGAAGAAACAGAAGAAACAGACGAACCAGACGAAATAGACGAACTAGGCGAACCTGGAGTGCCCGGCATCAGGGAATCGCACGCGCCGTCACCACCGCACGCCAGACGCGTCTTGAGCAACCGTACGCGCAGCGTGCTGTCGTGGGTATGGGTGTTGGTGACCGCCGCTTTGCTGGCGTTTTTGATGCGCACGTTTGTCGTCGCTGCGTTTTACATACCGTCCGAGTCGATGGCGCCAACACTTGAGGTTGGAGATCGGCTACTGGTCGCCAAGTTCAGCTACCGATTTGGCAGCCCCAGTCCCGGCGACGTTGTTGTGTTCAAGACACCTCCTTCGCTGCGGCCTGCCCAAACTTCAGAGCTCATCAAGCGAGTCGTCGCCGTGGGCGGGCAGATGATTGAAGCCCAGGACGGTCAGCTAGTGGTTGACGGGCGTCCGCTGAAGGAGGAGTATCTCCCGTCCGACGTGCGCACGAGCGATTTTGCTCCCGTACACGTACCTGCCGGGTATGTCTTCGTGATGGGCGACAACCGTTCTGCCAGCCAGGACAGTCGCTCATTTGGGGCGGTCCCACAAAGCGAGATAGTCGGACGAGCGTTAGTTCGCTTTTGGCCGCCCAGCCGTCTCGGAGGCCTGTAGGCGCGTCGCAGCGTCGCTCTCAGCCGTCGATGTGCCTGAGGCAAACAACGCTGTGATACCCGCCAACAACCGGTCAACATGGTCGCCGTAGAGACCGTCGAGCCCCATATCGCACAGAGCTGCTGCCGATCGGACGTGCTGAACGTCCCAAGCGAAACAGAGTCGCTCAAATCTGTGGAATAGCGCTGCGAGGCCACCTGTCCAGTCTTTGGCGGGCAGGTTGATCGCATCGATGCCCATATCGGCCATAGCTGCGGCACGACGCTCCGGGCCTTCCTTGATGCGGCGCATACGGCTGGAGTAGACGATGTGCGCAGATGTAAGTTCGCGTATTGCGAGGAGCCGATCCCAGTCGCCGTGGCAAAGCCACAGACGATCCTCCGCACCAGCGGCACGGGCCGCCTCAATGACGACATCGGCCGCCTCGGAGTCTTTCAAATCCACCGACAGCTCAAAGTCAGTGCCGCAAGCTTCATACATCATCCACAGCGTGGGCACATCACCTCCAATGTGCGCGCGCGAAACTGAGGCGTACGGCCGGCGGACTCCTCGGCGCCACACGACACCATCGTGATCCAGCATCGGGTGGCCATCGCGGCTCAGCCAGATGTCGGTCTCCAAACCGGTTGCTCCTAACTCCAGGGCTTGCGAGAACGTCTCAAGATCATTGTCAGGACCGTGAGCGCGACCGCCGCGATGAGCAAAGACGATGGGAGGTGTTCGAAGAGACGGCAGACGCTGCGACGACACGCCTCTATGTTGCCAACCGGAATGCTCCACAACGCGGCAATAGCGTGAGCCTCCAGTCACGGCAAGCACTTCGCTGTCGCATCCGCAACGCGTGGCTGCGCCAAGGCTCGCACCCAGTTGGCTTCCGCCGGGCGGGCTCCCGACTCGCAGGGCTTACAGATAAGCCCGTACAGTCGGGCCTATGCCGATGATCTGGTGGTTTCCGGTAGTTGCCTTGGGCCTGCTTGTCGTCGTGTCTATCTACATGGTTCGAAGGTTGGCGGTAGAGCTGCGCGAGACAGCGCAGTGCTTGGCGTCTATTGCAGGCACAGTCGCAAAGGTGCAACGAGACGCTGTGAGGGCTCGCAGCGCGATTGACAGCCTGGAAACGCCATCGTTGCGTCAACTAACGCTCGAGAAGGCGCTCAGCCTCACTATGCGATGGGCAGCGCGACGGGTGCTGCCCTAACTCGCGCATACGCCGGGCTTCTACCATCAAACCGTGAGCTTGCAGCCCGCTGAGGTTCTGATCATCATGGTGGTCGCGTTGGTGGTGCTGGGTCCTACCCGCCTGCCGGGAGCGATCCGCGGCATCGGGCGAGCCATTAGGCAGGTGCGGGAGTTCTCAACCACGGTCCGTCAAGAGATGGATGCTGCCATTTCGCCACCAGTAGTCGAACCACCCTCGCCACCGGCTCAACCGCTGTCGCAGCAACCCGCTGATGCGCCAGATCACGACGGTGACACAAACGGGGCCGATAGCGCGGCCGATAGCACCAAGCAAACCAACGAGAGCCCTACTGGCGACGGCGCTACGTGAGACTCAACTGGCGCCGCCGGCCTCGGCCAGCGACGATGAGCTTCTGGGATCATGTAGCCGAGCTGCGCAATCGGCTTATCTGGAGCATCGTGGCCATAGGGCTCGGTATGGTCGTTGGGCTCATCGCCTATGACTGGCTACTGCGAGAGGTGTTCTTGCCACCTTATTGCAGAGTGTTGGAGGCCCAAGAGATTGAGCGGCCGTGCAGTCTGGTAATCACGTCTCCGCTGGAGGGTTTCCGCACCAGGATCACGGTATCGATGTACCTCGGCGTGGTGTTGGCGATGCCAGCACTGTTGTGGCATCTGTGGCGCTTCATTACTCCAGCGCTGGATCGTCGAGAGAAGCGTTGGGCCATTCCGTTCGTAGTTACCGGCTTCGTACTCTTCGTGGCTGGCGCCGGGTTGGCGTTTTTGACCTTTGAGCGAGCACTAGATTTTCTGATCGCCTTCAGCGGCGACGCGGTGGACCCGCTGCTCGGACCGGGTTCCTACCTCGGCCTGGTGACCTTCATGATGTTGGTGTTCGGAATCGGATTTGAGTTTCCGATTGTGCTGATCTTCGCCCAACTGATCGGCGTAGTCACTCCTCGCCAACTAAACCGTGTACGTCGCTACGCCATCGTGGGCATCGTGGCTGGCGCGGCGATCATCACCCCATCGGGAGATCCACTCACACTTGCAGCTCTGTCAGTGCCGCTGTATGTGTTCTATGAACTTTCGATCCTCATCGGACATCTAGTCCTTAGACGGCGCAGTGGCCATCCGCGGCGACGTAAAACACGCCAATCGTCCGAAGCCGACCGGGTGCGAACGCCGTGAGTGCCCAGTGAGTGCCGCAGCCGAACGCGGCGAGACTGCAGCGACTGCGCATGCCTGCGCGATGCCGCCGCTGCTCGCAAACCTCTTGAACGTTCGAGGGATTTCACCGGACAGCTTTCAGCTTGAGGCGTTCGCAGCGCTCGACCGAGGCGACTCGGTGCTGGTGACTGCTCCTACATCGTCAGGCAAGACGCTCGTCGCCGCCTATGGCATCGCACTAGCACTACAAGACGGCAAACGAGCTGCCTACACCGCACCGACCAAGGCGCTTTCTAACCAGAAATTGCGCGAATTGCGTTCGTGGCTCGGGGCTGAACGCGTAGGCCTGCTTACCGGCGACAACGTCATCAATCCAGACTCCGATGTCGTAGTCATGACCACTGAAGTGCTTCGCAACATGATCTACGCGAGTTCACCTCACGTCGCCCAGTTCGGGCTCGCAGTGCTTGATGAGATTCACTACCTGCAAGATCCGTACCGCGGGGCCGTCTGGGAAGAGATCATCATCAACACTCCTGCCCAAATGAGGCTGGTGTGCCTGTCTGCAACGGTTAGCAATGCCAATGAGCTGGCGTGGTGGATCAAAGCGTCGACAGGGTCGTGCACTGCTGTGACTTGCTCGCAGCGCCCTGTTCCTTTAGAGGACCGTTTCTTGGTCTTCGACCGCCAGAACCGTCAACTAAAAGATGTCCCGACGCTTAGCGAAGGCCGACCGAGCGCTGAGTTTGAGCGGTTAGCGGCCCAGGTCAATTCTCGTGCGAATCGACACAATCGCCAGCGGCGCCCTGGCATGCGACCAGCTCGGCCGAGGCGCTCGGAGATTGTTCAACACTTGGCGTCTGCCGCCAAACTGCCAGCGATCGTGTTCGTCTTTTCCCGCCATGGCTGTGACACCGCGGCTCGGTCGCTTGTAGCTGAAGGAGCCGCATTTTTGGACTCGGCGCAACAACATCGGGTACGCCAAATCGCGGCTGCTCATACAGCGGATCTCGACTCAAGAGACCTCGAAGCGTTGGGCTACGACGACTGGTTGAACCATCTCACTGCTGGTGTCGCAGCTCACCACGCGGGTTTGGTACCAGCGTTCAAAGAGATCATTGAAGAGTGCTTCACGGCCGGGTTGCTGGCCGTGGTTTTTGCTACCGAAACTCTGGCTGTAGGCGTGAACATGCCCGCTCGCTCAGTAGTGGTTGAACAACTCAGCGGTTATCGGGGCCAGGGATATGCGCAGCTCACACCGGGCGAATACACCCAGCTCACCGGTCGCGCCGGTCGCCGCGGCATTGATGAGGTGGGCTACGCCTACACCTTGTGGCAACCACAGATGCCGTTGGCAGAAACGGCCCGCTTGGTGGCGAGTACCGATTTCGAACTCGAATCGTCTTTCCGACCGACCTACAACATGATCGCCAATCTCATGGCCCGCCGGACACGTGATGAAGCTGTAGAGCTATTGCAGCGATCATTCGCTCAGTGGCGCGCCAGTCGTCGCGTCCAACAGTGGACTGCACAGCTTGAGGATGAAAGCGCAGCGCTGCGCGCGGCTCGTGCGCGTGTACGAGCTCTAGGAGGCGGTCGGCGTCGTTCGGGACCCCACCGCTCAACGCGCAGCCGGAGCCCAGACTCGGGTCATCAGCGACACAACAAGTTTGCCCAACCGCACGGCCATCGGATTGTGCGTGAGGCGGAACGCCTAGCTGACAAGACATCTGCAAAGGTGAACCATCTAAAGAACCAGATCAAGCTGGCCAAAGGAGGTCTAGCACGCCAGCTTGACGCAATTGGCAGAGTTTTGGACACATTTGGCTGTGCAGACGGCTGGTCGCTGACGCCAACCGGTGACTGCCTAGCTGCAGTGTTCCATGAATCAGACCTGCTCACCGTGTTGTGCCTACGCGATGGTGTTTTTGACGGCGTTGCGCCTCCGCAGCTCGCGGGCTTGGTATCGGTGCTGACCTATGAGCATCGCAGCAGCCAGCCAGCGCCAGCGCCCCGCTACCCCGACCACGATTCCCGGGAGCGAACCGCACACATTTTCGACCTGGCGGCACAAGTCGCCAACGCCGAACGTACTCATGGCGTACCCGTATCTCGCTCGCCGGATGCCTCATTCTTGGCCACCGCGTACGCCTGGGCAAACGGAACGCCCTATGCCGATCTGCACCACGGAGACGTTTCGGGCCACCAAACACCGCCCGCGGGTGACTTCGTCCGACAGGTACGCCAGCTAATTGATCTGGTGGACCGAGTCTCAGACATAGCCCTACAACCCAGCACTCGACGCGCAGCCATCGTTGCTCGCTTGGCGCTGGACCGTGGTGTGGTTAATGCTGCGACACGCGTCGCCGATGTCTGCGTGTCAACACCTGTGACACCAGCGACAAATGACGGCTTCGCCGCTATGTCTGTGTCGACGCGTATTCGCAGACTCTCGTGATTGTCCGACACTCTCAACCATGGGGAAGCGCTGCTGCACTCCCCGAAGATGCACCTATTGCCTATAGCAACACAGAGCTACGACGCTTGGTCACGAACCAGCAGTTGGGGAGCGCGCCGCCTACGCCCATCGGCTTGGCTGGAGGCGACTTGTGGCGCGTCGTTGGGGCACCTACCGGCGGCGCCGAGCGCCTTCGTGGCGATCATGCCAGAAGGGCACCGATCGATCTCATAGAAGTAACAGCCGAAGGCGAGACTCACTGGTCATGCATCGGCGTAGTTGCGCGCAAGGGGTGGTGGCGCGGACCGATTGTGGCAGCAATGAGCTCCGAAATGCTCGGCAACTGGCGCATCGCACCGGCTGCCCATCCCAACGACGGACGCCTGCACGTGCTTAGCACCGGTTTGAATCAAGCTGCGCTCAGCGCGGCCCAGCGAGTGCTAGCACGACGCCGCCTACCGTCGGGCACCCACTTGCCGCATCCAGCCATTGCGGTGCAGCGCGTTCAACGCGTGGACTACCAGTTTGATCATCCGCTCACGGTATGGCTTGATGGCGAGCGGGTCGGTCGATATTGCGCGCTGACGCTCGCCATATTGCCCGATGCTGCTGAGATCGCATACTGATCGCACGCTGGTCGGACTTTGATCGCATATTGAGCGCCGCAGGGTGAGCGCTGCGCCTATCCGTTCGCAGTCCGGCTAAGGCCCATACCATCAACTAGCAGTGACGCCCATCAAGCCGAAGCACCGGAAACAGAAGCACCGGTGAACTACTACACCAGCGAGACGTTCACGCCTGCAGAACAAGACGTGCTGCGGCGGTACGTGACGAACCTGGATCAGCCGGTGTTTGCTCTCGTGAACCTCCCCGAAGTGGTGAAAGGGGCCTTGTTTGCCCGCTACTCCAGGACACACAAGAGCCTGCGGCGGCTGCTGCTAGATGAGTTCGTAGATGACCTGGACATCTCCGGCGATGAGACGATCGATGCCACCGCTGGTGTCGCACGCGCCGAGCAGTTGTACCAGCGCGTCTTCGTGGAATACGGCGACGATTCCGTGGCGCAGTTAGGGGCGGTTCACCTTGCATGCGAACAGGCCTCGAATCTGCTCACCAAGGTGCTGGAACGAGGGCGCCTTATGTCGTACCTCGAACAGTCAACCCGCTATCTGGCTTACGACGAGCGTGTGCAGGGTCGCTATCGCTACCACCGGCCAGCGGGAGTGACCGGCTCTTCGGTAGGAGCGCGCTACGTGGGAGATGTGGACGCTCTGTTTGATGCCTACGGCGAAATGGTGCGTCGCATGACTGCGTGGCTAACCGAGAATTACACGGCACTTGCTAGCAACACTGGGCCCACCAGCAACACTGGACCCACCAGCAACAATGGGCCCACCAGCAACAATGGGCCCACCAGCAATACCAAGTCAACTAGCTCCTCCAAGGGAGGAGACCTCGCACACCGCCGGGCAATTCGCGCACAAGCATTCGATACCGCCCGAGGCTTGCTGCCAGCGGCCAGCTTGTCCAACGTGGGCATATTTGGCAGCGGACAGGCCTATGAGGCACTGCTGCTACGAATGAGAGCACACCCGCTGCCTGAGGCGCGCAGCTATGCCGACATGATGCTGACCGAACTACGCAAGGTCATTCCCTCTTTTTTGCGCCGCGTAGACCAGCCTGAGCGCGGCCTCAAGTGGTCGGCTTACCGCGAAGCCAACCACGCGGCTATGGAGGATCTTGCTCACGAGTTATTCGCCGACGAGGCACCCGAGCCCGCACCAGAAGTGGTCTTGGTTGACTGGGACCCCGCAGGCGAAGACAAGATGATCGCGGCAATGTTGTACCCCTATACGGACCTTTCAGAGTCGCAGATAACGGTTCGCGTCGCACAGATGACAGACACTCAAAGACGAGACCTCGTGCAGCGATATGTAGGGGAGCGCTCCAATCGCCGTCACCGGCCTGGCCGCGGGCTAGAACGCATCGACTACCGATTTGACGTGCTCGCCGACTACGGCAGCTTTCGCGACTTGCAGCGACATCGCATGCTGACAATCGAATGGCAGCCGCTCACGCCGCAACACGGCTACACCGTTCCAACCCAGGTCGATGCTGCCGGTGGCGGCGGACCTTATGACGACGCTATGGAATCGTCAGCCGAGCTGTACCGCGCACTGCTAGAGGCGGTAGGTCCAGTGGAAGCCTCCTACGCCGTTTCCATGGCCTATCGGGTGCGCTACAGCATGCAGTTCAATGCCCGCGAGGCGATGCACCTAATCGAACTACGTTCCCAGCCTCAAGGCCACGAGGACTACCGGCGTATCGTCGCCTCCATGTATGAGCAGATAGGCGAAGTTGCGGGCCATCGGGCCGTGGCTGCGATGTTGACCCATGTGGACTTGTCCGAGAGTGCCCTGGGACGTCTGAGCGCCGAGCAAGCCGCTCAGCGTCGGCGGTCGGCAGCGCAGCTCTAATGGGCGTGGCACTTACTCGTATCGCCTCGAGCCCACGCGGTGCTAGTCCGTGGAGGTAACAGCGGCGAGAGCAACCGTTGGCTGCCTGGCGGCTTTAGCGGACATGACCGCGGAGTGTGTAGCCGAGCAGGCCGATGGGCGTGGCGGTTGGGTCTGGTCGCGCCGCGAGGTACGCACGGCGCCTCATCTAGACAGTTTCCGGGCGGCTCTCGCTGATCCTGATCAGGCAGTGTGGGTAGGACGTATAGACCAGGCACCGGTGGGTTACGTCGCAGTCGCTGTGGAATCGCTGGCTTCGGGAGATCGACTCGGTCGCATCACTGATCTGTTTGTGACCGCTGATGCCCGCGATGTCGGAGTGGGGGAGACGTTGATCGGTGAAGCGCTGCGCTGGTGTGAGCAGCGGAATTGTGTTGGGGTTGACTCAATGGCACTGCCCGGCAACCGTGCCACCAAGAACTTCTTTGAGACGTTTGGATTCACCGCACGGCTGCTAGTTCTGCACCGACCGCTAGTGCCTCAAGGGGAGCCGCCGCCTCGAATTGCCCTTAAGCGGCCGTGAACAAACCAACGGCCCAGGTCTGTGTGGGCGGCGTCGCGGTACGAGGCGAATCAGTATTGCTGATACGCAGAGGACAACCGCCTGCGGTGGGACTGTGGGCGTTTCCCGGTGGACGCGTCGAACCCCGGGAAAGTCTGAGCTGCGCAGTTGAACGCGAGCTAGCCGAAGAAACCGGACTACAGGTGCGATGCGGTGATCTCATTGGCGTGGCCGAACACATCAGCGACGCTCGGCACTTCGTCATATTGGATTTTGCAGTGGAGTGCGCTTCAGACGCAGTGCCGATAGCGGGCGACGACGCCGCAGAGGCCCGATTCGTAGACTTCGCCGAACTCAGGTCAGGCTCGCTGGCGCTGTCAGGAGGGATGCGCGAGTTCCTCAACCAGCACGTCCTGGGCGGCTGACTCAACTACGTCGCCTTCAACTGAGACATCGTCTACTGAGACCTCGTCCACTGAGCCCTCGGCTGCTATTTCGTCGCCCTTCGCCTCACCATCTGGCTCACGCCCAGGAGTGTCCGCATTAGCGCTGGCGTCTGCGTCTGCGCTCGCATCTGTATCCGCGCTGGCATCCGGCCCCTCGGCTGCGTCAGCATCCGCAGTGCGGTCACGGCGACGATCTTGGTTCCGGCGTTTCGGTGGTGAAGGATCAATCCCGAATGCTCCAGCAATCTCGGGCAACCGATTGGCCACCTTGCGCACGACCTCCAGCAGCTCCTGCGTGGGTTCTGAGGGGACACTCGGCAAGATGATGTAGGGCCGTATCGGGGAGAACGCCACTGCATCAAGTACTACCGCGATCCGATGCTGGGAGTTACCAGTGCCGAGGGCCGCGTTCGCCTGCTCTGTCAGCCGCTCGGCAATGTCGGGTGGCAATGGCGCGCCCGCTTTGGGGGGTCGAGAACTGAGTCGCAGCGCTCGCACAACACGCTCTTGGGAGAGTGTTGCGCGCAACTCTTCGTGCCACTCGTTTTGACTCCGCTCCAAACGTTGATCCAACCCTTCCCGAATCTTGTCTGCCTGCTCACGTGTTTGCGCGTCGCGGGCAAAGTCCTCAGCGGCCACCAGCACTGAGCGAAGTTCACGCAAGTCCACTCGTTCAAGGCCTGCAATCGCTGCATCGGCCCGATCACGCCACTCTGCTATCTGCACCTTTGTGACCAACGACTCGGCGAGCGCCACTAGGCCCTCTGCTGGCACTTCAGGCGCCCCATCGGCGGCCGCTTTGCGGTTCTGCTCCGCTATTCCGTCCCGCACCGCAGCAAGACCGCCGCGAGCAAGCTGTTCAGCGACGATCTTGTGTTCATCTGGCAACGAGGCGATGAGTGCGTCTCGGTGCTTACGACCTGGGCGCAACTTGCGCGCTTTAGGCCGTGAAGAAGCCCCGTCCTTCGCCGAGTCTCTAGGACTTGAGTCTGCGGTGTTTCGGTTTCTGGGCCTCGAGTCTCCGGACTGTGTGTCTTTGCGCTTTCGGCGCCCACCGGACTTCTCAGACTCGCGCTGCGCAGCATTCCGTTCAGCCTCAGAGTCACCGTCGCGGTCGCCGCGACCGTCGTCACGCTTGCGCTTCTTAGTGCGTGTGTCTCCATCGGAGCGGCGACTGCGCTTTTGCTTGTCGTCGGTGTTGCGCTTGCGGTCGCGGCGGCCAGAGGTACCAGCACCGTCGGATGGCGCCACATCTCGCTCACGAGTTCCCAGTAGTTCAATGCGCTCGCTCGGAGGCCGACCGCTGCGCGCCTTTGGCGGCAGCACTTGAGTGACGAATATGCCGTCCACATCAAAGTCGGCATCAACTCGCAGCACGTCACCCGCCGTAGCGCCCTGCGGCAGCAGCGCACCGTCAAGCACACCCTTGGGCTGCTTCGCTCCCGCAGCGCGCCAGGTCCACGAACCGTCATCACGCCGACTCGTCAACTCGACGTCAATACGTCGGCTCACAGTGCCGCCACCGACACTGCCTTCACTAACGCTTCGCCGTAGCTCAACACTCGCCAAATGGTAGCCCGTAGCGTTCCGGCAACGACAAGACGCCCGGGAACCTGGGACAATTGAGGGGACAGTCGAGACTGCCGCTACCCGAAACTGAGCAGAACCAAAAGCTGACCCGAGCCCCAAATTGACCGGACACGCCGCTATTGGGGTCGTACTCTCCCAGACTGGCTGATGTTGCGCCGCTTGGCAGGGCGGAACATGGATGGCGTGGTGGCATGCACGCTCGCCCATCTGCTGTGCTGCGAGTGGCCAAATAGTTGCCGATTAGTCGCCGAAAGGGTTCCACACGATGGCCGCACCGACCGAGATTGCTCGTGAGATACACGACACCGATGTCGCAGATGAAATGCGGAACTCGTTCATGCCCTACGCGCTGTCGGTTACCACAGCACGGGCGATTCCCGATGTTCGCGACGGACTCAAACCAGCTCAACGCCGGATCCTGTATGTCATGAACGACCTAGGCCTGCGACCCGGAACGCCGTTCCGCAAATCAGCGGGCGTTGTCGGCGAAGTGATGGGCAAATATCACCCCCACGGCGACAGCGCCATATATGAGGCCATGGTCCGCATGGGTCAGCAATTCGCCATGTCGGTGCCATTGGTAGAACCGAAAGGGAACTTCGGCAGCCTCGATGATCCGCCGGCTGCGTACCGCTACACAGAGGCCCGACTCACAGCCGCCGCGATGACGATGGTGGCTGACATCGACGAGAACACAGTCGATTTGGTGCCGAACTTCGATGGTGAAAGGCTTGAACCCTCATGCTTGCCCGCGCTGCTACCGAACTTGCTTGTCAACGGTGCGAGCGGAATCGCGGTGGGTATGGCAACCAACATGGCTCCCCACAATCTGGGCGAGGTGGTAGCGGCCATCAAGCTGGTGTTGCGCCGACCTAAGCGCAAACCGGACATCACTGCGCTAATGGAAATGATGCCGGGGCCGGACTTTCCCACCGGTGGCGTCATCGTGTGCGACGAGCAACTCGCCGAGGCCTACGAGCACGGGCGCGGTTCGGTGCGCATCCGAGCTTCAGTCCATTTCGAGCGCATAACTGCCACCCGACAAGCCATAGTGGTAACTGAGCTGCCCTACATGGTGGGCCCCGAGCGTGTGCTCGCCAAGGTTCGCGACATGATGAAGTCGGGCCAACTGGATCAAGTCAGCGATGTCACCGATTTGTCGGACCGCACCAGCGGGATGCGCCTGCTGATCGAATGCAAGCCCCATGTCAACCCACATCTGGTGCTAGCCGAACTGTGGCGAAGGACGCCGCTGGAGGAATCGTTCGGTCTCAACCACGTGGTCTTGGTAGACGGGGTGCCCCAGACATTGGGTATTCGGGAGTTGTGCGAGCAGTACATAGCCCATCGACTCAGTGTCATCGTGAGACGGACTCAGTACCGGCTGGACCGGGCGCTCGAGCGTGCGCACATCGTGGAGGGATTGCTCATAGCTCTGGATGCGATTGACACAGTAATCGCCATTATCCGCGGCGCTGCCGATGTGGGCGCGGCCCGTGCCGGGTTGATAGGGCAGTTGAGCCTGACCGAGATACAGGCCAACCACATACTGGATATGCAGCTACGGCGTTTGACGGCCCTAGAAACCCAGAAGCTACGTGCGGAGTTGACGGAGTTGCTTGCCGCCATCGATGCTCATCGGGCCACGCTGGAATCCGATGATCGGCGTCGCAGAATCTTGGCCGATGAGCTTGACGAGCTGGTCGCCCAGCTAGGTTCGGCCCGCCGCAGCAGGCTGGCAGACCGCACCGAAGTGGAAGAGGAAGCTCAACGACTAGCGCACGATGCGGCTAAGTCGACCAGCGCAGGCCCAGCTAGCGGTGTCTTGTTCGCCAATAGTGCAACCGCGGGTGACGACTTCACCGCAGCTAACCGAGCCAATCGCGTCAGCACTGTGACGCTGTCAACGTCGGGCCTCGTCGGGCGTCGCCACGCCGAGGACCCGCTAGTAGCCAAGCCCGGTCGCCACGACGTACTCACCGCAGCGGTAACCGTGCCCGATCTAGAGCGGGTGACTGCACTGACTGACCGGGCGCGACTGTTCACCGCACAGGTCAGCGATGTTCCCGAAATGCTTCGCGGCAGCCGCGGCACTCTCCAAAGTGAGGTATTTGATCTGTCTCGCGGAGAGCGAATCCTGACACTGCTTTCAGCCGAGTCCAGTAGTTCTGAATCCATCAGTGGGCACCTCGCGTTGGTAAGTCGAAGCGGGGTAGCGAAGCGCATGGACACCACGGAGCTGTTGGCGAGGCGCGACGGAACTTCGGCTATGAGGCTGCCAGATGGCGACCGGCTGGTTGCAGCCATTGAGGCACCTGACGGGAGTGAACTGGCCGTGATGTCCACTACCGGCCATGTGTTGCGCACCGCATGCGATGAGTTTCCCCCCAGAGGTAGGGATGCCGGGGGAGTGAGAGCTA
Source organism: Acidimicrobiales bacterium (assembly GCA_965116245.1). Classification (GTDB taxonomy): domain Bacteria; phylum Actinomycetota; class Acidimicrobiia; order Acidimicrobiales; family Poriferisodalaceae; genus Poriferisodalis. The sequence continues at coordinate 2,334,823 of OZ220497.1, read as the reverse complement.
TGAAGCTGGCTGCTGGGGCTGCAGTATTGGCGGCGGCACAGACCGAGTTCGGTTCGCTCGCTGTTGCTGTCACTGACGAAGGCCGCCTCAAGGTGACCCCCATTTCAGAAATATCTGCCCAGCGTCGAGGTACCGCTGGCTCGCCGACTGTTCGATTCGCTGGCCTAGAAACTTGTGTTAGGTACGCGTGGATCGGTGTGGACCGCCAAATAGCTGCCATTGTGGCTTGCGAGGATGACGCTAAGCGGCTTGACCCCACGCCAATACGGCCCGAACTAGAGCCCACTAAGCGGAACTTGCGCTCCCAGCAGGCAGGGCCAGCAATCGTCGCCCTCGGTCAGGACCGATTCGCATGAGCAGGTTTGCATGAGTATCGCTGAGGCTGCGGCGGCCGCACAACGAGCCAATGGTGAGCGATACGACGCCGATTCCATTGAGGTACTTGAAGGGCTGGACGCGGTTCGTAAGCGGCCCGGCATGTATATCGGCGGAACCGGCTCGGGGGGCCTGACTCATCTGCTGTGGGAGATCATCGACAATGCGGTGGACGAAGCAGCCGCCGGGCACGGCAATCTGATCAAGATCACACTGCACGATGACGGTTCTTATGAGGTCGCCGACCAGGGACGCGGTATTCCGGTTGACATCAAGGACGGCGAGATCACTGCGTTAGAAGTGGTGTTCACCGAGTTGCACGCTGGTGGCAAGTTCGGCGGTGGCGCTTATGGCGCTTCTGGTGGCTTGCACGGTGTTGGCGCTTCGGTGGTTAACGCGTTGTCGTCGCGGCTCGTAGTTGAGGTTGACCGCGATGGTCGCACTCATCGCCTCGAGTTCCAAGACCGAGAGCCCGGCATCACCGATGCGGCCAGGAGGTTCCGCCGCGGGCATTCGCTTGAGATTGTGGGCAAGGTTCCGAGAAAGCGCACGGGCACCCGGGTTCGGTTCTGGCCCGATGGAGCAGTTTTCGATGCGGACGCCGAGATCAGCTACGCGCAGGTGCGCGAACGTATCGAACAAACGTGTTTCCTGGTTCCCAAAGTGAAGATCGCGCTGACCGATCGCCGCCGCGAGCCCATTGTGTCTGAGGAGTTGATGTCGTCGGGCGGTTTGGCTGACTTTGTCGAACAGCAACAAGGCGAAGCTGAGCCAGTGGGGGGTCTCATTCAGCTACACGGCAGTGACGAGTTCACCGAACAGGTGCCTGTTGATGGCCAGTTATCTGAGGTTGTCCGGCACTGCGAGGTAGAAGTAGCGATGCGTTGGAACACGTCGTTTGAGCCTCGCATTGTGAGCTTCGTCAACACCATTCCAACACCCGAGGGCGGCACCCATGTTGCGGGGTTTGAGCGAGCACTCACTACCGCTGTGAACGGTGCATTGGCCGATGCGGATCTGCGCAAGCTGCGCCGCTTGCGCACCGACGCTCGCGCCCAGCGAGAAGATGCGCAGGAGGGTCTTGTGGCGGTGGTTCGGGTGACGTTTGCCGAACCACAGTTTCGGGGTCAAACAAAGCGTGAGCTGGGTACTCCCCAAGTGCAGCGGATAGTCAACAACGTGGTGCGCGACGGTTTGCGCGACTGGTTTTCGGGAACTTCGGCCACCAGTAAGCGCGTTCATGTAAAGGCCGTGCTTGACAAGATTTCCGATGCGGTAGTGAACCGGGTTACCACACGCCGCTCTCTGGATGAGCGACGCAAGGCGGCATCGCTGGGTTCCAGTGGCATGCCTGCCAAGCTGGCTGATTGCCGTTTGCACCCTGGTGGTGAGCTGTTGATTGTGGAGGGCGATTCTGCGGCCGGGCCCGCCAAGCGCTCACGCGACAGTTCTTGGCAGGCGGTGCTGCCGTTGCGCGGCAAGGTGGTGAACGCGGGTAAAGGCAGCGTCAAGGCCGTGCTGGACAACGCCGAGGCGGCTGCGATGTTCACCGCCATGGGGGGAGGTTCGGGGCCTGAGTTCAACCTGGATCAGGCGCGTTACAGCCGTCTGGTGCTGTTGGCCGACGCGGATGTGGACGGCAGCCACATTCGCTGCCTGGTACTGACACTTGTGTATCACTACATGCGACCATTGCTAGATGCCGGGCGCGTCTACGCCGCCCAGCCACCGACCCACGCCTTCACCATTGGCCAAGAAAAGCGCTTCGTCTATTCCGAGACGCAGCGAGCCGCGCTGACTAGCGAGTTAGATGCGGCTGGGCGGCGCTACCGACTCACGCGCTTCAAAGGCCTCGGCGAGATGGATGACGACGAACTCTACGAGACCACACTTAATCCGCAGACACGGCTGCTGCGCAAGATCAGCGTTGGCGACGCCAAAGCAGCGCAAGAAGCCTTCGAGGTGATGATGGGCGCTGCCGTAGAGCCAAGAAAGAACTTCATAATCGCGCACAGCGCCAGCTACGGCCACGCCCTAGACATCTGAACCATCAACCCAGCACTGCAGCGGTCTCGCGATAGATGCCAATTGCTACAGGGGTCTTGTTGTCTCCATAAGACGAATCCGGTGGAAGGTACGATGAGGGAGATCAACAACCGACGCCTTGAGAGCAACTAGGTTACCGCGCTTTCCTTGGTCTTTCTGCGTCCATTAGCGATGACGATTGTATTGGATCAGGGAGGTAAGTGTGAAGAGTGGCTTCGTGGCGAGATGTGTTGCAGTGGCAGCAGCGGCTGCCCTTATTGCGGTGTTGCTAATACCTGCTCCTGCCTCCGTGGGTGCGCGATCCAGCGGCGCATACCTTGCGGGCGCTGAGGCGTGGACTGATTCCGATTGTGAAGGCCAGTTACCCATCGTGGTTGGATCAGATGCAGCGGCTCAGTCAGACTTTTACAGTGCGGTTACGCTCGCTGCAGCCGTGGGTACTCGTTGCATTATCCTAGCTGGGGCCCGTGACGAGGACATATCCCAGTCGCAACAGCAGCGCCTTGAAGCCGCAAACGAGGGAGGCTATGTAGTTGGTGGCAATGCGGCGGTACCGGCCGCAAAGACCACTGGCCGCGCAATGATACGTATCGCAGGCGCCGATCGCTGGATTACCGCACAACCGATTGGCGCTGTGGCGGTCGGCACTGACCCTATGGACGTTCCAAATCCGCCGTCCAAGTCGGGTTCGGTGAGATCAGCTGGCGCACACATCAGAGGCGGTGAAGGCTGGTTCAGTTCTGACTGTGCCGGTCAAGTGCCCGTCGTGGTTGCTTCAGACACCGCGGCCCAGTCTGACATCTATAGTGCGGTTACTTTGGCAGGTGTTATAGGCACTGTTTGTGTGATTCTCGCCGGAGCGCGCAACGCGGAGATTTCACAGATACAAGAAGCTCGCCTTGATGCCGCTAACGCACGTGGCTATGTGGTTGGTGGCGATGATGCAGTACCGGCCACCAAAATCGCGCACCGCACCTTGCTGCGCATCGCCGGTTCTGACCGCTGGGGTACAGCGCAACAGGTGGGCCAAGAGGCCAAGCGGCTCGGAATCACGCCGATTACTACCACCACAACAACGACTACGACGATCGCTACCACCACGACAACTAGCACGACGACAACTACGGCGGCTATCGCTGATCCAGACTTGAAAGCTGGCTCTATAGCAGAAGAAGTTGAGATGCTGTCCCTCGTCAACGATTTGCGCAATAGTCTGGGCTTGGAACCACTCGCCAATCACGACGGACTAGCAGCGGTGGCCCGTGCATGGTCTCAACATATGGCAGAGACTGGCCAGTTTCACCACAATCCGCGCTTTTTCGAACAATATCCACCCGGCTTTTGGGGTGGAGGTGAGAACATAGCTTGGGGTTACGTAAGCGTGCAATCTGCCTTCAACGGTTGGAAAAACAGTCCGGGTCACTATAGAAATATGGTCGATCCGAACTTCACACATATAGGAGTTGGTATAGTAGGGACCTATTACACACAGAACTTTGGAGCGGCAGACTAGCTGAGTCTTCGCGTTTTTGGTGGGATGTGGGACGTTGAGGGTCCCTGCGGATGAGTGCAGAGACCCAAATTGCGGCGTAGATGATCTGGCCGGTGGCGTAGATGTCTAGGTGAGCTTCTATGTCAAGTGGGTGGTGCGTAGGTGGGTCCAGATGCGGTCTGAGATGCGTCGTTTGAGGGCTCGGATGGCTTCTCGTTTGGTTTTGCCGCGTTCAACGCAGCGTTGGTAGTAGTGGTGTCCTTGGGTGTGGTGGTGGGCGATTTGGGCGATGGCGGCGGTGTGGATGGCTTTGTTGAGTTGGCGGTTACCGCCGCGGTTGAGTCGGTGCCGCCGGACGCGTCCGGAGCTGGCCTCGATGGGGGCGGTGCCGTTAGCCATCGCGAATTTGGCTTTGGTGCCAAAGCGTGTGGGGTCACCGACTTCGGTGAGGATCTCAGCTGCGGTGAGGTGACCGATACCGTCAATTTCGCGCAGAGTTGTTCCAGTGGCTTCGACAGCGTCGCGGATGTCGGCTGTGAGGCTGTCGATAGTGCGTTGCAGCGTTCGTAGTGTTTTGATGCGGTCACGGGCGACCACAGCGCGGCTGGTGGTATCACCGCGTAGTAGTCGAAAGGCGCGATCGAGGGCTGTTTTGGTGCGGAACGAGCCGAGTTGTTGAGGCTTCGCGTTTTTGGGGGGTGGGGTGGGTTGAGGGTCCCTGTGTAGGGGTCGAGGCCGTGGGGGGATCGGTGTTTGGAGCACGCCGTTCCCTGGAGGGCCTCGATGGTGAAGGATGCTATTGGTCTGCGGTTTTGGTTGCCGCACGTTGAGGTGATCGCGGTGTTGGTCGACACGCCCGATGAGCTGGTGGTAGCGGTTCAATCCAGCGAACGTCGCCCGCTTTGCCCGAACTGCGGGATGCGTTGTGGGAGGGTGCATGACAGCCGCGATGTGAAAGTTCGTGGCCCTTCGCGTTTTTTGGGGGTGGGGGTGTTGGGTTCGGTGGTTTGAGGTTAGATGAGTAGGATGCTGCGTGCTTCGAAGTTGATGATTTGGGTGAAGCCGTGGGCTGTGCGGCGTAGGACTTGGAGCAGGTTGTTGGCGCCTTCGATACGGCCGTTTGAGGGTCGGCTGGTGTGGTGCCAGTTCAAGATTTCGGGGTACCAGTTGACGAGCGTGTCAACAGTTTCGTCGAACTCGGGTATGTCGCCGGTGCTGTAGAGGTCACAGAACCGATCTAGGGCTTCTAGAGCGCCTTGGTGGTCGTCAGCGAGGTACAGGTTGTGCAACTCACCGAGAGCGTCCCACGCTGTTTTCAGTCTGGGGTGAGCGCTGAACAGCCGGTCGAGTCGTTCGTGTTCAGCCGCGCTGAGTTTGTCAGGTCTTCGTAGCAGCAAGAACCTGGCACCGAACACGTCAGGATCGAATCTGGGCTTGACACCGTCTGGTTGGCGTTGAATGTCGCGTCTGACCGCAACCAGGCCGTTTTGGAACCATCTGATGACATGGAACCGGTCCAGTACGTGACGGGCGTGACCGATGTGTTCACGTATTGCTTGGGTGTAAGCAGTTGAGCCGTCAGACACAACAGTGTGCATACCGCGGCACCAGCGATACCCCTGGGCAACGAAAAACGCTGTAAGTGCGGCTTTGTTGCGGTGCGCGACCATAGCCAGCACCTCACCAGTATCACCATTCACCAGCACGGTTACGTAGCGGTGGCGGCGCTGTATGGACGTCTCATCCACTAACAACAACCGGCAGCGCTGCTGGCGGCGGTTACGCCCTAGCACACCCGCATAAGTGCGCACTAGTGCCATGATCGTGTGCCAGCTCAGCCCGTAACGGCGAGCTACCGCGCTAATGGTCATGTCACGCGCGTCGGTGACCAGCTGACGCGCTAAGCGCGCTGTGAGGCGACCCTCAAATGTTGCGTTGTGCTCACTGAACCGCACACCGCAGGCGTCGCAGATCAAGCGGCGCCGTTTCCACACCAACGTCACCGAACGACCAGAACTATCCAGATCACGAACTTTCACGTCACGGTTGTCATGCACCCTCCCACAGCGCTGACCACAGTTTGGGCACAGCGGGCGACGTTCCCTGGATTGAACGGCTGCCACCAGCTCATCGGGCGTGTCGACCAACACCCCAACCACCTCAACGTGCGGCAACCACAACCGCGAACAAATAGCATCCTTCACCATCGAGGCCCTCCAGGGTTCGGCGTTCTCCAAACACCGATCCCCCCACGGCCTCGACCCCTACACAGGGACCCTCAACCCACCCCACCCCCCAAAAACGCGAAGCCTCAACGTTTCGGCTGCTGCCTGTTCGTCGCTGTCCGCCGCTGTCGAATAGAAGGCGTTGCGGGCCATCAAATCGGCTACCATCCATAGCAGTAAACTGTTGACGGGACGTTCCTCAGGATGTAAACCGCCCAAAAATGTGGCTATCCGGTCATAAACCCAGAACTTCCAGCCCTCAACGAGCCAAGTGTTTACTGTGACCGCTACGGTAGCGTCTATCGCTGACGGAGCGTCCAAAGGTGACGCTTCCGACGAAAAAATCAACAAATCCAGTGTCGCTGCGTGCAACGCCCGAACTGTGTCTTCAGCGGCGCGCATAGCTTCGTCTGTGCGTTCATGTTCAGCGGTGTGTAACAGTGTTGGTGCCCGCAGCAGCAGCCTTTCACGTCGCTGCAACACAGTTCGCGCTTCAGTTCTTGCCTGCTCAGCAAGACTCTTGGCGTGCTCTTCTGCAGTGCGTAACAGCTCTTCGTGAGTGTGCGCCGGTTTCCCGTACCTGCCTTCAAGCAGCGCCATGTGAGCCAAATGTCTCTGTGACCCTTCGAGACGGGCGGAGTTACCGAGGATAGGTTCACCGAACGGGGACCACAGCCAGTCTTCAGGGTCGGTGTCCCCCTGCGCGGCTACCGAAACGGCAGCAGCCATCTGACCGGCGGCTACCCCAGACCACGACTGTTGCCACACGTCGCTGCACCATCTAGCTGTGGACACAAGCCGGTCTTCCACCATCTTAGCCGCCGCAGCGACCCAGTCGGGACTGTCCCAGCCTAATAGCTCAATTTCGGTGGCACCGGCGAGACTCAGCCACCCCTGAGCGTGCTCCACTTCGGTCGGATACGGACCGAGAACCGGATAGCTGGCGCTGAGAAGGACACGATGTTCATGTGCTCACCAGTTGAGATCAGGGCCGAATACCGTCTGCCTGCGGTCTCGGCAAGGAGGGTCGAAACGATGCTGCATTCCTTCTTCGCCAGCGCAAGAATGGACATGTGGTTCGAGATACCAGATGGGCAGCAAGCTAGTGCGACGGAATGGTTTGACGTGCCGCTCCCTCTCATCAACGAAGCCATCGAACTCATATCCGCTGAAACCCTGCCACACTACCAATACGACGCTGAAGCACAAACCATCGTTCTACGCGCGTAGTGACACCCAAGCCCTGTGGATACAGCGCGCATGTGAAGTAGCGCCAGCTACTAGCAGACCTGTATCATGATCGCCGAACACGCACACCGATTCAAGGCAAGGATAGCAGTCGATGGGCTTGAATATTACTCTAGATGAGTTTTGCCAAATGAGAGCAGCTGAAGAAGGCAAACATGAACTTCGCTACGAAGAGCAACGAGCTGGCGAGCTACTCACCTCGATTTTGCGAGCAGTACGGTGGGATCCAAAAGATGTCGGTGGCGTAAACAACATGCACGACCTGGATATTGTACTCAGAGACGGTGCCCGAGTCGGCGTCGAGGTAACTTCTGACACGGATGAGAAACGGGCAGCTTTTCTTAGTGAAATAGAAGATGAGAACAAAAATCCCATCGTGACTAAATCGCTAAACCTCTATTGGCAAATTGATGCCTTCTCGACGGCACGGCTCCGTCACATTCGGCAATTGATCGAACCGATTCTGAATGAAGCAGAGCAGAATCAATCAGTCGACGAAATTAGACTTAGGCCATGGCAAGAGACTGAAGCTGATTCGGATACTTGCAAAAAACTGCGCGCTCTAAATGTCAAAATTGCCCGAGGCTGGCGTCCAAATAACCCTGAGTGTAGCGGTGAGATATGGATACAACCACCGTGGACTGAAGCGTCGCCGTTCGGCATGGAAGACTTGGCGGCAGTTGCCGAGGAGCATATACATATTAGAGATAACAGGTGCAAGCTACAGAATGCCAAGAGAAATGGCGCTAAGGAAGCGCACCTGTTTATCTGGCTTCAAGGCATCATGGGACGCAGCGCGGCTGCCTGGGCTCAATCCAAGACACCTCCGCTAGCTAGGAAAGAGGACATTCTCGTCGATCTTCGAGGGCTTGATTCTGTCTGGCTGGTCTCTTCAGGCCGATTTACTGGGCTGAAGGAGGACGTTCGTGGCCATAGTAATGCTGTTTGGCAGTATTCTGAAGGCCAATGGGTGTGCCATGAGAGGGTCTGGCAAGAAAGACGGCTAGATGTCTGAATTATCGCCGACACCTGTACCAGACGAAGATTGTATGGATGACCAGGTCAGTCGCCAGGAATTCGGCACGACCAGCGAGTACGTTCAGGAGTTGATTCGGCATGACCGTGATCGGGTCCAAATTCGAGCTTTGCTGGTTGAAGTTCTCGAATCGCCGAGCGCTGTTGCAGCCGACGAAGTCTACTTCGAGGAGCTACGAACTCGAATCACCTAAGCTTCGGAGCTGGTCGCTTCGAGCCTTCCTGAACTGTTGACCTTCCCGAATCGTTGGCAGTTGGGTCCAGGGTGCCGTTAGAAACCAGCGACGCAGCGTTCAACGCCCCGGTGGGCGGTGATGGCGAATCGGTCGTTCCATTCGGGCGAACTTTGGCCACACCGACCAGGGTCGCCCGGCATCCCAGCCACCGTCAACCACGAACTCTTGGCCGGTGACCCACTCCGATTCATCGCTGGCCAAGAACAGTGCCATATTGGCGATGTCGGCTGGCTCACCCACTCGACCTAGCAACTGGCGAGGGGCTCCTGCGTCGCGGAGCTGCTGAATATGCTCCTCGCTGGACGATGGACGCCCGGCGGCTAGGGGAGTGGCGATGATGCCGGGGCAGATCGCATTGACCCGGATGTTCTGCTCACCCAGCTCCAACGCCACCGACTTCGTCATGTGGATCACAGCACATTTGGCAACGCTGTAGAGGTGGGGGGCGTAGCCAGCCCGCAAGCCGGCCACGCTGGAAGTGGAAATGATCGAGCCGGAGCCCTGAGCTGACATCACCGGTGCCGCATGTTTCATGCCGAGGAACACACTCTTCACCAAGACGTCCATGGTCAGGTCGTAGTCGTCGACAGTCGTCTTGGCGATCGGGCCGAGGGCTCCGCCGAAACCAGCGTTGTTGAACAAGCAGTCCAGACGACCCCACCGGTCTGTGGCCTCGGCCACCATGGCGGCTACCTGCTCCTCCTGGCTCACGTCGGTCTCGAGGAAAGCGGCCGCGTCGCCGAGCTCAGCCACCAATGCTTCACCCTTCGCCACGTCAAGGTCACCGATAAGCACCTTCGCTCCCTCCTGCACGAACCGGCGGACCGTACCGGCGCCGATACCGCTGGCACCCCCCGTAATGATCGCTACCTTGCCGTCGAGTCGGCCCATCGTCGATGTCTGCATTGCTCATCTCCTTATGTGGTTTGAATCCGAGGACCCGAAACCGGGTGGGCCCACAAACTACCTATTTGTTATGCACCATGTACAGTGACTGTGTGCGTCGGAGCCGTCAAGGAGCTTCAAGTTACACGTCAAAGCACGGGAATTTCGTGTCGAGTTGCCCGCGTTCCTTGGCGAGCAATTTACTTCGTGGTGGGTGAGCGTCCTCTCAAGTGATGAGCGTAACCTCCCCTAAGCCCATGAGCTTGAACTTAGGGGCTGACGTCACGCTGACTATCAGCATGCTGAAGTAACTGGGCTTCAAGCAATTCGAGTATGTCTCGGTCTTTTGGTCGGTTGGCGGCACGTTTAGACAGCATAATATCGTGTACGTCAGCGGCTTGGACGGAGTAAGTCTCGCCATCGACGACTATAGTTACTGGGCAACTGTTGGCTGAGAAATCCTCGTAGGTCATGTCGGGGCTATAACGTGTCGCTATATCAAAGCGTCCATACTCACAGACTAGGTTCCACATGGATTTGGCGCGAAGGGTCTCGCCGTTGTGATCGAACGCAAACGCCTCAACGTCGTTTCCATTGGCCACGAATATACGGGCGTCTAGGTGCTTGAGGGCATTTGAGAGGGCATCAAAATTGTCGGCGGTGTTCTTGACGGCCATGTCAATGTCCTCAGTTCGGTAGCCGATGTCGTAGTGTTGGATATCCAAAGCGTAGGCACCGACAACAACAAAGCGAACGTTGAATTTACTGAAAGCGGCTGCGATCCGATCTAACGCCTCGTCGTGGCCACTCATGCGGTGGATGACCTGACCGCTTGCAAAACCGGTCTCGTATTGCCAGATCGGGTGAGCGAAGCTAGATGCAACTGGTCATCGTGGTCGTCGTAAGGCTCAATGTGCGCGTACTGTTCAAGACCTGCACGATTAAGTAGCGCCTCGGTGTCGTTGAGCCGCAGCGACACGTGGCCAGACTCAATATCAGCGAGCTGCGTGAGATTGAGCCCAGTCCGCCTCGCGAACCACACACGTTCTATGCCAAGCACACTACTGCGGCCGTAACGAATGTTGAGCGCAGAATGACCACCGAAATCAGTTCGGTTCGGCCACGCGTTGAACTCTCGCTTGGGGGCAGGGTCGCTGCCGTCCCATTTTGGCATCACCGCCGTCGGTGGGCCGACGGGGTTCAAGCCCAGACGGGCTCGCCAATCGTTCTCAGTGGCGAGCGCCTCGCGGACCCTGTCAAAGTCACGATCTAAGCGATCCGAAACCCTCGATGGCACCGTACGGTGGCGCACGCCCATCCGAATCTCCAGCGCGACCGAGTTCGCTATCCGCTCAAGAGTCTCAAAATGTGGCTGCAGCCGACCGGCCTCAATATCTGCCACCAAGGAAACCGGGCAGCCAGCAGCCTCAGCGAGTTCGTTGCACGTTGCCTGAGCGATTCCAGCCAGCCCCGCGATCAGCACGGGTCCCCATGCGTCGTCCAATTCAGTGCAACCACGGATACTCACAGAGCCGCCTTCCTCATGCCGACGCGGTGCGAACCCGGCACCCCTACAGTATTCCAGCAAGTGTCCGTATCAGCGGTCCGCATCAGGCGGCCCGCCAATGGAGGACACGGGCGGAAACACTTAGCTAGCTGGTTCCCTCTGTGACCAGCCGATCGGACAGTGGCGGGCAACGACTCAAGCGCTCAGCAAGTTGAACACCGATCGTTGATGGTGAAGCAGTTAGCAACGTTCTCCGGCGAGTCTGGTTGACAGTAGCTAAACACGCAGCACGATGGCTGCCAAGGCTCGTCGATGTCGACGCAGCTAAGCGCATACTTTGCACACCTCTTTACTAGAACTGACAGTAGTCGTTGCGCTATGCGACCGCGACAGTGTGTCAGAACCATGATGGGTGGCTCGTCGTCGCTCGCGACAGCCGATCACACTCACTCTGCCCAGGTTCCCGCCAACACCGTGGAATGAGCACATACGCCATGACGACAAGATCGCTGACGTGGCCGTGTTCGTACCTCCCGACGAGGAGATGGGTGAGTTCGTGCAGGCCGTTGTTCAGCGCGCTGGGGGAGTGGAGCCAGGAAGCGACAACAGACGGTTCTCTGCAATCATTATGCGGGTTGATTCATTGGTTTGGGGACGATGAAGTCCTTGTAGTTGTACTTCGTGACTGACTGTCTTGCTGACGAGATGAACTGATAGTCAAACCATACGTTGTGCCATGCGCAAGAAGAAGCCAGGTGCTCATCAGGCCCCCGCTGGGCCATCCACGCCGGAAGTTGAGCAGGGCTCACACACGGCCTAACGCCGAAGGGCTTTTCGGCCACAGAACTGGCTATAGCCGGAAAAGCACATCGAATACACTCTCGTCTTTACCAGAGAACTCGCACGGGGAATTCTTGAAACGCGAAGTCTCCCGTAATCAACACGAGGGATTCTATTTCAGCTTGAGCGGCCAGCATCCGATCGAACGGGTCTCTGTGTTGCTGCTCATATCTACCGGCACGAAGCCCATGAAGGTAGGTAATGGATAGATGCCGCATCGCTGCTTCTTGCAGGAGCTCGTGGAAGCGCCAAACTGTATCCTCAAAGGCAGGCAGCCGCCCCAATCGGACTTTGGTGGCTATTTCCCATGCACTCACGGCGCTTACGTAGATGTCGTTTGTTGAATCGACAAGCACTTCACGGGCATTAGGCGACAGCCTCGTATCGTCCGACCACCACCATAGCAACACATGGGTATCCAACAATATAGCCATTAGGGAGATCCCCAGTGTTTGAGTTCATCCTCAGGTAGCGGTTCAAAAAATTCCGGACCAACGACTCGCCCGGCCAGTTGCCCATGTTTTCTGCTTCCCCCAAGCGCTAACGGCATGAGACGGGCATACGGCTTGCCCGACTTCGCCAAGATGATCTCTTCCCCCCCATGGGCACGTTCCAGAAGTTTCGACAGATGGGTCTTAGCTTCGTGAACATTGATCATTTCCGCCATTTTGGGCTCCTCCTCAGCCTGCAGCAGTTGCTGTTAAGACTTAGTTTGATGACTAGACCATCCACCAGCATAGCGCCGCATCTCTGGATGCGCCGAGTTCCATATAGCCAACATACATCGCCTCAACGACAGGTCTGGTGCTGTTAGGGATTTGTCAGTGCCCCAATGCGGCCAGATGATGGGACTCTCCAGCGTGCCAGCGGGACGCCCGTTGTTGCCGTGCGGTAGCCCGTCGTGCTGTTCGGCTTCTCGTAGATGCCAAGCCATCCTCATACTTCGCCGATAATACACATTATGTCAAGTCCGGATATCACCAGAGCGGGGCGGCTCTTGCGATCGGGACTCTCCATGAGCCTCAGTTCGCCTTGGGCTACCACGGCTCGGCTTCAATCATGGCCACAGCGTTGGCCATGGCCATGGCGTCCTCCTCCACACTTTGGGGTTGTGTCTTGTAGGAGACCACGATGGCCTGTCCAACGCGGGCACATTCCACAGATACCGAGATGTGGACAACGGCGCAGCGAATCACGTCTGAACGCGTCTCGCCAACGCCCCGTTCTACCAGACGGTCGAGGGTCTGTATCTGACTAGCACTGAATCTTGTCGGAACAGCATGTGTTATACAAACAGTATACGCAAGCGGATCCTTAATCTCCCTTGACATGGCATCACTTCATCCTCTCAAAGAACCGAGCCTCCAACAAACCCGGGGAGATTCAGGGTGGAATCTGTCGGCGTGTTCGGGGTCTCTGAGCGGCGGCTTATGATGGTTCTGTGGGTGCTGTAGCAGTCAAGGAGCGTGCGCCGTCGCTGGCAGATGCGTGCCGTGCGGCTGATGAGCTTGTTCGGGCCGGTGTGGGGACGGTGTTGCTGTTCGGTTCGGTCGCTCGAGGCGAAGCTACCGATTGCAGCGATATTGATCTTGTGGCGATCTTTGACGATTTGGGTGATTACGGGCATCGTCACGACGTTCAGGTTGAGCTTCAGCGTCGCGCACGAGACGCGGCGGGTTGGCCGGCGGACGTATTCGTGACGGACGCGCCGGAGTGGGCTGTTCGTACTCATCGGGTGCCTTGCTCGTTCGAGGCGGGAATAGCTGCGACTGCTATCCGGCTAGCGGACAGCGGTGTGCATGACCGGATTGACTGGGGTAAGGAGATTGGGATGCCCGCAGACGTTGAGGCGGAATTGACACGGCGGTTTCGCGATCTGGCGGGCGCTGTGTTGGAGACGACAGAGCGGCTCTATCCTGGTGTACGGGAACGCGCGGCCGCTGAAGCTGGCGAAGCAGTTAGACACAAGACGATGGAGCTTGAGAGGTTCTCGAAGGTGTGCGACGCGGTGCATAAAGTTTTTGAGGCTTCGGCCAAAATCACGTGGGCCATTACAAGCAAGAAACCTGCGCAACGCACACATCGGATTGATGTACCGCTGGAGACACAACCCGAGTGGGTGGGCGAAGCGTTTGATGCCGCCGCAGCCGACGTGAGTCTTGCAAAGTTTTTTGTTTGGCACCAGGCTGCACTTTATAGCGAAATGATGCCGATCCATGAGTTCGATGAGACGTATTTGTGGGACCATGTTTCTGCAGCGATTCGTATCGCGGCGTTCGCGAGCGAGCAAGGACGGCACCGCAACATAGATATAGAACTGATGGACGAATTAGATCGGCGCCGGGAGGAGTGCGTATTGGCGCTTAACGGGTCAATACGAGTCAATCCTGTGGAACGGTGACTTCGTTGACGCGAGAATCCATATTCACCGATTACTATAAAGTAGAGCATGCAGTTTCACCGTGTTGGTGAGTTCTGTCAGGTTGAACTGCGTTTCAGGGCGCATACTGTGTTCCTATTCGCAGCGTGACGGCGGTGACGCGTGGAGCGCGGCTACCGACTGGATCGGCGCTAAAGCCGCTGCCACGGGCCGATGCCTACCCATCAAGGAGTTCAGTGGACGGCCGAAAGTGATAGTGATGCGCTCCCCCGCCACTGTCGCCCTCGGCGACCTCAAAATCACTGCCTTTTGGACGGCAGTTGCCAAGGATTGAAGCACGCGACCCCGCTCAGACCAGAAGAGCCGATATGAGCCTCGAAGAACTCCTGGACTGCTAGTACGAAACCGCTGTAGTGTTCGAATCCGAACGGCAGCTCGTCACCCTGCTCGCCATGGAACTCAGCCACACCGTCTGAGCGACGCTGTATGAGCCTAGCCGGTGGTGGCATGCAATCAACCGGGCGCAGCGTTGAGAAGATCAATAGGCGTGAGCCCCGTTGTGCCCAATGCGGCGCACGCACGGTTTGCCGCTGCGGGAGCCGATATGGGCGCAGCGTGGCGCACGCTTTCGGTCTCTGGCTCGCCCCGCTGCTTCATGCGTCGCATGACATTTTTCTGCGTCACGGCTCTCGTCCCCGTCGCTGCCAGATGTGAGGTGTTGGCGGTCAGGGTTGCCTTCGACGATGTCTTGCAGCCTTTGTCCGAGATCGGTATGCCCGTGGCGGTGCAGGTTCCACGCTTCGTTGAGGAGCACGTCTCGATTGTCCGCGATGCTCAGCAGCGCGGGGGCTTCGAACACCAGCACCCCGGACTCGGTGTCGTGGCTCTCGGCGAGCACACCCAGTTCGACGAGGCGACTGAGTGAACGCTCGGCGGTGCGTTGTTTCAACCCTGACCGTTCGACGATGAACGGCAGCGTCGCAGCAGGATGAACTCTCATCACGCCGAGAACACTGTTAGCGCTCGCTCGGGCTTTCGTAGATACCTCACGGCAGCGACGCTCCCACAAATCCACGCTCTTAGCTGCGGCTTCAGTGAACCCGCAGGCCACGATCACAGCGTCAGCGGTTAACGTCGCTGCTGGCTCGAAGGCAACCGAGCGGCGGTCCATATCGTCCGTGTCACCGACGTAGCGCCATGCCTGCAGGCTGCTGTAGTAGTCGTCCCGTCTCACACTGACCGCTGCCGAGACGGGCACGGGCATCCGCAAATGTCCGTCTCGGCGCAGCACCAGAGCTGTCAGCGCCCGGCCGAGGCGCCCATTGCCGTCTGTGAACGGATGAATGGTCTCGAACTGGGTGTGAACGAGAGCCGCTTTCGCTGTGGCTGGCATCCACAAGGTACGGTCAGCGATGCACGCAACGAGGTCGGACATCAATGCGGGGACCTCGGTGTGCGGCGGCGGCACATAGTGCGCGTTGAGGACTGTTTGATGCCCGCCGCCTACCCACACTAGTTCTGTGCGCAGCTTGCCAGCATCAAATTGCGCGGCCGTGTCCGTGAACAAGACACGATGCAACTCTTCGAGGTCGGAGACCGTCGGGGGTGCCACTTGTTCAGCTAGCCGTAATGCGGCCGTGTTCAAATGTACGCTGCCCAGCGCCAGCCGAGCGTCGCGATCGGTCTCCGGGCGTCGCCGCCCGCGCAGCGATTCGAGCAGGCTCATCGACCGCATAGTGGACTTAATGTTCTCAACGCTGCTTGTGGCGAGCCCCTCAATGCGAGTCAGCAATCTCAGCAGGGTTATGGACGTGTCGCCGTTCAACTCGCCCTTCAACTGGTTCATGTCGGCTATGCGGCTCTCAGCGCGTAGCACCAATTCGCGTGCGTGCGGTGCCAGTCTTGGGGACCAATCATTAATTCGGTCTGGGATGTACGCCCGGTAGGGACTAGAGACGATGCTCGTCCTGAACCATCGGGTCCACTCCATGTCCCGATAACTGCCCATAACCCCAACTGTACCCACGAACACGAAAATACGACATTTCAAATGACACTTGTCGCAAAATCGTGCTCGCCGGACAGAATCGGTCACCTAACGTGGCCGCCTTCGGTAACGCAAAGCACCAAGCCACTCACACCAAGACCTTCGGCCCTTTCGCGATGCGGCAACTAGCGCTACAAGCTTCGGACGGATCGAAGCAGTCAACGACGTGAACGGTGGGGCCCTCCGTGCCCACCGGGCAGCACGCAGTGTTTCCCGGCACGGGGCATCCATTCGTTGCACCGCGCCTGTCGCCGTTCGACATAACCGGACGTTTCGACAGCGGAGCGCTCTGACTCCCGACGCATCGCTTCGTCGTGCATTGCCGTTTGCAGTTCGATCTCGGCGAGAGCACGGGAACGGACAGAGACATTCGAAAACATCAGCTGCCCATGTGAGGTCTCCGTGAGAACGCCTTCTTCAAGAAGTCGGTGCTTGTGTGTGACCACTCCCGTGGTTGACCGCCGCGCTATGTCCGCCAGACGTGCCGGTTCGCCGATCGCTGCCATCGCCATCAAGAACCGCTTCTGTCCGCCCGAGAGTCGGGACCAGATCGGCGTGGTTACATGTGTGCTGATATCGTCTTCCATCTTCTGAATGGCTGGCCCTTCGCGTTTTTGGGGGGCTGGGGTGGGTTGATGGCCCGCCCGCTGGTGGCCAGCGCATGATGGTGTCTGGGCTAACGCTGCTTGGATAGCACGAGGCCGACGGGATAGCTGGCCGATACTGCTCCTACGTCGCGCTCGCTACAGAAATCCGGCATCGGTTCCTTGAACCGAAACGCACACTGCACGAGTTGTTTGCTCGTATCACGTTCAACGT
This sequence comes from Acidimicrobiales bacterium, assembly GCA_965116245.1. Classification (GTDB taxonomy): domain Bacteria; phylum Actinomycetota; class Acidimicrobiia; order Acidimicrobiales; family Poriferisodalaceae; genus Poriferisodalis. Next base: position 2,317,688 of record OZ220497.1, on the reverse strand, counting down.
ACTCGTCGGCAATACCGACGACCATGCACGCAACCACTCAGCCTTCTGGAATGGCTCCATGTTGAGCCTTACTCCCGTGTACGACGTGTGCCCACAGCCTCGAGTTGGTCATGAAGCCGCACAGGCGATGTCGTATGGCCCGTCTGGCGAGCGCCTTAGTCAAGTCAGCGGATGCCTGGATCATGCGAGCATCTATCATCTGTCTCGCAGCGAGGCCACCAACATTGTTGACCGCCAGATCGACGTGATCTGTAACGAATGGCACGATGCGTGCGACCGTGCAGAACTAACCATGGCCGAACGCACTCAGTATTGGGGAAGTGCGATATTGAACCCATTCGCTCTCTACGGCTATCGCCAGCAAGTGAACTTGACCCCGCGAAACTGAGTGTCAGCGCCGATGAGACGCTGATGAACCTAAGAAAACGTCAGCACCGGCTTGATGATCTCGCCGGAAGTGCTTGCCGCCTCCGCTTCGTTGATGTCCTCGAGTGGGAAAGTCTGGATCAGCTCGTGGAACGGGAACTCGCCGTCGGCGTTCAACTGAGCTAACTGCGGGATGAAGTCCTGCGGGACCGAGTCGCCTTCGAAGATCCCGTGGATGTGACGCCCAGGAAACAGCGAAAGGTGGTCAAGAGCAAGATCGCCGAACCCAACCCCAGCTACGCCCAACGTGCCGACCGGACTAAGCCCTTCAAAGACTGCTCTCAACACTGAACCGTTGCCAGTTGTCTCGAAAGCGTAGTCGGCGCCTCGGCCGGTGATTTCAAGGATCTGGGCCGTAATCTCGGCAGGACCGCCGGAGACAACATGCGTTGCTCCGTATCGTTGAGCTGCATGCAGGCGAATCTCGTGACGGTCAATGGCGATCACCGTTTCCGCGCCAGCGAGGCGTGTAGCCATGACCGCCGCCAACCCGAGCGCACCAGCACCGGCGATCACAACCGACTCGCCCTCGGCCACACCAAGCGAGTTCAAAATGGCCCCCGCGCCGGTTTGTATGCCGCAGCCGAGCGGACCCAATCGGGCCAGTTCAAGCGACTGGTCAACTTTCGCCAGCGACCGCTCCGCGACCACCGACAGCTCCGAGAACGAAGACTGACCGAAGTAGTGCGACCCAACCCTGGCACCAGAAACATCAGTGAGCGATGCCGAACCGTCAGGCCTGCCACCGGACATGTTGTGGAGCGCGAAATCGTAACAATAGGAAGGACGGACCTGCTCACAGCTCGGACACGCCCCACACGAATTGAAGCTGAGCACGACATGGTCGCCCTCGGCAACCGAGGTCACGTCCTCCCCCACCGCCTCCACCACGCCAGCGCCCTCGTGGCCATAGACCATCGGCCCCATGAACATTTCCGGCGGCAGCTCCCGCGACAGAAGATCGGTGTGACACATACCTGCCGCCACCATCCGGACCAGCACTTCGCCCGGAGCGGGATCACCTAACTCCAGCTCCTCAATGACGAACGGTTCCGTCGATCCCCTCAGCACCGCAGCACGTGTCTTCACCGGAGCATCCCCCTAGTTGTGCGTTGTTCGTATCCCCAAGTTACTCCCCAAATTAGTACGGTCGGATATAGCGGCCGATGAGCCCCACCGAACGTAGTCGGCTGTCGGTCTCGCTGTCGGCGAAATTGAGTTTGGCCTTAGCATTACGCGATATCCTCGAAAATCAGTTTATTGATAGCCGATTTTCAAGAGCAAGAACCTGGCGCGGAAAACGTCAGGATAGAACCTGGGTGTAGTGCCGTCTGGTTGGCTGCGATGCGAGACCATAGCCAGCACCTCACCGGTATCACCATTCACCAACACCGTCACATACCGATGGCGACGCTGAATGGACGTCTCATCCACCAACAGCAACCGGCGGTACTGCCGACGGCGGTGACGCGCCACAACACCCGCATGAGCGCGCACGAGCGCGATGATCGTATTCCAACTTAGCCCTTAACGACGCGCTACCGCACTGATAGGCACGTCACGCGCATCGGTGACCAACTGACGCGCTAACCGAACAGTGAAACCGCGCTCAAACGCTGCGTTGTACTCACTGAACCGCAAACCGCAGGCGTCGTCGCAGATCAAACTGCAAAGGTGAGCAGATAGGGCGACTGTCTGAGTGCAGAGATTACCATGGACTATCTGCAGGCAGAGGAATTCCCTAGCTTGCGTGATGTTCAAGAGGTGACTGTGAATACGCTAAGCGACGATGAACTGCTCGGGCTCCTAGCTGAGGGTGAGAGCGATCGGGTTGAGTTCAAGGAGTCGCTCTCAGGGGACGCGGCCACGAAAATCCGTGAGGCGATCTGCGCTTTCGCCAACGACGTGGTTGGCCACAGAGTTCCCGGCGTTGTTTTCGTTGGCGTTCGCGACGACGGCTTGCCAGTCGGACTGACCGTATCCGATAAGTTGCTGCGCCAGTTGGCGGACATGCGGACCGACGGTAACATTGTGCCTCCGCCATCCATGGCGGTGCGGAAGATCGTTGCGCAGGGAGCTGAGCTGGCCGTTGTCACGGTGGTACCGTCGGACTCGCCACCGGTGCGTTATAGGGGCGAGATTCACATACGGACTGGTCCTCGCAGGGATCGAGCCTCCGCCCAAGACGAACGAATCCTCAACGAGAGGCGCCGCAGCTTGGACGCACCCTTTGATGTGCAACCGGTCGCATCGGCGACACTCAATGATCTTGATCAGAGTTATTTCAAGAATGAGTACCTCCTGCGTGCTGTTACACGAGAAATGCTGGAGGCCAACGAACGCAGAAGCGAAGAACAATTAGCGGCGACGAAGATGACCATGTCCGCCGGAGACCCCACGCCGACCGTGCTGGGTTGCTGGTGATTGGCACTAATCCCCAGGACTATTTACCCGGTGCTTATGTCCAGTTCTTGCGCATTGATGACTCTGAAATGGATCCCGACAAGATAACTGACAGCGAGAAAATAGGTGGCAGAATTGCGGACATGCTGCGCAGACTCGACGAGAAGCTGAAAGCGCACAATTGCACAGCTATCGACTTCGTTTCTGGCTTAACTGAACAACGAACAAGCCTCTACCCTTTTGCTGCTTTGCAGCAGATAACGCGTCATGCGCTAGTGCATCGCACCTACGAGGCTACCAATGCGCCCGTGCATGTGTACTGGTTCTCTGACCGTATTGAGGTAATGGGTCCTGGTGGTCCATTCGGACAAGTGACTGTCGATAACATCGGAACCCCAGGAGTGATTGACTATCGCAACCCGAACCTGGCAGAAGCGCTGTGTACGCTTGGCTTTGTCCAGCGCTTTGGCTTTGGTATTCCAACGGCGCAGAAGCTGCTCCGAGAGTCAGGACATCATGAGGCGATTTTCGAGGCCACCCAAAGCAACGTACTTGTGAAAATGCCCGCACTGCAGGACCGCAGAGGCGGATCGTGATGACAGTTCCCGTAGTGACTTTCTTCAATAATAAGGGTGGCGTAGGTAAGACTTCTCTTGTCTATCACCTAGCCTGGATGCTTTCCGAGCCAAAGTTGGGTCATCGCGTACTGGCTTGTGATTTAGACCCACAGTCCAACCTGACAGCCATGTTCCTAGATGAGGATCGGCTGGAGGATCTATACGAAGGCGCCAACAGTAAAGCTGCTCTACCTTCGCCGCACACCATCTTTGAGTGCGTGAAGCCACTCATGGAGGTCGGGGATTTGGCTTCACCAAACTTGCAGAACATCAGCGACAGTTTGAAACTGATCCCCGGTGACCTGGCGCTAGCTGGTTTTGAGGATCTGTTGTCTGCCGAGTGGCCGCACGCGATGGGTTCGACCGGTCTCTACCGGCCTTTCAGGGTGCTGACGGCGTTCGCGGCGGTCATGCAGGACGGTGCTCGACAGATGGACGCATCTATCATCCTCGCTGATGTAGGCCCCAACCTTGGTGCCCTCAATCGCTCCGCGCTGATCGCCACGGACTATGTAGTCGTCCCTGTCGGAACCGATCTCTTCTCGTTGCGAGGGTTGCGCAACCTCGGGCCGACCCTGCGGGGCTGGCGCGCGGATTGGAAGAAACGGCTAGGTAACTGGCCCGAGCCGGACTTTGATCTTCCCGCTGGGCGCATGGAGCCTATTGGCTATGTTGCACAGCAGCACGGTGTTCGCCTAGATAGACCCGTTCGGGCCTACGACATGTGGATCAACCGAATACCCGAAGAGTACGCCAAACAACTATTCGAGAAAGCAGAAGGTCCATATCCCGAGACGCCAACATTAGACAAATCTGCTCTCGCCACGATCAAGCACTACCGAAGTCTCGTTCCGCTTGCTCAAGAAGCGCACAAACCAATCTTCAAGCTCAATTCTGCAGATGGAGCGATTGGCGGTCACGCGAAAGCTGCGTACAACTCTTACGACGACTTCCGCAACCTGGCCCAAGAAATCCTCCGACGCATACAGGATCCAAAAATCCCATAATTGGGGAGACTATTCTCCTCCTTTTAGGAAATGTTGCGACTTACGCTTGCAAGTTCAATTGATACTTGTAGTCGTCGGCGAGGTACAGGTTGTGCAGCTCACCGAGCGCGTCCCACGCCGTTTTGGGCCTGGGGTGAGCCGTGAACAGCCGGTGGAGTGATTCGTGTTCCGAGCCAGCTTCTTGCTCTTGAAAATCGGTTCATCGATAACTGATTTTCAAGGATAGGCTGGGCACGTGGAGTTCGTGCCCCGACTAGCTGACGAACGGGCGCTGCGTGACGCGGTTGCTCACGCCCCGGTGACATTGATGACCGGGCCACGCCAAGCGGGCAAGTCGACACTGGTACGCCGCATAATCGCACCCTCACCTGCAGCGTTTTTCGACCTTGAGGACTACCGAGATCGCGCTCGCCTGTCTGAGCCGATGCTCGCGCTGCGAGACCGCGGCGAGACCATCGTGATTGACGAAGCGCAGCGCATGCCCGAACTCTTCGCGTCTTTGAGGGTACTGGTCGATGAGCATCGTCGGCCCGGGCGCTTCGTGGTACTTGGCAGCGCCTCACCTGACTTGACCGGCCTGAGCGCCGAGTCTCTGGCCGGGAGGGTGAGCTTCGTAGAGCTGACGGGCTTGCGTCTGAGCGACATCGGCAGCAGCCACCTGGACGATCTGTGGCTGCGCGGTGGACTGCCTCCCTCCTACCTCGCGCAAGACCTCGCTACCTCTAACCGCTGGCGCGACGACTACATCACCACATTTGTTGAACGCGACCTCGCCAACCTCGGTGTCCGTATCCCTGCGGCTGCCATGCGACGGTTCTGGACGATGGTTGCTCACCTTCACGGCCAGACTTGGAACAGCGCAGCCGTCGCCCGATCCGTCGACATCTCAGCCAGCACCGTGCGCCGGTACCTTGACGCGCTCACTGATGCGCTGGTCGTGCGCCAGCTTCCACCCTGGTTCGCCAATATCGGGAAGCGACAAATCAAGTCTCCACGGGTGTACATACGCGACAGCGGCTTGCTGCACCGCCTGCTCGGAATCGCTGACCACGTTGAACTGGAACGTCATCCCCGGCTTGGAGCTAGCTGGGAAGGCCTGATTGTGGAGCAACTCCTTACCCGCCTAAATGAAACAATCCGTTCAACTGCCACATTCTGGTCGACTCACAGCGGCGCAGAACTCGACTTGCGACTGACTGCCGGAGGGCGAACTCTGGGGTTCGAGATCAAACGCACCGAACGGCCATCGGTTACCCGCTCAATGCATAGTGCTCTCGCCGACCTCGAACTTGACCATCTGTACGTCGTGCATGCGGGTGCGCACCGGTTTGACCTCGGCGAACGCATCACCGCCATCAGTGCGGTCGAACTGCTAACCAATAACGAACTTCTGTACGCCACTTAACGCCCGGTACGACACAGCAGCGAATCAAGCCACCACACATCCAGCCGGCAGGCCTGCAGCGGGTCAGATAACGTCAGCGACTAGTCGTTGACACAACTTGGCTCACCTTACAACGACGACGCTGAAAGGAACTGTCATGTCAAACAACGCTGCAGACAGCTACGGCGGACCGATGGAAGTTGATTTCCATTTTGATGTCATGTGCCCCTGGGCCTACCAGACCTCGCTGTGGATGAGAGACGTGCGAGACCAGCTCGGCTTGCAGGTCAACTGGAAGTTCTTCAGTCTCGAAGAGGTAAACCTGCGCGAGGGCAAAAAGCACCCGTGGGAACGCGACTGGAGCTACGGCTGGTCCATGATGCGCATCGGAGCGATCCTGCGACGCGAGTCAATGGACTTGCTCGACGCGTGGTACGCGGCATCGGGCAAAGCGCTCCACGTTGACGGCAATCGACCCCACAATCCCGACGTGGCGCGACACCTGCTGGAACATATCGGCGCCGACCCCGCAATCGTGGATCAGTCGATCGCCGATGAGACCACCCACGACGAGATCAAGACCGAACATCAGCGCGTAGTTGACTCGGGTGGCTTTGGAGTACCAACGCTCTATTTTGGCGACACCGCCATCTTCGGGCCGGTCCTACTTGACCCACCCAGCGGAGATGCCGCGCTGCGCATGTGGGACTTAGTAGTAGGTTGGCTCGAGTTCCCGCACCTTTACGAAATCCAGCACGTTCCTCGTGACGAAAAGAAGATCTTCGAAACGTTTAGGCCCTACGTGGAGGCGCGCGATTGGGTGTCCATCAACCGTGGCGAGGTCGTGGCCATGAGTTCCGACTCGGCCAACTGAGTCGAGCCCTACATCGCCAATACTCTAAGGCTGACACAGCGAGACAGCGAGACGCACGGGTGTGCCCAGTGTGGCCCGGCTCAGTACTCCTCCAATCAGGACGCCATTGATAATCAGTACGTCGTTGGCTCTTCGTCGTCTGAAGCCAGCAAGCCCCCAGCGGCGGCTAAGGCCCCTGCCATAGCAGTTGCACGCTTGTACACAGCCTCGAAGTAGAGCATCGCTGCCTCCTCGCGAACTGCCAGCGGCGGTTTACCAAGCGAACGCACAGTTGATGTCGGGTCGTCGGTCACAGTGATCTGGCGCGTAAAGGTGCCGAGCTGCTGTCGGGTAACGAACGCAGACACGGCACCCGAAGAGGCCTGCAGTCCGTCATCCGTAAAATCGCTGACGGCTGCCGATTGTGTCAGTTGGCCAGGCTGCCCAGGTTGCCCGGGTTTCTCAGATTGCTCAGGTTGCCCGGGCTCTTCAGATTGCTCGGCATTCTCAGGCTGTTCAGATTGCCGAGGTTGCTCGGAAGGCATCGCTGCCTCAGCCGTGCCATGCCAGAACGCTGCGCTCGCAGCAGCAGCCTGGCGCCGCTGAACTTCAGCGCCGTCAATGCGGCGAGTGCGCGAGGTCTTGCGCCGTCGCTTGCTCATCGCGAACCTGCGGCAACTGGCACATAGTCGGACACAGACGTCGATGAAGCGTCGGTGTCATACCAGCCATATTCGTCGCCGAACTCATCATCAAGCAGAGCCTCTGGATCGATGCCCAAGGCCTGGCGGAGTTGTTCGGCATCAAGATCGCCGATGGAACTGGCCTTTGGCAGGACCATGTTGGCGATGCGGCGCTTGCCAGCCACCACCTCTTCCACCCGCTCGTCGACAGTGCCCGGACAGACCAAACGGTGACAGAGGACCGTACGTTCCTGGCCTATGCGCCAAGCTCGGTCACGAGCCTGATCCTCAACCGCAGGGTTCCACCAGCGGTCATACAGCACGACGTGACTAGCCGCAGTTAGGTTTAGACCCGTACCACCGGCCTTGAGCGACAACACCATCGCCCCTGGCCCCTCCTCGGTTTGGAATCTGCGCACCATCCGATCGCGGGCAGTTCGGCCCAATCCACCGTGGTAGCAGTCGATTTGAAGGCCGGTTCGTTGCGTCAAATAGGCGGCCAACCGCTCACCCCAGGTAGCGAAATGAGTAAAGATGAGCGCTCGCTCCCCCGCTGCGTGAACCCTGTCCAAAATTTCGTTCAACCGCTCCAGCTTGCCGCTGCGTCCCTCGATTCGGCTGTTGATGTCATCAGGGCGGTAGTTGAGCGGATGATTGCAGATCTGCTTTAGCGCAGTGATTGCAGCTAGCACTGCGCCCTTTCGCTTTTCCCCTGCTTGTTCGCTCTCTGCTGTGTCTACAACTAACTGGTCCAGCACTGCCTGATATAGGCCGATTTGCTCCGTCGTCATGATGCAGTGAGCCAGCTCATCAATGCGGTCGGGCAGCTCCGCGGCGATCTGCGGCTCCGCCTTAGTCCGACGGAACACCAACACACCATTGAGGGCATGCAGAGCTGACTCAGCTGCTCCGCGGGAATCGCCAGGTCGTTGCAATTGAGCAATAAACTGTGTCCTAGCGCCAACCAATCCTGGATTGCAAAAATCCATGATTGCCCACAGGTCGCCGAGCCCGTTTTCGATGGGAGTACCAGTCAAGGCAAGACGCACCCGAGCCGACAGTCGCCGAAGCTGCTTGGCGGTCTCACTCGTGTGGTTCTTGATTACCTGCGCTTCGTCCACCACGATGCGGTCCCACGCAACGTCTTTCAGTGCCTCAATATCGCGCACTGCAGTCCCATAAGTCGTGATCACCACGTCGATCCGGCCATTTGCGACTGCCTCAATTGAGGCGGAGCTGCTTGCAGCGGAACCACTTACGGCTACATCACTTGCAGCTCCGCTTGAAGCGAACTCGGCGCTGTCTTGCAGAGCCCGAACCAACTCTGCGGGTTCGCGCCGTGCGGGACCGTGATGAACAACCACTGCAAGCCCCGGTGTAAAGCGCGCCGCCTCCGCTGCCCAGTTGCCAACAACAGCGGGCGGCGCAATTACTAACGCGGGAGCTGGGCGCGGGTCGCTAGCAATACGAGCAAGCACAGTTGGAGTCTTCCCCAAACCCATATCTAAGGCCAGACATCCGCCTAAGCCAGCTCCGTCTAGGAACTCCAGCCAGGCAACCGCTTCGGCTTGGTAGCTGCGCAGTTCACCTTCAAAACCCTGCGGGCTGGGCGGCAGTGCAGTGGGTACCGTCGCTGCGGAGCGCAGCAGATCCGCCGCCCAGCCGCCTCCGGCAATCGAGATACCGCCGCGCACCGAAGGCCCTTCGAGGCCCAGAGCCTGGCGCAACATCTGCGATCCAGTTAGAGCGGTTACGTCGGATCGCTCGGCAAGTGCTGCTGCTGCCTCGGCTAGGTCGGCATGTTCAAGAGCAATCCACCGACCGCGGTTACGCACCAGCGGCCTGGCTTGTGAAGCCAGCTCATGAACCTGATCCGCGGTCAGTTCCACGTCGCCGAACGCTGCCGTCCAGCTCACTGCTGTGAGCTGCTGCGCACCCAGATTGCTGCTGTCATTCTCTATAGCGGTGAGCCGCAGCGACGGTGCTGGACGTCTGCGCGACAACTGGGGAACCTGAACCCGAAAGCCAGCCAACTGCAACATCGGCCCCGTCACCGACATTAGTTGCCAGGCCTCATCCTGAGTCAGAATCACCTCGCCTCGTCGTTTGCCGCCTGGACGCATCAGTACCGGCAGAAGTCGTTCGAGGCGGATGTACTGATCGCGCACCTCGGTGCGGTGCGAGCTGATACCGCTCACCATCGCAACCTCAACCGGCTCAGTTTCACCATCGGGGCTGGTTGCGAGCACCTCCAGGTGCCACCCGCCAGTGCTGTCGGGTTCCTCCAATCGCACTATCAACGACTGTCGATCTGGGGTTGTAACCGGACGAGCCCATAGCTCAATGCGCCTTGCCAGATCGGCTCCTTGAGCCGCTGAACCGGTGAATTGAGTGCCGTTGAGATAGGCGAGGAACGCTTCGGCCATTTCTGGCCGGCTTCGAGGATCGGGCGGTGCGGCAGGAACATCCAGCCGTACCGCAGCGCTTGTGACAATGGCATCGACTGTGCCCGACAGAGCCGACAAGACAGTAGTGCGCGCTTCTGCTTTCGGTTCGGCTGCCGCTACTGCGCCCGGCAAGCTCTCCACAAGAGCTTCCAGCCGATCGGCCTCTAGTGAGGCTGGCTGCCACTGCACCGCGAACTCCGCCGTGTCGGGCTGCTTGCGGTTGCGCCGCTTACGAATACGGTGTAGCCGCGGCACCATCCGTCCACCCGCAACTAGCTCCACTGCGGTTCGAGTTGCGGTTCGCAGCCATATGGCGCTGGCGCCGAGCAAACGATCGTCGTTCAAGTCATTGTCGGTGTCCTCAAGGCGTTCGTTGCCGTGCGCGACCTCGTCGCCGTCGGACAGCTCGTGGCCATTGGGTCGTTGCGAGCCAGCATTGCCTATCGCGTCGTCGTCTGCTTCAACAGCCACTGACGCGGGAATCGACCGCGCCACTGACAATGGCGAACTCGCTGGCGGGTTCGCCAGCAGACCATCGAGGCCAACCAGCCAGCCCAGTACATCGCCAACCTCTGCCACGACTGCCTCGGCGCTCATGTCTGCTGGCAGCTTCAGGTTCGGATTGGGACGCCACACGCTGTCGGGTGCCCCAGTAGCTACCAGACGATCCATGATCCGGTCAGTGGACTCGGGCTCGGTGCCAGCTCCGGCTGCCCACGCGATGATTCGGCCTGACTGCCACGACAACTGCAACGCCGCTGGCTCGGGAGGCGGTCCGACATCTAGTTCATCGCGCTCACTCTTATCGGTCTGGTCTGGCTGAGACTCGTCTAACGATGCGGTCGCATCCAGCCCTGTCAAGCGTTCGTATGCACCAGCCAGGTCGGCCAGGTCACCCTCAAAGTCCCGCACTACCTGTCGACGGAAGGGTCTACGCAGTCGACGTACGGTCGACAGGGAGGCCTCGGTCTGATCAAGCAGATCCAGCAGTACGCGTTCCCACCGGAGCGGGTCGGTATTGAGCGCCGCAACGTCTGCGCGCGCAGCGGTGCCATTGGCCTCAGCCCAGACAAGCCGCGCTATCTCCGACCAACTCATCATTGCTAGCGCTGAGGGAGCAGCGCCATCAGTGGAAGCGACACCGTCTGCGTTGGTAGCGGATGACCCGTTGTGCGATAGCCCTTTGTGGGATAGCCCTTTGTGGGCGGGCCCGTTAAGGGCGGAATGCGACGCTTGTCCTTGCAACGGCCGAACAACCGCGCTGGGTTTAGCTGGCACCGTCAGTGAATCCTGGCTACTCATTGCGTCATTGGCTCATTGCGTCATGATGTGTGCCACTGCGTGGGGAATGTCATGCTCCACATAGCTGTCGGGATGGCTGTTGGGGATCGTGTGCGTCTTGTCATGCGAGTCTGACGGGCGCACCACAGCGCCGGTTCGGACGGGCTTCCCAGTCATAACTTCACTGGGCACTATCCGAAGCGTCAATGCAGGGACGGTTGCTGGAACCCTCACTGGCACCTTCACCCGCCAGCGACCTGAGTTCGCTGCCAGCGTTGCACCCTCCGAAACAGGGTCGTCAGTGCGCAGTCGCTGGCTGCGGAGTCCGAGCGTAGCGTCGCCTTGACAGATACCAACCCTGCTCATGCAACGAAACCGGACACCGCACTTGCCGCTTACCCTGCCTCAGATGCGATGGTCCGATTCGTTTATCCCGACACTGCGCGACGCGCCCAGCGATGCCGAAGCCGCGAGTCACCAGTTGCTCGTCCGTGCCGGGTTTGTTCGACAGCTTCACTCGGGGCACTACAGCTTGCTGCCTCTAGGGCTGCGCGTACACAACAAGGTGGCCGAACTCGTGCGTGCAGAAATGAACGCCATCGGTGCGCAAGAGTTCCTGCTGCCTGCAATGCATCCCGCCGATTTGTGGCGACGCAGCGGCCGTTGGAGTCTCATGGGTTCAGAGATGTTTCGCCTGCGTGACCGAAATGAAGCCGATGTCGTGCTGGGCATGACCCACGAAGAGGTATTCGCAACGCTTGCAGCGGAGATGAACTCATACAGGGATCTGCCACAGATCTGGTACCAGATTCAGACGAAGTTTCGTGACGAACCTCGCCCCCGCAGCGGCCTGCTACGGGTGCGCGAGTTCATGATGAAGGACTCCTACAGCTTCGATATAGACGAAGAGGGCCTAGATGCGGCGTTTGAAGCGCACCGCGAGGCGTACCTGCGGATCTTTGAACAGTTGGATCTTGAAGTGATGGCCGTGCAAGCCTCCTCCGGCGCGATGGGGGGAGACGCCAGCGTTGAGTTCATGGTGGCTTCGCCTGCTGGCGAGGACGACGTGGCCCGATGCAACAGATGCGGTTACCGGGCCAACATTGAGCGTGCTCGCGCGACCGCGCCCGAGATTGCCGATCCGCCGTGCCCGAATCTGCCTGAACGATTCGCAACACCCGGTGTTCGCACCATAGATGCGCTAGCTGAGTTTGAGGGAGGAGCTAGCCCAGAACGACAGATCAAGACGATGGTCATGGTCTTGGACGGCCAGCTCACGCTGGCGGTGTTGCGCGGCGACCATCAGCTCAACCTGCAAAAACTGGCCGACTGCAGCGGAGCGACCGACGTGCAACCCGCGACCGCGCTACAGACTGTGACTCAGCTCGGTGCCAACCCGGGGAGTCTCGGCGCTGTGGGTATCGCAGACCTGCCGATCTACGCCGATTTCGCACTAAGGGCACGTCGTTGCATGACGACCGGCGCCAACGAAGACGACTGGCACTTGCGCAGCGTGGATGTGGAACGAGACATCATCAATCCAGTGTGGGCTGATCTGCGTGAGGTCGCCGCTGGTGAAGCCTGTATCAACTGCGGTGATCCGCTTGAGATTGTGCGCTGCATAGAAACAGGACACATCTTCAAACTCGGTCGCAAGTACTCCCAAGCTATGGGTGTGTCGGTACTGGATGCGGATGGTGTAGCGCGAATCCCGATCATGGGCAGCTACGGCATCGGTATAGGGCGAGCAATGGCAGCGGTTGCCGAGACTCACCATGACGATCGAGGTCTTTGTTGGCCTGTGGCGATTGCCCCGTTCCAAGCCGTAATTTCGGTTCTGGATCCTGCCGATAGCACACAATCCGCTGCAGGCGAGCAGCTAAGGGGCGAGCTCGCATCTGCGGGTGTCGACTGCCTCTACGACGACCGACCGCTGCGACCCGGTGTGAAGCTCGCCGATGCAGAACTCGTGGGTGTCCCCTATCGAGTCACGATCGGCGCTCGCAGCCTGGCGAGCGGCAACGTTGAGCTGACCGAGCGTGCGACGCGGGACACGCGCTTGGTGTCGCTGGCTGATGCGGCCGCAGAAACTGCGCGGGCTATTGACGTTAATCGTCGCTGAAGTCCATGGTACCGTAGGGCTGTGCCACTCAACGGCACAGTTCCACAATGTGGAACACCAACCGAGTGGAACACCAACCGAGCGACTTGACCTAACTGCTGTATTGACTGATTTCCTCAATAGCCCATTGAACCAAAGCTCATTGAGACAACAACCGTATTGACCCAACAACTGAATCCGGTCGCCACAGGAGCGGCTGAAACTAAAACGAAACGGGCAGCCGGTATGGGGATTCCGGCACACGCCATGACCGTGTAAAGGGGGCAAGGCATGGCCGATACGGCAATCGTCGAGACCGTCGACTCTGTCAAGACCGACGAGTCTGATGAGGACATTGACCTCTCAACCCTTGACGACGACGATCTCGTCGCGCAAATGCACGACGATCTCTACGACGGGCTCGGACCTGAGATCGTGGAAGGCACCGAGTTGTTGCTCGGACGAGGTTGGCCAGCCGACAAGGTGCTCAACGAGGCGCTAGTTGAGGCGATGCGCATCGTCGGCATCGATTTTCGCGACGGAATCTTGTTTGTTCCAGAAGTGTTACTCGCTGCGAATGCCATGAAGGCCGGGATGGCGGTGCTGCGTCCCTTGCTCGCCGAGACAGATGCCGAGCCAATCGGCAAGATCGTGATCGGCACCGTCAAAGGTGACATCCATGACATAGGCAAGAACTTGGTGGGCATGATGCTCGAGGGTGCGGGTTTTGAGGTCATCGACCTCGGGATCAACACCGATGTGGACGAGTTCTTGGCGGCGCTCAGCGAGCATCAGCCCGACATTTTGGGCATGTCGGCGTTGCTAACTACCACCATGCCGTACATGAAGGTGGTCATAGACACCCTGATTGAAAAGGGGCTACGAGATCAATACCTCGTCATCGTGGGCGGTGCGCCACTGAACCAGGAGTTCGGCCTGGCAGTCGGTGCCGATGCGTACTGTCGCGACGCTGCAGTCGCGGCTGAAACTGCAACTGACCTCATCGCGACTCGGCGCGCAGCCGCGGCGTGAGATGAACGCTGACCGCCCTCAAGCTGTGCGCGAGCGCATGCTGGTGTTGGCGTGCGGCGCCCTGGTCAACGAGCTACAAGCGATTATCGGAACCGCGGGCCGCAACCACGTTGAGCCGAGCCACGGTGGCTTCGGCCATGTCGGCCTCAGCCACATCGACATTGAGTGCCTACCGGCGAAGCTGCACAACCGACCCGCGCTCATCGCGGGAGCCATTCGGGAGCGCCTCGCAAGGCTGCAAAGCGAAGGACGCTGCTATAGGCGAATCCTGCTCGGCTACGCAGATTGCGGTACCGCTGGCGCTCTAGATGAGCTGTGTACCGAACTCGCATCAGAAGATGGGCTCAGCGTCACGCGCGTCCCCGGAGCCCATTGCTATGAGTTCTTCTCCACCCAGGCGCGCTTCGCGGAGCTGTCCGAGACCGAACCAGCCACCTTCTATCTGACTGACTATCTGGCGCGGCACTTTGACCTGCTGGTATGGAAAGGGCTGGGCATCGCAGACCACCCCGAGCTAGCAGAGCTGTATTTCGGCAACTATCGCCGAGTTGTGCTGCTAACCCAAACGCCTGACGACGCCCAACGCGCCCATATTGAGGCTTATGCCCGCGCCGGTGCTGACCGTCTCGGGCTACCGCTGGAGTTAATCGCGACTGGCTACGGAGACCTGGAAGCTGCAGTGGCGCACACTGCGATGGGCGCGCCCAGCGCAGTCTCGGTACAACCGCCAAGAACTGTTTCAGCCCAGCCCGCACGTGCTGAGCCTTTGCAGCCTGCAAGCGCAGGCGGCGGCAACGAACCCTCGGTGCTGGCGTGACCGACACCGTCATCAGCTCGGCCACGCGCGAAGTGGTAATCGGATTTGACCGGCCGTTCGTCATGATCGGTGAGCGCATTAATCCCACGGGGCGCAAGATGCTGGCAGCCGAAATGCGAGATGGCGACTTCAGCCGGGTAGAAGCCGATGCGCTGGCTCAAGTCGCCGCTGGCGCCCACATGCTTGACGTGAACGCTGGTGTGCCGCTGGCGGACGAACCCGAAATGCTGGCTGCGGCCATCACGCTCGTCCAGTCTGTCACCGACGTTCCGCTCAGCATCGATTCGTCGATTATTGAAGCGCTGGAGGCAGGCGTAGATGCCTACGTGGGCAAGCCGCTCATCAACTCCGTTACTGGCGAAGTTGAGGTCATGGAGCGCGTCTTGCCGCTGGTAGCACGCTCCGGTGCCGCGGTCGTAGCCATCTCCAACGACGAGACCGGCATCAGCGAAGATCCCGACGTTCGCTTTGAAGTGGCTCGGCGCATCGTCAATACGGCGGCCGACTGCGGCATTGCGCGCCACGACGTGGTGGTGGATCCGCTGGTGATGCCTATCGGCGCCATGGCCACAGCGGGACAACAGGTGTTCCGACTCGTGCGCCGGCTGCGCGAAGAGTTAGGCGTAAACACCACCTGCGGTGCGTCAAATGTGAGCTTCGGCCTGCCAAATCGCACAGTCGTAACAGGCACGTTCCTGGCCATGGCAATAGGGGCAGGCTTGACCTCTGCCATCTTGAATCCGCTTCACGCCGAAGTGAAGTCAGCCGTGTTGGCGGGCGACGTGTTGGCAGGCAATGATCCGAACTGTGCAGCGTGGATCTCAGCGCACCGCGACCACAACACCTCAGGACCGCAAAATTCAGGACCGCAAAATGCTTCCGGCGCAGCCGCCGATCGTCCCCGGCGTCGAGGCGGACGGCGCGCTCGCACCGGCTGACGGCGCTGGCTGATGTAGTGCCATTGCAGAAGGGCTCGCCGCAGTCAGCCAAGACTTCGGCTACTTCGGTGTCATGCATGGTTGTGTTCACGCCCAGCGGACTAGTTGGCAGCGTGAGCGGGGGAACCACGGTGCTGGAGGCCGCGCGCCAACTCGGTGTCGATCTGGACAGTGTGTGCGGCGGGCGCGGTATCTGTGGCCGCTGCCAGGTAGTGCCCTCTGTGGGTTCGTTCCCGAAATGGGCGCTCACGATTAGCTCCGATGCGTTGGGCGTGCCAGATGCCACCGAACTCGCCTATAGCGGACGTCGCCCATTGGCAACCACAGCGCGGCTGGGGTGTCGCGCTCGCATCGACGCCGATGTTGTTGTTGACGTACCGCCGGAGAGTCAACTGCATGGACCTGTAGTGCGAAAGTCGGTGGATGTCGGTGACATAGCGCTGGACCCACTGTCGACACTGCACGCTGTCACCATCGCGGCGCCCACGCTGAACGAGCGGCGGGGTTTGGCACAGATAGTGATCGATCGTGTGGCCGCCGAATGGGGAGTGCAGCTAGCTGGCGTCGCGCCTCGAGCTCTAGTGGGGTTGCATGGCGCGGTTGCTGCTGGCAGTCCCGATGGCGAAGACGGGCGGGTGGTGACCGCAGCAGTGCGTTGGACCGCCCCAAATCCACATGGACCGGTTTCAAATGAACTGGGTCCGGATACGGATCCCCTTAGGCGCAGCGGCACGGTGGTAGCGGTGTGGCCTGGAGTCGTGACCACCGCACTTGGAGTTGCTATTGATGTGGGTTCGACCACGCTGGCTGGGCATCTGACCGATCTTCACAGCGGAGAGATTCTGGCTTCGACTGGCCGCATGAACCCGCAGATTCGCCTTGGCGAAGACCTGATGAGCAGGGTCTCCTACGTGATGATGAACCCCGGTGGCGACCTCGAGCTAACGGCGCTTGTCCGCGAGGCTCTTGCAGCACTGATTACCGAACTGTGCTCCGAGGCCGATGCGTCGCCGTCAGAGGTGCTCGAGGTAGTGCTCGTAGGCAATCCGATCATGATGCACATCGTGCTAGGCATCGACCCGACTCCCCTTGGACAGGCACCATTCACGTTGGCGACCGACGCGGCGGTGGAGCTCGACGGACCTGAACTGGCACTGCCATGCCCGTGGGCTCGCGTCTATGTCGGTCCGGCCATCGCCGGTCACGTAGGTGCCGATACTTCGGCGGCAGTTCTAGCAGCCAGCCCGCATCGCGACACAGAGTTGACGTTGTTGGTGGACGTGGGGACTAACGCTGAGATCGTGCTGGGTAACTCGGCGGGCCTGTGGGCAGCTTCAAGCCCTACCGGACCTGCGTTTGAGGGTGCGCAGATCAGTTGCGGTCAGCGAGCCATTCCCGGAGCCATTGAACGAGTGCGCATCGATCCGACGACATGGGCACCGCGGGTGCGTGTAATCGGTAGCGAGCTGTGGTCAGACGAACCCGGATTCAGGCAGGCAAATGGGCGACCAGCAACAGCCGGGGAGCGCGGCGCGACTGCCGGTGTCACCGGCATCTGCGGTTCCGGGATCATCGAGGCCATTGCCGAGATGTACCTGGCAGGTGTCCTGTCATCAGATGGCGCCATTGCGGCCCCGCCGAGCTATGGCGAGCGGGCATCGCATCTAGTCTCCAACGGGCGCACCTGGTCGTTCGTGCTGTACAAGCCACCGCTCGGGAGTGATGGACCTACCGTTGTTGTTACTCAGAACGATGTGCGGGCGATCCAACTGGCCAAAGCGGCGTTACGCGCAGGCGTTGATCTGCTCTGCGAACGTGCCGGAATCTCTGCGCCAGATCGGGTTCAGCTAGCGGGAGCCTTCGGAGCTCACATTGATCCGGTGCGCGCGATGGTGCTCGGTTTGATCGGTGATTGCGATCCGGCTGCTGTACGGTCAATCGGCAATGCCGCTGGCACTGGCGCCGTTAGAGCGCTGCTGTCAGGGCGTCAGCGGTCCGAGATGGAACAAGTAGTTCGCAGCATCAACAAGATCGAGACCGCTACCGAACCGAGATTTCAGGAGCTCTTCGTGGCAGCAATGGCACTCCCCCACGCCACGGCGACTAACCCGCTGCTGGCAGCAGTCGTGAACCTGCCAGAGCGACGTGAGATGTCGCAGACCGACCCGTATGTCAAAAACACTAGCTCGACAGGTACTAGCTCTACGGACGCTGAGGTGACATGCATTCGCCCAGCAGCCCGTCGGCGACGCGGCGGGAGACGACGATGAGCAGACACTTATGAGTCAGCGGCGCCGACGAGGCGGCGGTCGAGCAGCGCGTCAGGCTCAGCGAGCTGCATCTGACGCAGAAATCAGTACACACCTCCAGCGCACATTGGCTCCGGTGAGCGTGCTCGACGAAGAAGGTCTAACCCAGATTGAACAGAACGCCGAGACCATCTTGAGCGAGGTCGGAGTCGCATTCCAGGACTTTCCGAGAGCACTTGAACTCTGGCGAGATGCAGGCGCGGACGTGGACAACGAGTTAGTGCGTTTCCCGCCCGGTATGTGCCGCGAGATCATTCAAGCCAGCGCGCCGCCTACTTATGTTCAGCACGCTCGAAATCCGGCGAGATCTGTACCAATCGGCGGTGACGCCACCGTGTTCGCTCCGAACTATGGTTCACCCTTCGTTACGGACCTTGATAGCGGACGTCGCTACGCAACACTGGAGGACTTCGAGCGGGTGGTCAAGCTCGTCTGGATGCTCCCGCATTTACATCACAGCGGCGGCACTGTGTGTGAGCCGGTGGACGTGCCGGTCAACAAGCGGCATCTGGACATGGTGTACGCGCATCTGCGCTACAGCGACAAGCCCCTGATGGGCTCAGTTACCGCAGCTCAACGGGCAGCCGACTCCGTGGAGTTGAGCCGCATCGCATTTGGTGGCGATTTGGCAGATCGAACGGTGCTGTCCAGCTTGATCAATGCGTCATCGCCGTTGCGCTGGGATGCCACCATGCTCGGCGCAGCCGAGGTCTACGCTCAACACAACCAGGCGTGTGTGATCTCGCCGTTCATCTTGGCTGGCGCCATGTCCCCGGTGACCGTGGCTGGGCTAGCCGCGCAGGCACTGGCTGAGGCGCTGTCGGGCATGGCGTTTTGCCAGCTTGTGCGCCCGGGCGCGCCGGTGGTGTTTGGCACGTTTGCGTCTTCAATGTCGATGGCCACGGGGGCACCCACCTTCGGCACACCTGAGGCGGGTTTGGCCATCTATGTCATGGCCGAGTTAGCAAGGCGGGTCGGCGTGCCGTTCCGTTCAGGAGGACAACTAACGTCTTCCAAGGCCGCTGATGCTCAAGCAGCGTACGAGTCTGCTGCAACGTTGCTGCCAACCATGTCCGCCGGTGTGAACTTCGTGCTGCACGCGGCTGGCTGGCTTGAGGGAGGGCTAGCGCTCAGCTACGAGAAGCTAATCATGGACGCCGACCAGCTTGGCATGATGGATGTCTACGCACACGGTGTTGACATGACGCCCAACGGCCAGGCGCTAGAAGCGTTCGGTTCCAACCCGCACGGAGAGCACTTCCTGGGGCATCCACACACACTGGCTAACTTCGAGACTGCCTTCTTTCAATCGACCATCGCGGACAACAACAGCTTCGAGCAATGGTCTGAGGAGGGGTCGGCGGACGCGGCCCAACGCGCCAATCGCCTAATGAAACAAATGCTCGCCGAATACGAGCCGCCCGCGATTGACGACGCCATTGACGAGGAACTACGCCACTACATCAAAACCAGAAAGGCCGCCGAACCCGACGCCATCGTCTAGGGCCACATCTGTCAAGGGCCACGTCTCTAGGGCCACAGTCGGCGTTGTCTGAACTCAAAGTCAGGCGGCAACTACCGCCGTCACGCCAGCTACGGCTGCTGCGATGCCGACGTACTGGTGCAAACTGATTGGGTCGTTGTAGGCCAATCGGCCCACCAAGACACTCATGATCGGGAACATGGAGGCACCCACGACGGTTGCTGGAGCGTTGAACCAGATACCGACGATGTAGAAGAGGGTGGCCCCAGCGCTCGCTACACCAGTCAGCGTGGCGTACCCCAAGACCGAAGCGGGGGGTAGGGCGGGTAGTCGGCGAAAAGCGACGAGCGCGGCCATGGCAGCAACCGAGGTGAGCCGTTGCCCGAATCCTGGCCAAGCGCCCGAGTCCTCTGAGAGATCAACCAGAACACTGAGACCTACTCCATAGGCAACGCCCGACAGCCCAGCCCACATCGCCCCCTTCCACAAATGGCTGCCTCGGGTTCCGCCCACTGTCACCAATCCGAGGCCACCAAAAGCGACTATCGCGCCAATGATGGCGACCGGCGGTGGATTGTGGCCGCTTATGGTGGTGTAGGAGAACGGGATGACAGCCGACAACGTTGCGACGATGGGTGCTGCTACGGCTGACCCGGCCCGATCTAGTGAGGTGTAGTAGCACGCGAGCCCCACGCCCAAGCCGACACCCGATAAGAGTCCGCGAACAAAATCGTCGGCCGTGAACCAACCTGGCACAAACGGCACGATGGCCAACGCCACCAACGCAGCGCTGCCCTGAAAGACGATCATCGCCGATAGCACGTGGCACTGCATAACCACTCGACGTCCGAACAGATCGCTGGTGCCGATGCTCATAGCGGCGAGTAGCCCAAACAGCGCTCCCATCGACCCGCCTATTGCGCTCGCGATGTAGCGGGCGCGCTCACCTGCGCCGTCGCAGCAAGTTGGCCACCGCAGCCGAAGCGCGAGCCGGGATCGGGTGAAAGCGCCCTTGATGCGACACCATCGGACCTGCCACGAGAAGCATGCGCGTAGCGACGAATACCGCTACTGCTATGTGCGCACTGGCCATTGCGAGATAGAACGCGTCGAGTGTGATCGACATGCCGATAGCGGCACAGATCGGGCCGACGGTCGCGCCTACTCCGTTCATGCGCACTAGCACGGCACTGGCACCGGCTCGCTGAGAATCCTTCAGCCAGTCGTTGGCTTGAGCTACGGCAAGAGAGTAGATCGGGTACGCGAAGGCGCCCATAACCGCCATGACTGCCAAACCCGCAACACTCCGTTCACTGAGCGTCAACATGAGCAAGCAGGCGATACCTGCCACCGATGCCGCCAGCACTATGACGATGCGGCGAGGCACTCGGTCCGAGAGCCGTCCCAGCGGGAGCTGGCCGAACAAACTGCCAATCATGGGAGCCGCTACAAAAATCGCAACCTGTAGCGGCGTGAGTCCCCGCGCTGCTGCGTACACGGGCCCGATGGCAGAAATTGACCCGAGTGCTGCTCCAACTAGGAAGGTCACAACGACTCCTGTCGGCGCTGTCTGCATGAGCGTGCGAAGCCCGACTCGTTCCGGCACGACTACCGGCGGGTTAGCAGCGGCGGACAGCGACATTGGTACCAGCGCTAGCGACACCAGCACCGACACCAGAGCGAACAGCGCAAAACCGTTGGTATCGGCTACGCCCACCAAGATCTGTCCCGTGGCAATCGCACCCATCGTGATGACCATGTAGCGAGCTAGCAGCCGACCGCGGTTCTCATTGGTCGCCAGTTCGTTTAGCCACGTTTCGGCGACTACCAGCAGGGCTGCGAAGCAAACACCCCACAAAAACCGTCCGACACCCCAGACCAGCGGGCCAACCAACACCGCCTGTATGAGCACCACGCTGCTTCCAGCCGACGCTAAAGCGGCGAAGACGCGCACATGACCAACCTGACGCAACAGGTAGGGCGCCACTGCAGCGCCCACCAAGAAGCCGACGAAGTTCATGGCCATGACCAGTCCTGCCACTGTCGAGCCGAACCCTTCCGATTGCGCCCGCACACCTAGCAGCGTGTTTTGCAGCCCGTTGCCTGCCATCAGAAGCGCTATGCCTGCAAACAGGGCCGTACTGCGCGCGGCTGGCGAAGCCAGCGCTGGCCCGCCCGCGTGCGTTTGGGGGGTGCCGGATTGGTCGGCTGTTTGACGATCGCGGGCCTTCATCAACCGGACCCGCTTGAGCGCACGAGCGCGACGAGTTTCACGGACTGTGCTGCGCGCGGTGCTGCAAGCCGTATTGGACTTGACGTCCTCGCCAACCGAACTTGCTACGGCATGTTCACCGGCTTGGCTGGGTTTCGTTGGTGGCGTCTGATCCGACACCGGCGACTAATGCTCCGCTTGAGGGGCCGCTGGCGGGTCGTACACCGGTGCGTGTACGTACTGCCAACCGAATCGGCCCTTAATGCACAGATGGCCGCTGGTCACCGAGTGGTCGGCGGGTGATGTGACTTTCACGATGCGTTCGTCTTGGACATGCAACTCAAGGTTGCAACCGACCCCACAATAGGAACAGACGGTTTGGGTAACGGTCTGGTCTTCGGGGCGCCACTCTCCCACCGCTCGTAAATCAAACTCAGTTCGAAACTGCAGTGCCCCGGTCGGACACACAGCAACACAGTTGCCGCAGTACACACAAGCGCTTTCGGGTAGCTCAACGTCGTACTCGGTGCGGATACGCGCATCAAAGCCACGTCCCGCAACCGCAATTGCGAACGTGTGTTGCGCATCCTCGCCACACGCCTCAACGCACTTGTAGCACAGCACACACCGGTCGTAGGCGCGGATGTAGAGGTCGTCTTGCACGCGCAACGGCTCGCGAACGCGTTCTGGTTCAAGATCGCTTTTGTTGGCTGGCCCAGCCCCACTATCGGAGACAGCGCTTTCAAGCACAGTCAGGTAGCGCTCAGAATCGGCGCCATAGTGCTGTACCCATTCGGCTATCTGCGGCGCTTGCGAGAGATCATTGGCGGAATCCAGGAACTCCAGCACCATGCGCCGACTGTGTCGAACCCGCAGCGAGTCGGTGCTGACTTTCATGCCTTCTTCGGCTGGGCGTGAGCAAGCAGGGACGAGGGTTCGCGAACCCTCCAACTCCACCACGCAGACTCGGCACACGTTGACCGGAGTGAGGTTGGGCGCCCAGCAGATGGTTGGCGTCTCTACACCGGCAGCGGTGCAAGCGGCCAGAATCGTCTGACCCTCCTCCACCGTCACATCACGCCCATCGACACTCAAGGCAACTTGCGATGTAGCTCGGGCGGCGCTATCGGCGCAGGCTGCGATCGCGTTGGAGACAGTCACGACTGCTGGCTCCCAAGCAAACCGAGATTCACAGCAGACAACACTGCCGATGCAGCCGTGTGACCCAGGCCGCATATGGAAGCGTCGCCCATGGCTGTCGCTATGTCATCAAGCAGTTCGCGCTGTGGTGCCGTTGATGCTCCCGATCGGCGAATCTGTGTCACCAGTTCATGCTGGCGAACGGTGCCGACGCGACACGGGACGCACTGACCACACGATTCGTCTCGGAAAAACTGGGCCAACCGTTCGACCACCGCTCCCATGTCGGCCGTGTCACTGAACACCATGACCGGACCCGAACCGAGTGTTGCCTGCGCAGCACGTGTGTCCTCTAGTGACAGCGGTAATGTCAGGGCATCGGGCCCCACAAAGCTGCCAGCCGCGCCCCCCAGCAATACTGCGGCCAGCCTGCCCCGCACTCCCCCAGCTAGCTCCAGCAGCTCCCCCAACGGTGTACCAAAAGGCACCTCATAGAGGCCTGGTCGGCCGATGTGACCAGACACGCAGAACAGCTTCGTGCCTGGCGAGCCCTGCGTTCCCACGCTGCGGTATGCCGAGGGACCAATCCGCAGGATCTCGCTCACATTGAGCAGGGTTTCGGGGTTGTTCACCACTGTTGGCCTACCGAACAGCCCGTGGGTAGTCGGAAATGGTGGTTTGTTGCGAGGTTCACCTCGGAAGCCCTCAAGCGAGTTGAACAATGCCGTTTCCTCACCACAAATGTATGCGCCAGCGCCCCGACGAAGGACTATGTCGAAGGAGTGTCCCGATCCGGCTGCGTCGTCGCCCAGCCAGCCAGCGTCTCGGGCGAGCGCTATGGCTTGGCTAAGGCGTTCGGTAGCCGTCGGGTACTCGCCGCGGATGTAGATCCAGCCACGTTCGGCACCCACAACCAAGCCAGCAACAACAATCGATTCGACGATGCCCAGGGGCTGCGTTTCGCATAAGAGTCGGTCTTTGAAAGTTCCGGGCTCGGACTCGTCAATGTTGGCGACGACATGTTTAGGACCATCTCCGTCGGCGACAGCTCGCCATTTGACGCCGGTGGGGAACGCAGCTCCACCGCGTCCGGACAGGCCCGCGGCACTTATCTGTGCGGTGACTTCTGCGCTGCCCAATCGCAGTGCTGCCTCTAGCGCTGCTCCACCACCGCGTTCCCTGTAGCTCTCCATGGAGACACAGGCCCCCGTCGAGGGGCTGCGGCCAATACCCGTTTGTGATCCAATGCTCTGGCGTAACAGACTGGGTGCGTCTGCTGTGGACGCCGTGAGGCTCACCATTCGCGATGCGGGCCCGTCATCGGCGGGGACACGGTCAAGCTTGCGGAGGCCCTGAATGAACACCGCTGGCGCCCGCTCACACTGGCCGAGACAAGGCCCCTCCTGCACCGAATGTCCCTGCAACCGAGTCTGCTCAGCCAGCTCGCCAGCGCCTGCCAGCGCGCAAATCGGATCAACGCAGATGTGATGAACACTGCCTTCATGGCCTGGGGCGTCGGTTCGGAACATGTCGTAGAACGTGGCGACGCCATAGGCCTCAGCGGGCGGCACACCGAGCGTGCGACCTACGAAATTGAGACCACCGGGAGATATCCAGCCAGCTTCCCGCTGGAGGGCATGCAACGCAGGCAGCAGCAGATGACGCAACTGCTGGCGGCGCTTTGCTCCCGCCCGTACGACCCGCGGGTGCTCCATGACGACAGCGGGTTCGTGCATTCCGTTAGCACTGAGTGCGGCCAACACCGCTCGTTGCTCCGCTTTTGTGGGGGCTGCATCGGAGAAATGCAGGTCAGACACCGGCTCCACCTGCGGCAACAGTGTGCGTCCTGGCGCTAACGGCACGCTCAAAACTGTCAGAGCGTTCGGCACCTTTCACGCTGTCGATAGGTATCGGATCAATCCGTACCGCAGCAGCCTTGAACTCCGCTGTGCCGCTGCGCTCATCAACCACATCGTTCGTGAGCAGGTTCGCATCCGCGAGTTGGGGGAAGTGAAACGTGGTGAAGACCAAGCCTGCGGGAAGACGATCTGTAATGCACACGTCCATCTCCAGTGAACCCCTAGGCGAACTAACACGCACCGCGTCGCCGTCCGCGATACCCAGACTCACTGCATCGACTGGGCTGACCTCAATGGCATGGCCGGTACGGATTGGCGAGGAATAGCCAGACGACTGCGTACCGGTGTTATAGGAGTCGAGCGCTCGACCGGTGGTTAGCCGCAGCGGGAACTGAGCGCTGAGTGCTTCGGCCGGAGGGCGGTGGGCAACCCTCGAAAACGGTGCCGGAGCGTGGCCATCCAGATCCGGTTCCCATAGCCAACTATGCAAGAACGCCGTACCGGGATGATCTTCGTCGCCGCAGGGCCATTGCAAACCTCCGCTGGCTTCAAGCCTCTCCCAGCTCATCCCAGCGTGTAAAGGCGACAGCAACCGCA
Organism: Acidimicrobiales bacterium; assembly: GCA_965116245.1. Classification (GTDB taxonomy): domain Bacteria; phylum Actinomycetota; class Acidimicrobiia; order Acidimicrobiales; family Poriferisodalaceae; genus Poriferisodalis. Next base: position 2,292,099 of record OZ220497.1, on the reverse strand, counting down.
CCTCATCCCACAGACCCTGAGCTGAAGTGGTCGCCCACTGGACACCCATGCGTCTCGCCAGCTCGGTGATGATGTACACATCGTTGCGGGCCTCGCCTTGCGGCGCCAGCGCGGCACGCACTCTTTGGACGCGGCGTTCTGAGGATGTAACAGTCCCCTCGCTCGATGCCCAGCCTGCCGCAGCAGGCAAGACGACATCGGCCATGCGGGCAGTGCGAGTCAGCGAGATGTCTTGCACCACCAGCAAATCCAGGGCTTCCAGCATTCGACGAGCGTGTGCGACGTTGGCTTCGGAATCGGCCGGGTTCTCGCCGATGACATACAGAGCGCGCAGTTCACCCTGAGCCATAGCGTCGAACATCGCGCTTAGGTGCATGCCAGGGTCGGGATTCAGCTCGCAGCCCCATATGTGTTCGTAACGAGCCCGGACATGTGTGTCTGTGATCGGTTGGAACCCCGGCAGTCGGTCGGGCAGAGCACCCATGTCGCCGCCGCCCTGCACATTGTTCTGACCCCGTAGGGGCACCAGCCCCGAACCCCGGCGGCCTACGTGGCCAGTCAACAGCGCCAGATTGCACAGCGCCAAAACGTTCTCAACTGCCGTGTGATGCTCAGTGATGCCCAGGGTCCAGAGGATCTGTGCTCGGTCGGCGGTGGCATATGCATGGGCCATTTCGGCTATCGCCGCAGCCGGAACGCCTGTCAGCCGCTCGCCTTCGGTGAGCGTGAAGGGCTTGACCGATTCTGCGTAGGCATCAAACCCGGCAGTCGCCCGTTCAATGAACGACCGGTTGTGCATGCCGCGCACGATGATCTCGCGAGCCACGGTGTTGGCCAGCGCGATGTCGGTACCCACATCGAGGCCGAGCCACAGGTCGGCAAACTCCGCCGATGAGGTGCGGCGCGGGTCCACCACATACATCGCCGCGCCGTTGCCGAGTCCCCGAAGCAGATGGTGAAAGAAGATCGGATGAGCTTCGCGAGCGTTTGAGCCCCACAGCAGGATCACATCTGTCTCGGTGATCTCCTCATAGGAACTGGTTCCGCCTCCGAGCCCGAATACTGTCGCCAGACCGACGACCGACGGAGCGTGTCAAGTGCGGTTGCAGGAGTCAATGTTGTTGGACTTCAGCGCGGTCCGCATGAATTTCTGGGCCGCGTAGTTCATTTCGTTCGTGCCTTTGGAGCACGAGAACATGCCCACACTGCCAGAGCCGTATTGCTGAGCGACCGACCCCAACCCCGATGCGACACGGTCCAGCGCGTCCTCCCAAGTCGTAGGGCGCAAAATGTCGCCATCGCGCACAAGTGGCGTGTCTAGGCGCGCCACAGACGGCACAGGGCCCCTCAATCGTGTACTACCTCGCCGCGGCATCATCACTCCCCAGACCACTCGCCATATGACTCAAACGCTGTGACTCAAGCGCCCGAACCGCTCGAAACAACATCGCCACCAGCCCCCTCACCAGCCCCCTGCTGTGACAGCGTCTGCGTAAGTTTGATTCCCTTCCCCAGCATGGCCAGAGCTAGTCGGGCCGGGCCAACGCCAAGAGTTGCTGTTCCGTAGAGTAGAACTGTTCCACGATACGGCACAAGATGTTGTGTTGATCGGATGCTGGCCCCAATCGCGGGCTACGGTGACATCGGTGCAGGCAATTTCTCGTGCGTTTTCTGTTCTTCGCGTCCTAGCGGTGGCACCCCAAGGCGTCACAGAAGTAGCCGAGCAAGTGGAGTTGCCAAAGAGCACCGTGGCTCGACTACTTGCGTCGCTTGAAGCAGTGGACGCAGTAGTCCAGGACGATTCGGGTGGCAACTACCGCCTCGGACAGGGGCTAATCGACATAGTCGGTTCGGCCGGTGACGATGGGAATCTGCTAGCGGCCGCACGTCCGCACCTACACAGCCTGGTCAACCAGGTAGGCGAGACGTCAGGTGTCAGTATCCGCGCCGAACGCTCTGTGTATTACCTGGATCAAGTTGAGCCCGAGTCGGACGTCCAGGTGCGCTCGTGGATCGGTGAGTACTGCCCTATGCACTTGGTGCCCTCTGGACTGGTATTCCTGGCGCACCTGGGCGCAACGGCACTCGACGAGTATGTGAACGGCGGCCTGGAGGCCACGACTGCGCACAGCTTGGTTGATGCGCAAGCGCTGAAGGGCCGCCTGAGCCAAGTCGCAAATGCGGGTTACGCATGGGTATACGAGGAATTCGCCATCGGCATCAACTCGGCTGCTGCACCGGTTTTCAACCAACGCAGTGAAGTCGTAGCGGCGCTGCACGTCCATGGACCCGCATACCGATTCCCAGATCCGAATCGCACCCACGACATCGGCCTGGCGCTCATTGAGGCGGCTTCAAACCTGGCGGAGCACTTAGCTGGCCGAGCACCCATAACACCTGCCTGATTCAGCCCAGCTAGCTCAGCCAGCTCGCTGAGCGCAACTAGCTGACACAGTGAACTCAGCCGAATTCGGCTGGCTGCGAAAGGCTGGCCCGCCGAAGTAGGGAACTTGAACTACGAGGCGCGGTCGCGTCTTGTGCGGATCTCATCGGAGATGGCCGGTACTACCTCGTGTAGATCGGCAATGACCGCATATCCCGCCCGGGTGACCATGTTCGCTTCGGGATCGATGTTGATGGCCAAAATGTTCTTGGAGCCCATGGCGCCAACCCAGTGCTGAATTGCGCCCGATATGCCGCAGGCGATGTAGATCTCCGGAGCAACACGAGTTCCTGTCTGGCCGACTTGATCAGCATGCGAACGCCAGCCGTTATTCGTAACAGCACGCGAGCATCCAACCCGGCCACCAAGCAACTCGGCAAGCTCCTCAAGCTGTGCGAATCCGTCTGCGGAGCCGACGCCGCGACCGCCCGACACCACCACCGGCGCAGTGGACAGCGTGACACCGTCAGCCAGGCTCACCCGATCGCGTACTAGTGTTCTCTGCTCCTCGGGCCCCAACTCGGGCACGAACTCAGAAACTGTCACCTTCGCGGCATCCTCGGGTGAGGGGGACGCCTCGATGACGTGTTGGGCAACGGTCAACAACGGCAAGGGAGACTCCAAAGTCACGTCTTCTAGCAGCGAACCGCCCCACTGGATGCGCGTAATCGCCCACGGGGATCCGGGCGTCACGCTGACGCAGTTGGCCACAAGCGGCAAATCGGTTCGCGCTGCCAGTTGAGCCATGACCTCCGCACCCTTGTCGGAACCCGCCGCGATGACGGCACCTGGCCGGGCATAGTCGGCGAATGAGACCAGCGACGCACCCCAGGCGTCGGGGCCGTAGTCGCCGAGCAACTCATGCACACCGCGATGCACCACAGAGGCGCCATAGGTAGCGCAACTTGCAGTCAGTTCGTCACCATGTGCTGCAAACAGCGCCTCGTCGCCCAGCACCACCGCCTCGACTCCGGTGCCGATGTCGTTCGCCAGTTCACGAGCAGCGCTCAGGGCTTGAAGCGCACCAGCCGTAACAGCGCCACGATCATGGTCAATGAGCACAGCGACGCTGTTCACAGCACTCCTAACTCTTCCAGCAAATCCACTACCGCGGGCGCGGCGGCTGCGCTGTCACCGAGCATCACCGTGGTGCTGGGCCTCTCAGGTGGTCGATGCAGCCGAATCCGCGATTGCCCGCCGTGCGCAGTGTCTTGCGCGACTTCAACCACTTCAATCTGGGCCTTGCGCGAAGCCAGCCGTCCCTTCATGGTCGGGTAACGCGGCAGGTTGATGCCCTCCTTGACACCTAATGCACACGGCGCCTCAAGCTCGTACACCTCAAAGCCCGCATCGGTCTCGCGCCGAGCAGTAAACCCACCCTCGTGCGGATCAATGCCTTTGATTCCATTTACAATCGGACGCCCGAGGGCGTGCGCCACACGTATGCCCACCTGGAAATTGCCTCCATCGGCAGACTCGTTGCCAAACAAAATGAGATCGAACTGACCGCCAACGGCCTCCAGTTCTCGCACCGCCAAAGTGATGGCCGCAGCCGTTCGCTGAGGGTCCCAGTTCAGGCCACCGTCGGCGATCACTAGAGCTAGTTCGCCGCCACCGACGCTGGCCGCGTAGCGCAACTGCTCAGTCGAAGACTCCGGCCCCAGCGTGAGAACTACGACGCCATGATCGTCGCCATCGAGCCGCTCAACGATCTGTACGGCTTCTTCTAGAGCACATTCTTCGTGCGGGCTGGTAGTGAAGCCGAGGTGCGCAGTGTCTACCTGCTGTGCGTCGTCTGTGATGTTGATGCGCGAACCCACCGCAGGCACACGCTTCACGCAGACCAAGATGCGCACGGTAGCTATCAGGCTTTCATGCGGCTGTCATCGGGATCGAACAGCGCGAGATTGGAGCCTGCTGCGGCCACTGTCACCGGATACCGCTCGTTTTGGTACATGACCGACAGCTCAGTGCCCACTTTGGCTAACTCGGCTGGGAGATAGGCCATGGCCAGATATGCATCCAGCGACGGGGCGCTGCCAGCGGTTGTGACACGGCTGACTCGGCCGTGCGAGTCCACAATGCGTTGCCCAGCCTGGCTCAACACAGGCTCGTTGCCCGCTCCGGTGGGGAAACGGTCGTAGCCATCGGCGCAGCGCAGGCTCTCGAAGCGCAGCATTACTAGCTGCGCGACTGGATCAGCTTCGCGGGCCGCAAGGTACGCCTCCTTCCCAATGAAGTCAGCGACTTTCACGCGTGGTCTCGCCAGTCCGGCCTCGGTCGGGCCGTAGTCGCTCTCAAGTTCGGCTCCCATGAGCCGATAGCCCTTCTCTAGCCGTCCTGTCGTGCCGTACACGCTGGCACCTACCGGTCGAAGGTTGAAATCGTGGCCAGCTTTCCAAATGGCGTCCCACAGTGCCAACCCGGCACTGGTTGCGCAGTAGATCTCAAAGCCAGCATCGCCGACGTAGGAGATCCGCAACATCTGAGTCGGTATGCCTGCCAGCAGCACATTGCAAATGTCGCCATAGCCGAAAGCCGCTTGGGAAAGGTCCGTCTCGGTCAATGTCTGCAGCAAGTCGACAGCGTTGGGCCCCCAAACGCCATAAGTGGCCAGCGCCTCGGTGCGATTCTCGAATACCACACCTGCGTCGGGCAGATGCTGTCGAAACCAGTACTCGTCGCGTCCTCCATCGAATGCACCGGTAACTATCCGAAAGCGGTCTTCGGCCAGACGAACGACTGTTAGGTCCGAACGGAAGCCACCCGCTGCGTTCAATACAGGTGTGTAGACCGCGCGCCCTACTGCCACGTCGCACTTGTTGACCGCCATCTTCTCGATATAGGTCAACGCCTCTGGGCCTGACACCTCAAAGACCTGAAACGGCGAGACATCCACCAGACCGCAGTGTTCGCGCAGATGCAGGTGTTCCGCATCGGTAATGGGACTCCACCAGCGGGCATCCCATTCGTGGGTGCGTTCTGCAATGCCGTATCGCTCAACTAAGTCCCGGTTGGATTCGTACCAATGCGGTCGCTCCCAACCGCCAGCTTCGAAGTAAAAGGCCTGCAGCTCGTCGGTGCGGGCCTTGGCAGGCCCACACGTCAAGTTGCGCCGAGTTGCCCACTGTTCGCGGGGATGCACAATCCCGTAGGTCTTATTGAAATGCTCTTGCGCCCTGGCCTCAATGTGAATGACATTGCGGTCCTGCGGGTAGAAACGTGTGACATCAGATCCGTGAGGGTCGGTGAGGCGGGGATAGCCGTAGGTCATCCATTCGGCCATCAACCGGCCAACACCGGGCCCCTCCTTCACCCACACCGCCGCAGCCGACCACAGGTTGTCAACCTCAGGAGTGGGTCCAAGCACCGGCGCAGCATCAGGTGTGAGCGACAACAAACCGTTGATGGCGTACTTGATCTCGCCATCCCCCAAAAACTCCATGAGCTCAATGGCCTGCTCAAGCTGCTCATCGAAATCATCGGGAGTGAACGGCATCTCAGTCGGACTGAGCGCCGCCTCCTCACTTGAGGGAATCTCCTCAACACGGTGCAAGATCGGCCTGTGGGCGTAGCTGCCCACTTCCATAGAGCCAGCAGACTGACGCTCGTAGCAGAACGTGTCCATGTCGCGCACTATCGGATAGGCCAACTCCTGGTTCGTTTCGACGAGCACATCGAAGGGGCCCACATCAACCATTTGGTGGACCGCGGGAGTGAGAGGAATAGTCGCTCCGGCCATCTGAGCGATTTTCGGGCTCCAGACCCCGCACGCGATCGCCACGGTTTGGCACTCAATGCGACCCCGATCAGTCACCACCGCGCTGATACGAGGGCGGTTCGGGCCAGCAATTGTCTCAATGTCAATCACTTCAGTGTTGGCGAACGTCTGTAGATGGCCTGCGGTGGTGGCTTTCAAGCGCATCTGGGTGCCAGTCTCCAGTGAGTCCACAGCCGAGACGCTGGGGGTGTAGAAGCCACCCAAAATCACCTCTGGATCAACGAAGGGCACCATCTCAACAACTTCGTCGACCGTGAGCAGTCTCGCCTCAATTCCCCAGCACGTCGCCGAAGTCATCCGACGACGGAACTCCTCAAGTCGTTCGAGGCTACGCGCCACCTCGATGCCGCCACAGGTGTTCTGCAGACCTAGCGCCTCATACTGGCGCTGGCTGTCGACAGTGAGATCCACGATTTCCTTGGAATGATCCACCGGGAAAATGAAATTCGACGCGTGCCCGGTGGAACCTCCCGGATTGGGCAGCGGGCCCTTGTCGAGCAGCACGATGTCGGTCCAGCCCAGGTCGCTGAGGTGACCAACGAGGCAATTGCCGACAATTCCTGCACCAATGACAACGCAGTCGGCGTTGTCCGGAAAATCGCTCATGCCTGCCCCCTCTGCTGGCGGATCTGTGTTCTGTTCAGGCGGTGCTTATCAGACCTTGCTTATCTGGCGTGCATCTTGTCGTGTGGTCACGAGTTGTGAACTTGTCGCGTGTATTGATCTGGTTGTGTGGCGTCACCAGCGTATTGTGAACCCGCCGGTCCTTACCGGAACTTGGGACCGAATACTCAAGACCGGAACTTGAGTCGCTGAAATCAGGGGTGCGCGCCGTGTCGTCACAAGTTAGGTCAACACAATCTGGAACTTCGGAGACTGAATCTTCACGGGCTGGATCTTCGCAGGCTGGATTTCCGAGTGATCTAGAAATCGCTTCGGCAGCGACTATCCGACCGCTGACCGAAATCGCTGCCGAAGCCAGCATCCCTCAAGAACATCTGGAGTTGTATGGCACAGGTGTAGCCAAGGTTCGACTCGACGCCATCGAAGCAATGGCCGATCGGCCCCGCGGTCGCTACGTGGTGGTTACCGCCATAACGCCGACACCTTTGGGCGAGGGCAAAACAACCACCACCGTAGGACTCGGTCAGGCGTTTGGGCACATAGGCCGCTCCGCCACCATCGCCATTCGGCAGCCGTCAATGGGACCCACCTTCGGCATTAAGGGCGGTGCCGCTGGTGGCGGCTACAGCCAAGTCGTCCCGATGGATTTGTTCAACCTGCACCTCACTGGCGACATGCACGCCGTGACGGCCGCACACAACCTATGCGCAGCCATGTTGGATGCTCACCTCTACCACGGCAACGAGGCTGGCTTTGACATTCACAACATCACCTGGCGGCGGGTGTTGGACGTAAACGACCGCTCTTTGCGCAACATCACGATCGGTCTGGGCGGCCGCCTGGACGGCATTCCCCGCGAATCCGGATTTGACATCACAGCAGCATCAGAGGTGATGGCCACGCTGGCGTTGTGTACTTCCATGTCAGACTTGCGTGCCAGGCTGGGCCGCACCGTGCTGGGTTACACCAAGGTTGGCGAACCGGTGACTGCGCAGGACATTGGTGCTGCAGGCTCGATGGCAGTGCTGTTACGCGAGGCGATCAAACCGAACCTGATGCAGACCCTGGAGGGCTCTCCGGCGCTGGTACACACCGGTCCGTTCGGCAACATTGCCACCGGCAACTCTTCAATAGTGGCCGACCAGATAGGCATTAGAACCTCGGAGTTTTTGCTGACGGAGGCTGGTTTCGGTGCCGATATGGGTGCTGAGCGGTTCTTTAACATCAAGTGTCGATACTCGGGTGTGTCACCTGACGCAGCCGTGATCGTGGCCACTGTGAGGGGCCTAAAGGCTCACTCTGGCAAGCACCGGATTGTGGCGGGGCGGCCCCTGCCCCCGGCACTGCGTGAGGCGAACCCCGACGAAGTACACGCAGGCGGAGACAATCTGCGCAAACAACTAGAGAACGTACGTTTGCACGGTGTGTCTCCGGTTGTAGCTATCAATCAGTTCCCCGGCGATCACGAAGCCGATCTTGCGGCAATCGCAGAAATAGCCGCCGAATACGGCGCCCGCTCAGCCCGCAGCAACCACTTTGCTGCTGGCGGCGCCGGTGCCGCCGAACTGGCCGAGGCAGTCGCCGAAGCAGCCGAAGAGGAAACAAACTTCTCGCTGCTGTACCCCGATGACATGTCATTGAGGGACAAGATACGCGCGGTTGCGACGAAGGTCTACGGCGCCAACGATGTGAGCTACACAGCGCGGGCAAACCGGGAAATTGACAGTTACGAACGCAACGGGTTCGGAAGTCTGCCGGTGTGTATCGCCAAGACCCATCTGTCGATCTCATCCGATGCATCGCTCAAGGGAGCCCCGACAGGTTGGACACTGCCGGTACGCGAAGTCCGGGCTTCGGTTGGCGCCGGATTCGTGTATCCCGTCTGCGGCGATATGCGCACGATGCCCGGGCTCGGGAGAGATCCAGCGGCCCGCCACATTGATCTTGCCGACGATGGCTCCATCGTGGGCTTGAGCTGAATCCCGAGCTGAATGCAAACGCGTGCGAGCCTGCTGGCAAAAGCTCAATGGGAGCTGATACCGCTACGCAGCCTGACTGAACAGTTGCAGTACCTGCCGCCTGGATCGCCAGTATCGGTCACTGCGTCGGCAGCCAAGACCCTAGAGCAGACCCTGGACTTGACACGCGAACTGCGCTCGCTGGGTCACCACCCGGTGCCTCATATCGCGGCTCGCATGATCTCCAGCCGTAACCATCTAGAAGAGCTGCTGGGCCAAATTGCGTCAATGACGCTCAACGAGATTTTTCTCGTAGGAGGCGACATCGCAACCCCGGCGGGTCCGTTTGACAGCGCAGTTGGGCTGCTTGAGGCGCTGCGTGAGGTCACCCATTCGCTCACCCACATAGGCGTTACCTCCTATCCGGAAGGTCACACGCTCATTACCGACGCCGTGCTGCACGAGGCCCTGCACGTCAAGCAAGTGTTGCTGGCCGAAGCGGGAATTGAAGGTCATGCAGCGACTCAGATGTGCTTTCATCCGGATGCGATCTTGGATTGGCTGAGGTCCGAACGCGATAGCGGGTTCACGATGCCGGTGCATTTGGGCATTCCGGGCGCAGTTGACCGTGCGCGGTTGCTTCGGATCGGTACGCGGCTGGGTGTGGGAGCGTCCTTGCGCTACTTGCGCAAGAACGCCGGCGCAGTAGGTCGGTTGCTGCGCCCAGGCGGATATGACCCAACCGGCCTAGTTGATCGGATTGCCCCACATGCGACAGAACTCAACGTAGCTGGCCTGCACGTGTTTACATTCAACGCGATAGCCGACACGGTGGCATGGCGCGACGCTGCGGTGGCAGGACGCCGTCGACCGGCCAGGGTTAGATCAGCCCGAGACTGATTCACTTGATATAGGCCAGCTTGAGGTAGCTGGCTCAACGGGCGTTGATCAGCCGAAGTCCATGCACAGCTTGCGTGCCGCTTAGCTCACTAAGCACACTTTGCGACGGTGGTTGGGACACTCTGATGGTTGCGACTGCCGCGTGATGTTCAGGGCCAGCCAGGATCTCATTGCGCATCTGCAAGACATTGATGCCGCTGGCGCGCAAGGTCATGAGAATCCCCGCCAATACCCCAACTTGATCGCGGTGGCGGACCACGATTGTGCATCGACCCAGCGGGCGCTCTGCCCGATTGACACAGTTGACGACATCGCCGACAGAAAATGCCTCAAGCACCTCTACTACACCGTCGGCTATGTCCCCAGAAGCCTGCTGGGTGGATGCACCTATGTGATGTGTGCCAACGACACGCTTGTGTGATGCCAGCGGCGAGTGCCATTGATGCTTCGCGCTGGAGGGCTCCCCGCGAAAGACATCTAGACCGGCCCGCATGCCGCGCTCATCGAGTGCGCGCAGCAGTGCCGCTTCGTCCACGATCTCGCCGCGAGACGTGTTGAGCAGGATCGCGCCATCAGGCATCTTCGCCAGAAACTCGGCATCGACAAGACCCACGGTCTCAGGCGTGGCGGGTAGGTGTATCGAGACTATGTCCGCGTTGGCCAACAAGGTGTCCCAGTCAGGGCGGATTTGCACCTCAAGTTGCTTCATCTCAGCAAGCAACGATTTAGGTCGGCCCGAACGGCGCAGCGCCGAGAGTCTGATACCGAACGCCGCTGCCCGCCGGGCGACCTCTATGCCGATGGCGCCCATGCCCACGATTGCCATCTCTCGACCCTTGAGCCCCGCTGCACCCATGTAGCGGGATTTGTTCCAGCGTCCCTCATGTAGGTCCGAGGTGGCATCTGGAATCTGACGATCTACCGCGAGCAACAAACCCATAGTCAACTCAGCAACAGCCACAGCGTTTCGCCCTGGCACATTGCAGACGTAGATGCCCAGTTCACTGGCTGCGTCGCAGTCAATCGTGTCGGTACCGGCGCCAGCTCGCAGCACCATGGCGAGCTCATCAGCCGCGCTGAACAGTTCGCGCTTCACCTCGGTGCTGCGCACCACCAGCACTTCAATGCCCTCAATGTGCTGTGCTAGCGCATCCGCAGCTAAGTCAGGTTTGACGATGCACTCGTAGCCGATGGCGGCGAGCCGTCCCAATCGTCCTTCATCAATTTTGTCCGCAAACAGAACGCGCATAGGCGTCACCCGGTAGTAGTTCGCTAGAGCAACTGAGCTACGTCCATAGTAAGCAAGATAATCAGCAACACAATGATCCCGAAATTGAGCACGCTGACCGGCCATTTCCAGCGGTGATCGCTGTGCCAGTGCCGTCTGATGCTGGCCGCGTTCGCCCACAGCGCGACTAGCGCGATGGGTATTCCAACAGCGGGTCCGACACCTGGTGCGAGCCCTATGACGGGTGCCACGAAAGGCAAGATCACATAGGTCAGGGTGCAACGAATCGCAGACACCAAAATAGAGAAGCGGAGCGTGCGCGCAGACGCCGCATCGGCCTCTGCGTTACCTGCAGCATCTAGCGCAGCGTCGGTTGCGGCATCTCCGGCGGCAGCGTTCGTGGTTTCGGCAGTGTCTGGTGTTGCGGCGGTTCCGGTCACTGGAGCCCATTCTCGCAGCGGCCAACAGCATTGACGCGTCCAAGGATGCAGCGCCGATGGGCGGCACGTATCCACGCCTACCAGAGCACGCATTACCATTTTCGCAACATTCGCGACGATCAAGGGGATGACATGGCTGGCGCACTTGATGGAGTACGAGTACTGGACCTTTCCACACTGGTGCAGGGACCACAAGCAGCGGCGATGTTGCACGGCCTGGGCGCTGAGGTAATCAAAATTGAGCTACCCGAGATCGGCGACGTGGGACGCCATGTAGACATTCTTGAGGACTACGGCCACTCTTCGGTCTTCATAGCGTGCAACCGTGGCAAGCGCTCGGTCACGCTCGATCTGCGCATTGAGGCAGGCCGTGAAGCGTTCCGGAAACTGGTCGAGACCGCCGATGTGGTCCTGTCCAACTTCAAGCCCGGAACGCTGGACGAGTGGGGTCTCGGCTACGACGCTCTCGCAGCCGTCAATCCGCGCATCATTTGGGCAGCGGGCAGCTTTCTTGGGCCCGCCGGTCCCGAATCGGACCGCGAGGGTGCCGATATTGCGGGACAAGCCTCGGGCGGCATCATCGCTTCAAGTGGTTCTGACGGTGGACCTCTTTCGACCTACGGGGCGTTGGTGGCCGACCATTGCGGTGCACAGAATCTGCAAACAGCAGTATTGGCGGCGCTGTACGCACGCGAACGGACAGGGCGCGGTCAGCGGGTGGATGTGAGCTTGCTCGGCGGTCAGATCTGGCTGCAGGCAGTGGAGTACACGCACTTGCTACTGACTGGCGAGGAGGCTGGCCGTTCTAATGGTGGCCATCCGCTCGTCCATGCGCTATATGGCGTTTTCCCGACCTCCAATGGGGCGATCGCAATGGCAGGCTGTCCAGATCATCTGTGGCCGGGCATGTGTCGAGTAATCGAACGGCCCGATTTAGAAGATCATCCACAGTGGAATAACTACTTTGTGCCCCGCGAGGTTGCGCTCGAGATGCGAGCCTTTTTTGCGGAGGTGTTCCTGACCCGCAGCACCGAAGAGTGGTCTAAGCGGCTTGAGGCCGAGGCGCAGCGCTTCTGCCCAGTGCGCAGTCATTCTGAGGTGGTAGCTAACGATCAGCCCTATGCGAACGGCTACCTGATCAACGCAGAGCACACCGAGTGGGGCGACCAGACGTGGGTCGGGTGCCCGATCACCATGTCTGACACCCCGACGCGCACAGGTGTTGAGGTAGCCGAACTGGGCCAGCACACCGAAGAGGTGCTGCTAGAGGCCGGGGTTGTATGGGAAGACCTGGAGCGCTGGCGCAGCGCAGGCGCCTGGTAGATCCCCGCCAAGACTCACAACGACGAGACTCAGCTAGCCAGCTAACTGCTGACTAACTCGCTGTGGATGACGACTGGTCGCCCAGCCAGCACTGTGTGACGAACCCTGCCGGTCAGAGTCTCGCCCGCCCACGGCGAGTTGAGACTGCGGGACTGCAGCGCAGACGCGTCTACGGTCCATCGCTCAGCCGGGTCGAACACAGCCAAGTTGGCGAGGTTGCCTGCGGCCACAGGTAGACCATGTCCGACGAGTCCCGCGATGCGAGCAGGCGCAACAGAGACGACATTGACGAAGCGCTCCGGCGACATCTCACCCGTAGCGACCAGTTGCGACCACACCACTGAAGCCATCGTCTCCACACCGATCATTCCCGGCGACGCCTCTGCCAAGGGTCGATCCTTCAGCCTCGGGTGATGTGGCGCGTGATCGGTAGCCACCGCATCCAGCGAGCCGTCGATGATCCCTCGACGTAACGCTGCGACATCTTCACTGCTTCGCAACGGTGGGTTCATCTTGGCTGTAGGGCCGAGCCTCTCAACATCGCATTCGGTGAGTACTAGATGCTGCGGCGTCACTTCTGCGGTCACAGCAACGCCTGTGGTTTTGGCCCGCGCGACTAGTTCCATTGCGGCAGCCGTGGATAGGTGCAAGACGTGGTAGCGACCTGTGGTACGCCTGGCTAGCTCAAGGTCTCGCGATACCACCGAAACCTCTGCCTCAGCGGGCCTACCGCGCACACCCAGCCGCTCAGCAACCGGTCCGGCATTGATGGCGCCACCGGCCACCATCTTTGGGTCTTCCGCATGTTGGCTGATTACCGCTCCGGGCAACGCCACCGTCGCCGCTAGCGCAGCTTCCATGAGCGCGTCATCTGCCACGCAGTCGCCATCGTCGGTGAAAATTCTTACACCAGCGTCATATAGGGCCCGCAGGTCAGTTAGTTGGTTGCCCGCGCGTCCCACGGTGACGGCTGCGGAGGTCCGAATGTCGCACGGCGCATCGGCGCCCAAAGCAAGTACCTCGGCCACCATGTTGGGTGAGTCGATGGGTGGATTGGTGTTGGGCATCATCACGCACGCGGTCACACCGCCCATGGCTGCGCCCGCGGCACCAGACGCGATGTCTTCGCTCTCATGACCTCCAGGTGTGCGGAAGTGCACCTGAATGTCGACGAATCCAGGCATTACCCACGCATCCGACGCGTCTAGTACCTGATGCGCGGCTGGAGCTTCACCGGCTGGCAGCACCGCGGCTATATGTCCGTCTTCGATTACAACATCCACCGGTTCGGCGCTAGCGGGTTGCCCTACCAGTCTTCCGCCGAGGATCACTAGCTGCGCCGTCCCCGGCGTCTGCGCTGTCATATTCTCACCCTAAGCACTGGCCGCCCTGCAGTGCTGAACCCGGAAACACCGCATCCGGAAGTATTGCATTCTGAAACACTGCAACCCGAAAGACTGCATCTCTAATGACACTGAGCTCTAAGCAACCTGTACCCGACTTCCTTGCTGCGCTGGATGAAGTCCTGCGACGTGAGGTAAACGACTGCGCCTACGTGGAGACCGTGGAGCGTCTCAGTGGTGGCGCCAGTATGGAGACCTACAGGCTGCGATGTCAACGTATATCTGATCCCGAGGCCACGTTTGATGTCTGCCTGCGCCGAGGCCCCGATGGACAGGACCGCCAAGGCGACAACGTCACCGGCGTGACAGCGGAGGCGCAATGCATGAGCACCGCTCGGTCTGCTGGCGTTCCTGTGCCTGAAGTGCTCTATGTGTTGCAACCCTCTGACGGTGTCGGCGTGGGTTTCGTGATGGAATGGCTAGACGGCGAAACGCTAGGGGCACGTATCACTCGCTCGGGTGAGTTGTCACAAGCACGCAAACGGCTGGCATTTCAATGCGGCCAGGAGATGGCGAGAATCCACCGTATCGATACCGAAGCCACCGGGCTGGCCACGGTTTTGCGTCGTTGTGAACCCGCCGAGTATTTGAACGAAACCTGGGATCGTTACAAAGAAATGCCCACACCTCAACCGATGATTGACTACGCCGCACGCTGGCTCGCGCAAGAACTAGAGCATCGAGGCCAGGTAGAGCTGTCGTTGGTACACAACGATTTTCGCAACGGAAACGTGATGGTGGATCCAGTCAAGGGCCTAGTTGCGGTGCTCGATTGGGAGACCGCTCATATCGGCGACCCGATGCGTGACCTTGGCTGGATATGCACTAACTCCTGGCGCTTTGGGCAACGGCGTCTACCAGTCGGCGGTTTCGGAACCTATGAAGACCTGTTCGCTGGCTATGAAGACGTTACGGGCCGTCCGGTTGATCGAGGCCGAGTGCAGTATTGGGAGGTATTCGGTTCGTTTTGGTGGGCAGTTGGATGCCTCGCGATGGCTGATCGCTATCGGACTGGCACTGACGCCACGGTAGAGCGCCCAGGTATAGGCCGCCGTAGCTCAGAATGCCAGCTCGATTGCGTAAACCTGATCATTCCTGGGCCTGTGCAGTTTCTACCCGCGGTTACTGAGCTGGGTTTGTTGCAGGCCCAAACAGACCCCGAACCGCGCGATGCGTCACCTCTTGGAGGAAGCCATACCAGCGCCCAGGCGCATGCCGCCGCCGGTGACATGCCGCGAGTAGACGAGATCCTAGAGAGCGTGCGAGATTTCTTACGCGGAGAGGTCCGCCAAGCCACCCAAGGCCGCACAAGTTTCTTGGCTCTAGTGGCGAGCAATTCTGTCGATATCGCGCTGCGAGAACGCGTCATCGCTCCGCAATTGCATCACTACGAGCTAGAACAACTCACTGCGCTGACCGCTACCCCAGCTAGGCAAACCCCAGCGACCCGAACCCCAATGTATCCAGAGCACAAATCGGCCTCTTCAGATGCCGATCTCGCAGCGCAGGTGACCGAGCAACGGTGGGTGTTGGTTCGACGCCTGCGCGACGGAACTATGCCACTCAACCAGCCCGGCTTGGCTGAGTATCTGCGAACCTCGGTAACACACCAAGTGGCAATCGATCAGCCCAAATACTCGGCGTTTCGTCACCTCTCAGATTCTCCGCCTCGCCAGCCGTAATAGCCACCCCAAAAGACACGCTGCTGCGAGCGGCAGCGTGGCTGGTGGCAATGGGGCTGCCAAGAACGCGGCCGCAGGTACGTGATGCGTAGAGCTTCTCGTCAGTTCCCTCGTTGACAAACAACCAGGCAACTGACGAGAAGCTCCACCTATTGTTCGTTAACAATCCGCCTAGTGTCCCAAACTCTGAGTATCACAAAGCCCGCCAGCACTAATAGCACCGGCGGGCTTGATGTTGCCGGATATGCGACCGACTAGCACCAAATCGGTACCACACCTCAATGACCAGCGTCAGCCGCCTGTTTGGGTCCAGACGACTCGACGAAACGGCGACCACCCTTTGCAGGGCGCAGCGGGTTTAGACCAAACCTGCACCGCATACTGGGTTCCAGCCGTCAAATCGGTAACGCTCACAGAAGTACCACCGATTTTGCTGCGATCAACTATCTTAGTGCCAGCCACCCTAGCCCCATCAGCCCACTCAACCACTCTATAACGGTATTCCCGTGGCTGCAATGAATCACAACGATAACGGTTACCATGAGTTTGCTCAGAGCCGAGCGGTGCATGAGACCACGACACCGACGCGGTGCCATCGTTAGACGGCGTAACCGTCAGTTGACGCACCGCTGGAGACCGCACACGCCCAGGCCGCTTCACAGGGGTTTCGTCGTCCGTGTTCCCCCCCTGCGACTCGTCAATATCAGGTGTCCGATCAACTTCCTCAACACCAACCGGCAAAGTAGTAGAAGTAGTCGTCGTAGAAGTAGTAGTAGTAGTAGTAGTAGTAGTAGTAGTCGTTGGGGTGGTGGGAGTAGGCGTTGGGGTGGTTGTAGTAGGCGGTTTGCCAGTGGTGTCGAAACCACCACGAAGACCAGCAGAGTATTTTTTCTCACCATCCGAACAAGTAGCGATAGCTTGAACCAGCACAGCATGCCAGGTTCCTGGCCTCAGACCTGTGAGGGTAAGGCTGAAACGGCCGGTGACAGCATCTGCCTCGCTCGCCGCTACTTCCTTCGCAGGATTTAGCACCGACCCATATTCAGGCTTGTACCGGTAAACATTGACGTAATAGGACATCGCAGGGCAAGTACCACCTACACCGCTACCACCACTCTGCCATGAAATCGTGGCCGCCGTGTCGCTCACAGCGTCTGTCTTATAGTTGGCAGGCGCGCTTGGCTTGACATCGGCTGATGCTGGGCTAGCAACTAGCGACACCGTTGCTGCAAGCAAAGCCACCAACGCGACGAGCCTAGCCGTGAGCCTCCAACCACCGCGCCCGCTCACGCCGACACTCCTGCGTCGGCTGAGCGGCGGGGGGGGGGCATCTGGGGCGCTACCAGCCCGCAAACGAGACCGCCCGCGACGTAATCCGACCATTTTTCGGCACCTCCAAAGAGTGTCAAACTTGAACCCACACCGATTGCGGGCTTCACCAGCAGCAAACATACCGAACCCGCTGCATTCACGCAAGTACGAAATTTGCAGCCGCTAAACAGCTACCCGCGGCGTAGCCGCGAGCCGCTTGTCTTCGGTCTGAATCAAGGGCCCCTACCGTGGCACACGCTGTCAGGGCATACACTGGCAGAGCGAGCCGGATGCAAGTCGTTGGATGCAAGCCGTAGGCCAGCGGTTCAGGGCGTGCCTAGGTTAATCGCTCTGGCCCGCTCTCTCAGCCCTACCCGTTCGCACCGATGTCACCTGAAGATCTTGAGAGCCCTGAGTATCTTGAGACTCTTGAGAGTCTCGAGTATTTGAAGGCAAGGAGCCGCACATGGGCGAGATACCCCGTACCGAGGACCGTCGCAGCCCAATTCGACGACTGGGCCGAACGGTTGAACCGATCCACACTGTCGCGTACTACTCGCCCGAGATCTACGGATTCAACGACAACGGATTCAAGGGCTGGTGGCACGCCTACTTCGCCTACCGCTCGGCACCCATGGGCGCAGTCAGTGCCGCCACCGTGACCGCCGTCTTTTACAACTTCGCTCCTCGCATGGTGGAACGAGCAGTGCCGGGCTGTTGGGACATAATGGCACCCGATGCCGTTCGCGCTCGCCAAATTGAGCTGACCACCGCATCTATGCAACGGGCCCTACACGACTACCCAAACCCCGATGAGATTCGCGCTGCCGCGTCTGCACTACTCGCATTCGCCAGCCAACTTCCCAAAGGAGCTCGACCGCTCTATGCAGCATGGGCGTCTGAGCCGTGGCCAAGCCAGAGCACTGGTGGCGGCGACATCATGGATCTCTGGCACGGCTGCACGTTGCTGCGTGAGTTCCGCTTCGACGGACACAACATCGCACTTGCCGCCGGTGGCCTAGACCCGGTTGAGTGTCACGTAATGATGACCACTGGTGGCCACGGCAACGGCGCAACCATTCGCAAGATCCGCGGCTGGAACGCGCAGGAGTGGGACACGGCTTGGGAAACGCTCGTCCAAAAGGGCTGGATCACCGCGGACGGTGAGCAGACACAGCAGGGCAACGCGGCACGTCGAGCCGTAGAACGCGAAACCGACAGACTGTCCTCAGCAGCTATCGAAGCGCTGCCGCCGGACGAACTTGGTGACTTGCTGGGGTGCCTTGAGCGAATCATGAACTACCTGATTGCCACCGGCACTGTGGCTGGCACATGGCCGCCTCCCCACGTAACCGTCAACGACGTAACCGTCAACGAATAAACCGCCGTGGCCTCTAGCTCAGCCGCATCCAGCTCTGCATCGCGCCATAGCGCTGGACACGACTTCATAAGGGACCTGGTCGCGCACGACCAGGCATCGGATCGATTCGCTGGCCGAGTCCAGACCCGGTTCCCCCCCGAACCGAATGGATACCTCCACATTGGGCACGCCAAAGCCATTTGTTTGGATTTCTCAGTTGCAGCCGAGTTTGAAGGTCGCTGTATTCTGCGCTTTGACGACACCAATCCCGCGACTGAGGGCCCCGAATACGTCAAGGCCATCGTTGAAGATGTGCGCTGGTTGGGAGTTGAACCGGCCGAACTGCGCTACGCCTCCGATTACTTCGAGCAGTTGTATTCCTGGGCCGAGTTGCTTATTGAGCGCGGTTTGGCCTACGTAGACGACCAGCCCAGCGAAGCAATATCGGCCGGACGTGGCGGTTTCGGCCAGCCCGGCACCGACAGCCCCCACCGCAACCGAACGGTTGAAGAGAACTTGCGACTGTTTCGAGAGATGGCTGCTGGGGTGCATCCCGAAGGCAGTCGGGTTTTGCGTGCTCGCATCGATATGCAGCACCAGAACATGCAGATGCGCGATCCGGTGATGTACCGAATTCGGCTCAAGCACCACTACCGCAGTGGCGATCGCTGGAACATCTACCCCACCTACGACTGGGCACACGGCCCCAGCGACGCAATCGAAGGAGTCACCCATTCGCTATGCACTCTGGAGTTTCGCGACAACCGAGCGCTCTACGACTGGTACCTCGAACACCTTCCGCTCGCCGAGTTGGGCTACGAGGGAGACCGGCCATACCAAACCGAATTCGCTCGTCTGGAACTCACCCACACAGTGACGTCCAAGCGGGTGCTTAGACGACTGGTGGACTCAAACCTTGTGGATGGTTGGGACGACCCGCGACTTCCAACATTGCGAGCGCTGCGTCGACGTGGCTATCCGCCATCGGCGATACGAGAGTTCTGCGCGTACATCGGTGTGGCGCGCACCAACAGTCGTCACGCTCCAGAACTGTTGGAGTCGTTCGTACGGACAGAGCTAAACGCTGCCTCGCCGCGTCGGATGGCAGTTTTGAAACCGCTCAAGCTGGTGATAACCAACTGGCCCACCGATAGAGATGGAGCGCCCATAGTTGAGTATCGGACGGCTGTCAACAATCCCGAGGATCCATCGGCGGGTACCCGCCAGGTGCCCTTTAGTGGATCGTTATGGATTGAGCAGGATGATTTCCAACTAGAGCCACCGCCCAAGTACTTTCGTCTGGCACCTGGGCGCGAGGTGCGGCTACGAGCTGGCTACTTCGTTAGATGCACCGACGCGATCACCGATTCAAGCGGGAACGTCACCGAAGTGCATTGCACCTACGACCCAGCGACAGCCAGCGGCCGTGCTCCTGACGGCCGCCGAGTCAAAGCAACCATCCATTGGGTGAGCGCCGACCACGCCGTACCCGTTGAGGCGGTGTTGTATGAGCGGCTCTTTGCCGCGGACTTGCCGGGTGAACGCACCGGTGACCCGCTCGACGACTTACACCCCAACTCAAGGCAGTCGCATAGCGCAGTGGCGGAGCCAGCCATCACCGACATAGATCCCGGCCAAGTAGTTCAGTTTGAGCGTCTCGGCTATTTCTGTAGAGACGACAAGCATGACACCAAGCAGAGCGACGGCACGCACTCTGTGTTGTTTCATCGCACAGTCGGCCTACGAGACGAATGGGCGAACATCCTCAAGCGGCAAAGGTGAGAACCGCTCGCTCGGCCTAAAGCCCCGAGCGCCAATACCCCTGGGTCACGCTCGGCCTAAAGGCCCGAGCGCCAATACCCCCGGGTCACGCTCGGCCTAAAGGCCCGAGCGCCAATACCCCTGGGTCACGCTCGGCCTAAAGGCCCGAGCGCTCCAAGATATGCACGCCGCAGCTTGAACCGAGACCGATCACGTGGGCTAGCCCTACCTTGGCGTCGGGTACCTGACGGTCGCCCGCTTCTCCACGCAGATGGGTAGCAACCTCAAAAAGATTCGCTACACCAGTCGCACCAATCGGGTGGCCCTTCGAGAGCAGGCCGCCCGATACATTGACCGGGATTTCCCCATCACGCCAGGGTGCGCCACGGTCAATCCAATCGCCAGCTCCGCCAGGTTCGCACAGCCGCAGATTGTCATAGTGCCGTAACTCGGCTGTGGCGAAGCAGTCATGCAGCTCCACGAGGTCTAGATCGGCCGGTTCAACGCCCGCAGCCTCATACGCCTGATCTGCGGCGTTGCGAGTCAGCGTATTGACGTCAGGCTGAACTTGGCAGCCCTCAGTCCAAGGATCTGACGTCAACACCGAAGCGGAGATCTTGACGGCGCGGCGCTGCTGCTCACGCGGCAGTGTTTTCAACTTCTCATCGCTCACCAGCACCGCCGCCGCTGCACCGTCACCGGTGGGACAACACATCAACAGCGTGTTGGGGTAGGCGATTACCTCAGCGTTCATTACCTCATCCAGCGTGAATGCCTTGCGATACTGAGCCAGCGGATTAAGCGTTGAATGCTCATGGTTCTTTTGCGCCACCTTGGCGAACTGCTCGAACCCCACGCCATCGTTCTCAAAGGCGTACTCCATACCCGACTGCGCGAAAACACCCGGCATCAGGTTTGTGCCGAGGCGTCCTTCAACCCCCACGACAGCACCGAAACGGCCCCTGCGTTCAAACACCTGCTTGTCAGAACGCGCAGCCCGGTCAGCGCCGAGCATGCCCATCTTTCCCATTTGCTCCGCGCCCACAGCCAGACCCATCTGTGCCTCGCCAGCTTTGATGGCCATGATGACCGTACGCACAGCAGTGGCGCCAGTGGCGCAGGCGTTGGCGACGTTGTAGACGGGAATGCCGGTCTGTCCTAGCTGCTTTTGTAAGCGCTGACCTACCCCTCCGTTGGCCTCATACAAGCAGCCAGCGGCGAGTATGTCCATTTCCGCCATGGTGACGCAGCCGTCGTCGAGTGCGTCTAGTGAGGCCTGCGCCGCAAGGTCAATCAGGTCCCTGTCTGCATATCGGCCGAATTTGGTCATGGAGGCGCCCAGTATCCACACCGAGTCTTGGTTGGTCATTATCTCTCTCCTTGGTCGAACCTAAAGGACTTCACCGGTTAGATACCCGGCCTAGATACCTGGCCCGCTCTATGCCGGTCTTGTTATGCCGCGAGCCGAGCGCAAAGACGGCGAAAGTTCACGCCGCTAGGGGCTCGTAGCCAAACGCGACAGCTTCAGTGCCGTCATCGTCGGTAGCGGTCACATAGGTCGCGAGTTGCACTCGCATACCGAGGCTGACGCAATCGCCCGACGGCTCTACGTTCATAAGGTTGCTCTTGACTCGGCCCCCGCCGTCAAGATCAACCACGACCGAAACGTAGGGTGCTGGCACCCCCCGAGCGGCACGATGCACGATTGTGAACGCCCGCACCACGCCAGTGCCAGCGAGTCGTGAGTCCGAAAACTGGCGTGCGCCACACGCAGCGCAAGCGTTGCGCCGGTCGAAGTAGCGGGCACCACAAACATCACAGACACTGGCAACCAAATGTGGCTCACCGTCGAGCTTCAGGTATTCCACCATTGCGATCTGCTTCGGCGAATCCGGCGCCTGTTCGATCTGCTCGCTCATATCCGCGCTCCTAGGCGGTCGAGTTCGGTGCGCAAAGGTGCCCTTCGCAACTACTGAAACTTAGCAGAAGCCCATAGTTCGGCATTGCCTAGTTGCCTAGCCAGTAGCCCCAATGAACGAGTGGCCGATGCGACGCCAACTGCGCGGTAGTTTCGTCGGTGACTGCGCTTTCACCCAGGGGTCGGCCATGCGATCGTCGGCCATCCGATTGTCGGCGGTTTAGGGGCCGACGCGGCCTATTTCTGCTCGCAGCGGGGCCGCTGGCGGTCTCAGCTTCCAGATCTGGCCAACCCACCGCCACTGTTCCGATGGGCTGATGGTTCGATGGCACGCGTAGTGCCGCCGCTACATCGCTGGAATGTTCAAACATCCCAAAAAACAGCACCCCAAGGCCTTCCTCGATTGCGGCGTACTGCAGCGCCAGGGACGCAAACGCCGCATCAACAGTCCAATAGGGCGTCGACCAAGCCTGCGTGCTAGCTCCAAGTCCCGAACGCGCTTTGTCCGCTTCGCCGTAGCGCTCCACATAGGCCTGCGGGTCGGCCCAAACGGTGACCAAGACCGGGCATGCCAGCAGCGACTGCCAGCGAAAGCCCTCACGACGCTCAGGGGTCAAGGTCAAATCCCAGTAGCGGGCCGTCTCATGAGCGCCGCTCAACACCACGAAATCGAAGCCCTGGGTATTGCCTGCCGACGGGACCCGGCGCGCAGTCTCCAGTATTCGCAGAAGCAAGGAGTCGTCAACTGGATCCGCCAAAAAGTGCCTGGTCATCCGGCGACGACGGGCCAGCTCGCTAAATCCGCCTGTCACTGGCACCCACACTTAGCCAAACCGCACAGCCACCGACAGCGCGTATTGCTATTACAGCAGCTACAACCGCTACAGCAGTCGAAACGGTTACAGCAGTTTTGCAAGGTCCTCTCGGGTGGCCCAACCGAAGGCGATCAGCGCATCGCCGTTAGCGATATCGAACCCGTCAAAGATCTCCACAACCGCGGGGTTGAGTTTCTCGGGATGTGGTGCTGTGTGATTCAGCACGAATGAAGGTCCGCCTTCCCCGTATACCTTGAACTCGCGAGCCTTGTATTCGCCTTGCACCTCAAAGCGGTTCGCTAGTCGCCGACCCCAAGCGCGGTCTTCGCCGTTGGGTTCGTAGCCGGGGCGGGGCACCACTCGTTCAAGAGGTTTGAACGCCGTGAACGCGGCCGCATCAGCCATCTGGCAGGCCACCAGCACGTCCTCGTCGGGAAATGCCAGCACCGCACGCCGTAGCTGATCGGCCATCATCGCCCGCAACGCGCTGTCGCGGCGAGCCGAACGTCGCGTGGCGCCTGCCCCCATCAGCACTGCCGGATCGCCCCCTACCCGCTCCAGCGTGCAAAAGCCGTACGCAGCCAGCTTGGCGCCATCTCGGACATGGGTTACGAGCACCCAGGCATCGCGTTGCTTAGAGAGATGGCCGACATCAAAGTGAACGCTCTCGCCGCTGACCAGTTCGGCCATCTCAGATATCTCGGCGTCGCTTAATGCCGTGCAGTCCTTTGTCTCAACTTCGAGCGCCATCTGACTCCCGCTCCCCGCAGTGCTCGCTGGCCGATCCCCAAGGACCCGCCTGTCCAATAATTCAGCTTCTTAGGTGACTGATCACAGATAGACACCGCTACGTTTCGCGGCTTGGGGCTGGTCGGGTTTCCCCCCAGCCTCGAGCGCATCGCCGCGCATTGTGCGCAGTTGACGCTCTGCCATCATCTGTTGCGCCGAGACTGCCGCTTGGATGCCGTGGAAGAGGCCCTCCAGCCAGCCCACGAGCTGCGCTTGAGCGATGCGAAGCTCAGGCCCTGAAGGCACGTCCTCGTCAAAGGGCAGCGCAAGCCGGTTCAGCTCCTCAGCCAGAGGCTCAGACAGCGCTGTTGCGAGTTCTTCGACGGAAAGGAGATACACATCGCGCATGCGGTCCCGTCCAGCTTCGTCAAGTTCCGCATGACGGACTTCTTCGAGCAGCTTGCGAATCATGCCACCGATTCGCATGAGCTTCGCCGGTTCGGGGACGAAGGCCTCGTCTGACGCGTCGTCTTCTGTGAGCGGTCCGCTCTCTAGCAGTTCGCCCTGCTCGGGGCCTTGAACTGAATTGCTGACCACCGTCAAAATACTATCTGAATCGCAATCTATCCCCGCTATCGGCGTTCAATCTGCGCGTTCGTTCACAACTGCGCTAGTGGCACCAACATCTCTTCAGCGGTCAAGCCGCCATGGCGACCCCGGAGCGCATGTTGGCGCTTTTGCTCATCGGGCATCGTGAAGGCTTGCAAACCTCGCGGCACCAGCGCTACGTCGCCGAGTCGGCTGCGGGCAGTTGCTGTCACGTGTCGGCCCAGCCACCCCTCCTGCAGGACGCGTTCAACTGGCGCGACCTCGGCGAGGCTGGCGTAGCGGCGCTCGCAAGCGTCTAGGAGTTCGCTCTCGGCACCTGCGCGTGCATGCAGCCATAGCAACCTGGCCTCACCCGACCAGTTGCTAGCCAGTGCCGAGATGTCGTAGTCGATCATGATTGGCGGATCTACGACTTCGACCATGCCGTGGTCGGCCGTGACTATGAGTGGAATGGCAGCGGGCAGACTGCTGCGCAATGTGACGGTCAAACGTTCGGCTTCTGCCAGGACCGCGCTGTAGCGCGCTCCGAAGCCGAACTCGTGAGCCACTTTGTCCAAATCTGCGTAGTACGCGAAAACAAACTGGAATCCGGCGTCTATGGCTTCGCGCACAGCGTCGACGATGCCTGGAACGTCTTTTCCGCCCCGAAACGCAGCGCCGCGCAAATGCGCAGCAGTGAAGCCGCTGTCGCGGAACTTAGGATCAGTAACTGCCGCGGTGGATCGGCCGCAGAACGGCTCGATGGGCTGCAAATCTTGGGGCGGCAGCTCTGTTCGCATGTCCCGGCCAGCGGCACGCCACCGAAGCGCGTTGAGCGACCCTAGGTGTGTCGCAACGCGATACCCGACGAGGCCATGCTCGCCCGGCGTTGCTCCGGTGGTCAAAGACGTCAGTGCGGTCACAGTCGTGCTCGGGGCAACTGTGGAAATGGGCCGTGTCGCGTCGCTCGCAGCAGCTAAAACTGGCGCCAGATGACGATTGCGTCGAAGTTGATGCCATCCCAGACCATCCACCAGGAGCAACACGACAGTTCGTGACGAAACAACTGCCTCGCTGAGCGTCTCGCTTTTCACACCAGCCAGCAGGGCCGGCACCAACGCAGTGATACAGCGATCGTCGTAAGTCGGCAAGGTGATCTCGAGCGCCAGTTCTTCGCTGGCCGGGGCTTGCTGAGCGGGGCTGTCCTGGATTGGGTTGCCCTGTGTTGGGCTGACATGTGTTGGGCTGACTTGTGTTGGGCTGGCTTGCGATAGGTCGCTATCCACGGCTTTGACGTTACGCGCACGAGACGACTGGCATTCAAAGAGCGGGGGCTACGCTGCCACCGTGGCAGTCTCAACGCGGGGCGACTACGCAAGCCGCGCGTTGTTGTCGCTAGTGCTAAATGACAGCGGTCGACCTACCTCGGTGCGCGACATTGCCGAACGCACCGGATTGCCCCAGCCCTACCTTGAACAAATCCTCCTAGCGCTCAAAGGCGCGGGTCTGGTTCGATCCAAACGTGGGGTCGGCGGCGGTTACTTGATAGCCCGCGACCCGGCCGAGATCACAATCGGGATGATCGTGCGCGCAGTAGATGGACCGATCACCCTCGGCGATTTTGGCAGGCCCCATCAAAACGGAGCCTGCGACCATGAGGGGCAGTGCGTGTTGCTGGCAATCTGGGAAAGGGTCGGCCAGTGCATGCGCACCGAGTTGGATTCCTACAGTCTGGCGACGGTGGCGGAAGTCGCACGCGGTCGGGCGCCATGGCCCGAGTCAGCAATCAACAACGGTACCTAAGGTCAGTCGCGACCTAATGCCAATTCGCAGCTAAGTGTCAGTCTCGCCCTCAGGCCCATCGCGCATTAGCGCATGTCTAGTTGAACGAAGCAAGATCTATGCCGAAGCCGTCCAGCGCGGTGGCCAGGTCTGACGGCACCGGGGCGACAAAACTCATCGCAGCATCCGATGTCGGGTGCCTAAACGTGAGCCGGTAGGCATGCAGGAGCGGGCGGCCGATACCGAACGGATCGGGTACACCGTAGGTCAAATCCCCAAGAAGCGACAATCCGATGCTCGCAAGGTGTACCCGGATCTGGTGAGTTCTTCCGGTTTCGAGCTGGCAGCGCAGCAACGACGCTTCGGTCGGATGCGTCATAGTCTCAACTACGCGGTAGTGCGTTCGGGCAACACGACCTTCAGAGGTCACGGTCATAAGCGTCCGATGTGTTCTGTCTCGACCTATCGGCGCATCGATCGTGCCAGTGACCGCAGAAGGCCGTCCCTTCACCAGTGCCACGTAAACTCGGGCGACTTGGCGGTTGGAAATCTGCTCCACGAGCGCTTCATACGACATTGCGTTGCGAGCGCACACCAGCACTCCGCTAGTCCCGCGATCCAGACGATGCACGATGCCAGGTCTGTCGGGCTGGCCCACGTTCACTATGTCCGAATATTGAGCCACCAACGCGTCGGCAAGTGTGCCGCTGTGTTGCCCGCTGCCGGGGTGCGTGACAACGCCCGCTGGTTTGTTGACCACTACGACATCGGCATCGGCGTATAGCACGTCTAACTGTTCGATCTCATCTGGCTGTTCGACAGTCGCGGCTACTGCCGGTAGCGGCGTGAGTTCAATTCTTGAGCCCGCCGCGAGCCTCATCGAAGCAGTTTGAGCTATCGCCCCGTCTATCTGGACGCAGCCCTGCACGACCATCTCCGCCGTTTGCGATCTAGAACGCCCAGTCAGAAGCGACAACGCGCGATCTACACGTTCGCCCGCCAAAGAAACTGGAATCTGGATGCTCTCGGGCCAGTCTGTCACGGGCCGGTCGGCCGCACGGCAGTCGGCCGCGGGGAAGTCCGCCATGGGCCACTCGGTCACCCGGAGGCCATTGGGGAAGTACCGGAAGAGCGCCGGTCACGGCGATACATGTTGACCAGCACGGCGAGCAGTCCGACCGTAATTGCGGCATCGGCCACGTTGAATATCGGCCACCAACCCAAGTCGATGAAATCCACTACCGCTCCTCGCCCCCAACCGGCTCCGCGCAAGATTCGGTCGGTGAAGTTGCCGAGGGCTCCGCCGATGATGCCCCCGAGACCGACTGCGGCGTAGGCGCCCTGCACGCGCCGCCGAAACGCCCACAGCAGTGCGACGATCACGATGGCCGCCACTGACAACACCGGACCGAGTCCCTGACCCGTGGAAAAGGCAAAGCCGGTGTTGAACGCCAGACGCAAGCGCAAAGTCCATACCAGATCAATGATGCGGTCGTCGAGGGCAATCAGCGCCCACGCCTTGGTGATCTGATCTACACAGAGCACAACCCCCGCGACTGCGGCTGTAGCGAGGCTGCGTTTGCGAGTCACGGACCAGTGTCGCTTGGTGTCAAGGTCACTGGCTCGTTGGTGTCGGGCTCATTGGGTCTCGGCAACATTGGGCGCCAAGTTCGTTGGGCGTCAGGATCGCTGGACGTCGCCGCGCGGGGTGCTCTAGTTGGCGCCAGTCAGCTACGACGCCAAGCCGGGCCGCTGCTCTTGACCTCCACACGCATTGAAGCGTGCGGGATCGCTTCCAGGCGAGCCTTGGGTATCGGTTTGCCCGAGACAACACAGATGCCGTAGGTGCCATCGGCGATGCGCGCCAGAGCAGCGTCAATCTCGGCAATCTCCTCGCGCTCACGGGCAGATATTTGTAGTGCCCGCTCACGCTCAACAGCGATGGAATCGCCTTCACCGGACTCCTCATCGAACTGCACATCACCCGGCTCGCGTTCACTCATGAGCTGCGCGGCCTCTGCTTCGTATTGCTCAGCGTGTTCCGTGTAGCGGCGGCGTTCAGCGAGCAGGGCCTGACGCTGAGATTCCAAGAATGCCTCATCAAAGCGGGGCTTCGCGGGCTTGCGGCTAGCTGCACTCTTCTTTTTTGCCGCTGTCTTCTTACTTGCCGTCCGCTTCTTCGTTGCCGCCTTCTTGGCCACCCGTTTCTGGGCTGCTGTTTTCTGGGCTGCAGTTTTCTGGGCTGGAGACTTCTTTGCCGAGGCCTTCTTGGCAGCAGACCTCTTTGCGGCGGCCTTCTTGGCGACAGTCTTCTTTGCAGCAGACCGCTTCGCCGCAGACTTTTTGGCGGCAGTCTTCTTTGCCGCGGCCGATTTTCTGGCCACAGTCTTCTTTGCCGCAGATTTCTTTGCCGCGGCCGACTTTCTGGCCGCAGTCTTCTTAGCCGCAGATTTCTTGGACGCAGTCTTCTTAGCCGCTGTCTTCTTGGCGGCAGATTTCTTGGACGCAGTTTTCTTGGCCGCTGACTTCTTCTTAGCCGCGGTCTTCTTGGCCGCTGACTTCTTCTTCGCAGTGGCCTTCTTAGCAGTGGCCTTCTTGGCAGCGGTCTTCTTGGCAGCAGATCTCTTGGCTGCAGTTTTTTTGGCAGTGCTCTTTCGAGCTGACGCCTTCTTTGCGGTATCTGAATCAGCGGAAGCGGAAGACGTCTCGGCAGCGGCCATGTTTCCTCCTCGCGGCAGCGACGTGGCAGTGTAGGACTTGAAGAGCCGAGTGCGCCCTGCCAATTGGATACCCTCGCTGCCTCGTGGGTTGGAGTCGTGAGTTCACCCGCGCGCACCCCTAATGGGACGACAACCGAGCCCGCAGGAGGCGCCGGTGAAGCCAGAGCTGAGCGAACCAGAACCGACGGGCCAGACGACCAGCAAACCAGGCGTGACGCGCCCAGAGACCACAGACGCTGAGCACGCGGTGTCTCCGGGGCATCCAATGTCTCCGGGGCATCCAATGTTTCCGGGGAACTCGATACCTCCGCGCGATCTGCATTATCCGCGCGTGCCATCTAACGCAGCCTTTCCCCAGATTGAGGAACGAGTCCTGGCGCGCTGGCAAGAAGAACGTACGTTTGAAAAATCGATTGCCAACCGGCCAGACGACAACGAATTCGTCTTTTACGACGGCCCCCCCTTTGCTAACGGACTGCCTCACCACGGTCACCTGCTCACCGGATACGTCAAAGATGTAGTTCCCCGCTATCAGACGATGCGCGGCCACAGGGTCAATCGACGCTTCGGATGGGACTGTCACGGCTTGCCCGCTGAAATGGAGACTGAACGTGAACTCGGCGTGAGCGGGCGAGCCGCGATCACCGAGTTCGGTATAGAACGCTTCAATGAACGCTGTCGAAACTCGGTGCTGCGTTACACCGCTGAGTGGCGTACGACCGTAACCCGCCAAGCGCGCTGGGTGGACTTCGACGACGACTACAAAACAATGGACCTCTCCTACATGGAGTCGGTCATGTGGGCGTTCAAGCAGCTCTGGGACAAAGGTCTCGTCTACCAGGCGTACCGGGTCATGCCTTACTCCTGGGGCGCAGAGACGCCGCTGTCAAATTTCGAGATACGGCTTGATGATGCGACCAGACGCCGACAGGATCCCGCCATCACGGTCTGGTTTGAACTCACCGACACGGGCAACATTGACACGAGTAACTCTGATGTGGGTCACGCAACTGAGGGGGCGGCCCACGACAACGATGAGCCCAGTGACGAGTCGAGTGATGCAGCCGACACTGCTGTTCCGCTAAGGCTGCTTGCGTGGACGACTACTCCGTGGACGCTTCCGTCCAACCTCGCAGTTGCCGTTGGCCCAGAAATCTCCTACTCCATAGTGCGCTCCGAGCCAGCCAGCCTTGGCCACAACAGCGATGCGCTATACATCGTTGCCGCGGACTGTCTCGAGCGCTACGCCGCCGAACTTGAGCCGTACAGCGTCGT
This sequence comes from Acidimicrobiales bacterium, assembly GCA_965116245.1. Classification (GTDB taxonomy): domain Bacteria; phylum Actinomycetota; class Acidimicrobiia; order Acidimicrobiales; family Poriferisodalaceae; genus Poriferisodalis. The sequence goes on along the minus strand of OZ220497.1, from coordinate 2,262,058 downwards.
CGGCACGCTGAAGGGTTCTGAGCTGGCAGGTTGTCGGTACTCACCGATGTTTGACTACTTCAGTCATCGAACTGAAGCTTTTCGCGTGCTCGTGGGTGACTTCGTGGAAACCGCAGAAGGCACCGGCGTGGTTCACATGGCTCCCGGCTTCGGCGAGGAGGATCAGCTTCTATGCGAGGCCAGCGGCATCACAATTGGTGATGCCGTGCCGGTTGATGACCGAGGCTGCTTCACCGAAGCGATAACGCCGTGGAAGAGCCTCAATGTCTTTGACGCCAATCCGCAGATCGTTGCCGAGTTGAAACAACGCGGCAAGGTGCTGCGCCACGACAGCTACGAGCACAACTACCCGCACTGCTGGCGAACCGATACGCCGATCATCTATCGAGCCATCAATTCCTGGTACGTCAAGGTCACAGAGATCTCAGATCTACTGGCAGAGACCAACCAGCAGATCAACTGGGTTCCCGGCCACGTGCGCGATGGCCGATTCGGCCAGTGGCTGGCCGGTGCCCGCGATTGGTCGATCAGCCGCAACCGCTTCTGGGGTTCTCCCATCCCTGTCTGGATGAGCGACAACCCCGACTATCCCCGCATCGATGTCTACGGCAGCCTCGACGAAATTGAAGCGGACTTCGGCACGAGGCCGAACGATTTGCATCGCCCCCACATAGACGAACTGACGCGCCCAAACCCAGATGATCCCACTGGCCGCTCAACCATGCGACGCGTGCCCGAGGTGCTGGACTGCTGGTTCGAATCCGGCTCCATGCCATTCGCTGCAGTGCACTACCCATTCGAGAACGCCGATTGGTTCGAGCGGAACTTCCCGGCCGATTTCATCGTGGAGTACATCAACCAGACCCGCGGCTGGTTCTACACACTTCATGTGCTAGCCGGGGCACTCTTCTCCAAACCAGCGTTCCAAAACGTGATCTGCCATGGAGTGTTGCTCGCCTCCGACGGGGCCAAGTTGTCCAAGCGGCTGCGGAATTACACAGAACCGACCGACATCTTCACCAAACAGGGTTCCGATGCGCTGCGCTGGCACCTGATGTCGACCAACATCGTTCGAGGCGGCGACACACGCATCTCCGACCATGGCATCAACGAGGTCGCTCGCCACGTGCTGATTCCGATATGGAACTCCTACGCCTTCTTTACGCTGTACGCCAATGCGGACGGTTACGAGGCCAAAGTTTGTTACGACTCATCTAACGTGCTCGACCGCTATTTGCTAGCGAAGACCAGAGCCACGTTGGAGTCTGTCACGGCCAGTCTTGACGCCTATGACCTGCCAGGCGCCGCTGCCGAGCTGCTGGCGTTCATTGATGCTCTGAACAACTGGTATATCCGCCGCAGCCGCGAGCGTTTTTGGGGCGAGACAGCCGCAGACTCACCTGTAGGCAACAACCAGTCCAGCGGCAGCCCTGCAGCATTCGACACGCTCTACACGGTGCTGCGGACCTTCGCTGCTATGGCTGCGCCCCTGCTGCCAATGATCACTGAGGAGATCTACGGCGGGCTTACCGGCGGAGAGAGCGTGCATTTGAGCGACTGGCCGGACGCAGCGGCACTTCCGCGTGACCCAGACTTGGTTGAACGCATGGACACAGTGCGCGCTGCTGCTTCGGCTGCGCTGCGCATCCGCGAGGACGCTGGCTTGCGGGTTCGTCTTCCACTGCGACGGGTCACCATCGCTGGCATGAACGCCGAGCTGCTGGCGCCGTTTACATTCCTGCTTGCCGAAGAGATCAACGTCGCCGAGGTGGTCTTGAGCAACGAGTTGGGTGACGCGGCCAAGTACGTGTTGCGCCCCCAAGGCTCGGCGTTGGGACCCCGACTGGGCAGCGCTGCCCAACAGGTCTTCGCAGCGGCCAGATCTGGCGATTGGCGCGTTGAGCCTGACGGCACAGCCGTCGCTGGCGGACACCGACTGCTTCCGGACGAGTACCGGCTGAGCCTCCAGCCCGGCGATCCCACCACGACCTCCGTGTTGGACTCCCAGCAGCTTGTCGTGGTGTTGGACACCACCACTACACCGGAACTTGAAGCCGAGGGCGCAGCTCGGGATCTGATCCGCAACATTCAGCAGATGCGTAAAGAGGCTGGATTTGAGGTCACTGATCGGATCCGGTTGAGAGTTAGTTGGACGCCGCCGAACCTAGCTGAGGTGCGCCGTCACGAACCACTGATATGCGCCGCCGTACTCGCAGTGGCAGTTGAATGGCTGCCAGGGCCTGATGAACCCCAGGTACATCTTGAGCGAGTCGCGAACGTGCCCTCTACCTGATCAATGCCGTCAACGCCCTAGCCGACTTCGAATCAGGCCAGCGTTAGCTTGCCTGTGCTAGTTGACTGGTGCTAGCTGACTGGTGCTAGCGACTCGTTTCGGCAGTCAAAGGTGTCTTGCTGACAAGCGCGTCAATGAAAGGGTCGTCAAGCTCATCTAGCCCCAACGGCGCCCTTTCGAAGTCGAGGTCTGTCTCCTCGTTGGCTTCGTTGGCTACCTCGTCTGTTTCGTTGTCAGTCCTGTCCCCAGAGACTGGATCAACCAGAGAAACTGGGCGCCGCGTTGCCGCGGCTGCTTCCAACTCGTCTCGTTCGTCCTGTTCGTCACCGGTTGCAGCTTCGGACTTGTCGATCACCTCAACGACATATCCGGCATCGCTAAGCGATCTGGCTACTTCGGCCTGCACCAGAGCCGACAGCGCTTCGGTAAGGTCGTCGCTGCCAGCCTTGAATGCTTCGCTGAGCGCCTGGGTGCCAGCGGCTTGCAGCGCGGCCAGAGCGTCAGCAATTTGCCCCACAGTCTCCGCAGAGAGCTGAACCTCAACGGGTCGTGACGGTGTTTCCGATTTCAGGCTGGCTGTGCGCTGGTCAATCTCGGAGACCTGCGCGGTGAGCGCTGCGAGCTGTGCGCCTATTGATTCGAGAAGTCCCCCGCCCTCAGCTTCTTCGCTTTCGTCTGGGACTTGCGCAGCAGGTCTCGCCATGTCGCGCAATTTACCAGCGTTTCAGGTACCAGTGTTTCAGCAGCGCAGAAGCATGCCAGACACCACGACCTGCAATCCAATAATCAGCACAATCGGCGACAGATCTAGATAAACGCTGCCTAGCCGCACAGCAGGCAAGGCTCGACGCAGTGGTCCCATGACCGGCTCGGTAATGCGCACCAGCCAAGTCCGCACCACAACGACCGGACTCTCCGGAGCGAGTGGTATCCAGCTAAACAGCACCCGAGCGAGGATCGCAAAGACATACAGCGACGTCAGCGTGCATAGCAAGCTCTTCATTACGCTCCTTGGCGATTCGCGCTGGAGCGCCTCAGTGACCAGCGTTCGATACAGGAAACGAACGATGTTTGTCGTCGCTCACTACGACGTTGGCGGGCACCAACATGTAGACGGCGTTGGCGACCTTGCGCATCTCCCCATCGCGGGCGTAGCACAGCCCACTAGCGAAATCGAGCAGTCTGCGAGCCGTATCGCGGTCTAGCCCCTGCAGGTTCAAGATAATCGGCTGATCGCGCTTGAATCGGTCACCTATTTGCTGCGCATCGTCAAACATGCGCGGCATTAACACGAATGGCTGGGCTGTGGATACCTCCACACGGCGCACTGCCGACGTCGGCGCAGATTCGGTGACATGCGACACCGCTGCAGTCGGCCTCTCAACCACCGTGACCCCGCTTTGGCCAGACTGATCGCCGTACCCCTCACTAGCGGACACCTCGCCTCGCGTTGGTTGCTCAACAGGCGCTGTGTACCCCTCATCAGGGCCCAAACCTAGGTAGCTAATTGCCTGTTTCATGAACGATGCCATGCAGAACCTCAATAACGACAGTCTTGATCAACAAACCGCCTCAACCTCACAGCGTACCGAATTGTCCTGTTCACTTAGGGACCTTCGCGCGTCTTTAGGTTCTGCGAGGTCGAGCGCCGAATAGGGCCGTCCCTACTCGTACCATCGTTGAGCCAGCTTTTACGGCCGCTTCCAAATCGGCGCTCATACCCATACAGCGGTGCTTGAGATCGTGGCGATCAGCGAATCGGTCCGCCTCTTCGAATGCACGTTGAATGTGCGATGCCGAACCCTGCGGGCCAATCGCCATGCAACCCGCCACACTGAGCCCTTCGAAGCGCGCGGCATCCACCAAGGTTGAGGCCTCCCGCGCTGGGCAGCCGCCCTGCGCCGTATTGCCACTCACATTGAGCTGCACGAAGATGACAGCACCCGGATCATGACGCGCAATCGCAGAGACTAGCCGTGGCCGATCCACGCTTTGCCAGACGTCAACCACTCCAGCTAGTTGCTTGATCTTGTTGGATTGCAATCGTCCTATGAAGTGGACGGCTAGCGCATCCTTGCTGGTGCTGGCGGTTTCGCTCCACTTCAGTCGCAACTCCTGGGCGTAGTTCTCGCCGATCATCTCTAATCCGGCGTCGGCGGCCGCTTCGATGGCAGAACTATCGAATCCCTTAGTTACGGCCACAATGGCCGTATTAGCGACATCACCACCGGCAGCCGCTATCCGTTGTCTGACCAGCTCGACGCGATCGACTACGTCCTCGGCGCTTATCATCCGCCGACCGCGCGGTTCGTTGCACCCTCCAAGCAGACCAACATCGCCGTCCGTCCTTGTTCCTGGCGCGTCCTGTGCGAAAAATAGCGACGGTCAGAAGCAGTGCAGCGCTCTAGGTCGCTATCCACAACAGCGCCGTTGCGTCGCAGCGTCGACCGCGCTGCTTCGCCCAAGTCAAGCGCTGGGGTTCCCCACTGAGTAGTGCCCACCACCGAAGGACCGAATGCCTGCCTGGCTGCATCAAGCTGATCTATTCCGAATTCGTAGTGCAGTGGGCAAATGTGAGGACCGATAACAGCGCGAATGTTGCGGATTCCGTGACGTTTAAGCTCCACGAGCGTTGCCCGCACGATCCCAGTTAGCAAACCTCGCCAACCGGCGTGAACCGCCGCTAAAGCACCGCGACCGTTCGCATCGCTTCCATACAGTGCTATCGGCACGCAATCCGCTGTTCTAACTGCCAGCATCGCTCCGCGCGTTGATGTCCACGCTGCGTCAGCGCTGTCACCGTGATGGTCTCCCGGTTGGTCCACTGCTACCACGCGAGCGCCATGCACTTGGCGCAGAACGGTCACAGCAACCACGCTGCCTCCCTCAACTGGCACGCCATGAGTCTGGGCAACCGCAGCGGAGCCAGCCGAAACCGGATTGGCGGCGTTCGGGGCTAGGGCTATTGGGGCACAGTCGCCGTCAGACCTTTCAGTAACCGCGATGGTCGCTGTGGTATCTCCGCACCGTCTGCGCAGTACAAGCATGGACTAGTCCCGCCGCTTCGGCCTAGGCGAGCTGGCTCAAGCTTCACCGCAAGAAGCTGGGTACATCAAACGACTCGTCATCTTCGTCTTCATCAGCGAACGGGTCAGTTACGGCACCAGTGTCACCTCCAGCGCCATATTCGCCCGGCACTGCACCTTCAAAGCGGCCAGGACCGTAACGGTCAAAGCCCGCTGCGATTACTGTCACCCGGATCTCCTCGCCGAGCGAGTCGTCAATCACGGTGCCGAAAATGATGTTGGCCTCCGCGTGCGCCACTTCGCGTATTACCTCAGCCGCTTCATTGATCTCAAACAGACCTAGGTCTGGACCTGCTGCAATGTTCAACAAGATTCCACGAGCGCCATCAATGGACTCCTCAAGTAGCGATGAGGAGACAGCTTGCCGCGAAGCGTTCTTGGAGCGATTCTCGCCATGAGCACGGCCAATGCCCATAAGGGCTGTACCCGCATTGGACATGATCGCCTTCACATCGGCAAAGTCCGTATTGATGAGCCCTGGTGTGGTGATGAGACCTGAGATGCCTGACACGCCTTCACGCAGCACATCATCGGCCATCCTGAAAGCATCAATGATTGTCGTGTGCTCGTTGGCGACCGTCAGCAACCGGTCATTTGGGATCACGATGAGGGTGTCAACGCGCTCCTTGAGGCGCTCGATGCCTTGTTCTGCTTGGATCTGTCTGCGCTTGCCCTCAAAGGCAAACGGGCGCGTGACCACACCTATCGTCAGCGCTCCTACTTCCTTAGAGATCTCTGCCACCACCGGAGCGGCGCCAGTACCGGTGCCTCCGCCCTCTCCAGCAGTAATAAACACCATGTCCGCGCCCTGTAGAGCTTCGGAAATCTCATCGCGATGCTCTTCGGCGGCGCGGGTGCCGACCTCCGGATCGCTGCCAGCGCCCAGTCCGCGAGTAAGTTGACGACCGATATCCAACTTGACGTCAGCGTCGCTGAGCAGCAGGGCTTGAGCATCGGTGTTCACGGCGATGAACTCAACGCCGCCTAGCCCAACATCAATCATCCGGTTGACAGCGTTGGAGCCCCCGCCGCCCACACCCACCACCTTGATGACTGCCACGTAGTTCTGTGGTGAGGCCACAAGGCTCCTTGCGTTCGCAGGTCGACCGTAGTTGCACAGGCTCTAATGCACTGGCACTAGCGGCAGACCTAGTTTAGGTAAAACAAACCAGTCGGGCACGATACCAATGGCTCGGCTGATGGGCAAGGATATGCGGTATCTCAAAACAGCTCTTAACACTGCCAAGACTAACTGCCCCTTCGCAACACCGGTAGATGCGGTACCGATACATCCAAAATCACTCCAGACACGGGCCCATCTGAGGGGGAGCTGTCTGGGGGGGACCCATCCGATGCCGCGTCATCAGACGCTGCGATATCGGTCGCTGGGACAACAGTCGCGGGAACTTCCGCGATGATTGCTGCGATCGCAGCGATCTTGGCTGTGATCGCCGTGTCGTCCCCCAGGGCTACCTCCAGCACCAAGCCGTTCGACAACTGTCGCACGCGGGCACCAATGTCGCCGCGGCTGTCCCGCCACAACGCTACGACTGCGAACTCGGGCTGACCATGCGCGGCGCTCAGCGCGGTGAGTAGCGCATCTGCATCACTGGCTAGGTATGCACCAGGTTGGGGTGCCGCCGAAACTCCGGACAGACGGGGAAGCTCCGGCAGAACTGTCAATGGCAATGTGAGGATCCGACCCTCCATGTCCACTAGCACCCAGCTACCGGGATCCTCCAATGCGATAGCTACGCCCGAACGTTCAACAACCTCTACCTCCACAGTCGCTGGCCATCGCCGTCTCACATGCGCTTCGCCAATCCGAGGTACGGCCTCCAACGCACGCTCAGCTTGGCCGGTTCCAAGCGTGATCATGCGGTCCCCAGGGCTAATACCGGCAGCCTGATATGCCTCGTCGTAGCTGACGCGATGCAATCCGACAAAGTGAATGTGGTCCACCCTTAGGACGTTGGATTCAAACAAAAGTACCGCTAGTACCAACGCGAGCGCGGCGAGCACGTACGCAATCCACCTACGCCGCCTGGTGGGTGCATTGGTGGATGCTGCAACCGCCTCGGCCATCGCTTCAAGACGACGCTGGTGCTACCTCAAAGCCCACCATGCGGACCTCGGGTTGCAGCAAGATTCCGGACTCCTCGCCGATGATGCGCCGGATTTCGGCTATCAGCGTTGCAACGTCAGCCGCAGCTCCGTCAGGATCGGAGACGATGAAGTTGCCGTGTAGTCGCGATACCTCCGCGGTGCCGATTCGTAGGCCGCGAAGGCCCGCTCGGTCAATGCATGCGCCAGCGGACTGGGCCGGCGGGTTCACGAATACCGAACCGCAGTTTTGGCCTCCGGGCTGATGTTCCCTGCGCCAGCGGACGATGTCCGCGATCCGGTCCATCGTCGTTGACGGCGATGTCCGCTGCCCGAACAGTCGTGCGCCAACTACGACTTGGTGGGGTTGCAAGCCGCTGCTTCGATAGCCCAAGGCCAGAGCCTTAGCATCGGCTGATTTTGCTTTGCTGGCCGCGACTGCATTGATTGGTTTAGCCGCTTCGCTAACTGGCTCAGTCGCTTCGCTGATTGGTTTGGCCGCTAAGTCCAGTACATCTGCGTCAATCAAGCAAGACGCTATGTCGCTGCCGTGTCCCCCTGCGTTCATGCGCACAGCTCCGCCGACCGAGCCCGGCACACCCACTGCCCATTCAAGGCCACCGATTCCGGCCGCGGCGCACTGGCGTGCCAGCACCGGCAGCGCCGCCGCTGCACCCGCTTTGACTGTTGCTTGAGATTCGTCTATCTCAATCTGGCTGTACGCCTCACCCAAGAACAGCGCTATGCCCTCAAATCCTCGATCCGCCACCAGCAGATTCGATCCACGACCCACGACGAGCGTCGCTAGCCCCGAAACAGAGGCGGCCTCGCGAACTCGCTGCATATCTGAAGAACTGTTGGCGGTATACGCCACCGCTGCTGGTCCACCAACACGTGACGTAGTTAGCGCGCCCAATGGCGCGTTGAGGCGTGCCCTGTGGCCCAGCACAGCCACAGCACTCAGCACGGCTTCCGGGTCCGACCACCGTTCAATCGACACGCATCAGCTCATCTGCGAGCGTCGTCAGGTCGCCTGCGCCCAGCGTGAGACACAAGTCGCCGGGCCTCAAACTGGAACTCAGGTAGGAGCGCAAATCGGCCCGTTCCGGGAAATAGGCCACAGACGCTTTCGGATGGGAGTCCAAAATGGCGCCCAGCACTAGCTCAGCGGATACACCGGGCTGGGGTATTTCGCCAGCAGCGTAGATGTCAGTAAGCACCACCTGGTCGGCCCCTACAAAGGAGTCTGCGAAGTCCTGCCACAGCGACGCAGTCCGTGAGTAGCGGTGCGGCTGGAACACCGCAACAATTCGTTTCCAGTTACCACTGCGAGCAGCCGCGATTGCGGCTGCCACTTCGGTAGGTAGATGCGCATAGTCGTCAACAAAGGCCACCCCGTTGCGTTCGCCGCGCCGTTCAAATCGCCTTGCCACTCCCGCAAATCGGCCAAGAGCCTCAATCATGGGGGTTGCAGCAGTGCCGAGTTCAAGGGCGGCAGCAAGAGCACCCGCGGCGTTGGCGACGTTGTGCAGTCCGGGCAGCGGCAGCGCACAGTGGCCAATAGACACGCCATCGCGCATCAGCTCAAACCCGGCACCGGTGCGGGAGCTGTACGCATCAGCGATCCGATAATCAGCGTCGTTGGAGCTTCCATAGGTCACCGCGCGCCCGATTTTGCTGGCCAGAGCAGTTGCTGCGGGGTCATCTGCACACACGACGCGCGGTCCCGCAGCACTGTCCACAAACACCTCAAAGGCGGCAACCAAGTCTTCGAAGCTGCCGTAGTGGTCCAGATGGTCAGGTTCAATGCTCGTCACCAACACTGCATCGGCTCCGAGCGCCAGGAATGTGCCGTCCGACTCGTCGGCTTCTACGACGAACCACTCCCCTGTTGAGTCCCACACAGCTCCAGAACCTATGTCGTTGACTTCACCGCCTACCAGAAACGACGGATGTGCTCCAGCCGCTACCAAGCAGAGCGCCAACATTGCGGATGTGGTCGTTTTGCCGTGGGTGCCGCCCACGGCCAGTGTCTTCTTGCGTTCGCAGATTTCCGAAAGAAGCGCAGCTCGACTGAGCACCGGGATGCCTCGGCGCCGAGCCGTCACGAGCTCCACGTTGGTCGCAGGTACCGCGCTCGAATGGGCCACTATCTCAGCAGCACCAATGTTCGCAGCTTCATGACCTACTGAAACTCGAGCACCGTGAGCCGCTAGCCGTGTTAGGCCGGGGCCAGCTCGCAAGTCGCTACCGCTGACGTTGTGACCCATCTGTGCCAGCACCAATCCGATGGCGTTCATGCCAGCGCCTGCCGCTCCTACCAAGTGAATGCTGCGTGGTTCACCAAGTGGAGTTGGCAAAACAGTCGGCGAAGGGTCTGGCGTGTTCATCGGTAGTGGTTTCACGTGTCCTTACGCACGACCGATCTTGGCACCATTGAGCTGTGCTGAATAACAAGCTGCGCTATTTGATCTGCTGCGTTCCTAGTACCGAACGTCGCTTCCGGCGCGGATTTTGGTGCAGCACGACTTCGCAGCGATGTACACTCATCAAGCTCTGCTAGCAGCCGATCTGCGTTGAAGTCGGCATCGGCCACTATGCGGGCCCGCCCCAGCGCCGCCAGTACCTGCGCGTTGCGGCGCTGATGGTCATTGGTTGCGATAGGCATTGGGACCAGCACCGCTGGCGTGCCAAGCACCGACAGTTCTGCCACCGTTGATGCACCTGAACGGCAAATCGCTAGATCTGCGGCACCCAGCGCCAGCGGCAAGTGCTCGTCGAATGGAACAGCGTGGTACCAGTCGCGGACTTGAGCGTCCTCAGACCGCGGTGGGGGTTGCGCTGGTCGCTCGGCCCAGTCTCGTTTACCTACGACGTGATAGATGAACAGTCCGTCACGGTCCCGCAGAGAACCCAGCGCCGCCCAGACCGCAGTGTTGATGCGTAGCGAACCCAGCGAGCCTCCGAAAACCACCACAGCAGTCGCGTCTGACGGCCAGCCGAGCCGGTCGCGAGCATCTTGAGCTTCAGCCGCAGCCTTGACGACCTCCGAACGCACCGGATTGCCGGTCACGACCTCGCGACGCAGTCCCGTACCGTGAACTGGCACCGCCGCTACGCGAGCGAAGCGGCCCAGCAGCCGATTTGTTGCGGATGCGACTGCGTTCTGTTCGCTAATCACCAGCGGCACACGCCATACCACCGCACCTACGGTTGCGGGCAACGCTGCATAACCGCCTAGGGACAACACCGCAGCGGGACGTCGTCTGCCCACGAGCGCAACTCCGCGAACCGTGGCCCATGCCAAACTCGCAGCGGCACGCGCGTTGGTCAAGTTTACCCGGCGCGCAGTGAGGCCGCGGCCGTTGAGCAAGTCCACCCCGAAGCCCGCAGCGGGAACCAGTTGTGCATCCATTCCTCTGGCGCTGCCAACAAAACGAATCCGCTCGTTCGGCCAGCCCCGGTCGGTCAGCGCTGACGCAACAGCTAAGCCGGGCATTAGGTGCCCTGCTGTTCCGCCGCCTGCGATCAGAACTTCGGGTGTTTTGTCACGCATGGCCATGATTCCTGGCACGACTCCTGGCACGATTTAGGCGGATCGCCGTGTCACGTTCAATAGCAAACCAGCCGCCGCCGAGGTCACCACCAAAGACGAACCACCAAATGACAGAAATGGGAGCGTCACGCCGGTCACCGGGAGCAATCCAACCACACCACCGATGTTCACCAGCGTCTGAAGCACGAACCAGATGGATATGCCCGCAGCCAGCAGTGTTCCGAACATGTCTGGCGCCTGTTGGCTCGTTCGCAATCCGCCGATAGTCACGACACCCAACAACGTCAAGAGTCCTAGAGCGCCCAGAAGGCCCATTTCCTCACCGACGATGACGAAAATGAAGTCGGTGGGTGCGTTAGGTACCCATCCCCACTTGGCCTGACCCGCTCCTAGGCCCGTGCCGCGCAATCCTCCTTGTGCCAGGCCCACCAGACTCTGGAACGTCTGGTAACCACTCTCGGTTCTTTCCGCTATCGGATCCAGAAAACCTGCCAGACGCGCACGACGATACGGCGCGGCATATGCCAGCAAGGGTGCCGCTACAACTACCATCGCGGCGATCTTGGCCAAGTCACGACCCGGCAGACCCGCCACAAACAACATCCCCACGCCGATGCCCGCCAAGATGAGCGTGGTTCCCATGTCTGGCTGCAACAACACCAGCGCGCATACCGCGGTGAGCATCAGCATTGCTGGCCGCAAGATTCGGTCAGGTCGGGCAATCTGGCCGCTGCGGGCATCCAAGAAGGCGGCCAATGCCACTATGAGGGCCAGTTTGGCTACTTCTGAAGGCTGAATACTGAACTGCCCTAAGTCAATCCAGCGCCGAGCGCCGCTGCTGCGCCTACCGATTACCAACACGACCAGCAGCGAGACCACACTTGCTGTCGCGAGCGGAATCGCCAGGCGACGCCAATGCCGATAGTTGACGCCGAGCGCGACCAACAAGACGACTATTGCGACGCCTACCGACCAAGCGTGTCGGATGAAGTAGCGCATCGGTTGACTGGCCGATTCGCTGCCGGTCGCCGATGTGGCCGACAGCACCAGAACTACTCCGATCACCATTAACAGGAACACCGCTGCCAGTAGTGCTGCGTACCGAACTGATGGCCCTGATTGGATGCGTCCAGACTGGGTGGCTTCAGTGTCCAACTTGCTCATGGCTGCTCTCCTGGCGCGTGTTGTGAGTGCATTCGGCTGGCCAGATCAGCCACAGCAGAGCTGAAATGTTCGCCCCTTTCGCGGTAGCTCGAGTACCAATCGAACGACGCGCACCCAGGTGACAGCACCACATCACGGTCCGGCTGGGCCATCCGATAGGCGATCTCGACAGCTTCGGGCATAGAGGCGGCACGAGCCACTGTGATCGCGCCGCACGAGGACTTACTGAAACACTCCACGACATCGTCGGCGCACTCACCAATCGCAACGACCCCGTGTAAACGCTCGGCGATCGCGGCTAGCTCACCCAGATCCAGTCCCTTGTTTCGACCACCTGCAATCAGAACCGCATCTACGAAGCCCCCCAACGCGGTCACCGTCGAGTGAGGCGCGGTGGATTTGCTGTCGTTGTAGAAGCTGACGTTTGCGACGCGTCCCGCTGCGGCCAAGCGATGAGCCAAGCCCTCAAAGCAGCGCAGCTCGGCTGCCACGGCGTCGGCAGAGGCACCCATTTCTAACGCCACCGCTGCTGCTGCCGCCGCATTGGACAAGTCATGGGGACGTTGTCGGGGCAAATGTTCTACAGCTACGACGCTGTGGCCGAACGCCCGCATGTACCCCCGTTCGTAGCGCACATCGCAAGGTGCCTCCAACTGTTCTGGCGTGGGAAAGGTCACCCGGCGTGAGCGAATGCCCGATGTCCACGGTTGGATGACCGCATCGCCGAACGGAATCACGGCTACGTCATCGGCACCCTGCGCAGCCCAAATGCGGGCCTTAGATGCCGCGTAGTCCTCCAGGTCGGCATGCCAATCCAAGTGGTCAGGCGCCAGATTCAGCCACGCAGCAACCTTCGGGGCGAACCTGCGCGCCCGATGGAGTCTGAAAGAGGACGCCTCCACCACGAACGTAGCGACGTCGCGATCAATGGCATCCACTAGGGCTATGTCTGTGTTACCGGCACCGAGCGCAGTGATTCCGGTCCGATTCAGCATCCGTTCGGTGAGCGTCGTTACAGTCGTCTTGCCGTTGGTGCCGGTGATAGCAGCTAGCGGTCGACGGTCCCATTGCGCTGCCAGATCCAGCTCGCTAACGACCGGCACATGGGCGTCAGCGGCGAAGGCGTAGCTGAGGTGCCGCGGTGGCACGCCGGGAGCAGGCACAACGGCTGCGGCGCTGCCAATTTGCGACCTGAGCAACTGAGCGTCGGCGGCGTCGTGGACTTCTACTGGCGGTGTGGGGGTGTCGGCGATCCGTAGCGCCACTTCGCTGGGCCGATCGTCAAACGCAATGACCTCAAAGCCACGTCTAACTAACGCGGAGGTCACTGCGTATCCGGTTATACCCATCCCCACCACGACGACTGGTCCCTGCGCGGGTCTGAGTTCCCCGAGTCCGTCGAGTTCTTCAGGTACTGCGCTGTCAGCGGTGAGGTCACTCATAGCGACACCGCTGGGAGTTCAATTAGCTCCAACGTCAAGTAGTCGGCGTAGTAGAGACCCAACGCAAGAGCCACGAGCAGGCTGTTAACGACCCAGAGCCTGATTAGCACGGTGGTCTCAGGCCATCCACCCAGCTCCAGGTGATGGTGCATTGGCGCCATGCGCAGCACGCGGCGACCAAACAGCTTGAACGATCCAACCTGCAAAATCACCGATGCGGTCTCAAGTACATACAGGCCGCCTAGCACGGGCAGCAGCAGATCAACGTGAAGCAGCATCGCGAGTGTTGCCATGGCAGTGCCAATTGCGAGTGAGCCTGTGTCTCCCATGAAGACCCTGGCGGGTGGAGCGTTCCACCACAAGAACCCAGCGCAAGCCCCGGACATCGCCGCAGCGACGATGGCCAAATCCAGCGGATGCTTGACGTCATAGGAGAGTGGGTGGCGAAACGCCCAATAGCCGACAACAACGAATGCGGCGAATGCCACCGACGCAGCTCCCGCTGCAAGGCCGTCAAGTCCGTCGGTGAGATTGACGGCATTTGAGGTGCCTAGCACGACCATGATTGACCACAGCATCCATACCGCCGCTGGAATCCGCAGCGAGTTCCCATCTAGCCGTGTGAATCCAATTGCGGTGTCGATATTCACCCACCACACCGATGCGGCAGCGAAACCGATACCTACCGCGAGCAACCCGATCAGTTTGGCTCTCTTATTGAGACCCAGATTGCGTTCGCGGCTGACCTTGATCCAGTCGTCCGCCAAACCAACCAGGCCCGCGCCTGCCACGGTCGCCATGAGCACTAGGCCTGAGCGCGTGATGACAGTCTCAGCACGCAAGTGGCTCACCACGTAGCCAACCAGGGCTGCGACCACGATTGCGGTGCCTCCCATGGTTGGCGTGCCTGCCTTTGTTATGTGGCCTTGAGGTCCATCAAGGCGAATGGGCTGGCCTACACCACGCGCTTGCAACCAAGGAATGAGATAACGAGTTCCCACCAGTGACACGAACATCGCGGAACTAGCGGCGATCAACAGCGCTATCACTGCAGTGCGCTTCTTCGCACGCGCAGGTGCTCAGCGGCGACTGCTGCATCATCAAACGGCACGAGCCGTTCGGCGATCACTTGCTCGGTCTCGTGACCCTTGCCAGCGATTACAACGACATCTCCCGCCTGGGCGTTCGCTACTGCAAATGCAATGGCGCTTGAGCGCTCCAGTTCTATGCGCAACCGATCCTCAGAGTGCCGAAGAGGATCCACGCCAGCCACTACGTCTGCGGCAATTTGCGCCGGATCTTCGCTGCGCGGATTGTCGGAAGTCACGACCAACATGTCGGCATTGCGGCTTGCGGCTGTGCCCATGAGTGCCCGCTTGGAGCGGTCCCGATCGCCACCCGCTCCAAATACCGCCCACACCTGTGCCTTCTCCGCGGCAAGTTCTCGAGCGCTGGCGAGGGTGGCATTGAGGGCGGCCGGCTTGTGGGCGTAGTCAACTAGCACCGTGACGTCGTCGGCGGAGCTGCTGACAGGCCACAGGCGCCCCCGCACCGGCGAGATGTCTGCGAGCGCTGCGGCTATGCGGTCATCGTCATATCCGAGTGCGCTGGCCGTTGCGGCGGCTGCTGCGACGTTGGTCGCGTTGACGCGGCCCAGCAGCCCGCAGCGCACTGCTCTACCGCGCCATTGACCTTTGAAACCCCTGGCACTCACTGCCACCGGATCAAGGTCGGTGGGCCGCCATTCCACAACCGGGATCGGGCTGCTGGTCGCACTCCTAGTCGCCCGCTGGGCCGCCCGGTCAGAGACCATTGACGACAACCGGCGACCCCACGCGTCGGCCACGTTCAGTACTGCGATCTCGCTGCGTCCGTCAAACAGGCGTGCTTTGGCCGCGAAGTAGTTCTCCATTGACACGTGAAAGTCAAGATGCTCGTGGCTCAGGTTTGTGAACACTCCGGCCGCAAAGTTGGCGCCATCCAGTCGCCCCATAGCAAGTGCGTGGGAGGAGGCCTCCATTACAACCATCTCAGTTCCTGCATCGGCTGCCTGGCTGAGCCGCCGACACAGATCCGGCGCTTCGGGCGTGGTGTACGTGCCGTCTAGCGTTCCAATGACCTCACAGGTCGTTCCACACGCGCGCGCTATGGAGGCGATGGCGTGAGTCACTGTGGTTTTTCCGGCTGTGCCGGTCACGCCAACGACACGGCATCGGTGCCAAGGCTGGCCCCACACGATTGCTGACGCAGGTCCGAGTGCTGCTCTTACATCGGACACGACGATCTGGGGCGCGTCCACAGCTAGAAACCGCGACACCAGCAGGGCCGAAGCTCCCGCGCTAAGTGCTTGGTCGGCGAACCGGTGTCCGTCGTGATTTTCGCCGACTACACAGCAGAACAACACACCGGGTGTGACGCAGCGGCTGTCATGGGTGATGCCTCGCACGACCGCATCCCGGCTTGCGGTTCGGTCACTGTCATGTTTTGACGCGGCCGCAAGAGTGCCGCCGATGGCGAGGGCCAGCTCTTCCACCGACGTGAAGTTGGCTGGCAGCCCAAGAGACCCAGAAGCCCCAAGAGACCCAGAGGACCAAGCGTGCGAAGACGGTTTCGGTGTCCTAGGCATCGGGTGACACCTGGAGCATGCGCAAGGAGTATTCGGCTACCTCTGCGAACACGGGCGCGGCCACGATGCCAGCCCGATATTCGCGAGGCTCGTCAAGCACCACGACCACCGTCAGTTCGGGTCGATCTGCTGGCAAGAAGCCCGCAAACGAGCTGGTGTAGGCACCTTCTAGGTACCCACCTCGGGGACTCGGTTTTTGTGCAGTGCCGGTCTTGCCCGCAACTTGGTAGCCCTCAATCGCGGCCCGCCCGCCGGTTCCATCTCTGACAACATCGGCCAGGATGTCCTTCATCTGTTGAGCAGTCTGATGCGAGATGACCTGACGCGTTGAAGCTGGGGCGGCGGGCCGCAGCGCGCCATCGCTCCCGACGCTACCTAACACGAGACGCGGTGTGACATAGACACCGTCGTTGGCGAGAGCGTTGAATGCAGCAGTCAACTGTATGGCGGTAACCGCAACGCCTTGGCCGAACGCAATCGTGGCGAGATCGGTGCCGCGCCACTGCTTCGCTGGACGCAATATGCCCCGACTCTCGCCGGGTAGTGCCGGAGCGCCGTCGTTGCCGGTTGGGCGCCCAAAACCAAAGTCTCTCAGAGAACGTTGCAGCCTGGTAGCACCAGTGCGCTCCGCCAGCTTGATGGTCCCGATGTTCGACGAGTGAACAAGAATCTCCGAGGTTGTCATCTGGCGGTCAACTCTCGAATAGGGTTCGATGAACCGCTTGTCGGCGAACTCGTACGCAGCGGGCGTGACGTGTACCTCTGTGGGTGTGGTGATTCCAGCGTCTAGTGCGGTCGCGACGGTGAAGCTCTTGACAACCGACCCCGGCTCAAATGCGTTCGTGTAGGAAGAGTTGTAGGACACCGGACCGACCTCGCCCGAGTCGCTGTCGCGGTCTACACCAGCCAACGCCAGCACATCGCCGGTCGCCACCTGCATTACAACCACCATGCCGCCACGCGCACCGGTGGACCGGACTGCATTACTCAGAGACCGTTCAGCCACCCACTGCATCTGGGTATGCAGCGTGAGGACGACATCGTCGCCATGGCTGGCGGGCTCAAACAGCTCTATACCAGCCGGCAGAGGCATCCCGCTTTCAGCTATGCGCGCTACCTCACGACCGTCGGTGCCATCCAGCACTTCCGCAAACTGCTCTTCGGCACCGCCTAGCGGGTTTTGATCAATGTCGGTGGCACCCAGCAGACCGCTCGCGAAATCGTCACCGTTGGGTCTCAGCCGAGAGGATTCGCCACGTACTCCAACCCCGGGGAGATTCAGCTCCTGCACCGCCCGCCCGTCAGAAGGGCTGACTTGGCGTGCCACATAGACAAAGTGCCGATCGCTGGCGAGACGGTCGGCGATTACTTCGACATCCACATCGAGCACCGATGCCAGAGCGTTGGCCGTTTGGTGTGGATTAACGACCAGACGAGGGTCTGCCCAAATAGTAGGCTGATTGTCCGATACGGCTAGCAGATTCAGATTCCGATCCAGAATCGCCCCGCGTACCGATTCGAGTTCCCATTGCGCAATGCCTTGACGTTGGCCCAACGTCACGTATGTCTCGCGGTCTAGTAGCTGAATCTGCACTAGTCGTGCACCGATAGTTGCCAGTGCGACGACCACTGCAATGATCAACAACGTTGCTCGTCGGTGTGGCTGTCCTGCGCGCCGACGCGACCCCGACGCCAACTTCGGTGAGGCCGGTACTCGTTCGCGTTCGCTGCGTGGTTTGCCGACTGGTGAGTCGCTGTGTTTGCGGCCCTGAACCTTCTCGCCCTGGGCCACCTTGAGCTGACTCCGCCGACGCTGGCCCCCCCGATTTTGAGCCCCCCGATTTTGAGCCCCCCGATTTTGGGGCCCCCGATTTTGGGGTTCTCGACGCTGGCCCGCCCGATTTTGGGAGTGCTTGGTCCCAGCGCCGACTGATGCTGTACGTGCGCGCGATCCAGACGAGCGCAAACCCGGAGGGGCACCCATAGAGGGGTGCCATGGCGCCGAGGTGCCGCGGCGCTCAACTCGTTCAAGAACGTCGGTCATGTGCTGTGGACGCGTCCCTTAGCAGTGACTTGATCAACAGCCAGTCGCCCCCTTGACGAGCGATACGCGGTGGGTCGACAACGGCGATGTGGCGCGGCTGAATCCGAAGATCAATCGGATCGGCGGCATCTACCAGACCAAGTGCTCCTGTCCCCATCAACTCAATCTCCGCGGGGCCATGCAGCGTCTGAAGCTCATAGCGAAGATCGATCAAGCGCTCCCGCTCTACGGCGATCTGCGACTCCAGCTCAGATAGCTGGTATTGGCCAGCCGCCATCATTGATTGGAGAACCCCAATCCCGGCAAGTACGGCGACTGTGGCAGCAGCTAGCAGCGTGGTGATGCCTACGAATCGCAGGCCCACAGCGCGTCGCGCCGGTGCCTGAGCGACTGTTGGCGGTGCAACTGGTACTGCGATGTGGGCGGTAGCAAGAGCCATTAAGTCAACTGCCTGTCTCAATCAAGAGCGGTCAGCTAAGCGCTGATCAACGATGCGCTGGTCAACCATGAGCGGATTCGAGACGCTCGGCGGCGCGCATCAATGCGCTGGCGGAGCGAGGATTTCGCTCAACTTCTGCTGCTTGGGGTCGTGTGACCTTGCGTCTCAGGAGGCGCACGGTGGGCGCCGCACCGCAAATGCACGGCAAGGTGGATGGGCATTCGCAGACCCCGTCAGCCGCTTCTCGCAGAATGATCTTCACGATGCTGTCTTCTCCTGAGTGATATGAGATGGTGGCCATACGTCCACGCGGCGCCAGACGTGATAGCGCTGCGCGTATTGCAGGTTCAATGAGGTTCAGTTCGTCGTTCACCTCAATGCGGATGGCGGCGAACGTGCGCATCGCTGGATGTCGGCGGGCTCGTCGAGCCGCAGCCGGCACTGCGGCCCGGACCGTGTCGGCTAGTTGACGGGTTGTGTAAAACGGTCTGGCTGCCACAATCGCACTAGCGATGCGATGGGCGAAGCGCTCGTCGGCGTGGCGCCGCAGAAGGTCTCGCAGTTCTTCAAACTCGTAGCTGTTGACCACAAATGCGGCATCAAGCCCCGAACGCGGGTCCATCCGCATGTCCAAGCGGGCATCGCGGCGATGCGAGAAGCCTCGGTGCGTTGCGTCGAGTTGGTGACTGCTAACACCGAAATCGAACAACACGCCGGTTAGAGGAGCGGTCGCAAGCGCATCGACTAGTTCGCCGAGACGATCGAATTGCTCACATCGCAGTGTGACTCGGTCACCGAAGACACCAAGTCGTTGTTGTGCTGCTGCGATTGCGTCTGGGTCGCGATCAATGCCGAGAAGCTGACGCTCGGGATGCTGACGCAGCAACATCTCTGCGTGACCCCCTCCGCCCAAGGTGGCGTCCACGAATAGTCCGTCGGTTACGGGCGCGAAGATTTCGGCGATCTCGTCAACCATCACCGGATCGTGAAACGGCGCAACATCGCCAACTGTGCTGCTGGGCGCCATCACGTCTGGCCTGACTTTTCTAACGACCCTGAACCCTCAAGCGATTCTGGGGTATCGGCAGTTTCCGCGCTGCTCTCGGGTGCTACCAGCAGTGATTCACCTTGAGCGTTAATCGCCTGCCAGCGATCGGCATCCCATATCTCAACTTCGTCAATGGCACCAATCACCACGCAGTCCCGCCGCAAGCTGGCAAAGCGGCGCAGTTCTTCGGGAATCGCTATACGCCCCTGCTTGTCGGGCAGAACGCGTGCAGCGCCAGCGCCGAATGAGCGCTTGGCGGCGCGTCCATAAGGACCACCGGACTCGGATCGTTGGGACATCTGGCCAGCGATGTGGCCGAAGCGGTCCGGCGTCATTAGCGCGAGGCAGCCCTCGCTGTGCTTGATCAGGAATCCGGACGGCTCAAAAGAACTCCGATAGACCGCCGGAAGCACGATGCGGCCCTTGGCGTCGAGCGAATGCTCGTGTTGGCCAACGAACAGGTTCTCCACTCAGCGGCCTCCGCAACATCCTCATGCAGACTTGGTCTATGTGGGCAATAGCACCCCTATAAACCACTTCGAACCACTTTATGGTCAAACTACCCACCCTGTCCACCCCCCAATTTCGCGACTCTTCGGAGGTCAAGACTGCTCAGACCTAGTCGGCCTAGATGTCGTGTGCGCAGATGTAGCTCACCAGCACTTCGGCGATGTTCGGCGGAGAAGCGCCGATACCAAGCTCAGCCCATCCAACTGCTCGTTCGCGGACCCGAAATGCAGTAAGAGAGTCCACGGCCGATGCCAATGGTCCGAGCTCGAATCGCTCATATGCGATGCACTGGAAACGGCAACCATCCCGGGTGCGCCGCTGAGATATGCCCACCAGTTTCTTGCCGTCCACCACAACCTCTCCTGGGCCCCGCGACGCAAAACACACCAGACCATCCGAAGGGCCAGCTTCGTACGGACTGCAGTGCATGCTCGCAGCCAGGCCCAGGTCGCAAAAGGCCGCTGCCAGTGTGCGGCCCAGCCAATAGAACGCCTCACCTACATCTGCTCGCCAGAGTGGATCTTCAACCGGCACGAACACATCCACCCACGTGCTCAACTCGGGATCAAGCCACACCAGCCCGCCGCCGCTACGTCGCCGAACTCGGGGAATACCCGCCGCGGCTGGGTGTCCCCCAACTGGGTTTCGCGCGGCTGGTTCCCCTACGCGTCCTGCGACCCGTCCTTGCGCACTGGCATCTGGCGTGGTCGAGAACGGGTCTGGGCTAGCAGAACCCAAGATCAAAGCGGGCGCGCTCGGTCGCAACCAAGAGACGCGGCGGCGACCGTCGGGCAATATCGGGCGCGCGTGCAGCAATTCAGCACCTGCGTACCACTGGTCGCGTACCCATGCCATCACTGGCTCACCTTGTTAGTCACAGTCACGGTCACCCATAGTCCCGTTCACCCACAATGGCGGCCACACCCTGTCGCGAGCAACCCCAATCTGAGTCCGGCGCTGTCGGGGCGATCGGGTGCAGTAGCAGCGGGGATTGTGCCGCTCAGACGAGTTGCGGGCGCAGGTCTCCCAGATAGTCAGTCCACTCCGTGGGAGCGTCGCTGCGCATAGCCGCCGCGACCGCAAGCGGGTCAGGGGCATAGGGAGCACGCTGCAGCCGATACCGGCTCTCGGCGAGCAACGAGTCCCCCTTGGCAACATTGCAGGCCCGACAACACGCGACCACGTTCTCCCACGTGTGTTCTCCCCCACGGCTTCGCGGGTGGACGTGGTCAATGCACTCGGCCCGTTTCCCACAGTACTGGCAGCGATAGGCGTCGCGCGCGAAGACGGCGCGTCTATGCAGCGGTGCACGCCGCCGGTAAGGCGCTCTGGCGTGATATGTCAGCCGCACGACAGAAGGCACTGACATCGTCAAGCGCGGCGAGCGGATGCTGCCGACTCGGGTATGCACTACATCGGCTTTACCCGCCAAAACAAGCAGCAAAGCACGTCTAACGGTGGTTATCGATAACGGCTGGAATGTGACGTTGAGAACTAACGTTCGTTCCGTTAGAATCGTGCGCGGTTGGTCTCTCGCGGCTGGTGCGACGAGCCGGTGATCTTTGGTCACGCCGTTGCGGTCAACTGCGTCAGCTCCGGAATGCAGCGGGCACTCAAGCACTTGCAAGCTGGTCATTTCAGGTACACGCCCACGGCGGTCACCTTCGCTGCCGCTGGCCAGCGGTGACACCACTGCAGCCATTGGATCACCTCAGCCGCACTGATGGACGCACAGTCCTCGTCGCCAGCAGCGGTCAACAACCGAAATCGCAGGTAGTCAACCGAGGGCAGCGGCAGGAAAGGCGCCCGGCACCACCACCTTCGCGGGATCATCCGGACCAGGGCTCGCCCAGCCGCAGGCCACAGCCGCGGCCGCATAGCCACAGCAGCCAGCGTCTCCCGGACTGGCGGACTGCGCAGAATCCGTGATCGGCGCACCGGTCCACTCTAGAAGCGTCCACCTACTCAGGCGGTGAAGGGCACAGCATTGCTGGACAGTCGCTGTTACTGGATATTCGCGGTTGCTGACGAGTCACAACTGGGTAGTGGTTATTGGGTAGTCACTACTGGGTAGCCTGGCGACGTTGGTTGGCCCACGCTGAGCGGGACCCGATCCGCCAAATTCATGGCCTTGAAAGCTGAACCCGTGCGCAATCACACCGCCTCACCAACACAGACCGCCGATGTCGAAGCGTTCCAACAGACTTTTGAGCGCATTAGAACCAACGTTGAGCGGATAATCCGTGGCAAGTCCGACGCGGTTGGACTCTCGCTGCTGTGCTTGCTTTGCGAGGGACACCTGCTGATTGAAGATGTGCCAGGGGTTGGCAAGACCAGCCTTGCCAAGTCGCTTGCTTCCTCTATTGACGTGCCCTTCGGCCGGATCCAGTTCACGCCCGATGTTCTGCCATCAGATGTAATCGGCGTCAACGTTTGGGACGAACGAGAGAGGGAGTTTGACTTCAGAGCTGGCCCGCTGTTCTCCAGCATCGTGCTAGTTGATGAAATCAACCGCGCTTCTCCCAAAACCCAGGCGGCATTGCTTGAAGCTATGCAAGAGCGCCAGGTCACCACAGACCGCACAACGCGACCGCTGGGTCAACCTTTCATGGTGATCGCCACGCAGAACCCGATTGAGCACGAAGGCACGTACCCATTGCCTGAATCCCAGCTTGATCGCTTCCTGATGCGCCTCAGTATTGGCTACCCAGATGCAGAATCGGCCGCCGAAGTCCTTGAACTCCACAACGGCACCGCTGATATCCAGCTTGAACCGGTCGCGTCTGCCCAGGAAATACTGACGATGATGCGCACCGTTACCTCAGTACACGTCGCTGCGGTGCTGCGCCGCTACATCGTCTCTGTGGCCGATGCCTCGCGACACCGTGGCACAGTCACGTTGGGTATCAGCCCGCGAGCCACGCTTGACCTTCAACGTGTTGCCCAAGCACGCGCTCTCGCTGCAGGGCGCAGCTATGTGGTGCCTGACGACGTGAAAGCTGTGGCCGAGCCGGTGCTTGGCCACAGGATTCGCCTGAGCCCAGATGCGCAACTGCAAGGATTGACTCCCTCGGCGGCGCTGCGCGACATCTTCGACTCCGTTCCGGTCCCCACAGCCAGCGGCTAACCGGGTTCCCATGCTGACACGGCGGGGCTGGGCTTTGGGTATCGGCGCCCTGTTCGCAGCAGGCGCGGGAAGGCTCTTTGGCACCGGCGAGTTCATGGTTATGGCCGTGGCCGGGCTGGCACTGATCGTGGGATCGGTCGCCTGGACTCGTACACGTCGGCTTCGTTTGAGAATCCAGCGTTCGGTGCAGCCAACACGCGTCCATGCTGGCGGGAGCGCGCAAGTTCATCTGTCACTTGCCAATCTGGGCGGCCATGTGCCGATGCTGCGTCTGACGGACCCGGTGGCGGGAACACCCGGAGCGCGCTTGCTGATTGGCCCGCTGCTACCCGTGGAGCGCGTGAGTGCCTCATATCTGCTGTCAACGCAGCGTCGGGGCCATCTGGAAATCGGTCCCACCGAGGTCGAAATCGTGGACCCACTCGGACTGGCTCGCGCCCGCGTAGGTACCGGCCCTAGCACGACGTTAGTTGTCTATCCCGCTACCAAACCGTTGACGCCGCTCCGACTCACCCGCGGGCCTGAGCCGCTGGGCGCATCAGCCGATCTTCACACGCTGCAACGCATCGGTGAGGATTTCTACGCCTTGCGTGACTACACCGCGGGCGACGACGTACGCCGAGTTCACTGGCCGTCAACTGCACGACTCGGCCGTCCCATGGTGCGCGAGGACGAGGTGCCTCGTCGAAGTCGGGTCACTATTGTGCTGGATACGCGCAGCACCGCCTTCGACGACGAGGCCTTTGAACTTGCGGTGTCTTCGGTTGCCAGCATCGCTCTCGCCAGCGCCACTCGACACGATCCGTTGCGGTTGGTAACAGTTGAGGGCGCAGATAGCGGCATTGTGAGTTCCGCAGAGGGCTTGGCGCAACTGTTTGATCGCCTGGCCAACGTCTCGCTCACAAAGCGTGGCTCGCTGCGCAGCGCACTCGCAACCGCAGCAGCGACATCTGCGGGCCCCGTGGTCCTGGTGCTTGGAGGAACAGCGTCAACAGAGTCAACGCGGTCAAGTGAGACAGGCCAGACACGCGACGCTGAAGCTCTGCAGGCAGTGCGGTCGTATGCATCGTCCATGATCGTCCTACGAATAGGTGGACTAGAATCGCATCGTCCAGCTAGCAAACAACTCGCCGACCAAAATCTAGCTAGTAGTCAGCTAACCAATCATCAGCCAGACAACCGGCGGCTTGTTGACACTCTGGGCACGGTTGTCGTCAACTCGCTGTCCGAGCTTCCAAACAAGTGGGCCACAGCGCAGGCATCTGCTCCCACTGGACGCAGGCATTCACTTCGATGAAGACAAGTGACTCTCCCGCGGAGTAGCAGCAGGCTCGTGATGCTCCGAACCCGCTGGCCGGTGGAGATTTCGCTTTGGCTGCTCACGCTGCTCGTGGTTATCAATGCTCGCCGCCTGTTCGATTCCTGGGACTACGCGCTGTTCTGGCTCGTCATGGCTGTGGGAGGGCACGCCTCAGCCGCTGTGACGCGAAGGCAGAGCTGGCCGGTTGCGGCTGCGACTGCTGTTTCGGCATTGACGCTGGTCTTGATGGCAGGGCTGGCCCTTTACTCGCAGACGTTGTGGCTGCGCTTGTTGCCGAGCGCCGAGACGATCCGTCAAGCGTGGAGCGACATCACTGCGGCTTGGGATGCGTTCGGCATAGTGGAAGCACCCACGCCCGCTACCGCTGGTTTCCTATTGGTCGGCGGCGCTGTCATCTGGCTCGCGGCTTTCGTCTCCGACGGCCTCGCGCTGCGTGCAACCTCAGCAGGAAGGGCATTGATTCCGACGCTGCTCATGTTTGCCTTCGTGGCGGCACTGGGCACTGATGCGTGGCGAATCCGCAGCGCCGTTGCGATGGTCATATGCGCGTCAGCGTTCGTGGCCGCGCACGGTCTCCACCACCATGGGGACAGAACTCCGGTGGGCGCAGCGAATCGACGGCGCTCTATCGTGCCAATGCGCACCGCACTACGTTTGAGTGTGGCCGCGGCATTGTGTGCAGCGCTGATAGTCCCGTTGCTGCCAGGCAGCGACGCTCCTGCGATCGTGTCATGGCAGGACCTCGACGGCTCGGCACCGGCTTCACGGGTGACGATAAGTCCGCTAGTCAATGCTCACGGTCGCTTGGTGGGAACCTCGGGAGCCGAGTTATTCAGAGTCAAGGCGGATGCTCCTGCCTACTGGCGGGTCTCAGGCCTCAGCCGCTTTGATGGCACTTTCTGGGGTTCCCAGCAGCTCTATGCAGACGCCTCGCGCCTCCTCGACGCGCAAAACCCCCGCACGCGACTCCAAGGCAGCTACGCCGATGATGACTTGCTTCGGCAGCAGTTCACGATTGGCGCATTGGCCAGCATCTGGCTGCCCGCTGCATTTGAACCGGTCGCCTATGACGGCCCCGACGCGCTATACGACCTTGAAACCGGCACCCTGGTCACCCAGCACAGCAGAGAACTAGCGGCCGGGTTGACGTATTCGGTGAATTCGCGCATAGAGGTTCCCTCAGTTGGAGGGCTCGTGGCCGCCAGCGGAGACGTTCCTACCGAGATCGCGGAGACGTACCTGGCTTTGCCGGACAGCTTCAACCAACGCGTGGCAGATCTAGCGGCGGACATCACAGCGGATGCAACCGGTCCGTACGCGAAGGCCTTGACGTTGCAGAACTTTTTCCTTGAGAACTTTGTCTACGCACTGAGCGTGCCCGGCGGTCACGACATCGAACGCATGGAGGCGTTTTTGTTTGAAGATCGCCGTGGTTATTGCGAGCAGTTCGCAGGAACTTACGCGGCCATGGCACGTTCGATCGGCTTGCCATCGCGCGTCGCTGTCGGCTTCACGCCGGGCGAACTCATCGATGGCGAATACGTAGTCAGGGGCGAGCATTACCACGCGTGGCCTGAAGTCTGGATTGGAGGCCGGTGGGTCTACTTTGAGCCGACACCAGGTCGAGGTGCGCCCGGGGCGGTCGTCTACACCGGCGTCGCACCCCAGCAGGTCGTGTCCGGCGACCCCGAAGCGGCTGGCGAAGCGGGCTCTGGATTCATCGGGGACCTAGGCATCGATGACCTAGAAGGGCTAACTAGCGACATGGAGGGATTCGTTGATGTCTTTGGCGCTGCGGGCTCCCAGACTCCCACAGGTAGCTGGTCTGAGTGGATCACTGTGCCGTTCTATGCAGTTCTAGCGGTCGGCATGCTCTGGCTCGTCACGGTGCCTTGTGCCGTGCGAGTTCGCCGAGTTCTGCATCATCGGCGTGCGCGTCACGATGCACGCGCCACAATCGGCGCTGCCTGGGATGATGTGGCCGAATCCCTCTTCAATTTCGGCATCAACCAACGAGCCGCCGAGACTTTTGCCGAGTTCGCCCATCGCGCGAGCCGTCGGCTGCACATGGAGTCCGATGAGCTGAGCTCACTGGCGCAAGTAGCGCAAGAGGCTGCCTATGCAGCGGAGCCACCAGCGCGCAGCAAAGTGGACCAGGCCAAGGCGCATGCGCGAAATCTAGAAACTCGCATACGGTCCTTGCGCAGTCGCTGGGACCGAGTTGTGTCCTCTTGTCGCGCAGCCGCTCTAACCGCAGGGCCACGCTCGCGCCGCCGCTATCGACCCAGTGAGTCCGCCTCCAGTGGGCGTGCCCCCTAATGGAAGCGCCCCAAAACGAGCATGCGCCCAGCGAACCTGCGGAGCCTGCTAGCTGGGATCGTTGCGGAATCGGCGCCGGAGGCGGTCGGCGAGAGAACCGGAGCTGTTGGGCCGAGAGCGCCTTGCGATTGAGTCGGAGACCTTCTCAATACCCAATCTGCCCATCTTGCGGATATTGCGCTCAATCACGACAGCGCTGGCAAACACGACCAGGAACGCGATAAACGCGAACGCAAAGTGGATTTGCAGGCCTACGCCGATTCCGACCAATCCCACGATCCCGACTAACACCGACCAGCGGATATTGCGCAGCGCATGGCGAGTCAGCGTGGTCTTTGACACTTCCCGCGCAAATTCGGGATCAGTGTCATAGAAGTCCTTCTCAATCTCAAGCAGGATGCGTTGTTCGTCTTCTGAGAGCGGCACGCACGAACTCCAAGTGCTGTATTGCCGATATTGGCTTCAGTGTAGGACCGCACTCGGTACAAGTTCCACACACCGGTGAATAACAGCGATTTCAACCTGCTCGCGCACGCACCGGAGCACTCGCGCAGCGCAATGCACAACCCAGATCGCCTCGAGACCCAAGTCTTCTCAGGACCCAGATCCCCTTCAGGACCCAGCCTGCTTGACTACCAAGCCATCGTGACGGTCGCCTAACACGGTGTACCGGAACACTTGGCCTCGCTCGGTGCTCCCGTCCAAGTAGTGCAGCAACGGCTCGGCCATGAACGCGTACTGACCTTGGAGCAGGTCTTCGATTTCGCTGATGCGCACCCAGCGGGCGTCAAAGACGATGCCGTCCGGATCGGAGACCGCTAGATCGCCCTTCCAGCTTTGAGCACCGTGAACTTCGACTCTCAAGAACCATCCGGGGCCGTGTGTGCCGTCGGCTTCAACGGTGTAAAGCGGGCCGTCCCACTCTGAGACGTACAAACCGGTTTCTTCTGCCACCTCACGGGTCAGCGCTCCCACCGCAGTCTCGCCCAGATCCACAACGCCGCCTGGAGTTGTCCAGTCGGTAGCGCCGCTGCGCCTGAGATTGTTGACCATTAGGACGGTGCCCTGGTGCTCCAGGATGCCGCTGGCAACTGCCCATTGATGTGACTCTGGCGGCATGCGCTCAGTATGTCAGCCAGCGCTTTGCGTCAGCCAGTGCTTCGCGCAGGACGTAAGACCCCTGAGTTCCAGCACTGGCCGCACTCGCCGCTAGCTGTTCTCAATACTGGCCGTTCTCGCTACCGGCCGTTCTCGCTGTTCGCCGTACCATTGAGTTAGTGAGCATGCATGGCGAGAGCCACGAGCTTGAATCCCAGTCGACTGGGCGCCAGCCAACTGGAAAATCTGCAACTGGGGACTCTGCAACTGGGGGCTCTGCAACTGGGGGCTCTGCAACTGGGGGCTCTGCGGAAACTGCAGGCGCGCAAGAGCCTCACGTTAAGAACACCGCTAGCCACGGTCACGGCGCAGATGCGCTCGGTTTGGATGCGGCGCCCACCGCGCTGCCCTCGGTGCTAGCCCGGGCTGTGGCTTTTGTAGCCATCGTCGTCGCCGCTGTTTGCGGCGGCCTAGCGGGATACGCAACGAGTTCGCTCCAGTGCAGCGACCGCTGCACCGGTCCGACGCTCGGTGGAGCTGCAATCGGCGCTCTAGCAGCCGCGGCTGGAGTGGCTGCACTCGCAGCTCTCGTACTTCGCTCTATGAGCGAATGGAATGACCAGGCTTCGGTGCGACATCGCAGGGACAACGCGCCACCCAAGCAGCGCCCTATTGGGAGGAAGTTCAGCAAACCGAAGTTCACTAAAGTGAAGTCCAGTACGCAAGAGCCCAGCACACAGAAGTCCAGTGCGCAGCGGTCCAGTACGCAGCGGTCCAGTACGCAGCAGTTCAGCCCGGAGGCGTCACGATTATGACTACCAGCGTGCTCGCTGTTGAAGATGACGAGCGCATTCGCACTGCGCTGCGCCTAGCTCTAGAGGACGAAGGCTGGCACGTTAACGAGGCGGAGTCTTACGAGGAGGCACTTGAGCGCTTCACGTCGGACAACACCGATGTAGTGCTCGTCGACATCATGCTCCCCGGTCTCGACGGCTTTGAACTGTGTCGCTCCATTAGGCGCATCAGCCATGTACCGATCATCATGGTGACCGCTCGTGACGACACGCGCGACGTGGTCGCGGGCCTAGAAGCCGGAGCCGACGACTATCTAACTAAGCCCTTTGCTCCCAAGGAACTGTGCGCGCGTATCAGAGCGTTGCTGCGGCGAAGCCGGACAGTGGACGGTAGCGGTTTGCCGCGAACGGTAGGCGACCTAGAAATCTCGCCCGACGAGGGCGTCGTGACCAAGCACGGACAAGAGCTGCACCTAACTAAAACCGAGTTTCGACTGCTGTGCGAACTGTCCGACCATCCCAGCAAAGTGATGAGCCGCGAGCACCTGCTGGAGCAAGTCTGGGGTTACGACTATTTCGGTGATGGCCGACTTGTTGATGTACACGTCCGCCGGCTGCGTCTCAAAATTGAGGATGATCCGCCCAATCCGCGCTACGTAGTCACAGTTCGCGGTCTGGGCTACAAACTACGAGTCTGAAATGAAGCCACGCCGGTTTCGACCCCTACGCCGGTTCCTGAACCCAATGGCGGCAACCGGACTCCGCAAACCAACATGAAACTACGCCGTCTGCGACCCCTACGCCGGTTCCTGAATCCAATGGCGGCAACCGGACTCCGCAAACCAACATGAAACTACGCCGTCTGCGACCCCTACGCCGGTTCCTGAATCCAATGGCGGCAACCGGACTCCGCAAACCAACATGAAACTACGCCGTCTGCGACCCCTACGCCGGTTGCCGCTTCGCGCTCGGGTGGTTGGTGCGTTCACGCTTGGAGCGATGCTGGCCGCATTTCTACTCGTGGTGCTTACCTACAGCTTGTCTCGAGGCTCAATGCTGCGACTGCGCCAAGACTCCTCGGAAGCGCAGTTCTTTGCAAACGCCACTCAATTGCAGGGCTCTCTTCGCGCCGAGAGCCCAGATTTCGCGGTGTTGCTGGAGTCCCTCCCCAGCCTCAGCGGCAGCCGATCCATCGTCAGAACTGGTCCCGACACTTGGCAGTCTCCATCGCTAGTACCCAGCGACCTTCCCGCGGAACTCACTCGCGCTGTCGAAAATGACCGGTCGGGACAAGCGCACATCATGCGCTACCGCCTAGGCGGCGTCCCACAACTCGCGCTTGGGCTGCGCTTGCGCCCATCTGCGATTTCCCAGTTGAGCGAGACGCTGTACTTTGAAGTCGTCCCACTGTCGGAGATTGAAACCACGCTCACCAATCTGCGCCTAATCCTGGGCGGGGGCGCCGCACTTACCGTGCTCATTGGTGTCGCTGTCGGGATTTGGGCAGCCGGGCGTTTGCTGCGACCACTCGCAACCGTGTCTGATGCCGCCAACTCGATCGCTCGCGGCCGCTTCGACACTCGAGTAGATCCAAGCGATGATCCAGATCTGGCTGTCATCGTAAAGTCGTTCAACGAAATGGCCGACGCCATGGAACGCCGTATCGCGCGTGACGCACGATTCGCGTCGGACGTAAGCCACGAGCTGCGATCACCACTGCAAACCCTGCGCGCGTCCGTCGATTACTTGAACGGCCACCGCGAGCAACTGTCCCCCCAAGGCGCTACAGCGTTAGATCTACTGGCCGCAGAAGTCGACAGATTCCAACAGCTAGTGCAGGACCTAATGGAGATCTCCCGACCCGACGCAGAGAGTTCGGTCCTAGAACGCGGCCTCGTCAACGTCACCGAGTTAGTTCAGCATCGTGTCAGCGCATTCGGACCCGACTTAGAACTTGATGTCGGCGACGGGGCCAATGATGCTGTCGTGATCGGCGACAAACGTGGGCTCGCACAGGTATTCGACAACCTCTTGCGAAACGCCGAGAAGTACGGCGGGGGTGCCACTCGAGTTGCCGTCTCAAGGCACGGCAACTCGGTTCGGGTAGCTGTCGAAGACAACGGGCCTGGCGTCACGCCGTCTGAGCGCGATTTGGTCTTTGAGCGCTTCACACGCGGAGCTGCCGCACGCAAGCGCGGTGATGGCACTGGAGCGGGCTTGGGCCTGGCGCTGGTCTACGAGCACACCCGACGCCACGGCGGATCAGCGCGTGTCGAGGCACGTCCCGATGGTCAGCGAGGTGCCAGTTTCGTCGTGGATCTGCCTATTGCAGGACACCGGTGAAGCGTCGACGCAGCGCCTCCACACAGCTTCGCGCGGCCATAGCGGGCGCGCTAGTGAGCTTGCTTGTGACTGTCGGCTGCGGTCTGCCGACCGATAAGGCGCCTACCCGTGTGGAGGTGCCAGCCGGCCTGTTTCCCGACGACAACCAGCGCGTCGTGGGCGCCCTCACCGATACTCCATCCACGTCGTTGCACGCGGTCTATTTTTTGCGCGACGGACTGCTTGTAGAGGTGCGGCGTCCGCTTGCCACACCCGTCTTTCTGGATGCTCCGCTCAATAGCCTGCTGGCTGGCCCCACACCGACGGAGGCCGAGAACGGGCTTGAGTCCGCGGTCCCGGCGGGCACCGAGTTCGTGGACGTGCAACTGTTACGGAACAAAGTCGTTTCGATCCACCTCAACAACGTCTTCTTTGAAGTTGAAGGTGCGCAACGGGTCCGAGCCGTGGCACAGATCGTGTTCACCGCCTCAGCTCTCGCACGCGACAGCCAGGGCGTGCTGTTCTACCTTGACGGAGTAGCACAATCGCTGCCCGATGGCGCCGGGAAGATAGAGCAGACACCGCCCGGTCAACTACCTCGCTCACTGCGTGTGGAGGACTTCAGCGAGCTGATGCCGCTCACGCCGCTGCGCTCGGTTTCCTAGGTTTCAGCTTTCGTGATTGCCAGACTCGTTGACTGTCTCGACGAACGAGACTGAGCCCCTAGCCGCGTTGTGCGACGAAAACCGCGCCTGCCAGTCGGTCGGCTGTAACGCGAGCGCGTGCTGGCACGCATGATCGCCACGAACATCAGCATCGTGGGGAACACTTCAAGCCGACCAAACAACATGAGCGCCATTAGGACCGGTCGAGACTGACGCGGAAACTCAAGCGCAGTCGCAGTGGGCCCCGCGTCGCCCAACGCCGGGCCAGCATTACCAATCGCAGAAACAGCACCTGAGAAACCGGTCTCTAAGTCGGCACCCAAAGCAGTGATCATCACACCCCCAATGACGATCAAACCCAGGTAGATCAGAACGAAGCCCAACACGCGCGCTGCTACCTCCTCCGAAACTGTGGTGTCGCCGATCCGCATTGGCAGCACCGCTCTGGGATGGCGAGCGCGAATCGCTTCGCGTATCGAATAGCGGGCCACAATCTGCAGGCGCAGCACCTTCATGCCACCCGCCGTGGAGCCGGTCATGCCCCCCACCAGCATCAGCACCAGCAACACCATCTGTGCCGATGGCGCCCACGAATTTGCGTAGTCGCTGGTGCCATAGCCAGTACTCGTACCGAGCGAAGTGGCGTAGAAGATGGCGCCACGCAGATTGTCGCCGATACTTAGTTTGGGTGCGTTCAATACGGCTACAGCTATCGCTGCGCACGCCGTGAGTCCCAGATACCAGCGCAGTTCGGAGAAGCCACGCAACGTCGACCTAGTCCGCGTGATTGTGTGCCAATGAAGTGAAAAATTCGCCGCGCAGACCATCATTCCAACAATCAGCACCAGCTCCACAGCCAGCGAATCGAAATAGGCAATCGAATCCGAGTGTGTCGAATAGCCGCCAGTAGCGACCGTCGTGAAGGCGTGGGCAACGGCATCAAACACGCTCATACCGGCCAGCAAAAGCGCCACCGCAACCATCGCGGTAAGCCCGCCATAGAGCATCCACAGCCTTCGAGCAGTAGCTGCAATACGCGGCGTAAAACGGTCAGCAGTGGGACCTGGCGCTTCACTGGCAATCAGCTCAAGCCCGCCGACCTTCAGCGCTGGGAGCACGCCCACCGCCAGCACGATCAGTCCCATGCCGCCGAACCACTGGATAATGCTGCGAAAGAAAAGGACGCCGTGGGGCACACCGTCGATATCGCTCAATATCGTGGCACCGGTGCACGTGAAACCCGAAATGGACTCAAAAAGCGCATTGTCGAACTCGTTCCATTCGATGACACCGCTAGCCAGAAATGGCAGCGCGCCCGCCGCCGACACCGCCAGCCAAGCCCACGCCACCGAGGCGAAAGCCAGCGGAGAGTCCGCCCGGTCTGTCGTGGTAGCACTTGCCATCATGACGCTGCCAACGCCAGCGGTGATCGCCGCTGAGACAAGCAGGGCGAGCGCGCCGCCTCCACGGTCCACCAGCGCAACCCCGGCGGAGATGGCCATACCGGCAGCCACGAGCACCAAAGCCGCCCCACTCACCCGAACAGGAGTGGATTCGATGCGACGCGTGAGACGATTGAGTAGAGGGACCGAACGGCTCACCGATGACGCCTTTGGCGATGTCGGGCTGCTGAGAGCACCGGATAGACCGCGACACTCAGAGCCACGGCCGCAGCAGTCACCGACATGCGACCGAGCAGCATTAGCAGCCCGGCGGCGAGGCGGCCAAACCCATTTAGTGCGCTCAGATGGCCCGCGGAGCCGAATGGTGCCCCAACCTCTCCCAGAGCTGGGTCTCCCATCGCCGGACCGACATTAGATAGCACCGACAACGCGTAGCTGAGCGAGCCTGTGACGTCGAGCCCGCTCGCACCTAGTGCGATGGCTGCGGGCAGCACAAGTAGGGCGGCCAGCAATAGCTCCCCCACTATGCGGCTCATGGTCGACTCTGAAATGCTCGAGCGTCCGAGGCGCAAGCGTTCGGCCAGAGACGGATGCACCGCTCGGCGCAGCTCACGCCCGATGTAGGAGGCAAGCGTCAACAAACGCACTACCTTGAAGCCGCCTGCCATCGAAGCGCCCATACCGCCAATAAGCATGAGAACCATCAGCAAGGCTTGGCTGCCGGTGGAGAACTCAATCAGCGAAGTGGTCTCATAGCCGGTGGTGGAGATCACCGATACGACTGCAAAAAGCGACTTTCGCAAGTGGGTAAGGCCGAAATCCCCGCGAGTCCACAGAGCAACCGACGCGGAAGCGAACACGATCAGCGCTGTGTACATCCGAAACTCATAACTCCGAATGAACCGGGCGAGGTCAAGGCGTCGAATGGCCAGAAACATGAGCGGGAGACTCACGCCGCCTGCCGCCATGCCAAAAATCGCCACGTACTCAATCGCAGCCGAGTCATACGCGCCCAGCGAGCCGGGCTGTGTAGAGAAACCACCGGTTGAGGTGGTTGTCAACGCGTGCAGACCTCCCTCAAGCAAGGGCATACCGGCTAGCGCGTAGCCCAGCGCCACCAACACAGTGAGCGCCCCGTAGAGCAACAGAAGTCGCCCCATCGTGCCAGCTCTGCGCGGCGCCAGTCGGCGAGCCGAACGCGTAGCCACCCCGCCGTCTGAGTCGAGGCCACCAACACCCAGGTGCGGCAACACGCGCACGAGCACCACAATGAACGCTGCACCGCCAAGCCACTGCCCAAAAGCTCGCAGGGCAAGCATGCCGCCTCCGAGGTCCTGTGCCGAGAGCGTCGTGCTGTTGGTGCCTGTCACAGTCGCGGCGGCTTCAGCAAATGCCGTTGCCAACGCAGTGGGCGACCAGCCAGTGGTTGCCAGTGCATCGGTGGCCGATGCACCAGTAGCCAATGCATCGGTGGCCGATGCACCAGTAGCTACTGCACCAGTAGCAACGTGGGCAACGGCTATTGCTGTCACCGCCGCGAACGAGCCGATCACCAACGCCGTGAGAGTTTGGCGCTCGCTGATGCGTCGCTCAAAGCTGCACAGCCGCAGCAAGCCGAGCGCTGCTGCGGCGATAGTGGCACCTGACACCAGCAGCGCCAACGCATCCGAACCGGATTCTCTGCTTGCAGAAACGCGCCCTCCAGCCAGCACATCAAACACAGCGCAGGCGGCAAAGACGGGTAGCGAGCTGGCCAACACCACCAGTGCCGTTACAGCCAAGGTCGATTCGTAGGGCCCTCGCGCCCACCAGTGCAGCGCACCGTCGCCAGCGCGCGCGGCGCGTACCAGCAGGCGTCGGATTCTCTCGCGCTGGGGCGCCCGGCGAGCCGGACGAGGTGTCACCGAAAGGCCTGCTTGACCTCATCCACGCAGCCAGGCATCACAAAGGCAACTACGTGGTCTCGCGCCCTCAGCTCGCTACGCCCCCGCGCAATGCGGGCGTTGCCGTCCCGCACAATTGCAGCAAGCAGCATCTGGCCTGGTAGGTGCAGATCGCTCACACATGAACCGTCAGCACGCGAACCGGCTCCGACTTCGAACTCAAGCACTTCAACATCGCTCTCAAGGAACGTGGCCACGGCAGTGACACCGCCACGAACCATCCGCATAACCATGTTGGCGCTAGCAGTGCGGGGCGACAAAGCTGCGTCAATACCCACCTGCTCCAACAACGGCAGCAGCGACAGGCGATGCACAACAGCGACTGTCTCACTGGCACCCTGCGACTTGGCGTAGAGACACGCAAGCACGTTGGCGTCATCCTCACCTGTGACGGCGACCACAGCATCGAAGCTGCCTATGTCTTCACGTTCCAGAACATCAATGTCGGTGATGTCGCCGTGCAGCACAAGCGCACCCGCGTAGCGCTCGCTTAGCTCAAGACAGCGTTCATGGTCCATCTCAATGATCACAACATCGATGCGACGCTCCAGCAGCCGGCTGACCAGCAATCCCGCAGTGCGGCCCCCGCCCAAGACCATCACGCGACGCAAATCGGTCCGGTGCAGACCCATGATCTCCATGAGCTCTCGTCGCCCTTGACGGCGACACACCACCCTCAGCAGGTCGTGGGGCTGCAGCGTTGTGTCACGCCGCATAACCGTCATCTCGCCGTTGCGTGACAGCGCTCC
The DNA here is from genome assembly GCA_965116245.1 of Acidimicrobiales bacterium. Classification (GTDB taxonomy): domain Bacteria; phylum Actinomycetota; class Acidimicrobiia; order Acidimicrobiales; family Poriferisodalaceae; genus Poriferisodalis. Next base: position 2,226,006 of record OZ220497.1, on the reverse strand, counting down.
GAATATGAAGTCCCATTCGGGCTCGTAGAAGGCACCTATCTCGGCCATCGTCTTACCAACCAGCGGCGCATTCTCTCCAAGGTGTGCCCCCACCACCAGAACTTCGCCGTTGGCCAGCTCATTGATGTCCGATACACCGTGGTAGACGAGCAGATCCATGATGGAGTCGGCTGTCTGTTCGTCGGGATCCAACACCAGGTCCACGCCAATGGCGTTGCGCAGGCTGCGTCCCGGCGCGCCACGCAGGTCGCTGTCTTGCAGACGAGCCACCGTTGCTGGTACAGATTCCTGCTTGGCCTGCATGCATACAAGCAGGTTGACTTCATCGGAGTCTGTAACGGCTACCACAACTTCGGCTCGATCTAGCCCTGCTTCGGCGAGTACTGAGGGGTTGGTGCCGCTCCCATGCACGGTGAGTAGATCAACTTCAGAAGCGAGCTTGTCTAGGCGCCTTGAATGCCGATCAATGACAACGACATCGTTACCTTCACGGCTGAGCCGCTCAGCGATGTAGCTTCCGACTTCGCCGGCCCCCACCACGAGAATCCTCACGGCTTGCGACCATATCGCGAGGTATCGGTGCTATCGGTCATCTTGGCTGTCATCTTGGCGGCCTGTCATGCTGGCCACTTGTGATGTTGTCTTCCGCCGACAGCCTTCTAGCGACATCGGGGCCCTAATGCAGCACAGAATGACCTTGGGAAACTGGAGCACCTTGTGGCACTTGTGATTGCCATTGATGCGGGCACAACCGGTGTGCGATCAATGGCTGTAGACGAGACCGGAACCGAGGTGGCCTATGCCTATCGGTCTTTCGCTCAGCACTACCCCGGTCCGGGTCTGGTTGAGCACGACCCGAACGACATTTGGGATGCCACTGTGATCACCTTGGACGAACTGTGTTCGGTCCTTCGAACCACTGGCGATGGACAGCTTGCGGCAGTCGCTGCGGTCGGTATTACCAACCAGAGAGAAACCGTCGTGGCCTGGGACCGACGCTCGGGCGAACCGCTAGCACGCGCAATCGTCTGGCAAGATGTCCGCACGGCAGCACGCTGCGAAGAGCTGGAGTCAGCCGGACATCTGCCTGCGGTCCGCCAACAAACAGGTCTCGTGCTTAGCCCTTACTTCAGCGGCACCAAAGCGGAGTGGCTGTTGCGCCATGGCGGTGTGCCGAAGCATCAGGATTTGGCAATAGGCACCATTGACAGTTGGCTGATATGGAAGCTCAGCGGTGGCGCTGTGTTCGCGACCGATGCCACCAATGCCTCGCGCACACTGCTGTATGACATCAGCGCAGGTGCCTGGTCGGACTCGATGTGTGAGCTGCTTTCGGTGCCAGTCTCGTCTTTGGCTCAGGTCCAGCCAACGGTCGGCCGATTTTGCCTAACGGCCGACACCACTGCATTGGGGCCCGGAGTCGCCGTCAGCGGCGTGGCAGGTGATCAACAGTGCGCCCTATTCGGCCAAGGCTGCCACGAACTCGGTATGGCCAAAAACACCTACGGCACCGGATCATTTGTGCTAATGAACATCGGCGACATCTGCCCCGCACCTATTGAGGGGCTGCTTACGACTGTGGCGTGGGACTTAGGCAATGGCCCCACGTACGCGCTGGAAGGCTCCATCTTCTCTACCGGTGCAACAGTGGGCTGGCTAACAGACGTCATTGTTGGGGTGCCCGAACCGGCGCATGTCGAGTCGTTGGCTTGCAGCGTGCCCAACAGTGGCGGTGTAATGCTGGTGCCCGCATTTGCCGGTTTGGGCAGCCCTTGGTGGGATCCGAGCGCGCGGGGAGCCATCATGGGTCTCACCTTTGCCGCCACGCCAGCTCACATTGCACGCGCCGCGGTTGAATCCATGGCCCTGCAGACTCGCGATGTCATTGAGGCGATGTGCTCGGCTACCAGCAGCGAGATCAGCGAGTTGAGGATTGACGGCGGCGCAGCGGTCAACGACCTGTTGTGCCAAATCCAGGCAGACCAACTAGGTGTTCCGGTGAGCAGACCGATCGTGACCGAGACCACCGCATTGGGGGCGGCAATGTTGGCCGGGCTTGCAGAAGGCGTGTGGTCGTCGCCCGCCGAAGCCGCGTCGGCGTGGCGGTTGGACCGCCGCTTTGAGCCGTCAGGCGACCGGGCGACAGCCGATCAGCTACACGCTCAGTGGCGTAACGCCCTCAAGCGAACGCTGAACTGGTAGCCGAGCCAGCCAAAACCTGGCAGGTGTCAGCAGGCATCTATTCGGCAGGTGTCAGATCGTCGAGTGTGGTACGCAACTGACTGATGGCCTGGCGGATGCGGTGCTCGTTCTCTACTAGCGCGAAGCGAACGTGACCCTCGCCTCCCGGACCGAAGCCAATACCCGGCGACAGCGCAACATTCGCCTCGGTGACAAGCAGCTTGCAAAAATCTACTGAGCCCATATTTCGGTAGGGCTCGGGAATCTCGGACCATGCGAACATCGTCCCTCTCGGCGGCGCAAGTGGCCAGCCGATGCGTTCAAGTCCCCGCACTAGCACGTCGCGCCTATTGCGGTAGGTCTCCCGTATCTCGCAGGGATAGTCGCTGTCTTCATTCATGACCACTGTGGCTGCGATCTGAATTGGCTGAAATGTGCCGTAGTCGAGGTAACTCTTGAGCTTCGCTAGAGCAGCCACGACCTCGGCGTTGCCGACGCAGAATGCGACTCGCCAGCCCGCCATCGAGAACGACTTAGTGAGGCTGTAGAACTCAACTGCAACATCCATAGCGCCTTGCGCCTGCAGGATTGATGGCGGCTCGTAACCGTCGTAACCCAAGTCGGCGTAGGCGAAGTCGTGAACCAGCAGCACCTCGCGTTCACGTGCGAAGTCAACGATGCGCTGCATGAACTCCAGGTCCACGCAGGCCGTCGTGGGATTGTGCGGAAACGACAGCACGATCACCCGTGGCCGCGGCCACGAGTACTCAAAACGCTCCACTAGACGCTCAAAAAAGGTCTCGCCAACATCGAGTGGCACCTCGCGCACACTCGCGCCAGTCAAAAGCGGGCCGAAAATATGGATCGGATATGAAGGCGCTGGCACCAAGCAGGCATCGCCCGGTGCCAATAGCGTCCACATCAGGTGCGAGAAGCCCTCTTTGGCACCGATCGTGTTAATGATCTGCGTGTCGGGATCAAGTTGCACATTCCATTTGCGTCGATAGAGATCGCTCACGGCCTCGCGCAGTTTGGGGATACCGCGGCTAGCTGAGTAGCGGTGGTTGCGAGCGTTGAGTGCCGCTTCGGCCAGCTTGTGTACCGCGCGTCGAGGCGAGGCCAGATCAGGATTCCCGAAACCCAGATCAATGACATCGGCACCTCCACGACGGCGCTCAATCTTCAGTGAATCAATAATGGTGAAGACGTACGGCGGCAAGCCGCCAATGCGGCGAAACTCCATAGTTCAATCCCGAATTTGGTCCCGGAGTGCAGGCTAGGCAGGACTCTCGGCGCGCCTGATCACCGCGTTGGATTCGACCCGGGCCGAGAAATCGGCCAGCGCTGTGTGAGCTATGCGGCGCTCCGCTCGACGCTTGACGAATGCGGGCAGTAGCACCGCCAGCTCCAGAGCGAGCTGATACACCACCTCAGTGCGACCGGCTTCGGCTGTGTCGTTGAACTCGTACCGGCCATCTAGCTGCTTGAGGAGATCTCCTTCAATTAGCTTCCATGAGATCTGACGCGGGGCACCACCATGGTCGTACGCCAGCTTGTAGCTGGCAGCCCGCCCAAGCGCTTCAACCCGAAATGAAGCCTGCGTGGCCACACCGTCACGGTCACGTTCGACAACTCTTGCCGACGTCACATCGGTTGCCCATTCCGGGTATCGCTCAATATTGGTGATCAACGCGTAGCAGTCGTGCGGCGTCGCGGATACGACCGTCGTTATTGTCATCTCTTCAATCATCGTTGCATCTCGCGTGTTGTCACCTAGGTGCTGAACCCTCTCTATTGTCGCAGGATTGCGCTCCACAAACGCTCATGGTCGCAGTGTTTTTGTCGGATTTTCACGGGTCTGACACGTAACACGACACCAACAGACGAAGACTCTCGTGCCATAGGACTCTCGTGCCTTAGGACTGTCGTGCCTTAGGACAAGGCAGCTTGGAGTTCTTGGGCGAGCTTGTCATAAGAGAACCGCTGCTCGGTTTCGAGACGCGCCGCGGTCCCCATGGCAGCGCGTCGATCTTCACTGGTCAGCAGGTCATCGATAGCCGCCGCCACATCGCCTGCGCGCGCTGGACGCTCTACGACTAGGCCTGTTCGGCCGTGAGCAACAGCTTCGTGGCTGCCACCGGACCGGCCAGCGATGGCAGGCACTCCACATGCGGCAGCTTCCAAGAACACAATGCCGAAGCCCTCTTGTTCAAGTCCCGCCCACCGGCTACGACACGGAGTCGCAAATATGTCACCCATCGCCATGAAATCCGGCAGATCGTCGTCACTGACGCGGCCCAGAAAGGCAACCGGAGCGTCCAACCGCCGCGCGAGTCGCGCTAGCCGTCGTCGGTCGCGCCCAGCACCGGCAACCGCCACCTGTAACGCAGCGTGTCTAGCAGTCAAACGCGACGCTGCACGAATGACGGTGTCGAAACCCTTGCGCGGGACGAGCCTGCTCAGGCATACAACCAGCGGCCCCGAGTCCAAGCCGAACCTGCGGCGAGCACGCATTCGCTGCGCAGCGCTCAGGGGCACGAACCGCTGCGTGTCCACGCCAGGGGGTACCTCAGTTGTGGGCAGCGGCTGCGCTGCACATCGCTTCGCCTCCACAGCGGCGTAGCTGCCTGCCGAGATAACAACGGCGGCCTTTCGCAGAACCCGCGACAGCGTCGCGGAAAGCCCAGGCAGCCTTGCGGGCACAGTCACCTCTGCGCCGTGAAGCACCACTCCGTAGGGCAAGCCCAAGTGTGGCCCAACCACACCGAGGGGAACGGCTGGGTCCAGCAGCACGAGTTCCGCGCCGACCTCGCCAGCGAGGTCACGGATCTGTCGAACCAGGCCGGGATGCGGCACCAGCACACGATCCCGCGTCCGCAAGATGCGCATCGGCGCCGCGGCATCGAACGGTGCTGCACCGCGGTGCGGTGTCGTGAGCACCGTGGTGGCCTCGTCCGGCAGTCGGCGCCACATCTCCCACAAGTAGCTCTGAATACCGCCGATCTTGGGCGGGAAGTCATTGGTTACAAGCAGGTGAGGGCGCATCATCCAACCATTTGTCCCACCAAGTACCGACGAGGTACTGACCTTGCCAACTCAGCGGCTATGAGACCGTCGGGATCTTTATCTCCAAGTCCGCAGGCTTGCGCTTGGATCACCAGGTCGTCTCGCCCCAGTCGGCGCGCCGCCCACACTGCGTGCGCCGCAACGATGTCGCAGCGCGACCCGAGTGACAGCCGGAGCACCTCTGCGACGGTAGGTGAGTCGGGATCACCCACGTTGCCGAGCACAACGAGGGCATTACGACGCAGATAGGAAGGCTGGCGACGCGCTATATACCACTGCCCGAAGGCTCGCATCAGTTCCTCGTCGGTCATCTGGAGCATTTCAACAACATCCACAGAACCTCGCCGAGGGCTTATCTGCACCGGCTGTCCGCTTGACGGCCCACGGCTTGCCAGGTCAGCCGGAACTTCGCTATGAGCCAATGCATTGCGAGCCAGCGCGTTGCCAGTCGCCAGTACCTCCGGAGACAAGGCATCCTTAGACAGGGCATCTATAGATAGGGCATCATTGAAGGGGCAGACTGTCTGACAGTCATCGCAGCCGTAGAGTCGATCGCCTAGAGCGATCCGGTGTTCGGCGGCGAAGACCCCAGGAGCCTGAATCAGCCACGCCAGGCATCGGTTCGCGTCAAGCACTCCGCCCTTGTCAAGCGCACCCGTCGGGCAAGCCGACTGGCATCGGTTGCAGGTTCCACAACCATCAGCCTGCATCTCGCCTGAGATCGGCAGGTCCGCAGTTGTTATCACCGATCCCAACACACTCCATGAACCAAGCTCGCGCGAGAGCAGCATCGTGTTCCGACCAAACCAGCCCAAACCAGCGCGAGCTGCAGCAGATCGGTCAACCAAGCGGTTGTCGTCGCTGACGGCGACCGCTGAATGGCCGCTTCGCACTAGCACCTCACAGACTTTGTCCAAGCCTTCTCGCAATGCCGTGTAGGCATCACTCGCCGAGTAGGCCGCAACCCGGCCGATGTCGCGAAGCGGGCCGCCACTACCCGGCGGCTCGTAGTTTCGTACACACACCACGATGCTGCGGGCGTCTGTCAAGATGTCAGCCGGTGTGGTTGCACGCTCGGGCCGTCCATAGGTAAACCACATGCCTGCGTGCAGTCCGTCAGCTTTGCGCTCCTCAATGGCTTGGCGTGCTTCAATGAACGGTGCTGTGTCGGTGACTCCAATGGCGTCAAGGCCAGCATCTGCTGCGGTCTGGCGAATCTCCGCTAGCAACCGCTGGTCTGCTCCCACCGCCATCGCCCAAGTGTGCCGTAGCAACCAGTGTTCCCGTCTCACCAACCTAGCCTCAGCACCGACTCAGCGCGACCTCAGCGCGGCCTCAGCCAGCCTCACGCAGCTTTCCCCAGCCTCCACCCATCCCCAAGCAACACAGTCTTGCCAGCACAGTTACCTATGCTGGGATAGGCCCTAGGCCGGTGCGATGTTCAACGACCACACTGATGTCTGGATTGGCCGCCAATACGGCCCCTACAAGATCACCGGGCTGTTGGGCCGCGGCACTGTCGCGCACTGCTACAGCGCCACCACGCTGAGGGGAGACACGGTCGGCCTCAAAGTGCTGACGCCATTCGCCGAAGCACGAGCCGACATTCGCGCGCTGTTTGAGCAGGAGTACGAGTTGATGGCGCGCCTCAACCATCCGAACGTGCTCTCCGTAAGCGGTGCCGGAGTCATCGGCGGCACTCATTTCATGGAAATGGAAATCGTGGAGGGCGAAACGCTGGCTGATCGGTGCGGTAGCCGTCACCCGCCGAGCCTTACCGAAGGCGTCGCGGTTATCCAGCAAATTTGCGCGGCGCTGGATCACGTTCACGAGCACCGCATAGTTCATCGCGACGTCAAGCCCTCAAACATCATGCTCGATACCAAGTCCGAAACTCAGTCTGATTCTCAGTCTGATGCTCAATCAGCTTCTCAAGCTGACGCACGAACTGGCACACGAGCTGGCACACGAGCTGGCACTCGGTCTCAAGCTCAGTCTCTTGCTCAGTTTGGGCAGGGCCCGCGCGCTGTTGTTTTCGACTTTGGTTTGGCGCACGATCTCGACGGGCCTCCGTCGCCTGCTGGCAGGGTGTACGGATCGCCGATGTACCTCTCCCCCGAGCAAGCGCTCGCACAGCCCACCGATGCTCGTACAGACATCTACGGCCTGGGGGCGACGTTGTATTTCGTTGCCGTCGGCTCGGCTCCGTTCTACGGTGAACGTAACGAGCTATTGCACGCGCACGTACGGACACCGCCGCCCGACCCTGCTCAGCGGGGCGTACCCACAGACCTCTCTGAGATCATTCTGACCGCAATGGCCAAGGCACCCGAAGATCGCTTCGCAAGCGGCGCCGACTTTGCTGCTGCGCTGGCTGCCGTGGAGGTTCCCCAACAAGACAGCGAACGGCGACGGGGTTTTCTGCGTCGGCTCACGAATCGGGCCTGAGCACGCAAAAATTCAGTTCACACGTTGCCGCACATTATGGCCACACAATGCGGCCACACACTGTTGCCGCACACTGTGGCCGCAGCTTGTGGCCGCACCTTATGGCCGCACAGTTATGTGACTCTGTGCTGGTAGCGCTCAACTGTCTCAGCCTGATCGATGCCGTATACCAGGACGGTCTGGGTGGCGCTTTCGTTGAAGTCAACGATCGCCATGACTCTTCGGTCCCCCGGACGAATCCCCACCACCACACCCGTGGCTCCCACTAGCGAGGCACGTCGCTCGTCGGTGGTACTTGCCAGGCGGATGACGTCACCGACACCGAACGGCAGAGAGAGGCCGACGACCACTTCACCTACTACTCGTCGCTAGTGGCCAGTTCGTTCGTGAGGCTGATCGACGATTCAAGCTTCGCGCAAGCGCGTCCGTCGGCCACGGCCTCATGAGCCATTTCCAGGCCCTCGCTGAAGTTCTCGGCCAGGCCCGCTACGACCAGTCCAGCGCCCGCGTTCAGCTCAACAATTCGAGCCTTGGGTCCGGTCTCTTCGCCCGCCACGATTGCACGAAAGATCTCCGCATTTCGTTGCGGGCTGCCGCCCCACAAGTCAGCTCGGTTAACGCCATTCACTCCGACTGAGGCAGGATCGAACTGGAACTCGTTCACAATTTCGCCTTCGCGCACTTCGTAAATGCGAGTGAAGTCCGTCAACGAGATCTCATCTAGACGGTCAGCGCCGTGAACCACCAACGATCGCTGCGAACCTCGTGCAGCCAAAACCCCGGCGACGCGTGGCGCCATGACCGGATCGCTCACACCTAGCACCAGGCGCTTCACGCGAGCCGGATTCGACAGCGGTCCGAGAAAATTAAACGTTGTGGGCACGCCCAGTTCGCTGCGCACACCAGCTACGAAGCGCATCGCAGGATGGAACTTCTTTGCAAACGCAAACCCCAAACCAATTTGGGAGATACACCGTTCCACCGCTGACCCGTCCAAGTCAATCGCCACACCAAGCGCGGCCAGAGTGTCGAACGAGCCCGACGATGATGACGCAGCCACCGAACCGTGTTTGCAAACCACAGCGCCCGCAGCCGCGGCCACGAACGTGGCCATGGTGGAGACGCTGAGAGCGTGTCGCTGCCTAACGGGTGCGCCACCGCTGCCGACGATGTCGATTGCGCCAGCCGGAGCAGTCAACGGCACTGCCGCGTCGTGCATGGCATCCACTAAGCCTGTGAGTTCCGGGACCGAACCGCCCTTCATGCCCAGGGCGATGATGAAACCTGCCAACTGAGCATCGGTAGCGCGTTCGCTCAATATGCTGCCCAGCGCCGCCCGGGCAACTTCGGGGCTCAGGTCTATGCCAGCGACCAGATCCGTAAGGACAGCCTTCCAGCCGCCGAATTGCTCAAGGGGGTGAGCCTCTTGCGAGCCACCCATCAGTGCTGGTTACGCATCTGATTCAAGATGCGGCCGCCGGTGTCGCGGCCGTCGGTGTCGCAACCGCCTGCGCGTTGCGAGCACGTGCGGCGGCGCGGCGCCGACGACGAATAATGCGCACACGTTCAGCCGCTGTCTGCCCACCCCAAACGCCTTCTTTCTCCCGCACCGCAAGAGCGTATTCGAGGCAATCGCCTGACACGGCACATACTGCGCAGACAGCCTTAGCCGCGAATGCTGCTTCGTCTTCTTCTGCTTCATCGCTTTCGGAGGGAAAGAAGATCTCCGCCTTAAGACCTCGGCACGCCGCTTGACGCTGCCAAGCCAACAAATCTGTTGAGAGTCCGCTGGGTAGAACTCCACTGGGTTGGCTCTTACTGGGTTGGTCTCCGCTGGGCTGGCTCTTATTGGGCCGGTCCCTGACAAACCGGACAGCGCCGGTAGTTGGCTCAGCCGCGCTGGCCGAACGAGAGATCGCCGCTGCGGCTGCGGCGCGTGCTGATGTTGTAACGTTAGGCATCTAACGCGCAATCTTGCCGATCAAGCGTGAGTTGTCAAGATGCAGTTCAACGTTCGGCCGCCTGCAGCGCCATAGCTTGGCCGCATGGGGGCAGAATTGGCTTTACATTTTGGGGGCAGCCCGCTTGGTGGCTGCCCTAGGTGCTACCCCTAGTTGGGGAAGCGCAGATGCTCCCCGCCGGACGTGCCTTGAACGTCGGATGGTTTCCATGCGCAGTCTGTTGTACATATTCGGTCGAACTGTTGAGCGTCGAGTAGTGGCAGCCGGTGCGCTCGTGTCCACTGGCACTGCTCTTGTGGTGGGTGTCGTTGCTGGCAGCCTGGTAGCCGAGCGAACCATGGCGGCATACGTCGTCAACGCACTGCTCGTTGGAGGCATGGTCGCTGGCGGCGCTGTCGCCGCAGCCAACGCTTCTGAGCATCGTCTGACGGCTGCTGTTCTGAGTTCTGGTCCGGTAATGGTCCTGGCCGTGTTGGTGCAGTTGATCCGTCGTTTCGGTGCCGGTGAGGCGGTGGCACCGCTGGGCTTGCCCCTGGCGATGCTGTTGGCGGCCTCGCTGGCGACGCTAGGTGGTGTGCTCACGGGCATAGCGCAGCAGCGTCGACGGTCGCTGCTGGATGTGCCTACCCCACGCAAGCGACGTCAATAATCACGTCGACTAAGTAGACCGCGACAGGGCAGTAGCCTTATGTCTTGCGGTGAGTCGGCCGGGTGGCCGCGGCCTGCGCTGCTTTGAGGGTCCATTACATGTGACAGTCACTAGCTGGCGCAGTTCGAGGAAGGTCGGGACTCCACAGGGCAGGGAGCTGGCTCGCAACCAGGCGCCGTGAGGCGACGGAAAGTGCAACAGAGAGCAGACCGCCGATGGGTCGGGCCCGGTGTTCGACCACAGGCAAGGGTGAAACGGTGCGGTAAGAGCGCACCATCGCTGGAGGCAACTCTCAGCGGATAGGTAAACCCCTCCCGGAGCAAGGTCAAGCAGGGATCTGGCGGCCCGTCTCACGATCCCGGGTAGACCGCTTAGATGGATGGCCACCCCGACGGCAGCCGCCGACGGACAGAATCCCGCCTACAGGCCGACTCACCGCACCGCTCGCTTATCAAGGCTGGACTCTGGATGCTGGCCTCTGGCCGCTAGGTAGTGGTCGCTTGGGGTCTCAGAGCCGCAGATGCGAGGTGTCGTTGAACAAGTGAAGCACGGGCACATCACCGCGGACGCCTATTTGGGTGATCTGAGCTTGTGCAACATGCATCCGCCAACTGATCTCCTCAGTCGCGCCGAGCGCCCACCGCGCGGCCGACTTGATAGGCGATACGTGTGTGAATACAGCGACGTTTCGTTGTGACATTTCCGCCATCAGGTCTTCACACGCACTCGCAACCCGCGCATTGAGTGCCGCCAGTGACTCACCTTTGGGAGGAGCGAACTGCTGAGATGTGCGCCATGCTCGCCATTGTTCCGAACGCACATTGGCGATCGGCGTGCCGTCCCATTCGCCGTAGTCCAGTTCAGCCCAGCGTTCGTCAACTGTTACCTCAAGACCCAGCAACCTTGCCGTTGCCGTAGCTGTTTGCACGGCGCGTTTGAGTGGTGACGACACAACAGCTTGGGGCACGCTTTCGCTTTGAGACAACGCCAGCGCTATCTGATTCGCTTGCTGCACGCCAACGTCGTCAAGTTCATGGTCCACTCGACCCTGCAACAATCCCCCCGCGTTGGCACTCGTGCGCCCGTGGCGCACGAGAATCAACACCAGCGCCCGTGGCGCACGAGAATCAACACTGGCGCCCGTGGCGCACGAGAATCAGCATGATCGGTCGCCACTGCGGTGTTGTGGACCTGCGCCATAGCTCAGCTTTCCGGTGCGCCAAAAGCGAGTTCGCGCTTGCGGGCTGTTGGCCATTCCAGCGGAACGCCAGATCCACCAGCAGCCCGCCAGGCCTGCGAGCTCCATGGCGCAGATTAGCCAGATTGCGCGGGTGGCTAGCGGAAGCGTTGCCTCCGCTGCGCTACCGGCCAGGGGCCACCACATCAACGCAGGTTGCATCCACGCACCGTCAAAGACTTGGTGCCAAAAGATGCCGATCGGCAGCGCTAGCCATCTGCGCCTCGTGTGGCGACGCCCGATGGTGACCAGCATCACAGCCGCGAGGGCGCCCACTGGCAAAGCCAGCGAATGGGCTAGCGGCACCCCGCCGCTGGCCACGTGCAGTAGGTCTGGCAGCAGTGCTCCCGCTAAGACGATGCGATGGTCTATTGCCGTGTCTCCAAACGACCAGCGCATCGCGATGAGCGATGTTGCGACAAACCACAGCAACATCAGCCCGAGCCTTGCCGCACACGCACCCGCGGTTGCACCGATTCAGCGGACGAGCAGCGCCCCGCACTGAGGGCAGTCGGTGAGTTCATCAGGCTCAAGACCGATGATGTGCTCATAGTCAGTTGAAGCGAGAGCCAGGTGGCACGCCGTGCAAGTGGTTCCGGTTAGTCGACCTAGCACCGATCCGCCTCGAGCAGCCGCATAGCGCTTCTCATAGACGTCTACCTGCGCGGGATCTGCGAGCGAAACGAGTGCCGCGCGCGCACTCAGTGTTTCGCTGCGCTGAGTAGCGGCTTCCTGCTCCGCATCGGCGATTTTCGCGTCAATAGTCTTGATGCGTTCGGCTACTGCGGCTTGGCGTCGGTTCAGATCGGCGCTGTCGTCGCCGAGCGGCTCTAACTGTTCCATCAGATCCAGTATCTGGTCCTCGATCTCTGTCTGGCGCGCCTGGAGGGATTCTGCTTCAGCAAAGAGTGCTGTCGCTTCTTTGGGTGAGGTCAGTTGGCTGCCATGCAGCCGCTCGGAGTTAGCCGAGCGTTTGGCCTCAACCAGCGCCACTTCGTCTTCGAGTCGACGTTGTTGGCGTTCCAAATCGGCGATTTGCGCGTCAAGTGCGCCCGCCTGCGTGTTCAGCGAGTCGAGTTCTGCTTCCTGCTCGGTCCGGGTTGCTCGTTCGGGAAGGTGCGCTAAGTGGTGGGCGATTTGTTCGAGCCGCACGTCGAGGTCTGCGATCTGGGCGAGCATTTCAAGTTTGCTCGGCGCGTCATCGGCGGCATCGGTTGGCGAGACACTCAGCCCCGTGCTGTCGGGTGCTGTGCTATTGGGTTCTTGGTCTTGTGGGTCAGTTTGCATCAGCTTTAGGCCCCGTCTTGTTGGTTGCCGCTCACGCCCGATTCGGAGCTGCTGGCTTCTACGTCGTCGGACTGCTGCGGCTCGCCGCCATCTTGGTCTTGCGTATTCTCGTCTTGGGTATCTTGGGTCTGCTGCGCCGCTCGTGCCGCCAGCTCTTCAGCTATGGCGTTGCAGCGGAGCCACTCGAATCGAGATCCGCCATCGGCTGTCGGTACAGCGACTTTGCATAGAGCGTCGGGCAGGGGTTCAAAGTCGTTCTTGTCAGTTGGTCGAACCATGCTGCACGGCAAGTCAAACTCGGCTAGTGGCTCTGACGGCGATGCTTCCACAGCAACCGAGCAGCTATCTCCGGACACAAACAGGTACTGGCTGGCGCGCGGTGGCGGCGGTGCGGGTGCGAATTCTCGCAGCTCTTCGCCTTGCAGTGCCTGTTCCATATAGGCGGACCAGATGCGTGCTGGAATCCAACCACCGGTGGCGCTGCGTCCCTGGATTTCGCCCATAGGAATCTGCTCGTCGGGATGGCCCATCCATACAGCGGTCGCCATATGAGGCGTGTAGCCCACGAACCAGGCGTCGTGGAAGGACTGAGTGGTTCCGGTCTTGCCCGCTGAGACCTGGCCGCTTTCAAGCTTAGATCGTGTGCCAGTGCCGGATTGCACGTTTTCGGCCAGCACCGAGGTCACCCATTCTGCGGTAGTCGGCGACACCACCCGCCGACCACGGGGCACATGCTCATACAGCACTTCTCCGTAGTTGTTTTCGATGCGCGTCACGTAGTGTGGCTCCATCCGCGTGCCGCCGTTGGCGAACGTTCCATATGCCACTGCTTGCTCCAGCGGCGAGATCTCCTGGGCACCTAGAGATATGGACGGATACGGCAAGTAGCTGGCCTCACCGGTCCGACCAACCAGCCGATTGGCGATCCCCACTACCGCGTCCAGTCCCGTCATCAGGCCAAGCCGGACGAACGCACAATTGGAGCTGGCAGTTGTCTGTTGGGTCAACGTCGCTACCCGACCGGTGCTGCCAGCGAAGTTGTTGACCTCGTAATCCTCTTGCGGCGGGTTGGGAAACACGCAGGGACCCTGGCCGCTGATGGTGTCAAACGGGTAAAGGCCAGCGCGTTCGATGGCGGCGGCCAGAACGTAGGGTTTGAACGACGAACCCGGCTGTCGGCGGCCCTGGGTCGCAAGATTGAACTCCGAGTCATTGAATGCAGGACCGCCGATAAATCCATGCACCGCTCCGGTCGACGGATCGACGCTGACGATGGAGACCTCGAATTCGCCTGTTCCCTCGGGCAGCACCGCCGCCACCGAGTCCCGCATAGCTTCTTGCAGTTCGGGACGCAGCGTCGTCCAGACCCGCAGACCGCCACCAAACACCTGAGAAAAACGGGCCTGGTAGGTGTCGCCGAGCGCGGGGTTGGCCAGCAGCGCTTGGCGAACCTCAACCAGGAAATAGTCGCGTCGTAGGTTGGCATCGGTACGGCGCGGCGACAGATTGCGGCTGGGCAATGGGCGGCGCTCAAACGCCTCCTGCTGGGCCGTGGTGATGATCCCTGCATCTACAGCTTGCTGCAGTGACCGGCTGCGGCGGCGCGTGATTGTCTGGATGTTGCGGTCGAAGCCGTCAAAGAGGCCGGGGCTGCGAATCAGGCTCGCAAGGAACGCTGCGTCGCCGACATCCAGCTCGGAGACATCCTTGCCGAAGTATGTCTCAGCTCCCGCTTGCAAGCCGTAGGCCCCGTTCCCTAGATAAACCTCGTTGAAGTAGAACTCCAGAATCTCCTGCTTGGAGAAGTCCTCTTCCAACCGGGCCGCTATCACCGCCTCGCGGATCTTGCGATTGAAGCTGCGCTCGCTACCGACCACTCGCAGCTTCACAATCTGCTGAGTGATCGTGGAACCGCCCGACGCAATCCCGCCAGTTGAGACGTTCGACACCAAGGCTCTTGCCGTCGCCCGCAAGTCCACACCGTTGTGCAGCCAGAACTTGCTGTCTTCTACCGCCACGATTGTGGCAGTCACATCGTCGGGGACTTGGTCCAACGTGATGATCTCGCGGTCTACGTCGTTCAGCAATATACCGATCGGGTTGCCGTCGGAGTCAAAGACCTGCGTTCGCTGCGCACCAGGTCGCAGATCAATGGTGACGTGGTCGCGGTCCCTTTCGACAGCATCCAACGTGCGCGCCGCGTGCGGCGCGGCAGCGCGAGCGCCGATTGTGATGAGTGCTGCGCAAGCCGCAATCATCACTACGAGCAGCGGCAGCCGAGATAGGCGACGGGCGAAATCCACGTTGAACAGCAAGGTACCGGTGCAGCGCGGTTAACTGGACGCGCCGCAAACACATTGCTGGCTATCACACTGGTGAGATGAACGAAGATCCAAGCACCGTGCGGTCCGACAACTATGGGCGGTCCGACAACTATGGGCGGTCCGACAACTATGGGCGGTCCGACAACTATGGGCATCTTGATTCCCGCCGCGTCTGGATCGTTGATGGCGGTCCGCAGGCTCCTCGCCTACTCCCGCCCAACGACCCAACGTGCGTCATTGCTGTGGACGGCGGTCTGCGCCACTCGTTGCGACTGGGAATGCGCCCCCACGTCGTCATCGGTGACTTCGACTCTGTTGACAAAGCGGTGCTCGAGCGAACCCGAGATCAATGGCCAGACCTGCTGGTGCGTAGGCATCCGCCCGACAAAGGTCGCAGCGACTTGGATCTAGCGCTTAGCTTTGCGTGGGAACTGGACCCAACGCAAATATCTGTAGTCGGCGGCGGTGGCGGCCGGCTCGATCATCTGATGATCTCGGTAATGATGCTGGCGCGGCCCAGCTACGCCGCTTTGCCGCTTACCGCATACCTAGGAGCGAGCGTGGTCAGAGCCGCTACCGCCGGGATGGACATGACGCTGCCCGTCAGCGATGGGAACCTGCTGACGCTGCTAGCGGTCGGTGAAACCGCTCACTTAAACACATCGGGATTGCGCTGGAACTTTGAGGACACTGACTCGCTGCGGTGCGCGGCGTCGTTGGGTTTGAGCAACGAGCTAACTGCCCAGGTTGCGCACTTGCGCGTTGAGTCAGGCACGGTGCTGGCAATACAGACACATGGCACGCCCCTTCGCTGAGCAGTCGTTCGGTCTCCCTTTCTTTCAGCGGTCCCCGCACGCAAAATCCAGACATCTAGGGACCAATCATCTGGGAACCCGGTGTATGGGGGCACTGCATCGA
The DNA here is from genome assembly GCA_965116245.1 of Acidimicrobiales bacterium. Lineage (GTDB taxonomy): Bacteria > Actinomycetota > Acidimicrobiia > Acidimicrobiales > Poriferisodalaceae > Poriferisodalis. The sequence continues at coordinate 2,209,935 of OZ220497.1, read as the reverse complement.
GGCGCGCTGGTTGTGGTCGCGTGTGCCTTCTGCTTGCTGGCCGCAGGATGCGCCGACGCCAGCCAGGGGTCGGCTGCGGTGCGCGTTTTGACGCATCGCGACTTTCATTTGCCTGCCGACGCTCTGGCTGCCTTCACCGAAGCGTCCGGCATTGAGGTTCTGGTGTTTCGCGAGGACTCCCCCGAAGATGTCATCAACCTGCTTGAGCGCAGCAGAGCATTTCCAGTAGCCGATCTGGTTGTCGGCGTTGACACGCTCGACCTTCGCTACGTGATCGACAGCGGTTTCGTTCAGCCTTATGTGCCCTTGGCACCTGGTCCGTTGGTTGACGACCTAGCAGTGCGTGACCATGAGATGACGCCCGTCAGTTACATCGACGCATGTCTGAACTACTTGCCGTCGTTCTACCTCGCACCCGAGCGACGCATCGATGAGCTGCCGGACGTTGAGTCTGCGCCGCCACCGGTGCCCAAAGGACTGGAGGCGCTATGGGATCCGGCCCATGAAGGCACTGCCGTTATCCCAGATGCCGCTTCGGCCAGGATGGGCGTCTATCTGCTGGTAGTGCTTGAGCGACTACATCCCGAGCCCAACGACGACAACAATGGCAGCAACTCCGACGAAATACTCGCGTGGCCTCAGGTGCTCGCTGAGATGTTGAGGTGGGGTGTTGAGTTGGCTCCTAGCTGGGAGGTTGCGACGTTCGAGCGGTTTGCTGGCGGTGTGCCGCCCGCCCAACGGCCGATCAGCCAAGACGAACCCGACCCGGTGACGTTGGAAACGTTGCGCGGCAGCAAACCCCTGACTTGGGGTACCGCGGGAATGCCATCGGTCTACGCGCGCTATCAGCCCGGACTGCCCCCGTCCCTGGACATCGGTGTGGTTACTGACGACTGTGTCAGGATTGGGTTCTACGCCGGAGTTATAGCCAACGCGCGGAACGCGTCACTGGCAGGTCGATTGCTCGACGCCATGGGAGAGCCACTATTTCAATTCGGCATACGCGATCGTTTTGGTTCCAGACCGGCCCGCCGCGACATTGTGAGCACACCCGAGTGGACTGAGTTCGGCGTACAAGTGCAGCCATACCGACCCGATGCCGCCTACGTAGGAGCTAACTGGCAGCAATGGCAACTCACGTGGTCTCAGGTTGTGCGCAACTTTGACGCGAGCGTTCCGGCGCCACCACCCGAGGTCACTGTAACGCTGCCTTAGGTTCAAGTGCCATAGAGATAGCCAGCAGCCAGACAGCTTGGGCCTCCTGTGCGTTCGTGGTGGCTGCCTAAAAGCTAACAAACGCACAGGAGGCACGATATCTCAATATCTCAGAGTCTCAGAGTCTCAGAGTCTCAGCGTCTCAGCGTCTCACTCTAAGGTCTGGTTGTTATTCCGCCACTCAGGAATGACGCTCCGTACAGTCTTCGACAAGTCGGTCCCGGTGGCCTCAGCCGCCTGTTTGGGTCCAGACGACTCGACGAAACGGGGACCACCCTTTGCAGGGCGCAGCGGGTTTAGACCAAACCTGCACCGCATACTGGGTTCCAGCCGTCAAATCGGTAATGCTCACAGAAGTACCACCTATTTTGCTGCGATCAACTATCTTAGTGCCAGCCACCCTAGCCCCATCAGCCCACTCAACCACTCTATAACGGTATTCCCGTGGCTGCAATGAATCACAACGATAACGGTTACCATGAGTTTGCTCAGAGCCGAGCGGTGCATGAGACCACGACACCGACGCGGTGCCATCGTTAGAAGGCGTAACCGTCAGTTGACGCACCGCTGGAGACCGCACACGCCCAGGCCGCTTCACAGGGGTTTCGTCGTCCGTGTTCCCCCCCTGCGACTCGTCAATATCAGGTGTCCGATCAACTTCCTCAACACCAACCGGCAAAGTAGTAGAAGTAGTAGAAGTAGTAGTAGTAGTAGTAGGTGGTGGTGGTGGTGGGGTGGGAGTAGTAGGTGGTGGCGGATTACCAGAGGTGGTGAATCCACCACTAAGACCAGCAGAGTATTTATTCTCACCATCCGAACAAGTAGCGCTAGCTTGAACCAGCACAGCATGCCAGGTTCCTGGCCTCAGACCTGTGAGGGTAAGGCTGAAACGGCCGGTGACAGCATCTGCCTCGCTCGCCGCTACTTCCTTCGCAGGATTTAGCACCGACCCATATTCAGGCTTGTATCGGTAAACGTTGACGTAATAGGACATCGCAGGGCAAGTACCACCGACACCGCTACCACCACTCTGCCATGAAATCGTGGCCGCCGTGTCGCTCACAGCGTCTGTCTTATAGTTGGCAGGCGCGCTTGGCTTGACATCGGCTGATGCTGGGCTAGCAACTAGCGACACAGTTGCTGCAAGCAAAGCCACCAACGCGACGAGCCTAGCCGTGAGCCTCCAACCACCACGCCCGCTCACGCCCACACCCCTGCGTCGGCTGGGCGGCGGGGGGGGGGGGGGGTAAGGCGCTTGCGATCTGCATACGAGACCGCCCACGACGCAATTCGACCATTTTTCGGCACCTCCAAAGAGTGTCAAACTTGAACCCACACCAGTCGCGGGCCTCACCAGCAGCAAATATACCGAACCCGCCGCACTCACGCAAGCACCAATTTATTGTCGTTGCACACGCGCACGCCGAGGCCCATAAGTCCACATAAGCGCATGCACACTGACTCTGGGTTCCAGCTAGCGGTCTCGCAGTGTTGGGTCGTACAGCATTTGGTATTCCGCGGTGTCACGACCTACCAGGTTGCATGCGTTTACACCCTTAGCCCGAAACACGTTGGTGGCCGCATCGTCAAGGCGCTCCAGGCCGAGCCGTCCTTCGGTAACCGCAGCTTCCACTGCAGAGAACGCAGCCGCGGCATCCTCCATGCCACCGACGAGTGCCAGGTCTGCGCCCGCCAAGATCGCCAACAATGCCGCTTCACTCGCAGTCCACTGACTTCGGATTGCACCCATTATCAGCGAGTCGGTCACGACCAGTCCCGAATGGCCCAGTTCGTTGCGCAACAGGCCGTTTATCGCTTCTGGTGACAACGATGCTGGCAGCCCGCCAGTCAAGTCCGGGACCCTCAAGTGGCCCACCATCACCGCCGCGTCGGTAGCGCCAACCGCTGCCGCGAACGGAATCAGGTCACGTTTACGCAGCTCTTCCAGCGGAGCTGTGGTGGCCAAACTGTCATGGGTATCCGCGCTGGCTAACCCATGCCCCGGAAAGTGCTTGACCACGGGCACGATTCCGCCAGCACTTAGACCCTCCACGGTCGCCATGCCGTACTCGGTGACTACGGCCGGATCGTTGCCAAATGATCGATCCCCTATGCCCTCCCCTGAACCCACATCTATGACCGGAGCAAAGTTCATCGTGAACCCGAGTTCCGACATCTTGCGTGCGTGAACGGCCGCTTGCTCGCCAACCTGGTCTGGAGACAGTGCAGTCTGGGCTGCCGCTGAGGGCAGCCTGCCCACTACCGCTGCGAGCCGTTGCACACGACCGCCCTCTTCATCAACTGCGAAGATCAGCGGTATTCGGCCCGCAAAGTCCTGAACCTCAACGATCCGACGCCAGACATGCTCTGTTATGGGTCCCTGCACAAGGATGCCGCCGATTCGTCGGTCGCGTGCCTCTTCAACAGCAAGGCCCAACGAGCGTTCACTTAGCGCTGTCATGATCGTCTGTCCGATACGCACCGGCAGTGACAGTTCGCTTGTACACCAGCGATCCACGTCGTTCCACCATGCTCCCCGCAGCAGTTGACGAACGCCTACTCCCGAAAGCCATCCCAGTGGCCGCTCCTCGCCAGTCAGCACCGTTGGTCCCGGATCGCCGACGGCTACTTCAGAACCATCGGCGAGCTGTAACCAAACACCGAGCGCTCCGGGGGCGCCCATGCGAGCGCCAACTACGAGTGTCTCCAGTTGAAGTGGTTCGCTGATGATCGGCAGAATTGAGGTGCCGACCGCCTCAATTGTGCCATCGGCGCCGATAACCCAATAGCCGACTCCGCCCGGGCCACGCTGCACAGCCACAATCGGGGCGGCAGGTGGCGTCGTCTCGGACTCCTCAGAAGCAGTATTGGGCGCGACCGTGACGAGCGGTGGAGTTGACGGTTGGCTTGAAGACTGGGCCGCTGCTTGGGGCAAGATCGCGAGCCAACCTGCTGCGACAAGCAGCGCTCCGGCGAAGGTGACGCACCGCCGTAGGACGCCTATATGTCGGCGTGACGCATTAGTCAACCTGCGAGGGCTGACGTCGCCAGTGTTCACCTGGATTCCAGGGTTCACCCGGATTCCAGGCGCCGTTCCAACTCCTGCGCGGATTGCAGTTGGTGGGTTAACTGGACACTGCTAGCACCGGCAGCGTCAACCACGAGAGGCACGGTGAAGTTGACGTCTCGCACCAAGCAGAACGTCTCATCAACGGCAGGGCAGTAGTACACAGTTGCTGTGGCTGAAAGCACTGTGCCGCCCATAGCTGAACTGTCGGCACGAGACTTATCGGCACCTGGGTTTTCGCCATGCGCGGTGCCAGTGTCTGCTTCGGCGCTGGCGGCCAGGCGTAGAGGCATATCGGGGCCTCGAGCCTCGTAACGATTGGTGCCTTGTGGGCTCAACAGATCATTCTCCGTCGACCATTCGAACCTGAACAGGCCCTCGGTGTTAAACTTGTACCCATCGGGCAACACCAGATCCAACACGATGTCAACTGGACCAGGTGCTATCCGCTTTGGAGGCGTCAACACCTCGTCTGCGATCTCGTCGCCCATGGTCACCGTGGCCAGCTCCAGGTTGGATAGCGCCAACGTGGCCAACTCGCCGGTGGCTAGATCCAGCGTGCGGATGCGGTGATTGTTCGTGTCAGCGATATAGAGGGTGTCCGCTGTCGCACTTAGACCGCTGGGCTCCGCTAACAGAGCTCTAGTACCAAAGCCATCGCTCAACCCAGGCGTGCCATCGCCGACCACCACCGAGGACGACTTCGCTTCTAGATCGAGGACCTTGATTCGGTGGTTGTAGGTGTCAGCTATGTAGAGCCGCCCAGCTCCTTGGGTACCCGCCACGAACTCAATGCCGATGGCGTGTTGTAGGCGCGTCTTTTGAAACGAGCCAACCGCGTCGCCCCACACGAACAAATGCTGACCCACAAGTGTGTTGAGCAGTCCGTCAACACCCAGCGAGACTTGCCGCACCGCGCTTGCCTCGGGATCGGTGAAGTAGATAACTCCGTATCCGCCAGCAAGTCCGGAGGGCTGTGAAAGCGTGGCAGAGAGCCGAAAATCGTCGCGCAAACCCTCCGCGCCAGTCCCGGCAAACACGTTGAGATTGCCGCTTTCAAGGTCCACAGTCCAAAGCTGATGTCGCCCGGCCCCTGCGATGAAGAGCAAGCTGCCCTCAAGATGCAGGTCCCACGGTGAGGCAATTGCGGCTTGTGTCGCAACACCAGGGAGCACGGCAGTTGCCGGTTCGCCGGTTCCTGCCACTGTGGTGACCGAGCGGGTGTTTAGATCAGCCGCGCGAATTAGGTGATTTGCACGGTCGGCAATGTAGAGCGTGTCGCCATCTAACGCCAGCGCCATTCCTTGTGGCTCCCGCAACGACGCAGTGGCGAAGCCGCCATCTGACCGCCCTGGAGTGCCTGTGCCGATTACGTCCAATAGCTCGCCACTTAGGGTCGCAACCAATATCCGGTGCCGACCCGTATCAGCTATGAACAAACGTCCGCTAGCCGAATCTGCAAGCACCTTGCCCGGGAAGCTCAGAACCGTCGGCAGCGCTGGCGCAATATCGAGCAAGTCGTCAAGCGGTGTGTCGTCTATGAGGCCGCTACGACCGTACTCATCGGCCATGATTGCGATGACGGGCTCTAGCGCCGCATACACCCCCTCCCCCGCATAGTTGCCTACCACCATCCCTTTGGGATCAACAAGCGCCACGGTTGGCCAGGCGTTTACGCCGTAGGAGCCGCGCAGGATCTCCGCGTTGTCATTAACGATGGGATGCTGACGTCCGTAGCGGATCGACGCTTCGCGCACGGCTTGAGACGTACGTTCGCTATCAAACTTCGCCCAATGCACAGCGACAACCACCAGTTCATCGGGGTACTCCTGCTCAAGCCGGTGGAGATCGGGAATGATGTGGATGCAGTTGATGCATCCCTGAGTCCAAAAATCAAGCAGGACGATCTTGCCGCGCAGGTCACCGTTCATCGAGAGAGGTCTGCTGACGTTGAACCAGTCGTAACCTGCTGGGAACTCCGGCGCCGCAACACTGCCTTCGAACCTGAGTTCCACAGCTTCGTCAGCTTCGCCAGATAACTGGGGCTCCTGTTCGGTCGCTGAAACCCCGTCCCCAGGAACACTGTCCCCAGAAGCGCTGTCTTCAGGAACACTGTCTCCAGGAATCTGGCCCTCGTCGTTGGCGACTGCCGGGCTGGCTGCGGCAGTGGTGTTAGCCACAGCAGTGCTGCTTGGTGAACTCGATGTATCAGGCGCATCGTTTTGAAGTTCGGCCGAGGTACTCGGTTCAGATCCGGTACATGCGCCTAGCGACAACAATGCCGCAATGCCAAGGCTGCGCACGGTACGTCTAAGTGATGCGGCACGCCTAGCAACCCGTTTACCAAAGACAGTGCCTAGACCAGGTTCATGGGCTTGATTTGCGACGTAGAGGTCGTCGCCCGGCATCGGAACTATGACTTACGAACGGACCGGCGCGAGTCCACCACACCCGTGTCGAAGCCAGCTAGGTGCAGGCCACCTTGAAACCTGGCGTGTTCAATCTTGAGGCAGCGGTCCATCACCACATCGAGGCCTGCGTCGTGAGCCAGCTTGGCTGCCGCCGAACTCCACAGTCCCAGTTGTGCCCAAAAGGCTTTCGCCCCGATCTGGATGGCCTCAGATGCCACGCCCGGCAGATCTGCTGGTCGCCTGAACACGTCCACTAGGTCGGGAACCGTCGGCAAATCAGCGAGGCTCGGATAGCACGGTCTGCCAAAGATCTGCTCGACGACTGGATTAACGAAGTACACGTCGAAGTCTGCGCTTGAGCTAAGCAGGTAAGTCGCTACGAAGTTCGAAGGACGAGATGGGTTCGCGGAGACACCGACCATGGCAACCGATTCGGTGCGCTCTAGCAGCTCGCGCCGCTCAGCAGCGGTAGGTTCGGTCCAGCCATCAACCGGGTCGTGGCCGCGCCACTGGGCTGTACTCACTCGGGCTGTACTCACTCGGGCATCACTCACGTCGGCACCGCCTTCGCAAGGGCTTGGTCCAGGTCCCAGCAGATGTCCTCAACATCTTCTAGGCCCACCGACAAGCGGATCATGTCTGCGCTCACGCCAGCAGCCGCTAACGCATCGTCTGATAGCTGCTGATGGGTCGTCGACGCAGGATGAATCACGAGCGTGCGAGCATCGCCGACGTTCGCCAGGTGGCTGATGAGTTGCAGAGCTTCTATGAAGTCCGAGCCCGCCTGACGTCCGCCTCTCACACCGAACGTGAAGATGGCTCCTGGTCCCTTGGGCATGTAGGTGCGAGCCAGTTCCCGATATGGCGATGAGTCAAGACCGGCGTAGCTGACCCAGCTCACAGCCCTATGAGCTTCCAGATGCTGCGCCACAATTTGGGCGTTTGCTACGTGTTCATCCATGCGCTGGGGCAGAGTTTCAAGACCTTGCAGCAACAAAAACGCGTTCATTGGCGACATGGCTGCACCTATGTCGCGTAGTTGCTCCGCCCGCAACTTGGTGCAGAATGCGTATTCGCCGAAGTTCTCCCAAAAGCGCAGTCCGTTGTAGCTGGCCACGGGCTCGGTCATAGTCGCAAAGCGGCCGCTACCCCAGTCGAATCGCCCGGCCTCGCTCACTACGCCGCCGATGGAGTTGCCGTGGCCGCCGATGAACTTGGTCGCCGAGTGCAGCACTATGTCTGCACCGTGATCCAATGGGCGGCACAGGTACGGCGTGGCGAACGTCGCATCGACCACCAACGGAAGCTCGTGGGCGTGCGCTACGTCCGCTAAGGCGGCGAGATCAGCGATGGAGCCCGACGGGTTGCCCACTACCTCGGTGTAACAAAAACGTGTGTGATCATCGATGGCGGCGGCGTACGCGTCAGCGCTGTCGCCGTCAACGAATCGGGCTTCAATGCCGAAGCGGCCCAACGTCACGTTGAACATCGTGTGGGTACCGCCGTACAGCGCAGTTGAGGTCACCAGATTGTCACCGGCGCCGCACAATGCTGCTGCGGTGAGGAACTCTGCGGCCATTCCCGATGCCGCTGCGACCGAGCCGATTGCCCCCTCCAGGCTTGCCATTCGCTCTTCAAAGGCGTTGATAGTGGGGTTCGAAATACGGGTGTAGATGGTGCCGTATTTCTGCAGTGCGAACAGATCCGCGGCGTCTTGTGTGTCCTCAAAGACGAAGCTCGTGGACTGGTAGATGGGAACTGCGCGAGCTCCAGTTGTCGCGTCGGGCCGACCGCCTGCATGCAAAGCACGGGTGCGGAACCCAAACTGGTGATCGCTCATCGATTCTCGCATCTAGGCCAGGCTACGGCGCCGGTCATTACTCAGCCAGCTCTGCTAGCAACGTATTGCCGAGCACGATCAAGAGCTTCACTTGGGTCAACGCCAGCGACCCCGACCATCCAACAGGCCAGTGGCGCTGCGAGGCGTTCCGAATCGTGTGCTGCCTCACCCGCCAGCTCAAGCAACGCCTCGGCTGTCTGCGCGTCGGGCCGAGGCGATCCGATTACTTCAGCGAAACCAGCCAGCCACGCTTGCGCGCTCGAAGCCGACTGGGTTGTCGGGGACTCAGCATTCGCAGACTCAAAGACGGGCACAGCATCGGCCCCCGTGGGGTCACTCATGGCCCCAGCGTAGATACCCACACCACGCCGCACTGTTCATCCGTGCTGGCGCTTCCCTACCGGCCATTCCTACCGGCCATTCCTACTGGCCCAGTTGTGCTGCTAGCGCGGCTCGCAAGACACGAACTGCGGCAATAGGTACGACTCCACTGGTGGTGCTTCTCCGTCGAAGCGTTCAGCTTCCACCAAACAGGTGTGGGCCGAAGGTCCCTGGCCCAGCTGGCTGGTGCCTATGTCTGCGGTGAGTGTGTTGGGGTTGCCAGCTCGGCAGGTGCCATCGGGAGCCGGGTCATACCATGCACCGGTTGAGATCTGCACGACGTGCTCCATGACTGCATCGTCAATCTGTGCTCCAGCTAGGCAGGCACCGCGGTTGTTGAACAAGCGAACCACGTCGCCGTCTGTGATTCCTCGTGCTGCTGCGGTGTCAGGATGCATGCGCACTGGCTCGCGACCCGCCACCTTGGTGGCTTGGCTGGGTGCTGCGTGGTCATACTGGCTGTGTAAGCGTGATGCTGGTTGGTTGGATACCAAGTGCAGTCCGAATCGGTCACTGCCAGCACCACCCAGTCGCTCAAATGGCTCCATCCACGCTGGGTGCGGCGGACAGTCGTGGTAGCCGTACGAGGCAATCGTCTGGCTCCAAAGTTCGATTCGGCCGCTCGGCGTGTGCAGCGGTTTGGCTGTCGGGTCGGCCCGGAATGCCTCCAAGAAGACCTGGCGGGGCACGCCCATTGAGGCCATGCCGGGTGCCATTTCGTGGTTGCTGCGCACGAACTCCCGATACGGAGGCGAGTCGGGATTTGACGCTCGCCAGATGCCGTAGATGGCCTCCAACCATTCGTCGGCGGTGCGGCCCTCAGTGAATTGTTCGCCGAAACCCAACCTCTCGGCCAGGCGAGCGAATATCCAGTAGTCGTCGCGCGACTCACCCACCGGTTCGGCAACCGCCGTCATGGCAATCAGCATCGTCTCGGCACCGCCAATGTCGTTGCGCTCCAACGGAGTGGTTGCGGGCAACACGATGTCGGCGCGCCTAGCAGTTGGCGTCCAGAAGGGCTCATGCATGATGATCGTCTCAGGTTTCTGCCAGGCACGCACCAGTCGGTTCAGGTCTTGGTGGTGATGAAACGGGTTACCGCCCGACCAGTACACCAGCTTGATATCGGGGAAGCGTCCCCGCTGCCCGTCAAAGTCGAATTGTTCTCCTGGGCCTTCGAGCATCTCGGTGATTCGCGACACCGCGATCGTGGGGGGACCCGGCTTGCGCATAGGCACAGGTAGTCCGGGAATCCGAGCCCGAACCTGGCCCGCGCCGGTGTTCCCTTGCGTTCCGAAGCTGCAGGCGTATCCGCCGCCGGGCAGTCCTACTTGGCCCAGAGAGCACGCCAGAGCGAGAGCCATCCAGTAGGGCTGTTCGCCGTGATGTGCCCGCTGAATCGACAAGCTGAGGTTAACCAAGGTGCGCTTGCGTGCCATCTCACGCGCCAGCGCGGTTATGTGCTCTGCGTCGATGCCGGTTATGTGAGATGACCACTCTGGTGTCTTTGGCGTGTCGTAGTCCACCGCTGTAACCCAGGGCACATGAGCCATGTCTTCAAAAGCGTGCTGGTCTGCGGGGGGCGCGAAGCCCTGCCCCAATATGTAGGCACGCAGCGACTCCCAGCCGTGGCAATAGGTGCGAAGGAAACTCTCATCTGCTTGGCCCTCGGTCACCAGCGTGTACATGATCCCGAGCATCAGCGCCACGTCGGTGCCGGGGCGGATAGGCAGCCAACGCGCTCCTACTGTGGCGTCAAAGTCGTCGCGCAACGGGCCCACGTTCACAAACTGAACTCCCGCGTCGCGCGCTCGCGCGAGCCAGTCGTTGTGATGATGAGGGCCTTGGCCGCCGTAGGTGACGTGCGAGTTGGTGGCGCGCATACCTCCGAAACACACGAACAGCTCTGTGTTGTCGCAGATCACCGACCAGGAGGTCTGACGAGCGAGAGCGGCGTGATAGCCCATACCCACCATGTAGGGGAAGATGGCCTCAGCAGCCGCCGAGGAATAGGTGCCTTTCTGGTCGGTACAGCCGCCAGCCAATCGCATGAAGCGGTGCTGCTGGCTGGATGCCATACCAAACCGACCTGCCGAACCCCAACCGTAGGAGCCACCAAAGATTGATGAGCGGCCATAGCGGTCGCGCACCCGAGCCAACTCGGTTGCCACCAGGTCCAAAGCGTGGTCCCAGTCGATTTCTACATAGGGCTCATTGCCTCGCAGATGTGTCGCAGCACCGGGTCCGTTGCGCAGCCAGGATTGCCGCACGGCTGGCCGCGCTACGCGGTTCTGTGCGAAGTATGCGAGCGAGTCGCCGAGATGTGAAGGCGAGGGATCGGTGGGGTGGCCCCGCACGGACACCACCTCGCCCTCGCGGGAGTCGATTAGGAACGAACCGAAGTGCGTCCCAAGTGCCGTGGTGCGCACAGCCGAAGGCGCCTCGACGTCTGGCCTCTTCATGGCTGAGCTTGTGCGGCTAGCGGCACAGCGCTCAGAGGACTCTGTGACGGCTCGTCAGTGCTGTTGGCCCGTCGCCGCCACGCTTGCGCCAGTAGCTCAAGGCTGGCAATGCGCTCGTCAAGTCCGAACGTGGACGTGTGGACCATTAGTTCAGCCGCGCCTGTAGCGGCAGCCAACGCTTCGAGGCCGTCGGCTGCCTCATCGGGATCGCCGACGATGGCGTTCGTTGGCATCGCTTCTGCCCGCTGCCACTCGGGATGAGACATGGCTTCGTTTGGGTGCAGCAGCGGCCAGAACCTGCCGGTGCGTATCCCCCAGCGGCGCAGCAGCGAAGGTGCAGCCTGATAGCGAGCCGTTTCGGTGTCGGCAGCGGTGACAAGGCCCGCGCTCACGATCACATAGGGCGCCTCTAACACTGCGGAAGGCTGGAACCGCTGCCGGTACAGATCTACCGCGCCTAGCACGCCTCCCCCATCGAAATGGTGAGCAAAGGCAAATGGCAGACCGAGATAGCCAGCGAGTTGCGCGGAGTAGCCGCTAGAGCCCAACAACACGACAGGTGGTGCCGAGGTGGCCCGTGGAGTAGCCACGAAGTTGGTCCACGGTCCGTCGTCGGTGCGCACATCGCCCAGATAGGCCATGAGATCAAGCAGGTGACTGGGGAAGTCATCGACTTGCCATGGGTCGGGCGCTACCCCGCCGGAGCTGGGCCCTGAACCGTCCTCGGCTAGGCCGTTGTTCTTGGCAGGATCATGCTTTGCCGGGCCACGAATAGCGGCTGCAGTTGTGCGGTCGCTGCCTGGCGCTCGGCCTACCCCCAGGTCGATTCGGCCGGGGTGTAGCGCTTCAAGCATCGCGAACTGCTCGGCCACCACCGCGGGACTGTGATTGGGCAGCATTACACCGCCCGAGCCCAGCTTGATTCGTTCGGTGTGGGCAGCTAGATGAGCGATCAGCACCGCAGGCGATGTGCTCGCCACCGTGTCAATGTTGTGATGTTCAGCCACCCAAAAACGCCGATAACCCAATCGATCAGCCGCACACGCCAGTTCGGTGGTCTCGCCAAGCGCTTGCGCACTCGTAGCACCCTCGCATACCGTCGCCAAGTCCAGCACCGACAAGGGCAGGGTTTGGCTGGCTATCACGACTCCAGACTACGGCGAGTCAATGCCGATGTGTGTTCTGTGAGTGCTGTTGTGGCAGATGTTGAGCGGAATCCTGACCTACCCTCGCATGAGCAAGCCGACTATGAGCCTCAACATGGCTATTGCTATACGCTGCCCATTCACCGTTGAAAGCGCTCCATCTTTCAGGCTGAGACAGTATTGGGTGGAGCGAGGACTGTTACCGCTCGCGTTGACAGCGCGTAGCTGGATACATATCTGATCGCCGGTAACACCCATAAGCGTGTACTTGGTAGTAGTAGCGTCTGAATCGGGCACGGAAGTCCAACTCCCCCACTGTTCACTTCGTGAGCCTCGCTGACGGTACTCGTATCTAGTGATCGAACAGTCACCCGGGTCTCGCCACGTCAAATACACCGTCCCAGTCCCGGTATCCACCCGCACGGACAGTTGTGGTTTGGACGGAACAACCGGCCTAGTAGTCGCAGTGGGTGTACCCGAGCGCGGCGATGTAGTAACACTGCCGCCACCGCCGCCACCACCCGAACGAGGCTGAGTAGCCGCAGTCGTAGCTGTAGTAGTAGGAGTAGGCGCTGCAGAAGAAGTAGTTGTCGGCGTAGTAGTAGTTGTCGTGGTAGTCGTTGTAGTAGTTGTAGTGGTAGTAGTAGTAGTTGTTGGAGGCTTCGCGTTTTTGGGGGGTGGGGTGGGTTGAGGGTCCCTGTGTAGGGGTCGAGGCCGTGGGGGGATCGGTGTTTGGAGAACGCCGTTCCCTGGAGGGCCTCGATGGTGGAGGATGCTATTTGTTCGCGGTTGTGGTTGCCGCATGTTGAGGTGATCGCGGTGTTGGTTGACGCGCCCGATGAGCTGGTGGTAGTGGTTCAATCAAGTGAGCGTCGCCCGCTGTGCCCGAGTTGCGGGAAGTGTTGTGGGAGGGTGCATGACCGCCGCGATGTGAAAGTTCGTGATCTGGATAGTTCTGGTCGTTCGGTGACGTTGGTGTGGAAACGGCGCCGCTTGATCTGCGACGCCTGCGGTTTGCGGTTCAGTGAGCACAACGCAACATTTGAGGGTCGCCTCACAGCACGCTTAGCGCGTCAGCTAGTCACCGACGCGCGTGACATGACCATTAGCGCGGTGGCTCGCCGTTACGGGCTGAGCTGGCACACGATCATGACGCTCGTGCGCGCCTATGCGGGTGGGGTGGCGCGTAACCGCCGCCGGCAGCGTTGCGGGTTGTTGTTGGTGGATGAGACGTCCATACAGCGCCGCCACCGCTACGTAACCGTACTAGTGAACGGTGATACCGGTGAGGTGCTGGCTATGGTCGCGCACCGCAACAAAGCCGCACTTACAGCGTTTTTCGCTGCCCAGGGGCGCCGCTGGTGCCGCGGTGTGCACACTGTGGTGTCTGACGGCTCAACTGCTTACACCGAAGCGATACGCCAGCACATCGGTCACGCCCGTCACGTGCTGGACCGGTTCCATGTCATCAGATGGTTCCAAAACGGCCTGGTTGCGGTTAGACGTGACATTCAACGCCGACCAGATGGTGTCAAGCCCAGGTTCGATCCTGACGTGTTCCGGGCACGCTTCTTGCTGTTGAAACGGCCCGACAAACTCAGCGCGGCTGAACACGAACGACTCCACCGGCTCTTCGCCGCTCACCCCAGACTGAAAACAGCGTGGGACGCTCTCGGTGAGTTGCACAACCTGTACCTCGCCGACGACCACCAAGGCGCCCTAGAAGCACTCGACCGGTTCTGTGACCTCTACAGCACCGGCGACATACCCGAGTTCGACGAAACTGTCGACACGCTCGTCAACTGGTACCCCGAAATCTTGAACTGGCACCACACCAGCCGCCCCTCCAACGGCCGCATCGAAGGCGCCAACAACCTGCTCCAAGTCCTACGCCGCACAGCCCACGGCTTCACCCAAATCATCAACTTCGAAGCACGCAGCATCCTACTCATCTAACCTCAACCCACCGAACCCAACACCCCCACCCCCAAAAAACGCGAAGGGCCAACAGCATGGGACGCTCTCGCTGAGCTGCACAACCTGTACCTCGCCGACGACCACCAAGGCGCCCTAGAAGCACTCGACCGGTTCTGTGACCTCTACAGCACCGGCGACATACCCGAGTTCGACGAAACTGTCGACACACTCGTCAACTGGTACCCCGAAATCCTGAACTGGCACCACACCAGCCGACCCTCCAACGGCCGCATCGACCGCGCCAACAACCTGCTCCAAGTCCTACGCCGCACAGCCCACGGCTTCACCCAAATCATCAACTTCGAAGCACGCAGCATCCTACTCATCTAACCTCAACCCACCGAACCCAACACCCCCACCCCCAAAAAACGCGAAGGGCCAGTTGTTGTTGTTGTAGTAGTAGTCGTAGTAGAGGTCGTGGTAGTAGGGGTAGCAGAAGCAGCGGGTGTGGTGAAGTACGCTTCAGCAGTTCCGTTTGACCAACGGTCTTCCTCATCACACCCCTGTCCCCCCTCTTCCGCCGCGGCACCGTCACCATAGCTATCGACCGTTACCCTATAGCGTCTCTCCAGCTCCATCCCAGTCTTGGTAAAGGGGCTCTTCCGATCTGGACGGTGGGCCACCGACCAGGTAGGGCAGCAGGGACGTCCGGTGCGTGACATCGCAGGTGAGCGAGGGCAAGCTGGGATGCTGTGATGGACGCCGTAGTCGCCTGCGGCGAAGTGCTAATCGACGACCCGAACCGGTTCGGCGATGTCGAAGCGATCGGGATGGACGAAACACTAGGGGCCCGCACGGGCCGGTTCGGTACCCAGCAGTGGTCGACTCAAATCGTTGATGTCGCCGCTGGACAGCTCCTAGACGTGGTTGAAGCCCGCGACTCAACCAAACCGGCTGAGTGGCTCGCGCAGCGGCCTGTTGAATGGCTGGGCGCGATCCAATGGGCGACGCTTGACCTGTCAGGCCCTTACCGCCAAGTGTTCGACACGATGCTGGCGCACGCCACCCAAGTCGCAGATCACTTCCATGTTCACAAGCTCACTAACACTCGCCTGGATGAATGCCGCCGCAGAATCCAAAACCGGAAGAGACGCTATAGCTCTCCTGTGATGTCTAGGCTTAGACGCAACGGACGCTCAGGGCCTGCGTCAAGAAGACTCTTACGTCCGCTCAGCTCCACAACACGTTCTTGATATGGGCTCTGTGCTGACTCACCAGTCCGAACATCTCGCTGCCCGATCATTTCGCTGACCGCTCGCCACTCCGAACTAACTTCCCCGAATGCGTCGTCATGCGGCCCAATAGCTGCCGCCAGATCCCAATGAAGGATCGCCGTGACTTCCAGCGCGGCCATCACAAAATTATCCGCAACCCGATCAGCAATCGTCTGCAACACCAACTTGTCATCAGGGTAGGTTCTTTTGACGCGCATCGACGACATAGTCCCAAGGTCAAAATTCAACGAGTTCACTATCTCACTGACACCTAAACGCACACTTGTCGGTAACAAACCCAGGCACGCACCGATGTCGTGACCAGCGGTCCGTAGCTCGCGTTCCGACGGTGGCACTTCCCGATGCCACGCCGCCAGGTTCTTGATTGACTTCTCCACCATCAACTCCGCAGTCGAGGACATGTCCACCATACGCCATAACCGAGCGTTCTCTCTCCTTTGCGTCGAATAGTGTTCACTAGTTTCCGTTTCGCCAGGAACAGTGTCACGCTGAAGTCTGATCAGCTCAGACAGAATCTCGTCGTCAAACTTCGACAATGCCTCATCAAGGTCGTTCACTGGTCGCTCCATCGGTTTGTTCCAACGCACCCCGCCACGGCAACCAGCATCCCCAACCCGAATAAGCTCCGAACAACCAATTCGATACTCAAAAGAACTACGAACTCGCTCACTGCGAGCCTTCCATTCGGGCCGGTCGGTGACGAACACTTGCACTGGCCAGCGGCTATCGACCGCTTCGGCGGCGGCTGACTCCAACCGACGTCGCAGTTCGTGACGTTTGCTGTAATCAATATCGGCGAATAGCACCAACAAATCAATATCGCTGCGCTCTGTGGCTTCGCCGCGAGCTACAGACCCGAACAGCCACACCTCTTCCGCGCCTGTTTCCAACAGCGGCCTTGCAGCCCGCCGAGCGTCGGCTACTGATGGTGCCGCCACGTCGACCATCAATACCGTCATTTAGCGCTTCTTGCCATTGCGTTTGTTTCGCTTGCGATGCCTACGTTCTTTGGTCGTTGTTGGCGCTGCTGGATCTTTATGGACCTCTGGTTGGGTGGCTTGACCGTGGCAGCGGCGCCCCCACTGCCACGCTCACCACCGCTGTCACTGTTATGGTTGCGCTGGCGGCGTTTGCCGATCATGTCGGCTTGCCAGGCTTGGTAGACGTCTTTGCGACAAAGCGCCAAGACTGCCTTGGCTGTCACTCTTCATCTCCAGCGTCCAGGCTGATCCAGAATGGTTCCATTGACGTGGCAGCCACCGCCACGATACCTGGAGTCAGAAACAGCTCATCATGATTATCAGCCGGATCCCACTCCAACGACTGTTCAGCCGTCCCAAAAGGCTCAAAATTGCTGCCCATCGTGCGTGGACACCGAACCTCCGTCGCATACATAGCATTACCGCGCTCAACCAGCGCTTCCAGCTCTGCGGCTTGGTGCAACACGTGATTAACCGTAGCTGTGTACAGCTTCGTGGTGATCTGCGCCCTGTAGGAAGCACGCAACCAATCCAAGCGCGGCTGCAGAACCTCCTCATCCACCAACACGGGCAACGGCCCCGGAGCCGTCTCAGGTTCGCCATACGCTGGCGCTGTCGCGGTCGCTAACTTTCGGCTCACAGTCACCGCTTCGCATCCCCAGTCTCAAGCTCAACTGTAGCACCGTCGCATACCGTCGCCAAGTCCAGCACCGACAAGGGCAAGGTTTGGCTGGCTATCACGACTCCAGACTACGGCGAGTCAATGCCGATGTGTGTTCTGTGAGTGCTGTTGTGGCAGATGTTGAGCGGAATCTTGACCTACCCTCGCATGAGCAAGCCGACTATGAGCCTCAACATGGCTATTGCTATACGCTGCCCATTCACCGTTGAAAGCGCGCCATCTTTCAGGCTGAGACAGTATTGGGTGGAGCGAGGACTGTTACCGTTCGCGTTGACTGCTCGTAACTGGATACATATCTGGTCGCCGGTAACACCCATAAGCGTGTACTTGGTGGTAGCAGCATTTGAGTCAGGCACGGAAGTCCAACTCCCCCACTGTTCACTTCGTGAGCCTCGCTGACGGTACTCGTATCTAGTGATCGAACTGTCACCCGGGTCTCGCCACGTCAAATACACCGTCCCAGTCCCGGTATCCACCCGCACGGACAGTTGTGGTTTGGACGGAACAACCGGCCTAGTAGTCGCAGTGGGTGTACCCGAGCGCGGCGATGTAGTAACACTGCCGCCGCCACCGCCACCACCCGAAGGCGGCCGAGTAGCCGCAGTCGTAGCTGTAGTAGTAGGAGTAGGCGCTGCAGAAGAAGTAGTTGTCGGCGTAGTAGTAGTTGTCGTGGTAGTCGTTGTAGTAGTTGTAGTTGTAGTGGTAGTAGTAGTAGTAGTTGTTGTTGTTGTAGTAGTAGTCGTAGTAGAGGTCGTGGTAGTAGGGGTAGCAGAAGCAGCGGGTGTGGTGAAGTACGCTTCAGCAGTTCCGTTTGACCAACGGTCTTCCTCATCACACCCCTGTCCCCCCTCTTCCGCCGCGGCACCGTCACCATGGCTTGTGACGTATACAAAATAGCGTCGCTCCGGCACCAGCCCAGTCTTGGTAAAGGTCTTGGGCGCAGTGACGGCAACAAAATCAAAGTCACCCACATCCACTGGGTCCCTATCCTTTGTTTCATCATACCCTACATCAAACACCGCCCAAGCCAAGCCAAAGCGTGTCGTAGGACAGGGGATGTCACCTTCAGTATGAGACCACGTCACCGTCGCCGTCGCCGATGTTGCATCAGAAGTGACCGTTACCAGCGCGTTAGTTGGCCCAGTCGGGTAACTCTTCGCCGACGCCGGGCTAGCAACCAAAGCAAGACTTGCCGCCAGCAAGCTCACCAACACCGACAGTTTCAACGCGAGCCGCCTGCCAGCGCGCCCGCTCATACCGCCACTCCCGCCAACACCATCGGGGGGGGGGGGGGGCGGGCAAAGCGACGCGGCCTGTGTACGTGAGTACCTATCCGATGTCATCTAGAATCTCCTAACACAACTAAGGTGCCCGCATAGGGAGCTGACTTGACTGGCTGCCACTATAGCCCAGGAGTTGCAGCAATCGGTGATTTCCCAGGTGCGTCGTGTGTTTTCCATCTCCGTGGTTCCGCCCTAGGTCATCACGCTGGCGGAGGCACCAGCTACCCGCGTTCAGCCCAGTGCTCCTGCGGCGGCGGCTTCAGCTATCTGCTCGTCGGTGAGGCCAAGCTCGGCGCTCAGCACATCGAACGTGTGTTGGCCAAGCGTAGGTGCTGCGAATCGCGGTCCGTGGACGTAGTCGACAATCTGATATTGGTGGCCGGAATATGGCACGGTGCCCATCCGCGGGTGTTCCAGCCAACGGTGGAAACCTCGATGCAGGTACTGGGCGTCAGCCAACAGGTCGCTACTGCGCTGCACCATGCCCGCGGCAATCCCCGCTTCTGCCAGTCGCCGTTCAAGCGCCGCAGCGTCCTGAGCTGATGTCCAGGCAGAGATCTCTGCATCAATAGCGTCGTGGGCTTCGAGGCGGCCTTGCAGCGACGAGAACTCCGCGGCCTGGGCCCACTGGGGATTGCCCATCGTCGCAACCAGCGCCTGCCACTGCTCATCATCGGCAACGGTGATGGCGCACCACCTATCGTCGCCAGCACACTGGTATATGCCCGCTGGAGCGGCGATGGGGTTTCGATTGCCATTGCGGGTGGCCACCGTCCCACTATCGACGTAGTCAGCCAGTTCAGGCGCCAAAAACTGCAGACCGCATTCGAGTTGCGCCGCCTCAATGACGCAGCCCTGGCCCGTGCGGCGGCGACGATCTAGCGCTGCGAGCAGTGTGGTTGTGATGATGCGCGGCGAGATCGTGTCGGTGTAGGCCAGATACGGACCGTCCGGCGGCAGGTCCGACCATCCCACTATGGGATAGAAACCGGCGATGGCAGCAGCGTGGTAGCCGAAGCCGCCCATCTTCGATAGCGGGCCACCACTAGCCAAGAGTGACGTGTGAATGACTATCGCGTTCGGGTTCAGCTCGGCAATGAGCGCATCGTCGGCGATGTTGCGGGCGAAAGTGCCCGGCGTCCACGACTCCACAACCACGTCTGCCCAAGCGATCATTCGGCGGGCAATCTCTACACCCGCTGGCGTCTTCAGGTCGATGTCGATGCTGAGCTTAGACGTGTTGAAGGTGCCAAAGAAGTGCGCCATGTCGACTTCAATGACATCGTCCTTGAAGGGTGGATTCGCTCGCAGGCCATCGATACGTCCACTGGATTCGATGCGCACAACGGTGGCACCGTGATCGGCAAGGCATTTGGCAGTTATGGGGCCCACTCCGATCCAACTGAAGTCAGCGATTTTGAGTCCAGCGAATGGCAGCCCGGCGTCCTCGGTGGGTTCGGTGGTAGTGACTGGCGCAGCCAGCGGTGCAGGAGCTGCGACGCCACCTGGGGTGGTCTGGTCGGCCTGCGCAGCCGCTAGGCGTATCTCAGCGCCGTGCCTATCAAGGCGAGGTGGACGCCGTCGTTTACCAATGCGGATGCCGTCAATGGTGAGCGGCCCGCCAGCGCATCGGACCGACGCTGTCGATGGCTCATGGGCGCCTGCTGTGACCGGTACCTCGGCTACGCGCCAGAAGTCTCGCGCCTGAAGGTGCTCAAATTCAACCAGGTCCGCCACCGTGTGGATCGGCGCGATGGTCTCGCCTAACTCAACCGACCGTTGCAGTAGTTCCGCATTTGTGTGGCGCTCACACAGAGCCACCATGGCTTCGTATAGCTCATCAAAGGTGCGGGAGACGGGCTCGCCCTGCGAAGCGCGCAGGTCGTAGGTGTCCCAGTCTTCGGCGCGCCAGCTCTCGTCTGCTAGCCCCTCCTCGATGTACCAGTCCAGCAGCCGACCGGTTGCGACGCCTCGGGCAACACCGATGGCCCACCCATCTTGGGTGCGGTAGCGCATTTGCAGCGGCGCCGCGAGATTCACAATGGTGCCCGAACGGCTGAAGTCCCTACCGCAGATGGCATGGGTCTCCATAGCGTTCAGAAGAGTCCAAGTGATAGCCGCTTGAGCCGAAACGGCAACGTGTTGCCCTTGGTCGGTTGAGCGCATGCGGGCTTGAGCTACCAGACCCGCCACGGCAGCTTCGGCACCGGTGTGCCGCCACACCTGCGGGATTGAGGCCGCCACCGGTGCCCGTTCTGCTACGCCTTGCATGTTCGCGGAACCACCGAGTGCCGCCAGCGACAGCTCCGAGGCCGCGTTCGCACTACGGGGACCGTCCAGTCCAAAGGGTGTGACCTGCACATGCACAATCTGCGAGTTCAGCGCCCGCAGACTGTCGTGGCTGTAGCCAACCTGCGCGAGTGTGCCCGGAACGCCGGATTCGTAAACAAAATCGGCCCGAGCTACGAGGCCTTCAAACACGGCACGGTCAGTGTCGTCGTCAAGGTTGAGCATGATTGAGCGCTTGTTGGAGTTATAAGTGCAGAACTGCCAACTGCGCAAGTCATCCGAAGCCGTTGCTTCCGATCGCAGCGGTAGTGATCCGCGAGCCAGCGATCCGCCGGGAGGTTCAACCTTGATCACGTCAGCGCCGAGTTCGCCAAGCAGCCACGGACCGAACTCGCCACGGTGATCAGTCAGGTCGAGCACTGTCAAACCCGCAAGCGGTGCTGTCGCGTCGTCACCGAGAGTGTCGTGAAGGTTGGCGTTAGGTGTGCTCATGGCGCTTCCCTAGAGAGTCACAGCCACAGTCGTTGCTGAGTGCAGCGCCATGCGACAATACGCAGGCCAGGCCCAACGAGCTGCGGTTAGCTTGCAGACATGGTCGACAGCCAACGGGCTGATAGCCAGTTTGTCGAAAGTGCTGACGGCGAGTTAGTCGACAGCCCGAAGCTTGGCGGCCCGAATATTGGCAGCCCGAATCTCGGCAATACAGCGCCTTGGCGACGCCGACCGCCACCTGAGCTGACCGACGACCTGCTCGCCCGAGTCCGAGCCTGCGGCGCACGCAGCGACGCTATGCGCAACCCGGACGCCGATGTTGTTGGCGAGCTAGCCGGGCTTGGCCTAATGCGCCTACTGGTACCGAGCGGGCTTGGTGGCGTCGGCTGCCACCCCGCTGAGTTCATTGAGTACACCCGACGAATCGCCTACGAACACCCGTCAACCGGCTGGGTAGCCATGACCTGCAACGAGGAAGCGGAGATATTCGCAGCACACCACGAACCTACAACTGTGGCGAACTTCTACGCGGCTAATCCGAACGCAGTGATAGCGGGCTCCGGAGTGCCCAAGGGACAAGCGAGGCCTACCAAGGGTGGCTGGACTATCAATGGCCGGTGGCCATTCGTGAGCGGTTGCACCGTGGCCGACTGGTGGGTGCTGGTGGGTTTAGTTGAGGGCGCTCGTCCCAGGCCGCTGTGCTTCGTGCTGACTCCGGCCGATGCGACCTCAATTGAGGACACATGGCACACAGTGGGTCTGCGCGGCACAGGTAGCCATGATGTGGTCCTGACCGATCACTTCGTCCCCGACGATATGGCATCGGTGGTTGAGAACTTGTCCCTACCCAAATCCAGCGAACACCCTTGGTATCGCCTACCGGCAGGACTGCGTTTCCCGTTTCCGAAGACTGGTGTAGCGACGGGCATCGCACACCGAGCGATCGCAGAGTTCACCCAACTGGCTAACACCAAGACACCACTGTTTCAGCGCTCGGCATTGGCCAACCGGCCAGAGGCACAAGGCGCCATAGCCCGCGCCATGGCACTCGCAGCCGCTGGACGCTCTTTCGTGGCCGAAGCGCTGGAGGAAGTCTGGGACACCGCCACATCCCACGGTGAGGTGGCACCAACCCTTCACGCCCGGGCGCGCCTGGCGTGTTCATGGAGCGTGCAAAACTGCATCGCCGCGGTTGCGACGCTGGCGAACGCGGCGGGTAGTACCGCCAACTTCACGTCTTCGCCACTCGGTGGCTTACTGAGCGATGTCAGAGCTGTGGCGGGCCACTTCATGGTCGGCAGTCATCAGATGGACACTGCGGGAAGAGTGCTGCTCGGCCTCGACGCAGGCGACCCGAACTTCTGAGAGATGGCTCGTTTAGCTCTTGTGATCGGAGCTGTGGCTATTCGCTGCAAACCTTCACACACCGGCCTTTTGGGTACACGCTTCTTGTCTGCGCTTTCTCGCCAGCCAGTATCCGCGGCGCGCCCCCTACGATCTTGCGCGACCCGAGGTCCCCGATCCCGAGGGCACTGATGAGGTGTACCGCCTGCCGATGAGACGCTTTGAGAGCCGCATAGAACGCGACAGCGACAGTTATCAGTGCAACACGGCTGCCTACACCAGCCTGCTTGAGGTGCTGCGCGACCGGCAGGAGTTCGCGATTTCGGGCGGGTCCGGCAGGGCGCGCTCCATTGAGCGGCACCACGCCAGAGGCAAGATTCTGCCCCGGGACCGGATCGACCTGGTGTGCGATGTCGGCACGCCATTCTTGGAGTTGTCCACGTTGGCGGGCTGGGAGATGTACGACAACAGCGCTCCGGGTGCTGGCATTGTGACCGGTATCGGGGTGGTCTGCGGTGTGCCTTGGATGTTCATCGCTAACGACGCCACGGTGAAGGGTGGCTCGCTGCTACCGATCAGCATCAAAAAGCATGTCCGAGCTCAGGACATCGCCGCCGAAAACGGCCTCGGCGTGATCTACCTGGTGGACTCCGGCGGAGCCTTCTTGCCGCTGCAAGACGACATCTTTCCCGACAAGGACCATTTCGGTGGGAGCTTCTACCGACAAGCGCGCCTGTCAGCTCAGGGTCTGCCGCAGATTTCGGTGGTGCTGGGCGGCTGCACCGCTGGCGGAGCGTACGTGCCAGCGTTGAGTGACGAAGTCATCATGGTGTCGGGCATCGGCCGCATCTACCTAGGCGGCCCTCCAATCGTGAAAGCGGCCCTAGGCGAGATAATCGAACCCGACGACTTGGGTGGAGCTGCGTTGCACACACGCGTTTCGGGCGTTTCCGACTACATGGCGCCCGATGAACGTACGGCCTACGGCAAGCTGCGCGAGCTATGCGCAGCATCCAACCAGCGGCTGGTCGATCATCGCGAGGGTTGGTTGTCCTGGGAAGAACCGCAACCGCCGACCTATGACGCCGCTGAGATTTATGGCGTGATCTCGGCCGACGATCGTATTGGTTTTGATGCACGTGAGGTCATTGCTCGGCTAGTTGACGGATCTCGGTTCGCGGAGTTCAAGCCGGACTGGGGCGAACACATCGCCTGCGGCTTCGTTCGCATCTGGGGTCATCTTGTCGGTGTCGTAGCCAACAACGGAATCATCTTCTCCTCAGACGCTCTCAAGGCAGCTCATTTCATTGAACTATGCGAGCAGCGACGGGTGCCTCTGCTTTTCTTGCAGAACACCACTGGTTACATGGTGGGCAGCGACTCCGAAGCTGCTGGCATAGCCAAGCACGGAGCCAAAATGGTCGCCGCTGTAGCGAATGCCACCGTGCCCCGCTACACGGTGCTAATAGGCGGCTCCTACGGCGCCGGTAACTACGGCATGTGCGGGCGGGGCTTCAATCCACGTTTCTTGTTCGCTTGGCCCAACAGCCGTATCGCGACGATGTCAGCCGAAACAGCCCAGACCGTTCTTGTTGACATCAGATTGGCAGGGATGCGCGGCGCGGAAACAACCGAAGAGGAGATCGCGGCGATGCGCGCAGAAGTGGCCGACCAGTACGAACGCCAAAGTGACCCGTACTACGCCACAGCGCGCCTGTGGGACGACGGACTCATAGATCCCGTTCACACTCGCGACGCACTCGGGCTGTGTCTGGCATTGGCGGCCCGCCAGGATGCCCCCGCCACCGGGGGCGGCATCGTGTACCGGATGTAGCTCAAGGCTGCGTCCGCGAAGCGTCCCGACTTCCATGGCCCAGTCCTAGAGCGACTGTGTCTTCGACAGCTAAAGCAAGGTCCAATACCATGAAACTGCTGGTCGCCAACCGGGGAGAGATTGCTAGCCGGGTGTTCGCCACGGCACGTCGGCTGGGCTGGCGAACCGTTGCAGTTTGGGCTGAACCCGACCGGGGGGCGCCCTTCGTGGGCGACGCAGATGAATCCCGCTGCATAGGCCCGGCCGCGCTGGAGCATTCCTATCTCAACGTTGACGCACTGCTGGATGCCGCTGCACAAACAGGCGCCGACGCAGTGCATCCCGGTTACGGATTCCTGTCGGAAAACGCGGCTTTCGCGCGAGCGGTCATTGAACGAGGTCTGGTTTGGGTGGGTCCAAATCCGGACGCTATTGCTGCTATGGGCGCCAAGATCGAAGCCCGTTCGCTAGCGCAGGCATCGGGGGTACCCACAATTCCGGGCACGAGGCCCGACACCAGCCAGGACGACCTAGCGCAGGTCGCGGCCGAGATTGGTTTCCCAGTGATGGTCAAGGCCTCCGCCGGTGGCGGCGGCAAAGGCATCCGGATCGTTCGCTCGGCCACAGAGTTTGAGGCGGCGCTGAGCGACGCTCGCACCGAGGCGCAGCGCTCGTTTGGCGATGACCGAATGATCGTCGAGCGTTACATTCAGCGGCCACGCCACGTAGAGGTGCAGGTAGTAGGAGACCGCCACGGCGATGTGATTCATCTTGGCACCCGCGATTGTTCCTCCCAACGTCGCTACCAGAAGCTGGTTGAGGAGGCCCCAGCACCGAACCTTGCTACCGAAACTCGCGACGGGCTGCACCAGGCCGCGGTCGCTTTGGCGTGCCACATCGGCTACGACAACGCTGGAACGGTTGAGTTCATCGTTGATGCCGTCAGCGGCGAGTTCTACTTCTTGGAGATGAACACGCGTCTACAAGTTGAGCACCCAGTTACCGAGCAGATCACCGGCTTGGACCTAGTGGAGCTCCAGTTGCGAGTCGCTGTGGGCGAACCTCTGGGGTTCGGCCAAGAGCAGGTTTGCTTTGCTGGCCACAGCATCGAAGCCCGCATCAATGCCGAAGACCCCCGTGACGGCTTCACTCCCCGAGCGGGGCGCGTCACGTGCGTTTCGGTACCCGATGGCGTTCGCTGGGACACAGCAGTGACTGCCGGTAGCGAGGTCTCGCCGTACTACGACCCGATGCTGGCAAAGCTCGTCGCAACAGGTGCAGACCGACCCGCTGCGCTAAATGCATTGAGAGACGCGCTGGACCGGCTGGTGGTGGGGCCGGTTCCGACGAATGCCGGCTTTTTGCGTTGGCTGGTTGACCAGCCTGCGCTGCGGGCTGGCACAATCACCACGAATGTGCTTGATGCGCTTGGAGCCGATGAGATTCCCGCCCCACCCTCAAGCGCTGACGCGTCTGCCGCTGCGGCGGCATCTTGGCTCGCTCATGCGCGCAAGGCACGCGTCGGAGACAAGGCACGCGGTGGAGAGCTAGGCAGTCCGTGGGCGACACTGTGGGACTTTCGTCTCACGCCCCACACTTCGCAAGCTGTGGCGGTTTTGCGGGATGCCGCCGGGGAACTGCACGAGGTGTCTGCCGAAGCAATCGCCGAAAGCTCCGGTGCAGCGCATATCATCGATGCGACGCTTGATGCGGTGGCGGTCAACATCAAGGGACACACCGTCACCTTTGAGGTGCCGGAGCGCTCCGAGGCCTGGGCTCACGCCGCCACTGCCGACACGGGTGCGCTGAACGCAATAGCCGCGCCATTTCCCGCTGTGGTAGTTGAGGTGAAGGTGACTCGGGGCGATGTCGTAGCGGCAGGAGACACAATTGTGGTGGTGGAGGCCATGAAGATGCTTCACTCGCTTAGCGCAAGCGGGGCTGGCGTCGTAGCTGAAGTCCACTGCAATCCCGCTGACGCTGTGGAAGCCAATCAGGTGCTAGTGAGTTTCCAGGAGGAGACCTAACGCCAGGCGCCACAAGCTCACGAGCACGGGCACATCCGCATTGGCAGCAATAGGGTTCAAGCATGGCCATGAACCATCCAGACAGCGAATCCGAACGCGACGCGGGTCACCAAAGCAACGGTGAGCACGTCGGCACGCTTGCTGGCATTGCCGTTTACCCCATCAAGGGCTGTCGCCGCGTTGAGTTGGCCTCAACAACTGTCTCAGCGACCGGGCTTGAAGGCGATCGCGCGTGGCAAGTGGTCACAGTTCCCCAAGAGGACGACGCGCTTGGACAGGCTGTCACGCAACGTCGCTCAGCAGCACTCGCCACGGTCGCCGTGCTTCCCACCGACGGCGGGCTAACGATCAGTGAACCCGGCGTCGGCACCATTGGGGTGCGGCGACCCGACGTAAACGATGTCACGGTCCATGCTCTGATAGGTGACGAGGTGGCATGCGCTGACGCGGGCGACGAAGCCGCTGATTTCTTCAGCGAGGTACTCGGCTTTGCGGTCAGACTCGTAGCGTTGACCCCTGAGTCTTCCCGCCCGGTCCGCCTGTTTCGAGGTCGCGTGACTGGATTCGCCGACGCGGCTCCGGTGCTGGTCGCCAACACAGCTTCGCTCGAAGACTTGGTGGCCAGGGCGATCGAGCCTTTTGGAATGGAGCGCTTTCGCGCAAACCTCATTGTCAGTGCCGATCCAGCTTGGTCGGAGGACACTTGGACGGAGTTTTCGGTCGGCCCGGCTCAGTTGGCCACCCGTGTGGCGTGGCCGCGCTGCGCGGTGCCTCAGATCGATCAGGACACCGGCGAGCGCTACCGCGAGCCCGCATTGGTGTTGCGCAAACACCGTTGGTGCTCGGACGCGCCAGGGCACTCGCCAGGAATGCGGTCAATGCTGGAAGGCAACGCCATTTTTGGCATCGCTTGCACTATTGATCCCGAAAACGTCACGTTGTCGCTCGGTGATCCGGTAACTGTCTCAGCCACCGGCCCGCCGCTACTGGAGCCGCCCACTGGGGAACGAGCCAGCTACTAGCAACAACCCGGTGACTACCGCCCAGTGACAGCAGCCCAATAGCAGAAGCCCAGTAACAGCAGCCCAGTAACAGCAGCCCAGCTACAGTAGCCCAGTGACGGCAACCCAGTGAATGCACCAAGCCTGCGTTTGCCTAGCCCGCAGCCTTATCCGCACCCTGTTCCGGGTCAGAGAGTGCGTCCAACACTTCTGTGGTGTGCTCGCCGAGCAACGGCGCCCGCTGCCAAGCCCACCAGTCGCTGTCGGTTGTGAACGGCGATCCAGGCACAGTGAAACTGCCGAGGACCGGGTGCTGCTCAGTTCGCCACCAACCGACAGCATCAAGATGCGGGTCGTGGCGCAAGTCTCCTACCGTGTTGACTGGCGTGATCGGGATGCGGCGACGCTGCCCCTCTACGAACAGCTCCTGTTTGGTGAACTGCGTGGTCAGCTCCTCCACCCATGCGTCCACTGCTTCTAGGGCCTCTCGGCGCACCACGATGTCAACGAATATCTCGTCGAGAATGCCCTCGTTTCCTGTCACCTCGTGAACCCACTGGGCCACCGCGTTCCAGTGCGTCGGCTGGATCGCGATGATCGCCACATGGCCGTCGGCGGCTGGATAGAGGCCCATCGGGCTCGTGACAGGACGCCGATTGCCAGCTCGCGGCCGCGGCACCTGATCGTCCAAGAACAATGGCACGCCCGTCTCGGGCGACAGCCACAGCCCCACCTCCTGCAGCGAGAGATCGATTAGCTGACCCAACGGCGGCTCACTTGGCGCCGCGAGGTTTCGTGCTCGCAGCGACATCATTGAACCGATTACGGCATGCAGCGACGCCGCATGCAACAGCACGCCGATTTCTCCTGCTGGCGTCAGTGGCGGGCCGTGCGGGAATCCAACCGTGGATGCCAACCCGCACGAAGCCCAGCCAATGAGATTGGACGACCGCCAACTACGACGCGGCCCAGTCATGCCAAACGGTGTGATCGACACCCACGTCAAATGCGGAAATCGCTCGACGATGCCAGCCACGCCAAGACCGCCCTGGCCAATGTCGGCTAGCCACGGGTAGCTCTCTTGCACCTGCGGCGGTGCGTCGTCGAGGACGACATCCGCGGAGCCGATCAGCCGCACTAGCGCCTCGGCGTCGCTGTGGGGGTCCTGCACGACGCTGCGTTTGGTAGCGCCGTAGTAGGCCCACCACAGGCTGGCTTCTGGGCCATCGTGGCCTGGCGCTAGCGGTGGCATACGTCGAACGGGGTTGCCTTCGGGCGGCTCCACGCAGATCACGTCCGCACCAAGCGCCGCCCAGACTCGGGTTCCGTAGGCACCCGCTAGCCCGGTGAAGTCAAGCACTCGTGCTCCGCCCCACGGTCCACTCCCCCGCGTCATTGCCCCGAGCGCCTCTTGGCCCCCTGTTTCTGGGCCCAGAGTTTCCTGGCGAGCTGCTTCTGGGCTCTCAGTTGCTGGGTTCACAATTCCCGGCTTCACTGGGTGCCACCAATCACATTGCCCTCGTCGTCGTAGAACTCAGCGAACCCAGCGGTTTCATACCAACGATCAAAGGGGCGTTCTAAGACGGTCTCAGGCCGCTCATCGGTGAAAGCCGCACCGTCTGCGACCAAACGCTGTACCTCGTTGGCCGAATAGCCGATCTCCGATAGCACATCGGCAGTGTCACCGCCCATGTTCGGACCCGCCCGGGCAACAAATGGTGGCGTTCGGCTCATTCGCAAGGGATTGCGTACGAACAGGTCTCGGCCTAGGCGCGGACTCGGCGCTACCGCGTAGGGACGGCGGTCGCGGACCTGTTCGTCGGACATCACTCCCTGGTGGTCCAGCACCTCATAGGCGGCGATGCCCAGTTCCTGTAGCTCCGCGGCTGCTTGTGCTGGGCTACGGCGCGCGGTCCAGCTCGCTAGTTCTGCGTCGATTGCGTCATGATGAGCTATGCGGTCGGCGAGTGTGGTGTGCGGATATGTCGACAGGGCAGGCTGGCCGCTGCCATCGTGAGCTGGGATGCATGCCCATTCTGGTAGTGCCGCTAGCGACTGCCACGCCTCATCGCTGGGCACTTCCAACGCCACCCAACGGTCGTCGCCAACACACCGATAAATGCCAGCCGGAGCCGCCCACGACACCCGGTTGCCGTTGCGGTGCGGCTCAGGCACACCCAAACCCTGACCAACCAAGTAGGGGCCCAGGAACGACACGGTTGTCTCAAGCTGGCTGACATCAATAAAGCTGCCTTTGCCGGTGCGGTCACGTTCATGCAGCGCGGTGATGATTGCGGCCATGGTGTGCAGGCCACCGATGTAGTCGGGTGGCGCAATGGACGGGATGCCGGCTGGCTCCTCATGTGGGAAGCCAGTCAGCGCATCCCATCCCACCAGCGGTGCCTGATTGGGACCAAACGCCCGGAAGGGGTAGTAGGGCATATTGGGGTCGACGCCAAAACCGGTCATGCCTGCATAGATGATGTTGGGAGACGCCTCAACTACCGACGGGTAGTCCAGACCGAGTTCAGCTATGCCGGGAGCTGCGAAGTTAGTCAAGAACACGTCACATGTAGCCAGCAGGCGCTTAGCTGCATCTAGTGCGTCTGGCAGTTTCAGCTCAAGGCCCACAGAACGCTTGCCAGACGACATTTCCGGTACGTACGGACTGGTGTCGCAGAACACGTCGGCCAGCTCAGCGTCTCGAGCCCAGGCCGAGCCGAACGCACGTGCCACGTCGGGGTAGCTGCGAGCTTCCACCTTGAAAACCTCAGCGCCATGGTGCGCCATGGCTTTGCCGCAGCAGGGGGCTGCTACCGCAATGCTGATCTCAAATACCCGAATCCCCTCCAGTAGGCGTCTGCCCGGCTTGGTTTGCTCACGCTGTTGCTCTGAGTCCATACTCCCCATAGGCACCGACACTAGAGCCCGTGAGCCTCAGTAGATGCAGGGGGCTGTTCGGCTGCAAGCTAAGCGGGCGTGCTAGTACATGGCGGTCAGCGGCTTCATGTGCGAGCCGTCTGGTTTCCGTCTGATTCAAGGAGTAGCAAATCCATGCCAGAAAAAGACCACTCAGGAGACGAGCACTCAGGCGACTCGCCGACAGCGATTGTTGACAAGTTCATTGCCCACATTGACGCCAAGGACCTTGATGCGGCGCTGAACTGTGTGGCCGACGACGTGTACTACGACAACGTTCCGATCGGCGACATGAACGGCCGCGACAAAATGCGAGAGTTCCTCGCGCCTATGCTCGGCGGCGCTGGCCCTGTTGAGTTTGAGGTCCTTCGCCAAACCTGCACCGACAACACTGTTATGAACGAGCGAGTCGACCGTTTCCACACCGGTTCGGGCCGCCTGATTGAACTGCCCGTGATGGGCATCTTTGAGGTCAACGACGGTCTCATCACGTTCTGGCGCGACTACTTCGACAACGCCACTTTCATGCGCCAGATCAAGGGAGACTGAGCTAGCCGTGGCCTACGACGGTTTCGACCTAACTGGCAAAGTCGCCGTCATCACCGGCGGCAACGGCGGCATCGGGCTCGGATACGCCCGCGGCGTTGCTGCGGCTGGCGCAGATGTCAGCATCTGGGGAACCAATCCAGACAAGAACGCTGCAGCCGAGGCCGAGCTGCGCGAGATCAACCCTTCAGCTAGCGCCCTTGTCTGTGATGTCTCCGACGAGCAGCAAGTGGAACATGCCATGGCTGCGGTGGTGGAGCGCTACGGGCGTATTGACGCCTGCTTCCCGAATGCGGGCATAGGCACCAAGAATCAGCGAGGCTTTCACGAGCATTCCAACGAAGACTGGTTCGATGTCATCAACGTGAATCTGCACGGCGTCTTTTTCACCCTGCGCGCTGCCACACGTCAGATGATCGCTCAGGGTGAGGGCGGGAGCCTCGTGCTGACCTCAAGCGGCACGGCCATTCAAGGCGCCGCCCGAGGCCAGGCGTACGCGGCTACCAAGGGCGCGATGCTGGCCATGATGATGGGTCTGTCGGTTGAGATGGCCCGCTACAACATCAACGCCAACGCAGTCATACCTGGCTGGATTGACACTGCAATGACCGAGCAACTCTTCAACTGGGACAAGTTCGTGAGCAACGTTATGCCGCGCATCCCAATGCGACGGTGGGGCGTACCCAATGACTTCAGCGCAATCGCGGTGTATCTCATGAGCGACGCTGCACGCTGGCACACGGGCGATGTCATCAAGATTGACGGTGGTTTCAGCATCTTTTGACGCTGCCCATTTTGACGCTGTTAGCACACCACTAATGCAAGAGCACCACCTCGGCCAGAGCAGCTACGCCCTCGCAGATGTCCTCGGCGCTCAGGCTGCCAAAGCACAGCCTCATTCGGCGCGCTCCCCAGTTGGGGTCAACCGACCACGCTGCGCCTTCATTGAACTGGATGCCTCGTTCGGTTGCGGGTGCCAGGTAACGGGCGGTGTCGACGCTGGCTGGGAAGGTCAGCCATACGAAGATGCCGCCCTTCGGGTCGGTCACTAAGACGGGTCCACCGAGCTTGGCGGCTACCGCTGAGTGCTCGCCAAAGTGGGTATAGAGCTCTTGGCGAATGACCTCGCACTTGGAACGCAACGTTGCGCGTAACTCGCGCACATGGTCAACGAAGTGCGCCGAGCAGTACTCGGCCAGAATCAACTGCTCCACCGCGCCGGTGCCAGCATCATCCTTCATTGCTACGAGCTGTCGCATTACCGGTGGGTCGGCCACCATGAATCCCACGCGCAACGCTGGCGCGATCGACTTTGAGAAGGAACCGCAGTAGACGACCCGACCTACATCACTGCCATCGCGGGCGAGCGCCGCTATAGCTGGCGGCCGCTGGCCATCCCAATGCAGATCGGCGTAGCAGTCGTCCTCAAAGATCACGGCCCCCCACCGCCTAGCGGCATCAATCAGCAACCGGCGCCGCTGCGTGGGCATGACCGACCCTGTCGGATTTTGGACTGTCGGAATTGTGTAGATGAGCTTCGCCGCCCGATCCTCAGCGGCCAGGCGACCAAGCAGAGCGTCAAGGGCGCCGGGCACTACGCCCTCGTCGTCGAGTTCAACGGGCACTACGGTTGCACCTGCCCGCCGGAGCTTGGTGAGCATTCCCCCGTATGTGGCCTCCTCGGCCACTACAACATCGCCCGGTTCGATGAATGTCTTGATGACGAGGTCGAGGGCTTGCAGTGAACCCGACACGACCAATATGTCTTCGGCGCTGACCGCTAGCGATGCCTCGGCCGCCAGATTTGCGGCGACGAACTCGCGCAGCGGCGTATGACCTTGCGGGTTGTCGCCCAGGTTGTAGGTGGCCAGTGCTGGCCCGTACTTGTTGATGACGTTGAGGGCTGCTTCGCCAAGTCCTCCCACCGGAACACTTGGCGCATCATTGTTGCCACCCACGAAGCTGAAGCGCGGGATGCGCTCCCAGGGCGGCGCCGCAGCGGGCAGTCCTTGGACCATCTTGGATCGCACATCAAACGGGACATCGGCCCGATCGTGATCTGTCAATGCCACAGCGCCACCTTTATGCTGCCACCTTTATGCTCCGCCGTCATCCACTGGGTGCCCTCATCTACTAGGTGCCCTCATCCACTAGGCATGTTCTGCTGGGCATACTCTGTTGAGTGTGTCCCATTGCTGGAACGTGGCCAACCTAGTTCGGCTTTGATCCATGCACTGCCGCCCGTGGAGCGTTAGCCCTACTTACTAGAACATTTCAGGCAAGGTCACTACGAGGTATCCACTTGCCTGGATGCTCTCTAGCTTGCTTGCTTATACCCTGACATATACTCGTCGGTGTGCGCGCGGTCCGGGCATTTCGGTCTAGGCAACACCGGCGGCATGGCGACCCGACGACTCTCGACGGTGTCGCGCGGCCCGGTCATAATGTCAACGATCACGAGGGCACCAGTCGCGAGGGCACCAGTCGCGAGGGCGCCGATCACGAGGGCAGTCGTCACGAGAGCAGCACGGGTGGCTCGCGTTCGATCATCCTCAACAGTGTCACCCACACGTACGGCCACTCACGAGCCGCCAGCGCACGGGAGCGGCGCCGTTCTCCCGAACATACGACTCACGAACATACGGCGCACCAAGAGGCGCCCCTAGATAAGTTCAACCCTTCGCAGGCATCCAGCCGCACCATCTACTCGGTCCGGAACCTGTCGCTTCGAGTCAAACCCGGCGAGTCCGTGGCGTTACTGGGCCCCAGCGGATGCGGTAAGACCACGCTGCTGCGCCTCATTGCGGGGCTTGAGCGCCCCCTGGCTGGCACAATTTCGCTGGGTGACCGACTCGTATCAACGCCGTCGGGCGCGGGCAATACCTGGGTGGCACCCGAGTCGCGCCGCATCGGAATGGTGTTCCAAGACTGGGCGCTGTTCCCGCATCTCACCGTGGGTCGCAACGTCAGCTACGGGCTCAGTAGGTCCGAACGCACGCCCGGTGACGTAGTCAAGGCACTTGATCTGGTCGGCTTGTCCGGCTATGCCGATCGAATGCCCTCAACGCTCTCAGGTGGTCAGCAACAACGCGTTGCGCTGGCACGAGCTCTCGCTCCCAAGCCGGGTGTGCTGCTTCTGGACGAACCGTTTTCGAATCTTGACTCGTCTTTGCGCGAAGAAGTGCGCAGCGAAATTCGTCGACTGCTGATTGAACTGAACATGACAGCAGTGTTTGTAACCCACGATCAAGACGAGGCATTCGTTGTTGGCGACCGGGTGGGCGTTCTGCGTGACGGGTGCCTCATACAAGTTGACACTCCCGACGGCCTTTACCGTCATCCGACCGATCCGTTCGTAGCGGATTTCGTGGGCACTGCGTCATGGTTGCGCGCACAGGCGTCAGGTGGAACCGCACTCACAGCACTAGGCCGCCTGCCACTTCGTGCTGCTAGCAATTGTGCCGATAACGGTGGTTCTGCCAAAAATGGTGCGAGCAGCAATGGAGTTGCCAGCCGCTCAGCAGGCGATGGCCAACACCGAACCGAGGCTCGGGGCGGCACGCTAGATGTGCTGATACGCCCTGAGCAGCTACGCCTCGCGCCCGGTTCGACGGCCGAAGTGGAGTTGGTTGAGTTCTACGGTCACGATTCAATGGTGGTAGCGAACCTGGATGGAAAGCGCCTGAGGGTGCGCTGCGGACCTAACCCGCAGGTGCGTCGCGGCGACGCTGTCGCAGTTGAGTTCATCGGCAGTGAAGTCGTGGCCTTTGAGCCAGCTTCTGCAAGCCAAAACTGAGGTTCTTATCGGAACTAGAGCAAAAGGCCAAATCTGACGGCCAGAACTGCAATCGTCATCACACTAGATTGCTGCAGTATTGCTGCGATGCAATTGCGGTAATGCAGTGCGGATGTGCTGCAAGCGCCAAAGGGGGATCACAATGGAACTGGGACTGTTCACGATGCCGAGCCATCCGCCGGAGCGGGACTTGCGGTCCGGCTGGGAGTGGGACCTGCAAGTCATTGAGTGGGCTGATGAGTTTGGGTTCAGCGAAGCCTGGATCGGTGAGCACCATGCGGCAAAGTGGGAGCCTCATCCTGCGCCTGATCTGCTGACGCTCGCAGCGCTGCAACGCACCAAGAACATTCGCATCGGTCCGGGCGGCTTTTTGATGCCCTACTACCACCCTGCGGAGCTGGCCAACCGAATCTCGCTGCTGGACCACATCTCGCAGGGACGGCTGAATTTTGGCGTAGCGGCGAGCGGGCTACCCAGCGACTGGGAGATGTTTGGCGTAGACGGCATGGCTGGCGAGAACCGCGAGATGACCCAGGAGTCTGTTGAGTTCATTTTGAACCTGTGGACTCAAGAGCCAGGTTGGGTACATGAGGGCAAGCACTGGAAGGGTGCGGTCCCCCACGGCATGCCCGAACTTGACCTAGTGCAACATCTCAAGCCCCTTCAGCAGCCTCATCCGCCTATCGGTGTCGCCGGACTGAACTCGCCGTCACCGACGCTGGAGATGGCTGGCGAGAAGGGTTGGATACCGCTCAGCTTGAACCTCAATCCGCAATATGTCAGCGGCCACTGGGACTCCTACGAGGCGGGTGCGCGGCGAGCGGGGCGCGACGCGCACCGAGGCGCCTGGCGGATGGTGCGCGAGGTGTTCGTAGCTCCCACCGACGCTGAAGCCTGGGAGCTGTCCTATGGCGGAATGATGGGCCGGATGATGACCGAGTACTTCATCCCCTTGCTCGGCGCCTTCGATTTTCATCAGTTCCTTATTGACGAGCGCAACCCACCCGCCGATGGCGTGGTCACAACTGAGTACTGCGCGCACAACAACTGGTTCGTGGGCTCACCCGAGACGGTCGCCAACGACATCGAGAAGGTGTACGCGGATGTTGGCGGATTTGGTCACCTGCTGCTGTTCTGCTTTGACTACTCAGAGACTCCCGAATCGGCTGAAGCGTGGCGGCGCTCCATGAACCTGCTGGCCAATGAGGTCATGCCGCGGTTGAGTCACCTGACCGGTTCCTGACCGGGTCCGGAGTCTCATATCAGGAGTCGCTAGCTACAACTCAACCAAGACGCTGTAGGGAATCGGCTGCGGCGTCCACCGTTTCTTGACAGTCGCCAATCAGCACTATGGCTGCTTCGTGTGGGCCGCTAGTGGGCAGTATCCGCCAGCTACGCCCCACGGCCTGCACTTCATGCCAGACACCGTCGGGGCTAACAAACCATCCCTTTGCTCGCAACAGCGAGAACGGCTGACGTTCGAACCAACGAGCCACCGCGGCTACATCCAACGGGCCGTCTGGTATTGCCATCGAAGTTGCGACATCCAAAGGATGCTGGCCCACAGCGGAGCGGAACGTCACTCCCTGTAGTGCTGCGCTCAGCAGCACCCGCGGATCGACGCAGCCGTAAGCCGCTGGCACGACCATTCGGCCGGGTGCGAGCCCGCCGATGCGGTCTGTGAGGCTGACGACTTCGCCTTCATCCACCTGGTCGACCTTCGAGAGCACCACAAGGTGCGATACGTCAATTTGGCGACGCACCGCTGGTCCAGTTTGCGCGTCGTCAAGCTGACCTTCTAGGTGCTGCGCGTCCGCTACGGCTACAACGCCGTCAAGCCTGCACCCTGCTGCCGACTCAACGGTCAATGCCAAGGTAGCGGGATCGGCAGCGCCGCTGGCCTCCACCACGATGGCATCGCTGCGCACTGGATCGGCGAGACGTTCGAGTGTGTCAGCTAGATCGTCCACCAATGCACAACATGCACAGCCGTTGGTGAGTGCGACTAGATCTCGAGTCCGCGATTCAACCCGCAGTCCGTCTAATGCTGCTGCATCAATGTTGATTGGCCCAACGTCGTTCACGACTGCTGCGATGCGTAGTCCGGCCGGCTCGCGCAGCAGTCGTCGAAGCAATGTCGTCTTGCCACTGCCGAGGAAACCTGTAAGAACTGTGACACCCACCGCTTCGCTGTCGATATTGCCTTGCGGGCGACGCGCGGCGGCCACAGCGCTGGTAACAGCCTGCCACGCAGCATCCAACTGGCTCATTTGCTACCTCTGCTGCCCCATCTTCGCCGCAGTCTCATCGGCGCATTTGCATCACCGCCTATTCAAAGCCAGCTCTGCAACACCGCCACTTCAGTGCAGCCGCGACCAATACGGCGATAGTGGCTTCACATCGTCGGTTCTCCGCCTAGGACCGTTCCAACCACTGGTATGTCAGCCAGTGCCATTGGGTCAACCTCGTACGGATCGTCGCCAAGCATCGTGAAGTCGGCCAGCTTGCCGACCTCAATCGAACCCAGCCGGTCATCACGAGCGAGCACGTGCGCTGCATCGATGGTGATGGCGCGCAGCGCCCGATCCACGGAGATGCGCTCTCCTGGAGCCATGACCGTCGTGCCGTCTGCTCCCACCCGGTTGACGGCGCACCACACCGCAAGCAGCGGCGATAGCGGTGTCACTACGAGGTTGAAGTCGCTGTGGAGCGCGAACGTTGCGCCAGCCCGCTCCAGCGAGCCCAAGCGGGCGGTGGCCTCACTCCGGTCCGGCCCGAAGCCGTGCTCGGCGTGAAGCTGAGCACGGAAGTACACAAAGTAGATGTTTACGCTCGCGAGTCCACCAAGTGCTGCCAGACGTTTCGCTTGTGTCGGAGTCGAGATGCAGTAATGCTCAATAGTGAATCGATGGTCGAATCGCGGGTGCTCTGCCTGCAGCGCTGCGAGCGTGTCCAGCGTCATGTCAACGGTTCGATCGCCGTTGGCGTGAGCGTGGATCTGCACCCCTGCCTGCCAAAAAGGTCTCATGCGCTCAACCATGTCCTCCCAGGGCACCTCGCCCGTGTGGGCAGTGTCTTGGTCGAGGTAACCGGGTTCA
Organism: Acidimicrobiales bacterium; assembly: GCA_965116245.1. GTDB lineage: Bacteria > Actinomycetota > Acidimicrobiia > Acidimicrobiales > Poriferisodalaceae > Poriferisodalis. Next base: position 2,171,932 of record OZ220497.1, on the reverse strand, counting down.
TTCATAACCAGAGTCATGGACGGATAGGAACCGTCATTTACATACTTCACGCCGTGCGTATTGAGCCTGTCGTCGCCTCGTGCGCGCATGTGCTCCAAGAAGTCGAGCATCTCGCTGCCGTAGGTGCGCACCAACTTCGGTTCGAATGGGATCATGAAGATCCGCAGCGGGAAGGTGCCCTCAGCAATGGCGTCCGCGTGATCGTCCCATTCCGGCTCAAAGCCATCCGCCATTCCCCACACCAGGTCGGCGGTCGTGGTCACCCCCGCAGCACGAGCGACCGCACCCATGCGGTCAATTGCTGCCCGGCCGGCACCTGGCCCATACACCGCCGCGGCCACTGGCCGAGTCGCCCGGGCAGTGGCCTCGGTCTCTACAAACCAGCCATTCAGGCGACCATCCGGGTAGCGACCCAGCCCATGGCCGATTGAGTCGTCGTTGACACCGATCAACTCAAGCATCGGGGAGTTGGCGTAGATGATGTGAGGCGCGTAAGCGCAAATCCACATAGGCACCGTGTCGCTGAGTTCGTCAAGCATGTCGCGATCAAGGTGGCCTTGTTGGCTGGCAGGGTCATATCCCCATGCGGTCAGTGGTGCGCGAGGATCAGCGTGCTCGGCCACCAGTGCATGCATCTGGTGGAGCACTGCGTCGCGGTTCGGTAAGCCCTTGCGCAGCCCCGTCGGCGAAGCCGAGTCAATTGGGCCGACATAGTGCAGACCCATGTACGTGCCGCTGAGACGCAGGTGGGTGTGCGGGTCAATGAAGCCCGGAAAAATGATGTTGTCGGCATAACGGTCGTCAACCTCGTAGGGGTAACGCCTCAGCCAAGGCCGCATTGAGTCCATTGAGCCCACCGAAACGATGCGCCCGTCGGCAACCGCCACTGCGGTGCCCTGGGGCCTGCCGGGGTCCATGGTGTGGATTCGCGCCGCTGGGTAAACCGTTATCGGTCCCATTTGTGCCATCTGTGCCGTTTGTGCCACCTAGAGCCTCGCTGGTGTACCTGTAGGTGCTGCTGCCACGCACCATTAAACCAAGTAGTTTCGGACCAGAGAGTCTCAACCAACAAGTCAGGAGCAACGACATGGCACACGCCTACACCGACAAGGGCCTCGAGATGCAAGAGGCCGTGAGGTCGTTCATGGACGACCACATTTACCCCAATGAGGAGGAATACCACCAGCAACACGCTGAGCTCGCCGCCGCCGGAGACGTCCACGCCACGCCTGCGATCATGGAGAAGCTCAAAGCGGCCGCCCGCGAGCGGGGGCTATGGAATCTGTTCATCCCACACCTTGATCCGGACGCTCCCGGAACCAAGCTCTCCAACCTGGACTATTCGCCAATATCAGAACAGCTCGGCAAGGTGCCGTTCAGTTCCGAAGCCCTGAACTGTGCTGCGCCTGACACCGGCAACATGGAAATCCTCAACCTGTATGGCTCAGAGCGAGTGAAGCAGCAGTACCTTGCGCCGCTCTTGGATGGCGAAATCCGGTCCACGTTCTCAATGACCGAACCTGAAGTGGCTAGCTCGGATGCTTCCAATATCCGCTTGCGAATTGACCGCGATGGCGACGAGTACGTGCTCAATGGCCGCAAGTGGTTCTCCTCCAACGCACTGCGACCCGAATGCAAGGTGCTCATCGTCATGGGCAAGAATGACCCTGACGGACCGCGCCATCGCCAGCAGTCAATGATCGTCGTACCCCGAGATGCGGAGGGCATCACCGTTGATCGCGACCCGCGCGTCTTCGGTTTCCATGACCGCGGCGGCCACCCTGAGTTGGTTTACGAAAATGTACGCGTGCCCCAAGACCACATCCTCGGCGGCGAGGGCGAGGGTTTCGCAATCAGCCAAGCACGACTAGGGCCGGGTCGTATCCATCACTGCATGCGCTCAATCGGCGTGGCCGAGCGGGCTTTGGAGTACATGTGCTTGCGGGCGCTGGAACGCGAGACGTTCGGAAAGCCGGTCGCGCAACAAGGGTTAATCCAGGACTGGATCGCCGAGGCACGTATCGAGATTGACCAGGCTCGCGAGTACGTCCTGCATGTAGCGCACCTCATGGACACAATCGGCAACAAGGCCGCAGCCCAGGAAATCTCCGGCATCAAGGTGGCCATCCCGAATATGGCGCTCAAGGTCATAGACCGCGCCATTCAGGTCCATGGCGCTGCTGGTGTTACGCAGTACTTCCCGCTAGCTGAGATGTACGCCCATATGCGGACGCTACGCATTGCCGATGGCCCCGACGAAGTACATAAGATGACGATCGCCCGCCGCGAGCTCCGCCGTCACGATCCTGACTTCCGTATGAGCTAGCGAGATGGGCTAACTCAGTATTTGCCACGTAAGTTCACGCACACATAGGTCAGGCACACGTTCTGTTTGTACGTGCGCTTTACGAGGCGTGATCCGACGTTTCAATGCGAGAGAGGCAACATAGCATATGATGCGCATTTGCATGGTTGTAGCGCTGCTGGCGGCGACTATAGGTGCAACTAACTGCAGCAGTCAGTCCGAAGACGTCGGCGAGTCAAGTCCCACGACTGCCATCTCACGAACGACTATAACGGTTGATGAATCAGCCGAGTTAGTTGATGATTCAGCGGTTGACCCCAGCCACAAGTACTTTGACCTTGACCATGTAATGGACATCAGCATTGAGATACCGGTCGCCGACTGGGACACCCTGCGTCACCAGACTCGCACGCTTGAGGACGTGTTTGCGGAGGCTAGTGAGTACAACCTCTCGCGTCCCTTCGCCAAAATCTACACCTGGTTTAAAGCAAACGTCTCGGTTGATGGGGTGACCTTGCGCGATGTCGGAATCCGAAAGAAGGGTTTTGTAGGCTCTCAAAGCGATACAAAGCCGTCTATCAAACTTCGCTTCGATAGATATGAGGACAATCAAGCACTTGGCGGAGTCATGGAACGGATGACTCTGAACAACAACGTTCAGGATCCGTCAATGATCAATACCTGCATGGCTTACCGAGTTTTTGCCGCGGTCGGTTATCCCGCACCTCGTTGCAGTTTCGCGACGGTGACGCTCAATGGCAATAAGCTGGGCCTATACACTCATGTTGAGGAAATCAAAGCGCCCTTCTTGGAACGTCATTTCGAAAGCTCAGACGGCAATGTCTACGAGGGAAACGTCAGCGACTTTGATGCCGAATTTAGAGGCACGTTTGAGAAGAAGACTCACGAGGACGTCGACGACTGGTCCGATATAGATGCGGTGGTATCTGCTCTGGCAGACCGGTCCCCCGCCGGGCTTAGAGCGTTGGCTGATGCGGTTGACTTGGAACTATTTCTGACATTTTGGGCGACAGAAGTGCTGATCGGCCACTGGGACGGGTATGCTGGCAACCACAATAACTACTGGTTCTATCGTGAGCCAGGTGGTCGCTTCGTGTTTCTTCCGTGGGGAACCGACAGCACATTCCTACTCGAAGATGACCCCAACCCTTTTGACCGCATCTCCGACCCGCCTCCGTCTGTGTTGGCCCTGGGTGCTATCTCAAACCGGCTATATCACCACCCAGACTGGCGCGACGCCTACGTCGCACGACTGAAGAGCATCTTGGACACTGCTTGGGATCCCGACGAGCTGTTGCTTGCGGCAGACAAAATGGCAGCCATCGTCCAGCAACACGCCCTCCCCGATGCCGCAGCCATTGCAGCAGCCGACACCGAGCGAGTACGCACTTTCATTCGTAATCGCCAGGCCGACATCTTGGCCGATCTAACACCACAACCACCCGACTGGCCCCAACAACAGGCTGTAGCTGGCTTACCCGCCGAATCGGGTTCGCTGGATTTTTCTTTTGAAACAACGTGGCAAAGCGACGTGAGTCCCAACCCCTGGATGGAAGGTACCATAACCGACCTTCGCTTGAACGGATTCCCCGAACCGATCGAAGCCATGGGCATCATCGCTGGCTATGCCGACGCACAGGAACGCACCCTGCTTACCGGCTTCGAAAAGCCAGTGTCCATCGCGGCAATAGGCGTCAACGAAGACAACTCTCTAAGCGGAATGACACTCGTATTGGATCTCAAGCGTTTTGCATCTGGAGCTACGTTGGTCATCGGAAGCGATGCCATTGCGGGTGGCGTCTGGCATATTCCACCGGGCGCTTCCAACCCAGATACATTTGTGCCATTCACCGAAGGAACGCTGAGATTGTCTATCGCCGAGCCGACTACAGGCGCCACCATAGTTGGCACCTATTCTGGCGTGTACGGCTACGCTCCACCCCAACAGTGAGCGGCAATCGGCTAAACGGCCAACACAGATATCAGGTTGAATCACTACCGCCAGATCACTGAACAGGACTGACTAAGCCAAAGTTACTTTGTTGGATGAGCAGCAATTCTCAGGCAGCAGTGAGAACCGGGGCCAACGCGGAGGCTGGCTGGCCGACGATGCGTTCGTAGTTTTGGGGATCGGTGGCGCCTTCGGTGACTAACACCAACACAGTCGCCTCCGCCGGATCGCCGAGCGCTGCTGCACCATGAGAATCCTGAAGCAGCGCCCGCAGCCCAGCGAGCGAGGCGGCGCCAGTTTCTCCCGCCACAACCTGCGAGTCCGCTAAATCGGTCATTGCCCTGCTGGCCGCGTCGCTGTCCACCGACACACACCAATCCACGCCACTAGCCAGGAGCGGCCAAGCCAACGGCGAGGGCATTCCGCAGTTCAAACCCACCATTATCGAGCGATGCGGCCCGGGAGTCGCGGTGATCTCGCCAGCGATGGTTGAGGCTTGCACGCAGTTGGCGTCATCTGGCTCCACCGAGACCAGCAACGGTCGATGCGGCCCGCTGCGGTAGTGGGTGACAGCAGCCGCCATCAACGCCCCTACACCTACCGGTACCGTCACCATGTCCAGCGGCCCGAGGCCCTCTCGGGCTAGTGCATCGTCCACCTCAGCGAAGATCGTCGCGTAGCCCGCTGCGACATCGGCAGGGATGGTCTCGTAGCCGGGCCACGATGTGTCTGACACCACAAGGCAGTGCTCGCCTGCCATTTCGGCGCTGCGTTCTATGGCATCGTCGTAGGTGCCGTCCACCACCGTTACAGCGGCACTCTCCCCCCGGATTGCTTCCATCCGAGCCTGCGAAGTGCCCGCAGGCACCAGAATGTGTGCCTCAAATCCCAGCAACCGTGCCATGAACGCAACTGCTCGGCCGTGGTTGCCGTCTGTGGCGGCCGCAAGCGTCATCGGACGCAAATGCCTCAAACTGGCTGCTAAGTCGTAGATGTTGGCCCACGCAGGCGGCTCACCGCCGAGGTGCGCGCAGACCGCGCGATAAGTCGCCCACGACGCGCCGAGAATCTTGAACGATGGCAAGCCCATTCGCTGCGTCTCGGTCTTTACCAACACCCGCCCAACACCAAGGCTGTCTGCCAGTCGGGGTGCGTCAACGAGCAACGTCGGCGCATAGGCCGGCAGTCGACCGTGAAATGTCCGCACCTCGGCGGGCGCGGCGGGCCAGTCACGCCCGTCGCACAGTTGATTGCAAGTCACCAACGCCGCCATCTTCGCTCTCTCCGTCCTACCGTTTGAGTGTCGTATCGGCTTGAGTGTCGTCTCAGTCAACGATCTCAATCGATGTCTTCAAGCGCTAAGAAGAGTCGTTGGGCCTGCTCGGCAGCTTTGGCCCGCACCTCGTCGGCATCAACCCGCAGCGCAATGCCATCCGCGAGCACGAGCTGATCGCCGATCGTGACATCAATAGCTCTCACCCCGGGCGTGTAGGCGAGATGCCACGGGTCCACGTTGGGGTACGACCAGCGCACTGTGTCGTGGCGGGCCTCGGGCATGAGTCGCCAGCCGTTGGCAAGCCACTCCCAAGGCACCTCGGGGCTGGCTGTCACGTCGTGCTCGCGTAATCGTGCGTAGGCCAGTCGGAACTCCTCCAGCATGTCGGCACCAATCCCGTCCGTACCTAGCGCTACTGGATTTGAGTCGCCGAACTTGACAGGGTTCCCATAGCCCACGGCGTTGTTCATGTTGGAGCGAGGGTTATGCACAATCGTGCCAGCCAGCCCATGCTGTGTTCCCCCGTGCTGTGTTTGCCCGTGCTGTGTTGGCCCGCGCTGTGTTGGCCCGCGCTGCGTTTGCCCGTGTCCTGGCTGTAAATGAACGCCGTGAACCAGCAGCCAACGCTCATCGCCGAGGCCCGCTAGACGCTCGGATGCGTTGGCGTCGATCATGCCCTCAGCCACGTGAATATGCACACCCACACCGTGGCGACAGGCGAGATCCGCGGCCGCGGCCAGAGTCTCATCGCTGCAAGTAAAGGCTGCGTGAACCCCGACGTAGCCCAGTCCACCCGCAGCCAAAAATCGCTCATTCTCAACAAGGCCGCGCCGCGCGCCATCAAGACCGTGGCGGTCGGTGACCCCATAGCAACAACTCACCCGGACGCCGACTTCCGCACATGACGCCGCGATGACGTCCAGCGAGCCCTCAATGGCGTTCGGCGATTCATGATGGTCCACGATTGCCGTGCAACCAGCTTCCAGTGCTTCCAAGGCACCGAGCTTGGCCGACCACTCCAGCATCGTTAGGTCAAGCGCCCGGTCCAATCGCCACCACACCAGCTCCAAGATCTCGGCGAATCTGCTCGGAGTGCGCGGCGGCGCTGGCATCCCCCTAGCCAACGCCGAATAGAGATGGTGATGTGAGCACACAAGCCCGGGCGTGATCGCCGTCGCTGCATTCACAACTGCGGGTCCACAGCTACAGGCTCACGACGGCAAGCGCTCAAACCCAAGCATCGGCACGTTCACGGTTGGCTCGGTTGCGCATCGGCAGTTCGTTGTGCCATACGCCTTCCTGCTCGCGCAAAGCGGCTGCCACTGCTCCCGCGGTCGGCACTAGTCCGATCTCGCCCACCCCCTTAATGCCATAAGGCGAGCCGGGTTGGGGTGACTCCACCAAGATCACCTCAACATCAGGCATGTCCTTGGGTCGGATAATGCCGAGACTGCGCAAGGTGGTGTTGCGCGGTCGCCCTTGCGCATCGGCAGGGAAGCCCTCACTCAACGCGTAACCCAGCCCCATGTGAACGCTGCCTTCAATCTGGCCTTCGCAAGCAAGCGGGTTCACGGCTCGGCCGACATCGTGCGCGGCGATGACCCGCTCAATATCGCCCGAGTCGGCGTCGAGAATGACAACTTGTGCCGCATAACCGAACGTTGAGTGAATGACGGGATGCTCTAAGCCCTCAGACAGCGAGTTGGTCCAATCAACGCGGTATTCACCCTCGTAGTCCACGTTCGGCCTGCAACCGTCAGCCATCGCGGCACGGCACGCGTCTGCCACCGCTCCTGCACCCATAAGCGTGCCCCGGCTGCCGGTGGTCTGGCCAGCACCGAGCTCGCGGGTTGTGTCCACGATCACCCGCACCGACTCCGCATCAACGCCCAGTTCCTCCACTGCTACCTGCATAGCCACGGTATGCACGCCTTGGCCCATCTCTGTCCAACAATGGCGGACCTCCACCACGCCATTGTCACAAAAGCGCACAACCGCCTTAGCTATTTCGTTGAAGCCGTTGCCGAGGCCAGAGTTCTTCAGTCCAAGACCGATCCCAACAGGCTTGCCCGCAGCGCGGGCCTCCTCATAGGGCACACGCACAGCGTCCAGGCACGCCTGAGCACCAAGACAGCCATCGTCCATGATCTGGCCCGGTCCCCACACCCCACCGGGCACCACGACGTTGCGTTGACGCATCTCGAACCCGCTGATGCCCACAGCGTCTGCGAGCCGGTCCATCACGCCCTCCATAGCGAACTGTGCCTGGTTTGCGCCGAAACCCCGAAACGCACCGCACACCGGATTGTTAGTGCGCACCGCAACCGCCTCAACATCAACGCAGGGCACCAGATACGGTCCGGTGGCGTGCCCCGCCGACCGTTCCAGCACCTTCATACCCACCGATGCGTAGGGACCGGAGTCGCCGAGCATGCGAGCACGTACTGCGGTCAGCTTGCCATGGGCATCGCAGCCAGCCTGATAGGTCAAACGGATCGGGTGCCGCTTGGGGTGCAAAAGCAGCGACTCCTCACGCGACAGCGTGATTCGCACCGCTCGTCCGGTTAGCCACGCAGCTAGAGCCGCATGAGCCTGGTTGGACATGTCTTCTTTGCCGCCGAAAGCTCCCCCATTTGAAACCAACTCGGTAGTGATGGCAGACGGCTCTAGCCCCAGAACCGCGGCGATGTCGTTGCGGTCGTCCCAGATGCCCTGACCGCCTGTGTACACGTGCAACCCAACCAGTTCGCTGTCGGCGTACTTGGGCACAGCGAGAGTTGATTCGGGTTCAAGGTAGGCGTGCTCTATGCGTTGTGTCTGGAAGGTCTCGGTCACGGTGTGCGCCGATGCCGCCAGTGCCACGTCGACATCACCACGGGAATAAGTTGAGCGCGACAGCACGTTGCCGTCCAGCTCCCACACGGCGTCGATGTCGCTATCAACGACACGCACCGGGTCGGTCATCGGCGCCAGAACCTCATAGGACACCTCGATCAGCTCAGCGGCTCGCCGCGCTGCAACTCGGGTGTCGGCCACGACAATGGCGAGCACATCACCGAGATAAGACGTGCGCCCGCCCACGGGGATCATCACTGGCCAGTCCTTGTGAATGAGTCCCACACGCAGCGCGCCGGGGATGTCGGCGGCGGTGAATACGCCATGCACTCCAGGCGTGGCCTCGGCCTGAGTGGTGTCGATAGCTAGAACGTCTGCGCGTGCATGGTCCGTTAGCCGCAGCGCGCCGTGGGTCATGTTGACGCACGCCATGTCGTCTATGTAGGGACGGCGGCCCAGCGTGAGTTCACGCGCTTCGTAACGTGCGCCCGAGCTGCCAACTCCCTTCGGGGGCAAAGCCACAGGCACCTCTCCAGCCGCCAGCGACTCGGCCGCGTCGAGGATCTTGGTGTAACCGGTGCAGCGGCACAGGTGACCGCCCAGGTGTCGGCTGGCTTCCTCACGCGTCAAGGCGGAGCCTTTGCGGTCAAGCAGTGCCTTTAGTCGCACCACGATGCCCGGAATACAGAATCCGCACTGCAGGGCACCGTGCGCCGCGAATGTGCTGGCCATTGCTTCCAACTCGGCGTCGTCAAAGCCCTCAATGGTGGTGATCTCGGTTCCCGCGGCGCGCTCAAGGCTGGTCTGGCAGGCGACTCTGGCTTTGCCGTCCACCAGCACCGTGCAGCAGCCGCATTGTCCCGACGGGGCACATCCGTCCTTGGGCGAGATGATCCCCAGTTCGTCTCGCAGCGCCGCCAACAGATGTTCATGTTCGCCAGCGACCGTGACCGGCGAGCCGTTCAGCCCGAATGTCGTCACGGAAGCTCCCGAAGCATCATCTGTCATCGCCAACCTCGTTTTGGGCACCGTTGCCCGGTGGTTTGCTGGCTATTGTCGCGCCGCCCGTAGGGCCTTGTACAGCGCCAGATACAGGGCGCCGGGTACAGGGAACCAGATACGGGGTCATGGGCAGCACAACTCATGGCGGCGGGAAGGCGCCCTTTTGTCGGCCGATCAGTTGATAAGCCTCGGGTCGGCGGTAGCGGCTGAAGTCGAACAGCGTGTCCTTGTACTGCGCGCACCAATCCAGATCACACCGCGCAGTGATGAGCTCATCGCCATCGGTCACCGCCTGGGCCACGATCTGTCCCGATGGCGCGATCACCGCCGAGTGTGCGAGCGATTCCACCCCCTCTTCGGTGCCGCCCTTAGCCACGCCGACTACCCAAGTGCCGTTTTGGTATGCACCGGCTTGCATCACAAGGTGATTGTGGAACGCCTGCAGCGGGTCCTGGTTCGGGTCGGGCGCATAGTGCAGCGGCGTGTTGTAGCCGATGAAGATCATCTCTACGCCTTGCAGGCCCATAACCCGGTAGGTCTCGGGCCAGCGCCGGTCGTTGCACAACGCGATGCCCATCACGCCGCCAAATGCGCGCCACACGCTAAAACCGTCCATGGACTCCTCGAAATAGCGCCTTTCGAGGTGTTGAAACCGGCGTTGAGGCTCGTGTTCTTCGTGGCCGGGTATGTGTACCTTGCGGTACTTGGCGACGATGCTGCCGTCTCGCTCTACCAAGATGGCTGTGTTGTATTGGTGTCCGTCTGCGGTTAGCTCTGCGTACCCCAAGTGAAAGCCGATACCTAGCCGCTTGGCTTCGTCAAACAGCGGCTGGGTATGAGCCGAGGGCATCTCAGTTTCAAAATGCGAAAGCAGCTCGGCGGAGTTGTCTGGGAAGTACCAACGGGGAAAGAACGTGGTGAGCGCCAATTCGGGGAACACCACCACCTCACAGCCCCGCTCGGCCCCTTGGTGCAGCAGCGCGATCAACCGCTTCACAACGTTGGCGCGAGTCTCGTAGCGGGCAATGGGGCCAAGTTGCGCTGCGCCCACAGTGAGCGGCCTCATACGAGCCGCTTCATGCGACCGGCTTCATGAACACAGGCTCATACGAACAGCCTCATCGGGGGTTTCCGTCGCCAGCTAGCTCGCTGTCAAGGTCGCCATTGGCTATGCGCCACACCACCTCAGCTAACAGGTTCGCTCCGGCTTCGATGTCTTGCGGTTCGGTATGTTCCGCCGGATTGTGACTGACCCCATCACAACTCGGCACAAAGATCATCGCGGTCGGGCAAACGCGAGCCAGCATTTGTGCGTCGTGGCCCGCGCCTGAAGGCATACGTCGGTGGGTCAAGCCCGCTTCGGAGGCGCATCGTTCCACCAGACTGATCATGGCGGGGTGAAACTCCACGGGCTCGAAGCGTGCCGTTCGCCGCGTCGCGGCATCAAGGTGCTCCGCTTTGGCATTGCGAGACACGATCTCGTCCAGGCGAGCTTCCGCATGTTGGAGCATGACCTCATTAGTGTTGCGGAGATCCACGGTCATCAGCGCTGAACCTGCGATGACGTTGACCAGATTCGGCGTCAGAGAAATCGCCCCCACGGTGCCGACCTGTGAGTCTCCAATGTTGCGCGCCAACTCTCGGACCTCAGCGGCGATGCGACAGGCCGCTAGCCCTGCATCGCGGCGCAGAGGCATAGGCGTAGTGCCAGCATGATTGGACTGGCCAACTAAGCTGACCTCGGTCCAGGAAATGCCCTGCACGCCTTCAACCACGCCGATCTGAAGCCCGTGAAACTCCAACACCGGGCCTTGCTCGATATGTAGTTCCACAAAAGCGAATGGCACGCTGCCTGGCACGGGCGCCGAGCCGCGATAGCCAATGCGATCTAGTTCATCGCCTACGCAGATGCCCTGTCTATCGGTGATCTCCCAGGCTTGCCCGACGGCCATGCCGCCGACATAGACGAGGCTGCCGAGCATGTCGGGCGCGAACCGGCTGCCTTCCTCATCGGTGAAAAACGCCAACGACAGAGGCCGAGCGGGCATCTGACCGCTGGCCATTGTCGACTCAATGACCTCCAGTCCAGCCAGCACGCCGAGGTTGCCGTCGTAACGTCCACCCGTAGCGACCGTGTCGATGTGACTGCCGATCATCACCGAATCGCCAACCCCACCCGGCTCGGTGCTGGCAACAACGTTGCCTAGCGCGTCCACGGTGATGTCGAGTCCCAGATCAGCCATCCATGAACACACCAGGTCACGCCCTGCTTGATCCTCGTCGGTGAGCGCTAACCGGCAATTGCCCAGCGTGCCTTCAAGGGCACCGATCTGGGCCAGCTCGTGCAGCCGACTCATCAACCGCTCGTTGTTGATGCGCGGCGCCAGCCCAGTGGGTGCGCTCACGTGTTCATGCTCACTGTGTTGGTTCTCGCTGTGTTCATTCTTGAGCAGGAGTAGCTGCGACCTCGTCGTTGAATTCGTTGATCATCTCGTCCCACAGCCGAGGCAGGCCTCTCAAAGAACGCCAAAACGCTTGATCGCGGCGTGCCTCAAAGTCCTCCAGCGAGACACCCTGTTGCTCTACCCACGTGTAGTAGCCGAGGTTGAAGATGCGATCTCGGCCCCGATCTGACAACACCTCAATGTGGGGTGCGTGCTCGCTGTGAGTTTCCGGCACGAGATGTTGCTGTATGACGCCGCGGGCGCTGTCCGCGCTGAAACCACCTCGGTAACGCTCAGTAAGGTGACGATCTCGCTCGGAGTGATACATCTCAAAACCATCAGTTGCGACAGTCATCACTACGTCATCAGGTCCGAGCCCCAACTCATTTGCTGCTCTAGCAGCGGCCAGCGTATTGCAAATCGACGAGTAGCCGAAGTGGCCGAGATCGTCTAGCACCCAAGAAGCTGCCCCTAAGTGTTCGCGCAACGCGTCTCGGCCTGGTGCGGTGTTGAACACGAGACCGAGGCCGTCAGTGGCACGCTCGCTGACACCGACTATGACATCAGTGTTCATGACGTTGTGGATGAGCGGTATGTGCTTGTCGCCAATGCCTTGAATGTTGTGCTCGCCGTAACCGTTGTAGAGCATGGTCGGGCATTCGAGTGCCTCGACCGCGACAATCTGTGCGCCACGCTCGTCCTTCAGCCGGTCGCCCGCCCCAAGCGTCCCCGCCGAGCCGCTGGCCGCCACAAAAGCAGCCAGGTGTAGCTCAGCGCCTGCTGGCTCTTGCCCGCACAAGTAATCAAACACGGCAAGCAGCGCCGATCCTGTGACTTCGTAGTGACCAACGTGATTGGAGAACTCGCTGAACTGGTTCAGAATGAAATTGGTGGGATCACGCTCTAGTTCCGCGCAGGCGTCATAGATCTCCTTTACATTGCTCTCAGAGCCGGGCGTGCGGATGATGTCCGCAGGATCGGCCACCCAGCGGGCCAGCCACTCAAATCGCTCTTTGCTCATGTTCTCCGGTAGCACAGCCACACCGCGACAGCCCATAATCCGGCTGATGGCTACGCCGCCGCGGGCATAGTTGCCGGTAGACGGCCACACAGCTCGATGACGGCTCGGATCAAACTGGCCTGCAACTACTCGCGGTGCAAGGCAGGAATACGCCGCCAGCACTTTGTGTGCACCGATCATCGGGAACCGGTTGCCGAACAACACCACTATGCGCGCGTCGGTACCGGTCAGCTCCCTGGGCAGCACAACGTGATCGGGAACGTCAGTCCGTCCTCCACGGCTGTCGTTGAACCAGTGAACCCGGAAGAGGTTGAGGGGATCGGCTACATCAGAGTCAACCCCGCTAAGTGCTTCTGTGATGTCGCCATCGATGAGCGTGGGGTCGGCGAGCTGCGCGAACGTCGGCAGGCGCATACTTTGGGCACGAAATCGCTGAACGGCACGGGCCCGGCTTTCGGCGTCAATGACAGTGGTAGCCAGATTCAGGACTTCACGATGGGTAGTACCGCGGGGCTTCGACGGACTGGCCGTGTGTGCTGCGTGTTCTACATCAGCCGGTGAAACCCGCTCAGCCATACCGGTCCGAGGCTAGGTTCCACAAACAGCTCTGCGAACTACAAGCAGCGCTGTATCGCACAAACAGGTTCCAACCATAGGTTTGTAGGTGGCGCTCCGCAGTCGAACCGGTGGTAGCACAGCTACACGCAAAAGGGGCCAATCCCATGGCAACAGAGATATGAGTACGACATGACTACGACGCGCAACGCGCTGTATCTGCAGGACGCTCACACCATCGCAGATGCGATGGGCTTCGCGCAATACGCAGAGGAGAGGGGCTTTGAGGCGGTCTGGCAGGCCGACTCGCGGCTGGTGCGCGAAGCCAGCGTGCCGATGGCAGCGTTCGCCGCTACCACCTCAAGGATCAAGGTGGGCGCAGGCGTGCTCGACATCTGGTCCCGCAACGCCGCACGTCTAGCTTCAGTGATTTCGACGCTCGACGATCTAGCTCCAGGTCGCATCATCTGCGGACTGGGCGCCTGGTGGGACCCACTTGCCGCAAAGGTCGGCATCAGCCGAGCCCAGCCACTCAATGCAATGCGAGAAGTCACCACAGCAGTGCGGGCTTTGCTGGCCAACGAGAACGTCACCATGCACGGCGAACATGTCCAACTAGACGGCGTCGAGCTTGACTACGTGTACCAACCCAGACGCCCGAAGGAGGTGCCCATCTACATCGGCGCCACCGGCATGAAGATGATGGAGTTATCCGGCGAAATCGCCGACGGGGTGGTGCTGAACTACCTCGTCTCGCCCGACTACAACAGTCGTGCAATGGCGGCGCTGGAGCGGGGTGCAGCGAAGGCGGGACGCAGCGTGGATGATCTGGATCGGCCTCAACTGGTGGTGTGCTCCGTACACGAAGAACGAGCAACGGCATTGGACATGGCCCGAAACATGGTCACGCAGTACCTGGGTCAGCAGCCGCACATAATGAAGGCTTCTGGAGTTCCGCAAACGCTGCTTGAAGAGGTCGGCAACGTGCTGACCTGGCCAGCCACGGCAGAACAAATCGAGGTCGCCTCGCGGCTTGTGCCAGACGACATAGTTCAGATGCTCACCGCTAGCGGCACCCCCAGCGAGGCCCGTGAGGCTGTTGAGGGTTACCGGGCGACTGGTGCCACATGCCCAATCCTCTATCCGTTAGGCGACGTGCAAGCGACAATCGACGCGTTCGCTGCCTGAGCTTGCCGCCGAGACCGTCATCTAGCGGCCCTGTCTTCTAGCGGCCCAGTCATCTCGCTATCACGGTACCTGAGGTATATTTGGTTTGACATGACGTTCCCGGTCTGTTGGTGTGGCCAAATGAACTCGTACAAACACAGTCCCTTCTCAGCACTCAGCCCCGGAGCCACACTGTGAGCGGCGCAAGCATCCCGCTGCCATTCTTCATCGGATGGACGATCGTCGTATTGACTAGTTCCGTCCTGATCAAGAGGTACACGCTGCGTCGCTGTGACCGGATGGTCAAACGCGCGACAGCCGAAGCAGGAGCCGCATTGGATCTCCTCAGGCAAGACTTGGATGCCTGCGAGCAACGCGCCGATGCGGCCATCGCGAAGATGCAGGCCGAGGTTGATGCCTTCGGCGCGTGGAATGATGTCCACGAACGCTTCTTTCATCACGGCCTCCTATCTGTGTCTCACGTGCTTGGTGCTAAAGCGGTGCCAGCGCGCCGTGCCTGCGCCACGGAGCGCGGAGCGACTCAGGAACAGCGAGCAACTACAACGGCTTGGCGGCCTAAGCCGAATCAAACCTCGAGTGCCCAAGCGCATCGGCCCCCGACTATTGAGGTGAGGCGTCGTCGCTGCGGATAGATGCGTCAGCCCGCTCGCGCACCAACGCCTAATGTTGGGCTATGGCTGAACTTGCTCGCTTCACACCAGGCAGCGACGATGGGGAAATTGCTGAGGTAGTGCGAGTTGACGGCGCCGCCATCATCGAAGATGCTATCGACGCTGACTTCCTCAGTCGGCTAGAAGCCGAATTGCGCCCGTGGATTGACCGCACACCGGGTGGACTTGACGACTTCACCGGCCAAAACACGACCCGAACCGGAGCGCTCGTAGCACGCTCGCCCGCATGTCGGGGACTGGTCATGCACGACAAGGTCATCGCCATGGCCAACCGGTTCTTGGAGCCGTACACCAACAAACTCCAACTGCACCTGACCCAGGTCATCAACATCAAGCCCGGCCAAGTAACCCAGCCGCTGCACCGAGACCGGTTGGCGTGGGGTGGCTACATCCCAGACTCAATCGAGCCGCAGTTCAACACCTTGTGGGCGCTCACCGACTTCACAACCGAAAACGGTGGCACCCGCATCGTTCCCGGCAGCCCCGGGTGGGACTATGAGCGCCGAGCCACAGACGACGAAAAGACCCAGGCCACTATGAGGGCCGGGTCGGTGTTGCTGTATTCGGGTTCGGTAATCCACGGCGGTGGCGAGAATCGAAGCGACGCCGACCGTACCGGTATCAACATCACCTACACACTGAGCTGGCTGCGCACTGAAGAGAACCAATTCCTGTCATGCCCGCCCGAGGTAGCCAAAGACCTCGACCCCGATCTGGCCGATCTGATGGGCTACTCCATGGGCAACTACGCACTCGGCTACTACTCCGACCCCCAAAACATGCCAGGCCCAGTAGACCTACTAACGCCAGAAATGGCACTAGGCCGCAAACCAACCTCCAAGCACCAAAACTCCGCGCTACTAACCCCAGCCGAATAAGCAGGCTGGCACACACCTGTAGTCAGCAGCAGCGCAAGCGCCGGAAGCGCAGGCGTCGGAAGCGCAGGCGACACTGTTTGGTGTAGGAAGGCTGTTGTCTCCGCGCGCAGTTTTGCGGCGCCAAAGCCCATCCACTTCTCGACCACAGCGCCGCAACTGTTTGAAGCACGGAGACAACAGCCTTCCTACACCAAACAAGCAACACCAACCCAGCGCGCAGTTTTGCGGCGCCAAAGCCCATCCAAGTCTCAACAACGGCGCCGCAACTGTTTGAAGCACGGAGACAACAGCCTTCCTACACCAAACAAGCACACCCAACAAGCAAGGCGAACTCAACCCACCGGCGGCGTAGTCTCACTCATCCGGTCCCAAACAAGCTGATCAGGCAGCTTCATGATCGTGTCGTAGTGGTCAACAGGCATCAACCGAGGCATGCCAGTGTCAGAAGACGGCTGCGGAACCGGCTGCGAGGGTCGGGCATAGTCGGCTGGGCGCTTCAAACGCTCAAGCTCAGAGTCGGAGATCTCACAAAGACCCTGAACCTCAGGATCCACCCATTGCTCCACGGGTATGGCCGACCCGCAAGCCACTTCAAGCGCCAACCCTTCGGGCCCAGCAAAGTAGATCGACTGGATAAAACCGTGGTCGATCGGCCCGAATACCTGCACGCCTCGATCGCGAATGCGATCCCGCAGCGCCATCAAATCCTCAAACGTGTCGACGTTGAAGGCCACATGCTGCATCGTGCCTGCGGTGACGGGACCACCGGGCCCTCCCGCGTGGGTTACGCCCAGCTCGATGTCCTTGGCGTTGTCCGGATGCTGCACGAACGCGACGTAGCTGTCGGGGGCTAACTCCACGAATCCGTGGAAGGTGTTCTCGACCCCGTGCATCCAGTAGAGAGCTTTCAGCGGCAATCCGAGCACGTCGCACCAGAACTCGAGCTGACCCTTCATGTCGCGGGTGGACAAGGCGAGATGGTTCACGCCGTTGGGATGCAATGCAGACATGGGAGTCGCCCTTCGTGAAATGCCCTGCAATACCCGAGTAGCGGCACCACAGTCGTGGCACCTAAGTAGTCGGAACTGCTCGGAACTGCTCAGAGCTACTCAGAACAGAGTAGTGAAACTCAAGTGTGCGAAGCTGCACGCGCGCCAAGCCATCGCCAAACCCGGAGCTAACTAGTCTGCTCTGCGAAGGGGAGTGCTGTCGGCTCAGCTAGGTGACGGTGAGTTCTCTCATTCTGGCGAGCACATCCACGCCGATCTGGTCGTACACGTGCAGCAGGTCGATAAGCACCCAGTTCTCCCTGATGCGGCGTTCCACTGAACCATCGGGCTGTTCGCGACGCTCTATACGCCAGAAATCCAAGCTGCGCATAGTGATCTGCTGGCCCGAAGCCGCGATACCGAGCCATCCATCGCCCGTCAACGTCATGGCCATGCCGGGCCAGCCGGTGACTCCCACGTAGGCACCATCGCCAAA
This sequence comes from Acidimicrobiales bacterium, assembly GCA_965116245.1. Classification (GTDB taxonomy): domain Bacteria; phylum Actinomycetota; class Acidimicrobiia; order Acidimicrobiales; family Poriferisodalaceae; genus Poriferisodalis. The sequence continues at coordinate 2,154,300 of OZ220497.1, read as the reverse complement.
GAAGTGTCCGTCGCCTGCATAGCCGCCGCGCCGATCCGGCATCGCCCGCAGGAACGGAATTTGATGAAAGCGTCTGAAGCCCTCTATTCCGCGACCGGTGCCGATGCCGTGAGGCCCATACCAACTGAACTTCGGATGCCACCAGTGCTCTAGTCGCATGATCTCAACGGGTTCGCGCGGATGCCGTCCCATGTCGGACAACATTGCGATCACGTGATCCACGCTGGCCTGCGATTCCGCTTGGTCGCGCGGCCCCGCCGTTAGGCCGTCGCCAGTGGCTGGGGACGGCACCAGCCAGTCGCGTCCAAGACTCGGGGTCATGGGCCACACACCAGCGTGCATCATGACTTCCGGCAGATCCCAGACTGCCTGCATTTCAACAATCCGTCCACTTTCGAATCGGAAAAACTCGTGATATCGCATTGCTACGGGCCGGCCGGTTGCCGGTATGCCCAGCCACGAATCAACGAAGGTTCCCATGTATGAACCAGCGCAGCCCACCCACGGCTGCCCGGCTGGGTCTGCTCCGGCAATGACTATGTAGTCACGGCGTTCAACATCGGGCCACGCTGCCGCCAACGGTGCAAACGCTTCACCGAAGAGGGCGTCGGGCCCGTCTAGGTCTTCAAATGGATGCGTCAGCCGGATAGTGGCGTCAAGGGCGAACGTCTCGCGCAGCGCCACCCGCACGCTGGTTGACTCATAGTCATAAAGGGCAGCGCGCAAGGGGGCGAGCAACGCCTGATGATTGCGGTGTGAGTCCTCCACGATGCTCACGTTGCTCACGTCCTGATGGCCAGATGGCTCTGACGATCAAAGAAATGCAAGTGCTGGACATCCACGTTGACCCGGATGCGATCACCTACCCGGGCACGAGTCTCAGCGGCGAAACGAGCGGTGCAGCGTCCCGTGTCCCGCATCTCATCTAGAGCATCGGGGTCACCGCTATCTACTCCTTGCGCATTCAGGTTGAAATGCACCAGCGTCTCCGCGCCCAGGGCTTCGCGGAGATCCACGATGGCGTCGATTTGTTGATCGTCGGGATGCTCTGGGTCTATTGCTGCGTCTTGGAGGTGTTCGGGTCGTATTCCAACAACGACAGGTCGGCCTAGATGTTCAACCAGGGAGGGCCGCGCCGCAACAACCGACGCCGGTATTGCTAGACGCTGGTCCCCCAGCGCGAGCAGGCAGCCATCACCAACACTCTCTGAAGGCGACTCTGAAGACGGCTCAGAACGCGACAGCGTGCCCTCGTAGAGGTTCATGGATGGCGAACCGATGAACGCTGCTACGAATGCGTTGGCGGGATGCGCGTAGAGGTCCTCGGGCGAGTCAACCTGCTGCAGCACACCGTCTTTGATTACCGCAACTCTGTCCCCCATCGTCATTGCTTCAACCTGATCGTGAGTCACATAGAACGTGGTGACACCGAACTCTCGTTGGATGCCAGCGATGTCTGCCCGCATTTGGACACGGAGTTTGGCGTCAAGGTTTGACAGCGGCTCGTCCATCAAGAACAGTTCTGGGCGCCTCACAATGGCGCGGCCCATCGCGACCCGCTGTCGCTGACCACCCGATAGCTGGGCTGGCTTGCGGTCCAGGTAGTCGGTGAGCTCCAGCACGCGTGCTGCATTATTGACCTGCTCGTTTCGTTCGGTTTTGCGGACCTTGCGCAGTTTCAGTGGGAAGCCGATGTTCTCAGCCACTGTCATCTGCGGATACAGCGCGTAATTCTGGAACACCATGGCGATATCGCGGTCCTTGGGTGCGACATCGTTCACTCGGCGCTCGCCCACTAGCAGGTCACCACTTGTGATCTTCTCGAGGCCAGCAATCATGCGCAGTGCCGTTGACTTGCCGCAACCGCTGGGTCCAACCAGCACCAGAAACTCCCCGTCAACAAGGTTGAGGCTGAGATCGGTGACGGCCTCGAAACCGTTCGGGTACACCTTGGTAAGTTCACTCAGGGTCACGGTTGCCATGTGCGGCTCCCTGTCGGCGGGTTAGCAAGATTGGCCATCATAAATCTTCGATTCCCATGAGCTGGCGCATCCGTGCCAGTGGCTGCAGGCCCTGTTGAGAGAGCCAGTGCAGCAAGTCAATAAACACCCAGTTATCCGCCAGCTTGTCTCCCTCGCGCCGATAGACGTCCACAACGCGCATCTCTGCCGGGCCACTAGCTGGTAACCCCAGGTAGCCGCCGCGCGGCCGGTTGGTGACGTTGGCCCAGCCGAACCAAGCTGCGTACTTGCCTTCAGCGATCCGGGCGACGTGGCCGTGGAACTCCTTGTCGCCGAGACCGAAGCGGAACGGGTAGGAGTGCTGCTGCTGGTAGCGATCAATGGTGTAGGACGATCCGATGCCATCAGGCCCAATCCACAGCATGTCGGAGTGCCAGCAGCGCGCTAACACTTCGCGCGGCATGCGATCAGAGCCTTGTTCACGCGCAATGCGATTTGCTTCGTCAAGGTCCCCGGCCATACGCCAGGTCAGTTCCAGTGTGGCTGCGGACTCGTGCGGGTCTTGTGGCTCGTGCAACACACCGTCCGCCGTGCGGGGACCGAAGTAGATGCCGGGCTGTCCAGTAGTGGGCGGAAGTGGGTATTGCCCTGCTTGACGCATGACCGCGATCAAATCCAAGAAGAGCGCCGATTCACCGATGCGGTCGCCGTCCACTCGGCTGAACTCCACATAGCGAATTGCGCTGGCGCGACGCGTCGGCGGAATGTCAAGCCAGGGGTTGTCAAACAATCCGAGGAAGTGACCCATGGAACACACCCATGTCGTGGCGCCTCCATCGGCATCGTTGTCGCCAGCCAAGAACACATCAACGCGCCGCTGTAGCGGTGCCATCGCAGCACGCAACGGCTCCCAGAACACCTCAGCTAGCGCACAAATACCGTGCTGCTCATAGAAGGGATGCATCCCGCGCCAGAAGTGATCTTCGCTTAGGTTTGCCGCTAGCGCATCGACAATGTCGTTTGTGGACTCGTCGCCCGATATGGGTACCTGGGCCAGCGCCGCGTCGAGTTCGCGGTGATAGTCCAAAACGACTGACTTCGCGCGCTGAAGATGTTCACTCATCGATCAACCTTTCACCGCGCCAGCTCCAAGGCCCTTCACTAAGTGCTTTTGGAACAATATGATGACGATCACAATTGGCAGCGTGATCGAAACAGACGCGGCTGCCGCTTCTGTGATCGTGCGACTGCTCTCACCGCCGGTCAGCGAAACGATGGCCACCGGCAGCGTCCATTCGGTAGGAGCCAGCACGCGCACGAAGAGAAACTCGTTGTAAGCCAGCAACATGGTGAACAGTCCCGTGGCGATGATGGCAGGCCACATCACCGGAATTATCACCTTGCGAAACGCCTGCAGGCGAGTAGCGCCGTCCATCATGGCGGCTTCTTCTAGCTCTTTGGGGACATCCATAAAGAAACTACGAAACATCCATATGGTGAACGGTTGATTCACCGCAACGAGTGCGAGAACCAGCACAAGTCTGGTGTCCAACAACTGCAGTTGGTCAATGAACGGCACATCAATAAACGGAAAGTCGAAGGTGCCAACCCCGCTGCTCTCAAGCCAGTCGTCAATCCAGGTCGCACCGAAGAAGTACGGCAGCACGAACGCACTGCGAGGCAATGCCCGAAAGCCCAAAGCCACTATCAGAATCACAGCTCCTGAGATGCCAGTGAAGCGGGCCAGGCCGTAGCCAGCCAACAACCCAATCGAGAGCGAGATCAACATGGTCAAGATCGTGACAACGATGCTGTTCACCAAAAAGTCGTACTCGTCGTTGGTTTCCCAGATCTTTGGAAAGCGCCAAATCGCCGCCAGCAACACCGCGCCAGCACCGCAATACCACGGCCAGCCGTGACGCATCCGCTTGCCGACGATTGCAAGCAGTGTCGCAATCAGCGCTGCGGCAACTATGTAGGCCAATACACCCCACATGTTGATGTCGTCATCACCTAGCCAGAACGCACGGTAAGCGTTGGCGGTGGTTTCGTAGCCCCACAGCACGGGTTCGCGCGACAACACATCGCGCGTGAACTTGACCGAGGTCTGCACAGTCCAAAAGAACGGCAGCACCGACCAGATGCACAACACAACGAGCGTGACGTGCAGGGGCACGCGGCGCGCTACACGTCGCGGGGCAGTGACTTCGCCGCGCATATCAGGTGCGCTCGGAAATCTGGTCCTTGTAGGACCGGTAGAGGAACGGAATCAGCACAACCAAGATTCCAATGACGGTCAGCACTGCCATCGCGTTGCCCTTGCCGACACGACCAATGTCAAACGCGGTCGCAACGCGCACGTTGTACACCTGCAATGTGTGCGCGTCGGTGAAGCGGTTCCCAGTCCAGACAAATACTTGGTCGTAAATCCGGTACATATCCATTACCGAGATCAGCCCAACGAACACGACGAGCGTCCGCAGATGCGGCAAGATCACGTGCCACAGGTTGCGCCAGAAACCGGCGCCGTCAATGGCCGCCGCTTCCAGCCGATCGCTCGGCAGAGTCTGTAAGCCTGCGAAGAACGTGATCATTGCAAAAGGCATGACTGCCCACACCGCTTGGATCACGATGAGATAGCGAACGTTGCCTGAAGTGATCTGAAAGGGGCCATTGAAGACCAGCTCCCAAAGCCACGCGATCAGGCCACCGCGATCGAACAGGTCCTTGTACACCAGCGACCCAACCACAGGGGTCACGATGAACGGAGTGAGCAGCGCCGCCACGTAGATACTGCGTCCTCGAACGACTCGATCCAACATGAGCGCTGTCGCAAGCCCCAAGCCCATCTGTATTGGCACCACGATGACGACGAACAGCATCGTCCAGCGGAACGCTGCCCAGAACTCTGGGTCCGTAAGGATGTCTCGATAGTTCTGCAGACCTATCCAACTGGGATTTTTCAGGTCGCGTAACAACAAGCGATGGAAACCCAGCCACACGGTCGTGACTAACGGCACGACCATGAGCACCGTCATTACAGCGGCACTGGGAATAGTGAAGAACCAGAACGTCTTGCGTTCCACTCACGTCCCCCTTTGGCTCATCTCGCCATGCCCCTCACTGCACCCCGCCGCAGCACACTCCGCGCCTGCGAGTCGCCAACCGCTTCAGGCACAGTCTTTGCGCTATCTGTGGTTCCCGGTCCCCGCTCTAGTTCCCGCCTCCGCTGGGGCGATGCTGTAGCGACACCATCACGCGGTGTCGCTGCAGCATCGCCCCGGAGGACTTAGAGGGAACCGGAAGACTCCGAGGGACTTGGTACCTTGCAGCGCTCCGGCCTAGTTGAGCAGTCCTTGATCGCCAGCTTCGGCCAAATAGGCGGCCTCGGCAGCGGCGAGCGCATCTTCAATAGATGTGCCGTCCAGAATCGTGATGAGGGCCTCCCCCAACTTGGCTCTGGCAATACCGGCGGCTGGATGGGTGAGGTCGGCGCCGCGACCATTGACCAGGCTGGCCGCGGCAGCCTCGGCATCACGCGGACCGTTGGGGTGGCTCACGCCAGCACGGGTTACCAAGCCGAACTCGGCCGCGGTCTGCATGCTCTCCAAGTCGGTGGCTGCCAGCATTGCCAGGAAGATCGCCTCAACCTTGTCGGCTGGCGTGCCCGTTGGAATCCCCCAGCCGTCAATGTATGCAGGGGCAGCCAAGATGTTGCCGCCGGTGCTCAGCGCTGGCGCGAACTCAATGTCGCCCACAACGGTGGACGCCTCGGGATCGTCCATGCCCGCTGCTCTTGATGCCCACGTGTGACCCAAGATTGCTTCACGAGTCTGGAAGGCGGCTTGCACGTCGTCGGTGCTGTAGGAACCTGCGACGTTGGGCGCGCACTCGTCCACCATGCGCTTGAGGATCGTGGCGGCTTCCACACCTTCTGGGCTATTGAACATAGGTGCGCCCGTTTGCGGGTCGATAGGGGTGCCACCCAACGCACCGAGCACCGAGTCGAACTCAATCTGCCATGCCCAGCCAGCCGAGAGCATGAACAAGAAACCGATGTCGTAACCGGAGTCGATGACTGCGCGACACGTCTCGAAGGCCTCATCGAAGCTGGTCGGCACAGACAGGCCTAGCTCTTCCATCGCTGGCTTGTTGTAGAAGACGTGCATGGTGTTTGAAACCATCGGCAACGCGTAGATCTGATCGCCGATTGACGCCATGCGCCAGAACGCGTCGTCTATCGCATCCAACTCAAACTGTTCGCGGTACTTGTCAACTAGGTCGTTGAGTGGCATGAGGAAGCCTTGATTGGCTAGCTCACCGATGAATGCATTGGAACCCTGATACAGCTCAAATGTGGGCGAGCCGGTGGCGGCGTCGGCCGTCATGGCACTACGAGCCTCAACGCTGTCGAGGAACTGCAGATTGAACCGATAGTTGCCTTCCTCGCATTCTTCAAGCTCCTCGGCGTACTGGGTGATGATCGGGAACTCCCAACCGATGGCGTCGATCTCAATAACCTCGGCCGGGTTCGGAATCGGGCACTCGTCGGAGATCAACTCGGCCATCATCTCTTCCTCGCCGGATTGATCCATGTCATCCTCGGAATGGTCGGCGTCGTCCATGTCTTCATGGTCATGGTCATCGCCATCTTCATGGTCATGGTCGTCGCCGTCTTCATGGTCGCCATCGCCCATTTCCTCGTCGGAGTGATCGTCGTCGGAATGGTCCGCGTCGTCTTCGGCCATTGTTGAGTCAGTCTGCGTCGCAGCGCCAGCGTCGGTGCTGTCGTCGGCGTCATCGTCGCTACCGCAGGCAGCGGCAAACAGCGCGAAGGCGAAGACCAAGGCCAGTAGCCGCCACGTCTTCGGATTTGTTGTTTTCATAGGTATCCCTCTCAGGTGATGTGTATGGAATGGGGGAAGGGCGTTCACGACCTGGCCCCCAGTAACTCGAGCGGCGCGACATAGCCGGCTGCGTCGAGACCGAATCCCGCATTTGTGGCATCGGCGAGCACAGAGCTGGACCATTCGATCCTGCTCGGACCGTCGCCGCCGGTCACGACAATTGCTTGTGCAACTGTCGTGCCTACGTTGCGAAGATCGCGCCATGCGTTTGCGGGGATGGATGCGAGCGAACCCGTAGCGGGACGCTCTGAGACTTCTTGGGTTGGCTCATTGAGCGCGACCTCCCAGTCGCCTTCAATCATGAGCACTACTTGGCTGTCGCTGTGGCGGTGCAAGCCCGTGGACGCCCCCGGAGACGCACGCAGCCATTCCAACCCGAAGCCGTGGGGTGTGCAGATCGGAGGTCGAGTGCGTCGGTCTTGGGAGAGTCCGAAACCGATGACCGGCGCTAGTTCAACTGCGTGTTGAGGCCCCAAGATGCTTGACAGCAGCGCTGTCTTGGACCACTGACGCTGATCGGCCGATACGAGGCGCTGGTCCAACTCCGCATCGCTGTAGCTATCGACATCAGCCAGTTTGCTGTCGCTCAGCGGTTCAATCCGTTCGGCCGGAGCGCTGCCATTGCGGGCATCGATCAACACGTTGTCGCGGCCCAGGTACATGCCGGTCTCTGCTGCCTCGCGCAGCACGCTCGGCGCCCAGAGGATGCCGCCGGTGTCGTCCCCGCCAAGCACAACGAACAAAAACCCATCGTCGGGGCCAGTGTTCTCGAAGCCGCGAAAAACCCAGGTGGGTGCCGAAAAGACAGAGTTGGGTGTCAGAGGGACGGACTGCTGGCGCTCGAGGCCAACATCAATACGCCAGCTCCCCCGTGTGCAGATGAAGACCTCGGGTGTGTAGTGCAGGTGTGAGTTGTTGTAGATGCCGTGGGGCATAGTGGCGGCGCCCACGTTGAACCCGTGTGGCTCCGCAATGCTGACATGTTGATTGGCGTTCTGCGAAACGCCTGGCCCTACAAAGGAGTAGCTGGCCTTACCTGCAGAGCGTGGGATGTGAACGTCCACGAATGCTTGGGTGTCGGCCACAAAGTCCTTGGGTTCAAGTACACGCCCAGCGAACTCAACCGCCTTCGACGCCGAATGACCTGCAGCGTGATTCCCGTAGTCATTGCCAGGGCGCTTCATCGGTCTGCTCGCTTGGTGGTTCTACCGATGCGAAGGTCACCGTGAACGACTACATCGCTCGGCTGATTCGGCGACGCTGAGGCGGTCAGCATTTCGGCGGCATGACGGGCGAGCAGCTCGGTTGGCTGAACGAGCGTCGTCAAGTCAATGCCAGCCCATGACGCCTGCGGTAGTCCGTCGAATCCGGTGACAGCGATGTCTTCACCGACCTGGATACCGCGCGACTCCAATCCGTCAATTACGCCAAAGGCGACCTCGTCACTGCCCACCATCACCGCATCGGGCGCGAGGCGGGCAATACGCTCAGCGCAGGCGTAGCCAGCGTTGTAGCTGAACGCGCCAGCTTCGATGTAGGGCAGAGCGACACCGTGTTCGCCCATTTCGCGTGCCGCCCCCAGATATCGAGCCTGATCGGTTGAAGCCTCCGATACGCCGCCCACAAACAACGCGGTGCGACAGCCCTGGTCCACCAAGTGGGAAGCCAACAGCCGACCGCCAGCCTCGTTGTCCACCGAAACCGACGACACCAGTCCAGCGGCTGCGGGTTGGTTGAATGCCACCGTTGAGCTGGATTGGCCACGCATCGCGCTGAGCTGGTCGGGTCTAATGCTGGCCGATGCCAGCAGGAGTCCGCTGACTCGATACTGGCGGACGATGTTGAGCACATCGTCCACCTCGCTCGGCTCAGTGAAGCTGAACAGCAGAAGCTGGCGTTCGCGCGCCGCTAGTTCGCGTGTTACCGCCGACAGCACGTTCTGCCAGTACTCGCCATAGGCGGGCACGACCGCACCCACAACGTTGCTCTGCTGGGATTTGAGCCCCCGAGCGAACGCGTTTGGCGCATATCCGAGCTTGGTGGCTGCATGTTTGACTCGCAGGCGGGTCGCCTCAGATACGAGATGTGGAGCCGAAAAGGTGCGCGCGACGGTGGCCTGGGAGACGCCCGCTTCGACTGCTACGTCAGTCGAGGTAGCGGGACGTGTGACAGCAGCAGGCGCCGCAGGGTCCCCGCTCACGGATCGCATCCTATGTATACGTAGTCATTGGGGCAACGTAGAGGCAGCCCATTCGCCACGAAACTGTAAAGAACCGACGAACAACCGTGGGTGAAGACGCAAGCAGCGGCCTCAACCACTGCCTATCACTGCTTCAAAACTGACGCGCCTCAAGCGCGCCCAACGTTGCCCAGAATCATCCTGTCTGCAGCAGAATCTGCTTCCACACAGCCGTGTCGTCAAACAGCACCCACTCACGTTGCAGCCCGTCTGGGCCGTACTCGCAGTGGCTAATTCCCATCAAGTGGACACTCGCGCCGCTAGGGGCGCCGAAGCGGCCCCAGCCCTCATGCACTCCATCAAGCGACCAACGAATTGCGGCACGCGGCGGTCGGTCTGGGTCTCGGCGTCCAACCCGGTGATGCACCATGAAGCGTGCCGACGGAAACGATGACCGCAAGCCCAACCAAAAGCCGTCTGCCCCGTTCCATCCATGGTCTGTCACGCCTCCTGGCAACTCAAGCTGCACGGCGCGGTCGTACTCGGTGCGAATGGCAGCCAGGTCTCCCGACATGATCCGGTCATACATCTGCGCGTAGCGAACACCAGTCGGGTCTGCATTCCCGGAGCCCAGGTAGCGACCTGCGAGGTCAGCTTCTGGGCTATAGGGCTGAGCCGCCTCGCTGGGACCGCCCTCGGCCCCGATTTGATCGGCAGCGAAAGTCTTGGGCTCAACTGCGAGCATGCGTACGATCGCACCTTGATCCCTGATGAGCCATTCGTCGTAGATCTGATCGTTCCTGGCTGCGCAGTCCGCAATGATCCGGTATCGCAAGCGCCTGTTGGTGGCAGTGCCGTAGATGCCATCGCCAAGATGAGTAGCGGTTGACAAAATCCGGTGCGACGACAAGAAGCCGTCGTCGCCATCGTCGCACCAAATCACATCCTCACCGAGTAGCTGGCGATCCCCGAACTCGGCGAGCGTGGCCAACGTGGCGGCCATAACCGACTGATTGCCCACGACAACGCCCGCGGGTGACCGTACGACCACGTCGTCGGCATAGAAGCGATGGAGTTGGTCCACTCCGCGGCCTTCCCAGATGGTTTGCGTGACGCGCAAGATGTAGTCGCGGGGGTCCGTGAACTCGGATCCGAAGCCCTTCATGCCCATACAGCAACCCCCGTCCTGAGCTACTCGTTGTCAACTATTAGCCCTGATCTTTGGCCCTGCTCGTCCCGGTTCGGGGCCGATTATTGGCGTGCCATCTCAGCTCGCGCGGTTGCGGCCACGTCGGAGCCGGTGCGCTGCGCCAGATTGATCTCAACCTCATGCAGGGTGCCGCTGAACGCAAATGCGTCGTCGTAGCGCTTCGATACCGCCGAACCGTAGTCGTGACCGATGCTTGCACCCAGTGAAGAAACGATACGCATCATGAGCGCCAGTTCCGCACCAGCTACGACTTCACCGTCGACTCGTAGCTCAATAGTTCCGCGGGTCCGGTCGGATTGATTTCGACGCAGGTGTACCGACAGTTCACAGTCGCCTTCGGGCAACTCCGCTGGGGACTCAACGATCGTGTGATCACCGAAGGCGTTGTAGTCCACGACAAGCCGGCCGTTCTGGACGAACAGCGACACGCCGGAACCGGCGCTGCCTGTGGCCCATATGACGCCTTCGTCACCGTGGCTACGTGTGACCCGTGCAACCAAGTCAAACGAGCGTCCACCTGGTGAGGCGGCAGCCTGGCTGGGAATACGGGACATGGGTGGCCGATACAGATACCGCCGCTCAGGTGTATGCGGGGAGTTCTCAAGTAACGGAGCCGCGAAAAGCGCGAATCCGCGGTCGTCTAGAGGCAAGACGCCGTTGCGTTCGGCCTCGCTCCACCACAACCCGACGAGCTCCTCCAAACGCTCAGGTAACTCACTCGCTAGATCAGCACACTCCGATGGATCTGCCCCGAGGTCAAACAGCTCCCACTGCTCGGTCTCAAAGTCATCGCCGGGCATGTGCCGCACAACGGCTTTCCACCAGACATCATCCAGCAAGGCAACCAAGGCGCGAGAGCCGCCGTTCTCAAAGTACTGAAGCGTGTTAGTGGCAGCAGTGTCTGGCTCACTAATCAGCGAAGCAAACGAGTGGCCTGTCACTGGTAGCTGCTCAAGCCCCCTATAGGTCTCGGGAGCGGAGCACCCCAGTAGTTCGTAGACGGTCGGTGTCACGTCGGAGACGTTGACGAACTGGTGGCGTTTGGTCCCCCGCTGGCTGGAGTCGATGCCTGCTGGCCAATGCATGATCATTGGCACATGCACACCGCCTTCGTGGGTGTTCTGCTTGTACCAGCGGAAAGGTGAGTTGCCGCACTGGGCCCAACCCCACGGATAGTTGGTGTGGCTGTCGGGCCCACCAATGTCGTCAAGCCGCTTGACTACTTCATCTACCGACTCGTTGATGCCGTTGAAGTACTTCCATTCGTGCATGACACCGAATGGTCCGCCTTCCTGAGATGCTCCGTTGTCGGCCATGAGAACGAAGATCGTGTTGTCCAGCAGACCGCGGTGCTCTAGACCGGCTGTGAATCGGCCAATTTGGTCGTCGGTGTGATCCAAGAAGGCAGCGAACGCCTCCTGCAACCGGCAAGCCAGCCGTTGCTCATTCCCGGTGAGTTCGTTCCACGGCTTCACGCCTGGATTACGGGGCGCTAGCTGGGCGTGCGGCCCAATGACACCTAGTTCTTGTTGACGGCTGTACCAGCGCTGGCGGACCACATCCCAGCCCTCGTCGTAGCGGCCTCGGTACTTCTCTAGGTATTCGGGCGGTGCTTGATGAGGCGCGTGGGTAGCTCCGAACGGCAAGTAGGCAAAGAACGGCCGGTCTGGTCGCACGCCTTTGCTGTCACCGATCATCTGCAGCAGTTGGTCCACCAGATCTTCGCTTAGGTGGTAACCGTCGTCCGGTCGTGCGGGTGGATCGATCGGATGATTGTCAGCCACAAGCTCGGGGAAGAACTGGTCGGTTTCGCCGTCAAGGAATCCATAGAAGCGGTCGAAGCCTCGTCCAAGTGGCCACTGATCGAACGGGCCAGCCGCAGAGATGCTCTGCGTAGGGGCTAGGTGCCATTTGCCGGTGCAGAACGTGGCGTAGCCCTGGTCGTTGAGCACCTCGGCGATAGTTGCCGCATGGTTAGTGATGTGCCCAAGCTGATGAGGAAAGCCGGTCAAGAAGTTCGACACAGATCGCAGGCCAACAGCGTGCTGGGACCTGCCCGTCAGCAGCGAAGCACGTGTAGGCGAGCACAACGGCGCAACGTGGAAGTTCGTGAACTGCAGACCGTTCGCAGCCAACGCGTCAATGTTCTGTGTGTCAATGTCCGAGCCGTAGCAGCCAAGTTGGGCGAATCCGGTGTCGTCAAGCAACACATACACAACGTTCGGCGCCCCGCGAGGCGCTTGGGGATGTTCCTCAAACCACGGCTCAGACTCTGCAAGAGTCCGGCCAATCCGGCCCTGAAAGGTCGGTAGTGCGCTTGAAGCAGTCATGATTGCCTTCCCCCGGTTGAACTGGCTGACACACTAGGCACTTGCTCGGAGAGCGACAGCCCTGCGGTAGTGCCTGACGCTTCGCGCCAGCCGTAGGCGGTGCCCGCTCTGCAAGCAGACGCATGCTGTGTACTTCCAGCGATCAGGAGTGCGCCTCATGTGAGAGGTCTCGCCTAAGTGGCGTTGATCAACATTTGGCCGTATTGCTCGTAGGTGGCGTTCGACACCACTAGGTGCGACTGGATTGTGTACGTGTCTCGCAGGATGCGCTGCATCTCACTGTTGTCCATCACAGCGCTGCCACCGGAGTAGCGAAACAGCTCGCTCACCAGATCGACCGCTTCGTCGGTACACCACACCGCTGCTGCTTGAGCTTCGGTGACTAGCTGTGGATCGGGTGGGCCCTTTGCGGCTGAGGCGAACATACGCTCAATCGCATCAGCCATCGCTAGTGTACAAGCGTTCATTCGAATCATGCCTTGGCCAATGGTCCGCTGAAAGACCTCACGATCTGCAAGACTCACGCCGCCTAGGTAGCCCCGCTTCTTTTCTGATGCAGTTTGACTGGCGAGTCGCAAGGCCAGGCGGCCTAGCGCGTAGGCGAAACTGCCGTGCTCGTTGACTACGAATGCAGGCAGCCCCAGGCGCATCAGCGCACCGCCTCGCGGCGGCTCCCCAGACGATGCATCCACCGTGAAGCGTTCGGGCACAAACACCTGGTTGAGTTCAAAATCGCAGCTTCCCGTACCGCGCATGCCAAGCGTGCGCCAGTTGTCATACACCGTGATGTCGGCGGTCGGTACCAGCACCCGAATCACCGGCGGAGCGTCGCAGAACACAGGCACCATGACCCAGTCGGCGTGCTGAACACCACTGCCCCACGACCATCGCCCCGTCACTCGATAACCCCCAGCTACAGGTGTGGCCGAGCCGCCAGGGCGCAACGAACCCACCATCAGCGGAAAGCCGTCGGCCAGAACCTCCTCGACAGTCTCATCCGGCAGCATGGACAGTGCAGCACCAGCGGTTGAAGCTGAGACGAACATGCACCACGCCACAACCGGGTCAATCATCGTCACCGCTTCGATCACATCCATCTGAGTGACCGGATGTGCTTCGGCTCCGCCTAGGGCCCTCGGCGATTTCATTCTCAGAAGCCCAGAGGACTTCAGCGCTTCAACTGAGATCGGCGACAGTCGCCGAAGATGCTCTGTCTCGGCTCGCCCGGCCGCTAAGGCGTCAGAAGCCGACTCGACCGCCGCCAACAAACGCTCTCGACAGGCGCTGCGGTCGGCTGGAAACGGGTTCTGCGCGCTGGCTACCACGGGCTAACGCGACGTTGGCAAAGCAGCAGCGGGCCGGTCAGCTCGCCATGGGTGGAGCGACAGCGGCATCGGGAATCCAACTGCCGTGGAAGCCGTAGGGCACGCGTTGAGGCAGCATCACGCGGGCCACTGGGTCTCGGCTCAGATCTCTCGCATCCAAAATCACTAACTCGCTGCCGTTGGTCGTCTCGTCGTAGACGAACGAGACCAACCAGCCGTCGTCCTCGGAAGTTCCGTCAGGGTCAGCAACGAAGACTGCTTCGCCACTGCCTCGGCCCGGGCCGTGGTCGTGAGATGTAGCAGTGCCGGTGCTGTAGTCAATCTTGTAGTTGGCTCCCGGGATGAGCCCTTCGCCAACGCCCACCGTGTAACCGAACTGGTGCCTACGTGCGGTTAGGTCTGCTCGTACTTGCGGGAACTCGTGGAATCGCTCGTCAACCCGTTCCTCAGTGACTCGGCGGCCAACAGGGTCAACGGTCCAGCGATCTAGCGTCGGCTTGGCATCACCGGCGGGACCCAGCAAGTCTCGATCAAACATCTTGTCGTAACGGCACAGGTCAATAACCACACGCCCACTGTCGTCTTCATACGCATTCAGCGGGTGAAACACATAGCAAGGCCCGACTTCGCACCAAATGATGTCCTGCGCCATGCCATCGCGGGGCAGCAGCCCGACGCGAGCGCCATATTCGGGATCCCACCTGAAGGGAAAGGTTGAAGTCCCGCTGAGCGCTAAATTCACATCCACCGTCACAGGCAAGTCGTAGATGACTGCATAGTTCTGGGTGAGCGACATGTCGTGGATCATCGGCATTCCACCCAGCGGAATGTCCACGGTCTTGCGCACCTTGCCATCGCTACCGATCACGACGTACTCAACGTGGTCCATTAGGTCCTGCCACGCGTAGCACACGGCGTGCATTTCGCCAGTATCGGCATCCACCTTTGGGTGAGCGGTGAAACCCGTTTTCAGACTGCCGAAGAAGTCGTTGCGGCACACCGTGCCCAACTCGTAGCCAAGTTCCATCGGCAGCGCCCCGGCTTCCACCAGCGCCCAGGTGGTGCCAGCAAAGCCCCAGACACTCGTATTCGCCGCAAAGTCGACGCCGCGGCTAGGCCCCGGCACGGCAGCTTCGCCTAGTTCTTGTGAAACATCCTGTCCACGTACCCAGCGGTTGCGGTACCACTTTGCGCGACCTGAGTTCAGGCGCACACCGTGAACCATGCCGGTACCTGTGAACCAGTGGCTCGTCGCCGGATCGGTCGAGACTACCGGATTTGGTCCGTTACGCACGTAGCGTCCTTCAAAGGCCAGCGGTATTTCGCCGATCACTTCAAGGTCAAAGGCAGTTAGTTCGTTTTCGACTCGGGCGAAATTGCCCTCGGTGTAGGTGTTGCGCGCGGTCATGCTCGCCGACGCTAGGCGACCACCCCAGCGTCAATCAAGCCCTTGACGCTGCCGCTGTCGAGACCGACCTCGGCCAGCACCTCGAGCGTGTGCTCGCCGTAGCGCGGCGATGCTGCAAGTACTGGGTTTTCGGCTTCGCTGAAACGTAGCGGCATCCCCGATGTCGTATAGCGACCAAACTCCGGATGCTCAACGTCCACTACATAGTCGTTGGCCCTGATCTGTTCGTCTTCCAGCGCCTCATAGGGCAGGTTGTAGGGACCGCAGGGATACTCCGCGTCGCGCAGCGCAGTTAGCCATTCTTTGGTTGTGCGAGTGCGAAACAGCGCCTCGGCTTGTTCTACCAGGTGGCGGAACTCTTCTGAACTTGGGTCCCGTGTGGTTGGGCGTGCCAGACCAGTCACCTCATGGAACTTGTCGTGTAAGCCAGCGCTCAAGCCAGCCACGCTGATCATCCCGTCACGCGTCAGATAAGTCCTGAAGTACAAGCGAAACGCACCCGCAGCAGGAACGACCCGCTCCTCATATAGGCATCGCTGCTCAGCGAAACCGACCCCCGCTGCGCGCGCTGCTTCCATGTCAGCTCGAAGCTCAGCTATGGCCTCTGCATTGGCCTCAAAGCCCCCAATAATTGGCGTGGCCAACGACATCGCGGTACCCAACAGCGAACTGTCGACGCACTGGCCGTTGCCAGTTAGGTCACGGTGGCGCAGCGCCGCTACCACTCCGAGCGCAGAGACCATGCCGGTGCCGAAGTCGTTCACCGCCGGTCGCGTCGCTGAGGGCGCACCGTGTTCTGCACGGTTCATGATGAATCCGGCACCGCTGCGTGCCTGCACCAGCACGTCATAGCCACCTACGTGCGAGTCGGGACCTTCGGGCCCAAAGGCCGTATGAGCCAGATACACGAGCTGCGGGTTGATGTTACGAGCGTGATCCCAATCGATGCCGAAGCGCGTGAGGTCTCCCTTCTTGAACGCCACCAAGGCGACGTCGGCCCACTTGAACAGGGCGTCAACGACGGGCGAGGCATCAGGTTGTTGTAAGTCCAGCACGACTGCCCGCTTGCCTGGATTGATCAATGCAAAACCCATGCCCTCTGTAGCTGAGAGCGGTGCAAGAGCACGCATTGCGTCTCCGCCCGGCGGTTCCACCTTCACAACGTCGGCTCCCAGGCCAGCTAGCAGCCGACCACAATGCGGAATTGCGGCATTCTGCGCGAACTCCACCACCTTGATGCCAGCCAGGATGCCCCCTGGGCGTTGATGGGTAGATGGCTGCGATGTCACACCGCGGCCTGCACTCCCGGAGGCTGAGTTCTCGGAGGCTGCGTTCGCAGTATCAGTGTTTGTGGACATGTTGCTCACGTCTTCATTGGGCAGAACAGTCAGGCATAACAGTCAGACAGAACAGCAAGGCGGAACAGATGGGCACGTCATTGGGCGCCATCCGACGTAGTGGCAGTTATCGCAGGTGGCGTATACGGGTCTGGCGCGCCCGGTGGGATTAGCGGATGTTTGGCCACGCTGTCCCAGAACTCAGTGACCGCAGCCATTACCGGACGCTGTACCCACGTGTTGGAGGGCAAGAACACGTCGTGGCGCTCGCGGGGGTCCTCGTAGAGATTGAAGGCGCGCGGCAAGCTCAGCTCGATTGGCGGATCGGCCATGTACTCCTGCCAGATGAAATGCAGCTTCCAGTTGCGCCACTTCACAGCGTGCAAGCGATCTGCCACGAAGCACAGAACCGACTCGCGCCCCGAAGTATCCGACGATCCCTCCAACAGCGGCATTAGATCGATGCCGTCAATAGGTCGGTCGGTTGGTACCTCGGCTCCGGCTACAGCGGCGAGCGTGGCGAAAATGTCAGTGGCATGGACAATCTCGTTGCTAACTCGGCCTGCGGGGATTCTCCCGCTCCAGCGGGCAATGAACGGCACACGCAGACTCCCTTCCATGGCTGTGAAGTAGGAGCCACCCCAAGGCCCCGTCCAGCCCCGCCAAGGCAGCACATCCTCAGCACCGTTGTCACTGGTGAAGATAATCAACGTGTCGGAGCCGACACGCAGCTCATCAAGCACACCTAGCAGATGCCCCACGCGGTCATCGGTCTCGCGCATAGCGTCCGCGAAGTCACCCAAGCCGGTGGCTCCTGCGTAGTCGGGATGCGGCAGTGTCGGAAAGTGCGGGAAGGCAAGCGGCAGATAGACGAAGAAGGGCTCGTCCGCTTCTACGCTGCGTCGAATGAAGTCCTCGCCGCGTGCAAACGCCTCCGAGTCGAAAACGGCTCGCTGCGCTGTGTCATAGGAAGCCAACTCAACGCTGGGTTCACCACGCTGTCCGGCCAGCAACACTTCGGGCCGCACGAGAGCCGGGTCGTAGTTGGAAGTAGTTGACCACAACGAGGAATCGTGCGTCGCCTTCAGCCCCCACCACTCATCGAAGCCTCGTTCGTGCGGCTGGCGTCCCGGTCCACCACCTAGATGCCATTTGCCGTAGTGCGCGCATCGGTAACCCTGCTCAGATAGCAGCTCCGCGAGGGTTACTTCCCAGCGAACCAGGCCGCTGGGTTGACCCGGCAGCGGGATGCGAACAGTGCCGGACCGAATGGGCAGCCGACCTGTCATAACAGCCGAACGAGAAGGCGTGCATTGAGCCTCCATGTTCATATTGGTGAGGCGCATTCCCTGGGCGGCCAGGTTGTCGATGTTGGGGGTCGGCACTCCACGCACCAGCCCGCCGCCGTAGCAGCCCAGCTCGCCATAGCCGAGGTTGTCTACGAACACAAACAAGATGTTCGGGCGGCGTGTCTCGGCGCTGGGTCGCTCGGTCATATCGCTGTCATATTGCGTCTACGCCTTATCTGGAGCTGCGAAAGACTGCGTTGTCATCTCAGTTGTCGGCTCGGTTGTCAGCTCGCTTACGGGTCGGCCGCCGAGAATGGGTCCGCTAGTATGCAAATGGCACCAAACCGTTCCGCCTGTGGTAGTGACATACGGCTCAGGAAACGACTCACGACAGACCTCCATGACGTGGGGGCATCGGTCGGCAAATGGGCAGCTTGCGGCCGGTGCTGACCCGGTGGCACCCGCAACACCACGAGCCAGATCACGACGCCGCTGCGACTTAGCCGTCTGGACCTGCGGATCTGGGTCTGGAATTGACGCCAGCAGTAACTCCGTATAGGGATGCGTGGGGCGTTCACAAACATCATCGGCGTCGCCTAGCTCAACAATTCGACTGTGATACATGACCGCAATGCGGTGGCAGGTATGTCGCACTACCGCCAAATCGTGCGCAATCAGCAGATACGCCGCACCCGTCTCACGTTGTAGGCGCTCGAGCAGGTTGATGACTTGGCTCTGGGTGGAAACATCCAGCGCTGAGACGGGCTCGTCAAGCACCAACAGATCAGGCTCGGTGGCCAATGCCCGGGCCACGGCTATCCGCTGGCGCTGACCACCAGAAAACTCGTGTGGGTAGCGATCCAGGTGATGACGCTGCAGCCCCACCTGCTCGAGCAGTTCGCCAGCTCGCTCACGCGCAGCGCGGGAGTCCATATCGAAGTGAATCCGCAACGGTTCGGCGATAATCGCACCCACCACCATCGAGGGATTCAGCGAGCCAACCGGATCTTGAAATACCACCTGCACGGCCTTGCGATACTCAGTAGGCACGCGGCGGCCAAACCCAGTGACATCAAACTCACCCAGGCGTATTGAGCCGCCATCGGGTTGCAGGAATCGCAACACCGCACGTCCCAGTGTGGTCTTGCCCGACCCAGATTCGCCGACCAACCCGAGCGTGTCGGCGGCGTCGATTGTCAGCGAAGCGTGTTGAACTGCTCGCACATCGGGCAACTTCTGCCATGGCAAGGCTCCACGACCGCCCGGAAACACGATCGTCAGATCGTCAATCTCCAGCAGCGGTTTGCTCACGCCAGCGCTCCGGGCTCGCCGCGCACTGGGGACTCGTCGGGCGCTCTGCTGCTAGCTGCGTGCTGCACGCCCCGCAACTCAAGCTCATGGCTGCGTTCGCAGCGAACGATCGAAGCCCCGACCGGTCTTAGTTCAACTGGACCGCGTCGGCATTGGACTTCCTCGTACTGGCAACGATCGGCGAAGTGGCACCGTTCGGGCCACTCCCACGGTGGCGGTACCACACCGGGAATAGTGGGCAAATCACCCGAGCGAGGCTCATTTCGCGGGATCGCCGCGATAAGGCCCTCGGTGTAGGGATGACGTGGATGGGCGAACACGTCACCCAGGAGCCCCGTTTCGACGATCTCTCCCGCATACATGACCGCTACTCGATCGGCCAGATCACTGACGACCCCCAGGTCGTGAGTGATCAACAAAACCGACACGCCACGCGAGCTAGCAAGATCACCCAGGAGATCCAGCATCTGGCCCTGCACGGTCACGTCTAGTGCTGTCGTGGGCTCGTCGGCGATCAGCAGCTTCGGCTCACACGACAACGCCATGGCGATCATTACCCGCTGCGCCATGCCGCCAGAGAACTGGTGCGGAAAGGCGTCAATTCGCTTGTGCGGGTCGGGTATGCCGACTTCGGTGAAGAGTTCGATTACCCGCTCGCGGGCCTCGCTCTTGCTCATGCCCAGATGGACTCGCAGCGGCTCAGCCACTTGGCGTCCAACCCTGTAGGCAGGGTTCAACGCCGCCGAGGGCTCCTGGAAGACAATGCCGATTTCTCGGCCACGTATTCGGCGAAGCTCGTTGAAATTCATGCCGACCAGTTCACGGCCGTCCAGCATGATCGAAGCCGCCGAAGCTTGGCCTGGGTCGGGCACTAAGCCCATCAGCGAAAGTCCCGTGATGGTCTTGCCCGAACCCGACTCGCCCACCAGCGCCATCACTTCACCCCGGCCGATATCGAGGTCTACGTTGCGGACGACGGTCATTTCGGTTAGTTCGCCCGGCTTGGGAAAGACGATGTCCAGGCCGCGCAAGCTCAGCAGCAAATCGTCCCTGCGGACCGACTGCTCAGCAGCCGGTACCACCCGTTCGCTGGGAATGACATCGCCCACGCCAACCCGCCCGCCACGGGCCTCTCGAGCAAAAGCGTCACGCAACCCGTCGCCGAACACATTGAAGGCCACGACCGTGAGGAATATGGCTATCCCGGGTGGAATAGCTGGCCAGATAGTCCGGTCGATGCTGAGCTCCGCATCGCGCAACATGCGACCCCAACTCGCCTCGCTGGCATCGGCGCCGATGCCTAAAAAGCTGAGCGCCGCCTCGGCCAAGACTGCTTGCGCAAACAGCAGCGTGGTTTGCACAATCAGCGGAGGCGCAACGTTGGGCAGAATGTGTCGCCACATGACGCGTAGGTCAGATGCCCCAGCCGCCCGGGCGCCATCAACATAGAACTCTTCCCGTGCAGCGAACACTTCGGCACGGGTAAGTCGAGTGATGATCATCGAATAGACCAACCCGATCGCTAGCATGGCGTTGGTCAATCCGGTGCCCAAACCCGTGATAATGGCCATAGCCATAACTACGGCCGGAACGGCCACGACGGTCTCCACCAGGCGCATAGCGACGCGATCTACCCATCCGCGGAAATAACCGATCAAAAGACCAAGCGGTACGCCGATAGTCAGCGCCACCAGTACGGCCTCAACTCCTGCAATCAGCGCGTATCGGGCGCCGTAGAAGAGCCGCGTCAGGATGTCACGTCCCACGTGATCAGTGCCCAGCACGTAGCCAGCTTCGCCCGGACCGAACAGAACGTCCTGGAAACGAGTCGCGAGAGTTTCATCGTGAACGGTGAATACTGGCGCGAAAACAGCGGTGATTATCGTGAGAACCAGGTAAGCGGCGCCGACCATTGCCACCTTGTTGCGTCGCAGCCGGACCCAGAAACGTCCTCTTACCTCGCCTGCCACGGATTCTGCGCCTTCAACAGAATCCGCTGGTGCGGACATATCTGTGTCAGACGATGCTTGAGCAAGCTGGCTCATTCCGGCCTCACCTTGGGGTTCAACCACGCATAGCTCATGTCAAGCAAAATGTTGACCACTACCACTACGGCTGAAGTCACCAATACGAAGCCCAGTAGCGCTGGCATGTTCTGACGCAATATCGCGTCCACACCTAGGCGTCCAAGCCCCGGCACGTTGAACACGAACTCCACAAATATCGACCCGCCTATGAGGGCCGAAGTCTGAAAGCCCGCAAGCGTGACCACTGGAATGGCAGCATTACGAATCGCATGGCGGGAAACCACTCGTCGCACTGGTAGCCCCTTTGCCAACGCGGTTCTGACGTAGTCGCGTTGCAGCACGCCGATCATCGACGATCGAGCCTGACGCGCTATCGCCGCAGATGCCGAGATTCCCAGCGCAACGCAGGGCAGCACCAAAGCCTCAAGCCACTCTGCTATCGATGCGGGACGGGTCATGGGCCAAACTGCTGGCAACCGCCCCCACTTGACACCGACGTAGTAGGCCAACAGAAGCGCTATCCAGAAATTGGGTACGGCCAAACCCAGTGACGAAGTGGCCGTGATGAATCGATCCTGCCAACGGCCCGCCTTCAATGCCGCAGCCACACCGAACGCTGTGCCGATGACCAGCGCAACAATCAGCGATCCGAACACCATCGCACCGGTCACGGGGATGCGATCACGTAACTCGGTGGTGATCTCCTCGCCGTTGAACCAGTTGGTGCCTAAATCACCGGTCACGGCGCTACTTAGCCAGTCCCAGTACTGCACTACCAACGGTCGGTCAATGCCGAGTTCAGCCCGCTTCTGCGCCAGCGACTCCAAGTCGGCATCATCGCCCATGATGGTGGCCGCTGGGTCAACCGGGTTTAGCTGAGCCAGGAAGAACACCAGCGTGGCCACCATGAGCATTAGAGGAATCGCGGCTAGCAAACGGCCGACTAGCAGTCGAAACACCTAGCACTCCCCTATGTTGCGAAGCCCAGCTATGTTGCGGAGCAGAACTCGCTGGCTGAGCCTCTCATCTGCTCAAGCTTGACACCTCTAGCGATTCAGGCGAACGCCGTAGGGCATAGGTGCCTGCATGTTCAAACCCAGTGTGGCGCCCTCCACATAGGGTGCATACATGGAGTTCTGGCCACCGTGAGCCAAAGGCAGCACGATGCCCCGGTCTATCAATCCCTCCATAACTGCGGCGTACAACGCACGGCCCTCATCGGGATCTTCAGCACTCAGTGCTTCCACCAGCGTGCTCGCGAGGTCGTCAGTGTCGTCGAGGCCGAACGAGTTGTAGCGGCCGCTATCGCCCACGAACTTGCCAAGGTCGCGCGCTGGGTGTACCAGCAAGTCACGGAACCATGTAAATCCCCATCGCGCAGACGCGGTTCCCGGACCTAGTTCACCATTGTTGATCTGAATCAACTCAACGGTGATCCCAGATGCCCCAAGCATCTGCACCACAAATTCCACGATGGGGTTGATGGCTGGCATGATCGGCATGCGAACGGTGACGCCGTCTGGATAACCAGCTTCGGCGAGCAGTCGCCGGGCCTCTTCGGGGTCGTAGTTGTACTTGGTGTCCAGCTCGGGAACATTGAATTGGCTGAATGCGGGCGGGTATATGCCGCCGAGGCTGTCGGCCTTCCCAAAGTGGACGGCGTCTGCGTAGGCCTGGCGGTCCAACGAGAGCAGTATCGCCCGTCGCACGCGCTCATCAGCAAGTGGCTCATCGAACTCGCCAGCACGGTCGGTGATTACCAAATAGGCAAAGAAGTTAGGCACAGACAGCAGCACGTTGCCTGCTTCTACACCAGCATCAATCTGCGCATCGCGAGTGGTGGCCATGATGTCGGCCTCACCGGTCAACAGCGCGTTCAGGCGCGCATTGTTGTCGGGAACTGCGGTCACCGTGACGGTCTCGACACCCTGGTCAGCCGGATTCCAGTAGTCCGGGTTGAGGTTGTAAACCTCAGTTACGCCTGCCTGGCTGTCCTCATCGGACCAAATCCAAGGGCCCGAGCCCTGAGGGTCACGCGTGAGGTCGCGTCCGTCAAGAGCGTTGGGGCTGATCATCATGCCCATCACCATCGACATCTCCAGCGGGAATTGCGGCGCGGGCACCGCAAACTCAGCCTCAAAGGTGGTGTCGTCAATCACTCGAGCTTCAACGAACGCTACCCAGGTCGCTGCGTTCGGGTTACCCGGGAAATTGGCGTGATAGCGCATGTTGTCGGCGGCGACTTGCGCGTTGAACTTGGCGCCATCGTGGAAGACAACGTCGTCTCGCACAGTGAACCGCCAAACGTTGGGCGATGGCTGAGTCCAAGATGTCGCCAGGGATGGCTCCAAACTGAAGTCGTTGCGCTGCCGAGTCAGCGTGTCGTAAGCGGGATAGTGGTAAGCGCTTTGAGCAGTCTGGCTGGCAGCGGGATTGAAGCTGGTGACCGGCGAGAACTCAACCATGCGCAGCGTGCCCTCCGGCGGAGGGATCGGCACTGCAGTGGTCGTGACGGCGCCCATGGTGGTAGTGGTTTGCTCCACCGGCGCGATAGTCACCTGAGTCTGCGCTTGCGTGGTCGGCGTTGCGGCCGGTGCTGCTGTCGTGGCGGGCACAGCAGTAGTTGCCGCTGCGCCGGTCCCGGAATCAGAATCCGAATCTCCGCCTCCACAGGCGGCAGCTACTAGCGCAAACGCCGTCAACACCATCATGAGGCGCTTCACACGCCGACTAGACAAGTTCAAGAGAATTCCCCCAAGTTTGTTGCGCCACGCCCTGGAACACGCGGCGCTAGCCGAGTGGCTGCACAATAGTCGCGGCACGATAGTCGCAGGGAGTTCACAGCGCACCATGCAACAGCGCACCCCGCAGTGTCATTTGGGCGAACACTGCGAGGACCCGATTCGGGACCCAGCGACCCAGCGACCGCGCTGCGGGACTCAGCGCTGGAGCGACTCAGCGTTAGGTTGACTCAGCATTGAAGTTTGGCGGGAAGCGTCTGCGCTCTACTCGGTGTCCACAACAACGGGGACTGACCGCGGACCGCGGATCTGGCCCGTGGACCAGGTGACATCAGCTCCTTCGGCGAGTGAGTACTCGGGAATGTGCCTGAGCCACGTCTCAAGCGCGACTTCCATTTCCAGACGTGCCAGATTCGAGCCGAGGCATCTGTGTATGCCCGATCCGAAAGCGAGGTGCCGATTTTCGGCGCGGTCGAGGATCACCTCGTCGGCTCGGTCAAACTTCTGCGGATCCCGGCAAGCGATTGGAAACGTCATCATCAGATGATCTCCGGGACACATCCGTACGCTGTTCATCTCTGTCTCGGCGGTGACACGTCGCGCTACGTTGACCGGCGCGTAGGCACGAAGTAGCTCCTCAATGGCTGTTGGCAGCAACTCGGGTTCTGCTACGAGTCGGCGACGGTCTTCTTCGTGAACTGCTAGGTGCCACAACGCCGCACCGATGGAACTCCAAGTGGTGTCAATGCCTGCCACGAGCTGCAACACCAGCATTCGCTCAATGAGGTCATCTGGCAGCGGTTCGCCGCCCATGTCGGTGGTTACGAGGTGGCTTATCAGGTCATCACCGGGTGTACTGCGGCGCTCAATCATCGTGCGCCGCATGTACTCGCGAACCTCCGCCACCCCCTGTTGCATGGCTGCTGCATCGTCTACACCGACTTGGAGCATCTGTCGGATCCAGCCACGGAAGCGGTCGCCATCGGCAGGGTCTACTCCCAAGATGGCCGCGATTGCCCCAACCGGAATGTGCTGGCTGTACTCAACGGCTGCATCGCCACGCCCACGCTCAACGATCACTTGAACGCGTTGCTCACAGTCGGCTGCTATACGTTCACGCCAACGTTCGATACGTCTAGGTGCGAAAAACGGCAACAGCGTTCTGCGAATCTCCAAATGCTCAGGTGGGTCGCTGTTGATCGGTGGGAAGTAGCCACGATCCGCTGTGCCTCCACGCCGAATGCCGTGATGCACGTTAGAGAAAGTTTCGGTGTCGCCAGCGATGGAGACAATGTCGTCATAGCGCAGCGGCAACCAGACACCTTCGTTGAAACGCTGCGTATGGGCCATCGGACAGCGTTCGCGCAAGTCCGCCCAGATGGGAAACGGATCGTTCACCCAGGCCGGGTCGTTGAAATCCCAATCCGTCGCGAAATCGTCAACGGGCGCCATAAGCGGGGCATCGCTGGTGGCATCATCGGTGTAGGTCATTGCTAGTCCCCTTAGTCCTGGTGTGGCTTAGTCTCAGCGACGCTTCTCAGACTGGATTTCTCTTCCGGATTTCTCTTGTTGGATTTCGGCTGCCGGGTCTTCTTGCTGGACGTCTTTCGCTGGACTAATCGTGTTGGAGTCGGGACTCAAACTGGACGGTCGCCGAGCAGCGTGACCCGCTCCATTCGACGATGCAGACCACCATGGTCTGGCACGGCGTAGTGCTGCGTACAGCGGTTGTCCCACTGCGCGATTGAGCCTGGCCGCCAGCGGAACCGACACTGAAACTCAGGTTCGCTGGCCTGGGCGAACAAGCGGCGTCGCAACGGACGGCTTTCTTCGGGTGTCATCCCGTCAATCGTGAGCGTGAAAGGCCGGTTCACGTAGAGGCCCTTGCGTTGGGTCACGGGGTGAGTCCGAACTATGGGGTGCTTTTGTTCGGGGTAGTCCTCAGCAGCCTTCACCCGCTCCACCTCGCTCATGTTGCGTCCGAACGCCTTGACAAACGAATGGATGGCGTAGCGGCCATCAATCTGTTCCTTGATGTCGTCGGGCAACTGCTCGTAGGCCAGCTCCATGTTGGCCCAGCAGGTGTCGCCGCCATAGGTAGGCACGATCCGCGCCAGCAAAATTGAGCCAAGCGGTGGGCACTCGCGGAAGGTCACGTCCGAGTGCCAGGTCTCGGCCGCTTCGAACTTCTCCGCGGTGGACTCCAGCACAATGATCTCGGGGTGCTCGTCGACGTTGCGCGTGAAGGGATGAACCTCCAACTCACCGAATGCGCTTACATAGGCGACATGTTGGGCTTGGGTCAGATGCTGGTCTCGAAAGAAAAGAACCTTGTGGTCCATCCACGCATCATGCAGCTCGGCGATTAGCTCGTCGTCTAGCTCCCGCAGATCCACGCCCACGATCTCAGCACCGATGGTGCCGGTCACAGGCTCAACGCGGATGCGCTCGTACTGTTTTGGTATCACTGCGTCTATGCGCATGACTGGCGTACCTCCTCGGCCTGCCGGACGCTCCATGCAGAACTCCATACCGCGGTGAGCCCCCGGTAGGCCTGCCATAGCCTTCCCCCGGACCTAGATTAGCCACATGGCCGACACCGCACCCATAGAAGACTGGGCAACCGACTACGACATATTCGATTCCGGCTACGTCCGCGATCCAGCACCCGTCTGGGACGAGCTGCGCGGACGCTGCCCGATCGCTCATACCGAACGCTGGGGCGGCTCCTTTCTGCCTACCCGCTACGACGATGTTCAAGCACTCGCCAAGATGGTGCCGGAGATGTCAAGCAGCGATGTGTTGGTGACCTCTCCACCGCCCGAGGTGATTGAAGAGCTTCGCAACGACCCGATCTACCAAAAATACGGCACGAACGCAGCGCCCATATCAGAAGATCCGCCGATTCACGGCTGGACACGCCGACTGCTGCTTCCACACTTCTCGCCCCAAGCAGTCGAGGCGCATAGGCAATACACGCAGGAGTTAGCCGACCAACTGATTGACGACTTCATTGGCGCGGGCAAAGTTGACGGTGCTGGCCAATACGCGCAGCAGATCCCGCCGAGGGTGATTGCTCACCTACTCGGGGTGGACGAGAGCCGGGTGGACGAGTTCACCCATTGGGTGCGATGTGTGCTTGAACTCGGACTGGCCGATCCGGAGCTACGCCTCGAATATCGGCTGGTGATCCGGAAGTTCTTCAACGAAGTCGTTCAGGAAAAGATCGCGAATCCCGACGACGGTTTCGTCTCGTCACTGCTGGCGGGAACCGATCACGAAGGCAACCCGATCGATCCAATCATGGTGATCGGCATGCTCAACCTGCAGTTGATTGCAGGCATCGACACCACCTGGAGCTCAATCGGCTCGGCCCTCTGGCACTTCGGCACCCACCCCGCCGACCGCGAACGTATGGTCGCCGAACCCGAACTGTGGCCGACCGCCATTGAGGAACTGCTGCGGTTCTATGCGCCGGTCACTATGGCTCGCGAGGCGGCAGCCGATGTAACGATCGGCGACGTGACCATTCCCGAGGGAAGCAAAGTGCTGATGAACTTCCCTGGCGCAAATCGAGACCCAGAGATGTTTGAACGCCCAGACGAGGTGATCTTGGATCGGCCCCAAAATCGCCATGTTGCTTTCGGTGCTGGCATACACCGTTGCGCCGGATCAAATCTGGCCCGACTTGAGATGGACATAGCGTTGCGCACTTGGTTCCGCCGCATCCCCGACTTCGAGGTCAGTGAACCTGCCGAGGTCACCTGGGCGGGCGGTCAAGTCCGCGGGCCCCGGCACTTGCCGATCCGCTTCCCGTCATCCAGCTAGATCGGCAGCGAACTCCCACTGGCTAGAACTGGCTAGAACTCGCTGACGCTGGCTAGCTGGCGCCAACTCGCTGCGCTAAGAGCGCCGCCAGCCGGAGCGCACCCGTCACTCGGCCCAGCGACCCGGCCCAGCGACTCCGCCCAGCGCGACAGCTACTGATCGACAAGCGCGTTCTCGGCTTCTACTTCAGCCGCTGCTCTCAGGTCTTCGCGGTCATTGTGCAGGCGGAACTCGACCCAGTGCAGCGTCCCGCTGAACTGGTTGGGTCCTTCGTAGGACGTGCTCACCGTGGGGCCTAAATCGCGTCCCACATCCATGCCGTAGAGAGCCTGCCTAAACGGCATTGTGTTCATCTCGACAGAACCCAGCTCGCTTGTCTGTCCCCCGCTGTCGCGCTGCCACAAGGTCGCCACACCGACGTGTTCGCTGTGTTTGATATAGCGCACTCCAAGCTGAGTCTCGCCAGCGGGCACCGTCTGGTCGGCTCGCACCACATACGGTTGACCCAGGTAGTTGTACTCATAGGTCAACCGGCCATCGTTGACGTAGAGCACCATCCCACCTGATCTGGACCCGCTAGCCACCAACACGCCGTCTGTGCCAGTTGTCGTATCCACCGATGCCGCTATCTCATACGAACGATTCCGAATATCGGGTGCCTTGAAGCGGTCTAGGTGCGGCACCCCAGCGGGAAATCGCTGAACAGTTGCCTCGGTATCGGCACCGGGACGGCGCAGCACAAACAACTCCACACCGCGGTCATCCAGCGGCAGCACGTTGTAGCGGTCAGCTTCTGTCCACCACAACTCGATGAGCTCTCGCAGCTTGTCTGGGTGGCTCTCTGCCAGGTCGTGGATCTCGGCGAAGTCGTTGCGGGTGTCATACAAGGCCCAATCGTCTGACTCGAAAGGCGTCCCTTGGCGGTGCATGGTGACGGCTTTCCAGCCATCGGCGTAGATGGCTCGGTGGCCGAGCATCTCGAAATACTGGACGGTTCGGGCCGATGGTGTGTAAGCGCTGCCGGTGTCGAACGTCGGCACCATGGTCACGCCTTCCACCGGTTGCTGCTCAACGTCACGGAAATGGGTCGGTGCTTCTACCCCGACAACGTCCAGAATCGTGGGCATTACGTCGATGACATGGTGGTACTGGTCGCGTATGCCGCCTGCGTCGGCGATGCCACTGGGCCAGTGAACGATAAGTGGGTCACGGACTCCGCCTTCGTAGGTGTTTTGCTTGTAGAACCGCAGCGGCGTGTTGCCAGCTTGCGCCCAGCCCCACGGATAGTTGTTGTAGAGATTCGGCCCGCCAATCTCATCTATGTGCGCAATCATGTCTTCCACCTGCGCTCGCTTGCGATTGAAGAACACGTTCTCGTTGATCAGGCCATGCCGACCGCCTTCTTGCGAGGCACCGTTGTCGCTCAGCAACACAATCAACGTGTCGTCAAGTAGTTCGGCGTTTTCCAGGAAGTTGACCAGCCGACCGATCTGTTCATCTGTGTGATCTAGGAACGCGGCGAAGGCTTCTTGCATACGGCAGTAGAGACGCCGATATTCTGTGTCTAGATTTTCCCAAGGCTCCACACCCGGGTTGCGCGGCGACAGCTCAGCTTCAGCGGGCACCACGCCGAGTTCTTTTTGGCGCTCGAACCAGCGCTCACGCGCTTGGTCCCATCCCGCATCGAAGCGCCCTCGGTACTTGTCTAGGTACGGCCGCGGCGCTTGGTGAGGCGAATGCGTGGCACCGAAAGCCAGGTAGGTCAGGAATTTGCGCGACGGCGCGGTGGCTTGCTGGGCGGCAATCATTGAGATGGCTTGGTCCACCAGATCGGCCGAGAGGTGATAACCGGGTTCATTCGGCGGATCAACGGGATGATTGTCGATCACCAGCTCTGGCGAGAACTGATCGGTGGCACCGCCGAGGAAGCCATAGAAGCGGTCGAATCCTCGGCGCAGAGGCCAATGGTCGAACGGTCCGGCCGGTCCGCAGTCTTCAAGGTTGGCCAGGTGCCACTTGCCCAGAGCGAAGGTTGCGTAACCGTGGCTAGACAGCACCTCAACGAAGGTGGCTGCTGAAGGTGAGATGACGCCGCGACAGTTTGAGAAGCCGGTGTCAACGTTCGAGAGGAACCGCATACCGACTGAGTGATGGTTCCGGCCGCTGAGCAGACACGCCCGCGTCGGCGAACACAGAGCGGTGGTGTGGAAGTTGGTGTATCGCAACCCGCCCGCTGCTAGCCGATCGCAGTTCGGCGTTTCGATTTCGCTGCCGTAGCAACCGAGCTGCGCGAAGCCGGTGTCGTCCAGCACGATTACCACGATGTTCGGAGCGGCATGGGGCGGCGCGGGTCGAGGCTCCCAGTATGGAGTTCGTTCGGCAGCGGTGATTTGGGGACGGGCACGATCTCGCATGGTGACCGTTTAGCAGATAGTGCCCGTTCAGCAATGTGCCCACAATGACTGGGGGCGACGACTGTGCGAATATGGCGGGTGCTGTGGTGCTTATGCAGCTAGAGCGCAGCCCTTGAGTGTGATGCGGTGCATCAGCCGCGACTCGCCCCGATAGTCGTTGAGTGCCTTGTGCCAGGTGCAGCGGTTGTCCCAGATCGCAACCGAGCCTGGTTCCCACTGGAACCGATACGTGAACTCAATTTTTGCGCCATGCTCAAACAAAAAATCCAGCAACGGGCGACTCTCCTCGGCAGTCCATCCCTCAAAGTGGGTGGTGAAACTGCGATTCACATAAAGCACCGGTCGACCGCTCACCGGGTGAGAGATGACAACCGGATGCACCACATCAGGACCGAAGGGGTAGTTGTCCTTGAAGCGTTCGTTGCGCTCAGACTCGTCCAGTTGCGCCACATCCACACCGAACGCCTGGTATGAGGAATGCACGGCGCGCAACCCACACAGCGTCTCCTTCATGCCGTCGGACAGTCCTTCGTAGGCCGCATACATGGAGCTGAACGCGGTATCGCCGCCACACGACGGAAGCTGGCGAGCCACCAGAACTGATCCCAGTGCTGGCGCCTCCTCATATGAGTGATCGGTGTGCCACGCCTCGCCGATCACGTAGGTGTTCTCGGGTCGGGTGCGCACTTCTGCTATTTCGGGATAGTCGTCGTTGGGCGCAAAAAAGGCGTTTACGTCAATCTCGCCCAGCGACTGTGCGAACGCGATGTGATCGGTGGGCGACAGTTCTTGGTCGCGGAAGAACAAAACACCATGTTGGCCCAGGGCATTGATGAGGTCACGGGCCACGCTGCCGTCAACCTCGCCCAGCTTGAGGCCCGACACGAAGGCTCCCAGTGCCGCGCCCGTCGGCGTGACGGTGAAGTTCATCTCCCTAATTTTAGTTGGGTTCTGCTGGCGAGTCAACCTGACCGTCGCGCAATCATGCTCAGCCGAGGTGCTAGAGACTGCCTATGTCCCCTGCATCTGAGACAGCTCAATCCGATACGGCCATATCTGAGGCGGCCTCAAGTTCAGCTTCCGATGAGGCACCAGCGCACAGCGGCGAACCCCAGCAACCCACGGCGTTCACCATCGCTGCCAATGAGGCAGCCCGAAACGGAGCAGCGGGGTCGGGAGCGACCATCTCCTTTGACGATCCAGGAGACTTCGAAAGGGCGTCCCGCGGCCTAATCGCCCAACTTGAGGGCGGCCGAGTGACGATGGGCGACCATGTCGTGTTTGACGTGGCTCGCCATCAGTTCGTAAGCGATTCCCAGCAGGCGCCACCTTCGGTGCATCCCGGCCTGTGGCGCCAAGCGCGTCTCAATGTTCACCATGGTCTGTTTGAGGTTGCCCCTGGTGTTTGGCAGGTTCGTGGCTATGACATTGCCAACATCACGTTTCTGGCTGGCACCGACGGTTGGTTGATTATCGATCCGTTGACGAATGCACCAGCGGCGGCAGCCGCATTGGACTTAGCGAATCGAACACTCGGCGCGCGCCCGGTGAACGCAATCATCTACACCCACTCCCACTCCGACCACTTCGGCGGCGTGCTGGGTGTCACTACCCCAGAGGCCGTCGCCAGCGGCGATGTGCAGATCGTGGCGCCCGACGGATTCCTAGAAGAGGTGGTGAGCGAGTTCGTGATTGCTGGGCCGATCATGGGCCGCCGGGCCGCCTATCAGTTCGGGCCTCTGCTGCCGCCGGGACCGCTTGGCCACGTTGATTGCGGTCTGGGTTCGATGCTCGGATTGGCCCGCTCCGACTTGTTGGCACCCACCGACTCCATTTCCGAAACCGGCGAAGAACGCACCCTGAGCGGCATCCGGATTGTGTTCCAGAACACGCCCGATGCCGAGGCGCCTGCCGAGATGAACTTCTGGTTCCCGGACAAGCGGCTGCTATGCATGGCAGAGAACTGCACCCACACGCTCCACAATCTGTATCCGATTCGTGGTGCGCAAACTCGTGATGCGCTGGCGTGGAGCAAGTACATCCAAGCGGCCATGGATATGTGGTGTGACCGCACCGATGTCATGTTCGCCAGCCACCATTGGCCTCGTTTCGGCACCGAAGACGTACGGGCGTTCTTGTCAATGCAGCGAGACGTTTACCGGTGGATGCACGACCAGACGATGCGTTTGGCCAATATGGGACGTCGGCCAACCGAGATTGCGGCGGAGTTGCAGCTACCTGCTGAATTCAATCAGTCTCATGTCCACGGCTACTACGGCACGGTGTCTCACAACCTCCGTTCGGTCTATAACCGCTACTTGGGCTGGTACGACGGCAACCCGGCCAACCTGGATCCCCTGCCTCCAGTTGAGGCTGGCAGCAAGTACGTGGAGTTCATGGGAGGCGCCGAAGCCGTACTAGCCAAGGCCCGCGAGTGTTTTGACCGGGGCGAGTATCGCTGGGTGGCCCAGGTGGTCAACCATGTCGTGTTCGCAGACCCGTCAAACAGCGAAGCTCGGATGCTGCAGGCCGATGCGCTGGAGCAACTCGGATACCAGTCCGAGTCGGCGACGTGGCGCAACGCCTATCTGATGGGTGCGCAGGACCTTCGGCAAGGTTCGCCCGAGTGGCGCCGATTGCCAACCCGCGAGATGTCCCAAGCAATGACAGCCGAGCACCTAATGGACGTCATCGGGGTACGTTTTGATCCGGCGGCTTTTGCTGCTGGGCCGTTCACGATCAACGTTCACTTGAGTGATCTCGGCGAGGATCATGTTCTGGGTATAGGCCGATCCGCTATCCACCACCGAGCCAATACAACCGACCCAAACGCTGCGGCCTCAATCCGATGCGAGCGATCAACCCTGGCAGCCGCTCTAGATGACGCCGCGGCGTTGTCATCAGAAGCAGTGGCGGGCAACGCGGAGCTAGTGCGATCCTTGTTCCAAAGTCTCACCCGCTTGAGCCCCGGACCACTAATCGAACCCTAAACATCGAACCCTACGCCGCCCCTATGTCGCCGGGCCTCACCTGGCTGTCAGAAGGTCGTGTAGCAGCGCCTGACTACATTCTTGCCCGTGAGCGATACCGGTGATGGCAATCTGTTCATCGTCGACAACAGCGTGTCGGGTTGGACTGGGCTCGAATATCTGCGCCAGTGGAGCGAGCTGGCTCGTTCGTTTGATATCGCGACCGGCTTCTTCGAGATCGGTGCCCTACTTGCACTTGACGGTCGGTGGCAGCAGTTGGAGGGCATCCGACTGCTCATGGGTGATGAGGTGTCGCTACGCACGCACCAGGCCTTCGCCGAGGCACTACAAGAGCGGGTCGGTCTTCTTGACGAGAGCCTCGAAGGCGAGAAACGCTCGAACCCCTTTCTCGAAGGCGTGGAAGCCGTAGTGGAGGCCATCGCCACTCGCAAGATCGAATGTCGAGTCTTTCGGCGCAACAAGTTCCACGCCAAGGCCTACATCACTCACGCCAAGTACGACGTGGTAGGTGCCCAGGCCCTCGTGGGTTCAAGCAACTTTACCAAGGCGGGCCTCACCAAGAACATCGAGTTGAACATCCAAGTGCAGAGCGGCCGAGAGGTCGCTCAGCTACAGGAATGGTTCGACGGTCACTGGGCCCAGGCCGAAGACGTGTCGCAGGAGATACTGCGCACGATCACCCGCCACACCGCCGAGTTCTCGCCATTCGATGTCTACGCCAAGTCGCTGCACGAGCTGTTCCGCGGCCGCGAACTCACTGCAGGCGAATGGGACAAGACGGGTTCCCGAGTGTTCGGCCAGCTCGACCGCTATCAGCAGGAGGCCTACTGGTCGCTAATGAAGATCGCCCGCCAGCATGGCGGCGCCTTCTTGTGCGACGGCGTCGGCCTGGGCAAGACGTTCGTAGGTTTGATGCTCATTGAGCGTTTGGTGCTTCACGAAAACAAGCGCGTGGTGCTGTTCGCCCCGAAAGCAGCTCGCGAGGGTGTGTGGGAGCCGCATCTGAGAGATTGGCTGCCCCACATCGGCGGGATGGGCGGTGGGCAGGACTTCTCCAGCCTAAGCGTGTTCAACCACACTGACCTGGGTCGCGGCCACGATTTTCCCGAGAGGTTCAAGCGGATAACCGAACTAGCGGACGCGGTGATTATTGACGAGGCTCACAACTTCAGAAACCGGGGCACAAAGGGCACCGGTGGCGCGGACGATCAAGACGGG
The DNA here is from genome assembly GCA_965116245.1 of Acidimicrobiales bacterium. Classification (GTDB taxonomy): domain Bacteria; phylum Actinomycetota; class Acidimicrobiia; order Acidimicrobiales; family Poriferisodalaceae; genus Poriferisodalis. The sequence goes on along the minus strand of OZ220497.1, from coordinate 2,119,825 downwards.
CTGGATCAGGAGCGCAAGTCTCGCTACTGGCGCCTCTACGACCTGCTGGATAGCACTCAGCGTTCCAAACTAGTGTTCCTGCTAACCGCTACGCCTGTCAACAACCGGCTGGCGGATTTCCGCCACATGGCGGAGCTGTTTACTCGCGGCAACGATGCCTATTTCGCCCGCAGCCTGGGGATCAACAATCTGTCAGCTCACTTCAACCGGATGGAACGTGAGCTTCAGGAGTCCCTGGCCAATGACGAGAGCTACCGCAACGGCTCGGCTAGGGGTTCTGCCGGTGAGTCAGCATTAGTGGAAGGAATGACGCCCCGGGCTCAGCAAGCCCTGGCAGATGACGTGGTCTTTGATGCGCTCGTGGTGCAACGCAGCCGGGCGTATGCCAAGGAGAGCCAACTGCAAGAAACTGGTGAATCGGCCGCTTTCCCAGAACGCAAAGCACCGCAAGTAGCCAAATACTCAATCGGTTCGCATTATCAGAAGGTGCTCGGCATGTTCGAGCGAGCGTGTCGCCGCGACGACCCGCTATTTTCGCTAGCCATCTACTATCCACTTGCACACTACATCGGCCCAGAGGACATAGATTCATTCGATGAGAACCGTCAGCGTCAGGTAGTGGCTTTGATTCGCACAATGTTCCTAAAGCGATTCGAAAGCTCGGTGTACGCATTCGAGAAATCACTAGAGCGAATGATGCGCAAGCTGCTGGCTTTCGTTGAGAAGAACAGCGAGCCAGGCGAAGAGCAAGAACGGCTAGAAGCGTGGAAGCAGCAGCGCAAGAAGGCGATCGACTATCGACCAGAGACTCAGCTCGAACTCAACTTTGGCGATATTGAAGATACAGTAGAAGACGAGGCCGATGAGGACATAATCCCTCCTGAATTGTTGGAGGCGGCAGCGCTCCTACCTCGCGAAGAATACGACGTAGCCAAAATTCTGAATGCGACTTTTGCTGATCTAGACGAGATTGTCCAGTTCCTAGAAGCAACCAGCCAACTTACTCCAGATCAGGATGATAAGGTTCAGAGACTGATCAAACTTCTGAGTTCTCATGAGTTGGCGGGGCGCAAGACTCTCATCTTCACCGAGTTTGCTGAGACAGCTCGCTACCTCGAGAGCCAACTTCGAGCGGTAGGCATTGAAGGGTTGGCTCGTATGGACAGCGGCTCCAAGCTCAACCGAGCGGATGTAATCCGCCAATTCTCTCCCTACTACAACGGATCAAGCAGTACAGAACTGGCTAGCCGCGGCCACGACGAGATCCAGGTCTTGGTATCCACCGATGTGTTGTCTGAAGGTTTGAACCTCCAGGATGCCACCCGGCTCATCAACTACGACTTGCACTGGAACCCTGTGCGGCTAATGCAGCGCATCGGCAGGGTGGATCGGCGCATGAACCCCGAGATAGAAGCGCAGCTCAAGGTCGAACATCCCGACATAGGCAAAGATCGAGGCGTTATCCACTACTGGAACTTCCTGCCTCCCGACGACCTCGAGCGAATCCTGGAGCTATACAAGAAGGTCACCGGAAAGACCCTGCTCATCTCAAACACACTGGGCATAGAGACCGGCAAGTTTCTTCATCCAGACGACGAATACGAACCGCTGCGCGAGTTTAACGTCAACTATGAGGGAGAGCAATCGGCGACCGAGGCTCTACACTTAGAGTATCAGAAACTGCTCAAGGACAATCCCGACCTCGCTGAGCGTCTCGATGCCTTTCCAGGCTCTGTGTTCTCAGGCCGCCGCAAGCGCCGAGAAGGTGCTCGCGGAGTGTTCTTCTGCTATTCGCTGCCAGCGATGGACAACTCCGAGGGCAAGTTCACACTCGAGGCGGGACCAACCGTATGGTATTTCTATGACCTCGAAGACGACACTGTGATCGACTCACCAGCCGATGTCACAACGATCGCTCAGAGCATCCGCTCCAAGCCAAATACTCCTCGCCATTGCATAATCCCTCGTCGAACCCTTAGTGAAATCCGCACGCGTGTGCGCCAGCACGTGCATAACACATATCTAAAGAGTATCAACGCACCTATGGACCACCCTGATCCGAAACTGTACTGCTGGATGGAGCTCACCTGATGCCATATAACGTAAGCACCCGCGACTCCATAAGCCCATTACGGCAAGTTCGCACCCACATACAACTCCTCAGCTATCTGGTAGACGTGCAAGGGTGGCCCGAGGTTCTGTTGGAATCGCTGGAAGACGAGGACCTTAGCTCTGTCACATACGACTTTACACCTGAAGAGCTAGGTATCCCAGAGATCCAGGTTCCGAAGCTGAGGCGCTTGCAGCAGATGCAGCCGTTGACCGCCAATCAACCATGGGGAGTGTTCTTTCTGCAATTCACCGGCTCAAAGCTCCCCCATACCCAAGTACGCCGCATGCTGCGAGCCCTCGTTCATAAGAGGCGCTCCTCGGCGGGAGGCTCAAATCGCACTTGGCATCTCAACGACTTACTGTTTGCAGTCATCACCGGCGCCACTGAACTGGTCGAATTGCATTTGGTCGCGTTCGATGGCACCAGTCCCGCTGATGCTCAATTCAAGTCGCTCTCGTGGTGCCCTGCGCATTCGCCAGACAGACACCTGAAGCGCTTGGATGAGGAGCTGCTACCAAATCTGGCCTGGCCTATCCATGAGCACGACACCGAGACCTGGCGGCAAGGATGGCGCCAGGCATTCAAACTGCGACCCGGACAGCAGATCAAGGATGCGAAAAGACTTGCCGAGCGAATGGCGAGCACAGCCCGCCAGTTGCGGGCGCAAATCAATGATGCACTTGATGCCGAGGCTGGCTCTGGACCCTTCTCAGATCTAATGCATGAGATACGCACACAGCTAGTCAGCGATGTCGACGACGACGAGTTCGCCGATATGTGCGCCCAGACCATGGTGTACGGAATGCTCAGCAGCCGGGTAACCAATCCCGAAGACTTCGGTTCCAGCCCGATTTACTCAACGGTGCCGTTAGCTAACCCTTTCTTGGAGGCCTTCTTCGAGAAAGTGCAAGATCAGGTTGAGAGCCATAACCTGACCGGTAACGACCTGCCTCAACTCGTGGCAGATCTGCGCGAGACCAACGTCGAGGCAATGCTTGACCAAGTAGACAGCACGATACGAGGTGGCGATCCAATAGTTCATTTCTACGAGAATTTTCTAGAAGAATACGACCCCAAGACACGCTTAAAGGCCGGTGCATTTTACACTCCACGTCCTGCAGTTGAGTTCATAGTTCGTGCAGTCGATGAAGTAATGAAGAGCCATTTCAACCTGGAGATGGGCGTCGCTGATTCCGCCACGTGGCAACAGGTAGCCGAACGCAACGGTTTCGAGGTGCCCAAAGGTGTTGATCCCGCTAAGCCCTTTGTCTCCATGATCGACCCGGCAACCGGCACTGGAACGTTCCTCGTGGAATGGCTCCAGAGCGCCAGACGGTCCTACACCGGGAACAACTGGCCTACTCACCTAAGGGACCATGTACTCAGGTCGATGCATGCGTTCGAGTTCATGCTGGCACCCTATGCGATTGCTCACCTCAAAGTGGCCCTCGAACTCCACGAACACGGCGTAGGCGATCATGCCAAACAGATCTTTCTGACCAACACCCTGAATCATCCCGACGGGGAAGCACAATTCACAACAATGCTGGACCCCGTAGCGCACGAGGGTGAAAGGGCTGCCAAACTCAAGCAGAGTGAGCGGTTCACGGTGGTAGTTGGCAACCCACCCTATGATCGTGAACAGAAGGAAGTTGGTGACACTAGCAAACGTAAGGGCGGCGTAGTAAGGTATGGTGTTAAAGGCCTCTTGCCCTTGATTGATGCAATTGCTGAACCAATGAAGCAAGCTGACCAGGGCCACCATCTGAAGAATGTCTATAACGACTATGTGTATTTTTGGCGCTGGGCACTTTGGCAAGCTACCGAATTGCCTCCAGGTCCCGGTGTTGTAGCCTTCATAACCGCGTCTTCATACCTAGATGGTGTTTCAATGGGCGGATTGCGCCATTTGCTCAGGGATCGCTTCGATGAAATATGGATTGTGGATCTAGGTGGAGAGGGCCGCGGTGCTCTCAAGGAGGATAACATCTTTGATATCCAAACCCCTGTAGCCATCGGGATTGGAATCCGAACCAGAACAGAGCATGCTGAGGATTGTATAGTAAGGTATCTCCGAGTCGCGGGCACCAGATCCGAGAAATTGCAGCGCTTACGTGATCTTAGTCTTGCATTGATCACCGAGGAGGTATCAGGCTTAGGATTGGATAATTTCACGCCCCTGAGCGACAGCACATATTTTGACTGGCCAGAGCTAACTGATTTACTCCCATGGCATTATTCTGGTTGTCAGGCAAAACGAACCTGGCCGATAGCCGAAACTGAAACTGTACTACGGGAACGGTGGAAAAATCTCTTGGCCGGTGCATCCGCTGAACAGCGAGCGCTGCTTCGTGAGACGGGAAGCCGCAAGCTGGATAAGAGTTTCGATAGTCTCCTCGGTAACGGTGACAAGCTCTTGGGTATCTCCGCACTTCGAGCTCATGATCCGCCGGAGGCGATTGAGCGTTACGCTTACCGGAGTTTCGATCGACAGTACATTGTCGCTGATATGCGGGTAGTAGATGCCCCAAAACGCTCGCTATGGGATGTGCGCGGCCCGCAGCAGGTATACCTAACTACTCTTACGTCAACAAAGTTCGGCCAAGGCCCGGTCCTGACCGCCACGCCCTACGTACCTGACTTACATCACTTCCGAGGCTCCTACGGTGCCAAGAATGTGATGCCTCTCTATCGCGATGGAGCCGCGACAACGCCGAACATGACGTTAGGTTTGGTATCAGCTCTCAGCCATGGACTCAGGTCCGACGTTGCTGCCGAGGATGTGCTCGCTTACATGTACGCCCTAGGGGCAACGTCGGCCTTCAGCAACAAATTTGGTGAGCGACTGGCCGAAGCGGCTGGTCCTGTCCGCGTTCCGATCACTCGGGACCCTGAGCTCTTTGCAGAAGCCGTGGCTCTGGGTCGCGATCTGCTGTGGTGGCATACGTGGGGCGAGCGCGTACCCCCCCCCCCCCCCCGCCGCCAGGGTTTACCAGCTGGCAATGCGAAGGAAGTTCGGCCCGTGGGCGAGATGCCGGAACGCTTCGGTTACGATGCTGCGACTCAAACCCTGTCAGTCGGAGATGGAGCCTTCGGTCCCGTTGCCCCAGAGGTATGGGAGTTCGAGGTATCCGGTCTCAAGGTCCTCAAGTCTTGGCTCGGTTACCGCATGCGCACGCGCAATGGCAGGAAGTCCAGTCCGCTAGACGACATCCGTCCCACCCGGTGGACTCAAACCGACGAGTTACTTCTGGTGCTATCAATCATCGAGCACACCGTTGAAGTCACCCCGCAGGCTGCAGACCTGCTCGACCGGATCGTCGCCGGACCGCTGTTTCTCGCCAGCGACCTACCCACGCCGACTCCGGCCGAGCGCAAGCCTCCGAAGAAGTCGGGCACCATCGTCTAGGCGCTTCGGTAGGGTCGCCGACGTGAAATTTGCAGCGTTCTTGGCACCACATCACCTTCCCGGGGAGAGTCCCGCTCTGCAGTTGCAGAGGGATCTCAACCTCGTGGTGCATCTGGACCGGTTGGGTTACGACGAGTTTTGGTGCGGCGAGCATCACTCAACGGGCTGGGAGACCATCGGATCGCCCGAGATGTTCCTGGCCGCCGCGGCGGTGCGCACTGGACGTGTCAAGTTGGGTACCGGCGTCACCTCGATTCCCTATCACCACCCCTTCAACGTGGCCCAGCGCATCGTTCAGCTTGACCAGATGAGCTTTGGGCGGGCGATGCTCGGCACCGGGCCGGGTGCGCTGCCGTCCGATGCGCACACCCTCGGCATTGACCCGATGGTGCTTAGAGACCGCCAGGACGAAGCCATACCTGTGATCCAGCGGTTGTTGGCCGGAGGCGAGCGCTTCACCTACGAGTGCGACTGGTTCTCGATGTATGACGCAAAGCTGCAAATCCTGCCCTACCAGCACAAGATTCCGATGGTGACGGCGTCCATGATCAGCCCTTCGGGTATGACGCTGGCTGGCAAGCACGGCCTCGGTGTGCTGTCGATTGGCTCAATGTCCACCGAAGGTCTGGCATCGCTGCCGCTTCAGTGGAGCTTCGCCGAGGAAGCCGCCGCAGAGCACAACAACAGTGTGGACCGTGCCAACTGGCGGGTGATGTTCAACTTCCATATAGCGCTCACCCGCGAGCAGGCCCGCCGAGACGTGGAACACGGGCTGCTGCGCTGGCACAACGACTACAACGTCGCCACGTTGCAGCGCCCCGGGCTTGAACCGCTGGGTTCAACGTCCGAAGCGATCGACTTCTACGCCAACCCCGAATCGTCTGCCGGTGTCATTGGGACGCCTGACGATCTCATCGAGAACATCCTGCGAATGCGGGAAATCACTGGCGGCTTCGGTGTGATGATGGGATTCGTCAACGACTGGGCCGAACCGGAGGCAATGTTCCGCAGTTGGGACCTAGTAGCGCGCCACGTCATCCCAGCAGTCAACGGCCAGCTCGACTCAATGGTTGAGTCCAACCAGCACGTCATCGCGAACCGGGAGTACTTCGACCGGGCTGGCAAAGCAATCTTGACAAAGATCTTCGAAAACGAACGTGCAGCAGCAGCGCTACAAGGCGCCGGAACACCCTCATCAGCCTTTACCCCGAACGTAGGTACAACAACCGACGACGGATAGAGCGCGAATTCAGCAAGCCGATGCCGTTCCTGGCTTGCGTTGAGCCAAACGATCGTTCTATACGATCGCTCGCTATCGAGGCCCCGTACACACCAAATTATCACCGTGCCATCGCTGCTCTTGCCACCTACATGCCGACGCGCGACCCCAGCAGAATCGTCCGGTGCCGAAACGGCTGTGCAGAGTACCGCGCGGCGTGCCGAGGGGATTGGCCTAGTGACCGGCTGGGCTGTGGAGCTGTCTATCAGACGAGCGTGCTGTAGCGAGCTCGTAGCCACTGGCTAGCACTTGGCGATTAGCCGCCTCCAAGTTGGAGAACCACGCCTTAACAAATACTCGTTCTTGTGTCTGGTGTGTGGTATGGTTTATACATGTATTCGCAGGTGTTGCAGGCGTTTGAGTTTTTCAATGCTGCTCTTGATGAGGTTGAGTCAGCGCCTACTGCGGAATTGCGGCAGGTTCTGGGTCTAGCGAAGCCGCTGCGGTCTCGTTTCGATCTTCTCGAGGCGAAGGCAGCGTCGCAGGTTGCGCAGCGTGAGCGTCACGGCGATGGCGGAGCAGGGCTACTCAACCAAGTTGGTGGCCTGTCGCGTAGTGACGCGGCCCGCAAAGTACGCACCGATAAAGAGCTAGCGCAGTTGCCCACTGCTCAGAGTGGGGTCGCTGCTGGAGAGATCAGCTTTGCTAATGCTGACAAGTTGCTGCAAGCGGCTCGCAAGATTGGCCATGACGCTGTACAGAACTCTGTTGAGTTGGTACAGATGGCCAAGGCCTTGCCGGAAGATGAGTTCGCTCGGGCGGCTCAACGCTGGACCACACGCCAGCTAAGCGCCGAAGATCTCGCCGCTCAGCATCGTCGTCATAGGCGGGACCGTCACGTGCGATTCTGGGCCGGGGATGACGGGTCTGTGCAAATGCGCGGCAGCTTCGACACCGAGATGGGTGCCCGCATACAACAGCGCCTCCGTCACGAAGCCGAACAACTGCGCCAAACCGACCGGCGACTGCAACAGCACGCACAACCTGGCACAGGTTCAAGCGACACCGCCCAACGCGACGCTGTTAGGACGCGAGATCAGCGCATGGCAGACGCCCTCGACGGTCTACTGCGCAACTCTGACTCGCTCGACACCGACGCCTCGAAATCGACTGACGAGTCAACCGGCAACAACGGGCGTGTTAACTCCGATCGCAGGGACAACCAGAGCACAGACTCCAGACGCACACAATCCCGCCGCACTGATTCCGATCGAGCCGATTCTCGACCTATCAGTTCTCGGCGTGGCGAAGCGGAGATCGTTGTTCGAGCTGACCTTGACGCGTTGGTCGGCAATCCAGGTGGTCTTGCGGAGATTGCTGGTTCAGGTCCTATTCCACCCCCGGTACTGCAACGACTCGCTTGCAACTCAGACCTATCACTCGTGATCTTCGGGGACGGTCTCATACCGCTGTATGAAACAACCGCCAGTCGAGCTCCCACCGCGGCGCAGCGCCGTGCGTTGATCGCCCGCGACGGAGCCTGCATCGGATGTGGAGCACCACCAACCCAGTGCGAGGCCCATCACATTGTGCCTTGGTCATGTGGAGGCAAAACCCGAGTCGACAACCTCACACTCGTGTGCTGGTCCTGCCACGACCGCATCCACGACGACAACTGGCAAGTCACAAGACGAGACGACCAATACCGCCTCGTAACAGGCCACGGCACCCGAAGAACCAATCCTGCTCCATCACGAAAACCGCCACGCCAGACCTCACCCCCATCACCCCTACCACTGCTATCCGGCGAGCCCTAGCAACACCGTGCCGCAATCAGCGGCACCGACTCGGCCCACCGCAACCAGAATGACCCTCGCAAGTCGCTGATAATACAATCGTTTCTAGCAGGCGCTCGTTCTTGGCAACGACTCGCGCAATGATCTGTTGCTCAACGCCCGGACCGTCCTCACTCAGAAAGCCGAGTCTGTCAATCGAAGCGTGCGTCCATCGTCGCCCACCTGAGGAGTCTCGGCCGGAGCATTGGCCGCGACTCCCATGCCCCCACAAGGATGCCTCCCTAGACCAGAGACAATCCCCAGGATCAATCTTGGGTGGTCGCTCGCAGCGCACGCCAGATCTTCTGTGGTGTTAGAGGCAAATCTAGGTGCTCTACGCCGAATGGGGCTAGCGCGTCTAGGACGGCGCTGTGGATTGCCGGTGTTGCTACTACCGTGCCGGACTCGCCTATGCCTTTGACGCCCAATGGGTTTAGTGGCGATGGCGTCACAGTCTCGTGAGTCTCAAAAGGCGGCAGCTCTGCGGCGGATGGCAAGGCGTAGTCGGCTAGGCCTACCGTCATTGGTATTGCGTTTTCGTCGTAGTACATCTCTTCGTACAGCGCCGCGCCGACCGCCAAGGCCAAGCCGCCGTGTACTTGCCCGTGAGCCAACACCGGCTGCAGAATAACGCCAGCGTCGTCCACGCTCAGCAGGCGTCGTATCTCTACTTCGCCGGTTGTCGCATCTACCTCTACGGCAGCGACGCACGCACCGAACGAGAAGGTGCCAGCTCCGCCTTCAGTCCGGAAATGATGGTCCACACTTAGCTCACCCTGCTGCGCCAGATCTCTCCAGCCGAGTGAACGGGCGGGCGTGCCAATCACGTGGAACTGCCCTCGGGCGGTGTCCAGCACTACATCACCGGGGTCGGCTTCAAGCAGTTCGGCTGCAAGTTCACGAGCTGCCGCTACCAGATCAACTGCAGCACCGTAGGCGGCCGAACCCCCTAGCTGCGCTGAGCGAGACCCGATAGTGCCCCCACCTACAGGTGAGCGATCAGAGTCGTCGTGCGAAATGACGACCTGGTCAACATCAACGCCTAGTTGTTCGGCCACTACCGGCGCGAAGGTTGTCTCGTGGCCCTGACCATGCGGTGAAGTGCCCACCACCACCTCAACGGTGCCATCGTCTAGCAGCAGCGCTGTGGCGCGCTCTCCCTCGCCACCTCCCGTCACTTCGGTTGTGCAGCTCACTCCGATACCCAGCAGCGTTCCACTGTCACCGTCGCCATCGCCTGAGGCTCCATTGTCCATTTCCCGAAACTCGCGGCGCACGGCCTGCTCAGCTCGAAGCCCGTCATAGTCAGCCAGTTCCGCCGCCATCAGCAGCGCATCCACATAGTTGCCACTGTCGTAGGTGGCACCCACCGCCGTGCGATACGGGAATTGGTCGGCTGGCACCAGATTGGCTAGACGCACCTGAAGCGGATCGCGTCCGATCGCCGCGGCGAACCTGTCCACCGCCCGCTCAACTGAGCACGCTGCCTCAGGGCGACCGGCGCCACGGAAAGCCACCGTTGGCGTGGTGTTAGTGACCACAGAAGTGCCACGCAGCGAGGCATGCGCAATGTCGTATACACCTGTTCCACTGTTGCGTAGATTGGTAGTGACATTGGTGCCCATTGCCGGATAGGCGCCGCTGTCCTGCAGCGCATCAACGGCGTAGGCCACGATGGTGCCTTCACGGTTGCCGCCAATGCGGATTCGATGCCGGGACGCCCGTCCGTGGCCCATCGCCAATGAAGCCTCCGAACGGGTCTGCGCCCAACGGATCGGTCGATCCAGCTCGCGGGCGGCCCAAGCCACAGCAACGTCCTCGGGGTAGCAACCCCAGCCGCCCTTAGACCCGAAACCGCCTCCAACGTCGGGCGAGATAGCTCGCACGGTGCCCGGCTCAAGTCCGAGCAGTGTCTCGATTACGTGCTTGGCCCCCGCCGGTCGCTGCGAACACACCCAGGCGGTGCAGCGTCCATCCGGCCCCCAGCTTGACGCCCCCGCGAGAGGCTCAATAGGATGCGGACCTAGACGTGGGTGCGCCAGTTCGAACTCGACAGTCACGTCGCAGCCGGCCCACACTGCTTCTGGTACTACCTCAAGCTCCCAAGCCAGAGCAACGTTCGTACCGGCATGCTCGTGTACCAGCACGCCACCCGCGAGACTGGCATCTAGATCAACAACCACGGGCAGCGGCTCGTAGTCAACAACGACCAGTTCGGCAGCATCAACGGCAGCAGCGCGGCTCTCAGCTACCACCATGGCTATCGGCTCCCCCACGAACCTCACCGTGTCGTAGGCCATGAGAGGTCGCCACAGATCGCCGTTCATTGAAGGCAGCCGTGGCGGGAACGGCCAGCCGTTTACTTCAGGTCCGAGATAAACAGCAATCACGCCATCTGCTGCAAGCGCTTCCGCGACATCCACAGAGACAATCCGCGCGTGAGCCTCAGCCGACCGCACGAACACGGCATGCGCCGCGCTGGCCAGCTCGGGAACGTTGAGCCCGTCAAGCCCGCCAAGGCCATCAATGAAAGTGCCGCGGCCGCGCAACAGCGGCTCATCCTCGCGTCGGCCAGCGAAGTCAGATGTTGCCATCACCGCAACGTAGCGCCGACAGCTACCTACCCGTCTATACCTGCTCGCCTACCTGTTTTTGGGCTGACACAGTGCCGCGGTGCCGGACAGGCCACGACCAAGCGGTTGAGCTAACGGATGAGTTAGCGATTGAGGTCAAACCTGTCTAGGTCCATGACCTTCGCCCACGCCGCTACGAAGTCGCTAACGAACTTGGCCTCGGCGTCTTCGCATCCGTATACCTCAGCGATCGCCCGCAACTGAGAGTTGGAGCCGAACACCAGGTCAACCGCGCTAGCTGCCCACTTGAGCTCACCAGAAGCGCGGTCGCGGCCTTCGTACGTGTGCTCGGTGTCGCCTACCTGCCAATCGGTGCCCATATCAAGCAGGTTCACGAAATAGTCGTTGGTCAGCGCACCAACCTGATTGGTGAGCACTCCCAGAGACGAACCGCCAGTGTTCGCGCCCAGCACCCGCATGCCGCCGACCAGCACTGTCATTTCCGGTGCCGTTAGCGAAAGCAGGCTGGACCGGTCAATCAGCATCACCTCAGGACGGCGCTTGTCGTCCGCACGCCAGTAGTTGCGGAAACCGTCAGCGGTCGGCTCCAGCACCGCGAACGACTCGGCGTCGGTCTGGTCGGCCGAGGCATCGGTGCGCCCAGGCGAGAACGGAACCACGACATCGTGGCCGCCAACCCGGGCAGCTTCTCTAACGGCGGCGCATCCACCCAAGACGATCAAGTCAGCCAGAGACACCCGCTTCGAGCCGCTCTGCGCGTTGTTGAACTCTGACTGGATTTGACCCAAAACGGCGAGCACATTCGTCAACTCGGCTGGGTCATTGACTGCCCAGCCGTTCTGAGGCGCTAGGCGGATGCGGGCTCCGTTGGCGCCACCACGCAGATCGCTATCGCGGAATGTGGATGCCGACGCCCACGCCGCCTTCACCAGTTCGGCTACCGACAGACCCGCTCCGAGGATCGTGGACGTAAGCGACTCCACATCTTCATCGTTGACCAACTCGTGGTCGACAGCGGGAACCGGGTCCTGCCAGATCAGCTTCTCATCAGGCACTTCCGGGCCGAGATAACGCGAAACCGGCCCCATGTCGCGATGTGTGAGCTTGAACCAAGCACGGGCAAAGGCATCTGCAAACTCTTCAGGATGCTCGAGGAAACGTCGCGAGATCGGCTCATAGATGGGGTCCATCCTCAGCGACAAATCGGTCGTGAGCATCACTGGGGCATGGCGTTTGGAAGGATCGTGCGGGTCGGGCACGGTGTTCGCCGCCGCAGGATCGGTTGGCACCCACTGATAGGCACCTGCGGGGCTTCGCGACAACTCCCACTCGTAGCCGAACAACACCTCAAAGAACGTGTTGTCCCAACTGGTCGGCGTGGGCGTCCAGATGCCCTCCAAGCCGCTCGTGATGGTGTCGCCCGCCTTGCCGCTGCCGAAAGTGCTTGTCCAGCCCAGGCCTTGCTCCTCCAGCGCCGCACCTTCTGGCTCGGGGCCGACGTGTACGTCACCGTCGGCTGCACCATGGGTCTTGCCAAACGTGTGGCCGCCTGCAATCAATGCGACCGTTTCCTCGTCGTTCATTGCCATACGAGCGAAGGTCTCGCGAATGTCACGGGCTGCAGCCAACGGATCGGGTTCTCCGTTGGGCCCTTCGGGATTGACGTAGATCAGGCCCATTTGCACGGCACCCAGCGGATTCGCCAACTCGCGATCGCCGCTGTAACGCTCGTCGTCTAGCCATGTGGTCTCAGGACCCCAGTAGATGTCCTCCTCCGGTTCCCACACATCAACTCGGCCACCGCCGAAGCCGAAGGTCTCAAAGCCCATCGATTCCAGCGCAACGTTGCCTGCCAGGATCAGCAGATCGGCCCAGGAAATCTTGCGGCCGTACTTCTGCTTGACGGGCCACAGCAGCCGGCGGGCTTTGTCCAAGTTGGCGTTGTCGGGCCAGCTATTGAGCGGTGCGAACCGATGCGTGCCCGAACCGCCACCGCCCCGACCGTCGTGTATGCGGTAGGTGCCCGCGCTGTGCCAAGCCATGCGGATAATGAGAGGGCCGTAGTGACCGAAGTCGGCAGGCCACCAGTCTTGCGAAGCTGTCATCACCGCTGCTAGATCGGATTTCACAGCGGCGAGATCAAGGCTCTCGAACTCAGCGGCGTAATCGAACCGCTGACCGTTGGGGTCAATCAGCGGAGAGTTTTTGCCCAGCGGCCGCAGGTTCAACTGCTCGGGCCACCACTGCTGGTTAGCCAGCGAGCCCATACGTGCCGGTTCGTGCAGTACCGGGCATCCCCCGGCCGACGATGTTGACTCGGTGGTGCTTGTATCGCTCATCTTTGCGCCTCCTGATTGGTTCGGCTGTTTTGGTTTTGATGCTGGCTTCTTGTTGGTGCTGGCCTCGGGAGTCTGGCCCGATTATGGACTGGCTAGGTGCGACAGCTCCGAAAATGTCTCAGTCGTAAGCTATTCGTAACGACGAACAGTGAGGACGCGCCCATCGCTCCCGCAGCGATCATCGGGTTCAAGATGCCCAACGCTGCAAGCGGAATCGCAGCCGCGTTGTAGGCAAATGCCCAAAACAGGTTGACCCTGATAGTTGAGAGCGTACGACGCGCTAGCGCGATGGCGTCTATCACGGCGCGCAGATCGCCACTCACAACCGTGAGGTCCGAAGCCTCGATTGCTACATCTGTACCCGTGCCAACAGCAATGCCAAGATCGGCCTGGGCGAGAGCTGGAGCGTCATTTAGGCCGTCACCCACCATGGCCACTCGCTTGCCGCTGGCCTGGAGCCGCTGCACGGCGGCTACCTTGCCATCGGGGTAGACCTCGGCGATCACAGAATCAATGCCGACCTCGGAGGCGATCCTGCGAGCATTGCGTTGGTTGTCGCCGGTGACCAGCGTTGTGGCTAGTCCTTGTGCTCGTAGCGCTGCGATCGCCTCGGCCGAAGTCGGCTTGATTTGATCGGTAACCACCAAGACAATCTCGGCGATGCCGCCGCGGCCTGCCAGAACAGCGGTCGCCCCAGTCGCTTCGGCGTCAGCAACGAGCGATTCAAGCGTCACAGGCACAGCATCGAACAAGCTGCGGCGGCCCACACGAATCTCGACGCCGCGAACCTTGGCAGTGACACCGAAGCCCGGACGCATCTCAACGTCCTTGACGTCGCCCAGATCGGCCAGATCGTCCAGACGGCTTAGCGAGCCCGCGATGGCTTGAGCTATCGGATGATTCGACACTGCCTCAGCGGAAGCAGCTAGTTGATGTACTTCGGCTTGTTCGGCAGCCGAGAGTTCCCCCGAGCGGACATCAACCAGCCGCATGGCACCCTCGGTGATGGTGCCGGTCTTGTCCATTAGCACCTCGACCACCGACTGCGTGTCCTCAAGGACTTCGCCTCCTTTGATGATCACACCAAGCTGAGCACCGCGCCCGGTACCCACCATGATCGCCAAAGGGGTAGCCAGACCCAGCGCACACGGACAGGCGATTATCAGCACCGCCACCGCCGCGCTCACAGCGGCACTGACAGCACTGCCTAGCGCCAGTTGAAGAGCCAATGCAACGATCCCTGCGGCGATGGCGACTGGCACAAAAACAGCAGCCACCCGGTCGGCGAGACGCTGCGCCTTCGCTCGACTGCCCTGTGCTCGGTTAACCAGCCGGATGATCTGAGCTAGGGCAGTGTCGGCACCCACCTTCGTCGCCTCCACGACGAGCATGCCGTTAGCGTTGAGGGTGGAGCCGATCACTTCATCGCCAGGTCCGACCTCAACTGGCACGGGTTCGCCCGTCACCATTGAGGCATCCACCGCAGAGTGCCCCTCCACGATCACTCCATCGGTGCAAATCCTGTCTCCGGGTCGCACCACGAAGCGCATCCCAGGCGCTAGCTCAGCGACCGCGATCTCACGGCCATCAACCAAGCGAGCCGTGCTTACACCCAGTTCGGCCAAAGCCCGAATCGCATCACCCGAACGGTGCTTGGCCCGCAACTCCAGCCACTTACCCAGCAAGATCAGTGTGACGATGACAGCGCCCGTCTCGAAATACACATGATCAGAGGCACTGCCGGTGGCGAGCACCGTCACCGACCACGCCAGCGCCGAAAGCGACCCCATCGAGACGAGAGTGTCCATGGTTGTGGTGAAGCCGTGCCGAAGATTCAGTGCCGCTGTTCGATGAAACGGCCACCCCGCCCCCAAGATCACCATGCTCGCCAGCGCAGCAACCACCCACTTCCAGCCCCCGAACTGCAGCACCGGCACCATCGAAACCAGAGCCGCTGGAACAGTCAGCACAGCCCCCACGACCAGCCGGGCCCGCAACGCCGACTCACGACGCTGTTCGGCTACTTCGCCCTCGTCACCGGCGACGACCGAGTAACCCAGCGCAGTTACCGCTGACGCCACCTGCTCTGGGTCAAGCGAACCGTCGTGAGTGATGGTGGCTTGGCCCGTAACGAAATTCACTTGAGCCACCGCCACGGCAGGCATCTGGTCTAACCGATGCTGAATCCGGCTAGCGCACGCCGCGCACGTCATCCCGCCGATTGCCAAATCGGCTCGGACGGTCGCCGTGGCCACAACACCACACTAGAGAGCAGAAATCAAAGTGCGGCACCGGCTTCACACAATCAAGCGCTCTCCCCTTTAGCTGGCTAAGCGTCCGAGCAATTGGCGCTGCTGCGAACAACGCGCCAATGCCATTAGTGGCGCTTGCTGCTCTATCCGATGCGCTGAGTGCGCTCAGCATGGGCGTCAAGCACTGAGTCGGCCCATGCCAACTCTTCGGCAGTAAAGCTACCGTTTGCTGCTGCCCGGGCCCGAACCTCAGCCAGGCCAGCCTCTATCTTCAGTGCCCGCTCGACCGCAGCATTGATCCACGCCGACAAACTCACGCCGTGTAACTCGGCAGCGGACACGGCACCCGCAGCCACTGACTCATCCAGGGCAACAGAGAGCTTCTTGACGGCCATGGCAACAATGATGGTACCTTGTTCGCGCTAATGTAGTCGCATAGGGCGATCTGACGTTCAGAGCAATAGTGCATCCTCAATGTGCATGTTGCTGTTTCGTTGAGTCTTGGTGGCAACCGCTAGATACTAAGCGACCTTTGTAAGGGAGTTGGCTATGTTGGAATGGTCAGATACACGCGGCAGCAGTTCACGGGTGTTGTCTTTAGGAGGTGCTCTGACCACTCCTCCGCCCAAGATTCGACTAATGGCTAGATTCAGCACTATTTCAGCCGCTGTTGCTGTCGTTGCGGCGCTAGTCGTCTCGTTGGTCGTTTTGGTGCCAGCCTTGGCAAGCGCGCAATCAAAGAACGCATACCTGAGCGGCGCAGAAGCGTGGACCGAGTCTGATTGCGATGGCGAAGAGCCCATCGTAGTCGGTTCCGACGCGATGGCTCAATCCGATATATACAGCGCCATTACCCTAGCCGGAGCTATCGACACTGCTTGCGTGATCCTCGCCGGTGCCCGCGACGGCAGTATGGCCGCCGTGCAGCGAGCGCGTCTTGATGCTGCAGACTTGAAGGGCTATGTGGTCGGTGGTGAAGCTGCGGTACCGACGGCCAAGTTCAGCAAACCTGGACGTCAACTGCAGCGAATCGGAGGATCAGACCGTTGGGCCACCGCGCAACAAGTCGGCGCTATAGCAGCCGGTTCAGACCCCACCAGAATCGCGGACCCACCGTCCAAATCGGATTCCAAAGAAGTCCAATCGGCTGGGGCGCACATCTCAGGTGCTGAGGGATGGCTCAGCTCCGACTGCACAGCGGCGGTTCCGATTGTCGTTGGTTCGGATGCTGCGGCTCAATCGGACATCTACAGCGCGATCAGCCTGGCAGGCGTAGTTGGTACTAACTGTGTGATCCTTGCCGGAGCACGAAACGGTGACATACCCGCAGCGCAAAGTCAGCGCCTCAAAGCTGCCGCACCAGGCGGATTCATCGTTGGAGGCACCGCATCGGTACCAGACGCGAAAGTAAACAAGCCCAACATGGCGCGCATCGCCGGTGCCGACCGCTGGACGACCGCACACCTAGTCGGACAACGCGCCGACGGCTACACAGCCATCTCAGCCCACGGCGAATTCGCTTGCGGCCTGCGCACGAACGGCAAAGTGACCTGCTGGGGCGACAACAGCCAAGGGCAAACTAATGTCCCTGACGGGATCTACACCACCATCACAGCCTCATACGGGCACGCTTGCGGTCTACGCACGAACGGCAGAATAACCTGCTGGGGCGACAACAGCCTAGGGCAAACTGATGTACCCGACGGGACCTACACCGCCATCACAGCCAGCTACCACAACTCTTGCGGTCTAAGAACGAACGGCAAAGTGGCCTGCTGGGGCGACAACAGCCTAGGGCAAACTGATGTACCCGACGGGACCTACACTGCCATCACAGCGGGAGAATGGCACGCATGTGCCTTAGGCACTAATGGCAAAGTGGCCTGCTGGGGCTCCGCGGGGGGCGATTTGCCCGACGGGACCTACACCGCCATCACAGCGGGAGAATGGCACACATGTGCCTTAGGCATAAACGGCAAAGTGGTCTGCTGGGGCGCCGGGGATACTGATGTGCCCGACGGCACCTACACCGCCATCGCAGCCGCACTCCAGCGCACGTGCGGGCTGCGCACTAACGGCAAAGTGGCCTGCTGGGGCTCTGGGGATACTGATGGACCCGACGGGACCTACACTGCCATCACGGTTGGCCCCTATAACACTTGTGCTCTACGCACGAACGGCAAGATAGTGTGCTGGGGTTTAAACGAGTATGGCGAAAGCGACGAGCCTGATGGAGTCTTCATCGCCGTCGACGTAGGCTTTCACCGTGATGCCGAGCTGAACGAAATAGGAGGATTTTCCTGCGCGTTGCGCGTCAACGGCCAGATCGTCTGCTGGGGCGGGAACGGCCACGGCCAAACCGACGTGCCGTAGCCGCAGTACTCGCTCGCCTACAAGCGACTGGGCCTTTGACTGCAGAATGCGCTGACTACACCTACCGTGTCGACGATCGGTTGCGGAATGCCGCTCAACCCAAGCACGTTTGATTCCACAACAGCTAGTCGCAAGGCCCATATCGAGATGAGACCGACTTTCAGACGGTGATGGTGGTTAGATCGTCCCCGATGATGATCTCGCCTTTGTAGTGCTCCGCTGCTTGGGCTCTCCACTCCGGGTACTGGTCGGGTGTTGGGGCTGGCACCATATGGGTCAGCGCCAGACGCTTCACGCCGACCCGCGTAGAAGTCTGCGCGGCATCAACGACGCTTGAGTGGTAACTGAGGATGTCCTGCATCATCTCGTTCGGGATCTGTTGCACTAGGTCATGGCGAATCACGGTTTGCACGTAGACGTCGGTGCCAAGGGCTAGCTCATCCACACCATCACATGGGATGGTGTCGCCGACCAGTGCAGCAGTGGACCCTTCATGTTCAAGACGGAAACCGACGGTCGGCTTCACCGGTGAGTGCTCGGTGGCGGCCGTAGTGACCAAGACATCATTGACATCGAACGCATCTCCCGGCTCAAGCTCAGTGACCTCAAACTGCGGGCCCTTGGTCAGCACGTCGTGATGTTCAATCCGATACCCGATGTCGGCTTCGAGTGCGTGCATTTGCCGCTCCACGAAACGAGCGGTACCCGGCGGGCCGTAGATCGCCAAGGTGGCGTTGCCCTGAGTCATCACCCAATGCGTGGTGATGATGTCATTGAGAGCACACACATGGTCAGAGTGGAGGTGGGTAATCAACACAGCGCCCAAGAACGCTGGCATTGAGCCAGCGCCAGCCATTCGCATCACCACTCCCCTACCAGCATCCACAAGAATGTGGGTGTTGTCAGCCTTTACGAGCGACGAAGGGCCAGCTCGATTGGCGTCTGGAATCGGGGAGCCCGTGCCTGTGAGCACTATTTCCATTGCAGGTCGTCCGTCCATTGCAGGTCGTCCATGGCAGGCCTTTCGGTAGCAAGTCTGTTCTCAGCAAAAGGTGAGGCCAAAGCAAGTCTGCTTCGCCTCTCTAGTGACTCATCTCGTGGGAACTCATCTCGTGGAGACTCATCCCCTGGAGGCCGATCTCCTGGTGGCCCATCACACTAGGCGGAACCTTTGCGCCGCCAGGCGATCCACGACTGGGAGACTCTAAATCGGTTGCAACCGTTCCCGCTAGTCGTTGCGTACTCAGACCCAAGTTCCCCAACACTTGGAGAAGAAAACATGTCCAAAACAACTATGCGATTCTCGGCAGTCCTGCTGTCGGCTGTGCTGATCGCGGCTGCTTGTGGCAGTGACAGCGACGACGCTGCGGAGCCAAGCTCGACCGCAGCGGCCACTACTGAAGTAGCGACAACCGCGATGGAGTCACCCCCAACCACCGAGGCGGCGATGCCTGCTGAGGAAACACCACCACCAGACGAAGAAATGCTGGGCACGATTGTGGAGGTCGCGGTTGAGTCGGGTTCGTTCCCAACCCTGGTAGCCGCAGTTCAAGCCGCCGGACTAGTCGACGTACTCAACAGCGAAGGCCCATTCACAGTGCTCGCACCCACCGAAGAAGCCTTCGCAGCCGCGCTCGCAGCACTAAACGTGACCGCTGAAGAACTGCTCGCCAACACCGAGCTGCTTACCGCGGTACTTACCTACCACGTGTTGCCGCTCGAAGCCCCAGCCGATGTCGTGGTATCACTCGACGGCCAAAGCGTCGCCACAGTCAACGGCGCAGAAATAGCCATCACCATCGAAGGCGACTCAGTGATGATCAACAACGCCACCGTCGTCGCCACCGACATCGAAGCCTCAAACGGCATCATCCACGTCATCGACACCGTCCTACTCCCGCCTGCAATGACAGAAACAGCGGCTGACGACCAGGCTGAGCAGGCCGAAGAGGCAATGAACGAGACCGAGGACATGTTGGGCACGGTCGTGGAGGTCGCGGTGGAGTCCGGGTCATTCCCAACTCTGGTAGCTGCGGTTCAGGCGGCTGGCCTGGTGGAGGTGCTCAGCGGCGAGGGCCCGTTCACTGTGCTCGCACCCACCGAGGAAGCCTTCGCAGCCGCACTAGCAGCACTAGACGTGACTGCCGAAGACCTGCTCGCCAACACTGAGTTGCTTACCGCAGTCCTCACATACCACGTGTTGCCACTCGAAGCCCCAGCCGACGTCGTCGTATCACTCGACGGCCAAAGCGTCGCCACAGTCAACGGCGCAGAAATAGCCATCACCATTGAAGGCGACTCAGTGATGATCAACAACGCCACCGTCGTCGCCACCGACATCGAAGCCTCAAACGGCATCATCCACGTCATCGACACCGTCCTGCTCCCACCCTCGGGGGAGTAGGCCGGTATCGCCTTGGGCGGGCGGGCACCCTTGCGCTGGTGCCCGCCCGCCGAGGCGCTTAGTCGCTCGGCGGCGGCGGTAGCGACACTCGCCAAGAGTGGCGGCATCTCGTGTGCGGGAGTGCCTGGCTACCCTCTCGTCGTGCGGCGTTCAGCGGAGGAGCCAACTGATGGCTCCGAGATGACGTGCGCTTGGGGCGAGGAAAATGATCTCGAGGCGGTCTACCGCCGCTATGGCGACCTCGTGTATACCTTGTGCCGCCGAACGCTCGACGAGAGTCGCGCCAGCGACGTCACTCAAGAGGTGTTCATCAGCGCTTGGAAGAGCCGCGAAAAGTTCGACCCTGCCAAGGGCAGCCTCGCCGCTTGGCTGGTCACGATCACCAAGAACCGGATCATCGACAACGTCCGAGCCGAACAACGACACTCCCGGCGACGCTCCGACGAAGAACCAGCCGACATTCCGACCCGTGCCGAGATTGACCAGATAGCAGAACGGCTGATGATCGCCGAAGCGTTGCGCCGGCTACCCGAACAATCCCGTCGGGTAATCGAGATGCACTATTTCGATGGCTGGTCGCATTCGGAGATTGCGCAGAGGACTTCGCTGCCAATCGGCACAGTCAAGAGCACCATCTATCGCGGTCTTGCGAAGATTCGCCATCTGCTGGAGTCGGCAGAGGAGTCGGCTGATGAGTGACCGTCCTGATCGCCGTGACGATGCCGAGATCGAAGCAAACGAGATCGACGCGAGCGAGATCGAAGCGAAACTGCGCGAACTCAACGCTGAAGACCTCGAAATGCTGCAACCGCCGCCCGCGGTATGGGACAGCATCTCGTCGGCTGTGCATGCGAGCGACGGACCCGACGAAGAACCCGAGGGTCGCGTTGTGCCACTTGCGCCTCGTAGGCGCAGGGCGAGGCGCGTTTTCTGGTCCAGTGCTGCGGCTGCGGCGCTAGTGATAGCCGGTGTTGCGGCATTGGTAATCGCTAGCGGTGACACCGATACCTTGATTGCCAAGACAACACTCGCCTACGACTCGGACAGTTTCGACCCACTAGGCGCCCAAGCCCGGGCTGGCGCAGAACTCATCGCGAGCAACGGACGTCACCGCATAGCGCTCACCGACGCAGACCTTCCCGCCGCCGAAGCCGACGCGGACCTTGAGGCCTGGCTTATTCGGCCTGACGACCAAGGCGGAGTCGCCGACCTCGTATCGCTTGGCCTTGTGGATCCGGCAAACCCGGGCAGTCTTGCAGTGCCATCGGGCTACGACCCAACCTTGTATTCGGTTGTGGACATCAGCGTTGAGCCGCGTGACGGCGACCCGGCTCACTCGGGGCGCTCAATACTGCGCGGAGTGCTTGAGAAACTCTGAATGAGGCAGATGCAGGCTGGCACTGACTCAGGCTGGCACTGACTCAGGCTGGCCCTGACTTCGGCTGGCCCTGACTCAGGCTGACGCTGGCGCAGAAGGGCTTGACTGAGTATCGCTTGACTGAGTCTCGCTTGTCTGAGGCTGGCTGATCTGGGTCACTGGGGCGATCAGTTTCTTTACGAAGAATATGAACACCCCCGTTAGCGTGAGATTTAGCGCCAGCGACAGCATCGCCACGGTGACAATCGGTCCGCCAATGCCGTAGCTGAGGCTGAGTACCAAGACTCCGGCACCAACTTCGCCTCTGGGCCACATACCAATAGCCACAGCTAGTCGTTCTCGCCAGTGGGCTTGGCGGCGATAGCACAGCGCCGGGAACATCTTCCCCAGATTGCTCAGGGCCGACAGCACTAACACATGCATCACAATCGCGCCCCAGCTCATCTGCGGCTGACTAGCGGTGACGGTGGCAACGTATCGGCCCTCGTACTCCCCACCGTGGAGGGTCGGGTCATCTACCGAACCAGCGGGCGCGGCGGCGTGCAGCGATGCTTCGGTCGGTTCGGGATGCTGAGCATCGGAGCCTTCAAAGATCTGCGGCAAGCTCAAACCGACCAGCAGCATGAACACAGCGGCAACCCAGGCCGCTGCGCGCTGCTCGTTTGGCCGCTCAAGCACCTCATGTAGATCCGCCTCAGCCGTTTTGGCCGTGCCCGAAGCCGCCGCGGATCGCGGTCTGGCAATGCAGCCCAGCACGAATGCTGGCAGGAGGATTTCGATGTGGATCGGCACAGACGGGTCAATCACCTTTGTCAGCGCGTACAGCAACTCGCTTACGCCGACTAGCGCGGCGGCGTAGAACACGACCCACCCCCACGTCACCGGCAGCGTCACCCGGTGCAGGAAGACGTACGCGACGACGAGCAGCACAGCCATGAGCACCACAACGCCTCCGAGCTGCCATGCGAGACCCACCAGCAGGACCTGCAATGGGATCATCAACAACACCGTGTCGAGGTCGTCAAAGATGGCGAGAATCCGTGCCTTGCGGAACAGCCACGTGGCGCCGAGACCTGCCGCGGCGAGCATGCTGAACAGGACTCCCGCCGAGGTGGGTGCGGCAAACCGGCCCGCCAACAGCGTCTCTTTCCATGAGTCCGCATTGCCCCACAAATCGGACGGCAACATCACGAACACGAAGTACCCGGTGACGAAGATCCAAGGGAACGATGCGGCTGTGAACGCCACGAAGTAGTCCCACCCGTACTGGCGCAGATCGGTTTTGTCGATGTGAAACTCGAAACCGACATGGATCATGATGAACGCAAGGCCGGTCATGGTCAGCACGCGAATCGTGGTCGCAGTTGCGTCGTGCAGGTCACCGGTCAACTGCGGCAAGAACTGCGACAGCACTAGCCCTACCAGCAACAAAATCGAAAACGCCAGCACCTTGCGCACTGATTCACTCCCCTTCTACGGCTGTTGAGATTCCGTTGGCTACGCCAACTTTGGCTACATCAACGTTGGCTACACCAATTTTGGTTTCCTCGACTTTGATTACCTCAACGTCGTTCAGCAGAGAGTGTCAATCGAAGCGGCAGACGCGTCACCGTCAAGCGCGGCACGGTATGCCTTGAGGGTACGTTGGCGCGCCTGGGCGTGATCGACAACGGGCATCGGGTAGTCCACGCCGAGTCTCACACCGGCTGCATCAAGCTCCGGCTGCGAGGCCTCCCAAGGAGCATGGATGGCCTCAGCCCGCATGCGAGCAAGTTCAGGTGTCCATTGCTTCAAATAATCGCCCTCCGGGTCATAACGTCGGCTTTGCGCTACGGGATTGAAAATCCGGAAATACGGCGCTGCGTCTGGGCCGGTGCCAGCGACCCACTGCCAGTTGCCAGCGTTCTGTGCCAGGTCGCCATCCAACAGCAGACGTCGGAACCATCGTTCGCCACGTCGCCAGTCGATTAGCAGGTCCTTCACCAAGAATGATGCCGCCACCATACGCAGGCGATTGTGGAGCTGTCCGGTGGCGACCAGTTGACGCATGGCTGCGTCCACGATCGGGTAACCAGTGCGGCCTGCGGTCCATGCATCGAAGTCGCGATCCGCGTCGTCGCCGCGGCGCCAAGCGATCCTGTCGTAGGGCTGCTTGATAGCTCTGTCCGCTATGTCGGGGTGTTGGTGAGTGAGGTGGGCGTACCAATCGCGCCAGGCGAGCTGGCGCACAAACGCTTCACACCCCGGCGTGGCAGTGCCAACTGCGTCCGCAATCGACCTGGGCGACAACACACCCAGATGCAGAGCCACGCTCAGTTCCGATGTGCGCGCGGCTGCGTACAGGTCACGGGTCTCGTGATAGCCATCCACGCATTCGATCCACTCGCCTAATCGGGCGGCGGCGTGCGCTTCAGACCACGCTTGTGCGTCAGCCAGCGCCGGGTACGAGGGCACGTCAATTCCGATACGTCGTAGTTCGACAAGCGCATCGCTCAACGTCGCGACCGCGTCGATGTCGGGAACCGAGCAGTACTGGCCTTGATCTCGGGATCGAGCTTCGGGTCGCAGAGCCACGGCCTGCCAGCGACGCCAGAACGGTGAGAACACCTGCGACAACGTGCCCTTGCGAGTCAGCACGGTGCCTGGCGGATGCACCAGCGTGCCCCAGTGAACATCAAGTGGGTGTCCGAGCGCATTGGCCACGCGCCAGTCGCGACGAATCGCGTAGGGCGTCACGTCGGCATTCACACATACGGTTGACGCACCCACCTGAGCCGCCGCACGCCCAATCGCTTCGACAGGATCGCCAAATGCCACCTGCAGCGACGCTCCGATGCCTTTCAACGACCTCTCAAGGCCCGCCACTGCACCGATATACGCGTATCGCCGGTGAGCGCCAGCGGCCGCGAGGAGCTGCGGTTCAAGCACCACGATCGGGACAGCAGCGGTGTGGCTCGTTGCAGCAGCCCACGCCGGATTGTCCGCCAATCGCAGGTCGCGCCTAAACCACGCCAACGCAACATCGTCCATGAAGCAGTTAGGCGCCGCTGTCGGCAGCACCCGATGGCCGCGAGCGGCGAGGCGGCAGCGGCACGAATGCACTGGTGCGCGCCACGTACTCGGCATAGCCGGGGCGTCGTTCGACGATGGTTCGCTCAAGCAGCGTTACGCCCGAAACCCGCAACAGCAAGATGCTCATCACGAATGGGCCGACGACTGTCCACCAAGCACCCGCTGCGGCCGCCACTAGCCAGATGCCCCACCACACCAGAAAATCGCCGAAGTAGTTCGGATGGCGGCTGTAGCGCCACAAGCCTCGGTCAAGCACCTCGCCTCGGTTGGCGGGCTCGGCGCGAAAACGCTTGAGCTGGCGATCCGCGACTGTCTCACAGAGCAGCCCAGCCGCCCACACTGCGATACCGACCCAGGCCAGCCACCCCACACCAGAGCTGGCCTCAGCACCCACAACCGCTACTAGCGGCAACGAGATCACAGTAGCCAAAACGCCCTGCAGTCCGAACACGATCACCAGACTCCACAGCTCAAATGGCTGCCAACGTCGGCGCATCGCCACGTAGCGGAAGTCCTCGGGCTCACCCCATTTGCGCAGCCCCAAGTGGATGCCGAGCCGTAGGCCCCACAGCGTCACCATCGCCACC
This sequence comes from Acidimicrobiales bacterium, assembly GCA_965116245.1. Taxonomy (GTDB): domain Bacteria; phylum Actinomycetota; class Acidimicrobiia; order Acidimicrobiales; family Poriferisodalaceae; genus Poriferisodalis. Next base: position 2,094,250 of record OZ220497.1, on the reverse strand, counting down.
AGTGCGAGCTTGCGGCCAGCGCCGCCGCCAGAGCTGAGCCAAAAGGCCCATACCACAGCCACGAACAACATCGGCCACAGCGGGTCAACCACAGACGCGTCAGCCAGACGCAGGCTCACCAGCCAGCAGCCCACCATGAGCACTGCGATTACTCCGGCCGCGATAGCTAGCGAGATCATGTCGCCACCGGGTTGAACGGCTCGCGGTAGAGGATGGCTCCCCAATGCGCACCGGCGCCGAAACTGGTGAACGCCACTAGCGATCCGGGTTGAACTCGGCCTGCCTCGCGCAGCTCGTGGTACAGGATCGGCAGAGTGCCCGCTGTGGTGTTGCCCCAGTGGCCAATGTTCGACGGCACCACCGTGTCGTCAACCCCCAGCCGACGTCTCACGCCGTCCAAGATGCGGTCGTTGGCTTGATGGGCGACTACTACATCGACGTCGCCCAGCTCATGTCCGGTGCGTGCCAGCACTTCCAGCAACGCTTCGGGCATAGTCTCAACTGCGAGCCGGTATAGACCGCCGCCGTTCATCTGGGGATGATGCAAGCCCGCAGAGATCTGCGCTGCGTCCGCATAAGGGCGCTGCAGCGACCCCAGTCCCGGAACCTCAATGAGATCAGCGTTCGCACCGTCAGTCTTCAGAACCGACGCCAGCAAACCCACAGGCCGCCCGCCAGTGGCAGCAGCGGCGGCGGAGTCTTGGCGCTGCACGACTGCGGCTCCGGCACCATCGCCGAACAGCACGCTCCACGCCCGGTGACGGTTCGCCAACTCGCGCTCCTCATCGGTGACTGGCCGATCGGTGCGGCCAAGCACAATGTCCCAAGCGTCGCCCCAAGGCAGATAGCCCGCATGCACCTCGGCTCCGACCACAAGCACTGTGTCGGCACGATCAGTGCTAATCAGCATGTCGGCCAGATCCAGTCCGAACAGAAACCCTGCGCACTGCTGGCGTAGATCGAAAGTTGCTACGCCTGTGATACCGGCCTTGTGCTGCACAGCACCGGCGATTCCGGGATTCTGACGGTCCGGTGTCATCGTCGCGCAGATCACCGAATCAACATCGGTGGGGGCGACTTCGGCATCGCCCATCGCTGCTGTCGCTGCTTCAGCACCGAGGTCCGACGCCGCAGTGCCCGGCTTAACAAATCGCCTGCTCACAACCCCGGAACGTGACCGAATCCACTCGTCGCTGGTGTCCATGATGCGAGCAAGATCGTGATTGTCAACCACATGAGGCGGCATAGCGATTCCAGTACCGACGATGACAGCAGACACGCCCGCCGACACTACGAGACAACCGCGGCTTCCCAAGCGCGCGCTGGGCCCGAACAACCCTCAGGGACCGCAGTATGCATCCGGTTGGGTATATACGCAACAGGCGAGATATATACTGTGGCTTGTGGGAAAACACTTGATTGATCTTGACGAGGAACTGCTGTCGGCGGCCCGCGCAGAACTGGGGACCGACACCATTAAGGCCACCGTCAACTCGGCACTTGAGGCTGCATGCGCCAGTCGGGTTGAGCGGGTCTCCGCGGCACTGGACGTCCTTGCGAACTTCCAATTCGAGGACCGCGAACGCGCGTGGCGCTGACGCACCTCTTCGACACCAGTGTGCTAACGAGGCTCTCTCACGCGTCTATTCGCAGAGTTGCCGAGCCATTGGTCTCCGCTGGAAGCGCAGCGCGTGCCAGCATTGGCGACCTTGAGATCGGCTTTTCAGCTCGCAATATCAAAGAGTGGGATGCCCTGGCGGGCAGCATCGAAGAGTTGCATCTGGTCGAGACAACGGCTGATCATGTACGCCGCGCACGTCAGACGCAGCGACTGTTAGCAGAATGCGGGCTAAGAGGGAGACCCATCCCCGATCTACTGATCGCAGCCGCTGCCGAGACTGAGAACCTCACAGTGCTTCACTACGACGCCGATTTTGACTTGATTGCGTCTGTGACTGGCCAGCTATGCGAGTGGATCGTCCCGCGAGGTTCCATTGACTGAGCCGCCACAAGTCTCAGTAACGCTCGCACTGTGAGGCACCGTGCATCATCGGCTCAGTGTGTGCGATACAGGCTTATTCCGTCGATGCTCGGAATGTCGTCGTCGCCTTGCTCAATCTTGAGCGAGGCCCAAGCAATGAGAACCTCTAGTAGTTCCTTGCGAACCTCGCGCAGGTCCTCACCATACGCCCACACACCGTCCAGTCCCGCAACGGTCGCTACGACTCCGGGCGGGTCGGCCGTTTCTTGACAGTTGGCGTGCCGTAGCGCTGCCTCGGCCCACATTACAATCAGCCGGTACCTGGCCTCGTGTGGTCGCGCTATCACTTCGTCCGAACGGGCAGCGGTACTCGTTTGATTTGAGTAAACCAGCTCGGGAGGTGCCGATGGCATTGAGCTGCGATGGCGTGTGGCGTCGGTGAAGTCAGTCGCTGGCTCATTCAGCATCGTGGACTTCAATCACTCCCCATCCGACTCCGGCGCAGATACCGACATCACGTTGGTTGATTCAATCACGTAGACAGGTTGTCCTTTGGCGTCGGTGTGCCCCTCAATGCGGTTGACACCGGTCACGACCAGCTTCAGCTTCACGACTGAGTTGTCATCCAACAGGTATTCGTTCCAGTGTTCGCCGAGGGCACGAAACCCGACCTCAACGGCGTCGACGGGCTCTCCGTTCGGTCCTTGGATCTTGCGCCTACGTTCCACGTCAAGAGTCTGCCATATCGCTTATGCCGCACACACCTCGCGTGCGCCTCTGCCCCTCTGTTAGCCGAGGACGAGAGCTTGCCCACCTCGCTCGCCGTTTCGTCGTGCGTGCAGTTTGGCGCTCTTTGGGTTGACGGGTTGACGTAGTGACGGGTTGACGGTACGATGGCGTCATGCCAATCGAGATCACAAACGTCACCCTAAGTGCCGTTCTGACATCACTCCTGGCCCGGCGAACGGCCCGCGGCAAGGCACACGTCGTTCTCAGCGAAGCTGACTATGGCGACTTCGTGGCTGAGGCTGCGAACGATAGAAGGCTCCTCAATGCGATACGAAACCAAGTCACTCACAGCACGTGCGTGTCGTTTGACGACGATCTCCGTGAGCGGCTCCGGGCAGCGCTGTCAGAGGTCTCAGCGGAGCAGTCCTCCTCACCTGCGTTGTCCGTTCAGCGGAATCGCGCGTGGCTCCAATCCGGTCTCCTGCACACGGAGATGGCTGATGGCGGAACGGTGGTCGCTGAACCCGCTCTGGCTCTCACCGAGGCCTTCCTTGATCAGATAGTGCGGAACGGTGATCAGGTCGTGGCGAAGCTAGACGTTGATGAGGCGACGCGGCTAGGCAAGCTCGCAGCTGACGAGATCCTCGCTGGAGCTAGATGGTCACAGATCGTCGGTGATCGGATCGATACGACATCCGCATCGGATCTACTCGGAATCTCTCGACAAGCGCTGTCGAAAAGGCAGACTTCGGGTTCTCTGCTAGGGCTACCAGGCCATGGAACAACCTGGTACCCCATCTGGCAGTTCGACATCGAGGCTAGATCTATTCGGCCAGAGGTCCGCGACACTATTGGAGCGTTCCGCGACGTCGTAGCGGGCTCGGTCGATCCGTTCCTCATAGCCGCTTGGGCCACAAGGCCGCAGCCAGAAGACCTAGACGGAATTAGCCCATCTGAATGGCTCTCACTCGGAAAGGATGTTGAGCAGCTTCGCGTTGCAGCTCGGCGAGCCGCCGAACGGCTAGCCGAATGAAGCTCGAATGGACACGCTTTCCCACGATTGAAGTCACGCCGGACCTCAGCCTCATGCGAATACACAGAGAGGACAAGCATCCGGCGTACTTCAATCCAAGCAGCGATTGGCGATTCGGGCCTCCACCGTCAAGGACTGATCGGTTTGGCGTGTGCTACCTCGGTCTCGACGATCCATTCGCTGCCTATGTGGAGAGATACGGCCGCTTCGGTGTAATCACGCCAGCACAGGTCCGCGACGATGCGTTCAGCATTCTGAAGTTGACTGCCACTGTTGCTATTGCCGACTTGACCGACCGTTCAGTGCTTGGAGAGTTCGGGATCACAGCGTCGCATTCGACCGGAAGCGATTACGGACCAAGTCGGCAATTGGCCTCAGATCTCTTTGATGCCGGGATCTCGGGGATTCGATACCGGGTGCGACACGATCCATCAATGACGCTCGAGGCAGTTGCTCTCTTCGGTGGACCTGGTTAAGACCACGGCCGATTTGAGCCTCCCAAGACGACGAACCCGATCCCAGGGTGGCTGATCGACGAAGGCCACGAGTTCGGAATCATCGTAGCGCCGACAGCGATCCTTCCTTGACAATCGACAGTTCGCCCGGGTCTGCCTCGGGCGGTCCGATACGACGCATGCGAGCGGTGAATCCGATGTACTCCCAGATGAGATCGTCGCCGTCGCGCCACCGCCTCACCTCGACTGGAAGGCCATCAGGGCGAAGCACATGGACGCCGTTCTCGTAGGAGGCCGCCACATGAACCGGTGTTGTGAAGTCGGCTTGCATGACATCGTGTACGCCGCGTTCGAGCGTGCCATCACAGCGCATGTCGTGAATGATGCCGCCCCCGGTAATGACCATGCGGTCGCCAGCCTGCTCTTTGCGCGTCACACTGCCGAGCAGCTTGTGGCCTTCAACTAACTCGCCGCCGACACAAACCTCGGTGACCTGCCAAATCCCGCGCAAGTCTGGGGCACCCGTCGACAACGGCTCGGTGCAACCTGCCAATACCGGTGGCGGCCACTCGGACCAGCCGCCCGGAGGAGTAAATACCACAGGTATGTCATCGACCATTCGGGCTCTCATGGGTGTCCTTCAGTGCTTGTGCTTCCATCAGTGCTTGTGCTTCCATCAGAGATCGAAACTGCTATCGGGTCAGAACAGCACGCGGCTGGGGTTGGTGAGCGAACGGGCTACCTCGTCGATAATCGGGTCGGTGATCACTGCGTACCGGGACTCGTCGCGGACAAATTCGCGTTGCGCAAGCTCGTTAGCAACTGCTGGCGAGATCAGGTCGTAGCGGGCCTCCGCAAACGTCCGCTCGTCACCGATTATCCGGTCCTCGATCCAGAACCGCCCGATGCGAGTCGATTCGATCTCCTCGGCGATGTCTGGCGCCGACGCGTCGCCAACGACCTGCAGCAGCAAGAGCCGGTCGTTGCCCGCGGCCGACTGCTGCGGCGGAACGGGCTCGCCATCGATGGGGAAGCTGGCCATGACAATGGTGAAGTCCATCCCTGCCTCCTTGTGAGCCTCGTCTTTCTGGAAGTCGGCGTTGGAACTCATCTCAATGATTGCCTTGCGGTCGCGGTATTGGGCAATGGCAATGCGGTCCCAGACCCAATCGTAGCCAACCAGTTGGTGTACGACGGGAGCGACCAGGATGACCCGTGAGCCGACAGCGGCTAGGTGCGCGTGGGGGGCGTAGAGATTGTCGGCCTCCAGCCCCGACAGCTCACTGGGGCGACCGTCTGCGTACTCCGCCAGTTCGCGGTACTTCATAAGGTTCAGAGCCCACATCGGTCCGCCCGGCTCGTCCCGAGCAAGGAAGGACCCTACGTAGGCCTCGTTCAGGGTTCCGTAGCGCGGCATCGCATCAACATAGCTCTTTTGCCAGTATCACTGGCAGATCGTCAAGTGTTCATTGTCAGATGTTCAGCGGCGAAAACTACGGCAAGCTGCTTATGCTCGTCTAGCGGTGCTTCCGCTTAGCGCAGCATCAATCGCAGCGCAGTAGAGATGCACTCCTGCGCCTCAGCTACCCCGAGCCGACGATGCCGTCTCAAGAAGTCGATCGACTCAAGCTGGGTCATGAGATCGCCCGCCGACACCAACGCGTCCCGCTCGGGTCCCTTCCGCAACGCTAACTCTGGCGCGAACTGGAGCTCGAATTGGTGACGCATCGCGTCGCGGTCCAGAGCCATCTGGTCCCGAATTCGCTGATGACGCGCAGCGTTCACAACACCACCACGATGGACCGCCCCGATGGAGTCGTGGAGTCGCAGCCGCATCGCCACGAACTCGTCGATTCTCTTATCGAGTGGCCCTTCACCGATGGTATGGATGTGTGACAGCTCACGACCCAGCCGAGACGTCCGTTCGATCGCTGCTTCGAGCAACTCCCCCGGATCGGCGAAGTAGCGGTACAGCGAACGAAGCGAGAGACCCGACCGAGTTGCTACCTGCTCGATTGTGGGGAACATCGACTCTTCAGCGAACAACTCGATTACGACATCGAGCACTGCGTCGATGTTGCGTTGCCGCCGCGCTGCGCGCCCGTCTAACGGCTGGCCAGCATCTCGCTGTTCTGGCGCAGCGAGTTGACTTGCCCCAGCGAGATGACCTTGCTCAGCGATTCGACTTCGCTCAGCGATATGGCTTGGCTCAGCTAGATGACTTGACACAGCGAAACAAGTCGTGCAAGCTACTTGGCTGCTCTCAGGAGGTCACACTCTGACGTTGAGCGGCGAGCCGCAACATCTCGCGTGCGACCATCGGGGCAGCGTTCTGGTTCTGTCCGGTCACAAGGTTGCCGTCGACCACCCAGTGGTTAGCGAACGGGTCGCGGAATCGATGTTTGCTCTCAAATTCCGCTCCCAGCTTTCCTAGCTCAGTTTCGGGATGGTGTGGTGTGTGATCTATGCCAAGTTCGCTCACCTGCTTGTCGGTTACGGCGCTCACACGCCTACCTTGGACGAGGGGCGCCCCGTCTGCGGCTTTGGCCTTGATGAGGCCGAGCGGGCCGTGACAGACGCCGCCGATTACCCGCTCGTGCCTGTTGGCGATGGTGATCTGGCGGCCGAGTTCGTCGGAGAAACCCAAGTCGAACGCTGCACCCCAGCCACCGGCCAGATAGACGATGTCGTAGTCGGTCATGTCCAACGTGCCGATGGCCACAGACTCCGTCACCTTCGCTTTGAGTTCGTCGTCGGCCAGGAAGCGGTCGCAAGCCTCGGTTCGCAGCACCGGTTTCAGCGATTGCGGGTCGACTGGGATCTGACCACCACTGGGGCTAGCGACGTCGACCTGCATGCCCGCGTCCAGGAACGCGTAGTACGGCACGGTGAGTTCGCTGGCGAAGACCCCGGTGGGTTTTCCAATGTCGAGCACGCCATGGTTGGTGGCGATGACCAGTGCGCGCCGATCCGACAGTTCAGCAGGGCGGTCAACATGAGCTGCCTCAGTGTCATCTGGGTGCAAGCCGACTCTCTGTAGGACTTTGCGCAGGGCACGGGCGGGTGGAGCTGGCGTCTTGTGGGGAGGTCCAGCGGTGGGAGTGCGGGTGGCGTAGGGCCACGGTTGGTTCCGTTGTGGCGCGACGCGAGCCTTCTCGTCGGCTAGGCGTTTCTTCAGCAGCTCAAAAACCGCCGCTACTTTGGGGTCGTGCCACCGGTTTTGCGACTCGATTGGGTCGGCGTCAAGGTCGTAGAGTTCCCACTGGTCAGCCAATGGCTCGGTGCGATACAGGTCACCAGCCAGTCCAGTGCTTGCCAGGTGACGCACTCCGGGTTCAGTCCATGTAGCCGGATCGTCAAAGCTGCGGACAATTTTCCACAGATGCCCGCCACCGCTAGCTGCGTCTGCGGCATTGACTCGGCTGATTAGCGACTCAAAGTTGGCGCCGACGTGGGCGGGCACCTGGATGCGCAACGGTCGTGGCTGCTTGTCGATGCGACCCATACGGCGAGCCATAGCGCTGGCACCCGAATCGCCTTCGGGCATGTTGTCGCGGGTCATGGCGTACACAGTTCGGTCGGTGTCCGCCGCGGCGCCATCCACGATGGGCATGAGGTCGCGGCCCGGTAAATCGTGCAGCTCGGTGAATGCCGGGCGCAGCTCTTCAGCCGTCGCAGCCTCATCTATGCCAGCCGCGCCTAGCAGTGTCGGAGTTACGTCGATGTGGGAGGTTGGGGCACCTTCAACGACTCGGGCTGTTGTGGCCTGGGCTCCGAGCCGTGCGATTGTGAACGGCACACGGATGGCCTCGTCGTAGAGGTTGAACCACTTCTGGTGCAGCCCGCCATGAGCGCCCAGTAGTTCACCGTGATCAGATGTGCGCACCAGCACGGCATCGTTCGACTCGTTGTCGCTCGCGACTTCGTCGTTCACGGCTTGAAGCACCCGGCTCAGCGACCGATCCGCCTCAACATGGAGCCGGTAGTAGAGGTTCCGATATCCCTGCGCATGGTCGCTGTAGGCACGTTTGACTAGCGAAGACGGACCATAGGTAGTGGGGTACGACGCCCGGAACGCGATCTGGGCCGCGGGCTTCGAGGCCAGATCTTCATCGTCGGTGGGCGACGGCGGAACGTCGGGTGGATTGTCTGGGCTGTCAGCGAATGGGTTGTCGGGACCGGTCCGCCCGAACCACATGGGCGCAAAGACGATGTCGTGGGGATTCACAAATGAGACAACAAGCAGGAACGGTCGCTGCGCCTCCTCGCTACCGGCCTTACGTTGCTCATAACGGTTTTTCAGCCACCCAACCGCTCGGTCCGCGTAGACCGGGTCACAGACCGTGCCTGACTTGCGGCGCCCGGCACCATGTGGTTCGGGCCCAATCCAGCCCGAGAATCCGAACTGATCGAGTGGGTCGGCGTCCAGGTACACCTGAACAGCGCTCTGGTTGAGCTCGCCCCTGTTGTCATGGGTTGCGAGCGATGCACCCGAAGCCGGATCGACGACGTCTGCGTGGCTGATGTGCCACTTCCCAACGTATTGAGTGTCGTATCCGGCGGCGCGAAACCAGTGGCCGATTGTCGGAACCTCATCGCTGCGCAGCCAGCGCATGCGGGAGTCGTCGTCCATCTTGCCCAGGCCATTTGTTTGGGTGACGCCGTGAACGTCGGGGAACTGGCCTGTGAACAGGGTTGCGCGACTGGGGACACATGCGAGCGAGCCCGCGTAGTGGCGTCGGAAGGACACCCCATTGTCTTCAAACCACTTGGCGCCCGTCAGCTTCTCGTTGCGCCAAGCTGTCAACTCGGCTGGCTCGTAGGAAGGCGCTGCTCGCTCCTGGTCCGTCATGAGCACAATCACGTCCGGACGGCCACTCATGCTGCCGCCTCCTTTACTACCGGCTCTCCGATTTGGGCCATGTGTTTCTCTAGCCCGGCGAGCATCTGTCGCGACGCCCTGGCCATGACCGCCCCGAAGACTCGGGCGGCTGCTCGCTGAGGTGGCCGTGGGCCAGCATCGAGGTGGGTCGTCAACGTCACTGTGGTTGAGGCGCTGTCTTCGGTGAGAGTCCAAGTGTTGACGACGGATCGCAGTACTGGTGGCAGCCCCACAATCGTGTAGCCAAGGCGCTGGCCTGGTTCCCACTCAACGACACGTTCAAGCAAGGCGTTGCGGCCGAGTTGCACGCGACGCTCAGTGCCGACTGCCTCAGTCTGTTCCGTGGTCAGACAGGAGTGGTCAACGTTCGGCGCCCAGCGGCTGATGCCACCAAAATCGCGCAACACACTCCAGACATCCTCGGCTGGGCGGGCGATGCTTGTCGTAACCGAAGTCTCAGCCATCTGGTCACCGTACCCGACCAACGATTATATTGCCTATCATACTGGCACTTTAGAGTCCTGGCAGAGGTTCGGGGGTCGGCACCATGACAGAACACCCACTCATGCTGGCTGGCCAGTACGGGTCGCCCTACACGCTCAAGATGCGTGCGGTGCTTCGTTTCCGCCAAATCCCGTTCCGGTGGGTGCTGCGGAACTCACGGTGGGACGATCTGCCCGCTCCCCCAGTCCCGATTATCCCCGTCATCGTGTACCCCAACCCCGACGGCAGCCACGGGGAGGTAACCGTGGACTCGTCGCCTCAGATCATGCGCCTGGAGACAGAGTTTGAGGGCCGCAGCCTGTTGGCGCCCGATCCGGCGTTGGTGTTCATTGACGCGCTCATTGAGGATTACGGCGATGAGTGGGTGACGAAGGCCATGTACCACTATCGCTGGGCCTACTCCGACGACATCAACAAGGCCGGTCGGCTGCTTCCAATTTCGGCCGACCTACAGATAGACAGCGACCGACTCGCACAGAGTCGTGAGTTCATTGCGACTCGTCAAATCGGTCGACGAGCACTGGTGGGGTCTACGGACAAGAACCAACCTCTCATCGAAGCCTCCTACGAACGACTGCTGGACATCCTCACGCAACTGTTTTCAGGTCACGATTTCCTGCTAGGAGATCGTCCCGGCCGCGGCGACTTCGGCATCTTCGGTCAGCTCAGCCAGCTCGTGAAGTGGGACCCCACGCCGATGGCGATCGCAGCGTCCCGGACTCCCAAAGTGATCAACTGGGTAGATCGGATGGATGACCTGTCTTGGCTGCCAGTCGACGGCGACGAAGGCTGGGTGGACGTCGAGGCGCTCCCGGCAGCAACGACCCAACTCCTGCACGAGATAGGCCAAACCTACGCCCCGTTCATGGTCGCCAACAGCGAAGCGCTGGCATCAGGCACCGACGAGGTCGTGTGCCAAGTCGAGGGCGGCACATACCGGCAAGCCCCATTCAAGTACCAGGGCAAATGCCTGCAATGGCTACGCGAGACCTACGCCAGCCTCAACCCCCAAGATCAAACCCGCGTCAACGGAGCGCTAGCAGGAACCGGCTGCGCAATACTGTTTGAGTGACAATTGTTCGTCAACCGCGGCATACGAACTGCCGCAGCGTTGACTCGATAGCTGGCCTGATGACCGCCTGCTCATCGCAGCAACCAATCACGCTCACCTCCTCGGTGCGGCTGTAGTCAGACGATTCGAGATGATCATCGATATTGGTCTTCCGAGTGAGCAGGTTCGCAAGCGTTTCACATCCTACGGTTGCCTCTGCGATCCGACGCGTTGCTGGAAGGGATACCTCATGACCGACAGGAAATTCCCGATGCTGACCGGCGGCGAACGGCTAAACCTCGATGTCGAGACGGTGAACTCAGGTGGCGGCGACAAGTTCCACCCGCAGACTGCGGCAGAAGCAGCGAGGGTTCTCGCCCCAATGGTGTCCGAAGTCCATACGTCACTCTCAGAGCTGCCCGATAATGCACGTGGCTTCGTCGTGTATTTCCAGACGACTCTGCTTCCCAACTATCTCGCGGCAAGGCACTTTCCAACGCAGTTGTTGTCGTCGACCGGCCTCGTGTCAATGGGGTCAAGAGCAAGCCGATCGACGCTGGAGGCCGCAAGTAAGTCTGAGCCAGCGACTACGAAGTCTCTGATTGTGGCCGGAGAGCTGGAGAGCGTGGAGCGGCTCGCAGCCCTGATAGCTGGAAACGGCAGCGGCGGCAAGAATATTCAGAACGCATTCGAGCAGCTCCGTGAGATCTCCGAAGTCCGTCTGGCAACTGAGCACGAGATACTGGGTGCTCAAGGCCAAGGCCGAGAAGCGTCCACATGGGAAGCAGTCCTCCACCCTCGGGATGCGGACTCCTCCGGCAGTCTCATCGAGACCGACGAGGCAACGTTTGCCAAATGGGTCGCATGGGTCGCACAGCTCGGTGGAGAAGTGGTCGAGGAATACCGCAGAGTCGAGGCCGGGCTGACCTTCGTCCCTGTACGCCTCAACGCCAGTCAGCTACCCGAAGCGTCGCGCTTCAATCCGCTCCGTTCACTACGGCCGATGCCAACGCTCCGACCGTTACCTACAGCACTGTTGCGTTCAGCACCGCCGACGGTACTTCCACCTCATGACATCACTGCCTAAGGAAGCCACACGGTTGCAGTCTTTGGTGGCGGGCTCCACGACGACGCACTGCTCGATGATGTCGACATCACCGACCCGACCTCCGCTGCTGAGCAGCCTGGAGGAACTGACCACGGGACTGCCGTCACTGGCGCCACCGTGTATGACCTATCGGAGCCGGGTACGACATGCACGCTGCCGCGACATCGGACCGACTTACCGCTCCCTAGACAACAATGAGGCGCAAACTGCTAATGAAGCTGACATTTGTGAGATTTTTCCTCATGCAGAGCGTAAAATGGCGGTCCAGAACGAAATCTGATTCGCTTCTTGCGGGAATTCCTGCGAGGATGATTGAGTGAGCGACAACCACACAGCGCCTGCGACGAGCGCATTGCTGTCGTACACCGCCAGCAACGTGCGCTCGTACCGAGACGAAGTCCACTTCTCAATGCTTGCGACCCGGCTCGCCCGCGAGAATGTGCGCCGAGACCTGTGGACTCGATCGTCAAAAACGGCGATTGAGGTCCTGCCTGCAGCGGGCATTTTCGGCGCTAACGCATCGGGCAAATCCACAATTCTGCTCGCGATGGCCGATATGCGCGCAATGGTCATCAACTCCTTTCGAACCGGCACTCCAGTAAGCGGCGTGCTGCGATTGCCCTTCGCTCTAGACGACGCCTGTCGCACCAAACCGAGTCGGCACGAGATTGATCTCATTGTGCATGGTGTCCGCTGGCAATACGGCCTTGAGGTGGACGGGGAGCGTGTGATCGGGGAATACGCGTACTACTACCCCAAGGGGCGTCAGGCACTTGTATACAATCGCACGGAGGATGATTTCTCGTTCGGCCAATCGTTCCGGCCCGCAGGCGGCGCCCTACGACGGCTACTGCGCGAAAACGCGCTTCTACTGTCGGTCGCTGGAGCAGCTGGTGACGACCTGCTGAGCCCCCTGTTTGAGTGGTTCTTAGATAATCTAGGTCTCGCTACTGCGGCAAGCCGAGACGCCCGTGTCGCACGCACGGCCGCCCTCGTTGATGAGCCTGCGACCAAGCAGCGTCTGATGGCGCTTCTGAGTGCCGCCGACCTCGGTATTCGCGACGTCGAACGAGTACCCGTAGACCCCGAAGTAGCAACACGTCTACGGCAAGCAATACGTGTCTTTCAAGGGGAGGAAGGCGAGCCCACCACGTCCGATGAGTACTTGGGCCTCTTGTTCGGCGACACTGTCCGACTGAAGCATCGCGGCGCGAGTGGCGACATGGTGCTCGAGCCCGAATTTGAGTCTCAAGGAACCATGGTTTGGGTCAGCCTAATTGGCCCCATGCTTGACGCCCTGGACAACGGACATGTCCTCCTCGTTGACGAACTAGACGCCAGCCTCCATCCCCACCTGGTCGCCAGCATCGTTGAGATGTTCCAGAACCCTGACGAGAACCCGCGCTGCGCTCAACTGATCTTTAACGCACACGATGTCGGTGTCATGGGTGACGCCGAGCAGCGCGCTCTTGGACGCGACCAAATCTGGTTTACCGAAAAACAATTCGACGGAGCAACCACACTCTATTCGCTAGCAGACTTCGGACCACGCCGCGACGAAGCACTTGGGCGAAGGTACCTACAAGGCCGATTTGGTGCGATACCCGTGATTGACCAAGGCGAAATCCGAGCAGGCTTGGAGCTCGTCAACGGATGAAACAATCCCGAAAGAGTAGAGCAAGCCGCAGGACCGGGCCGCAAAGGCGCCGTCGAGTAATCCGCGTTCTAACTGAAGGGAAAGTCACGGAACCCAGTTACTTGGCCATATGGGCGAGAAGCAACCGCGACAAAGTACGCATCAACTTCGGCCCCACTGGCATGGCACCACTCCAGATGGTTGAAAAAGCCTACGATTATGAACGGGCCAATCGCCGCTCTCGGTCAGGTAGCCCCAACCCTGACTTCGATGAAATCTGGTGCGTATTCGATGTAGACCAACACGCCAACGTGCCTCAAGCGCTCAATAAAGCCCGCCAAAATGGCATCCGCGTAGCGCTCTCCAACCCATGCTTTGAACTATGGCTGGTCCTTCATTTCGAAGACCAGACCGCCCATATCGAAGCGAGGGACGTGCAGGAGCGTGCCAAACAGCTGGGAATCTTGGATGGAAAGCAGCTCCATGAGTCAAATGTTGACGCGCTCTTGAATGGCTACGACGATGCCCGACAACGCGCTACGAAATTGAATGAGCGCCATAAAGGCAATGACTCGCCGTGCTGGGAGAATCCAAGTACAAGCGTCTGGAAACTCATTGATCTACTGCGTTAGGTGGCGCGCAAACAAAGCAAGTAAGACCCTGCAGCGATCAGTGTCCACTGCAAGCCAACGAGCCAAGGCTTGGCCGGTTAATCGCCAGAGTCTCAGAATAGAAACGTAGCTGAAGGGCCGATCAACGGCCAGTTAGCTATTCGAATTCCGAGACTTTGGCACCCAGGTTGGAGGCGTTTTCGGAGACTATTCGTTTTGTGGTGTCGTCGTAGCCTTCGAGGTTAGTGGCTCTCACTTCGAGTAAGAGTTCTATATCGGGACCAAGGCGGGCGATGACATGATCATAGATCTCGCCTACCTGTCGGATTACGCGCACCGATTCAAGGTCAAAATGTGCATAGAACTTGCTTGGGTTAGGCGGCGTAGGTGGGCTTGGGTCGGGGTCGATCACTTCTGTTACACCATCAGGGGTGTCTGGTGCATCTGGCTGGCGGTATGGATCCGGTTGCTGAGATGCGGGGACGTGATCGGGGTGGATGAGTAGGCCTCCGGCTCCCGGCGCCACGTTTTGGCCGGTCTGGACTCCGACCCATTTCGTTCCGTCGTATGCATCGGCATATCCGAAAGTCTCCTGCGACCAATTGAAGTTCGCCGTGCCGTTACTGATCGCATCGTCCAAAACACTGCGCGACGCAAGTCTGGGCATATGCGGGTAGCGGGCGTAGGTTGACCAGAGGTCGCTCACGGAAACGTCGTGCCGGTCTGACCAAAGGCTGTATCGGTCAATGTCCATTTTGACCCGCACGCCCCCGTAAGTTGCAATGAGCTTCTCTTCCGTCGCTAGCTTCTTGCTCACGCGGGCACCAATGTTCCCATCAGTCGTGGCCTTAGTTGTCTGCCAACTGATCTCACGCGTACCCGGTTGTTGGCTCGGCGTGAGTATGAGCGTGAATGTCTCACCAATTAAGCTGTCTACCTGTTGGAAAACTTCCTTCAGATTGTTCTGTGCCTGCTTCTGCTGGTGGGGAGTCAACTGAAGTGACTCCGGATCACGGACAATGGACTCCCACGCCAAGTACATGCGGGTCGCCGACCGCAGTTCGCTCAATCGATTTGCTGCGGCGGCCGTGAACACCAGCAGGTTCCGGTTGAGCCGGGGTCCACCGTCGCGTTGACTGAGGATCGTTGAAGCTAATTCAACTGCAGGAGAGTGTTCGTCGCTGGACGAATGCGTGACATTGGGCGATAGAACAACCAATCGCACGCCATCGTCGTCGTCCGGCACGTCACCTGAGCCTTCTGCAAAAACTTGGATCGAAGCGAAGTTACCTCGGTCTCTTTGCTTGGCGATTCGCTTCTTGACCTCGTCATCAGCATCACGGTCAGAAAAATTGGAAGCAGCCCGGTCGGCGGCCTCACGATTGGCATTGCGTTGGAGCGAATACCAATACTGCTCGCCATCAACATACAGGTGGGTGGCCTGGCCTGAAAGACGCTTGAGTGCATCGCCAAATTGGCCAACGGGCTCGCCCGGTTGTACGCAGCCGAGGGCCACTTGCTTCAAATTGACTCCACGCTTGCCGTCAGGCTTCGCAGCAGAGCCCATATAGACTGTGCGAGCGACGCGCCTCGTAGCCGAGATACGGCCAAAGTGCTTGTGCTCTTGATCTAGGCGCAAAGGCAGAGCGTTTTCTCCGTCGACATCAGACTTGATGACCGGGTCCCAGCCATCCTCCAAGTACCTCTTCATCTCTGACACCAATGCTCCGGAGTCCATGGGGAGGTTGCCTGGCATTATCAACAGTGACTGATCGCCCCTTTGCCACAAATGGGAGATGGCCAATGCCATCAGTCGCAACACTCCGCGTGTGCGCTGAAACTTGTCAAGGACCGACCAGTCCCCAAACAGGCGGTCAAACAACTCTGGATGGATCGGGTACGACAACTGCATGCGCTGCCGATATTCCTCTTCTGATACGCCGGAAGGGAATTCAGGGTGCTGTTTGCGGTACATCTCGGTAAACGCCCGGATCACTCCGTCGCTAACCCTCTTCCGATGTGCGGGAACAGGATCAAACAGTCGACGTCTGACGATCTCGAATGACTCAGCAGCCGACGCTGGCTGCCATTGAGCGGCTTTGCGTGTGACGACGTTCTTTAGCCTCTCAAGCGCCGTGCGGCCCCGGTCGCTACCTACCTCAATATCTGATGCCGGGATGGATACCAGAACCACCACGTTGGGCACCGCAGCCGCGGCCTCAGTCAGGAGCTGCGCAAACGTGAACTGCGTGTCGAAATCGCCACCGGCCAGACGCCCCCCACTGTCGCCATCGCGCAGCTGACGGGCATAGGCAACCCACTCATCAATCAGAACTACAGCAGGCCCATACTGCTGGAAGAGCCTTGTGAGCGCGGCACCGGGACTCGTACCATTCTCGTCATCGGTGCGGACAAGCTCATAACCGTCTCGTCCGCCCAACTGGTACGCCAGACGACCCCACAGAGTGTGGACCGCAATGTCATCCTCTACGCGCTCTGGGGCTGAAGTGGAGACAAATTGGCCGACAATCACCGCCCGGTTGATGCGTTCCGGCAAATCCAGATTCTCTGCGGCTAGTGCGTCCCCAACCTCGGGTAGCTCCCCGGCCGCCGCGCCCGAGGCGAGGTGATAGAGCGCAATCATCGAGTGCGTTTTGCCTCCTCCGAAGTTCGTCTGGAGTTCAATCACCGGGTCACCGCCCTCTCCGGAGAGGCGGCGCGCCGCACCAACTAGCAGTTCGGTCAAACCCACGGTCAAGTGTGTTCGCGCGAAAAACGCCCTCGGGTCCTGGTACTCCTCGTCCGCCGACCCGTTGGCAACCTCGTAGAGATTGGCGGCAAATTCGGCTTGGTCAAAGCGGCCCGACGCAACGTCGGCATGGGGAGTAACCACTTCACGCCAAGGGGTGAGACCGGCGTGGGGCTGACTTTCTGTCCGCTGCGCAGCAGTCTTTCGACGCTCGCTGCGGGACTCCTCTTCAAACACTTGCCGCATTAGGTCGCGACGTAGCGCCTTAATGGACTGACGATTCTCGGTATCGCCAAACTCGCCTAGCAGTCGCTCCATTGAATCTAGCGCCCGCAGCACGTCATCACTGCTGAACGAGCCCTGGTGCGCCCAAGTGTTTCTCACACTCGACAGCTCAAACACGAGAGAGCGTAAATCGGGGCCGAACGCATGTCCGAAAACCTCGTTCCAGGTTCCCTTCATTCCGCTGAACAGAAACTGGATGTCCATTGATGAGGGGTTGGATTGCGGATTGTGTAACTGCTGGTTAACCCGCTCCAGCCAACCCTCGCCATAGAAGCCCTCCCATGTCTGACGGCACTTGGGCTCCAGACCGCTACGAAGCAGATCTAGAGCCCGACCCACCCGCTCGCTGTTGGCCATCACCATGTGAGTCCCCTCTCGGTGCCCATGGTTCTATAGAACCGCTTGGACCAACGCTCGGATCGTGTGACCTGGTGGATCGTTGGCTCGGTCATAGCAGGGCTTGTTGGTCAGTGCTGTGTGTTGTTCTGGTGCGCAGGTTGGGCCAGGCGGCGATGAGGGTGTTGTAAGCGTTGGCCTCCGATACCCATCCCCTGCCGTTAGCCTTTTGGTAGAGCAAGTAGACAAGTGATCGTGCCCTGTCGCCATCGCCGCCTAGCGATTGCAATAGGGCGGCAGCCTCGGCTTCAGAGCCTTCCAGTGCGGCCACAAGATACTGAGTGGCCTCCCAGACCGTGAGGCGGTCGTCTTGTAAGGGTGACCAGTCCGGGTCAAGCTCCGAGCGTTCATACAGTCGGAACTTGCCTGAGCTGGCCTCGCCGATACCGGCAGTCTCTATGCCAGCCAGAGAGGTGTTCTTGGCTCGGGCCACGCTGTCGGCTTCGCCTGCGGGTCCGGAGTTATAGCCGTGGGCAGAGAACCAGTTGAGCGCGAAGCGGGTGTCGGCGTCGAGGTCAGCCTCAGCACCGTCGAGCACCTCGCCAAGTACTTGGTTGATTATGGCCAGAGCGTCCGACACCGGCATTGATGTTCCGTCTGCTTGCACTACTCGTGAGTAGCGAGAGAACACCTTGATGCCGGGCCCGATGGTGGACTGGGCCATATCCACCGGTGCTATGTTGCCAGACTGCAATACCTCCACCGCCTCCGGAAGTTCCTGCCGCAATGCCGCTATGAACTCGCCGCGTGTAGCGGGACTCGTGGAAATCGGGCGAGGGCGGCAAGCGAGGACGATGGAGGAGGCCAGGGCGTTGGTTCCGAGGCTGAGAAGACGACTGGATCTTTCTGTGCGTAGGGGCCAGGTGGCGTTGATTTGCAGTCCCGCGTCAATGACAGCTTGAAGAAATGTGTCCCAGCCGGTGGATCGGACTTCCCCTTCTTTGGTCTCGGTGGCCTTGTAGGCGTAGTATATTGTTGTCGGAGTGTCGGACGGCTGATTCGTAGCGACGTTGTCCATGAACTTGGCCATGCCGTACTCAAAGTGCTCCTGGGCTCTCTTTTTCGAGCCAGCCCGGTATTGATTTGCGATCAACTCATCGGATTTAGGGGTCACTATGGTTGAGCACTCATTGGGCCAAACATCAGTGAGGTTCCTGCGCAACCAAACGTAGAAAAAATCGGAAAGATCGGCGTACGAAATATTGTCATAGTAGGGCGGATCTGTAGATAACATGGCGCCAGAAGACTCGCCCATCAAAGTTCGGGCGTCCTTTTGCACAACAAGGCTGGCACCGCCGCACGCGGGCAGATGATCAACTGCCTTGACAACCCAGTTTAACATTGAAGACCAACTGCCAGCAGATGAGGAAAATGGATTTACTTCTGAAAAGTCCCATGTCATCGGAATCGCCTGACGGCCAAACGTACTACGAACCGCCTCCAGCGAGTTTATCCATGTACAAATGACTGACCAGTAGTCGGCACATTTGTCAATCACAAGAGCGAGATAGGTGATGATCGCATCCGCGTAGGCACGGGCGCCTTGCCCGCCGTTTCTCAGCCGCGTCCCATCGGATGCCATGCTTGCGGCCAGAGCATCCATCTCCACTTCCTTTGCCATCTCTTCAAGAAGGTCGGAAAATGTTGTGAGCGCAACAAGCTGCCTATTGGTGAACGCGTCACCCCACGTGAACATCCCATACATCGGTAGGCGGTCAACTTCGTGGTTGGGTTGCGGGACACGCTCATTGGGTTGCCATTCGGGCTTCTCACAGTTTGGTGCCTGTGTGTCGTCTATGGTTGGCGAAAGATACGTACGACCCTGCTTGCCTTCAGCGACTACGGCCATCAGCTGGTGCCCCATCCGGCCAGCCTTGCCCTCAGCCTTGATGTAGTCGCCTGGGATTGCAGCTCCAGTCGCGACGCAAGTTCCATTGCCTTGCTTAACGGTTCTGATGTGGGAGGGTTCGCCGCCCTCTTGGATCCGATAGCTAATTGTCATTGTGCCGCGATCAATGACTGGTTCAATCCAAACCTTGGGTTTACCGGGTCTATTGGAGAGTGTCCACGATGCCACCAACGGCACGTGGCCGTTCCAGCTAGGGTCTGGTGACTTCACGGTGCGGGCCCATATCCAGGCGATGGGCGTGAGCCTGTTGCCGCCGGTGCCAATGGCATCGGGATACAGATGCCCGATGCGGCGTTGGGCATAGTCATGCATCCGCTTTCCGTACGCTTGTACATCAGCAGCCAAACCCTGGGCCCGCTCCCAGGCGGTTAGGGATTTGTCTATGCTCGGATGCACCGGCGACATCCCGGCGAAGCGGGTTGGAGTCTCAATCATCGCCTTGTTGATGAGCACCGCGACCGGGTTCAGGTCCCCGGCGAAAGCTGCTAAACCAAGTCGTTGCGCCTCGAGGGGAATCGCGCCGCCACCAGCGAAGGGATCCAGGATCGGCGGCGGACCGTCGGGATAGCACCGGTCAATCTCTGCTCTGGCTTGGGCAAGCACATCGGGATTATTGGAATTCTCCCACTTGACCAGTTGCTCCAGAATCCCGAACAGCCGCTGCCTCTCAACTTCCTGCTGCTCGTGCGACAGCGACGAGTCACCGGATGGGTCGTCCACAAGGGAGGCCCAGATCACCGCTCGGGCTGCCGCCAGAGGACGCCGTGCCCACCACAAGTGCAACGTAGACGGATGACCGTGACGAATCGACTTTTCCCTTGATGCCTCGGCGTTGATCGCCACAAGCGGCAGAGCGACTTCTATGAGCTTCGGTTTGTGATTAACGGTCAACAGTGTTCTCCAGCGCTCTTGAGCAATTCGGCAACATTGAGAGACAACTTGGTCTGGGCGAAGTGAAGGGTTTGGTCCTGGAACGGCTCGACGAGGTAGCTGACTGTGGGCTCCCCTTCGGGGTCGTTCGGCACTGAGGCGACAGCAAGGCGCCATCTCTCGGGGTTGGACTTGGCCTTCTGGATCTGCTGAGCAGAAACGCTGATTTCGGTTGTCTGCGGCAGGTGACTTTTGACTTCGATGAAGTAGTGGATCCCGGTCTTTGGGTCAACCGAGTCGATATCGAAGCCAGGGTTATTGTGGTGTTGTGGGGTCGGCTCCCGACCGAGTGAGCGCTCTGCTTTGCAGACGACCTCTACACCGCGGCGGTCGGTCTCCATTTTGTCTGCTATCGCGTCAGCAGGAGGCGAGAAGCCAGCGAGACTGTCTACTAAACCCTGCGGGACGACGAGAGCGGCACCGACGATGGTCGGTGGATTGTTGTGGAGGTCTCCTTCAAGGTCAAGTTCAAGCCGACGTCGGGCCAAGCGGGCCTCGAGATCGTCAGCCCGCGCTCGGGCGCGGCCCGAGTTAATCCTGGGCTTCTTCCCCGCAAGCTCCTTTCGCTTTATCTCCTCCGCTTGTTGATCCAGGTAGCGGATCTCGGCTTCGAGCCGTTCGCGTACAGCAGCCCGGACCCTGTCCACCCGTTTGGAGGTGACGGCTTGCATTTCCTCGAAGTGCGGGCCAGCTAGATGCTCGATTGCCCAGCTCTTTGCGGACTCCTCGGCTACCCGGTCTACCCAATTGAGGTTGAGACTGTTCCATAGCCGCTCACGGAGATCTTCGCCTGTCGGTTCGTAGCCGAGGTAGGGCTCACTACCGGGGTCGGAGACATTTCCGTGTCGGTCAATTTCCACGTACTGAAAGCGGCGGCTGATCACTTGACGCCTACCGTTGACACGACGACCATCTGTGACTGTGTGGTCAAGATAGACGAGCAAGCGTGGCTCGGTCGACGGATCATCCGGTGCGATCAGCATCGCTCCGCGCTGTAGCGCGTCGCCATGATCGCTGAGAACTTTCTCAACCACGGCGGTAAGCAGTGGTGTGCCAGGCGAGATCAACTCAGCCCGTTCTCCTCTGTCGACCGCGATATGGGCTTTGTCGAATGTGACAGGCCAGTATCGGTCATGCACAGGGCCTAGGGCTGCGTCGGCGTGAGCCCGCACAGATGCCGGTACGCGCGTGACCTCGAAGCGACCTGCCCCACGCCCTATGATCCGTCCTCCGTATTCTCTGAGCGCTGCCACAAAGAACGCTGCGACGAACCAGGGCTGAAGCTTGCGCGCTCTGGAGCGTTCCATCAGGTCGCGAATGTCGTCTGTGTGGCCGTCATCTCCTAATCCACCGACCAGCGCTCGTTCCCTTAGAACATCCTCAAGCTGGGCACCGATCTCTCCATCAATGATCTCATTCATGTATTCGGCATGGGCTGGGTCGGCATCATCGCGTATCGCCTTGATTAGAAGATCCTGGAGCGACCGGTTTATCTGAGAGTCGCCAAGCACGTCGTAGACCTGGTCCTTATAGACGGCCTTCTGCTGCTCGATCTTCTGAAACAGACGCTCAAAGACCTTGCCTTCCCGCGTCTCGTGTGCCACGAGGTTCCACAAATGGCATGGGCGATTCTGGCCAATGCGATGAATCCGCCCGAATCGCTGCTCAATGCGGTTCGGGTTCCAAGGCAGGTCGTAGTTGACCATCATGTTCGCAACCTGGAGGTTCACACCTTCTCCTGCAGCATCGGTAGCTACGAGTACTTGGACGGTGGGATCGACTCGAAATCGATCCTGGATCGCCTTGCGGTCATGGCGTTTGACGCCACCGTGAACGGTAACCACCGCTTCGGGTCGGCCGAGTTCGCCTGCGACGCGCTCTGCCACGTAGCTCAAGGTGTCCTTGTGCTCTGAGAAGACGATCAGCTTTCGAGGCCCTTCACCGGTCTTGAAGTCGTCGGAGCGCAGCAGATTGCGCAGCTCGTTCCACTTCGTGTCCTCGCCATTTTGGCGGACTTGATCGGCGATTCCTAAAAGTGCTCCAAGCTCGCTCACTTCGGCCTCGAGTTCATCGGCGGTCGCAGCCGCAGCAGCGGCGTCGATGCCGAAGTCCTCAAGCTCTTCGAGTTCTTCCTCGTCATAGTCGTCGTAGTCAAAGCCCTCAAGGTCGGTGAATTTCAAACCCTTCGGAAGCTGAGTCGCGGGAACCGTGTCACCGCTAGCCGCAAGTTCGCGGAGTTGCTCGGCTTGCTTGGCGAGACGCTCCCGCCGTCGACGCAAAGAGTGGTATATCGCCGCCGGAGAGGACGCAAGGCGCCGCTGCAGTCCAGCCAGAGCGAAGCCAACGATGATGCCCTGGCGCTTGTCGCCCTCTTCCTCCATCCGAGCCGCCCGGTTCATTCCGTCGCGGACGTACGCCGTGACGGCCTCGTATAGCTGCCTTTCTAGAGGTGACAGCTCGAAGTTCAAAGAGTACGCATAGCGCTTCGGGAATAACCGCTTGCCTTCGAAGGTTCGCAGATTCTCCTTCACCAGCCGACGCATCACATCGCTTACATCAGGCATCTCGTCGTTGTTGCGTAGGCGCCCGGCAAAGCGGTCGGGGTCGATGAGGCTCATGAACGCCAAGAAGTCCTCGTTCTTGCCGTTGTGCGGCGTCGCGCTCAGGAGCAACAAGTGACGGGTCCGGTCCCGAAGCAGCTCACCGAGCATGAAGCGCCTCGTCTTTCTCAGCTCGTTCCCGTACTGATGGGCCGACATCTTGTGGGCCTCATCAACGATCACAAGATCCCAGTCAGTGACAGCCAACTTGGCCTTCAAGTCCTCTGCGCGGGCCAGTTGGTCAACTCGGGCAATAAGCAGGTTCTTGTCGAGAAACGGATTGCCAGATCGAGATGCCTCAACTGCGTGGCGGGACATTAGATCGAACTCGAGCCCGAACTTCTCGTACAGCTCGTCCTGCCATTGCTCAACTAGGGAACCCGGCGCAACGATCAGGCAGCGGGCCACGTCGCCGCGCAGCATCAGCTCACGAATAAGCAGCCCCGACATGATCGTCTTGCCAGCACCTGGGTCGTCGGCGAGCAGAAACCGGAGTGGCTTCTGGGTCAGGAAGCGGTTGTAGACGGCGTCGATCTGATGCGGGTACGGCTCTATGTTCGATGTGTCGACAGCAGCGAAGGGGTCCGAGAGGTGTGCCCACTTCATACGGCGCGCTTCGGAGGCGAGACGGAAGGCGGCTCCGTCGGCATCGAAAGTCCAACGCCGATCTGCAACTTCGCTAACTCCCTCGAGGTCTCCCGAAGTAAGGATGCGCTCGTCGAGCTTCCCGTCCGCTGTCCTGTAGGTGAGCGTTACGGAGTCTGAACCATGCTGTTCAACAGCAACCACGAAAACGTCGCCGCCAGCCACAACTCCAGAGAGTCGCTGGCCTGGAGAGATGTCGGATAACGCCATCGTCATTTGTGCGTCGTCTCTGTAGCTGGAATCACCAGTCACACCTCCGGCCGCTAACGCGTCGAACTCGCACTTTCAAGGATGCTCACAATCCCCTCATCGTAGATGCGCCCTGTGACACTCAACCGGAACGACGCCCAAGGCTCTCGCGGCAGTCGCGCCTAAGCGGGCTAGCCGCGCGCGAGGCCTGGACGCAATCCGGCATCAAAGATGTCCGCGGCCCAGGCAAGTCCAGCCGCTATAACTTCAGGGGCCGACCAGTCACGGTGGGCCGAGCTGCTGGCGTATTGCCGCAGCAGCCAACACATGTCGGTCTCTCGGATCCGGCAGCTCGATACTCGCGACCAGAGGCTCGTAGCCTCCAACACTGACATCGGCAATGGCATCGGTCATGAGTTCACGTGTCCGAACGAGTTTGCCTCCAAGTTCAGGCTGGTTGCGCACGATCGCTCTGAAGACCTCGTCAAGGATCTGCTCGGTCCACTTTGCCTGGAAGAGCCTGGACTGGCCTAGACGTACCAACAGGTCCCGCAACGACCCCGGGTAGAGGACGTTGGCGTCGTAGAGGGCTACAAACGACACCGTGACTAGTAGTTGAGTGCGATGTCTTGGGCCTCACTGGTGAGCTTGTCGGCTACGTCTCGTCGCATCGCCTCATCGCGTCTTTGGTATTCAATCAGATCAACCAGCAAGACCTTGCGTCGATTCCCCACCCGCCGGTAGGGAATTTCCTGCTCGTCAAGCAGCTTGATCAGATAAGGCCGGCTGACGTTCAAGAGATCGGCGGCCTGCTGCGTTGTGAGTTCGGCATACACCGGAGCAACAGTGACAGCGTTGCCGTTTGCCAACTCTGCCAGAACTTCAACGAAGAATCCGAAAGCGACCGACGGAACCACGATCGGGGTGACACCGTCGGGATCCTCACTAACCAACTGGACGTGCGTCGTCGGCGTCGGATGGGAGCGCAGGAACTCTGTGAGCTGCTCAACAGCACTCGCAGCCTGCTCAGCTTCCTGCTCATCCAGCAGCTCAAGTTCCCGCACTGATCCTCGCGCCATGGCGCACGCACCCCTCGTTGTTGTCGCAGAACTGGAGTGGGATGGTAACCCATAATCTGATTATTCGCAATATTCAACACAGTCGCATTTTAGGAATTATTCGCAACATTCGAATGACAGTCATGTAATATGTCCTAAGTTGAAAGATAGGCGACATCCAGTGAGCACGAACGGACACCCGGGGACCGCCGCCGCGTTAAGCCTTGCCGAGCGGCTTGCAGACAAGGAGTAGTTGGCAAGTGACGGATCCCGGCAGCACCGCTGCCGAAAGACAACCCAACTCCAACCGGGTTGCGTCGTCGTACTCAACGGGAGGTGGCGGAGTGACGTTTGAACGCCGTGTCGCCGTTCGTTATCTGGCAGCGATGCTGACCGGCGCTGCCCGCGCCGAGGCCGAGGGTTGGCTAGTTACTACAGTCGCCTTCCAGCAAGGACACGTCGGACCCGTAGATGACCTACACGTTAGCCTAACGCGAGACGGCGAGGAGTCAGAGTCGCTTGAGCTCTGGGTCGCCGTTAGGCGTAGCCCGACTTTCGTTCGTAGCCACGCGGACACGAAGAAGCTCATCAGCACATTCGTGGAAGCCCTGAAGACTCCAATGAAGCCCGGTGTGGAACGTCGCCTGATCTTGACAGTCGCTGGCCGCCAGTCCAGCGCATGCGAGCTTGCGAAGTTGGCGAATCTCGCGAGGAGCAGGGACGCTGCAGCGTTTGCTGTAGAGATGGCGCCTGACGGCCGCCCCAAAAAAGAGCTAAAGAACAGGTACGAGCATTTTCGGGATCTCGTAGCCGCTGCGCTTCCGTCGGATGGTGACGCCGCCGCAACGACCTGGAAGCTGTTACAGCAGTTACACGTCTTGATGCCCCACCTTGAGGCACCGGACGAGCCCGATTGGAGAGCTCTCTCCACCGAACTCAAAGACTGGGCCCGCAATCAGACTGAGGATGGCGCAGATGTGCTTCGCGCCAAGTTGGAATCGCTTGCCGCTAGTTACTCGCCGCTCGCCGCCGTGGTTCGACGCAAACACCTTGTTCGCGACGCTCATGCAGCGCTCCGACTTGACCGCCATGCGGAGAAAGCGGCGTGGCAGGAGCTGCGTCGGCTGGATCGCGAGGCTCGTGACAGGGTGCGGCTGATTTGCGGCGAGGATGAGATCCATCTTCCCCGCGGAGAGGCGGTAGCAGAGCTCGCATCGGCGCTTGACGGCAGCCGGGTCCTGATCGTCACTGGCAACTCCGGAACAGGCAAAAGCGCACTGCTGCGAGCCTTCGTTGAACAACAGGAAGCATCCGAACCCGACGACTTTGAAGCCGTCGTCCTTAACCTCCGACATCTTCCGCGTCACCCCACTGAGCTTCGGTCAGTGCTGGGAGCGCCGCTTGAGCGGGTTCTCACTGAGATGCACGCGCCCGGCAGGCTCCTGGTACTTGACGGTGCCGATGTCCAGGCCGAGACGGACGAAACCCCGCTCGACAGCCTGGCGCGCTCTGCGCTGCAAGCTGGTGTGGCGGTGTGCATTGTGGTCGCTTCGGATGGCCTCGCCGCTGTTGACAGCGTCGCCGCAAACCTCGGCGTCAATTTGGCTCACCATGAGGTGGTAGGTCTGACTGACGAGGAGATCGACTGTCTAGCTGAGCAGATTCCTGCTCTTCAACGCCTGGCTAGCTATCCACATAGCCGCGAGCTGCTACGAGTCGCAGCGCTTGCAGACCTTCTCGCACGAGCAGGCGGCGACGATCTGCCGCTTAGCGAAAGCGCCGCGATGGATGCCATCTGGGCAGGCCTCGTCCGTGATCGCAATCGAAGAGTGCGCGGGACTCCGGATGCACGCGACAACGTGCTCAGGCAGCTTGCTAGGAATGCCCTCGAACCCGGTCGGGTGGAGCCGGAGCAACCTGATGCAGAAGCAGTTGACTGGCTAAGACGTGACGGCGTGCTGCACTCAAGCGAGTCCACATGGTCAACCGCGCCATCGCTCACCCACGACATCCTACGCACCTACGCCGTTGCCAAGGTCCTCGGTGAAGACACCGAGCCGGTCGAGAGGCTGAAGCGCTACAACACACCACGCTGGGCTCTACCAGCCATGCGCCTGGTAGTCGAGAAGCTCCTCAACAGTGACGATCTGGCTGCCCGTTGGACGCTGCAGAAAGCGCGGAGAATATTCGATGAACTCGCCGCCTCAGGAGCTGGACCCCGCTGGGCCGACATCCCTTTGGAGGTGGCCCTGGGCCTACCAGAAGCTCGGCAACTACTTCTCGAATCGTGGGACGAGTTCATAGCTGAGGGCGGAGATGGCCTGAAGCGCATACTTCGCGTCGTTAACCTGCGTTTCCGACGCTCAGGAATTCTTGAACGTCTGGTGGCCGAGAACCTGGCTGCACTGCTCCTTGAGCACGGCTGGCCCGGCGGCGCCAACGCCGGGGTGATTGAGTTCATCGAGGGGTGGTTGCTTACTCTTGTCGTCGCCCAAACTCCTGCCGGTGAAGGAAACCGCCAGCGTCTGCTGGAGTTGATCTTGCATCGCGTGAGCGAAGACGACCGACGAAAGCGCGAGTTCGCCGAAGCGGAGGCGGCAAGCAGAGCGTCACATTTGCCACGAGCGGCGGCTGACGCTGAAGCTCGGTCAGCGCAGTTAGCCGCGCTCCCATCGAGCGGTTTAGGCGAAGAAGACGAGGACTTCGATGTCCTAGCGTGGGACCTTCCCGACGAGCTGACGTCCGAATCAACTGTCCGCTGCCTGGCTCTTCTCGGTCCCGACATGAGTAGCGAAGGCGAGGCCATGCTGCGGCGAGTGGCCGACCGGGCACCGCAATGCCTGGCTCCGGCGCTCGAGTCGCCGCAGGCCGGTGAGGCGCTTGCCCAGTTCAGCCCGAAGCTGCTCGCCGACCTCACGGCAGCCTATTACATCAAGCGGCAATTCGGGCGCGACAGCCCCGGCGAGGACGGAATCCGTCGCCACCATCTCCAGGGCTTTGGGCCGCTGCCCGCGTACTACCGCGGTCCCTTCCTGGCGCTGCTTCGCTCCGACTTCATCGGTGGGGTGAGATGTTTGAACCGGATGTTGGATCACGCGGCCCGTGCCCAGATGCAAATCCTAGGCAGGCATGATCCGGCTCATGCGCAAGATGGTCCGGGACTTGAACTGAATCTCACCGGCTCCCCAGGATGGTACGTCGGCGATAAGCAAACGTGGCTCTGGTATCGAGTGGTGGCCACGGGTCCCTACCCGTGCATGAGCGCGCTGCAAGCCCTTGAGGTCGTCATCGACGAGCTAATCAAGGAAGAGCGATGGACGCCGGACGGACTTGTCCCAGCCCTTCTAACCGACTGCAACAACCTAGCGATGCCCGCTCTCGCCTACGGGATGCTCGTTCGCCATATCAGCCCCGAAACCGCTGCCATCGACCCGTTCCTCTCGGAGCCTTGGATCTGGCATCTTGAGTTCGCTCGAGTTGCGAGTGAGCACCCAACGCTTACAGCGACCGAAGCACCCGCTACGGCACCCGAACGCCGCGCCTGGGACCCAGGGCGCGTCGCGGTGACGCTGGCGCTGAGCGCAGACGACAATCGCAGCGAGGAGCTCCGGGCGGTGGGCACTCGGCTTGTAGCCCGCGCACTGGAACTCTGGGAGGATGCAGCGGTTGTCCGGCGCTGGGCGGCATCGCTCGATCGGAACTCGTGGTTCGCCACCCAAACCGACCAAGGCATAGTCGTCCAGCTGCGAGATGACCCGGAGGCCGCGGAGACTCTTGAGACAGATCGTGTTGACTACGCTCGCTTCAGCGAGTCGCTGCGACTCCGGTTGCGCTACGTCGACCGTTTCGATCAGCTCCTCAGGCCGCCGCCACTGGTGCTCAAAGAACTCATCGCTGACGTGGCGGCCGCACGCGACCTACTGACTAACCCGTCTGCAGGTGGCGGTCATCTGCTGAGTCAGGGTCCTATCGCTACCGCAGCCGCTGCTCTCGAAGGCGCTTACCGCGACGGTCTCGCCTTACCGCTTGATGATCTCCTGTGGTCTACTCAGGTTCTCATTGAAATTGTGCCAGAGCACGTCGGGCGTACACCTGACAAAGCTGGCTACAACCAGCCCTACCTGCACTGCGCATTCCTTTCGGCTGCGCGGGGCCTGCCGCTCCTTCTCACACCTGCTGCCGCCGAACTGCGGCAAGCACTCGCCGCTTCAGGAGCAGCGCCGAAGGATGCGGTCCTCACCTGGCTGTTCACCATGTCCCCCATCAAAGTCCGCATCCGCGCTAGTCAAGCGCTTGACGGCGTGTGGACCTCACCATGTGACGGGCCGCACTGCCACCACAGATTCGCTTTCGATCTAGTGGAGAAATCGGTGCGCCACTCCTCGGTTCGACAGTCGTCGTGGAAGGCGAAAGACAACCGAGGGTCGCTGTCTGGACCCTTGCCCCAGGCTCTCGCGGCCGCCACAGCGCAGGAAGTTGTCGCTCCCTATCTCAATCCGGCGCTTCGAGCGCTCGGCGCAGAAGCGCCTTGCTCAACGTGTATGCATTCCGAAGCGACCGAGCTCCTCGCCGCAGTCCTGCTAGCACATCGCCGTGGCATCAAGCTGCTTGAGTACGGGTACCACCAGAGTGAGTCCGATGCACTGTTCGCTGCGCGTGCCGCCCTGACGGTCGCGGCATGTGGAAACAACGACCTGCTCTTAGAACATGCCCGCGACCTGGCTTCAGACGCGCTGCACGCCTTGCAAGAGTTCGCGCAGGCGATCGCTGCCGTAGCGGAAGAACGCCGCGGTCTGGCAGACGCCGCGCGGACAGTGTGGCCTCAAATGATGAGCGAGATTCTGGGCCTGATTGCACGTACTCGAGCACCGTCAGAGAGAAGTTCGCTGGACGACGGACGTCACGCTTCCCGGATCCGCAAAGCGTTCGACCGCGTATGTCGACGGTCGAGCCGCAACACACCTTCATCAGGCTGGCGAAGTCGCCTTCAAGAGTATCCGTATTGGTATCGGCAACACTCGGCCTTGGCAGCGCTCCTACCGCGCACGACCTACGAACACTGGAACGGATACCGCGAGTTGACGAGCGAACCGATCTGCTGGCCTGTGCCGCAACAGTGGCAGACTGAGATCAATGCTTGGATTGACGCGTCGCCTGGCGGACATGAGGCGATCAACGCCATGGTGGCCATGTTGCGAACCCAGCCGATTGAGGAGCAGGCATCTATTGGCATCAAGTGGGTCGAACGAATCGTCGCGAAGAACGAAGAAGACTCCCGGACTCTCCTGCTCCCAGATTGGCTGCGTGACGTCCACGCCTACTGCAGTGATGAAGAACTGTCTGTTCGGCAACGCATCGTCGACACTCTGGTAGTCCAGGGCGACACCAGAGTCCAAGATTTCGTCGACTGACGGTGCTAGCGCCCAGGACTCACAGACCAAAGCACCGGTCTCGTTCGCACCCCGCTCCTCCTTCACCTACGTCTCGTGGTATCGGTCAGCACGTCGTCCACCTACTTCGTGAGTCTCATCTGCTGCGAGCATTGGGAAGTACGTGGCAGCTATCGCTCGTGGACATGGATCAGCTACAAGGCCCGAAACTCGTTTGATATTATTGGTATCAAGATATCTTGCTAAATTGAAACCAATACAGCAATGGAAGAGTGCTGACCATTAGGAAAGCAAGATGGCCGTGAACTATAAGGCAATGACTTTGCGGCTGCCCGCTGAGCAGGCCGAGGCGCTTGAGTTCATTGCCGAAATAGATGGAGTGAGCGTGTCGGAGGCGGTCCGAAGTGCTATCGACAGCCACATTGAGTCACGCCGGACCCATCACGACTTTCAAAAGCGACTGGCCGCTTCCATGGAACGCTACAAGAGAATCCTCGACCGACTGGCTGACTAGACCGATCGAACTAGCTCGGCCTGTGACATTGCCCCGATTGCGTCAAGGGTGCTGAACACGTAGGCCAACGCGCTTGTTCGGACGAGCCGACTCAGCGCTGCCAACTGCTCCTAGAGTTTCAGCAGACTGACTCCTGGGTACATTCGTTGTGCAGCGTCGATTATGCAGGAGCGATGGCACTCATTGTGGTCACGCTCGTCGCAGAGCAGAGCGACGCGGGCGCCTTGAGCCAGCTCGACAATCTCTTCGTATACGGCCGCTGCGCCGTTCGTGAGGTGACGAAAATACGTTTCGCGAGCGGAAGTCTCGCCCCGACGAAAGGGTTCCCGGTTCTCCTTGGGGTTGCCCAGCGTCCGTTCATGCCGGTATTCGATTCCCGCCTCGCTTAGGGCCGTTGCGAGGGCTGATTTCGAGAAGCCCTTCTTTCGCGAGATGGCGTTGAGCCGGACATCAACCAAGACATCAACGCTTGCATCAACCAAAAGCTCGACTAGTTCGTCGACGCTGCGGCCCTGGTAGCCAACAGAGACGAACGTGGCTGGATTATCGGTTGCGGTCACCTAGCGAAGCGTACGCGTAAGCATGCCTGGAATCTCAGCCGAATCAGAGGCTGCGGTCTGCCGACCTGGCCGACGGGCTCGCGGCTGGCGATTGCGACCACCACGCACCCGAGCGATACCCGCCGGTTCATGGCGGTGTGCTCAATCGCTCAACACTTCGGGCGTCTCCCCACCCCAATCGACCAAGCCTGGATCGAATCACTATGGGGACACACCAAACGCGAGAACTCCCACCGAGAACGCATCAATGACCCCGCCATGCTGGCCAACGAACTCGAACGAGTCCGCAGCCACTACAACAACGTCCGCCTGCACGAAGCCATCGGCTATGTCACCCCCAACGACGAACACAGCGGCCGCGGCGACGCCATCCGAACCGCTCGCCGCGACGGACTCAACACCGCCGACCGGGCCCGCCGAGCCTCACACCGCAACCACCCAACCACACCATGGCCCCAACCCCTACACTCACTGCCATCCAGACAACAGCACCCCCACAATGCGGACTGAAACAAGCCACAAACCGTCGCGCAAAATCAGAAACACCTCACATCCAAGACCCCAAGCCTCCAACAGACCCAGAGCGGTTCAATCCACTGCCGAGATATCAGACTGTCTGAGGTTTAGTGTCTTTGGGGGATGTGGGGGTTGAGCGCCTGTTGGGAGGGGTCGAGGCCCTGCTGGGGTCGGTGTACGCGGGAACCTAACCAAAGAACGTTAGCGGAGGGCCGATAAAGGCTAGGCCGCGGCGGGTGGTCGCTGAAACCAAGCGGGGTCCGGGGCCACGAGTTGCCCCTCTATACGGCCAACCCGTCCCGTGAGCTCCTGCACGTCTCGCTGGAGGTGCCTCAAGTCTTTCTTTATCTCTCTAACATCCTTTATCTTTCCAACTTCGCGCGACATATCGTCAATGCGGCCGGTTAGGTGCCCTAACTCTAAGCGCATCTGGCCGAGTTCGGCACGTCGAGCGTCATTGGATTGGGTGTTGCTGTCACGCAAAGCAGCAATGGATTGTGCAGTGCTATCACGCAAAGTGTCGATGGCCTTAGAATTGCTGCTACGGATCAGCCACAAAAAACTGAACCAAGTAAGAAACAATGTGTTTGCCGCTATCGAGATCATCGTGACATCGGCTATTTCCATGCCGGCAGGCTACACCATGCCCAGCACGGATTGCCGCCATTATTGAGATGTCCGACACGCCGACACCCTGTCGACACATCGCGGCGAGCGGGCCTCGCCCTTAACCCAAGCGGGGCGAGCCACCAGGTTCAACCTATTTTGCACAGCACAAGACGCAGATATGTCGCATGACAAATCACCGCTTCGACACGTACGCTGAAGGATGCGATTCAGGCGAATTAGGATCAAAAAATGGGAGTTCTGAATCAGGCCGCTTTCTGCGACGGCCAGACGGCATGGATCGCCTCCACTATTTCATCGCTCGGAACGCCGTAGTCGCGCGCAACTGATTTTACTGGCTCACCGGCAACGAGGCGGGAGCGCACTGCTGAAAGTGGGGCTCCTCCATGCACAAATAGCGGATCACCACCTTGCACACTGGCACTGACCTGAAGCAAATGCCGCTTAGTCACCGGCAGGATCAACTTGTTCGCCCACGTATCTTCAAACTTGATACGCTCCAGATAATGCTCGATTACTTCGTGAAAAACTCTTTGCCCAGAATGGATTATAGTCAGCAGACGGAGTTGTTTATCGTCCGAACTTCGGGCGTAATCATAGAGAATTTCTGCGCCATCGCTGTAGATCTGTCGACTAGCCAGAGCGTGCTCAAATTCACCCTGCTCGGTGAGCACCTCCAAAGCTCGCCGGATTCTCTGCATTGGGAGTCCGGTCTGGCGGAATGCCTGAACAACAGCAGCTTCAACCAACCCTATGAATGGAATGCTGCGACGATCACCCGGCATTTGTTCAAGCGCGGTGACTACTGGTCCTTTTCTAATCACCGCCCGGGTATTGCGGCGACGTTGGTAACCCCGGGCCCATGTATGCAGCGTCGACGGGGCCATGCCCACGAACCTGGCTGCCTCGGCGACGGTGTACAATGGGCGCCCAAAACGCTCAGCGTCTCTTGATGTGCCTTTCAGTACTTCTTCCACGATGCCTGCTCCCCATCGGTGCCGACGCTAGTTGGCCTCCTACATCAAGTGCGTGATGCTTCGGTGGACTCCTGGGGGCATACCCGCCGTTTTGCTTAACGCTTCATCTAGGAGGTAGCCATGGCCAACATTCTGATCCGAGACGTTCCCGAAGAGGTGCTGGCAGCAATTGACGCCAAGGCGAAGCGAATCGGGCTCTCGCGAACCGAGTACCTCCGCCGAGCACTTGAGCGCCAAGGGCTTTCCAACGTTAATCCAATCAGCGTCGACCAACTCGTGCAGTTTGCGGCACTCGTTGAGGACCTCTACGACCCGGCAGTCATGTCCGGCGCCTGGTCGTAGAGACTGGGCTCGTCTGCACGTCCGCCATTGGGGTGGACCGACTCAGACGGACGGCTCAGCGGCTTACTTGGCGAGGGTGGCCCGGATGATTGCGCCGTGGAGGCCTGGGCCGGTGTCGTGGGTGTACTTGATCTCCGCGCCAACGAAGCCGCTGTCGCCGAGCATCGCCAAGTAGACATCATGCGGTAGGGCGCCAGCACCGCAGCCTGCCCACGTGACTCCTTCGGCAGGTGTATCGAACTCGTTGTCGGCAACTACATCCGACACTGCGACTCGTCCTCCTGAACGCAGCACACGTGCCATCTCGTCAAAGACTGGCTTCTTGTCCGGTGCGAGGTTGATGACGCAGTTCGATATGACGACATCGATCGATGCATCGGGCAGAGGGAGTTCTTCAATCGCTCCCTTGAGGAACTCAACGTTGGAGACCCCAGCATCAGCCGCGTTGGCGCGTGCTAAGTCGAGCATCTCGGGGAGGAAGTCGACCCCGTACGCCTTGCCTGTGGGTGCCACACGCTTGGCGGAGAGGATCACGTCAAGCCCGCCGCCCGATCCGAGGTCAAGCACGGTCTCGCCCGGCTTGAGGTCGGCTATCGCGAACGGGTTGCCGCAGCCCATCGAGATGTTCGCTGCGGATTCGGTTCCAGCGTCCAGCGTCTTGGCGTCATATAGGGAGGCGCCCCAACGCTCGTCATCATCCCCGCAGCAAACATCTCGCGTGAGCGCAGCATTGCGGTAATAGGCGCGCACCTCGTCCTGAATCTGGTCATTTTTCATTGTTCGATACCTCTTGCTCGGTAGAAGTCTGTTGAAATCCTGCCCATGATCACCTCAGCAGCAGATGGGAACGCCTCAATGCAGCAGTTGTTCACGCGCCAGAGGCTCGAGTTGGCTACGTGATCGACTTGCACGAAGCCAACGGCCGCCAGCTTGGCGAGATGGTGCGAGACAGTGGACTGGCCGACGTCAAGCGCCTCGGTGATCTCGCCGACGGTCATTGAGCGGTCTTCAGTTGAGAGCAAATGAAGGATCAGCACTCTCGTGGGATCACCGATTGCACGAAACCACTCGGCCCACTCGGACGCATGGGCTCGGTCAAGCCGCTCAACTGAGGTTTGGATCTGCATCGATCATCGACGATAGTCGATATAAGACGAAAAGGCAACTCCGAGGTTCCTCCGCCTTGTCGGCGCGCGAACGCGCCTAGTAGATCGCCGATGCGCTACAAGGAAATGGCTGCGGACCGGTCGGCTTCGTCAATCTGCCGCTCGCCGCGAGCGCGCGCAAGAGCGGCACGTCTGAGGAGATATTCCTCAACGGGGCGTTCGTCTTCAGGCCGAGGCTCATAATCCTCAAAGCGCTGGGCAAGTTCATCGGCGTGATCTAGGACCTCTTGAATGGATCTCGGCATCAGATCAGGCTAGGCACCTTTGATGTGCGCCTCGTGGAGTTCGGCGGGCCAATACCTTTGCGGCTCTACGCCATCGGCCTCAATCAGTTGCTGGCGGACCGTCGCGTAGTCGTAGCAGTTGAGTTCGTAAACGTTGCCCCACGGATCAGCCAGGTTGATCGCCCAGCACAGGTCCAAGTCAACCACGTGTTGCTGGGTGAGCTGTTCACCAGAGGGCGCACAAATCTCACCAGTCAGGGAACGGACGAAGGCAACGAACGAGTCCGCGTCCACACTGAACGCAACGCCCAGGCGTTGTTGCTCCATGGGGTGCGCCTCGCTCGCCTCAAAGAGCGCGAGCGTCGTGGCGCCACCGTCGGCAGAGACTTGAAGTGGTCCATCGTCAATCGCCGTCGCCCAGAAGTCGAATCGCTTGACCGGCTCAAAGCCCAAATGTTCGTGGTACCACGCTGCCGCCTCGGCACGGTCCGGCACACGAATATGCACATGATCAAGTCGACCCAACCGGAACCCGTTAGCGCCCATGACACACGAAGCTACCCGAGCGCTCCGAGCCCCATATGTGTGCAAGCTATGTCGAAGCATCTGATGATGTTCAGTGAGTCGGACGTGGTCACCAAAACCATCGACGCCCAGCCGTGATCTGCTCGGCTCAACGCACAGAGGACCACTTCCCATGACCGATTGGAAACCACCCGCCGAGGTCAAGCTGCTTTCTGGCGGCAACCCTCAGGTCCCCAAAGGCGACGGCGACGTACCCGTCCGCTCTTACATCAAACACATGCCTGATTGGAAACAGGGCCTAGGCGAGCGAATTGACCAACTCATCGCTGGCATTGTCCCCAACGTGTACCGCAAAGTCCGCTGGAACCAGCCGTTCTACGGCGTCGACGCCGACACCGTGTTCGCATCGTTCCTATGCTTCACCAAGAAGGTGCAGATCGCGTTCCACAACGGCTCGTCACTCAACCCCCAACCACCCAAGACATCGAAACATCCCGATGTCCGCTACCTCGACATCCACCAAGACGACGAACTAGACGAAACCCAGCTCGCCTCGTGGATCCAACAAGCCCATCAGCTCCCGGGCGAGAAACTGTAACCATCCACACCGCCTCGCGGGCTCCAACCGCCTGGACAGTCGGGCGACTAGACCAGGCGACACCTCTCAGACGTCATATAATGGACCTTGAAGACCCCGGAACCGTCCCTGCCACGGCAAACGGCCGGGGTTACGCCTTTTTTTGGCGCTGGTTACCTCGTTAGCGGACGTTGAAAGCTATTCCGGAGACTCGTGAGCCTCTGCCACTGCTGGCTCCGCATCGTGTCCGGCGAAGATCACGCAGGCAGTTCGTGTGTCGGGTAGGTAAGTAGGTAGATGTCGCCGGTTTGGGCCAACCGACGCGAGACACCGACGAAGTCAGAGGCTGCGCCCGCCGTCAACCGCGAGTCCAACGCCCGTCAGGAACTCCGCTTCGTCGGACGCGAGAAATGCGACTGACTTGGCCACGTCTTCCGGCGTAGCGCGACGACCCATCGGGATGCCTTTGATCACCGCTTTTTCGACTTCGGGATGCAGTTCAGGTGTGCCGACAGCGTTGAGATCGAATCCGGTTGGCAACGATGATGTCAATGCCACCCCACTCTGTGGCGACGTTGTCCATCATTGACTGCGTCGCGTCTTCGTCGGTGACATCAAGCTGGTACGGCATGGCACCGTCCAGCTCCGCTGCGAGCGCCTGTGCGCCCGCTTCGTCAATGTCGGAGACGACGACGCGTCCACCCTCGGCGACCAACTGCCTAGAGATGGCCTCGCCGAAGCCCGCCGCAGCGCCAGTGACGATGATCCGCTTTCTCTCGAATCGCTTGTGTCGTTTTCCTTGAGGCTTCGCGTTTTGGGGGGTGATGCGGGTTTAGGGTCCGCGGGTAGGGGTCGAGGTCGCGCATGACTGACCATGTCGACCCAGCGATCGCTTGGTGTGCTGCGCGGCCGTGCTCAACAGTTGCGCTGTAGTCGTAATCGCCGGTGAGTATGTGGACTGCTACTTCATCCGTGTCGATCTCGCTCGCGCAG
This sequence comes from Acidimicrobiales bacterium, assembly GCA_965116245.1. Classification (GTDB taxonomy): domain Bacteria; phylum Actinomycetota; class Acidimicrobiia; order Acidimicrobiales; family Poriferisodalaceae; genus Poriferisodalis. Next base: position 2,057,088 of record OZ220497.1, on the reverse strand, counting down.
TCACGCAGATCGAACTCTTCGATGTAGTACGCCAGGTCGCCCAGGAACACCGGAGGCCATCCAGCGGCGTAGGTCTGGATCGTCTCCTTGCGGAAAGCCTCCGGTGGGGTCATAAAGCCCGTACTGACGTTTTCGTAGACTCGGCGGCACCGACACTCGATTGCGCGGTGTCAAGTTCACTTGCTGGAGGTAGCCGTAAAGCCCGGACGTCTACTCGGTGTGGAGCCCTCCGAGATTGCAATCCTCGAGGTGCTGCGGGACAGGTTCACAGCCTGCGGATCAGTCCCAGGTGAGGTCAACATCAATAGAGATGAGTTCGACTGCCTAGTATCGCGCGAGTTGGCCGACGACGTTGAGCGACCGCGCCTGCACGCCGCTGGTGAGCAGCACCCGGTAGTCACTACGCCCAGGGATCAGCTCAGGGAGGTCGTCGAACCGTTCAGCGAATCGGTCAACGATACGCAACAACTCAATCGTCTGGAAATCCCCGGCCGACGGTTCACCGTTTGGTCCGCGTTCCGCGCCCAATTGACGATCAAGGTCCTCAAAGAAGCCGTCGGTAACCCGGACTAGGCGCCGTTCGGTCAAGACCGCTGAGTCGCCTCGGTCTCCTTGATACGATGAAGGATCCGCTCCCTTGTGCGAGCCAGCAACTCCTCGGGGGCGTCTGCGGGATCCCAAATAATACCCCCTTAGAAGATGGCATCAACCTCACCAGGATCCATTACATCTAGCTCAGCCGCGGTCCACACTTTCGGGGTCATGACCCAAGACTACTAGCCGCCTCCGGCATTAGAGGTGCAACCGGGAACAGCTAAACGAGATTCTGGCGTGTCTGTCTGGCGTAACTCAACCGGCTTACGGCGATCAATAGGCCAGCCGGACGGTTGATCGGTTTACGGAGATACGCAGCCCAACCCGCCGGTCGAAGCAGTGAAACCCAGACTTCCAGAACGACTGCCGGGCATCCGAGGAAATCCAATCAGCGACAACGACGCACCAAGACGACGCACCAAACAGAAATTGTTTACTCAGCCCCACCCGACCGAGAGGGCAAGTGAGTTGCTGGCTCGTGACTATCTCGGTCTTGGCAGTTAGGTCCTGCTCGTCTGGCATCCTTGCAGATCTCGTCTAGTACGGGCAGGAGGTACTGCGCGAAGAGATCGGGGTTCTCCGACATCGGGAAGTGCCCGATATTGCGCATGACCGACCATGTCGATCCAGCAATCGCTTGGTGCGCTGCACGGCCGTGCGCAACGGTTGCGCTGTAGTCGTAGTCGCCAGTGAGAATGTGGACTGCTACTTCACCCGTGTCGATCTCGCCAGCGCAGTCGCGCAGATCGAACTCTTCGATGTAGTACGCCAGGTCGCCCAGGAACACCGGAGGCCATCCGGCGGCGTAGGTCTGGATCGTCTCTTTGCGGAAGGCCTCCGGTGACTGCGGCGCCGTGAGGCCCTCCATCATCTTGGCCTTCGACTCGTTAGAGACCTGCGGGTGCCAGAACCCAGGCAAACGGTCTAGCGAACCACCGATGTGCAGCGCTCCCTGGAGCGAGATGACCGCCCGGAAGCGATCCGGATGATGGAACGCTAGGTCGAGCGCGAGAAGTCCGCCCACGCTGCAGCCCATGAAAGCGGGGTCGTCGAGCTCGAGAGCGTCGGCAATGCCGATGACGACACTCCGCACCGCGACCGGAGTCAACGTCTTCCCTGCTAGGTCAACGAGGAGTCGATCGCTGCTGTTGAGAAACAGTAAATGAGAATAGGAACCATTCTCATTTTTTGCTAGGGTGCGGCGCTGTGCTTGCTCGACGCCTGGGATCGAAAACAGGAGTGTTCCGTCGCCCTCGCTGGAGAGCGCGTTAACGCCGTGCTGACCTTGATCTATTTCAAGCCGCTGACTGTTCATCTGGTTGCTCCCTGCCGATGACAGCTCAACTCAAGCCGGTCACCAGCAACCAGACCAACCCAGCGTCGGGGATCGGATGGGTCTGGAGTCGCCAGCCAGCCCTCATCGCCCTAGCGCTAGCGGCGCTGGCTTCGGTGGTAGTAGCCATCGGGCTGGGCCCGGTACAGGTTGCCCCCACCACCGTGCTGAAGGTCATCGGCCACTACACCATTGGAATACCCGGTGAAGCGACATGGGCACGTACTCACGACGCAATCATCTGGGATGTACGCCTGCCAAGGGTGTTGCTTGGAGCGATAGTGGGTGCCGCGTTGGGTGTCGCTGGCGCAGCATTGCAGGCGCTGGTCCGCAACCCTCTGGCTGAGCCCTACATCCTGGGTGTCACCTCGGGGGCGTCGACAGGTGCGGCGGCAGCAATCTTGTTCGGTGTCGGAGCCGGACTTGGCGCCAACTCGGTGTCGCTCATGGCTTTTTTCGGGGCTCTCGGCGCGCTTGCGCTGGTGCTGGCTCTTGCGAGGTCGACTGGCCAGATCACACCTTCGCGGATGCTGGTTGCGGGCGTGGCGGTGAGCTACCTGTTGAGCGCCACTACCAGCCTCTTGATCCTGTTCGCGGAGAGCGCCGAAGGCGCCCGGGCGGTGATGTTCTGGCTCCTTGGGTCGCTCGCCAACGCCGAATGGTCAACTTTGCCTCTCGGCTACATCGGCATGAGCGCTGGTCTCGCCATGGTGTTCTGGTGGCGACGTCGACTTGACCTACTCGCACTGGGTGACGAGACCGCCATGGCCAGCGGAGTCGACCCTGCTCGCACTCGACTGGTGCTGGTCATCGTGGTTGCGCTATGTGTGGGCTTCGCTGTCTCGTTGTCGGGCGGGATCGGGTTCGTAGGACTCGCCGCGCCGCACATAGCGCGCCGACTCGTCGGCCCGATCCATCGCCACCTCCTACCCGCTGCCACTGCGCTCGGAGCCCTAATGCTGGTCTGGGCCGATGTCGTTGCGCGGTTGGCGCTACAGCCCCGCGAACTCCCCATCGGTGTCGTAACAGGCGTGATCGGCGCCCCTGTGCTAATCGCCCTTGTCCGCAAGCTCCCCCACAACTCCTAAACGAACACTTGAACGCGTCTAGCGCAAACGAAAGGAAAACCATGCGAAAATCGCTAGCCACCCTGAGAGCAATCGTTCTTCTCGTCCTGGCCGGGCTGTTGGCTGCTGCCTGTGGCGGCAGCGACGACGCTGCCCCTACCACGACTACGACTGCGCCGGTCGAAGCATCTGCATCCGAAGACACAACCGACGATGCCGAGATGTCAGAGACGGCCGACGAGCAGGACTCCGCCACCAGTGACTTCCCGTTTACCTTCACCAACTGCGGTGAGCAGTTCACGCTTGACGCTCCGCCGCAGCGAGTCATGTTGATGGAGGCCGCTGCGCCGTCGTTGCTCTTCGCCGCTGGGGCTATGGACCGCGTGATCGCGCGCATCGAGAACTTCCCCGAGGAGTACTACTCCACAGAAGAGCTCGACCTCCTCAACGACATCCCCGCCCTGATCGCCGGGCACACCTCAACTGGCGGTGTCGAAGTTTCAGTTGAGGAGATCATCAACTTCGAACCCGACCTTGTCATCGGCTACGACACCGCAACGCTCACCCACGACTCGCTCGCCAAGGTCGGCATTCAGCTCTACATAATGCCGCCATTCTGTGACAACCCGCCGACCCCCTCCTTCGAGAGCATCGTGGACGAGGTCCGCTTCTACGGGGAGCTCTTCGGCACGACCGAGATCGCCAACGCCAGCGCAGCAGCCCTGGAAGCCACGGTTGCGGAAGTGGCCGACGCGCCTGTCGCCGAAGGCAAGACTGCGGCGGCGCTATACGTCAGCTCTGATGGCAGCGCCATCTACGCCTACTCGTCACTCGGTATGGTCCACCCACTGATGGTTGCCCTGGGCATGGACAACGTCTTCGAAGAACTCCCGGAACGAGTTCCGGAGGTGTCCATTGAGGAAGTCATCGGCCGCGACCCCGAGATCCTCGTCCTTCTCTACGACGACTTCGGCTTGACACCAGACGAAATCAGCGCGCTGGTGACCGACCTGCCGGGTGCCGACAGCATCACCGCAGTGGTGGACGGTGCGGTGTATCCGCTTCTGTTCAACTTCGCCGAACCCCCCACGCCGCTCGTGGTTGACGGGTTGTATGAGCTCAGCGACCAGATCACCCAGTGACCGACCATGCTTACCGCGACTGACATCCACCTCCAACTGGGTGCGGTCGACGTCCTGTCCGGGGCGCACCTCCACACGCGTACCGGACAGGTAGTGGGCCTCATCGGCCCCAACGGAAGCGGCAAATCCTCACTTCTGCGTTGTCTCTACGGCATGCTTCGCCCTGCGCGAGGCGCGGTTCTGATTGACGATGTCGCAATCAGGACGATGTCGCAACGCTCCGTGGCCCGCTCAATAGCGGTAGTAGCCCAAGACGTATCAACCGGCGGTATCGACATCACAGTCGGAGATTTCGTGCTCTTGGGTCGCCACGTTCATCGTGCTGACCACCAGAGCTTCACCGACGACGATCGCAGCAGTGCGGCCAACGCCCTGGCACACGTTGACCTCACAGGATTCGCCGACCGCAGCCTCCAAGAACTGTCAGGTGGTGAGCGTCAGCGGGCTCTGATCGCCCGCTGCATCGCACAAGAGAGCCCCGTCATGCTCCTTGACGAGCCCACCAACCACCTCGACATTCGCTACCAGCACGACGTACTGGCACTCGTGCGGCGCCTTCAGCTAGACACGATCGTGGTACTCCACGACCTCAACCTCGCCAGCCGCTACTGCGACCACGTCGCCCTGCTCAACCACGGCCGAATCGTCCACCAAGGCTGCCCCACTGATGTCCTACGAAGCGAAGTCCTTGAACCCGTCTACGGCATCGAAGTCCGACGCCTCAACGACGGTCCGCACTCCTACCTGGCTTTCGGGCCGGCCGAGCCTCGATCGACCAACGGTGTCCTAGCCCACGAACCGACCGAACGACGAACCCCAGCGCCGAGTGCTGGGCCGCCACCACGCATCCTCCAAGAGAGCATCTTGACCGCGCGTTTTGACCGCTAAGAACAGACTGATGGCCGAATAGCCCTACATCAACGGCTTGTATCAGGTCGCTAGCTTGACTACGCCTCCGTCTGCCCGGCCGATCAAGAGATTGTCGTCGCTAACCCAGCGCAGTCGGCTGGTCGATGCATCGGACTCAACCGCCGTGACTGGCGAGAGATCCTGGCCCGCACGCGTCGGCGCAGGCCAAACAATCGTAAGGCCATCGCCTCCCCCGGTCGCGACGTAGTTGCCCGATGGGCTCCACGCGAGATCCTCAATGTGTTGGTCGTGCTCGGACGCTGAAGCGGGCGCGGTGCCAGCGGGTCCTTTTCCGGCGAAGTCCCAGACGGTGATCTCATCGAGGCAGGCAACCGCGAGCCAACGGCTGTCGTCGCGGAACACGAGTCGCTCAATCTTCGACGGATAGCCAGCCATGGAGAGTTCCTGAGCGCTCCACAGCTTCCACAGATGGACGGTCGCGTCCTGCGCGCCAGCGCAGGCCCATTTGCCATCAGGCGAGATGCGCAGCGCGAGCAGCGAACCTTTCCAGTCGAAGCGGCGACGACGCCCGGTCCTCTCACCGACTACGTCGTGCCAGCCGACGCCCCCGTAGGCGGCCGCACCAACCCGCGTGCCGTCCACAGACCAAGCGACCGCCGTAACCGTAGATGGTTGGTCATCAAAATCATGGAGGATCGCTCCATCCTGATCGACGATGATCAGACGCTTACCGGCGCCAATCGCCAACATGGGTGCCTTTGGCGACCAGGCAAGCGTTGTCACCCATGCGGACAAGGTGACAACCCCAGCGGGTTCACCGACTGCGTCATAGATCCGGACCTGCCCGTCCTGCCCACCGACCGCGACCCGGTCCCCACCAGCCGACCACGCTGCGCTCAGCGCACCCATCTCATGACGATCCAACGCCGTGGTGGATGCATTGGCGGTGTCGATGAGAACAACGTCGCCGCCTAATGACCCTGCCACTGCCTGGTCACGTGATGGCGCTATTTCAAGTACACCTACGTAGTCCTCGAGGTCGACTCGCCATTGTGCGGCGGGCGAAGCGCTGGTCATACGAGGCAGGAACGGAAACTGTCCTCCAGCGCCGCCCGGTCAAGGTTGCGGCCTATAAACACTAGGCGATTGCGTCGTTCTTCGTCCCCCCAGGTGCCGTTCGCCTCACCATCTAGAAGCATGTGGACACCCTGGAACACATACCGCTCCTCCCACCCTGCGATCGACAGGATGCCTTTCGAGCGGAATATGTCGGTGCCTTGGGTTTGCAGCAGAAGGCTCAGCCACATGTTGAGTCGGTCGAGATGCACGTCGCCGTCCACCTCGATCCCAACCGAGGTCACCGTCAGGTCGTGCTGGTGCTCGGCATCGGGGTCCAAGAACTCCGGATCATCAGCCAACACCCGGTCGAGTGAGAATGCGCCGACATCCAAGATGGCGTCCAGGTCCAGTTTTCCGTGCTGGGTTCGGATGATCGGCGCGAATGCGTTGAAGTCACGAATCCGAGTCTCAACCTCGTCAAGTTCGGCACTATCGACGAGGTCGGTTTTGTTGAGCACAACTCGATCGGCGAAAGCCAACTGTTCGACGGCTTCGTTCTCCACGCCTTCGGGCTTCTCTTCGTCCAGATGGGGAATCAGGTGCTTGGCGTCGACTACGGTGACGATCGCATCGAGCCGCAGTTGGGCAGCCATCTCGTCGTCAACGAAGAAGGTCTGGGCTACCGGCGCTGGATCCGCGAGCCCGGTCGTTTCAACCAGGATCTGATCGAACCGGTCTCTGCGCCGCATCAGATTGCCCAAGATGCGGATCAGGTCGCCTCGCACGGTGCAGCAGATGCAACCGTTGTTCATCTCGAAGATCTCTTCCTCGGCATCAAGCACGATGGCGTCGTCGATACCCACCTCCCCGAACTCGTTCTCAATCACGGCTATCCGCTTGCCGTGCTGTTCGGTGAGAATGTGATTCAACAACGTGGTCTTTCCCGCACCCAGAAAGCCCGTCAACACAGTTACAGGAACCCGTTCGTCATCCACGCCATAAATGATAATGGTTCCTATTCCTAGATGCAGCCGACACGAACCCGGCCCCATGCTCAGCCTCAATCAATGCCTCCGAAACAGGGCTCCGCGTTGACATGGCCCTCCGGTGTTGCCGACAGCTAGAACGAGGCTTCGCGTTTTTTGGGGGTGGGGTGGGTTGAGGGTCCCTGTGTAGGGGTCGAGGCCGTGGGGGGATCGGTGTTTGGAAGACGCCGTTCCCTGGAGGGCCTCGATGGTGAAGGATGCTATTTGGATGCGGCTGTGGTTGCCGCACGTTGAGGTGGTGGGTGTGTTGGTTGACGCGCCCGATGAGCTGGTGGTAGCGGTTCAGTCAAGCGAGCGTCGCCCGCTGTGCCCGAGTTGTGGGATGCGTTGTGGGAGGGTGCATGACCGCCGCGACGTGAAGATTCGTGACCTGGATAGTTCTGGTCGTTCGGTGACGTTGGTGTGGAAACGGCGCCGGTTGATCTGCGACGGTTGCGGTTTGCGGTTCAGTGAGCACAACGCAGCATTTGAGGGCGGTTTCACAGTTCGGTTAGCGCGTCAGCTTGTCACTGACGCGCGTGACATGCCCATTAGCGCGGTGGCTCGCCGTTACGGGCTGAGTTGGCACACGATCATGGCACTAGTGCGCGCCTACGCGGGTGGGGTGGCGCGTAACCGCCGCCAGCAGCGCTGCGGCTTGTTGTTGGTGGATGAGACGTCCATACAGCGCCGCCACCGGTACGTAACCGTGTTGGTGAATGGTGATACCGGTGAAGTGCTAGCTATGGTCCCGCACCGCAACAAAGCAGCACTGGCAGGGTTTTTCGCTGAACAAGGACACCGCTGGTGCCGCGGCGTACACACTGTCGTGTCTGACGGCTCAATTGCTTACACCGAAGCAATACGTGAACACATCGGTCACGCCCGTCACGTGGGGGACCGGCTTCGATGTCATCAGATGGTTCCAAAACGCCCTAGTTGCGGTCAGACGCGACATTCAACGCCAACCAGACGGTGTCAAGCCCAGATTCGACCCCGACGTGTTCCGAGCACGCTTCTTGCTGCTGAAACGGCCCGACAAACTCAACCCAGCCGAACACGAACGACTCCAACAGCTCTTCGTGGCCCACCCCAGACTCTAAACAGCCTGGAACGCGCTCGCCGAGCTGCACAACCTATACCTCGCCGACGACCACCAAGGCGCCCTAAAAGCCCTCGACCGGTTCTGTGACCTCTACAGCACCAGCGACGTTCCCGAGTTCGACCAAACTGTCGACACACTCGTCAACTGGTACCCCGAAATCCTGAACTGGCACCACACCAGCCGACCCTCCAACGGCCGCATCGACCGCACCAACAACCTACTCCAAATCCTACGCCGCACAGCCCACGGCCTCACCCAAATCACCAACTACCAAGCACGCGGCATCCTACTCATCTAACCTCAACCCACCGAACCCAACACCCCCACCCCCAAAAAACGCGAAGGGCCAGAAAAGCGGCACAGCATCGCGGCGAATACGACTCTGTCGCATCCAGGCAGAAAACGGATACTCAGCGCAATAATTCTGCGCATCGCGGTTCCGCTGCTACTCAAGTGACCAAGGCATCGTTCTCAGCTTCCGTAACTAGAGCCGCCCACCGACTCGGATCGGCCGCGGATAAGAACTTTAGTCCATCACCATTAGCTGACCGTGCGCGCGCGACGATGGTCTGAAGAACTACGATATTGACGAGTAAGAGAACTAATGTTCCTAGAACGCGTAGAAGTCAAGGGCTATAGGGCCGCGGTCGGTGGAGATTTCGTTTGCGAATTCCCGGGTCGTTTCAGCGTGCTAGTCGGAGCGAACGGGACAGGCAAGACCACCGTCTCTGAGGCGATGTATCTCTCGCACCGCCATGTGTTCCCCCAAATTCCCCGACCCATTGCCGCGGCCCTCGAGCCGAGGTCGGAACGCTCCATAGCGGTTCAATTCCAGTACGAGACCCCAGAAACACACCCGAGATGGGCAATCGAGCACTACAACGGAGAGGCTGCTCCGTCTCTACGCCGTCAACTTGAGCCATCGATGGGCCGCGTACGAGCGAAGAAAATCGCGGGGGCGCGCGATGAGGAGATCGACTCTCTGGTCCTTCTCTTCCTCCGAGCCGATCGCCGTCCCATCGACGAACTCGCCGGGCGCGAGGCCCGGCTCATCGTTGAAGCCCTTCGGGCCGAACAGGAGCGGCGAAGCAGGCACCGTCGGCTTACGGCTGTGCGGGCTACCGTCAGCCGACTGCTTGATCAATTGCACCGGGAAGCGCTCATTCAGAGCCTGGAACAACGGGTGCGGAGTGAGGTTGACGATCTCGCCGGGGCGGTCCGACCGCACTTCCCGTACCTCGGTAGAGCACACGTCGACGACGGTCTTCTCGCTCGAGTTTTAGAGTTCGTCCTGGCGACGGTCGACGACCGAAACATGGCCGAGCGTCTCGAGATATCAGCGCTCGGCTACGTCAACCTTCTACACCTCGCAGTCGTCCTGTCGGCGATACCTGGAGGGGAACAGCAACCGGAGAGCGAAACTGACGACACGAAGGATGTGGCTCAAGCTGACGAGCCAGACGCAGAAGGCGCTCAGTCCCAGAACGATGAGATAGAAGCAGCAAACGAGGAGTGCGAGACGGACCTTGACTCGGTGTTCCCTCCCTCGCCGCACGTCACGGTGGTCATCGAAGAACCAGAAGCGCATCTGCACCCACAACTCCAGTACGGGCTTGCGCGCCACCTTCGACAAGTGGTGGCGGAGCGACCCGAGTTGCAGGTCGTGCTGACGACACACTCCAGCGAGATCATCAGCGCCGCGAGGTGCGAGGAACTCGTGATCCTCCGCAGATCGGGCAAGACCGTCATGCCTCGGTTGCCGAGTCGGCTTCCGCTCTGCGTCGACATCCGGGAGCGAGTTCTCCGAATGGCCAACCGCCATCTCGACGTGACAAGGTCGGCGGCCCTGTTTGCCCCGATCTCAGTCGTAGTGGAAGGCATCACAGATGCACTTTTGCTCCGCGCTTTCGGTTACCGATGGGCGGCGAGTGATCAACGCAAATCGCGCTTCATTGACTCGCTTACGATCACCATCGCTGGTGGCCGCATCGGTGATTGGATACCGCGTCTCCTAGCGACCCGAGAATACGAGATCGTAGACGGACTTGTTGTCCTTAGTGATGCCGACAAGCTGGGTACCCCCAAATGGCTCGACGACTTCGATGACCAAGTCGTCGCCTGCTACCTCAACGAACCAACCCTCGAACCATCCCTCACTGCCAACAACGAGCTGCTCGTCGCCTCAGCCCTCGAACAAATCGGAGCAGATTTGGACGGGGTCAACCCGTCGACAGTCGCCGATTATTTCGGTAGCGGCGGACCAGGATCAAGCAAGAAGGCGAGCTTCGCCGACGCTGTGCTGGACTTGCTCGAGACGGGCGACATTGAGGCGACCGCTCCGGCCCATTTCTCCGACACGTACAACTTTCTTTGGGAACGATTCGCCGGGCGCTACTCGGAGGCACCCGCATACGATGAAGAAGAAGCGAACACCGATGAGCCGACCGAAGCTGAGTGACGAGCAGCTCAACGCGCTTCTCAACGCATCGCAGCTGAGCTTCATTAAGTCCGCGCCCGGCTCCGGGAAGACGACCGTCGCCGTGGAACGCTTCGGAGTGCTTCACCACGCTCGTACCAACTGTCGTGATCCGCGAGGAATCATCTTGGTCTCCTTCGCCCGAAGCGCGGCAAAGGAGTTGAGCGTTCGGACTGCAATTCGATGGGGCACCAGGACGCTTAACCCCCCAAACCGCGTGACCACTATGGACGGGCTTCATCGCCGTGTCGTCGAGTTCTTGCTCCTAACGAGCCTCGTCACCTGGCCCGGGGCTATCAAGCGGCCGCAGCTCATCGACTCCTGGGTTCGACAACGAGGAGCTATGCGGGTTTCGCCCGGTGGACAACAGAACCAGCGTTGGGAGTTCGGAATCAACGGCACGATCCTCACTCCGAAGTACAGGCCTGTCGAGCGCTCCTGCTGGGGGATGCCTTACAAGCACCTAGATGACTGGGTCCAAAACCTGAAAGACGGAATCTGCACCCACGACGAAATCCGTCAAATCGTCGGCTTGGCTCTCAGGAAGCCAGCTCTTCAAGATGGGGTCGACACTTATCTCGCACGGACCTACCACCATCTCATCGTCGACGAAGTATTCGACCTCAACGACCTTGATGCACTTCTCCTCCGCCGGTGCATTGAGGCCGGGATGGGTGTGACCCTGGTCGGAGATCCGTGGCAAACGCTCTACGAGTGGCGAGGGGCGCGCCCTGACATGGTCCACAAGCTGCTCAAGGACTACCCGTTTGACGAATATCCCCTCGCAAAGTCCTTCCGCTTCAAAACGGACGAGTCCATGGAACTCGCTCGGTCGCTTCGGGCTCGAGAACCCGTCACGATCCCAAGCGCAACGAGACAGCCTGACGTTGTAATAGCAACCGAGTGGGACCACATCCACGCCGCTGGTTCGGATGCGATTCCCTTGTCATTCGGACAATTCGATTGCCAGACCGATGCGGCAATCGCCCTTCTCCTAAACGCTGTCACACAGGCGAGACTCGGTGTAGCAGCACTCGGGCAAGCGGAAGCGGCGCGGTGCCTCCGACGCGAGCCCGAAGCGACTGACTTGGCCGTTCCTCTAGAACGGCTGCGAGACGCCGCGGTGCCCCTTGAGGATGTGATGGAAGCACTTCGCGTCGCCACCAAAGTCGGCGGGCAGCGCAAACCCGCACTACCTGCAGAACGAAGGCCCGACCGCCTCAACCGGCTGGACTTGCTCCGGCAGTGGCTGCTTACCGAGAACAGCTATGTCCCAGGATTGACCTGCCACCAGGCGAAGGGTAAGGAGTGGCCATGTGTCCACTTAGCCCTCGACCGTAAGCCCCGGATAGCCTTGGCAGAAGGACTTGACCCAAAATATGAGGACCACCGGAAGATCTACGTCGGCTCCACGAGGGGCATCATGACCACGCAGCTCCGCCCCCTCTAGGGGCCTGCGGGCGGATCAACTCCAGCCGAGTTTCCTTGCGGAACCGCTGGCTAACCACCTCTCGGTAGTAGGCGAGCCACACAATCATCAGCTCGATCTGCGCTGTCGCCTCGGTACGAAGTTCCTCTGACCCGGGCCTCCTGCCAAGGATGCGCGCTTCGATCGGTCGTGAGGCGAGAATCTGGTCGATCCGGTCGATTGTCGCCTCAGTTGCCCTCGCTGCTATCCCGCCAGCGGTCTCGCAGTTCGTCGGGGGTGGGGCCGATCCCTACAGCGCCCTTTGGGTGTCCGCCGCAAGGACTCTCGGGTTCGTCGGCTGCCCATGATTCGGCGGAAGGACTAGCACCAGCTCCTGATGCGCCAGCGAGCGGGTGGTCAACCTCACCCAAGGTCAGTAACCGTGAGGGTGACCGGTTGGGACCTCGGTGACCATGAACGTGATCGGCTTGGTTCGGGGCGGTTTCGATAGGCCGAACTTGGACGACAACGGTGACGAAACCGATGCGCCAGCGCAAGTGCTATCGCCGTTGCCAGCAGACCTCGCTGAAATAGTCCGTGCTGGGCTCGGTCTCATTGTTAGAGGGGCTGGAGGCAAGGGAGTACGAGCATTCTCGCCCGCATAGCCAGTAGATGCCCTCGATGAGGCCAACTTAGGACTGCCCCGAGCCAGACTACAAGGGGCTTGCCCCCAACTGGTCCACTACCAGGGACCCACCTCACCCTCCCCATACCTGCTACACCCGCCTCGTAGAGTCTTCGTCACAGCCAGCCCGCACACGAAATCAAACACTCGGAATTCAAAATGTACGACACCTACGACACAAAACGACACTTGAAGCGTCTGCACAACGACCTACGGAGTCAGGGCCTCAATCCGGTCGAGGTCCTTGACGCTCTGTCTGAGCGCATCAGTGACGTAGCTCGGTGTCGACCCTGTGGCGAAGGGTCTGAAGCGGATCTGGTTGCGGCGGTGTATCAGGAGATCCTCAGCCCGAACGCCCGGAACGGACTAGGTCAGTACCTCACACCATTGGTCGTTGCCGACATGATGGCCAACGTCGTCTGTGCAGATGACGCTCCCAGGTCGGTTCTCGACCCTTTCTGCGGTATTGGACTGCTACTAGACCGAGTTGGTCTTGCCGCCCCCGAGGCTCGTCTCCTGGGAATCGAGATCAACGAACCAGTAGCCAGTATGGCCACGGCGCTTTCTGAACTGGGAGCGTCTCGGCTCAGAGTCCGCAGGGCCGATGCATTCGCGCTGTTCACTTCCGATCAGATCGAACCAGCAGATGTCGTCGTAGCCAATCCGCCCTTCGGTGCCATCGTAGCCAACATCAACCACAACCATCCGAGGATTCCAACGCCTCTACAGGCGTTGAAGAACATTCCGGCTGAACTCCTAGGCCTTGAGGTCTGCATCAATGCGCTCACTGAGGGCGGACGACTCGCGATAGTGCTACCTCAGAGCATCCTGACAAACCGTCGTTGGAATGAGTATCGACGAGACTTCATGACCCGGCTTCGCATTGATGCGGCCGTATCGCTCCCCGAAGAGACATTTGGCCCATTCAAGGGGGTGGCCAAAGCATGCGTGCTCTTCGGCACACGGGAAACGGAGTGTGAAGTTCGGGACTTTCCGTTACACACGTCCATGTCAGTCGGCTACTCGTTCTCCGGCAGGTCAACGGACGATTCCGACCTGAACGCCATTACCGATGACGTGATCACCAAATCCGGTGTAAATCGCCACGTGATAGTAGGGACGAACGGAGACGCCCACGTGGAATCGGAACACTCGGTTGGTGATGGCGGGATTAGGCTTGGGGACATCGCAGAGGTCTTCACGGGCAGGAACCCTTCTCGGCATCACTACAGCCAAGACGGCCCCTGGCTGCTGAAAGTCGGCGATTTGGCTGGGTCAGCCATTGCCTGGCGTGGCCGCCCAAAGAACCGAGTTGACAAGGATTGGTTCCACCGCCAAGAACGCATCCATCTTGCGATCGGGGACGTGTGCATGACGGCAGCCGGACACCGACCGAAGTACATCGGCCTTAAGGTGGACCTAGTGGACGAGATTCCACCTGAAGGTGCCCTGCCATCGGGAGAAGTCATGTTGATTCGACTTCGCCAGGACTCCAGTTTCGAGCCTGAGGCTTTGCTTCTGTTCTTCCGCAGCGCACAGGGCTACGGCCTGATACAGGAACTGGTCCGAGGAAGCACCGGTCACCTCTACTCAAAGGATCTCGCCAATCTTCGCATCCCGGACCTAGACGGGATGTTTGGCGAGAGCACAATTGAAGCGTACCGAGAGGCCATCCGACATTTCCGTGAGTTCCGGCGGCTGGAATCGCTTGCCCTGTCCGAGGCGGGTATCTCGGAACAAGTAGGTCTCTAGCGGTAGGCTCACGAAACAGTCACGAAGTACAGGCCCCAAGGCCACAGTCACTACTCTGCGACGGCATGGCAGGGGCGCCAGAACTTGGCACGCCGGAAGCGGCTGCAGCGATCCTGAACGATCTGTACGTTGATCTCAGGCGCAAGTTGTTGGTCTGGTCCGAACTGACACTACAAACGCCCCAGGCCCGAATGGGTTACGTAGGCCAACACCTCGTAAGCGCCGTCACTGGGTTTCCGGGAGGCCGATCAGGCGCACGAGGCAAGGACCTGATTCTCCCAGGAGACCGGCACGGGGAGATCAAGACCTGCTCAAGGGTAGACCAGTTGGGCTCCTGCCGATCATGCACGGCGAAGGTCTCAGCTATTGAACTCAGTTGTCCGGCATGCGGGTCAACATCAATAGAGCGCAAAGACGACTCCAAGTGGCTAATCGCTATGAGGTCACACCAGGAACTGCTGGACCTCTTCAGTTCGTACTACTTCTACTTCGTTCTCTTTGACTTCGTGGATTTCGAATCAGCGACGGAGATCAATGCGAGGATCTGGCGGCTCAACCCTAGATCCAAGGCGTTCGCCTATTGTATGGTGGACTACTTCCACAACATCCGCAGCAATTCCGACTCCGGTGCTCCCTTCAATCTCTGGCCGTTCAAGTTGAAGTTCGACCTGCTTCGAGCCGAGTTGATCTTCCATGCAGTGATCCGTGAAGACGATTCGAACGAGATCGTCTTGTTCGAGAGCGATGATCAGCCTGCGGTAGTCGAGCCTCTCCCGCCGCTCACCAAGTATGCCCAGTCCGGCGGACGAGATCTCACGGCAGACTCAATCCACCAAATCGGTCAAGCAGTCGGTCTAAATATGGTAAGCGGGACCAAGAGACAGCTACTGGAGCAATTGGAGATCTACCGCTCGGAATCCGGCGTTACGGATGGTGCAATCGCTAGTGCCCTGTGCGATGCACTGTATGGCGACCGGATCGCTGATCACCTCGGCGATCTGCCGAGGAATGTGGAGCGACCTCGTAAGGCCAAACTGCTCTGACTATGCCACCGGCCTTCTCACATTCTGGCCATACCTTGATCGGTTTGTCGGCGTTTTAGTCTGACTCGCCTTGATCGACCGCGAAGACCTTTCGGAGTAGAATCAACCGTTGCCACTCCGTATCAAGAGCTTCGTAGTACTCGAACAGAAGATCCACTAACTGCTTCCCGTTGACGAGTCGCAGATTCTGACGGGTTCGTTCGAGATTGAGTGCCTCGGCCGAGTATGCGCCGAGAGTCACGAACAAACCCACCTCGGACCTTCCTTCAGCGAGCGCGCCCAACAGTCTCTGGACATCGGGGCTCCCGATCTTCGCTGTGGTCCTCTTGCACTGCACCTTGATGATTGGGGGCTCAATCGATAGCGGGTCACGACTAGCGATGATGTCGACACCGCCGTCACCACTGGCAACGGTCGCCGAGGCCCGATACCCCATCGCCTCAAGCAATCCGGCGATGAAGTGCTCGAAGCGATAGGGATCCATGTGCCGTAGCACATCCACCACGAAGTCACGGCTGTAGGTCTCAACCCGCTCTGCCGTGGGTTCGCTCTCGGCCGGTTCCACATCGAAGTCGGATTCGACAGGTTGAGGCCTCGGTTCTGTTGAGACCGAGAAGTAGCGCAGGAACTCCTCGGCGTTCGACTTGACCTTGAACAGGGTGAGCGCAGATCCGATCTCGTTCAGTGCGTTCCGCGAAAACTCATCTCTCGGAACACCGGTCTCATTCCAACGCACCCGGCGTCGGTTCCGATAGAGGTCCACATCTTGTTCAATGTAGAAGTCGCTATCGATGACGCCGAAACTCAGCGTCCGATCGTCCTTACGTGGACTGATGACGAAGTGACCGACCTGCATCTCATGGATGAATCGGTAGATAATGCCAGCCCACGCCGGAATGGCCCTCGGCTTCGCTTCCGGGTAGGCGCTGGCAAGACGCTGCTTCAGTTGATCCCGGTCGGGGTCTAGCTGGCTGAGGTCTCCCAGGTCATCCCAGCCGATGCAGATAAAGCCCTCCCCAATCAGATCCAGCGAATTTTGATCGTTATGAACGCACCAAACCACAGCCATCGCCCGAACCTAGCCCGCAGCGAGTCCACCCGTTTAGATGCTTGACTGTCGGACTCGCCTATACGCCTGCAACTGGCACGGCCCCAACCGATGGCCGAATTTCGTCGCAGGCGACCACTCCCAACTCGACTCCTGTCAGCGGCGAACGATCCGAGGCGGTGTCGAACAAAGTGCTGGCCGAGAGGCGGCTAAGACAGGTCGAGAAATGGTCGGCATCCTGCTCAAAACCCCTATACCGCCGACCCAACTGCTTAGCCGCAACGAGCGTTGATCCACTGCCAGCGAATGGATCCAAGACCTGCTGACCAGCGGTGGTCACAAGCTCAATCAGGCAGGCCATCAACGCCACCGGCTTTTGGGTCGGATGAAAACCGCCCTCGCCCGGCGCAAAACCGACTCGCAGCACATTCTCCGGCTCGTCGGTATACGACAGCAGCCTGTCTTGGTTGTATGCGCCCACGCCGTGTTCGACAGCGTTGTCGGTGATGGTTGCGCCAATTTGGTAGGGCTTTGTGAACCACAGAATCGGCTCGAATGTCGGGCGGAGATTTCCAACACGCCATCCCTCCCACTGCTGAGCGCGGGCTTGATCGCCACGTCGCTCGAACACGACACTCAGGCGCTGAGCGCGATGAGGTGCCCTGGGTCGGATCCACGCGAGCAAATCCTTGAACAAGAAACCCGAATCTTCCAGCGCAGCGATGCAACGGTGCGCCAATCGACGGCCAGCAAACACCATGGCAGTCCCCCCAGGCTTCAACACCCGATACCAATCCGGCGCCCAGGACATGCACCATTCGTAGTACTGCTTCGGAATCTCGCGATCTGCCTTCGACCAGCCGTTTATCGGCTTGCCTCGCTTTCTGAACACGGCGCCTGCTCGATCCTGCGCCGGACTTGTGCCAAGAAAGGCCGAGTTCGTGTTGTCGTGGAGTACATCCCAATCTTCAGTTCCGATCCCGTACGGGATGTCGCTGAGGATCATGTGGACAGACTCTGTCGGGACGTCACGCATCAGATCACGGCAATCGCCCATCACGATCGCTGGTTCAGCCTGACGACCTTCACTTCGCATCTTGCCGCATAGTAACTGGCAGCTATCTGTCGGCTTGAGAGGTTTACGGACTGCCCCCGAGGCGTCGGACGAATGTTTGGGTGCTCAAGTATGCATGGGTTGCAAGAGTCTTGATCGTGAGAGATTCGCGGACCTTGTCATGTCTGCGACTCGTCAGATGGGCCATCTCACGGAACACTTCGCGACGCCCAGCCTGCTCGAAGTGGAAGGGACCCCACCCCGACCAGAGTCAGAAGACCAAACCGCCAAGACCCCAATCAGCCCAGAGTAGATCAACCGCTGCCGACGGGATCCTGCCCGATAGAAGGATCCTCGAATGCAAATCAGCGATGCCACGGCGGCTTTTGCGGCCGCCCTATGCGAGCGCGATGACCTCGCGCCGAATTCCGTAACGGCCTACTCAGCAGACGTCGAGGCATTCTCACGATTCCTTGGCCCGCACTTCCAAGTTGAAGAGATAACGGCATCTGATGTGAGTCGCTTCGTGGAAATGCTTGTCTGCAGCAGTCTCAAACGGTCCTCAGCAAGACGCCGTCTTGCTGGCGTTCGTCGGTTTTGTCGCTGGCTAGAGACTGAGGGACTACTTGCCTTCAACCCAGCCACAGCTCACCGAATCAAGCCTTCCCGTCAGCGGCCGCTACCGCAAGCCCTCTCGGCGGCAGAAGCCTCAACTCTGCTCCAGTGGACCGAAGCCGAGTCCCGTGGAAGATCCGCTCTCAACGCCGCTAGCGGCACATCCTCAGCAGTCACCCACCTCTTGGTTGCAATCTTGCTTGCGACAGGTGTTCGCGTCAGCGAACTGTGCGAAGCGGATGTCGCGGCGGTCAGCAGCGCCGACGGTTCATTCCGCGTGACGGGCAAGGGCCGGAGGGAGCGAACTGTGTATTTGCCCGATGCGATTTGCTCCCGATTGATCGCCTACATCGACAGTCGAGCAGCCTCCCCGGCTGAACCCCTCCTCCTCAATCGAGTAGACGCCCGCCTCTCGGCGCGGGCGGCGTGCGAACGTGTGACCTCCAGCGCAAGGCTGGCTGGAATCGAACGCCGAGTGACTCCTCACATGCTGAGACACACAAGCGCGACGCTGCACCTCGAAAGAGGAACAGACATCCGGATAGTCCAGCGTTTGCTCGGCCACGCGAACATCTCGACCACCGAGATTTATACGCACGTCTCCGACTCCGCGCTACGGAGGGCTGTTGAAGCCGCGAGCGTCGTGGACCGCCTGATGGAGCCTCAATAACTGAGAATTATTAGTGGTTGAGCGAAGGCGGCTACTCACCTCACTGGACCGACAGCGGCGGCTTCTTGACGCCAGTATCGTCCTCACTCCGGTCGACAGTGTCCCGTTCGCACTTGACGAACGCGCCAAGACAGGGTTTTTGCACGGGCTGTACCTAACCGACAAAGTCCGCGACCTTGACCAGCAACAAGCAGCGGTGGTGCAATTCGCTGGTAGGCATCACGCCGCACAAGATCTCGACAGCATCCATTCCGAGCTCGCCAACCGGCTCGGCGCCGCGGCGGGGTCGATGCGACTCCTGTCTGGACTGCATGCGCACACGGCTGTATTCATGTCGATAGCGTCGTCAGGCCAACGAGTCTTGCTGCTGCCTGAACGCGGCGGCGGACACTTCTCTACACCGGCAATCCTTCAACGACTCGGTCTAGACGTGGTCGAGATGCGCCTTGACGAGGACCGCATGTGTGTCGACCGCGGCAGCACGCTCGCCCTCGCTGCTGAAGTCGCTCCGGACTTCGTGTTTATTGATCGCAGTGAGGGCCTCCGTTTTGAGGATTTCTCGTTTCTCAATGCAATCGACGCGGTGCGCATCTTTGATGCGTCGCAGTACCTGCCCCAAATCCTTGCTGGCCGATACCCCAACCCGCTTCGCTGGGGATTCGATCTGATGCTCTTTTCGCTCCACAAGAGTTTCCCGGGCCCACAAAAGGCGGGGATCGTGGCCGCCGAAACCGGCACACTGTGGGACCAGCTGATCCATGGTCTCTCGACGTTCGTGTCTAGCTCACACGCGGAGAACACGTACCTCGCTGGATTCGCCCTCCTGGAACGAGAGGCTCTCGCTGCGTTTGCCGACGACATGTTGGCACTGGCCGATGCCTTGCGACACGCACTCAATGATGCGGGCGTAGTCGATGTCGTCGCGGCGGACGAGCAGGGCAGCTCAAACTGGGCAACGACTCAGCATTTGTGGGTTCGCTGCCAATCTCTTGAACGTGCGTTCGAGCTGTACCTGTGGCTTGGTCGGATACGAATCCAAACCAATTATCGGCTGCTGCCATACGGGTTGGGCTATGGCCTGCGCCTCGGAACGACACACGCGACCGCGGCCGGGATCCGGGCTGACGAAGCAGAGCAGTTGGCGGAGCTGATCAGCAATGTTGTCCTGTCCGGGCCATCGCCAGCGCTTCGGCATGACGTGCGTCTACTCGCGGAACGCGCCCGCGACCGCGTTTAGATGATGCGTCAGCGATGAAGGACGAGACACTTCCCTCAATCGACTATGCCCCAACTGGTGAGATGTCGTTGTATGAGCGGTGGGAGCGCCGACTGCCTGCACCGTTGGTCGCTCCTATCGCCGTTCGAGACTCGAACTACCGTCAAGTGATCGCCTCAATCTTGAGGTCGGCCGATGCCGACCGAGCCGAAATCTTGCTGAGCGTTGGCGCTGGCAACGGCTTTACCGAGGCCCTACTCAGCCAACAGGGCTGGCAAGTGCTGGCCACCGACTGTTCAGCAGAAGCCGAGCCGTGGTGCCGGGCCAAGGGCTTGGAGTTTCAGTTGTTCTGCCTGGGGGCTGATTCGCCGCCACGCGGTGCACCGTTCGGCGCTGTGTTGTGCGATGGGGTGTTGGGCCACCTGTGGCAGCCGACGTCTGAGACGTCTGGGGCATGGCGGGCACTACGAGCATTGACTCGCGATGGCGGGGTGCTAGTTGTCTCGAACGATTTGTCATCTGGAACAGACGCTCAGTTCGAGGTGCGAGGACACCCCGAGATGGCGTTCTATCGTCCCTGCGAAGGCGACCTCGGCGCGACAGCAGAACGTGAGGGATGGCGCGTCGGGGCGGTGGCGTTCTACGACTTTAATCGAGGCGGGCCACGCCGACGCGAGATCCTGACACTGTACGCCTATTGATGCACTATGGGAGTGAACCGGAGAAACTCCCGCACCTCGGTGCTGGTGAGCTGGCAGCTCTCAGCAAGTCCAGCGAGGTTGGCTAAGCCGCGGTAGTCGGCACGTTCTGCACTGCGCTGCAGCGAGGACAGATCTACGCGCACGCCCTTGAGAGGTCCCTTCACGGCCTCGAGCAAGAGCCGGAACAGTTCGGCACGTTGCTGGCCGTAGCGGTTTTCGGCACCGGCTTCGAAGTCGGCGGCGCTCCGGAGGTGCCGATTGGCCATTTCCAGATGCTCATCTGGCGTCCGAAAGTCGTTGCTGCGCTCAAGAAGGCCATCGAAGTAGGACAGCGCATGGTACCTGGCCAGGTAGAGATGCGGCAGGGCTTGAATATAGGCGAAGCCGGTGCCGGATATGAAGCGGCGATACTCTTCAAGATCGTCCTCGAGGGTCGGGAGTGTTGTTGGGTCTGCGGACATCAGGTCGGCGTTGATGATGTCGCCTTGCAGGTAACGCGCTTCGCGATCGCCGTACTGCCAGAACTCGTCTCTTGCAAGGCGGTAGAGATCGGCGGTAGCCGTTAGGAGCCCTTCACGGTTACTCAGTTGTCCTTGGGAGTATCCCAGGTGTGTAGCCGCCTGTTGCGATGGTAGCTGATGCTGGAACACAAGCGCCGGAAGCAAGGCGTGTGCGCAGAAGTGGGCGCGGGTATAGAGCAAGGTAAGCGCCCCGTAGGTCGGCACTGCTGGTCGGAGGAGCCGGTTGATGCTGTCTGTGCTATCAGTAAGGTCGCTGACCGCAATGTCGCCACGTAAGTAGAGGTGCCGGTACCGATCAAAGTGTGCCCGCTCAAGCACACTGAGCCCCCACCGGTCTGAAGAGTTCAGATATTGGCTGAGGTCGGTTGCGAGTTCGCCGAGTTCGTCGGGCGCAAAAGCGCCTTGGTGGGCATCGAGATGAAGCGCCCAATAGTGGCCCGCGGCCGCAACTATGTGGTCGTCGCTGGTCCGAAGCGTTTCGATGTGTCTCAGGCTCGCTGCATCGTGGCGCACTGCGACCTCGGCCGCCAACACCTCCGCGCCGAGCCTGGTAATGGGATTGGGAGCGCCAACTGTGGTGACGAGGTCGCGGGCGGTGTCAAAAGCTCCGACGCGGTCGTGGATGAGGACGAGTTGCAAACCAATGTCAGTCGGCGGGTTGACGCGATCGATGAGCGATGTTGCTGTGCGCCGCATCGACTTGTAGGCACCGCTGACCATTGCGGGGTCAAACAACTTTCTCATTTCATCGAAGTCGTTGAGTTCGGCGGCCAACATCCATCCGACGTCGGCGGTGTCAACGCTGCGATGAAGCCGGTGGCGTCCGACAATCTCAAACGCGGTCAAGAAGGTTGCGTTGTGGCGGAGCCGGTCAACGAAGAGTTGGGCGACTGACTCATGCAGGACGAAGCGGCTGCTGCCTGCACGCATCCAGGTGAGGAGACTTCTGCGGCGAAGGCGCCGCAACCCGAGGTAAAGTCGGATCCGGTCGCGGCGCGAGACTTCCCCGATTTGATTCAAGGAGGCGGTGGCGGTCCAGAACTCGCGGCGGGTGAAGGCGCCACGGAAGGCTGCCAGAGCGGCTACCACACCGAGCAGCGTGTGAAGCCCACCTTGGGTCGCCTCGCTGTCGCTGCGGTGGAGGACATCTATGATCTCACTAATCACAGCGGTGTCGGTGCGATTCGCGGCGGCAACTTGAGACAGATGGAGTTGTGCCTCGAAAGCCGCGTCAGCGGTGCTGCCGGGCTGGAGAATCCTGTCAGCAAACGTGGGGTCAATCTTGTTGAGAACTGGGCGGATATGTGGGGCCGGTGCGCCCTCAAGTTCGAGATGATGCCCGTTGTCTTTTGCCTTCGATAGCAGACGTAGTTCGGTGCCATGGGCGAGGCGCCAGTCGTCGGTCGGCTGCGCCAACAACACGACAAGGAGCGGCGTTACACCACCGGGCTGGTCCAGCAGGCGGTAAGTTAGATCTGCCAGCGTCTCGGGGGTTACCCGATGGAAGTTGTCAACGATCACAATGGCGTTGTCAAGGGTGGGGGTCGCGAGAGCGCGCAATGCTGCGGTCTCAGCCCGTTGACCGGTCGCGAGGTCGAAGAAGAAGACTCGGCTGGCCAGCGTGTGCTCGGTGGGATGACACGCTAGGGCTACCGCCAGCAGGATTGCTGTGCGCGTCTTGCCCGCGCCAGATGCACCTTCGATGATCCAGTAGCCACCGTTGCTCGTATTTGCGATGTAGTCGGTGAGGGTCTTCACGAAATCGCTTTGCTGGTCGTAGCGGAAGACCGGCGCTCTGAGGTACCGAGGGACCAGGCGGCACGCCAAGGTCGAGTCGTGGAAGACGGCGCCGGTGCTCTGCGGACATGCCAGCAGAACTCGGCGCCGGATCTTGCTGAACACCGCGTCCAGCAGTTTCGCGATCCGGGGTGTCTGTACCACCGCAAGGTAGATGAACCCGATGACGACAAATGCGCCAATTGTGAACCAGCCGGATGCGTGGATCTCCAGCGGCCCTGAGAGAAAGACGAGGGTCCGCATTCCTGCGACTATGACCAACACCGGCAGCAGGACGCGTCGGACCGCCACGAGCGCGAGGTCAAGCGGTGCGACGACCAGGGTGAGTCTTCCGCCGTGCGCGGTTGTAGCCACCATCGATAATTCTCAGTTATTCGCCGTCGCCAACATGGCTCCAAAGTAATCAAAACTCATGGCCAGCGGCCGCGCTTTCATCGGCACTGAAGGACCATCAGCAAGGTCGCTCCGGACATCGCTCAGTCTGATCGTCTCGTGATCGTGATTGATGAACGTGCTGGCAGATGGCTTCTGGGCTTTCGTGATCTGGTCCACCTGGTCCGATCAGCGTTCGGCTACGGCCTTGTCGAAGTAGTAGCCCAGCACGCCACACTGCTGCTAAACGAAAATCAGGCACTCGTCAATGATTCCGCCCATCCCGCTGAAGCCGTGTATTTGTCCTTCGTAGCAGAGGTACGTGCAGGGCACACCGGCTTGGCAAAGACGTACGGCGTAAGCCTTGCCCTCATCACGCAACGGATCTAACTCAGCGGTGGTGATCGATGCCGGTGCTAAACCGCTCAGGTTCGGAGCTCGAAGCGGCGTCGGCGAGGGGCTCTACACTCCGAGGGATGGCACCCACCTCGCTGGTGAATCGGCCGCTCTACGGCATGGCCGAGGTGGACGCGCTGATTGGACTGACGAGCGGGACCGCACGGCGATGGATCGATGGCTACTCGCGAGACGACCGCCAGTATCCCCCGCTGATCCGACCAGAGACGACTCACGATCAGATCGCCACCTGGGGCGAGTTTGTGGAGACGCGCCTCATCAGCGAGTACCGCGATGGCGGAGTCGCCGTTAGCCGCCTCCGCGACGTCATCGACGAGCTGAGAAACATCTTCGACACGCAGCACCCGCTCGCCCACGCACACCCGTTTCTTGAGAACGAGGGTCGAGAAGTCGTCCTCCGAGTCCAGGAGCAAGTCGACCTCGCTGACGAGTTACGTCTAGTTGTCCGGTCTGGGCAAACCATCTTGCCCGCTCCTGAAGTGACGCGATTCCAAGATGTGGCGACCTTCTCTGCCACGACGCACGAGGCAACGCGGATCAGACTCCACAACACGATCGTCCTTGACCCCGACTTCGCGTCCGGAAGTCCGGTGGTCGCTGGCCGGCCACTTCGGGCGGAGACGCTGGTCGAAGCACATCGCACAGGGCTCACCCCAGTCGACATTGGCGACATGTGGGCCGTGGACGTCGCCTCGGTTCGGGACGCGATCGACTGGGCTTCGCTCCAGGCGCTCGAAGTTGCGTGAGCTTCGCGGACTGTTCGTTGACGAGAACATGCTCCCGGTCGGCCGTGCGCTCGACGAAGTCAGCCGCCCGAGCCGAGTCCTCTACGCGGAGCATCCCGACTGCCCCGAAGTCCCGCTGGGAACAAAGGATGTGGACCTTCTGGCGTTCATCGGCGAACGACAGCTACTACTGGTGACAAGAGACAAGAAGATTCGGACCCGACCAGCGGAACTCGCCGCAGTCCGAGAGCACCGAGCCAAGCTCGTGGTCTTCACTGGAAAGACCGACCTCTCCCCGGCTGAGGGTCTCAGGATCTTCCTGAGTCGGTGGGACAAGATCTCGAAGGCGGCGAGCGACGCGGGCGCTGGCCCATGGGCCCTCTCAGTGACCAAACATGGCGGCCCCGACCCGCTGAACCTTAAGCAGATCTGAACACCAGCCGCAGCTCCGCCTCGTGCGACCGACCGCCACAAGCACGCAGCATCCTGCTCATCCAACCTCAACCGACCGAACCCAACACCCCCACACCCAAAAAACGCGAAGGGCCTGGTAATGGGCCGGTATCTGTCAGCTTGAGAGGTTAATGAGGCGGCTGCACACTCGGCGTGTGACCCTTAGCTTGGCCTTATTCGCTCGCTTCACGCAGGGCGGCGTCGCCCAGGTAGCTGGCCTCAAGTAGGTCGCGCCGCTCAGCAAGCTCGCCAGCCGTGCCTTCGAGCACCAGCTCGCCGTGGTTGAGCACATAGACCCGGTCGGCTACCCCCAACGCGGCCTGCACGTGCTGTTCAACGAGGAGAACTCCTGCGCCCGTGTCCTGCGCGATCTGGCGCAAGACCGGCAACAGCCGCTCCACGATGATCGGCGCGAGGCCCATGCTCATTTCGTCGACCATCAGGAGACGAGGCGATGCGATCAACTTGCAGGCCAAAGCAAGCATCTGCTGCTCGCCACCCGACAACAGTCCCGTTTTGCGCTCGGTGAGCGGCTCCAGCGCCGGAAAGTAGCCGAGCACTTGTGCGGCCGTGACCTCGCTTCCGCGGCGTCGGTTCAGCCGCAGGTTCTCCGAGACCGTTAGCTGGAAGAAGAGGCCTCGATCCTCGGGAAGAAGCGCAACGCCTCGCTTTGCAACGACGTGGGGGCTGGCCTTGACCGGCTGGCCCATGACTCTGACCTCGCCACCGAGCAGCTTCAAGACTCCTGCCGCGGTGAACAGTGTGGTGGTCTTGCCAGCACCGTTCGGCCCCAGCAGCGCGACAATCTCGCCCTCATCCACGTGCATGGTGAGGTCTCGAACCGCGGGGATGCCGTCGTGACCGGCGAGCATCTCTCGAGTCTCCAGTACTCGGGTCATACCGCGATCTCCGTCCCGAGGTACGCCTCGATCACTCGCTGGTCCGCTCGGATCTCAGTGGGGGTGCCCTCCGCTATGAGCTGACCGAAATCGAGCACATAGATGTAGTCACAGACATCGAGTACCAGGTTCATGTCGTGGTCGACGAGCAGGATCGAGATGCCGTGCTCGACAATGTCCAACAGTTCGTGGCCGAAGGCTCTGCTCTCGTCGGTGCCGAGCCCTGCCGCCGGCTCGTCGAGCAATACCACTGTCGGTACCCCGGCGAGGGCTCGAGCGACGCCGACAAGTTTCTGGCGGCCCAACGGAAGCTCGTTCGGCCGGGCATTCCTCACATCAGCGAGCCGAGTTACCTCAAGTGCCCACTCGACGTCGCTCATGCTCCGCTCGCGGTTCGGGGCGACAACATCGAGCGCCAGATCCTTGAGCCCGGCGCGTTCGTTGGCAACTCGACAATTCTCTGCAACCGTGAGGTCGGTGAACAGCTCCAGCGACTGCCAGGTCCGCACCAGCCCGTCGCGAGCGCGCTCGTGAGGTCCTCGTGCAGAGATTTCTGCTCCCTGGAATCGCACCTCCCCGTCCGAAGGCGTGAACCCGGTGAGCGCGTCGATGGTGGTGGTTTTGCCCGCACCGTTGGGGCCGATCAGCCCGACGATCTCGCCCTCACGCACCCGCATCGACAGGCCATCGACAGCGCGCAAACCACCATAGGAGACACCCAGGGACTGCACATAGAGCGCCACCGGTGCGTCGGTAAAGTCGGGGCGGGTTCGGTGCGCTCGTTCTGAGGGCTCAGCAGCGGTCGTGGCCGCGACCTGGCTTGCTGCAACCCGTGAACTCCTACCGAAGCGGTGCTTGAGCCGTTGCCAGTTCTTCTGGTTGGCACCAGCGATACCTTCGGGATTGAAGATCGCGGTGACGACCAGAGCAAACCCTGCAAACAGCGTGTAGGAACCTCCGAGCTCGATGTTGCGGTCCAACACGACGAAAGCCAACCCAAGCGGTGCCCCAATGCCCGCAATCACAGCGCCAGACACGCTGGTTATGCCTCCCAGGTATGCGAAGGCCAAGAACGACAGCCCGACGAGCGTGGTGAAGCTGTCGGCGGAGAGCTGACCTCGGCTATAGCCGAGGAATGCGCCACCGAGGCCAGCCAGGAACGACGCAAATCCGAAGGCGACCAGCTTGGTGTGGGCTACCGAGATCCCAACCGAGGCCCCGGCGGCCTCGTTCGACCGGACCGCCATGAACCTGCGCCCGGTGGCGCTGCGCGCCAGGTTGGCCACCGCGAGCGCACACAGGACAGTGACGACGAGCACCAAGAGGCCGAACTCGATGCGGGCGATGGTGCGGCCTTCGCGGACGCCGAAGTTGAGCCCGAAGATCGTCGGGTCCGGAATCGGGTTGCCCGAAGTGCCACTGAGGCTGGGGTTGCGGAATACGAACTCTTCGAGCGCGACCGCGCCCGCGATGGTGACCACCGCGAGCTGCGCGCCACGGATCCGCAGTGCCGGAATCCCGACAAGTACGCCGAAGAACGCCGCCACCACCGCAGCAAGCACAGTCGAGACAGGGAACGGGATCGAAGCGTCCTCGGCGAGTTTGCTGAGCGCGAAACCCGCTGTTCCCGCGATTCCGGCCTGGGCCAAGGAGATCTGGCCCACCAAACCGGTGAGCACAACCAGCGACAACATGATGATGATAAAGATCAAGCTGGCGATGACGCCAAATCGGTAGCTGCCGTCAAGCACAAATATCAAGACCGTGGCTATCACAACCAACGGCACCACCAGTCTGGGATTGGTGTTGGGCCGGATGATGTCAGGGAGCGGGTCGGTCTTCACCGCACCTCTGGTTGGCAGCGACTCTCCAACGATGAACAATGCGACGACGATCACTGCGAACGGGACTGCGTCGCTGAGGCCGGTGACCGCCCAGTCCGGCCAATACGACTTGGTGGTCTGGAACGTCACCAACGACTGGACCGAACCCAACGTCAGTCCGGTGGCGACGGTGATAGCGATAGATTGCAGTTTCCCGATTAACGCCGCGGCCAATGCAGGGACTATGGCAATCACGTAGCTGAACGGGTTCAGAATCGACAGCGGCGCCGCAAGAATGACCAGCGCCCCCACGACCGTGCTTGACAGCACCCAGGTAGAGCCAGCCAAGATGTCTGGCGAGTGGCTCGCCAGAGCGACAGCGCGCTCGTTCTCCGCGGAGGCCCGGGTGGCGAGCCCGAGGCGGGTGAAGCGAAAATACGCCCAGACGACAACCGCTACGAGCACCACCACACTGGCCAACCAGAGCCGGTCCCGAGCGAACGTGACATCGCCGACGCTCATCGGCTCGGCGGGCAGGATCTTCGGAACAGCCCTGGGCGTGGTGCCGAACTGCATGGCTATGAGCGACTGCAAGAAGATCAACACGCCAACCGACGCCACCACTTTCGCTAGCACCGGCGCACGTCGAAGCGGCCGAAACACCAACACATGCACCAATAGACCAATCAGCGCACACGACAACACGGCACCCAAGAAAGACCACACGAAAGCCAGGTCGTCAGCTACATGCACCTTGTGTGGAAGGACGGCTACGGGAAAGACCAGATGGCCAGTCCGTGCCAGCTCGTCATAGACGTAGACGCCCCACATCGCCATCGCGCCCGTCGCAAAGTTGATCACCCCGGTTCCGCGATAGGTGATCACCACACCCATACCGATCGCGGCATATACGGCGCCGAAGCCGAAGCCGATGATCGCGAAGAGCAGGTATTGATCCACAACCGGTCCCGTCAGGTCAAGGGTCTGCCTGCGGGCTGGTTGTGGCCCGGATGCCGACGCGGGAAGTGGCTGCTAAAGGCCCGACGCCTCGAAGGCGTCGAAGAAGCCATCACCGACCGGCACTCGCCGCGCTGTACCGTCGTCAAGTACCTCCACCTGATACACCTGGATCTGTGCGCTACAGGCGCTGGTCTCCGTCGGCCACGGGGCTCCACCACACTGGAGGTCCGGGCCGAGCCAGCCCGGTGTCTCGGGCGCATTCTTGAAGGCCGCGAGAATCGAATCAGGCGTGATCTCACCCTCGATCATCTCGAGGATGGGAACGATCTCGAACCATGCCGAATAGGGCGCCACCGCAAACCCATTGATGAACTCCTCATAGCCCGCTGCGCTCATCAGCTTCCCGTACTCCTCGAGGCGCTCCTGGATCTCTGGCGGCGCGAACTCCGCCATCTCCGGGAACCAGAGGTCACCCTGGGTGTAGACCCCGGCGGCCGCTGGACCGGCGACCACTAGGAAGAAGCTGCACGAACCCGCGAAAAGCGGGTCGGTCCAGCCAGCTCCGGCGGCTGACAAGACGAGCCCGATGCAGCCTGCCTCGGTGAGCTGCCCCCAGATCGCCTTGGCGCCCTCCGCCTGAGCAGTTGCCACTGCGGCATCCCAATCCGGTGCTGCCGGATCGACCCAGATTACGGCGGCCTCAAGGTCGTTGTTGGCCAAGACCGGCTTTACTAGCGAGTCGATGAACTCGCGACCGGCCACAGAGTCTTCGGAGACAACTGCAATTTTGGAGATCCCGAGTTCTGTAAAGAGCTTCGCTGGACCGGCGACGTAGGCACCAGACGCCGCGTGCAACACAACAGCACCATCAACATTGTGAATCGCCGGAGACCAGGAGTTAGACGACACCCAGGGAATGCCAGCCTCCTCATAGAGCGGGTAGTCGGCTGATGTGGCGACCTCAATTCCCGCATAGACCATGTCCACGTCGGCTTCGATCAACTCGTTCGCGCAGTTGATCGCACCTTCTGGCGACCCATCGGAGAGACAGCCCACGACCTCGATCTGCGCACCGCGGATGCCCCCCGCCGCATTGATGGCCTCAATCGCTACCTCACCGCCGTAGCGGAACTCCGGCAGCGACAACGCGCCGCCCTCGTTGTTCACATAGCCCACCTTGATGGTCTCGCCGGTGCGGTCGATATCCATTGGCTCGTCGGCCGGTTCATCCGTAGGTTCAGCGGCCAGCTCATCAGCCAGCTCATCCGCCGGTTCGTTGGCAGGCTCATCGGCCGGTTCGTCGGCCGGTTCATCAGCAGGCTCATCTGCAACATCTGGGGCTGTGCTTGTGTCGCCATCATCGCCTCCGCATGAGGCAGCGATGAGCGCAAAGGCGAACAGAATCACCAGCAGACGTATCCAACGGTTTCTCATGTGACCCCTCCGTCCCCTCCGTCAGGGTGCCCGACATTCCCTAGTACAGGGCACAGGGAATCAGGCGCACCGTACCGGGAATATAGTCAAGTTCTGGAACCTGCTGCCGCCCCGATGGGTGGCGCCATGAAATCGAGACAGCATTGGGAAATGGGGGAACAAGTGCAGATCCATGGGAGTGTCGCACCGGGGTTTGAAGCAGTCCAGGACGCCTTCGCCCAGAACTTCGAAGAAGGCCTGGAGGTCGGCGCATGCGCTGCGGTGACCATCGATGGCGCATACGTCGTGGACATTTGGGCTGGCGACGCCAATCCGGCTGGCGCTCCGTGGGAAGAGGACACGCTGATCAACGTGTACTCCAGCACCAAGACGATGGCCGCCACGTGCATGCTCGCCCTCGCCGACCGAGGCGAACTTGACTTCGATGCACCGGTGGCGCAGTACTGGCCCGAGTTCGCTCAGAACGGCAAGGAGGGCGTGTTGGTCAAGCACGTGATGTCGCACACCGCAGGGCTGCCGGGCTTCGATCCGCCAGTAACGGCCGACCAGCTCTACGACGTTGATGCGATCGCGGCGCAGCTTGCGGCTCAGGAGCTTTGGTTCGAACCCGGGACGATGTCGGCATACCACGCGCTTACCCAAGGCAACCTCGAGGGCGAAATCCTCTACCGCATCACGGGCACGCGTATGGCTGAGTGGTTCCGGACCGAGATCGCCGAGCCGCTGGGTGCCGACTTCCACATGAGCCTGCCCGCGAGCGAAGACGATCGTGTCGCGGAGCTGATCCCGCCGCCGGTCAACGCCACGATGGACATGGAGATCAACGGGGTGAAGATTGAGATGGACTCGATCGCTGGACGCACGCTCACCAGTGCGATGATCGACGCCACTGAGCCCAAGAGCCGAGAGTGGCGCGCCGCAGAGATCCCGGCGGCTGGCGGCTTTGGGAACGCTCGCTCACTGGCTCGGGTGCTGTCGGCGCTTGCATGCGGCGGTGAGGTTGACGGGGTCCGCATCATGTCCGAGGCGGGCGCGCGCAAAGCCCTCGAGACCCAGATTGACAACGTCGACCAGGTCCTCATGGGTCGCCTAGTCCACGGCATCGGCTTCGCCACGCACTTCGAGGGATGGAACGTCGGTAACGGCGGTGACACCATGTTCTGGGGCGGTTGGGGCGGCTCGTCAGCCGTCGTCGATTTCGATCACCGAATGTCGATCTCCTATGTGATGAACCGCATGGACGACTCACTCACTGGTGATCCGCGCCAACAACGCATCGCAGCAGCGGCGTTCGATGCTGTCCGATAACACGACACCGAGCTAGTCCGACGCCCTCAGGAGACTTCAGCGGGGACACCGGCACCAAGGGAGGCTCAGCAGTGACCGTCACCGAGCAGACTCTGGACTTCGACGCCGACGAGCTGCGGGCCAAGTACCGGACCGAGCGCGACAAGCGGATCAGGGACGAGGGGAACGACCAGTACGTCAACGTCGTAGGGAGCTACGCACGATTCACCGATGACCCGTTCGCTAACACCGAGATCAAACGCGAGGCACTGGCGGATGAGGTCGACGTGTTGATCGTGGGCGGCGGGTTCGGCGGGCTGCTTACTGGCGCGCACCTCCGCGAACGCGGCATCGACGACATCCGCATCATTGAGAAGGGCAGCGACTTCGGGGGCACCTGGTACTGGAACCGCTACCCGGGGGCGCAGTGCGACATTGAGTCCTACATCTACATGCCCCTCCTTGAGGAGCTGGGCTACATGCCCAAGGAGAAATACGCCTACGGCGACGAGATCCTCGACTACACGAAGGCTCTCGCACGCCACTTCGACATGTACCGCGACGCTCTGTTCCAGACCGAGGTCACCGGGGCCAGGTGGGACGAGGAAGCCCGCCGCTGGCTGGTGACCACCAATCGCGGCGACGAGATCAAGGCTCGCTACATCGTGCAGTCGACCGGCGTACTGAACCGACCCAAACTGCCAGCCCTTGAGGGCATTGATGACTTCGAAGGCCACAGCTTCCACACCAGCCGATGGGACTACGACTACACCGGCGGAAACCCCGCTGGCGACCTCGTAAACCTGCGGGACAAGAAGGTCGCCATCATCGGGACCGGCGCCTCCGCAATCCAGGCGGTGCCGTTCTTGGGGGAATACGCCGAGCACCTCTACGTGTTCCAGCGCACACCGTCGTCGGTAGACCTCAGGGGTAACGAGCCGACTAACCCGGATTGGGCAAAGTCACTGGATGTGGGTTGGCAGCAGGAACGAATCAGCAACTTCAACACAATCGTGGGTGGCGGCGTCGCCGAGGTTGATCTGGTCAACGATGGCTGGACCGACCTCATCAGCCAGCTCGCAGTGTTCCTTCCCACAGAGCTTGACGACCTGACGCCCGAGGCCGCGACCCTCGCCGCGGAGATGGCGGACTTCGAGAAGATGGAGAGCATCCGCGCTCGCGTGGATGCCACGGTTGACAACAAGGAAACCGCTGAGGCGCTCAAGCCTTGGTACCGACAATTCTGCAAACGCCCCACGTTCAGCGACGACTACCTGCCAACGTTCAACCTGCCGAACGTGACACTCGTCGACACCAACGGTAAGGGAGTCAGCAGCATCGTGGCCGAAGGCATCACCGTGGGCGACACGACATATGAGGTTGACCTCATTATCTATGCGTCAGGGTTTGAGGTCGGCACCAGCTACGCGCGGCGAGCTGGGTTTGAGACGGTTGGCCGCGATGGCGTGACGCTGACCGAAAAATGGAGCGGCGGGCCGAAGACGTTCTACGGCTTCCAGAGTGTCGGGTTCCCCAACTCGTTTTTCATGGGACTCACCCAAACTGGGCTGACGCCTAACTTCAGCCAGATGCTGCACGAACAAGCCGAGCACATTGCGTATCTGATCGGTAGCTGCAACAAGCGCGGCTGCACCGTCATTGAGGCCACCCAGGAGGCAGAAGACGCTTGGCAGGAGGAGATGGCCGCGAACGCCTTGGCCACGCGGGAGTTCTTTGAGTCCTGCACACCCGGCTACTACAACAACGAGGGCCACTTCAGCGAAAAAGAAGGGCTCACCTCTGCCGCCTACGGCGCCGGTTCGGAAGCCTTCTTCAGAATCATCCGCGAATGGCGCGCACTTGACGACCTAAACGGAGTAACCCTGAGCTGACCCGACTGAGAGACTCCGTCAGATACACAGACGTTCAGCAGAGAGCGTCATACGTGCTAGCTTCCTGGTATGACAATGCTCAGTTTCCGGGTCGACGATCATGACGCCGACGAAGCTCAGCGGTGGGCCGAGGCGCTTGGCATCGACCGGTCGAAACTGCTGCGCGAAGCCCTCCGCCGCCACCTCAACCAACTGGCATCCGAGGGTGACGCCGAACGTTGGGCCAAATCACCCCTCAAGGTAAGCGAACAAGCCGTGCGCGAAATCGCCGACTGGGGCCCGGCCGAAGACTGGTCAGATTGGATCGCCAATGCGCTGGGGTGAGATCTGGTTCGCCGCGACACCTGGCGGCGATCGACCAGTGCTGGTCTTGACCCGCGATCCTGTCGCCGATCGAATTGGATCCATCGTCGTGGCCTCGCTGACGCGGATACGGCGAGGACTCGTGTCCGAACTAGTGTTGACGCGGGCCGACGGTGTCCCCACCGACAGCATCGTCAACTTCGACAACATCCACACGATTCCTCGAGACACCTTCCGCCGCAAGGTGACAGCTCTCCCCGCTGCCCGCATGGCCGAGGCGTGCCGGACGCTTCAAGCCGCAACCGGCTGCTGACACAATGCCCCACCCCCTCGGCTAGTGGGGCGAACAGGAAGCGCGGGTGATAGGGGCTGCGATGGCGTGACGCGGACCGCCGTATTTCCTTCGAGCAACTCCGTCAGATACCGAGACGTTCAGCAGCGAAGACTTCGCGCAATCCTTGTGCGTAGATGACCGGCGGCACCGTGAAGTGCGTCTGCTCCGCGTAGATGCGTGTCGTGAGTTCGAGACTCGGATAGCCCCGCGAGGCAATCCGGCTCGCCATGCGCTCGGTGTTCGCCGCGACGTTCCCGCGGGCAAACGTGGGCATCATGGGGGGCGGCATCAGCGGAGACAGCACGTCTTCGGCGGCGCCGCATGCATAGAAAACCTTGGCGGCAAGATCGTCGTGCGAGGCGGCGTACTGGGTTTCCCACTCAAACGCTGCCTTCGGATCCCAAGCGAGCCAAGGGCTACCGATGATGTACCGGTCGAACGATTCAGAGTGATTCAGCAGCACCCAAGTTCCGAAAAGGCCACCGAGTGAGTCGCCAATGTAGGTGTGGTCATCGGTGACCTCGTAGTTCTCCGAAACGAAGGAACGTAGCTGGCCAGTCAGGAACTCAAGGAACTTTGGTCCGCCGCCCGCCTCGGGCTCCAACCCCATGTTGATCTCTTTGATGGCAGCCACAGACCACTCATCAACGTGAGGCGTGAAGTCACGCGTCCGAAGGTGACCGAACTGGATGAAGTCGGCACCGATCGGATACCCGATCCCTACCAACGTCACTGGCGGAATCTCGCCGCCCGCCAGGAGCAGACTGATGGTGTTGGCGTACGTGCCGAGACCCAAGTTGGCGTCGGTGCCGTAGACGACCGGCGTCGGACCCACCCCGAGCTCCGCAGCGGGTGCAAAAACTGTGATCTCAAAATCGGCACCCACCGCGTCGCTGTGCAGTACATGCTGCTCGGTGCCATGTAGGACAGCTTGCTGAGCCATCAGAGTACCCCTTCCCAGAGCGCTATCTCCTCCGCGGCTGGTGCGTTCTCCACCCGGCACGGGTCGTTCAAGAGCATGGTCGGACGTGATGTGGCATCGTATTGAGGCCACTGGGGCAGACCCGCATGGTTGGGATCGCCGTTCTTGACGAAGGCAACCCACGCCTCATGCGTCGCGGCGGCCAGCGCTCGTGGCGGGTCGTCGCCCACGAAGCCACGAGCTTGTTCGTTATCGAGCTGGTTGAACGCGAACGGGACTTCAAGGAAGTGGTGTGCGCCCCACTGCCCATCGCCAGCCGGCGTCTGCCAGTCGAACCGGTAGAGATAGGTGTTCGGGTTGTGGGCCACCTGGGCATCCGCCATCCGGATCGCCGGAACGGTGAACAACCGGTCCGTTTCAATGGCCGCCGCCATCTCGTACGGCTCGGCGCCGGGACGGTTTGAGCTGTAGGTGTCCAATACCGCACTGCCATCCTTGCCAGCCATCCCGAAGACCGCGTTGACGGTCGCGCCGACAAGCTCCTCGTTGAACATGTCGCGAAGGTCGACAATGAAGATCCGCGCCTCTTCCATGGTGGTGCCGATCATCATGTCGATGCCCGATGCCACGCCCTGAGCAATAAGGTCAACGGGGCGGGCCGGGACCTCCTCGGTCCCGAACGTGGGCTGGAACGCCATCGCCGACGCAGCGGCCTCACCGAAGCGTGCCGGGTCGCGGGTCGCGGCGAGTTCGTCGCCGAGTTTTATCTGGGCGTTGAGCATGATCTCCGACGGGACACGCATCAGGCTGTCGAGGTCACCGGGGTTGACGCCGAGAATGTCCAGCATGTGGCCACCGATCATGGAGGCAGTCTCTGCGCTGATTCCATTGTGCCCAGCGCCGCTCTGAGGGATCGCCCGATGGAAAAGGCCCTTGGCCCGAGGCATCGCCATGAGGGTGCTTACGCTCATCCCACCGGCCGACTCGCCAGCGATCGTGACCTGGTTCGGATCGCCCCCGAGCGCGGCAATGTTCTCCTGAACCCACTCGAGAGCAAAGACCTGGTCAAGCATGCCAACGTTGCCCGACTGTGCCAGCTCAGCGAAATGCTCGCCTAGATGCCAGAAACCCTGGACGCCCAGCCGGTAGTTGATCGATACCGCGACCACGCCGCTGCGAGCGAAAGCCGCACCGTTATAGACATCGTCCACACCCGCGCCCGCATAGAACGCGCCGCCGTGGATCCAGACGAACACAGGCAGCCCGGCGGCCCCCGGGTCCGGGGTCCAGACGTTAAGGTTTAGGCAGTCCTCACCCGCAGGGCTCTGTGGTGTGCCGAGTTCGCCGAAGATCCCAGGCATGGGCTGCTGGAGCACGGTCAGGCCATACGCGGAAGCGTCTCTGACGCCAACCCACGAGTCCGGCCTCTCCGGCGCTCTGAGCCGTCGGTCTCCAGTCGGTGGCGCGGCGTACGGGATGCCCTTGAAAGCATGCACCCCCTGTTCTTCAGCGCCCTGTACCTTCCCCGACGAGATGGCGACAGTTGCAGCCATGATTCCCCCAGTCTGAAGCTCTTGACGAGTGTCTACTGTAGATCGCTCCGCCGGTGCTTGGCGTCGTACATAGTGACGTACTGTCTGCCTGGACTGCGTCTTCAGGGAGGTAGCGTCAACTCATTCCCCGCCGAGTTTGCTGACGTGGAGACCAGTTCAGAGGATCCGGAGTCTCCGGGCGATGGCTACTGCTTCGATGCGGTTGCGTGCGTGCAGCTTCTTCAGCAGGGTTTGGGTGTAGCTCCGAACCGTGTTCGTCGCGAGGTGAAGCTCACTCGCCGCCTCGGCGCTGGTTCTTCCTAGTGCTATCACGCAGAGGATCTCGTATTCACGTATCGTGAGCGACTCATATATCCCAGCGCCTTCGCCAGTTCGGATCGAGGGCGGCTCATGCTCGGCGCAACCATCGATGTCTCCGCCAGCAAGTACCCGACGGAGCGTCGGCACGAGATCTTGCCCGTATTTCGCGACGACCGCGCTGGCCCCGCACGCCAAGCTGGCCCGTAGCGGTTCTGCGACTTCTACTGCGGTGTGAACAACGATCTGTGCCTCAGGAGCAACCAGAAGAAGCGAGCGAACCAGCAACGGTTCAAGTTCTGCTCCGAGTTCAACGTCCAGGACGATTAGATCTGGCTGTAGTGCTTCTGCTGCTGCCAGGGCATCTTGGCGACACGATGCGGATCCCACAATAGCGAGGTCGGCTGCGGCGTCCAGTAGATGGCGTACGCCCTCAACGACGATCGGGTGGCTGTCTACGACCAAAACCGACGCGACAGGTTCACCCTGTGCGGCTGGCAGGCCATCAGCAGCAGGCGACTTGCATTCAGCGTGCAAGTCCGACAACTCTGACGCGTCAACAATGCTTGACATATAAGTCAAGGTAGCCGCAGCAACTCATTACGTCAATCAAGGCTGACATGTCGGCGTGCTGTGCCTTGGTCAGTGCCGTCAGATTGCCACCGGTGCGCGGGCGAGATCAAATCCTCCGGTGACCGAAGTTGCGACGTAGAGGTCCCCTGAGATCCGTTGACGCGACGTGTGACCGGAATTACTGGCGCGCCGACGGTTGAGTTCTTGGTGGATCGAACTCGACAGGACGGCTGGTTCGTCAGGTGGTTGGCGGTTGGCTGCGCAGGTGACGAGGTGCAAAGCGTCGTAGACCGACTGGGAGATGCTCGAGAGGGCTGGAGCAAAGTCGCCGTACAGGCTGTTGTAGCGGGCGGCGAAATCGGCGTTGGCGGCGCCTTGAGCTTCGGGGAAGTAGCGGGCTACGCCGATGGTGCCGATGGCCGCTGAGTCGCCGATGCGTTCGCGGGTTGGTTCGTCAAGTGCGGGGGCGAGTGACCTTGTGCGGGTCCGTAATCCGGCCTCGAAGCACTGTCGTTCGAACGCTACGAGGTCTGCACCGACGAAGGTCGACAAGATGGTGTCTGCCTTCGAGGCTTGAATCTTGTCAATGATCGCTGAGAAGTCTCGGGTGCCGAGTGGGGCGTAGGCTTCGCCGACGATCCGGCCTGAGTTAGCGGGAAGTACTGCGCGGGCGGCATAGTGGACCGCGCGGGGCCAGACGTAGTCATTTCCTGCTAGATACCAGCGTCGAGATCCGGTTTGTTCCATGGTTGGGCATGCAGCGAGTAGTTGTTCGGCTGGGCGTTCTCCGAGGCGGATGCAGTGTTCGTCGCTTACACCGCCTTCGTTCATTGGGGTGTGGACGAGAGGTACGCCACTTCCTCGAAGGTGGTGGGCTGCTTGGGCGAAGGTGGCCGATGTGGTCGTGGCGAGGATCACGCGGCAGCCAGCCTGGACAAGCCGCCGTGCTTCGCTGACGCCGACGGCTGGCTCGGTGGCGTCATCACCTACTAGGAGCCCGACGGGTTGGTCGCGGATGCCGCCT
Organism: Acidimicrobiales bacterium; assembly: GCA_965116245.1. Taxonomy (GTDB): domain Bacteria; phylum Actinomycetota; class Acidimicrobiia; order Acidimicrobiales; family Poriferisodalaceae; genus Poriferisodalis. The sequence continues at coordinate 2,018,639 of OZ220497.1, read as the reverse complement.
GCGTCGTTGATCTCGTCTACAGCCATTCTCGCCGCGTACTCGGTCGCTTCGGCGAATACGCTGGCAGGTCCCGTCTTGCTGGTGAGAAGGCCGACTCGGAAGTATGAGGCGTCGTTGTCGGCGACGTGGTGACCGCGACGACGCATGAGCCATTCGAGGCTTTGCTCGTCGACTTCACCGATGAGGCGGACCCGGGTACCGCCGCGATTGTCGGCGTCGAGGCGTATGACGAGTCGTCCTTCCCATGGTTGGTGGTGGACGATTTCGATTCGCACGGGTGGGGTGACGTTGCGGACGCGGCCGAGGAGTTCGATTGGCTGGTGTTCGTCACCGTCGATTGGTAGGTGCAGTGTGATCACCGCACCTTGTTCGACGGTGTCACATGTTCCCTTGAAGAGCCAGCCGCCTTGGGGGCCGTTGGCCAGCGTCGCGAACAGGGAACTCGGCGATGCGTCGATGTGACGCTCAGACCAGATCGTGACCGAGCCCATTAGCCGACTCCACGGGCGTCGTCGGGGCCTTGTGCTTCTTTCGCGGTTGGGATGGTGCTCTGTTCTAGGTCTGTAAGCGAGGTGTCGAAAAGGCTCTGAAGGGTCTGGATGACGTCTTGTGCCGCGCCGTCAGGTCGAACGGAAAACAGGTGGTAGCGGCCACTCCTTCGGGAGTTGACGAGTCCGGCGTTGAGGAGCACTTTGAGGTGCATTGAGACTGCTGTGCGGCCAACGCTGTCGATGGATTCTGTTATTGAGCCTGCGTTGCACTCGCCATTCTCGGCGAGTACGGCCAGGATTTCCCGTCGGACGGGGTCAGCAAGGGCGCCAAACGGAAGGTCTCTGGTCATGCTTCAACTGTAGCAACCATGACCGGATCTGTCAGCTTAGACTGACGCTTCGGGCGTCGTTTCGATGGTTATCAAGCCCTCGCGTTGAGGCGCTTGGTCACAACGAACGAGCCATCGCAACGGACCTCGACGATCTGGTACCCGACTAGGTAGAGGTCTTGAATCCCAGCTCTCGGCCGATCACCATCCGCTGGATCTCGCTGGTTCCCTCGCCGATCTCGAGGATCTTGGCGTCCCGGTAGAAGCGGGCGACGGGTGTCTCGTCGATGAATCCGTATCCACCGAAGATCTGGGTGGCCTCGCGTGTCGCCGCGACAGCGGCCTCGGTGGTGTACAGCTTGGCAATTGCTGCTTGCTTCTTGAATGGCAATCCGGCGTCGCGACGTGCGGCAGCGGCATAGGTGACGAGCCGGGCTGTTTCCGCCGCTACCGCCATGTCGGCGCACTTGAAGGCGACGGCCTGGTAGCTCGAGATCGGTTTGCCGAAGGCGTGGCGTTGCTGTGCGTAGGCGGTGCATTCGTCGAGGCAGGCCTGAATGAGTCCGACAGCGAGAGCGGCGATCGCGATTCGGCCGTCGTCAAGGGTGGCCAGGAACTGGTGGAAGCCCCGGCCTGGAGCACCAAGAATGTTCGCCTCGGGGACTCGGCAATCGTCAAACACGAGGCCGTGGGTATCGGACACGTGCCAACCCATCTTGCGGTAGGCCGGTTCGACAACGAATCCCGGTGTGCCCGAGGGGACGATGATGGAGGAGATCCCGGCACTGGTTTGGGCGGTCACAGTCACCAGGCTCGTGATGTCGGTCCCGGAGTTGGTGATGAAGGTCTTCGCGCCGTTTATCACCCATTCCGGGTCAGAGCCGCTGGAATCTAGTTCGGCTCGGGTCTTGGTTGCCCCGGCGTCGGACCCGCCATCGGGTTCGGTCAGCCCGAACCCGGCGAGCCGTTGTCCCGTGGCCAGATCGGGCAGGTAGCGGGCTTTTTGTTCGTCTGTGCCGTAGTCGGCGATGGGTTTCGCGCCTAGGCTGACGGCTGCTTCGAGGGTGATGCCCATCGACTGGTCAACGCGCCCGATCTCTTCTATTGCGATGCATAGGGTCGTGAGGTCAGCGTCAGCGCCGCCGTACTCCTCGGGTAGCACCAGCCCAAACAGGCCGAGGTCACCCATCGCCTTCACGGTTTCGGTTGGGAAGGTGTGGTCTCGGTCCCACGCCTCGGCATGCGGGGCGATCTCAGCGGCTGCGAAGTCGCGGACCACCTTGCGGAAGGCTTCGTGCTCTTCAGCGACAGTGAAGGAGTTCACGGTTCAAGACTCTCCTCTTCGTAGGCGGTGATGTAAGGGTTGGGTGTTGCGGCGGCCATGGTGGCGGCGGCTAGGCGTTAGCGACATTGGCTGCGTCTTGGAGCCCGAGCCGGTCGATCGTGTGCTGGCGCATCACGTACTTCTGGATCTTGCCGGTGATGGTCATCGGGAACTCGTCGACGAAGATCACATAGCGCGGCACCTTGTAGTGAGCGATCTGGCCCCGGCAATACTCCCTGACGTCTTCGGGGGTTACCGAGGCACCCTCGACGAGCTGGACCCACGCTGCGACCTGTTCGCCATATTTGAGGTCGGGGACACCGATTACTTGGACCTCGACGATGTCGGGGTGGGTGTAGAGGAACTCTTCGATCTCACGGGGATATATGTTCTCGCCGCCGCGGATGATCATGTCTTTTATCCGCCCGACGATGTTCACGTATCCGTCGTCGTCCATTTCTGCCAGGTCGCCGGTGTGCATCCAGCCCTCGGTATCGATGGCTTCCGCGGTGCGCTCGTCGTCGTTCCAGTAGCCCAACATGACCGAGTAGCCGCGGGTCATGAACTCGCCGCCGGTCCCGCGAGGCACGATGGCCCCGGTGTCAGGGTCGATGATTTTGATCTCCACGTGGGGATGAGCCCGCCCCACGGTCGAGACTCGCTTATCGAGCGAGTCGGTGGCCGACGTTTGAGTGGATACTGGCGACGTTTCGGTCATGCCATAGGCAATGGTGACCTCGCTCATGTTCATGCGGTCCACGACCTGTTTCATGACCTCGATCGGGCAAGGTGAGCCAGCCATGATCCCCGTCCGTAGCGATGTGAGGTTGTAGTTGTCTAGGTCCGGTTCAGCGAGCTCGGCGATGAACATGGTCGGGACGCCGTAGAGGCTGGTGCATCGCTCCCGCTCACAAGCTCGAAGTGTTGCCGCCGCGTCGAACCCTGCGGTGGGAATAACAATGGCGGCACCGTGGGTGGTGCAGGCGAGGTTGCCGAGCACCATCCCGAAGCAGTGATAGAAGGGCACCGGGATGCACACTCGGTCCTGTTCTGTGTAGCCGCACGCTTCGCCGACGAAGTAGCCGTTGTTCAAGATGTTTCGGTGGCTGAGCGTGGCACCTTTGGGGAACCCGGTTGTGCCGCTCGTGTACTGGATGTTGATCGGGTCGTCGGGGCCGAGACCGCTGCGACGGGTGTCCAGTTGTTGGTCGGCGACGGTGCTGCCAGCTTCGATAAGTCGGTCCCAGTCCGGGGTTTCGATGTAGACGACGGTGGAGGTCGGAACGTTGTTCCAGACCGAGGCGATCATCTCCCGGTAGTTGCTTGTGTTGAACGATTCCGCTGACACCAACAGCGACACACCGGACTGGTTGAGGACGTACTCGAGCTCTGACAGCCGATAGGCGGGGTTGATGGTGACGAGCACCGCCCCGATTCGGGCGGTCGCGTATTGGAGGATGACCCATTCGGCGTTGTTGGGGCTCCAGATGCCGACGCGGTCGCCGACTGCGACGCCAGCCACCATCAGACCCCGTGCAAGTCTGTCGACCTCGGCGTCAAATTCTCGGTAGGTGTAGCGCAAGTCTTGTTCTACCGCTATCACCGCGTCACGGTCGCCGAATCGTTCGACGGTGCGGCGGAGGTTGGCGTCGATTGTCTCGTCGAGGAGTGGTGTTGTTGTTGGCCCGGCGGCTGTCGATGGCGTCATGGTGCTGTCTCCTTGCGGTGTGGTCTTTGGGATTTGGCCTCTACAGCGCCATGTACTTGCGCTGCAGGTCTCGGTCTTGGCTGAGTTCTTCGGTGTCGAGTTCGTGGATGATGGCGCCCTTTTCCATGATCAGTCCACGCCGTGCGAGGCGAGCCGCAAAGTCCAGATTCTGCTCAACCAGTAGCACGCTGATGCCGCGCTCGTAGTTGATCTTGTCGATGACCTCGACAATCTCGTCGAGGATTGATGGCTGGATGCCCTCGGAGGGTTCGTCGAGGAGGAGGATCTCCGGGCTGGTCATGAGTGCGCGTGCCAACGCCAAGATCTGTTGTTGCCCGCCAGAGAGGCTCCCGCCCCGAGCCTTGCGTTTCTCGGCTAGGAGGGGGAACTCGGTGTAGATCTCATCGAGGTGGTCGTCTGCCCCGTTGCCGTTAGCGGTCGCCGCGACTCTCAGGTTCTCCGCGACGGTGAGCTTGGGGAAGATGTCGCGGCCTTGAGGGACAAGTGAGATCCCGAGACGGGCACGCCGGAACGTCTTGAGTTCACCGATCGTGGATTGGTTGAGCACTATCGATCCCGTGCTGAGTGGGATCGATCCGCTGATGGCTCGCATGAGCGTTGTCTTGCCGACGCCGTTGCGACCCAGAATCGACGCCCGTTCGCCAGACCCGATGGAGAGATTGACGCCACGGAGTACCGGGGTCGAGCCGTAGCCAGCGCGCACGTCAGTCAGTTCCAGCATGAGCGGACTCCCGTCCGAGATAGATGTCGACAATTCGCTGGTCTTGGGAGAGTTCGTCGAAACTGCCTTGGAGGAAAACCTCGCCCATGTGCAGAACTGTGATCGGTGCATCGAGTTGGCGTACGAAATCCATGTCATGCTCGACCACGATGACCGCTGCGTGCTCCCCGAGCTGGGCTACGAGTGCGCTTGTGCGTTCGGTTTCTTCGCGCGTCATGCCTGCGGTTGGCTCGTCCAGGAGCACGACACGGGGGTCGGTCGCCACGACCATGCCGATCTCGAGCCATTGCTGTTGACCATGCGAGAGTGTCTCGGCCGGGCGATCAGCGTCGTCTGCGAGTCCCAACCACGCGAGGAGCTCATTGCTGCGCGAGTTGGCTGCTGTGTGGTCGCGTGGCATCGCGTAGCTGGCAAGCCAGAGGTTTTCTCTAGTCGAGAGTTCCTTGTAGACCGCTGCGACTTGGAGCTTGACACCGACCCCGGCTCTGGCCCGTCGATGTGGATGCCAGTTGGTGACGTCTTTGCTGTCGAGTTGGACCGATCCCTCCGTTACGGCTAACCGGCCTGACAGCATCCCAAACAGGGTGCTCTTGCCAGCCCCGTTGGGGCCGATCAGGCAAGACACACCGGTTCCAGGGAAGTCCACGGTCACCGAGTTGACTGCCGTGAGTCCGCCGAAGCGTTTGGTGACAGCGCTGGCCGAGATGCGGCCCTGACTATCGCCGTTGAGGCGAGCCAGCTCGAGAGGCAAATCGAGAGGCATGGACTTGACTGGTGCGGTGACCGGGTCTGGGGTCTCAACGTCGGTGCGAGCACCGCTCTCATCCGCCCGGAGCTGTGCTCGTCCCCACCTAAGCGCGCGTATGACGGCCTTCACAACTCCGCCGGGTAGCGCAAGGACGATGACGATCAAGATGAGCCCGATAACGATGGGCTCGTTGTCGCCGCTGGCACCGCCGAACCATGCCGAGAAACCCTCCACGACGAGCACACCAACGAACGCTCCAGCCACGCTGCTGCGGCCGCCGACCAGCACCCAGATCACAACCAGCGCTGCTGGGGCCATCTCGAACACGGGTGGGCTAATGAAGCGGCCCCAGGCTGCGAAGAGTGCGCCGGCGAGGGCGGCGATACCTCCGCCGATCGTGAACACTGCGAGCTTGTGCCACCGCACGTCATAGCCGAGCAGCTCGGTGCGGAGTTCGTTGTGGTGGAGCGCGGCGGCGATGCGGCCGAAGGGGCGGCGGCCAAGCACTCGAATCGTCACTGCTATGGCCAGACCGATCGCAACCGTCACCACAAGGAACTGGACTCGAGTTAGCTGGTGACTTTCGCCGCCGAGTAGCCGCCACGTCAACCGTGGGATTTGCGTCATTCCGTTGTACCCGCCGAACGGAGCGTCACCGATGCGGTATTCGGAGCCTGACGTCGAGTTCACGAAGGCGAACAGGACGAGGCTGGTTGCCAACGTGATTATCGCCACATAGACGTCGGTGACGTTGCCGTAGAACATGAAATAGCCCAACAGCGCTGCGAATGCGGCGCCGACGATTACGGCGACCAACAGTGCGGTGATCGTTTCGCCGGTGGTGTCGGCGAAGTTGATCGCCCAGAATCCGTAGGTGTAGCCGCCGATGCCGTAGATGGCTGCTTGGCCGAGACTGAAGATGCCCGCGTAGCCCCACACGAGGACGAGCGACAGCGCCAGGATCGCTTGGATCGCCCATAACGACCATTCGAAGGCGGTGAACTCGGCGACAACGTTGCCCAAGACAACGGCGAGAGCGAAAGCCGCGACCGCTCCAGAGAGGTCGGTCGCGAGCCTGCCACCTGGTTCGGTATGCCTGGTGCCTGTTAGCCGAGCGGATAGCTGCTTCATCAGCGGTCCCGCTTTCCGGTTAGGCCTTGGGGCAGGAATCGCAAGATGACGATGGCGGCGATCAACAGCATCGCCTGGCCGATTACCGGTGTCGCTCGTTCGGTGGCAAGGTTCTCGACGAATCCGAGCAGGCCGCTGGCCGACGCAGTTCCAGCGATGAAGCTCGGGCCGCCAACGATCACGGTCATGAAGGCCCGCGCCACGAACGTCTGTCCCATCGTTGGTATGACACCGACGAGCGGGGCTAGTAGGGCGCCAGCCGCGCCAGCGAGGGCGGACCCGAATCCGAAGGTCCACACGTTGACTCGGGAGGTGTTGACGCCGAGCGCCTCGGCCATGTCTGACGACTGGGTAGCAGCGCGGGCCAAAAGCCCATAACGGGTACGGCGCATCACCACGAACGTGACAGCGACCATCGATGCGGCGCCAACGATGATCACCGCGTTGTAGGTCGACATTGAGAAATGGCCGACTTGGAAACTACCGAGCGGGACCGGAATGCCCTCGGTGACTGATCCGTATCGATTGTCAACCACTTGGATCAAAATGAACGAAAGGCCAAACGTGGCCAGCATCGTGTCAGCCAATCGGCCATAGAGATGGCGGATCAGCAACCGTTCGATCAGTAAGCCGAACAGTCCGACGAAAGTTGTTCCGACGATCATCGCTAACCAAACGTTGAGGCCGGAGCGGGTGCCAGACAAAGTTGCGAACGCACCGAGCATGATGAACTCGCCGTGGGCAAGGTTGATAACGCCTCGCATGCCGAAGATGACGGCGAGGCCGATCGACACCAGAGCCAAAGTGGCAATGGTGGTCGCCAGGTTGAACCCGAGGTTGAAGAGATTGTCGACGGCCAACGATATTGCCCCTCTGAGTGGTAGCCAGAACGGACATAGCTCGAGCCCGGAGGGGAGGACCCTCGCCTGTGGGTCCTCCCCTGGAGCTTGCCCCCGTTTGCTCCCGGACGAACCGAGGAGGGGTGTGGCTTAGTTGTCCGCGGGCGTGAACTGCTCGTTGGTGTCCGGGTTGGTGATGAGATCGCAAGTCTCTTGCTCCCACGTGGGGGCCACGCTGTCGAACGTCTCGAACACGTCGAACCCGTTGGCGTCGTTCGTTTGAGCCAAGCTCATCGGCTGGATCGTGTGGTGCGACGCCCCGTCGATGGTGACAAGACCTTTCGGGCCTTCGAAGCTGACATTGCCGCTCTCCAACTCAGCGATGACGGCATCGCGATCGAGGGTCCCTGCCCTGTTCACCGCCTCAGCCCACAGGTGCCAGCCCTCCCAGGCGTAGACGCCGATGTCGGTGATGGGTGCGTCGCCGAACTCGGCTTGCCATGAGGCGATGAGGGCTGTGTTCGCCTCGTTGTCGAGCTCGTTGAAGTACGGGTAGGCGACGTACACATTTGCCGAAGCATCGGCGTCGAGGGCCAGGTGCTCTCCACCCGCGCCGAAGGTCGAAGAGACGATCGGGATAGTGTCGTTTGCACCGGCAGCCGCGTACTGGTTGTAGAACGAGATGTGGGCTCCACCTACGAGCAGTGAGACGACCGCATCGGGCGCAGCGCCTTGAACGTCACCTACAGTTGTGCCGAACTCAGCGACATCTAACGGGAAGAAGTCCTCCCCGACAATCTCGCCACCGTTTTCCGCGGCGTACTGTCGTACCCAGTCGGCCGAGATCTGGCCGTAGTTGTAGTCGGCGGCCAAGATGTAGAGCTTGGGACCAAGGTTCTGGATCGCCCAGGGAATCAGAACCTGGAGCTGCTGAGTTGGAGTCACGCCAGTCACGAACAGGTTCCGATCGCACTGCCCGCCCTCGTACAGCACGTTGTAGAAGTAGAGAAGGTCTGCTTCGCGGAAGGTCGGACGGATGGCCTCACGAGATGCGCTCGTGATGCCAGCATGAACGACGGCCAAGTCCTCGGACACCAGCCGGTCAGCGCCGGTTATGTACTCGTTTTGGTCGGACTTGGAGTCCAACGCCACCAACTCCAACGGACGACCCAGGACGCCACCGTTGGCGTTGATGTTCGCAATGGCGAGCCTTGTCGCGTTGGCCATTGGCCCGCCATAGATGTTTAGCGGACCTGTCTCATCTAGCAGGCTGCCAACCCTGATCGGTTCCGCGTTCTCCTCGGGCTCGGCGTCCCCGCCGTCACCGTCGTCGGTGATTTCGTCAGCGTCGCTGGTGTCCTCGGTCTCGCTGCCGTCATCGCCGCTAGCGGTGCCATTGGCTTCGGCTGGGGCGCCGTCGACAGGCGGATCGACCGAATCGTCATCGTCACCGCATGCTGCGGTAATCAAAACGACGGCAAGCAGGACGGCCAGGAACTGCCCGCACAATCCACGCCGTCGGTCGCTGGACCTACTCATTTCAATTCCTCCCTCCGCGGACGACACGTCGTCGTGCCCTCCACACATCGTCAGAACGGCAAGACATTTCCCATCCCGTCCAACACGACTAACAGTCACGCTCACACCCCGGTACCTGCGATTGCATGGTCGGGCCGAATTACCTGCGATTGCAGGTCTCAGATTCCGCCGAGAGCAGCTTGGGCCATCGGGGACAGAGCGAATCCGCCCACCATCTTCTCGTACGCCCGGCCCACACGAAGCAACGTCGCCTCGTCCCACTGTTTTCCGACGAAACTCATCCCTACTGGCATCCCGCTACCGCCAGCGGCGGGGACCGTCAGGTCAGGGTTTCCGGTCACGTTAGAAACGGCCGTGTTGGGAATCATCTCGAGCGCCCGAGCGACGTAGTCCACGACCGGCGCGTCGCTCGATGGAATCTCCTTGGCCGGGAACGGCAGCGTCGGATAGCACAAGACGTCATAGCTTTGAAGTGCTTTGTCCACTGCGGCGTTGATCTGGCTGCGGACGTTCGACGCTCGTGCATAGGCGCCGCCACCGTTGCGGCCGATGCTGTATTCGGCACACAAGATCACGAACCGCAGCGTTTCTGAGATCTGTGCGGCCTTGGTTTCCCAGCCTCGCTTGGTGTGTTCCATTTGCTCGGGGTCGTACAGGCCCTTGTAGTTCATTCCGTAGCCGTTGCCCCGAATCATCTGCCACATACCGCCGTCGGTTGCGATCACGTTCCAGACATGCAGCGCCTCTCGGTGCAAGGGCATCGAGAATGTCTCCACCTTCGCGCCAAGATCGCTGAGCCGGTTGGCTTCTGCTGCTACCAGCGCATCCGAGGCGGGGTCGCTGAGGTCCTCCCAGCCAAACCCTTCAGCCACAATGCCGATCTTCAGACCATCGATGCCCTCCTCGAGCCCTGCGGTGTAGTCGATCCCGCTTGGTGCCTGCATTTGCCGTGGGTCGTTGCCATCAGGACCGGCGATCACAGTCAGGAACGTGGCTAGGTCCGTGATGTTCCGTGCCACCGGTCCGATGTGGTCGATCGTCCATTCGATCGGATACGCGCCCGTGTAAGGCACCAGCCCGAAGGTGGCCTTGATTCCGCACACCCCGTTCCACGACGATGGCATCCGGATTGAGCCGCCCTGGTCCGCCGCAATGGCCATGTCAACCTCACCGGCTGCGACGAGTGCGCCGCTGCCTCCCGAGGAACCTCCTGCAGTGCGCGAGGCATCCCAGGGATTGCGGATCGGACCCAGAGCCGAGGTGTGGCTTGCGCCCGAAAAACACAGATCCTCACATGCCGACTTGCCCAAGATTCGGCCGCCAGCATCAAGAATGCGACGAACCACGGTGGCATCGACCGTCGGGGTGTACCCCTCGAGGATGCGCGAACCGTTCATCATCGGAACGCCTGCCACTGCGGTGTTGTCCTTGATTGCGAACGTCCGCCCTGCCAGCGGGCCGGTCTCGGTCTCCTGGATGTCGCACTTGTAGTACCAGGCGCCCAGTTCGTTCTCGCCGTCTTCAGGCCGGTAGCTGTCACGCTTCGGCGAGGCTGGCTTCGACCTGTCGTACATGGCGTCAACATGGTCGTAGGAACCCAACGCGCCCTGGATTAGCGCCTGGAACACCTCTAGCTGGTCACCTGCCAGTCTCAGATTCCAGCGATCACTAATCGCTGCCAGCTCATCAATGTCAGGTACTGGAATAGCCACGGGCCCTCCTGTGTCGCCTCGGACTTCGCGCGACCCTTCTGGGCCGACTCCTAAGCCGCAACCTAAGTACGCCCCCTCCCGGGCCATAACCCACAAATGCAGGTATCCGCCGCCGCAGTAGCGCGCAGCTTGCCCAAGAGCCAGCCATCACACCCACGCGAACCATCAACACGACAACGCAAGTCCGTCACACAACGGAACTCGCTCGACTGAGTGCGCCCTGACCCTGCCATGGGCCGACGGGTTTTACTGCCGCTAGCAAACGACACCCCTAAACCACCAACAAACCCAGAACGATTCACCCCGGACCGAGCTGGTGGCACTGGTCGATCCCCGACCCAATCGAGGCTGGCACCGACGCGGCCTTCGATGCCGTCATCGCCACCCTCGACACCCGCATCGCATCCCTAACCTGCAAGGCTCCACCCCTGATGCCCGAACCCGACCAACCCCCGACCACACGCACTGCAACCCCAGCGCCACAGGATCGATGGCGGGTTGACTGGTCAGCTTTGGCGGCCGAGTTCACGGGCACCGCGTTCCTGCTCGCCGCCGTGATCGGTTCGGGGATCATGGCCGAATCCCTCACCGACGACGTCGGTCTCCAGCTCCTCCAGAACGCCTTCGCCACCGCTGGCGTCCTAACCGCCCTCATTCTCGCTCTCGGCTCAGCATCCGGCGCCCACTTCAACCCCGCCGTCACCATCGCCGACCGCATCCTCGGTGGCATCGACACCCCTACCGCTGCCGCCTACATCGCCGCCCAGATCACCGGCGGCATCGTCGGCACCATCAGCGCCAACCTCATGTTCGACCTCGCCGCCGTCGACTGGTCCACCAAAGACCGCTCCACCGGGCACCTCGTCTTCGCCGAGGTCGTCGCCACCGTCGGCCTCCTGGTGGTCATCTTCGGCGTCGTCCGCTCCGGACGGCCCAGCGTCGCCGCCTTCTCCGTCGGCGGCTACATCGCTGGCGCCTACTACTTCACCTCATCCACCAGCTTCGCCAACCCCGCCGTCACTATCGCCCGCACCTTCTCTGACACCTTCGCAGGCATCGAACCGGCCTCCGCCCCCGCATTCATTGCCGCCCAACTCGCCGCCGTGGCCATCGCAGCCGGACTCATCCGACTCATCTACCCACACATCAACGAGGTCGCCAACCGGGTCATCGTCCCCCACAACTGACCAACCGGCGACATCAATCCCACCAACACCAGCAGCGCAAACCGCTACCGCGACAAAGCTCACCCGGCGGCTGCACCCCACAAGCCCGCTCAACGACCCCGAGACCCAGTCGACCAAACCCAATGGCCGCTGGCCCCGGCCCTGGAGTTGACTGGTCAAAGGCACTACCGAGGACTACATGGGTAGGAAGAGCCGAGAGAAGCGAGAACGTCGGGAACGAGAGGCGAATAGTCCTGTCTCACGGCTTCTAGGCGAGCTGTCGACAGACACGGTCTTTCCGGTGCTTCGGGACCGTTGCCACGATGTCGACATCCTCGAGGAGACACACCATCCGTTCGATGGCCTCGAGGCCTTCGTGGCGCCAATGGAACGGTCGTGTGCTGGCGACGGCTTCCTGAGGTCCCGCTGGTCAGCAGTCCGCGAGCGCGCGTAGTGCTCGGCAGATCTCATCGAGTTCCTCGATCGCGAGTTCACCCGCCCGCTGGGTGAGAAACGAACGCCGAATCGGCTGCAAGTTGTCGAACGAGGCCACACAATCGTCAGGGAGTCCGTGACTCACGCCGAGGCGAACTTCGGTCGGAATCTGACGAATGGTGCGTGTCACCGGAGCGACGACGATCCACCTCAAGACTGGCACGGCATCGCTACGGGTCACCACGAGCACGGGTCGGCGCTTGTCCTCAGCCTCGGCCCACCAAACCTCACCCTGAGACGGCGTCAGCGCTACCAAGGCTCCTCCGCAATCATCCGCACCGACGACTCGTCCGCCCACGCGACTTCCGCTTCCTCCTGCGGACGCTGCCGGTAGCCGCGCACAATTCTCGCCCCAATCTCCTCACGACGACACCGGTCGACAAGCTGTTCGAGACCAACGCGCACCGCCTCGGATCGACTCGCAACGACTCCAGCCTCGACGAGCTCATCGACCGCCGCCGCAAGATCGTCCTCTACTCGAGTCACCAGTTGAGCCATACCCAGCGAGCATAGCCAAATGCAATGCATTTCGCAATGCACCGCTTGTGGGTGCCCGAAACCCAGCGACTGTCTCACTGGCACCCTCTGACTGGTTTCCGAGCCCCACAGCATCGTCGAGAACCTGAGCAAGGCGGACCCCGAGGATCGCAAGGCGATCTACAAGGAACTGAACCTCGCCATCGACTACCACGACGAGAGGCGCATGCAGGTCACAGCAGGACCCGACGCGTGTACCAGCGAGTGTGTCGGAGGGGGGACTTGAACCCCCACACCCTTTCGGGCACTAGATCCTAAATCTAGCGCGTCTGCCAATTCCGCCACTCCGACCGATTCAATCCCGATGCCGATTCGGGTGAGTCTGCTCGGTCTACCAGCAGCCGCCGTCAACTCCTCAAGCTGGCGCACCTTCCATAGACCTGAAGGCCGTGTGTACATTACGCCAGGGAACGCTCGTTGGAGCTAAGCGGTGGATCCTGCCTAACAGGCCGAGCCTGGCTTGCTGGAGCATCCGGTCATCGCACATGATGTGAACTTCATCGAAGAACTTCTCGACCAGGGGTGTCAGTTGTTCCCCGTAGCCGGGCAGCTCTGCGAAGGACGCCTCTCGCTCCTTGATGGTGGTGTCGAGGGCGGCTAGCAGCTCTTGCTCGGCTGGCAATTGAAGAAGTTCGGCGTTGGTCGCAAGCGGTAGTTCGGCTCCCAGGCTCTCTATTCGGTCCAGGATGGCGACCATGGCACGAAATCCAGGGTTGGCAGCGCCCTCAACCAACGTCTCCACGAGATCCACAGCTTTCTTCGGTGATACTTGCTGCGAGACAGCCAAATCGACGAAAATCACCTCCAGACCGTCGTCTATGAGTAGCTGGCGAAGCCTCGCTACACAGAACTCCTTGGCGTGCGTCACCTGCTCGGCTGGGACTTTGATGCCATCTTCCTCAACAACCTTCGCTGCGAGATCGATGCACGACGAGATAGTGAGATCGGCAAGGGACCGATGGGCGAGCATCGTGCGAAACGCTCCGATGGCAGCCCGTCGTATGCCGAGCTGATCCGTCGATCCGGTCGCTTTGGCCCCCACAGCGAAAAGCGAAACTATGAGATCGAACCGATCGGCAAGTGCCAACAATGCGCCAGCCTCGGTACGAGCGACCTCACTTGAGGCTCCGGTAGGCAACTCAAGTTCGGCTAGCGCCAGGGCCGAAGCCGCATCGAGCCCAGCGAGCGCTGCATAGTGACCTGCCATTACGCCCGAAAGAGACGAGAACTCCGTCACCATTTGCGTGGTCTGGTCGAATTTGGCTAGCGATCCCGCATCCAAAATCGTCTTTCGACTCTGCGGATCGACATCGGCCTCATCGGCTAGAGCAAGGGCCAGGCGATCGATCCGCTTCGCCCTGGAGAGCATCGTCCCTACTCGCTCATCGAAGACCAGCCGTTCGAGTCGAGCGTGAAACTCTGCTGGCGCGAGTGCGCTGTCTGCTGCGAAAAAGAACTCAGCATCGTCGAATCGTGCCCTAACTACCGCTTCGTTCCCGGCGCGAACGGATGCCGTATCGCACGGGCCGTTAGCCACCACAATGAAATGCGGCAGCAATTTGCCGTCCGAGTCCACCAGTGACAGGTAGCGCTGGTGCTTTCGCATGACCGCCAAGAGAATCTCTGACGGTAGCTGTAGGTATCTGGCGTCGAAGGACGCGAGTACACATGTTGGTGCCTCGACGAGTTGCGACAGCTCATCCGCGAGGTCATCGTCCACAACAACCTGCCCACCGATGTCTTCGGCTAGCTGCGTCGCCCCCGCCAGGATGTTCTGCTTGCGCTCAGCGGTGTCAGGCACAATTGAGTGTTTCCGAAGCGTCTTCTCATACGCGTCTGCGGAAGTCAGTCGTACTGGTGACGCCGGGTCTGAGCGCAACACCCGCGAATACTGTGACGAGTCAAGACCTGCGACCGACAATTCGACACAGGCTGATCCGTGCATGGCCGTGACCCAGCGGATTGGCCGACTGAACGAGAGTTCGGGATCTGACCACCGCATGTTGCGCGCCGAGGTCAGCGACGAGATGCAGCAAGAAAAGACGTCTGTGAGTACGCGGCTCGCGTCACGCCCAACAATGGTCCGTTCAACAGCGACGACGTCTCGATCCCTATGACGCACCTTGACGATGTCGTCGATCGATGCCTCCTTTGACCTAAGGAAGCCGCTCATCGCCTTGGTCGGGGCGCCTTGGTCATCAAACGCGCTTGCCCAAGTTGGACCGAACTCGTGGACCGAGCGGTCCTTCTCCCTCGCCAATACGTCGTTGATCAGCACAGCGGCGCGGCGTGGGGTTGAGTAGAGGTGCAGCTCGCCATAGTCCAATCCGGTCTCGCTAAGGAGTGCCTTGACGCGTTCCGCTAGAGCCACCGGTGTTTCAAGAGCGACCGCCGGGGGTAGCTCTTCGAAACCGATCTCGAGCAGCGCCGACGCCGGCTGCGAACTGTCGGCGGCGTCTATTGCAGGTTCTGTTTCGGCCTCGGCTGCGTGCTGGTGCTCCTGGCTTGCATTCTCAGGCGCAGCGACACTGGTGCGCTGCGGTGTCTCGGATCGCAACAGTGGAAAACCGGACTCACGACGCTTCTCAATCCAGGCGCGCGCTGCCGAGCCTGCCAAGCCGCGTATTGTAGAGAACATTTGTACCCGCTCGGTTGGACTGATCGCCCCTCTCGAGTCGAGCACATTGAATGCGTGTGAAGACTTAAGCACGTAGCTGTATGCCGGTAGCGGCAGCGACGCTTCAATGAGCCGAGTGGCTTCTGCCACATAGAGTTCCAGGAGTACCTGGTTTGTCTGCACGTCCGCTTCATCGAGGTAGTACCGGGACATCTCATATTCGGTGTCCGCGTACATGTCTCCGTAGGTCATGTCATCGGTAACGAGAATGTCCTTAAAGTGTGAAATACCTTGAGCTGCCATGAGGATACGCTCTAGGCCATATGTGATCTCAACGGGTATTGGGCTCAACTCCACCCCAGCAACCTGCTGGAAGTAGGTGAACTGGGTGATCTCAAGGCCGTTCAGCCAAACCTCCCAGCCCAGTCCCCAAGCACCGATCGCGGGCTGTGCCCAGTTGTCCTCAACAAACCGGACATCGTTGGCCGCGGTGTCGATCTCCAGTTCCTCAAGGCTGGCAATGAGCAAGTCTTGTGGGTTGCCAGGCTCCGGCTTGAGGATCACTTGAAACTGCGTGTGGGTCTGGAGCCTGTTCGGGTTATTGCCGTAGCGGCTGTCGTCGGGACGCACCGACGGCTCCACATAGGCCGCCTTCCACGGTTCGGGACCGAGCACCCGCAAAAAGGTGCCCGGGTTCATCGTCCCTGCACCAACCTCGGTGTTGAAGGGCTGCAAAATAGCGCAACCCTGACTAGACCAAAAGTCCGTCAGCCGCCGGATCGCATCCTGCATCGAAACCACGCAAGCGATGCTACGCAGGTCTCAAGCATCGGCACGTGCTGCCTACTCTCAGGCGGACCTGAACCCATCGCTTAGAACTCGACGAGGTAGCGGGGCGTGAAGCTCTCCGGCTCAATGCGAACGTCCAAAATGCGATCAGCTCTGTAGCTGCGTACTTGATCTAGGTCATTCACCACCATGACCAGTAAGTCTCCCTGTTTCGAGTAGCGCAAGGAATATGGCTCGACGGTTCTAGGTCCGACCCGCCCGCTCATCGGACGGTAGTCGATCGTGACCTTGAGGCGGTTTGCCCCTGCGAAGCGGATTGACTGAAGAGGACCAGCGAACTTTCCGTAGGAGACTTTGAGGCGGTTGGCCGCTGCCAAGCGGTTCAGCTCAAGCGTGGGTGCCTCGCGCCACGAGGTTATGTGACGAGCAGGTCGCCAATCGGTCACGACCTCGGCTGGCTGGATCTCCGCAAGCAGGTCTACGGAGGGCGCTCCTTGGAGCCACGCGAAGACATCATGGAGTTGCGACCAAAAATCCTCGAACTTCGGCAGGAACATGAGCTGGTGGCCGAGCATGTTTGACCACTCGGTCTCAATCTCGTTGCGGAACGGCGTGGCTCTGATCGACTTGAGCGTGGGCATGTCGATCGTGGCGTGTACACACTTCGCCTTGAGCACTTCCACCACCTCGGGGCCGCGACCGACGAGATCTGGATGACGGTGAGCGTGGACCACGTCATAGAGGTAGCGTGGTCGGCATCGTTCAGCGAGCGCCCGAATCTTCTCGCCAAGAAGCTCGGGCAGCGAGTAGCAGGCTACCTCTGGGGGCCAAGATGTTGTGGCACTGGTCAGGGAGTCACTAAACGGGTGAAGAACTGGCTTCCGCTCGAGTTCTCGTACGAGGACCTCATCGGCGGTGAGATCTAGTTTGACCTTTGGAGGTGTCGGCGTCCCGAGTGGTCCGATGTAGGCGATCCGACCCTCAACGGTTGGATGGCCTCGTTTGTTCTTGCGCCTCCGAAACGCCCTGTCGTCGACAATGAGGCGCAGACCGCATGCATCGTCGACCCACTCGGCGATCTCCACAAAGACTGAACTCAGATGAGCAAAGTCGAGATCACCCTCCGTTACCGTAAAGTCAAGGTCCTCGGAGAATCGGTAGGTCTCGAACCAGCACTTTCGCAGGCATGTACCTCCTTTGAACGCCCACGATCGCGTGTGTCGGTGCTCCGCGATTCCCGCGAGCATCCAACTCAGGACGTAGTCCTTCTCAACTACATGTTGAGCTAGCTGCCACTCCCCTGCGAGGTTTGCTATCTCGCGGTTGCTTATCACGCGGAAACGTCTGCGTTGATGACAAGGCCCCAGTCACTTGAACGCGACCCCTGTGGTCCCAGTGACGGGTCAAGCAGCGGGTAGCCAGTGGTCAGTGGTGTGGTGATCGCCGACGTCTCATGGCCGAGAGCGTGCATTAGATATCCGAGTCTCTTGATGCCAGCTCCGTTGCCCAGCCGTTCGAGTGCCTCGACCAGAGTCTCAGCCGACGAGTTCTGAAGAACAGCATCAAGGACCTCCATCGTGTGACGAATCCCGCCACCGAGCGAGGGATCTGACAGCATGTCTGCGACCGTGCGCTCTAGGCTCGAGACGTTGACCTTCCGGTCACCGCGCCACTCTCGCTTGAGACCCCAGCTCATGCGGTCTGCCGGGACGTGATGAACGCGATATGGCGCTCCGGCAAGTTCTTGGTCAACACGACGGACCCGTTGTGTGGTGGCAACCACTGTTGACCGGAAGACCTGATCAGTAAGCGCCCAGTAACTCGCCGCAGACCAGCCAGCGATATAGCAGGGACTCCAGACCACGTCCGCGAGGTACCAAGGATCCTCATTCCACGCCGCCGGATTACGAGCGTCGACAGGGACGGCGATGTACAAACCCCGCCGGACACGACGCAACCAGCCATTTGCAGCCCAACCAGCAAGTCGTTGAGCAGCAACCTCCCGGCTCACACCGAGTGCCCCGGCCGCAGCCTCGACCGTGACGGTCCGACTCCCAGCACCAAACAGCTCAACAAGCGCGCGCCTGCTGCGGGCCGTCAGCCCCCCTTGCTGGAAGTTCGCTCTCGTGCTTGACACCTTAGATCCAATAGTTCAAGTTAAAGCATTGTTACTGGCTCTACACTATCGATCGACAACCTAAATCCACTACATATGATGATAACGGAACTAGGGGTGTCGGGTTGTCATTCTCTGATCAAGCATGCACAAGTGTTACTTGAACTAGGAGGCCCGGACGGATTCTGGACGGCAGGGAGATCCTTTGTTGTATGAATTCCTAGCCACATAGCCATCTTCTGGCTAGCATTTCATGAATGCCGCCGACAACGATTCCGGCCGCATTCACACACGCCCAGGCCCGCAAGCTTGGGATCTCAGACCGCGACCTCGCGAACCTCACCGCCACAATCACCATCGGCATCTACAGCCCCGCTCGCTCAATCATCGACACCTACCGACTCCGTCATCGACTGGGCATTGACCTTGCGCACACAGCCCTGCGTAGTTGGCTCAACCAACGCGGGAACCACCCCTCCGAACTCCTTGAGCTAGCCAGGTCTTTCTCGCGCGCCAAGTCGGCACTTCACGCCGCTATCGAGATCCTCCATTGAACCGTCCGGGGCTTACCCCCGATACCCGCCCCTGCGGGAGTAGAGCCTCCGTACAATCGGCGGCCAACTCCCGCAACGCAGCGCCCTCCGATTCCTTAAACGACCACCGGCGGTCGAGCGGGCCCGCGAGCGGGATACCTGAGGCAAGCTGGGGCATTCGAGCGACTGGGGAATCGGAGGGCTCGACGAGCTTGAGATTGCTGCCGATCAGCGCTACAGCCGTAAGCTCAGACTCAGCCAGACAACCGACTCGCCTGCCGAGCTGAAGGGTCCAAACGGCTGCGCAAAGGTCGGTTTGCGCAACCACGTCGTAGGGAGCCGACGTCAGCTCAGATGGCAGGATGACATCGTGACCGGTGGCAAGCTCCAGGGCGGCGTGGACGAGAAGGAACTCCGCGAAGTCGTTGGCCGAGTTGATTCGTAAGACCAAGCCAATCCTGTGATCAGTCGTACCGTGGGCGAGAGCTTTGATGACGCGCAAATCGCCTTCACATACGTCGGGAGGAAGCATGGTAACACGTGCCTCCGGCCAGCTTGCCTTCCCGCGTTCCGCTAGTGCCGATTTCACCGCTGCTGGTACGTCAGACATCTACCGATTCCAATGCCGCCGTCCCGCCAAGAAAAAGTGGCGTTGCCTTGGCGTAGAGGTCGGTTGGCAAACCTGAGATGACATCTCGTGCGACAAGCTCAAGCGCTTCCTGCTCGCGATCAGCAACCCACGGACGCGACCGTTCCAACCGGCTCGCCAGATGTCCGTCAGACAGATCCTGAGCCTTGCCGAGCAGTACGTCGCGACGGGTCGAACTGAAACCGGCCACGACGCCGGGGATCATGGACCTCATTTCTGAGCGCTGCCCTTCAAATCCGGTGTGGATAACTCTGCATGATCCTCCTTGGACATGAAGGATGGTTGGAAGCCAAGCTGTCAACGTGATCTCAAGGATCTTTCTCACATAGCGAAGTGAGATTCCCTCGAACTCGCCGACGAGTACCCGAAGAAGCTCCGCCAGGGCGCTTCCGCTGTGAACTTTCGACGCCCGTTCCGCGCTAGGGCTCGATGCGAGTCTCGGTATCGGGGCAATCAGCAGCGATCCAAGGTGGAGGTCGGTTTCAGCAAGGGTTGCTAGCTCACGTGCATCATCCATTGGTCAGATGAACTGATCCGTGCCTAGGGCGGTGATCCGAAATTATGCCGCGAGGTTGAGCTGGGCGATCCGAGCCAGCGGCTTGTCGACGACAGTGACTGATGTCGGCCGCGGAGCGTTAGCCACGTTGGTCATTGCGGGGCGACGACAGCCACACCGTTGGCCTTCGCAGCTTCCGCCAAGCGGTCGTCATAGGTCACGAGTCCGACGAGGTCATCGCCCAGGTCGATTGCCGCCGCAAGGTGAATCGCGTCAAGAGATCTTAGCTCAGGCGGATTGAGGCGACCCGCCGCGGCCAAGACCGCACTCGTGACCTCGACGAGCGTGACCGAATCAATCACCTCCCGAGCCAGCAACGTCCGATCTGGCACAACCCGCCGAACAGCCCGAATCAGCTCAGTCCGAACGAGATCACTCGCCACGAAATCCTGATCAACCTTTGCCATCCAGGACCGAAGCGCCTGCGTCTCTGGCTCCGCGACCACCAACTTCACCAGCGCGGAAGTGTCGATGTAGAAGGCCACGTCAATAGCGCGCGTCTTGCCTCATCCCCTCCAATACTTGAGAGAGACTGGGCCCAGGGTCCGGCATCGGCAAATCTGCCAACTCACGCAGAGGTGGCCTGGCGCGGCCCGAATCGATCAACGCGGCAAGCCGCGACTTCGGAATAGCCGTCATCTGGGCAACCGGCCTTCCTCGGTCGGTGATCGTGACCGTCTCCCCTGCCGCAGCCTTAGCCACGACTGCAGACGCATTCTGCTTGAGAGCACGAATCCCTACTTCAGACACGTGCTTCAAAGTAGCCCATAAATCGGGCGAAAGCGACAGTGAACCGCTTGTGCTAACGAGTTATCAACTGTTTGAGCTGTCGCGTTCGTGTGGTCGCTTACCTCAGGCGAGGACCACGCGACTGGCCTCAAACGCGCCTCAAAATACTCGGTGAGTTCGATAGGGCTATCCGACAGGCCTACTACACGCACCAACACACCACCTCAGCCCGGGATAGAAGACCACACCCCTAAGCCACCAACAAACTCAGCGCGATTCAATGTCCGGAGCAGTTCATCGGTCGGTCGGCCCATGTCACGCGCGAGTCGGCGGAGATCCACGTAGGCCCTGCCAGCCTGCGTGTCGCTACTAACCGGTGTCACGACGACAGCAAGCGAGTCGCGTCTGCGAACGCCGCCCCAACACGGAGTTCGTCGGCGATCGTCGACAGTGCCGAAATGCGAGGCTTGGATCGCAAGTATCGGCGCAACGCCCAATTGGCTTCATCGAATCCCACGAGGTGCCGCAGTCGAAAGGTGTCAACGACGGTGCGTTCACGATTCGTAATCGCGAACTCTTCCCGTTCTCCGTGGACGACGTGCAGCCGTCCGACATCGAAGGTGTCGGATGCGAATACATGCACCATCGTCGGCGGATAGTCAATCACCGGGCGGTGGACCCCCTTCGGTACGGCGAGATGCACCACCTGCGGAATCTCGTCGGTCAGGTCCCAGTAGGTCAGTGCCGAGGTGAGGCAGATCATCCCCCGCGGTGCGCGAGCGCTCACGGCGATGAAATCGATATCTGCGACACCGGCTGCGTGGCGGAGCTGGTAAAGGCCACGTGACAACTCAAGCACCTCACCGCTGTCGCGCAACTGGTAGAGATCGCGCCAGGACACGCCCGCGTCAACTGCTTCACGCGAGCGGAAAATCGGGCCGATCGGGCGCAGGCGCTCCAGAGCCGACTTCGTAGCCATGTATGAAAACCTACATCGTTTGACATACCTGATGATGCTTTTCATACTCAACCGCAGAGCCCACCGATCGCTAAGTCTTCGGCAGTCAGCTCGGCGACATCGACGACGGTGTCCAGACTGACGAACGGCAAGGTCGACTTCTCGTTTAGCGGGACTGCACGTCTTGGCGGGCCCGTTTGACTTTGGGGTCGGGCACTGGGACGGCGGCCAGGGGTCGCTGGGTGTATTCGTGGGTGGGGCGGTGGCAGATGTCGGCGGCGAGCCCCTCTTCAACCAGCTCGCCCTGCGACATCACACCTATCCGGTCACAAAGATGACGGACTACGGCGAGGTCGTGAGCGATGAAGAGGTACGACACGCCGGTCTCATCGCGCAGATCGGCGAGCAGGTTGATGACCTGAGCCTGAGTGGCGACATCAAGCGCACTCACCGCCTCGTCGAGCACGATCAACTGCGGGCTGGACGCGAGCGCCCGCGCAATCGACACGCGCTGCGCCATGCCACCCGACAACTCGATGGGCCGCCGGTCGAGCACATCGGACGGGAGCCGAACCGCATCGAGCAGCTCGGCGCTTCGGGACTGGGCGGCGCTCGCGTTCTTTATTCCGACGAGCCGCCGGAGCGGTTCGGCGAGGATCCGGTCGACCGTCATTGCCGGGTTGAGCGAGGCAATCGGGTTCTGGAACACTGCCTGGATCCGCTGGTGAAGCGCCTGGGGGTTGCGTCGTGCGAAATCGCCGACATCGTCTGCACCGAGCCTGATCGAACCCGAGGTTGGCTTCTGTAGTCCGAGCACACATCGGCCGGTCGTGGTCTTGCCGGAGCCGGACTCGCCGACGAGGCCGTAGGCCTCACCCGCCCCGATATGGAACGAGACGTTGCGTACCGCTTGGACGGTCTGCCGCTTGAGCGAGAAGGCACCGCCCCCGCTGAAGGTGACGACGACGTGCTCGACCCTGAGCACCGTGTCATTCATGAACCGTGTCACTCACGAATCGTGTCCTTCAGGAATGGGCTCATTCACGAACCGGCTCCGGCGTGACGCCGGCTAGTAAGCATCGGCTGGTCCGGTTCTCGCCGGGCAGCGTGACAACCTCGACCCGGGCAGCCGCGCACTCATCGTGAACCTGCTCGCACCGAGCCGAGAAGCGGCAGCCGCTGATCTGCTCGCCCGGCCCTGGCACCCGGCCCGGGATGGTGACGAGACGATCCTCTTCACTATCGAGCAATGGAACACTCGCGAGCAACGCCCGGGAGTAGGGGTGGTCGGGCGCTGCGAAGAGCTCGTGGACATCGCCGGTCTCGACCGCCTGACCGGCATACATCACAACGGCATGATCGCAGACTTCGGCGACGACCCCGAGGTCGTGGGTGATGAACAGCATCGCCATGCCGAGGTCCTCACACAGCTCAACGAGGAGTTCTAGAACCTGACGTTGGGTCGTGACATCAAGGGCGGTGGTCGGTTCGTCGGCGATGATCAGTGACGGCTCGCTGGCCAGCGCCATGGCGATCATCACACGCTGCGCCATACCGCCGGAGAACTGGTGAGGGAAGTCGCGCAGCCGCTCACGGGGATTGTTGACGCCGACCCGGTCAAGCAACTCAACCGCCCGATCGTTGGCGTCCCTCTTGGACAAGCCGTGATGGATCCGCAGCGGCTCGGCGAGCTGGTAGCCCACGGTGAGGGCCGGGTTGAGTGACGCGGTCGGGTCCTGGAAGATCATGCCGATCCCGGTCCCCCGCACATCGGCCATCTGGGCCTCGGTCCGCCCGACTAGCTGGCGACCTTCGAAGTGGATCTGAGATGCCGGGTCGATCGTCACACCGCGGGGCAACAGACCCGCGATTGCGAGCGCACTGACGGTCTTGCCCGAGCCACTCTCCCCTACGAGCCCAACGACCTCGCCGGGCCGCATGTCGAACGACAGTTGGCGAACGGCGGGGGCCGCACCAGTGTTCGTCGGAACGGTCACGGTGAGGTTCCGGACGCAAAGGAGGGTGTCGGGGTCGGGAGCAAGCATTTCGCCGACGGCGGCTGCGTCGTCAGCCAGACCTAGCGCCGCTCTGCGCTTCGCCGCCTTACTCCCGCCGCCTGACCCCTGGGCAAGTACATCGCGGAGGGTGTCGCCGAGAGTGTTGAACGCCAGCACAGTCAAGGCAATGGCCAGGCCGGGCGGCCACGGGGTCCACGGGTTGTCACGCTGGAGCGAGCGGGCGTCGCGCAACATGGAGCCCCACGTCGCGTCGGGCTGCTGAACACCAAGACCGAGGAAGCTCAAAGCCGCCTCAATTAGCAAGACGGCGGCGAAGCTGATCGTCACCTGGACAATCAGCGGACCCATCATGTTCGGTAGGAGGTATCGGCCCAGCACGGTCGTAGTGGGAGCACCCGAGAGCCGAGCGGCCTCAATGAACGGTTCCTCACGGACGGACAAAGTCATGCCCCGCACGAGCCGGATGATCCGCAGTGCGAACAGGAAGCCGACCGAGTACATGGCGTTCGTGAGACCGGGGCCGAGGATGGCAACAATCGAGAACGCAAGGATCAGCCCGGGCAGGGAGAAGATGGCATCGACGATCATCATCACGATGCGGTCCCACCAGCCGCCGACGTACCCGACGAACAGACCAACCGGCAGACCGAGCAGCAGTGAGATCGAGACGGCCTGAAGCCCGGCCATGGTGGCGGGACGTGCCGCGTCCACGACCCGGGAGAAGTTGTCGCGGCCAAGGTCGTCGGTTCCGAAGTAGTGCTCGGTGCTCGGACCCTCAAGCAGCGCCGCGAAGTCGGCAGCGTTGGGGTCGTGGGTCATCACGACGGTCGGGAAGAGTGCGCAGAATCCGATCAGCCCGAGCCACGCAAGCGGAATGAACCCACTGGGCCGGGTCACGATTCGGCGAAGAATGGAGCTCACGACAACCTCACCCGCGGGTCGAAGTACGCATACGAAACGTCGATGAGGGTGTTCATCAAGATGACGAAGACTGCGCTGACCATCACGACGCCTTGCACTAGCGGCATGTCCTGAGCTAAGACGGCTCCGACGATCTGCACTCCTATACCAGGCATGCCGAAGATCTGTTCAACCAGGATTGCCCCACCAAGCATCAGCGACGCTTGGAAGCCGACAACGGTTATTACAGGTATGAACGCGTTTTTCATGGCGTGAACGATCATGACCCGCGGATAGCGCAAACCCTTGGAGCGGGCCGCACGGATGTAGGGACGGTCGAGCACGTCGAGGAGCCCGCCGCGCATCTGGCGCGCTATGACCGCGGCGGAACCCAGCCCGAGTGCGATCGACGGCAGCACCAAATGGTAGAGCCACTGCGGGATGCTCTCGGTTGGGCCCACATAGCCAATAGCCGGGAACCAATCGCGTTCCACCCCTAGGTAGAAGGCCAACAAGACCGCTACCCAGAAGTTCGGCACCGCCAGACCGGTGGCGGTGAGTAGCGAGATGATCCTGTCGGTGAGCCGACCCTGGCGAAGCGCGGCGACGGTTCCGCTGACGACCCCGATCGCGAGAGCGACCACCAGGCCGCCCATCGCAACCGAGATCGTGACCGGAAACCGCTCGATGAGCGTGTCACTCACCTCGCGGGATGTAATGAGCGAACGACCGAAGTCGCCCTGGACGGCATCGGTCGCCCAGTTCCAGTACTGCTCGACGATCGGCCGGTCCAGGCCCAGCTCGGCGTCGAGTGCCGCGACTGCCTCAGGGGTCGCCCCGTCCCCCAGGATCGTCTCCGACGCCGAGCCCGGCATGAGATGCACAAGCCCGAACGCCAGAAGCGAGACCAGGAAGACTAGGGGAACCGCCGCAACCAGCCGGAATGCGAGGGTGCGGACCACCTTCTGTTACGAAGCGGGCACCATGCCGCGGATGTAGAGACCGATGGTGATGTTGTCCCACAACACCACGTCCCCGGCTTCTGGGTTGTAGCCAGCCGTGGTCGGGTTGCGGTAAATGGGGACTATCCACGCCATGTCGTAGGCCGCCTGGAGCATCGCGCGGTAAGCCGCGTTCCGTTCGTCTTCTGAATTTGCTGACAGCGCAGCCTGGTAAGGCTCAATCACTGCTGACACCGGCACGTTCCATGGATTCCAGATCGTCGGAGGTGACAGCCACGAGCCGAAGGTCTGATCAGCGTGAACGTTGGAGAAGATCGTGACCGATGCACCAACCTGTTGCCCAGCGACTTCAGTGATGTTCTGGCCAGGCTGGACATCGCGGATAGTCATCGTGATGCCACCCTCAGCGAGCATTGCCGAGAGCGCCTGATGCCAAGAGTTGAAGATGCCCCAGCTCGGGACTTCGAACGTCAAGTCGCTTACGCCAGCCTCGGCGAGCAACTCAGCGGCACGGTCCGGGTCATAGGCGAAGCCCTCGTAGCCATCGATGTACCACGGCGAACCCTCGTCGAACAACTGGACCGCAGGTGTACCGATGCCTCGCGTTACCGAGGCACCCCAACCCTCGCGATTGATCAGATGGGCGATCGCCTGACGCACACGCACGTCGGCGAACTCGGGAACGAGGTTGCCGCCTATGTCGTGGAATTGCACGAAGGTGAAGTTGGCAGGCGTTTGGGCCACAGGGAAGCCAGCCGCCTCCGAGTCCGCGATCTGAAAGACTCGGAGGGTGGCAACGTCGGCCTGCCCGCTCAGCAGAGCGTTGTAGCGGGCTTCGTCGTCGAGCAGCACGCTGAAGGTGACTCGCTCAAAGCCCTGGTGTGCGGGGTTCCAGTAGTCCGGGTTGAACTCCATGACCACTTCGGACTCGTTGCGCTCCACGAGCTGGTACGGGCCGGTGCCTGCAGAAACGGCGCCAGATGCCAGGTCCTCGGGCGAAACGCCAGGACTCATCATGAGGCCCGGGAAGCGAGCGAGGTTGTTGAGGAGGTCGGGGTCGGGACCGGTCATGTTGAACACAACCTCGGTCGGCGAGACGACTTCGACGCTCTCAATGCTCAGCAGGAGAGCACCCGTGGAGCCCGGCGTGGCCTTGGCTTTCTCGATGTTGAACTTCACGGCATCCGCATCGAACGGTGTGCCGTCGTGGAACGTCACGCCTTCGCGCAACGTGAAGTGGGCCTCGGTCGGGGTGATCTCCCACTCGGTGGCGAGGCCCGGCTCAAGGGTGTTGTCGGCCCGTTCGTTCACCAATCCGTCGTACACGAGCGAGTAGAAGATCATGCCAAAGTCGCGGTTCTCGACGTGGGCATCGAACGTCGCTGGCCCAAGCGGGATGGTGTAACGAAGCTCGCCGCTGGGACCGGCCGGTGCCTCATCTCCACCGGCGTCACCATCGCCAGAGTCAGCATCGCCAGAGTCAGTGTCGCCAGAGTCGGCGTCGCCACTTGATGCCGACTCGCCGTCTGAGTCGTTGTCATCTGGACCGCTGTCGCCTGAGCCTTCGGCGTCTGAGCTGTCGGCAACGGTCGATGCCGAACTGCTGTCCAAACCACCATCGCCAGCATCATCATTGTCGTCGCCACCGCAGGCAGCGGCGAACAGTGCCAGCGACAAGACGAGTACTAACCACTTACGTACGCGCATTTCTCCCCCTCAGTTGAATTGCGTTGTATGGAGTGTTTTCCAAGTGTCTGACTCGTGGTCATTGCCGTTGTCACCCCGCAGGGGTGTTTGGTTCGGTCACGAATCGGTGCCGTTCGGCGAACTCCATAAGCGCAGGCATTAGTTCTTCTTAGGGAGTTCGCGGCCAGGGTGACCGTGATCGCTGACGCGCACACATTTGTTGGTCATCGTGCCGACGAGGTCGACGGTGGTGGTGACCACGTCGCCGTCCTTGAGGAGCTTGCCCTGCATCATGCCGACGCCTTCGGGGGTGCCCGAGAAGATGACGTCACCGGTCTGCAGCGTCGTGATGCGAGACAGGTACGAGATCAGCTTCGGGATCGAGAAGATCAGACTGCCGGTGGTGCTCTGCTGGCGCAGTTCGCCGTTGATCGAGCACGAGATGCTGATGTTGTCGAGATCCTCGAACTGATCGATCGAGACCAGGGTCGGGCCGATCGGGCCGAATGTGTCGAACGACTTGCCGAGCGCGAAGTGCGGCGGCTTGGAGGCCATCTGTACCGGCCGGTCGGAGAAGTCCTGGCCAGCGGAGAGACCGGCCACGTAGTTCCACGCCGCGGACTCGTCGATGTCCTTGCCACCCGGGCCGATTACCACGACTATCTCGCCCTCGTAGTCGACGCACTCGCTGCGTAGCTCGATGTTGTCGTTGGGGCCGACGATGCACGACGGAAACTTGGTGAAGACCAGCGGCGAGGTGGGCAGATCCATGGATGACTCCTCGGCGTGAGCCTTGTAGTTGAGGCCGATGCCGAAGGAGTTGCGCGGCGCGGGAGCGGGCGAGCCGAGATCGGCGCCTTCAAGCGTGCCGGTCGGTTGCTTGTGGGCGAGGCCCGACGCGAGCTCGGAGAGCTGATCGAGCGCCGACAGGGCTGCCATGGGGTCGCTGCCTAACGTGCCTGCGCTGATGGTCTCAAGGTCGTAGTACTTGCCGTTGGAGACGAGGGCCGCTCGGCCCGCGACGTTGGCGAGTGTGTAGCTCATGACGGTTCCGTTTCTTGTCAGGTCCCAGCTTCCGTTCAGGTCTCAGCGATCAGGCGTGCTTGCCAACTTCCCAGCCTTTTTGGGCGAACGCTCCAGACGCGAAGGCGTTCGGTTCGTCTTCGAGCTGGGTGGCCATGGTGTCGTTCCAGCGGTTGAGCCAGCCGAAGAGCGCTATCACGGCGACAATCGCGACGATCTCCTCGGTAGAGTAGTGCTCTTTTAGTTCGGCGAAGTCGTCGTCGGTCACCGCGTTCGGAGTGACACCGGCGTGGAAGGCAAGGCGCAGGGCCGCCCGCTCGGCGTCAGATAAGAGCTCGGAGGTCTGGAACTCCCAGGCGGCGGCGATCTTGGCCGGATCGGAGCCCTGGTGGGCAGCGGTGGCGCCGGTGTGGGCCTGGCAGTATCGGCAACCCGACGCGTTGCTGGTTACCAGCGACACCAGGTGGACGAGTTCACTCGGGATCACGGGCGTGGCGAGCACGTTCGGCACCAGACCGAGAAACCCCTCAAAGATCGCTGGCACATGCGCCATGGTGCGGATGGAACTCGGCACGAACCCCATCACAAACTCGGCTTGCTGGAAGAACGGTTCGTACTGGGGAAGGTCTTCACGGGGGATGGGTGGGATGTGGGGCACAGTGTCTCCTGCTTGAATTTCGGGCTGTTTGAATCTGGACGTGAACAGTGACGGGACCGTATCATATTCGCTACTTCTATTAATTTGCGAAATTATGGATAAGAATGCGAACATCTAGTCTGGCTCGTTGGGCTTGAGCCAGTGGAAACAGAAAGCGAGGCATCCAGATGGCACTGCACGGAATGCACGGGATCACCCTCGGCGTCACTGACGTCGCAGCGGTCGCCCCGTTCTACGAGGACTTTGGACTCACGCCGGACGAGACCGGCACGGCGTTCTCATCCACCCACGGTGGAGCCCAGCTCACACTCGTCGAGCGCAAGTGGCGACAGATCGTCGACACCACCATCGGCTGCGACGATGACGACGACCTCGATCGCATCCGTCACGCCGCCACGGCCGCTGGCCACGACTTCGTCGACTCGGGGGATGCCATAGAAATCGTCGAGCCGGTAACCGAATTGCTTATCCGGGTGAAGGTCATGGGTCGCGTCGAACTCGACACGGTCGAGCAGGTACCGATGAATCAGGCGGGTTTCACACCACGCCTCAACACTCGACCCGACACCCTCTTCGTCACCGAGACGCCACGCCCCCGCAAACTCGGCCACATCGCGATGTCATCGCCCGACATCGAGGCGTCGGGCCAGTTCCTCGGCGACATTCTCGGCGCCAAACTATCCGACCGGGTCCCGGGCAATGTCGCCTTCTGGCGCACGTCCACCGATCATCACAACTTCGCCCTCGCTCAAGCTCCCGGTGCCGTATTCCACCACCTCGCCTGGCAGATGGACGACATGGACGCAATCGGCCACGCCGCCCGCAACTTGCTCACCGACAACCTGGAACGCCACGCGTGGGGCCTCGGCCGTCACTTCCTTGGCAGCAACCTGTTCTGGTACTTCAAAGACCCGGCTGGCAACTTCGTCGAGTACTTCTCCGACCTCGACCAGATCGTGGACGACGCGGAGTGGATGGCCCGAGACTGGGACCCGGACAAGGCGCTCTACATCTGGGGCCCACCCACCCCAAACGCGCTAAACCCGACCGACATCGGCGAGATCATCGAAGCGATGATGGCGAGCTGAGCGCCAACAAGGTCTAGGGAGCCTCGGGCTAGGGACCCTCAGGCGTCGCCAAGGAGCGGAGCGCGTCAAGGAACGCGGCCTGATCCTCGACCGCCTCGAGCGCCACGCTGTGCAGCTCGTTGGTGCGGTCTTCGATCGCGGCACGACCGGCGATGCCCTCCACCGTCATGGCACTGTGCGCGTCGAGCCAACCGCGCTCGATCAGCGACATCGGGTCCACGGTGAGATCCCGACCTGCCTCGGATTCCTCGAGCGCCACCATGTCAAACCCGGTCAGGCCGACATCCTCCCAGGCAGCCGCGTGGGCGTCGGTGCGTACATAGCGCGCGTAGGTGAGTAGGTGATGTAGCTCCTGAGCGGGGTCTTGCGGCAGCGGGCCGGGCTGGTAGAGCGCACAGAGCGGCGACGTGGCGGCATAGAAGCTCTTGGCTGAGCCGTCACGAGTGACATCGAAGCCGGAAGTACCCCACGTCTCGGCCGCTAGTTCGGCGCGGGTGCGCAGATTGCCAAGCAGCGCCTCACGGAACAAGCCCACCGGCCTCCAATCGGCGTCAAGCCACGGCTCGTTCGCGAGCTTCTCGTTAGAACCATCGACGATGAAGTCGTAGAGATACCGGTGGCGCAGACGAGTGAGTTCGGACCGCCAACGGCCCTCGAGGAACACCTCGGCAAGATGTCCGGTGACCGGGGCGAGGAACTCAGGGAGCGGATCGCCTAGCTCGGCCATGGTCGCCCGCCAGCGAGGTAAGGCGACAGCCTGGAAGCCGACGACGAGACGATCCAGCTCGCGCCCGATCCCCGAAGTCCCGATCCCCGAAGTAAGGAGAGACGGCGTATAGGGCGATGGCGCATTGGGGGACGTCGTAAGGGGAGACATCGGGCGGGGCCTTTCGTTCAGCCGGCGGAGGGGCAGCCAGCGGGCGCGTTCAGCCGACGGGCAGCTCGATCAGCCAACAAGCGAGGCTTCGGTCAACGGTTCCTGGAGGAAGCCCTCGGCAAGGCCCCGCTGAATGAGGATGTCAGCGGTGGTCTGCAGGTGTTCGCACAGCAGTGTGCATGCCCGCTCTACATCTCGGTCGAGGGCAGCGTCGGCGATGGCACGGTGTTCGCCGTTGAGATCGCGCTTTCCGTCGTTGTCGGCGGGAGCGGACCAGCGGCGGTAGAGCTCGGCGGAGTCGCGCATACAGAGCGCTGTTGCGATCAGCCGCTTGGATGGACAGCCCTCCAGGAGTACTTGGTGAAAGCGTCGATGCAGTTCCCCCCAGGCCTCCCCCGGACCCTCGGTGCGTTCAAGCGCGTGGATGGTGGCGACGACTGACGATTCCCAGTCCAGATCGCCGTGTTCGAGCGAGAGCCGCAGTGCTTGTGTTTCGACCGCCTGTCGGGCCATGGTCAGATCGCGCAGATCATTGACCGAAACTGAGGCGACCCGATAGCCCTGTTGTGGTTCGGAGTGCGCCAGTCCCTGCTCGACGAGCCGGGCCAAACCCTCTCGGATCACGCTTGCGCTCGATTCGTAACGCGCAGTGAGGACGGCGAACGGCAGCTTCTGCCCGGGGCGGAAAACCCCTTCGAAGATGTCGTCACGCATCTGCTGATACACGGCTTCGCCGCGGGTCTGACTGCTCGTTGCCATAAACCCACGGTACATCTCGATTGGCTAGATCGGCGAAACAAAAGCCCAAGCTGCAAATTCCATTCAAATATCGCATCACATTTGATATTTCGAAATTGCGAGAGTAGCTTTTCTAAGCATGCTTGGATGTGCCGCCCAGATGGGCCGTTCGGCGGTACGGATCCCCCGAGGCACCCCAATGACGGCAGCCGAACCGGCCCACCGGTGGATTCGGTCGCCGCACCCTCACCAAGGATGCCAGATATGACCGATCTCCACCCCAAGGGCGTCAATCACCTGGCGCTATCGACCATTGACATGAAGACCCAGGTGAAGTTCTGGTCCGAGGTCCTCGGCTGCAAACTCAAGGCGCTCTACTGGATGCACGGCGTGCCCGACACCTTCCACGGCTTCCTCGAACTCAACCCCGACAGTTACGTCGCGTTCGTTCAGCACCCTAAGAACTCCGACGAAATCGAGCTGGGCAAGACCCATGCGGGCAATGCGTCGGGGCCGTCTTCCAAGGGCACGATGCAGCACGTGGCGCTGCACGTCGACACATTCGAGGACGTCATGACGATGCGTGACCGCATCCGTAGCCACGGCGTGCAGGTCATGGGTCCGATCGACCACGGCTTCATCCAGTCGATCTACTTCGCCGGGCCCGAAGGGCTAAGCCTTGAGATCGCCACTGGGTCCGATATTCCGGCCGAGAACTGGATCGACCCAGAGGTCACCGACCTGTGCGGCATGAGCGCCAGCGAGGTGGATGCCTACAAGAACCCAGTCACGCACGAGCCGATCGGCGAACCAGTTCCGCAACCGGACCGGTCGCGCTGGACCGATGCCATCTTCTTGCCCGAGAAGTACCACGACGCTGTAATGCGCATCCCCGACCAGGAGGTATGGGAGCGCTTCAGCGAAACCGAAGCGCCGGTTCAGTGATTCACCCGCCAGTTCACCTGTCAGTTCACCCGTCCGGGGTGATGACCGTGGATGCCTCACTGCGGAGAGTTCAAGCATGACGAAGGAAGCGCGCCAGCCCAACGTCCTGTTCATCATCTGCGACCAGCTCCGAGCCGATCATCTCGGCTTCGGGGGCAACAGTGTGGTCCATACACCCAACATTGACCGGCTCGCCGGTCGCAGCGTCGTGTTCGACCGGGCCTATGTCGCCAACGGCCTGTGCATGCCCAACCGGTCGTCGATCATGACCGGCCAGATGCCGTCGAGCCATGGCGTGATCTTCAACGACCGGCCGCTCGACCCGGCCAACAACACCTTCGTCCGCCGCCTTCGCGAGGCTGGCTATGCCACGTCGCTCGTCGGCAAGTCACACTTCCAGCACGGCACGAGCCGCGAGACGGTGCGACCGCTCGGCAATGGACCCGGCCGCATCTCGCCCTACGAGCAGGGCTGGGACACCTTCGAACACTGGGAGCGCTACACCACCGGCGAGACTGTCGCGCCCGACGACTTCTACGGCTTTTCGCGGATCGAGCTCACGCTCGGCCACGGCGCCCAGGTGGAGGGCCATCATTGGCAGTGGGCGGTTGCCAACGGCGCCGCCCCTAACGTGCTCGCGATGGGCACGGACCCGCAGGCTCCTATCCCTGGCCGCTCGGAGCACTGGTGGCAGGTAGCCCCGGCGCCGTACGCGGAAGAGCATCACTCCACCAACTTCATCACCGAGAAGGCCATCGACTGCATGCGCGAGGCGGCTGCCACCGACCAGCCGTTCATGGTCTGGTGCAGCTACCCAGACCCGCATCAACCAATGATGATCCCCGAGCCCTGGTTTAGCCGCCACTCCCCCGCCGACATGGAGCTTCCCTCCACGTTTGACGACCCGGGCGAGGATTGGGCGCCGCACCTACACCACATCCGCAACAGCGATGCGCTGCCGATGTGGGCCGCCAACCCCCGTCCGTTCGGCCCCACCCGCGAACAGGCGCTCGACGCTCTCGCCGCCACCTACGGGATGATCGAAGCAATCGACGCTGGTGTCGGTGAGCTGCTAGCGACCATCAAAGAACTCGGCGTCGATGACGACACCATCATCGTCTTCACGACCGACCACGGCGACATGATGGGCGATCACGGACTCATTCTGAAGGTCGCGATGCACTTCCAAGGCGTCATCCGCACTCCGCTGGCGATCAAGGCGCCGGGCTACGAACCGGGCCGCACCCAGTCGCTGTCGTCAAGTATCGACCTCCCGCACACGGTCTTGGATCTCTGCGGTGTGCCCGACTTCCACGGGATGCAGGGTCACAGCCTCGTGCCGGTGCTCGCCGATCTAAAGACGACGGTTCGCGAAGCGGTGTATATCGAAGAGGACTTCCCTCGGTTCGATCCTCGGGCCCCGCACCCCGAACACACCCGCACGGTGGTGACGGCCAACGGCCGCTACACCCGTGACTCCCACGGCAACGAGACGCTGTACGACCTGTCGGGCGACCCCGACGAGCTCACGAACCTGGCGGTCGAAGGACGCGATCCGAACAAGCGGGTCGAGATGGTCGATGTGCTCACCGACCTGATGGTGGGTTCGTCGTTCACAGCCCGCTTGGAACCGGTGTCGGTTGACGTCCCGGCGTGAGTTCCGCGGCGGTTTACCGTTTGCGGGCCCGAACAGTTCGCGCCAGCCCCCCGCCAGCAATAGCAGAGCCGTTGGCGGCCCATAGTTGTGTTCTAAGGGCAGATCGCGCGCCAGCGGCTTAGTCAGTACGCGTCCTGGGATATCGCATGAACATCGCGCACCTTAGGTAAGATTGTGCGAAACCATACGGGAGGCACCGTGAAACTAAAAGCTCTCATCGCTGTAGTCGGGCTGGTCGCGTCGGTACTGCTAGCGGTTCCTACCGCTACAGCAGAGAGCGGCACGACCACTACGACCACTCCTCAGCGACCCCTCTCCACCGACTTCGCGACGTACTCAACCTACGACGAGTGCGTGCAGGATGGTGTTTGTCCCGGACCTACCCCCGACGTCGCGAAGTACTCAGACAAAGCAGGGTTCAAGCAGATCGCGTTGAGCGAGACGTTGAGGGTGGAGCCCACCGAACAGCACGGGTGCGCCATTCTTGGCAACGGGGAGCTGTATTGCTGGGGGAACAACATGTTCGGGCAGGCCGACCCACCGGAGGGGAAGTACGTTAGTGTCGCCGTCGGACAATACCATTCGTGCGCCGTAGAGACGGGTGGTCAGATTCGCTGCTGGGGCGGGGGCAGTGCGTACTGGTACAACCCCACCGTTGGAGTGAAGCCTGTGCTGCGCCTTGAAAAAGAGACCGTTACCCCCCCGAGCGGCAGCTATACGTCTATTGCCAGCAACGGCCACCGGAGTATGTGCGCCATTCGTACGAATGGTTGGATTCACTGCTGGGGAGGCGACCTCGGCGAAGGATACCCACCGGGTGGCACCTACAAACAGATCGCCGTCGGCAATGGGTTCGCGTGCGCCGTACGTACCGATGGGCAGCTTCGCTGCTGGCCGGGTGACAACTACGGCCCTCCCCTGGGTACGTGGGTGGGTATGGGCTTCGTGTATGACGACAATCGCGTCCTCAGACCTCCAAGCGGCGAGTTTGTGCAGGTCACTGCTGGCCTGAACTTCGCGTGCGGCTTACGTACGGATGGCCACGCGGTCTGCTGGGGTAACGACGCGCTCGGCAGGTTTGATATCCCCAAAAAGCGCTTCAAATCGCTGTCAGCCGCATTCGGGCACACGTGCGGACGGGTCGGACCTAAGCAGGACCACGGAGCTATCCGCTGCTGGGGAGACACGGTCGACGATTGGGACTATTGGCATGGGCGTAAAGTAACGGACGTTGTCTCTACTACCGCCATAACTTGCACCATCCGCCAGGGTAAGCATGGTCCCAACTCGATGATTGTCTGCAAAAAGACCTGGGAGATAAGGCCTGGGAGATAAGGAAGGTACCGCCAGGGTAAGCACGGCCCCAACTCGAGGATTGTCGGCAAAGAGCATTAGCTAGCGGCCAATCTTGGCCTACAGTCTTCCAGTTCGATTCGTTCATCACTATCGATCTTCGTTACGGCCTCGGGGTCATCCCCGTCGAGCGGCTTGACGGCGCAATCGAATAGGTCGGCGGTCTCGGTGAGGCGTAAATCTAGGTCAAGGTCGGGCGATGACACTAGGTCGCTCATGCCCTCTCTTGCGACCGACCGGGCAGGTAAGCGACGTGGTGTACGCGACCTTGTGGTCCGATGTGGGGCTCAAGTGAGTTTGCCGAGCAGGTGGGTGAACTCGGTTCGCAGTTCGTCGTTGGTGATCTCGCCCCTAGCCGGGTCGAAGTTCTCGAAGAATGAGCCGATGCCAAGGCTGCCGACGAGTTCGGCGCCGAAGAACGGGGCGGTCATGGTGGCACTGCCCAGCACGCCAGCTCCGGCGCGAGGGCCAGGTGTGGCGGCCAGCATGGCCACCTTCGCTCCCTGGTAGATACCCATATTGATGCGCGACGCCCAATCGTGGATGTTCTTCCAAGCAGCGCTGTAGCTGCCGTTGTGCTCTGCGAACGAGACGACGATTGCGTCGGCTGAACCGAGGAGATCCCAGAACTGCTGGGCGAGGTCCGGCAGGCCAGCCTCTTGGCGCTCGACGCTGAAGATCGGCATCTCGTAGTCGTTGATGTCTACGATCTCTATCTCGGCGTCAGGCGCGTTGGCCTCAAGCACCTTGACAGCGGCGCCGATCAGCTTGCGGTTGATTCCGTCACGGCTGTTGGTAGCCGGGATGGCGAGGATCTTCACGGGAACTCCATTTGTGCTTTGGGTTTTACGCTTTGAGCTAAGATTTTCGACATTATCAAATAGTGACGAAATTTCTACCGCCGGGGAAGGCACCAAGAACGCCACGTGCTGCGAACGCACGTGCGCGCCTAGCTAACCCTCCCGCTGCCCTACACCCACTGGAAGGACCGACCACCATGGCCATCGCTGCCCTCATCACCGCCATCTTGACGCTCCTGTTCGCGCTGCGCTCCCGCAGGTCGAGCCGACCGATCCCGATCCCGCCGATCATGATCGCGAGGTCGTTGTGGGCACTGCGCAACCCTACGCACCACACCGGCCGTCCCACGCCAGCTCCCCGCTTGAACGACGACGTCCGCTACCCGGCCGTCACCCCGCCACCGAACACCGCCAACCTTCACGGGGAGATCGAGGTCCTCGAAGACGGCACCGAGGCCACCCACTGGTACGCCGAGAGCTCCGGTGTCACCTGGCACTTCGTGACCGCTGGCGATCCGTCTAACCACGCGATGTTCGTCATGCATGGACTACCCGAGTCGTGGTGGGCGTGGCATCACCAGATCTCGGAGTTCGCCAAGGACCACTACGTCATCGCGATGGACAACAAGGGCTACGGCCAGTCCGACAAGCGTCTCGACCTCGACTACACCAATGCCACCATGGCTAAGGAGATGGCGGCGCTGCTTGACCAGCTCGGCATCGGCGAATTCACCGTTCTTGCTCACGACCGGGGCGTGGTGATCGCCGATCACATGTGTGCTGTACCCGCACTCAAGGGCCGCTTCAAGCGTTATGTCCGCATGCAGCAGTCGTTCAATGAGCCCCACGGCGAGCCAGCTCCGCCGCATGCGATGTTCGCCACCAAGATCGGTACCGGCAACTTTCTCGCCAAAGACACGATCCCCAATATCTACACAAAGATCATGCCGAGCAACCTGTCGCCATCGACGCTCAAACGCCTCGACTACGAGTTCAAGTTCAAGGGGGTGGCTCCGGCGGTCAGCAAGTACTTCGAGACGACCAACTTCGCGATCGAGCTCAAGGAACGCCACGGTGGCCTCTTTGAGGAGATGACGATGCCGATGTTGATCCTTCAGGGCCGATACGACCGGGGCCAGCACCCGGAGGAATATGCGAACTCACCGTCGTTCGTCACCGACTGCCAGGTGCAGTTCGTCGAAGCCAACCACTTCTGCCACATTGAGAACCCCACCGCGGTGAACAGCGCTATCCGCGACTGGCTCGCGAAGACTGCGGTCTGATCATGGGAACGAACGAAGCACGCGACATCAACGTGAATAAAGATGTCGCCATCGTCGGGGCCGGTCCGGTCGGTTTGGTGCTCGCCATCCTGCTCGGCCAGCAGGGACGGACGGTTGAGCTGATCGAACAGTGGCCCGACCCGTATCCCTTCCCCCGCGCCGTGCATTTCGACCACGAGGTCGGTCGCATCTTGCAGGCCTGTGGCATCGGCGATCGGTTACGGGGAATCACCGAACCGGCCCCTACCTACGAATGGCAGAACGCGGACGGTCTCACCCTGCTTCGCTTCGGTGGCGAGGGCGACGCCGCGTCGGGTTGGCCCGGCGCTTCGATGTTCTCCCAGCCTGATCTAGAACGTCTGCTCCTTGAGCGGCTAGAGGCGCTCGAGTCCGTGGCGGAGCGCCGGAGCACGAAAGTCGTGGGCTTCGACCAGGACGAGGAGGGCGTAAGGGTTCAATGCCTGGGTGTCGAACTTGTCGGCGCGGGCGAGCTGCGCGACGTGCCCGACTCCGGGTCGACCATCCGGGCCCGCCACCTGATTGGGTGTGATGGTGCCAACTCCACGGTCCGTGACCTGCTCGGCGTAGGTATGGACGACCGCGGGTTCTTCTTCGACTGGTTGATCGTCGACCTGATCCCCAACGACATGGCCGACTTCGACATCGTCAACCTTCAGATCTGCGACCCACACCGCCCCACGACCGCAGTGTCGGGTGGTCCGGGTCGACGTCGATGGGAGTTCATGCGGCTTCCAGACGAGCCAGTCGACGAGCTCGTGGCCGAGGACAACGTGTGGTCCCTGCTGGCCCCGTGGGGCCCTCACCCCGACAACTCCACCATCGAACGTCGTGCCCTTTACACCTTCCAAGCCCGCGCCGCGAAACAGTGGCGCGATGGGCGCGTCCTGCTCGCTGGCGATGCCGCTCATCAAATGCCGCCGTTCGCTGGCCAGGGCATGTGCGCGGGTGTGCGCGATGCGGCGAACCTCGCATGGAAGCTCGGCCTGGTGATCGACGGCTTGGCCGATCCTGAGATCCTCGCCGCGTACGACGAGGAACGACGCCCGAGCGTGAACGCCGCGATCGACATCTCTATCGAACTCGGCAAGGTCATTTGTGTCCCCGATCCGGCGGCCGCCGCCGAGCGCGACGCCGCCATGTCCGGCGAGTTCGACGGAACAAGTAGCTCGGTGCCGCCGATGCCAGGCGTGATGTCGGGCATCATCAGCGCAGGCTCGCCCCGCGCAGGCGAGCTAGTCCCCCAGCCGAACCTCGATGGCGAGTGGTTCGACGACATCCACGGCGCTGGCTTCCGTCTGTTATCGGCCGACCCGGCACCGCACAACATCCCGGCCGATCTCCAACAGTGGTTCCAGTCGATAGGCGGCAAGATCGTGGCCGTCGATGGCGACCAGGGCGCGATGCGCCACTGGTTCGAATCAGCCGGGGCTCGTTGGGCACTGCAACGTCCGGACTTCCACGCCTTCGGAAGCGCATCAGACACCGATACTGCGGTGGCGTTACTCCGCCAGCTAAGGACCCGGCTGACCACTGAGGTTCCAGAGTGAGCGAAGCCGAGGAGGTCGACGGCCAACGTTCGTGCGTACTTGTCGAACTGCAGCGAGGCCAGCCATAACCGAAACACGCGTAGGCTCGTCATTTGGGGACTGAGCGTGTAGCGCGAGAAAATCGGTGCCGGTATCGCGGTGTCGGGGGCTCAAAGCTCGTTCACCACCATCGATCGAAGGTGCGTCGAGTGACTTCTTGCGCTGTCCGGTCGCGGGGGAACCAGGCAAGCTCGCGTACGCCCCCGTAGGCGGCTGATCGGCAATCGACGCCATCAAGTCCAGCGTCGAACGCCGCCTGCCCGAAGGGTTGGCACATCTGATGCGGAATCAGGTCGCCTGCTGCGTCGTGAGGGAAGCTGATCGGTAGCCCAAGATCGATGAGGCTGGCGTCGGTGAAGGCATCCACGGCTTCGCCGTCCGGCACGACGACGTCGACGAGGACCGGCGCTGTCACTGGATCAAGATCCTCTGGCCCGTACGGCAACCCATCGAACAACCACCCAACGTTGGCGCGTGCTGTCGCGATGTCCGCATTCAGATATAGGCACGCAAGCCCGGCAGGGCTCCATCGGCGGCCCGGAGCAACAGAAGCGAACGAAGCATCGAGCGGGTCGGACCAGTCGGGATCTGCAACGCGGTGGTAGTAGCCCCCAATCGGCACCGTTCGAATATTCACGCGACTCGTGCGTAGTCGAAGCTCTCTCTGACGGACTTCAGGAGCCATTCGTGCTCGTCGGCGGCGATCAACTCGAGCATCGTTCGGCCGCCGTATGCGTCCGCTGGGCGTCTCGCGACGACCGCAGGCATTCCGGTACGCAGCCGATGGCGGAGAATGTCGGAGACCTCGCTGATGGTGCCGATCTTCTCCGATCGGTCAACGGGCGGCCCCGCTAGCAGCCACTTGTCGACTGCCTGCCGCTTCACTCCCATGAGCCCAGCCATGTCACTGCTCGTCAGTTCCAGAGCTGTCATTGCCCGCCTCAACGGCGAACCGCTCTCTTGTTCATACTCGACTTCGGCCATCCACTTGAGGAAGCAACCGAAGCGCTGCTCATCGATGTCAGCCCGAACTCGGACGCATTGCTGGGGCAGTCCCGCTGTGAGGCCGCGAAGCCGGTCAACCAAGACCGTGACCAGACCGATCCCGTCTTGCGACGGAGCGACCCAGGGCAGCTCAGCCATGTCGCGCCGAAGCAACTCCAAGACGACAACACGCGATGGGAGCGCGTCGGGATTCCGCGCAGGCAACGCGGTCAGCACCTGCGCCGCCTCGTGAACATAGACCCAGTAACGACGCACCGAGCCCCGATCTCCCCCTACAAAGAGCTGGGGCATCAGCCGGTCAAGCGCAGCAACGATGTCGGGCATCACATCCGCCGCCGTGCTCGAAGCCCCCGCAAGGTCCTGTTCAAGCAGATCTTCTAGATGCACCATACCTGAACTCTAATGCAACCTATCAGCAACTATATTAGGTTGCAAACATCGGCGACGATCGTCTACAACTACCTCGTGTCCAGTCATCTGACGCTTGAGCTTGAAATCGGCGCGGCGGTCGAATTCGAGACGGTTTACCCAGATTTGTTAGCCTGTTGCGGATAGTTGCAGTTCGT
This sequence comes from Acidimicrobiales bacterium, assembly GCA_965116245.1. Classification (GTDB taxonomy): domain Bacteria; phylum Actinomycetota; class Acidimicrobiia; order Acidimicrobiales; family Poriferisodalaceae; genus Poriferisodalis. The sequence continues at coordinate 1,977,765 of OZ220497.1, read as the reverse complement.
CCTCGGGACTCGTGAACCATGCCACTTCGGGTCAGCGCCGCCAGCAACCATGAGCGGACCTGGACGGGTCACGTTGACGCTCGCTGGACCATGGCGTATGCGGCAGGCCTGCGGCGCGCCGATGCGGATTACTTCGACACGACCTGCCCTCGTGGCATCGTGGCGCACCCAATGTTCCACGTCTGTGCAGAGTGGCAGGTCCTAACCGACCCGGCGGAACAACCGAACGACCGCGATCTAGGACTCACCCCCGAAGAAGCCGCTCGTGGTGTACACGCAAGCCACGATGTCGTCATCCAAGCCCCCATCCTTCCGGGGCAGGACATCACGGTCCGCGGTTCGATTGTCGGCGTGGAGGCGACAACCGCCGGAGTGCTCCTGACGTACCGATTCGACGGGATGGGTGAGGACGGTCCGCTCTGGACCACGTGGATGGGCAACGTGTACCGAGGCGTCGACGTCGAGGGAGACGAGTTCTTTCCTGCTGACCAACCAACCGCCCCGCCGCGGCCCACACTCGACGCCGCTGTCGTAGCTTCGGACCAGCTCGCGCTGGCCGCGGGTGAGGCCCATATCTACACCGAGTGCGCTCGGATCTGGAACCCGATCCACACCGACCTCGCCGTAGCCCGCGCTGTCGACCTGCCTGGCCTCATACTTCACGGCACCGCCAACTTGGCCCACGGCGTCTCGTTCGCCATGGACGTCCTCAGCGCGGACGCGGCATCGGTTCGCCGCGTCGGCGGCTCGTTCCGAGCCATGGTCACCCTGCCGTCGACCGTCGAGCGCCGTGTGCGACAGATCGATGACCTGCCGGACGGGTCGAAGGTTGCACACTTCGAGGTGCTGACCGAACACGGCCAAACCGCTGTCAAGGACGGCTTTGTCATCGTCGGACAGCTTGGCACCAACGATGCCTTCCTCGGCACGTCCAATATTGACAAGAGTCGAGCTGGTGGCGGCTATGCGTTTGGCCTTGTCAAGCCGTCTGCAGTCACCCTTACCGGTGGAAGATCGAGGCCGCTGCGCGCTCGTTGCGGAAAACCTGTTGCTGCGAAATAGTAAAAGGAGGAGCGGCCCGAAGGCGGCTCCTCCCGCTTAGACGGCGACCGACACCTTCGTGTCAAGGCCTGCTAACAGCATACTTGAATCGTGGCGGCACCGGAACCTGAAACTCTGCCGACGTCACTTGTGCCCGACGGCCATGCCGCAGTCACATGGCTGCGCGACACCCTTCCGAACGACGAGTCACGCCGACACGCTGGCGGACTTCTGCTCGAGATCGACAGCCGCGACCCTTGGTCCGCTGTCGACGAGGCCCGCGTCATCGTCGCCCGTGCCAACGCCAGAGTCAAGGTCACCAGCCCGTCCGACGACTCGATCCGCCTCAACGGCTGGACCCGGGTCGCAGGCGACAGGCGCTCCTACGAGATCCGCCCGACACCTCGACAGATCGAAATCGGCAGCCTCATACGCCAGAGCGCCATCTACCGATTCGACGGCGGCCTACCACCCGCAACCGACGACGCTGTCGCTGGCGACACAGTCCTCGTCGGTGTTCAGTACCCGCGGATCGAACGCGAATGCGAGGATGTATAAGCAGATCAAGGTCCCTATCCCTGCTGGCCTCCCGCGGCGCCGCGATCACGCAGGATGGAGCGACCGTTCCGTGCCTGTCCCGTATTGCGACCGCTTGGCTGTTCTCCTTGGTGGACAGCAGCCGGGTCGCGGTTACTTGAGAACAGCGGGCGCCTCAGCCGTCAGCCAATGCGAGGAGCCGCGCTACGGCCTCGGCGCTGATGGCATCGGGTGTGCCGTGTCCGCCTTCGTACTGGATCAGGTCGACCCCCGCGCCGGTAAGAAAATCGACTTCCGCGTCGCTGAGACGCCCGACCTGCTCATCCAACGTGCCGGAGACGTACACGACGTTGTGGAGGGACGTGTCGGCGAGTGCTTCGCTGTATCGGTTCATGCCAAGCGAGGCCGCGAGGCGGTTCATGTTGCGGTCGCCGACAGGCGTGACGGCTCCCATCCCGGCCTCCTCGATCGCGATCTCGACCCCGTCGACGAATCCTGCGGAGTTGCCGCGGGCGAAGACACTCCAGACCGGTTCGGGCATGTCGATCCGCCCGACGCTGATCAGGTAGCCATCAGCGACATTCCCTTGGGTGGCAAGAAGTTCTTGCACGACGAAGGCACCGTAGGAAATGCCAGCGACGAGAACTTGTTTGCCTTCTCGACGGAAGTGGTCGACGACTGCGGTCAAGTGCGCGATCGACTCTGTCGTGGCGGCTTGTGCCTGCTCGAAGGTGAGGTCGGTTTCGGTGAAGCGGGTTGGGTCGAGGGTCTGCACTTGGTGCACCGACGCGACCTGGACGTTTGCCACGTCGAGCCCCGGAAGTACGTCGGCGACCTCCTCAGCCGGGAACAGTTGGGTGTCGGGACCGCCCTGGGCGACCAAGATGACTGTCTCGGCGTCCGGGTTGCCGAAGGCGACGAACAGATCGGTCACCGCTCGCTGCGGAGCCGCCGCGACCGCATGCTCGGACGACCCGTCGGCGGCTGGTGTCGACGCGACGGCGGAACCTGTCGAGCCATCGGCACTCGTCGGCCCACCAGAGTCAGAAGAACACGCTGTAGCGAGCAGCGCTACGGCGAGGAGGAGCACAAGACACGCTTTCAGAATGGCAAGCATGGCATGACCACGGACCCCACCGACTACAAACCCAAACCATGAACCTCCGACCACTCCCCCTCTCCGCCCTCGCCATCTCCGCCGCGCTCCTGGTCGGCGCATGCGGCGACACGACCACCACCGAGTCAACGTCTGACACCACCACACCGACGATCCCCGTTCCCGAGACGGCCACCGGCGACATCCCCACGCCTGACTCTTTCGCCGATGCAGACGCCTTCTTCGAGTACGCCGCCGAAAGGGGTGGCTACGCCGACGCTGCCGCATTCCAGATCTACTTCTTCGGGCTGCCCGCAGCCGAAGCCAACACCTACATCGAAGACCTGCTCCAGATCAGCCCCGACGCCCGTGCTGCGTTCGTCGAGCGGATGAGCGGCGGCAGAGCTGGCGAACAGATCCCAGCCGACGAGTTGGCCGCCTTCACCGTCGACGGCACGGTCGCGACCATGTCCGGCATCATCAGCACATCGACGCCCGACACAGTCCGCACCCTCCTCACCGACCACCCCCACATCACGACCATCGTCATGACCGACGTCCCCGGCTCAGCCGACGACGTCGCCAACCTCGAGGCAGCAAGGATCATCCGCCAAGCTGGCATCGCCACCCACGCAAACGCCGACAGCGTGCTCGCCTCCGGCGGAGTCGACTTCTACCTCGCTGGCGCCATCCGCACCTACGACGAAGGCGCCCAATTCGGCGTGCACTCGTGGGGCGGACCGGTCAACGGCTCCGACGTTCCACGCGACGACCCTCAGCATCAGCTGTACCTCGACTACTACGCCGAGATGGGGATCGACGCCGAGTTCTATTGGTTCACCCTCGACGCAGCGCCCGCGAGAAGCATCCACTGGATGACCGCCGCAGAACTCGCCAAGTACCGGTTCGCGACATGACTGCGACGATCGCCTGATTCCACTCCGGCCCATTGCCGAGGTGAAGCGCTGCTACGGGTCCGCCCTCCTCAGTCAAAGGAACACACAGTCGTGACACGACCGGCCGTGAAGCCCACTCCCCCACCACGGCGGGGATGGGCCCGGCGCAACTCGCTGGTCCCGAGGCGGCCCAGCGGGGCAACCCATGAACCGGCGCGCAGGTCCAAGTCGGAGCGCAGGCCTAGTCGCTCCGGATTCGCTGCAATCAGGATCGGCGGACGGTCGGCGGTCCGCTCGCTGCTGACCAGACCACGAACTCAAGAGATCAACATGGCGTAATCAAAGCGGCTCTTCCGGTTTTGGCGGGGTTGGATTGTGGGGAGTAGGTCCCAGTTGGGTTTGCTGGCGTAGAGGAGGGCTCGGATTCGCCAGCTGCGGTGGTTTAGGATCCCGAACGCGACTCGTTTGATGAGGTTGTTGACGGCTTCGGTGATTCCAGCGATGCCACAGACCGTTCCCGACCGCGCATCGCAGGGTTGTCGCCCATGTTCAGTTCCACTTCCTTCGGTAGGGGGTAACTGACGGTGTCGACGAGCCCCGCTTGTGCCGTCCGGGGCGTCGAGCACCGTTCCGGCCAACGGCGGCCGCTTTGGGCGCCTAGGCGCTGCCCGCGAGGGAGGATCGACATGAGGGTGCGAGCTCAGGGCGCAATGACCTCGTCTCCTTCACTGACTCCCGAGACGATCTCGACGTTGACGCCAGAGACTCGGCCGACCTCAACCGGTACGAGCTTTTCGGTACCGTTGGCCGACCGAAGCTCGACGTTGTAGTTACCGTCGTCGGTGCGAATGAGGGCTCCAGCCGGGACGGTGAGCACGCTCGAGCCGAGGCTGACCTGCCAGCGAACCGTGACCGGCGCGATGTCCACCGGGTAGTCGACCGGCGCTGTGGGTCGCGCGACAACGTCGAGGTCTCCATCGCTGCGAGGTGTGGCCGCAACGACGGTCGCCTCCAGGGTCGAGCGATCGGGTAGTTGTACGGTGACAACGTCGCCAATGCCGAGTTCGCCTAGATCAGACGCAACCAAGGTGAACTTGATGACGCGCTCCAGTGCGCTTACCTCGAGCACGATGTTGTCTGCGGCGATGGTGTCACCTACGGCGAACATGACGGCGCCCGTTCGACTGGTGCCGGGGAGGAACACGATGGCGCCGTCGGCGACACTGCCCGTGACGATGGCGCCGATGTCGGTCTGCCAGCGTTCGACCATCGCTGCGGTGTAGTCCGTGTATTCCTCGTCGACGGTGACGGTGCCATCGGGGTCGTAGCCCATCAACACCAGATTCTCTTTGAGCTGCCTTACGTCAGGTCCGGTGTCGCCCGAGGTGAGGCCGCGGCTGGCAGGGATCTCGCCCAACAAGACGACGACGGGTTCGTCCACGACACGCCAGAGCACGTCGCCGCGGCCCACGGCCGTGTCGGCCTCGACCACATCGGTGAGCACCCCGGCAGAGCCGACTGCCGCAATGGGCTGTGTTCTTTCGAAGCGGAGCTGGCCGTCTGCGTCGTACGTCTCCTCGAGGTCCGTCGTGACGGCAAGGACACTGTCACGCTGCTCGGGAGCCCGGGCTGGCTCGTCGTCGAAGAGGTTGCGAGGGTCGTACATGAAGGCGGCCACAGCGACGACCCCTGTGACGAGAACGAGCGCAGTGAGTCGGCCGATGCTCCGGCGCGACCGGCCCTCGCCATTGCTGTCGCCATGTGGTCCAGCCAGCTCGGTCCCATTCGAAGGTCGAGGTTCGACTGCTTGGAATTCGCCGAGGGGGCGACGGTCGCCTGTCGCGTTGTCCGGCACACAGGTCGGTACGGCGGAATGGTTGCTGTTGCTGATCGTGGTCATGTTGATCTGAGGGCCTCGGTGGGGGCGAGTCGGGCGGCACGCATTGCGGGGTAGAGACCTGCGACGGCACCGATGGCGAGGGCGGCGACGAAGCCACCGATGGCGGCCTCGGCCGGGATCACGACCTCCCAGTCCTGGAATCGTGCATAGCCAGCGGTGACGGCCGCGCCCAGCGCGACCCCGGTCGCGCCGCCGAGGGTCGACAGGAGGAGGGCCTCGGTGAGGAACTGGCGCCGGATGTGGGCGCGGGTTCCGCCCAGGGCACGGCGAAGGCCGATCTCGTTGCGTCGTTCGATGACGGCGATGACCATCACGTTGGCGATCCCGATACCGCCGACGAGGAGTGCGACTGCTCCGAGACCGAGAAAGAGGCTGGTGAACGCACTGTCGGCCGCAGCTTCCGCCTCCAAGATGTCCGACGGTCGCGAGACCGATACCTCTTCGGGTTCGGCCGGATCGATGGTTGCGGGAAGGACCGAGCGGACGTCGTCGATGGCACCAGGCTGGGTACGGAGGTAGACGATGCTCGGGTTGAGGTCTGCGTCGAACACGGCCTCGGCGGCGGGCTTGCCGATTAACGCCGATCGGTCGAGGTCTGCCGCCAGTGGAAAGGGTTCGAGGATCCCGACCACGGTGAAGAACTCGGCGCCTAGGTACACCTGCATTCCGGCGTCGACCTCCTCGATCCCGAGGCGTTCGGCGGTGACCGACCCCAGCACGACGTTGGTGAACTCGGCGGATGCAGCATTGAGCCAGGCACCTTCGGCGATTTCGCCGTTCAGCGTGTCGAGCAGCGTCAGCTCGGTGGCCGCGACCTTGATGCCTCCGGTTTCATTGGCGTTGACGTAGTCGTTGCGCAGGACCGTGGCATCGAGCTGGACGACGTCGGCAACCTGCTCGACGGGCCCGATCCGGCTCACCTTGGCGACGGCGTCTGAGGGAAGAACCCCGTCTCCGGCGCCGAATCCCTGCCCCGGCGAGACGGTGAGCAGGTTGGTGCCCAGCGATTCGATCTGGCTGCGGAGGTCGGCTCGGCTGCTCTCGGAGAGACCGAGCACCCCGACCATCGCAGCGATGCCGATGGTGACGCCGAGCGCGGAGAGCGCCGTGCGCATCTTGCGGGTCCGCAGGCCCGAGCTTCCGACACCCAGGACATCGCGCGGCCGAAGGCGGCTGGGAGGCAACCGGTCGCTTGCGTCGAGGTCGGCGGGGCTTCTACGTCGGCGAAGCCTCATGTGGAAGCCCCTTCGATCATCGGTGCTCCGGTGTCGGTCTCGATGCGGCCGTCGCGGAACGCGATTTGCCGAGGCAGCGATTCGGCTACGTCTTGATCGTGGGTGATGACGATGATCGTCGTGCCGTGGTCGTGCAGGTCGTGGATCAAGTCCATGATCGCCGCGCTCGATCGGGAGTCAAGGTTTCCGGTCGGTTCGTCGGCCAGGACGATTGCCGGGCGATGCACCACGGCGCGAGCGATCGCGACGCGCTGGCGCTCCCCGCCGGACATCTGGTTGGGCAGGTGGCCAAGCCGATGCCCGAGCCCGACACGCACCAGGGCCTCAGCGGCCATGCGACGCCGGCGGGCTAGGGCGAGGCCCGAGTACAAGAGGCCGGTGGCGACGTTGTCGAGCGCGGTCATGCCGTCGAGGAGGAAGAAGCTCTGGAACACGAATCCGATGAGGTGCGACCGCACCGCCGACAACCTTCGGTCGCCGAATCGCGAGAGGTCGCGGCCGTCGATGAGAACCGATCCATGCGTGGGGCGGTCGAGGGTGCCCATCACATGGAGCATGGTCGACTTGCCCGACCCGGACGGGCCCACGATGGCAGCGAGCTCGCCATGCTCGATCCGCAGGTCAACACCGTTCAAGGCCCGAACCACTGGTTGGCCGGGGTACTCCTTGACGATGCCCCGTAGCTCCAACGCTGGCGCGCTCACTGGGGCACCGCGATCTGATCGCCGGGCTGGAGCTGAGAGCTCTCGACCTCGACGACACCGTCGTCGAAGGTGCCGGTCTCGACTCCGACCAGGACGATCGTGCCGTCCTGGAGGACTTTCTCAACGGCGAAGCCTCCCTCGGCAAGGGTGACCAGAGCACGCGTGGGAACAACCATGACGTCGATGACGCTGTCGCCAGCGACGACCACGGAGACTTCGGAGGCGGGCACGGCGTCGTCGATGTCGCCCGTCAACTCGATGATAACGTCGACGAGTGGATCGGCGCCCGGTTCAGCAGCGCTGGCCACCGTCCCGACATCGACCACGACACCCGGCGCAGTCGTCTCATCGGCCAAGACGACGCTGAGCTGTTGGCCGACGCTGAAGTCATCGTGCTCGGCGAGGCCGACTGGTACCACGACCTGCAAGGTTGGGGTGGCCAGCACCAGGATCGGGTGCGGCGCCAGCGTCTCGGCTCCGGGCTGCACCAGTTGTTCATGCACTTCGAGCCCCTCGGGCAGCACGATGTAGGCCGATGCATCCAGCGAACCCGTCGGGACGAGTCCCACGTCCGCCTGCCAACGCTGGACGGCTGCGACAGTGGCGTCGTCATAGGCCGAGTCCACCTGCATCTCGCGGTCGGGGTCATAGCCCAGAGACACGAGCAGAGCCTCGAGCTCGGTGGGGTCGGTTTCAGGATCAACGAGCCGTTCGCCGACCGGGTCGAGCGTCAACAGCGCTTGCACGGCGACCTCGCCGGTCTCGTAAAGCACCGTTCCGTGTCCCACCGCGGTCCCAGTGGTAGCGACCTCGTGGATCGTGCCAGACGCGCCTCCGACGATTGTGGTCGTCACGTGCCGAACCGAGAGGCTCGCGATCGGAGCGGCGGCTCGCAGTCGCTCGCCGATCGTCGCTGCGTCCGTGACCGATGCGGGGCCGGGGGCGAGCACGACATCACCGAGACCCACCTGGCCTGTGATCTCACGGCCGACATCGGCCTGCCATCGTTCGACCATCAACGCGGTGTTCGCCGTGAAGACGCCATCGATCGTGACGGTGCCGTCAGGGTCGTAGCCCAATGCAACCAGGTTGGTCTCGAGAAGCTCGACGTCGGGGCCTTCAGCCCCCTGGGCCAAGTCCCGCCACAGCGGCAGGTGGCCGTACCACAGCACCACCGGTTGGTTGTCGAGTTCGAATATGACGTCGCCGCGCTCCAGGAGCTTGCCAGCCGGGGTCGATCTCGTGACCGTCGCGTCAGTCACCGCGGCCACTTCGACGGGGTCCCCGTAGCGGAGGTCGCCGAGCCATTCGACTTCTTCGATCAGGTCGTCGACCCTCACCTCGGCGGTGGCCAGTTCTGCGGTCACTGCGTCCACCTCGCTCGTGTCGTCGCCGTCGCGATCCAACAGCGTCGACACGGTGACTGTGGCGGCCACGCCCAATGCCAGGCCCACCAGGGCAGCGGGCCAACGGCGCCGACCGTTCAGGTTGAGGCCATCGAAGTCTGCCGAGTTGCCAGCAGCGAAGGGTTCCCGGTCGCCGACTGCCTGCGGGTCCGGATCGGTGGTCGTTGTCATCGTGCGACGCTCCGAGACCGGCTTAGTTGGTCGGCGCCGCGCCGGGGCCGAACCCCGCCAGCGCCTCGTCGAGGATCGGGCCACACACGTCGAGGGCCTCGGCGATCACGGGGTCCTCCGGGTCGATGCCGAGCTGGTTGGCGATGCGGTCCGCACGGTTGCCGAAGCCGCCCTGACCCTGGCCCTGACCACGCTGGGGCGCTCCGTCCTCGCCTGCGCCAGCTTGACCTGCGCTGGCTCCCGGTGCGCCTCCGCCTCCGAGTTGAATGTCTCCGACGTCGAGCCCCTGATCGCGGAGGCATTCGGAGTACTCGACGAACGCGTCTTGGATTGCAGGGTCGTCGGCGAGCGCGGCCCGACCGCCGCCGAAGCCCGCTCCCTGCAGGATCTCGCCGCAAACCTCCATGGCGGAGCGGAACTCGTCGGAGCCCGGGGTGAGATCAGATGCCTGGAACGACGATCGCAGGTCGGGGTTTCCTTCGGCGTTGACGCCGACGTCGGGGAAATCGAGGTCCTGGTCACGCATGCACTGGCTGAACTCGAGAGCGACCTCGTCGGCCTCGAGTTCAGCGTCGCCCGCAGGGGCGTCGTCTGCTGGCTCGGCCGCGCCTGCGATGTCCTCGAGGCTGGCGACTCCTGTCACCTCCCCATCGGAGCCGCCGCCACACGCGGCGACGATGAGGGCACACACTGCTACGACGGCGAGGAAACGTCCGACGCGAATGAAGGGAAGCGGGGTCTGGGGTTCTGCTGGCATGGTGACAGCCAACAACGCCGATCTGAGAACCGGCTCAAACGAACCTCAGAGTCGGCTGAGAACCGACTCCGACGCTCTGAGGAAACTCTCAGCTTCGGGTGCGACAATGCCGAGATGCCGGGGAACCACCTCCTCATCGTCGATGACGAAGACAACCTCCGCTCCATGCTGCGCGCCGCGCTGGCGCACCACGGCTTCGAGATCTCTGAGGCCTCCGACGGACGCAGCGCACTCGTCACCGTGGAGCGCGAACGCCCAGACCTCGTCGTGCTCGACGTCATGATGCCCGACCTCGATGGCTTCGAAGTGTGCCGACGACTCCGCGCCGACGCAGACAACACCCCAGTGCTGTTCCTCACGGCCAAGGACGACACCACCGACAGAGTCCGAGGTCTCACCATCGGGGCCGATGACTACCTCACCAAGCCCTTCAGCCTCGAGGAGTTCGTGGCTCGAGCGGAAGCGATCTTGCGCCGCACTGCCGACGCCCGATCGGCAAGTACCTACGAACTTGCCGACCTCACCGTGGACGATGACGCCCATCGCGTGACCCGCAGCGGGACCGAGGTCGCGCTCTCGCCGACGGAGTACAGCTTGTTGCGATTCCTGCTCATCAACCAGGGCCGGGTTGTCTCCAAGACCCAGATTCTCGATCACGTCTGGGACTACGACTTCGACGGCGACGGCCACATCGTCGAGACCTACATCAGCTACCTCCGAAAGAAGATCGAGACACACGAGCCCAAGCTCATCCACACCATCCGAGGTTTCGGATACACGGTGCGGCTCAACTGAGCGATGTCCTTCGTGAACCCTGCCGGAGCATCACTATGAGGTCGATGACCTTACGGAGGCGCCTCCTGGCTGCGCTCGCCGTCATCATCGCCACCCTCGGCGTCGTGATCTGGATCGTCCTGGCCGTAGCCCGAGGGCACCTGACCGACCAACTCGACAACCGCCTCACCGCCGCAACGCGCGTCGTACGCCTAGCCGAAGCGCTCGGGCAGGGCGAGCGCCCGACGCCACCCGATCGAGCGCTGGGGGTCTTTCGCGAGCGCATCGGCACGATGTACGAACTCATCGTGCGACCTGACGCACCCGTCGAGGTCGTGTTTGCTCCGAACCTCCCGGGCGCCGACACCGCACCACCCGATCTGGACTGGGACGACATCGCGGACAGTACCGACGCCGCCTTCACCGCGAGCGGAACGGACCCAGGTTCCGACTACCGGGTCCTGGCCACGCTCGTGGACGACAAGCTGATCATCGCCCGCGCGGTTTCGCTCGATGAGGTCGACGACACCATAGGCAAGCTGTTCCAGGTGCTCATGATCGGGCTCGCCTTGGTCTTGGCCGCATGTGCAGCAGTCGCCCGGTGGGTCTTCCGCCTCGGCATCCGACCGATCGAGGCCATGACAGCCACTGCAAGCACCGTCGCCGAGGGTGATCTTGCCCAGCGAGTGGACGAACCGCGGGACACGCGAACCGAGACCGGTCAGCTCGCCCGGGCACTCAACACGATGCTCGGTCGAATCGAGCAGGCGGCCGACGCACAACACCATTCCGAGGCCCGGCTCCGTCGTTTCGTCGCCGACGCATCCCACGAGCTGCGGACCCCGATCACCACCATTCGCGGCTACACCGAGCTCTATCGCACCGGCGGGCTGAGGTCGCCCGCCGAACTGGACGCTGCAATGCGACGTACACATGAGGAGGCGCAGCGCATGGGCCGGCTCATCGACGACATGCTCACCCTGGCGAAACTCGACCGCCTCCCGACACATCAATTCGCACCAGTCGATCTCACCGCAGTTCTCGCGGACACCGTGGCCGACCTCAGCACCCACGCTCCCGACCACCACATCCGTTTCACACCCGACGACGCCGTGGTCGTCATTGGCGATGCAGATGGCCTGCGACAGGTGGCCGCCAACGTCATCCGAAACGCCACCGTCCACACTCCGGCGGGGACTCTCGTCACGGTTTCGATTGCGATGACCGGCGACTGGGCCATCATCGAGGTACGCGACGGCGGGCCCGGCATGACAGCAGAACACCTCGAGCGAGCCAAAGAGCGGTTCTACCGCGCCGACCGATCCCGGTCACGTGATCGTGGAGGTACAGGCCTCGGGTTGGCGGTCGCGACATCGATCGTGACCTCGCACAGCGGCACGCTCGATCTCGCCAGTGAGACCGCCGAGGGGACGACGGTGACCATCCGACTCCCTCTGCAGGGGCCTGCCGAGCTCTGAGCAAACTCTGAGCCCGCTCCGGGGACGCCCTCAGGTTGCCCACTCGTGATGGCCAGCACCCGCCCTCGCGGGCTCGACCGTCAAGAAGGCAAGGCATGCACCAACGTCCCGACTCCGACGACGACCTGTCCACCAACCGGTCGCTGTAGCGCCGACCAATCTTCCGCTACAGCGCTGGCGCCGTACTGCTCGTCGCCGTGCTCGCGGGCATCGGCGTCTGGTGGTTCTTCAAGGACGAGCCCCGCCTCAGGCGCCTGTGCTATCGCACTGTCGACCGCGGGGACCAGGACACGCCGCTCGTCGGCGGCCGAGACTTCTTCTTCCCTGCCTCTGGCTCCGACGAGTTCGTGCTCACCACGGAACGTAACCCGGACGGCAGCCTCCTCGCCTACACACGATTCAGGTCGCCTGATGAGCACGGAGCCTCTGCAACCGTCGGGCCCCTCGGGCGACGCAACGCCTCGGGCCTTCACCAGACGCCAGCTCCTCGCCGCCCTTGCTGGCGCCCCGGTCATCGTCGTTGCCTGCGGTCGCGGTGCCGAGCCCGATCCGACTTCGGCACCACCCAACGAGGCTCCCACGACTAGCGCGCCACAGACATTGACGGGGGCCGACGCGACCGATGACGAGCCGTTCATCCCCAGCGGCTACGTGGGCCAGCTCGAAATCGCCGCCGAGATGGACGACCCCGCGGGCTACTGCCTAGACGTCACCGGTCCAGCGACCGGCATCCGGCTCGACCTCCCGGCCTGGGCTCACTCGTGCCACGAGGGCATCGACGCCTTCCGACAGTGGCAGCCCGTCGACAAACCGAAGCGTTCGGTGTCGGCCGAGGCGACGGTTGTGGCATCGTCGATACTCTCGCTTGTCCGCAGCACCGCTTCGATCCATGCTGGGTCGATCTCGTCGGCTGTTGCTCGTTGCCGTGGTGGTGACGGCGTTCTTGGTGGCCGAGTCGCCCGTCAGCGGAGGCCGGGCGGCACCTCGTCGATCATCACGCCGGTCTCGTGCAGTTTGTCGATGTCCTCGTCGGACAGTCCCAGCTCGGCCAACACCTCTCGGTTGTGTTCACCCTGGAACGGCGCCAGCCCGGCCTCGGGCAACTCGCAGGCGCTGAACTTCCACGGTGGTGAGGGCACGCGAGCCGTTCCCCCGGCCCGGTCGTCGACCTCGCGGATAGCGCCCCGTTCCTCAGCCCACTCTGACTCGGCGATCTCCGAGACCGTACGAATCGTTCCGACGGCCAGGCCTGCCTCGCTGACCTGAGCCTCGAGTTCCTCGATGGTTCGGAAGGTCAGCACCCAGTCACGTATCTCCGCGTGGAGTTCGGCCCAGTTCTCGCGGCGAAACTCTGGAGTGATGAAGCGGATATCGAGCAGCAGGTCGTTGCGGCGCATCATGGCGCAGTACCGCTGGAACACGAACGTGGCAAAGGGGCTCGCGGCGATGGTGATCAACTGCCCGTCCGGGAGCTCGAACACCGGAGACTCGGGGGCGCTCAGCGCGAGCGGCTCGCCGTCGACGTCGATGTCCGACAGCTCGTAGCTGACCCGGTCATTGACCGCGAGCATCGAATGCACCATGGCGACATCGAGGTGTTGACCTTCGCCGGTGCGATCGCGGTGGACCAACGCCGCCAGCGTCGCGATCACGCCTTGTAGGCCGGTGTAGACGTCGGCGTGGTTGTAGGCATCGTTCTCGACCGATGTCAGCGTGTCGCCGTAGTGGCGTTTGATGATCTCGGTGAATCCGGACTCGGCCTGCACCGTGGGAGCGAAGGCCGGGCGGTTGCGCCAGGGACCCGTCTGCCCGTAACCGCTGATCGATGCCATGATGAGCTTCGGATTGACCTGGAGAAGGTCCTGGTACCCGAGCCCGAACCCGTCGAGCGTTCCGGGTCGGAAGTTCTCGACCACGATGTCGGCTTCGGCCACTAAGCGGCGCACGATGTCCCGCGCTTCGGCGAAGTTTAGATCGAGGCTGATGGCGCGCTTCCCGCTGTTCTGTTGGGCGAAGTAGAGCGACATCGGTCCGACGTGGGGCTGGCCGCTTCGGCCGGTGTCGGGCGCAGGCGGCTCGATCTTCACCACCGACGCGCCCAAGTCGCGGAGCTGTTTCGTGCAATGGGGCCCGGCGAGTACCCGCGTGAAGTCGACAATCTTGATGCCGGTCAGTGGAGCGGTCATCGGCCCTGGAAGATCGCGGTGCCCGGGCCCGTCTGGGCGTATGCGGTCATCCCGGTCTGGAGGTCTTCGGAGGCCCACACCGGTTTCGCGGCCTCATCTTGCAGGCAGTCGGCAGCTCGGACGCCCTCGCTGGTGGTGATGGCGGCGAGGCGCTTGATCGCGGCGTACGACACGTTCGGGCCTGTGGCGAGCTGGCGGGCCCACGACAAAGAGGCGTTCTTGAGCTCGTCGTCCGCGACCACGACGTTGACGACACCCCACTTCTCGAGTAAGACCGGGTCGTGGCGGCGAGCGAACATTGCGATCTCCTTGCCCCTGCTCGCACCTGCTCGGTTGACCACTCGCTGGACGCCTCCGAGGAGCGGCATGAGCCCCAGCGTGGCTTCGACGAGGCCGAGCCGAGCCGACGCTCCGCAGATGATGAAGTCGCATGCGAGGGCGATCTCGAAGCCGCCGCCCAGGGCCAGGCCATGCACCGCAGCGATGGTGGGAAGTGGAACTCCCTCGAGTCGCTCCAGCACGGTGGCCGCATCCTGGCTCCGCCCTGCCTCGGTGCCGAATCCGTCGACATCGGCGCCAGCCGAGAAGTGCTTCATCTCGCTACGCAGCAGGATCGACCGGCCGCCAGCGTCGGCTGCATCCTCGAAGGCCTGGATCAGGCGATCGATGAACGCACCGTTGAGCAGGTTGTGCGGTGGCTTCGCCATCGTGACCATCGCCACGGCACCGTCGATTTCGAGTCGGACATGTTCGGAGTCGTCGGACATGCCACGAGTATGGCCGCAGGGCCGCGTCCGGCGCAGCAACCCTGGCGGCGTGCCGCCCGGCGGGCCTACCCGTCGAGCGCATGCGACAACAGGCCTTCCAGAACCCCGTCGGACCACTCCAGTTCCGGGCGGGCGTGCTTCCAGCGGAGCAATGCCAAGCCGCGGACGATCTCGAACATCGCCCTCACTGGCCAGGTGAACTGTTAGACCGATTGATAGCCACACGGTCCAGCGCCTGCCAGCACTGGTCAGCATCTGCCAGCAGATCCGCCTGCTTTACTAGCGCCCTATGGTTTGTCCAAGTATCCCCTCGCACCCTTTGAAGGCGGGCGAGCCCACCATGCGCTCGGTCCGACGACATCGCGATGCGACATGCGTGTCATCTACGAAGACGACACCGATCCAACCGTCAATGCCGTCCTGGTCGACGACAGCGCCGGGTACCTATTCCGTCAAACCGTCGGTGTCGCGCTGAAACTCAATATGGCAAAGCTCGGCTGGCGAACGACCAGCAGGAAGGGAAGCGTTAAGGGCGCCATGTGCTTCACGAGGGCCGAACACTATGTAGCCGACCTCTCCGCTCGCGACTATCCAACATCCAGGGCGCTTGCGGCCCTCGAAGCCGTTAGAGCGATTGGCGACGACGACGAGCGAGACACGACCGGACGCGAACTCATGGACGCACTGGCAACAACCCGCCGCGCCGAGGGACGCCCCTTTTGAGGTGCTGATCGTCCTCGACAACGGACCTCTCGGACTGCTCGCATATCCGCTCCCCTCTATTGACAACTTTGCACGCCTGTCCGACTGACTCCGTTTCAACTGGGCCGAGGGAGATCCCGAAGCCTCGTGCCCGTCCTACAAGTCGTACCTCAATTCCACTGCCACCGTTTGGGGGAATATCGAGTCGGCCTTTACCGCGCGAACTACATAGGTATCGAAGTTCGACAACTCCCGAGCGCTGCGTCGTCGCCCATCACGGCAACGAGTTTTCGAACATTAGTTTGCGTCAGAGGGCCAAGTGCGACCCTTGATCCGCGCCATCGGAGCCGATGGATCGGGCGACCGGGGGCGGCGTAGCGACACCCAATCCGGGTCGCGAGCTGTATCACATACGTCATACTGCCAAAATGGCGAAAGCAATGTCCGTCCGACTCGATGAGGAGACCGAGCGCGCCCTCCAGACGCTTGAATCGTCCGGACTGACCCGATGCGAGGCGATCCGAACCTCACTACTTGCCTCTGCAGCTCGCCTGCGACGAGGTCGAGAACTCGCCGCCGAAGCAGCGGGGCTTGAAGCCGAAGAGGCCGACCGCCAAGAGATGCATGCCGTCGCCTCTCTCATGGAGTCCATGCGTGCGCAGGGGTGAGGTCTACCGTCGCCAGCGAGGTATTCAGGATGCTCCGATGGCGACTGGCAGACCCGCTTGGCGCCATTGCGGGTAGCCGCCCTCGAGGCGGTGGGCGCAGCGGCCTGCGTTGGTGAGGAACCGGACGGCTTCGTCTATTCAAGTGTCGGAGGGGGGACTGTCTATGTGCAGGTCAGAGCTGGGTCGAAAGGGGTCGAATTGCGGCTGTGTCGGTGACGATGTCGCTCGGGGGCCGTTGCGGCAACTCGCTGGCTGCCCACGAACTTCCTGGCACGTCGGCGACGGCCTTGACGGCCCGAGGGCGGAGCCGTGCTACGGGAATGCACTGCTTCAGGAACTACCCTTGCGGATGCACGAAACGGCTTGCTCGAGGGCGTGAACGATGTCGAAGACGTACACATTGTCCTACACCCTCAAGGCGCCCTCCGAGGAGACCGAGCACATGTACTTGGCCGAAGTGCCGGTGCTGCCGGGGTGCCGCGCATGGGGCGAGACCGCCGAAGAAGCGCTGCACAACCTCGACGGAGTCGCAGCGGACTTCATCGCATCCTACGAGGAGCACGGCGACGAACTCCCGCAGCCCATCGCCGCAGCGGGCGAGCTCGTCATCGCAGTGTGACCTATCGGGAACTGAAATCGCTCGGCTGCGAGTTCGATCGCCAGTCGCGAGGCTCGCACGAAATCTGGCGCAACCCGGCCACGGGCGGCCGCACCACGATCCCCAACTGGGGAGGGCGCGACCTGCGCCTCGGAGCCGTGCGCGCGATCATGCGAGACCTCGAACTCGACAGGACAGCCTTCGACCAAGCCTGACCGCCGCATCGGGCGAACATCCGAGGCTCGCTCGAAGCAGTCGCCGGGTCTGTGAATCTCTCACTTCACCCAATGCTTGAGGACGCCCGGCATCCGCATGATCACGACGAACACCGCGGCAACAGCGCCGCCCAGCAGCGGTCCCCCTGCCTCCACCAAGAACGACGTGACCGAGTTCGGCGAATCGGCGTTCGTTGCGCCGTAGTAGACGAGCAGACCGATTAACGCGAAAGTGGCCGCCGTTCCAGGCACCGCCAGCACCAGCTCATGATGCCCAGCCGAGTCTGATCCGTCGTAGTTTCGACGTCGCCACCCTCACCACCCGCACTTGGCATCTATAGGAACGTCCCAGGCACCCCCAGAGCCTGCGCAAACCCAGGGTGAATCACCCCAAGGCGAACGAATCAGGCCTGTTCGTCGAGCAGATCGGCCAGATCGTCCTGTACTCCTAGCTCGGCTGCCCATCGGTTCATGTAGTTGACGTCGAGATCGTTGATGGCAGCGATCTCGACGCAGTCCCGCCATTGGATCTCGGAGCGCGATTCCAGGCGCCATCGGAGCTTGGCCAGCACGACGTCTTCGGGCGCGGCGATCCATGTCTCGATTCCGAGAACTTCAGCGCGGACTCGTCGAGCAATGCGAGACTGGGTGAACGCGTCTTCGGTCGGAACGGCGAAGATGTCGACCTTGCCGCCGCTTTGGGGATGAAGGACGTTGAAGGTGCCTCCAGAGGTGACCGCCCGACGGGCCTCTGACTCCGGGAAGTAGACCTCGCTTCCCCGAAGCGCTTCGAGGACCGCCTCGCCTGAATCGGGCACCAGCACTACCACGATGTCCACATCGCGAGTCATCCGGGGCGTCCCCCACGCCGCCGCGGCTGTTGAGCCGACCACGACGTAGTCTAGTCCAGCAGATTCAAGGGCATGGACCGTGCGCTCCAGTGCGGCTGCGAGATCGATCAGGGTTCGATTCCCACCGACTCAGGCCAGACTTCGCTGGCGAGTTCAGGGCCATAGCGGACAACGACAAGACCCAAGAAGACCTCGCTGTCGTCGTAGTCAGGGTGGCGCATTCGCACCGACCTCTCCTCCATGACGGCACCCGCCACGTTGAGCTGACGCCATTCCTCAAGCCGTTGCGGAATTGTGCGGGCGCGGACGGCGTCCATCTGACGCCGCCAAACGTGATCAGGTGTGTCCGCCGGACGTCCAGAGGGATTGCGGCGCACCGTCACAACCCGAATCGTAGTGAACCCCTGTGACATCCATCGGTGTAACGGACATGGAAGTTGATAGCAGGCTGATCAGGTGAGCCTGCTTGTGCAATCGTGGTGGTTGAGAACAATCCCCGAGCGCACAAGGATTTCGCCCCCACCGTCTGTTTGACTATGCGCGCTTCGAGGCCCGCGCCTCCAGCCTTGATCCCTCACCCGATCTCCGACAGACCCTCGCTGAACGATACGTCGTATCGGACTCCGAGCCCCACCAGCTTGAGTCATTCTCTGGCGTGGACGCCCCGACGATCTTGGGCATCATCGAACGGAACTTTCGACTGGGCGTCGCTGTCCGAGGCGGCGTCGCCGAACACCACCTTGGCCGTCTTCTCACCGACGACCAAGCAGTGCGTTCCGGTTCGGCTGGACCCACGAACTCGAACCGTGGGATGAGGACCCCGAGCGGATCAAGGCGATTCAGCGCATCAACAAGTCATGGGTTCACTCGAATTCGGAACTCATCGAGCAACCACGAACTTAGACGACGGACGCCACTCCCTGCGCAACACGCTGCGCCAGTAAAGGCGGAACCGAGTTACCAACCTGCGACTACGCCGAGACTCGGCTACTCACAAAGTCGAAGTCATCCGGGAACGTGAAGAGTCTGCGAAGCTCAGGAACACGAAGTCGTCGGTCTTCCCAGTGGAACGGTCCAACATTAGGGCCAGGCTGGGCTTGAATAGTCGGCGACGGACGAGCCGGGTCCAGCTTGAGCAAGAAAGACCAGTACCGCGAACGCCATTCGAAGATCGGGTTCGGATGCCCTCGCTTTTTGGTGTAGTGGAGATAGTTGTCGCCAGGCGGGATCTCGTTGAGGAGATGCCCCCCACTTACCGTGGACGATCTCGCCAGGCTCCGCGTCGGTGACAAGGCCGTCCAGCGCCTCGCCGGTCGTGACGTGAGGCAGCGGCCCGCCTCCAGTCTTGCGTCGTTCCCAATCACCGTGATGACTCGGCGCAGGTAACTACGGGATCGTTTCGCCTCTCCTAGCTCCGAAGATGAAAAGGCGAGGCCGAGCTTGCGGGATGCCGTAGTCCGCAGCGTTCAAGACTCCCCACCGGCAGTCATCGCCAGCACCGGTGATCTCTTTGAGTAGGCGCTCAAAGGCCGGTCGGCTCGCCTTGTTGTTGAAGGTGAGTGCGTAGACGTTCTCGAGGATGAAGTACCGAGGCTTCGCCTGCGCCAATACAGCCGTGTAGGCCTGAAGGAGACTCACTCTCGCTGGCACGATCAGCCGCTACGGCCGGACAAGCCGCCGGGCGCTCGTCGTCGGCAGGCTCCGTGAGCGAACGTGGCGGGACCTGAGCGCGGGCAGACGAGGGTGCCGTCTCCTCGTCACTGCCCGCGATGTCGAACTCCCTGACAACAGCTTCGGGCCAACCAGTCCCCCACTCCGTCGTCGCGAGCGGCGCCGTGCTCGATGCCCAGCCAGCGGTCCACGAAACCTCATTATTGCGGGTCGCCCTACAACTGAGAACTACCGAAAGGCCAGCACGTCTCCGGCTCGCCGCATCACTCTGGCTGCCGCCCTATCGCCAGCAACCCCTTAGGCCTCGCACCGCCATAGCGTTTGTAGGTTCGCTCCGCTACGACAGTCAGGGTCGTCGCGGAGTCTTCGACGCCAGGCCGAACAGCATCAGGACGCTCGGCCCCTAACATCCAATAGTCCAGCGCAAACCCTCGTACTGTCACATGCTATGGTACATGAATTCGTGAGGTACTACGTCTTGTACGCAGCTCTCCCATGAGTCCGTCGAATAACCAGGGCTCACTCTGGCGACGCTGGGACCCGCATGTCCACATGCCCGGAACCCTCCTGAACGATCAGTTCGGCGACACGACGATCGACGAAGCTCTGACAATACTTGCGGCACAAGTGCCCCCGATCGAAGCCATCGGAGTCACGGACTACTTCACGACAGAGAGCTACAAGAGGGTAGAAGAGGCCCTCACCCGCGGTGTCGCCCCCTCAATCAGGTTCGCCTTCCCGAACGTCGAGCTCCGGCTCGACAACAGAACGAAGTCCAACCGTGCCGTGAACATCCACCTGCTCGTTGCACCGACAGAAACTGACGCCCTCGACCAGTTTCTTGCGGGTCTCGAATTCAACTATAACGGTGTCGCCTATCGAGCCACGCCGAAGGACCTCACCCGGTTAGGCAGTGCCTACTCAGCCAATCATCCTTCCCTCGAGGACCCAGCTCTGCGGATCGGCATTACGCAGTTCAAAGTGAACTTCCAACAGCTCCACGATAAGCTCATGAGCAACAAGTGGGCGCAAGACAACGTGCTCGTTGCCGTTGCTGGCGGGGAGAGAGATGGCACGTCTGGGCTCCGGGTCGAGGGAGGGAGCTTCGATGCGCTAAGGCAATCCATCGAGTCATTCACCGACATCGTCTTCAGCGCAACCCCTCAGCAGGCGGACTTCTGGAAAGGCCAAGGGGCAGCCAATCCTGCGAAGCTGGACAGAATCTACGGCGGCCCCAAACTGTGCCTCCACGGAAGCGATGCGCACGCGACCTCGAGACTCGGAAAGCCGGACTTCGAGCGCTTCAGCTGGGTGAAAGGCGGCCTGGACTTCGAGACGCTTCGGCTTGCATGTCTGTCACCCGAGACTAGAGGACACATCGGAAAGGAGGCCCCTGCCTCGTCGACCGCCTATGGACGCATCACACGGGTAGCCGTCTCCAACGAGCAATGGTTCAGGTCATCAGCGCTTGACATCAATCCCGGGCTCGTCGCCATCATCGGAGCCAGGGGTTCCGGCAAGACTGCCCTCGCCGACCTGATTGCCGCAGCAGCAGGATCGAAAGTACCATTCGACAACAACGCTTCGTTCGTACGCCGGGCCGGGAACCTGTTGCATGAGACGTCTGCCGAGGTCTCGTGGAGCAAGGGCGAGAAGACATCATGCGACTTCCGCTCAGGTGATCTATCCACCTCGTACGTCCCACCCGTCCGCTACCTCAGCCAGCAGTTCGTGGAAGATCTCTGCGCAGCGGATGGAGTCACCGAAAAACTCCTCGCTGAGATCGAGCGCGTCATCTACGCGTCGTGGCCAGTGCATCAGCGCCAGGGTGCGCAGAGCTTCCGTGAGCTACTCGAAATTCGCCTCACGTCCGCTCGAACAGAACAGCGCCAAGAGTTAGAGAGTGTCTTCGAACTCAGTAAAAGGGTCAACTCCATCCGTCAACGTAAACGAACGCTCGATCAACGAAAGGAGGAACTTAACTTGGTGCGGTCGAACCACGATGACATCACGAAGGAGATCACAAAGCTCACGGAGGATTCGGACGAATCGAACACCCAACGACACGAGCTCGTGGCAAAGGTGTTGCAGGACCGCCGGATCGCAGCGCAGGCGTTCGACCGACGACTCACGGCTCTAGAGGCGCTCCAACGAGCGGCGAAGAGAGTCATTGACCAAGAGTTTCCTCGCTGGCAGCAGAACTTCATTCATGAGCACTCGAAGGCAGCCCTCGAGAATGACGAGTGGGCCGCCTTCGCGGTCAGTTTCGCGGGTGATGTCACTGGTGTCGTCGCCACCGCACTCGAGCAGTGCAGGTCTGCGCATGAGCAGCTAGTCGGAGAGGCTCCCGACCGATCGGCAGAACAAGACCTTGATGCGCTCGACGAACCCCGGCTGCGCGAACTGTCAGTTCTACTACTGGAAGCAGAAGCGTCCCGTCTGGAGGAACTCATAGGCCTCGACGAGGCGAGGGCACAGGACCTCACCAGACTGACAAAATCGGCCGCAGAATTAAAGGCCGCGATCGACAGCATGCAGGAAGAAATCGGTCGCGATGAGGCGGCCTCGACCGACGAGTTGGTCGCGCAGCGGCTCGACCGCTACCGCTCGTACTTTCGAGCTCTCCTCACTGAGGAAGAAGAGCTGCGCAAGCTCTACGCTCCAATCGACAAAGTGCTCAAAACACTCAGCGAACAGATCGCGAACAGCGGATCGATCGCGAAACTCAGGTTCGCTGTCCGACGCGTCGTCGACCTGGACGCCTGGGCAACGAGGGGCGAGGCGCTACTCGACCTCCGCACTGAGGGTCCTTTTCGCGGCGAGGGTCAGCTGGCTCAGGTCGCTCGTCAGGATCTACTTGAGGCTTGGGAAATTGGGGATGCGAAGAAGGCGGCTGAGGCGATCGAAGCGTTTGCAGCAAAGCACGAAGACGACCTGTGGAAACACCGCCGTACTCCGTCAAAGGGCGCTGCATCAGCCGATGAGTGGGAGAACAGATTCTCGCTTTGGCTGTACGGAACAGACCACATCTCTCTCCGGTACAGCCTCGAGTACGACGGTCTCAGCATTGAACGCCTCTCTCCCGGGTCACGCGGGATCGTCCTGCTCCTGCTCTATCTCGCCGTCGACCTGCAAGAGACAGGTCCGCTGATCATTGATCAACCGGAGGAGAACCTCGACCCCGAGTCGGTGCACTCCGAACTAGTCGGGCTATTCCGGTTGGCGAGCGAGCGGCGTCAGATCATCATGGTCACGCACAATGCTAACCTCGTAGTCAACACGGACGTCGACCAGGTCATCGTCGCGAGCTGCGGCTCGTTGCAGGAAGGTCGCCTTCCAGAGATCAACTACAACTCCGGCGGCCTCGAAGACCCATCGATTCGCCGATCCGTCTGTAAGGTGCTGGAAGGCGGTGCAGAGGCCTTTCGGGAACGGGCTCGGCGACTCGGCCTGGACCTTTTGCCCTACGACGAAGACGCCGACCCCTGACGGTAGCCGTCGGCGGTTCGTCAAGTCAGCCCTTCATACAGTTCTTGGGTCTCCGGCTGAACCTCGTCGTCGTAGCCGTAGGGCTCCGCCACTCGCTGGGCTCCCCGGTAGTTGGCGTTGACGCCGTCGAGGTCACTGGCATCCGATGCCGCCTTCATCTTCATCCGGTACATGACTTCCTGTCCGCCAACGATCGCAAGGCCCTTCTCGGCGGCCCAGCGCGCCTTGACGACATCGCCGCTGGCGAGTGCGATCTCTCCTCGTCGGTAGGCCGCGTCGGCGACCGTCGTCTCGATGAGGGTGTAGATCATCGGCTCGTGCAGCAGCCACGCATAGTGAGCCGAACGGGCATCCACCGCTACGAGGGCCTCAACCGGTGAGAGGGCTGCATCGAGGAAGGCGGCTTCGACCGTCGTGGCTTCGGTGACGAGCCATGCGGCACCCGCCCCGAGCAGTTGCTGATCGTCGGGCTGGAAGCGAACCTCCGCGGGATCATCGTCGGTACAGCGTGTGATCGTCACGGTCGAGGTCCACGAAGCGCAATCGGCGATCGAAGTTCGACTGTTCGAGGTCTTCGTCGCTCTCAGGGACGCTCGCTGGGTCGTGGTTTCGGCGGAGCCGACATGATGGTCACGGCCGTAACCGCAGCCACCGGGCTGCTCGCGCTGCCACTCGTCGCGCTGTTCGGTCTCGCGACGCTTGCTGCTAGCACAGCATCGGGGCGCGGCCGCCGCCGGGGGGGCACGGCTCGATCCATCCGACGAGGCACTCGGGGACATTCCGCCGCTCCTCCTCGAACTCTACTAAGTCGATGCCCACGCCCACGTCGGGTTGCCCTGGCAGGTGCTCGCTGGCGTAGGGAAGGTCGAGTCCAACCACGCACGATTCGGTGGCGCCGAGATCGGAGCGGACGGGAGGATTCAGCCTCCCATCATCGGGATCGCGCTCAACGGCCGGACCGGGACCGCTGCGATCGCCGACGCCGACAATGGGACCCTGGACGGCGATCGAACCTGCGACCGGGCAGCCGGTCAGTCCCAGTTCATCCTGACGTCGTGGCGGATCTATGGACGAGACGGCAAAGGTGATGGAGCCCGCGATCCTCAGAACATCTTCGACTCCATTCCGGCGACGGTGGCACATCTCTGCCCGCATGTATCGGTCGACGACATACAGGCGGCTATCTTCGCCTACAACCGCTCGACCGAGTACGTCTAACTCGTCTTGGACTGGGCGGCTCGGTACGCTGGCCCACTCTCAGCTGTTGGTCCGCTCGTTGGCGGCTACGCCTACCCCCCTTCCTCTGGAATACGCCACCGAGGCGCTCGCTGTCCGACCGCATCACGACTATCCAGCCTTCGATGTCGCATCCCGGTTGGCAGGCCACTGTTCGCCATGACCGACGGAATCATCGCCGCCGTCGTGACCGACGCCAGTGTCTACACGCCAGGAAGCGGCGGCGTATGCGGCATTACCGTCATCCTCGACGGAGTCGACGACGCTCGGTACATCTACCGCCAACTCTCACTCATCACCGTCGCGGCCAGAACCGAGGTCGCAGCTGGCGATCCGGTTGGGCTATCCGGTGGAGAACCGGGAACGCCCGGTGTTGGCGACACCACCAGACCGTATCTTCACCTCTCCGTGCGTGCGAACGCCCAATTCGTCTGCCCTCAGCCAGTGCTTCTCGGGATCCTCCGAAAGACGCCGATCCCACCCACCACAACACCATCCATCGGCTGCATTATTGGCCAGGCCCCGACCAACTGGGGCGCGTGCATCGACCATGCCTTTGGGGGGCACGATCGGCCGCAACTAGAATTCTGCGGCACGCAGTTCGGCGACATCTTTCCGCTCTTCATGCATTTCGGAGTCGAGCTGTGGGTTCCTGCGATCGGCGGCCCGGTCGACCCGACATCCGGCACCCATGATCTAATCGTGAACCTCGATGGCGGCATGGGAAAGGGCGAGCGCAACCGGATCAAGACTCGCCGTCCGGACTGCGATGAACCCCCAGGTCGCGCTTGACGGCTAGTACCAAAGCGGGCACCCGCCCTACGGATACCGGCTAGTGGACGCGGGTCCCCACCCGGATCCCTCTGAGGCACTCGACGGGAAGCGGCTCCGTGTTCTCGAGCCCCACCCCGACTATGCGCTGATCGTTCCACGGATCTACGCCGAGTTCCTCGCTGGTGCTGCTATCAAGGCTATCGCCTCGACGCTCACCGCTGATGGCATCCTCTCGCGCAGTGCATCGGATCCTGAACTGAAGAATCGACACTGCTCCTCAAGACACGGCGAGTGGGGGCAGAGCGCGGTGCGGACCGTTCTGAAGAACCCCCGATACACCGGCTGCCTAGTGCGGGCTGGTCAAGGAGGAGACGAGGGGCCCCGATGTGGACGACGTCGCTGCTGACAATTTAGCCAAGCAGCGTTGGAATGCCGAGAACGACTGGCAGTGGTCCAACGAACGAGCCCACGAAGCGATCGTCCCACTTAAGCAATCGCAAGCAGTCCAGGCCGTCTTCACTGCCAGGACTCGCCGATCGTCTCCCCGCAGGCAACCGAACCACAGCTACCGGATCAAGGGCATGATCACCTGCAACTCGGGCGAACGGAAGCTCGTAGCGAACACCGTGCGGGGCACCTCCAGTATCGCTGCCGCATTGAGGTCGAGTACCCCGGTATCGACCATCCGATATATCTGTCGATTCGCGAGGACCAGCTCCTACTAGCAATGGACGAGTGGCTCGCCCAACTCTTCGATGACGACCACATCAACCAGACCATCGCAACCCTCGCCGCAGTGGGCCTCAACGATGCCGGGCAAACCGAGGAGCTTGCCGCCCGACGAGAGATCCGAGAGATCGACAAGCGGAACGACAGCTTCAAGACCGCTCTGGGGCTGAGCGAGGACCCGGACTCACTTGCCAGCTTCACTCGGCGGACCGAGCGGGCCTGCGCCGAACGCAAGACCGCTGAACTACGGCTACGCTAAGCAACCAGAGGCACCGGTCTCACCGAGGCCGAGGTTAGAGAGGCTGCTGGGAGCTTTGCTGACGCGATCTCGCTTCTATCGGCTGCTTCACCTGAAGATCGCCGCCGTGTCTACGAGGCCGCTCAGCTCGAAGTGCTCTACGACCACGAGGACCGGTGTGCTCAGCTCTCGGTCGCACCGAGGGTTAGTGGTAGTGTCGAAGGAGGACTTGAACTCAAGGGGAACCTCCGGCGCGCAGCCGCACCGAGCGGAGATTCCTTGCACCGACCGGCATTTTAGCCGGTCGAAGAGCACTTGATTCTGGTCTCTGCCCCTCGCAGCGCGGCGCTGCCGTTAGCAAAACGACACCCCCGTTGCCCTCGTCGCAGGACTTGACGCGATGACCGCTACGAACGAGAACTCGCGATCGTCGTCCTGATCCCATGCCTTGAACAGGTTGTAGCACTTGATGTCCGATGCTTCGTCGGTCGGGTCAGTAGTGCCGCTGGCGTGAAAGGCGATGTAGATCCCATTGCGGTGGCTCATGACCCTTCGCTCCTACTCGTCGCTGGCTCCGAACTCACAGCAGCCCCCAGCCACGATAGGCCTCGTTGCTGTAGCGGCCTAGACCAGCACTCCTTGGGTAGTTGGCGACGCTGAACTGCGAGATTGCGGATGCGAGCGGATCTCGAGCAAAGGGGATGTGGATGGCGTGCGCGCTTCCGTTGTCGATGCGCTGCTGGAGCGCGGCGGGCCAGAGCCAGCGGAAGCCGGACGGGTCGACCACAGGATGTGAGTGCTCGACGTAGGCCGCGATGATCGGCAGCTTGCAGGTGTCGACGGCGTAGCTGATCTCGAACGGGACCCAATCAGTGTCGTTCTTCGTTGTCGACGACGTGAGAAGAACGAGGTTCTTCGAGTTGCGGAGGCGGGTGACGAGCGATGTTCGGAGTGTCTCTCGCTTGCTGGAGTCGCGTACTGAGGCCACCTTGTCGTGGCTGTTGATGAAGTTGAAGTTGACGCTGGCGTTCCATGCCTTCATCAGGTTGAAGTACTTGATGTCGGATTTGGTCGGGTCGCTCGTGCCCTGGGCGTGAAACGCTGCGTAGGTACCGTTGCGGTAGGCCATGGGGTTAGTCCTTGATGGGGTGCAGTAGACGGTCGAGGTGGATGCGGCCGTACTGTGCCTCGGGCAGTACGAGCCGGATGGCGTGTGAGACCTTCTGGCGCCCGGTTGCTTCGAGCGCGCTTGCGAGGATCAGGCTGGCCAGCTGGGGAGCGGTCATGTTGATGCCGGACAGCCCGGACCCCATCAAAGGACAGACAATGGCATCGCCATTGACACTGGCCCGGGCTGCGACCCAGGCGGAGTCCAGGCACTGTGCGAGCTGAGCGATCGTGGCGCTGACCTTGGCGGTCTCGTCGTCCGTGGACCCGAGGGCCACGAGCACGTAGGTGTGTCCGTTCTTGTGGACGGTGGCCGTCGTGCCGATCCTGTACCGGCCTCCGCGACCGGAGGCCCGCCGCACTCGTTCTGGTGTCGCGGTCTTGAGCGAGCGATCGACGTCCGTGCGAAACGGCCCTGGCTCGCCGCCGTACTCTCGGATGATCAGCTGGCCGTGCAGGCTCGAGCGCGCGACATGTGCGTCGAGTTGACCGTCAAAGAAATCGTTCACCGCGATTATCCGCACGCCCTCGGTGTCGAAGAGATCGCCGAACGACACCTCGATCCTTGTGCCGAACCGCTCGATCTGTCGATGACGGGGGTGATGTGTACTTCGAACCCAAACGACAGCGACGACCAGAAGCGCGGCGAGTAGCAGCGGCATCTTGTTCTTCTCGAGCCAGCCAATGAAGAAGGCCGCTGGCTCGACTGCGGCCCACACGAACCCGCCACCGATCGCGGCGTTGCGGACAGCGGCCATGGGCGCCGCGCGAACCGATAGCACCAGATCGCGTGCGAACTGAAGAGGCCCATTCGTCACGCTGCCGCCCTTCCCCCATCAGCCGCGAGGTCCTCGTGCCTGTCTGGCTCGAGCTCGACGTAGGTCACGCCGACGAAGTTGATCTTCGAGGCGCCGACTACCACCGCAGCGTGGCCCAGTGACACCTCCTCGTCGTCGTTGCTTGCGCGGAAGGTGATCGGTGCAACGAGCAATAGGTCTCGATCGAGATTCTCTTTCACGGCCGTCGCGTAGCTCCACAGCCAACCGGCGACGTAGGAGCCGTCGGCCAGCTCGCAGCCAACATGCACGCGATGCGATTCGACACCGTCGGGCTTGTGGTTGAACGCCTTCCACAAGGCCGACTCGAAATCGACTCCACCGCGGAGTCGGGGCGCGGCGAACCCCGAGAGGTAGGCGCCAGCCGCGGCGAGCAAGAGAATCCCGACGGCCCACGCGCTGACGTACGGCAGGTTTGCACTAATGTAAGGGTCCGGATCACGCAAGAGTTCCCCAACGTCAGGTGTATGGGAAGGAGCCAGAGCGCGTACTCCGGCGAAGACGAAGGTGGCGATCGTCACCGCGATGATTCCGGAGAACACGATCGATGCGGTCTCTCGGAAGCCGTTGTGATCCCGGGTTGGGTGCCGCGCCTCTCGACCGAGCAGGTAGCCGATGCCCGGGAAGACCGAAATCACGAAGAGCAAGAGCCCGAGCAACGACGTCGGCACCGCTAGAACTACTTCTTCTTGGGCGCGGGCGGCGCCGACGGCGGGGTTTTGGAGGTCGGGGGAGGCGGCGGGTTCGGCGCGGGCTTCTGCCCGCCGCGCTTGTCCCCCTCAGTCATGCGGCGCGTGTTCACACGCGGCGTCGATCGATCTGACATCTGAGCTTGCTCCTGTTTCGTGTTGGGTACACCTCTGAAGAATAGCATGTTCATGTACTATACCATCATCGCGATATTCTAACACACGCAAAGGACGCTCGATTTGGCCTCCAAAGAGTCGGGCGCGCTGCGCCTTGCCGAACTACGGAAGCTGGCTGGCCGATCACAGGCACGGGTCGCAACATCGATGGGCACCACGCAGTCCGCGGTCTCCAGAACCGAACGCCAGGGCGACCTGCTCCTTTCAACCCTCGACCAATACGTCGCTGCCCTCGGAGGCAGCCTCAAGCTCTGCGTCGACCTCAACGGACAGAGCGTCGAGCTTGACGTTCTCGACAGCCCGACCCCCGTCAACTCCGGCCGACGCGAGTTCCGGGTGATCTGGCAGGACTCCAAGACCCGACGTCTTGTCCATGTGGGCTGGCTCGAAGCCGAGCCGCACCACTTCGTCTACACCTACACCGCAGCAGCGCAGACGAGCCCCACGTTCCAACCCTTCCCATCGTTCCCGGATCTCTCGGCGACCTATCAGGCCAAGGAACTCTTCCCGTTCTTTGCAGCACGTCTCACCAGTGCTGCAGACCCGAACTACGACGCAACTCTCGAGGCACTCGGGCTCACCCGAGAGAACGCAACCCCGATCGAACTCCTGTCGCGAGCGCCTTCAGGATCTCCCCACGACAGCATTCAGGTGGTGCCCGAACCCGTCGAACTCCCGGATGGCTCCATCGAGCGACTCGTCTTGGCCTCTGGAGCACGTCACGCCGACGCAGGCGCACCGGACGCAATCGCCGCAATTATCTCGCGACTCGATCCAGGTTCCCCACTCACGCTTGCCCCAGAGCCATCCAACCCGCACAACCCAGCAGCAATCCAGATCGTGTATGGCTCCCAACCGCTGGGCTGGATCCCCGACTACCTGCTCGACGAGATCCACGGCTATCTGGATCGCCGGGCGCGTATCGACGTAAGCGTCGTCCGGGCAAGTGGCCCAGAGACCCCCTGGCATCTACGACTGTTGTGCAGGCTCACCGTGTCAGCGCATCAGCCACAGAACTGAGCACGTGCAGACTCACCTGACTCATGTATGAATATAGAGCCACCAGGGCATGCTCTGGCTACATTCTCATACATGCCTCACCCCACAACCCGGACTGAACTGGCCAGCGTCTTTACGCACGCCGACGCCCGTGGTGCGGGCTGGTCTGACCGCGATCTCTACGCCGCTCGAGACCGGGGCGACATTCTGCGTGTCGCCCGTGGCATCTACGCCGAGCCTGACCTGAGCGCGGACTTTGACCTAGTCGAGATCGCGATCCGGGCCCCGCAGGCGACGATGTGCCTCACCTCAGTTCTCGCGCATCATGACCTTACCGACGACATCCCCGCGTCGATCAACGTCGCTTTGCCGCGCTCCCGGCGAGCGCCACGCACCCAAGCTCCTGCCAACTGGCATCGCTTCGACGACGACACGTTCGATATCGGACGCGAAGAGCTTCCCGTCGTCGACCACCTCACGATCGGGATCTACTCCCCCGCCCGATCCGTCATCGACGCTTACCGCCTGCGCCACCTCTACGGCACCGAGCAAGCCACCGACGCGCTCAAACGTTGGCTAAACGAGCGCGGGAACCAACCGGCCGAACTCCTCGAACTCGCCGGTGACTTCCCCGCTGCCGAACCTGCAATACGCAACGCGCTCCAGACACTGCTGTGACCGCTGCACCGTCACGCGACAACCCGGCCGGAGCCGCCTACCTCGACCTGCGTCGACTCGCACAAGTCACGGGCCGGCGCACCGATGAACTCCACCAGTGCTACGGCCTCGAAGGATTCCTCGGTCGCCTCGCAGTGTCGCCGCACAACGAGAATCTCGTGCTCAAGGGCGGAGTCCTCCTCGCAGCGTTCGACAGCCGCCGCCCGACTAGCGACCTTGACTTCGCTGCCACGGACGTGAGCGGTGACGCCGAGCATCTCCTCACCGTCGTCAACGACGTGCTGGAGATCGACATCGACGACGGTCTCGAATTCGATGCCTCTGCAACCACCATCAAAACAATCCGCGAGGACCAGCTCTACCCCAGCACCCGCGCCAGCGTCACTTGCACCCTGGTCACCGCAAGAATCCGGTTCCACGTTGACATCAACATCGGCGACCCCCTGGAGCCGCCAGCTCAGCGAATCGACGTGCCACGCCTCCTCGGCAGCAAACCGATCTCCATCGTGGGCTACCGCATCGAACTCGTCATCGCCGAGAAGATCGTCACTGCGCTCCAACGCGGCACCGCCAACACCCGATGGCGCGACTTCGTCGACATCGCCAACCTCGCAGCGCGACCACACGACCAAGCCACCCTTCGTGACTCCATCGGGACCGTGGCCGCCCACCGCGACGTCCGGCTGCGTCCCCTCGCTGAGGTCCTCGCCGACTATCCGGCGGTCGCGCAGCCCCGATGGTCCGCATGGCGGCGCCAGCAGGATCTGGCGGAGACCCCTGAGGCGTTCGCTGAACTCCTGACCGCCGTCACGGACTTCTCAGATCCCCTCATACGCCAACTGGACTCTCCGAGCTAAGTGCGAGCAACCGAGCTGAGCGCGCCGAACCGCGACCAACGAAGTAACGCAGGCCTGCGCTCCGCAGCCGACACCAGCCGGCTGCCAGCACGCATACGCAGCTGTCGTTAGCAAATCCGTTAGCAAACGACACCCCTGAGGCGTGTTATCGGGACCATTAGGCCTCAAGAACCGCGTGTTTCAGGGGGTTTGCCGTGGTGTCGGAGGGGGGACTTGAACCCCCACACCCTTTCGGGCACTAGATCCTTAGTCTAGCGCGTCTGCCAATTCCGCCACTCCGACTCACACCCCGAAAATCAACCACTAGCTGGCTATTTCAGGGGCCGTCAGCATAGCGACGCATGGCCGGTCGCCCGGAGAGGATCCGGCCCCTAGGTCAAGCCTCGTCTATTGCGGTTGCCAACGTCTCAAGGGGAGCTGGCTCAAACGCTCCTCGCCACGACCACACGACGATGTCAACGCCCGCCTCGAAGAAGTCTTGCGCTCCCGCGACGGCCTTCTTGGGGTCTCCGTCAGTCTCGAAACCGAGGTGTACTGAGCGGTCAATCTCAGACTCATCGCGGCCGATTCGTTCGCAGTGCGTCCGCAACACGTCGTCAAGCTCCCGCCATGCTGCAACGTCGGGTGGGAACGTCATGTCCCACTGATCTGCATACTTCGCCGCAGTGCGCAGCGTCCGCAGGCGGCCCTGACCGCCAATCACAATCGGGATACGGGCCTGAATCGGTTTAGGTTCGCACCATGCATCGGTGAGCTCAAAAAAGCGTCCCTTGTGCGTGGTGGTCGTTTCTGTCAGCAGCTTGACGATCACTTCCATACCTTCCTCGAGCCGGTCGGAGCGGTCCCGCAGCGGCCCAAGGTCGATGCCATAGGCGTCGCTCTCCATAAAGTTCCAACCGGCGCCCATGCCCAGCTCAAAGCGGCCGTTGGAAATATGGTCCAGTGTCGCAGCCATGTTCGCAGTCACTGCAGGGTGGCGATGGTGCATGCCGTTCACCATTGCGCCTAGACGGATCCGCGTGGTCGCCTGCGCCAGCGCAGCCAACATCGTCCAACCCTCCAGGTTTGGGCCGTCGTAGGGAGGCGCCAAGGGATAGAAGTGGTCCCAGTTCCACGCCGACTCAAAGACCTCGAACTCATCGGCGGCCTGCCAAATGGCTAGAAACTCCGGCCAGGTGCCGTGGTGCGGCGGTGTCTTGATGGCGTGACGTCCCATGCGAACTCCTTGCGCCCTTATCTTCAGCTTGATCTCTAGCTCTGTGGCTGGGCTGGCAACCGCTATGCCAGCAACCACCAAGCCATCCCAGCAACCGCTGCGCCAGCAACGTGCTAAGTGAACAACAAGCTAGGCGAGCAGCAGACCGAGTATGAGGGTGGTGAAGCCAAACGAGACGGCAACCACAACGGTGATGCGGCTGAGGTTCTTCTCAGCAACCGTGGAGCCAGCCGCAGTAGAGCCCACCGTGCCACCAAACATGTCCGACACGCCGCCGCCACGGCCGCTGTGCAGCAACACCAAGCCGATCAACCCGAACGCCGAAATTAGGTGAACTGCACCGACCAACCAGATCATCACGAGCATTGAGACTATAGGTGCCAAGCGAGGCAGCAAGCGCCCCAGCCAGCGTCTGTGCCAACTTCGATAGATCCTCCGCGAACTCTCCTGGGCCAGCAAGGCCAGCACCGGCAAGGCCAGCAAGAGTGTCTCGGACTCTCAGGACCTCAGCCAGAGCGCAACGCAGATGGGTCTGTGAGAAGCGCTTCTAGTTGTCGATCAGATTGGTGGTCGGCTCTAGTTACTGATCGGATGTGTAATCGGGGTGCTCCCTTTGGCACCGGGAACCCAACCTTCAATGATGGCACTGAAGCCGCCAGCACCCCCGCCAGCACGAACCACCATCGGCGACCACGGTGGCAGCTTGCGCAGACCCCCACCAACTGATGCTTCGTTAGATCCGAACACCAACCCACCGTCAGCCGCTGCGCTTCCCCCGTCGCCAGCTTGATCACCAACTCCGACATCGCCAGAGCCCGTCAGGTGATCCACGAAATCCCGAGGCAGCCCCTCTTCAATGCCACCGGCGTTGCGAACTGAGAAGTGAAGGTCCATCTGCAGTAGCGGATCAAGACGGTCATAGAAGTCCCGCTTGGTCCAACCCGAGTCGGCAAAAGTCGCCATGTGTTCGGGCGTCATCACCAACATGGCTTCGCTCGTCAGCTTGCGATTGCCCACACACTGGAGCTGTTGGGCGATGGTGCGGATCAACGAGTCCGGTGTGCGGGAAACCTGGTCGATACAGCCAATTGGCCCGTGTCCAGCAAACAGGGTCACGGTGTCCTGGCCGGGTTCGAAACCGCGACTCACCGACAGCGGGGGCCAACCGTCGGGTAGTCCTTCCTCGTCTTCTGCGAAGCACCAACCAATCTTCGAAGGCGACCCGAGCGCCGAGCGGTCAATGCCGCCAACGCCTGGCTTGCCGCCCCCAACGTTGCGGACTACTAACTGCAGAGCCCGACCAATAGTGGAGTTGGCACGGTTGCCCTGACCAAGAGCGTTCTTGTCAGTGTTCATGCCAATGCGACGCCGGATCGGACCATTCACAATCACAATCGGTCCTGAGAACCACAGCGTGCATAACAGACCATGCATATTGAAGGTGTCCGTGCATGCAGCTTCCACCGCAGCTAGCACAACGGGCAGGTATTCGGGCTTGCAACCAGCCATCACAGCGTTGACTGCCACCTTCTCCACCGTGCATGGCGCTAACGCCGGTGGCACCACTGCCACGACCTCATCGGGCGCCCTGGCAGTGCCCGCGAGCATGGCGGCCACCCGCTGCCGGGTCGGTGGCACGATCGGCAGGCCGTCAGACCAACCCCGGTCGTATGCCGCCTCAACGGGATCTTCGGCTGAAGCCAGCTCTACCTGGCGGCTCGTAAAGGCAGTCGCACCGAAACGCACAGCCAACTCATCGACAAGCAGCGGATCCACTGACATTGAGCCACAGCCCGGCCGCATATCCGGTAGCCCCGCGCCGAGATCGTCAGCACCGCTCAGCGCTTCCCAGCTTCCGCGATTCCAACCCACCGTGCGGGCCATCTCTCGATTACCGACTACCGCCATGAGTGTCGGCACCGTCTCTATGTCACAGTGCCAGGACATGGCCAGGTCACCATCGTGAAGTACCTCACAAGACTCACTGGCGAGCCCAGACATGAACTCTGGATCGTCTTGTGTGACGACGGTCAAGACTGTCCCGCTGAGCGCCGCATGGTTTGCCAGCTCGGCAAGCACCGGTTCCACGTCGCAGCATGTGGGGCAGTCTCGCTTCACGAATGCCACGAGGCCGTCAGCAAAACGGGGCATCATTCGGGACTCCAGTGACGAAGAAGGTGACAATTCAGCAGGCACGCTGGCACTTTAGGTCTGCTTAGCCGCTAATGCTGCTGACCCGAGCAGCTCCTGAAGAATCACTGGCCACGGGCGTCACGCGCACATAGCGTCACGGGCGCTGACAAGGGTGTGATCGTTTGGGAATGGCAGCGCGGGCGCAAGCTGACATATGCCGCTGCGCTTGTTTGAACTGCTGCGGTGGCGGTCTTTTGGTCGAGTGCTTCATCACCGATCGCTACTCTGGCCTTCTTGCTCTGGCCTTCTTGCTTGATAGGAGCTGGTCTATACCGGGGCAGGTTCGCGCGTCGGCAATATCTGTGCATGACCTCATATCCCGACAAGCCCATTTGGGTATAAATGGCTTAGCTGTTGAGTGTTGTAGTCGGTATCCTAAATTGGTCAATTTTCGTGGTAAATTGACGCGTTTCTGTTACATCAAGGTGTTATAATAAACGCATGTTCCTGGAAGTGCAAAAGGCACTCGACATTCTCAGCAAAGCCATCGATCATGCTCACGCTGCACCCACTGCTGAACTGCTCCAGACGTTGACTGCAGCCAAGACGGTACGTACCTGTGCTGAGGTGCTTGAAACCACGCTCGCGTCGCTAGTTGCTAAACGCCAACGTCACGGCGACGGCGGAGCAGGTCTGTTGAACCAGGTCAGTGGCTTGTCGCGTACCGACGCTAAACGCAAAATACGCACCGAGGCGGGCCTCACCGCGCTGCCCGCGGCTCGCCAAGGAGTAACGGCAGGAGCAATCAGCTTCGCTAACGCAGACAAACTCCTACAAGCAGCCCGCAAAGCGGGCAACCAGGCCGTAAAGGACTCACCAGAGTTGGTGCAGTTGGCTAAGACGTTGCCTGAAGACGAGTTCGCGCGCGCTGCGCAGCGTTGGACAACGCGTCGCCTGAACGCTGAAGACTTGGCTACGCAACATCGTCGTCACTGGCAACAACGTTATGTG
The DNA here is from genome assembly GCA_965116245.1 of Acidimicrobiales bacterium. Classification (GTDB taxonomy): domain Bacteria; phylum Actinomycetota; class Acidimicrobiia; order Acidimicrobiales; family Poriferisodalaceae; genus Poriferisodalis. Next base: position 1,941,883 of record OZ220497.1, on the reverse strand, counting down.
CAGTTCTGGAGTGGTGACGATGGCAGTGTGCAAATGCGCGGCAGCTTCGACACCGAAATGGGTGCTCGCATTCAGCAGCGCCTACGCCGCTACGCAGAGCAATTGCGCCAAGCCGACCGCCAACAAAAACGCGACACTTTCGACGCGGCATCCAGCGACGCACCAAGAACCCCAGACCAACGAATGGCAGATGCTCTAGACGGTCTGACCAGAGCCGCCAGCCCGCAAGCCACCACCCCGCGACCAAATAACTCGCCAACTCGCACAAGCAGCCAATGCACCAACGCTGGGCACAGCGACGCTGGGCTTACCAGCGCAGAGTTCACCGACACCGAGCGCACCAACCTCGGAGGTACCGACTTGCCGAGCACAACCTCCCGACCGGCGTACTCCGAAAGTTCTAGCCCCGGACACACCGACCTTGAACAAATCAATTCCGGGCACATCAATGCGCGGCGCATAGAATCGCGGCGTACTAATGCTGAGATTGTTGTTCGGGCTGATGTCAAATCACTGCTAGCCGAACCTGGTGGCGTCGCCGAGATCGCCGGTACTGGCCCGATTCCACCTCAGACACTACAGCGGTTGGCTTGTAACTGCGATCTGTCGCTGGTGATATTCGCTGACGGTCTCACGCCGCTATATGAGACAGCCACCAGCCGTGCTCCTACCGCGGCGCAACGTCGAGCACTAATCGCCCGCGACGGCGCCTGCATCGGCTGCGGCGCGCCACCAACTGAATGCGAAGCACACCACATTGTTCCCTGGTCGCGTGGCGGCAAGACTCAGATCGATAATCTCACGCTTGTGTGCTGGTCGTGTCACGACCGAATACACGACAACAACTGGCAAGTCGTCATCTTTGACGGCGAATACCAGCTAAAGGCAACCAACACTAACCGAACCAACCCCGCACCATCACGAAAACCGAAGCGCCTAACGACACCAACCGTCCTACCACTAAAACACCCACCACCGATAGCGACGACAGCTCCTACAGGACTATTTGGACCTTCGGGCGATCCATAACCGCCTCAAGCTGCAATCGCAGAGTCGACGTAGCCCAGCCGGATAGCTACCCAAGGTGTCTATGTGTTGTCACGCCTCGACCTTCAACTGCTGACCGCCCGCATCGCACTCGCACAGCCTCTAGCGCACTGACACGCGAGTTGCCATGCGCGTCACGGTCTGAGGAGACGGCGCCGACAGTCGGTCGCTGGTGGCCGACGCTTTGCCAGCGCTCTGCTGGCGGTCAGAGTGGCGTGCTGGTCGAAGCTGCGTACTGGACTATGCGGGCGAACTGGATCGCGTCCAACGATGCGCCGCCCACTAGGGCACCGTCAATGTCGGGCTGCGCCAAGAACTCGGCAGCGTTCACCGGCTTGACAGAACCGCCGTACTGGATTCGGACTAGTTGGCCCGCTCCCCTGCCCACATCGTTGATCACCTTCCGGATAGCCACACACATCTCTTGCACATCTTCGACTGATGCGTTGCGTCCAGTGCCGATAGCCCACACAGGCTCATACGCGACTACTAAGGCCTCAAAGTGTGACCTCTTGAGCTTGGCAAGGCTGCTTCGTACCTGCGCAGCAACGACATCAACTGCTTGGCCGGACTCGCGTTGATCAAGCGTCTCGCCCACACAGACGATGGGCGCCATCCCCGCCTTGGCGACCGCGGCGGCTTTCGCTGCCACAAATTCATCGGTCTCTCCAAAGAGTGTGCGGCGTTCGCTGTGACCGACGATGACGTAGCTCACGTTGAGCTTGGCGAGCATGGACGCCGAGACCTCGCCGGTGTAGGCCCCCTCGTTCTGGTCGTGGCAGTTCTGCGCCCCCAGCTTGAACTCCATGCGATCTGCGTCAATGACGGTCTGGCAACTGCGCAGGTCGACAGCGGGCGGGTGCAAGCTGACCTCTACTTGTTCGTAGCGGTGGCGGCTGAGTTCATAGCTCAACTGCTGGCAAAGCTGGATGGCCTCAAGATGGTTGAGATGCATTTTCCAGTTGCCAGAAATCAACGGAACCCGGCTCACAGTTGCTCCACTCCCGCCAAGCCTGCCAAAACTGACGCGCCTGGCAACGCTGGCTTAGCGCACATTGTCACCCTGGTGTTCATGGCTACAGCGTTCATAGTTGCAGCGCTCATGGTTGCGGCGTTCATTGTTGTTGTGAGTCTCTCAGAGCGGCAAGTCCAGGCAGATCACCGTGCTCAATGAGCTCCAAGCTCGCCCCTCCCCCGGTTGAGATGTGGTCCATGTAGGGCGCAGCGCCAAACTGGGCGACGGCCGCCGCACTGTCTCCACCTCCTACGACGGTGAAGGCCCGCGAGTCAGCCATCGACTGGGCAACAGCACGCGTTCCTGCCGCGAAGCGCTCGTCCTCAAACAGGCCCATCGGGCCATTCCAGAACACCGTCCGGGCCGACGCAATCAAATCGTCGAACTCGGCCGCAGAACCTGGGCCTATATCCAGGCCGCGGCATCCGTCCGGCAGGTTGCGGCCCATCTGGCGCACCGTGCCGCCAGTGTCTAACGACGCGATGTCAACTGGCAACACAATCTTGGCGCTGCTGCCACTGCCAGCCACATTCGCGCCGCTGCCACCGTTGGCGCTGCTGACGCCGTTCGCACCGCTGACGCCGTTTGCACCGTTGGCACCTTTGTCCAACAGACGCCGACACGTTTCCACGAAGTCAGGCTCCCAGAGCGAATCGCCGATCTGGTGGCCCAGCGCAGCCAAGAACGTGAAGCACATCGCCCCGCCGATGATCAGTGTGTCGACTACCGACAGCAGCGCTTCAACCAGACCGAGCTTGTCACTCACCTTGGCGCCGCCCAGTATGGCTACGAAGGGCCTCTTCGCTTCGCTGCGCAGACCACCCAGCACCTCTACTTCTCGGTGCAGCAAGCGGCCCGCCGCGCTCGGGAGGTGCTGGGGCGGTCCGACTATGGAGGCGTGCGCTCGATGGCTGGCGCCGAAGGCATCATTCACGTAGCCGTCAAAAGGCAGCGAAGCTAGGTCTGCCTCGCCTTGGGTAGCACCGTAGGTAGCACCAAGACTTGCAGCGAGGCGACCTTTGACGAGGTGGCTCACGAACGCAGCATCATTGGCAGTTTCGCCGGAATTGAACCTGAGGTTCTCTGCCAACACCACTTGGGGGGCAAGTTCGCTCAGGCGACCAGCAACAGGTGCCAGCGAGCAGCTTGTATCGGTCGGTCCTGTGGGACGGCCAAGGTGCGAGCACGCCGTGACAGCCGCGCCTTGCTCGGTCAACCAGCGCAGCGTGGGCAGCGCTGACCGAATGCGCAGGTCGTCGGCGATTTCTTGCCGACTGTCCTCACCCTCACGCAGCGGAACATTGAAGTCGCAACGAACCAAGATGCGCCGACCTTCAAGGTTGCCGAGCCGCTGCGCCAGGTCTTTCAGCGTCGGCAAGTCGCCGACAGCGTTCATCGGTTGCAGGTGATGTCTACGAGGTCCACCAGCCGGTTGGAGTAGCCCCATTCGTTGTCGTACCAGCCGAGCACTTTCACCATGTTGCCCATCGCCATGGTTAGTCCAGAGTCGAATACGCAACTAGCCGGATTGCCCACAATGTCACCGCTCACGAGTGGATCTTCGGAATAGTCCAGAACGCCTGCGAGTGGGCCGGAGGCGGCCGCCGCTGCATAGGCCTCGTTCACTTCGGCGACACTGGGGCTGGCGTCCAGCGTTGCCGTGAAATCGGTAATGGAACCAACCGGAATGGGCACCCGTAGGGACGTTCCGTCCAGCTTGCCCGCCATGGATTGCAACACCAAGCCTGTGGCTCGGGCCGCGCCTGTAGAAGTCGGAACGATGTTGATCGCCGCGGCTCGTGCCCGACGCAGGTCCGAATGCGGTCCGTCCACCAGAGACTGATCGCCTGTGTAGGCGTGGACCGTCGTCATTAGCCCCTGCTGCACACCGAAGGCCTGGTCAAGTACTTGCACCATCGGCACAAAGCAGTTTGTGGTGCAGCTCGCGTTTGAGACCACCTTGTGCATTGCTGGATCGAAGTCGTTGTCGTTTACGCCCACCACGAATGTGGCATCGGCCCCGGCCGAGGGCGCCGAAACAATGACTAGCGGTGCTCCGGCGTCAAGATGCGTAGCGGCTTTGTCACGTGAGGTGAAGATGCCGGTGGACTCCACCACCACATCCACGCCGTAATCGGCCCAGGGCAGATCTGCTGGGTTGCGCTCTGACAGAACTGGCAGCATCTCGCCGTCAATCAGAATTCCGCCCTCGGCGGCAGCAATATGCTGCGAGAGATTGCCGAGTACTGAGTCGTACTTCAGCAGATGTGCCATGGTGGCGGTGTCACCTAGGTCGTTCACCGCCACGATCTCAATGTCGCGATCGCCGATGTGACTGTCATTGTCACCGCGGGATTTGTCACCTCGGGGCCGGTTCGCCGCTCTGTAAAAGTTGCGTCCAATCCGACCGAATCCGTTGACGCCTACGCGCACGCTCATTTGCTGCAACCCTCTTTGCTCTATTGGACTTGCTCAGTTTGGCTCTGTCTCATTGGACCCGATTTGGTCCAGTTTGGTCTGGTTGGCTGGTTTGGCCCGTTTTGGCCTATTCGACGAGCCCGGTCAGCCGCATGTTGACCGAGCTGTTCCGTCGTCTGCTTGTCTAGCGGCCACACGGCCATTAGCGGGCGATGTCGCGGTGGCGGCAATGTAGGTCGTGGGCTTGGTCTGCCAGCAACCCGGTCACGTGCTCCGCTATGGCCACACTGCGGTGACGTCCGCCGGTGCAACCGAACGCAATGGTCAGATACGACTTGCCTTCGAGGCGATATGCCGGTAGCAGCGCCTTGAGCATCGGCACTAGGTGTTCTAGGAAGGTGTTGGTGGCTGGCTGGCTCAGTACCCACTCACGAACCGCTGCGTCTAGACCGGTGTAGGGCCGTAGGTGCGGCACCCAGTGCGGATTCGGCAAGAAGCGACAGTCGAACACCAGGTCGGCATCGGGTGGAACACCGTGCTTGTACCCGAACGAAGTGACTGCGGTACGCATCTGAGGGTCGTCGCCAGGAGAACCAATTTCGCCACGCACGCGATCACGCAGCTCGTGGACGTTTAGGTCGCCGGTGTCGATGACTATGTCGGCGATGTCGCGCACTTCGGCGAGCAGTTCTCGCTCTAGTTCAATCGCGTCGATGACCGACTCTGCGACCGGCTCAATTGTCAGCTCAGCTACCGGTTCAATGGCCAGCTCTGTTGAAGAGTCCGTTGCAGGCGCTGTTGCTGGCAACGCTGCTACTGGCAGCGCCGTATCCGGCAGTGCTGGGTCCGACGGTTCGATGTGGGGATTCGCGGCCGGCTGATCGCCGGTGTGCAGCGGATGACGCCGTCGAGTGTCGTCATAGCGTCGCACCAAGACGTCCGTCGGCGCATCAAGATAAACGACCCGCACGGACGCGTTGCGCTCGCGCAGCTGGGTAATCGCGGTCACTAGATCTTCCCGGTACTCGCGCGTGCCTGCCACCAGCACCACACGGCTCAGACGGGCTCCCGGACGGGCCACCATATCCGCCACGTCGCCGATGAGATGAGGCGGCAGGTTGTCAATAACGAACCAGCCGACATCTTCAAGCGCATTCGCCGCTGTGGAGCGGCCAGCGCCCGACGAACCAGCGACGATGACAAACTGCGGCCCGCCAACCATGCAGCGCAGCGTACGTCTGATGGGCTAGCCGGTCAGGTTGGATTGCGGCTCAGGCTGGGCTGGCTCAGAGTGGACTGGCTCAGGGTGGACTTGCTCAGAGTGGGCTGGCTCAGGGTGGACTGAAGCGTGGACTGCCTCCGCCACCGAGTCGGGGAGCCAACTCAGGGCCCGCAATTCTTCCAGCGAGGCCGACTTCACAGCGCCGACGCCGCCTAGCTCCCGCACAAGGCGTGCCCGTCGCTTCGCACCAAGGCCAGCGATGTCATCCAACGCCCCCCGCTTCAAGGCCTTGCTGCGCAGCTTTCGATGGTACGAAACGGCAAAGCGGTGGCTCTCATCACGCACTCGCTGCAACAGGTACAGCGCCTCTGACTGGCGGGGAATACGCACCGCCGCTGAACGTTGTGGAACGAAGACCTCCTCGAACTGTTTTGCGAGCGCACACACCGGAATCTGCTCGCTTAGGCCGAGCTCATCAAGCACCCCGGTGGCCACCGATAACTGCCCTTTACCGCCGTCTACTACCAGCAACTGAGGCGGATAGGCGAAGCGTCCCTGCTCAGAGGCTGGCAATTCCCGCTCGGCCAGGTAGTTCCGGAGTCGACGGCGTAGCACCTCCTCCATAGCGGCATAGTCGTCGTTGCCTTCCACCTCGCGAACTCGAAAGTGTCGATACTCGCTGCGTCGCGGCAGGCCATCTTCCAGCACCACCATTGAGCCGACATAGTTGGTGCCCTGCAGATGGCTCATGTCGTAGCACTCAATACGCAGCGGCGGTCGGGGCAGCGCCAGGTAATCAGCTAGTTCATTGAGCGCCCGCGCCCGGCTGTTGTGATCGCTACCGCGACGCATCCGATGACGTGCCAACGACTCGCGGGCATTGTGGCTGGCCGTTTCCATCAATGCGCGCTTGTCGCCTCGTTGCGGTACGCGCAGGCGCACTTGAGTGCCTCGCTGCGTGCTTAGCCATTGCTCATATAACTCAACGTCGGTTGGCAGCTCTGGAACGAGGACGACTTTGGGCCAACCCAGCGGATTCTCGTCGTGATACAGGCCCGTCAGCACTCGCGAAACGAGTTGAGGGCCATCAAGCGGTTCCACCTTGTCCACTATGAAGCCGCGCTGGCCCATCACTCGCCCTTTGCGAACAAAGAAGAGTTGAACAGCGGCCTCCAGCTCGTCGTCGCCAATACCGATGATGTCGAAACTCTCGTCTTTCGTCCCGGCGAGCCGCTGCTTCTCGATGGCACGCCAGACGCTGGCAAGGCGGTCTCGCAACCGTGCCGCCAGCTCAAACTCAAGCTGGTTGGAGGCAGCGGCCATGCGTCGCTCGAGATCTTGAACAACCGCGTCGGTGTCGCCTTCCAAGAAGCGAACGAGCTCACGCACTAGCCGGTCGTATTCGTCCCGGCCGATCTCGCCCACACACGGTGCTGCGCACTGCTCAATGTGGTACAGCAGGCAGGGACGGTCGAGGCGCTGATGGGTCTTCAGTTTGCTGTCACTGCAAGTACGAATCGGGAACGTCCGCAGCAGCAAGTCCAGCGTCTCTCGAATGGCGTAGGCGTGGCCGTAGGGTCCGAAGTATCGATTGCCGCGCTTGCGCCGCCCTCGTACGACCATGGCACGAGGCCATTCGTCCAACAGGGTTACAGCCAAGAACGGATACGACTTGTCATCGCGCAGTCTGACGTTGAAGCGGGGCTGGTGCCGCTGGATGAGGCTGTACTCCAACATGAGCGCCTCAACCTCGGTGGATACTTCGACCCACTCCAGCGACGCTGCCGAGGCGACCATTTGCGCGGTGCGAACGTGCATGCTGGCTGGATCGCCGAAGTAGCTGTTCAGGCGCGATCGGAGGTTCTTGGCTTTGCCTACGTAGATGATTCGCCCATCCGCATCAAGGAACTGATAGCTCCCCGGCGAATCCGGTATCGATCCCGGCGCAGGACGCAGGCCCACACTGCGATGTTAGAGAACAAATATCACCGACATAGGTGTAAGGGCTGAGCGCGTGTAGTAACTTGCGCCGACGAAGGCGCTCGCCTCGGGAAGCTGGCTACAGCTTGCGCCGGAGGCTCGCACGGTGTGGAAAATCCGCATCACCTACCTGCGCAGGAGGCTGCACAATATGGAACTCGCACAAGAGCGGGACGCAGGCACAAACGTGATCAGTCCCTCGGGTCGTGTGGACGGATCCAACTCCGCTCAATTCCATGAGGCGCTCGAAGCGGCACTGTCAGACGACGACAGCCGTGTCATTTTGGATCTTGGCGGAATTGACTACATCAGCAGTGCCGGGCTGCGCGTACTGCTGCTGCTCGCGCAGAAGCTCGGTGGAAATTCCACGCCTTTCGCCGTTTGCTCGCTCGCAGCATCGGTTGACGAGGTTTTCCGCATCAGCGGCTTCAATCAGATCATCACGGTGTACGAAACGCTTGATGAGGCCAAGGCCCAGTTGGCGTAAGCCAAGCTCATGGCACAACCCTGGCGCATCCTCGTAGTTGACGACGAGCCCGATCTGGAACCGCTCGTCTTGCAGCGCATGCGTCGGCAAGTGCGCAACGGCAAATACGAATTTCAGTTTGCGGCCAATGGCCTTGAAGCGCTAGAGAAGCTGCGAGCCGACGACAGCATCGACTTGGTGCTCTCGGACATCAACATGCCGCAGATGGACGGCTTGACGCTGCTGTCCCAACTTGGCTCGCTCAATCAAGACTTGCGAGCTGTGATCATCTCCGCCTACGGCGACATGGGCAACATCCGCACTGCCATGAACCGCGGGGCGTTCGATTTCGTCACGAAACCCGTTGACTTTGACGACCTGCAGATCACCATTGAGCGCACGGTGGAGCACCTTCGACAGTGGCGGGAAGCCACTGCTTCACGCGACAAACTTGTCACGTTACAAAACGAACTTGACATTGCCGCCAACGTTCAGCAGTCGATCCTGCCAGACGACTTCCCGGCAACACACTCCTATGACATCAACGCCAATATGGTGCCAGCGCGCAACATAGGAGGCGACTTCTACGACTACGTCTCAGCGGCGGGCGACAAGATGTTCGCCACCGTTGCCGACGTGTCCGACAAGGGCATCCCGGCCGCATTGTTCATGATGTCCAGCCGGACTGCGCTCAAAGGTGCCGCTATCGGCACCGGCTCGCCACGAGAAGCGCTGATTGAGGCGAACCAAGTTCTCCAAGCCGACAACCCGACGCTTATGTTTGTGACAGTCGTCACGGCGGTATATGAACCCCGCACCGGTGAAGTGGTGTACGCAAGCGCTGGGCACGACCCGCCAGTAGTGGTGCATACCGACGGCAGCGCTGAACAGATGCCAGCGACAGGTGGAATGGCTTTGGGCATCGCGCCCGAGACGATCTTTGCTTCAAACCTCACAGAGAACAGCATCACGCTCGCACCAGGCGAGACCCTGATCTTGTACACCGATGGCGTAAGCGAAGCCATGAACGTTGAGCAGGAAGAGTTTGGCACCCAGCGACTCCTGCAGATCTTTGCGGGCAATCCGCCTCAAAGCGCTGAACAAGCCATGAACGCGATCTTCAAAGCAGTGGCAGACTTTGCGGGCGATGCGCCAGCTTCGGATGACATTACGTGCCTAGCGCTACATAGGAGCGCCAGCTAGTGAAGTCAGTTCCCAAAGTTGCAGCCATCATTTCAAATGGCATCAGCTCATCTGGTTCAGATCTGCCTGCACGCGACGGGCCGAGGCTGCGCCAAGACTCCAGTACGGACTTCTGGCCATGCGACGTTCACTGAAAATCACGCCGCTGCCGGGCGCAGCGGCCGCCGAAGCGCTCCCGCGCGTCGTCGCGTTCGTAGAGGAGATGGCCGAACTGGACGACTGGGCGCCGGACCTCGTGTTGAGGTCCAATCTCATACTGGAAGAGCTCATCCTCAACACGCTCACACACGGTCGCACCAGTGGGCTCAGTGACATTGAGGTCACCTTGGAGAGCGGTGAGAACTCGGTGACGATCACACTGGTTGATGATGGCGCTGCCTTCGATCCGCTGAACGGCGAGCAGACACCCGACGTTGATTTACCATTGCAAGAACGTTCGGTAGGCGGCTTGGGTCTGCACCTGGTGCGTTCAATGGCCGAAAACCTCGCATACAAGCACGCCGACGGCAAGAATCACCTGACTCTGGTCGCACGCGCTGGCGCCTGACTGCACGTCGATGCGCCTGCGAACAAAATCGCAACGGCGCGCAGCCGCTTACGCAGCCGCTCTGGCGACGATTGCCGCGACTCTGCTGGGCGCCTGCAGCGGCGACCCTGAGGAGGGAGTGCAACCCGAGGTCACGGTTACAGCACCGGCACGACCATCGGTTTCCGATGCGGTCCGCGACGAGACCGGCATCTACCCCGATCGAGTGGTATTCGGACAGTCGGCAGCGCTTAGCGGCCCCGCAGCAGAACTTGGTATCGGCATGCGTTTGGGCATCTTGGCCGCATTTGAGGAAGCCAACCGAGCAGGAGGCATAAGCGGACGTCAGTTGGAGTTGAGATCACTTGACGACAGGTACGAACCCGAAGCCGCCATCGCCAACACCACAGCATTCATTGAGAACGAGGAGGTGTTCGCGCTGATCGGTGCTGTGGGCACCCCTACGTCGCGTTCGGCGACCCCCGTCGCTGCCGCAGCAGACATTCCCTATGTGGCGCCGTTCACAGGCGCCGGATTCCTGCGCAACGACGACTGGACCAACATCATCAACCTGCGTGCCTCCTATGCGCAAGAAGCCGAGCAGATGGTCGAACGCCTCACCACGGACCTGGACATTGAGCGCATCGCAGTCCTGTTCCAGGATGACTCTTTTGGCCGCGCTGGATATTTCGGTGCTCTCGCCGCACTTGAGCGACGCGACATGGAACCGGTGGCGATTGGCTTTTACCCTCGCAACACCACGGCCATCAAGGCCGCCCTGCTGGATCTGAAGGCGGGCAATCCAGAGGCCGTCATCATGGTTGGGGCATACCGACCGGTGGGCACACTGATCTCTTGGGCGCGCAACACTGGCTTCGACCCCGTGTTCATAACGCTCTCATTTGTCGGCTCGAATGCGCTAGCCAGCCAATTGGGTGCCAGCGGCGAGGGGGTGCTCGTTACCCAAGTCGTGCCATTTCCCTTCGACAGCTCCACACCGATCGTTGCGGCCTACCAAGCTGCGTTAGATCACCTGGCAACTCTGCACGCCGAGTTGGAACACGTCGAATCTAATCCGGTTCCGGGCTTTGTTTCGCTCGAGGGCTACATCGCGGGCCGACTCGCCATTGCGGGCTTGGAGCGATGCGGCGCTGGATTGACGCGCCAGTGCTTCTTGAACTCGATACTAGGAGTAGGGGCCGATGAAATCGACATTGACGGCTTCGTGTTGAGTTTCGGAGATGGCGAAAGTGCGGTTGTGGACAACCAGGGTTCTGACGCTGTTTTTGTGACTCAGATCGGAAGCGACGGCGCTTACCTCCCGCTGAGCAGATTGACCCAACCTGCGAACACCGATCGCGATTGAGCCAGCATGACCGATCCAGCGGCCGAGCCGATAATCGAGCCAGCAGCCGAAACGGCAACCGTCGACACACCAGTCGACACACCGGTCGACACATCAGTTGACACACCAACAGCGGAAGCGCCGAACGAGTTTCGCAAGCCGTCGATTCACCATCGAATCTCGACGCAAATGTACGCTGGCATTGCGGTACCGCTGCTGCTGACCTTGGCAGCGAGCCTCATTGCCTGGATTTCGTTCGCTCGGGTGGGTGAAGCCGAGAGTGAGGTGACGCAGGGGGCAATACCCGAACTCAACGCTGCACTCGGCGTGGCCGAGGCCAGCAACAGGCTGGTGGCTGGCGGGCCCCGCTTGACGGCCTCGTCTGCTGAGAGCTACGCAGATGTCATAACCGGAATTGCTGCTGCCCGTAGGGAGTTTGAGACTCAGCTTGCGCTGCTGTGGAATCGCGGCACGGGCTCAATGTGGCTGGGCCAGATGCGCAGTGACGCTGCCCAGCTCAATTCGAACATCGCCGACATCGTGGAGGAAATGCCCGAGTACTTCGCTTTGCGCCGACAAGCGGAGGAACTCCGTATCGAGTCCAACACCGTGGTGCAGGACTTGGTGGATCAGATCATTCCGGCGCTTGACGATCAGCTCTATTTCCTGGTGGAAGGACGGCGGCAACTGTGGACACCTCCCGCACCTGAGTCGATCCACAGATCCGATACTGAAGTGCTGAGCTACCGCCGCTGGTCGGCATTGAGTGGCGATGTATCGCAGGCCGAAGCACTGCTGGCTAGCGCATTCAGCGGCTCTGCTTCAGCGCTGATCGAACCGCTTCGGGAGAGCTTCGAATCGGCCAGAGATCGAATAGAGATCAATGTCGCTGCGCTGGACACAGAAGCCAGCGAAGCGATGCGTCCAAAGGTCGACCGTTTGATTGCATTGGGCTTAGACGACGGCGGCGTCTTTGATGTGATGTTCCGCAGACTCGAGATTGAGGAAAACCAGCGGGACCTACTCACCCAGAACCAAGAGCTGGGTGTTGCGTTGGTAGGCGAGATCGAATCGCTCGTTGAGGCAGTGCAATCCAGAGTAGATGCAGCCACTGAAGCCTCAGCGCAGGCCGTTAGCACGGGGCGTGCTCTACTTGTGGCGATCAGCGTTGTAGGCATCGTGGGTGCGCTGTTGTTTAGCTGGCTGTTCGTAGGGCGACGGATCCTGCGGCGCGTTGCTCGGCTGTCAGTACGTATGCGAGGACTCGCTGGCGGCGACCTTGAGTCTCCTGTCGATGTCCGAGGCCGTGACGAGGTGGCCGAGATGGCCGACGCCCTGGAGCACTTTCGCAAGGCGGCCCTTGAAGTTCAGCGGCTCAACTTGGTTGAACAGCTAGCCGGTCAGCTCAGCGAGCGCAACGAGCAGTTATCACAGACTCTCGCTGATTTGGACCGTGCGCAGGATCAGATTGTGGCGAATGAGAAGCTGGCGGCCCTCGGTGAGGTGACAGCAGGCGTCGCGCACGAGATTCGGAACCCGCTCAATTTCGTGAAGAACTTCGCCGAATCATCCGATGAGCTGCTAGAAGAACTGTTGGAGGCCATCGCTAACCCGGAACCGGCCGACGATCAGGCCGACTACATAGCGGAGATCACTGGCGACCTCAAGGAGAACCTGACTCGCATCCGCGGGCACGGTGACCGGGCCAATCGCATCGTTGAAAGCATGCTCATGATGGGCCGCGGTGGTGGCGAGTCGCGCCCCGTGGAGATAAACGCCTTGCTGGAAGAGCACGCCATGCTCTCCTACCACAGCGCGCGGGCGCAGGACCCCGATTTCAACGTGACCATCGAACGGGACTTCGATCCCGAACTTGGTGAGGTAGAGGTCATCCCTCAAGACATTGGACGCGTCTTCCTCAACTTGGTCGCCAACGCTGGCTATGCGGCCAACAAGCGCTGGCGCGAGCTAGGTGGCGAGACGGGAACCGTTGCCCCAGATGCTGGCAACGAATCGCCCTACTTCCCGACCATCTGGCTCGCTACACGACGCGCCGAAGACTCCGCTGTGATCACCGTGCGCGACAACGGCACCGGCATCCCTGCCGATGTGGTGCAGCGCATTTTTGAACCGTTCTTCACCACTAAACCCACCAACGAGGGCACGGGGCTCGGCTTGGCAATGTCAAACGACATCATCCGAGGCCACGGCGGTCAGATCACGGTGCAAAGCGAACTTGGCGAATACACCGAGTTCACTGTCGAGTTGCCGTTCACGCAAGCAGCAGCTCCTGATGTCACGACTCCACCAGAGTCAGGCAGCCCCGAAACGGCGTCCTGAGGCGACTTGGCTCAGGCCACTCTGGCTCAGGCCACTAGAGGCGCCAGGTACCTGCCGGTGTGCGATTCGGGCGTCGCAGCTACTTGCTCCGGTGTTCCGGCCACGACTACTGCGCCACCGCCTATGCCTCCCTCTGGACCCATGTCGATAATCCAGTCGGAGGTTTTGATGACGTCGAGGTTGTGTTCAATCACCACGACGGTGTTGCCGGCGGACACCAGCCGGTCAAGCACGCCCAGAAGCCTGCGGATGTCTTCAAAATGCAAGCCGGTCGTGGGCTCATCCAGGATGTAAATCGTGTGTCCAGTGGATCTCTTCGAGAGCTCGCTCGCCAGCTTGACCCGCTGTGCTTCGCCGCCAGACAGAGTCGTAGCTGGCTGGCCCAGACGGATGTACCCCAAACCCACGTCAACCAGGGTCTGCATATGTCGGCGAATGGGCGGCTGCGCAGCGAAAAACTCGAGCGCGTCCTCGCATGGCATGTTCAGCACATCCGCGATGGTCATGCCCTTGAACCGGATCTCGAGCGTCTCGCGGTTGTAGCGGGCGCCTTTGCACACCTCGCAGGGCACATACACATCTGGCAAGAAGTGCATCTCGATCTTGATGGTGCCGTCGCCTGAGCAGGCCTCGCAGCGACCACCCTTGACATTGAAACTGAATCGGCCAGGTAGGTAGCCCCGCACTTTGGCCTCGTTCGTGGCCGCGTAGAGCTTGCGAACATGGTCAAACACCCCCGTGTAGGTGGCCGGATTTGACCGAGGTGTGCGACCAATCGGAGACTGGTCAATATCGATGACCTTGTCAAGCGCTTCGACACCTTCGATCGTCGTGTGCAGGCCTGGAGCCTGTTTGGATGAGTAGATCCGTTGCATCAACGCCTTGTAGAGGATCTCGTTCACCAACGTGCTCTTGCCCGATCCCGACACGCCTGTCACACAAACGAAGCAACCCAGCGGGAACTCAACATCGATCTTGCGCAGGTTGTGCTCGCGTGCGCCCCGAACAACGAGACGCTCGTCGCTGCAGGGTCGACGCTGAGATGGAATCGGGATCTCGCGCACGCCTGACAAGTACTCGCCCGTCAACGAGCCCGGCGCTTCCGCCAGCCCGTCGGTCGGTCCGCTGTAGACGATCTGGCCACCGTGCTCACCTGCGCGCGGCCCAATGTCAACCACCCAGTCCGCTACCGAAATCGTCTCAAGGTCGTGTTCCACTACCAGCACGGTGTTGCCAAGATCGCGCAAGTGCAGCAGTGTGTCGATAAGGCGGCGGTTGTCACGCTGATGCAGCCCAATGGACGGCTCATCTAGGACATACAGCACACCTTCGAGTCCGCTGCCTATCTGGCTGGCTAGCCGGATGCGCTGCGCTTCGCCGCCCGCCAGCGTCGCTGCCGAGCGGTTAAGCGTCAGATAGTCCAAACCCACGTCCAACAAGAAGTTCAGCCGAGCATCTATTTCTTTGATGATCGGTGCTGCGATGATGCGCTGACGGTGACTTAGTTGCAAGCCATCGATGATCTTCGCGGCTTCGCCTATAGATGCTGAGCAGAGCTCAAAAATGTTGCGGCCCGCGACCCGCACTGCCAACGACACTTCGTTGAGCCGTGCACCTCGGCACGTCCCGCAAGGCACCTCGCGCATGTAGCCCTCAATGCGATTGCGAGACCAATCACTCTCGGTGTCAGAGTGGCGACGGCGCAGGAACCCAATGACGCCTTCGTAGTGGGTGGTGTAGCTGCGTGATCTGCCGTAGCGATTGCGATAGCGCACCGTGATCTGTTCACCTTCGGGCGCGCCATCCAGCAACAATGCCCGGTGGCTGGGTTCGAGATCGGCCCACGGCACATCAAGCGGGATGTCGTGTTGTTTTCCGACCGCTTCAAGCAGCCGCATAAACCATCGGCCAGTGGTCCCAGCCCAGGGCGCAAGAGCACCTGCCGCCACCGACAGCGCGGTGTTTGGCACGACAAGATCGGGATCAACCTCGTGGCGGGTGCCTAGGCCATCACAAGTGGCGCAGGCCCCGTAGGGAGAGTTGAAAGAGAAGTTGCGGGGTGCCAACTCATCAAAAGAGCGGCCGGTACTTGGCGAGTACAAGTGCTGGCTGAACGTCAAAATTTCTGGCAAGTCGTCAGTGGCTGTTTCGTCGTCGCTACGTGGGACCAAGCGAACCCAGACATGTCCGTCCGCGAGTCTCAGCGCGGTCTCCACAGACTCGGCTAAGCGCTGCTCCATGCCTTCACGAATTACGAGCCGGTCCACGATGACTTCGATGTCGTGGTTGACGTAACGGTCGAGCCGCTCAATCTCATCAACATCACCAAGTTCCAGAACATCGCCATCCACCCGAACCCGCGCGTAGCCCTGCCGAGCGAAATCGCCGAGCTGGGTGTGATAGTCGCCTTTGCGACCACGCACGACCGGGGCTAACACCTCAAAGCGCGTTGATTCGGGCAGTTCCAGGATGCGGTCCACGATCTGTTGCGCCGTTTGACGTTCAACTACATCGCCTGTCTGGGGATCGTGCTGAACTCCTACGCGGGCGTAAAGAAGTCGCAGATAGTCGTAGACCTCAGTGATGGTGCCGACGGTGGATCGCGGATTACGGCTAGCGCTCTTTTGGTCTATGGAGATCGCCGGTGAGAGGCCTTCTAGGAAGTCCACGTCGGGCTTGTCCATCTGCCCCAGGAATTGACGGGCGTAAGCCGACAGAGACTCCACGTAGCGTCGCTGCCCCTCGGCGTAGATGGTGTCGAACGCCAATGACGACTTGCCGCTACCCGACAACCCGGTGAAGACAATCAGGCGGTTGCGAGGCAAATCGACATTTACGTCTCGCAAGTTGTGTTCGCGCGCACCGCGAACTATTAGCTGATCACCCATGCCACCACTTGCTTGTGTTGTTTGTCGGCTTTGCTAGCTGGCTTGCCTGTTCTTGATTCGCCTGCTCTCGGCTTGTCGCTTCGGCGCCCGCCCATTCCGGCTGAGCCTAGCTGCGGTTGTGCCTGCTCAACCGAATACGAACATTAGTTGCCGAATCTGAGGTCAGTTCAGGGACGGCGCCTAGGGCCCCTATTGCAGTCGTGCCTGGACAACATGTCATGCCGGGACAAAGCGTCAGTCCTATCGCTGTGACAGGCAGAACTAGGGTCGTGGTTATGCCACACGAAGTACAAGGCGTCGTAGCGCTAGCGCCAGGAGAGCCAGTCGCAGTTGAGACGATTTTGGTGCCCGACCCTGGTCCCGGCGAGGTAGTAGTTGACATTCAGGCCTGCGGCGTTTGCCACACCGACCTGCACTACCGCGAGGGTGCCATCAACGATGAGTTCCCATTCTTGCTCGGCCACGAAGCGGCGGGCATCGTCTCGCAAGCCGGTGAGGGTGTTACGAATGTCGCTGTTGGTGACTTCGTGGTTCTGAATTGGCGGGCTGTCTGCGGACACTGCCGGTCCTGTGAACGAGGCCGCCCGTGGTACTGCTTCGACACGCACAATGCCAAGCAAAAGATGACCCTGAACGGCACCGAGCTGTCTGCGGCGCTAGGCATCGGAGCGTTCGCGGAGAAGACTCTGGTAGCCGCGGGCCAGGCCACCAAGGTGAACCCTGCGGCTTCGGCGGAGGTTGCTGGTCTCATCGGCTGCGGCGTGATGGCCGGTCTCGGTGCAGCAGTAAATACCGCTGGTGTTGAGCGTGGTGACAGCGTGGCTGTGTTCGGCTGCGGAGGCGTGGGAGACGCTGCCATCTGCGGTGCACACCTAGCTGGTGCGCACACAATCGTTGGTATTGACATTGACGGTCGCAAGCTGGACTGGGCCCGAGAGTTCGGTGCCACCCACACCATCAACTCAGCAGGAATGAGCAATGACGAAGTGGTCAAAGCGGTCCGCGAGCTGACTGGCGGCAACGGCGTCGACGTGGCAATCGACGCTGTGGGATTGCCGCAAACCTACGAGCAGGCGTTTTATGCCCGAGATCTGGCGGGGACTGTTGTCCTTGTCGGTGTGCCTAATCCGACCATGAAGATTGAGTTGCCAATGATTGAGGTGTTCGGGCGCGGCGGTTCGCTGAGAAGTTCCTGGTACGGCGATTGTTTGCCGAGTCGTGACTTCCCGATGCTTGTCGACCTTCACCTACAGGACCGCTTACCGCTAGACAAGTTCGTCAGCGAGACAATCGACATATCTGGCGTGGAAGCAGCATTTGAGAAAATGGAACGCGGAGAAGTCTTGCGCTCCGTCTTAGCAGTCGGCTCGTAACTGGGGTCTAGGCGCTGGCGTCGCGCAAATCGCGCCGCAGTTCTCTGAGTTCGTCCCGCAAGCGAGCTGCGTATTCGAATCTCAGGTCGGCCGCTGCCTCAGCCATTTCTTCCTCTAGCGAGGCGATCAAGCGAGTGAGGTCGTCGGCTGGAAGGTCACCGTACGCGGCGCGCACTTGCTCGGCGTTGACGCGACCTGCTTTCAGTTTCTCTGGCACAGGCGCAGTCTCCGATGGTCCGCGCAGCACCTCAAGGATGTCTGTCACGGCCTTGCGGATCGTCTGGGGGTCGATGCCATGCTTGGCGTTGTAGTCCTGCTGCAAGGTGCGACGGCGGTTGGTCTCCGACACCGCACGATGCATTGAGGGCGTGAATGAGTCTGCGTACATCACCACCTGGCCGTCTACGTTGCGCGCCGCTCGGCCTATGGTCTGAATGAGCGATGTCTCACTGCGCAAGAAGCCCTCCTTGTCGGCGTCCAGAATCGCGACCAGGCTCACTTCGGGTAAGTCCAGGCCTTCTCGCAACAGGTTGATGCCCACCAGCACGTCGAAGTGGCCAAGGCGCAAGTCCCGCAGGATCTCGATGCGTTCCAGGGTGTCGATCTCGCTGTGCAGATAGCGCACCCGCACACCCAGCTCAAGCAGGTAGTCGGTTAGGTCTTCGGCCATCTTCTTGGTGAGCGTCGTCACCAACACTCGCTGGTCAACAGCAGTGACGCGCTCAATTTCGCTTATCAGATCATCGATCTGACCCTTGGTGGGCCGCACCACGATCTCGGGATCCACCAGACCGGTGGGACGGACGATCTGTTCGACTACCTGTGAACTCATCCGCAGCTCGTAGTCCCCCGGCGTGGCCGACAAAAACACGACCTGGTTCAGCCGATCCATTACCTCCTCAAAACGCAAAGGCCGGTTGTCTCGAGCCGAGGGCAACCGGAAGCCGTGCTCCACCAGTGTGTCTTTGCGCCGACGATCACCTGCGAACTGACCATGCAGTTGCGGCACAGCTACGTGACTCTCGTCAATAACCAACAGGTAATCGTCGGGGAAGAAGTCCAACAGCGTGTAAGGCGCCTCGTCATAGGCCCGGCCATCTAGGTGCATTGAGTAGTTCTCGACGCCGTTGCAGTAGCCGAGTTCGGCCAGCATCTCCAGGTCGTACTCGGTTCGCATGCGGAGCCGTTGCGCCTCCAGCAGCTTGTTGTCCCGCTCGAAAGACTGCAGCCGCTCGGCCAGCTCAGCCTCAATCTTGGAGATCGCCAGCCGCAGTTTTTCCTCGCCAGTGACGTAGTGGGAAGCCGGAAAGACGGTTACCTCTTCAACGTCGCCTAGACGCTCGCCAGTCAGTGGGTCAATGCGGCTGATGCGATCTAGCTCGTCGCCGAACATTTCCATCCGCACCAAGAACTCCTCATATGCAGGGTGTATCTCGAGCGTGTCGCCACGTACGCGGAACCGGCCACGTACCAGGTTCATGTCATTGCGTTCGTACTGCATGTCCACCAGCCGACGCAGAACGGCACGCTGGTCCACTGAGTCTCCCACCCGCAGATACAGCATCTTGCGCAGGTATTCCTCGGGCGCGCCCAGACCGTAGATGGCTGAGACGGATGCCACCACGATCACGTCCCGACGGGTCAGCAGCGCCGCTGTGGCCGAGTGTCGCAACCGATCGATCTCGTCGTTGACACTGGAGTCCTTTTCGATGTAGGTGTCCGAAGCTGGCATGTAGGCCTCGGGTTGGTAGTAGTCGTAGTACGAGACGAAATACTCCACCCGATTGTCGGGAAAGAACTCGCGAAACTCGTTGGCGAGCTGAGCTGCAAGGGACTTATTGGGCGCGAGCACAAGCGTCGGTCGCTGCACCTGCTCAATCGTCCACGCGACTGTGGCGCTCTTTCCCGAACCTGTGATGCCGAGAAGCGTCTGAAATCGGTCGCCGCGCTCAACGCCATCGGCTAGCAGAGACACAGCGCGAGGTTGGTCTCCCGCCGGTTCAAAATCTGCGGTGACGCGGAACCGATGCGCGGCATCGGGAGTCGGCAGCCAAGGACGAGACTGGCTCGACGCAACCCGGCCTGAGGTATCCGAGCCCGCGGCATCGCGGTCTGAGGCGTCGCAGTCTGAGGCATCGCGGCCTGATGCGTCCCAGTTTGGCGGCGCTGTCGATACCGTTGCCATGGCACGAGGCTAGAACCGCGCTAGGACAGTGTGAACCGCAGGCTGGCTGCTCCCCTCTTAGGGTGCGGCTTGCGAGGCACGTCTTTCTGGCAGTTTTTTGGGTAGGTCTTGGGGGCACGTCTGTCTGGGTATTCGGGCGGCTGAGGCAACGAATCGCGACACCGATTGGTCCACAGTGTCTCCTACGAGTGTCCCCTGTTGTCAGCCGTGACTACCTACGGCAGGTTCGCGTCGCTAACCTGCCGCGCTTACCACCTCCCGCCACCTCCCGGACAGCCAACCTGACCGAGCCCGACTCCCTCGAGACTGCACATGAGCCGTGACAAAACAGACGCATCTGAGCCCCAGGGATACACGCTCAATGACGACGCGCTGGATGGCGATGCGATAAATGCCGGATTGCTTGAGCAGGGCTTGCTAGACGACGACTTTGAACCGATCGCTGGTGATCTCCAAGAAGCCGATCTTGACGAAGCCGTTCTTGACGAAGCCGATCTTGACGAAGCCGATCTTGACGAAGGCGAACTTGACGAAGGCGATCTTAAAGAAAATGAACTGGCGGCGGCGAGCCTTGATGACGACGATGACAGCGTGGATGACACGCTAGACAACTCAGACGACGACGATGACAAGTCGGTCCGCGATGTGCCGTCCCGGGCGCGTCCCATTGACGACGAAGACGACGACGAGGATGAAGAACTTGAAGCGGACTTGGGTGAGATTCTCAAGGAACGACTGGCATCCGAAGACGAAGACGCCGAGGAGGAAGACGACGAGGTCGGCATCGTCACCGGATTAGACACTTCTTCGAAGCAAGAGCAGGAAGTTCTATGCCAATCTTGCTTCCTGCTGGTCAGCCCATCGCAGTTCGACATGACCATGCCTGGCGAACCTTGCTGCCCCCACTGCGGAGCCCCGATCCTTCTGCCGGGCTGAACTCGTGTGGGTTATGTGTGAGTCAGCGCGCTCGCCCAGCGAAATGCCGCGTCGATCTCGGACTCCAACTGCGCTAGGCCACCCGAGTTATCGATGACCCAGTCAGCAAGCACTAGACGTTCGCTCCGCGGCAATTGCGCGGCTACCCGAGCCTGTGCGTCTTTGCTGTCGAAGTCCCGCGAGTTCACGAGGCGTTCGATAGCAACGTCGATCGGCACGTCCACAACCAGTATCCCGCTGGTGCGGTAGCGGGGCGCTTCACCTCGCGCGAGGCTCTCGCCCAACAGCGGAATGTCGAGAACAACCAGCCGGTCCGTGTCTTTCAGCTCACTGAGCTGTCGACGTATCTCACGGCCAGCGGGCGGATGAGTAATGGCATTCAGATCGGCTAGCGCATCGGGATCCGAAAAGACAATCGAAGCAACCGCCCGTCGATCCAGAGTGCCATCGTCAGACACAATGCCGTCCCCGAAGCGTTTCACCATTTCCGCAAAAACGGGACTAGACGGAGCTTGTTGCTCACGCACAATCGCGTCGGCATCAATCAACACGGCACCGCGACGGACGAGACCTGCGGCAACTGTGCTTTTGCCGCTGCCTATACCGCCGGTTAGACCGATCGCAATCATCAGGTCGCAATCACTGGACCGCAGTCACTGGGCCGCAGTCATTGGGCCGCAGTCATTGGGCCGCAGTCATTGGGCCGCAATGAGCAGATCGGGTCGGATCGTGTTCGGCTCAACGTCAAGCGCCACGTAGCCGAGCACGATGAACGTTCGGTCATCGTGCAGCCAGCGAGTCAACTATGGCGCTGCGTAGCCGTCGCGCTGGCTAACCGTCAAGCTGCGTGCTAGCCGCTTCGCCAGCGTGCTGACTCTCAGAATTGTGGCCCCCTACGTTCTGGCCTGCAGTGCTCTGGCCCCCTACGTTCTGGCCTGCAGTATTCTGGCCCCCTACGTCCTGACCCACAGTGTCTTGGACCGCAGTGCTCTGGTCACCAGCGACCTGTTTATCGGGGTCCTGGTTTTCGGTGCCTTGGTTTTCGGTGCCCTGGTCCGCCGTGTCCTGGTTTTCGTAGTGCGCTAGGGCCTGACGGTACGCCTCTTCGCCGTGCTCCTCGTAGTACTCGCGCCACGCTCGCTCGGCTTCTGACTCTTCGCCTTCGGCAGGCGTCTCGTAACTGAACTCGCCGATGAAGTTGCCTTCCTCGTCATAGGCATGTTCACCGAAGGCCTCTCGGTATTCCTCTGCGACCACACCGCCTTCAGCCGCCTGCTTAATTGACAAGCTGATCCGCCTGCGCTTCAAGTCGAGATCAATGATCTTCACCCATAGCTCTTCACCGGGCGTCACTACCTGCTCTGGTAAGTCCACATGGTGGGCCGACATCTCGGAGATATGCACCAAGCCCTCGATGCCATCGCCGACTTGCACGAACGCGCCGAACGGTACGAGCTTGCTAACACGTCCGTAGACCAGTTCCTCAACTCGGTGAGATGTCGCGAATACCTCCCACGGATCTTGTTGTGTCGCTTTAAGCGAAAGCGAGATGCGCTCTCGTTCGCGATCAATCTCAAGCACCTCCACGGTGACCTCATCGTCAATGCTGACAATCGAGCTGGGGTGGTCAACATGCTTCCAAGACAGCTCCGATACATGAATGAGGCCGTCCATACCCCCGAGGTCAACGAATGCACCGAAGCTGACCACCGACGAAACCCGACCGGTCCGCCGCTCGCCGCGCTGTAGGTCGCGCAGGAAGCCCTCGCGTTGTTCCTTGAGACTCTCCTCCAGCCAGGAACGTCGGTTGAGTACCACGTTGTTGCGGTTCTTGTCCAACTCAATGATCTTCGCTTCAAGCTCGCGGCCCACATATGGCGCCAGATCGCGGACACGGCGGAGCTCCACCAGCGACGCTGGCAAGAAGCCCCTCAAACCGATGTCTACGATTAGCCCGCCCTTCACCACCTCAATGACGGGCCCTTTGACGACTCCGTCGGCCTCGCGAATCTCCTCGATCCGGCCCCACGCGCGCTCATACTGCGCCCGCTTCTTAGACAGAACCAGGCGGCCATCGGGGTCTTCTTTTTGGAGGACGAGCGCCTCAATCTGATCGCCGACTTCTACGACTTCCGATGGGTCTACGTCGTGTCGGATCGAAAGCTCCCGAGACGGGATGACACCCTCTGACTTGAAGCCGATATCCAGCAACACCTCATCACGATCAACTCTGACGATCGTGCCAGCCACGATGTCGCCATCAGCGAACTCCACGATGGTCTGCGCTACGGCATCCTCAAATGACGTATCGCCTAGATCGTCCAGGGTGACCGTGCGCGGCACGTAGTCGCCAGCCTCGGTGAAGGTGCCAAAGTCACCCATGGTTGCGCCGTTTGTCCTGCCTTCCCCTACCTGTTTTGCTTCCGCGGTGCCCCCGAGGGCCTCGTTCTCGAGGGGCCCGCCTCCGTTGGAACTCTCCCCGACCGGCTGATCTGAGGGAGTCTCTGGAGAAATGTCCTCAGATGAATAGCTGTAGGGTGATTTGTCTTCTGGTGGATCACCGAGTGCGGGGACTTCGAGATCTGGTGTGTGGGCAAGTGCGTCGGTCACAGGGGAAGTACTCAGGTTGACAATACGGGCGCAGGCAGCCGAGCGAGCCGCTCATAGCGCACCGGAAGGCTACCGTCCGTGCGCCACTGGGCCCACTAAACGGGCCCAAGAAAAAGGGCTGTAGAAACGGGGCAGCAGCAGTATCAGCCTTTGGCATCCGCCCACGTGACGCCGACCGCGACGTGGACTTCTAGCGGGACTGAGAGGTCGGCGGCGCTGCGCATTGTTTCAGCCGTCAACTCGGTCACTTCGTCTGCCTCAGAGGGATGCATCTCCAGGATTACCTCGTCGTGTACCTGCAATACCAGCCGACTAGACGCAGAATGGGCCTGCAGGGCCTGATCTAGTCGGATGAGCGCAACTTTGAAAATGTCCGCTGCGAGGCCCTGGATAGGCGCGTTCATGGCCTGACGTTCAGCGGCTTGCCGTACTCGGAAGTTACGGGAAGTCAACTCAGGAAGCGGGCGTCGACGACCGAATGCCGTTTCGGTATAGCCCCGCTGGCGACTCTGCTCTACCACCTCGTCCATGAAGGAACGCACTTTGGGAAACGCTTCGAAGTAGGCCTCCAGAATTTCGGCTGCCTCAGAGGTGGGCACACCGAGACGTTGACCTAGGCCGTATGCCTCCATCCCATATGCCAGGCCGTAGCTCACCATCTTGGCCACCGACCGCTGTTGTGAATCGACCTCGTCGGGACTGACACCAAACAGAGATGCAGCCGTGGTGTTGTGAATGTCCTGGCCAGACTCAAAGGCGCACACCAGGCCGGGGTCTCCAGACAGGTGCGCGATTACCCGTAGCTCGATCTGGTTGTAATCGGCGATTAGCAACTCACAGCCATCGGCTGGCACGAATGCGCGCCTAAACAGTCGGCCCTGCTCGGTTCGGACCGGAATGTTGTGCAAGTTCGGATCTTCTGAGCTGAGCCGTCCGGTACGGGCCACTGTCTGGTTGAAGGTGGCATGTATACGCCCGTCCGGCGCCACGCACTCAAGCAGGCTCACGCCATAGGTGGATCGCAGCTTCTCCACTTCTCGATACGCCAACAGCCGATCCACGATGGGGTGTTCACCTCGCAACGATTCCAGCGCCGCCGCGCTGGTGGAGTAGCCGGTCTTGGTCTTGCGCTGCGGCGTCAGTCCGAGGTCTTCAAAGAGCACTTCGGCTAGTTGCTTGGGTGAGTTGACGTTGAGGTCGTCACGTCCGGCTAGACGCCGCACCTCGGCTTCGAGTGCCAGTACCTCGCCGGTGAGATGATCTCGCAGCGCTTCCAACTCGCCGCGATCAACTCCGATTCCGGCCGCTTCCATACGAGCCAGCACCGAGATGAGCGGTTGTTCAACGTCACGATAGAGCTCGCCCATGCCCAGGTCTTCAAGCTGAGACTCAAGTCTCGGCGCCAACATCGCCACCGCCAGCCCAGCGCGACCAGCGTCTATCGCGTCGATGTTTCCGTCGGTTTCTAGGCTGTCAAAGTCGAGCTGTCCACCGCTGTCGTCTGCGAGTTTTACGCCGCAATGCCTAGAGAGCAAAGTGCTGAGTTCCTCCCGACCTTCTGACGGATGGATGAGATAGGCAGCTATTGAGGTGTCAAGGGCTAGCCCGGTGAACACAGTGTGAATGTCCATCTGGCCGGTTGATTTGGCGAGCGCGCGCATTAGTTCCTTGGCGTGATGGACGTACACACCGGGACCTTCCGCGCCGAACAAGCGGCCGAGCTCGGTAGCGATCTGGGGCACGGCCAGCTCATCGGCACCCACGGCGAGCACCGTTCCCTGCGGTGGGTCCACAGCCAACGCCAACACATCTAGAGCACCGTCTACTCCGACGACGAAACCCAAAGCGACAGGTTCGTCACGACGATTCAGTTCGCTCAACCGTTCTAGGACGCCGTTGCCATGAGCATCAGCGTCGTCATCGAAGCGCAACAACGTCACGTCTGCTATCCGTACGGCTGCGCAGACGCCTGGACCCGCGGCCAACATCCCCTCCATGGCGGTACCAGCCAGGGCATCGCGCAGCCGAGCGTGCAGGCTGTCAAATTCCAAGAACTCAAAGGTCTGCGCAACAAGTTCAGCGTCGAAGCTGTCCCAACGGAGCTGCTCGGGCGTTATCTCTATGGGCGCGTCGGTCCGCAGAGTCATCAACTCGACATTGCGCCTTACGTCGCCACTGTGCGCCTCGAGGTTGGCAGCCAGCTTTGGAGTCTGTTCGCCCGCGGCCGCTAGCACTGCTTCAACGCTGCGATACTTGTTGAGCAACTTGGCGGCGGTCTTTTCGCCCACGCCGGGCACGCCTGACAGATTGTCGGACGGATCGCCACGCAGCGCGGCGTACTGCACGTATAACTCCGGAGCTACTCCGGTGCGTTCAGCGATACCGGCTTCGTTATAGAGCGCATAGTCGGTGACACCCCTACGGTTGTAGAGCACCTGAACCCGCGGATCGCGTACTAGCTGATACACATCGCGGTCCCCGCTGACAATCAACACATCGTCGCCGCGTTGGTCCGCCTGAAGAGCCAGCGTCGCCAATAGGTCGTCGGCCTCGAAGCCGATGCAGTCCAGCGCCGGGATCTTCAGCGATTCAAGCACCTGACGCACGAGACCAAGTTGGTCGATAAGAGGTGTCGGCGTTTCGTCCCGGTGTGCCTTATAGAGCGGTTCGGTGGAATGGCGAAAGGTCGGCTCGGGACGGTCGAAGCACACGGCGATCGCATCGGGGTGATGGTCGCGCACCAAGTTGATGAACATTGACGTGAATCCGTACACGGCGCCTGTGGGCTGTCCCGAACGGGTGGCCATGTCCTCAGGCACAGCAAAAAAGGCACGGTAGGTGAGAGAGTTTCCGTCGAGCAATAGCAGCTTCGACATGGGGCTCTCCCAACGGTGCTGAGCAGCGGTCAGCTCAGCGTGTCAATCGCGAAATTCGGCGGGCAGGCTCAGGGTGTCAGCAGTCCATCCACGATCTGCTGGGCTATATCGCGCATTCTCGCACGGTTGGCCATCGCCGTGTTGCGGATGAACTCGAATGCGTCCCGCTCCGACAGCCGGAAGTCGTCCATCAGGAGGCCTTTCGCGCGTTCCACCGCCGTGCGCGTTTCCAACTTGTCCTCCAGGCCTTTTACCGAGCCCTCGAGTTCTCTCATCTCTATGAAGCGTCCCCACGCTACCTCGATGGCCGAAACCAACTCTTCGCGCTGGAACGGCTTCACCAGGTAGGACAACACGCCAGCGTCGCGAGCTTCAGCGATGAGATGACGCTTACTGAATGCCGTGAGAATGAGCACCGCGGAGTTACGGTCGCTGGCGACTTCACGCGCCGCGTCAAGGCCGTCGCGACCCGGCATCTGGATATCAAATATGCACACCTCGGGCCGGTGCTGGCGTGCCAGCTCCACTGCTTCGTCGCCGCGACCGGTTTCCGCTACAACGATGTAACCCTCGTCTTCGAGCATCTCGCGAAGGTCCAGCCGAATGATGGCCTCGTCCTCTGCAATCACGACTCGCTTGGTCATGCGTGCTCTCCTGACGGCTGCGAGTGCCCGGGGCGGGATTTGAACCCGCACGCCCCGCAGGGCAGAGGATTTTGAGTCCCCCGTGTCTGCCATTTCACCACCCGGGCATACGGCTACAGCAGCGTACCGACGACACGAGTCACTCTTGACGGCGCTCTTGACAGCGACTGGCATCTACCCTTGATACAGCCCATGCGAAAGATCGCCGGGCTGACGCCCGGCTGCAGGCCCGGCTCCCATCCCGGTGCCACTTAGGAGGCCGAGTGCTTGCATTCACATTCCCGGGTCAAGGCTCGCAACAGCCCGGCATGGGTGAAGCGTGGACCGCTCACGAATCGTGGGAGTTGGTAGTTGAAGCATCTGACGCCTGTGGACGCGATGTCGCGGCTTTGCTGTTGGAGGCTGACGCGCAGGAGTTGCGCCAAACACGTAACTCTCAGCTCTCCACTTTCGTGCTCTCTATGGTTGTGCTTGACGCTGTGGAGCGCACCGGCGCTACTTTCTCTTGCGCCGCCGGTCACTCCTTGGGCGAATACAGTGCGCTGACCGCTACAGGTGCGGTGGCCTACGACGATGCTGTGCGGCTCGTTGCCGAGCGAGGCGAGGCCATGCAAGTGGCTGCCGACGAGCAGCAGGGGACGATGGCAGCGGTACTGGGTCTCGACGACGACCTTGTAGCAGAGGCGTGTGAATCCACACTTGGCGATGTCTGGGTCGCCAACTACAACGCCCCCGGCCAAGTTGTCATTGCAGGTGCTTCAGATGCCGTGGCCGTCGCTGGCGACGAAGCCAAATCGGCGGGCGCGAAACGACTCATGGCCCTGCCTGTAGGCGGCGCGTTCCACACGCCGTTCATGCATTCTGCTAAGGAGCGGCTGCGCAAAGCGCTGGCCGAAGTTGAGATCCGAGCTCCGAGCGTGCCGGTTGTAGCCAACGTTGATGCGCGATTGCGTTCTGACGCAGATCAATGGCGATCGCTACTGGCACAGCAGCTCACTAGCCCGGTGCTGTGGCGCGCCAGCCTCCATGCTCTGGCTGATGCCGGTGTCACCACGTTCGTTGAGCTCGGCCCTGGCAAGGTGCTCACCGGCATGACCAAGCGAACACTTCGAGATGCCACAACGGTGTCTGTAGCTAAGCCCGCCGAGATTGATGCTCTGATGGAGGTGCTCGCAACCGATGCGCCGACGACGCCGATCGTGCTGGGCGGCGAGAACCTCTACGTCACCGAGCGCCTCATCGTGAGTCCCTGCGCTGGCGTCTTCACACTCAATCCCGACGTTCGCGATGGCCAACACATAGCGGTGGGCGAGGTAGTGGGGCAGGTAGCCGGGGAGGAAGTGCGCTCCGCGTTCGCGGGTACTGTCATGGGGATAATGGCCATAGAAGGCGAACGCGTCACCACACGACAGCCAGTTGCGTGGCTGCGGACGCCTTCAGACAGCTAGCCATCAGACAGCCAGAAGGGGGGCACAGATGACGCTGAGCGTGGGAAACGCGTCAAGCGCTCGCATTGTGGGTATCGGAACAGCGCTTGGGGAGCGCGTCCTCACCAATGAGGAGTTGTCGAAGACCGTCGACACCTCAGACGAGTGGATCACAGAGCGCACCGGTATCAAGCAGCGCAACATCGGGGGCACTACCGCCGACCTGGCCGCAAGAGCTGGCAAGGCTGCGATGCAAATCGCCGACGTTGATCCTTTGAGCATTGACATGCTCATCTTGGCCACTACAACCCCAGATCGCTGTGTGCCAGCCACATCGTCGCGGGTGCAAGAAGCGCTGGGCCTGGACTGCGGAGCCATGGACCTGAACGCCGCTTGCTCGGGCTTCGTTTACGCGCTAGTAGCTGGCCACGGCATGATCGCCATGGGCCACGAGCGGGTGCTGATCATCGGCGCCGAAGTGCTTTCTCGCATCACGGACTGGACCGACCGAGCCACCTGCATCCTCTTCGCCGATGGCGCTGGCGCGGCCTTACTTGAGCGCAGCGAGCAGGGTTCGGACCTGCTCGGCTGGCACGTATCCAGCGATGGCTCCATGGAGGAACATCTGTATTGTGACCACGACGGCTACATCCAGATGGCCGGTCAAGCTGTGTTCAAGAAGGCGGTGCTGGTCATGGAGGAATCTGCCCGCCAGTCCATGAAACAAGCGGGCCTGACAGCGGACGACATTGACGTAGTCGTACCGCACCAAGCCAACGTTCGCATCGTCGAGACGGCCTGCAAGCGGCTTCGGATCCCCTTTGAGAAAGCAGCCATGGTGATTGAGAGGACAGGTAACACCTCATCGGCCTCAATCCCATTAGCGCTTGACGACGCCGTGCGTAACGGTCAGGTCCGCGAGGGCGACAACGTGCTGCTAGTCGGGTTCGGTGCTGGCATGACGTCGGCCTCAACGCTGTTGCGCTGGTCAGGTGCGTCGGCCCAGGCCGTCTAAGCCGCTAGCACGAACGATAGTACGAACGATAGTGCGAACCGTCCTCGTAACCGGCGGCAGCCGCGGCATCGGCTTGGCCACCGCCCAGTTGTTTGCCGACGCTGGTCACCGAGTGGCAGTAACTAGTCGCTCTCAGGCTCCAGACGACAATCGTCTGCTTTGGGTGGAATGCGACCAATCCGATAGCGAAGCTGTCGAATCGGCTTACCAGACAATAGAAAACGAGCTGGGACCCGTTGAGATTCTGGTAGCGAATGCGGGCATCACCCGCGATCAACTCGTGCTTCGCATGTCCGACGACGACTTCGCAACTGTCGTAAACACAAATCTGATCGGCGCCTTTCGGATGGCCAAGCGAGCAGCCCGACCGATGCTGCGCGCCCGCTGGGGACGGCTGATCTTCGTGTCCTCAGTGGTGGGGCTACTAGGTTCGGCTGGGCAGGTCAACTACGCCGCGTCGAAAGCGGGTCTCGTGGGTATGGCCCGGTCACTCGCTCGCGAACTCGGTTCACGCAGTATCACTGCCAACGTCATCGCGCCCGGTCCCGTCGCAACAGAAATGTTCGAGGCGCTAAACGACGAGCAGCAGGCAACAGTCACCGATGCTGTGCCGCTAGGCCGGGTGGCGGAGCCATCAGAGATAGCCGCCGTTGCCGCGTTCTTGGCGTCCGACGATGGCGCGTACATCACCGGCGCAGTAATCCCCGTAGATGGCGGCCTAGGAATGGGCCACTGAGTGACGATACGAGGCGGCAACGATACGGGGCGACAGTACCGAGCGACGCCAGAAGCACGGCGCAGGTCCGTAGCAGTCCAGGTCCTACACTGCTCATTCGCACAGCCATCAGAGTGCCGTGCGAGTGGAAGCCCACACATGAGGGGATCAGCATGAGTGACACGTTGGATCGATTCCGTGACTGTGCCGTAGAGGTGTTGGCCGTGGATCCTGGGCAAGTCACGCCCGAGGCCAGCTTCGCCGACGACCTCGACGCCGACAGTCTGGATCTGGTTGAGCTGGTGATGGCCTTGGAAGAGGAGTTCGACATCAGTGTGGACGAGGAAGAGCTGGAAGATGTCAGCACCGTCGCTCACGCCCTCCAGCTTGTTGAGTCCAAGCTGTGAACTGTCCCCACTGAGAACCGCGCCCTATGAACTGCATTAGAAGCCCATACAGTGCGTGCAGGGAGCTTCTGGGCATTCAGGGACCCTCCCAGTCAAGTGAGCTTCGTCAAGTGAGCTTCAACGAGTGAGTACCAATCGTCGCGTCGCAGTCGTCGGCATCGGCGTTGTGTCATGCGCCGGAACGGGCGCCGACGGCTTTTGGCATGGACTGAACTCGGAACCGATGCAGGGCGAACGCCGCGTCGCCGACTTCGATCCAACGCCCTACTACGAGAATCCTAAGGAGGCGCGGCGGTCTGATCGATCAGTTCAACTCGCTATGGCTTCGGCTGCCGAAGCACTCGCCTCCGCCGGAGAGCTGGCAACCAACCCAGATCGTTGCGGCGTAATTTACGGCACCGGTGTTGGCGGGCTGCAGACTTTCGAGGACCAAGTGCTGGTGCTGGACCGCAAGGGTGCCCGCCGAGTTTCGCCGTTCATGATTCCGATGATGATGCCCAACGCCCCCGGGGCTGCCATCTCCATGAAGTACGGCTTGGCAGGCCCGTGTGAAGTCCTGACTACGGCATGTGCCGCGGGAACTCACGCCATCGGCTACGCAACACGGCTGATCCGAAGTGGTGCAGCGGACGTGATAGTGGCTGGCGGATGCGAGTCCGTAATGACACCCGTAGGTACCGCAGGGTTCCAGAACATGACAGCCCTGTCCTCAAGCGGCGTTTCGATGCCATTCGACAAGAATCGGGACGGTTTTATGATGGCCGAGGGCGCTGGCACGCTAGTGCTTGAGGAGTGGGAGTCTGCGGTCGCTAGGGGTGCCAGCATTTGCGGTGAAGTCCTCGGTACAGCATCAAATGCTGACGCCCACCACATCACTGCGCCTGCACCCGGCGGCGCTGGCGCGTTGCGCTGCATGCAGTTGGCTATTGACGACGCAGGACTCGCGCCTAACGACATAGTTCATGTGAACGCGCATGGCACATCGACACCGCTGAACGATGCGGCCGAAGCGGAAGCGCTCAACAAGCTGTTCGGATCCAATAGCCCACTCGTGACCTCAACTAAGGGCGTGACTGGGCACGCACTCGGAGCTGCCGGTGCGCTTGAGGCAATAGCAGTTCTGCTGTCAATGCGCTACCGCAAGATTCCCGCGACAGCGGGCTGGACCACGCCAGATCCTGAACTCGCCGAATTCAGGCTGGTGACCGGCGAAGCCGCAGACTGGGAGCCAGGTCCGTCGCTCAGCAACTCCTTCGGCTTCGGCGGGCACAACGGCTGCATAGTCCTCGGCCCGGCATAAGGCCCAGGCACAAGGCCCAGCCGAGCCGCCTAGCGTCAGCGCGTTACAGACTGGCGTAAGTGGCTGCCTCGATTGATTCGTAGAGGCCGTAGGAGCGTGGGTCCGCAAACGGGACTTGCTGGCTGATGTAGCAACCTGCCACCCGGTTTTTCAAGTCAATCCAGTAGTACGAGTTGGCCAATCCTGCCCACATGAGACCGCCAGCGGGTCGGCCTGTTGGTGCAGGCGCTTCGTTGATCTGGAACGTGAGACCCCACGACTTCTCCACACCGGGGAAGAACTCGGCGTCGAACGAGAACGGCGGAGCGGCCGTAGTGAGCTTGGTGACCCTCAGTGCCCCCATCGCGTTAGAGGTCATCTGCGCATGCGTCTCGGGCGACACAATCTGGTTTCCCTCCAAGCTGCCGCCGTTCAGCATCATGGCCAAGAAGCGACAGTAATCGTTGACGGTGGAGTAGAGCCCGCCGCCGCCCATCTCAAACTCCGGCTCTTGGGGAATCTCAAAGGGCATCTCAACCAGCGAGCCATCTTCAATGCGGGTGTTCATAGCCGACAGACGCGACCGCATGCCATCACTGATCTTGAAGGCAGTGTCGGTCATGCCCAACGGCTCGAGGATGTTGCGGGTCATGTACTCGCCGAGCGACATTCCCGATACCGCCTCCACCATCTGGCCAGCCCAGTCAATGCCGATGCCATAGAACCAGCGATCGCCAGGGTCAAACAGAAGTGGGATACTCAGGGTTTCCTTGCGGCAATCGATGATGCCTGGAGTGCCGGTGACTTCCCCGTAGCGGCCCAGTTCGGGACTCCAGATGTCGTAGCCCATGCCAGAGGTGTGGGTGAGCAGGTGACGCAGTGTGATTTCGCCATTGCGAGGACGGGTGACCGGGCTGCCGTCGTCGTCAAAGCCGCTTAGCACCTCGAGCTCACCGATCTGTGGCAACACTTCGGCTGCTGAACCGTCAAGCGACAGCTCGCCCTGCTCTACGAGCTGCATCGCGGCCGTGCCAGTTATTGCCTTGGTCATTGACGCAATCCAGCACACGGTGTCGAAAGTCATAGCGACTTCGCTGTCGGCACCGCGAGTACCGGCCGTGGCCGAGCAAATGTCGCCATCGGGCCCGATGATCTTGGCCACTGCGCCGACGATGTCGCCTTCGGCAACGCCTTTATCGAGAACTCTCTGGATCGTGTCTGCCAACGGCATGTTCAGACTCCTGTCTGCGTAGTTTTCTTGATGGACGAGTTTCTTGATTGTCGGCTCTGGCCCCGCTGTTGCCGGGCACTAGCTGCTCTTGGGTATTCGCTGTTGCCGGGGTTCTGGTTGCTGGTGTCTTGCTATTTTCGCCTTGATTCTGTGCCAGAACGTTTGGGCTAGACCGCCTGCGCCAGCGCCATCGCAACATTAGTGCGAACCTACGAAACTACTTGACGCGCCCGCCATACCCTCACTCATGTGGTTGGAGCCCGAGCAGTGGCGCTGGGATGCGCAGGACTGTTCATGCTCGCCATCGGCTGCGCTTCGAGCCCTTTGCGGGTCAGTTCTCCTCCGTCGGCTCCCACATCAACGACTTCGTTCGCCCCACCGACCACCGCCCAATCTCAACCTAGCGAAGCCGAAGCCGCTGTCACTTCAATCGCTGCGCCAGCCACGACAGCCACAACCACCACCACGATCGCACCCACGACGACTTTGCCCGATCTGAGCTGGACACTGCTCGCCGGTGGCGATGTGCTGATGGACCGCAGCGAAGCAGCCGACATTGATCCATTCGTAGGCATCGAGCCAGCGCTCGCGACAGCCGACATTGCGCTGATCAACGTGGAGATGGTCATAAGCGACCGCGGCAAGCCAGCGAACAAGACGTTCGTGTTTCGGGCGCCACCTTCGGCTGCGGAGCGGATTGCGGCAGCCGGTGTGGATGTCGCCAACCTGGCCAACAACCACGCCATGGACTACGGCGCTGATGCCCTACTTGACACCATTAACCACCTTCAGGCGCGCGGCGTAGTAGCGCTCGGTGCGGGTGCCACCAGCACTGACGCTTACCGGCACCAAGTCATCGAAGTGCGACCAGGAGTACGGGTGGCGTTTGTTGGCGCTTCGGCGGTGGTGCCGCACGGTTTTCCCGCTACTCAGACACGGCCGGGCATCGCATCGGCGTACCAGCGAGACCAGGTACTTGAGAGCGTCCGCTCAGCCGCCCAAGATGCCGACGTGGTGGTCGCCGTGGTTCATTGGGGCATTGAGCGCCGGACCTGCCCGGACAGCCGCCAGCGCGACTTCGCAGCAGCACTCGTGAGCAACGGTGCCAATGTGGTGCTCGGCCAGCATCCCCACGTCCTCCAACCGGTGGCCTTTGACGGCAACGAACTAGTCGCCTACTCGCTCGGCAACTTCATCTGGCACTACCGGTCGGGCATCACCGGCGACACCGGAGTGCTGCAGATCGACTTCGACCGAGACCAAATCGTGGACTGGTCGTTCCACCCCCACCTGCTTGACATCAACGGCGCTCCGGTGCCTGCCGCTCAGGACTCCCGCTACGAACGCATAACCGACGTCATATCCGGCGACTGCGCCCAACACCAGCCACCTCCGACAACGGCTAAGCCACCCCCCGAAACAGTCCCAACAACGACCACCACCGAACCCGAAACAAGCGGCGAACCCGACGAGACGGGCGACCTGTCTGAAACAGACGAGCCCGAGCGCGGTGACGAGCCTGAAACGGACAACCAGCCCTAGCCGAGTGCTTCTGCTGCTGCTAGGTCAGCGATGCGGTCGGCGTCGTAGCCCAGGAACTCGGTTAGCACCTCAAAGTTGTCCTCGCCGAGGCACGGCCCGCCGCGCCACACCACCGGTGGCGTTGCGGACATGCGCGTCCGGCAGTTCTGAGTCCACATCGTTCCCCGATGACTCTGGGGAACATTGATGTGATGTTCGCGGGCCTGCAACTGTGGGTCGTCACAACAGCCCTGGGCGTTATTCACCGGATACGCGTCGATGCCGCTGGCCTGCAGCGTCTCGGACGCTTCGGTATTGCTGCGTTCGGCGGTCCAAGCCGAGATAGCTGCGCTAATGGGTGCAGCACGTTCGCGTCGCGCGGCTTGGTCCCAGCCAGCCGCTTCATCCCGGCCAGCCGCTTCGTCAAGGTCCAGGCCGATGGCTGCCACCAGCGCTGGCCAGCGGTCGTCGGTGCAAGCGATTGCTACCCACTGATCATCACCTGAACTCGGGTAAACGCCATGGGGGCTCATATGAGGATCTTCGTTGCCGCATCGCTGCGGATCCCGACCGTTGATAGACGCGTCCAAGATGGCCGGAGCCAGATAGTGCAGGGCTGCTTCGGTCTGGGATACATCAATATAGCAACCCGCGCCGGTGTGGTCTCGCCGCTCCAGGGCCGCCATGAGCGAAGCCACAATGACGCGCGGCGCCAAGAAATCTGTGTACGGACCGTACGGTCCCGCAGGACCCCGGTCGGGCCATCCGGTGATCTCATAGAAGCCAGCCAGCGCCGCTGCCATGAAGCCATAGCCAGCCAAACTTGAGTACGGCCCGCTCTGGCCCAGCAGAGAGCTAGACAGCACGATGATCTCAGGGTTGATCTTGCGAAAGTCCTCAAACCCATAGCCCATGCGCTCGGCTGCTCCGGGTGCCCACGACTCGGTGACTATGTCGGCCCAGCGGACCAGGTCTTCAACTACCTGGCGCGACTCGGGCTTGTTGAGGTCCAGGCTCAGGCTTCGCTTGTTTGCGTTGTAGACGCCGTAGCCAACGCTGTTGTCGGGATGAGCGTCCTCATCCACAAACGGGTTGACCGTGCGCATGGTGTCTGGCCGACTCTCTGTTTCCACTTTGACGACTGTCGCGCCGTAGTCGGCCAGGATTCGCACCGCTGACGGTGTGGCGATGACCCAGGAGAACTCCACCACGTTCAACCCATCTAGCGGCAGTGACCTCTCGACAGATGGCTCATCGGCATTGGTTGAATCACCATCCCGCGCAGCCATGGTCGTTGCGTAGGGCTGCCGAGCCAGATCCAGAGTCTTGTTGCTGGCACCGAGCTTGGGCACTACTGGCACGCGTTCTGGGGCATCCTCGCTGAAGTGAACTAGCGGACCGCAAAAGCGTGCGGTTCTCCCCGCGTCAAGCTCAGTGTCTCTCCAAAACTCTCGATGCGCGAAATGCACGTTGGTGAGCAGGTCGCTAACCAACGCCGACGGCGTAATCAGCAAATTCCGGTCGAATGCCGCTGCCCAAAGTTCATCGGTCGTCTTGGTAGCCAGAAAGCGGGCGTGGGTTGCAAAGGACTTGCCAATTATCTCCGGCGAACGCTGCCCGCTGAGCACTTCAATGGCAACCGTTTCCCAGCCCACCGCTTGCAGCTCTTCATCTGCAAAGCCCTCTTGCGCTTCCCATTCCACAAGCCGCTGTGTGTAAGGCGCGAATGCGGCACCCATGAGCGCCACGCAGATCGTGTTTCCATCGGCACACGGGAACATCATCGGAACGTCAATGCCCCCAAGACTCAGCCCGCCTGCAAGACGGTCAATGGGATTGGCATTGACCCGCGGCGACAAGTTCTGCGGCTGCCCGTGAGTCATGGACTCCATCGCAGAGACATCCACGTGCTGGCCGAGACCGCTGCGCTGAGCTTCTCGCAACGCAATCAACGTCGCCGCAGCAGCGTCGCCCGCAGCCTGCAGGAAGCTCTGAGGTACACCGGAAACTCGCACTGGGGCGCGGTCTTTGTCGCCGCTGGCGTGCAGGAAACCACTGCCAGCCATAGCGGTCAGGTCCGAGCCCGCCCAGGTGCTACGCGGACCCGTGGAGCCATACGGCGTCACCGATGTGTGAACGATGGCTGGATTTGCAACAGCTAGCTCGTCGTAGGCGAGGCCATGAGACGCCATGTAACCGACAGGGGCATCCTCAATAAGCGCATCAGCGCCTCTCACCAAATCAAGCAGGCGCTGGCGGCCCTCGGAGCTGGCTAGGTCCACCATGACGCTGTGCTTTCCCTGGTTGTAGGCCCAGTGCGTAAGCGAGCATTCCAAGTCCGGTTGGTCGTCGACAAACGGTCCAAGCTGACGAGTGCGCACACCACCGGGCGGTTCCACGCAGATCACCTCAGCGCCCAAGCTCGCGAGCAGGTAACCCGCGAACTGGCTTATGCCATCGCACAAATCCAAGACTCGATAGTGCTGCAACATTGTGAACTTCCTCTCACTCCTATAACGGCCTCTTCGACAAGCGCCCAAGTGGTCTGCTGACGCCGATTCTCCCGTACCAGTTCACATCATGGGAGATAGGGGCCAAACGCGTGCCGCAGCCATTTGAGAGCCAAACGGTGGCGTATGGGCCAGACTCCGCGCACTGCTGCGCAACTGCGCTTGGCCAAGGAGTACCAGATGGTGTCGATCGCGACCAACCGAACAGTGGCTCAAGAAGAACTACAGGAGTTCGTGCGACAGCGGCACCATGCTGTGCTGTTGACGCTTCGGCGAGATGGTCGCCCCCAAGCGTCGCTTGTGACCATGGGCCTAAACGAAGCTGGCGACTCGGTGCTCGTGAGCAGCTACCCAGATCGGGCAAAGTCGCTCAACTTGCAGCGCGACGGGCACGCCTGGGTGGTGGTGATGTCCGATGCGTGGAACGGCGAGTGGGTGCAGTTGGAATGCCGCGGTGAAGTGGAGCTCCTGCCGCAGGCCATGGACGGACTGGTGGAGTACTTCCGCGTGATCAGTGGCGAGCACTCCGACTGGGACGAATATCGGAAAGCCATGATCCGCCAGGACAAGGTGCTGCTCCGCTTGCAGATCACCTCGTGGGGACCGATCTCCAAAGGTGGTTTCCCGGCACGCCTCGCATCCGAGTGACGGCCCTTGCCATAGTCCAACCCAGCAGTCCACCCCACCAAAGGCAAGCTCAGTCGCAAGTTCCGCAAATTCAGCTTCGGCAGCTTCAGGCTCGCGGAGACTCAGCGTCGCCTTCTGTCCCAAGATATGCGCTTTGCACGACTGGGTCGGCCTGAACTTGGTCGGGCGTGCCGACACTGATTATCCGCCCTTGATCGAGCACGTAAATGCGGTCGCTGATACTCGTGATGAAGTTCAGATCGTGGTCAATCACCAACACACCGGCGTCTACTGCGGCTGCCATGTGCCGAATGCGTCCGATCATCTCGTTCGATTCTGCGTCGCTCATGCCGCTGGTGGGTTCGTCAAGCAGCAGGTAAGCGGGTGCCATGGCTGCCGCGCGTGCGAGTTCCAGGCGGCGGGAACGGCCGTAGTCGAGTTCCCGAGCGCGGCGATCACGCACTTCCCACAGTCCGGCCTCAGCGACGAGCGCGTCAACCGACGGATGGTCACCCGGTCGGTGTCGCGCAGCTACAAGGCTGGCAAGCTCCACGTTCTGGCGCACCGTCAAAGCGCCGAACAGGCGCAGGTTCTGGAACGTCCTCAGCAGACCCGCGCGGGCAATCTCGTGGCTCGACGCGGTCGCCAGGTCGCGTTGGCCGAGCCTGAACCAGCCTCGCTCGGGCCGCACAACTCCCGTGATGACATTAACCATCGTCGTTTTGCCAGCCCCGTTCGGGCCGATTAGCCCTACTACCTCATCGGGTGCGACGCGTAGCCCTGCCCCATCAAGTGCCCGGAAGCCACCGAAGTCAACAGTGATGTCGCCCGCTTCAAGTGCCGCCTCCGCATGGGGCGCGCCAGCTTGAGACGAGCCCTTATGAGCGAAGTCAGCATGCGACAAGCTCGTTTGGGTAATTTCAGCATGCAGGCCGACCGGCGCGACCTCGGCCAGCGGCTCGGGGCGCTCGTCGGGTGTGCGAGCTTGCCAGCGTCGCCACAGCCAACCGTCCAGCTCCCAATCGCCTAGCAGACCTTCGGCACGGAAGATCATGAAGCCGAGCATCGCAGCGCCCAAAAAGACCGTCTGTAAGTTCTCCCGAAAGATCCAGTCCAGCGGTCCAGCGTCAAGGCTGAGCCCGAACACCTCAAAGCCGTCTTGACCCAGACGACGGGCCAGCTCGCGTCCGACGGTCATAATCGCTACACCTACGAGTGCTCCAGTAACGCTGTTGCGACCACCCACGATGAGCATGACCAGCGTCAACAGCGTGTAACTGAAGAAGAAATCGTCGGGCAGAATCGAACCGTTCTCATACACGCGCAAAGATGCGCCAGCACTCACCACTACTACGGAGATAATCAGCGCAGCGGTCTGCTGAACGAGCGGGTTCACACCCATGGCGCGCGCAGCCAGATTGTCTTCACGCGCCGCCACAGCGAGCCTGCCACTGCGACTCTGTGCGAAGAGCCGAGCGAAGACCAGCGCTGCCAACAGGCACAGGTAAATCGGAAGCCTGCTATCAAGCGCAGCTCCCACCTTGAAGGTGAGGCCCGCACGGTCGCCGCCGGTCATATCAGGCCAGTTGCGCGCTACTTCATGGGTCACAAACAGCAGCGCCAAGGTGATTACAGTGGCCGCGACAGCGCCCGATTCTGCGCCTGAACGTGCCAAGCCGATACCCACGACTAACGCAACCACAACAGTGACCCCGATGGCGATAGCGCCAGCCAACACCGGATTCAGCGCAACTTCATCCAGGCCGAATGGAGCGTCGGGAATGCGCGTGAGCTTCGCCTCAGGGCTGATGGCAAAAACCGCGAAGGCGTAGCCAGCGATCGCACCGAAGCCGATATGGCCGAACGAGAGAACTCCGG
This sequence comes from Acidimicrobiales bacterium, assembly GCA_965116245.1. Taxonomy (GTDB): domain Bacteria; phylum Actinomycetota; class Acidimicrobiia; order Acidimicrobiales; family Poriferisodalaceae; genus Poriferisodalis. The sequence goes on along the minus strand of OZ220497.1, from coordinate 1,902,199 downwards.
TGTTGCCGACGTAGATCTGGATGCCGATCACGATGATGGCATCGATAAGCATGACCGTCACAAGGCGTTCGGCGGCACGTCCTTGGAAGCTCTCATAAATCAATCCGCTGGCCACGAAAACTGCGAACAGCACCGCGCATCCAGCGATGGGGAAACCAACGTCCCTTCTTAAACGCGGCAGCATCAGGCCCGCTCAGTCACACTCGCACCGCGCGCCGAACGGTGACAAGCCCCTGAGGCCGGAATATGAACAGCAGAGCGATCAACAAGAAGACAACGCCCTCGGTGAGACTGGCCACACTGTCGGGCAGGCGCGAGCGCAGCAGCACCTCTGCAAGTCCCAATACCAGTCCACCAATCACCGCGCCGCGAAGACTGCCCAGACCGCCGATGAGTGCTGCGAGCACCCCCTTGAGCATCGGCGTGATGCCTCCGCTCGGGCTGATGTTGCCTGCTCGCATCAGCCAGAACACGCCAGCGATACCTGCCAGCAGGCCGGATAGGGCGAATGCGCCCCGAATCACCGTGTCTGAGCGCACCCCCATGAGCCGGGCGGTGTCAAAGTCTGCTGCGGCTGCCCGCAACGACAGCCCGAACATTGTCCGCTGCAGTAACAGGGTCGTGCCTATCAGCGTCACCGCAGTCGCCACAATCACGACCGTGTCATACACCTCGATATTGAGCGGACCAACGGAGTAGGTGTTAGATACCCACGAGGGGCGATTGAACGGCTTGACCGAAGCCGATACATACAGCAGAAAGATCGCCGAAACTACGAAATGCACACCGAACGACGTCAACAGCAGTGTGAAATCTGAGCTGCCGCGCACCCGCGAGAAGGCAACGCGCTCTATGGCCAGTGAGGTCAATACGGCACTCACCACGATGAGCGGGGCCACAAAATACCAAGACCAACCGGCGCCTAGGGTCCAGAGCGCGACGTAGCCCCCAACGGTTATGAGTTCTCCGTGGGCGAAGTTCAGTAGGTGCATGACACCGAAGATGACGGCCACGCCCAGCGCCAGCAAAGCGTAGATGCTGCCCCGGCCAACACCATCGATGAGGTTCTGCGCCAGCTCGGTCATGAAGCACTGCCGACGACGTTGCCGCCTGCAACTTCGCCGCCGCTGCTGGCACCCATCGCAACCATGGGCTCCTCGGATGCCACGGCGGATCCAACGAACGTGTCGAATAGGTCGTCTCGTTCGCTCAGTTCGGCACCGGTTCCCGACGCCACCACTTCACCGCTGCGCAACACATAAGCGCGATCGGCCACCGCCAGCATGCGTGCAGCGTTCTGCTCCACAACAAGCAGGGTGCGGCCCTGGTCGCGCAAGGAACCGATGAGCTCAAACACCGCTTCCACCAACACCGGTGCGAGGCCCAGAGATGGCTCGTCCATCATCAGCAGTCGAGGTGCCGACATCAGCGCCCGCCCGATTGCCAGTTGTTGAGCCTCGCCACCGGACAGATAACCAGCAGGGACACGCCATTTGTCCTTGAGCACCGAAAAGCGCTCAGCCATTTCGTCCAGCAGTTCCGTGCGCCGTGCTGCAGTTACCGTCACTCCGCCAATCCGTAGATTCTCTTCAACGGTGAGATCGGCGAATATGCGACGATGCTCGGGTACCAGCGCTACACCGCTACGCAACAGTTGCTCAGGCGAGCGGCCAGCTATGTCGTTGCCGTCAAATGCAATTCGACCCACTGCAGGGGTTAGCAACCCGGCGACGGTTGACAACAGGGTGGTCTTGCCCGCTCCATTGGGCCCGATGAGGCCGACGACTTCGCCGGAACCAACGGTCAACGACGCGCCCCTAAGCGCAGATATCGAACCGTACCGTGCTGTGAGATTCTGGATCTCAAGCATCGAACTCACGCATGGGTCCTAAGCATGAGGTTCGAACATCTGGCCCGCGCGTTTAGCTCACGCATTTGACACGCGCATGGCTGAGTTCCCGCTGCGGCCGAGAACACCCAGGGCCGCCGTGGTAAGGCTCAACCAGGCCTACTCGACCGTGGCTACGAGCACATCTTCACCGTTCACGATGCGGTGTATAGGCACGGTCTTTGACGGAATGCCGTTTGTGCCTGCGTAGGTAATTTCACCTGACAGCCCGACAAAACCGGAGATTTGCTTCACAGCTTCGCCGATTTCAGCCGAGTCGTCGCAACCGCAGTCCAGCATTCCTTGAATGCCCAACAACATGGAGTCTGCGTACAGCGCCATAAAGCCCTGGCTCTCAATCCCTTCGCCAGTAGCCACCCTGTAGCTAGCCAGCAATGTGGAAATACGGTGGTTAGCCTCGACGCTGGTGTGTGGCGTATGGGCAATGCCCTCGTTGTTCGCCTCAAGTTGGATAGCAGTTGCGTCAAGCGCATCGGTACCTATGTAGGTGAGTCCGTCAAGGCCCTGACCTTCAAGCTGGCCTCGCAAGGCTGTCACCTGAAAGGCCAAGGCAGCCGAAAACACCACTTCGTTGTTCTGAGAGATCTGGGCGACCTCGTTGACCTGCGAGGAGAAGTCAGTGTCCTCAGCCCAGACGTAGGTTTGGACGCTGACTACCTCTCCGCCACCGGCTTCGAATTCTGCCATGAACGCATCGGGGTTGACGCCGCTGTAGGGAATGCCCTCGCCTTGGGTGAACACGATTGCCCGGGTAATGCCCTCATCAAGCGCCCACCGGGCGGCGGCACCTGCCATCTGGTGATCATCGAAGGAGACCAGGTACGAGTTGATGGATGCATCTGCCAGCGCCGGCTCCGTGGAAGCGGCTACAAACAACGGCACCTTGCCATCTGTGGTCTGGAGAATAGGCAGTGCGAAGTCTGCGAAGGGTGGACCAATTAGGAAGTGCGCGCCCCAATCCAGCAGGTCGTTGGTGGCAAGTGCAGCATCCTCCCCAACTTCAGCCACCCGAACTTCTACGGGCCGACCGTTGAAGCCACCGCGGCAGTTGATTTTGTCGGCGAGGTGCTGCACCAACTTCGAGCCTGGGATGTCCACAAATCCGACAACATCGCTGAAGTCCATGGCCATTCCGACACGTATCGGATTCCCCGTCGGCGCTTCCTTGCAGTTAGCGAGATCAGCGCCCAAGATGCGGTCGATATCGATGCTGCTCATTGTTTCACCGGACGCGACGGCGTCTACCGTGCCGTCGTCACTGCCGCAAGCGGCACCAATCAGCGCAACAACAGCGAGCAACGCCAAGATCCGTCTTCTCATGCTGGTTCCCATTCCGGTGCCCTCCCCGTGGATTGGTTTCAGGTTAGTCACCTACGCGAAGTACTTCGTATATCTTCTGCTCACCTACGGCATGCATTTTTGCTGGCAGGCCCTGTACAGGCAAGCCCAGTTCTGGCAAGCCCAGTTCAGGCAAGCCCAGCACAGGCAAACACTTGGGGAGACCACAATGGCACTAGGGAGCGCGGCACAAGAGAGCGCAGATGGCAGTTGAGCGTGTCCGAATGCTGTGGCCGGACCATCTTGGCCTGGCGCGGGGCAAGTACATGCCGAAGGAGTTGGCCAGCCATGGCACAGGCCACGCTGCGGCCGTGTTCAGCCTGGCCTACGACCGCTCGTTCATCGCTGCACCTGGTGCTGGCGTGCTGGACGGTTTTCCCGATGTCCACGCCACATTCGATGAGTCTGACCTGCGGCCAGGCTGGGATGACAAACGAACCCAAGTGGCGGTCTGCGACCTGTCGCAAGGTGGAGAGCCATTTCGCTACTCGGCTCGCTATGCGCTGCGCAAAGCCATCGCGGACTGGGAAGCTCTTGGCTACCGGCCGATGGTGGGCATTGAGTTTGAGGCATATGTGCTGGAACACACCGCCGAAGGGGGGTGGCAGCGGTGGGAAACGCCCGAATCCTACGTCTATGGCACCGGCCGCTTCGTTGATCCGATCGGCCTGACCGACGAGATCGTTGACCTTGCAACTAGTAGCGAGATCGTTCTGGAGTCGGTCAACGCCGAGTTTGACTCGGGCCAGTTTGAGCTGACACTGAGCTACGACGAGGCACTGCGCGCTGCCGACGACGCCTTCTTGTTTAAGGTGCTAGCCCGCGAGTGCGCCATGAAGCACGGGCGCAGGCTCACATTCTTGGGCAAGCCGTATGCCGAATTGGAAGGCAACGGCGTACACATCAATTTCTCGCTCGTGAATGCCGCTGGCAACAATGTGCTCGCCGACACTAGTACCGACGATGGGTTGTCCGCGTTGGCAAGATCCTGCATTGCCGGGTTGTGCGCACATCATCAGGCGATCACCCCATTGTGCGCCCCAACCGTCAACGCTTACCGCCGACTGCGGCCTTTCACGTTCAGTGGTCGCCGGGCTAACTGGGGTTACGACCACCGAGTGGTCGGCACGAGGGTGCCACCAGAGCGCGGCCGCCGCACACGCATTGAGTCGCGCCTCGCCGACGGCACCTGCAATGTGCATACCGCGATTGCTGCGGTGCTTCAGGCGGCACGCCTCGGCGTTGTTCACGAACTTGACTGCCCAGAACCAGAGACCAACGACGGAATGGAAGCCTGGAACACCGAGGTGACGTCGGCATCAAACCTGGCAGATGCGCTGGGTCACCTGCGAGCCAACGAGAGACTGGGCGTGGCCGTTAGCGACGCGCTCGTAGACAATTTTCTGGCCATCAAGGACGCTGAATGGGAGCGTTACGTGGCCGCTGTTGGCGAGCCTTCAGACGAGATCAGCGAGTGGGAGATCACCGAGTATCTGCCTTACCACTGAGCCTTACCGCCGGGCCTCACCACCAGGTGACCGAGGGTGCCAAGTTCGCGTGCGCCAAGTTGGGCTTCGCCGCGCCGCCTCCTAGCTGAACTCTAGGTAACGCTCCCGCTCCCAGTCTGTGATGTCATCGCTTTCTGGGTCGCATCCAGCTTCGGTGAACTTCTCCAACTCGGCTTTGGCCATAAGCACATAGTTGGTTGAGAACTCTTGCCCCAGAGCTTCGGCCAATGCACTGTTGTCGTATGCAGCGATGGCTGTGGTGGCTTCGCTGGGCAACGGCCTGGCAAGTCCGGCGTCTTCGTACATGTCACCGTTGCTGATTGGGCGCAGGCCGATTCCTCGCTCGAGCCCGTCCACGCCAGCCGCCAGCAGCCCCGCGATAATCAAGTAGGGGTTCGCTTCTGCGCCGGGAGCCCGATACTCAACCCGGTTGGCGTTGCCCGCATTAACCGTGCAGCGACACAGCACCGACCGGTTGTCGAGTCCCCAATGCACGTGAGTGGGAGCGAAGGTGTAGGGACGCACTCGCTTGAAGCCGTTGGGTGTCAGGCTGCCGAGCAGCGACAAAGCCTCGGCATGATGCAGTTGGCCGCCGAGCCACCGCGACATGGTCCCGTTCGGCCAATCGTGCGTAACCCCGAACGCGTTCTGCCCATTAATGGACAGGCTCGTGTGTACGTGCATGCCACTGCCCGAAGGCTCGGTCCACGGCTTGGGCATGAACGTGGCCTTCAGCCCTGCCGACGCCGCGACCTCTTTCACGATGCTCTTGTAGAGCGCTGTGTTGTCGGCCGTTTTCATAGCGTCAGCGTGGGAGACGTTGATCTCAATCTGGCCCGGGCCGTACTCGGGGTTTGAGGACTCAACCGGGATACCCGCCGCGACCATCGCACTGCGCATCGTCGACAACACCTGCTCCAGGTCCGCGCGATCGGTAAGCGAGGAGTACTGAATGTGACTTTGAACGTGCGACCAATCGTTGTTGCAAAGGTAGAACTCCATCTCGGTGGCTACCACCGGGCTGTAGCCGAGCTCTTCGCACCGTTCGATTTGGCGACGCAGCACGGTTCGGGGCGCGATCGGGTGCAGTTGATGCGATGGGTCGAAGCTGTCAGCGAACACCAGCGCGTAGCCCGGACGATGACCGAAGATCCTCAATGTGGCCAGATCCGGGACCAGGTGAGTATCCAAGAAACCCTTGGACATGTTGATGTAAGGGCTGTCAACCAGGTCGTTGTGCAGGTCAAAAATGTAAATGGCATCCGCAATGTGGCAACCACCTTCAGCCACCGAACCCAGGAAATGACTAACGGGAAATCGCTTGCCCCGCAGGTGCCCGTAGGTATCGACGATGGCTACTTCGACGGTATGCACATCAGCCGAGCGAAGCTGAGACTCAATATCTGCAAGTGTCGTCATGGGTGCCTTCCTAAGTCTGAACAAGGTCGCAGGTCGTGGCCGCTGGGCTTGCGGCTAGGCGGGTCTGGTCCGCCCACAAGTCGGAACAGACTTACCATCTAGCTGTGCCGCCCGAAACCTCACCCACTAGAGCCGACACTGACATCGACATTGATATTGCAGATGCTGGCCGCTACCGCAACGGCATTCCCTGGGACGACTTGCGCACACTACGTCGCCAACCCGGACTGCACTGGAACCGCTACCAGGACCACGGCTTTTGGGCGGTGACTCGTCATGCCGATGTCTGCGAAGTCTCGCGCTACCCGCAGAGATTCTCGTCGGCCATCGGGCACGTCAATCTGTGGGACCTCGAAGCCGATGCGCTGGAAGCGCGCCGATCCATCCTTGAGCACGATCCGCCAGAGCACACGCGACTGCGCCGGGTGGTTAGCAAGGCGTTCACGCCGCGCCAGATGCGCCGTTACGAAGCGCGTACGCGTGCCATCGCCCACGAGTTGCTTGACGGTGTCGTGCGCAAAGGCGGCGGCGACTGGGTGAGTCTTGTGGCCGCTCCTCTGCCAATCCGCGTCATCATCGCCATTTTGGGCGTGCCGCAGGCCGATGCCCACTACATGGTGGAACTGTCCAACCATCTGGTGGAGGGCACCACAGACAGCCAGTCATTGCCGCCGGACGCATATGGCAACACAACACCCCTGCGCCTGCTGCCCTTCGGTAGCCCCGCTGCTTGGGGGCTGTACGAATATGGCGCGAAACTCGGCGACGAGCGGCTGAGCCATCCCGCTGATGATGTTGTCAGCCAACTGGTGCATGCCGAAGTGGGAGGCGACCGTCTGAGCGCGACCGAGTTTCGGAACTTCTTCCAGGTGCTCGTGTTTGGCGGCAACGAGACAACTCGCACTGCGATTACGCACGGCACGATTGCGTTTGCTCAACACCCGGAGCAGTGGGACCGACTGACCGCCGACCGCAGCTTGTTGCCAAATGCGGTGGAAGAGATGATCCGATGGGCCTCACCTATTTTGCATATGCGCCGCACCGCAGCGGTGGATACCGAGCTGGCAGGCACACAGATCGCGGCTGGTGACAAGGTGGTGATGTGGTATCCGTCGGCAAATCGGGACGAGGCGGTATTCGATCGACCCGACGAGTTCGACATTGGGCGGGTCGACAACCCTCAGATCGCATTCGGTGGCGGCGGACCCCACTTCTGCTTGGGTGCCTACTTGGCGCGCATGGAGCTGTCTGTGTTGCTTGAAGCCATGCTGGACCGCGAAATCCAGCCAATCGGCGCCGAAGATCTGGTGCGAATTCCATCCAACTTCGTGCATGGTGTGGCATCGGTAGACGTAGAGGTGGACACCTCAGTCAATAGCGCCGGTCGGCATCACAGTGGCGCCACGGCCAGTGTGATGCCGTGAACACCTGGGCGGAACCCTACTTGGATGATATGGGTCCTGACGAAGCCAATATCTCCGATCACGATGTCTGGGCGCGTGGCGTGCCCCATGCCACGTTTGCTCGGCTGCGACGCGAGGAGCCGGTGGCCTGGGTAGACGAGATAGACGGACGCGGCTATTGGGCTATCACCAAATACGACGACGCTTTCCGCATCAGCCGTGATGTGGGAACCTTCACCTCCGCAATGGGTATCCGCCTTGAGGACATGGCGCCCGACGAGCTGGCGGCACGCAAAACGATGATGGAAATGGATCCGCCCGAGCACACACGGTTTCGGCGTTTGGTAAGCCGGGGGTTCACCCCACGTGTCGTGAACACCTATGAGGCCGCGATCCGTGGTTTGGCCTGCGAAGTGCTGGACCGTGCGCTGCCCAAGGGTCGATTTGATTTTGTCTCCGAGGTAGCCCAGGAACTGCCGATGCGCATGCTGGGCCGCATGCTGGGGACTAGCGATGCCGATGGGCACCAGCTTGTGGCTTGGGGGGACGCGCTGTTGGGCAATACCGATCCTGATTTCACGGACTATCCCGTCGGCTTGGTGGACACCGACGAGTTTCGCTTCATGCCGTTTCGGAGCCCGGCCACGGTGGAGATCTTCAAATATGCAGAACAGCAGGCCGCTCAGCGAAGGGAGTGTCCTTCCAGTGATGTGATCAGCCAGTTGCTGGCGCCTACCACCGATGGCACGCCGCTGACCGACCTGGAGTTCAAAAACTTCTTCACGCTGATTATCGCGGCTGGTAACGACACCACTCGCTACACGATGACCCACGGCCTCTGGGTTCTCATGCAACATCCGCAGCTATATGACACGTGGCGTTCTGCGGTGCTTGCCGGCAACGACACATTGACCGACGCTGCGGTGGAAGAGGTGCTGCGGGCTAGCTCGGTCACAACGCACTTTCGCCGGACGGCTACCTGTGATGTTGAGATTCGCGACGCCAAGGTGAGGGCAGGCGACAAAGTTGTGCTGTATTACGTAAGCGCCGACCACGACGAGGATCGCTTCGCCCGTCCATTCCGATTTGACTTGGCGCGTTCGGACAATGAACACATGGCTTTCGGGCGCAATGGTCCACACTTGTGCTTGGGCGCTTGGTTGGCGCGTATGGAGCTCAAAGTGGTGTTCGAGGAGCTGCTAAAGCGCGTGGTTCGGATCGAGCAAAACGGGCCCCTGGAGCGGCTTCGCTCCAACTTCATCTCGGGCATCAAACGGCTGCCCATACGCGTGGTAGAGCTTGCAACGTGAGGGCGCTCGTCATCGCATATCTTCGTTTCGCCTAGCCAGGTGCCTGCTTACAACTCCTGACACTTCCAGCATATAACTTCTACTCTCTGGCTAAGCCTTTTACATTAGTTTGAGAAGCAGCCTTAGCAGTGTTATGGCTAGGCGTTGTGCGCTAACTGACGATAGTGACCTGTTTGGGCTGGCCAAGTTCACGCAGTATTCGGTGGATCTGGAACCGTTACCATTCTTGCTCACGGCACGCAGTTGTATACATACTCGTTTATCGTCCAAACCCGAGAGCTCAAACTCGGTAGTAGAGGCATTCGAACCGGGCACGTTTGCCCAATCCGACCAGCTACCACTACCACTGTCTCGCAGCCGATATTCATACCTCATGATCGACTTATCGCTAGGCTTTGTCCAAGTCAAATAGACTGTTCCCGCTCTAATACGTACCGCGAGTTGGGGTTTGGTTGGAACAACCGGCCTGTCTGTGCGTGATTGCGTGGCAACAGTACCACTACCACCTCCACCGCCTCCTCCACTGCCACCTGAGGGTGGTTGAGTTATAGCGGCAGTTGTGGCAGCAGTAGTAACCGGCGTTTGTGCAGTTGTAGGCGTCGCGGCTGTCGAAGTGGTCGGCGGCTGTGTAGTCGTAGTTGTTGTGGTAGTAGTAGGGGGAGTGGTTGTAGTTGTCGTGGTCGTCGTTGTCGTTGTCGTCGTTGTCGTCGTTGTTGTAGTGGTCGTAGTAGTTGTAGTTGTACTAGTTGTAGTTGTAGTAGTTGTGGTGGTGGTCGTGGTACTAGTCGTAGTGGGCGTTGAAGCGCTCGTGGTGGCTGTCACCACATCGGAAGCGAGACCGTTACCTGCGTTGTTAACGGCTCGAATCCGGAAACTATACTGTGTAGCAGCGTCAAGATTCTCAAACGTGTGACTGCCAGTACTGGCGTCGCTGCCGCCTATATCAGCCCAGTCACTCCAACTGCCGCTGCCTTTTTGTTGACGGTATTGATACCCAGTGATCGAAGCATCACTCGACGTAGTCCACTGTATCCCCAACGACGAGGACGACCCCACCCACGACGACAGCCCGGAAGGCTTAGCAGGCTTAGGAATCGTAGTCGTCGTAGTAGTTGTTGTTGTAGTAGTAGTAGTAGTAGTAGTAGTAGTCGTGGTGGTAGTAGTAGAGGCTGTTGTGCTGGTGGTCGTCGGAGTAGCAGCGGCTGCGCAGGAAGGTGATGTAGTCCCGTCATCGTCACAAATTGTGATCTTCAACCGCTTGCCGCCACCCCACGTGCGCGGGCCGCTAACAATATCAGTCCAAATATAAATGACTTCGTCCTGCTCATCCCTTTCGTCACCAATGACACGCCACGTGAGAGTCTGTGTCTTGGAGCCTGCAGGAACAGTTACCGCAAAGGTTGTAGATGAATTGGTACAAAAATCAGCGTTAGTTGGCGTAGTTGAAGAGCAACCATATCTAGGTAGCGCGGTACTAAGGTCATTGCCTTCGCCGTCTATCATTGGAGCGACTTGTAGCGTCACCCCGCCTGCAGGCGCATTCTCAGTCAAGGTAAGGGTCAATGGTATATCAGTGAACCCAGAGTCTCCCTCAATAGCGTGTGCATTTGGCAACGTTGTAGATAGCTGGGCAGCCTTGCTCGGCATAGCTATACATTGCCCGGCGTCATGTGCTGGACCGGCACCGTTACTGTTTCGTGCGCGCAACCGAACACAAGCGTTTTGGCTACCTATATCATCAAGTCTGTGATCGGTAGTGGTTGCATCCGAGCCAGCTATAGTAACCCAGTTTGTGGACCAGGAATCCGAATCTCGCGACTTGAACTGGTACTCCCAGACGGTTATTGAGCTATTGCCTGGATCTTTCCACGACATGTATACTGTCTCGACGCCCGACTCAAGAAACAACTCCGGCTTAGCCGGAACCGAACTCTGCCCAGATGCTGCCGAGGGAACCAAGCTAAGTCCAGCAGCCAGTACCGCAACGGCCGCTACCAGCAGTCCCCAGCGATGGCCCTGCAGCCGGAAGCTACCCACGCCCGCAGCCTTGCCGCGAAGGGGGGGGGGGGGGGGGGCAAGGTCGGCGTGGTGTCGGACCGTGAACCGTCAACGTGTGTCACAAGACTGATCTCCTAGCTGCGCGGATCTGTCGTGGCCGGGTTCTCAGATCGCCACATTCAAGGGTACACGCACAACCCGCCCGATTTCAAGTGAATCCGTCTAGTTTGGTTTGAGGCTCGTTGCCTTGGATGCGAGGATTGCACGATGCCACGAGAAACGTCACCCGCGAATCAGACGACACGACGCTATGGCGAGTCGGTGAAGGCTCCCGCTGCTTTTGTCTCGAGCGTCAACCGACTGCTGGGGAACGCTAGGGATGTAGCAACGTGAGAGCGCTCGTCGTCACCCATGAGGAGACGTCAAGGCCCGGCTACGTAGGCGAACGTTTGACCGAACGAGGCGTTGAGCTGCATGTACACGTCATGGTGCCTGACAGCGCAGAGCCAGCGCGCTTTCAGCCGTTGCCCACCGTTGATTTTGATGTGCTCGTGGTAACTGGTTCGTACTGGTCGGTGTACGAGGATGCCATCAAGCCCTGGATTGGCGCTGAGTTGGATCTCATCCGTCGTTCGCATGAGCTTGGCACCCCGGTGTTGGGCATTTGTTTCGGCGGTCAAGCACTCGCAGCGGCGCTAGGTGGCTCGGTGGATCGTTCTCCGGAGACCGAGATCGGCTGGTATAGGATCTCACCACCGCCCGGCGTCAAGTTGCCCATTTCCACTGGACCATGGATGGAGTGGCATCACGATCGTTTCCATCTGCCCGACGGTGCCGAGCTGTTGGCCAGCACCGACACCTGTCCCCAGTTGTTCCGCATAGGGCGTAGCGTGGGCACCCAATTTCATCCTGAGATCAGCCTGGATGTGGCCCGCGAGTGGCTAACTGAAGCCAGCGACGACTACTTGGAATCCGTAGGTGTCGTGCGCGAGCAGATCATCGCCGACATAGCACACCACGAGACCTCCAGCCGACGCAACTGCTTCGACCTCGTTGACTGGTTCCTGGATGACAACTAGCTTGGTGTGGTGCCCGATCGTGTGACCGCGCCTGGCTGCCGCTTGCGGTCACTGACATTCATCGCCGTCTAAATCGGCGCTATCGTCAATTTGCTTCTTCCGGTTTTAGCGGGGTTGGATGGTGGGGAGTAGGTTCCAGTTGGGTTTGCCAGCGTAGAGGAGGGCCCGGATTCGCCAGTTGCGGTGGCTGAGGATCCCGAACGCGACTCGTTTGACTTGTTTGGGGGAGGTTGTTAATGGCTTCGGTGGGACCATTGGAGACGCCGCTGGCGTGCCACATCGTTTTGACCTCCCCCGGGGATCACCCGCCGCGAGCAGGCCTAGCAGATTGGAGCGGCCCTTGTCGTTGAGACACTCATCGGCGGTTGTTAGCAGTCAGCGGGCTCGATACAGCGGATCGTTCTTGCGGCCACGACGTCCGAAGGTCTCATTTTGGACCCTGCGACAGCATTCATCAAGACGAGTCTTAGCGAGCTTGTGAACATGGAGAGGATCCGCGACCTGGGTGGCGTGAGCCAGCATCGTGTCGAACACGTGGCGGTAGGGGCCTGACAGGTCAAGCGTCGCCCATCGGATCGCTCTCAGCCACTCAGCTGGCCGCTGCGCGAGCCACTGTGCTGGTTTGGTTGAGTCGCGGTCCTCAACCACGTCAAGGAGCTGACCAGCGGCGACACCGACGATCTGAGTCGACCACTGCTGGGCACCGAACCGGCCGGTGCGGGCGCGCAGTGTTTCGTCCCTTCCCGATCGCTTCTACATCGCCGAACCGGTTCGGGTCGTCGACCAGCACTTCGCCATATGCGACCACGGCGTCCATCACCGCATCCCATCCCGCACCCAGCTCAGCTGCAAGATCACGCACCGCACGGCCCCGCCTTCCTACCTGGACGGTGGCCCACCGCTCAGCCCGCATCAGTGAGCCGCTGACGTGGCGCCGTGATCGCCACGCATGTCTCGGTGAACGAACCCGCACCGCAATTACTCACGCAACATACAACGGATCTTGGGTCACACCAACACCGTCGACCTGCCGAAACATGGCAAATCAGCATGATCAAGGTCCTTGTGGTCTTTCACGTTCACTACCCCGCCGCATCCACCACACACCGGACCCCACAGCTGAGTCTCGATCATCACCCGAAGCCCACCACAGTCGGTTTCAGTGGAGGCTTCGCGTTTTTGGGGGGTGGGGTGGGTTGAGGGTGCCTGAGTAGGGGTCGAGGCCCTGCTGGGATCGGTGTTTGAGCACGCCGTTCCCTGGAGGGCCTCGATGGTGAAGGATGCCATTTGTCTGCGGTTGTGGTTGCCGCACGTTGAGGTGATCGAGGTGTTGGTCGACGCGCCCGATGAGCTGGTGGCAGCCGTTCAATCAAGCGAACGTCGCCCGTCGTGCCCGAGGTGTGGGAAGCGTTGTGGGAGGGTGCATGACCGCCGCGACGTGAAAGTTCGTGACCTGGATAGTTTTGGTCGTCCGGTGACGTTGGTGTGGCAACGGCGCCGCTTGATCTGCGACGCCTGCGGCGCGCGGTTCAGTGAGCACAACACAGCCTTCGAAGGTCGCCTCACAGCACGCCTAGCGCGTCAGCTCGTCACCGACGCTCGTGACATGACCATCAGCGCGGTAGCTCGCCGTTACTGACTGAGTTGGCACACGATCATGACACCAGTGTACACCTATGCGGGTGTGCTAGCGCGTAACCGCCGCTGGCAGCACTGCAGGTTGTTGTTGGTGGATGAGACGTCCATGCAGCGTCGCCATCGGTATGTAACCGTGTTGGTGAATGGTGATACCGGTGAGGTGCTAGCTATGGTCCCGCACCGCAACAACCCAGCACTTACAGGGTTTTTCGCTGAACAAGGGCGCCGCTGGTGCCGCGGCGTGGAAACTGCCGTGTCTGACGGCTCAATTGCATACAACCAAGCAATCCGCCAACACATCGGTCACGCCCATCACGTACTGGACCGGTTCCATGTCATCAGATGATTCCAAAGCGCCCTGGTCGCGGCCAGACGCGAAACTCAACGCCAACCCGACAGCACCAAGCCCAAATTCGATCCTGACGTGTTCCGGGCACGCTTCTTGCTGCTACGAAGACCTGACAAACTCAACCCGGCCGAACACGAACGACTCCACCGGCTGTTCAGCGCCCACCCCAGACTAAAAGCAGCGTGGGACGCGCTCGCCGAGTTGCACAACCTGTACCTCGCCGACGACCACCAAGGCGCCCTAGAAGCACTGGACCGGTTCTGTGACCTCTACAGCACAGGCGAGATCCCACACTACGACCACATCATCGACACACTCGTCAACTGGTACCCCAAAATCCTGAACTGGCACCACACCGGCGGGCCCTCCAACGGCCGCATCGAAGGCACCAACAACCTACTCCAAGTCCTACGCCGCACAACCCACGGCTTCACCCAAATCATCAACTACCAAGCACGCGGCATCCTGCTCATCTAACCTCAACCCACCAAACCCAACACCCCCACCCCCAAAAAACGCGAAGGGCCTTTCAGTGACCTCACCGACCGCCGCATCAGCCAAACCTACCAAAAACTCATACATACGCGTAAGATCAACACACACACAGGAGCTCCAGACTCGGCGTTACAACAGCACCGATTCTGCGAACTCCTCTCCCGCGTCCCACCCAAACCAGATCAGACCACGCGACCCCGCCCAGACCGGAAGAGTCAAATAACCGGCAAAACCAACGACTGGAAAACCATCCTAAACACCTTGACGTTCCACTACAGCGTCCGCATCACCAACCACATCCAATGAAAACCACCACACCTACATACACAAAACACAGACAGACCCGAATCAGGCGACGTCGCCCCAGCAGGTGGCGGTGCCGTTTGTGCGTATCCCACACGAGTGCCAACTTCCGGCTGTGATGGCTTTGTATGTTCCGCTCGGCACTGTTGATTGCCCCCACATGTTGTGGCCCCAGCAGGTGGCGGTGCCGTTTGTGCGTATCCCACATGAGTGCCAATTTCCGGCTGTGATGGCTTTGTATGTTCCGCTAGGCACGTCAGTTTGCCCGTATTGGTTGCTGCCCCAGCAGGTGGCGGTGCCGTTTGTGCGTATCCCACACGAGTGATCTTGTCCCGCTGTGATGGTTTTGTATTTGCCGCTGGGCACCGTCGATTGCCCTGACGTGTTGTTGCCCCAGCAGGTAGCAGTGCCGTTTGTGCGTATCCCACACGAATGCTCACCTCCGGCTGCGATGGCTTTGTATTTGCCGCTGGGCACCGTCGATTGTCCGTCTTCGTTGTTGCCCCAGCAGGTGGCGGTCCCGTTTGTGCGTATCCCACACGAGTGCCAAAATCCGGCTGTGACGGATTTATATGTACCGCTGGGCACTGTCGATTGCCCGTACCTGTTGTAGCCCCAGCAGGTGGCAGTGCGATCTGTGCGTATCCCACACGAATGCCCACCTCCGGCTGCGATGGCTGCGAATTTGCCCTCTGGCAGGTCGGTTTTTCCGAGCACGTTGGAGCCCCAGCAGGTGGCAGTGCCATCTGTGCGTATCCCACACGAATGCCCACCTCCAGCTGTGACGGATTTATATGTACCGCTGGGTGCTGTCGATTGTCCGTACCTGTTGGAGCCCCAGCAGGTGGCAGTGCCATCTGTGCGTATAGCGCACGAATGCCCACCTCCGGCTGCGATGGCTTTGTATGTGCCGCTGGGTGCTGTCGATTGTCCGAACCTGTTGGAGCCCCAGCAGGTGGCAGTGCCATCTGTGCGTATAGCGCACGACCGCAAGCTGCTGGCTGTGATGGCTTTGTATGTGCCACTGGGCACTGTCGATTGCCCGTACGCTTTGACGCCCCAGCAGACGGCGGTGCCGTCTGTGCGTATCCCACACGAGTGCAACCATCCGACTGCGATGGCCTTGTATGTGCCACTGGGCACTGTTGATTGTCCGTATTCGTCCCTGCCCCAGCAGCTGACGGTGCCGTTGGTGCGTAACCCACACAAATGCCCATATCCGGCTGCGATAGTTTTGTATGTGCCGCCGGGCACTGTCAATTGCCCATATTCGTCCCTGCCCCAGCAGCTGACGGTGCCGTTTGTGCGTAACCCACACGAATACGATCTTCCGGCCGCGATGGCCTTGTATATGCCACTGGGCACTGTCAATTGTCCGTATTTGTTGTTGCCCCAACAGGTAGCGGCACCGCTTGTGCGTATTCCACACGAGTGATCAGAGCCAGCCGTGATGGCTTTGAATGTGCCGCTGGGCGACGTCGATTGCCCGTGTTGGTTGTCGCCCCAGCAGACAGCGGTGCCGTCTATGTGTATCCCACACGAATGCCAAGCTCCGGCTGCGATGGCTGCGAATTTGCCCTCCAGCGGGTCGGTTTGTCCGTGTTGGTTGTTGCCCCAGCAGGTGGCGGTTCCGTCTGTGTGTATCGCACATGCGTGCAACGCTCCGGCTGTGATGGTTTTGTATTTTCCGCTGGGCACCGTTAGTTGTCCGAACGTGTTGTTGCCCCAGCAGGTGGCGGTGCCATTTGTGCGTATCCCGCACGAGTACCCGAAGCCAGCTGTGATGACTTTGTATTTGCCGTTAGGCACGGTTGATTGTCCGAGCCCGTTGTTGCCCCAGCAGACGGCGGTGCCATTTGTGCGTATTCCACACGAGTGATCAGAGCCAGCCGTGATGGCTCTGTAAGTGCCGCCTGGCGCCGTTGATTGTCCTGACCCGTTGTTGCCCCAGCAGGTGGCGGTGCCGTTGGTGCGTATCCCACACGAGTGATCAGAGCCAGCTGTGATGGCTTTGTATATGCCGTCGGGCACCGTTGATTGGCCGTCTTGGTTGTAGCCCCAGCAGACGGCGGTGCCATTTGTGCGTATCCCGCACGTGTGCAACGATCCGGCTGTGATGGCTTTGTATGTGCCGCTGGGCGCCGTCGACTGCCCTTCCACGTTTCTTCCCCAGCAGGTGGCGGTGCCGTTTTTGCGTATCCCACAAGAGTGATATAGGCCTGCTGTGATAGCTTTGTATTTGCCTTCCGGCACGTCAGTTTGCCGGTAGTCGTTGTTGCCCCAGCAGACGGCGATGCTGTTTTTGCGTATCCCACAAGAGTGATATAGACCAGCGGCGATTGCAACGTAGCCACTCTCGGACGTACTAAGGACAATCGTCGGGATAGTCGTAGTCGTTGTAGTCGTTGATGTCGTCGTTGATGTCGTCGTTGAAGTCGTTGTAATTGTAGTTGTCGTAGTTGTCGGTGGCGTTGTAGTCGTTGTGGACGTAGTAGTCGTAGTAGTCGCTGTCGTTGTAGTCGTGGACGTTGTTGTTGTGGTGGGTGGTGCTACGCAGTTTTCGTAGAGCATGTTGCCGCCGGTGTAGCTGTAATCGGTGGCCGGGTTGATTGGATACGAGGCCGCGTTCGGATTTGTTTTGCTGCGTTTCCATCCGCCCGCTTCGTAGCATTCCTTATACGTTTCGAATGCGAGCCAGTTTGTGTTTGTGGTGAATGTGCTGGACCATACGGTCTCGCCTTGACCCGGATTGCACGACGTGGGTGCTTGTGGTGTCACTCCGATTCGATACGACGTTACTGGCGTTAACCCCTCAAACGTCTTGGACGTGACCGTCGCAGGCACAGTCAGAACCTTCGAGCTGGCGCTACCGATTCTATTGAGTTTCAACTCGTAGTTCTCGGGTTTGCAGCCACCTGTTCCTGCAGCGAAGGTCACCGTTGCGGTATCGTGGGTCACACCTGACACTGTTACGTTCACAGGCGACGTCGGCGCGGCTGCGGCCGCTGGCTGTGCTACCAGAGCGAGCGTTGCGACCAGCAACGAACCGACGAGCGGCGCTACCTGCCACCGACAGCGACCGCGCGCCGCTCTCGGTCTCCGCTGTTCGTCGTCTGCTGTTGCGGATGGTTGGCTCGCGCCGCGAACTTGTAGTCGTGACCATGTCATGCAATTTCACCTCGCGCAATAGTGAACGACGCAGCACTATAGGCATCCACGGGGTCCGAACCAACATTGCAGACCTCACCACGGCGATTGCTGTCCTCACTGCAGCGATTGCTGTTGAGGGGGACGAAGACGCCGCCAGCCAACCTGTCACAAAGAGCTAGTAGCTGCCTTCGTGTTTGTCGCGTTCGGTTGGTTCCCAATAGGTGTTGCCCTCAACTTCGGGGGGTCGATGTTGTTGGGGGAGCCACCCGCGTGGGTCGTCATGGGGGTATAGGTAGCCCTCACCGTGGCCCAGCGACGCTGCACCCTGGTAGTGGGCGTCGCGCAGGTGAATGGGTACTTCGCTGGCGCCGCCAGAGCGGGCATCGGCTTGGGCTTTGCTTAGCGCGATGGTGACTCGGTTAGATTTGGGTGCTGTAGCTAGCCGCACCACAGCGTGGGCCAGGTTGAGTTGCGCTTCGGGCAGGCCCACATGCTCAACAGCCCGCGCTGCGGCCTCGGCCACTAACAGCGCGGTGCTGTCTGCCATGCCGATGTCCTCAGACGCCAAGATCACCAAACGACGAGCTATGAAACGAGGGTCCTCGCCTGCGTCCAGCATGCGAGCCAGCCAATACAACCCAGCATCAGGGTCCGAACCGCGCAGCGACTTGATGAACGCACTGATCGTGTCGTAATGACCATCAGCGCCATAACGCACCGCCTTAGCGTCCGCAGCATGCTCAGCGTCGGCAAGCGTCACGTGAGGACGTGCGGCAGACGCCAACGCAGACCCAGGTTCATGGGCCACATCGTCAGACTCGGGGGGCTTGGTCGGCGGCGTTGAGTCCGTCATGGCGAGCCTTTCGGATGGCTTCGCCGCGGCCACACACACCCGGCCACGCAAGGTCCTTGGCTAGAAGACCCCAGCCGAGGCGTTCAACGAGCACCTACGCTCTCTCCAACAAACTGGTGTTGCGACGACCAGTCGAACCTGTTCAATACATGAGCATCAGCGACTCGCAGCGGCTCGCCGACAACGACATCGCCGCCTCCATCGGCTCCAAAGACGATTCGTACGACAACGCGATGATCGATTCTCTCAACGGGCTCTACAAATCAGAACTCATCTACCCCCACGGCCCTTGGAACGGCCTCAACAACGTCAAGTCTGCCCCCCTCCAATACGTAGACTGCTTCAACCATCAACGCCGACAGGGCGAAAATGCTCCCCCGGCCGTCGGCAGTTCACCACCCCCGCCGCCCACGAAACCAATTACCATCAAACCATCACAACCAACCAAACCGTGACCGAACAACCCAAGCCTCCACAAGACCCGGGGAGATTGGCAACGGCACCTAGCGCATACTCCTTCCTGCGGCGCGGCGATCGGGACGAGGCCTGCTGATAGCCACGCAAGATATGGGGCTGGATCAAGACGTCTCACTAGAAGAGTGCGTCGTCGGGTACGGCAAGCTCGGCCTCTAGCTCCTTCACGATGGTCTCTGTGTCGCTAACCACGGTTGCGTTGAGGTAATCCCGGTCCATTTGCCGTGCCCATGACTGCGTAGTGACGAGCGATTCTACGAGAAACACGCGTTTGCTGTGGTACAGAGCGGCTTGTGCTTGATGTCGAGCGCCTGAAGTATCGGACGCTTCAACGACTACGGTTGCCAGCGCCAGGCCTGAACCTGTCAAGTTGCGAGCCGGAAACGACCAGCGGCCTGTACGAACACCCGGAAGAAACTGAGATACGCACGCTCCAGTGCGCGCAATCTTGTTAGCCAGGGCCTTGTGAGCTGCCGGATAGACGGTCTCAATCGGGGTGCCGAACACCGCAATCGTGCGACCATCTGCGTTTAGCGCCGCCGCGTGAGCGGCTACGTCGATGCCCAGGGCGAGCCCAGACACAACGGCATAGCCCTCCTCAACGAGACTGGTCGCAATGTCTGTCGCGATCTGTTTCCCCTCGGATGTAGCAGTCCGCGTACCCACCACGGCGACAGCACGTCGATCTTCCGCGTCGAGTGAGCCTTTCACGAATAGCAGCGGAGGCGCGTCATGGACGAGCGTCAAGTTGACCGGATAGTCATTATCAAAGCTCGACACGACTCGAACGCCCTTGCATTTGAGGCGGTCTAGCTCCTGGGCCCAGAATGAGTGCCGGTCGCTTCCGCGTTCCACGGCGCTCGCAAGCCAGCACCGATCTTCGTCTTCAAGCTGATCACCGCTGCGGTCTGCTGCCAGGTCGTCTAGCACCGCATTGAGTCGGCACATCTTGTCGCCGTTCATGAATGGCACAAGGTCTTCGCAGACTGCTAGCAGCAACGCGCGATCAGTCAGTACTTCATCCAGCACAGTCTCGCGTCTCCCATCGGATTGGACTTCGCCAACCTGCGCCCCACTGTAGACATGGGGTGGCACATCGCTGGGGTCCGGCTGTCTGCGATGCGCTGGCTGTGCTCGTGGCTAGTTCAGCCGGTGGTGTTGGCGTCAGCGATCAAGAACATCATCGAGCACTCGCAGGCGACTTGACCCTCAACGCTGGCTGTTCCCACTGCTTTGCCAGCTCGGGCCGATAGACGTTCTATGGTGGACTCCAGGCGCAGGGTGTCCCCCGGAGTGACTTGCTGGCGGAAGCGGGCCTTGTCAACACCACCAAAGAGGGGCAGCTTGCCGCGCAGCGACGACGCCGAAGCCGCAGCCAGGCCCGCAGTCTGCGCCAACGCTTCAACCATCAACACGCCAGGCAAAGTCGGGCGGCCAGGGAAATGCCCAGCGAAGAAGTCATCCTCACCACTTAGGTGCCACAGCGCAACGCAACGCACGCCGGGTTCCAACTCAACGATCTCATCGACGAACAAAAACGGTGCTCGGTGCGGCAACAGTTCAGAGGGTGTCGGCAGCTCTTGGCTGGCGGCCTGCTTCTCCGCTTGCATCTCAGCCGAC
The DNA here is from genome assembly GCA_965116245.1 of Acidimicrobiales bacterium. Classification (GTDB taxonomy): domain Bacteria; phylum Actinomycetota; class Acidimicrobiia; order Acidimicrobiales; family Poriferisodalaceae; genus Poriferisodalis. Next base: position 1,881,353 of record OZ220497.1, on the reverse strand, counting down.
ATTCTGCCCTGCGCCATTGTGATCTGAGCCAATCTGCTCTGGGTCAAGCTGTTCTGGGCTAAATGCGCTCCGTTGATATGCCACAACGCTGGCAATCTGAGCGTCGGTGAGCAGGCCACCGAATGGCGGCATAGAGCCCCTACCACTCCACACCACCGACAGATGCTCGCGCACGCTCAACCGCTCGCCGACACCGTCAAGTGCAGCACCGACCCCGCCACCGCCGTCTCTGCCGTGACATACAGAGCAGCCATCGGCGAAGACTTCCTCGCCGAGCACAAGATCGGCCGCTGCATATGCCTGTTCCAGCCGATCCAGGTCGTCCGCTGTCGCTTCGGCATCACCACAGCCTGCAATTGCCAGCACAACCGCTAGCGCCAGCGCGAACACGCGCCAGGTGCAGCGCGTGGACAAGCTGCTGCGGCTAGGCGGGCACGACAGCGCGTTCACAGGGTCACCCGGTCACCACCCACGCCTGTGTATCGGCTGGGTGCTTCGGTCCAGCGGCGCGTCATCCAGTTGGCGTCGCGGTAGTGGGCATGGAAGTGATCGGGAATCTGGCGCATAACCCGGTCCACGTTGCCGCCAGCAGGCCCGAATCGGTACTCGCCAGCTTCAACCAACCGAGCCAGCATTGCTGCCAGTTCGTGCGGTGGTGGCTGCGTGCCGTGCTGCTTCCAGACCACCATAGGTGTTGAGCACACTTCGCAATCCGCCACCCAGCAAAGGTCATCCTCGAAGTACCAGTGAGTGAAGCGAGACGCCTCGCAGAGCTCACAGTCGGGATCAGACCGCGACTGCTCGGGAACGCTCAGATCGACTGGATGCACCGGTCAGCCGCGGTCTAGTGCCGCCCGATATGTGGCCACAAGCTCGCCCACCGCTTCAGGGCCATCGGACATCAAGGTGCGTACTACAGCAGACCCGATGATGACACCGTCCGCTACCTCGCAGGCCTCCACAGCCTGAGCGGGCGAGCCGATTCCCACGCCAGTGAGAACCGGACGATCGGTGACCGCCATACAGCGGGCAGCTAAATCAATCGCGGTACCGGCCAACGATGACCGCTCACCGGTAACGCCGAGTAGGCCGATTGCGTAGACGAAGCCCCGCGACGCTTCACAGAGCTGCGCAAGGCGATGCTCAGGTGTTGTGGGCGCTGCCAGCAGCACCGCTTCAACGCCGGCGTTGGCTGCGGCATTGAGCCACGACCCTGCCTCCACATATGGCAAATCGGGCAGTATCGCTCCCGATACGCCTGCATCTAGCAGCGCTGCTGCGAAGCGGTCATGGCCTTGGCGGTGGCAAAGGTTGTAGTAGGTCATCGCTGCGTGGGGGACTCCGCTGTCAAGTTCCCGTGCTTGATCAAGCACCGATACAGGCGTGGCGCCAGCATCCAAGGCAGCCGCCGAGGCTTGCTGGATGACCGGCCCGTCCATCACAGGGTCCGAGAATGGAATACCGATCTCAATTGCGTCGGCACCTGCCGCAGCCGACGCTTCGACAGCGCGTCGCCAGCCCACATACCCACCAGTGACGTAGGGAATCAGCAGTTTTGCTCCCTCCTCGCGTCGCTGGCGCAGTCGCCGTTCAAGGCGACCGCCAATCGAGGTCACCTCAGCCATCCTCAGATGCTCCAGCGTGCATGCCAAGCACGTCCATCATCTGGTCAACGTCCTTATCGCCGCGACCCGACAAGTTCATGAGCACGGTCTGGCCTTGCATGGTCGGCGCCTCACGCACGATCCAAGCAAGCGCGTGCGCGCACTCAAGCGCGGGAATGATGCCTTCGGCTCTGCTCATGAGTGTGAATGCGGCGATTACCTCGTCGTCGGTCACGCTCGGATATTCAGCGCGGCCAAGGGCAGCCAGGTGGGCGTGCTCGGGACCAACACCTGGATAGTCCAGACCTGCCGAGATGGACTCGGCTTCAAGCACCTGGCCGACCTCGTCTTGCATCAGATAGCTCGTCATGCCATGCACAACACCTGGCACGCCGCGCCCGACTGCGGCACCTCCCGCTGGCTCAACGCCCACTAGCCGAGCATCACCATCAGCAAAACCAGAGAAAATGCCCGCCGCGTTGCTGCCGCCACCGACACACGCGACCACCACATCCGGATCGCCTCCGGTTAGGTCTTTGCACTGCGCTGCTGCCTCGTCGCCGAGAATGTGATGGAACGTTCGTACCATCCACGGATAGGGATGTGGGCCCATTACCGAGCCGAGGCAGTAGTGGGTGTTGGCCACGGTGCCCACCCAGTCGCGCAGCGCTTCGTTGACGGCGTCCTTGAGTGTCCGACTGCCGGAGTTGACTGACTCCACCTCGGATCCGAGTAGTTGCATGCGAAAGACGTTGAGGGCTTGGCGGCTCACATCGACCGCGCCCATATAGACCTTGCACTCCATCCCCAGCAGCGCGGCGGCTGTCGCCGTGGCGACACCATGCTGCCCGGCGCCTGTCTCAGCCACCAGCCGCGTCTTGCCCATGCGCTGTGCCAACAACGCTTGCCCTATGACGTTGTTGATCTTGTGCGAACCGGTGTGGTTGAGATCTTCTCGTTTGACCAGCAATCGCAGGCCGAGTTGGCGCGACAGATTCCGACATTCCGTCAACGGTGAGGGGCGTCCTCCGTAGTCGCGCAGTGTGGCCTCAAACTCGGCAACAAAATCTGGATCGGCCCATGCCGCCCGAAACGCCGCTTCGAGTTCTTCACATGCCGCTACTAGCGTCTCAGGGACAAACCGACCGCCAAACTCGCCAAAGCGGCCATCGGTCGTGGGCTCGCCCATGACCGAACGGGAACGCGGCGTGGTCTCGCCCATGACCGAACGAGGACGCGTCGTGGGCTCGCCCATGACCGAATGGGAACGCGGCGTGGGCTGGTCTGCGTTTGCTGTTGCGCCACTCATCGTTCAGTCGTCGCGCCAGTCATAGGGTGCATCTTGCGGTGCATCCTGTTCCGTTCCCTCCGGCTCAGCAGTGTTCTCATAGATAGTTCCGGCTTCTTTCGCGTTGGAGATGAACTCGCGCATGGCCAGCACGTCCTTGCGGCCGGGTTCAGATTCAACACCCGTTGCCACGTCTACACCCCAAGGCCGCACTAACTCGATGGCCTGAGCCACGTTTGAGGCTCGCAACCCACCCGCTAGCAGGAGTCGCACTCCGCGGTCTCTGCCTTCCAACTGTCGCCAATCAAAAACGCGCCCGCTGCCGGGCTGCGCACCGTCCACCATTAGCACCGACGCGCCGTAGTCACGTACACGTTCAACGTTGGGATCGCCAGCCACAAACGCCTTGATGAGTCCGGGCACTCGTGAGGCAACCCAGCGGCTGTCGGAGGCCGTTTCATGGCCATGCAGTTGAGCTAGCCGCAGGCCCGCGCCGTCCATAATTTGCACCACTCGCTCGGGCAGTTCGTTGCGGAATATGCCCACCGTGACTATCCCGCCAGGCAAACGACGGACTATGTCGCGCGCCAGTCGTGGAGAGATCTGCCGCCGCGACCCGGGCACGAAGTTGAAGCCGACAGCGTCAGCGCCCATGGCGACAGCTACGAGGGCGTCTTCTTCGTTTGTGACGCCACAGATCTTTACGAACATGTCACTGCTGATACGTCAATCGACCTCTGGACGGTGATATGTGAGCCAGCCGATTGGGTCCGCCGGTTGGCCTAGCCAGTTAGCTGGACGCGTGCCGCGTCAGAAATCGAGTCCCTTGGCGACTGCTGGGTCCAAGAAAATGAGTTCGGGACGAGTCGCCGTGAACTCGCGCGTTGCTTTTCCAAATTCCTTCATCTGCTCTGAGCCGCCATGTGCCTCCAGTGCAGCCTGGTCGCTGTACAGCTCGTAGAACCACACCACGTCGGCGTCGTTCTGGTCCTTGTGCGCGGCGTAAACCTCCGTGCCCGGCTCGTCGGCGACGTTGTTCATACCGATGTCGGCGATAACGGCAAGCAACTGGTCGCGCATGCCTTCTTTGGCGGTCAGCTTGGCTAGAAGCGCTGTCTTTGCCATCTGCTAGCTCCCTCTGTTAGGTCCCTATTGCTAGGTCTGCATTACTAGGTCTGCACTACTCGGTCAGTGTGGCGTATTCGGCTTTGTGAGTCTGGTTTCAGACTCGACTTGGAGACTCAACTTGGAGACTCGGCCAGGAGTTTCGGCCTGGACGAGACTCGGCTTGGAAACAATGTGCGAGCGTACCCGCGCAAGGCGCTGCGGTGACTTCTGCGGTGACTTCAGTGCGCGGCCCGCGAGTTCAGACCAAGCCCGAGCGTTCAAGACAACTCCGGGTGTTTAGAGCAATCCCGGATATTCAGAACAGTTCAGCGAGCATTACAGCCTGGCCATCGGGCGTGCGTGCCTGGTCTCCAGCGTCACGCCGCACCGATGCGAAACCAACGACAGCACCAGCGAGCGGCGCGACGCTCAGCACAGTGCCAATCTCGGTGCCTTTGGTGTTGGTGCCGGTACTGTCCGCAGAGTGCAGCGAGTCGCCCCGAGACAGACTGGCTGCTGCACTGATGCGGCAAATTCTGCGGCGCCCGCCCGCACGTGAGTCGATCCGTTCCACTAACTCCTGGCCCCGGTAGCAGCCTTTGGTGAATGAGGCAGCGCCCTCCACCAGTCCAGTCTCATTGGGGATGTCGCCCGGCTGGATCTCGGTACCCATGGCAGGCAGGCCATAGGCCAGGCGCAGTACTTCAAACTCTTGTGTAGAGATGGGTTCGGCCCCTGCTGGTACTTGCACCGCCGTATCGCCGTCTTTGGTGCTGTCGGGCTTTAGCAGCAAGTCGTAACCGCTGGCTAAGGGCCAGTGAGCCTGTCGTACTACTGGCTCGCGCAAACTTGGCTCGCTCGTGTCCGTCTCACTCAGATTTGGCTCGCGCGAGTTTGGCCAGCGCACGTCTAGTCCCTGCGCATCGCTGGGTGTCAGCGCGCTGATGGTCAGCCCTGGCGCCGACAACGGTCCTCGCACTGAACGCATCGTGCATTGCATTGGTGAGAACTCCACTTTGGTCCGCAGCTTGAAACGCTCAAGCGAAGTCGCCATGGCTTGGCCGAAGCCGCGTTCGGTGTCGGCGACGAATGTGTCGGGTGTCAGGCGGCCGATGATGAAAAACGCCTCCACGCGCCCGCGTGGATCAAGCAGGAATGACAGTGTGCTCTGGCCTGGGTGGAGCGCGGCGACATCAGCCGAGACCTGGCCTTGTAGGTAAACCTCAGCCTCGGACCCGGTGATGATGACAACATCTCGTTCAACGGTCGCGGCTACCAATCGGTCTAAGCCGAGCTGGCCAGGTTGACCAGGTTGGCCTGGTTGGTCAGCTCGGTCAGCTCGGCCTAACTCGCCACTCAACGGTTCCGCCACCCGGGCACCAGCCTCTCGACTGCGTTGCGTACCAGCGCAAGTCCAACGCCGTCATCAAGCGACATTATTGACTCTGGGTGAAATTGCACAGCCGCAACCGGCAGCTCACGGTGCTCCACAGCCATGACTACGTCGTCGTCCAAACTGACCGCCGTCACCTCCAGCGAGTCCGGCACCGCCGAGCGACGGGCATACAAGGAGTGATAGCGGCCCGCCCGGAACTCGGTCGGTAGCGCGTCCAACAGTTGACCACCTAGCACTCGCACCGTCGACGGCTTGCCATGCACCGGCGTTGCAAGCTGCCCCAGTTCTCCTCCGAAATACTCCACGATGCCCTGCAGTCCCAAGCAGACTCCGAACAACGGCAGTCCTGCTTCGAGAGTGGCTTTCACCACGCCATTGATGTCGAAGTCCGCTGGCTGGCCTGGACCTGGCGAAAGCACCACCAGGTCGAATTCGCCAGCTTGAATCTCCTGGGTGGGAAACCCGGCTCGGCGGGTCACGACCGTTGAACCGGTTTGGCGCAAGTAGTCGGCCAAGGTATGCACAAAAGAGTCCAGATGATCGACCAACAGGACGTGCCGATGGCTGAGCTCATCCACGACAGTTCCGGAGGCAGGCGTTCTACGAGGACGGCGAATCGCGTCTAGAAACGCTGATGCCTTCAACTCGGTTTCGGCTTCCTCCCCTGCGGGATCGGAATCCCACAACAGTGTGGCGCCCACACGAACCTCCGCATGGCCGTCCACAACACGGATCGTGCGCAGCGTGAGCCCAGTGTTCAGGCTGCCATCGAAGCCGATTTTGCCAACCGCACCGCCATACCAGTTGCGTGCGCTGCGTTCATGTTGCTCTAAGAACATCATGGCTGCGGCCTTTGGCGCGCCCGTCACGGTCACCGCCCATGTGTGCGATAAGAACGCGTCGAGCGCATCAAAACCAGGACGCAGGCGCCCCTCAACGTGGTCAACCGTGTGTATGAGACGCGAGTACATCTCGATTTGGCGGCGACCTATCACTTTCACTGTGCCGGGAACGCAGATGCGACTTTTGTCGTTGCGGTCCACGTCGGTACACATAGTGAGCTCGGACTCATCTTTAGATGAATTGAGCAGGGCCAGGATCTGCGAAGCATCGTCGATCGGGTCCTGGCCTCGAGCAATCGTGCCCGATATTGGGCAGGTCTCGACTCGATCGCCCTCAACGCGCACATACATCTCCGGCGAGGCACCGACCAGCCACTCCCCCGCGTTTGGGGCATCCGATCTATCAGATCCACCCTGCGACGGGCCGAGATTGATCAAAAAACCGTACGGAGAAGGATTCTGATCCTTTAGGCGTCTGAACAGCTCTGAGGGTGCTTGCTCGCATGGTTCGGAGAACGTCTGGCTGGCAACCGCTTCAAACAGATCTCCCCGGGCAAAGTACTCGTGTGCTGCTCGAACTCCGGCTGCATAGCCGCCAGGTTCATGGTCACGTCGGGCTTGGTAACCGAGTTCGGGTTCGTAGGGCACGCGATCGCCGCAGCCCGCCAAGCCCACGGTGCTGCTGTTGCTGCTTGCGACCACTGTGTTGTTTGCGCCGTTACTTGCGCTCATTGGGCTGCTTGCGCCCACCGGGAACTCGCCTACAGAGAACTCATATTGCAGACGCTGAGCGATGCCGCCTTGGTGATCCACGATCAGCAAATCGTCAGGCAGGTAGAGCACCATGTCCCGCTGTTGGGCTGAACGGGGCAGCGTCAGCGCAATGGGCTCGAACTGAAACGCTAAGTCGTACCCGAACGCTCCGTACAGACCCAGATGCGGGTCGTCGCAGGCGAACATATCCACAAGTGCTCGCACAACGGTAAACGTCGACGGTTGACGGCTTCGCTCCTCTTCGCTGAAACGCCGATCCGCGCGCTCAATAGTGCAGGTCACTGCGCCTGCGCCATCATCACCATCAAATCGCAGGTCAACTACTCCAGCTTCGGCACCTAGTTCGGCCAACGTGCCTCGCACGGGCGCCAGCAGCACTGCGCCACGTTCGTTCAGTGCGCTAACGCAAACGTCCTGCGCCCGGCTGGTAACAACCAGCGGCGGATCGACGAAGCCCATGTCCCAGCGGGTGTAACGGCCGGGATACTCATAGCTTGACGACAGCAGCGCACCGCGTGCTGAGTCCAGCTTGTCAACGAGTCGGTTGATCTCGGCATCACCATCCACGGTGGAGGCGGTCAGTGAGATCGTTATGCCTGCGCGGGTTCGGAACTGCTGCTGGGAGATAGTCACGAGCGTCGGGTCACTGAAATCGGGGCGAAACAGTCAGGTCACTAGCGTCAAGTCACCGGCGAATCACAGATACAAGCCAGTGCTGCCCGACTCGACGCGCGGAGCCGCGATGGCGTGAACATCCCGCTCGCGCAGGATCAAGAAGTCGTCGCCATGAACTTCAACTTCGTGGCGGTCCTCCGGGCTGAACAGCACCTGATCGCCTTCCTGAGCGCTTCGTACATTCGGGCCTGCGCCAATGACCTGGCCCCAAACGAGGCGCTTACTTTGTTGAGCGGTGGCCGGAATCAAGATGCCGCCGCTGGTGCGCCTTTCAGAGCCGTCGGTGGGAAGGCGCACGAGTAGACGGTCGTGCAGCATCTTGATCGGTCGACGTTCGCCATCTAGGTCCAGCCCTTTGACAGGTGTGGTAGCTGCGTCAGTCCCGTTCACATTGCTCGCCTTGGGATTGTTCGCCTCGGGCACGCTCACCGTTCGCACGGTACCGCTCGTTGATCAACTTGGCGCATTGGTTGGCGTGCGCTGATTGGCTTGGGCTGGTTGGCTTGGGCTGGCGGGCTTGGGCTGCTTGGGTCGGGCAGCTCACACGATGCGTGATGAGCGATTACCCCAATACTCGTCGCGCAGGATTCGTTTGTAGAGCTTGCCGGTGGGAAGCCGAGGCAGTTCGTCACGAAAGTCCACCGTGCGAGGCACTTTGTAGCCAGCGAGATGCTCACGGCAGTATCCCAGCAACTCAGTGGCCAAGTCATCGTCGGCCGTCACGCTCGCTACTGGCTGCACGACTGCCTTCACCTCTTCACCAAAGTCGGTATTGGGCACGCCAAACACGGCAGCGTCTGCCACCTTGGGGTGCAACACCAAACAGTCCTCAATCTCTTGGGGATAGATGTTCACTCCGCCTGAGATAATCATGAACGCCTTGCGGTCGGTCAGATAGAGATAGCCACCTTCATCTACGCGTCCGACATCGCCCAATGTTGACCAGAGTTCATTGGCGTGATGGCGCGAGTCGGCCGTCTTGGCGGGATCGTTGTGGTACTCAAACGCAGGCTCTTCGCGCTCAAAGTAGATGGTGCCCTCCTCGCCAACGGGCAGCTCTTGGCCTTCGTCGTCGCAGATGTGAATCTCTCCGATAAGCGGCTTTCCCACTGTTCCTGGTCGTTCGAGCCAGTCTTGGGAATTCACATAACAGAAGCCGTTTAGTTCGGTACCGGCGTAGTACTCGTGGAGGATCGGGCCCCACCAGGAGATCATCTGACGCTTCACTTCTACTGGACACGGTGCTGCCGCATGCACCGCAACCTGATGGCTGGAGAGGTCGTGGCGGGTGCGCTCAGCGGCGGGCAATTTGAGCATCCGGCTGAACATCGTCGGCACCCATTGGCTGTGCGTGATTTCGTAACGTTCAATGAACGACAACGCCTCCGCGGCATCGAAGCGGTCCATGATGACAGCCGTGCCACCAAGTGACTGAGTGCCGGTCGTGAACGCCAAGGGCGCAGAGTGATACAGCGGTGCTGGCGAGAGATAGCGCGTGCTGTCGTTGAAGCCGAAGATCCCCCCAACTAATCCGGTGCCCAAGAGATCCGGGTCGGTGATGGCTGTGCCATCCAGAGGCCGCTTGATGCCCTTGGGCTGCCCTGTCGTTCCGGAGCTGTAAAGCATGGATGAGCCGCGTGGTTGTTCGGCGAGCGGTTCGGCTGGATACGCCGCTATAGCGTCCTCAAATGAGTCGAACCCGTCGGCTGTGCGGTCCAGGCCATCAAGCATTAGTCGGATGCTGCACTCGTTGATCAGCGGCAACATCTCCGAAGCGGTCTTTGACACAGCCGCAGACGCCACCAGAACCTGTGCTCCGCAGTCGTTGACTATGTAGGCAGCTTCTTCGGCGGTTAGGTATCGGTTGACGGTCGTGAAGTAGAGACCGCTTCGCATTGCGGCCCAATAAGCATCGAAGTAGCCGAGGTGGTTGTCGGCGAAGATGGCCACATGGTCGCCAGGCCGTAGACCTGCGGCCCACATGAGCTGCGCGAACTGGCAGCTACGCGCCTCTAGTTCGCCGAAAGTTCGGACACTCCCGTCGCGGGCCAGGATTGCCGCTGGTCGCTGAGGATCACTTGCCGAGTACGCGCCTGGATACGTCATAGCACCGAAGTTACTTCGGCGCCCGGCAAGACAGACGAAGCTACTTCGGCGGCCAGCAAGACAGACGAAGCTACTTCGGCGGCCAGCAAGGCAGGCCTAGTCAGGTCGCTCATGGTTCTGGGGGCCGGACCGCGATGCCCGCTTCGAGCAGCGCACGTTTAGCTTCGGCAATCGTGTATTCGCCGAAGTGGAAGATCGAAGCTGCTAGCACGGCATCAGCACGCGCCACTACGGCTCCGTCCACTAGATGACCCAGCGTGCCCACGCCGCCGCTGGCTATTACCGGTATCTCTACGGCCTCCGTAACTGCCCGCGTGAGCTCTAGATCGAAGCCAGCCTTGGTGCCGTCCGCGTCCATAGATGTCAGCAGGATCTCGCCTGCGCCCAGCTCGGCTACTTGGTGTACCCAGTGGAGCGCGTCGATACCCGTAGCTTCTCGACCGCCCTTGACATAGACGTTCCAGCTACTGGGCTTTGGGGCAACAACGCCGTTGGACTTGGCGTCTACTGCCACCACTACGCACTGGCGGCCGAACTCGTCGGCTATCTCGCGCACTAGCTGGGGCCGCACGACCGCAGCGGAGTTCACTGCGACTTTGTCTGCTCCGGCTCGCAGCAGGGCTCGGGCGTCATCAACTGATCGGATACCGCCACCGATCGTGAACGGAATAAAGACCTCTTCGGCGGTATGGCGCGCAAGTTCAATGATTGTCTCGCGGCCATGAGCTGAGGCCGTGATATCCAAAAACACGATCTCATCGGCGCCTTGACGGTCGTACGCGGCCGCTAACTCCACCGGATCACCGGCATCGCGCAGACCAACGAAGTTGACTCCCTTGACAACTCGTCCATCGTCCACGTCTAAGCACGGAATAACCCGCACTGCTTTCATCTGGCCGTCTTCATTCGACTGACTTCATTCGACTGTCTTCATCTGGCTGACTTAATGCGGCTGTCTTCATTGGTCGGGCTGATCGGGTCTGTCGGGCCTGTCCGCAGCACTGCCGCGGGCTACCACCACCGCAGCCACGGGCGAGATGGCGCCATCGTGGAGCGCCTTGCCGACGATGGCTCCGACGAGCGCGTGCCCGCCACGCGAACGAAGGTCGCGCAGGTCGGCGATGTCTGCCAGGCAGCCCACGCCGCCGCTGGCAATCACCGCCATAGCTGGCGGTCGCTGCGGCGAGTCCAACACGTCTCGCAGCCCCGCCAAGTCGCTGCCGCCGCCCATTCCGTCGTGCGTAATCTGAGTCACGATTACAGCTTCAGCGCCGCTGCCAGCGAGCCGAGTTAGCGCTGCGCTCAGGCTCACTCCGCTTTGGTGCTCCCAACCACGAGTGGCAACTTCGTTCCCCCGAACGTCTAAGCCGATTGCTACATGATGTCCCGCTGATGTCAGTTCGCTAACCAGATCGGGGTTCTCAATCGCAGCGGTACCTACGACGGTGCGGGTAACGCCTGCTTCGTACAAGGCTTCGGCGCTTGCGCGCGAGCGCACCCCGCCACCACACTGAACACGTACGCCAGCGTCGCCGACTGCTGCAACTATTGAGCGGATTACGCCCCGGTTCTTGGGTTCCGCAACGCCCGAGCGTGCCGCGTCCAGGTCAACTAGGTGGATCCAGGCAGCGCCTGCTTCGGCAAAATCGTGCGCAACTTCCACAGGGTTGGCGTCGTAGCGCACTTCACGGCCGTAGTCGCCCTGCAGTAGCCGCACGCAGCGTCCGTCGCGCAAGTCAATCGACGGATACAACTTGAAGGTCATTGGCCGAGGCTCATTGGTTACAGCTCATCGGCGGCAGCGGTCGGCCGTTACAGCGGCTAGGAAATTTCGGGTTAACCGTTGCCCAGCCTGACCGGACTTCTCAGGATGAAACTGGGTGGCCCACAGTTGCCCACGCGCAGTTACTGCAGCGATTGGCGTGGGATAGTCGCAGGTAGCCGCGACATAGCAGTCATCTGTCTGCGGCACATAGCTATGCACGAAGTACATCCACGCACTATCGGTCAACCCCGCAAGCAACGGGCAGTCTGGCTGGCGGACATCTAGACGGTTCCACTGCATCTGCGGGCGAACCACGCCTTCGGGCAGAAGTTGGACGGTACCGGGCATCACACCTAGCCCTGCCACACCCGGCGCCTCCTGCGAAGACTCAAACAACATTTGCATACCGACGCAGATACCCAGGAACGGCCGCCCCCGCTCTATCGCCTCAAGCGCTGGCTGTTCCAGGTTGGTGGCACGCAGCTCGCGCATGCACGTCCCGAAGTGACCGACGCCGGGCAGCACCACACCGTCGGCTTCTTTAATGAGGCCAGCATCAGACGTCAAGTGGGCAACCGCACCTGCGCGCTCAAGCGCCTTTTGAGCCGAACGCAGATTGCCGATGCCGTAGTCAAGAACGGCAACCACAGCCCGTGGGCTCGTCACAGAACACCCTTGGTGGATGGCATGACATCGTCGGCAACGCGCACAGCGTCGTAAAAGGCTCGCGCGGCGGCCTTGAAGCTGGCCTCAATGATGTGGTGGGTGTTGCGGCCACGCAGCATCACCAAATGCAGCGTGACGCCAGCCGACATCACCAGTCCGCGCCAGAACTCCTCGCAGAGCTGTGGATCAAATGGTGGATCGCCGAGGATCTTCTCGCCGGGCGGATTGATGTCGTAGTGAAGGTATGGGCGGCCCGACAGGTCAAGCACGGCCTCAACGGCTGCCTCATCTAGCGGTAGGACATAGGAGGCAAATCGGCGCACCCCGGCCTTGTCGCCCCAGGCCTTACGCATGGCCTCGCCCAGTGCTATGCCAGTGTCTTCCACCGCGTGATGCGCGTCGATCTCAAGATCGCCGACCGTGCGCAGTTGCAAGTCGAAACGAGCGTGCTTGGACAGTTGCGCCAACATGTGGTCGAAGAACGGGATACCAGTGGCAATGTCGTTGGTGCCTGTGCCATCAAGCTGCACGGTTAGGTCAATCTGCGTCTCGGCTGTGTGGCGCTGCACCGACCCAATGCGTGGGGCAACCGAAGGTGCAGTCATAGGGACCTCGCAAGGTTGACGGTGTGGTGTGCGATCAGCACATGTAGCTCCAGCCTGCGGCCCACTGCGCCAGTTTGCACCCAATTGCCTCAAAGACTGCGTTTGCCTCAAAGACCGCGCTACCTCAAAGACTGAGCTGCCTTTGGGGCTGCTGGCGGCAGACGTCACGAGAGCGTGTCCTCCAGCGCTTCGAGAAAGCGGTCGTTATCTGACTGAGTGCCAACGGTGACCCGCAAGCAGTCCCCTAGGCGCGGCCAGCTTGAGCAGTTACGCACCAAAATGGAGCAATCCAGCAGCGCCTGCCAAACCTCATCGCCGGTTCGTCCAGTGGGTGTGGTTCGGAACAACACGAAGTTTGACTGCGAGGGCCAAACATCTAGGCCCATCTGAGTCAACGCCTGCTCAATCCTGCGCCGTTCAGAGACGATGTCAGCGACACGCCGTTCCATTTGGTCGGCGAACTGCAGCGCCACCCGTCCAGCGATCTGCTTGAACGCATCCACGTGATAGGGCAACACCACCTTCTCAAACTCCGCCAACATGCCGACGGGCACGACTGCATAACCCAAACGCGCTCCCGCCATCGCCCACGTCTTGGAGAACGTCCTGGTGACTACCAGATTCGCTGGCCCACCAACTGACCTACTCAGGTCAGAGTCGCATAAGTCAATTGCGCTCCAGTTGGCGAACTGTCCGTAGGCCTCGTCCACCACAACCAGGCCCGGCACTATCTCGAGCGCCCGTTTGAGTACATCCAGCCGTTCAGGTGTACCTGTTGGATTGTTGGGTGAGCACAAGAACACGATCGATGGCTGGTGCCGATCTACAACGCGTTCCAACTCCGAGACGCTGAGGCTGCCATCGGCGTTTCGCTCCCCTTCAATAACACCACACTGGGTGCTGCGAGCTATCTGGCTGTACATGGCATAGGTGGGCTCGAAGACGGCAACGCTGCGGCCCGCCCCCCCGTACGTCAAACACAGCGTCTGCAGCACTTCGTTGGAGCCGTTCGCTACGAAGATCCGCTCGGGCTCAGTGCCATGCAGCGCAGCCAAGCCTTCACGCAGCATTCTGGCCGTCCGGTCGGGGTAGCGATGCCATTCGATGCGTCTCAGTTCGGCGATGACAGCCTCAACGAACTCCGGCGGGGGCCCTACCGGAGCTTCGTTTGTGTTCAGTCGAACCTCAACATCGATCTGCGGCGAGTGGTATCCGTCCAGTAGGCAAAGATCCTCACGCACCGATGGCTTCACGGCCGCACGCCCGACATGCACCACTCCTTGCGGCGCGACACCGAAGCTGCGTGTGCCCACAAACCTTCCGATTGCGCGAGTTCGGTCACTACTGGAGCGAGCTGATCGAAGCCAGCTTCGCTGACTTCGATGACGTGCATGCGCTTGGTGAAGTCGTCTGTGGTGAGCGCTCCAGCAAATCGGGCGGTGCCCGCTGTGGGCAGCACGTGCGATGGTCCCGCGACGTAATCGCCAACTGAAGCAGGTGACCAAAGACCCAGAAATACCGCCCCCGCATGACGAATGGCATGCACTAAATCCCCAGCACCCTCACACATGAGTTGCAGATGCTCGGGTGCAATCGCGTTGGCCACCTCCGCTGCGGCCGCCGGACCGTCAACTAGGCACACAAAGCCGTCAGCATTCAAGGTGGCCAACGTCTCTTCGCGACGTGGGGAGAGATCAACGATGTCTGCAATTGCCGTAACTGCAGCGTCGGCAAACTGGGGATTCCACGTGACGAGCCACGCTCTACCGCCGGGACCGTGTTCTGCCTGGAGCACGACATCGGTAGCTGCCGCGGCGGGCGGACAAGTCTCGTCGGCAATCACAACAATCTCCGAGGGCCCCGCAAAAGCTGAGGCGACACCTACATAGCCAGCCACGAGCTGCTTTGCGGTTGCGACCCATGCATTGCCGGGTCCGGCCACCACATCTACAGGCCGGACTGTCTCTGTCCCGTAGGCGAGCGCCGCTACAGCTTGCACGCCACCCACTCGGTGAACCTCGGTAACGCCACAAAGATGCGCTGCCGCCATTACAACCGAGGCGAGGTTGCCGTCGGGACCGGGCGGCGAGCACAGCACGATGTCTTCCACACCAGCGGCACGTGCGGCCAGCGCCGTCATCAGCACCGTGGACGGATAGGCAGCCAGACCTCCCGGCACGTAAATCCCGGCTCTGTCGACTGGTTGACTAATCGAACGAACCGTTACCCCGTCGCTTTCGTAGGTATGTCTTGCGCGGGTCTCGCCTCGGTGGAACTCCAGAATGCGACGATGGGCAGTTTCCATAGCCGAGCCCAAGCGGGGCGCCAAGCCCTCCCAAGCATCGACTAGCTGCTCGGCTGGCACCAGCGAGTCGTTTACGTCAATGCCATCGAAGCGCGCCGTCAGACGCCGAACAGCGGCATCGCCGCCCTCTCTGACCTCGGCTATCAACCCGCGAACTGTGTCATGAGATACCGAGCTGCCAACGTCGGGGCGTGGCAGCAGTTCGGCAAGCCGAGCATTTTGGCCTCGCAGATCCAAGCGCTTCAGCACGACGCTGAGGGTACTTGCGCCCTATCGGGCCGCCGGTGAGCCGCGCCGAGACCCCGCCGAGGTCATAACCGTTAGGCGAGGCAGTGGCGTTGGCATAGATGTCGTGGTCGGGCGCTGCAGCGGCCTGCTGGACTGGCCTACTGGACTGGCCTAACGTGCCACGCGTGATCAGCGCAGCAGAGCTGTCTTCAATCGGAACCGCGGTGGACGAACTCGGCGTTCGCGTCGCAAGGGCGGCCGATGATCTGATCGGCACACGACTCGAGGATGTCGGCGTAGAGCTATATGAGGTTGAACGAGCGCTGCGGATGGCTCGTCGCCGACTGACTCAGGCAGCTAAGTCGCTCGACTAGAACCTTGCGGAACCTTGCGATCAGACCACAAAAGCGCTTGGACAGAAGTCGTTGAGTAAACAGTCGTCGCAGGCTGGTTTGCGCGCTGAACAGACACGCCGACCGTGCAGAATCAGCCGCAAGCTGAAATCGCCCCGTTCGTACTGGGGAATCATCGGATTCAACGCCAGTTCCACCTTTACTGGATCTTCTTCGTGGGTGATGCCGAGGCGCCGCGTTAAGCGCCCTACATGGGTGTCCACCGGCAAGCCGGGCAAACCAAACGCCACTGAGCGGATGACATTGGCTGTCTTGCGGCCAACTCCGGGCAGCTTGACCAAGTCCTTCAGGCTGGTCGGCACTTCACCGTCATAGTCTTCCAGCAGTTGACGCGCCATCCCTTGCAGGTTGCGGGCCTTACTGCGAAAGAACCCGGTCGGATGCACCAACTCCTCAAGCTCGCCTAGATCGCAGGACGCCAACGCCGCGGCGTCCGGGTACCTCGAAAACACTTCCGGAACAGTGGCGTTTACGCGCGCGTCGGTGCATTGTGCCGACAGGATCGTGGCCACAAGCAACTCAAATGGGTTGCGGTGCTCTAGTTCGCAAACGGCTTCGTACTCCTCCTTGAGCCGTTCGTGGGTTCGCCTTGCTCGACCGGCGGGAGATCGGGGCTTGGCCATGGCGAGTTTCTAGCTTTCTGCCTGCGCGCCGCGATGACTTTGAGGCCGCTTGGCTTGGCTTCGTGTACCTGGACGGCGTTTTCCGGCATTTCGTGTACCTGCACCTCGTGTACCTGAGACCCGTGTACCTGTACGCACAGCGATCAGCTTGTCGGCACGCAACTGGCCGCAAGCGGCATCAATCGAAGTGCCACGATTTTGGCGCACCGTGGCATTCACACCATGGGCAGACAGCTCCGCCGCGAAGTGCTCAATTCGTTCCGCTGGTGAGGGCCTGTGGCCATATCCGGGAGTGGAGTTGAGGGGAATGAGGTTGACATGGGCAGCGAGCGGTCGCGCGTAGCCAGCAAGCTCGCCCACATCACGGTCGCTGTCGTTAACTCCTGATATCATCGCCCACTCAAAGCTGATACGCCTTCGCTTGGCGCGGCGATATTCCGCCAGCGCTCGTGCCAGCTCTCTTAGCGGGTAAGTGCGGTTGATGGGCGCTATACGGTTACGCAAGCTGTCGTTGGCAGCATGCAGCGATATGGCCAGGTTGACGGGCAGTGCAGCGGCGCTGAGACGCTCAATGCCGGGAACCACTCCCACTGTTGACACTGTGATGTGACGGGCACCAACTCCCATATCGTCGTGAAAGCGCTTGATTGACGCCCAGACTGCGTCGTAGTTGGCAAGGGGTTCTCCCATGCCCATGAAGACAATGTTGATGGCTCCAGTAATCGCACTGATGGCACGGTTGTTGGATCCGCCCATAGCTGCGGCGCCGGTACCAGCAGCTTGCTGAACAGCCGGTTGAGCAGCCTGCTGCAGCGTGCCGAGTACCTGCTCCACGATTTCGCCCACACTCAAGTGACGGTCGAAGCCCATCTGCCCTGTGGCGCAGAAGCTGCACGCCATCGCACAGCCCGCTTGGCTGCTGATGCATACGGTCGTCCGGTTCCGGTAACGCATGAGCACGGATTCGACCAAGTGATTGTCTCGTAGCGTCCATAGGTGCTTGGTAGTCGAACCCCTATCGGCTGATTGCGTGCGGACCAACGTCAGCGCTGGCGGCAACAGGTCGCCGATAGCGCTGCGCAGACCCTTGGGCACGTTGGTGATCTGATCTAGTGGGCGACGTTGGCGATATAGGCCGTCCCATACCTGGTCCAGCCGGTAGGCCGGTTCGCCATCAAGCAGCTCGCCTAAGTCGTCGCGGCTCAGATCGCTCAGAGCCGGATCAGCGTCGGGGACCGTCACCACAACCACTGCTTGAACTACTCGAACATTGAACCGCTTGAACCCAGTGACTGTCCATTAGCTGATCAGCGCTTGGTGCGGTTGGGCGGGCTGATACCGGTGAACAGTCGCCGCACGACAGCTACCTCCAGGCCGAGTTCGCGATACAGCGTGACAGCGGGCGTGTTGTCCGCATCCACATAGAGCATCCCCCTGCGCAAGCCAGCTTTGGTCAGATGCTCATAACCAGCCAGCGTGAGGGCCCGCCCGAGGCCGCGGCCGTGATATTGAGGATCCACCGCAATGACGTAAACCTCACCGACAGGTGGGTCCTCATCGTTGTGAACCTTGGTCCAGCAATACGCAGCAATTGCGCCACCAATGTCGTACACCCGGCAGCCCTCAGCATCGAACCACGGTTCCGCTTGGCGCTCGGCAACTTGAGCGAGCGTCCAACCGCCTTGCTCACGATGCCAGGCGAACGCGCGGTTGTTGACTTCCACCCAGGCCTGCTCGTCTTGGCCGACTACAAATGAACGCGTCTGGATTCCACTCGCCTGGTCCATCGGCAACGACCGCTCCATGCGATAGAGGTCGCGCTCGAACGTCAGACCGAGTTCGGTGAGCCCGCGCCCTAACGCTGTGTTCGTTGGCGCGAGATCCGCACTATCCGCATTGCCAAGGTCTGGCTTGTCAAGGTCTGGCTTGCCAAGGTCTGGCTCGCCATGGTCTGGATGGTCAATCCACACCGATACCGGTCCCTGGAGTGCGTCGAGCTGGAGTCGAATTGCTTCAACCAGAGCCCCAGGCGGCCAGTGGGCTGCTTTGGCTTCCACGACAGCACCGTGCTGATCGGCACCGATCGAGATGACCGGATCGATACTGGCTGTGCCACTTGCGGTCACTGGGCTACTTGCGGTCACTGGGCTACTTGCGGTCACTGGGCTACTTGCGGTCACTGGAAGGCGCTCGGGCCGGTATTCGCTGGCGCATTTGCCGGGACTTTCATTGGCCACAGGCTATTGAGGCGCACCGGCTCGCCTCCGACGCAGCCGGTCGCGCTGTAGCTAGAGGCCGTCGGAGTTGACGCTGTCAAGAATTAACCAGCGCAGGTGCCAAACTTAGCCGGTGAATCAGATGCGGTGGCTTAACCGCAGTCAGCCTCAGACTCTCTTCAGCGCAGTGCTGCTTAGCTACTTCTCGGCAGCGTTGCTGGTGCTCGGAACTCGCATCGATTCGCTGCTAGCGCGCGACATATTTGACGGTGTCGTCTCGATCTTTGCCAGTGAAGCCACTGCAAGCAGCCTGAGTTCCCGCTTCGTGGTGCCGCTAGTCACTTTGTCGCTCGGTGGCGCCTTCGTCGCGGGAGGTGCAGGTACCGCCAATGAGCGTCGTTGGGGCCATTGGTTGTGCTCCGCTGCGGCGGTGTATGCAACCGTTGCAACCCTGTGGTGGGGTGCGCGCACGAGCTACCAGATAGGGGTGCTCATGCGATTGATGTTCGACGGGCTGCTGCTGGTATTGCTTTTTCACCCGATGAGCCGCGACTACCGCCGCGTTTGGTTCCGGTGACATTGCGGCGACGCACAAAGCCACCCACAGCGCTGCCCAGCCCGCACGACAAGGCCCGGGCCGTTGAGGACATGTTTGACTCCATCTCGGTCCGGTACGACCTGTTGAATCGACTGCTCACACTTCGTCTTGACACCAGGTGGCGCCGTCGCGCTGTCGCCGCTTTGCGCTTGCAGCCCGAACACCAGAATCGCGGACACTTGAAGCGCGAACGATCGAGACCCGGACACTTGAAGCCCAGCAAGTTGGTGTTGGATGTGGCCTGTGGAACTGGCGACCTCTGCAACGAGCTGGCGTCTGCTGGTTTGCGGCCCGTGGGTGTGGACTTCTCAGCAGGCATGTTGGCTGCCGCCACGACCCACGCTCCTTTGATGCGTTGCGATGCGCTTCGGCTCGGTTTGCGGGACGCTTCGCTAGATGGCGCGACCTGCGGCTTCGCACTGAGGAACTTCACCGACCTTCCGCAGTTCATGGAAGAGCTGGCCCGTGTGCTTAGACCAGGCGCCCCAGTGGCTTTTCTGGAAGTCGCTGAACCGACCAATCCGCTGCTGCGCGCTGGCCATAGGGCGTACTTTGGCAAAGTCGTGCCAGCCATTGGCAGCCTGATATCCAACCGTTCCGCCTACAGATACCTGCCCGAATCGGTGGCCTACCTACCCGAAGCGCCGGTACTGGCGGCTCAGATGGTCGATGCTGGCTTTCGCGACGTGGACAGAGCACTGCTGAGCGGAGGTATCGCCCAGCTCATCACAGCAAGACGAGACGGCTAAGCCGAGGTCTCAGGCACCCTAGAAAACCAGCGCTCGAGTCAAGCATCCCAAGTCTCAACAGCCCAGGTATCAAACAGGCCAGGTATCAACAGCCCAGTTGTCAACCGCCCAGTTGTCAACAGCTCAGTTGCCCAGAGCTAGGCCGAGCGTCAACAACGCGCCCAAAGCGATCTGCAAGCGACCAGTCGCGACCAACACACCAATCAGGTCTGAACCAGTTGCGCCACGTAGTACCGCACGCGTAGGCGCTATCGCTGCCAATACGGCAACGAGTCCGAGCAGTGCCCATGGCCGCAGCAGCGACAGGTACAGGGGCGAGAACACCATGATGAACACGACAACCAGGTACATCGCCCGGGTGGGTCCGTCTCCCATTCGCACCGCCAGTGTCCGCTTGCCGACCCGCTCGTCGTTGGGCAGATCCCGCAGGTTGTTGGACACCAGCAACGCCACTGAGCCCAAACCCACGGGCACCGAGGCTGCGATCCCCAGCGTGGTTAGTCGGGCATCCTGCACGAACGCGGAACCGGCTGTCGCTACCAGACCGAAGAAAACGAACACAGACAGCTCGCCTAGACCGCGATATCCGTAGGGTTGACGGCCGCCGGTGTAGTACCAGGCAGCGAGTATTGACGCCCCGCCTACCACGACAAGCCACCACGAGACAGCCGCCGCTAATGCGATTCCGGCCAGCGCGGCAACGCCGAAGGCCACAAACGCTGCGCGGCGCACTGCAACCGGGGTCGCTGCACCCGAGGCCACCAAACGCGTTGGACCGACTCGCACCCCATCGGTTCCTCGCACACCGTCGCTGTAGTCGTTCGCATAGTTGACCGCGATCTGCAGACTCAGCGACACGATGAGCGCAAAGCCAGCGCGCCACCACACAACCTCGCCATCGGCCATCGCTTCTGATGCGGCCGTACCCACAAAAGGCGGTACTAGCGAAGCGGGCCATGTGCGAGGGCGAGCTCCTGCCAACCAGTTGCGTGCAGAGGTCACTAATACTGCTATCTACAGGTTTCTAGCTGACACGCATGTCGCTTCTAGAGAACATGTCGCTTCTAGAAAGGTTGCGCGCTTGGGCACCTGCGTCGTCGCCAACGCCCGAACAGCGGCACTCGGATTCAGCCCGCAGCAGTAGCCCAGGGAGTGGGCTCGTCTGCCTGGTAATGGTCGGGCCGAATGCCGAATGCTTCAATCATCCGATGCCAGCCGCTGGCGGTAGCAAGTAACGCTCCGAGGCGCAATATCTGCTGCTCCGTGAAATGCTCCGAGAGGCGCGCATACAGCTCAGACGGAATTACGCCCTTGTATTCATGCCCCGAGAGCCGATCGCACAACGCAAGGGCCGCCTTCCACGACTCCGGCAAATCTGACACCTCATAATCGGCGAGCTGGTTCACGACCTCATCGGTAAGTCCGGTGCGCACCAACGATGCGCTGCGCACAAGACTTCAATGGAAACACTCATTCCGATTGGCCATGCGGATGCGGCACAGCTCAATCATGTGCCGGTCCAGCGCGCCCGAGTCCTGGTCGGGCTGGCCACCGTACACCGCTGCAACCCAGCCAAGGAACAGGTCGATAGTCGTTTCATCAGCGGCCAGTGTCCGAAACAGGTTGTCGTCGGAGTAGGCCTTCTCGTACCAGGTGTCCAATCGGCGTTGCTGCTTGTCGTCCAGTTGTGTCACCTTCGGCAGATAGCCGTGCTGATTGGCCATAACTCCCCCTCGACGTGCCCTGGAAGGCCACAACTCGCCATCACCGACGCTACAGCAGCACGCGGCGATGGCGCGTAGTCTCGGTCTAAGCCATTTGCGGCGACTTGATCGGCGATTAAGCACGGCCGCGCGACGCGAGGGGGCGTGACATGAAGGCTGCTGTACTTTGCGAACAGCCGGGCGATTTGGAAATTGAGGACTTACGCATTGATGCTCCAGCGCCCAATGAGGTGCTCATCCGCACCAAGGGTGCTGGGCTGTGTCACAGCGATCTTCACTTCATGGAGGGGCTGTTTCGGACGCCGTTACCCATGGTCATGGGCCATGAGTCGGCGGGCGTCGTCGAAGCTGTCGGAGACGATGTGAGCTATGTCGCGCCGGGCGACCATGTGGTGGCGTGTCTGTCTATCTTCTGCGGGCAATGCGATCGCTGCCTGTCCGGCAACCCGCATCGATGCACGAACACTCGAGCCACGTCTCGTCCGAAGGATGCCGCCGCTCGATTGACTCGAGATGACGGTACCTCGATTGACCAGATGGCGCGGCTAGGTGGCTTCTCCGAACTGATGCTGGTTCATCAAAACGCGATTGTGAAGATTCGCCCCGACATGCCGCTTGACCGGGCCTGCTTGATCGGCTGCGGGGTCACCACAGGTTTCGGCGCGGCGGTCAACACTGCCGGTGTCGGAGTCGGAAGCGTGGTATGCGTGATCGGCTGCGGCGGGATAGGTCTGTCGGCTGTGCAGGGTGCTCGGGTAGCAGGCGCTGGCCGCATCATCGCCGTGGACATGACAGACGACAAGCTTGAGACAGCCCGCCAGCTTGGAGCTACCGACACGGTCAACGCCGCAGAGGTGGATGATGTGGTCACAACCGTCAAGGACATGACCGGCGGCGGAGTGGAGTTCAGCTTCGAAGCCATCGGTTTGGCGCAGACCGTGGAGCAGGCCTTCGGAATGCTTGACATCGGCGGTACCGCCACCGTGATCGGCATGGTCCCCTCCAAAACCCAGATTGAGCTGCGCGGCATAGATTTCCTGTCGGAGAAGAAGCTGCAAGGCTCCATGATGGGCTCTAACCAGTTCCGCCGTGACATACCGATGATGGTGGAGCTGTACTTGGATGGGCGTCTGATGCTTGACGAGATGATCTCGGGGCGTATCAACCTTGACCAGGTCAACGAGGGCTACGCCTGGATGAAGGCAGGCACCTCCAATCGCACGGTCATCACCTTCGAGTGACCTTCGAGTAATCCAGACGCCAGAAAGCTGCGCCCAACAGTCACAGCAGACTCAACAGCACAGAGGGCCAGCACACTGGGGCCAACATGAGCTGGCCAGATGGGCACCAGCGTGTCAACTGGTATGACCAAGCCCATATGACCAAGCCCATATGACTGAGCCCATATGACTGAGCCCGTGCGATTGTGCTGTATGACTGAGCCCGGACAACCGAGCCTGCATGACTGAGTCCGGATGACTGAGCCCGGATGACTGAGCCCGTATGAGCAGCGGGGTGGGTGTTGGGGTGTGCAGCGAGGTCACGATGCCGCGCCGCGCTTGGATGCGCCCAAGTGCGAGCGCTGCGCTGTCGTTGCTGCTCGCGGTCGCGCTGTCATTGGCAGCCGCATGCGCGTCGTCAAGCAATGCACGGCCAACACAAATCACCACAAGAACTCCAGGGACTTCAGGAGCTCCAGTGGCCCTCAATGGCGAGTTGTATGTGCTTGTGGCCGCGTCGCTGCTGCCAGTTGTCGAGGCACTTGCTCAGGGCTTTGAGTCGCTGAACCCAGGCGTGACGGTGCGACTCTCAGCGGCTGGCAGCTCTGCACTGCGCGAACAGGTTCTGTCCGGGGCACCAGCCGACGTGTTCATCCCCGCCGATTCAGTCCACCTTGAGTCTGTTCAAGCAGAAGTCGGACTGGCAGGTGAACCAGTTGTGGTGGCTCGTAACTCTCTGGTGCTGGCCGTGCCAGCAGGCAACGAGGCCGGAGTGACATCGCTGGCCGACTTGGCCCGGCCAGAGTTGCTGATTGGGCTGTGCGCGCCAGAGGTGCCTTGCGGTGCATTGGCTCTGCGTGGATTGACGCTGGCTGGTATCAAGCCCGTGCCTGACACCGAAGAACCCAATGTCCGCGCTCTATTTACGAAGCTGGCGGCAGGTGAGTTGGATGCCGCCGTGGTGTACGCAAGCGACACAACTCTGGGTGCCACCTCCAGCGCAGCCAGTAGGTCAGACACGTCCGACTTGTCAGGCACGCCCGACTTGTCAAGCACTGCAGCCTTGTCAGACTTGTCAGCCATCTCAAAAGGCGCAGCCAGCCACAAAGTCGTGAGCTTGGGCTGGACCGCGGGGCCAGCACCACAAGCCTCCTACGCTGCGGCGGTGCTGGCAGATGCACCTCAACGTGCAACAGCCGAAGAGTTCGTTGCCTACCTGCGGACCGGCAAGGCCCAAGCACTCTTCGCAAACTTCGGCTTCGCCGCGCCGTGAACTCCCGGATAGCCGCTGTGACAATCCACCGGGACACTTGCTGGGACATCTGCTGGGACGCCTGCTGAGATGCCTACCGGGACAGCCACTGCTTCGGCTACCGGCGCTGCCAATGGACGCAGGCGCAAGCCTGGCAACCGGGCAAGACACCGCGCGACGCAAGACGTGCCACCGTGGCCGGTAGCGCTGCTGGCGACAATCGGCGCAGTGTTGTTCGTGTTGCCGGTGGTAGGGCTCGCGGCTCGAACGCCGTGGACTGGGCTTTGGTCACACCTGTCCAGCAGATTCGTGCTGGAGGCAGCGACGCTGTCGGTCATTTCATCGGTGGCCGCGGCGGCTGTCGCTGGCGCAGTGGGGGTGCCTCTGGCATGGGTACTGGCGCGTGTGCAGTTCCGCGGGCGAACAGCGTTGCGAGCACTCGTGACGCTGCCAATGGTGCTTCCGCCGGTGGTGGGCGGTGCCGCGCTTCTGTTCGCGCTCGGGCGTCGTGGCGTCGTGGGCGGTCCGCTGCACGATGCCACGGGTTTGCTCTTGCCCTACTCAATCTGGGGAGTCATCTTGGCCAACGCCTTTGTAGCCACGCCACTGGTGATACTCACCGTTGAGGGCGCGCTGCGGAACCTCGACCGTCGCTACGAACACGCTGCCGCCACGCTGGGCGCGTCTCGCCTGCGAGTGTTGAGGCGGGTCACTCTGCCAACAATCGGTCCGGCACTGGGTGTCGCCCTCGTACTGGGTTGGGCTCGAGCACTGGGAGAATTTGGCGCGACGGTGACCTTTGCGGGCAACCTCGGTGGCCGGACCCAAACGCTGCCGCTAGCGGTGTTTGTGGCCCTAGAGACAGATCGGGACGCGGCGGTTGCTATCAGCTTGGTGCTGGTGGCGATGTCTCTGGGACTGCTCATCGCTCTACGAGATCGCTGGTGGCCAAGCCGATGAACAAATCCGCACCCAAGCAAGCCTTGCCCAAGACGGCAGCAGCCAAGACTGCGGCGGCCAAGACTGCGGCAACCAAAACAGCAGCGACCAAGACAGCACCCGGCGCGATGGATGCAGAGATTCGGTTGCGTCGCGGCGAGTTTGACCTTGATGTTCACTTGCGCGTCGAGCCCGACGAGACTGCGGCTCTGCTCGGACCGAACGGCGCTGGCAAATCCACGATTGTGGATGTGTTGGCGGGCTTGTTGCCACTTGACGAGGGCATCGTGCGTCTAGGCGAACAAGTATTTGACGACCCAAGCTCGGACATTTTCGTGCCCGCAGCGCAACGCCACATGGGGGTGGTCTTCCAAGACCAGTTCTTGTTCAATCATCTCAACGCGCTTGACAATGTGGCTTTCGGATTGACGTCTCGCGGTGTGCGAAAGGCCGATGCAATCAAGCGCGCCCAAGCCTGGCTTGACGCAATGGACCTAGGCGATCTTGGGCGCCGACGGCCACGTTCGCTATCGGGCGGTCAGCGCCAACGAGTGGCGTTGGCTCGCGCGCTGGCCTGCGATCCCGACCTGCTGGTGGCCGATGAGCCACTGGGTTCGCTGGATGTGACCACGCGAAATCGACTGCGGCGCAACCTGGCTGCGCATCTCGGCGGCAGACGCGACGGCGACAGTCATCGTCAATCTGGACAGTCTTCGTCTGGCCAGCCGCCAACTGGCCAGCCGCCATCTGGACAGTCCCCGCCTGGTGGCGTCAGCGGCGTGCCTCGTCTGCTGATCACGCACGATCCCACCGATGCCTTCGTCCTGGCGGATCGCGTACACATCATCGAACATGGTCGTCTCACCCAATCCGGTACGCCAGAGGAGTTGAGGCGGGCTCCCGCAACGGCCTACGCTGCCGACCTTTCCGGCATAAACATGGTGCGCGGAACCGCGTATCAAGGCGAGGTCACGGTGCGACCCGGCGGCGACACATTGGTGTCTGGAGCTGAGCAACGGGGCGCAGGGCAACGAAGTTCTGGGCAACTGGGCGCTGGACAACGGGGCGCTGAAAGTAAATCAGCAGTGGTGCTTCACGCCGCCGACACTGCTGCTAGCGGACCGGTCCTGGCCACAATCCACCCCCGGGCCATTGCTTTGCACCGCGAGCGGCCCAGCGGCAGCCCTCGCAACGTTTGGCGTACCACCGCCGAAGCAGTCGAACCGCTCGGCGACATAACCCGAGTGCTGCTGGGCTCGCCCTTGCCGCTAACCGCCGACATCACCCCCGGAGCTGCCCATGAGCTACTGGTCCGCCCAGGTACCAGCCTGTGGGTTTCGTTCAAGGCAACCGAACTGGAACTTGCGCCCGACACTCGCGACAGCCCCTGATGCCGGAGACCCCCTTGACACCAGAGACCCCCTTGACACCAGAGACCCCCTGACACCGGAGACCCCCTGACACCGGAGACACAGTGAAGCTGACCTGCAGGGGCGATACGCTCCCGCAACGATGAACGCGGTGAATGCACGGCTCAGCGGAACCCGGTCATGAGCGAGTATCGACGCGGCACCCGGGTTGTGGTGACCGAGGAACTTCCCGGAGTCCCCGAAGGAACCCCGGGCAAGTGCGGCCGAGGTCTCGGATTCGCGCTCAAGCGTTACCGCGTGCGCTTCGACAACGGCGCCGAAGCGATCTCGGTGGCCCACAACAAACTCGTACCCGAGCGAGAATGGCCGCAGTATTTGGCTAAACGGGCACGAGCTGAGATCGAGGCCGCGCAAGCACGAGCGCTTGCAGCCGAAACCCGTGCGGCGGCGGCCGAGGCACGTGGGCTACCGGCCGCGAGCACTGCTGAACCTGCGCTGACGCCAGATGCAGCCGCTACTTCTGAGTCAACATCAACCTCAAAGCCAGGAACCGAAGCGGCCGAAACCAGCGACGGGCCAGCAGGCGCCGACCCACGCCTAGCAGCTCTGATGGCCCGTTCCAAATCGGCTCGCGATGCAACTGGAGTGCCTGCACCGGAGCCTGACTCGAAGCCAACAGCATCGACAGCCGCCAGCGCCGATGAGACCGAAACTGCGACCGGTACCGAAGACCTGGCTGCGGCCTCGGCCAAATCAGCCGCCTCGTCAACGGCCCCATCAACGGCGAAGCCAGCTCGGTCGGCGCCGCCTTCGGGCCCTGAACGACCCGAGTTCCCAGAGTTTGTTCCCGGACCAGCAGTGGAACCCGATTACGCTCCGAAGGCCAATCGCGTCAGCGAACTCTTGGAGCAGGTGCGCAACAAAAGCTGAGTTGCTGCCACCTGTTGACTCCGCCCACTCAGTCGGGCGTGTATCTGAACCGGCGCTATGTCAACTGGGGCTGCACCACCACAACGGGATTGCCAGAGCCGGACTGCGCGAGCCGAACTACCAGAACGGGACTGTCAGAGCAAGACTGCGCGAGCCGAACTGCGAGAGCAAGACTGCGCGGACCGGGCTGCGTTGGCTTGGTTTGGTGCTGGCTTGGTCTGGTCGGCTAGCTCAGTTAGCTCGGCTAGCTCGCGGCCGTGGGCATAGGGAATGGCTCGGGATCTGCGAAGCGACGCAAAGCGTTGGCCGTGATGCGTGCGATGTCGTTGTCGAAGCCGTCCCGGGCTAGGGCTCCAAACCACGAGATTGAGCCAACCGAGAATACGGCGCCGCCATTTGGAGTCTCATAGAAAACCATGTCGGCACGCACCATAGGGTCGGGCGTAGGGAATAACACTGAGCCTTCAAACTCCTCTTTGGTGCGCAACATGTCGGGTCCGAACGTGGTGGCGGAGGCCAGCACCACGGCATGGCCCGGCGATCCAAGCCCTACGTCGTAACGGTCCACTTCTTGACCCGCAGCGCCGCCCCCTAAGCCAGAGGTACCGATGTGTTCGGCAGGCACCCCTTCGAGTATCCACGCAGCCCGCGAGTTGTCCACGTCGGGGTCCCGAACAAAGTAGGTGGCTTTCTCAAATCCCTGCGCAGCGAAACCGACACCGCAGATCTCGTTGGGTGCCCTCCCCTGGCGCCGCCACATACCGCCATACTCGCCACCCCAGGCGTGATAGCTCTCCCCTGGACCCGTCTGCCAGTTCCGCACGCCATCCTCGGCTCGGCGCAGCTCCATGGCACCCGGCCATTCGTCACAGAACGCCACGCGCCAGTAGAAACCGTTGCCGCCCAAATACATGAGACGGCCACCTGCGCGCTGCCATTCAGCCAGCGCGTCAAGCATGTCCGTGGACCAGTACTCAGGATGGCTGCCGGTCACCAGCACTCGGTAGGGCGCGATGGCCCCGATTCCCTCTGTGTGTAGGTCTTCGTCGGTGACGATGTCGTGGCCTACCTCAAGGTGCTCCAAGAAGGCGTTGATGTTGGTGTCGGGCGTGAAGTTCCAGCCGTCTGCGCCTGGCCGCAGGTTGAGCACTGGACGACGACGCGAGCTGAACATCACGCCGCTGCCGTCAGGATGCTTCTCGTAGTGGCTCAAGCCGAGTTCAGGATGATCTCGTATGTAGGCGTGCTCGGGCCGCAGCCGCGTCTTGGTGGGAATGAAATCGGCGCCTTCAAACAGCATCCGGTGGTTGGCGTAAGCCATGTAGGTGGCGGTCGGCATCAACAAGGCCACATCGGCTGTGCGACCACCCGCTGCGGGACGCACGAAGAACGGCACCCGATCCTCTCCGGCATCGCTACCGGCATCACTGCGAATCCGAAAGGTGTAGATGCCGCTGGACAGTTCCTTAGGAAGTGTCGTTTCGACAGTGGTATCCCAGCAGGCGTCGTAGAGGTCGTCGTGATGGAAGTGAATCGCGTCAAACTGCGACGGCTCCTCGCACCAACGGTGTGACGTTCCGTCCCATGTCGGCCCAGTAACGGCCCGCGTCGGCAATTGATGCAAAGCAACCGGACCGCAAGCGGCGCTGTTAGCAGGCACAGACCTTCCTGCCATCTCACGCGAGAAATCCCACGAAACGACTGTATTGTCAACCCGCAAGACTGGCTGCGCCAAGCGACCGTCGAAACGCTCCCCCGCTGGCCCGGCTGCCAGCCACAGCGTCGACGGGACTGTCCACGGGACAAATGCGCTCGGGGCCGCCGCCGAGGCGGAACCTATCGCCGCTCCAACACCTCCGACGCTTCCCACGCCTCCTACAGTTCCAACAGCGTGTCGACCGCCACGTTGATGCACCTCTTCGTGTGAGGCACCATCTAGCTCGTCCGCCATTTGCCGAGCAGTCAATTCGCTCAAGCGATCCCCCTCCAGCGCGTCTCGTCCTGGCGAATCCGAGCGAGGCGTGACCAGCCAAGCCCGCAGCGTTGCGGCATCAAGGTCCACTTCGGCGTCAAGCAGATACCAGCGTCCGCGCGTCAGCGGCGCATCGTCTACCACCAACGCCAGCTCGCTGTCTGCTTCACTTTCGGCAGCGTTGATGCTGTCGGCAACGCCGTTGGCGGCGCTTGACACCACAGCGCGCCCGTCACGCAGATCGAGTCGCAACACCTCGATGTTCTCTGAATCGACCGCCTCTGAATCGACCGCCTGTGAGTGGGTCGCCTGTGAAGCACCTGCCGCCGGTACAGCCTGGGCACGCAGTGCAGCCGGGACACACAGCGTCGCGATCCTCGCGTCGCGATCCAGCAAGGTCGGCATCAGCCAAAGACGCAGCCCGATGCGACGAGCGCTTGGCAGGCCGTCAATCGCAGTGACTCCGTACGAGCCGGGATTGAGCGGTTGCTCTTCAAGGCGGACCTGCCACTGACCGGCAGCGGCTGCGGGACGCTCGTCGAAGCCGGGGCCGTAACGGGTCGGGTCTCCGCAGACCAACCGCGTGATGTCCACCACAGCCGACGTTGGAAGGTGCGACGCAGCCTTCAACTGGATCGACTCGCCAGCACGCAGCGTCCAAGGCTCGCAATATCCGACGAACTCTTTGTTGCCGGGGCGATTGCTAGGAGAATTCGGACGCACGACTGGCTGCCCGGCCGTGCTCAGCGCTGTTGCCGGAACGCTTCGTAGTCAGTCACCGGCATTCCGTCCGCTTGCCAGCCACCGAAGCCACTCTCGACGTGACTCACCTTGGGCACGCCCATGTCCTGCATCGTGTCGGCTGACAAAGCCGAGCGGGCGCCGCCAGCACAGCACAAGATGAACTCGCGGTCCTCAGAGAAGACCTCTTTGGTGTAGGGCGAATCGGGCGATACCCAAAACTCCAACATGCCTCTGGGTGTATGCATTGAACCAGGGATGGCGCCGTCGCGCTGGAGTTCGCGTACATCTCTTATGTCCACAATCAGCGCGCCCTCTTCGGTGACGCGTCGGTGCGCCTCCGCTGGCGAGATGTTGTCGATTCGAGTCTTGGCCTCTGCGACCATTTCGTTTACTGATTTGACGCTCATCGCTTCCTCCTTGTGCCGACGCGCTTGTGCCGACATGTGGTTTGGCGGCCACTACTTCATACACGTAGCTGTTTCAGTCACAGTGCATGCTGCCATGGCGGCATACTGCCATGACGCAGTCTTGTATGCGCCAGCGTCCAATTCCAATCAACCAAGTCCAACCACTCAAACCCGGTCGTTCAGACTGAGTAGCTGGCAAACTTGCGGCGGTGACAGCGCCCCTGCGGACGCAGCCGAGCCGCTTGTGTCTGGGCCGCTTGTGTCTGGGTATAGACACTGGCGGCACGTTCACCGATGCCGTTGTGTACGACCGCGATGCGAGTCACGTCCTGGCGACGGCCAAGACACCCACCCTGCACGAGGACCTTCCCGGTTGTATCGCTGAGTCAATGCGAGCCGTGCTGGGGCTTGCTGGCCACGACTCGGCCAGCTTCGCTGATACCAACCTCATCAACACAATCAACACAGCCGACATCGGACTCGTAGCGGTGTCCACAACGCTGGCTACGAATGCGCTGGTGGAGGGCGCAGGGCGTCCTGCTGGCCTAGTGGCCATCGGCCTCGAACCCGACTCGCTAGCGCGGGTCGGGCTGAATGCGGGCACTAATGCTGCCGCCACGAAGCGTGCTGCTGCCACGAAGCGGGCGGGTGCGCTAGCTGACACCGTCTCCGCTGCGCCTCCCGCATATCCTCCCGCAGACAGCAGTCTCGGAAGATCAGGCGCCCTTCCGAGATCAGGCAGTCTCGCCTCGGCCCCAGTGGTGTTTGTGAAAGGCGGACACAGCGCTCACGGCGACGAGCAGGAGCCGCTTGACGTTGACGAGCTCGTCCGTGCGCTAGATCGCATTGATGCCTCAGTTGAGGCATATGCCGTTGCGGCGCAGTTCAGCGTCCGCAATGCCGCCCACGAACTTCAAGCACAACAGGCCATTCGCAAGCGTTTTGGCAAGCCGGTTACCTGCAGTCATGAGCTGTCTTCGCGGCTTGACGGCCCGCGCCGCGCCGTGACGACGCTGCTCAACGCACAGCTCATATCACTCACCACTCAGTTCACCGAGGCCATCCGGGCTGCAATGACCTCTCTTGAGCTGGATGTCCCGCTGATGGTCGTGCGCGGGGACGGCTCGCTCGCTTCGGCAGACTTTGTGACCCGGCGTCCTGTTGAAACTGTGCTGTCGGGACCAGCGGCCAGTGTCATAGGCGGCCGCCATCTTGCGGCAGCTTCTACCACGGAGCCAGAGCATTTGGGCGCTGCCAGTCTGGTCGTGGACATCGGCGGCACCACCACTGACATTGCGGCAATCCGCAACGGCGCTGTAGTCGCAGTTGATGGAGGCGACAGCACCGATACGGCAACTGTGGGCGGTCACGCCACTATGGTCACCGCTCTTCCAACGGTGACTATTGGCGTAGGTGGCGACAGCGAGGTTTGGATCCCGCCGCGTGGCAGCCGCGGCGAACTGGCCCTAGGTCCGCGCAGAGTGGTGCCGCTGTGCGTATCGGCCATGCGGCATCCCCAAGTAGTGCTACCGATGTTGCGGCGTCAACTAGAGGCCGATCGGCCTCTTGCCGAGTTCGGGCAGGTGCTGCTGAGTGCCGCCAACCCCGGCGACTTAAACGCCAACACAGACCCCGACCCAGACGCAAACCCCAATTCAGACTCCAACCCAGACCCGGAGCATCAAAAAGCTCAGCCAACTAGCCAGTGCAGTCCCGCCGACCAGGCCGGTCAGGCTGACCAGCCCGGTCCGGCTGACCGGTCCAGGCTGGCTGAACAGCACAGTCAGGCTGGCCTGCCCAGTCTTGACAGCGAAATTCTGTTGCGCCTAGAGGCGGCCGGAGGCGCGCTCGAATTGGACGAACTCAAACGGTCTGCGCGCTGGCGCGGTGCTCTCGAACGACTCGAACGCAGCGGCCGGGTGCGGCGTTCCGCCATGACACCGACCGATGCCTGCGTGGTGCTCGGCTTGGTTGGCGCCGAAACCGAGGGGGCCGAAACCGTGGGAGCCGAGTCTCTCGGAGCCGATACTGCGGAGGCCGAGTCGCTAGGAGCCGAAACTGTGGGAGCCGAGTCCCTAGGAGACAGGGCCGCTGCTCACGCCGGTGCCGAGCTATTCAGCAGCCAGCGCGACCGATTCGGTGCCCAAGTCGGAGCCGGTGCCATAGATGTGTCCCGCCGAATCATGCGCATCGCGCTGAGCAGAGTCACCGAGGCACTGCTCGGTGCAGCTCTTGGCGCGGACGGCATCGCCCCCAGCGAAGCCAAGCAACAGCTAGCAAAGACGGCTCTGGAGCGTCGGCATCGCGAGTTGCGGAACAGTGCCTTCGAGTCACTCAACGGTACCAATAGAGACACAAATGTTCGTATTTGCAGCGAAGCACTGTGGGGTTTGCTAGAACCCAGCGAGACGCCCAGCGTGGCAATAGCAACTCCTGGCGAGAGCGTGCCTGGCGAAGCAGGACAATACGAGTCTGCGCGCGGTGCAGCAGGACGCCGCGCAGCAGGCCACAGCGCAACAGAACACGGCACAGCAAGACCAGACCAAACCAGGCAAGACGAGCCGGGACAAGACGAGCCAGGACTAGGTCTGACAGCACATGAACAAGCAGCGCATGGCGACTCTCGACCACCAGCTCACGCGCCAGATCGTGCGCCGCTAGCGCGGATTGATGCCGGTGTGCAGGCTCCCATAATCGCCATAGGAGCACCAGCCGCCATCTATGCCCCACTCGTGGGGGCACTGCTTGGCACCACAGCCATAGTTCCGGTTCATGCCGAAGTGGCGAACGCTGTCGGAGCCGCTGTAGCGCAAGTGAGGATCACCAAGCGGGTCACTGTTACCGCGCCGCGTCGAGGCAGCTATCGGGCCCATTGGGGCGATGATCCGCCTGTTTGGCACAGCCTTGATGAAGCGCGCGAATGGGCAGCCGAACAGGCAGCCGAGGCCGCCCGACAAGAAGCGGTAAGCGCAGGTGCCCGTGACATAACCATCGCTACTGCCTGGACAACGCGAACTGCCCCAAGCAACGGCCGAGAGCTGTTCGTGGAGGCAACCTTGCGTGTCACCGCAACTGGACAACCAACATCGCGGTAAACGCAGTTGATGCTGGCCGAAGCGGGCAGCGTCGCCGGTCGCGATTGCCGCATGCTGCTGCTAGGCCAACGTCGCTCCGCAGTCGCTTCGGCTGCGGTGGGCTTCGTCGTCAACGCGGTTTGCCGCGCTTCACGCCATTAGTCCCCTTAGGCATTGCAGCGCCTATCGGATGTCGTTCTAAGTCGCCGCGGTTGCGGCGTTCCTGCTGTTATGGCTCGCCTGAGCGTGAAGAGAATAGTGAAGCGTTAAGTGGCGGTTTTCGTGATTTGGCAGGGTTGGCTTTGTCGGTATTCGCTGGGGCTCTTAGGCGGTATTGGCCTTGTTGTTTGGTGATTTTCCAGTTGTTGTCGTGGATGCGGTCGTGGCAGGACCAGCACACAAGCGTGAGGTTGTCGATCTGGGTTTTGCCGCCGCAGGACCATGGAACTATGTGATGAATCTCGCATTGTTCGGGCGGCGCGCCGCAGCCGATGCAGGCGCCATCGCGGGCGATGAGCGCGCGTCGTTGGGATGCGGTCGGAGCCCGACTAGTTGTTGTCTCATACAGCGGTGTGAGGTCGTCTTTGAAGATCACCATCGACAAATCAGAGTTGCAAGCCAGCCGTTGGAGTACTTGTGGTGGTATCGGGCCGCTGCCAGCAACCTCAGCGAAACCGCCGGGCTCGCCCAACAGCACATCGAGATCAGCCCGAATAACGATCTCCGCGTCGGTACGCCGAGTCGCGCCGCGGTGAACGTCGTTACGTTGGATGTGGCCGCGAGGGGGCGCATCTACAGAGTCTGCGGCACTGGTGGCGAGTGAGTTTGCGCGCCGTCTGTCATCGCGGCGCGGCGTGTCAGTGGGCTGCGATGTGACATCGGCTTGAGAATGGGTCAGCCGACCTGCGCTGCGACTTGAGGTACCGCCAGGCTGCGACTGCGACAAGGAACCATCGCGCACGTCGGAGACTCGCAATAGGCCGTCGAGGGCGTCGGCCATGCGCTGGTCTTGAGTTCTGACATCAGGGCTGTTGAGAACTGGGCTGCCAGCAGCATCACTGGTCTCAGCGTCAGTCTGTCTGCGTTTGAGTTGTTGCCGATCGGTGCGGCGTAGCAGTTCAGCTTGTTGTTGAAGGCTGTGCCTTATGCGAGCGCCCATTTCGGTGTCGAAGCTGCCGCGCATTTGCACAGCGCCGTCGTCGCTAGACCAGAACCGGACATGGCGCTGCTGTCGCAAGCGGCGATGCCGCGCAGCTAGGTCCTCGGCGCTTAGCTGACGCGTGGTCCAGCGTTGCGCGGCTTGAGCGAACTCATCATCAGGCAAGCTCTTAGCGAGCTGCACTAGCTCGTCAGAATCTTGCACTGCTTGGGGGCCGGTCTTGCGGGCAGCCTGAACCAGCTTGTCGGCGTTAGCGGAACTGATCTGCCCCGCAGCTACGCCACTACGAGCAGTAGGCAACTGAGCGAGACCCGTTTGGGTACGTATCTTGCGTGCCGCATCAGAGCGCGACAACCCGCCAACCTGGTTCAACAACCCTGCTCCGCCATCACCATGGCGTTCGCGTGCAGCAACCGCGGTGGCTGTTTTGGTTTCGTACAGCTCAACAAGAGAACGAAGCGACTTTGCCGGACCAAGAGAGCGCAAAAGCTCCCCGGTAGGCGCAGCGTCGACACCATCAAGAGCGACAGTGAGACACTCAACCGCCTGCTGCACCTGCGAGTACATGAGTCCACACTAGTACACACGTGCCACACAAACAGGGATGGTTATAGCGGCTACAGCACTGAAGTCCCGCCATGTTGAAAGCACGAATTTCTGAAACAGAAAGGCAAGCACCTGCTCGGAGGATTCACCCCAGGCGGCCACGACTCAGCGGGCCTGGCCACCACTCGCCGACGCGTGCCCGTATCACAGCAGCGCTTGATTTCAGCCGATACTTCGGGAATTGCGGCTCTGGCTTAGTGACCACCCCAGTTGAGCCATGTCCGACGACGCGATCGGCCGCCTACGACATCGCTCTTGGCAGCGTCTGACGACGTTGCGCTAGGTGTGCCATGCTAGTCTGCGCTGGTTCCCCTTTACCTCGGGGACAGTGACTCGCATGGCAGTATTAGGGAGGTCGTGACCTGTGAAGCGTGACGAAGCAGCATTGGAGGCGCGGGAGCGGTTGCTGGCTCTGGAGCGGGCGCGGGCGGTGTTGGAGGAGCATGTGTCGCGACCTACTGATGGCAAGTGGCTTGAAGAGTTGACAGTGAATATTGGTCCGCGGTTGGCCGAGTGGGACGTCGAAGTGGTCTATCCGTGGGGGCAGTGGCCCGATCGCGAACTGTACTTTCCTGACTCTGCTGCCAGTGATTTCGGAATTGACTTGGTCGCAGTTCGAGGTTCGGATGGCGCCCATATCGCAATTCAGTGCAAGTCAAGGTTTCTTAACTCCGTTGGCAAAGGGAGCAATATCGCCAAGAAGGAGTTTGACAGTTTCGTTTCTGCTTCACGCAGCGATTTTTGGTCGGAGCGTTGGCTGGTCACTAACAGTACAGCGCGACTTAGCGCTCCGGCTGACCGGACCAACAAGGCTGGCGAAGATCAGGTGAAGCAAGTTGTCCTCGCAGTTGACGTGAGCAGGGCAGTCTCATTTGCCAAAGAAAAGGCGGATGGCGAGCATAGTGAAGTCCGGTACGGACGTTCATCCAACGCGGTAGGCACTAACGCACTGACACCCCCCCCCCCCCCCGAGATCCGGGGATTTTGGTGGGGGCTGCGCAGTCTCGTTCGGAGATGCAGCGCGAGGCCGTGGATACCAGTGTCAGGTTGCTGCGTGAGCACGTTGAGGCGGACACCGGCGGTCTACCAGTAGGTCAAGCTCGCGGCCGCATCATCTTGCCGTGCGGAACCGGCAAGACCCGGATCGCGCTGTATATCACCGAGGAACTTACTGGCGCCGGGCAGCTTGCAGTGGTGCTGTGCCCGTCAATTGCGTTGGTGGCTCAGATACGCCGCGAGTTTTTGAACTGCACGAAAGTCAACATGCGCCCTTTGACGGTGTGTTCGGACCGCACCGCCGCGTACGACCCAAAGCGCGAAGACAGCACCGCGCACGCAGACGACCCCACACGGGACACGAGCAATGTCAGCGCCCATGATCTCAAGGGCTTTGTCACAACCGACTCCGAAAAGATCGCTCAGTGGATAAACGACGGGACAATCAGCGACCAGGTCAGTGTCATTTTCGGCACCTACCAGAGTGCAGGACGCGTAGCCGAAGCCATCAACAAGGCAGACGCACAACTGCAGCTACTGGTGTGCGACGAAGCACACCGCACAGCCTCGTTGCGCCGCGAGCGCAAAGCCAAGCCCGAAGAAGATGACAGGCTGCGCGAGTTCACACTGTGCCATGACCATAATGCGTTTCCGGCCCGCTATCGCGTTTACCAGACCGCAACTCCGCGCATCTACAACCACGAGACATCAACCCGCCAGGTAGACCCAAACGAATTCATCGTGCGTTCGATGGACGACGAAACAACCTTCGGGGTGGAGCTGTATCGACGCAGTTACGTAGACGCGGTCAACAACGGCTGGTTGTCGGACTATCGAATAATCGCGCTGGGCGTGAGCGACCAGCGCGCTTATGAAATCGCCAACGACCTAGCCCGTGAGGCTCCAGGTAAGACCAAACGCAATCAGCTCACCACGAGCGACCACATACGAGGGTTGGCGTTGGCGTTGGTGATGGCTGGCGGGACACGCACCGACAACGAGAGCAATGTCGCCGTGAACTCATGCATCGCGTTCATGAACACTGTGAACAAATCAAAACAGCTAGCAAAGAACCTGCAAAAAGCTGAGGTGCGCGAGTGGTTAGCCGATCGGCTAGAAGACCATGCTCCGGCCGAGTTCAAGCTGGAACACCTAGACGCGTCCAACAACGTCACCGAACGCGAAGAAGCCACAAGGCGGCTCGCTGAAGCCAGCAGCGACGCTCCGCACGGCATCATCAACGTGGGCATCTTCGGCGAAGGCACCGACTCACCCAGCCTCAACGCCGTAGCGTTCCTAGAACCGCGACGCAGCCCAATAGACGTAGTACAAGCCGTAGGACGCGCGATGCGAACCTCGCCCGGCAAAGAACTCGGCTACGTGATCTGTCCGGTTCTGATTCCCCCCAACGAGAGTGACCCAGAATGGTGGCTCAGTAACGCCCGACCCGAGGAGGGTTGGAGCGAGCTGGGACAAATTTTGTTGGCGCTCCGGGCCCACGACGACCGCATCGAACACGAGCTGGCCAGTCTCCTACAGATCCACGTACCATCATCGAACGACGAGCCGCAACCAGTGCGCTCAATCGTCGCAATTCCATCACGAACGACCAGGCGCATCCGCTACGGCGAACACACTGGACCACAGGGCACCGTTTATGACGTAGTCGAAGCGGCAGCAGCCTCCGACGCACCGCTATCACAGCACGGCATTAGACCCCTCGCGCCTGAACATTGGACAGCCAGCACCGAACCAACTCGACTAGTCACGGCGACTCCGCCTCACGACGCCAACAACCCTGCGCAACTACGCGAGAGCACACCCGAGCGCGACAAACCCAAGACCGACGAGCCACGCGGAACGGTCAATGGATCGGTCAATATAGAAGAAACAAAGAAACAAGCTCGCAAGATGATCAAGGAAGACGCCGGTCATCCGGTGCCCTCACGCGAGGAGCGCGAAGCACGAAGCCGTAGGCGTGCCGAGCAGCGCAGCGAGGACCAAGTCCACCATATGCTGCTCAACTTGGCTGACAGCCCTTATGGCGAAGACATCACCGTCAATCTGCTAGCCAACTCGGGTCTGCGTCGTGACCGCGTCAACCGAGACCTCAACATCCTTGAGGAGAGCGTCAAAGAAGCAGCCCACCACCTGCGCTCAGACGAACTGCAAGCTGCCCTGGATGCCCATTTCGGCCTGGACCAACTAGCAGCCGACATGCGCAAGAAGCAAGCTGATGGTTGCACTATCGCGGCTCTGTTGCTGATGAACGCTGCGATGCTGCATCAACGCATAGCAACAGGCGGCTGGTTGCGCGATGTAGAGCCGCTCAACGCTATCAAGAACGAAGCTGCCGTCATCGAAAAGCTGAAGCGAAACTGGGACCGCATAACACGACAGGACTTCCTGCCAGTCATTGAGCCAGCACAAGAAGCCATATACGCCATCGAAGACACAGCGAGGCTGGCTGGACTCGAGAGGGCACTACGGCACTTGGCAGCCGAAGCCGAACGCATAGCAGCCACCTACGCCGACATAGGCGCCGATCATGCTGGCCCGCTGTTCAACAAAGTAATGGGCAACCAAGCATCCGACGGCGCCTATTTTACCCGACCACCAGCCGCAACAATGGCAGCCAGGTTGACGCTCGATGCCTGCGGTCCTCAGGACTGGACCGATCCGCAAACCTGGCGCGACCACAAAGCAGTCGACCTGGCATGCGGCAGCGGCACCCTTCTAGCAGCGCTACTCGCCGACATGAAACGACGCGCCCGCGAACAAGGCGCATCTCAGCAACAAATCACCGCGCTTCAGAAGCTGGCCGTGGAAGAAGTGCTAAAGGGCATGGACATCAACCGTGTCTCCCTGCAACTGGCCGCCACCCAGCTCACGACCGGCAACGCCGACATCAAATACAGCGGCATGGGCCTCTACCGGATGCCCTATGGCCCGACTGGTGATCCGATGGTGCCCAACGCGGCCGGGACGCTTGAACTGATCGCAGAAGAGGAGATAGTCCCTCGACGTGAGTCCGAGATGTTTGCCAGCGCAGCTCAAGGCGAGGCCGTGCGACACAGCCTTGAAGACCCGGAGGTAGAGCGAGCCGCTAACGCCGCCATCGGTGCCCGCATCGCCATCATGAACCCACCATTCACGAAGCGCGATAAAATGGGCGAGAAATTCCCCGCGCTAAGACAACAAGCGTTGCGACAGCGAATCGACGGTCTTGATGAGGCACTCGTAGCGGCCGACAGCGAACTTGCGGGCTTTTGGGACAAGAACTCAGTAGCACCAATGTTCGTAGCGCTTGCGGACCTATGTGTCAGGCACGATGGCGGAGTGTTGTCTGTGGTTCACCCCAGCATTGCTCTAACCGGCACGGCAGGTCTGCGCGAGCGCCAAGTTCTAACTGAGCGCTTTGACCTTGACACTGTGTTGACCTGCCACCAGCCCGGCAACATCAACCTCTCCCAGAACACCAACATCAACGAGAGCATCATTGTTCTGCGTCGCCGAGGCGGTATACCGAGAGCAACACAGATAATTGCACTGGACCGCTTCCCCAGTAACGACAGCGAAGTCGCTGAGCTGTTTGACGCCATAGAGGCTCGCGGCACTGGAGTTCTGGCCGATGGATGGGGCGAAGTGTCGGAATGGCCAGCCGAACGATCACGGCAGGGTGACTGGAGCGCCGCTGCCTGGCGCTCTCCAGTGCTTGCGGACGCTGCGGCTCGCTTTGCCGCGGACGCAGCTCTGAGACCCCTAACGGCACTCGGTGCAGCCTGTCACGACACCGGGCGTGCTCTTCGCGGCAAAGGCGAGTATCGCACCTCAAGTGCCCACGCGCCGGACTCATTTCCGATCATCAAGAGCAAAGGTGCCAAAGGTCAACTCCGTATAGAAAGCACCCCAGACGAACACTGGGCCTGGCTCAAGCACGGTCGCCCACCAGTGCTTGAAAAGGCAGGACACTTGCTCGTGACAGCTGGCCAGCGAATGAGCACAGCGCGCGTAACCGCTGTCGCCTCAGCGAGTGCGCACATCGGCAACGGCTGGATACCTGTCACCGGATTAACGCCCTACTTGGCAAAGAGCGCTGCCGTGTTTCTAAACTCCACGGTCGGTCGGCTGCTGATAATGCGCAACCCAGGAGGAAGGCTGGCCTTCCCCCAATACTCGATTGAAATGGCAGAACTGCTTCCAGTCCCAGACCTGACAGAAGCACATATCAGCTCAACGCTGACAGCCTGCTGGGAAGCAACCCGCGACATACAAGTACCGCAATACCGCGACGGCGAATGTGAAGTCCGCCAAGTCTGGGATGTCGCCGTTTGCGAGGCGCTCGGGTGGGACGAAACCGAAATCGCCTCGCTGCGCAAGCTGCTACACGACGAACCACACGTACGGGGCCTCGGCTACGGCCAATACAGCGACTAAACCCAGTCTCAAGTACCTAAAGGTGTTACATGATCATGCATTAAGCACACACTCGAGCTGCCCTGCAGACTCGTGCGTCAAGCGCGCCAGCTACGTGTTATGGCTCGTCTGGGTGCTCATCGTAAAGCCCACCCCCCCCCCCCCCCGAGGGTGCGGGGAACTTGGATGGCTTGCTAGGGCTGGGGGTAGTGAGAGGAGGGCGCCTCAAAGGGGGGGGGGGGGGGTTACAAGCGAGGACTCGTCGTCTCGTTACCCCCTAATCGGAGTGTCAACCGAATCGCTGCTCGTGGTCGGTCGCCAAATTCCGTTGCCCATAGCGGATCGTTTGAGTTTCTTAGCGATGCGATCTCGGGCGCTCACGCCGAGTCCTCTCAGATCAATGTATGCGTGCCCGATGGGTACGCCATTGACCGCTGAATCATCAATAGCCCGCGAACCGTACGAGTTGACCTCGCTGACAGCCACAGCGCAGCTTCCTACCGTTGGATTCTCATAACGGCTGTGTGCTTGCTGCGCTGAGAGCACTGAGTCCATAGTCGTAGACGCGCGTCCATCGCCCGGTTTGAACATATCCGAGCCGATGACACCGCGCTCCTTTTCCCAGTTCGGATGTATTTGGCGTCGCAGCATCTCGATCGGGTTCGTGAGCTGAATTTCACCGCCAACAAGCGGAGGCCAACTCACCGGCTCCCATGCCCCATGAGTCCACGAAGCCAGTCCCTCACAAAAGCACAACTAACACTGACGTTCTCTTGGTATTGGTGCTCATCCGTCGAGATGTCCAGCGACGCAACGGTCGCGACATGGCTGGAGTCGTTGAAAGTGATTGATGCCTCGATGTCATCGAGCGACCATTCCATCGAGACACCGCCATTCACACAGGGGAACACATGCGGGTAGGGCAGCCCATAGTGCGGAAACGCTGCGGTCAAACAGCGCACACCCAGAACGGCTGCCCGATTCGGAGCATCACCAGCGACCCCATCGGTGCCGTACCAGCCATCGCTGAGTTCCTCTAGCTCATCGAGTTCGCTGACAAGTGCGTTCATCTCCTCGGCTGTGTCCTCGTCGTGAACTCTCACATCTCGTAGAGGGAATGCCGACCCGCGCGACTTCACTCCGGCCGCCGACAAACTGAATGTACCTTCAACGGTGACAAGCGGACCGTTCCTTTCGTTCTCAGTCAAAGCGACTCGCATGTCGTCGATCGTCGCCAGATCCCGGTAGTAGATGCTGGTGGGGCGAGGCGATTGCCAGCCGAGCACCTTAACCGCCGCCCGTGATTTGTCAGCGGAGATTCGCAGCACACGGCCAGCGATTAACTCGGGGGCGACACCGGTGGGCAAATTCTGCTCGCGAAGTTCATCGCACTCATGCTGTCCGAGCCGCGCGGTGCCGCGTCGGCTTTCAAAAGACACGGCCTCGCGGTCGTTGAGCGGTTCGCCTATAGCTGCGATCTTCCCCAACAGTCTCGTCGGCAAAGCACTCAGCGTTGGGCGGTTACCGGCATGCGCCAACTCTGCGATGGCGGTCTCGATCCTGTCGGCGCTCTGAAGGCACGGATCGTCAAGAGTGAACATCTTGAGTTCATCGTCAGGCCGAACCTCAACCGCCAAGCTGCCAGGTCCAAAATCGCACACACAAAACCGGAAACCGCTGATGGTCGCCGGAACGTCTCCGCCCGTGCGCTCACCGCCAGCTTCGTACTCATGTTCGGCGAGCGCAACGACCGCTTTGCGGAACGCGACCAGCGACCTGGAAGCTGCAGCGAACGCCTCATCACAGAGCCGTTCCGCTGTGAATCTACCACCCGTGAATCGCAACGTCCGACCGCCAGCCGACCGATCCAGACCAACAGCCACCCCGTCATGATCATCGGCTTCGCTCATCTCAACCCACCCTACGCGTAGTCGTATCTCTCACCATTCACCGACTTGTGTTGGTAGCGAACCTGACCGTGACCGGCCACAATCCTGATCCAACGCCTGCTGCCGGGCATTCTTGGGCAGCTCAAACGCCCCGACACGCGCTCGCGTCACAGCAGCACGAGACTCCCTGCCAGATCTTCTCATCAAACAGTCGTGGCCAGATACCCCTTCTCGACGGGTTGGCGGCGGGGTGACGGGCTGGCCTATCGGCTTAGGGTGCAGCGGCGTGTACTTGACGGCCCTCGGTCTTACACGTTGTTCGCACGCTTGACAGCCAGTCAATATCGGGCAGCGGACGCGCAGTTACCGGATCATCGGCGAATGCGGCTTCTAGCGCTGCTGCTATGCCCAACAACCGGCGGTCACCGTAGCTAGGGCCTACTAGCTGCAGGCCGAACGGTGTGCCCTGTGGGTCGCGTCCGCATGGCAAGGCCACGGTGGGGTGCCCTACGACTGTCAACGCTGCTGACAGTCCCAGCCAAGCCATGTAGTTGCGCACGGGCTGGCCGTCGATCTCTGCGGGATAGAGCTGGTGCCAGTCGAAGGGTGGCACGCTGACGCCCGGACAGATCAGCACATCGAACTTGTCGAACAGTGCGTCGGTCGCTCGGTACAGCTCAACTTGGCGCCGCCGAGCTTTAGCGATGTCAAGCACCGTGGTGTTTAGCGCCTCCTCGTAGGTGGCCCGAATGTTCGGATTGAATCCGCCATCAGCGTTGCCAGTGTCGCCATCAATGCCAGTGTCGGAATCAAATTTGTGAATGTTGCGGTGATAGTTGGTGGCGAATACGTCAGAGCGAAGTTGCCAGTCCACATCCAGAGCGTCGCTGAGGTCAATGTTGGCCGAGGTGACCGAACCGACCAATCCAGCCAGCCGTTCAACGCGGTCTGCGAAGGTGGTCCGCACAGCTTCCGACACCAATAACCCACCGAGGTCTGTGCTTACACCGACACGCAGCGAGGCAAGGTCCGCTTCGGGCACATCAGCAAAGACATCTGCGTCCAAAGGGAACGCCATGGGGTCGCGGCGCGTTGAGCGATCACGTCCCGCCAAAACCGACAACAAGAGCGCTACATCGGCAACCGTGCGAGCCATCGGGCCCTGCACGCTGTAGTTGGTTCTGCCAATCGTGCGCTCTTCGTGAGCCACGGTGCCCGGCGTTGAACGGATGGCCGCTACACCGCAGTACGACGCTGGAATACGCAGGCTGCCACCGTGGT
This sequence comes from Acidimicrobiales bacterium, assembly GCA_965116245.1. Classification (GTDB taxonomy): domain Bacteria; phylum Actinomycetota; class Acidimicrobiia; order Acidimicrobiales; family Poriferisodalaceae; genus Poriferisodalis. The sequence goes on along the minus strand of OZ220497.1, from coordinate 1,837,414 downwards.
CGGACCCCGTGGCTAGCGCCGCCATCCCACATGCGAGCGCCACTGCGGAACCGCCGGAGCTGCCGCCGCAAGTCAGCGACGGATCGAACGGATTACCGGTGGCACCAAAGAGCCGATTAACCGTGTTGGCGCCAATGCTGAGTTCGGGAGTGTTGGTCTTGCCGACAATGACCGCACCTGCGGCGCGCACACGAGCCACGATGCCGTCGTCGGCATCAGGCACATAGTCGGCGAATGGCACAGCGCCATAAGTCGTAGTCAAGCCGGCTGTCGCCTGAATGTCCTTGATCGCTATTGGCAGGCCAGCCAAGCGGCCCATCGGTTCGCCCCGAGCACGCGCACCGTCAATCTGCTGGGCTGAGGCACGCGCCGCTTCGTCGTTACGTGTGACCAGCGCATTCACCGCACCATCAACTAGATCAGCCCGAGCCAAACACGATTCCAACAGCTCTGTGGCTGACAGCTCGCTGTTCTCCATAAGCACCAACGCACGAGACGCTGACAGATCGCAGGCTTCGCTCACCTACCGATCGTCGCACACGAGCGTTGCGCGCGAGCGTGAAATACGGGCGCTACACGCCGACTGGACATGCTGGCGCGATCAATGGGCAAACACTAATGGGCACACTCAGAACACGTTCGACACACATTCGCGCCACCATCAGGCGTTCGGCTGCTGCACCTGCGTGTGCCTTTGCGAGTGGGGCTTAGCTGGCGAGCGCGGCTTAGCTGGCGTGGCATAGATGGCTTAGATAGTGTGTCGTCCCGTGAGCGGCGGAAACGGGGCGAACTCAGACCCAATCGAGAGCCCAAACGGCCTAAACGTGGCCACACACGATGTAGTGGTGGTAGGCGCAGGCTTCGCTGGCATGTACATGCTCCACAAGCTGCGCGGCCTCGGCTTCGACACGGTGGTGGTTGAACGGGCCAATGGCGTGGGCGGCACCTGGTACTGGAACCGCTATCCCGGCGCCCGCTGCGATGTCGAGTCGATGCAGTATTCCTACTCATTCGATCCTGAACTTGAACAGGAATGGGACTGGTCCGAGCGCTATTCGGGCCAACCGGAGATCCTGCGTTACGCCAACCACGTAGCCGACCGATACGACTTGAGGCGAGACATCCGCTTCGGCACAACCGTTGAGCAAGTCGATTGGGACGAAAAGGGCCGCCAATGGCTATTGCGCACCGATCGCGGCAGCTACCGGGCACGTTTCGTTGTGATGGCTACCGGCTGTTTGTCCACCACCAACAAGCCCGCCTTTGATGGGGCCGAGACTTTCAGCGGGCCGACCTATCACACAGGCAACTGGCCCCACCACGATGTCGACTTCGAAGGTCAGTCGGTCGCTGTCATCGGCACCGGATCCTCAGCGATACAGGCCATCCCGATTATCGCCGAGCAATGTCGGGAACTGACCGTGTTTCAGCGCACACCCAACTACTCGGTGCCGGCTCGCAACCAACCGCTTGACCCCGCAGAGCGGACCGAATGGAAGTCCAACTATCGCGAGCGGCGCGCCACGATGCTGGAACAGCCAGCAGCGATGGTGCTGCGGCTGCCCGACAAAGAAGACCTCGCCAAGGAAGCTAGCGAGCAAGAGTTCGCCGAGTGCCTTGAAGAGCGGTGGGACGTGGGTGGTTTCACGTTCTACCGGGGCTACAGCGACATCATTTTGGATACCGAATCGAACGACCGGGTGGCGGAGTTCGTTCGTGGCAAAATCGCCGAAGTTGTGGACGATCCCGAGGTCGCGGCCAAGCTCATGCCGCACAACACCATCGCTTGCAAGCGCCCCTGCCTGGACACTCATTACTACGAGACGTTCAACCAGCCGCACGTCCGCTTGGTGGACGTTTCGCAGACACCTATTGAGCGCATCTCGGAAAAGGGGGTCGTGGTCGCTGGCCAGGAATACCCCGTCGATGCGATCGTCTACGCCACTGGCTTTGATGCAATGACCGGAACGCTGCTGCGCATGAACATCACCGGACGCGACGGCAAGCGCTTAGCTGACCATTGGGATGCGGGCCCACGCACCTACCTCGGACTGGGCGTCGCTGGCTTTCCCAACATGTTCACCGTTTCGGGACCGGGCAGCCCTTCGGTGCTAACCAACATGATCCCGTCAATTGAGCAGCACGTTGAGTGGATTGCGCGCTGCCTGGAAGATCTCCGTGAACGCGACGCAGCCACCATCGAGCCCGAAGCCGACGCTGAGGACTATTGGGTGGACTACGTCAATGCAGTAGCCGACCTGACGCTGTACCCGACATGCAACTCCTGGTATCTGGGGGCGAACATTCCGGGCAAGACACGGGTGTTCATGCCGCTGCCGGGTTTCCCGCCGTACGTTGAGATTTGCGAAGACGTAGCGAACGACAGCTACCGCGGCTTCGCTGTTGCGTGATCGCCGGTTCGCTAGTTCGCCTGATTGCCTGATTGCCTGATCGTCTGATTGCCTGATCGCTAGTAAAGACTGCCCGCTTCCCTCAGAGGCCACCAAATGAGATTCACGCCGACCGAACTGACTAGTGCCGAACTAGACCTGCAAGCAGAAGTACGTGACTTTTTGGCTGCCGAGCTACCGCCCGGCAGCCACGAGCCCTGCCTAGGCATGGCCGCAGATCACAACCGGAAGTTCTCCGCCAAGATGGCCGCACGCGGGTGGGTGGGCATGGCACTGCCGTCTCGCTGGGGCGGTGCCGACCGCACAGCCGTTCAGCGCTTCATCGTGGTTGAAGAAATGCTGCGCTGGGGTGCCCCTGTGGGGCACCACTGGGTAGCAGACCGCCAGACCGGCAATGTGATCTGGAAGTTCGGCAACGACGAGCAGCGCGAGCGGTTCTTACCGCCGATCTGCCGGGGAGAGCTGGGCTTTTCGATTGGTATGAGCGAACCCGACAGCGGCTCCGACCTGGCGTCGGTGGCGACAAGGGCCGAACGAGCCGATGACGGCTGGGTGGTGAACGGAACCAAGATCTGGACCTCGAACGCTCACTTGAATGACTGGTTCATTTGTTTGTTGCGCACCGCACCGATGGAGGACGGCAACAAACATGCTGGACTTTCGCAGTTCCTTATTGATTTGCGCTCGCCGGGACTAGAGATCAACCCGATTCCGTTTCTGGACGGCAGCCATCACTTCAACGAAGTGACATTCCACGACGTATTCGTTCCGGACGCCAACGTGGTTGGTCAACCGGGAATGGGCTGGCATCAAAACACCGCAGAGATGGCTTACGAACGCGGTGGCCCGGACCGGTGGCTGTCGCCCTTCTCGATGGTGGAGCAGCTACTGCGCGAGGCGGCCAGCACACCTACCCAAGATGCCATATCAGACCTGTTCGGCGAGCTAGCTGCCCGCTGGTGGGGCTTGCGGAACCTCTCTTTGTCGGTGGCCCGACTTATTGACGAAGGCGAAGCGCCGTCGGTGGAGTCGGCGTTGGTGAAAGAGATGGGTACCCGCTTTGAGCAGGAAGTGATCGAAAAGCTGGTGCAGTTGATTGACGAGGAATACTCGCCGGAGTCCGAATCGCTGTTTGAGCGTTTGCTGGCGCAGTGCGTGGTGACATTTCCAGGCAACACGATCCGGGGTGGCACCATTGAAATCCTGCGCTCGGTGGCTTCTAAGGGACTCCAGGGGCTTCCGGTATGACGACTAGCGCTGCAGCGACTACCGGCAACAAGATGCTTGACCCTGTCGTGGTTGACGAGCTGATCACCGAGACCGCCGATCGGCTGTTCCGCGAATGGTGTACACATGAGGCGGTACAGGCTGCGGAGGACACCGGTGCAGCACCCGAAATTTGGGGTGCGTTCCGCGATACCGGATTCGACCTAATCGGGATTCCCGAAGACCTCGGCGGATCGGGTGGCACGCTGGCTGATGCCATTGAAGTGCTCCGCCTGGTCGGCTACCACGCGGCACCGATCCCTGCTGCCGAACATGGCATTCTCGGCGGCTGGCTGCTGGCGCAAGCCGGGCTTGAACGCCCGGACGGATTGGTCACAATCGTCCCGCCGCGTGCGTCGCAGCGTGATTGGACGGGTGCCGGAGCCTGCGCGGCGAACGTCGCCGAGGACGGCACAGCTACGTTGACCGGTGAGGCTCATCGAGTGCCGTGGGCACGCAACGCTGAGGCCATCGTGTGTGTTTGTGAGTGTGACGGACGTCTGTGGGTGATTTCAGTGCCAGCAGCGGAGTGCGCGATCACGCCTATGTCCAATATGGCGGGCGAGCCGCGCGACACGGTCCGCTTTGAGGGGGCGACAGGTAAAGCGGCGCTCGCGCCCGATGGCGTTGACGCTGAATATCTAGCGCAGCGCGGCGCGCTGTCTCGGGTAGCGCTTATGGCCGGAGCTGTTGAGAAGATGTGTCAGCTCACTGTCAGCTACACCAACGAGCGTGTCCAGTTTGGCCGACCCGTGGCGCGCTTTCAAGCAGTGCAACAACACTTGGTATGGGCTGCGCAAGATGCCGCACTGTTGCGCATGTCTGCCGAAACTGCAGCCCGCGAGGCCACCCGCGGCGACGCACGATTTGAGATTGCTGCAGCCAAGCTGATTGCCAATCAGTCAGCAGGGCGGGCTACAAAGGCCTGCCACCAGGCTCATGGCGCCATGGGTATGACCCAGGAGTATCCGCTGCATCATTTCAGCCGCCGGCTGTGGAGTTGGCGCAAGGAGTACGGCTCGGACGCGCACTGGTCGGGGGTGCTGGGCGAGATGGCCACCGGAGTGGGCGCGGACGGTCTCTATCCGTTGATTTCGTCTGGAACTGCACGTCTGGCACCGGCGCTTTGAGCTGACAGTTCTTGAGCGGAAAGCTGCCAGGGGACTCGCCGGACGCAACAGACACCGCAGGTGCCCCTACGCTCGCAGGCATGAACAGCTCTGCGCCATCTGCGGCGACACCCAGCGACTCTGGCCAATTGCCGGATTTTGGCCGATACGGGGATGTGTCGGTCAAGCTGAGCGGCGACCGCGTGGCGATTGTGGAGATACACCGGCCTCCGCACAACTTCTTTGACCTAGAGCTGATTGACGGCTTGGTGGCCGCGTTCGGTGACTTAGACGACGAGGACGACTGCCGCGCGAGCGTCTTGTGCTCGGAGGGCAAGAACTTCTGCGCTGGGGCGCGCTTCGGCAGCGATGGCAGTCGCGATGGCGCAATCACCGCCGATGCAGCTCCTGCTGCAGATGCAGATGCTGATAGCCATGGCGAGGAGAGCGACAACAGTCGCCATCTCTACGACGCGGCGTTCGATCTCTTTTCCAAACGCAAGCCGGTAGTCGGAGCCATACAGGGAGCCGCAGTAGGTGGTGGCTTGGGCGTGGCTTGCTTCCCAGACTTCCGCATCGCAGCGCCCGAGGCCCGATTCACCGCCAACTTTGCTCGACTGGGATTTCATCACGGCTTCGGGCTCAGCGTTACTCTGCCCCGCCTAGTCGGCCACCAGCGAGCCTTGGATTTGCTCTATACCGGCAGACGCGTCAAAGGCGACGAGGCCGTACAGATCGGCCTGGCAGATCGGCTGGTGCCGCTGAGCGAGCTGCGCCAAGCCGCGTACGACTTGGCCTGCGAGATAGCCGCATCGGCACCGCTGGCCATCGAGTCGATTCGCGACACGATGCGCAGCCACCTAGCCGATGCCATTAGGTCTGCCACAGACCACGAGAAGGCTGAGCAAGATCGCCTGCGCGCCACCAACGACTGGCGCGAAGGCGTCGCCGCAATGAACGAGCGCCGCACGCCGAATTTCACACGCAGCTAATGGTCGACCGCACTTCAGTTGAGAGCATCCCAGCAGATATCGGCTCGGTAGAACACCGCATTACTCGTATGGAGACGTCGTGAACGCTGCGCCTAAGACTGATGCTGCCAAGACTGATGCCCCTAAGGCTGCTACACCCAAGACGTACGACGAAGTGATGTTCCTCGAGCAGCATGGGCCCGACACTTACGTCGGTGTCAGCCCGGAGTACACATGGGGTCGGATTTATGGCGGGCAAGTAATCGCGCAGGGCCTGTGGGCAGCGTTTCAAACCGTCGATACGGCGTTCGTGCCTCACTCGGTACACGCCTATTTCATACGCGGCGGCACGCTTGACGAACCCGTTCGCTACGAAGTTGACCGGCTGCGCAATGGCCGCTCCTTTTGTACTCGTGCGGTTGTGGCACGCCAGAGCGGAGGTGCAATCTTGAACCTCTCCTGCTCGTTCCACGTGTCGGAACCGGATGCCGAAGTACAGACGGCGCGGATTCCGCTTGCGCCCAACCCAGACGATTGCCGCCAAAGCGAAGAAGAACGTTGGTCTTGGATCATGGAACGGCGCCGCATTGCCAGCTACCCAGGATCAGGACAGTCGATGGGTTGGGTGCGAATCACAGATCCAATTGACGACGACCCCCGTTTGCACATTTGTGGGCTGGCCTTCACATCGGATGCCATCCAGTTTGACGCCGCACGCTCTTTGCACCCCCTACAAGTGCCCCACAGCCAGTACATGGAGACATTCATGGGCGCGTCGCTGGATCACGCAATGTGGTTCCATCGCCCTATGCGGGCCGACGAATGGCACCTATACCAGTTCGACTGCCACGGCCTCACAGGGGCAAGAGGCATGACTGTGGGCAACTTGTTCGCCCCCGATGGTCGCCACATCGCCACCATCGCTCAAGAAGTGCTGTTGCGCGAGCGCCGAGAACAAACCTGAGTTACTGCATCGGTTGTACGGGCAGCTCACCGAGTGGGCGCCACCGCGGTCAGCGCAATAGTCAGCGCAGTGATCACCGCACGGGTTGACCTAACTCACCAGGGTCTAAGGTGCGACGCTGTGACACAGTCATCGGGGCCTTATCAGATTGACGCAACACACATTGCGGCAGCAGATGCTCTTGGCGCCTATATCGCTGGCGACAGCGGGGCACCTGTGGCGGCCTTCGCTGGCCTGAGTTTCGAGGATGGACTCGCGATTCAACGCGAGATGCAACGTCGCGCTGTCGCGGCCGGGGCTGTTCATGCGGGCTGGAAGGTGGGGCTCACCTCGGATCGGGCACGTCGGGCGGTGGGCATTGACGAGCGTCCGTTTGGGCACATCAACCGCGTGCTGAGGTCCCCCGCCGCAATCCCGTCTGGCGAAATCTGCCAGGCCAGCATTGAACCCGAAATGTGCTTTGAGATCGGCGAACGCATAGTCGGCGACAACGTGGAGCCTGCCTCGGTGCCAGCCCGGATCTCGCAGGTGTTTGCTGGCTTTGAAGTGAACGAGGCACGGGTGCAAGTTGGGGGCAATGTCGCCTTGCTCGTCGCTGACAACCTGACGAACTGGGCAATTGTGCAGGGCTCGGGCGCCGATGCCCCCTCCGCTGAGGATCTAGACCGATGTGCGGTATCCGTTTCATGCGACGGTGAGGAGCGTTTGAACTGCGTCGCCGCCGATGAGGTTGACAATCCGTACCTGTCCATTGCTCGGCTAGCGGCCACGCTGCACCGGCACGGCATGGCGCTGGAGCCCGGTCAGCGCGTGATTACCGGTGCCTATGCAAGATTCCGGATTGAGGCGGGACAGCGTTGGACAGCGAGCTACGACTGCGTCGGCGATGTCGAGGCGACAGTCACATGAACAAGGCCCAACACGACCCGTCACTGCTGGAGCTACCAGAAGCGCCGCTCAACGTTCTCGTAACTAAGACGCTCACTCTGCCCGAAGTCAGTCCGGCCGATGAGGCTGCGATACGCGAGGCGGCAGGACCGGACGCCGTGGTGCATATCGTGGACCGGCCACGCGCTGGCGTGCCGCTGGCTGGGGACACTCAAGTGATCCTCGGCATCGTGCCGGAGTGGTTATTTGATGCGGCGCCAAATCTGCGCTGGGTTCATGCCACCGCGTCAGGTGTGGACATGTTCATGTACCCCAAGTTCCTGGCCAGCGACGTTGTTCTCACCGGTGAGAAGGGCCTGGTGGGTAGCCATCTGGCCGACCACGCGTTCGGACTGTTGCTGGCGCTAGTACGGCGCATCGCGATGGCAGTGAAGCTCGGACCCGGAGCTTGGGACAACTATGTCCGCGAACGCATGCGCTTCAGCGAGATGGAGCTAGAAGGCCTGAGAATGGGCATTCTGGGTTTCGGCGGTACGGGCCGGCATTTGGCCCGCCGGGCGGCTGCGTTTGGCATGAAGGTCCAAGCGATGGACCTGCATCCGGTGCCGCCTGGCGAGGGCGTTGCAACGGTCGGCGGACCTGAGTCGCTGACCGACATTGTGGCCACTAGCGATGTGCTGGCGGTGGGGCTACCGCTCACCGACGCGACCAAGGCGATGTTCAACGACGAAATGTTCGCGTTGATGCCCGATGGCGCCATCTTGTTGAACGTGACTAGGGGCGAAATAATTGACGGCCCTGCACTAGAACGAGCTTTAGCCCAGGGGCGCATCGGTGGGGCCGCGTTAGATGTGACCCCAACTGAGCCGCTGCCCGCCGACAGTCCGCTGTGGAGCTTCGACCACTGCGTCATGACACCGCACACTGCCGGAGCGAGCCAGCATCGGGCGCGGCGCAATCTGGAGCGATTTTGCCACAACCTCGTCGCGCTGCGCGAGGGTCGCCCACTTGAAGGCGTCGTGGACAAGCAGTCAGGGTTTTAGGCAACACAGGTTCTAGACAACACAGCTCTGGGTCAGCAAGAGCAGCCGGTTCACATGCGCATCCGGACACGCATCTGAAAATCCGACTTGTTTTGTCAGGATTTGACTGTTTTGCCTGTACAGTGCTCCCCGCTCGGCACTTCCGCCGGGCCAGGCATAGCCCGCCTTATGGGGCGTAAGAAATGGAGCTCAAAATGAGCGAAACACCCACCGATCCGATAGCCGAGTTGGGATTCGAAACACGAATGATCCATGCGGGTCAAGCGCCTGATAGCGCCACCAACGCCCGCGCCGTACCTATCTACCAGACCACCTCGTTTACCTTCGACAGCTCCGAGCATGCTCAAAACCTGTTCGGGCTGGCGGAGATCGGCAATATCTACACCCGCATCATGAACCCCACCCAGCACGTGTTGGAGGAGCGCATCAGCGCACTTGAGGGCGGTGTGCGTACAGCGGTCGGACTGCCTGGAGCGCTGGCTCTGGCTTCGGGCCAAGCGGCCGAGACCTTGGCGGTACTCAACTTGGCGGAGGCGGGCGATCACATCGTGGCAAGCCCGTCGTTGTACGGCGGCACTTACAACCTGTTCCACTACACGCTGCCCAAGCTGGGCATCGAGGTCTCCTTCGTGGAGAATCCCGACGACGTGGATTCGTGGCGGCAGGCAGTTCGCGGCAACACGAAGGCGTTTTACGGCGAGTCCATCGGCAATCCCAAGAACGACATTTTGGACTTTGAAGCGGTCGCTGCTGCGGCCCACAGTGTGAACGTCCCGCTGATCGTGGACAACACTGTGCCTTCGCCGTACCTGTGCCAGCCGCTGGCGCACGGCGCGGACATCGTGGTCCATTCAGCGACGAAGTTCATCGGCGGTCACGGAACATCCATCGGCGGTCTAATCGTGGACGGCGGCACGTTCGATTTTGGGGCCTCTGGGCGGCACCCGATGTTCACCGAGCCTGATCCGAGCTACCACGGGCTGGCTTACTGGCCTGCGTTGGGCTCGGGGTCATACATCCTGAAGGCCAGGGTGCAGCTTTTGCGTGACATTGGCGCGTCGGTGTCTCCGATGAACTCTTTCTTGTTCCTGCAGGGAATCGAGACGCTGTCGCTGCGCATGGAGCGGCACGTGTCCAACGCAGCGGCTGTTGCGGACTACCTAGAGGGACATCCCCAAGTTGAGTGGGTGCTGTATGCGGGGCTGCAATCGAGTCCCTATAACGAACTTGCACGCAAGTATCTGCCCAAAGGGGCGGGTTCGGTGCTGGCGTTCGGCATTGATGGCGGCATCAAAGCCGGACAGAAGTTCGTGGAGAGCCTGCAACTGCACAGCCACGTCGCCAACATCGGCGATGTGCGCAGCTTGGCGATCCACCCGGCGAGCACGACGCATAGCCAGTTGACGCCTCAGGAGCAGTCGGACACCGGAGTTGAACCACATCTGGTTCGACTGTCCGTCGGCATTGAGACAATCGACGACATCATCGCCGATCTCAACGTCGGTTTCGAGGCTGCGGCCGCCATATAGCACGCTGCAGCGCTGCGGTGCTTTAGCGCTGCGATGTTCTAGCGCTGGAGTCTGTGGTGCTGGAACACAGCGCAACCGTGTGGCGCAGGCTGGCGGCAGTTACCGCTGGCGGCAGTTAACTGATTGCGCCGGTCTCGCGCAGGGCAGCTATATCGCTGATATCTAAGCCGAATTGGTGCAGGATCTCATCGGTGTGCTCGCCCTGCGCGGGGCTCGGTCGACGAATTGCCCGCTGAACCCCATCAATCTGGGTGGCGTTACGCACTATGCGAATTTCGCCTAGCGCCGGGTGACGTACTGGCGCGGCCATTTCCAGATGCCGAACCTGCGGGTCTGCGAAGGCTTCGGCGACACTGTTCACGCGCCCGCACGGAATGCCCGCAGCGTTCAGCCGCTCTACCCATTCGTCGCAGCTTGACTCGCGCAGTCGCTCACTGATTAGCTCGTTCAACTCGTTCCTGTTGGCCGAGCGCAGTTTCGCCGACGCGAATCTTGGGTCCTCCGTCAGCTCAGCGAGCCCGATCTGCGAGCAGAACGTCTGCCACAGCCTTCCGCCGGGTGCGGCGATGTTGATGTATCCGTCCGCTGCCTCATAGGTGCCCATGGGGATCATGGTGGGATGGTCGTTGCCCGCCTGAGGTGGGTCCTCCCCCGCGACGGTCCAACGCGCCGCTTGGAAATCAAGCATGCCGATCATGGACTCCAGCAGCGACGTGTGTACCCAGCGGCCCTCGCCGGTGCGGTGTCGCTCAAGCAGAGCTACTAGCACGCCTACGGCAAGCTGGAGACCAGCAGTCACGTCACTGATTGCCACGCCGGCACGTACCGGTCCATGGCCCGGCAGGCCCGTGACCGCCATCATGCCGCCTATACCTTGCGCAATCTGGTCAACTCCGCCACGCGAGGCGTACGGTCCATCTTGACCAAAACCCGAGATTGACCCCATAACGAGCGCCGGGTTCAGCGCATGCAATGTGTCCCAGTCGAATCCCAGCCGATGCTTGACACTCGGTCGCAGGTTCTCTATCAGCACATCGGCCGAGCGCACCATCCGATGCAGCAACGCTCGACCAGATTGATGCTTCAGATTGATGACCACCGAGCGTTTGTTGCGATGAATGTTGAGGTAGTCGGGTGATGCCCTGCGCCCCTCTTCAAAACCGTCAACTGGGGCGTCTACGCGTATTACATCAGCACCCCAATCTGCGAGTTGGCGCACAGCCGTGGGGCCAGCGCGGGCGATAGTCAGATCAAGCACGGTGATGCCAGCGAGCGGGAGTTCGGGGGCATCGTGGCTGGGTGGAGGCAGTGAGGCCGTCATTGGCTCATCTTGCCCGGACTCATCTTGCCTGCCTTAGCTTGCCTGGCTCAGCTTGCGCGCTGATTGACGCCTACGAATGCTCCGCGGACTAAACAACATGCCAACGCCCCACGCCACGTGCATAACCGCAAACGCGGCAGCGGCCCGCACGCGGTCGGCGAAACTGGGCAGGCGGGAACGCAGCCGGGCGGCGGCCAGCAGGGACGCAGCGACGTACGCGCTCGGCAAGATTCCGCCGCGCAGTCGGCCGCGGACTAGCTCAAATGCAGACAACGCCAGGCCCACGACAAGAACGGGAGCGGCGAGTTGGCGCGGCTGCGTGGAACGTGGATGAATGCTGATGACTACACGCTTCCAAACGCCGTAGTCGTAGTACTGGCGCGCAAGTTCCACCCAGCTAGATCGAGGCTTGTAGTCCACAGCCAAGCTCGGGTCAAGCCATACGCAGTGGCCCTGTTCGCGCAGTCGCCAATTCAGTTCGTAGTCCTGGTTCCGCTCCAGAGACTCGTCGAACCCGCCCACGTGTTTGAGTGCATCGGCGTCGAACACGCCCAGATAGACCGTGTCCACCGGGCCCTCACAACGCCCCCGCCTGAACGCAGCCGTACCCGCCCCAAAAGGCGAGGACAACGCTGCCGCTATGACTCGGCTCATCGGGCAATCGCCGACCGGGCGCTGTATCCCGCCGACGTTGGCCGCCCCGGTGCGCCGCATCGTGGCCACCGCTTGTGCTATGTAGTCGGCTGGCAATTTGGCTTGGGCGTCTACTCGCACAATGATCTCGCCGGAGGCGGCACTGATCGCCAGGTTGAGACCGGCCGAAGTGGTACTCGCTGGATTTGGAACAATACGCAGGGGGATTCGCGATGGCCAACTGCTAGCGGATGCCGCTGCACAGCGGGCGGTGTCCGGCGAGCTGGCTGCCACCGCCACGATCACTTCAAGACTCCCACGGTAGGTCTGTGCTCTTACCGCATCTAGGCATCCAGGCAACTCAGCGGCACAGTCGCGCGCCGGAATCACGACGCTGACGTCGGGCCACGGCTGTGTATCCAGGGACGACGCATCTAGAGGCGACGCTCCTAGAGGCGACGTTCCTAGAAGCACTGTTTCTGGGGGCGATGTGTTTAGCTGCGTTTCGCCCGTCGCGGCATCACTCACCGGGCGTTGCGGCGAGCCATGACCACAAGGCTCTTCGCCATGATCTCCCAGTCAAGCACCGGCGACCAGTTGACCACGTACTGCAGGTCGTGGCCGAGCTTGTAACCCGGGTCGGTCTGGTAATGACCCTGAGTCTGGGCGAGCCCAGTTACGCCGGGCGGCACGTCGTGTCGCCGCCCGTATCCAGCAATTTCGCGTTCCAGGCGTGCGACGATCTGCGGTCGTTCGGGCCGGGGACCGACAAGCGACATGGTGCCGGTCAGCACGTTCCACAACTGTGGTAGTTCGTCAAGCCTCGAGCGCCGCAGCCAGCCCATGCCCCTCACTACTCGTGGATCGTTTGAGGCGGCCAGCACAGGACCGTTGGCCTCCGCATCTCGCCTCATCGTGCGGAACTTCACAAGCACGAACGGCTTCCCTGCCCGCCCCACCCTTACTTGGCGGTACAACACGCCCGGACCGCTCACGATCCTGACGTAGATAGCGACTGCGCTGGCCAACGGCAAGGCAAACGGGACGATTAGCGCCAAGTAAGCGAGATCCAGCATCCGCTTAAAGCGCAGACGAGACGCTGGCAACGCATGCTCTCGAAGCGCCACGAACGGCATGCCACCGATCTGACGGGTGCGCTGAAGCCCCAACAAAGTGTCCGCGGGGGTGATCAGACGAAACACACCGATGTTGCGCCGCTCCAGTTCGCCGAGCGGTTCAGGATAAATGTGCTCAAGTGTTTGGTCCGACAACAGCAGCAGTTCGGTGGCATTGAGTTGATCTGCTTTGGTCACAATCGCGTCAGGATTCGTCACGCTGCCAGCAATCACTGCATCTTCGCCAGCATCGGTGAGATGCTCCTGCGCAGATGCAATGTCGGCAGAAGAGCCAACTAGCAGCAATCGCGGCTTGCCATAACGCAAAAAGCGCAGTCGTCGTGCGCCCCAGCGATTGAACGAGATCAACACGGCACCTGCCACCGCGAGCACTACCAGGTTCCCGCGGGGCATTAGGTAGCGGTCCGTCAACAACGTGACCGTGGCATCGCAGCCCACCGCCAGCAAAGTCAACAGCATTGCGCGCGGTAGCCAGGGCCGGTTGCCGAGACGTTGTTCGAACTCGTAGAGACCGCCAAAGTAGTAGACGGCCATGTGCAACAAGGTGGCGACCGCAAAGCCGAACAGATGGTGGCTGTGGGGGTACGTTGGCCAGTCGAGACCGAATCGCACCACGGTGATGGCCACCATTAGGCCAAACAGAGTCACCGCGTCCACCAGGTACAAACGACGGAATCCCCGGCGACCCGGCGACTTAGCGATTAGGTTTAGGTCGCGCTCGTGGTCGTACCCCTCGCTGGATTCACTGGACATGACTTCCAGCGCTCCATTGGCCCGATTGGCCGCATCGTCGGTATTGACCTCGTCGGTTGCGACCCCGTCGGTTTTGACCTTGGGGCTCCGAAGCCGCTCTTGGACCAACATCAAGCCGATACTACGCTGCGTCTTCTCAGCCGATGGGTGCAGCGACCGTCATCCGCAAACCGGCTCGCAATTCAACAAGCTGCATTCAACACCCCACACTCAACGACCCAAGACTAAGCAACCCAATACCCAGCAACCCAAAACGGGCAACCCAGAACGACGGATCCTTCATGCTCACGAGAGCCCCATTGGCTCGCCTGCATTCAGGCTGGACAGTCGTTTTGCTCATCTGCATCGGCGTGCTGTTGCTGTGGGCGCCCGATCTTGACTTACCGCTGGGCAACAGCGACGACGGCCGCATATTCGGCCGAGCAGGAATACAAGCGCGCAACTTCTGGGAGCTAGGACCAGCCGACTCCAAGCTAGGTGCCAGAACCGATCCGTTCATCCGAGCCGAATTTGACGTTCCGCCCAGAACCACACCACCCGCAGAAGCGGTGACCTATGCCCATCATCCACCGCTAAAGCAGTTTCTCACCATTATTTCGGTGGGTTTGCTGGGCGACAGTCAGCCAGCGGTGCGCATCACAGATTTCCTTCTCGGAGCCGCAACAGTCGCATTCATGGCTGCGGTGCTACGCGCCGTAGGGATGTCATGGGGACCAACGCTGCTCGCTGTGTTGGTCATGGTGACTACGGGCTTCTTCTACGTGTACGCCCGCATGGGCATTAGTTTTTCGTTGCTGCTAGCGCTAACGGCGGCCATTGCTTGGCTGCGCCAGACCGAGCGGCCATCACGCTGGGCGTTGCTAGGAGCAGGAGCGCTAGCGGCCCTCACCGCGATGCACTCTTGGATCGCCATCGCGTCACTGAGCCTGCTGCTGCCGTGGCTGTTTATCGGCACCGCGCGACGACGGCGATTAGGTGAGGGCGCGGGTGCGGGTGCTGCGAGTTGGCTGCGACGGGGCTGGTCACCGGCCCTCACTGCCGTCGCGGCAGGGGCGCTAGTAGGAGGCTTGCTGACCGCAGGCTGGCTGCTGAACGCGACCGACCTATCCGAACTCAGCGAGCGAGTCGCTTTCCGAACCGGCAACGATGTAGAGACCGCAGCCCAGCAGGCCCAGTTCACGCTGAGCGAGTTCCTCCAGCGTCAGTGGAACTTCGCTGGCCACGAATTGTTGACGGCGTGGTGGCTGCGGTTGTTGTTCCTGCCAGCTCTCTTAGCGGGTCTCATAGACCGTCGAACACGTGGGCCGGTGGTGGTAACGCTCGCCGTAGCCATGTCGCTCACGTTCGTTTTGCAACAAGGTGCTTGGGTCCATCGACTCTGGAACTTTCCGTGGATCGCGCCCACATCCATTGGCATGGCTGCATTGTTTGATGCCATCCGTCGGCTGTTGCGGGGGCGAGCTGCGAGGCTCCGAGCCCCGTTGGGAGCGGCCACAGCAGCTATCACACTGGTGACGCTGATCTATGTAGTGACCGGCTCGACCAGAGACTTCTACCTAGAACGTCCAGCGGACGCCGGAGCTGTGCTGGAGCGGGCAATTAACCAACCGCGCGTAGCTGAAGCCGAGCTGGTGTGGTTCACGTCGGGCATTTGGACACCGCGTTGGATTTCGTACTACCTAGACCGGCCCGCCTATCTGCTTGACGAGTCGGGCCTTAGCCAAGTTGCGGCCACTGATGTGATCCTGGTGCGCAACGATCGAGTGCCCGCTTTTGTACCGCCAGCATCCATAGCTGCGCCTCTGGCCGCAGGCGAGGAATACACACTGATCTCAGCCGCTGAGCTAGCTGAATGAACTGGGCTGCTGAATGAACTGGGCTGCTGGGTGATTTGGGCTATCTGAGTGATTTGGGCTGGAGTGCATCTAGTCCACAAGCTCACACGCTCTCCCCGACATTTGCGCAGCGGTTCACGAAGCGCCACTGATCGGCCACCATCTGGGTCAGGTCTCTTTTCGCGCGCCAGCCAAGCTCATTCGCGGCTCGGCGGCAGTCCGCCCACGATGTGGCGATGTCGCCTGGCCTGCGAGCCACAAAGTCGCAGGGAATCGGCTGGCCGGTAACAGCTTCAGCAACGGCAACCAACTCAAGGACGCTGGTGCCGATGCCGCTGCCGAGATTGAACACGCGACTGGGGTGAGCGCCGAGATCGGACTCCAGCGCAGCGACGTGACCCTCGGCTAGATCCATCACGTGAACGAAGTCGCGCACAGCGGTGCCGTCGCGTGTGTCGTAGTCGGAGCCGAAGATCCGCAAGCGGCTGAGTTCGCCCAATGCCACTCTCATGATGGCGGGCAGGAGATTCTGACTGGCCTCGGTCACAGCTTCGCCGATTCGTCCCGAGACGTGAGCGCCCACGGGATTGAAGTAGCGCAAGATTGCTACCGACAGTCCAGTTGCGGTTGCCGCGTCGTTCAACATCTGCTCGCACATCACTTTCGACGTGCCATAAGGACTCTGGGGCTCGGCGCCCGTGTCCTCGGTTGCGGGCAGGTTCGCTGGCATTCCATACACGACAGCCGAGGAGCTGAACACGAATCGGTCTACGCCCCGGTTCACGGCCGCCTCAGCGAGCGTCAACGTGGAGTTGAGATTGTTCCGAAAGTACCGCAACGGGTCATCGAACGACTCCGGCACGCTCTTGTGCGCAGCGAAATGGATGACGGCACCAATGTCGTGCGATTGGAACACTTGCTCAACAAAGAGTCGGTCTGCAGCATCCCCCTCAGCAACGACGAGCTTGGCTGAAGTCAACGACCGCAGCGCTTCCACCACGCCTCGTTCAGCGTTCGAGAAATCGTCCAACACCACCACATCGTGGCCAGCTGCGTGTAGCGCCACCACTGTGTGGCTCCCGATATATCCGGCGCCTCCGGCAACCAGGACCGTCATAGGCCCAGCGCTGTCATCGAGCTGTCACCGGGCCAGCACACTCATCAACGCAGTGTGCCATTGCGAAGCACTATCCGCCAGATGGCCCCCGCCCAGCACCAAGACGCGTCCCAAGCAGGGGCCGCGTCCAAGGGGAGACTCCTATTGGTAACAGCCAGGTGGGTGACTCCCTGGGCTGGCAGGCAGCCGATATGGTGAGACGCCGTTCGGTTGGCCACGGTGAAGATCCCTCAGATCTCAAGGAGTAGATCTTTGAAGCGCGTTTGCATTTCGTCGGCTGTGGTGCTCGCATCCTTGGTACTCGCGACCTGCTCATCGGTCAGAGTGCCCCCAACGACATCAGCTCAAGCCGTAGCGGCCGAGACAACAACTCCTAGCGAATCGCAGACCCCTGGAGGCGTGACCGCCAGCGAACTACCAAGCGCTACCAGCACTCCCACGACATCAACCGTCAATTCCGAATCCACTACCCCCACCACGGCCGCTGCGCCGCAGTTCACGGCTCCATTCACCGGTCTGTTAACACCGACCGAAATCACACGACCAGCCGCCGTGGTGAAGATCGACAACCATCCCGATGCGTTACCGCAGTGGGGCATAAACCAAGCCGACGTGGTCTACGAGGAACTGGTAGAGGCTCGCCTCACCCGATTCGCAGCGATCTTTCACTCCACGAACGCCGACGTGGTCGGCCCCGTTCGTTCGGCTCGTACCGGAGATTTCGCTCTGTTGACAAATCTCAACCGGCCCATCTTCGTGAATTCGGGAGCTAACTCGTACACCGTTCGAGCGTTGCGTAATGTGGACGCGGTTTCAATAATCGACGGAGCCACTATCGCCAAAGACGTGTTTGAGCGCTCATCGGAGAAGCGCGCTCCTCACAATCTGATCACGGACACCGCCCGCATCTATGCCGCGGGTTCTGCGGAAGGTCGCACACCCCCGGAATACTTCCGGTTCCGCGATGAGGAATCTGCGCGCCCGCCGGGCACGGCGGCTAGCGGAGTGGATATCAACTTCGGTCAGATCAAGGCATCGTATCGCTGGGACGCTGCATTAGGAGGCTGGGCTCGCACTCAGAACGGCAAAGACCACACAGACTTTGGCGGCGTGCGTGTAGCGCCAGAGAACGTAATTGTGCAGTTCGTGAGCTATCGCCAGAGCCCGGCCAATGCGGCAACTCCCGAACCGGTACTAACGGGTAGCGGACAAGCATGGATTCTTACTAACGGCATGGTCGTGCCGGGCACTTGGGAACGTCCATCCCAGCTAGATGTCACTATTTTCCGCTCCGACAACGCCCTCATCGTGCCGATTACACCGGGACGCACCTGGATCGCCCTCGCCCGCGCTGGCACGGCCGAGATAGTTCCCTGAGCTGGCTCTGCGGCGAGGTGGTTTCAGCCAACTGGTTTCAGCGAGACGGCTTCGGCTAGCTCTGGGCCAGTCATACTCAGGCCGGTCAACCTCAGGTCAGTCAAATTCGTAACGAGGTACGTCCGACCACAAGCGCTCAAGGTCATAGAACGCCCGGCTGGGTTCGTTGAAGACGTGCGCTACAAACTCGCCGAAGTCAAGCAGCACCCATTGCGCCTCGTTGAGCCCCTCGGTGAGCACAGGTCCGGACCCCCCGGCCACCTTCACATGCTCTTCGATTAACTCGGCGATACGCCGAACGCGTCTCGCATTAGGCGCGCTTGCGATGATGAACCAATCCGTGATGGCAAGGACATCGCCCACGTCAAGCACCACGATACGTTCGGCCGATAGTTGCGCAGCTCCGATGGCGGCGGCTCGCACCAGCGTCGGGACCGCAGCTTGCACGTCGGCCGGGTCTGCGTTGGACTGGTCTGAGTTGGCCTCATCGAATCGTGAGTCTGTCTGTGGATCTCGCTGCTGGGCACTAACCAGCGAGTCGCGGCGGGCAGTATCGCGCTGCGATGCTGGGTTCACTGCGATACCGGGTTCATTGAGACGCCGAATTCACGAGGCGTAGAGCGCGTGCTCAACGATGTAGCTAAGGACGGCTTGTGGCAAGCACTGCTTGGCTTCTGCTGGAATCTCACGACGGTCTCGAACTGACAGCACTTCGCGCATCCGTGTGGCCGATGCGTCTATCGGCGACATATGCGCCATCTCAGTGCGCCAGCCCTCAACCTGGACAGCGGGTTCGGTTCGCGGCTGCACCACTAGGAGGTTGACTCGGTCCGCAAGTTCGGCGGCGCGATGCCACGTTGACACGCCACTCGCTGCGGAGGAGCCCATCACCAACACCGTTGCAGTGCCGGGCCGTTCTACCTCGGCGACGGTATCAATCATGTAACTCGGACCGCCTCGTCGAATCTCCAGATCACTCACCACGATTTCATTGAGGTCGGCCCTGTTTTGGTCGTCCCTGCTTTGGTTGGCCCTGTTTCGGTCGGCCCTATTGAGATCAGCCTTCTTGAGATTCGCAAAGGCCAGCCGAGCCATGGCGAGACGATGACGTGCCGGGGTGACCGATCGCTCCGCCGATTTCTGCCACGGATCGTTCGCCACGACAACATAGAGCACCGCGTCATCAAGGTACTCCAGCGCGCATTGAGCCACGGCAACGTGACCTGCGTGCGGTGGGTCAAATGTGCCCCCGAAAATGGCGGGTCGTGGCGGCACCGCACCAGTGTAGATTCCAGCACCTCAAGCACTCGTTTACAGATCCTCTGCTACAGATCCTCTGCGCCCTTTGGCAGTCGCTGGCAGGAGGGTGTTGCGCGCGCTTTCGCCCGTGTGCTACTTTTGAATGTCCGCCCATAGCCAGATTGTGCGAGGAAATCGCGCAGGCGATGTCGGAACATACCCGGTGCCCCCCACCGGGCTGTGTGCTAGGGCAGCACGCACCGCGAGTAGAGAACCGGCTGCCCCCTGCCGGTTGGAGAGTGATTGCCATGGATTCTGTTGGACAGTACCTGAACGAGATTGGTGCGGTGGCGCTGCTCACCGCAGAGGACGAGCGGGAGCTCTCCCAGAAGATCGAAGCTGGACGCGATGCGAAAGCGCTGCTCGACAGCGACGAGGAATTGAGCGTTGCTAAGCGGCGTGAGCTGCGCAAGGCAGTGCAGACTGCCGCGGCTGCCCGCGACCGCTTCATCCGCGCGAACCTTCGCCTGGTCGTGTCTATCGCGCGCCGCTACCCGCTGCCGCCGACACTGGAACTGCTTGACCTGATCCAAGAAGGCAACCTCGGCCTGGAACACGCAGTTGAGAAGTTTGATTGGCGGCGCGGCTTCAAGTTCTCAACTTATGCCACCTTCTGGATCCGCCAGTCAATCGGGCGCGCTCTTGATCAGAAGGGCAGCCTCATCCGCCTGCCATCCGATCGATCTGCGACTCTGCGGGCAGCGCTGCGACACAACGGAGGCGACAGCGACTCGCTAGACGACGAGAACGCTTGGCTCCAGCGGATCAGCACGCCTACCTCACTTGACAAGACCGTCGGCGACGATGGCGACAGCGCGCTCATTGATCTCATCGGCGACGATGCACCCGGCCCTGAGCACTTCGCCATCGAATCGGCCCGCAAAACCATGGTTCATTCCATGCTCGGTCGGCTCGATGAGAGGGCCCAGTACGCCGTTCGACGCCGCAATGGACTGATTGATGGCGAGCAGCGCAGCTACCGCGAAATCGGCGAAGAACTGGGCGTGACGGCTGAAGCCGCGCGACGCTTAGTCAAGCGCGCGGTTGATGAACTGCAGGGCCTGGCCGCCGATGGCGAGTTCGTGGACATTGATGCCGACGCAGACGCTGTCTGAGCACGCAACTGCGTCACCAGACACGCCATGGTCGGCCGGATATCCGGAGCACGCACCAGATTGGCACCCCGGTTCATGGGCCGATAAGCCCGCCGGTCAACAACCCGAATGGCCCAACAGTGATGCCCTAGCAGCATCGCTGGGTGAGTTGCGCCTGCGTCCTCCGCTGGTGTTTGCGGGCGAGGCGCGGCGGCTGACAGAGCATCTGGGGCGCGTCTGCGCGGGTGAGGCGTTTGTGCTGCAGGCTGGTGACTGCGCAGAGTCATTTGAACTCTCTACAGCCGACCAGATTCGTGATCGCCTCAAGGTGATCTTGCAGATGGCCGTGGTAATGCAGTACTCCGCCGGGCTGCCCATCGTCAAGGTGGGCCGGATCGCTGGTCAGTTCGCGAAGCCACGCAGTTCAAACACCGAGACCCGCGATGATCAGACGCTTCCTGTGTTCCGTGGTCACATCGTCAACGACATCGCGTTCACGTCTGCGGCACGCACACCCGATCCCGCCCGACTGGTGCAGGCTTACAACACGTCCGCAGCAACACTCAACTTGCTGCGCGCGTTCACGCGCGGTGGCTACGCCGACTTGCGTCAGATGCACGAATGGAACCAGGCTTTCGTGGCCTCCAGCCCATCGGGCCAGCGTTATGAGGTGCTGGCCAGCGGCATTGACGCAGCGTTGCGCTTCATGAAGGCGTGCGGGCTTGACACCGACGACACCATCATGCGCCAGGTTGAGCTCTACACCAGCCACGAAGCGTTGCTGCTGGGTTACGAAGAAGCCCTCACTCGCACAGACAGCATTAGTGGTGATTGGTACGACTGCTCAGCTCACATGCTGTGGGTCGGTGAACGTACCCGGGAACTTGACGGCGCTCACATCGAGTTCCTGCGGGGTGTGCATAATCCGATCGGAGCCAAGCTGGGTCCGAGTGCCACGCCCGACGAAGCGCTGGCTCTGTGCGAAACGCTGAACCCGAAACGGATCCCGGGCCGGTTGACGTTGATCAGCCGTGTAGGCGCAGGCAAAGTCGCCGAGTGTTTCGGGCCGATCCTGCGAGCGGTTACCGAGGCTGGTCATCCGGTGGTGTGGCAGTGCGACCCAATGCACGGCAATACCTACAGCACCGATGAGGGGTTCAAGACGCGCCATTTTGATGCCATCTTGACCGAGATCCGCGAGTATTTCGCCGCTCACGCTGCTGCGGGAACGTGGCCCGGCGGTATTCACCTTGAGATCACAGGAGACGCAGTCACCGAGTGCGTCGGCGGCGGCGATGAGGTTGCACAGCATCAGCTCAGTGACCGCTACGAGACAATGTGTGACCCAAGGCTAAATGGGCGCCAGTCGCTTGACCTGGCCTTTTTGGTGTCCGATCTGCTTGCCTCGGCGGGCGTTGCTTCAGCAGGTACTTCCGCAGGCAACGGCCTCGGCGAGGCAGTCTCGGTTAGGTAGTTCGACAGCTAAGCCAGGTTGTCGACAAAGCCCTCGAGCTGGCGCAGGTTGCGGCACTCGAAAACACCGTCGGTGTAGGTCGCATACTCAGTGATTACCGAGTCACCCGTATCCCAGTAGGAGCGCGGTTCAGGATTCAACCAGAACACCGAGCGCGCTCGTTTCTGGCATTCCTTCAGCACCCACGCGTTGGTGGAGTGATAGTTGTTGCGAGCGTCGCCCAAGAACATCATGGTTGATTTGGCGTTTATGTCCTTGCCGAAGTTCTCCCAGAACACGCCGAAGGCATGCCCGTAGTCAGAATGGCCGTCTACCCACACCACATCGGCTTCGGTATTCACCCGATGCACCGCATTGGTGATGTCCTCTTCGTTTTGGAACATGTGCGTGACCTCATCGATGCCGTCGATGAACACAAACGAACGCACCTTGGAAAACTGGTTCTGAAGCGCGTACACGAGATGCAGCGTGAACCGAGCGAACGCCGCTACCGAACCCGAAATATCGGCCACCACCACGAGTTCTGGTTTGTTGGGCCGTGGATGGCGAAAACGCGGCTCGGCAGGCACACCGCCATAGCTGAGAGAACGTCTAACAGTGGCACGAAAGTCCAGCGGGCCTCGACGCCGGTGCTTGCGTTTACGCGCTAAGCGCGCCGCCAGCTTTCGCGTCAGCGGCTGAATGGCCGTGCGGATATTCGCCATTTCTTCCCGACTGGCGTGCATGAAATCGACATCTTCGGGCAGCGGTTTGCGCAGAGTTTTGGCCATCGCCTCTACCCCGCGATCGGCTACTAGGCGACGTCGAATCTCAGCTTCGATCTCCCGTTTCAGTTGCTCAATGCGATTCTCAAACTCCTCCCTCTCAAGCCGTTCGGCCAGCGGAGTCATCTCACCTTCGTAACGCTGCGAGGATTCCTCAATCAGCCGATCCAGCATCCCGTCGAGATCGAGATTGCGCAGAGTCCGGTACAAGTAGTAGGTTCCACCCACAGGCCGACCCGGTTCCATGCCCGCGAACTGAGTCACAGCCGCTCTCGCCATGGCAGCCATCATCGCCTCGTCAGCATTTAGCAGAGCCCGGAAGAGCATCTCGGCGATCTCCTCGGGGGACATATCCTGACCGCCCCCACGTCCGCCCATACCCTGCATCTGTTGGGACATCCACTCTTCAAGATTCTCGGGATCGAACTGCCCGTCGTCTTCGGAGTCGCTAAGGTTGTATTCCGGCCCGCGCAACGAGAAGTACACCTCAAAAACCGTCTCGAAGGCCCGCCAATGCTGCTCGTT
Organism: Acidimicrobiales bacterium; assembly: GCA_965116245.1. Classification (GTDB taxonomy): domain Bacteria; phylum Actinomycetota; class Acidimicrobiia; order Acidimicrobiales; family Poriferisodalaceae; genus Poriferisodalis. The sequence continues at coordinate 1,813,905 of OZ220497.1, read as the reverse complement.
CTTTACGAGCGTGGCCGCGAGCGCGTACTTGAACGCGTCACGGTCCTCAATGGGTATGTGCTTCACGGCCTCCATGGCGTCAAGATTCTCGGTCAGCGAAACTGGCAGGCCAGCGTTGCGCAGCTCCCCGACGAAACCGCTGAGCAGATCTAGCATTTACTTCCCCGTTCGCGCGTCTATCTGGCTACACAAGCCGAGCCAGTTCCTGGTCAGGCTTCGACCGTCAGTTCTTTAGATGCCTTCTCAATATCTGACTGATACTTGAGCAGAATGTGAAGCGTTTGTTTTGCCTGCTCAACGTCTATGTTCTCGATACCGAGCAGCACCAATGTACGAGCCCAGTCCAGCGTTTCCGATACCGAGGGAGCCTTCTTAAGTTCAAGCTGGCGAATGGAGCGCACAACACGTGCGATCTGCTCCGCCAGGTTTTCGCTGATGCCAGCAACCTTGGTGAGCACAATCTGCTTCTCGCGCTCGAGATCGGGGTAGTCAATGTGCAAGAACAAGCAGCGCCGCTTGAGTGCTTCGGAGAGCTCGCGAGTGTTGTTGGAGGTCAGAAACACCAGCGGGATCTGGCTGGCGGTAATAGTACCAAGCTCGGGAATGGACACTTGGTAATCGGATAGAATCTCAAGCAACAACGCTTCGGTCTCGATCTCTACCCGGTCCACCTCATCAATCAGCAACACAACCCTGTCTTCGGCGCTGATCGCTTCAAGCAATGGTCGGGTGAGCAGAAACTCGTCCTTAAAGATGTCGTCCTGTAGCTCCACCCAGTCCTCGTGTTCAGCGTCAACGCCGCGGTCGGCCTGAATGCGCAACAGTTGCTTTTTGTAGTTCCACTCATATAGAGCCTTGGCCTCGTCTAGCCCCTCGTAGCACTGCAAGCGAATGAGACGTGCTCCACTCATGGCCGCCACCGACTTGGCGAGTTCGGTCTTGCCCGTCCCGGCTGGCCCTTCCACCAGCACCGGTTTGCCTAGTCGCTCGGCGAGGAATACGACGCTGGCGATGCCGTCATCTGCCAGGTACTCAACATTGGCTAAGCCGCCGCGGACACCTGAGAGGTCTCCGAACATTGTGTCGCTCATAGTTGGTTTCTCCAGTATCAGTGTGGGTAGTCAGTGTTGCAGGCGCGACTGCTTTTCGGCGTGGTCAACTTCGTCGGCCTCTTCAGCTTCGCGTGTGTCCCGTTCCAGTCACGACAAATTTCGTGGTTGTGAGCTGCTCGAGACCCATCGGGCCGCGAGCGTGCAGCTTTTGCGTACTAATGCCGATCTCGGCTCCGAAACCGAATTCCTCACCATCCACGAAGCGTGTGGAAGCGTTAATAAGCACAGCAGCAGCATCAACCCGACGCGTGAACTCGCCAGCAGCGGCCAGGTCGCTGGTCACGATGGCTTCGCTGTGGCCAGTGCCGTGTCGGTTCACATGATCAATGGCTGCATCCAAATCGTCAACGATAGCCACGCTCATCTTGAGTGCTAGGAACTCAGTTGAGAAATCCTCAGGACTAGCTTGACCGATCCGCGGCGAAATCGATCTGGATGCTTCGTCGCCCACCAACTCCACACTCGCGAGTTCGTCAACAATTCTCGGCAGTACCGACGCTGCCACGTCACGATGCAATACCAGCGATTCCGCGGCATTACACACTGAAGGACGGCTGAGTTTCGCATTAGAGACAATGTCCACGGCCATGTCCAAGTCCGCCCCGGCATCAACATAAATATGACAATTGCCGTCACCGTCAATTATGTAGGGCACTGTGGCATTAGCCAGTACCGAGTCAATCAGCGCTGGACCTCCCCTGGGGATGAGACAGTCAATGTGGTCGCGCAGTTGCATGAACTCAGCCGCGGCGCTGTAACTGGTGTCGGTTACTAGCATCAGGGCATCTGCGGGCAAGCCAGCTTCGACCAATCCTTCTCGTAGCGCTTCGGATATGGCGACGTTGGAGTTCAGCGCGGCCCCCGAGCCCCGCAGGAAAGCAGTGTTGGCCGACTTCAAGCAGAGCCCGAAAGCGTCGGAAGTGACGTTGGGTCGACTTTCGTAGATGATTGCCACCACACCTAACGGCACCCGGACCCGTTCAACAGCCAGACCGTTTGGCCGTCTCCACCCGTCTACAACCTGCCCAACCGGATCAGGAAGGGCTGCCACGCTGCGCAACCCTGCAGCCATAGCCGAGATGCGTTCAGTGCTGAGCAGCAACCGATCTACAAGCGTTGCCGAAATGCCAGCAGCTTCGGCGTTAGCTACGTCGTTGCCGTTAGCAGCGAGGACGCGGTCGGTTGCTTTTTCCAGCCGATCGGCTGCCGATGCCAGCGCCTCGTTGCGGGCAGCGCCGGATGTGCGTGCTAGCACAGTCGCCGCGGCCCGCGCGCGCTCGCCGAGCTCCAACATTGCTGGGCTGACATTTCTTGGGCCAGCACGACGCTGGTCCGCGCCAATTCCAGTCTGGGGAGCCGCTTCAGGCACCAGCGCAGGCTAGTGGCTATGACCCGTGCCTGGCCGAAGGCCCGTAGACAGCGCCGTCCGGCCCTACAGTTGCTCGTCGCCGAGGACTACCAGATCGTCTCTGTGAACCACTAAGGGGTGCAAACCGTCGGGCAACTGATCGGTGCGCCGTCCTGCGGTGACGCCAAGGCCACCGGCATCAATAGCTGCGAGACCTTTGGCAAAAATCTCCCCCTCGGAGTCCACGATGTCAATGGCTTCTCCCGCAGCAAACGAGCCTTCGTGCCCAACCACACCGGCTGACAGCAGCGACTTGCCTCCGGTCAATAACGCCCTACGGGCTCCATCGTCGACACGCACCGATCCTGCTGTCGCTACCGCGAAGCCAATCCACAGTTTGCGAGCGGGCACACGCACATCTCGTGGATGCACGGTGGTGCCAACCTCCCCTCGCCCGGCTGCTGCGTCCGCCACGACTCCGGGTCGGCGCGCTGAGGCGATAACCGTGCGCACACCGCTCCACGAGGCCATTCGCGCAGCCGCCAACTTCGAGGCCATACCACCGCTGCCAACCGCGTTCGCCGATCCGGCTGCGGCTTCCAGCGACGGGCTTACCTCCAAGATGTCCGAAATTAGCGACGCCTCGGGGTCGATGCTCGGATCGGCGCTAAGGACGCCGGGCATATCCGTCAGCAATATCAGTACATCGGCACGCACAAGATTTGCGACCAGAGCAGCAATCCGATCGTTGTCGCCATAGCGGATTGCGTCGTCTGCGATAGCGTCGTTCTCGTTGACAACGGGCACAACACCCAGATCAAGCAAATGATCAAACGTGGCTCGGGCGTGTAGATACTGTTCCCGATCACGAAAGTCATGTGGTGCGATCAACACTTGGCCGACGACCATCCCAGCGGCGTCAAATAGCTCTCGATATGAGGCCATGAGATCAATCTGACCGACAGCCGATAGCGCCTGCAGACGCTCCGGCTCAGTCGGTCTCTCAACTTTTAGCCGCTGGACGCCAGCGGTAATTGCACCGGACGTGACCACGATCACTTCGTGCCCGTCTCCGCGAACGCGGGCGATCTCGCCTGCCAACTTGCCAACCGCGTCCAGATCCACACGCCCGTCGGGCGTGGTGATGGACGAAGTGCCAATCTTGGCGATCAGACGCAGTGAGTCCCGGCCCAGTGAATCAGGCATCAATCTTGTCGCCTAGCAGCGACGCTGACAGCGTGCGGCACTGGATTCATGTGTCAGCTTCGTATGTGAACTCGAAGTCGCCAATACGGACCAGGTCACCAGACTGGGCACCGGCACGAGCCAAGGACTTGGACACGCCAAGCTTCTCCAGGCGACTCTGCGCCCATGCCAGCGCGGCAGGATCTGAGAGATCCGACAGCGAAATAGCGCGATGAGCCTGGCGCCCCTCAATTGCGAAGACTCCGTCAGCCAGCCGCAGCACCGTGATGCCGGTGGGCTCGGGACGATGCACCACGTAATGCTCGGGAGCTTGATCGGCCGCACGAGCTTCGCTAACCAGATCACGTAATCGACCAAGCACAGGGCCCACTCCCGCGCCAGTGACGGCACTAAGCCGAGGCCCGTCCCAGTTGAGGTGAGCAACGTCGGCCTTGGTGCCCACGATCAGCCGTCGGCGTGACGCAAGCGCAGGTTCATGCATCTCCAGCTCGGCTAGCAACACGTCAACTTGTTCATGCGGATCGCGACAGGTGACCTCTGCCAGGTCCACCATGATGAGCAATACACGGGCTCGCTCAACGTGGCGCAGGAATTGATGTCCGAGACCCTTGCCCCGAGCGGCACCGTCAATCAGACCAGGCACATCTGCCATCACCATCTCGAAACTGTCTGCGTCAACCCCGGCCCCATCGTCAAAGCGCACAACTCCGAGGCTGGGCGTAAGCGTCGTAAACGGATACGAAGCCACCTTGGGCCGGGCCGCTGATACCGCTCGGATGAACGTGCTCTTGCCTGCGTTTGGGAAACCGACCAACGCCACATCGGCCATCAGCTTCAGCTCCAGGCTGAGCCAGCGCTCCTCGCCCGGTTCTGCCTGCTCGGCGAACTGCGGAGCACGCAACCTATTTGAGGAGAAACGAGTATTGCCGCGGCCACCGCGGCCGCCCTCAGCCGCCAGCCAACGATCGCCCGCGCTCACCAGGTCGGCCAACACAGAACCGTCGCGATCTCGCACCGTTGTGCCCTCTGGCACGTGAACGACTTCGTCGGCACCATGGCGGCCGTGCCTACGACGCCCCTGACCGTGTTTTCCGTTCGTTGCTCTTCGAAACGGAAAGTCCCGGAATGCAAGCAGCGAAGCCACGTTTCGATCCGCTACGACCCACACATCGCCGCCACGCCCGCCATCGCCACCATCGGGGCCACCACGCGGCACATGGGATTCACGTCGAAACGCAACGCAGCCTGCGCCGCCATCACCGCCTTTTGCGTGCAACTGGCACTCGTCTACAAAATCGCCCATAGGTGGGGTCGCCTCGCAGTCGTCTCCGTCTCCACCAGCGGGGGCGGACCTCTAGTGAGCCGGGATTGGGCGAGCCAGCACTAGCAGCACTAGCAAGGCTCGGACTGGGCAAGCTAAGAGGACACGACCTCAACCAGCCGACGTCCGCGGCGATAGCCGAAGCGCACGACTCCTGGGGTTGTAGCAAACAGTGTGTCGTCTTTGCCGCGGCCCACGTTGCGGCCCGGATGGAACTTGGTGCCTCGTTGACGCACGATGATGCCGCCAGCGTCAATGGTCTGTCCCGAATAGACCTTCACGCCGAGGCGCTGGGCTGTTGAGTCGCGTCCGTTGCGAGTTGAGCCTCCGCCCTTGGTCTTAGACATCGTGCCGTCCTTGAGTGCTGGTCTTGCCTACTGGTCTTGCCTGATGGTGTTACGTGCTGGTCTAGACACCCTGGGAGGTGTCAATCTGGGTGATCTCGACTGTGCTGTAGCGCTGCCGGTGGCCCCAGCGACGCCTTTGGGTCGTGGCGTTCTTATAGGTAAAGCCACTGATCTTGGGTCCCTTGGATTCACCGATCACCCGACCAGTGACTGAGACGCCAGCGAGCTCGGCAGGCGTTGCCAGCACTGCGCCCTCATCCACCACCAGCACCGGCGTAAAGCTGACTTCCTCGCCGGGTGAGGCCGCGAGCAGTTCAACATCTAGCCGTTGACCAGGCTCAACTCGGCGTTGCTTGCCACCGCTGGCAATAACTGCGTACATCGTCTCAGAGGATACCCACGAGGGCATCGGTTCAACGCGTGAATTTGCCGACATCACAAGTCCTGCATCACACAAACAGCTCTTCACGCAAACGAATGCCGCGCCCTTCGCACGCCTCGCACTGGTCAGACATGGATTCCAGCAACCCCTCGCCAATTCGCTTCCTGGTCATCTGCACAATGCCCATGTCCGAAATTGGCTCTGTTGCGGTGCGGGTCTTGTCTCGAGCCAACGCTTCGTTCAGCGTCAACATGAGTTGGTCTCGTTGCTGCTTCTCGTCCAGGTCCACGAAGTCCACGACGATGATGCCGCCGATGTCTCTTAGCCGCAACTGCTTCGCGATCTCCGTGGCGGCCTCCAAGTTGTTCTGGAACAGCGTCTCCTTCAGACTGGATTTGCCGACGTTGCGCCCTGTGTTCACATCAATCACAGTCAGCGCCTCGGTGTGCTCGATGATTAGCGACCCACCCGACGGAAGCCAGACCTTGCGGTCGGTGGCTTTGCGCACCTGTTCGGAAACGTGTGATCGCTCAAATAGCGGCAGGCGTTCAGCTACCGGGTCGTAGAAGCGGACACGGTCAACCAGTGGTGCTGCCACTGCCTCCATGTAGCCCTTGACTTGTGAGAACAGCGCCGCGTCGTCGATCACTACTTCACGAAAGTCGGCCGTGAACTGCTCTCGGATGATGCGCACCGCCAGTTCGGATTCGCGAAACAGCAGCGCCGGGGCTTCGGAGCGTTCCGCCAGCTCGCAGATCTGCGTCCACTGCTGCATCAGCCGCTCTATGTCCCGGCGGATCTCCGCAGCGCTGACACGTTCGGCAGCGGTGCGCAAGATGACGCCAAAACCGTCGGGAATCTCCTTGGCTAGCAGGTTGCGCAGCCGACGTCGTTCGCGGTTAGACAAGCGGCGCGAAATACCCATGACGCTGCTATTTGGTATGAGCACCACGAACCGACCCGGCAGCGATACCTCTGTCGTCAAACGAGAACCCTTGTGGCCGATGGGGTTCTTTATGACTTGGCACATGATCGACTGACCGTTCTTGATCAGATCGGCGATTGCGGGCCCCCCATTTGAGCGTCCTCGGCGCCCGCCAGCCTTCTTGCGCTCTGACCCACTTTGGTCGTCACTCTCGTCGGAGGCAACCGTCAAATCGCCGCGGTACAGCACCGCCTGCTTGGGCGTGCCGATGTCCACGAACGCGGCTTCCATCCCCGGAAGCACACGGCGCACCCTGCCCAAATAGAGGTTGCCGTAGATTTCTGATTCGTCGTCGGAAGGGCGACTCACGTAGTACTCAACTAGCGACCTGCCTTCAAGTACGGCTATGTGCGTCGCTGCTCTTGAGACATGAACACACATTCGGTATCGGCCGAGAGGCTTGCCATTGCGGTACTTGCCGCGTCGCTCACTGAGCTGCTCGTCATCAAGTTGAATCGGCTGCTGGTCCGCCAAGATGGCTTCAACGGGTGCGTGCTCGCGACTCTTGGCGGTCGCGTTGGCGGCATCACCGGCTCGGCCTCGCCCACCGCGTCCCCGTCCACCTCGTCGGCGGCGACGGCGCCCGGACTCATTGTCATTATCGCTTCCGGACTCCTGCTGCGATTCCTGCTGCGTCGGCGCCGGGCGGCTGTCGCCGATCTGCGGCTTGCGGGGCGGCGGCACACGCGGCATCATCGTTTTCGGTTGTGCGCCTGGTTCGGTCTTGGCAGCTTTGTTGTCTGGCGCTACGAGTCGCCGCTTGCGGACTGCGGGAGCCGATTCGACAGAGTCTGCGTCTTTCTTGCCAGCCTGGCTGGTTTTTGATTTTGGTACCTCCTTGGGTCTCTTGTTTGTCGCTGTGTTTTGGTCTGTTTCGTTGTTGGTGTTATCCAGTGTCGTTTCCTGCACTGATGAGTTCCTTGTGTCTATTGGCGCAGCCAGCGGGAACGACCGGTTCGGTCCGTCCCGCGGCATCATTCGCCCATTGATGTGTTCTTCGGGCTCTGCCCATTTCATGTGCTGGCGCGAGCGCCGCAATTAGTTCGCTTGGTCGCACCACGCGAGGCTTGGCTGCCAGCTCAACACCCAGCACTACGCCCCTGTCCGAGCATCCAACCAGCCACAACCGCCCAACGCTGGATCGCACGTCTGAACTAATTGTCTCGCCTTTATGCACCCGTTCAGTAACGACGGTATCGGAGAGTAGGAAGTCTGCAATGGCTTTGCGCGCCGCTGTCGCATCAAGCTCCAGAATTTCAAACTGCCATCCGCACCATTGAATGGCTGACTGCAACGATGGCCCATGGCCGTCGCTGAGCGTCGCCGCGGATACGTCCATGCCAACCGGCAACGCCTCACTTAGCGCCGCCGCGACCGTGCAATAACTCAGCGCGGCGCTGCAAGCCTGCTGGACACATGGCGCGTGAGCGGCACAGGCGGCCAATATCACGGGACCCGCGCACGCACGTGAGTCTTGGGTGCTCCCGTCGCCCGAAAAGGCACCCGCTAGCAGGGGCAGCTCCACATATTCCGCCTCGGACTCATAGCCGGTTGGCAGCGCCAGCCCGAAGCTCAACCTCATACGTGGCGAATAACCCTTGCTATAGGCGACTGGCAAACCAACCCGACGCACAGCCCGCTCGGCCACGCGAGCCACATCGCGGTGACCGATGAATCGGATCTTGCCAATCTTGGAGAAACGGACGCGCAGCCTCAATGTCGTCTCCCACCCGAGTGGGTGGGAGCGGCACTGCTGCTCGGCGCCGGCATCAAGACGCAACGCATCATGCGCCACCTCTAGCCGATACTGTTGCGCCTGCCAGCGGGCGGGGGCGCAACTCAACCGGCACGACGTGGCCGGTTGCGAGGTCCTGGCCGGTTCCCTGACTGCCGCCATTGGGGGCAACAGTGGACGCAACCACGTGCTCGATCCCATATTCAGTGCAGGCCCCGCAGTCGTAGCAAGGGGTCCAGCGGCAGTCGGGCAAGCCGTGCCCCGCGAGGGCATCTTGCCAGTCCTGCCAAAGAAAGTCGCGGTGCAGCCCGGCACCTATGTGGTCCCAGGGCAGCACTTCGTGTTCGTTTCGGTGGCGAAAAACGTGTTCATCCAGGCTTAGGCCGTTGGCAGCCATGGCCTCTTCCCACAAACCCAAATTGAACCGTTCGCTCCATTCTTGGAACGTGCCGCCCTTGCGCCAGACGTGCTCGATCACAGCTCCAACGCGCCGATCTCCCCGGCTCACGATGCCCTCAGCAGTTGACGCAGCCGGGTCGTGCCACTTCAACTGGACCCGCCTATTGCGGCCAAGCGCTGAACGCACCAGTCGCACTTTGCGTGCAAGTTCTTCAGGGGGATTCTGCCCGAACCACTGGAACGGCGTGTGCGGCTTGGGTACGAATCCGCCCAAAGACACCGTAACCGATGCACGCTTGGTGTACTCCTGCCCAATTCGGGTACAAGCATCGGCCAGTTCGGCGATTGCCTCGGTGTCGGAGTCCATTTCCGAGGGCAGCCCCGTCAAGAAGTACAACTTCATGCGATGCCAGCCCTGGCTATATGCCGAGCGCACAGCCCCATACAGGTCTTCGGCCGTAATGAGTTTGTTGATGATCTGACGCAATCGCCACGAACCCGCCTCGGGTGCGAAAGTGAGTCCTGTGCGGCGCGCACGCGAGACTTGAGCCGCCACATCCACCGTGAAAGCGTCAACACGCATACTTGGCAACGAAACGCTGATGCGGTTTGCGTCAGCGTCTCGTGTTGCGTCGTTGCTCATGGCGCCACTGCTGACCGTGCTACTTACTAGGTCAGCAATCCCGCTATAGTCGGCGGTAGACAGCGACATAAGGCTTACTTCGTCGTAGCCGGTGCGCTTTAGGCCAGCATCTACCATTTCGCGGATTTGGGCCGCTGGGCGTTCCCGCACTGGACGAGTGATCATCCCCGCCTGGCAAAATCGGCAACCTCGCGTGCATCCCCTAAACACCTCAACGGAGAGCCGATCATGCACAACTTCGGTGACCGGCACCAACTGTTGACGCGGATAAGGCCATTCGCCAAGATCGGCGACCGTGCGCTTTGAGACAATCGACGGCACATCGGAGTATTTGGGCGTAACCGCGGCCAGTGCGGAACCGTTGTAGGCAACTTCATACATGGAAGGCACATACACACCTTCAATGCCTGCGAGTTCCCGAAGAATCGTGCTGCGAGTGCCAGGTCGCTTGCCACTGCGCTTCCAAGCACCGACAGCATCGGTGATCTCCCCCACTACCTCCTCGCCATCACCGATGACGAAGAAATCCACGAAGTCGGCCAGAGGCTCAGGGTTGTACGCGCAATGGCCTCCAGCGCCGATGAGCGGATCGGTATCGCTGCGCTGCTCCGCTCGCACGGCCAGCCCCGCCAGATCTATGCAGTTGAGTACATTCGTATAGACCAACTCGGCTGAGAGATTGAACGCAACGATGTCAAATTCGCCAGCCGCTCTGTGCGTGTCCACAGAAAATAGTGGCAATCTCGCGGCGCGCATCTTCGCTTCCAGGTCAATCCAAGGTGCGTAGGTGCGCTCAGCGCTGGCGTCTGGACGCTCGTTCAGCAACTCATAGAGGATCTGCAGGCCCTGGTTCGGTAGGCCAATCTCGTAGGTATCGGGATAGGCCAAGAGCCATGAGGTGACGTGGGGGCCCACGGTCGGTCGCTGCATCCCGTCCTCGCAGCCGATGTAACGTGCTGGCTTGGAGACACTTGGCAGCAAAGGCTCAAGCCGGGACCACAGCGTCGTCATCGCGTCATTAACGCTATCGGCCCGGCGCCAAAAAAGAAACAGTTCAGAAGCAGCTCAGAAGCAACTCAACCTACGACAGACTCGGCTCACTCAGATTTGGGGCTGCCCCAGATTTGGGGCTGGCCCTGACTCAGGTTGTGTAACGCCGAGCGCCGACGCTGATGATTATGCCGACTGCTGCGAAGGTGGTGATGGTTCCAGAGCCACCGTGGCTCATGAGCGGCAGGGGAATACCAGTGATCGGCATGATGCCAATCGTCATTCCGATGTTCTGGAACACTTGAAACAGCAGCATGGACAAGATACCGACCGCAAGTAATCGTCCGAACGAATCACCAGCTAAGCGCCCAATCTGCCAGATGCGCAGGAGCATGTAGGCAAATAGAGCGAGCAAAATCGTGCCGCCAACGAGACCAAATTCCTCGCCGAGTGCGGTGAATATGAAGTCGTTGTGCTGTTCGGGAACCAAGTCCAAGTTAGTTTGGCTGCCCTGCTTCCAGCCTTGACCCCAGACGCCGCCCGCGCCGATAGCTATCTGGCTCTGGCGCAGGTTGTAGGAGGCTTCTAGGGGCTCAAAGTCCTGGTCCAAGAAAGCAGTCAAGCGATTTCGCTGTGTCTCACTGAGTAAGCGCGGTCCCTGTAGCGCATCAATGCTGAAAACCAGCACGAGCGCCAGCACGCCAACGAGTGTGACAACGACAATATGACGAGTCTGCGCGCCAGCAACCAACAGCATGCCCATTGCGATAGCAACGAAAACAAGCATCGTGCCGAGGTCGGGCTGCAGGTAGATCAAGCTCATCGGCACCGTCAATAGGACACCCGCGTTGAATAGCGTGTCAAAGCGCAAATGACCCTCGTTGCTGGCCACGAACGCCGCTAGTGACAAGATCACAACCAATTTGGCGAACTCCGAAGGTTGCACCTGAAAGCCCACTACCGGCAGCACAAACCATGACCGCGCGTTCCGAATCTCCGGCCCCCACAACAGCAGCGCACCCAACGCCACCAAAGCCGCCAAATAGGCCGGTGTTGCATAGAATCGAAGCACTCGGTAGTCGACAATGGCGGCAACGATCATGGCCACGATGCCGACACCCACAAATAGGGCCTGGCGCCGCGCCACAGTCCAAGGGTCTTCACCGTCAAACGAGAGCCTGTACCAAGTTGATGAGTAGTTCATGGCTACGCCGATTAGGGCTATCGCCACCGCTGTGAGTGCGAGCGAGTAGTCGGCGAACAAGGCTGGCGACCGCAGCTCGCGTCGGCCCCGGGCGCCCCGCATCAGCCGTGTGATCATGACGTTGCCTGCAACCTGCGTGCCGAATAGCGGCGCCGAAGAGTTTCGATTCGGCGCGGGACCAAGGCCGCATGGGCGCTCTCTATCTGGTCCACCTGATCGGCATCCGGCACGCCATCGCCATCCGCGTCAGTTGGCGTATTGGCTCGCGGCAACTGCGTACCCCACGGACAGCCTTGTGGCACGTAGCCCAAGAATGCTGGATCGCCTCGCAGTGCTTCGGGTACAACGGGGCACTCCGGCTGGGGTGGCGAGAACGCGATAGTGGGTTCAGGCCAGCGCTGCTCGTATGCACGCACTGCTTCCAAGATGCGCCTAGCTACAGGAGCCGCTGCCTCGCCGCCATATCCGGCTTCTTCCATGACCACCGCGACGGCATAGCGAGGGTCGTGCGTTGGTGCCCACGCAACGAAGACCGCTGTGTCTTCTTTCTTGCGCCCCAGCACAGCGTTGAGGCCCTGCGCTTGAGCCGTGCCGGTCTTGCCGGTCACCGGGTAGCCCGCATGGTCGTAGCCTTCGAAGGCCTTCGCCGCTGTGCCTCGCAATCGAGAGTTCGTGGCATTGCTGAGGCCCTCTCGCACCACGGCACTACCGGCGGGAAAGTCCAGGACGCTCAGCACTCGGGGTTCGAAAGTCCGCACGTCCTCCCCGAACGACTGGCTGCGCCGTGACACCACCGATTCAACGATGTTCGGCGAGAAGAGCGTCCCGCCGTTGGCCATAGCGGCATATGCGTTGGCTAGCTGCACGGGAGTCACGGCTACAAAGCCCTGACCGATGCCGGTGTTGATGTTGTCGCCCGGAAACCAGCGCGCTGGCTCGCCGTAAGGGTTGTAAGCCTCAGGACTCAGCTCGAACAACGCTGCCTTTACGTCTTCGTCTGGCACACGGCCTGATTTCTCGAACGGCAGTTGGACTCCGGTAGGTGAACCGAAACCAAGCAGGCGCGCCATATCTTGAATCGCCCATTGCTCAGGTCCGTCAACCCAGTAAAGGTCATCTGACACCTTGTAGAAGTAGGCGTCGCTGGAGCGGGTCAGTGCGCCCGACAGGTCCAACGTGCCGAGCGCCGCTCGGTCTGCGTTGAAGAAGGTGCAGCGCCCGGTGCAGCCCCGCGAGTCGGGGATTTGGTAGTAACCGACATCGTAGAAGGCTGCCCTTGGGGAGATCAGTCCAGCGTCCAAACCGGCGAGCGCTGTCACCGGCTTGAACACCGACCCGGGTGAGTACGTGCCCTGCACAGCCAGATTGTTGAGCGCGCCGGGCGTATAGGGATTCTCAAAAACCGAGCGGTACTCCGCCGATGACAGTCCCTCAACCATCCAGTTTGGGTCATAGGTCGGATGCGAGGCCATCGCCAATACATCGCCGTTACGCACATCCATAACCACTGCAGCCCCCGACAGTGCCGGATAGAAAAAGCCAGAGTCCTCACTAACTGTCTTTCTGGCGGCGATCAGCCCCTGCCGCAGGTAAGACTCGGTTGCGGCCTGCAGTTCGACATCTATTGACAGCACGACGTCATGACCTGGTTGGGCGGGTTCCTCCGCCAGAATTCGCTGAACCCGGTCCCGCCTATCTACTTCGAGCTTGGTCCGCCCCGGCTCGCCGTGTAGCTCCGCTTCAAACAGACCCTCAATACCCGCTCTCCCAACACGCTCGTAAGGCAAGTAGCCATCGTTGATCAGCTCGCGATGCTGACGTTCGGACATGGCTCCCACATAACCAACGATGTGTGCTCCGACTTCGTGGCGCGGATAAACGCGCACCCAGTCCCATTTGGCTTCCACACCCGCAATTGACCGCTCTGCCACGCGCAGCAGACCGTGTTCGTCTAGGCCCGTTGCGATCACCTTCGGAGCGAGCGGATGTGAACGTTGGTCCTCTAGTCCCTGACTGAGCTGCTCAGCAGGTACATCAAGCAAGTCGGCCAGCTCGGTCAGCACAGCTTCTGTGTGCTTGTCGCCATACCTGGAGGCGTCGTAGGTGACTACACCGGTTCTAACATTGTCCGCCAGCACCACGCCATGACGGTCAAGGATGCGACCTCGAGTCGGCGGTGTGATAATGATGCGCACCTGATTCGACTCGGCCGCTACTTCAAACTGCTCCGACTCGAGCACTTGCAGATACCACAGGCGCGTAAACAAGGCTCCGAAAATGCCGACCATCACTATGCCGATGAAGGCCATTCGTCGGCGGACCTGTTCATCCACTGCGGAGCCTCGTTACGGGATCCGCAGTGATACGTGGGCGGATGATCAGGGCCCAGCGAACGCCGCGCTCAAGTAGCGGATAGCCCCCCAGGGCCACCAAACACGTGACCGCCGCAATGCGAACAAGCGGTGCCTCGGTCACATAGACGAGGTCCATCAACCAGCCCACACTTGCGAACAGGCCGATTCCAACAGCCGCTAGCAGTGACGCTGCGGCGGTGCGCGTCATCGTTCTGGCCGACGGTAGCTGCTCGGATACTGCACCAGACACGTAGCCCACCAGCGTCAACACCAGCAGGTTCATACCGAACGGCGTATGGACTATTAGGTCTGCTACAAGTCCGCAGCCCCCGCCGAAGGTCACCCCATTACTGCGACCACTCACAATTCCCCCTGCTACAGCCAGCAGTAACAGCGGGTCCACAACTACGCCAGCCGGGGTGATGCGCGCCAGCAAGCCGACGTGGACGATGACAGCAATTGCCAATACCAGCGCTGAGCGCGCTAAGGGCCCAGCACCGGCCATCATTGCGTTGTCTCGCTAGTGCGTCCCGCGTTGCTGGGAGAATCATCCGCGGGGGTCTCGCGATCCACGATCACCGGTTCGGGAACATCGGGTTCGTATAGCAGAACCTGCACCCAACGGAGTCGCTGCAGGTCCGCAGCGGGATGAACCGTGACCTGCTGCGCCCCGCGGGCCGCGTCGGGTGTGACGTCTGTGACAGTTCCCACGAGTAACCCTGCGGGGAATGTGCTGCCCATGAAGCCGCTGGTCACTACCGTTTCTCCCGGAATCACGACCGACTCCAACTCGATATAACTCACCTCGAGGTCACGTCCTGGTCCGCGTCCTGATACCAAGCCGTCATCTCCGGACCGTACGATGCGCACCCCGGCGTCAAAGTTTGGGTCGTTCAGAAGCTCTACCCGGGATCGGGTGGTGCTGACTTGCACGACCCGTCCGACCAGCCCGTCGCCGCTCTCCACCGGCATACCCACGCGGATGCCATCGCGGCGCCCTCTCGCAAGCTCAATGGTGCGCTCGAAGTTGGACACTGGCGCATCGATAACTCGCGCTGCGACCCGCGGAATGGCGGGAGTGACGTCACGGGCGTTCACCAGCGCGAGCAGCTCTTGGCGGTCGCGTTCTAACTCTCCGACTCGCAGAACTGATGCCCGCGCCTCGGCCAGATCCCCTCGTAGCTGCGCATTTTCGGTTTCTAACTCGTCATAGCTGACGATGCCGCGCCAAGCATC
Source organism: Acidimicrobiales bacterium (assembly GCA_965116245.1). Lineage (GTDB taxonomy): Bacteria > Actinomycetota > Acidimicrobiia > Acidimicrobiales > Poriferisodalaceae > Poriferisodalis. The sequence goes on along the minus strand of OZ220497.1, from coordinate 1,798,643 downwards.
GCGGAACGGCCCCGCCACCCAGTCTCCGAATGTTCGCACTGGTCCCAACAGATCCAAAGCCGCGCCACGAGCGGTGTCCAAAACACCGCCAGAACCCCGTGCATCAAGCGTCAAAAGGGCAATCGCCGATACGAGAAGGAGCGCCAGGCGAACCCAGGTGCGTCTACGAATGTCGGCGCGGCGGGCCACGACCGGAGGCGTCAGCGCCCCTCGGCGGAGGAGTAAAGAACACCGTGAAGTACGTCAAACTCCTCAAGCGTCTGGCCAGAGCCGCGCACGACCGCGAGCAGCGGATCCTCCGCTATGTGGACCGCCACGCCGGTCTCTGAGTGCAGCCGATCCGACAGTCCGCGCAGCATTGCGCCGCCACCAGCAAGCGTGATTCCGTAGTCCATGACATCCGCCGCTAGTTCTGGCGCAGTGTCATCAAGAGTGGCTTTCACCGAGTCCACGATTGCGCTTACCGGGCCCGAGATGGCCTCACGTATTTCTTGGCTGTCGACACTGACCGATTCGGGCAGCCCGCTGACCATGTCGCGGCCGCGGACTTCTGCATAAATCTCGTCCGCTAAAGGCCACGCCGACCCCAGGGCGAGCTTGATCTCTTCCGCCGTTCGCTCACCAACGATTAGGCCATGTTCTTTCTTGACGTGAGCGACGATTGATGCGTCGATCATGTTGCCGCCGACGCGGGCTGAGCGTGCCGTCACGATGCCACCCAGCGAGATCACTGCTACTTCGGTAGTGCCGCCCCCAATGTCAACGATCATGCTTCCCTGCGCGGTCTGCACCGGCAACCCTGCACCGATCGCAGCGGCCATTGGCTCCTCAATGATGTACGCCCGGCGGGCGCCCGCATATTCGGCTGCCTCCTGCACCGCCCGCTGCTCAACCCCGGTGATTCCCGATGGCACACAGATCACCATGCGCGGCTTGGGCCAGCGCGTCTGGCAAACCTCGGTGATGAAGTGCCGCAGCATTTTCTCGCAGATATCGAAGTCGGCTATCACGCCGTCCTTCAGCGGGCTGATCGCGGTGATGTTGCCCGGCGTCCGTCCAATCATCCGTTTGGCTTCAAGGCCGACAGCCAAGGAGTTGCCGGTGATTGAGTCGACAGCAACCACCGAGGGCTCATTGAGCACAATGCCGCGACCGCGAACGTAGACGATTGTGTTCGCTGTGCCGAGGTCTACGGCGATGTCTCTGCTACTGAATACCGACCCGTGTCGGCGAGTTCGAGTTGACCCATTAGACGCCATCAGCCACCGACCGTTCCGTCTGCTGCATGGTCGGGAAAAAACAGGGCAATCTCCCGCATAGCGGATGCCTCGCTGTCTGATCCATGCACCAGATTCTCGGTGAGGGACAACCCGTAGTCGCCCCGGATGGTACCCGGCTGCGCAGCGGCGGGGTTCGTGGCACCCATAAGCGTCCGCACGATCGCGAACGTTGGCTCGGCTGCCTCGGGCGGACCTTCCAGGATCATGACGACCGACGGTGAACGCGTAATGAAGTCCAGCAACGCCCCGACGAAGTCCTTCCCAGCGTGCTCGGCGTAGTGCTGCTCGGCCGTGCGGCGTTCGATAGTCCGCAGCTCAAGGGCGGCGATGGTGAGGCCCTTGCGTTCGACCCTCCTCAGAATCTCACCGACCAGTCTCCGCTCAACCGCGTCGGGCTTGCAGATCACCAGCGTTTGACGCATCGCCATCTCCCTCCGCCTAGCTTGAGCAGTTTCTAGCTTGAACAGTCTGACTAGACCAGTTTGGCCGCGCTGCCTGGCTTGGGCAGCCCGGCCCGTGCAATAGCGCCCGTGGTAGCGCCCCGGTTCGTAGCGCAAAGCGTCGTAGCGCTCAGCGCCAACGGCCGCTTGCTGGAGGCTAATGCGGGGCACCGCCAAGTAGTTGCCGCGCCTCACCGGCTACGTACATTGAGCCGCTTACCACCACAACTCCGCTGGGCCCAGCCCGATCGCGTGCCATCTGCACCGCTTCGCCGACGTCGTCGACCGTGATGATCTCGGGCGGGTGGCGGCGGGTGGCGCGCGATCTATCGGCCGCTGAGTTGACTGTTGCTGACTCAACTCCGACTGATTCAACTGCCACTGACTCAACTGCCTCGGCGATGGTTGCGGGCGGCAGCGCTCGAGGCCACTGCACCGCCGTGGCAACCACGACGTCAAACGCATCTAGACCGAGTGCCTCGCAGAAGGCGGCTGGATCGTGTGGACGGTTCGCGCCTAGTACCAGCACATTTGACGCAGCGGTACCAGGGCTGTCAGCAGCGCCGCCAGCATCCCCCAACAGTGACTCCGTCAGAGTGCCTCTCAACGCAGCCGCGCCAGCAGGATTGTGCGCCCCGTCAATCACCACCGTCGGCTGCCGAGCGACGATCTCGAAACGAGCTGGCAGCGCAATGCTCCCCAGCGCGGCTGCGATCAAGTCATCATCTAGGAATCGATCAAAAAACGCCTCTACCGCGCTGAGCGCAGCAGCGACATTGGTGGCTTGGTGCGCTCCGTGCAGTGGCACGAAGTGGTCAGCGTGTTCCCCGTACGGCGTACGCACCGTCACAAGTTGGCCCCCAACTGCGGGGCGACGTTGAACCACCGCCCAATCGACTCCGCGTCTCCACATTGGCGCGTCCATCGCCGCTGCTTCGGCCGCAATCACGTCAACTAGTTCTGGGGTCGTCTCACCGCAGACGACCGTTGCTCCCGCAGAGATGATCCCTGCTTTTTCAAAGGCCACATCCGCCAGGGTGGGTCCGATCAGCTCGAGGTGGTCGGCGGCGACATTCGTGATGACCGCCACCGCAGCGTCCACCACGTTGGTGGCATCCCATCGTCCGCCGAGGCCGACTTCAATCACGTTGACGTGCGCGTTGGAGGCGAACCAACTGTACGCAGCAGCGGCCAGTACCTCGAAGTAGTTCGGGCGGGAGCCACAGAGTTCGGTCGCCAGCGACTCCATTACCGCTACGTCACTGATGGCCTGTGTAAACGACTCGTCGTCAAGCGGCTCGTTAGCCACATTGATCCGGTCGTTGACACGATTTACGTGCGGCGACACGTAGCCACCTGCGGCGAGACCACATGCGCCCAGCAAGGCCACTGCCAACTGTGCCGTACTGCCCTTGCCGTTCGTGCCCGTTATGTGAATGGCAGGCACGCTGTTCTGCGGGTCACCCAACACGCCCACCAGGGTCCGCATACGTTCCAGCGTGGGCTTCTTCGCATCTTTGCTGCCGAGCAGGCGTTCTAGGTCAAAGTGCGAATCCAGCCAATCAAGGGCGGCTTGGTAGTCGCGCAGCGGCCCGCTGGCGGGAACCGCCGCCGCATTCACGGCGTAGCACTCACGATGCGCGACGTGTGACAGTCGAACGCGGCACCAGCGTCGGGTTCACCTTGTCCAACACCACTTTCCGATCAATGATGCAGCGGGCGACGTCGTCTCGGCTAGGCAGGTCGTACATCAACCCCAGCAAGACCTCTTCCAGGATTGCTCGAAGGCCCCGCGCACCAGTGTTGCGTAGCATCGCCTGATCCACGATTGCGTCTAGCGCTTCGTCGGTGAACTCCAGATCCACATCGTCGAACTCGAACATTCGACGGTATTGGCGCACCAAGGCGTTCTTTGGCTCGGTGAGAATGCGCCTCAAGGCGTCACTACCTAGCTGGTCCACGACTCCCACGACGGGGAGCCTGCCGATGAACTCCGGTATGAGGCCGAAGTGCCGAAGATCTTCGGGAAGCACGTTTGGCAAGACACCTAGCGCGGCTGCGTGGGTTGCGTTGCGCAGAGTCGCTCCGAACCCGACACCGCGCTCGCCGACGCGGTCAGCGATGATCTGCTCAAGTCCATCGAACGCACCTCCGCAGATGAACAGGACGTTTGCAGTGTCGATCTGCAAAAACTCCTGGTGTGGATGCTTGCGGCCACCTTGTGGGGGGACTGACGCCACGGTGCCCTCAAGAATCTTCAACAACGCCTGCTGAACCCCTTCACCCGAAACGTCGCGGGTGATCGAGGCGTTCTCGGCTTTGCGCGCAATCTTGTCGATCTCGTCGATGTAGACGATCCCGGTCTCGGCACGCTTCACATCGAAGTCCGCTGCCTGCAGCAGCTTGAGCAGGATGTTCTCAACGTCTTCGCCCACGTACCCAGCTTCGGTGAGAGCTGTGGCATCGGCAATGGCGAACGGCACATTGAGCATGCGTGCCAGCGTCTGGGCCATCATGGTTTTGCCGCAGCCAGTAGGACCGATCAGCAAGATGTTCGATTTTGCGATTTCAACGTCTTCGCCAACACCGGGACCCGACGGTTCGAGGCGCATGCGTTTGTAGTGGTTGTAGACAGCCACCGACAGAATCGTCTTGGTTCTGTCTTGATCAATGATGTAGTCGTCTAGGAATGCGAATATCTCGCGGGGCTTGGGAACCGTCTCAAACGGCTTCTCTGCTGATCGCTCTATTTCGTCGTCGATTATCTCGTTGCACAGATCTATGCACTCATCGCAGATGTAGACGCCCGGGCCCGCTATCAGCTTGCGCACCTGTTTTTGGGATTTGCCGCAGAACGAGCACTTGAGCAGTTCACCGCCCTCGCCGAATTTGGCCATTGCGCACCTCCCTTCCGTTAAGCACCAGTTTGGGCAGCCACTGCGGCAAGCCAAGCCAGGCTCGCACAACCTCTGGAATCACAGCGACCGCTTTGATCGCTAGTGGGCCGACTGTCAAGGATGGCACAGCATGCCCGTCATGGCGGGATCTGCGGCACGGCATCGCTAGGTGTCGCTGGCGGCCGCCAAATCGGGACATGGCACGAGTCAAGGGGAGCCGTTGAGACACGCCGTTAGGCTCTGCGCTTCGTGAAGACGACGCTGACGCCGCTGAATCCAGCGGATTTCATCGGACCCGCGCCGGTTTCCGAACCCGATCCGCCACAAGACCTCAGCTCACCACCAAGCCGCGAGCTTGGCGGGCCGGATTTCGGTGGCCCAGACATAGGCGGCCCAGAAGTCAAGAATGCGGGCTTGGACAACGTTGACATTGACGCTGACGTTCTTGACGACGAAGCTGCTAGCGGCGAGAGTGCAGACAGCGAAGAGCCAGCCAAGGAGCGGTACATCGGGCCGCGCGTCAAGCTGACAGTTGAAATAGATGCTGAGACTTTTGACGCGGACGTAAATGCGGCATTCCGACAGTTAGCCCGCGAGGTTCGTATCCCGGGGTTTCGACCCGGTCGAGCCCCACGTCGCGTGCTGGAAGCACACTTCGGACCCGAAATAGGTCGAGCTCAGGCGCTCGAAGAGGCTGTGCCCCGGTACTACGCGGAAGCGGTACGCGACAACCTTCTTGATGTCGTGAATCAGCCTGAGCTAGAGCTCACGCTTGATGGAAGCGAAGGACCGGTGGCATTTGACGCAGTCGTTGAAGTAAGGCCGCTGGTGAGCGTCGCTGGCTACGAGAATTTGCAGATTGAAATTCCCAGCCCAGTTCCCAGCGACGAGCAGATCGAGGCGCGCATTGATCAGACGCGTCGCCAGTTTGCCAACATCATTGAGGTGGACCGTCCCGCGGCACTCGGAGACCGCGTCACGGTTGATATTGAGGGATCGGTGGACAGCGTTGCTCTGCCGGGACTCTCAGCGCAGGACTATCTCTACGAACTCGGCAGCGGAGGCATCGTTCCTGAAGTGGACGAGTATCTGACCAACTGCGTAGCTGGCGATGACGTGTCGTTCAGCGCTCCTCATCCGACTCAGCCGGATATGGAGATCGACTTCGAGATCACTGTCGGTGCGGTGTCGGAACTTGTGCTGCCCGAACTCACAGACGAATGGGTAGACGAGAACACCGAGCACGACACGATCGCCGATATGCGGGAAGCAACTGCACAGCAGTTGCGCTTCGGCCAAATCATGCAGGCCAACATGGCGCTGCGGGAAGAAGCCCAACGCGAGCTAGCGGGCCTGGTTGAAGGGCCGGTTCCTGACTCACTGATCAGCGGGGCGATTGCGGATCAGATGTCGGAGTTGGGCAACGGGCTACAGCAGCGCAACATGACGATTGAGGAGTGGTTGGAGGCCACCGGTCAGGCGCCGGAAGAGTTCGTTACGGAGCTTCGGGACAATGCCGAACGCAGCGTCCGCTTGGATCTGGCTCTGCGGGCCGTAGCTGCTGAGCAGTCCCTGCAAGCCGACGAAGAGGACATTGATGCAGAGCTGGAGCGCTTGACCACGACCGAAGACCGAGACGCCGACCAGCTCCGCGAAGAGATGGCCGAAGCAGACGGACTGGCGCGCTTGAAGTCGGCCATATGCAAGAGCAAGGCGCTCAACTGGGCGATTGAAGCTGCCACCCTGGTCGGACCTGATGGCGAGACTGTTGAGCGCTCGGCGCTGGAATTCCCCAAGCCCGATTCTGCATTGGCCGACGACGTGCCTACCGAAGGGGATTCAGCCGACGATTCCCGCGACCTATCTGACGACCATTCTTGAGACACGAGAGACTGACATAAGGGACAGCCCGTGACCTTTAACCCCGTGACCTTTGACATATCCGCCAACTCGCCGCAAGCCGAGCAACACCGCGCTCGTAACTATCTGGTGCCCACTGTCGTGGAGCAGACCAATCGGGGCGAGCGCGCCTACGACCTCTATTCCCGGCTGCTCAAGGAGAACATCATTTTCTTGGGCACACCAATTGACGATGTTGTGGCCAATCTGGTGTGCGCCCAGTTGATCCACCTAGAGTCGGAGGACCCGGAGAAGGACATCAACATCTACATCAACTCTCCGGGCGGTGACATCAGTTCGCTGTTCGCTATCTACGACACCAGCCAGTACATCCGCAACGACATCACCACGATCTGTCTAGGACAAGCAGCTTCGGCAGCGGCGGTGTTGCTGGCCGCGGGCAGTTCCGGCAAGCGCATGGCTCTGCCGAACGCTCGTGTCCTGCTTCATCAGCCTTACGGGCGGGCGATAGGTCAGGCGACCGACATTGAGCTGGCAGCTCGAGAGATTGACCGGATGCGTGAACGGCTAGAGCAGATCATTGCGAAGCACACGGGCCAGGACCTAGAGCGCATCCACGCAGACACAGACCGCGACTTCATCATGGACGCCCAAGCCGCCAAGGACTACGGCATCATCGACGAAGTGATAGCCAATCGTCAAGTAAACGACGACGGCCCAATCCGAGCGGCATAGCCCGCAGCGCGCCAGACATGCGGACGACGGGAATCACCGAACCACCCGCAGCGCACCATGCGCCGCCAGCACCACCAGCTATGGAACACCGGGCGAACAGACGACGGGAATCACTGAGTTCCCCGCAGCGCACCATGCGCCGCCAGCACCACCAGCTATGGAACACCGGGCGAGCGGACGACGGGAATCACCGAACTACCCGCAGCGCACCATGCGCCGCCAGCACCATCAGCTAACGAGTCTGGCGCGAGCGGACGACGGGAATCACCGAACTACCCGCAGCGCACCATGCGCCGCCAGCACCATCAGCTAACGAGTCTGGCGCGAGCGGACGACGGGAATCACCGAACTACCCGCGGCGCACCATGCGCCGCCAGCACCATCAGCTAACGAGTCTGGCGCGAGCGGACGACGGGAATCGAACCCGCATCATCAGCTTGGAAGGCTGAGGTTCTAGCCGTTGAACTACGTCCGCGCTTCGCAGCGAGCGTAGCGGCGCGCAACCGCCAGCTAGTTGAGTGCCACCCACGTCGGTCACCGTAGCCCAACCCCTGCAGTTGAGTTCACCTCAGCCGACCGTGCTAGCGTCTCAACTCAGCAGGCACCGAACGGACGCTGGGCGTGCGCCGGTGCATCCACACCAAGAACGGCATCCATATAGCAGCGGTAAGCGCGACGAACATCACCACAAACTGCCATGTCGCGGACAGTAGCCAATAACAAAGCAGGCCCGACGCCGACATCGTCAGCACCGTTAGCGCGCCAAAGATTCGCTCGCTAACGTCGCGCCCATGCCACAGCATGATGCCCAAGTTCAATGGTGTAATGCCGATCAATTGGGACTCTACGTTTCGACCGGGCCGCTCTAGAGCATACAAGTAGGAGAAGATGCCGAAGCCGATTAGGTAGCCGATACCGATCAAGAACGATATCGCCACCCTTTTGCTCGGTCTCGGCAACTTAGCCCTGCTCCACTCGGCAGAAGTCATCTTCTCAGCATAGATTGTGTCCTTCATCCGCGATGGTCCCATCGCTGCTGGCGGCGCCAACCTCTCTAGAGCTGTCAGCTAGCCACGGGTGACTGACGGATGGCAGAGCTGCGAGTTTGGAATAGTTGGCTGGTGATGGTTGGGCCGATGCCGTGAGTCCGAGTATGTGTGACACCCCCTCAATACGGTGGAATCCATGTTGAGGGACGCATCCGGTAACACCAATCGAGCCAATCACAGGGCCAGTGCAGCCAGTACCCCGGCGCCACCAACACGTTTGTGTCACACCCCCTCTATACGGTGGATTCCATGTTGAGGGACGCATCCGGTAACACCAATCGAGCCAATCACAGGGCCAGTGCAGCCAATATCCCGGTGCCACCAACACGTTTGTGTCACACCCCCTCTATACGGTGGAATCCATGTTGAAGGATGGGTCGGGTAGCGCAGACCGCACCGGCCGCGAGGTCAATACGGCCACTGCTGCTAGTTCTGCCAGTGCTGTCGAGACAGACTGCGCGGTTGATTTGGCTGGTACGCCCGACGGTGTTGGGCTGTTGTCGCTGAACCGTTTGGACGCCGCGGACCTGGCCAGCTTAGGACGTCGTGAGTTGCTTGGCGTGTTGGGCGACATCCAGCGGTTCGTGAACCAAGCTACGGGCTACCGGGCCAAAGTCCTAGGCGCGTTGGAGCTGCTCGAGGGTCACGGCCGCGTGCCCGAAGCGAGTCCACACATAGCGCTACGCGAAGCCACAGGAGTGAGCGAGCGCGACGCTCGCCGGATTACACGAACAGCAGACAAAGCCCGCGAGCACGAAACAGTGCTGCAGTCGTTATCGCAGGGCAACATCACCCCTGATCAGGCCGAAGTCTTGTGCGACGCTCGCGTACCCAACGCAGTGCGACAAGAACTACTAGCCGCCGCAGCCCTAGAAGACTCCGACCAGACACGTCAACGCGTCCACCAGGCTCAGCATTCCAACGAAACAGCAATGCAGCGCTTCAGGCGCCAACGCGAAGCTCGCGGCGCTGGCTGGCGACGAGACCACGAAGGAATGCTCAAGTTGTGGGCCAAATTCGACCCGCGCAGCGGAGCACAAGTCCAAGCTGTACTGGACACGCTCCAACAGCAATACTGGATAAACGACAAGCAGGTTCGCAGCAATCGGCGCAGCCCCGCCCAGAGAGACGCCGACGTGCTCGCCCACGCCATAGCAAGTCTCACCTACAACAAGGCCGACGAAGACGCGATTGAACGGCAAACCAACCGCAACCACGATGGCGCTGCACCACACCTGCCCACAGCGCAGGTCAGCGTGCTGATTGATCTAGACGCTCTGCGGAAACAAACCGACGCAATGGGCGTAACAGACGCCGGTATCGAACTTCCATCCGAAGTTGTGCGAGGTTTGGCCTGCGACGCCGAGATTATCCCCATTATCTTGGGCGGACCAGGTGGGTCACCCGACATCGGACGACTCCGCCGCACCGTCTCACCACGGCTACGTCGGATGCTCATCGCCAGTGACCGTCACTGCCAATGGCCCGGCTGCGATCAACCACCGTCACGCTGCGACGCACACCACGTCATCCATTGGGCAGACGGCGGGCCTACCAATCTCGACAACCTGGTGCTGCTGTGTCATCGGCACCACCACGGACTACACGAACACGGCCACCAGATAACCCGCCAACCCGACGGCACCTGGAACATCGACCTAAGCGCCGATAAAGAGACCAATCCAGATCCCAAGCACGACTTATACCACTCCACCAAACAAGCCCGCGGACCCTAAAGCTAACCGCGCCGCCACGGCGCACCCCATGCCTTGTATTATGCGATACCGGCACAGGCGAGACATCCGACGTTGTTTGAAATTATCGCGCCGCTACTAGGTGTGCCGAGTAGATCTTATCGGACTAGCGCTCGCCAGTGTTCCGGTATTGCCCAGACTTCTAGAAGACTCTTAGTGGCAGGAGCTGGTGGCAGCATCGTGCCGAGAAACTCCAAAAGAAGATGCGCCGTTACTGCTATTGCACCGCGGCCCGTCAATGTCAGTTGGTAGCGGCGCGTAAACGCCAAGCTGTGCTGCGCCATCTACGAATACTGCCATGGCTCCGCCCAGCACTCAAATATGCACCAGCCAACTGTGCCAATGAACTACTGGCTTCACGCAGCGGCTTCTACGGATGCTCTAGGCGTGCGTCGGTACCGCCATGCTGCAAACGCAAAGGCGATCGCTGGGAACACAAGAAACATCGTCACAAGCGGCCATATTCCAGGCAACCGCTGACACTGCAATCCCACTGCCAGCGCTGTCAACACGGCTAAAACGCCAACCACTCGCTCTCGCAAATCGCGGCCACTCCACAGAGCGATGATTCCGACAAGCGTTGCATAACCAATCAAGTAAGCGCTGAGTGTTTGGCCGGGCGGTGTCAGCACAAACGCGACATAGCCGATAACGAGGTGGAATGTGCAAAACACAACATTGCCCAATATCGTGGCCCTAGGCCGCTTCGTCTCGGCAAGAATCACGACCTCAGAGTAGTCAATTGGGCTCTTCCGGACTGAGCGGGGTCTCGTGACCTGATCGGGTCTGGGTGAGACGCGGGAAAAGGGCTCGCAGAATCGGTGCTGTCGAAACGCGGAGTCTGGAGCCCCTGTGTCTGTAGATCCTACGCCTATGTGTGAGTTGCTAGTCGGTTTGGCTGATGTGGCAGTCCTTGAAGTCACCGAAACCGACCTAGGCGGACTTCGGGAGAAGATCGAGACCAGCCTGCCGTATCCGGCCTGCAGCGGATGCGGCGGAGCAGTGAACGTGAAAGACCGCGGCGACATTGATCATGCTGATTTGCCGTGTTTCGGTCGGCCGACTGTGTTGGTGTGACCCAAGATCCGTTGTGTGTTGCGCCAGTGGATGCGGTGCGGGTTCGTTCACTGAGACGTGCGCGGCGATAGCGGCGCCACGTCATCGGCTAACCGATCGGGCTGGACGGTGGGCCACCGTCCAGGTAGCAAGGCAGGGCCCGTACGGTGTGTGATGTTGCAGCTGAGCTGGGCGCAAGATGGGCATCCGATGATGGACGCCGTAGTTGCCTATGGCGAAGTGCTGATGGACGACCCGAACCGGTTCGGCGATGTAGAAGCGATAGGAATGGACGAAACACTGCGCGCCCGCACCGGCCGGTTCGGTACCCCGGCGGTGGTCGACTCAGACCGTCGACGTCGCCACTGGTCAGCTCCTCGACGTGGTTGAGGGCCGCGACAACCCAGGTCAGCACAATGGCTCGCGCAGCGGCCAGCGCAGTGGCGGCGAACGATCCAATGGGCGACGCTCGACCTGTCGGGCCCCTACCGCACGGTGCTCAACACGGGGCAGGCTGACGCCACCCACATCACCGGACCCGTTCGGTATGCAGAAGCTCGCTAACACTCGTCTCGATGAATGCCGCCGCAGAGTCCAAAACGAGACCTTCGGACATCGTGGCCGCAAGAACGATCCGCTGTATCAAGCCCGCCGACTACTAACAGAAGCCGATGAACCTCTCAACGACAAGGGCCGCTCCAGACTGTTAGGCCTCCTCGCGGCGGGTGACCCCCACGGGGACGTCAGAACGATGTGGCACGCCTAACAAGTCGTGCGCTCAATCTACGAACACACCGACCCAGACTTAGCGCTCAAGTTCGTGACCCGCCTCGGTCGCGATCTCCAAGACCCCGACCACCCACCCCAAGCGCACCTCCTTGGGAGGAGTCTGCTGCGCTGGCGACACCAAGTCTGCGCTTGGCACGCCAGCCGCGTCTCCAACGGCCCCACCGAAGCCATCAACAACCTCCCCAAACGAGTCAAACGAGTCGCGTTCGGAATCACCAAACACCGCAACTGGCGAATCCGAGCACTCCTCTACGCAGACAAACCCAACAGTAACCTACTCCCCACCAACAAATCCCGCCAAAACCGGAAGAGCCGCTAAACAGGGCCACTGCCGCACTAGATTCGGCGCCGAACTCTACACAATACTAGTCGTTCTCATTCTCGGCTCCGGGTCGCCCGTATCGAACCCATACAGTCCAACCCAACCCGAGTGCAACGCATACCAACACGCCTGCTGCGATGCTCCATGCAACAAACCACAGGAAACTCTCAACTCGCCGCCCGATCGCGTAATACATTAGCCATAATGGCAGCATTATTGAAAAAACCCTTGCAATCGCAAAAGCAGTGCGTTCCCTTTGGCTACGCGGCTCAGGCCACCGCAAGCCGAATACTGCCTTGAGCATGGTCTGAGTATAGCTGGTGGTCATCATCAGAAGCTCTCCCCGCAAGGCTGACGTAGCTGTCACACGGCACCAGGAACGGATACCGAAGTCTCGGCGCGGATCCTGAACAATTGCACTTCTACTGACGGGCTCAGCCGCGCTACACAAGCTAACGGCCGCGATGTGTTGGCCTCCGAAAGCAAGACAAGCTCAGTCATAGTTACCCTCGGATCTGGGTCGCCCGTAACAGACCCATGCAGCCCAGCTCAAGCCGAGTATAGCGCATGCTGACAAACAAATGACAGCTCCGCATACCACGATCCATACCAAACTCAAATCCCACGGTCCGATGATGCGCATTTGCAGCCAAGAGACCAGATACCCCAACAGGAATACTCATGTCCAGAAACCGATACGTTCGCGTCTGTTCCGCGGATTGGGCCACCTCAAGCTAAGTGCTATCTTGAACATCACTCTAGTATAGCTGGTAAAAGGACTGGGCGTAGGTACCGTGATTGGGTCATTTCCAGAGTGTACGTTGGGGGATGTCAGACCATTAGGCGAACACTGGAACGTAGGCAGGAACGTCGACTCCATATTCCCAATTGATTCCCGTTAGTAGATCTTCGATGATGTGAGAGGGAGTTCGTCGTGAAGTTCGGTTGAGCGCAGCGAACCCACGCAGACCAACATGTCACAAGAGCCATCCACGCCAAGATCATGACAGGAATTAATCACACCTATTCCTGGCTCTGGGTCGACCGTAGCGGATCCACGCGGTCCAACACAGCAAAACAATAGCTTCAAAAATTGCCCAGGTCAAGACATATGTCGGGAGCATGAGAACAGCGCCCCACTCTAGATTCTGCACCAAAGGTCGAATATGGAAGTACAGAAGCCACAATAGCAGGAGCATCCACAGAAACGATGTAACTGTGACAACAACGCGCTCACCGCTGCTCTTTGGTTCCGGCCATCGTATCTAAAATAGTATCTTGAACATAGCCGTAGTATAGACTAGTCGGACGACGCGATGCAAGGACCACTACCGCATCATCTCCAAAATGTGAACACGCGCTTATGGGACCATCCATCACGTACTGACGAGTAGGCAGAGACGATCACTCGCAAATGGTAACCTGTACCTGTTATTGGATTCCCGACGATCCGGGAAAAGTGTCGCCCCTGAGATGCGAAATCTCGGTCAGCGATGTCAGCATGAGACGTCAAGTGTTCAACCATAGAACTGTACTCAATCGACTGCGCAACATGACGATCAGACGCGTCGCGTGTGTAAGCGCATCGTTGATTGCGTCGGTTACCATTATCGGCTAGCTTCCTCCACATCACTACAAATTCATCTCTATCGTTGATACTGGTCCGGCATATTGAAAATAGGCAACGGATCTAGAAGCTATTGAGGATCAGGCGCTGCCGTTGTAGTCGGCGATACACAATCTTCGTAGAGCATTCTGCCGCCCATATAGCTGTAGTCAGTGGCCGGGACAATTGGGTACCGTTCACCGTTCGGGTTAGTCTTGCTACGCTTCCAACCACCAGCTTCGTGACAATCCCTATACGTCCCAAATGCCGAATAGTCCACAATAGAAATAGTAGTATCTGAACGCTCTGGAGCCTGCTGCTGAAGTGCTGCGGTGGTCGTAGTAGTTGTAGTTGTGTATGTGGTAGCTGCGGCAGCGGGCATGAGTGTCTCGGCAGTAGCTACCAGTCCGCTGCAAGCGGTAGCGGTCAAGCTGGGTCGCGCTAGTGTAACTAGCCTCGCAATGACAGCAGCCTTAGTCGCTACGAAAGCCATCGCAGTACAAGTCGCCGAAATAATAACCCATTTTTCCAGAGGCGTCAGGCTGTCCCAACTACTGTCAGCGGTATGAGCGTGCCCTGCTTGCGTGTAGAACGGGTGGTGGCAGTTGCCCGTTCCATGTACATGTTGGTGTTCCATAGCATCACAATGGGGCGTTGCGTAGTAGTAACAGCTACCTTTTCCATGCGTGTGCTGGTGTTCTCCACGCCTGCAATGCGCATCCGTGTCGCGGTGGCACGCGACTGAGCGATTATGGTTGTGAAACCGCTGCTCGCGCAGAGATGAGGTACAAAATCTGGACTGATATTGGGTCATCGTGGTGGTTTGCGGTGGTACGTATCTGGTCGTGGGTGGGGGTGGAACATACTTGGTAGTTGGGGGTGGCACGTATCTTGTTGTCGGCGGTGGCGGCACATATCTGGTTGTTGTAGTCACTGGCCTAGGCCTGGTAGTCGTGGTCGTTGGCTGCACATATCTTGTAGTAGTTGTTGTTGTTGTTGTTGTTGGTAGTCTGTATCTAGTTGTTGTCGGCGCTACTGTTGTGGTGGTTCCCCAGAGATCCTCGTGGCTGGGCTTCTGAGGCTTCGGTCGCGTAGTAGTCGTTGTGGTTCCCCAGAGATCCTCGTGAGTGGGCGGGTCGTGAGAGTGGTCGACGTTCTCAAGCCAACACTATGCACCGGCGTAGGGGTCGTAGGAGCAGCGCTACTTTGTGTACGTGTGCGCCGCGCTATGTGGCAGCTCTATTAACACTAACGATGACAGCAGTAGACATGTCATCACAAGTACTGCCATAGTTATCTTGGACACACCGATTTGTTGCGACATGGGCGGGTTCCCTCCTAGCGGGAGACAAGGTGAGCGTCCAAACCAACCGCGCCAGCCGCTAGGAGGGAACCCATGCAAGGCAAAGTCTCCGCGCCTAGCGGCTGGCACGGCCCGTAGAAGGGCACGCGATTGGTTTGGACGAGCGCAAGTACCGCGCAAACGCGAGCTCGATGCAAACGCGTGAGGCGCTCGTCGCCAGGAGCGGCGGTGCCGACACCGCCCAATACGCTTTATTTTCAAGGGCACAGGCCGAATTTGTGCGGTCAAGCCGCAGCGTCAACCAGTCGCGCGTAGAACCGAAAACGCGCGCGGATTCACTGAGCTGCAGAGGTTCGCCAGAGGCGATGACACTCGCTGTCGTGCGCTAAAGCACGTCGGACGCAGTTGGTGTAGGCCGTGAATCGGATCGTTACGTCAAGTCTCACTCGATGACAAGTCTGGCTATGCGCATTGACCACAGCACTGAGCGCTGGTGACTCTAGGCAGGATCAGCTATCGAGGCTTAGATTGAATGGCAGCGGGGTTGTGCTTGCATTGCGGCTTGTGCCGTCGAGGCTGATTTGCAGATTGGTGCCTGGCTTGAACCATGGTGGATTCAGCAGTGCTAGGCCTATGTTGGCGTTGAATCTTGGCGAGCGTGTTAGTGCTCGCAGCGTGCCTACCGGACTCCCGTCTGGAACATGCACGGCCTTAGGCGAACGCAGCGGCGTCGGAGGATCGCCTTCGATCACTAGGCCGACTAATCGGCGCTGAGTGCCTGAGGCACGCCTCGCTTGCAGAGCCGCCTTGCCTATGAACTCATGGCCATGCCGGGCGTCAGAATCTTCATCTAGGTCAACGAAGCGTCCTATGCCAGCTTCGTCGGGGTCGGTCTCGAGGTCGGTGTCACCGCCGAAAGACAGCAAGAAGCTCTCCATTCGTTCAGCCAGATTGGGCGCACCCACCTTCAGTCCGAACGGCTGACCTGCGTCGCACACCACGTCCCACAGTCGTTCGCCTTTGCTGCCGTCCATCAAGAACAGCTCAAAGCCATCCTGGCCCGACCAGCCCGAGCGACATACCAGCATCGGGATGTTGTCTTGCACATGACGCCTAAACCGAAAAAAACGAACAGCTCGCACCCATTCGCCCAATGCCGCAGCGACCACGTCTTCGGCACGTGGGCCCTGGATAGCCAACGGCCAAACATCCGGCTCAGTGACGTCCACGTCATAGGCACCTTCACCAGCCACAGCACGCACCCACAACAGCACATCGCTGTCGGCGATCGACAGCCAAAACGTGGATTCGTCAAGCCGCAGCGCCATCGGATCATTGATCAAACGGCCTTGGTGATCGCACATCGGTGAGTAGCGGGCAACACCTACCGGCAGGTCACGCAAGTCCCGGGCACAGAGGTAGGTAATCAAACGGTGGGCATCAGGTCCTGCTATCTGAACCTGTCGCTCGCAGCCGACATCCCAGATCGCCGCTGCTTCAATTAGCGCTCGGTAGTCCGCCGCCGGGTCGTCTGTGCTGATGGGCAGGACCGTGTGGTTGTACACCATCGCTTTGGTCATGCCCGCCGATACGGCACGATCGGTAAACGGCGTGAGCTTGGTTCGGGGACCGACGATCAACTCCACCTGCTCGTCCAGTCAGCTAACGCCCGAACGCTCCCAGATGGCCCGCTTGCTGAAGCGACTCAAAGAACGCCGACGTGTAGGCGGCCCCGGGATCGGCCCTAACCCGCTCGTCTATCAGCTCGGCGTCGTCGCCAACCAAGATGCGCCACTGGCCTGCCAGCACCGCTGAGATGATGATCTCAGCCGCTTGCGCTGCCGTCGTCGGAGCGTCATCACGGAACTTGACGTTGCGGTCTTCGATTAGCTGCTCAATCTCCTCGTCGCTGAAGCCGTCAAGATTGACACCTCTGGCCTGCATGTTCTTGCGAAAGAGCGGAATATCAACTCCATGCATCGAAAAGCTGTTCAGCGCTATGGAGGTGCCTATGTGGCCGGGCATGACCACGTGCGCGCTGACGTGAGGAGCATGCAAATCCAGGTCCTGCATCAGAGCCTCCGTGAAGCCTTTAACCGCGAACTTCGCGGCGCAATAAGACGTGTGCGGCAATCCCGGACCGACCGTCGCCCAGAAGCCATTGATGCTGCTGGTATTGACAATCGCACCGGCATCGGAGCGCACAAGCAGCTCCATGAACGCTCGAGCGCAGTTCAGCACCCCGTTCCAGCACACCTGAAACGTCCTGTCCCACGCCTCGCGCTGATCGTCAATCACGAAGCTGCCACCGCCGCCGATACCAGCGTTGTTGAACAAAAGGTTGATCTGATCGGTGTCGTGCTGTGCGGCCACCTCAGACGCGAACGACGTCACGGCCTCGGCGTCGCTGACATCGCACAGATGCGTGGTGACGCGTGAGCTACCACTAGCTGCGGCTGCGGTGTGGTTCAGTTCCTCTGCGTTCAGATCGCATGTCGCCACGTGACAGCCAGCCGAGGTGAGCTGACGCACCAACTCTCGACCCATGCCGGTGCCGCCACCGGTTACCACCGCAATGCGTCCAGCAAGCTCAGTGACCGCCATAGATGTTCCCCCTAGTCTCGGACTGCTCAGGCTGTATCGACTTGAGCATTCTGGCAGCCCGAAGTCTCACTCGCCTATTGGCTAGGTCCATCTTCGAACATCGCGGCGGCCGCAGCCTCCATCTCTTCGGGAGCCACATCGCGCTTGTGGGTAGCAATGGACCACTTATGGCCGAACGGGTCACGGATGCTGCCAAAGCGGTCACCCCAGAACATGTCCTGCGGCGGCATCAGTACTTCCGCGCCCAGCTCTACGGCTGCGGCGATAGTCGCGTCGCAGTCAACGACGTAGCGATGCAGTGTGACCGTCGAACCATTGAGCGCAACGGGGGCTGAGCTTTCGCCCGACCATTCCGGGAAGTCGTCCGCCAGAAACAACAAGCCATCGCCAACCACCAACTCGGCGTGCATCACTTTGTCGCCACCAGGAGCCATCTGACGATTGGTCTCTTGCGCGCCGAAAGCCGCTGTGTACCACTCAATGGCGTCGGCCGCTCCACCTGGGGAACCGTCAACGCGAGCGCCGATAGTCAGGTACGGCACCACAAACGGTCTGTCTGCGGGTATCGGCTGGACCTCAGTCATAGCGCGGACCTTAGCTGCCGCCGGGTCTTGCCTGCGTCCGCGAACAGCGCGCGGGATGCGAGAATACGAGTCATGCCTAGCCGCTAGAGGCCAGCGAATGTTGCGGTCAGGGGCGTTGTAGGGCCACGCTTTGAGGAGGTGCCGGAGATGAACAAGCTCAGTCACTGGGTCGGCGGTCGGCCTTGGCAGGGTTCACCGAAATCGTGGTTTGAGGTGACCAATCCAGTGTCGGGCAGCGAGATAGCTGCGGTGCCGATGGCCTCTGCACACGACTTGGACATCGTGGCGGAAACAGCCCGCTCCGCTTGGGCGCAGTGGCGACGCTCGTCGTTGTCTGCCCGGTCCGCGGTGATGTTCGCGTTCAGAGAGTTGCTCGAAGAGAACCGCCTGGAGTTGGCGGAGATGATCTGCGCCGAACATGGCAAAGTGCGCGCCGATGCGCTAGGTGAGCTGCGGCGCGGCATAGAGGTGGTGGAGTTCGCCTGCGGAGTCGGCCAGTTGCTCAAAGGCGAACGATCCGATGAGGTCAGCGCCGGACATGACGCGTACACGGTGCGTGAGCCAATGGGCGTAGTAGCGGGCATCACGCCGTTCAATTTTCCGGCCATGGTGCCGATGTGGATGTACCCGGTGGCTATCGCGTGCGGCAACTGTTTTGTGCTCAAACCATCCGAGAAGGACCCATCGGTGTCTGTGCGCGTAGCCGAGTTATTCACCGAAGCTGGACTGCCCGATGGCGTATTCAACGTCGTTCACGGAGACGCGGATGCGGTGATCGGTCTGTGCGAACACACCGGAATCGACGCGGTGAGCTTCGTCGGGTCAACGCCGATCGCCGAGCGAGTACATCACATGGCATCAACGGCAGGTAAACGTGTGCAGGCGCTCGGTGGCGCCAAGAACCACATGATTGTGTTGGCCGACGCCGATCTGGATCAGGCCGCGGACGCGGCAGTTTCGGCAGGTTACGGGTCGGCTGGCGAGCGCTGCATGGCAGTCTCGGTAGTGGTGGCTGTCGGCTCCACTGCCGATGAGCTGTCAGAGAAAATCTGCGAGCGGATAGATGTGCTGCGGATCGGGCCAAGCCTCAACTCGGAGCCGTCAGAAGTGGTGGACATGGGGCCACTGGTAACTGCCGAGCACCGGGATCGCGTGCTCAACTACATCGACACGGGAGAAGCCGAAGGCGCTGTAGTTGTCCGAGACGGCCGAGACATCGCCGTAGACGGCCATCCTGACGGCTACTGGGTTGGACCGACGCTGCTTGACGGTGTCACCACGGAAATGAAGGTGTATCAGGACGAGATCTTCGGACCAGTGCTTTGCCTCATGAGAGTCGACTCGTTCGACGACGCGATGGAACTCGTCAAGCACAACAGATACGCCAACGGGGTAGCGCTGTTCACAAGAGACGGTGGCACCGCACGCCGATTCCGCCTCGAAGCCCCCGTCGGGATGGTCGGCGTCAACGTGGCCGTGCCGGTGCCGATGGCCTACCACTCCTTTGGAGGATGGAAGGACTCGCTGTTCGGCGACCACCACATGCACGGCCCCGAAGGCGTTCGTTTCTGCACACGCCTCAAGACCATCACCGAAAACTGGCCGAGTCCAGCCGACAGTCAGGTTGACCTGCGCTTCCCGACGTCTCGCTGATAAGCCGATCTAGCCGAGCAA
Source organism: Acidimicrobiales bacterium (assembly GCA_965116245.1). Lineage (GTDB taxonomy): Bacteria > Actinomycetota > Acidimicrobiia > Acidimicrobiales > Poriferisodalaceae > Poriferisodalis. The sequence goes on along the minus strand of OZ220497.1, from coordinate 1,778,690 downwards.
GTCTAGCCTAGACGCATCAGGGTTTCTTGCTGGCCGATGAATGCTAGGTAACTGCCCGCACGGGGTCCAGTTGGTGTGCCGAACAGCACTTGATACAAAGCGCCGAACACAAAAGCGGCGTCAGCGCGCGGGTCTATCCCGACATCTCGAGCTGATTCGAATAATCCGTCCTGGATGGCCCGAGCGTCCCATTCAACAAGCGCACTCAACCGCCGGGCGCACGCAGATAGAAACTCCTGCTGGCTCTCACTCAGCGCATCACGCTGCTGAGCTGCGTCGGCGACATTTAGCAACCGGACCTCGTTGCCTAAGTCCGGTTGACGCAAAATTAGTTCTCGTGCAGCAGCCTCTTTTCTGCCCAGCCAATTTGAATCAACCTCCGACAGGTGTACCCCCAGCGATGCCACGTGACCTGAAATGTCCACATGCGGTTGCTGGACAAGGCTCAACAGCGAGTCAAACGGTGGGCTGAACTGCGGCGCAGGCGGTACCGGATCGTTCGGCGCTACTGTTGAGGTAGCTGAAGAGATCAAATAGAGCTGACGCTCATTGGGGCGAGGCTCGTCGCTGGCTGCCGCTCGCCACAGCCGCTCAAACTCAACAAATGCCTTGGTGAGACTAGGCACGTCGAGATCGAAGTCAATGGCCCTACGCGGTTGAGTCCGCAACACCAGGTAGCGCAGCAGCTCGCTAGGCAGCAGCTTCGTCAGCTCTGACGCAGACATGCCGATTCCTTTGGACGAGCTCATCTTGGCCCCGCCCAGCGTGAAGAACTCATAAGGCACCGGCACGGGCACTTGACAGTGCAGCACGTGGCGAGCCAGGTCAGATGACACCTCATGGGAGCCGCTGGCAGCCATGTGGTCCTTGCCCGCACCTTCAATAGACACGCCGAAGAGTCTCCATTTGGCAGCCCACTCCAGTTTCCATGGCAGTTTGCCGTTGCCACCGAATGGACTCACACGTCCACGAGACCCGCATCCAGTAGCCCATTGCACCAGGTCAGCCCGGCAGTGATAGGCCACGGTTTCGCCGTCGTAGTCGGTGGCATAAGTGGTGCCGATGCGACCACACTTCGGGCAAATGGGCTGGAACGGCAGCCAGTCGTCTGGCCGCTGAGCGCCGCTGCGGCGTCGATATATCTTCTGCACGTCGGGAGCAGCGCGCAAGAAGACATCGATGATCTCATCCAGCCTACCCGACCGATAGAGGTCACTCATCGAATAGAAACTCGCGTTGACCCCGAGTGGACTGAAGGTGTTGGTGAATTCCTCAAAGTAGGCCTGCGCCATTGACTTGGCATCTATGTCAGGGGGCGGCGGTACAGCCCACAGAGGCTTGCCTAGATGCTTGACGAAGTGCTCGCCAGTTCCATGAGGGATCTCATCAACCGCATCCATGTCATCGCAGCCGTAGAGAAACTCTGCGTCCATACCGCGTTGACGTGCCGCTCGCGCCAGAGCGTCGTGGATCAAAACACCTCGCAGCGACCCCACATGGGCGCGGCCGCTAGGCGTCTTGGAGTCGTTGATCACGACCCGCTCTGAACAGACGTCAAGGGTCGTGTCGATCCACGTCATAGTCGATCCAAGTCGGTGCGGGCCAAGTCGGTGCGGGCTAAGCCGGTGCGGGCCAGGTCGGTGCCATTTGAATCTAGATCGCCTATCAAGCTGCGCAGCAGGTCGTCCAGCGCTACGACTCCGAGCGTGCGTCCGTCGGGCGCGGCCACAACAGCAAGATGGATGCGCGAGCGTTGCATTCGGCGCAGAGCATCACCGAGCGGTAAGTCAGGGTCAAACCGGAGCATCTTGCGCACAAGTCCCGATCCCAATCCACGCTCGGCTGTAGCGAGCCGGTCTGCGTGCTCTAGGCATGAAACACTGCGTTCTTCTAGCGCAGCGAGGTCGCTGCTGTGGAGCATCCCACGAATGTCGTCAGGACCGTCTCCGAGCACAACCAGTCTCGAATGGCCTGTGCGTGCGAATCGTTGCTCCGCCTCGGTAATGGAATCAGCCAACCTCACCGCCGCAACATCAGACGCTGGGGCCATAACTGCGCTTACCTTTGTGGCCTCAAAACGCATGGCCCGTTCGAGCAGCGCTACATCTGCCGCATCGATATGTCCCTCCGCCAGGGAATCCCTAGCCATCAGAGTCAACTCCGCCGGTGTTGCCACCTCAGCCAGTTCGTTGGCGGGTTCGATTCGCAATAGCCGGGTCATCCCGTTGGCCAGCCACTGCAGTGCGCGAGCTATCGGACGCGCAATAGACAGGTAGGCCGCCATCGGACGAGCAAGCACCAGCAGCGTCCGTTCGGGCCCGATGAGCGCGAGGTTCTTGGGCACCATCTCTCCAAAGACCATGTGCAGCACAGTCACGACACCCAACCCGATGCCGAATCCGATGGCGTGCAGCGCAGCATCGGGAATCTGCACGAATCGATGCACCGCGCTCTCAACGAGCGCCGCGAATGCCGGTTCAGTAAGGCGTCCAACCGCGAGCGAGCACAGCGTGATACCCAATTGCGCGCCCCCGAGAGTTGTCAATACGTCGGACTGCAAGCGTTGGGCAGTCAAAGCAGAACGTTGTCGACTCTCCGCGAGACGGTCAATTGAGGCCCGCTTAGCTCCGATTAGGCCGAACTCCAAAGCCACGAAGCCGCCGTTGAACACAATCAACAAGACTCCAGCGGCAATAGCAAGCACAGTCATAGCGGTAGCCCAATCGACCCAATCGACACGTCGCTGTCAGCCGGGGCACGCTTGGCAGCGCTCACAGTGATCTCAGCGACACGAAGTTCGTCCCGTTCGGTCACCTCCAAGCGCCACCCGTTCCACTCAACAACAGCGCCCACAGTGGGGATCTCGCCCAGGCGCTCGAGCACGAAACCTGCCAGCGTCTCATAGGGCCCCGTAGGTAGGGTCAAACCAGTAGCGCTCTCGAGTTCGTCGAGCGTGGTCGTGCCCGCCAGTCGCACTGGCTGACCCGATATGCGCGGTACGAACGCAGTCGGCTCGTCGAACTCATCGGCGATATCGCCCACAAGCTCCTCGGCGATGTCCTCTCGCGTCAAGATGCCGGCTGTGCCGCCGTGCTCGTCCACGACAACGCACAGTCGACAATCGGCTGCGGACATATCGGCCAATACACCGTCTAGCTTGCGGCTCTCGGCCACCACGACTATGGGCCGCATGATCTGACTTACAGCAGTCACGTGACGCCGCGATACCTCTTCACGGAAGACATCGCGTACCTCGGCGACACCAAGCACGTCGTCTGAACTGGTACCTAGTACTGGAAATCTGGAGTGACCGCTCGCACGCGCTAGGTCCACCAGCTCTGCCAGAGTTGACTGCGCGTCTACCGCCGACATAGCAGTGCGGGGCGTAAGCGCATCGGCAGAGTCTTTGCGGCCGAGACGAAGCGTCCGCACCAGCAGGTCCGCTTGGGCGTCGCTGAGCGTCCGCTGGCGCGAGGAGCGCACGACGTACTCCAGTTCGTCGCGTGTGCGCACGATGCGAAGCTCTTCTGCTGGCTGTAAGCCCCATCCGCGCACCGTGGCATTGGCGATGCCATTGAACAGTCTCGTAATGGGCGCGGCGATAACGCCGTACAGCCGCAGCACCGGTGCCAGCAGCACAGCCGTTTCCAGCGGCCGTGACACCGCGAGATTCTTGGGTAGCAGTTCGCCGAACACCATCTGCAGGGCAGCCGCGACTGCAATCGCAATTACCGCTACCGCCCCAGTGGAGGCAACCGTGGCGCCCCAGCCGCCAAGCGACCACTCGATAAGTCCACCGACCGTGGATTCAGCCAGGATGCCCAGCACCAGCGACGTCAAGGTGATGCCAAGTTGCGCCCCAGCCAGATGAAAGCTGAGGCGCCGCAGTAAGGCACGCACGCCTCGAGCCCGTCGGTTCCCTGCGGCGGTCATGGCGTCTACTCGCGATGTGTCGACAGCTAGCAAGCAAAATTCGCCCGCGACAAAGACGCCGTTTAGCGCAATAAGCACGACGACTAGTACGAGTCCTGCGGTGAGTCCCAGCGTCATGCCGGTTCGGTGTACCCCCGAGCGCTCCAGTGGCGAGGACCACCGTAGCGGGAGATTTCAGGCGGAACGCTGAGGTCGGCAGAACAGGGTCCGCGGTAGCCTCGCCGGAATGCGGGTGGCCCCACCCACTGCGCCCGCGGAGTCCGAAGCGCAGCCCGAACTTAACGCCATATGCGCTCTAGGACCCGGCGCGAACCTCGGCGGTGACACATCTCGCACCGTCGGCTCGGCGAATGCAACTATGCACGACCCTCATGTGGACGGGATTCTGGCTGACTCTTCACTGAGCTGGATTAGACGGCTTTCGCCGTTGCTGAAACGCCATCGTACGCGCATCATCGTTTCGCTTATCGCCGCTGTAGCGGCTATGGGCGTGCAGGCGTTAGCACCGCGGGTGGCTGGTTACGCCGTAGATGCGGCGGTGCCAGGCCCTGATGGAAACAACTCGGGCTCTCTTTGGGTGTATGTCGTTGCCTTGGTGGGGCTCGGTGTAGCGCGGGGAGTCTTCACCTACGCCTACCGCAACGGGCTGTTCTCCATGGGACATCGAGTGGAGTTTCAGCTTCGCACACTGCTGTTCTCCCACCTGAGCCGCTTGTCGTTCGCGTTCTACGACAGAGTGCAGACTGGCGAGATCATCTCCCGTTCCAACTCCGACATTCGCTCGGTTCAGATGTACTTGGCGTTTGCTCCCATCGTTTCGGTCCAGCTACTGAGCTTCTTAGTCGCGATTTCGCTAATGGCGTGGATCAGCCTGACGCTCACTGCCATAACCATGCTGATCATGCCCGCCGTGTACGTGCTCGGCCAGCGGCTGCGCCACGTCATGTTTCCTCTGTCGTGGATCATCCAGTCACGCAACGCAGAGGTCGCAACCGTGACGCACGAAAGCGTCAGCGGAGTGCGGGTCGTGAAGGCTTTCGCTGCTGAGGCCCGACAGGTGGAACAGATGGCCACAGCGGCCCAGCGACTGCGCTGGGCCAACCTGCTGCAGCACAACACCCGTGCCCGCTACACGCCTCTGATTGAGAACCTCCCCCGTATAGCGCTGGCGATGGTGCTGCTCGTAGGCGGGCATCTGGTAATCAGCGAATCGCTCACTGTTGGCGACTTGGTGACCTTCTACCTATACATCTTGTTGCTGCAGGCGCCGTTTCGGTTCATCGGAATGCTGTTCATCTTTGGCCAACGCGCCAAAGCCTCAGCCGAGCGCATCTTTGAAGTGCTGGATGAACCGGTGCTGGTCGCTGATCGGCCCGGTGCAGTTGAGCTGGACGCCAATCCAGGTGGCTTGGAGGTGCGATTCGACAGTGTGCGCTTCGCGTATGGCAGGGAGAGCATCGGTGGAGTCGCGGGATCGGCGGCTGCGGGACGTGATTCGCCGCCGGTCTTTACGCAGATGAATCTGCGCATCGGCGCTGGCGAGCGAGTTGCGATTGTCGGCCGCACCGGCTGCGGCAAATCAACGCTTGCTCGGCTGCTTATGCGGTTCTACAGCCTTGACGATGGTGCGATCTTCGTTGATGGCCACAACATAAACGACCTCACCGGTGACAGCCTCCGTCGGGCTGTCGGGTACGTGCCCGATGAACCGTTCCTTTTCTCGGCCAGCATTCATGACAACATCGCCTACGCGAGGCCCAACGCTGGCCGGACCGAGGTGGTTGCCGCCGCTACTGCTGCGCAGGCGCACGACTTCATCAGCGAACTTGAGGATGGCTACGACACCGTCGTAGGCGAACGCGGATATGACCTGTCGGGAGGCCAACGCCAGCGCATTGCCATCGCTCGGGCAATCCTCGCAGATCCCGCTGTGCTGATCCTTGACGATGCGACCAGCTCTATTGACGTGGCGCACGAGTCAAAGATCCACGATGCGCTAACCGCGTTACTCAAGGACCGTACGACCATCGTGATCGCTCATCGGCTGTCCACCATCAGTTTGGCTAACCGAGTGGTCTTGCTAGACGGAGGAAAAGTGGTAGCCGACGGCACCCACGCAAAGCTGTTGGCAACCGAACCGCGCTACGCCGAAGTTCTGGCCGCGGGAGGCGACGAGACGGATACCGACGGTGACCTCGCAACCGCGGTGAGCGACAACAACGCGCTCATGGGCAGCCGATCATGGTGATGGTCGGCGGTCACTCTGGGCCGACTGCAACACAGTCCAGCGCAGCGGCAGGACTGCCGTTCGCTGGCGTTCCAGCAGAGCTTCAGCAAGGCGCGGACAAGCTGTTATCGCTTGAACCTGAACACCCCGAGCCAGAAATTGAGTTCGATCAAGTAGCCGAGGGGGCAAGAACTAGACCGTTCGGTCTTCGAGACATGCTGGCGACGCACCGATGGGCCGTTGCGGCCGCGCTAGTTGCCCTGTGTGTCGAGACCGCGGCGATGCAAGCTGTTCCGATACTCGTGCAGCAGGGCATTGATCGTGGCATCAAGGCTGGCGACCGCAATGCGCTCAATCTGGTCGTGCTCGCATTCTTGGCCGTGATCGCCGCCAGCGTATTGATCAGTCGCATGCGCCAACGCCTAAACGGGCGCATCGCAGAGCAGGTCATGTACGACTTGCGGCTGCGGTTGTTTGCCCACTATCAGCGGCTCTCGCTGGATTGGTACACGCGGGCCAAATCAGGAGTGCTGCTTAGTCGCATGACCTCCGACATGGAATATGTGGCGCTGCTCATCAACGAGGGCTTCGTGAATCTGCTGATCCAAGTGCTAACGGTGGTCGTTGTTTCAGTTGTGCTGTTCACCTACAACGTGACTTTGGCAGTCATCTTGCTGGTGGGAATCGTCCCGCCTTTGCTAGCACTGACGCTGTGGTTTCGCGCCCGTAGTGAAGCTGGCTACGGCGAGATTCGTGACCGAATCGCCGACGTGCTCGCCGACCTCTCGGAGAACCTGGCGGGAATTCGGGTGATCACTGCTGCCGGGCGGCGTATTGCCAACACCGCTCGGCACAGCGAGGTGACCGCTCGCTACCGCGACGCGAATCTGTCCATGTCCAGGACTCAGGCGATCTATGGGCCCAGCACCGAAGCGATCGGCATCGCAGCCCAAGGGCTGGTGCTAGCGGTCGGCGGGGCAATGGTGCTTCGGGGCAACCTCACCGTCGGCGAACTCGGCGCATTCGTGCTGTACGTCACGACGTTCTTCGCGCCAATCCAACAGCTTGCGCAGCTCTACAGCACTTACCAGCAGGGCCAATCGGGTCTTCACAAGATCAGCCAAGTGCTGGCAACACAGCCGTCTGTGCGTCAATACCCCGACGCTGTTGAACTACCGCCGATTCAAGGCCACATTCGGCTTGAGAATGTGTCGTTTTCTTATGATGCAGAAGACGAACAAGACACAGAGGTAAATGGCGAGCAACTGAGCGGCGATCTGCCGCAACTGGCTGCACACACAGTGCCAGACGCTGCTCCAGACGCTACGCCAGACGCTGCTCCAGAAATACTGCGCGATGTCAGTTTGGAGATACTTCCAGGCGAAACTTTCGCCCTAGTGGGTCCGACAGGTGCTGGCAAGAGCACGATCGCCAAGTTGATCATCCGCTTTTATGACCCGACCGAAGGTCGGATCACGATTGACGGTCACGACTTGCGAGACGTAACGCTGTCGTCACTACGAGACCAGCTAGGAGTAGTGCCTCAGGAACCGTTTTTGTTTCACGGCACTATTCGCGACAACGTTGCTTTTGGGCTGCGTCAGCGGACTGCAACCCAGGTTGACCCGCAACTAAATGCTGAACTGAATGCTGACATCGAAGCTGCTCTTGACCTAGTGGGACTTCGCAGGCTGATCGAGAGCCTTCCAGATGGCGCCGACACTCCCGTACACGAGCGGGGTGTCTCGCTATCTGCTGGCGAACGACAGCTCCTGGCATTGGCCAGAGCGTTCGTGGCTAGACCTCGTGTCATAGTGCTTGACGAAGCCACATCCAGCGTCGATCTCAGTACGGAGGCCGAGATTGAGGGCGCGCTGGACTTGTTGCTGGAAGGGCGCACCGCAGTGCTTATCGCGCACCGATTGGCGACAGCGATGCGCGCCGATCGAATCGCCGTGATCGACGAGGGCGGAGTAGTGGAGCTTGGCTCCCACGACGAGCTAGTGGCGTTGGGGGGACGATACGCAGCGATGTATGCAACCTGGACCTCCCACGCCGGTCAGACTGGCACCGTTCGACCCAGCACTGATCAACCCAGCACTGATCAACCAATCAACGTGTGAGCAAGAATGCGACGCGTCTCAAAGCGACCGACTGTCTCACTTCGGAACGTGTCGGTCGTCTACTACGGCAACACTGTGTTGGGTCCCCTGGATTGGGACATAGCGGCCAGCGAACGTTGGATCGTGCTTGGACCTAACGGCTCGGGCAAAACAAGCCTGGTAAAGGTCCTTTCGCTATATCGCTTCCCCACAACTGGCACAGTTGAGGTGCTGGGCGAACGGTGGGGAGCGATCGATGTACGTGAGCACCGACGGCGTATCGGACTTGCCAGTTCATCTCTACGAGATCAGTTCCGGCCCGATATCTGCGCATTGGATGTCGTGATGACAGCTCGCTACGCCGCGCTGGAGACTTGGTGGCACAATTACACTGACGAAGACCGAGCGAGGGCCCAAGCATGTCTGGAACGCGTCGGCGCGGGACCGTTAGCCCAACGCACGTTCACGACCTTGTCCTCGGGCGAACAGCAGCGAGTGCAGCTAGCCCGAACACTGATGGGCCGCCCGGAGCTGCTGTTACTTGATGAGCCGACTGCTGGCTTGGACTTAGCTGGCCGAGAGCAGCTTGTTGCGAGCCTGGAGTCGTTGGCCGCCGACGCGCAAACACCCGCAACCGTTCTGGTTACCCACCACACCGATGAGATTCCCCCGTCGTTTACTCATGGCCTGCTGCTGCGAGACGGCGTACTCTTGGCGAGCGGCCCCTTGGAGCACGTACTCACCGACGAGTCGCTTTCGGAGTGCTTCTCGCACAAGCTTCGGCTGGAGCGGCGCGACGGTCGCTGGCTGTCGTGGGCAGTGAGCTAGCGGCCAAGCTCGGCTCATCAGGCTGCAACAATCACCGCATGGTTGACTGTCCCGGCCAGGAGCCAGGCTCGGGGCCGCATCTGGTCTATCCCGACGCCCAACTCACCGAACGAAGCGCTGCCGCTGGTGCGTTGAGGCGGCTAGCTCACGCGTTCGTGCGTCATCGCACCGATGCCCAGACATTGGCGAACATCGCATCATGGGCTGAAGAAACCGCAGCACAGCTCGAATCTGGCTCTGCACCAGTGCCGCGTCCCGCTGACTACTTCGCACGCCGCTACCTAGATCCAAGACCTCCTGACGATGCCGAAGTGATGGCGTTCAGTGATCGGGCGTTCAGTGGACCAGCCAATCCGACCGCAATGGAGGTGGAGATGCGCCGACACGGCGAAGGTGTTCGTGCTGTCGTCACGTTCGGCGCTGCATTCGAAAGCGCCCCCGGCCGTGTGCATGGTGGGGCAGTGTGCGCGGTCGTGGACGACGTGCTGGGTTATCTGATGATCTGTTTGGGGATCGCCGCATACACGGCGCGTCTCGAGATCAACTATCGAGACGGCGTGCCCATTGACAAGCCGCTGTTCTTTTACGCGCGCGAAACAAGCCGAGTTGGCCGCAAATCGCACGTGGAACTGGTTGTCACCTCTCGAGAGGTCACGTGTGAGACCGACCATACATCCGTCGGTCCCGCGCTCGTTGATGCCTCTGGCCTGTTCGTGATTGTGCCAGAGCACAAGCTCACTGCGAGCCGCTGATATCGCGCAAGATGATCGGTCCGAGCGGCTCACCTATATGGGCCCTGCCGGAGGGAGATTCGCCTTCGGCGGCCTCTACGTCCCATACCATCACGTCATCCTCAAACGTGTATAGCAAGAACCTGCTGTCGGGCGCCCACGCCATGTGTCCCAAGTCAATGCCGATTTCGGGCGAGTGACGGCTCCAGTCCTCCGATAGGTCAACTACGACTACGCCCGACTGGACGCTGGTGCCGTACGCGAGTCGTAAGGCAACACGATTGCCGTCCGGCGAAATTAGCCCTTGCTCGCTCCAGCGCTGCGCAGGCGCGGCGCGCAACTCAGCAGGTAGTTCAACCCGCCGCCGCGAGATCGCTCCTGTCGCGAGCGGGTAGCTGTCGCACACCGTCGCGCAGTCTTGAATCATGTCCGCTTGGTCGTCGCGTGGGCCGAAGCGTTTTGAGGCCTCCGCGCAGATTTCGTCGCACCAGTCGTCACGACGTTCGGCTCCTACCGTGGCGCTGAACGAAGTATCAGTGATCTGACAGCCGTACTCCTCGCACTGCAGGATCACAACGCGGCTGTCCCCGACTGCCAGCACCCGACCAGCGCCCAAGTTCAGCGAGTTGTTTCGTCCGTCTAGCGCCATAATACGGCCAGCCATTGAGACCACGACATGGTCACCCAAAGCTCCGTGTACGACGGCTTCATTTGGTATCTGTACTGCTGAGCGAAACACACCATCGGTGCCCACCACACGAGCAAACAGGTGCTCGCTGCCACGCGCTACTGCCACGATCCCCGAAGGGCCATATGCTGGCAACACTTCGCTAACGCCCTCAGCGATAAGGACAGTGTTGCCGCTGTCGGGATCTACTCGCACCACTTCGCGCCCAATGCCCACTGCTATCGCCCCGTCAAGTCCAAACAGCGTGTGTGGCGGCCCGGGCAACGAAATGGCGCGTGCCGCTCCGGTCACGAGATTCAGTTGAAACAACTCACCAGCGACATTGCTTGACGGATCTCCGGCTAGTGTTCCGACGATCTCGGCGGCGGGGCGTACTGGCGGCAGCGCGCCGATTGATCCTTCTAGCGCTGCGGGCGGTGGCAGTGTCGTGCGCGGAGGGCGCGGCGCAGTGGTCGTAGTCGTGGCCGCCGGTTCAGTAGTGGTGGTAGTTGCGGGCGCTGCGGCTTCAGGCTCGTCGTCGTTGCGCACCCAGGCCACAAACAGCGCAGCGATAATCAGAGCGACTGCGAGTATTGCGAACACCGCGAGACGCGGCATTGAAGATGATGGTCGTCGCTCAATCACAGTCTCCTGCAAGCTGGAGAAGCTGGCTCCACCGTCCGACAGGATTGTGAGGCTCTGCGACGCTGGAACATCCGGCAACGCTGGTGAATCCTGCGACGACCGCGGCGGATCTGAAGGGATCACCACTCCACAGTATTCCCCCCCGAGTGCCGTACCGCCAGTCGCTCTCTACCAGGACGTGGCGTTCTGAGGTAAGTCCCGAAAAGAAGACGCCCGATCGGGACCGGGTTCCCTGGGTAGGCCCAATACGCGCTCGCCCAGGATGTTCCGCTGAATCTCATCGGTGCCTCCATAGATGGACGGCGCTGGTGAGAACACGGCCATTTCCTGCAACACACCATCAGTCGCTGCTTCGGTACCCCACAGGGTCATGTCTGCTCCCAGAATGGTGCTAGCTAACGCCCGGGCTCGACGCAAAGCCGTTGTCATGCGCAGTTTTGCGAGGTTGCCCTCACCTCCGGTGCGTTGAGCACGCTGTCGGCTGCGCACGGCCGACAGTCGCATTACTTCCAGATCTGTGTGCAGCGCTGCTAGCTGCTGGCGTACCACCGGGTCTTTATCGCGGCCGCGGGTACGGGCTTCCCTACTGAGCTGGTTGAAGGTTCCGGGTCCCACTCCTCCTGCCGCTAGCGCAAGCCGCTTACCGCGAAAGGTGCCAGCCGGCTGATCAAGATCGCCCGCTATTGAGCCCGGATGGGCTGCCGCGAATGCGAGCCCGTGGCTGCCACCAATGCCTGCCCGCTCGATCATGAGCGTCGTGTTGGTGACCCGCCAGCCATCGTTCAGCTCGCCAATGATGTTCTCATGGGATACCCGAGCGCCATCAATGAAGACCTCGTTGAACAGCGAGCGTCCGGTCATCTCGCGCAGCGGTCTGACCTCCACGCTGTCTTGGTTCATCTCGAATGCGAACCAGGTGAGCCCCCGATGCTTGGGTGCATCAGGGTCCGTGCGCGCGACGAGCATTCCCAGGTCTGCGTGTGTGCCCTCAGAAGTCCACACCTTTTGCCCCGTGACGATCCACTCGTTGCCGTCGCGAATGGCCTTGGTCTGTAAGCCAGCAAGATCGCTGCCCGCGCCGGGCTCTGAGAACAACTGGCACCACGACTCGGTGCCGTTCACGATGGCGGGTACGAAACGCTCAATCTGGTCTGGCGTTCCATGCTCAAGGATGGTCGGAGCGGCCAACAGCATGCCCAGCCCTGCCGGTGCTCCGATGGCGCCCACGGCACGAAGAGACTCAACCAGCACCCGAGTTTCGCTTCGACCCCAACTCCGGCCAAACGGGGGCGGCAGTGTCGGATTGGACAGGCCGGCTGCTGCTAGTGCTCCCCACCACTCCCGCACACTGGCGTCGGGATCCCAGTTCTGCTCAAGCCATGCATCAAGCTCGGATCTGAACTCAGCGCCAGGAGTTGCACTGGCCGATGACTGCGATTGGCCCATGAGAACCAACGCTACCGTCAGGCCCGCCGAGGCTTCCCTCAGTGCCAAACTCGATGAGGCTGCCTAGCGCATTCCGCTCCGGCGAGGCGCAAGTGGCCTCGTAGTCTCGCTAGCAGATTTTCAGTTTCATGTTTGGAACCTTGGGCTTCGACCGGCATATACGTGTCGACGACTCTGTCGCTGGCGCGCTACTGGGCTTGGTCAGCTATCCCAGGTAGCCGTAGTTGGGTTCCAGATGCCATGAGTGCGACCCCGCAGGATGGGTTCAAGCATCTTGGCGACTAGGGCTAAGGCCTCGCGGGCGGTGGGTTGGCTCAGGTTGGGTGCCGACTTGGCCGCCCGCACATACCCGTCAATCCACCGGTCCGAAGGCAGGGTGACCTCAGTGGGGACTGGTAGGCCTCGATGGGCGTACTCGCTGAGCATCGCCGTTCTCAGTGGTGCGGCCTCCACTCGTTGCGTCTTGGCAATGACAGCTAGGTCGACCAAGTCCCGGTAACGGGTGCTCTCTACTCCGCCGTGAGTCCCGAGCATGGCAGCGTGCTTGTCGGCAATATGGTCAACTAGGGCGCAGACTCGATAGCTGGCGGCAGGTAGCCCAGGAATGTCGACCGGGCGGATGGGCATTAGCACTTCGGGCGGTGCGGTGATGTTCGCAGCGACAACGAGGTCGATCTTGAATCGCTCGAACTCGCGCTCGCCGAGGTAAGCCACAACCGACAACTCCATATTGGCGGACCCAGCCATTTGGGTCTTTCTTGCCGCGATGTCAAAGGTAAAGTAATCACCGAAGCTGGCGTCGGAGCCGAGCGCATTGAGCTGATCCAGGGCATTGATCAGCTCGCCTCGGTGGAACAGGTCGATGTCAAGACTGTGGCGAGCATGGCCTGGGATTCGAGCCAGGAGCCCTCCTGCGCCCATCAGGATCCAGCGGGAGGCATCGGTCGCGAAGAGTCGACTGAGGAGCCTGTCATAGGCGAATTGGCGGCGAAGCTGATTGATAGTGAACGGGCTATCGTCGGCGACAGCGGCGATCCGATCGGTAACGGCCGCCCTAAAGGCTTGGGCAGTGTTATAGGGAACGGAGTGGGTATCGGACTCGTCAGCCATCGGCTCATTCCAACGCGAAGGTTTCGCCGTGGGCAACCAACGCGTTGACTGCGTTGACCGACAGGTCTAGCCGCTGACAGAGTTCTTCAATTGTGACTGCGCCAGCACGTAGCGCGTCGCTTAGGAAGCGGCCCAAGTGGCCACCGTCTGTCTTGTCGGCGAGGAGATCAGAAGCGGTGCGACTCACCGTGGTGACGGCAAAACCGTCTTTGACTTCCCAGTCGGCTCGCTCAAGGCCCCGGCTGCGCCGAAAGACGGTGGTGCCGACTCCAGGCTGGAGTCGGCGAGTCGCAATGAAGGTGTGACGGTTCGGGGCGAAGACACCGAATCCGTGGACTGTGGCCGCTGACTCGTGAGCGACCCAAATGGTGGGCTTGGTGAGACGCTGTCGGGGAGGCTTGGTCGGGTCAAGGCGGAACCAAGTGACGCGGAGCTCGGCTAAGGGGTCGTCGCCGACGCCAGCGACTCGATAGACACCATGGCCGACTCGGTCAATGAATCCGCGTTGAACCGAGCGGGTCAGGTCAAAGTCTGGGACGCCCACCGCTGAGGCTTGAGCGCGCGTGAAGTAACCATGCTGGGCTGGAGCGAGGTCACCGAGTTGAGCAACAACGTTCACGGCCATGCCAAGTGCCTTGCTGCCAAACGCCCTGCTGCAAGTGCAAGGGCCTTCAGTTAGCACTATAGCGGTCTCAGCACTAGAACATACTCAATAGCTTGCAGTATGTGCAAGGTTAGCAGTAGCAGCGCTTGGAAGGCAGTGCATCGAGTAGATCGGAGGTCAGGGGGTGAAGAAGTACCTCTACAACTAGTTGTCGTCCTCGTCTACATGCAAGAAAATTGCCGTCGTTGGGAGAAAGAACAGCCGCCACGCCTGCAGGATCCCGCCGTTTGGGCCGCAGATCATCTTTGTGGACGACCCCGCAGGAAGCTCCACGACCACCTTGGGGCTGAATATCCACAGCAACTGCAGCCTCAGCGTGTAACTGCCGGGCCTCAGCACGTAACGCTCAGTCTTGTTGTCTCTGATCTGACCGACGCGCTGCCCTTCAATGAGGACTTGATAGCTACGGATAGTGTCGCGATAGTGATGGATGCGCTCTAGCACCAGCTCAGCATTGGCATCGTCGTCGTCGGCTTCGTTGCCAAGTGAGTCGGAGTCAGGATCTGCAGTTTCGTCCTCGACTTCTGGTATGCCCATCGGGCCCCGGGGGGCTTTCGCATTGTGATCGGCCATGCCGCGCCGCATTCGCTCCCAAACCGACGGACGTCGCGACGGGGCGTCATCTTGCATGGGCGTGCCGCCATCGTCATCAGACATCCCAGTCTCCATCAGCCCAGTCTCCGGTCAGCCCAGTCTCCGGTCAGCCCAGTCTGTGACGCGACGCCTTTGGCCCCCGATGGCCAGCTTTCTCCCACGAGCATCGCCTCCACCACTGCCGCCACACCGTCGTCTTCGTTGGTCGGCGCGATGTGATCTGCAGCGTCTTGAACCAGCTTCAAGGCGTTAGCCATGGCTACGCCACGCCCAGCCCACCGGAGCATCTCAACATCGTTCAGACCGTCGCCGAACGCGACCACCTGCGAGGCTGCAATGCCGTAGCGCTGGCAAACGACCTCTAAGCCCACTGCCTTGTTGACGCCCGCAGCCGCGATTTCTGCGAGGTCCAATCCGGAGTGACGAATCTCTGTCCCCAGTGGCATATGCGGCTCGAGTTCGCTCACGACCTCGAACGAGCTCCTGGCAGGCGTATGCACCAGCCACGTCAACACGGCCCCATTGACTTCTGCGATGGCGTCATCTACCCGTACAACGCTGAAATCGGCGAGCAAGTCAGCTGGCATCCCTGGCACGAATGAATGTTCCCAATAATGCTGGCCATCGGCCAGGTCAAGACCCAGACTCGCGTCGGGCAGAAGTTTGCGCACGATCTGCGCGGCTTCAACCGCTTCAAAGTGGGTCATAGTCCGGTCGGCAATTTGCTCTTCGGCCACGGCGTCCATGACCACTGCTCCGTTCAGACACACGGCGTACGACACACTTGGCAGCCGCCGCACCACAGGCTGCGTTTGAGGCCACGGTCGGCCCGTCGCCAGTGCAGTTATGACGCCCGCCTCAGCCAGCGACTCAAGCGCAGCCACTGTCCGCTTGCGCACGCCTTCATTACTAGACGTCAGCGTGCCGTCAACATCAAATGCCGCCAGACGCGGCAAGTCGGATCTAGGTCGTCCAATAAAACGGTCTTGCGGCAACACCATGTGCTGCACGGTAGAGGGCAGATGTGACAACTAGTGCTATCGCTGCCGCCATCGTTAGGGAGCAGTGCTCCAGTTCTAAGGCGCAGTCGAGTATTCGGGCTCAGTCCAGGTATGCCGCTGTCGCAGTCGCAATCTGTAGCAGCCGGTCAGCGTCGTTGGCCGTCTCAAAGATGCGGGTACGAGTCGTAACCAGGTGATCGGTGCGCGCGACTATCTCGCCATCAATCCGAAAGGGTCCGCCGCGGGCTGGCGCCAAGTAGTGCATGTCCGCAAAGACGCAGCGTGAGCGGCGCCGGTCGCCGCCGTAGATCTCAGCCACATGTGTGCTCATCACATCGGCCACCACAATGGACGCCCCGCCCTGCAAGGAGCCGAAGGAGTTTCGGATGCGGTTGTGCATAGGCAACTCAATGCGAGGCTCGTTCGGTACCGGAACGATCCGCAGATAGTCGTCCAGCGGAGGCCTAGGGTTCAGCTCGCGTTCCTCGCGAAAATCAATGACTTGTTCGCGTGCCGTGGAATTCGCGACCGGCGTGTCGTCCCGTCTAGGTAAACGCGCATAGGTGCATATTGAGCGAGCGATTTCAGTCCCAGCCTCATCAACCACCGATGTTTCCGTCACCACCTGATTGCGCCCCACGCGCAGTGGCGAGCACCGAGCCGTCACCAGGGACCCTTCGGCGCGTGCGGCAAGCACCGTGGAGAGGTGCAGCGTGGCCGACCAATCCGGCGTGACCTGCGCGACAGCGTGATGACCTGCCGCGGAATCCACCAACGTGGCCACCGCACCAAGCCGCAGCCAAGCTCCTTCAGCGAGCAACCCGTCCGCGAGGTCGTCTAGGACCGGCATCGTTGCGTTCAACGTCCCGTCTTCGGCCATCTGGTGGCTGAGACGCAGGTGTCTCAAAATATGGTCCTGTGGCGGGTAACGCGCGGGTGGTGCGGGCGAGCCCATCAGGCCCCCACGGCGCGTTGGTTGGCGAGCTGACCCAACGCGTCCCAAAGTTGGGCTGTTGCGTCTGCTAGCGCTTCGGCGGTACTGCCGTTGTGGATGACGAAGTTCGAAATCTCGCGTCGTTGTTCGTCCGTCGCTTGGGATCCAATTCTCGCTTTGGCATCATCAAGGGTCATGCCCCGTTCAACTAGCCGTTCCAGGCGAAGGTCTGATGGCGCTTCAACGGTGACCACCATCTCATAAGGGAACCGCGTATCGCGGCCCAAGGTGCTTTCCGCGAGGACGGCCATGTCCAGCACCACGACTTCGGTCTGATCGGCGGCCAGGATTATCTGGATCCGTTCGTCAAGCAGCTCGTTGATGGCCGGATGGCTGATCTCATTGAGCGCCGCGAGTTCGTCGGGTTGGTTGAACACAATTGAAGCCAGCGCTTGACGATCGACGCCGCCATCGGCGCTGCGCAGTTGTTCACCGAATCGCATGAGCACCGGCTCCACAGCCGATCCACCAGCGGCGATGATCTCGCGCCCGAGCGCGTCAACATCCACGACCGCTGCTCCATGGCCAGCTAGCAGTTGCGCCACGGTGCTCTTGCCAGCGCCAATGCCTCCCGTCAAACCAACGACTAGCACGTTGCTCAAGTCGCGCTGCTCAGCCGGCGAGGCGGTTGGTGGCATCGGTAGGTGGCCCAGCAAAGGCCTGGGCGATGTCCATCCACTCCAACGCCAGCGGGCCAGCCAGCGATAGCGCTGTTTCGGTGTGGTGACGACGTTGGGTCACGGCCAGGCAGAAGTCATAAGCGTCGCCGCTCACCTTGTCGCTCGCATCTTCGGGCCCCCACACCCACAAGTCACCGCTAGGGGCCGCCAACTCAACACGTACCGGCCCGCTAGGTACCTCAAGGCCCCTATTCGCGTAGCTCCAGCCGCGCGTGCCTACCCCGATGTGCGCTACGTGACGTAAGCGGTCGGTGCGGGGCAGCTCCCGTCCGTGGGTGTCTGCCACATCGTGTCCGTGCGACCAGGTTTCCATCAGTCGGGCGGTTACAAACGACAGGGCTCCCATTGATGGGCCAAACCACGGGATGCGGTCTTTGCTATCCAGGGGACGCACCGCGTCAAGCATCTTGGAACGTTCAGCGCGCAGCCAGTCCCATATTTGTGTGCCGGTCATGAGTGAAAAGTCAATTCCCGCTGCGGTGTGCAGATCCACCTCGCCGCGTTCCGCCGATGCCTTGATGTCCGCGAAGCGCTCAGCATCTGTAACGGCCACCGTCGCGACCCAGTCCGTCATGCCTAAGTGGACCATTGTCTCGCGGCTGTCCCAGCCTTGGGCGGGCGTCGGCAAGCGCCACTGCTCCTCGCTGAGATCGCCGACTACATCGCCCAGCGCGTCGGTCTCAGCGCTTAGGTCGTCACAGATTCCATCCATGACCGCTGACCCTAGTTCGCTGCCTGCCATCTATTTCGTGGTAGTGGTCCTGTAGTAGTGGTCCTTAAGAGCGATGTGAAACACCGCAGGTTGAGCCGCGCGACTGCAGCGAAATGGGTTGCATTCGTAGCCAAGTTGCATGCCTAACTAGGTTGCATGCAATGAGTAGTTCGGTTGTCGGTCAGAATGCACGGGCAACGGATGCCAGCGTGCTTTGGCAGCCAAATGCCGCACGACGTGCTGGGACTCAGATGTGGCAGTTCGCCGCGCAAGTGGGATTCCCCTTAGACCGTCACACCTACGCGGACCTGCACGCTTGGTCGGTGCGATGTCCTGGGGATTTCTGGCGTGCCATTTGGGACTTCTGCTATGGCATCGGCGAGCTGGGGGGCGAGTTCCTGAACGATGACTTGTCGGCAAGTGACTCCAGCCAACCAGGCCCGGCGCTCAGGTTTTTCGAGGGCTCGAGTCTGAACATCGCCGAGAACTACCTGCGACCATTCTCAGAAGACGCCGCATCTCCGACCGACGAGGCCTTGATATTCGTCGGTGAGCATGGAGCGCACCGCACAATGACACACGGCGAACTGCGCGCCGAAGTGGCGACGTGCCAGCGTGCATTGGCGGCCGAGGGAGTCGGGGTAGGCGACCGAGTCGCCACCATGCTCGCGAACGGCCCCGAAGCGCTCGTAGTCTTCTTGGCTGCGGTGTCACTAGGAGCCGTGTACTCGTCAGTCAACCCAGACTTCGGCATCGACGGAGTGCTCAACCGTTTCGGCCAGATCTCACCCACAGTGATGGTCGCTGTTGACAGCTACTACTACAACGGCAACCGCCATTACGTAGCCGACAAGGCAGCGAAGATCGCTGAAGGCCTAGCCAACATGGGCGTACCTTTGCGGCGGCTGGTAGTCGCACCCTACGATCACGGTGAAACTGCTCGCTTGGGCGACGTGCCGACCAGCACCACATCGTGGATTGATTGGCTGAGGCCTCATCGCGCTGTCAATAACGAGTTGACCTTTGAGCGGCTGGACTTCGACCAACCAGCTTTGATCTTGTACTCGTCGGGCACCACCGGAAAGCCAAAGTGCATCGTGCATCGCGCTGGCGGCGTGTTGCTCAAGCTATGGAGCGAGCAGCGAGTTCACTTCGACGTACGGCGAGGAGATCGACTGCTGTACTTCACTACCACCGGCTGGATGATGTGGAATTGGCTGGTCGCCGGGCTGGCCAGCGGCGCTTCGTTGGTGCTCTATGACGGGTCGCCGTTCCACCCAGGGCCACAACGGCTATTCGACATTGCCGACGACTGGGGCGTCACCCTCTTCGGCGTGAGCGCCAAGTTCATAGAAGGCGCCATGAAAGCTGGCCTAAGGCCCGCACAGAGCCATGCACTCAAGACGGTGCGCACCATTTCGGTGACGGGTTCTCCTCTGGCGCCCGAGGGGTTTGACTGGATTTACACACACGCAAAAACCGATGTACACCTGGCCCCGTTCTCTGGAGGTACCGACATCTGCGGCGGATTCGTGATCGGCGATCCCACCGGTCCCGTGCATCGCGGCGAGATGCAAGTACCGGCTCTCGGCCTTGAAGTTGACGTAGCCGATAAGCACGGTGCTTCACTCGGAACTGGCTCGCGAGGAGAGTTGGTGTGCCGAAACGCGTTCGTTTCGATGCCGCTGTGCTTCTGGGACGACCCGGACAACATGCGTTACCAGGCCGCATATTTTGAGCGTTACGAGGGTGTTTGGCATCACGGCGACTTTGCCGAGTGGACTCCAAGCGGTGGCATGGTCATCAGCGGACGATCCGACGCGACGCTGAATCCCGGCGGGGTTCGTATCGGAACAGCCGAGATTTACCGTCAGGTAGATCAGGTCGCTGAGGTGCTTGAGAGCGTGGTGATCGGCCAGCAAGTCCGGACAGCCGAAGGCATCGACACTCGTGTCGTGTTGTTCGTGAAGTTGCGCGACGGCGTGCGGCTCGATGATGAGCTAAGGGGCAAAATCCGTTCGCAGATCCGTTCGGGTGCGTCGCCCCGGCACGTTCCCGCTGTGATTGGCCAAGTACCTGCTATCCCTCGGACTCGCTCGGGAAAGCTGGTGGAGCTTGCGGTTCGCGATGTCGTCGAGGGCCGTGAGGTAGCAAATGTTGAGGCCATTGACGACCCTGATGCACTTGCGTATTTCGTTGACCATCCGGCACTGCGGACGTGACGAACCGGCTCGCATCGACGAGACCAGTGCATCCCGCATCAGAGCGAATCCCGAACTAGAACAATGATTCGTCGGTGCGGCGTAGGCCTTCGATGACCAACACGGAGGCTGCAGTCACCGTCATCAGCACCACAGCCAACGCCATGGCTTGACCCCGCAGTGCCTGCCCCGGGGTGCCTAGCAAGCGGAAAAGCGCCAGTGGCGCAGTCAACGTGTCGGGTCGCCGCGGCAGGAACGCTGTGGCGCCGAACTCGCCTAACGAAACAGCGAATGCGAACCCCGCGCCAACAGCCAAGGCTCGCGACGCAATCGGCGCGTCCACCTCTCGGCGGGTACGCAACGGTGAGGCTCCCAGGACCGATGCTGCTTCCCTCAACCGCTGATCAATCGAGCGCAATGTAGGCACGAGCGTTCGTACCACAAAGGGCATCCCCACCAAGGCATGTGCTACCGGGATTATCCACCATCTTGTGCGGAAGTCCAGCGGCGGCATGTCGAGTGCTAGCAGCATTCCAAGCCCGACCGTTACTGCGGACACACCGAGCGGCAGGGTCAACCCGATGTCCATAACTACGCGCACACTGGCGCGACCGCGCCTACCGATTCGTGCCATCGCAGAA
Organism: Acidimicrobiales bacterium; assembly: GCA_965116245.1. Taxonomy (GTDB): domain Bacteria; phylum Actinomycetota; class Acidimicrobiia; order Acidimicrobiales; family Poriferisodalaceae; genus Poriferisodalis. The sequence continues at coordinate 1,757,514 of OZ220497.1, read as the reverse complement.
GCTACGCCCACGCCCGGAACGCGCTGGTTTGCCGAAAACTGGCTTGGCGAGATGCTGGCTGTTGACCCTCGACCTCCAGCGATAACGAACGAGGCCAGTCCACCTACAACGGTGGCGATCAAGGTGGCGAGCGCTGCGAACATCAGCGAGTGTCCCAAGGCACCGAGTGCGGTAGCAGGCAGCATCGACACGCGGTCGGCTAGCGCCACGAAGTTGGCCACGCCGTAACCCTGGCCAGCGGCAAATGCCCGCTCCACCAGAGTGGCAATCGGCACACCAAGCAAGATCAAGGCCACCACAGCGTTGGCCGCAATCAAGCCACGGCTTCGCTTTGGTGAAGCTGTGCCCGCCGCTCTACGAGCTCCCGTTCGGCGTCGCTCGGCAACACCTGCGACTGTGACCAAGGCTGTCACTGCAATCAACTGACACAACGCCAACGCGGCGGCTGTCTCAAAGTCAATTCGCGTAATGGCGTACCGGTAGATCTCAGTCTCAACCGTGGCGCGTGCCGGGCCACCCAAGATCAGAACCACACCGAATGAGGTAAATGAGAACAGAAAAACAATCGCTGCTGAGGTTGCGACCGCTGGCCGCAGCAACGGCCAGGTCACGTGCCGAAAGGCTCGCCTAGGGGTAGCACCCAGCACCGCTGCCGCGTCTGCGTTGCGGCCGTCCAAGCCAGCCCACCACGACCCGACTGTTCGCACCACAACCGCATAGTTGAAAAAGACATGTGCCAGCAAGATCGCCCAAATGGAGTGGTGCAGCGACAAGGCACCTTCATCCAGGCCGAATCGGTCAAAAACAGCGTCAAATGCACCGGCCACGACGACTGTGGGCAACACGAAGGGCACCGTGACGACCGCTCGAACAATCCTCCGTGACCTCGGCGCCAAACGCGCCAACGCCGCTGCGGCGGGAATGCCCACCACCAACGTGAGCACCGTCGATACGGCGGCCTGCCAGACGGTGAACCACAGCACGCTGCGAATCGCCGAGCGCCCAAGGAGGCTGCCAAGGCTGGCCAGCCCGTCGGCTACGACGGTCAGCACTGGGTACGCAAAGAACACCGTCACGAAGGCGATCGGCAGAGTTGCAACTGCGGCCCAGTTGATCACCGTGACTACGCGCCTGCCTCGCGCAGGCTCGAGCGAGGTCACGTAGTCTGGTGGGCTGGACTATGAGCGGCTCGGTCGGCCATACAGGCGGCCACTCAGTCGGCGACTAGGAGAATCGGCAAGCGGCGCGCTCAGCGCAGCACTATCTCCACCCACTTCTCGGTCCACGCCTCGCGATTCTCTTCAATCTCAGCCGGGTCAAGCATCAGTGGCTGCTCTGGAGCGGTCGTGTGCTCCACAAAAACCTCGGGGATGGTCGCGTTCTTGTTCACGGGATACACGAACATGTTGAGCGGAACTTCGTTCTGCCATGTCTCGCTCAGCATGAAGTCAATCAGCGCCCGTGCTCCTGCCACGTTGTCGCTGCCTGCCAAAACACCGGCAAACTCAATCTGGCGGAAGCAAGAGTCGGTCAACACTCCAGTTGGCGCTGTATCGATGGGAGGGTCGGCATAGATCACTTCGGCGGGCGGGCTTGACCCGTACGACACCACCAGCGACCGGTCACCGCCTCCTGCAATGAACTCGTCGTTGTAGGCTTCTTCCCAACCCGCAGTAACCGAGACGTTGTTGTCGCGCAGGCCCTCCCAGTACTGCTCCCAGCTCTCCCCGATCCCGATGAACTCGCCTTCCTCGTCAATGTCGCCGAATGCTGCGACGGTGGCAAGCAAGAACGCCATACCGGGTGAGGAGGTCTCCGGGTGTTGAACCACCAACTGACCGTCGAACTCGGCACGCGTCAGTTGATCTAGCGTCTCGGGCACCCGCGGCACTGCATCCTTCCAGTAGTTGATGCACACGTCGCCGTAGTCGACTGGTGTTACCCGGTGGAGCGGGTCCAACTGAAAGCTCTCCGGCACGTCGACCAGCGCTGGCGATTCGTACCGCTCAAAGATCTTGGCATCAAGTGCGCGCTCCAGGAACGTGTTGTCGATGCCAAATAGGGCATCGCCTAGTGGTGCGTCCTTGGTCAAGATCGCTTCAGCGACGAGCGTGCCGGTATCGCCTATCGCCAGCAGCTCAACAGTCACACCGGTTTGTTCGGTAAACGCCTCAAGCGTCGCTTCGGGAAGATTGAACGAGTCGTGAGTGAGCAGCGTCACCGTCGTACCTTCAATCGGTTGTGCCACGGTCGTCGGCGTTTGGGTCTCGGGTGGCGTGGGAACGCTCGTCTCTGGAGCGTCACCGTCGCCACCGCACGCTGAAACGAACATCAGTGCAGCCACAGCGGTGGCTGCTATGCGAGAAAGTTTGCTTATTCGATGAAACATCATTTGCTTCCTCCGCTGGCATTACCCAGATCAGGTTCTCGGGTCGGCGACAGCGCTGCTGTAGCCCTCTCAGCCCTTCGGCTCCCCGGGTTAGTTTGTGGCTGTCACTTTAGCGCCCACTGCCGCTGTCCCACGCGCCCACGCGGAGCGGTGCCACGAGGGCTCAAGGGCTCATCGACACTGAGGCAAACGACCCGCCGAACTGAGAGCCAACTCAGAACCAACGGCGTGAACGACTGGGTTGAGTCAGTGCCGGCGCTGTCGAGATGTGGTCCAGCAGCTCAAGCTGATCTGCGCTCAGGTAGCGGATGTGGCCAGCGACTTCGGCCAACGGCCTGTGCGCAATGCCGGTGGAGTGGACTCCCACCAGACATCCCGACATACCCTCAATGAGCGCCTCCACGGCCCCGGCGCCAAGGCGGCTGGCCAACAAGCGATCCGCTGGAGAGGGTGGGCCTCCTCGTTGGATGTAGCCCAGCACGGTCGTGCGGGTATCGAACCCAGTTCGTTCGGCTAGCAGGTCGCCTACGAACTGCCCCATCCCGTCTAGGACGCGATTACCCCACTCATCGGTGCCCGTGTCGGGCGTCTCAACGCTGCCGTCGGGTATGGCACCTTCGGCCACTACCACAATCGACGCATTGCGATCACGATGATGGCGCGCGATGAGGCGCTGCGCGATCTCTTCAATGTTGAATGGCGCTTCAGGAACCAAGATCGCTGCTGCGCCGCCCGCGATGCCAGCACCCGCGGCGATGTGTCCAGCTTCGCGGCCCATCACTTCGAGCACCATGATCCGGTTATGCGACTGTGCTGTGGTGTGTAGCCGGTCCACGGCTTCTGTAGCAACACCGAGGGCTGTGTCGAAGCCAATGCAAGTGTCGGTACCGCACACGTCGTTGTCGATGGTCTTGGGTACAGCTACCACTGGAAATCCCGCCTGAGACAGTCGCTCGGCCGTAATCAGAGTGCCGTCGCCGCCGATGGACACCAACGCATCGACGCCATCTCGCTTAAGCTGCGCAATCAGCGGCGCTGTGCCCTCAGTCTGTAGTCGGCGACTACTGCGCGACGTGCCGAGCATGGTGCCACCTCGCGGCAACACTCCTCGCATGGCCTCGGGCCCCAGCTTGACGGAGTCGCCTTCCAAAACACCATTCCAGCCCCTCCGGTAGCCCACCACGCTGCGTCCCAGAGCGTGACCCGCCATGCGCACCACGGCGCGCAGCGCAGCATTCAGCCCAGCACAATCACCGCCGCCAGTGAGCACCCCAAGTCGCACGGCGTAAAGCTACGCCCGCCCCGACCGCAGGACATCTGAATCCCGTAAGGCCTCGCTAACCAGCAGCAAATCGGCTGTGGGCGATACAGGAGTCGAACCTGTGACCTCTTGCGTGTCATGCAAGCGCGCTAACCAACTGCGCCAATCGCCCGAAGGCAGTTCAAGTTAGCACTCGGCGGTACGACTCGACCGCACGCGATTGCAATTCGACGACGAAACAGCCGACGAGGCGGAGACCGGATTCGAACCGGCGTACACGGCTTTGCAGGCCGCTGCCTAACCACTCGGCCACTCCGCCAGGGGCTATGCAGGGTAGTGGAGGCGGGCGTCTTGAACATCCGCCACCAGTCAGCGTCAACCCCTACACTGACTTGCCAAGGCAGTTCGCCACGTGGCCCCACTGCCCAGCGTCGTCGCATCTGTGTTCGCGACCCCGCACTCCCCCTGCGGGCCACGACCTCCAAAGAGACACGCGTGACAACATTTAGAGACCTGGGGGTACCTGCGCCCCTCTGCGACACCCTGGCAGATCAGGGCATTTCCGAGCCGTTCGCCATTCAGCAACTGACAATTGCCGATGCGCTCGCAGGACGAGACGTATGCGGCAAAGCCAAAACAGGCTCCGGCAAAACGCTGGCGTTTAGCTTGCCCATGCTCGCGCTGACCCCGCGTGCGGTAAACGGCCGTCCATCGGCGCTTGTGCTCACACCCACCCGGGAACTAGCGAACCAGATTGCGGCGGTCGTGGAGCCGCTGGCCAAGTCAGCCGAGCTGCGTTCAATCGCTACCTACGGCGGCACCAACCTGGACCGCCAAGTGGAGCTCCTATCGCAAGGCGTCGACGTAGTCATAGCTACGCCGGGCCGGCTGATTGACCTGATTGAACGACGCGCCATAGATGTCTCAGGCATCAAACGGGTGGTTGTGGACGAAGCAGACCGCATGGCAGACATGGGCTTCTTGCCTCAGGTGGAGTGGGTGCTGCGTCACATTCACTCACAGCATCAGACGCTGCTGTTCTCAGCAACGCTTGACGGCGTGGTAGACACACTCGTTCAACGTTACCTGCAAGACCCTGTCTTCCATGAGGTCAACGAACGCGAAGTGACTGTCTCCGAGATGGGTCACCTGTTCCTGTCTGTACACAAAATGGACCGCGTGCGGGTGGCCGCTCGCATCATTGCCGCAAACGGTCGCACCTTGTTGTTCACAAGCACCAAGCGCGGCGCCGACCAACTCACACGCGAACTGCGAAACGCAAACATCAGTGCTGGCGCCATTCATGGCGACCTGCCCCAGGTCAAGCGCGAGCGCTCGCTAGCTGCATTTGCTCAAGGAAAGCTGTCAGCGCTGGTCGCTACTGACGTCGCCGCTCGCGGCCTGCACATTGACGATGTTGACGTGGTGGTGCATTACAACGTGCCAGCAGAGCACAAGACCTACCTGCACAGATCAGGCCGCACCGCACGAGCGGGCCGAAGCGGCACCGCCGTAACACTGTTCTTATGGGATGAAGAACTGGAAATCCGCCAGTTGCAGCGGCGCTTGGGACTACGACTGCGGTTGCACGAGGTTTTCTCCAACGATGAGCGCCTGGACGATCTGGCAGTCTTCGCGGCTAGTAGCGACAACGACAGCCGCTGAAGTCTGCTCTAAGCGGACCAGAGGCGACCGGTACCCTTGCCGGTCCAGCGACAAATCGGCCGCTGGATTCTCATCCACCGAAGGCTCAGCTTTGAACACTTCGAGGCGCGCAGGCGCCCCGAGCGACGAGACGACCGCTTGGCCGCTGCCCGCTTCAGGCGCATGGCAGCCATCCCTTGGCGCGGCCGAACGTAAGTTCTTCGAGCTTTCGCCTGAGCGCCCTTTCACGCTCGAAAGCGGCGGCACCCTGCAAGCTCCAGTGCTCGCGTACGAGACTTGGGGAGTCCTCGACGACACCGCTTCCAACGCTGTGCTGGTCTGTCACGCATTGACCGGCGATGCCCACGCCCACGGCCAGGCGCACCCGCCATCACAACCCACCGAGGGTTGGTGGAACGACTTCATAGGCCCCGGCCGTCCACTCGACACCGATCGGTACTTTGTGGTGTGCGCCAACGTGCTAGGTGGCTGTCAAGGCAGCACAGGCCCTTCTTCGCTGAATCCGATCACCGGACACCGCTACGGACCCGACTTTCCCGTCGTCACTAATCGCGACGTTGTTCGATCGCAGTGGGCGCTAGGCCGCTTCCTAGGAATCGACAAATGGCTCGCGGTTGTAGGTGGATCTATGGGCGGCATGGCCGCTCTTGAGTGGGGCATCACTTACCCCGGCCGGGTCGGCTCGCTGGTGATCATCGCCTCAGCAGCGGAGGCCTCCTCGCAGCAGATCGCCTGGAGCAGGGTGGGGCGCCTAGCGATTCTCGACGACCCCAAATTCGCAGACGGCCACTACTACGACGCAGCCGAGGGCGACGGGCCTCATCGGGGTCTGGCAAATGCCCGTCGGATCGCCATGATCCACTACCGCTCCGGCGACGAGTTTGACCGTCGCTTCGCTCGCCACAGCGAGGACCCGTTGCTCCCACTACGACACGACCACCGTTTCGACATTGAGAGCTACCTGGACTACCAAGGCGCCAAGTTCGTGCCCCGCTTCGACGCCAACACCTACCTCGTGCTGAACAAATTGATGGATCTACATGACGTAGGACGCGGCCGCGGCGGTGTTGAAGCCGCACTCAACCGAATCGTTGCGCCCACAATGGTGATGAGTGTTCGAACCGATTTTTTGTATCCACGACATCAGCAAATGCGAATAGTTGAGACTCTGGCTAGCCGCCCAACCATGAGGGTTGAACACGTCGACATTGACAGCGACAACGGTCATGACGGGTTCCTGACCGAGCCCGACCAGACCGGACCGCCCATGGGCGAGTTCATCGACGACGTCTACAAGAACGACCCGAAGGCCACAGACCCGAAGGCCACAGTCCCAAAGACGACTGGGGCTTCTCGTTGATAAGCGGCATCGCATCGCTTCTGGCCGATACACACACCGATGCGCTCACAAACGTGCCTTCCGAGGCTGTCGGGTCGGGCCTTGGAACATGGTGGATACTGGTAGTACTGCTCGGCTTAGTCACGTTGGCGTGCGGCATCGGATTCGTGCTGTACCTACGACGCACAGCGCCGCGCCGAGAACCGCAGGCAACGAGAGTGGAGTCTGGGGTAGACAGCGAAGCCCCGGTCTGATGAACACGCCTAGCAGCAGTAGCTTCAACAGCGCAGTAGTGACATTCGCGCAGCAGAGACATTGTTGAAACCTGCGCAGCAAAAACATGGGGGACTCCATGAGCGACACTTTTGATCCCCAAGCCATGATCGACCGATTCGCGGAACGTGCACAGGCCGTCCGCAAACGGAACCTGCCCGCCGTAGGAGGCGAGGAGCGTCGGCACTTCATACGCCAAGCAGAACTGGACTTCATGGACTACGCGATGATCGGCGATGCCGAGTTCACGTTCACCGATGGGGTGCTGAACCTGCACATTGACTTGCGCCCTCCGCAGGATCGCCAAGCGCCCGCTTCATGAGGAGAGTCAAATCGGGCGCGGGATTGGCTCATTGCGGGAGTCGCTCGCGGGAGCCGCTTGCTACAGTGTTTTGCCTGCGCGGATGTAGCTCAGTTGGTTAGAGCGCAACCTTGCCAAGGTTGAGGTCGCCGGTTCGACCCCGGTCATCCGCTCCAACACCTAAATGGGAGCACAAGGCGAGCGCCCAGTGCTAGCTACCCGTGTCGGGGCTGCGCGGTTGACTTCGCGTCACCGCCAAAGATGTGCCAACCTTGTGCGGCTCAACCTGCAAACTCAGCGGCTGCCAGGAGCCCTGGGCAAGCCTGAAGGCGCCCAGACACGTCAGCACTGAATCGGACCAGATCATCAAAACAGGAGAAAAACAATGGGAGCACTTGACGGACGCGTCGTCCTGATTACCGGAGCTGGCCGCGGTATAGGCCGCGAACATGCACTGTTGATGGCATCTGAGGGCGCCAAAATTGTCGTCAACGACCTCGGCGGTTCTGCTGATGGCACCGGCGCAGATCAAGGACCTGCCGATGAAGTTGTCACTGAGATCCGGGAAATGGGCGGCGAGGCTGTCGCCAACGGCGACAACGTCACCGACTGGGAAGGCGCACAGCGCATGGTGAACCAGTGCGTAGAGGCCTTCGGTGACCTGCACGTGCTTGTCAACAATGCAGGCATATTGCGCGACCGGGTCGTGGTCAACATGACCGAGCCCGAATGGGACGCCGTCATCGATGTACACATGAAGGGCCACTTTTGCCCCACTCGCTGGGCTGCTGCCTACTGGCGCGAGCAATCAAAAGCAGGCAAGGAAGTCAGCGGCTCGGTCATCAACACCGCGTCGGGTGCCATGCTCGGCAACCTCGGCCAGTTCAACTACTCCGGCGCTAAAGCTGGCATTGCTGCGATGACGCTGGTGGCCGCTGGCGAGCTGGCTCGCTACGGCGTGCGAGTGAACTGCCTTGCGCCGATCGCTCGGACACGGTTGACGTTGCAGACTCCCGGGCTGGAAGAAGTGGTGCGCGCACCAGACGATCCTGCCACCTTCGACTTGTACGACCCTGCCAACGTGAGTCCCCTGGTTGCGTATCTGGCCATGGAGAACTGCCCCTTCACCGGGGGCGTGTTCCACGTTGGCGGCAACGAGGTCGGCTTGTACCAAGGTTGGTCGCTCGCCGACGACGACATCATCGCCGCCGATGGGCGTTGGACGGTTGAGGGCCTTACGCAGTTTGCGCCTCGGTTGAACGAGGGGCGCTCCAAGTTGGCTTCGGTGGCTACTTCTATTGGGGACACCTTCAAGGAGTTCGGCCGGCGCGAGCCTGCTGCCTGACTTGCTTGGTCGTCCACTGAGCCTGAGCCTGGGTGGTGGTTGAACGGGGGGTCATGCACCCATGCTCGGACAAGCGCAGCGCCACCCGCAACACTTTGGAACGTTCTTGGTGTCGTGCCTTGGTTGGGTGGGGTTTGAATGGGGGATCACGCACCCATGCTCAAACAGGCGCAGCGCCGCCCGCAACACTTTGGATGGGCTTTGGCGCTGCGAACTGCGCGTGGGTACATGATCCCCCATTCAAACCCCACCCGATACACACTCGCGCTCAGCGCCGCGTGCCCGATAGGGGCTGGTTGATGTGACAATAGGGCTGTGAACTTGCTTTCGCTTGACCGCTACGAGGCCAATGGCAACGACTTTGCTGTTGCCTTGCTGGAGCCGCCGGAGTTTCGGGCACTTGACAAGGCACTTGACGGGCTCGGCCTTGGGTTTGAGGACTTGGCTCGGGCGGTTTGCAACCGATGCTCTGGCGTCAGTTCACGCATGGGTTATGTGTACTCAACCGGTGCCGACGGACTTGTGATCGGGATCCACCCCCCCTCGGTGGGCCAGCCTCGGGACCGCCTTCGTATGCATCTTTGGAACGCTGATGGTTCGCTGGCGGAGATCAGTGGCAACGGGCTTGCGTGCCTGGCTTCAGCCGCTGTCAACGCTGGCAAGGTCGCTCCAGGTGAGATCCGGTGCGAAACCGACGCTGGTAGGCAGCGTTGCATCGTTGACACAGGCAACCACTCTTCCCCAAGTCTTCCAAACGTTGACTGCATTCGCTTCGTCAAGGTGTTCATGCCAAAGGTCAGGCCGGGACCGGAGAAGCCTGAGGGCTTGGAAGAACGCATCCGCAGTGACTTCGGCGACGATCTTAAGGACTTTGATACTGGCGATGTAGGCAACCCCCACCTCGTGATCGCACTTGCGCGTCCCCCTGTGGACATTCCCGCCTCGGTTTCGTCTGAGAACACCGATGAGTTAGGTAAGCAGTTGGGTGCTCGCATTGCCGAACTAGGGCGGGCCTACGAAGACGAGTTCTTTCCCGCTGGCATCAACGTTGAGTTCATCTGGCCAGACCGGGCCGCCGGTCCAAACGAAAAGGGCAAGAGGCGGGAACTGATTATGTCTGTTTGGGAACGCGGCGCTGGGCTGACCGTGTCTTGCGGCAGCGGCGCCGTGGTAGCAGCAACACTCGCTCATCGGTGGCGCTTCTTGCACAGTGAGGACGATCAGCCATCTGAATCCAGCGGTACAGCAACGCGCGATATCAACGGTCGCGTCTACGACGCAGTTGCGTTGAACACTGCACCTTTTCCTGGTTGCCCTGGCGAGCCGTTTCGATACACAGTCTTCGTTGTCCGCACCGGGTTTGAAAACGACAACGAGCCTCAACTGCGGGTCATGGCAGGACGAGTTGCGGCTGGCATCCAGTTCCCGCTTGACGCTGTGCGAGAACATGCCGAGCACTTTGCTGGGTCGGGTTGATGGGTGGACAGGGGCGCGATGGGCGGGCTGGCCAGGCTGCTGGGTCGGAGCATCGGGGTGGTTTTGGGGAGTTTGGTGGGGCCGAGTCTGGGCTTATTGATCGGGCGTTTCAGGAGCAGATCGTGCTGGTTGGCATGCTTCTCGCCGATCGCACAGCCGATGAGGTTGATGCCAATCTTGATGAGCTGGAGCGGTTGGTTGACACCGCTGGTGCGAATCCGGTGGATCGAGTCATCCAGCGACGCGAAGCGCCCGATCCGGCTACTTTCGTTGGGCGGGGTAAGGCCAACGAGATCCTGGATTCGTCGCTTGAACATGATGCTGACACAGTCGTCTTCGACGACGAACTCACTCCAGCGCAGCAATACAACCTGGAACGGATACTGAAACGCACAGCACTGGATCGCACTGCGGTGATACTTGACATCTTCGCTCAGAACGCCACCACCCTCGAAGGCAAGGCTCAAGTTGAACTGGCGCAGCTCCGCTACCGCCTTCCTCGACTGCGGGGCCGCGGGCGGCAACTGTCTCAGCAAGCAGGCGGCATCGGAACACGCGGCCCAGGTGAAACCAAGCTGGAAGTGGATCGGCGTCGCATTCAGCGACGGCTGGCACGGCTTGAACGAGATCTGCATGGGCTGCGGCGGACACGGCTAAATCAGCGCAAGTCTCGGCATCGCTCCCGCTACCACACCGTGGCAATCGTGGGCTACACCAACGCCGGTAAGTCGACTCTGCTCAGTCGCCTCACTGGAGCCAACGTGCTGGTAGAAGATCGGCTGTTTGCGACGCTTGATGCGACCACTCGCCGCTTGCAACTGCCTGGCGGTGAGACAGTGCTCGTAACCGACACAGTCGGGTTCATCAAGAAACTGCCGACATCTCTGGTGGAAGCGTTCATGTCAACGCTAGAGGAAGTGGCCGAGGCGGACCTGCTTGTACACCTCGTCGACGCCTCAGCAGCAGAACCTGAAATGCACATCGATGTGGTGCGTTCGGTGCTACAAGAGATAGGCGCTGGCCACGTTCACGAACTCATCGCGTTCAACAAGTGCGACACTGCCGATGAACGCACTGTGAAACACCTACTGGACAAACACGAAGGTTCTTATGCAATTTCCTCCAACAGCGGAGACGGAGTTTTCGACCTTCAACTCGCCATAGGCGACCGTCTCCGACGCCGCACCAAAGTGACCACACTGCGCATCCCCTACGCCCGCGGCGACGCACTAGCAGCCGTTCATCGAGAAGGCGAAGTGCTCTCCGAAACCCACGACGACCACGGCACAGTTGTGCGTGCCCGGCTCGACGAAGTCTCCCGCAGTCTCTTCACAGAATTCGCAACGTTCGCCGACGACAAAGGCGCCACGTCAAGCCTCGCTCAAGACGACGGCTAGCTGCGCGTCATGATTCGACAGTGAATTCACCTGCTGGTAGTGGCGCAAATGCTGGCTTTAGCCCGCCGCGCTATCCCTATGACCGCCTGGATGAACTGAAGTCGCTCGCTGATCGACATGAGGGCGGGCTGGTTGATCTGTCCATAGGCACCCCGGTAGACGCGCCGATGCCCGCCGTGGTGGCAGCTCTTGGCGGTTCAGACTCCGAACGGGGCTACCCACCGTCAATAGGCACGCTCGAGCTTCGCGAGGCCGCTGCTAGCTGGTGCGACGAGCGGCTCGGTGTGCGCCTTGACGCCGCTACCGAAATCGCAGCAACTATCGGTTCAAAGGAGTTCGTGGCCGGACTACCCCACTGGTTGCGAATACGCACCCCCGAACGCGACACAGTGCTGTTTCCCGAGGTCAGCTACCCCAGTTATGCCATGGGCGCGGTGCTGGCTGGCTGTCGAGCAGTGCCCGTGCCAGCAGACGAGCGATGGTCAATCCGGCTCGATGCCATCTCAGACGCCGACGCAAAGCGGGCCCTGCTGCTGTGGATCAACACGCCAGGCAATCCTGCCGGCGGTCTAGACGACTTGGCCGCAGCGGCGACTTGGGGGCGCGAACGAAGGATTCCCGTCTTCAGCGACGAATGCTACGCAGAGTTCACCTGGGACGGTCCGCCGCGCACGATCCTGGCACCGCAGGGAGCGCACGCTGCGACTGGCCTCTCGGCAAGGGCGCTCACCGATGGCGTGATAGCGGTCCACTCGCTGTCCAAGCGGTCCAACCTGGCTGGCGTACGAGTCGGCTTCTATGCGGGTGATGCTGAGCTTGTTCACTACCTGCGGGAAGTGCGAAAACACGCCGGATTCATGGTTCCCGGCCCGGCGCAAGCAGCGGCTGCAGCAGCGCTGGCCGACAACGACCACGTGGCACTCCAACGAGATCGCTACTGGTCTCGGTTGAAACGTCTCGCACGCATCTTGGGACGCTTCGGTCCCGAGCCCGCGCTCCCGCGTGGCGGCTTCTATCTGTGGGCTGAAGCCCCGAACGGCGACGCATGGACATTTATTCGCACGCTGTTAGTGGAAGCAGGAATCCTCGTAGCGCCGGGAGAGTTCTACGGTGCATCCGCGACAAGTCGGGTAAGGGTGGCTGCGGTGCTAAGCGACGAAGCTCTGGACATGGTCGAAAACCGCCTCAACTAAACCTTGCAAGTGCGCAGGCTGTGCAATATCAGAGCCTCAGAATCCGAGCTGTTGCACATGGTCTGCCATCTCCTCGGTGCTTCGGTAAGGAATCCAAGTAATGCGCGGATCTCTGGCGAACCAACGCTGCTGACGGCGAGCAAAACGCCCAGTTCGCCTGACCGCGATCTCCAACGCTTCGTCCAGCGTGTATTGCCCTTCCAAGTGGGCTCGCAGCTCCTTGTAGCCAAGGGCCTGCGCGGCGGTACGCGATAGCGGTCTTAGAGCTAACCGCCGCACCTCTTCAAGAAAGCCGTTTTCCATCTGTCGGCGGTAGCGGTCAGCTATGCGCTCATCAAGCGTGTCCCGATTAATTTCAATGCCCAACATCCGGAAGGGCACGTCGGGATAAACGTGCAAACCAGGTCCGAAAGACGAGAACGGCTGCGAGGCACCAAGACAAACCGACAACGCTCGAACCACACGGCGCGAGTTTGTAGGCGTCATACGTGACGCTGCCAACGGATCCAACTGCGCGAGGCGGTTGTGAAGCGAGACGATGGCATCGGGGCTGGCGCGAGCTTCGGCTTCTAACTCTGCAGCAATGTCGGGATACTCCGCAGGCGGCTTTAGGCCGTCGAGGGCAGCGCGCAAGTACAGGCCCGTGCCGCCAACGAGCAACGGGAAGACTCGCCGGGCAGCCATGTCGCTCATGGCCGAAGAGAACGCCGCCGCGTAGTCAACGACGGTGAACCGCTCCGACGGTTCGACAAGATCAATTAGGTGATGCGGCACTTCGGCTTGCTCGGCCGCCGCGGGCTTTGCCGTGCCGATGTCCATCCCCCGGTAGACCGCCATTGAGTCCACCGACACCAGCTCTACAGCGGCAGGAGAAGTCAAGCGTGCCCGCCGTGCCAACTCCAGCGCCAGCTTTGACTTACCCGATGCTGTCGGGCCGACGATCACCGGCGGCCTATCAACTGCGTCAACGGCGTCGCCCGTGTCGCCAACGTCGCCGCCCACGGCACTTAGCCGCTCAGAGAGCGGTAACTGGAATGCGTGTGCGGTGCCGTGCTGGCGCCGTCACCTCCAGCAAGTCTCCGCTGAGGTGGAAGGTTGCGGCTTGACGCACACGCACCCTCGCATAGGTACCGACGCGCAACGACTCGGATGACGAGAAATGCACCAGCCGATTCTGGCGGGTCCGACCCGTCAGCAAGTCCGGATCGCGCTTGGAACGCCCCTCAACCAGTACTTCCTCGATGCGGCCCACACGGGACTGACAGCCGAGGTATGCCGAGCGCTCCACCACGGCTCGTAGCCGCTCCATACGCGCGGCCGCTACCGAAGGCGAGACGAATCGGTCGGTTAGCTCCGCTGCCTCGGTGCCCGGTCGTGGCGAGAACACAAATGTGAAGGCGCTGTCAAAACCGGCTTCGGCGACGACTTCTAGCGTCTCGGCGAAGTCCTGGTCGGTCTCGCCGGGGAACCCAACGATGATGTCGGTGCTGACTGCTAGGTCCTCTACAGCATCGCGGGCCGCTTCAAGCCGCTCCAGGAACCGCTGGGCTGTGTAGCCCCGATGCATAGCGGCGAGGATGGCATCGCTGCCTGACTGCAGCGGCAAGTGGAGGTGCTCGCAAACCTCGGGAGTGTCGGCCATGGCCGCGATGACATCGGCCCGCAGGTCTTTGGGGTGCGGGCTAATAAACCGCACTCGCTGGATGCCCGCAACTGCGCCCACAGCTCGCAATAGATCGCCAAACAGAGGACGAGCTGTGTGCCGTCCCACAGCCCACGACTGACCTGCTCGCCACAGAACCCCATGTGGGTCGTGCTGCTTGCGGTCGTGCTGATTGGAGTCGTTCTGACTGCAATCGTTCTGATCTGCAGAGTGCTGGGCGTTGCGCAGCGCCAGAGTGATATCACGTCCATAGCTGTTGACGTTCTGACCCAGCAGGGTCACTTCGCTTACGCCGTCGGCAGCAAGGCGGGACGCTTCGGCGACTAACTCACCGAACGGGCGAGAAATCTCACTGCCGCGCACAGAGGGCACGATGCAAAACGCGCACGAGTTGTCGCAGCCGATCTGGATCGTGACCCACGCCGCGTGCTGAGCATCGCGCCGAACCGGCAACGCAGACGGAAACTCCTCTGACTCGGCGAGTAACTCCGTTACAGGACCAGAGTTCCGTGCGTCGCAGAGCAGTTCAGCAGCGCGGGCCACGTTGTGCGTGCCGAACACCACATCTACATGTGGCGCCCGCTGGCGCACAAGATGCTGATCTTTTTGAGCGAGACAGCCTGCGACAGCAATCTGCACATCTGGCCGTTCGTCTTTGAGGCGCTTGAGGTGCCCTAACTGTCCATAGAGCTTGTTGTCGGCGTTCTCACGTATGCAGCAAGTGTTCAAAACGATGACGTCTGCATCGGCCATCGTGGGGGCGGCAACCAGGTTGTCGTCTTCCAATAAACCCGCTATGCGTTCGGAGTCGTGCTCGTTCATCTGGCACCCGTAGGTACGAACGAAGTAGCTCCGCTGGCCTGCAAGCTCTTGGCTTTGCTCGTCTGCCGCCACTGCAACAAGACTATGAGACTGCTCGAGACAATTGGTCGGCCAGTCGGTCAGTCCGCCTGTCAGTTAGTCAGCGTGGGCACTCTGGACACGCGCCGACTGGGCTTGGTCAAGACGATCCAGCACGTCTGCATCGCTGTCAACTGGCTCGCCCTCAGCCCCTATGCCGAGCGCCAAACGGATTCGACCGTCTATTTCCACCGTGACCTCAGGATTGGCAATCAAGAACCTCTTGGCGTTCTCGCGGCCCTGGCCTAGCTGCTCACCCTCATAGGTGTACCAAGCACCGGACTTCTTAACGATGCCGTGCTCAACGCCGACATCAAGCAGCGAACCCTCGCGGCTGATGCCCTGTCCGTACATGATGTCAAACTCGGCTTGACGGAACGGCGGCGCCACCTTGTTCTTCACGATTTTGACGCGAGTACGACCGCCGACCACTTCTCCGTCCATCTTGATGGCCTCAATGCGGCGGATGTCGATCCTCACAGAGGAGTAGAACTTCAGTGCCCGACCGCCCGATGTGGTCTCAGGACTGCCGAACATGACTCCGATCTTCTCGCGCAACTGGTTGATGAACACGCAGATCGTCTTGGTCTTGTTCAAGTTGGCAGTGAGCTTGCGCAGCGCTTGGGACATGAGGCGCGCCTGGAGGCCGACATGGGTGTCGCCCATTTCGCCCTCAATTTCTGCCCTCGGTGTGAGTGCCGCCACCGAATCCACGACCACAACATCAATGGAACCGGAGCGAATGAGCATGTCGGTTATCTCCAACGCCTGCTCTCCCGTGTCGGGCTGAGAGATCAACAACTCGTCAACATCAACACCGATGTTTTTGGCGTAGAGCGGATCCATCGCATGCTCAGCGTCTACATATGCGCACACGCCGCCAGTTCGTTGCGCCTCGGCCACCAGGTGCATGGCGAGTGTGGACTTGCCCGATGCCTCCGGGCCGTACACCTCCACTACCCGGCCACGCGGAAAGCCGCCGATTCCGAGCGCTAGATCAATAGCGAGGCTGCCTGAAGAGATGGCCTCGACCGCCATGTGATGTTTGTCGCCCATCTTCATCACAGAGCCTTCGCCAAACTGACGCCGGATCTGCGTAAGCGTCATGTCCAGCGCTCGATCCCGTTCTGTGTCTTGCTTAGTCATGTCGTCCTCCTCGGACTCCCGTTTGGCCGCGCCCGGTGCGCGATGCCGTTGATCAGCACCGTAGAACGTGGGTGTGACAAAGCACGGCCGAATTATTGCGAGCTGATCTTTCCTGGCACTGCAGAATAACAGCAGTGTAGTTCCGAACAGCAGTTCATAGCAACACTAGACTCGGCTCAAGAGCGGGCTTGACTACTAGACATAGCAATCGGGCGGAGTGGCTTCGGCTTGTGGCACGCTGCGGCCATGACTTCTCCGGCCCCAAAGTCCGATGCCCACATGACCGACGCCGATTTCGCGCTGCTGCACATTCAGCGCGATGCAGGCGTTGCCTTCGTCACTATTGACGCACCACCGATCAACGTGATGACGCCAGCGTTGTTCCGCGAGCTGGCCAAGTTCAGCGTGCTAGCTGCTGGCGACGACTCAATGCGTGTGGTGGTGTTGCGCAGCGACAACCCTGACTTTTTTATCGCACACTTTGACGTGACGGCGATCTTGGGCTTCCCCACCGAAGGGCCAGCGGAGCGACCCGCTGAGCATGCTGGGTTTCACCTGATGTGCGAGCGCTACCGAACGATGCCCAAGGTGACCATCGTTGAGATCGCTGGCCGAGTAGGCGGTGGCGGCAGTGAGCTATCGATGTCGTGCGACATGCGTTTTGGTGCGCTTGACCAGACGGTCATCAACCAGATGGAGGTGCCGATCGGAATCTTGCCAGGCGGCACCGGCACGCAGCGGCTTCCCCGTCTGGTCGGGCGCGGCCGTGCCATGGAGGTGATCCTGGGCGGCGTCGATCTGGATGCACGCAATGCCGAGCAATGGGGCTACCTGAACCGCGCGCTGCCAGCCGACCAGCTACGGCCCTTCGTGACAGATCTGGCGTACCGCATCGCCAAGTTCCCACCCCAAGCAGTCGCGCTGGCCAAGCAGGCTGTCAACGCGGCCGACGAGTTGCCGCTGCGGGAGGGGCTGTTTGAGGAGCAGTATCTGTTCCAGCAGCTAATGCGCACACCACAGGCGAAGCCAGCCATGGAGCAGTTCATGGAGCTAGGCGGCCAAACCCGCGAGGGCGAGATGCGAGTTGCCCACCTAGTGGCCGAGATCAACACAGATCAGCACTGAGGTCTGACTAGCTGACTAGCGGGCAGCCCTCGACATATGGCTCTATCGTCGGGCGGCGTGGAACGGCCGCTCGAAGACATCCTGGTACTCGACTTGACACGTGCTGTCGCTGGCCCGATCGCGGGTCGGTTACTCGCCGATCTTGGCGCACGGGTTGTGAAGATTGAACCGCCAGACGCCGACCTGACACGTTTCGTCGTGCCCCAAGTGGAAGGCCAATCGGCGTATTTTGCCCACTTCAACGCGGGCAAGGAATGTGTGTCACTAGACCTAACGACGCAGGCTGGGCGTGATGTGCTGATGGCAATGGTGCCTAAGGCCGACATCGTGGTTGAGAACTATCGCCCTGGGGTCCTTGACAAGTTAGGGCTGGGCTACAAGGCGCTCGCTGCGGTGAATCCGCGGGTCATTGTGGCGTCGGTGTCGGGCTGGGGACATGGCAACAGCCGTAGCCATCGTGGTGCCTTCGCGTCGGTCCTGCATGCTGAGGCTGGCGTGACCGAGATGGTGTCGAGGCGGCGAGGCAACGATCCGTACCGCAACGAACCGATGTCGCACGCCGATACCTCTACTGGCTTGCATGCGGTTGGCGCCATCCTGGCCGCCCTCCACATGCGTCATCGGACGGGGCGTGGGCAGGCAGTGGAGGTGTCGATGGCTGAGAGCACCCTTATGTGCAACGACCAGGCCGCTACAGAGTTGACTGGCCAAGACCCTCAGATGGGATTCAAATCCGGTCAGAACTGGTGTGCGGTTTATCCGCTGTCTAACGGTCGGCATGTAAACGTGACCCTGGATGTGACCGCCAACTTCGGCATGAAGGTCATCACAAGGGCCATGGGTCGCCCCGACTTGCTAGAGGATCCGCGGTTCGCCCGCATTGAAGACCGGGTACACCACCGCAGCGAACTGGAGGCCATCTTTGGTGAGTGGGTAAGCCAGTTCGACAGCGCCGAAGCAGTCGAAACTGCGATAGGAGTAAAGGCCGTAATGGCTGCAGAGGTGCGCACCGTGCCCGAGCTAGCGCAAACCGAATGGGCAACCGAACGCGGCGCGTTCGTGGAAGTCGCAGCAGGCGCAGATGGCGTGCCGCTTACGGTCCCGCAGTCGCCGTGGCGCTTCGGCGGTGCCGACGCGGGAGCCCAACGCGGCACAGTTGTCGGTGAACGCGGCCAACACAACCGCGAGGTACTGACGGAGCTGGCCGGACTAGATAGTGCAGCACTCGACGTGCTTGAGGCTGACGGCATCACCTCGGCCGGTCCGCCGATCTTTCGGTCGTCTGCTCCCCGTCGCGGCTAGCAATCAGGCGCTTAGCGCGTTTTACGATCCCAACAGTGAGCGCCACCGTCGGTTCCTATCCCACAGCTATGCCAGCGACCGACCGATATAGCCGTGTACTCGGTGGACCGGAATGGTTCAGCGAGTTCATACTTTCCGTCACCCCAACACGCTACAGTACCGTCAGTACGCAGCCCACACGATTGCCAGTTACCCACTGATACCGCAGTGTATTGGCCGACTGGTACATCTGTCTGGCCCTTGCTGTTATTGCCCCAACAAACAATGGAACCATCGGTGAGCAGCCCACAGGAGTGCCTGGTTCCGGCAGCTACATCAGCGAAATCACCCGATGGAGCATCCGATCGCCCGTCACGATTGTAGCCCCAACAAGTGACCGCACCGCTATTGCGCAGCACTCCGCAAGTGTGCCGCCGACCGGCCGATACCGCACCAAACTCACCAGACGGGGCTTCAGCCTCGCCATCACGGTTCCTGCCCCAACAAGTAACCACGTGTTGAGCATCAATAGCACAACTGTGATATCTGCCCGCCGAAACTGTAACGAACCCACTGTTAGTCGGCGCGTTCAGTTGACCATATTGGTTCTTGCCCCAGCAACTAATTATCTCAGCTTCTACCTGCACCGCACACGAGTGTGCATAACCAACCGACACAGCCGTGAATATACCCTCAGGAGTATCAGACTCACTGAACCGGTTCTTGCCGAGCCATTTTGTGCAGTGAAGAGTCCCGTTGGCACGCAGCCCACACAAACGGGACCCACCCGCCGACACTGAAACAATGTCGCTATCGGATTCACTATCAGTATCACCACTGGGTTCATCGTCGTCGCTGGACTCGTCAGTCGGAGTAGTTGTGGTAGTGGTGGTAGTCGTAGTTGGCGGGATCGTAGTAGTGGCAGTGGTTGTCGCGGTAGTTGCGAGCGTAGTGAACGACGTAAACAAAATGGGCAGCACACAGTTGGATGTTTCCAATTGATGTAACTGAAGCCTATATTGAGTTAGCGGTTTCAGGTTGCTGACTTCAAACCTAGCCCCTGGAAACTCAATATCCTCCAATATAACCCGCTTGTACGAACTCCTCAACTTTGTAACAGACCCCATGAAGTACATATGACCATCGGGGTGAGTCTTCCAGTATTCTGGCTTTAGATTTTCATATATTCTGACTTGTGCATGACCAATCTGACAGTCAATTGTATCCATCACCTCCTCTTCTATAACTTGCGTTTTGGCTCTGTCATAATACCAAGCAAATGTCCAAGTCATAACCATCCCGGTGCTCGATGGAACGACCTTCACAATAGGGTGACCAACAGGCCACTGAGGTCTCCATTCATTCCGCGAGGAAATATAATTCCAGCGCCGGGGTCGTTCGTTCTGTGCAGTAGTTGTTGGAGGGATCGTTGTAGTAGTTGACGTGGTTGGAGGTGTAGTGGTCGTCGTGGTAGTTGTAGTAACCGTAGTCTCGCCGCCGCCTAAATCTAAAGACACCTCACTGCCATTATCAATCTCGGTAGTAGTGAAATGCGCAACTACACCGCTACCTCTACCATATCTCTTGCAACTATATGAATAAGACCACAACATAGCAGCATATTCCGTCAACGGATCAAGACCAGTAACCTCAAAACCACTAGCTGGAACATCAACATACTCGTTAGCCTTGGTTTCATACTCACCGTCAGCATACTCATATATGGTTATCACATAGCGCGAAATCGGACAATCAACATCAGCACCAAGCTCCTCACTATAGACCCAGGACAAGACGGCCCCCTCGCTGGAAGGCTTCACCTTCAATTCGGCCACCAAATCAACCTCAGCCACAGACTCCTGAGCCGAACCTGGAGCCGAACTCACCAGTATCGACGCCACCAGTACCAAAGCGCTCACCAAAGCCAGGACCGACCGGCGGTGCCGCCGCCCATTCGCGCCGACGCCGACTTGTAAACCTGAATCGCCCATGAACATCCTCCCATACTCCTGAAGTTCGCCCGCAGACTGGTTTTAGAAGCTCACCTCAGTCTGCTTGCGTGCCTGCTTTGGCACAGCGGGCAGAGTGTAGCACACACCCCGCCCCCCCCCCCGTCAAACACGCAGACCTGCTTGACTTGGTCTTGTCCTCGTTTACCAGCGCGCGGCCAAGCCGAACCGGGTCACCACGTCTAGGCGCAGACCCGTCCTGGGTGTGACGATGTAGCTTCGCTGCGGATGCTGACCCTGGGATCTACCCGGGACCTATCTGAAGTTCGGCGCTACCTCGTTGATGAACAGGTCCATTGAGTGCTTCTTGGCCTCCATAGGACCGAACGTGAAGTCCGGGATGATCAACTCCTCAACGCCGACTTGCCGATATTGCTCAACGACTTCGCCGACTTCATCGGGCGTGCCAACAATCGTGGCCCGGCCGAAGTCCCTGCCACGGAATCGGTCCAGCTTGGCGGAGTCCTCATTGATGAACAGCAATGCGCACGCAGACCGACTGATCTCTGCGGGGTCGCGACCGATCGCCTCGCAGTGCCCGTCCAGCACTGCGCATAGTTCGGCTATGTCGCTGGGCATGCCCCAGTAGTTCCACTCGGTGGCCCAGCGGGCTGTCGTGCGCAGAGTGCGCCGACGGCCACCACCTCCAATGAGCAGCGGTATTGGCGATTGCACCGGCTTGGGGTCGAGTGGCGCTTGTGCCACTGTGTAGTGCTCACCGACGAAACTCGTTCGGTGCTGGTCCAACAACGAGCTGATGATCTCGACCGCCTCGTCGAAACGATCCATGCGGCTGCGTAAAGAGCCGAATTCAAAGCCATAGGCCTCGTGTTCGTTCTGCTGCCAACCGGCCCCAATGCCAAGCACCACCCGGCCACCGGATAGGTGGTCAATGGTTGTCGCTGTCTTGGCTGTCAGTGCTGGATTCCTATAGGTGTTACCCGCGACTAACGGGCCGAGTCGCACCCGAGGAACCGTTACGGCCAGCGCGGCCAACATCGACCACGCCTCATGCACGGGCTGATCCACGTTGTCCTCATTGGGCATGAAATGATCGGCGAACCACAGGCCATCCCAGCCAGAGGCTTCAGCATGCTGACAGCACTCAATGATCGCCGAGGGGTGCTGGTCGTTCTTGGTCCAGAATCCGAAGCGCATCGCGTCAGCCTGCCATCGATGGCCCGAGTTCGTGCGACGAGTTCGTGCGACACCGCTGCGCTCCATCGACGACGCTCTATCAGCGGCAGCCTGGAATCTGGCCTCTAGCGACGGCCAGCCAGCATCAAGCGCAGCAGATTTAGCGCCGAGATGGCGCTGTAGTCGGCGAGCCGTTCGCGGTCGCCGGGAAGGTGGACCTCTTCGGTGAGTTCGCGCTCGGTCGCAGTGCCGGTACTGTCATTTGATTCCGGTGCAGCCATCGAGACGGCCAAGAATGCTGTTCCGTTGGGGTGCTGCTGTGGCACCGATGCGCTGTTGTCCACAGCAGTCACTGCCAGTCCCACACTTGCGCCGGTGCGCAAACGCGCCGCCCGAGCCAGTGCTTGAGCTCCTGGAGCACTCGCGAGGGGTGGCGCTGAAGCGACAGATGCCGCCGAGGGATCCCCGTCGGCCGGTGGGGAGGCTTCCGAGGAGCCAGCTTGAATCAGGTACTCAGCCAAATATTCCGAGCGGGCCACTATGCCTCCTGCGAAAACTGCGCCTGCCAAAAAGCCGGGTTCTCCCACGAATCTGCTTGAGTCTGACGGGTTTGACTGGTCGTCGCTATCCGAACCCGCCAGTGCAGCGTCGCCGGGCGTCGCCTCACTGAGGGTGGCACCAGCTCGCAATCTGGCCTCCGCCGACGACAGCCGATTCGCCATGCGACCGCCGGTTATCGTCTCAGCCACGCCCAGTGTCAGCCCCAGTCGTTTTAACTGGGTCAGCACTGCGGTTTCCATCGTGTCGTCGTCGTAGGCGAAGATCAAGTCTCCGAGCAAGGGCTCCAGCACCGCTTGCTCAGCATTGATTAGCTTCAATGCCTCGGCCGAATCGGACGCCTTGGCGGTAATGCGGACCTTTATTCCCTCGATTCCGCTTGCAAGAAACGCAAGCGTCGGGTTGGCGGTTTCCTCCAGTTCGTCGATGCGACCGGCCAACATTTCAGCCAGGCCCGATTCGCTCTGACCCCACGTGCGCAGCACCCGGCTTTCGATGGCGGCACTAACACCAGCGCGGCGCTGCAAGTCCGCCAAGACGGTGCCGTGCAGCATCGCTCGCATTTCAGAGGGAACACCCGGCACTAGGTACACGACCCGATGCGCCGCCTGCGCATTGTTGCTAGATGGACTGCCAGACGGCCAGTCAGATAGCCCGTCTGACTGTCCATCGACCGACACCGGTCCTACACCAGGCACCCAACGAATCGGTGCTATCAAGCCAGGCGCTGTGCCGGGCTGTTGGGGAATAGGCGTTGCGCCTTCGGGCACCATGGCCTGGCGCAAGTTGTTCTCGGGCATGGCGCGATTGCGACTTGCGAACATGGCCCGAATCCGCTCGGCGATGCTCTCTTGGAAAACCAGTTCAACACCCATAACCGACGCCAGGACATCGCGGGTGATGTCGTCGGGTGTGGGCCCCAGACCGCCGCACACGATGACCGCGTCGCTACGGTCAAGCGCCAGTCGTAGAGACGCCTCAATGCGATCGAAGTTGTCGCCGACTTTCGTTTGGTAGTGGCTGTCCAGGCCAGCCAAAGCGAGTTGTTCGCCCATCCATGACGAGTTGGTGTCGACGATCTGGCCCAGCAATAGTTCGGTGCCCACCGCGATGATCTCTGTTTTCACAAGCTGTGACACTAGGCGTCCGCTAATGCCACTAGGCATCCGCCTGTACGAACTTAGTGTCCGCCTGCGCTTCTAAGCGTCCACACAGGAGCGCCCCCGCTCCGCATGGCCCGAGTGAGTCAGCCGCAGGCTTTGTCGCTGCGCTGCTCAGCGGCCACAATGCGAGCCGAGCGAAGGTACGACCAGCCAGTCCACATCGTTAGCGCGACTGCTAGCCACAGGGTTGAAGTAGCTACCCAATGAGCTTCGCTTGCGGTTGGGGGCATGACCGCGAAGCCAATGGCCCATAACTGAACGAAGGTCTTCCACTTGGCCAGCTTGGTCGCGGGCACAGTGATACCCCGTCGGCTCGCACGAGACCGATAGGCACTAATCGCCAGCTCTCGCACCGCGATGATGAGCACCGGAGCAGCGTGGAACTGACCGTTCCACACAAGCGCAGCCATCCCGCCAAGCACTAGCACCTTGTCTGCCAACGGATCCAGGAAGGCACCAGCGCGAGTAGCCCCGTGACGTCGGGCAAGTGTGCCGTCGAGATAGTCCGTCGCGGCAATGACGAACCCGACAGCGAATGTTGTCCACTGCGCCCCCCAAGATACGACCATCACAATGAAGACTGGCGAAACAGCGATCCGGGCGATGGTCACCAGGTTGGCCGGTGTGAGCAATGCCGTGGGCCCGAATGTCGGAGAGGCATCCTGCGCATCTGGAACCGCCATTACCGCGTGAGGCTATGCGAGGTGGCCGCCAGGTATCGGGCGATGTGCCGCCAAGACTGTCAGCTTCGCCGAGATTGCCAACACTCCCTCAAGCCGAAGGGACAGCGCATCTAGGATGCGAACGTGGCGCTGCGGACGGTCCCCCAAGATGGTGATGCTGCGACGCGCCACACGTCTAGTGCAGGTCTGCGCCCGGGTCGCCAAGTGCTCAGTGCCGCCGAAGCAGTTCAACGCATGACAGCCAAGCGCAAGGGCAAGCGCGGCTGCTACGCCATGTTCAGTTCCTATCTCGGCGGTGTGGTCACTGATCCCACCGTTATGACAGTGCCGCTTGATGACCACATGGTCCATCGAGGGCATGGCGTGTTTGACACCTGCTCGCTGGTGAACGGACGGCTGTACCGCCTCGGCATCCATATCGACCGACTACTGGCTAGCGCCGCTGGCGCTCGCCTCAAAGTCCAATGGTCAAAGGACCAACTCATCGAGATTGTCGCAGACACAGTTGCTTCCTCGGGAGCTCGCAACGGCATTGTCCGGTACTGGATGACAGCCGGTCCGGGCGGTTTCTCGTTCATGCCCGCGGAGTGTGAGGAGACGTGCTTCTACTGCGTGGTGCTAGACCCCATGAGCTTCGGTGCGGGCGGATTCGATCCAATGAGAGATGGGTTTCGCGAAGCTACGGTGCGTCACACGCCCATGAAACCGCCGCTGCTGGCCCAGATCAAGTCAAACAACTATCTACTGAACGTGCTAACACACATGGAAGCAGCCGATAACGGCGGCACCTTCGGCATCATCGTGGACGACGGGGGCTATATCGCCGAGGCGTGCGTGCTGAACGTCTGCAGCGTGAGCAGTGATGGCGTGTTCGTGACTCCCCCATTTGACGGAATCCTGCACGGCACCACCATGAGACGCCTACTGGATTTAGCTCGCGGCCCGCTGCGCGACGAAGGTTTGTTGCGCGCAGTAGAGCAACGGCCACTCTTGGCAGACGAAGCCCGAGCCGGAGCCGAACTCATCATGTCAGGCGGTGATACCCACGTCTTCCCGGTAGTGGAATGGGACGGCGCTCCCATAGGAAACGGCAGAGTGGGGCCTGTCGCCAAGAGACTTCATGCGCTGATTGAAGCTGAGACCGAAGCGGGCGAGGGATCGCCAGAGGACTTCATCGCTGTTCAGTACCCGTGATTCACCCAGTGAGTTACAGCACTAGCTGACAAATCGCCCGAGTTTCCCTCAGCCTCGAGGCTCCCGCGTTTCCCCATGTTGAAATGAGGAGGTTTCCCGATCGGTGGCGACCCCAAGAACGCGGCTGCCGGTTGTTGTCACATAGCGGTCATAGGGTACGAACGTGGACTCCGTCGACGCCGCTGCTACTCCGCCAAGCACTGGCAAACTTGACCCGAGGCGACTCGACCCGCGCCCCACAGCTTCGGCGGATCCAGCGCAGGTGCCGATCACGTTCGTGACCTGTGACGCACTTGCGGACTTTGTCGACGCATTGGCCACCTCAACAGCACGAGCCGTCGACACCGAGACGGTGTACGAGCCTGGTCAACTCAAACTCCGGGGCCACGTTCCGCAGCTTCGGGTCATAGCCGCAGCGACTCGAGACCTCAGTGGCTCCGAACGAGCCTGGGTCGTTGATGTCACCCACCACGATGTAGGCGAGCTAGCGACAGCGCTGCACGAGGGCTTAGGCATCGCAAAGCTGGCATCTGACGCATGGAACGCAACCTTTGACGACCGAGTCATTGACACCCACCTCATCAATCCAGCCATAGCGGCCGGTTCTGCGGTCGAATCGCTTCGTTGGTGGGACGCCCAGTTGGCCGATGCGTTGTTGCACCAAGGTCTAACCGGCTTCAGTTTCTTTCACGGCTTGGCTTGGGCCGCCGAGCACTATCTGGGCTTGAGCGTTGAAGGCAAAGCCACTACGCAGCTCTCCTATACGGCCCACGGACCACTCAGCGACCGCCAAGTGGCCTACGCAGCCGCAGACGTCGTTGAGACACTGTGGGTATCGGATCAGTTGCGCTTACGACTAGCCGAAGCTGGCTTGGAGGAGGTCTGCCGCATAGAGCAGGCAGCGCGGCCGTTTTTGGACCGTATGGAGCGAGCCGGTCTCCCGTTTGACCCCGACGGGTGGGAAGCCGCGCTTGAAACACTTGCACAAAAACGCACTGAGGTGATTACCCGACTTGCTGAGCTAACCGGCGGCGGACAGGGCGACCTGTTCGGTGATGGCCTGCAACCGAGCTGGAATCCCGAGAGCGAGCAGCAGGTTCGCAACGTGCTGAATCACTTCGCGAAAGACCAGGTAGAGGCATGGACAACCAAGACTGATGGTCGGCCCCGCCCGCTCGCACCCACCGATTCGCTGGGAAAGTCGGTGCTGGCTGGCATAGGCAGTGACATCTGCGAAGCGCTGCTGGCCTATCGCGATCTGTCCAAGACCTTGAGCACCTATGGGCTGACCATGCGCGACCATCTGTGGCCCGACGGGCGGTTGCACCCGGAGTATTTGCAGGTCGTGGGCACCAACACGGGCCGGCTGGCCAGCCGCAATCCGAATGCCCAAAACTTCACTCCTCGGCTGAAGCCATACATCAAACCTGCCGATGAGCGCGTCTTCGTCTACTCCGATCTGAACCAGGCCGAGCTGCGCTTTGCGACTCAGCTAGCGGGAGACGAAGGGCTACGGACCGCATTCAGTCAGGGTCTTGACGTTCACACTGCCACCGCCGAGCGGATGTTCGGGGTGAACATGGAAGGCCCAGCGGGGCTGGCCGCCATGGATCGACCCCGCTATGAGGAGTTTCGTACCAAGGCCAAACGCATCAATTTTGGGATCCTCTACGGGCAACGCGGTGCAGGGTTGTCTCGCGGTCTCACCGACGCTGGCGTGCCGACCAGCCGCGATGAAGCAGATGCGCTCATCGACGCCTACCTAGCTGCGTATCCCGGCATTGCCCGCTGGGTGGAGGAACGTGACCGTTTCGTCGGTCACTTCGCAGCCACCTGCCTAGAGGTGGATTGGCCGCTGACGTTGCGGCTAGGGGCGCTGTGGCCTCGGACCGACGAGACCCGACGAGCGTTGCGCGACCAGCAACGTCGACATCACAGCGCCGAGGAGATACACGAGGCGCTGCTCGCAACCGAATGGTCCACCACAATCGACCCAGCCGCGATCAGCGAAGGCGCGCAGGTTGACCGACGCCAAATCGATGTATCCGAGGTGGCTTGGTCACTGGCATTCGCGGCACCTGTAGTCGTGAGATCAGATGGCACGCCACTGGCAATGCACTCCCGGACACCGGCTGGGCGTCGCCAACAGTTCACCTTCTCGGTGGACTGGGTGCTAGGCGAAGCCGCAGCAGTAGTCGGCTGTTCAGAGAAGCATGAACCAGCGCAAGTGTGGCATCGGGTGCTGGACCGCTTTGATCTGGCGCCCCCCTCAATATCGTCAGCGGGCTCGCTTCGCCCAGCCGTAGAAAAGCTGCTTGAGCACCGGTATCTGCGACGCGCCGTGGTTGACGAAGTAGGCATCGCTATGGGCTGCACCAAGCAGCACTATCTGCTGCAGCGAGCGCTGCACACGAGAGTGGGCCAGATGGCCAACGCCTACCGCAACGCCCCCATCCAAGGCGGCGTAGCAGACGTAATGTTGGAAGCGTATGGGCGGCTGAGTGCGATCTTGGCGAACTATCCGTCCGCCAGCGCAGTTCAGACGGTCCACGACAGTGTCGTGATTGAGTGCGACCGAGCCGACGCCCGGGCAATTGCCGTCAGGGTGAAATCCGCCCTGGAAGCGGCTATGTCACGCTGGTGTCCCGACGTGCCGGCGGTGGCCGATACCGACATCCGCACCAGCCTGTCGGAGACCTCGATCCTGGAGCTAATCGAGACCTAGCTGAGCCTTCCCCGCCGACGCTGCCCTGATGCTGCTCTCCCGCAGTAGACGCCGTCTGTGCTTCGCGGCTGGCAAACCGTTTATGTCACACCGTCTTCGTACGGTTGTTGTCATGTTGAAGAACCGGCCCGACGGCATCAACCAAGCGAACCGGGCAGCTCAGATGGCGAACGCTTCGTGCGCCCTTCGGCTGGCGGCAAGTTTGTGTAACGCCCCCTTCGTACTGTCGCCGTCATGTTGAAGAACCGGCCCGACGGCATCAACCAAGCGAATCGGGCAGCTCAGATGGCGAACGCTTCGTGCGCCCTTCGGCTGGCGGCAAGTTTGTGTAACACCCCCTTCGTACTGTTGCCGTCATGTTGATGGAAGGATCGGACCGCGCCAGCCGAGCCAATCGGGAGGCTGATTCGGTGCGTGCCTTGGACACCGTTGAGGCCCCAAGCACGGTCGGCACTGTCGGCAACGGACCCGTCATCAACAGCTATGTCATCAACAGCGCAGTCAGCGGCGGCACAGAGACTGGTGCGATTGATGCTGCCGGTGCTACTGGTGCAGCCGTCCCGTCAGGCGAGGTTGGGGTGTTGGTGTTGCGTCGTTTGGATGCTGCGGGTCTTGCTGGGCTTGAGCGTGGTGAGCTGCTGGGCGTGTTGGGTGATATTCAGCGCCATGAGAACCAAACAGCGGGCTACCGAATCGAAGTCCTACGCGCACTAGACCAACTCAACAGCCACGGCCGCGTGCCCGACGTGAGCCCACATGTCGAACTGCGCGAAGCCACAGGCGTAAGCGAACGCGACGCGCGCCGCATCACACGCACCGCCCAAAAAGCCCGCGAACACAGCCAAGTGTTGCAGTCACTCTCGGAAGGGAACATCACTCCCGCCCAAGCCGAAGTGCTATGCGACGCTCGCGTCACCGACGAAACACGCGCAGAGCTGCTCACCGCGGCTGTCGTGGAGGATTCTGATCAGACTCGTCGAAGTGTCCACGAAGCTGAGTGCGTCAACGAAACCGCTATGGAGCGTTTCAAACGTCAACGCGAAGCCCGCGGTGCTGGCTGGCGACGGGATCACGAAGGAATGCTCAAACTATGGGCCCGATTCGATCCGCGCGCCGCAGCACAAATCGAAGCCACCCTTGAAACTCTGCGATCGCAGTACTGGATCAACGACAAGCAGATTCGCAACGGTCGGCGCAGTCCCGCTCAGCGAGACGCTGACGTGCTCGCTTACGCACTCGCAGGACTCACCAACAACACGGCTGACGAACAAGCAGTCACCCGGCTACACAACCACAACCGCCGCCATGCAAACAGCCGCTACACAAGCAACACCAATGCGAGCAGCACTGTTTCAAACAGCGCCGGTGCAAGCAAGACAGATGCAAACAGCACCGACACGGCGCCGCGTTTGCCGTCAGCGCAAATCAGTGTGCTGATCGACCTAGACGCGCTAAGACAATCCACTGACGCAACTGGTGTCACCGACGCGGGTGTCGAACTCCCATCCGAAGTAGTACGCGCCCTGGCTTGTGACGCGCAGCTCATACCCATCATCTTGGGCGGACCAGGCGGATCCCCAGACGTCGGACGCGCCCGCCGCACCGTGCCAACAGGACTACGCCGCTTGCTCATCGCACGCGACGGCCACTGCCAATGGCCCGACTGCAAACAACCACCATCCCGCTGCGACGCGCACCACATCATCCACTGGGCCAACGGCGGACCCACCAACATCGACAATCTGGTGCTGCTATGCCACCGACACCACCACCAACTACACGAACACAACCACCGCATCGTCCGCCAACCCAACGGCACCTGGCAAGCCCAACCAGCAACAGCGAAACAGGCCGATCATGTGCCAGGAGCCGATCCACCAGACCCAACAACCAACCAAGCCCGCGCACCCTAGACAGGGGCCACACCCATTACTGCCGTCGACTGCCGACGTTTAACGCTCGATCCCTCAATCCCAACCACTCAATAAGGCGTCGAGACCGCTGCGAAGACCACGTTGATTGGAGACGGCAACGGCGAAACTCAGAGACGCATCAGACAATTGCTCAAACATCGCCCATGCCCCTCCGGGCACATGCCGCCACGTGTACTGCAGATGCGCCAGCGGCTAGCAGGGCTGCGCACGCCGATTGCAGTGTGGCACCAGTGGTGAGCACGTCATCTACGAGCAGTATCTCGCGATGTGCTGCTGCGCTGCGGCCCCGAAATTTGGGCGCTACTAGACGCTCGGCGCGACTGCTGCCGGACTGGGCATTCGCGCCGATTCTCTTGAGCAATCTGGCCGGACGCACACGCAGGGCCTTCGCGGTGGCCCTCGCTAACGTCTCGGCCTGGTCGAAGCCGCGGGCGCGCCGATGAGCGGATGTGGTTGGCGCCCAGGTGACAGCATCAAGCGTCAAGCGATCCGCCAATGCAAGGTTGTGGTTGAGGTCTCGCCGGGCGGCGATGTGCGCCAGAGCCAGTGAATCGCCTAGCCAGCGTGCAATGGCTCGTTCGCCCCTGTACTTGAGCGCATGAATGAACTCGCGCCCCAAATCACTGTGGGAGAACAGCAACGCCAACGACGTCGCGCCTAGAACCGTCGCCGGTTCAGGGTCACCAAGCGATTCGACGCAGTTAGCACATGGGCACCAGCCCAAAGCACCGCAGCCAGGGCAGCGAACCTCAAACAGCACGTGCTGGACCGTAGCTACGTCACAAGAACTCAACGCCAAGATTTTCAACATCAGAATTAACGTGCGTTGCCCACCGTTTGCCACCTTTTGCCGCCTACTTGATGGCCACACAGGTCTGTGCTAACACCAGGATCAAGCTTGCCAGTCCGGACCTGATGGCGGGATTCTGGACGCGCCAGTTACTTAGTATCGGTAACTGTTAGTATCGGTAACTGTCGGCCTTGTATGGACCTTCAACTTCTAGTCCAAGGTATGAGGCTTGGCCTGGCGTCAACTTGGTGAGCCTTACTCCGAGACTGTCCAGGTGTAGTCGAGCTACGTGCTCGTCAAGATGCTTGGGTAGCACATGAACGCCGGGCGCGAGCTGTTCGGCTCTAGCGTGCAGTTCGAGCTGGGCTAGTACTTGGTTGGTGAAGCTCATTGACATTACGAAGCTCGGATGACCAGTTGCGCAGCCCAGATTCACTAGTCGGCCTTCAGCCAGCACGATCACCGAGTTACCACTAGGGAACACGAACTCGTCAACCTGGGGCTTGAGCGCTCTGCGCTGAACGTCTGACATGGCAGCCAACCCAGCCATGTCAATCTCGTTGTCGAAGTGCCCAATGTTGGCCACGATCGCTTGGTGCTTCATCGCCGACATGTGCTCAGCAGAAATTATGTCGCGGTTGCCCGTAGCGGTCACATAGATGTCAGCAAAGTCCAGCACATTCTCGAGCCGGTTCACCTCGAAGCCCTCCATAGCGGCCTGCAAGGCGTTGATGGGGTCGATTTCGGAGACGATTACTCGACAGCCCTGACCTCGAAGCGCCTGTGCGCAACCCTTGCCAACATCTCCATAACCCGCCACAAAGGCGACCTTGCCGCCCAGCATCACGTCGGTCGCCCGGTTGATGCCATCAATCAGCGAGTGTCTACAGCCGTAGAGGTTGTCGAACTTGGACTTGGTTACAGCGTCGTTGACGCTGTAAGCAGGGAAGGTCATCTGCCCACGCGCCTCCATCTCACGTAGACGATTCACACCAGTTGTTGTCTCCTCAGAGATGCCTCGAAGACCTGCCGAGATCTCGGACCACACACCGGGTTCGCTGCGCTGCAACTCGCCTAGCAGCTCATGGAGCGCCAGCTCGTCTGGTGAGGCCGCGTCTGGACCATCGCCGGGCAGGTCTGGCACTACGCCAGCCAGTTCGTAGCTAGCTCCCAGTTGGACCATCAGCGTGGCATCTCCACCATCGTCAACGATCAGCGTCGGGCCCGGACCCTCAGGCCAACGAAGCGCCCGATAGTTGCAACGCCAGTACTCGGCAAGCGTTTCGCCTTTCCATGCGAACACGGGCACACCGCGTGGCTCGTCGGTGGTGCCATCGCGCCCCACCACAACAGCGGCCGCCGCTTCGTCCTGAGTAGAAAAAATGTTGCAGGACGCCCAGCGCACCTGCGCGCCGAGGTCAACGAGCGTCTCAATCAACACTGCTGTTTGCACCGTCATGTGCAACGAACCGGTGATACATGCACCGTCTAGGGGCTGAGAATCGAAGTGCTCAGCACGCAAGGCCATCAGCCCCGGCATCTCGGTTTCGGCCAGCTCAATCTGGCGTCTGCCAGCGGCAGCCAGGCTCAGATCTGCTACTTGAAAGTCAAACTCTTGCAAGGAAGTCCTTCAGTTCAGTAAGTCTTGGTATGGGTCCGGGGTCGCGTTGAGCCAAGGCTGCGACACGCAGACTCAGCAAGTCGACCTGATAAATCAGATCAACTAGCTGCGCCATAGGGCTGTCGCCTTTGGCGTGCAGTTCGGTGTTCGGCACAGCGACACGGCTGTTGTCAAGCACAGACCGTGTGAATTCGTAACGGCGGCTCAACTGCGCATGTTCAAAGTCGTGTCGTAGCGTGATAACCGCTAACGGCGAGCCATGGTCTGCGGTCAGCTCCCATCCGGCCAGTTCGTTGTGACACAGCTCGGGCATCGTGCTGGCGTAGGCAGGGATCTTGCAGTTTTCGTTGATCTGAGCCTTCGCCCGGGCCGCCGCTACCGCGCCCAGCGCGCTGCCGTAGAAAATCGGCACCGTCTCGCCACGGCTGACAGCGTTCAGGATGTTGTCAAGAGTGTCCGCCTCATAGTCAACCGACGAGTAAGCGACCGTCATTGTTTGGCGCTGGCGCGCTCGCAACTGATTCACCGCCGAGCGAACCCAGTCCGCCACGCCCTCCAGCAGGCCGACATGTTCGAGCGCCAACAGAGGCGCTACGCATAGCGCGCCGACAGCAGCCCGAGGCATCGGAAGGCTGGCATCTACCTCATAAAGCAACGCATCCCATTGGCCAGCCAGCTCCGCCAACCGCCCGCCCGAAGTCACT
The DNA here is from genome assembly GCA_965116245.1 of Acidimicrobiales bacterium. GTDB lineage: Bacteria > Actinomycetota > Acidimicrobiia > Acidimicrobiales > Poriferisodalaceae > Poriferisodalis. The sequence continues at coordinate 1,724,242 of OZ220497.1, read as the reverse complement.
GCGACTATCGAGGCACCCGCCTCGTGCGCAGCGGTAACAGCTTCAAGCGTCTCTTCGGTATTGCCACTGAACGAAACGGCAATCGCGAGAGTTGATGGACCTACAAAAGCAGGACACTCGTAGCCCTTGACGACCGTTACCGGCACGCCCATGAGCGGGGCCGCGAGCGCCGCCGTGATGTCGCCAGCAATACCCGAACCGCCCATGCCCAAGACAAGCACATTGGCTAGCTGGGCCACATTGGCAACCTGGGCCACGTTGGCAATCTGGGACGGACGGGCAATCGGCTCTGAGCCGCAAAGTCCGCGTGGAACCATGCGGAGCGCTGCTTCGAGCTGGTCGGGCAGCGCCTCCACGGCGTCGGTCATGCCCATGGTGTCAACCACGGTGTTGACCGCTGTGTCGACCGCTGCGTCGACGATCTGGTCGGTGCTGTTCACGATCCAAAAGTGGGCTGGAGCTCGCCAGCGGCGATGCGCTCGTCAAGCGCCGCCGAGCTTGCAGCGTCGGTCGGGGTAGCTTCGTCGATCAGCAGCACCGGAATACCGCGTTCAATGGCGTAGGTGCGTGCGAGGCGCGGGTTGTACAGGAGATCTTCCTCAGGCACGTAATAGAGCGGGCCCTTGTCCTGCGGGCAGGCCAGCACCTGGGCCAAAACCGGATCAAGGCCCACGCGTGTCTCCCGAGCATGACTCGCCCTGGCACGACGGGACATGGCACGACAGGACATGGCACGACGGGACATGCGCAGAAGTGCAAGTCCCCGCGAAATCAACTTGGTAGTCCACCTAGCGATCATGCCAAGAATTGCTCATGTCAACAAGGTCAAGATCTCGCGCACATGCTTCTCAACCGCCTGCGCGTCAGGTGCTTCGAGATTGAGTCGCAGCAATGGCTCCGTGTTGGACGGCCGCAGGTTGAACCACCAGTCGCCTCCGTCAACCGTGAGTCCGTCCAGATGGTCCTGCGTGTACTGCGCGTAGCGTGAGCTGACCCGCCGCAAGACCTGATCGGTGTCTTCCACCTGGGTGTTGATTTCACCCGAGGAGGCATATCGATCCAACGGAGCAAGCAGCTCCGACAACGGCACATTTGCACGGCTCAACTGCTCAAGCGCTATGAGCGCCGCTATAAGCCCGGAGTCAGCTCCGTAGTTGTCGGCGAAGTAGTAGTGGCCGCTGTGCTCGCCGCCGAAGACTGCACCGGTGCGGGCCATTTCGGTCTTGATGAAGCTGTGACCGACTCGAGTGCGCAAAGGCACGCCGCCAGCCTCAACGATCACCTCCGGTACAGCGCGCGAACAGATCACGTTGTGCAAGATCGTGCCCGGGCCATGCCGTGCGAGCATGGCTTTTGCCACCAGCGCAGTGAGCACCGAACCACTCACAGCCGCTCCCTGCTCGTCGACGAGGAAAACCCGATCGGCATCACCATCAAACGCGAGACCCACCTGCGCGCCGGTGTCACGTACACGTTCGCTCACGTCTACCAAGTTCTCAGGTTGAATCGGATTGGCAGGATGGTTGGGAAACGTGCCATCCAACTCGCCGTACATCAGCTCCCACTCAAAGGGCAACGGCTCAAAGACCGCTGGCAGCACCAAACCACCCATCCCGTTCGCTGTATCGGCTACCACACGCAGGGGTGCTAGCGATGATGGGTCAACGAAGGAACGAACGTGGGCCGCGAAAGCGTCAAGCAGATTTCGACGCTCTCGTTTGCCGCCGCCCAGCACCCGTCGGGCTCCCTGCGCGGCTCGTTCAGCGATCTCATCAAGCCCCATGCCCACTCCGACCGGAGCCGCTGCGCTCCCGCACAGCTTGATGCCGTTGTAGGAGGGCGGATTGTGTGACGCTGTCAACATCGCTCCTGGCAGGCCCAGATGCCCAGACGCGAAATAGAGCAGGTCGGTAGACGCAAGTCCGATGTCAATGACATCAACCCCGCCAGCTTGGACACCGTTAGCGAACGCGTCCGCTAAAGAGACGCCGCTCGGCCGCATATCCCGCGCCATCACGATCTGCTTAGCTCCGGTCCATGCCGCGAACGCGTAGCCGATGCCCCGCGCCGCTGAAGGACTCAACTCATCGGGACAAATGCCACGAATGTCATATGCCTTGAAGACACGAGCTAAGACATCATCGGGCACGGGGCTGATCTGTGCAGTCATGAGAAGCAGTCATCCTAAGTGCCTTCGGCCGCGCTGGTTGATGCCACCGCGCCATGCAACAGCACCATTGGGGCAACGCGTGGCACTCATCAGCCAATTGCGTACGGCGTGGCGAACTGACTTGCAAATCCGCCACTTACGTCCCTAGGGTAGACGCCGCGATTGGGGTGCGAACCTGCCTGATACAGACGAGAGATGCGATGATCAAGAACAAATACCAGCCAACCGAACGTGAACAGAGAGTCCTTGAAGAGGTCCAGAATCCAAAATATGACCGGCAAATTGTCAATGGTCTGGACCCCTTCATTCAGAACTCAGTTCCTGCCGATATGCGTAGTTTCTACAGTGAAAGAGAACTCGCTGAGTTGAACATATTGCGTAGTTCTGAGCGCGATATAGAAGCCAGAATGCCCGTCAAGCTGACTCGCCACTATTTTGAGCTGGCACAATCAAGTTTTCCATTGCAGAGGATAGTCAAGGCATCACCCGACGAGACTGTGGACCTTGAGGGCGATCCTGACCCGGCGAATCAGCTCGACTACAGCCCCGCTGAGGGCCTACTTCATAAATATGAGATGGCATTGCTATATGTCATATCCACCTGCTCAGCCCACTGCCGGTTCTGTTACCGAGAAGAACTAATCGGGCGAAAAGAGATTGAACGTTCCGATGGCACAGTCAAGAAAAAAGGTCTCGCCCAAATAGGGCAGGTAACCGATTACATCCGGCAGCACAACGCCGAAGTTGACGCAAACGGCGGGCAGCACCCGAAGACCGGTCGCCCAAGGCTGCGAGAGATTCTACTGTCAGGCGGTGATCCTATGGCGCTGCCGAATTCCAAACTGGCAGCATGGTTCACAGCGCTCTCCGAAGCAGGTGCCGAAGCAATTCGGGTCGGGACCAAAGAGCTAGCGTTCTTCCCGGACCGGTTTGACTCGGCTTTTTTCGCGATGATTGACCGTTTCCATGAGATATACCCGGATGTTTCGTTGCGGTTTATGGTTCATTTCAATCATCCCGATGAGTACCTGCTGAAGGGTGCCGACGGCGACTACGCCTTAGGAGAGAGCGGTTCGCTCCGATGGCAGCCGAACACTCGACAAGCTGTTGACGCGCTGGTGGAACGCAAGTGGGTCAGCCTTGCCAACCAGACGCCCATCATCGCGGGTGTAAATGACGATGCCGATGCGTTGCGAATTATGCAACGTACTTTGAAGAGCGCCGGAGTTGAGAATCACTACTTCTTTTGTGGTCGCAACATCGTCGCCTACAAGGCATTCAATGTGCCGATTGAGCGTGCATGGCATTTGGTCAATGAGTCACAACGTGGTCTGTCTGGGGTGGAGTCTCATGCTCGCCTCACTATTGTTCACTATAAGGGCAAGACTGAAGTTTCTGCAGTAACGGAAGGACCAGTTACTTCTATGAGAGGTAGCCAGGACGGTGTAGTCATCTTCAAGTTGCATCGCAATCCGGCTGATGCACGCGATAGGGGCAAAGTGAGCATCGTTGGTCGCAATCCAGAAGCGCTCTGGTTTGACGACTACGAGGACCGCGTACTGCTTGACGAAGCTGGCCTTTTCACCTCTCAACGGCCCAGCAGCATCGCTATTCCGCGGTCTCGTTCACGGCACAACGGCCAAGCCTCTAACCGCGTCCGGTTGACTCCGCACGATGTTGTAGTCTCACGTCGCCATCAGAGCTGACAGGCAGTTAGCCATCAGCTCGCCGAGCTGACTCCAGCGGCAGTCGGGACTTCCTGACGGGGAGCGTCATACGCGCCTGCTGCGGCGCGGCGGCGGATACGCCAAATATCGGCCATCACCTTGAGCGACTGAGAGATCATCCGTACTGTCGTGTCCGCTGAGTGATCCACCTCTACCGGAACCTCTACCGCTGTCAGCTCAAGATGCTCAACCAAGTAGAGCACTTCGACATCAAAGGTGAATCCATCGATTACTGAGCGCGTGAAAATCGCCTCAGCGGCATGCGCCGTGAAACCCTTGAAGCCACACTGGGTGTCTCGATAGCGGCGAAGCAGCACAACTCGCGTGACTACGTTGAACATGCGGCTCGCAAAGGCTCGACTATTCGTCGGCGGGCTAATCGTGCTCGCCTCAGCGTGATGCCGATTGCCCAAAGCAACGTCTGCCCCTGAGTCCAGAGCATCTATTAGCGACGTGAGCTGGCCAGGCGGGTATGCCAGGTCTACGTCGGTGAATAGACGCACACGGCCGCGGGCAGCGAGCATCCCTGCACGGACAGCGGCTCCCTTACCCCGATTCTCTTCTAGCGACAAGACAACATCTGCGCCAGCATTGCGAGCTGCTTGCGCAGTGCTGTCGGTGGAACCGTCGTCTACAACAACAATCTCAAGCCGTCTATTCCTGAGCGCGGTCCTTATTTCGCTGACAGCGGTCCCTACCAGTTGCTCCGCTTGATATGCGGGCAACACCACCGACACGTCAGGCTCATTATTGGTTCGCTTGGCAGATTTGCCTTTGCGCTTGGCAACAGAATCTGGTGGCGCGCCTGGGCGCGAGCGACCAAATCGGATCGGTGGTCGCAAAGCCAACAAGATCAACGCAATTGCGCCCAGCAGCGTCAGAAACCAAGCCAGATACTCAACAGAAGTGGAACCATATGTCAGTTCAACACGCTGCTCGGTGGGAATCACAACCATCCAGTTGGGTGTCACCCGGTAGGGACCTTCTGCACCACTCACGGACCAGTTCGGGAAATATGACACCTTCACTAGCACCGGAACTCCGGTGCGATCTACCGAAAACGAGAGCCAGTCCTGTCCCGATTCGATATCGCTGACCTGCACCTGTGGCAGTGCCACTTGCGGTGGAACACTGAATCGTGTCAACGAGAGATTTAGATCATCGCTTTGCGAGTCTCGTGGCGGCAACACCGCGACATCTTCCCAATGTTCGGGCCCATCCGCCGCTATGGGCACATCCCATCGGGATGGGTCGTTCCACCAGAGCGCTGCTGGATCTGTCCATGCCCGTCCAGCTTGGTCCGAGTCGCGAGCCACGGCAGGCTGGAATGCCAGCGGCGACACGAGTTCGCTGTCATCGACCAAGTAGATCGACCACGGACCACTCGAAGCAATGAGCTCTAAATCCGCAGACTCATTGGCTGCTGCGGTGGCTTCAGGCGTGGCAGATGCGTAGTAGCGCACACCTGACATCTGCAGATGGGATACGCCTAGGTCGAAGTTCAAGTCGTTGTAGGGAAGGTCACGCATCGGCCTTGATGGCCCCGTCGACAACTCCGATTGCATTAGGAAATGAAACGCCACCGTCGGCGAGGACTCGAAATAGAGACCTTCCATAGAGCCGATGCAGCCGTCAGTCCAGCGAGGCAGCAGCATCGGCGCCATCGGTGTGCCGTATGCGCCCAGAACGCCCAGGTTGTACTCCCACATCAGACGCCCGCAGCCGTAGGCATCACCGACGTCACTCATGGTGTCAACCAGGCCGCGAAACTCGGGATAGGCCGTTTTCTCTTCGTAGCCGCTGAAATTCCAGCTCGCCCATCCGGTAACGAAGTTGCGATTATCTGGGGATAGTGCGAATGGCCCCCAGCGAACAACTCCTTCTTCGTCAATGTTGGATCCTGGAGGTCCACCGAACCGCAATGCCAACAAGCCAATTGCAGCTACCAGTGCCAAGACCGGAATCAGTACTCGAGCCCATCGCGCGGCCGAGGAAGGTTGGTTGCCGTTGGTGCGCGGTAGCCCTCGGTTCTCAGGGATTTCGCCCTGAACTCCGTCATGGTGTTCTTGCAGAGGAGGACTTCTGGTGAGCGCGTCAATCAACAACCATAAGCCAATTGCTGCTAGTACATACAGCGCCAAGTACCAGAAGGGCAGGACGCGCGCGTTCCACAGTCGATGCTGGGGCCAGTGGACAAAGCCCATGGCCATCACGAACGCGATGGCTGTCCAAGTGAGCGCCGGGCGATACCAACGTGCCAACCCAACCACCGCGCCGATGCCGGCCAGCACTAACAACCATGTGATGCTGTTGCGCGCAGCATCACCGCCGATCTCTTCCGGGAAAAACAGATTCTCACGGACTGAGGTAAGGCGTTCCCACCCCATGTCATTGAGATAGGTTCTTCGGGCTACGAACGGCACCGTCCAAAACGCCGACAATGCGCCACCTATGAGGCCTACGACTATCGCATGTGCCGACCTGCGCCACTGTGTAGCCAGCAGCGCCACTATGGCCACCGTCGGCACAGCGAGACGAGCCCCCGGTGAAGTGCTTAACCTCCAGACCAGCACCCAAATGGAGATCGCAGTAACGCACGCGCTGAAGGTCAAGGAGCGACCAATGCGTTTGGGCAGTTCGTGCAGACCGCGCACCGCCACCATCAAGATGCTGGCCAAAACTGCGAATGCCAGCGGGATGGGATGACACAGGGCGACGAACGCCAGCATCACGCTTGCCCGCGCGCTTCCCGTCCCCCGTTCTAGCGACCGCCAGAGCAAGCCCAGATACACCAACGCTCCGCTCAGCGCTATTGAGAAAGCAAACTCCCCTGCCAGCGTCGAGGCTGCGTTGCCGCCATAGATCGTGTAGTTGATGTCAAAGACGAACAGCAACAGCGCAGACGGTGCCAGCATCCGCAGCGACCGTGACCAGCCAGCCAGCCGGCACATAAGCCACGCAGAAGCAGGCATGGAAACAATGCCACTGACTGCAATCAGCTTGAATGCGATACCCGCAGGCAGCACTAGGTCCACCGCTGCGATCAACAGGTACGGCAGCACCATGTAGAAGTGCATTGCCGGGAAACCTGCGTACCAATCCGATGTCCAGCCACGCAATGAGCCAGATGGCAACAATTCGTCCCACAAGTAGGCAGGGCCCCAGACGTGCGCCCCCATGTCTCCACCGGTCGCAGTGGTTGCTGACACGATGCCGCCCGGGTCGATCCACCAGACCACAGCGGCGCAGCTCAACACCACGACTACGGCTTCAATCCATGGAGCCAAGATGCCAATAGCCGACGACCCGGCAGCCGAGGAATCAGCAGATGGGGATCCGGCAGGTTGGGACCCGGCAGATTGGGACATCATGCGCTCCCGGCCCATGTTCGCAGCAGCCACCGGCGCAGGATAGAGCCGATGGCTACATCCGACGCGGACAGTACGCGTCAATAACCGCGTCAATGACTCTGCTTTCGCAGCAGGTGCTCGACCAAAGACCTGCGCAACATTCGGTGTGGGTCGGCAACAGGCCACTTGCTCTGATGACCGCGGCTATGTGTTGCCACGGCGCCGCCATAGCATGAACCCATGGCATCAGAGGTGCCCTCGGGAGAGCGGCAGACACGCTCACGCAGGCCACGCGCCAGCGATCCTCCCGACGCTTTGACCGACAGCAGTCCCGACAGCGAGTCTCGGCGCGGCGATCCGTCTACGGCATCGGGAACGAGGGGGCATCGGCGCCGCGAGCGTTGGCCGCGCTGGACAATATGGCTGCTCGCCTTGGTGCTGGCGTCGGTGATGTTCTTGCCGGGGATTTTGCGTGGAAGCGGCGGAGAGCCCATTGATTACAGCGCTCTCATCGCTGAAGTGTCGTCGGGAGCAGTCAGCAGCGTCACCGTCACCAACGGCACCGGAGAAATCTCCGGTGAGTACATCAACGGCACCCGCTTCGCTTCGGAGGGTCCCGTTGAACTGCCCGAGACCGATCTGGCCTTGCTGCGCGAGCGCGGGGTAACGATTGAGTTCCATACCGACCGGCCCAACCTGCTCATCAGCTTGCTGCCGTTCTTGTTGCCATTCGGCCTGATCTTCCTGCTCTTTTGGTGGATGCAGAGGCGGGCGCAAGGTCAGATGTCGGGGATCATGTCGATCGGCCGCAGCAAAGCCAAGACGTATACAACCGAACGTCCCTCTACGAAATTTGAGGACATTGCTGGCTACGACGGTGTGAAGCAGGAAATCACAGAGGTCGTAGATTTCCTAAAAACACCCGAGCGCTTCGTCGCTATCGGTGCCAAGGTCCCCAAAGGCGTACTTCTGGTTGGGCCACCCGGCACCGGCAAGACGCTCATTGCCCGAGCAGTAGCTGGTGAAGCTGGCGTCCCTTTCTTGTCGGTCACCGGTTCAGATTTCATGGAGATGTTCGTGGGCGTCGGTGCAAGTCGGGTACGCGATCTCTTTGAGACCGCCCGCAAACTCAACAGGGCCATCATCTTCATAGACGAGATTGACTCAATCGGCCGCAAGCGTGGCGCGGGGCTAGGCGGCGGCCATGACGAACGTGAGCAAACGCTCAACCAAATGCTGGCAGAGATGGACGGTTTTGAGGAAAGCGGCGGCATCGTGATGATGGCGGCCACCAACCGGCCGGACATATTGGATCCCGCGCTGCTGCGCCCAGGTCGCTTCGACCGCCAGGTAGTTGTGCCGCTGCCGGAGTTCTCTGAGCGACTCGCCATCCTGCAGGTACACGCTAAGGACAAAAAAACCGACGAGGATGTGCAGTTTGAGGCCCTAGCCAAGGGCACACCCGGCATGAGCGGTGCCGACCTGGCCAACTTGGTTAACGAGGCGGCCCTGCACGCCGTTAGGCGCGATTCAGAATCGATCGCCCATGAAGACTTTGAAGCGGCACGCGACCGTGTGTTGATGGGTCAGCGGCGCGAGTCGGTAGCGCTAACAGAGCGAGAGCGCGAAGTCACCGCCTATCACGAAGGCGGACATGCACTAATCGCGACGCTGTTGCCGCACGCCGACCCGGTACACAAGGTCACGATCTTGCCGACCGGTCAAGCGCTCGGCGTCACAATGCAACTTCCCGAGGAACGCCACGCCTATAGCCAGGAATACATCGAGGATCGGCTAGCGGTGCTGTTTGGCGGCCGGATGGCGGAAGAAACAGTGTTCGGCGTGACATCCACCGGCGCAGCCAACGACCTCGTGCAAGGCACCGAACTAGCTCGCAAAATGGTCTCCGAGTGGGGCATGAGCGACCGGGTGGGGCCTATGGCGTGGGGTTCCCACGCACAGGTTTTCTTGGGTGAAGATCTCGTGTCGGGACGTGATTACTCAGACGAGACCGCTCGTGTCATTGACGAAGAAGTTGAGCGGATCCTGCGCACACAACAAGATCGCGCACGCGAGACACTGGTTGAACACCGCGCAGCCCTGGACCGTATCGCTGCAGCGCTGCTTGAGCGCGAAACCATCACCGGCGAGGACATCACGGCTTTGGCTAGTCAGGCAGACTGATCAGGCGGCTCTCGTTGAGTCACCACCTGGGCCAGTGCGGCGGCTAAGCCCGACAGGTCAACTCGGCCGACCCAGCCATCAACCACCCGACCGTCAACATCGGCCACAACTGTGGTGGGAACCGAGTCGATGCCGTGTCGACGATGCACTGCGGCATAGCGGCCGAAAGGCACTTCGACAACTGGCAGCCCGGCGCCAGCAGGACCACGAACGACTGCAAGTGCCGCTGCGCAGGTGCGGCAGGTTTCCTCGGTGAAGACCACAAAGACTGGGCTTGCAGATACTGGTCTTTCAGATATTGGGCTTTCAGATATTGGGCCTTCGGGCAGACTCAGCGCTGCCAGATCGACTGCTGAAGGCAACTCCGAGCGACGTACCGCCATGGCGGACGCTTCACGGCGACGTTGAACTAAGTAGGCCACTGCTACAGCAGCAACGATAAGGCCGCCTGCTACTAGAAAACGTTCCATTCCCGGGCCGCTACCACTGCACTACGGGCGCCACGCTCAAGCCATCACCCTCAAATCGCGTCTGCCACATCATCGCAACGAACGGGGTGTCCGATACCAGCAGACGGGTCGTGCCGCTCGCCAGCGGATGAGTGACGACTCCCGATTCTGGCACATCTATGACTGCTCTCGGCTCACCGCTCAGAGTCTGGACCACCACTCGACGATCCTCGGCTTCGGATTGAGTGCCGCTTGCGCCGCTAGCGAGTAGGTCGGTCATGATCGTCAAGAACGCCTCGCTATCTGGTTCAGGAGCGACCACCACCAACCATCGCCCACGGGTGCTAGCTACGCCCGGCACAAAGGCCAGGCCCGACCGCGACCGCAGGACCGACGGACGGTCGGTTAGCTCCGATTGAGGCTCCTCTGGGGGAGCCTCGGCTGGTTGAGCCTCAACTTGCAGGTCAGCCGAGTCTGTCTCGGGCGTAGCCGGGCTCGTTGAACGACCGACCAGAGCTTCAGCCCACACCACAATCGGCACGCCGTTCTGCGAGGAAACTGTTACCCCAAAAGGGGTTCCGGGATCGGCGAGGAGTGTCTGCAGATCAGGTGCCAAATCGCCGGGCACTTCTACCTCAAGTTCGGCCACATCCTGGGGAGCCACGGCGAACGACACACGATCGCCCTGCGAACCCTCAGCCACGACTGAAGCAGCAACCGCTGCCACCTCCTCGGACGGGTTCATAACCCGCACCCACAATTTGGTGCGGTCGTCAATGCCAGCTAGTGGAACAGTCCAACGCTCGCCATTGGCGTGAGACGCCAACTCCGCGGCCAGGCCACGCCGACCAAAGCTGCCGTCGTAGGCCACCAGCGAGTCCACCGCAATACGGCCTGTGCGGGCCCGTATTGAGGCTGCTACTACATCTCGACGGCGTGCGTGCTCCCCGATGTCAACGGCGACGGTGCTCCACGCTGGCACGACCACCCCGGTCAGTTCTGGCGCCACGAACGGACCTAGCTCTGCCTCGGATGCGAACGTGACATCGATAATCGCATCACGCGGCAAGGGATTCATGATGGCTACCACAGCCAAAGCGTCCGCTTGGGTATCGCCCACCGGTATGTGCCACTGCCTCGCTAACAGGCTGGAACAACCAGCTATATCGATACCCAGTGGAGAGACAAATCGCCGCGAGACCGCCAATCCGCCCGACGATGCTTCCACCAGCGCTCCGATGACTTCGTCGTTCATGTAGTCGGAGACGCGGACAATCCCGGTGCCGTGAGGTGCTATGTCGGTCTTCACCGACTGGCGACCTGTTGTGCGCCCTCGTAACTCAATCGATGCCGATGTCTCACTGTCGGTCATGTTGGTTAGATGCACCTCTGCGGTGATCTCGCCGAAGCTCTGCACAGATGCCCGCAGACCCACCAGGGGGCAAAACCAACTGGAGGTAAGCGCGTCAGGCGGCGGCACCGCCACCTGCACTGCGGCTAAGGGCTCCGCGGTTTCCACTGATGGCTGGGCTTGTTCGGCACGCGCGTCAACCGCGAGTGCCGCCGCCAACGCCAACGGGATAACCAATCGTGGCAGCCAACGAATGAAACTGCGCACCGAGTTACGACTGTTCTCCGAGGGTCCGTTCATCGGTCAAGCTCAACGGCGCTCACTGAACGGCGCTGCTTGCGCCCACTCCTAGCGCCCAACACAGCGCCAAGACGGTCAGCGAACGGAGTGGGCTGGCCAATCGCCACCCAGACCAGCGCCAACCAGATCAGCACATGCGCGGCGATACGGCTGGTCACTGTTGCCGGTCGCTCAAACTTCAGCGCAGCAGGGCCAGCTTGGAGCGGATCGAAGCGCATCGCCCAGCCTAAGGCTGGCGTCGGCTTGACTACCTCACCACCCGCCTCGTCACCAATTTCGAGCTGCCAGCCTGGATCGTACGATTCGGCAACCAGCAAGTTGGTTGCACCGACCGGACCGGACTGGCTTGTAGCCGATCGGTAGTCTGTAAGCACACCAATGCCGTCAGTCAAGTCGCTGACGACGAGGTCAGCCGGGTTGTCGGCGAAGTCAACCGGGATTGCCTGTTCAAACTGCGAGCGAGAAGACCACCACGCCTCGTTGCGGTACACCTGCACCGATGGATCTGCCGCTAAGGGACGCAAATCAATCTGCGAAGCAAGTGCCGCAGAGACAGTAGGTGACACGGGTCGCTCCCAGCCATCTGTGTAGGAAGGACCTGACCGCTCCACCACCACCACGTACAAGATGCCAAAGGACCCCAACAGTCGTCCCAGTCGCAGCGTGTCGCCCGCCAGCCCATGACGGACAGCGTCCGCCAGGCGCTCGTCGCCTGTTGTTGTCGGCACAGTCCAGGAGTGTCGGACATCGGGATAGCCCCGGACCGAAGTCCCTGCCGCCAGTCCGTCCACACCTAAGTCGGTGCCGCGCATCGGCAGCACTTCGGGGGCCCCAAGCCATAGCACGCGATAATCCGACCCGACACCTCGATCGTCAAGCAAGCCCAACGGCACTTGATGGTCAAAACTGGGCGCGGACCAGTCACCGTCAATCGTGGCCCATGTTGTGGGTAGCACCACCGAGCCCACTGCGATGACACTCACGGTGACCATGGCAGCGCGCAGTCTTGGCGACATGTCTTGTTGAGGGCGGGGCCGCGGCGTCACAGGTCGTTCTGACTTCGCCAGGGCCGGTGGCCCAGCAGCCGCAGCCCAGCACAGGCCAACCGCGGCAAACGCCAGACAAACCTCAACCAGCGAAGCTCCCAGCACAGCGCTGCCCAACACAGGGCTACCCAAGTCAGCCGCCCAACCGGTGATCATCATCCACGCAACCGCAAAGCCGACAAGCCCGACCAGCCATCCGCGTATCGCCAATCGCAGTTGAGTTCCGCGCCCGATCAGCAGCGGCACCGCCGCGGCGACCAACAAGCCATAGCCGAGGGGAAGCTCGCCTAGGGGACCCGTTTGGAACCGTAGGAGCGCTGCCAGCGATGTCGGCGTTGACGGCGTGGCACCTCCCAGCGAGGCACTGAGGTACGCACTCAACGATTCGAATTCGAGGATCCAAGGAAGATGTGCGACTATCGCAAGAGCCACAGCGAGCGCTGCTCGCAACATTCCTACTAGCGGCGCTCCCAGCGACTCACCGCTAGCGGTTCGCCGCACCAACTCGGTCAACGTGAGCGCCGTGGCGACCGCTAGGGCCAATACGAGAACGAACGGCTCAAACGCGCAAGCCACCGCCAAGACCAAGGCCAGCCTGGCCGCTACGCCACGCGACGCGCTCAAATGCCGTTGCGGTGACGTGCCCACCAATCGGCTCACGTACAACACAATCACCGGCGCGGCCGCGTAAGCGAGCAGCACATCCCAACGGCCGAATGTCAAAGCGTTGTAGGGCAACGGACATACGGCGTAGAGCACGAGTGCTACAAGTCGGCCGTTTCGACTCGGCAGCGAGGCACACAAACGCCACATTCCAAAAGGCGCTGCCAGCACCAAACCCCAGATGGCGACGCTCCTTAGTAGCCCGGTTGCGCCGAGCATCCCCACACCGCCGAGACCCAGCAGACCCATAGCAGCAGGACCAATCCCGGCTGCGCCTAGACCATTAGAGCGCCAACCATCAAGATAGGAGCCGAACATCGTTCCCAAATCGGGGAAACGCGCGAACTGGCCGTAGGCCGCTACGCCGTCCGTCAGCAAATGGCGCGAGCCGAACGCAATTAGCACCACGATCCCGAGCCATACAGCCCATACAGTCCGGTGCGCATGGCGACGCCAAGTTCCTAGCACGCTCTCGTCAATCCTGGTGCGCGCTGCCTGCCCGCCTTCGGGACTCAGGCGAAAACGGAACCAGTCCGCGAGACGAACTGAGCCACGCTGTTGCAATCGGTGCAGGTCGGCATCGCGTACACGCCGGTAACGCTTGGCCGTTCTTCGCATTGCAACGGTGCTGGCGATGTGGCGAACGTTCCACACCCAAGCCTTGGCTACATCGGAGGCTTGATCGAACCGTCCGCGCAGCGCAGCGAACAATATTTCGCCGCCAGCTAGCACAGCCGCTAGGACCACAGCCGGCAACAAATGTACCCACCCGTAGCACTTCAGCATGGTACGCAGTCGAGCCCTGTGTTCATGTTGACGCGCTGAAGGGCCACTGAAGAACCGTGCTTTTGCAGGCTTCGCTGTGTTTCCCGGCGTTTCTGGGTTTCCGGGCACTCGTTCGTGGCCGGGCGCTAACTCGCCGGGTCCAAACTCTTCGGTCTCTGGGGTGCGGGGTGCCGTATGCGACCGCATCGCTCCGGTGGCCATAGGCAACACTCGGACCCGAGCGCCGCTGAGCTGGATGCGCCAGCACATGTCAACCACGGCTCCGTCGCCATCCAGCGCAGGGTCGAAGCCGCCGACAAGTTCGAACGCGTCGCGTCGCACTAGCAGCGCCTCAGTCGGAGCTACAAAGCGGTCCCGGGCCTCATTGTGCTGGCCCTGGTCCATCTCGTTTGCTCCGACGACGGGAATGCGAACAGCGAGGCGATCCGCGGTACCGCCGAGATCGCGCAGCGTCAAGCCGTCGTCTGCGTCGATCAGCTTGGGACCAACGATGCCCACCGTCGCTTCGCCTGCCATCGCTTCTTGCGACTGCTCAGCATCACCGACGAGCAAGCTGACGGCGTCGGGCGCCAACGCAATGCGATCAGTCAGAAACAGCAGGTAGTCCGCTCCCCGTATCAGCGACGCGCCCCAATTGTTGACCGCGCCAGTTGACGCAAACGGGCCCTGGTGACCTCGCAAGCTCCGAAACGATTTCGGATCAGCGACTTCAGCCGACGGCAGCAGTTCACGAACCTGATTTGCTTGGTCGCCTTGGGTATCACACAGCACCAGCACCGCTAGGCGCGGGTAGTCCTGGTCGGCTAACGCTGGTAGCACGAAAGTCGCGTCGGACCGCCGCGAGTTCATGGTGACAATGGCCGCCACGCCAGGCACTAGTGCCTCGGGTCTAGCTGAGTCCGAGTGCGGCGGTTCCTGCGATGCCATCAAGCTCACGGCCGCATTTCGGCCCGCACAGCCATCTACCGCACCGATTCCACGGCTACGACGCCAGCTCCCGCTCGGGATGTGCGGTACTCCGGCGCACCCCCAAAGCTGAAACTGGTGCCGTCGCTCCATACCAACCAATAGCCATCGCCACTGGCTGTGACGGCGATCCCAATGGCGCGCAGCCGATTCTGGCGACCGCCTCGATCGCCACGGTTGTCTACAGCTCCGATCGCATGCACAGCCGTGTCAGCACCGGCGATCCAGTATCCGTCCCCCTTGGATCCGACTTCTAGACCAACTGCGGCGGTACCAGTGCGCAACAGCGGACCGCAGCCAAGTTCTCGCGCATCGCCGAATGCCAACACACGACCATCGTCAAGCGCCAGCCAATAGCCGTCACCCGTCGGGGAGGACTCAATGTCCACCACCTGCGCGGCCAGCCGCAGGTTGGCGATCGCTCCCCAGTGTGCAGCGGTTCCGAATGAGAAGACGTTGCCACCGCTCGTAGCAAGCCAGTAGCCATCGCCGTCGGGATGAGCAGCCATGGCGATGACAGCCCCAGAAGACTCAGACCCAGACTGACTATCTACTGCAGCGACTGCGTCGCCGTGCCGGGTGGAGCTGCCAAATACCTGAACATCTCCCCGCGAGGTCACCAGCCAGTAGCCGTCTCCATCCGGATGAGCAGCCATGGCTACGAACCGATCCGAGGACAACTGCAGCGTCCCGTTGCCAAGGTGCTTAGCGGAACCGTCGGCGAGCACAGTGCCGTCGGATTTCAGCACCCACAAGCCGGGCAGAGTCCTCGCGGTAGTTGTGTCAGTTGTCCCGGCTGGAGGTCGCTCACAGGTCTGATCATCGGGAAACTGAGGGAAGCGGTACCAGTCTGATTTGAGGGAGAACTTCTTGCGGAATGGATCGCGGGCCCAACGATCCCATTGCCCGTCGGTAACTCCGGAATATCCAGCGAAGTCCTCAACGCCGTCAGTTCCCACCACGCGCAGACCACGAGTCCGACCACCCCAGGCTCCATTGCCGTTGCGATGCGTGACCTGGATACACACCAGGTCACCGATACTGGGAAATGCGGTCTCAATATCCGACCTGCTGATACGTGACTCCCAGGCGTGGTTGGGGTTACCGGTCGCGGAATCGCCAAGGTCTTGCACACCAGGAAATCGGGAGCCCTCGTCTAGACCCGCGGTCCATCCGCCGCTCGATGAGTGGAACTCCGCAAAGGCCACCGAGCCGTCATCGTGGACACGAATATGCCCGGCGGTGTTGCGAATAGCCGTGTTCGTGTGGATGTAGCGGGCACCATGGTCAAGCGCCTGCCCATCACGAGCCGATCCTGCGTACACCTGACAACTCCAATAGTCGCACGTATCTGTGAATCTCCCATCTCGCTCGCGCCACGCAGCCAGCGAGAGCACGTAGGAGCGTGCCGCAATGGCTTGGGCCTCAAGTGCAGCGATTCCACGCCCATCGCCACGCGCCCCCCACTCGGGAATGCTCTCGCGGGGCACGACGCCACGCAGATACTGCTCCAGGGGGACTCGATTGAAAGAAAACGGGCCATTCTGGTTCACTACACCCAGAGCGCCTCGGTAGGCAATCCGCATTGACTCCACGGAGGTGTCAATGCCGTCGCAGTAGATCATGACCAAGAGTTGCGACTGATCATCTACCGAGTAGTCGCTGCTAGATGGGACTGCTTCTAGGTAGCGGTCCCCGCGACGGCTTGACGACGGGACCTCGTCAGACACCAAGTCGCCACGACGCCCGCAGCCGCTGTTGGAGCGCAACCAGAAGTCGCCCGAACTGACACCAATTCGTACTACCTCGCCGCCTTCAAAGCGGTGCTCGCCCACAGTAAACGCGGACGTCGAAGTGACGAGTAGGTCATTGCGATCGTTGCGAGTCAAATGCACCCAAACATCAGGATCACTGACGCTGGACTTTGTCGTGTTGCCGTAAAAGTGCTCAACTATCTGGTCGCTGGTCCACCTATGGTCCACTGCATAACCCAGCGCCCCCCACTGGCTGAGCCCATTGCCGTGCCCGAAGCCCCGGCCCTCCACGCGGATCACATCCGGAGCTAACCGTGCTTGCTGGGCACCCACCGGCGACGCGGCCAAAACCAAGGCACCCGCAGCCGCCACGCACGCCGCGGCCATGCTGGCGACTCGCCGCATCATCGCTTTTGTCTGGCGAGCTGACTCGGGTCCGCGCGCTGGCGCTGTAGGGATGCTCACTTCAGTTTGCGTCGTTCAATCTCGATGTCGCTGTTGACCATCAGCGTCACGAGTTGTTCAAACGGCATTTGTGGCGTCCAGCCGAGCATGCGCTCCGCCTTGGAAGCATCGCCGACCAGCAAGTCAACTTCGGCAGGCCGGAAGAATCTGGAGTCAATGCGGACATGGCGCTCCCAATCGCTGATGCCCGCAGCAGCAAAAGCCAACTGCACAAAGTCGCGCACGGCGTGCGTCGTACCGGTCGCGATGACGTAGTCGTCTGGTTCGGGTTGGCGCATCATCAGATGCATAGCGCGCACGTAGTCACCAGCGAAACCCCAGTCGCGCTTGGCATCAAGATTCCCGAGCGAAACCTCGTCTTGTAGACCCAGTTTGATGCGTGCCACAGCATTGGTGACCTTGCGAGTAACAAACTCCAGACCTCGTCGCGGCGACTCATGGTTGAACAAGATTCCGCTGCAGGCATACAGCCCGTAGCTCTCGCGGTAGTTCACGGTGGTGTGATGCCCAAACACTTTGGCTGATCCATAGGGGCTGCGCGGATGCAAGGGCGTTAGCTCGTTTTGAGGCGTTTCGCGTACCTTGCCGAACATCTCACTGGAGGAGGCCTGGTAGAAGCGGATCGGGTTGTTGATGCCACCCACCAGCCGGATTGCCTCCAGCAGCCTCAGCACACCCAGCCCGGTGATGTTGGCAGTCAGCTCGGGCTGCTTGAAAGACAACGCTACGAAGCTGATGGCGCCAAGGTTGTAGACCTCATCGGGCTGGGTGTACTCAAGTGCGGCTATTAGCGACGCCAGGTCGGCCAAGTCGCCCGGCACTAGCTCAACGTAGGGCAGATCAGCAGCCACGGTCTCCGAACGCGGATTGTGCTGGCCGGTCATTAGCCCAACCACCCGATACCCCTCGCCGTGCAGGTGCTCGGCCAAGTATTGGCCATCCTGGCCCGTGATGCCTGTGATGAGTGCCGTCGGCACAAAGCAGCTCCGGTTCGCGGCTCGCAGGAACTTCCTGGGGGCCAAGCTCAGGGTACGGCGCTTCGCCGATACTGCTGACTGACTTGCTGCGGTGTCTACCGCACCGATGGCGGCTTCCGGTACGGTGCCGCGCATGGCACGCCGCAGGCACTACAGCCAGATTTGGCCGCTGAAAGCGATAGCGGCGATCTTGCTGGCCGCAGCAATAGTTGCCAGCATCGCAACAGCTCCAGGCGCAGCCTCTCAAGTTGACTCAAACCGGCTATGGGGCACCGATCGCTACGAGACGGCAGCAAAAACGGCCGAGCAATACGCCACCGCAGCTAAGAAAAGCAACACGCCAATCAACACGGTCATCGTGGCCTCCGGAGAGACCTTTGCTGACGCATTGGCAGCAACCCCACTGGCGCGCGTGCGCAATGCGCCGCTCCTGCTGACACCGCCTACAACACTGCACCAAGCAACTCGCGACTTCATTGAGCGCCACCAGATTGCCGACATCATCGTCGTTGGCGGTACCGGCAGCGTTTCCGCCGCTATTGAGAAAGCGCTGGCCGACTTGATCAGCGGTAGCGCTGAGCGACTCGCCGGTTCTGACCGTTACCAAACCGTGGTGAATATTGCTCGAAAACTGAGTCCCGAACAGGTTGGCGCATATTGCGGTGATAGCCGTCGTACCGCGCTGGTGGCGACCGGCGAGCAGTTTGCGGACGCCTTGGCTTTGTCGCCGCTGGCCTTCGCTGGTCCCCATCCCGTGTTGCTGACCAAAGCTGACCAGCTACCGGCCGCTGTCAAGACTTACCTTGCTGACTATTCCATCACTCAGGTGATGATCGCTGGCGGACCGGTGGCGGTCGCTGAATCTGTTGAGACCGAGCTAGAAGGCCTGGGCATCAGAGTCCAGCGCTGGGGCGGACAGGACCGATACGAAACCGCAGCGGAGATTGCGACAGCGCTGGTTGGTGACTGCTTCGGGTCGGACGAGTTTGGTCTCACCGATGGCCGGAACTTTCCCGATGCACTGGTGGGCGGCACGGTGCTGGGACTGCGACAGGCACCGCTGCTGCTGTCCGGACCGACTCTGTCCAGTGCGACGCGCCGGATTCTGGCTGGTCCGCTTCCCGATACAGGCGCCGTCCAGCTCACTATCTTCGGCGGCTCTAAGGCCGTATCTGATGCCGCTGCGGAGGCCGCGGCTGATGCTCTGCGGGGACTTGACCGCAAATGCGATCCCCGTACCGACGTCGCGGGCGTACCGCGTGACATCACAGTGCAACCGACCAACGGTGGTTTGGTGGTGCGCTGGAAGGCTCCGGCCACAGTGGGGGCCAACTCGCCGTCCGGTTATCGGATAAGGCACCGGCTAGCCGGTCAGGGGTGGTCCACGATTAGCGATGTCAGTTCGCCAGCGACCATTGCGGGACTGAAAAACTCGGGCCTGTATGAGGTGCAGGTTCGTGCGACCGGCGAGGGCTACGGAGTCTGGAGTCCGAGCAGTTATGCGGCACCCTCTAGCGCAGTGACCGCCGTGACGAAGTCAAGTCTCGGGACTGTCATAGCGTCGCTTGCTGCGCATCCAGCTCGCATTAGTGTCCGAGAATCTGGCGGCTGCGTGGCCGATCCGGCGGGCACATGAACGAGGGCCAGACCGTAGCGGTACTAGCGGGAGGTGTAGGAGCCGCCCGTTTCCTGCGCGGACTGCTGCGAGCACGCCGACCGACCGACGTGACCGCGATAGTCAACGTCGGTGACGACTTCACACTGCATGGACTCGCTATCAGTCCCGACCTGGACACCGTTACCTACACACTGGCCGATCAGATCAACGCTGATACCGGCTGGGGGCGGTCGGGCGAGACATGGCGCGTGCTGACCGAACTTGGGCGCCTCGGTGGCCAGGACTGGTTCCAGCTAGGCGATCTGGATTTGGCGCTCCACCTGTTCCGCACTCAACGCCGTAGTGAAGGTGCTCCACTATCGCAGATCACCCGCGAAATAGCCGCCCGCTTCAATCTGGAGCTGAGGCTGCTGCCTGTCAGCGACGATCCGATACGCACACGTCTCACTCCTGCTGCTCCTGGGGATGCTGCAGAGATTGACTTTCAGGACTATTTCGTGGCCCGCCGACACGACATCTCGATACGAGCTGTGCGGTTCGCCGGTATCGAAGTGGCTCGGCCCGCGCCTGGCGTACAACAAACACTGCAGTCGGCCGACAAGGTGGTGGTGGCGCCCTCCAACCCGTTTGTTTCGATTGGCCCCGTTGTGGGCGTTCCGGGCGTTCGCGAGACGTTAGCTCGACGTCGTGAAAGCGTTGTCGCGGTGTCGCCTATTGTTGGCGGTGCCTCCATCAAAGGACCGGCGGGTGCCATGATGCGCGAGTTGGGGCACGAACCCAGCGTCGTTGGTATTGCACGGCTCTACGCCAGCTACGTCGGCGCGCTGGTGATAGACCACGCTGATGCTGCACTGGCGCCTGCGGTGGCCAAGCAAGGCGTGGAACCAATTGTCACCGACACAATCATGGCCGACACCGATCGTGCAGCAGCACTAGCCCGAGCGGCCCTGGCTGCGGCAGTCTCTGTCAGCACAGACAACAGCAATCCAGGGGACGGCCCATGACTGTCGAATTGCATCCTGTTGAGGGCATTGGCGAAGTCACGTTCGGTGCAGAGCTGGGTGATGTCATCATGCACGCTTGCCAAGCGTCGCCCGCAGGTTTGCGAGACGGCGACGTGCTCGTAGTGACGCAGAAAATCGTCTCAAAGGCTGAGGGTGCCATGGAGCAGATCGATCCCGACGATCCGCTGTCGCACAAACCCTTGGTTGAGCGAGAGTCACGCCGCATCCTGCGCCGCCGAGGCGACCTCATCATCAGCGAGACCAAGCACGGGTTTGTTTGCGCCAACGCAGGTATTGACCTGTCCAACGTCAAACGGGGCTACGCCGCCCTGCTACCGGATGACAGTGACCGCTCCGCAAACAAGATCCGTTCGCGCATAGTGGCAATGTCGGGTTGCAACATCGGTGTCATCATCTCAGACACCTTCGGGCGTCCGTGGCGGCGCGGTGTCACAGATGTTGCCATCGGCTGCGCTGGTGTTGCCGCAGTCGTCGATTTGAAGGGCACGGCGGACGCGCTGGGGCGCGAGTTGATGGTCACCGAAGTATGCGTGGCCGACGAAATCGCCGCCGCAGCCGACTTGGTTTGTGGCAAAGCGCGTGGCGTGCCCGTAGCGATTGTGCGTGGGATTGACCGAAGCTGGCTACGACGCTCGTCGGTGCGCTCTGAGATCATCAGAGAACCCTCTGAGGATCTGTTCCGTTAGTCAGGACGCGGCTGGCGCTGTGCGCGCAGCACAGCTTGAGCGGCGACGTGCTCGCCAGCACCGACCACTGAGCAGTCGGTGAGCATCGCCCCAGCACCCACGATTGCGCCAGCGCCTAGCACCGAGTCGATCACCGTGGCTCCGGCCGCTAGCAGGCAGCCGTCACCCAGAACTGAACGCTGCACCACTGCACCGGAGCCTATTTCACACTCACGACCGATAACCGACATCTGGATTCTCGCCTCTGGATGAACTCGGGCGGACGGAGCCATCACTACTTTGACATCAGGCCGGCGGCCAGCGAGTATGTCCAGGTTCGCGGCCAAGTAGTGCTGCGGCGTTCCCGTATCAAGCCAGTACGCGTCGGCGACCAGCGCTGCTAGCGCTCGATCGGCGACTATCTGGGGGAAGATCTCCCGCTCGATTGAAACTGGCCTGTCCGGTGCTATGCGATCTAACGTCGCCGAGGTCAGCACGTACGTGCCAGCGTTGACTGTCGGTCGTTCACTTAGCGCTAACTGTGCCGAGCCGTAACCCGCTGACGGCTTGACAGCAGGCTTTTCCAGGAACGCCAGCACCCGGCCCGACGGATCGGCGCGAACGAGGCCGTACGGCGTGGGATCGGTTACCGGTTGCAACGCAATGGTGGCCTCCGCGCCTAGTTGCTCATGGCGTTCGGTCAACGCACGCAAGTCGAGATCGGTCAGCACGTCACCGTTGAGCACTAAAAAAGTGCCCGTGACACCGCAAGCCTCAGCAGCAAAACGTACGGCGCCTGCCGTGCCGCGAGGTTCTGATTCCACTGCTACCTGGTAGCGGAGCTTTCCTATGCGCCCTTTGGGGTAGGCCGCGGTGAACACTTCGGCTCGGTAACCCAAAGCGAGCACCACCTCGGTAACACTGTGTTGATATAAATGTTCACATACCTGTTCAATCATGGGCTGACCACGCACCGGCAGCATTTGCTTCGGCATGTCGTTAGTCAGCGGGCGCAGCCGGGTGCCAAAGCCGCCCAGCAGCAGGATGGCCTTCACTGTGAGGTTCCGGCGCCGGGCCTTAGGAAGGAGCTGGAGTTCTGTCTTGGCCCATCGAGTCTTCCTCGTCAGTGGGTGAGTCTTCCGCGTCAGTGGGCACAGTGGACCCAGCAGGCTCAGACTCAGCAGGCCCAGACTCAGCAGGCCCAGACTCAGCAGGCCCAGACTCAGCAGGCCCAGACTCAGCAGGCCCAGACTCAGCAGGCCCAGACTCAGCAGGCCCAGACTCAGCAGGCTCAGTGGTCTCGGGAACCTCGCCCTCGGGAACGTCGCCCTCGGTTGGTTCGCTCTCGCCACCTTCGGGCAGCGGCCCCTGCATCTCGGGATCATCCACTAGCGGCTGCTCTTCGGCTGGCAAGTTGAGATAGGACCGCAGGAATGTGTCATCGGGACGTGGCACATCGTCATGGTCCACGCTCGGGTGGACGTATGCGATCACGAAGATCTGACCGTCGTTCAGGAACCGCACGCCGCGCAGGTCCTCGGTGAACGTCAGTGCCTTCTCGGCCTGCAGAGTCTCCCAGCGCAAGATGCGTAGCTCTGCGGCTCGGTTTTCGCCATCTGAGTCTTCTGAGTCGTCCGGGTCTTCGCTGTCTGGCGCTGGGCAACCCTCCCCGGACTCATCCAAGAATGTTCCATCGGGCAACTCAAACCTTGAGTCAGTCAGCTCAATCTCAATCTCGTTCGCGAATGCGCCAATGGTGGCGAACTGTCCCGTCACTCCGGTGTGGAACGGGTGAATGTGGATAAGGCCATCGCCGTGCGTGTGAATGCCTGACTGGTCGTCAATATCGTTGGGATACACGTCCAGGATGAACTCGTCGCAGTCATAGATCGCGTAGAGCGAATGCCAGTGATCGCCCAGACGCGGTGGGCCCGCTGGGGCATTGTCGGACCGCTCGTTGCGAGCCACGAGTATCAGCACAACCCCCAGCAGCACCACCAACAACATCGCCGCTGGAAACAGGAAATCTCGCCGAGGTCGGAAACGCCTGCCACTTCCACCGGCGCTAGCCGCTTTGGCAACCTTCTTGGCAGCCGCTGATCTCGCCATACGGGGCGACAAGCTATCGGCGCTCAGCGCCGACCGAGACCCACATATGAGAATCCCGCGGCGCGCAGCCGGTGCGCATCCAACAGGTTGCGTGCATCTACGACACGAGCCGCAGCCATCACCGATGCGGCCTGCTTCCAGTCCAGCGCGACAAATTCAGGCCATTCGGTCAGCACGACAGCAACGTCGGCACCACCCAAGGCGTCAAGGGCCGAGTCTGTGACTTTCAAGGCTTCCGGCAACTGCGCAGCGATGTGGGGACGATCCTGCAAGTTGCCCACGGCCGGGTCATAGGCCACCAGTTGAGCTTGAGCCGCGCTGAGTCTCTCCGCTACTCGCAATGCAGGGGAACCGCGCAAGTCGTCGGTCCCCGCTTTGAAGGTGAGACCCAACATAGCCACTGTCACACCCTTAAGATCAAGACAGCCAGAATCAAGACTACGTTCGCCTAAGCCTGGCGCTACGAGTTGTGCAATCTTGGCTACCACCCGGTCTAGCTGTTGCTCGTTGACAGCGATGACTCCTTCGAGCAGATCAAAGACGTATCCAGCGTCGTTGGCGACCGACACCAAGGCTCGAGTGTCCTTTGGCAGGCACGAGCCTCCCCAACCGGGGCCGGGTTGCAAGTAAGCCGTTCCGATGCGGTGATCGGTACCTACTCCCGCGAGCACAGTGTCCACATCGGCGTCGACCGCTTCACACACGGCAGCCAGCGCGTTCACGAACGAGACTTTGGCAGCCAAAAAGGCGTTTGCTGCGTACTTCACGGTCTCAGCCGATGTGGGATCGCTGAGAATCAACGGTGCTTCCACGTTTGCATATAGCTCCGCTACCCGATGCGCCACCGCAGGATCCTCGGCGCCAATGACAATCCGGTCCGGTGCCAAGAAGTCAGCGACGGCTGAACCTTCCCGCAGGAACTCCGGATTCGAGGCCAAGGCCACATCGCTGCGCCCCAACGCAGCGGCAATCTTGGGTGCCGTGCCTACAGGCACGGTTGACTTAGTTACTACGACCGAGCCGGGCTGCAGGTTTGGTGCCACCGATTCAAGCGCAGCCAGCAAGTAGCCGAGCTCAGTCTCACCATCGGCATGCAGTGGCGTGGGCACGCACACGAAGACAAAATCGCAGGCACCTGCGACAGATTCGGCTGAGATCACGAACCGAAGTCGGCGCCGAGCGATTCCTTCGGCCACCAAACGATCCAGGTCAGCTTCGCGAATCGGAACGACACCAGCCGAGAGGGACGCCACTTTGGCGCGATCAATATCGGCGCAGATGACATCGTGGCCTAGATGCGCGAAGCAAGCGGCTGTCGTGAGGCCCACGTAGCCAGCGCCGACTACAAGGATGCGTTCTTGGGAGGAGGTACCGCTCATGGCAGCAATTGTTCGGCAGGCGGCACGTCCACTCTCCGGTAGTCAGAACCAATCTGAGGTGCTTGGTTGCCCACGTGGAGAATCACTGTGGTCTCATCAAGCTGGGCATAGCCAGCGAAGTCTGGCACAGGCAACAGGCGGCTACCCAACAGACCAGCGGCCAGCCGCCCATTAGGCGCCAAGTAGATTACGGTATCCATTGGCGGATCGACGACCCCCGCGGGCAGCGGGCCTGCGGCTTCGGCGTTGAATCCAAGGCCATTCAGCTCAGCAGCCACCTGGTGCCGACCGGACCCAGTGACCTGCACATGTACGCGCGACTCAACGATGTCGTCCCAGCCAATGCCTCTGAACACATCCAAGACTCGCTTGTTGTGATCGGCGTGGCGTGGGTCGAGCCCAAGTGACCACCGCACTGGTTCGTGTACGTCTAGCACTTTGAGCTTGTAGTCCTCAACGTCGGCGGCGACATCCACGCCTACGAACTGCTCAGCCAGCCTCGGCCCATCGTTCACAATGCTCAGCGTGTCCGACGTGGAGAGGTGACCGGCCGCGACGTTAAGCACCGATAGCAGCCTGATCGGGTTGTTGAGCAAGGCGGGCGCAAGCTGCGCAGCAGCAGCGCGCATGAACGCGCGCTGGCGGTCATTGCGCGCGAGGTCATTCCATGCGCCGCTGCGTTGCCAGGTTCCGTCGTCTCGCTGCTCTTGGAGATGACGGCTGCGCACATAGGCAATCGCCTGTCTGCCATCTAGGCGATGGGTGCCCGCCTCGGTATAGAAGCCACTTCGACTATCCGTCGGATCGGTTGCATCCTGTTTTGGCTGATCGCGCATTGGTCGGTCGAAGGACATCGTCACTCCGCCAACTGCGTCTACCAGCTTCAAGAAAGCCTCGAAGTCCGCCTGAATGAAATGTTGCAGAGTGATTCCAAGACTCTCCTCAACGGTCTCGATCAGGCGGGCTGCGCGCCCCGCCGTTGTGCTGTCACGGTTGTAGGCGCTGTTGATCTTGGCGATGTCGCTCGTGCCAGCTATCTCCACTGCTAGATCCCGAGGAATCGACATCATGGCCACCGTGCCGTCGTCTCGCAAGCGGACAACCATCATGACGTCCGCAAGCTGACTGTGATCCGAGTGGCCGTCACGTAGCGGATCGTCTTGTGCCAGACCGAGAGTGTTGTCGGTCCCAACGAGCAGGTAGTTCTCCCCCGCTGGCCCGCGCGGCGCTATCGGCTCACCCTCGGGCAATTCCGCTACCGATCCCGAGTCCGCGTGTTCGTCGGTTGCGTCACCTTCGTTGTCGTGGGGATCGGGCTGCGCAACCCCCTGACCGTCCGCAGCGCCCGTCGGTGTCGTAGTGGTTGTTGGACGATGGATAACGACATCAGCGGCGGTCACAGGCTGGCGCGGGGCAGATGTCAAGACATCCGCCAGCTCATGGCGCTCAATTCGTCCGAGCTGCACCAACACGTACGCAGAAACGCCAGTTGCCACAGCACCGACCAGGGTCGCTGTGGCCAACAAGAATAGGATGACGCGTGTTCGCCAACTGCGGCTTCTCACCGCAGAGCTTCCGGCTGTCTCACTCGGCTGCCTCGCAGATGGCCTCGCTCAAAGACGGATAAACGAACAGACTCTCGGCTATGTCTTGCACGCGCAGGCCAGCACTGACAGCAAGAGCCACCACCGAGATCAACTCCGCTGCGTGACGCCCCACAATGGAGCCTCCCAGCACTTGACCAGTCAACGGGTCTGAGACGATTTTGACAAATCCGCGGGGGTTTTCTTCGATCAGTGCCTTGGAGTTGGCACCAAATGGAACCTTCGTGACGCGAATCTTGCGGCCGGTGGCGAACGCTTCCGCCTCGGCGAGCCCTACGTCGGCTATCTCAGGATCGGTGAAGATTGCCGATGCCGCCTTGTCGTAGTCAAGATGTCGATGAGGTCGGGACTCATGCAGGCTCATCGCATGTTCAACGAGCTTGCGACCTTGCATCGCAGCCACCGATGAGAGCGGCAGCTTGCCCGACAAGTCACCAGCGGCGTAAATGCTCGGCACCGACGACCGAAGATTATGGTCCACCTCCACATAGCCACCGCTACTGAGCTGCACCTCGGTGTTCTCTAGCCCCAAGCCATCGCTGTTGGGGATTGAGCCTATGGCGAGCAGGGCATGTGTGGCCCGCACGGTACGTCCGTCGCTGCAAGTCACCTCCACCGCATCGCCTTCGCGCACAATGTTCACCGCACGGGCTCCCTTCAGCATCGACACACCCAGATCGCTGAAGGTTTGCTCCAGCACCGCTGCGGCTTCAGGGTCCTTGTGCGGCAGGACCTGCTGACGACTGACAATCAGTGTGACCTGCGAACCCAGCGAAGTGAACATATGCACAAACTCCACGCCGGTCACTCCGGAGCCCACGACAACCAGATGTTCAGGCAGTTCTGTGGGCGGATACGCGTCACGGGTGGTCAAGACCCGCTCCCTGTCTATAGGCGCCCAATCAGGTATGCGAGGTCTGCTGCCGGTCGACAGCACCACAACATCGGCCTCAAGCTCTATTGAGCCCTCAGCGGTTTCGGCGCATACTTCGTTGGGCCCCAACAGGCGACCGGAGCCCGACAAGATCCGCACTCCCTGGCTGACCAGCATCTGCCGTGCGACTTCTGCGAGGCGGTCCTCAATGGCGCCTATGCGCTGACGCAAGTGTGGCGTGTCTACCGAAGTGGAGACGTGGGCGAGACCCAGGTCGTCAAGCTGACCCGCGAAGCTCAACGCCGAACCGGTGGCGATCATGGTTTTTGAGGGGACGCAGTCCCGCAAGTGGGCGGAACCACCTACGATGTCGCGCTCAATGAGCGTGACATTGGCACCGTAGCGCGCCGCGTAGGTGGCCGCGGAATGACCGGCGGGGCCACCGCCAATCACGACAAATCGCCTCTGCGCCATCAAGCGGCAGGGTAGCGGCGGCCCCAGACCCAGTCAGCTCAGACTCAGGCAGCCCAGATTTAGGCAGCCCAGATTTAGGCAGCCCAGATTTAGGCAGCCCAAAGTCAGGCAGACAACGTGGGACTACAGAGGCCGTCAAGCTCTTTGATCTCGATTCGCTCGCGGTTGGCATAGGTGACCTGGTTTGCTGGATCCGGACGCAGTCGAAACTCTCGGAACGTCATATCCAACGAATCGAAAGCGACGATGCGACCTGACAACGAATCGCCTACACCGAGGATCAGCTTGATGGCCTCAAGCGCTTGGATCGAACCCACTATTCCTGGCAACACTCCAAGTACGCCAGCTTCCGCGCACGAAGGAGCAAGTTCGGCTGGTGGGGCTTCTGGCAGATAGTCGCGATAGGTCGGTCCATTGATCGGATCAAACACGGTGACCTGACCTTCAAAGCGGAATATAGAACCGTGTACGACGGGTATGCCCAGTTTCACGGAAGCATCGTTGAGCAGATAGCGGCTCGGGAAGTTGTCCGCGCCATCCACGATCACGTGCCAGCCCGAGAGGATCTCTAGCACGTTGTCAGCGCCAAGCCGCGTGTCGTAGGTCACGATGTTCACGTCGGGATTGAGCGACGTCAGGGTTTTCTTGGCGGAGTCGACTTTGCGGTCCCCCACCCGGTCCACGTTGTGCAAAATCTGGCGCTGCAGGTTGGACTCGTCAACGACGTCCATATCGATGATGCCGAGCGTGCCCACGCCAGCAGCAGCCAGGTAGAGCGCGGCCGGTGAGCCAAGTCCGCCAGCACCAAGCAACAGCACCTTGGCGTCAAGCAGCTTGAGTTGCCCTGCCTCTCCGACTTCGGGTAGCAGCAGATGACGCTGGTACCTGTTGCGTTGCTCAGCCCCGAGCGTGGCTGGGGTCATCCATGGACGACCTTCGTCCTTCCATTGGCCAAAGCCGCCGTCCATAGATGCGGCGTTTGAGTACCCCAGCTCGCCGAGGGTCTTCGCAGCGAACGCAGAGCGCACGCCGCCTGCGCAGTAGACGATTATCTCTGCGTCACGGTCGGGCAGTCGATTCTCAATCTGTGCCTCAAGGTGCCCACGCGGGATGTGCAGAGCCCCAGCTAGAGCGCCCTGTTCGTACTCGTCGGGTTCACGTACATCGAGCACGATCAGTGAACGGTCAGCGATCCGCTCAGCCGCCGTGGCCGTGTCAATCTCGGTGATCTCGCGCTTAGTCGCTGTCAGCAATTCGCGGAACGTAGGCATCGGGCCTCCCAGTCTGTTGCGCCAGAGCATTCCAGCGCCAGTTAGTCGTGCCATATCGAATCGTGCCTGGTCGCTGACTCAGCAACCAGGCTCCGGCCCTACACCTTACCTGCGAAACCCTACCTATTTGGTCAGGTATTGCGCCTGGCCAGACTCTAGGACTCCTCAGCATCCACAGATACGGCGTCTCTAGACACAGCATCTCCAGAAACAGGGGGCCCGTTTCCGCAGATACGCGGGAGGATGTCGGAAATTGAGCCACGCAAGACTCGGTCCGCTAGCTGATCCATCTCGGTGGACTCGGCATTCACGATCACAACTCGCGCACCAGCCGATTTGGCGATGGGAACGACCTCAGCGATGGGGTACACAGCCAAGGTGGTGCCTACTGCCAGCATCAGTTCGCAGTTGCGGGCCGCTATCTGGGCACGCATGAGGTCTCTGGCCACAAGTTGCTGACCAAAGCTGATGGTGGCGCTCTTGAGAATCCCGCCGCATCTGGGACAGGCAGGATCCGCCTCGCCTAGTCGCACTCGGTTTAGCACGACACCCATCTCTTCGCTGTAGTCGCACTGCAAACACGCGACCCTGCGAACTGTGCCGTGTATCTCGACAACCTTGTCCGGATGGGAGCCAGCATCTTGGTGCAGCCCGTCCACGTTCTGGGTCAGCAGCGACACCAGCTTGCGACGATGTTCGAGTTGCACTAGGGCTTGATGTCCGGCGTTGGGTTTTGCGCCCCCGACATGGTGTTGCATACGGGCGCGCCAGGCCGCCACGCGCACCGCCGGATCGGCCAAGTAGTTCTGCAACGTCGCCTGCTTCTCAGCCGCTGGGTTCTTAGTCCACACGCCGTTGGGTCCGCGGAAGTCAGGAATGCCCGAATCGGTGGAGATCCCGGCGCCAGTCAGCACAGTGACGGCTTTGGATTCATCAATCCACCTAGCCACCGTCTCGACCGCCTCGTTCCCGATTGCGCCATCAGGGTCCGAGTCGAGACCGATCTGCGTAGCTGGCCTCATGTCGAAACGCGGCTTTCTCTGCAGATGACCTCGCTGCTCAGGACTACACCGCTCATGGCTACACCGCTCATGAGGAACAGTGTGACCGATAGCGCTGGGCGATGACGCTCCTGCTGACCTGACCGGCATCTGGCCAGAGCACTCGCTCCTTTGCGTCTATCAATAATTTCTATGAGGTTTGGTTATCCGTGATATAGGTTCACTGCCGTCTTCAAGGTGTCGGCGATCCAGATGCCGAGCGCCCAAAGGCAATTCACCTCGTGCCATGGCGCGACATCATCAAGGAGACTCGCGTGCGAAATGACAGCACCGCTACTTCCGCTACCCCTGCTAACGGGCAGGCAGCAATGGGCACACCGGGCTTACCCCACCCGGGCTTGTCCCACCGGAGCGTGCCAGCCCGAAACCATGAGGCTGTTGGCAATAGTCGTTGCAGAGATGATCGCGAGAGCATTCCTCTACATGTCCTACGAGTCAGAGCTTGGGACGATACGGCGACTCGTCGCTACGGCCACGATCCTCGTTCCGCCTACGTGGAGCGCTTCTGGATTGCTGTACTTGGCCCCAGCGTTGTCTGGTTACTCCGACTGCTAGCGCG
The DNA here is from genome assembly GCA_965116245.1 of Acidimicrobiales bacterium. Taxonomy (GTDB): domain Bacteria; phylum Actinomycetota; class Acidimicrobiia; order Acidimicrobiales; family Poriferisodalaceae; genus Poriferisodalis. Next base: position 1,693,415 of record OZ220497.1, on the reverse strand, counting down.
CGAATTCGACGACCTGGTACCGGGCGAGGAAATCCGGTTGGACCTGGACGACACTGCTCGCCGACTCGGACTTCAACATCGCGGGGGCCGCCAGAGCACCTTCATGAGAACTGTTGATCGTTGTCGCGAGTTCGGTTTAGCTCGCTTTGATGAGGACGCTGTACTCGTGGTCCGCCGACTAATACCCGCAGTGCCCCGCAGGCTGCAGATGCGTATGCCGCGGGATTTGCGCGACGAAATCGGACGCTGGTCGCGGCCAGAGGACCGATCCGACTTTTCCGTCGGCGAAACTCGACTGCTAGCGACCTGCATGATGACTCTTGGACACGGTCTTCACGAATCTGCGGAACGACTCGTAACGCTCGGGTTAGCGCCTCGTGCCGCAAATGAGGCGGCCGCTTGGGCTTGGGCAGAGAAGTGCATGCGCGTGCGTTCCGAGCACCTCCGTTAGCGCCTGCTAAGGCATGCCCGTCACCAGCCGCAGATGAGCTCTACGAGCGTTCTAACGCCGAATCCTGAGGCGCCTTTGGACTGTTCGCCCGCATCTGCGTCGGTGCGGACAGGTCCAGCAATGTCGAGATGGAGCCAGGGTGTTTCCCCAACGAACTCCGACAAGAAAATCCCGGCGTGAAGCGCTCCGCCGCAGCGATTCTTGCCAATGTTGCGTAGATCGGCGATCGGTGAGTCCAATTGTTCGCGGTATTCGCGGGGTAGCGGAAGGTGCCACACCAGTTCGCCTGCGTCTTGAGCAGCCGACTGCGCTCGTTGGATTGCGGCTGTGTCATTGCCCATGAGCCCGGCGTACCTTTCGCCCAGCGCAACCATGCAAGCACCCGTCAACGTGGCTAAGTCGATAACCAGGTCAGGCTTCTCCTCAACCGCGAGCGAAAGGCCGTCGGCAAGGACGAGGCGACCCTCAGCGTCAGTGTTCAGCACTTCGACCGTCTTGCCATTGCGGATACGCAGAACATCGCCGGGTTTGGTAGCGGTGGGTCCGGGTTGGTTGTCGGTGCAGCAACAGATGCCGGTGACTGCTACGTCGGGCGCCAGGCGCACGATGGCGCTCATCGCGCCGATCACGGCCGCAGCGCCACCCATGTCAATCTTCATCCACTCCATGCCCTCAAAGGTCTTGAGGTTGAGCCCGCCGGTGTCAAACGTGATGCCCTTACCGACTAGGTGAACCGCGGCACGCGGAGTTCCGCGCGGCTGCCAGCGCATACGAATTAGAGCAGGAGGCTCCGTTGAGCCGGCGTTTACGCCCAACATGCCGCCGCATCTCTCGGCGGTGAGGCGCTCAAGGTCCCACACATCGATTGACGTCGTCCCTCCTGTGGGGTCGCTATCTGCGACAGCCAGTTCCAAGGCCTGCGTAGCTACCTCCGCTAGGTCGCTGGCTGTGAGCGCTCCCGCTGGCTGGTTGACCAGGTCGCGCGCTAAGGCGATGCCCTGGGCCACTGCGGCGGCACGCGTCAGGGCGGCTTTGGTGTCAGTGCCGTCTGGCGCGGCCAACACGATTCTCTCAAGCTGGTTCGGCGTCGGCGGTTCGCTTTTGTGTTCGTCGAATCGATATGAGGCCAAGAGCAGGCCCTCAACCACTGCACCGAGAGCAATATCCGCGCCAAGATCATCAACGGCGGCGAGCGGCAACGTTGACGCAAGCGAGTCAACCTTGGCGGCAGCCCTCCACAGGTTCGCCGCGGCTAGACGAACGTCGGCAGAGCTAAGGGGTTCGGAACCAAGTCCGACGGCGATGGGCACGGAGCGACCACTGGTTTCACTGGTGCCAGCTTCGCTGGTGCTCGCTAGCAGTGCCGTAGCGCCGATCTCACCATCAAATCCGCAGGCAGCCAGATAGTTGGACTCAGCACCCAGAGCGTCTAACGCATCGCTACGAACTGGCCTGTCTACTGCTGCAGTTGACGGGGTTGCAGTTGAGGGCGCAGCGCCAACATCAGTCACAACCTCAACATCGCTTATCGAAAGGCTCAATGGCACGGTTTCCTCACTTTTTTGCTTGTGGTTCGTTTGTTACTGGCCTGGACTTCTGACCGGGGTTTCTAGCCAGAGATCAGTTGTCTTGGGCGGCGGTGCGCAGATTCACCACGTCACCTACCGCCACGGTGTGGATCACACCGTCATCATCTGTGATCTGCAGCCTGCCCGCATCGTCTAAATCGGTAGCCACCCCCTCAAGCCTGGACTTCTCGAGACTGGACTTCTTGAGGCTGGGCTCACCAGAACCTTGCGCGGTCACATCAAAGTTGACGTTGACTCGTCGGCCGAGCGTGGCAGAGTTCCGGCGAGCCTCGTCCAGTAGGCCAGTTGCGCCGCTGGCACCGCTAGCACCGACTGCGCCACAAAGGGCCGCATAGCGAGCCTCCAGCCCCTCTAGCACACAGCGCGCCAGCGCGGTCCGATCCACGGCAGTTCCCGACTCTAGATTCAGGCTGGTAGCAGCAATGGGGCCGGTAGCAGCGCCTCCCAGACCAGCTCCCTGAAGCTCCGTTGGCACTTCCGGCCAACCGGTGTTGAGGCCCATGCCCACTACCACGGCTGACAGTTGCCCGCTAACGCTGATGGACTCAGCCAGGATGCCAGCCAGCTTTCGTTCCAGACGGGGCGTGGCTGAGCCAGGTGAGCCGTGGGCGGACGGGCCATGGCGGACATCGTTAGCAACCACAAGGTCGTTAGGCCACTTCAGTTGAGGCCGAACACCGCTCAACTGCTCGCAGGCATCGATCGCCGCTAGGGCAAGGGCCAGAGTCACCAAGGCCGCTCGAGAGGCTGGCAACCGATCAGACGCAGGACGCAGCAGCACTGACATCATCAAGGATGTGCCCGGCGGCGCTGTCCAACGGCGGCCGCGGCGGCCGCGGCCAGCGGTTTGCAAGTCCGCTATCAGCACAGTTCCTTCGGGTGCGCCTCGGCGGGCTAGATCCAGCAGCTCGGTATTGGTGGAAGCAATCTCACTGAACCACGCCACATTGGTGAAGCGAGTACCGGCAACCGACCCGAAGCTGGGCGAGTCAACCGATCCGATTTCGGTCTGTTTCGATTCGCACGCTCGAGGCACGTTGGCACGGTAACGGTAGCGAACGTAAGCATCGAGCAATAGTGTCGCCAGCCAATGTGCCACAGCAGCGTTCATGGAGAGGCCTAATCCGTGTTTGGCAAGCTCCTCATAGCCAACCGCGGCGAGATTGCTGTTCGCATCATCCGAGCGTGTCGCGAGCTAGGCATCGCGTCGGTGGCCGTCTACAGCGAACTGGACCGCAACGCCATGCATGTGCGGTTAGCGGACGAAGCGTTCGCTCTAGGCGGAGAAACCGCAGCCGAGAGCTACCTCAACACTGAGGCAATAGTTGAGATCCTGGCTCGCTGCGGTGCCGATGCGGTTCATCCCGGCTACGGCTTTTACTCCGAGAACGCAGACTTCGCTAGGGCCGTCAGCGACCGTGGCGTCACATTTGTGGGACCTCCGCCTGAAGCTATTGAGGTCATGGGCGACAAGATTTCGGCACGGCTGGCCGCCGAACGAGCCGGTGTCGCCGGTGTACCCGGCACCACGCAGATAATCACTTCGACCAGCGAGGTCGCCGACTTCGGCGCTGAGCACGGCTACCCCATCGCAGTTAAGGCGGCGTACGGGGGTGGCGGCCGTGGCATGAAAGTTGTCAATGCGCCTGAGGAGATTGAGGCCGCATTGGGCTCGGCGCAGCGCGAGGCCGAGGCGTTTTTTGGGCGCAGCGAGTGCTACATGGAGCGCTATCTCAGCTGGCCGCGCCACATTGAGATGCAGATCATCGCCGATCACCACGGCAACGCTGTGTGGCTAGGCGAGCGTGACTGCTCCGCACAGCGGCGCCACCAAAAACTGGTGGAGGAGAGCCCGGCTCCCCTGCTAGACGACGACGTTCGAACTGCAATGGGGGAAGCTGCACTGGCTGTGGCCCGAGGCTGCGGCTACACCAACGCTGGCACCGTGGAGTTTCTATACCAAGACGGCGAGTTCTACTACCTGGAGATGAACACCAGGCTGCAAGTTGAGCACCCGGTTACCGAGTTGGTGACTGGCATTGATTTGGTGCGCGAGCAGATCAGGGTGGCCAGCGGGGCTCCCCTATCGTTCGCACAATCTGATGTGACATCGGTCGGCCATGCGATTGAGGCCCGCATCAATGCCGAGGATCCAGCGGCCGGTCGCTTTTTGCCATCGCCAGGCACCCTTACGTCGCTGCGCATTCCCGATGGTTTTGGTATCCGGTGGGATGGCGGCTATGAGTCAGGCGACACAGTCAGCCAGTACTACGACAATCTCATCGGCAAACTCATCGTGTGGGGTTCGGATCGGCCTACCGCAATAGCCCGCATGCAGCGGGCCCTTAGCGAGTTGAGTATCGGTGGTGTCGCGACGACGGCTGCGGCGCATGTCGCGATCATGGCTTCATCTGATTTCCAGGCTGGCACTCACAGCACCAAGTGGGTGGAGGAACGGCTTGACCTGACCGACGTGGCTGATGCCGGTACTCCTGATCCTGGTGCAACCGATGACGGCACTTCTGGCGACCGCACGCCGCGCGTGCGACGCGACGCCGTGGTGGAAGTTGATGGCAAGCGCTTCTCTGTTAGTGCTTGGGTGCCTGAAACGGTGTCCGGCGCCAACTCTGTCGCAACGGCATCTCGCCCGCGGCGCGGCGGTAGCAGCACTGCGGCTGGTACTGGCAGCGGCCAAGTCTCTGTGCCGATGCAAGGCACCATTGTGAAGATCCTGGTTGAAATCGGCCAAGAAGTTGCCGTCGGCGAGGGCGTGGTGGTGCTTGAGGCCATGAAGATGGAGAACAGCGTGAACGCAGACCGGGCCGGAACGGTTAGCGAGATCAAAGTTGAACCCGGTGACACGGTCGGTGCCGGTGACGTGGTGGCCGTTATTTCTTAAGGGGCTCGGATCTCCTGAGCGCCGCGGATCTTCTGGACACCTCGCCGCCCGGCTGCTGATCACCCCGGATGTGGGCTACATCCAGTTCAATTGCGCGCACCCGGCGCAGCGTTCTTTCCGCTACGACTCGGTTAGCGCGCAACAGATCAGCCAAGATTCCAAGCATCGCTAGCTGCATCGACACGAGCAGCGCAACGGCGCCAACTATCAGCGACTGCACGTGACCGGAACCGTCGGAGGTCACAAGAAACCACCCAAATCGGGCGAACAAAAACAGTCCTACCGCAGCGAATGCAGCCGCTGGTACAGCAAAGACGCGCAGCGGTTCTTGCATTGCGTAGACGCGTGCGATTGTGCCAGCCGCTCGACGCACGTACTGGCGCTTTGACTTGAACAAACGCGACGGGCGCGTGGTGGGGTTCACTCGTACCGGCACGTCGGTGACAGCTAGGTCCGACTTGCCAGCCTGAATCACCGTCTCCAGCGTGTAGGTGAACCGCGACACGACATTCGCGGCCAGCGCTGCCTCTCGGCTATAAGCGCGAAAACCGGAGGTGACATCGGCCACGTCGGTGCCCGAGGCTTGACGGACGGTCCACGATCCGAGTCGCTGTAGCCGCTTTTTCAACGGCGAAAACTCAGGGTGATTGCGAATGTCGCGGGAGCCAATCACTAAGTCTGCTGTGCCCGCCACAATCGGTGCCGTGAGACGGCCGATGTCGCCGCTGTCGTACTGGTTGTCGCCGTCGGTGTTCACGATGACATCGGCGCCCATTCGCAAGGCAGCGTCCAGACCGCTGGCAAAGGCCACAGCCAGTCCCTTGTTCTGCGTCAAGCTGACAACCGCATCAGCACCATTGCTTCGGGCCACTTGCACTGTGTCGTCGGTGGAACCGTCGTCAATGACCAGCCACAGCACCTCAGTGAAGCCGTCCACCTTGCGCGGAAGTTCACTCAGCGTGGCTCCCAGATGCTCCGCCTCATTCAAGCAAGGAATCTGTATGACCAGCCGCACGCGCCCATTGTGTCGGGTGTCGAGGGTGCTGGCGACACCGGCTCTGGCTAGTCCACGTTGAGACGGCTCAGCCGCAGAGTGGCCAAGGCAAGGCTGACCGCGCTTACTAGAACCAGCACAACAATAGCGGTGAGTAACCCATAGCTAGTGAAGCCGAGATCAACGTCGGCGATCCGCGCCAGCAACGAGCGCGAATATCCGCGCAGCGATAGACGCTCGGCGAAGTCGCCTAGACCCACAGCCAAGCCTTCCCACAACAGTATGTAAGCAATACCCCACAGCACTGCTTTGCGAAATAGCAGCCCGGCCAGCACAAACAAGCAGCAATAGGCGATAGTTCCCAGAGCTGCCGCCGCCAGTGCGCCGAGCGCGACGGCTCCCGAACCGGCAACGAAATCTGTCGCCAACCAGCCGCCCGCCACAGTCGGCACGACGCATAGCGGCAGCGACACGGTGACCGCAGCGCCAGCAGCGGCCACCACTAGCGGAGCACGACCTATTGGACGGAGCCACAGGTACACGAGCGTGCCGTCATCACGAGCGTCTCCTAGTGCTGCGCTGGCAAAAACCAGCGACACGATGGGCACGATGAGAATCAAGAATGCGACATCGGCATAGCTAGCGCCGTCTCGTAACGCGCTTGCGCCGTTATCCGCCGAGTTGCCCACTACCCAGCCGACCAAGATCCAGAGACCACCGAAGGCCCCTAGCGCCACCAGCCGACCCACCGAGACGATCTGGCGGATCAGGATCCGATAGCACAACAGGCTGGCCCTGATGGCGCCCACACGCCTAGCACTTGAGGCCGGAGATCCTGAACCTGGTGACAGGGGACTTGGTGACCCTGGCAGAGTTACTGAAAGGGTGGGGGCATGTTGGTCCGCGCTCATCGTCGTTCCACCAAGTAGCGGAAGACTGATTCGAGGTCATCATCTAGCGGGATGACCTGTCGCAGTCGGGCGCCAAGACTCTTAGCTACAGGCGCAACTTCGCGCCCCAGCCGATCCACTTGAAGCGTGTCGGCTACCACCTCATCGCCATGGATACGCACGCCCACGACCGTGCCCGAGGCGACCAATGCTGCGGCAAGTTCTAGGGGTTGATCGGCCTCGATGCTGATGCGGTGCGGGCGATCGTCCATGAGTTCCCGCAGCTCGCGGTAGTCGCCGCTTGCCACCAGGCGACCCTGCGCGATCACCAAGATCCGGGATCCGAGCCGGGCTACCTCCTCCAGCACATGGGAGGACACGAGCACACAGCGACCCTGCGCGCCTAGGCGCTCCAGCACTTCGATCATGCGGCGTCGCTGAACCGGGTCAAGCCCGTTGAGGGGCTCGTCCAAGATCAGAACCTCAGGGTCATTCACCAGGGCGGCAGCCAGCTTGGTTCGCTGCCGCATGCCTTTTGAGTATCCCGATACTGGGCGACTGTCGTCCGGGTCCAGCTCTACGAGTCCGAGCACCTTTCGAGCCGCCGCTATTGGGTCGCTAACCCCATGAAGGGCTGCCGCTGTTTGCACGAATCCGAGCGCGTCAAGTCTGTCGAACAGCGCGTCTTGCTGGGGTGACAGCCCGATTTTGCCCCGCACATCGCAGTCTGTGCGAGCGTCGGTTCCCAGTATTCGCACGGTTCCTCGCGAAGGTGCAATGAGCCCGCACATCATGCGGAACAGCGTTGACTTGCCTGCCCCATTGGGGCCTAGCAACGCAGTGACACCGGCACGGACCGAGAAGGTCACATCCGACACGGCCACCACATCGCCGAAGTACTTTGACACCCCGCGGACTTCGACCATGCCCGGTTCAACTATGCCGTTGCAGCCAGACCCGGGCTTGCCAGCTTCGGGCCCGACATCGGTGCGGGTGTCCGACGAGCGTCGTTTGGCGGATGCGCTGGCATTTGGTGGCGGTGCCGGGCGGGGACGTGTACTCATCGGCTCGCCACTATTCGGCGGTAACGCCACCAGAGCACCGCAGCGCCAGCGAACATCCAGGCTGCGTTGACTGCAATGACGAAGAGCGTTGAGAGCTTGCTGGTGCCCAGACTGGGTTCTCCGTTGCTTTGTTCAAACGCAGTCAGAGGACCTACGCCAAAAATTCGGTCTTTCAATGCTGCGCTCATGCCTCCGAGATTGAAGCCATACCAACGCGGATCCACTTCGGCCATTTCAACCAAAACGCCAGTCACGATGCTGCCACCGAGTAGCAACAGGATCACGCCGATCACTGCGAACGCCCGCCGATCGGTCAGACTTGAAATAGCCAAGCTGGCAACGGTGACCGTGGCGGCAATAGCGACCCCGGAGGCCAGGATGCGGACCAACACCACTAGCCAATCAACGGGTCCGCCCGGACCGGATCCTTCAATGGTGTAGGCCACCAGCAAGAACAGCAGCGGCCCGACTGTGATGACTGTCAACGTCGCAGCTACCGCCGCTGCTTTGGAGACCAGATAGCTCCACAGTCGCAGCGGTGTTGATAGGTAGAGCGCCAACATGCCGTTGCGCCGATCTGAAACGAGGATCTCTGGCACGACGATGCCGCAATAGAAGAACAGCGCCACTTGAATGAAGCCGTAGTACTCGTGGTACTCGGGCAAAATCTGCTCAGTGATCAAGTCGATGCTGAGCACCGTGGCGATGCCGACGAACACGATGGCTGGCACCAAGGCGATCACAATGGCGAGCCACGGCAAAATCTTGTGACGCGCCGAGCGCCCTAAGCCGAGTGTGAATCTGAACGACGAACCGACGACTGCGCGCATTGCACCGGCGAGTCCGTGACGCGGGCCGTCGTAGCGCCGGTAGCGCTGATCCAAAATGCGCGCTGCACCGTCTTCAACGCTCATTGGCGGCGACGCAGTCTCGGTCGCATCACTCATAACTAGGTCCCGCTGGATTGTGCCCCGCTGGTGCCTTTTCGGCTGTCGTCACCGCTGGAGCCGTCGCTTCAAACAGGTCCGACAGCGTGCGTCGGCGGGCTTCCAAGCGTCGAATGCGGGCTCCGGCTTCGGCTACGGCATCGCGTGCCCGGTCGCTGAGTTCATCCCGGTCCGCACCGCCAAGTCGCAGTGTGGTGCCGGATCGTTCAACCTCAACACCAACGCCACGCAAAGACTGCTCAACTGCTTCCACCGACCCTGCTGGCTCAACAATGTCGACTAGTTCCAGCGTGATGCCTTCACCGTCGCCTACCAAATCCGCAATACGCCCGCTCGCCACCAGACGGCCGCCACCGAGAGCGACGATGTGGTCACAGACGCGTTCAACTTCTTCGAGTAAGTGCGAGGACAACACAACGCTTATTGAGTGCTCGTTGCTTATCTCGCCGATCAACTTGAGCATTTCGCTTCGTTGAGTTGGGTCCAGCCCAGAGGTTGGCTCGTCCAGCAGAACGAGCTTCGGATCTGACGCAATCGACTGCGCGAGCTTGACTCGCTGGCGCTGCCCAGTAGACATGGTTCCTAGCGTGCGGGCCCGTTCCTCACCCAACCCGACCAACCAGAGGCTGTCTGATGCGCGCGTCCGCGCCACGCCGCGAGGCATGCCGCGGACCTGAGCCAAGTGCCTCACAAAATCGACGGCTCGCATCTCATCTGGCAACACATCGCGCTCAGGAGAGAACCCGACCTGTGCACGTAGCGCCGCCCCTTGAGTCTGGGGGTCCAGTCCCAACACAGATGCGGAACCCGATGTCGGCGTCCTCAGACCGAGCAGCGCGTTGAGCAAAGTTGTCTTGCCAGCGCCGTTCGCGCCAACGAGCCCTGTGACGCCAGGCCCTATCTGAACGTTCAACTTGTCCAGCGCCAACGTAGGCCCGAATCTCTGCGTAAGCACTGCCGTGGAAATGATCGCCGACGAGTCGGATGAGTCAACGACAGAGGCGCTCACGCTGCCACACTAGGCACGCCAACTCTGTTGAACCGCTCATAAGTCACCCCAACAGACCCGACTCGCATGAACCAGCGATTCCATGAGCCAACGACTACGTGGGCCAGCGGCCCGAACTTTGTACCGGCCGCTGAGCCACTCAGCCGTTAAGCCCCTGAGTCACTGAGGTACATAGTCTCTGAGGCACCGAGTCTCTAAACGGCGAAGTGGTCCAGCAGCGAGGTGGCTAGGCGGGGGCCCTTCGCCGGACTCCCCTGATGAGCGTCCTTAGTGGGCTGCTTCCTCTAGCCCTGCAACGGCCAACGCTTTGCGCTTGGCAGTGTCTAGGTCGTAGTGCTTGCGTGTCACGATTCGTTGCGCGTACAAGCCTCCGCCTGCCTGCAGATTGGTAACGAACTTCCATCCTCCGTAGGAATCTGCAGTGAGGTCGCGGATGGTGTGCATGAGCCGAGCTCGGTACTCGCCATCCACGTCGTTGCGGGTGGCCATGTACTTGCGCGCTAGCGGGCCGACGTCTGGGTTCTCGAAGTCGGCAGGCACCGGCGACGTCAGCACTGCGCCACCGGCGATGTCATGAAGGTGTCGCACCATGGCGCTGTAGTTGGCGGCCGCATGAAACTTGCCAGCATTCGTGTAGAGCTCATTGGGAAACGCTGCGCCTTCGGGCCCAACTGAGCAGTGTTCAATAGCGGCTTCTAGCGTTGCCCTGATGAGTGTGGCATGGATGATCATCTCAGAGATCTTCTCTTTGACGTGACCGATCCCCGCCGTGCCGTTGGCCTCCGCCACGAGCTGGGCTAGTCCTACGAGCTGGTCTGCTTCCTCCACAAATGCAGACAAACCGCCGAGACGCTCCCAGAGTCCGAGAGCGTGAGCAAAGACAGCTGCGTAGCGGGTCTCGCCGTCAAGGAAGACACGCTCGTGGGGAACAAACACATCGTCAAAGATCACGAAGCCCTCGGGATAGTGATGCTCGCCCGAGACTGGAAACGCCCGTACATCGGTGTGGCGAGGCGCGTACGTGGTGTTGATGATTTTGACACCGGGCGCGTTGACCGGCACCGAGCAACCGATCGACCAGTCCTCCTCGCCAGCCTTCATCGACTTGGTCGGGATGGTGAGCAATTCATGGCCGAATGAAGCGCCGGTGATGTGGAGCTTTGCGCCCCTCAGCACAACACCATCTCGCTGACGATCCACCACACGAACGTAAGAGTCCAAGTCGTCTTGGCGAGCCGGCGGTCGGCTGCGGTCGCCCTTGGCGTCGGTGATGCACTGAGTGATCCGGACATCGTCTCGTTGCGCCTCGGAGATGAAGGCATCAATTCGCTCTAGGTAGTCAGATTTTGAGTCCACCATGCGTCCCGCGGCGGTTTTCAGCGTCTGAATGGATGTGTAGGTGACGTGGGCCATCATCCCCGCCGAATGAAGCAACGGGATCATCTCGCGCAGATCCTCAGCGCTGCGCGGAACCGTCATTAGGGGCGACGTGGCTTCGGGGGCCGGGTCGTAGAAACGTTCGTAGCCAGCGGCAGTGGCCTCCACGGTCTGGCCCAGAAGCGGGTGCGCGGGGAGGTCTTCAATCTGAGCGCCCTCAAAGTACGTCAAGCGTCCATCGCCGAGAGATTCCTTGTACTGCTGTGCGGTACGCATAGTGATCTACCCCTGTCTGTTGAACGGCAGCCACGCTAGTTGCGAACCCATGCAACGTTCCCGCTTGAGGCTCTCCGACCGAGCCGTCTACTAGAGAGACGCCTATTGGAGAGACGTCTACTAGAACAGCGCCCATGACAGATCCCTCCTACCGAGGCCCGGTACCCGACATCTCAGACCCAAACGCGGCAGCCACATACAAACTCGAAGGGCACATAGCCACCATCACCTACAACCGGCCCGAGGCGCTAAACGCCATCAACGGCGAAATGCGACAGTGCCTGAATGCCGCATGGATGGAGTTCTACAACGACCCCGATGCTTGGGTGGCAATCATGACCGGCGAAGGTCGAGCGTTTTGCGCTGGCGCGGACCTGCGCGACCCCACTCGTGGCTCAGCGGGCAAGTGGTCGGGTTCGTACTTCGAGGTACCCACCATCAACAGCCTCGAGAGTGGCCTTGAGCTGTTCAAACCGGTAATCGCGGCGGTCAACGGCGCTTGTATTGGCTATGGGCTGACGGGGGCGCTGGTCGCGGACTTCCTGGTTGCGTCGCAAAACGCCACCTTCGCAATGCCCGAGGTGAGGATCGGTGTGCCCACCATCGTGGGCTCAATGCGAATGCCACTCAAGATTGGTTGGGCGAACGCCATGGAGATCTTGTTGACCGGCGAGAACTTCAGCGCCGACCGCGCTCTTGAAATGGGGCTCGCGTGGAAGGTCGTGCCACCTGAAGGACTCATGGACGAGGCCCACGCATTGGCGCAACGGCTGTGCCAAGGCGCACCACTCGCAGTTCGTGCCGTCAAGGAAGTGGCGCAACGTAGCCAGCGCATGAGTTGGACTGAGGCGCTGCGTATGGGTGAGTCGATCCGCCGAATCGTGGCCGCTAGCTCCGACGCTACCGAAGGCGGTCGATCCTTCGCCGAAAAAAGGCCACCTGAGTGGACCGGCACCTGAGCTAGCCAATGCGCTAGTTGACCAGCGTGAGGCGGGCGACTAGGTCGGTGCCGAACCCCGTCAAGATGGCCAAGTAGAGCAGGCCGGTGGCTGCCATTACCGCCGCGTACTGGCGCTCGCGCAATGCCGCCATGGCTGTGACAGCAAGCGCCGCTGTAGTCGCGGCACACGCAACCCAGAACCAGCCCAGCAGTCCGCCATAGCCGTCATCGATGCTGCCGCTGAGCACAGCAATCATGCCGGTTGGCACCAGCAGCAGCCCCACCTCAAGCGGCCAAATCCCGCCGAGATGGCGGATTAGCTCCCGCAAGGGCTCGCGGCGCAATCCAGGTTGCACGAGATACCAGTGCCCCAGCAGCATCGAGTTGCTCACTGCGCCCAGAAACGCAGCACCCACGACCAAACGCGCTAGATGCAGCATTGTCGCGATGTCGCCGCTCGGACCAAACCCGATGGCGAGAACTCCTACCAATCCGGCAAGCGGCGCCGCAAAGTCCCAGTTTGGATTGAAACTCTCAAGGGTCCGACGTGTTGCGGTTGAGCGCACCAACGCCGCCGTGGCGCACGATGCCATCGCAACGCAGGCCACGTCACGCACGACGTTCGGCTGGAAAACGAAGCCGGTAACAGCGCCGACAACCGCTATGGCCGCATACAGGCAGCGCAGCAACCAGCCATAGCCAAGCCCCACTTCGCTGCGCCGAGTAGTAACCCACAGATATGCCAGTCCTCCGGTAGCCCATTGACACATAACCGTGGCCACATCCACGGGCGCACCCTCAGTCACAGATAGCGGCGCTAGGCGGGGACGCGTTCGGTCCGATCGCTGAGTTGCACCGCTGCTGCCGACTCGGCGGCGTGGTAGCTGGAGCGCGTCAACGGACTCGACTCGATGTGATCAAGACCGAGCGCTAAACCCAGATCTGCCCAGCGCTTGAACGTCTCTGGCGGCACCCAGCGAGCGCATTCAATATGGTGACTCGTCGGCCGTAGGTACTGACCAATCGTGACTATGTGGACACCCACTGCTACCAGATCAGTGAGCGATAGATCAACCTCGGTATCTCTCTCGCCCATGCCCACGATGATGCCCGACTTGGTGACGCACCCAGCCGACGCGCTACGCGCCAACAACGCGAGGCTGCGGGCGTAGCTGGCCGATGGTCTCACCGCTCGTTGCAGACGGGCAACTGTCTCGATGTTGTGATTCAAAATGTCTGGGCGAGCTTCGAGAACCACGCTCAACTGCTCAACCTCGCCGCCAAAGTCGGGTATCAGCACCTCAACGGTCGTAGCCGGTGACGAGTGTCTTATAGCTGCAATTGTCTCGGCGAACGCGCTGGCGCCGCCATCGGGCAGGTCGTCGCGCGCAACAGCGGTAATGACTGCATGACTCAGTCTCATCTCGGCCACCGCCTCGGCAACGCGGCGAGGTTCGTCGGGATCTAGTGGCATCGGTCGACGCGTGTCCACCATGCAAAAGCCGCACGACCGCGTGCAACGTTCACCATTCAGCATGAACGTCGCCGTTCCCGCTCCCCAGCACTCAAAGATGTTCGGACAACCAGCTTCCTCGCACACTGTCACCAAATCGTGCCGACGCATTGTTTGGCGCAGTCGCAGATACCCCTCGTTCAAGTCCACGCGCGTGCGCAGCCATTCAGGCTTACGTGCATTGAGCTGGAGGCCACCGTTAACGCCCGCTTGCTCCATACGGGCGCGACTGCGCGGCGGCGCGATGTCAAGCGGCATAGCCGAACCCGGTCCGAGACCCCGGCTGAAGGCGCTGAGATCCGAAGGGCGGCGATACCAAGCCACGTCGGCACGGTCCCAAGCCGTATCACCCCACCGGTGCGCTGCCCGTCTAACGACCGCATCGGTGACCTCGCGCATCGACGCCATGCACCCTTCGGCTCGCAGCGATGTAGGGCTTAGATCGCGGATGCCGCAGGGAACGATGCGATCGAACCAAGCCAGGTCGGTGTCTACGTTCAACGCAAATCCGTGCATGGTGCGACCACGGCCTAGGCGCACACCGATAGCTGCGACCTTGCGAGGCGTACCTGCCAGATCGACCCATACTCCCGGGTAGCCGCGGAGCCGACTGCAGCCGCGCAATCCCACATCTTCCAACGCTTCGATAAGCACCTGTTCGAGGTCGCTTACGTAGGCCGCTGTCTCGGCGAGACCGCCACCGCGGCGACCCGGCAGTGTCAGAATCGGGTAGCCGACCAGTTGGCCCGGACCGTGATAGGTGAAATCGCCGCCCCGGTCGATGCGCACGCAGTCGGCCCCGAACTCGCCGGGATCCACGAGCAAGTTGTTCTCGTCTGCGCTGGGGCCAGCCGTGAAGACGTGAGGATGCTCAAGCAGCAACAGGTAATCGTCCGCGCTGTGCGCCCACAGGCGGCGCTGCAGGTCCAGCGCCTCGCGATAGCCGACGCGTCCCAACCAACGCACCTGCAACCGTCTCCGCACTGGCAACTAGAGCTCCGCTCCCCAGTCGTGGCCCTCAAGCATCTGACGGACATGACCCAAAAAGCCAGCGGCGTAGCTGCCGTCAAACGCTCGATGATCCCAGCCCATTGCCAGGTGACCAACAGAATGTATGGCGATGCTCTCGTTACCGAAGCGGTCCGTGACTACAACCGGTCGCCGGGCGATGCCATCACTTGAAAGCACAGCGACCTGGGGCTGATTGATGATGGCCGCAGTCGTATAGGTGCCAAACGAGCCGTTGTTCGAGATAGTGAACGTGCCACCAGAGATGTCGTCTGGTGTCAAACGTCGTTCCCTAGCCCGCGCAGCAAAATCGTTCATCGTGCGAGCAATGCCTCGCAAACTGAATGCGTCTGCATCTCGCAACACCGGCACGATCAGTCCCTCGTAGTCCAGGTCCACCGCGACGCCTACGTTGCGGCGTCGCCAGATTCGGAGACCACCATCTTCCACCGATGCGTTCAGCCGCGGCCAGTGCGCCAAGGCGTCCACGACGGCAACGACTATGAACGGCAGGTAGGTAAGGCTGAACCCCTCCGCGGCGCGCCACTGGTCGCGATGAGCCTGTCGCACCTGCTCTACATTCTCGTAATCGACTTCCGCGACGGTCAGGGCGTGCGGCGAAGTGGCCACAGAGTTCGCCATGTGCTCGCCTGTGCGCCTACGGATGTTGTTGAACGCCTCGTAGCGCGAGTCGCCGTCGGTCCATTCAGGGGCGATAGGCCTTGGAATCTTGGCGGGATTTGCTGGTGCGGAGCGCGCACTCGACGCGAGCGCTGGAGGATTAGCCACCGATGGCCGCCCTGGAGCTGTGGCAGACGGCGACATGGCACCCAGCGACGCAGAAGTCAGCGACGTAGCAGCAGCACGTTGTAGCTCGTCGATGGCATTCAGCACGTCAGAGCGAGTGATGCGACCACCTAAGCCGCTTCCGACAAGCGCGGAGGGGTCCAAGCCGTGCTCGCGGACAAGTCGCCTAACGACTGGTGAGAGCAGGCGGGCACCGCTAGCGACAACTGTGCTGGCCGCTGGATGCTGACTGACCCCACCTTCGATCGATGGGTCACTGGCATTTCGGCCAAGCGCTGGGGGTGCAGACACGGCTGGCGCGTTCACGGGCGACGCGGCTCTGTCTGATAGCCCGCTGTCTGTCGGCTCGCTGGCGGTTGCCTGGCCATGACGAGCCGTCTCTGGGCTGCTAGTCGAACTGGCTGTGGCTGAGTGTGGGGTTTCTGCACGCTGCGATGCTGCAGACTGGGTCGGCTTTGTCGGCTGCGTAGCCTCAACGATGGCCAACACCGTTCCCACGTCCACTGTGTCGCCCTCTGGAACGCGTATCTCGGCGATTACGCCCTCCATGGGGGACGGCACCTCGCTGTCCACCTTGTCGGTGGACACTTCATAGAGCGCTTCGCCCAGAACAATCGCATCGCCCGGATGCTTGAACCAGCGGGTGATCGTACCTTCGGTCACCGTCTCGCCAAGCTGAGGCAGCACCAAATCGGCCATCAACATGATCCCTGCGTTGGGCATTGTGCTCGACGTGCGGTCGCCATGTGGGTCATCCTCAGCGGCTCATCCGTGCAAGCCACGCCCCGTGAGCGACAGCATCGTCTCGCCGAACAGCTCCGACAGAGTGGGATGCGGCTGCACAAGTGCCGCCACTTCTTCGACTGTGGCTTCCCAGTTGACTGCCAGATAGCCCTGACCTAGCTGCTCGGTGACCCACGGTCCCATCATGTGAACGCCGAGAACGCGCCCAGCCGTTCCGTCTGACGCTCGCTCAGCAACGATCTTGACTAAGCCCTCGGTGTCGTTGACGATCATGGCCCGAGAGTTGCCGCTGAAGCGCTGCTTGGAGGTGACTACATCAAATCCGGTCTCTCGCGCAGCGGCTTCGCTGAGCCCGGCGAAGGCCACCTCCGGATGGCAATAGATCGCCCAAGGCACGTTCGCATAGTCAATAGGCGCAGGCGCCTCTCCCAGCATGTCTTGAGTGGCCACGATTGCCTCGGCGAAACCCACGTGCGCAAGCTGCGGCGTGTTGATCAGATCGCCGATGGCATAGACACCAGCCATGGTGGTGCGGCACATCTCGTCCGCAATGACAAAGCCGCGCTCGTCGGTTTTGACTTCAGTTTCGTCAAGGCCAAGATGGTCTGGGAAGGGTCGGCGCCCGACCGATACAACCACGGCGTCCACCGCGATCGTTGACTGTTCGCCCTCGCCCGAGCCAGGTGCACCAGGACCAGGTGCAGCCATGCAGTGCAACGTTGTGCCGCTATCGCCCGGTGTGTGTCCGGTCACTTGACAGCCGGTGCGCACGGTGATTCCCCGCTTCGAAAATGAGCGCACGAGCGCTTTGGCGATGTCAATGTCGACGCCAGGAATGAGATGGGGCGCGTACTCAAGCACCGTGACCTGAGCGCCCAGATCGGCCAGCATTGAAGCGAACTCACAGCCGATGGCGCCGCCACCGATCACAGCTACACGGCCCGGAATTTCATCCAGCGCGAGCACCTCATCGGACGTCATGACCAGCTTGTCATCGGGTTCAAATCCCGGCAGCGTCATCGGCACGGAGCCAGCCGCTAGCAGGACGTGGTCGGCCTGCAGCGTCACGCTGCCCCGTCCATCAGCCGGGTTATCGCCCTGACCTTCGGCCTGATCCGCGGCATCGCCATCCATGTCGTCATCCGTGACGCCATCGGCATTCATGTCAACGACGACGGAGCGGTCCGCACAAAGTCGGCCAGTTCCGTTGTAGACGTTGACCTTGCGCCGACGCAGCAGTCCCGTCACGCCCGATTCAAGGCTTTCAACGATGCGTTGTTTGCGGCTCTGAGAGACGCCAAAATCCAGTTCTGGTGGATCTACGTTGACACCGAAATCGGCGGCTTCGCTGACGGTGCGCCAAACCGCTGCGGTCTCCAGCAGTTCCTTCGCCGGAATGCAGCCCCGATGCAAGCAAGTGCCACCCAGTTTGTCCCGCTCCACCAAAGCCACTTTCATGCCTGCAGCACCGGCGTACAGCGCTGCCCCGTAACCGGCGGGACCTCCACCGATCACCACCAGATCAAAGTGCTCAACACCACTCGCTTCGCCATCGTGCGCGTTGTCTGCCGAGTTGTCTGCCATCGGATCACGAGGGTACGTCGCCGTACAGGTCTCTTGGCACGCCAAATCGGCACCAGACGATTCCATTGGCGCTTACGTGTTGATTCTCAGACATCAAGCGCTAGAGCGCGATGAGCACCTGGACCGCGAACGCCACGAGGATGATCATTCCCGTTACGAGCGCCATAGCAATCAGGGTCCGGGTGCCCACTATTTTGAATGTAACCGACTTGGCTTTGAATGTAACCGGCTCGGCCCGACGCTGACCGACGCTGGCCGGTCCCAAGCATCAAGACGCCTGGCACCCGACGGGGTATTTCGGAAGTTCTGAAGGGTGAAAACAAGGCGCAGCAGAGACAAGTCACCACGAAGATAAGGTTGCTGGGTGATGCCTCAGAAGCACCGCTTGCTACCAGCCGGGAGTACAACAACAGCGGCCGTGGCCTTGATGCTCAGCGTCTTGGCTGGATGCCAGAGCGACGCCTCCAGCACGTCACCTACGTCTGAGCTGCCGTCGGCTGAGGCGCTTTCGGCAGCCAACGGGACAACTGCCACCACACTGGCACCCGCTAACGACCTCACATCTCCTGCCCATGGCGAGGCTGTCGCCCCAGTCGATGGGCCAACAGATACTGGGCCAACAGCTACTGGGCCAACAGAGTCTGCTACATCGCCAACTACTGCTACAGCGCCAGTAGAGACTCGGCCAGAGATACTTGCGCTGAGTGGCCCCCAGCTCGACGGACGCCAGTTTGACCTAGCTGCGACAGCGGGCAACGACGTTTTGCTTTGGTTCTGGGCACCGTGGTGATCGGCGTGCAACCGTGAAGCGCCTGCGGTCGCAGCGCTCAAGTCAGATCATCAGGGGGACCTTCACATCGTCGGCGTTCCCGGCGGCGATTCGCAGGACGCCTACAAGGGCTTCGTTTCCAAGCACGGCCTCACAGCTATACCGCACGCAGCGAATCTGGACGGTGACCTGTGGGTGCAGTTTGGCGTCAGCTCGCAACCCAGGTGGATACTCGTGCGAGCCGACGGCAGCATCGACCGTGGTAGCGGCAGCATCCCGAGCGCGATCGTCACCGACGCGCTCTCGCCAGCCTGAAAACGTCAGCCGAGGTAATCATGACCAATCGAAAACAGCGCAGCGTGAGCGTGGAGCGGGTCATCAAGGCACCGGCCGAGCGCATATTCGCAGTACTGGTCGATCCAAGCCGTCACTGCGAAATAGACGGTTCGGGAACGCTTGCACACTTGACATCTAGCGCTGCTTCGCTGGCGCTGGGAAGCACGTTCTCAATGCGCGTCAAGCAGGGCCAGCGCGACAAGCAAGGTCGGACAAAGCGCGGCTTCTCATACACCATCAAAAATCGAGTGCTGGAATTTGAGGAGAACCGCCTCATTGCGTGGGCGCATTTCAACGGCCACCGCTGGCGCTACGAACTTGAGCCTCAACCAAACGGCGACACGCTGGTGCGCGAGACGTTCGACTGGTCCACCGCGAGGTTGCCGTGGACTATTGAGCTCATAGGTGCACCTCGCAAGAACGCGCCTTCAATGACACAGACACTCGAACGACTAGCGGCACTCGTAGAAGACACGCAGCAGACACCCCAGCCGACCTCAACTGGCTGACCTCGACTGGCCGACCTCGACTGGCCGAGCGCCCAAACTGCGCACGGGCCTGAGCGGCTCATGCATCCAAACAGGTCACAACTCAGCGCTATTCGTTTCAGTACTACTCGGGTTCGATCACCCACACGTCATCCAGCGCCTCCTCAAGACGCCGCTGCAGTTCGCCCAACGTGCGATCACCTTCATTGCGAATCAGGATCGCTTCGTCACAGTTGCGCATAAGCCAGGTATCGCGCCGCCGCATTGCCTTGCCGAACGCCTCACCGTCAACAGGAGAGGACGTGCTGAGCACGACTTCTTGGACTGCTTGGCTGCGCAGCTCCGCGAACCGCTGCCTTGAAGGGCCTGGCCAACGTTGCTCGACACCATCGAAAGCCAGCACCGCCACGAAGGGCACTCCGGCCGCAAGTGCGGCTTCGGCACCGAGCATCTCAGCACCCAGACCCAGACCAGTGGCCACAACTAGCTCAGAGTGAACTTGACGTTTGGCGCTAAGCACGTCGCTGAGTTGGCGCAGGAGTCGGCGCGTAATCGGGGTGTCGCCGTAGCCACCAAGCTCGGGCGGACGGTGACCCAGCACCGCCACAGCGTGTCCCGCGATCTCCCTGCTAAGTGTGGCGCTTTCAGCTTTGTTGTGCGACGCAGTGTCCGATGCCCCCATTGACGGTTGAACGTCTGGCGGCTGAACTTCGCCCGCCTCGCGCCCGGCCACACTGCTCGGTCGCGCCGAGTTGTCTGGAATCTGATCAAGCACGGCATCGGAGAATTGCTTACCCGAACGCACTGCGCTCGCGCTCGCTGCATGCACGGCCAGCAGATCCGCAGCGGAGTTCAGACGCTGACCTGCGTGTGCCTTCACCCAGGCGAACGTGACGTTGCCCCGGCTCAGCACTTCGTCAATGAACGGCTCCCACAGGTCGCGGTTGGCCACCGGCTTCCTCGCTGTGTTCAGCCAGTTGCGCCGGTGCCAGCCCTTCCACCATTCGTCATTGAAGCACTTCACAACATAGGAGGAGTCGCTGTTCACTCGCAGCGGCCCTTCCAAATCGGCCACGGCATGAGCTGCGGCGGCGATCTCCATGCGCTGATTTGTGCTGTTCGGCTCAAAGCCGCACGCCCACGGCCCGCCATCAACCACATAGGCCCATCCGCCGCGCCCCGGATTGCCCAAGCACGAACCGTCGGTAAAGACATCAAGCACTGAACTGGTCTTGAACGCTGTATTCGTCTCTAGCACTGCCTAAACCTCAAACATGTAGTGTCGCCGACTCGTCTAGGTGCGACACTAGGGCCCATGCTCTTTGACGGGCTACATGATCAGATACCAGATATTGACCCCGACGAGACCGACGACTGGGTGCAGTCCTTCGCCGCGGTCGTTGAAGAGCGGGGCAAGAACCGCGCACGTTTCCTGATCCGACGGTTGATGTCAAAGGCACGAGAGATGCAGGTGGACTTCCCGGCCACCGTATCTACCCCGTACATCAACACAATCGCGCCCGAATCCGAGCCTTGGTTTCCCGGCGACGAAGAGATCGAGAAGCGCCTGCGGGCCTTCATTCGATGGAATGCCGTGGCCATGGTTACCCACGCCAACTCCTGGGCGGATGGCATCGGCGGTCATCTGTCCACATTTGCTAGCTCAGCGGCACTGTACGACGTGGGTTTCAACCACTTCTGGCATGGTAAGGACGACGGCGAGCCGGGCGATCACATATACATCCAAGGCCATGCCGCGCCCGGCATCTACGCCCGGGCCTACCTGGAAGGTCGCCTTGACGACACCGACCTAGAGCATTTCCGCCGGGAGATAGGCAGAACCGGACTGTCGTCTTATCCCCATCCGCGCCTCATGCCGGATTTTTGGGAGTTCCCGACGGTGTCCATGGGCCTCGGACCGATCATGGCCATCTACCAAGCCCGCTTCAACCGGTACCTGCACCATCGCCGCATCGACAACACCGCGGAGTCCAAGGTGTGGTGCTTCGTGGGCGATGGCGAGACCGACGAACCCGAAACGTTGGGCGCGCTCCACCTTGCAGCGCGAGAACGGCTGGACAACCTGATATTTGTCGTCAACTGCAACCTGCAGCGCCTTGACGGACCCGTGCGCGGGAACGGGAAGATCATCCAAGAGCTAGAAGCCAACTTCCGGGGCTCAGGTTGGAATGTGATCAAGGTGATCTGGGGTGCTCGTTGGGATGAGTTGCTAGCCCGAGACCGCGATGGCGTCCTGCTCAACAAGATGAACGAAACCGTTGATGGCGAGTATCAGCGCTACTCAGTGGAGAGCGGGTCCTACATCCGCGAGAAGTTCTTCGGACCCGATCCTCGCTTGCGGGAGATGGTCCAGCATCTATCCGATGAGGATCTCCAAACGCTGCCTCGTGGCGGTCACGACCACAAGAAGCTGTACGCGGCGTACCAGGCAGCCATCGAACACGAAGGAAGTCCGACGGTCATCCTCACCAAGACGGTCAAAGGTTGGTCGCTGGGGCCCGACCTGGAAGCCCGCAACGCCACTCATCAAATCAAGAAACTGAACCGCGAGCAGCTCATGACGATCCGTGAGCGGCTGCGCCTGCACGCAGAGATTGACGCGGACTTTGATCCTGACGACCCGCCGTATTGCAGTTTGGCTCCCGGCAGCGCCGAGCAGGAGTACCTAATGGCACGCCGTAAGGCTCTCAACGGATCGCTACCTAAGAGAATCCGCAACTGGTCTCGCAGAGCGCTCCCGATGCCGAGTTCTAGACCGTTCTCCGAGTTCGCTGCGGGCTCAGGCGAGATGGCTGTGTCCACCACCATGGCCTTTACTCGCATGCTTCGAGCGATGACCCGCGAGCCTGGATTCGGCGACCGAGTGGTGCCAATCATTCCCGACGAGGCACGCACCTTCGGTATGGATTCTCTGTTCCGTGAGCTGGGCATCTACGCCAGCCAGGGCCAGCTCTACGAACCCGTAGACCACGATCTGCTGCTTTCTTACAGCGAGCACATTGACGGCCAGATCCTGGAGGAGGGCATCACCGAAGCTGGCGCGCTGGCCAGCTTTACCGCCGCCGCTACCTCATATGCAACCCGCGGCGTACCCATGGTGCCCTTCTACACGTTCTATTCGATGTTCGGCTTCCAGCGCGTAGGCGACATGATCTGGGCGCTGGCCGACATGCGAGGGCGCGGCTTTCTTATGGGAGCGACGGCTGGCCGCACGACCTTGATGGGTGAGGGCCTCCAGCATCAAGATGGACACTCTCCGCTGTTGGCGTCAGTAGTGCCACCGTGTCAGGCCTACGACCCTGCGTTCGCCTACGAGCTTGCGGCCATCGTGCAGGACGGGATCCGGCGCATGTACGGCGCTGGTGAGGACATCTTCTACTACCTCACGATCTACAACGAGAACTACGTCCAACCGCCGGAGCCCGACGAGCTGTCAGTGGAAGACTTGCTAGCCGGGTTGTACCGTTTTGAGTCGCCGCCGCCCGGACGCGCCCACGGCGGCACAATCCTGTTCTCTGGCGCGGCGCACAGCGCCGCAGGGGCCGCCGCGGATCTGCTCGCGACCGAGCACGATGTAGGTGTGGACCTCTGGAGTGCCACTTCCTACAAGTCGCTGCGCGAGGAAGCACTGTCGTGTGAACGGTGGAACACCCTGCATCCCGACGAGTCAGCGCGCGTGCCGTTCGTTACCCGCCAGCTAGCCAATGGCACCGGACCAGTAGTCGCGGTGACCGACTTTATGAGAGCTGTGCCCGACCAGGTCTCGCGCTGGATAGGCCGCGACTACACCTCGCTTGGCACCGACGGCTTCGGCCGCAGCGACACCCGAAGCCGCCTACGCGAGCACTTTGAGGTGACGGCGGAGCACATAGTAGTGGCAGTGCTATGGCGCTTGGCCGAATGCGGCGAGATTGACCCAAGCGCGCCAGCCGAGGCCATCAAGCGCTACGGGCTAGCAACAGAAAGCGTCGATCCCTGGTGTGCTAACGCTCACTGACCATTCGGGCACTAGCGAATCAAGCCATCGCTCTTGGGCACTGAACTCTTAGACGCGGGCGATTGCCGTACTAGCAACGGGAGCGCTGCGAGCAAGCGCCCGACATTAGGCGGGAGTCGGGACCGCGAATCGGTCTTCTAGACGGCCAACCCGCTCCGTGAGGTCCCGCACGTCACGCTGGAGGCGACTCACGTCCTCCCTGATCTCACTAACTTCACGCTTTAGGTGACTCACGTCCTCCCTGATCTCACCAATATCCCGCTGGAGGTGACTCATGCCATTCTTGATCTCCCCAACATCGCGCACCAGCTCGTTTATCAATTCAAATAGCTTGTCCATGCGCGCAGACTGATGACGCATCTCGGCACGAAACTCTTTGGCGCTACCGCGGCCCTGCCACAGCATCGTGAACAAAGTGAGAATAACTGCAGCCGCCAGAGTGATCATTGTGCCATCGGCTACGTCCATGCCCTGAGACTAACGCACACGCGCCTCGGGCTGCCGCCAGTTGTGAGCCAGTCGGAACCTTGTGCGCGCAGCGAACCTTCTAGCCGTGCTGATGGCTAGGCGTATTGGGTGGCGGCTTGGTGCTCTAGCCAACCCAGCAAGATCGCGACGGCTCGGGGGTCGTGTCGGATCCGGTGATCAGCACCCTCAATGAGGCGAAGCTCGGCGCTGGGATGGAGTGAGGCCAAGTGGCGGGCCTCTTCATAAGGCACCTGGCGGTCGTTGAGACCGTGCAGTATCAGCAGCGGCCGGTCAACTAGCTGCGGCACGGCGTCTACGGCCCGATTCTGACTTAGCTCGCGATTCCACGCGCTCGTTGAGCGCGGGAAGCCCTCTGACCTGATGACACCCACCGTCCGGCAGTGTTCTAGGAACGCTTTGGGATTACTTGCCCAGTCATCGAAGTCGGCCCTGGGTGCCATTGCTGCCACTCCGCGCACACGCGCGTCGCGGGCAGCGGCAAGCGTGGCTACCGAGCCCCCGGTGGTTGACCCCACGAGCCAAACTCCGCGGCAGCCCTCAGCCAGAACATGCTCAATGGAGCGCCCTACATCGTCTATCCAACCGGCCAACGAGAAGTCGCCGCCGGATTCTCCGCAACCACGCATGCTGACCGCCAACACAGTCCAACCCTGCGCTTCGGCGATGCGCTCAGCGAACAGCCGATATGTGCGATTGGGAGTGCCAGGTCGTTGTTTAGAGGGAAACCCATGGCATAGCACCACCGCTGGCCCCTTTCCCGTTGTGCGCGACGGCCGGACCATCAGCGCGGCGAGCTGTGGACTGTCCCCGATAGTGACCTCGGTGACCGCTGTGCTCACTCGTCTTGGTTCCGGCTGGTCGCGTTAGCTAGTCAGGACTGTCTGGGCAGGGCTGGCTAGACGGGGCTGGCTAGCGGCAAAGTCGCGAGAGGCGGTAGCCGCGATTGCGCGCCTCTCGCAGTTCGTCGGGGCCGAACGTGGCGAACGACTTTGCAGCCGCGATGTCAGCGACAGCTTCGGCGAGTCGTTCGTTCAGTACTGCATCGCCAGACACCGGATCGCCAGAAATCTGGTCCAAGTCGTAGACAATCTGGTTGCGTTTATCGCCGACAAATCGGCGGTCGGCAAGCTCCCTGGGGATGTCCATGCACACATTCTGGCCGCGCCAGCCGCACGCGCCTCCTCAAGGACACTCAAGGGGCGCTGCGCCTCCCACCGCTCCAGGTGGCATCTCGCGGTGTTTCTCCTATCGGGTCCCAGCGTCTTGGGTCCCAGCGTCACCAGCATCGGCAGCGGCTAGAGCGCCGATTAGCCGCAGGTAGTCCAGGTGCGCCTCGGCTGCGGCTTGGACTTGCTCGAGTGAGATCTCAAGTCCATCACGGCGAACACTGCGATAGAGCTCAGCCGCGAATGAGCTGTCCTCGGTGACAACTGGACCCGCAGTTAGAACCGTATCCGGCTGAGCGTCGCTCGCAGAGTCGGCCTGCGTCATTGCATTGGCTAACTGGCCCGATCCGGCCCGGCCCAATCTGGACTGGTCCGAAGCGGCCTGACCTTGCCCGAACTGAAGCAGGTTGAGGTGTGCGCGCAATAGCGCCTCCAGCTCACCGGAATTCAATCCGGCTGCTATTTCAAACGGCAGCCGATCGGCTACGAACTGCGCTGCCTCGGCAAGCCGCCACACGGGCTCGCGTCGCTGACGGCCAAGTCGCTGTGCTTGAGTGCCAACCACACCTGCAGCAACCACGAAGCCGATCACCACCGAGATGGCGATGACCGCGAAGATCACCGGTGCTTACAGACCGATGCGCTGCGCCAACTGCTCCCGGTGATAGGCCGGATCGCCGAAGATCAACTCAGAACTCTTGGCGCGCTTGAAATACAGATGCGCTGGATGCTCCCACGTGAATCCGATGCCACCGTGAATCTGGATGTTCTCAGCAGCGCAATGGAAGTAGGCCTCAGAACAGTAGGCCTTGGCCAGCGATGCCACCGACGGCAGCTCATCGTTCATTTCCGCAGCACACCAGGCTCCGTAATAGGCAGCAGACTTGGCCGATTCAACCTCCAGCAGCATGTCCGCACACTTGTGCTTGATGGCCTGAAACGAGCCAATCGGGCGACCGAACTGCACACGATCTTTGGCGTACTGCACAGCCATGTCCAGCACGAACTGCGCACCACCCACCTGCTCGTTGGCGAGCGCCACCGCAGCCAAGTCCAGCACCTTGTTGATGTAGGCAAAGTTGTCGGTGTCGCACAAGTACTTCGCAGGCGTGTTGTCGAAGGTGATGCGAGCTTGCTTGCGGGTCTGGTCCATGGTGGCCAGATTCTCGCGGCTGAGCCCAGCGGCGTCACCCTCAACAGTGAACAGATGAATGGCGCCATCGCAACGCGCGGCCACCACAAAGAGGTTCGCTGTGCCACCGTCGGTCACAAACATCTTCTCACCCGAGATGGTCGCCGAGTCGCCGGTGTCGGTTGCCTCTACTTCAACGCCATCGGCATCCCAGCGGCCACTGGCTTCGGCCAGCGCCAAGGTGGCGATGATCTCGCCCGAGGCGATGCCTGCTAGCAGTTCTTCTTTGGCTTTCTCGTTGCCTGAGTGCAAGATTGCGTTGCCAGCCAGGACAACCGTCGAGAAGTATGGCGAACACAGCAGGCTGCGGCCCATCTCCTCAAGCACGATGCCAAGCTCCACGTAGCTAGCTCCCTGACCGCCGTATTCCTCCGGAATGATCAGCGCCTGCAAACCAAGCTGCTCGGCCATCTGCGACCAGACGGTCCGGTCATAGCCGTCATCGGTCTCCATCAATTCCCGCACTGTGGATTCCGACGACTTTTCCTCAAGGAATGAACGGACAAAGTTACGGAGCTCTTCTTGCTCCTCGGTAAATGCGAAGTTCACGAATGCGCCTCCGAGCTGGTGCAGCCAGTGCTACCTCAGCACCAGCGCCATGAGTTTCGCGAAGTTCTATCACCCCTGCACCCAAACAGCTCAGCAAACCCACAGTCAGCGCGGTCACGGCGGGAACTCTGGCGTTAGGTCGTCGAGTCCGTCAGCTACTTTTGGTACCCACGTCCCCCAGCTACCCACGTCACTCATCTACTGGTGACTCACGTCCACTAAAGATTCATGGTGACGCGTGTCTGCCGCGGCTTGCACGCGACACACTTGACCCAAAACAAACTGAGGAAAACGCCTTGGAAGAGGAAGTGTCTTAGGAATGAGTCCTGGAAAAGGCCGAGCCGGTGCCGGTGTCGGCCTGGTGGCCGGTATCGCGGCTGCAGCCGTGGCACTGGCGTTCGGCGAGTTCATTGACGGCGCTTCGGACACCATCCCGTCGCCGGTCGTCGCTGTCGGCGAGGTGCTGGTGGACTACTCGCCCGACTGGGCCGTGCGGCTCAGCATCGAGATATTTGGGGAAAACGACAAAACCGCGCTCGCCATCGGAATCGTTGCTGTATCGCTAATTGTCGGCGGCTTGCTGGGCGGCAACGCGTTGGCACCGCGGCGCGGGTGGGTGCCTTTGGCGGGTTTTGCGGCGTTCGGATTAGTCGGCGGCTGGAGCGCTGCGCGCAATCCCATTAGTCCGTTCGTGGGTTCATGGATCGTCGCAATGGTCGCCGCTCTGCTCGGATATATAACGCTGCGTTTGCTGCTGCGACTCGCCCCCGTAAGCAGCATCCATACAAGCAGCAGCCCAGCGCGCGGCGGCACCGGTGAGCGCGATCTCGCGTCCCGCGATCCCGCATCGCGCGAACGCGCCGCGAGTGGTGTGCTTAACAACGCCGCCAAACCCAGCTCGGACACCCACCTTGATTCTGGCCCTCACGCTGAGCCCGACACTGGGGCCCACTCCGGCACCAAATCCAGCCGCCGGGCCTTTCTAAGCAGCGTTGTCGGAGCCGGAGCGGTGGCCTTGGGCTTCGTTGCATTAG
Source organism: Acidimicrobiales bacterium (assembly GCA_965116245.1). Classification (GTDB taxonomy): domain Bacteria; phylum Actinomycetota; class Acidimicrobiia; order Acidimicrobiales; family Poriferisodalaceae; genus Poriferisodalis. The sequence goes on along the minus strand of OZ220497.1, from coordinate 1,665,282 downwards.
GACGAGCGGTGCGCGGGCAGTCAGCCGCGGAGACCGCGCGAGCCGGTATCACATTCGATCCGCCAACTCCGCCAACCAGCACCGCTACCGCGAGCACCGCTGTCCAGCCAACTGCCACGTCCGCCGCGCAGCAAACCACAGCCGCCAGAGTGGCAGCGCTGAACACGCTTGATGAGGTCGAGGGCATATCCAGCTACGTCACGCCCAACAACGACTTCTATCGGATCGACACTGCGTTGACGGTACCGCAGGTAGACCCCGCAAACTGGAAACTCAGCTTCACCGGCATGGTTGACAGCCCCTACGAGTTGACCTTCGACGAGATCCTGGCAATGGACTTGCAGGAGCACGTGATCACGTTGTCGTGCGTCTCAAACAGTGTGGGCGGAAACCTCGTCGGCAACGCCGTCTGGACCGGCGTGCCGCTGGTTGACCTGCTGGATAGGGCAGGCGTGCAAGAAGGCGCCGACCAAGTGGTTGGCCGATCCGTTGATGATTGGACTGCGGGATTCCCAACGGAGATACTGCGAGACGGCCGCAACGCAGTTCTAGCTGTCGGCATGAACGGCGAGCCACTGCCGACCCGACACGGCTTCCCTGCGCGACTGGTAGTGGCCGGGCTGTACGGCTACGTGTCGGCTGTGAAGTGGGTGGAAGAGATACGTCTCACCACCTGGGACGGCTTCGACGGCTACTGGGTGCCGCGTGGGTGGTCCAAACGTGGACCCATAAAGACCCAGAGCCGCATCGACGTTCCTGCTGGCCGCGACCGCCCTGTGGCGGGCGTAGCGACCGCAATAGCCGGTATCGCTTGGGCACCGACGCGGGGTATCAGCGCCGTTGAGGTACGCATTGATGACGGCCCATGGCAACTCTGCGAACTATGCGAAGCGCTGGGCGATGAGAGTTGGGTGCAGTGGCACCATCGGTGGATCCCCACCGCAGGCACACACTCGCTACAAGTGCGTGCGACAGATGGCACCGGTGCTATCCAGCCCGAGGGACCAGTTGACGTTCGTCCCGACGGTGCCGAGGGCTGGCATCGCATAGCTGTGCGCGTGGATGCAGCGTAGCTAAATGGCCTCATAACTGACCGATAGCCTCATAACTACCCAGCAGCAAGTATCTTTGGCTGTTAATTCGCGCGACGCCGTAGGAGGCAACCATGGCTTTGCACTGGTCTGCGACCGGCATCGAAGTACACAAGCACGTGGTGCGTCCCTTAGAAGGCGACCGCCCCGGCGGTTTTCCAGACGACTTCGAGAACAACGTCTTCACGATTCGTTGCACCGAAACCGGTGAAGCCATGCTCATTGACGCAGCTAACGAGCATGAGCGGCTGCTGGAAGTATGCCGACGCCTCAACGTCACAAAAGTGGTGGAAACGCACGGTCACTGGGACCACATCCAGGCTGTCCCGGCGGTGCGCGAGGCTGGCATCGGGGTGGGCATCACCGAGCAGGACGCGTCAATGTTGCCGAGCTACGACTTCATTCTTGAAGACGACTCGGTGATTGAGCTAGGACGCTTGCGGATCCGCACCATTCACAATCCTGGTCACACCGAGGGCTCCATGAGCTTCCATGTGGAAGGGACGCCGCTGTTGTTCACCGGCGACACGCTCTTTCCCGGTGGGCCCGGCAACACCAGCTTCGGCGGCAACTTTGACACCATCATCCGCAGCATTGAGGACCGGATGTTCTCGGCATTCCCCGCGGACACAATGGTGCTGCCAGGGCACGGACTTGACACCACTATCGGTGCCGAGTCGCCTCACCTGCAGGAATGGATTGACCGAGGCTGGTAGTAGCGGATCTGGCGAAGCCAGCCGGTCGCCCTAACCGGTCGCCACTCGGCGACCTAAAGATCTAAAGGCCATGTAGAAGGTCACGGCCGCCAGCCCCGCGATGGCCGCGGCCCCCTTGAGGATCTTCAAGGCATCCCAGCCCTCAAAGATGATCGTGCGCATCGCTTCCATCAGATAGGTCACCGGATTCCAACCCGCCACGGCACGCAGCCAGCCCGTCATCAACTCCCGCGGCAAGAACGACGGCGTCAGGAATGCGAAAGGAAAGAAGATCAAAAATGAGGAGTTCACCGCGGCCGGATTGCCAGTGCGAAGCGCAACTGTGTAGGGGATGCCGCTGTAGGCCACGCTCCAAGCAATCGAGAGGAGCAAGAAAAGCAATAGCCCAAGCACTCCCGTTTCGAACCACACACCAAAGGCGAGCCCCATCGCTACGACGAAGAGCGCTAGCCCTAGCGCCATCACGATGTCGGCCACCATCAGCCCAAACAGCAGCGTGGAACGCCGAATGGGCGTGACCAGCATGCGGTCCAGATAGCCGGACTGGATGTCGATGACCAACACGCTGGCTCGAGAAATCCCGGTAACGGCGAAGATGATCGCTACCGGAAGCTGGAAAGCACGGTAGTCGAGGCTGACGTTGCTGCCCGCCGGGGCCTGTCCTTCCACGAACGACTCCAATGCGCCCGTGTTTACGACAAAGAAGAAGATGGGGATGATGAGAGCTGGCACCACGTACTCGGGTTCGCGAAACACGCTACGGACCGCTCGCTTGGAGATCGTCGCAATGTCTGTCAGGAAATTGACGCGATGAGTTAGGGCACCGCCAGCCGTGGACTCGTTCATGACTCTCCCGCGGCCATTCGGTAGCCGGTCGCCTGCAGGAACACATCGTCGAGCGAGGGTGTGCGTACTGTGAGCGCCTTCGGATGCACGTCGGCGGCGGCCAAGGCCACGGCCACAGAACCGACTAGGCCTGCTCCGTCGGTAGCCGCGATCGTGATACCCAGCCGACCGACCGTCACGTCGTCTGCTCCATCAACTGTTTGCGCAATCTCCGCTGCGCGAGCGATGTCGTCGGGCTCTAGATCCACCACAATGACATCGGCGCCGACATCGCGCTTCAGCTCAGCAGGCGTGCCCTGCTGCACAATGCGGCCATCGGCCAAGATCGCCACTCTGTCGGCCAGCGCGTCGGCTTCCTCCAGGTATTGCGTCGTGAGAAACACTGTCACGCCCAACTCGCTATTCAACCGCCGCACTTCCTCCCAGACCTGGGTTCGACTGACCGGATCCAACCCGGTGGTGGGCTCGTCCAGGAAGATCACCTCAGGAGCATGAATCAGCGAGGCCGCGAGGTCCAAGCGCCGCTTCATGCCGCCGCTGTAGGTCGCTACGCGGGCTTCAATGGCATCTCCGATGTCTGCTAGGTCAATGGCCTTGGCGATGGACGCCGCTCGATCGGCTGGACGCAGACCATAGAGCCGCGCTTGCAAATCCAAAATCTCACGACCGGTTTGCTTCTCATCAAGCGCCGCCTCCTGCATGGCCACACCAATGCGAATACGCACCTCACCGGAGTCTTTGGTGATGTCATATCCGGCAATCCGAGCTTCGCCAGAGGTCGGGCTCAGCAGCGTGCATAACATGCGCACCGTTGTACTCTTGCCAGCACCGTTAGGTCCGAGGAACCCGAAAATCTCGCCTCTTCGGACCACCAGATCCACGCCATCTACCGCGCGTTTGGTACCGAAGTCACGCACCAAGCCCGCCGCCTCAATTGCTGGCATCGGCGCTTGAGAGTCTGAGCCTGGCACAGCACGGCAGGCTACCGAGCAACTGTCCGCTAGATGGGCGGCGCAACCTTGGCGTGCGGATGAGCCGTTTCCCAGGCATGGGCCAGCTCCAGCACGGAGCGGTCGGCGCGGTGGCGGCCGACGAACTGTATGCCTACGGGAAGGCCATCTGAGGTGAAGCCGGCTGGCACGGATATTGCTGGCTGGGTAGTGACGGTGATGTCGCTGCACGAGCGCATCCAGTCGATATAGGTCTCAAACTTAACACCTTCAATCTGGCTGGGGTATTCGACCTCGACTTCAAACGGCGGTACCTGCGTGGTTGGGCATGCCAGGAACTCAACGCCCCGATCTGACATGAACCTTCTGACATCTGCAAACAACTGCGTGTGCCGTCGGCAGGCATCGGCGTAGTCGGCAATCGACATCCCCAAGCCCTGCTCAATATTCCACACCACCGTGTCCTTGAGTTGCTCGCGGTGCTGGCTCAGCAACGGGCCGAATCCGACGGCGAACATCCACGCCCGGCGTGCCTGGAAGATCTCTGGCGCGTCAGACAAGTCAGGCCAACCCTCAACTACTTCGCAGCCCAGATCGGTAAGCAGACTAGGGACATTCGCAGTGACAGCGCGAACGGCAGGGTCGACCGGCAGCCCACCCGCGTCCGGTGACCATGCCACCCGCACGTCTCGCATGTCTCGCTCCAAGGAGCCAGCGAAAACAGTCGGGGATTCCTGAATCGAAACGGGCGAGCCATCATGCGGACCAGCCAGTGCCTGCAAGAAGAACGCCACATCGGCCACAGATCGGGCCATCGGGCCATCCACCGCTAAAGGGAACCAAGCATCCTGCGACGTAGTTGAGGGAACTCGTCCGGTCGACGGACGGAAGCCCACGATGTTGCAGAACGCGGCGGGATTGCGCAGCGAGCCGCCAAGGTCGGACCCATCACACAGCGGCAGCATCCGCGCGGCCAGCGCTACTGCGGCTCCTCCGCTGGAACCGCCGCACGTTCTGGTGAGATCGTAGGGGTTGCGGGTAACGCCGAAGACGGGATTGAACGTGTGTGAGCCAGCCCCAAACTCTGGCGTATTGGTTTTGCCCACCATCACCGCTCCGGCTGACCGCTGACGTTCAACCACCAGCGCGTCGACTTCGGGCACGAAGTCGGCAAACAACGGCGAACCCATGGTCGTTCTGACGCCAGCGGTCATCGCCAAGTCCTTGTGTGCGACGGGCAGGCCGTGCAGTAAGCCCAACGATTCGCCACGGGCGTGAGCTTCATCTGCCGCGGCCGCTCGCTCAGCGGCCAACTCAGGCGTAAGTGTGACGATGGCGTTCAAGGAGGGGTTGAGCTGCTCTATGCGACCCATATGTGCGGCCAGCAGCTCTCGCGCCGAGATTTCGCCGCGGGCGAGCATTCCCGCCATCTGAACGGCCGTCTGCTCGCAGACTCCCGCGTCTCGGCCAGCACCTGAACTCATCAGACTATTGCACCATAGGTTCGCCCTAGCTTGCAGGTCTAGTTTGCAGACCATGAGCCAGTTATTCACTGCGGGGACCAGCGATGAGAACCGTCGCACCGACCAAACCGTTGAGCTGTTGCAGACTCTGATCCGTAACGAGTGTGTCAACGATGGCGCACCTACCTCGGGGGGCGAAGTCCGCAACGCCGACACCATTGCGGCCTATCTGGAGGGGGTCGGGCTCGACGTTGAGGTGTTTGACGCTGCGCCGGGGCGCCGCTCACTGGTGTCCCGCATGGAAGGCAGCGACCCCAACGCTCCCACGCTGTGCCTGATGGGCCACACCGATGTGGTGCCGGTGAATCCCGATGGTTGGAGCCGCGAACCGTTCAGCGGCGAGCTGATCGATGGCGAGGTTTGGGGACGCGGCGCAGTGGACATGCTGAATCTCACTGCCTCAATGGCAGTTGCGTTTCGGCACATGGCCAAGACGGGCTATCAACCCAAGGGCAACCTCATCTACTTCGCCTGCGCCGACGAAGAAGCAGGGTCTACCTACGGTGCGCGCTGGATGGCTGAGAACCACTGGGATGTCATTGGTGCGGATTGCGTGCTGACCGAAAACGGTGGCTTGCATTCGGGCCTGCCCGAAGCCCCGTTCATCGGCATGAATGTGGGCGAGAAGGGCGTGGCCTGGCGGCGATTGAGAGTGAAAGGTGTGCCCGGACACGGTTCGCGCCCTTTCCGGCAGGACAACGCCTTGATCAAAGCCGCCGCGGTGGTGCATCGAATCGCCAGCTACCGCCCTCCACCGAAGTTTCACGAGCTGTGGCGCGAACAAGTCGACACGCTTGGCGTAGACGACGAAACTCGCGCAATCATGTTGGATGAGACCCGCATCGAAGACTGGCTGGACGCCCACCCCAGCGAGTCGGTGGCGGCGCACATGTACTCATGCACGCACACCTCGTTCTCTCCCAACGTGATCGGCGCTCCCACGACCATGAAGACCAACGTGATCCCCGACCACGTCGAAATTGATGTTGACATCCGAACGTTGCCCGGCGAAGGAGCCGACGAAGTGCAGGCACACCTTGATGCAGCCTTGGGCGATCTTGCCGACGAGGTTGAGGTAAAAGTTCTCATGAACGACCAGGCATCGCTAAGCCGTGTCGGAACACCGTTGTGGGATGCGCTGCAGGTAGCTGTTGGGCGGCGCTTCCCGACGGCCCGACTGACCCCACAGCTCATCATCGGTTTCACAGACTCGCGGGTGTATCGCAGCATGGGTGCTGTCGCCTATGGTGCTGGCCTGTTCAGCCCCAACCTCGACAGCGGCGACTTCGGCGCCCGATTTCACGGCAATGACGAGCGCATTGACATCGAATCGCTAGCTCTTACCACTCAACTGTGGCTTGACGTGGTGGAGAACCTCTGGGACTGAGTTTCCGCTAACGCTGCCCTGGTGGGCCATTTGGGGGCGGCCATACACTGCATTTGATGGCAACCGACGATGCTGCGCCCGACTCCGCATCCGGCACACCCCTCTTTGAGATACACAACTTGGGTGTCCGAGCCGCCGAGGGCCCCCAGATTCTCAAAGGCGTGGACCTCGTAATCAACGAGGGTGAATGCCACGCTGTGATGGGCCCCAACGGGTCCGGCAAATCGACCCTGGCCACCACGATCCTGGGATCTCCCGAGTACGAAGTGACAGACGGCGAAATCCGCTACCGGGGCAACGACATCTGCGGGTGGGACCCTGACGCACGCTCAAAGGCTGGCTTGTTCCTGGCGTTCCAGTATCCGCAGCACATAGCGGGTGTTTCGGTGCGGAACTTCCTGCGCCAGGCGGTGTCGGCTAGGCGCGGTGAGGACGTGTCGGCCATAGAGATCTACGTCGCCATGGGTGAATGGATGTCCCGCCTGGGCATGGATGAGTCCTTCATGGATCGATACCTCAACGAGGGTTTTAGCGGCGGTGAACGCAAACGAAACGAGATTCTGCAGTTGGCTTTGCTTGAACCCGATGTGGCCGTCCTTGACGAAACCGACTCTGGTTTGGACATCGATGCATTGCGGGTAGTGGCGACCGGACTACAACAGGTACGCGCCGAGCGGCCCCGCATGGGCGTCGTGCTCATTACCCACTACGAACGCCTGCTCGAGAGAATTGAGCCGGATCATGTACACGTGCTGATCAACGGCCGAATCGTTGCGTCCGGCGGACCGGAGCTAGCCGCAGCACTCGAACGCGACGGCTACGAGCCATTCGAATCAAAGGCCGCCGCGTGAGCCCAAGTACCGAAAACTCAAGTACCGGCAACCCAAGTACCGGTAGCCCAAATGTTGGCAACTCAGTGAAGCCAGATTTTCCGCTACTGAATCGCGAGGTCCATGGTCGCCCGATCGTCTACCTCGACTCTGCGGCATCTTCGCAGAAGCCCACAGCCGTGCTGGACGCGATGGACGACTATTACCGCACAGTTAACGCCAACGTGCATCGTGGTGCCTACGAGATTGCAGTCGAGGCCACCGAGTTGATGGAGCGTGCCCGCAGCGATGTTGCCCGCTTCATAGCCGCTGCGAGCACCAACGAAATTGTGTTCACCAAGAACGCCACCGAGGCAATGAACCTGCTGGCGCGGTCATGGGGCGGTATCAACCTCGGCCCCTCGGATGCGGTTGTGCTCTCAGAGATGGAGCACCACGCCAACATCGTGCCCTGGCACATCCTGGCCGCCGAACGAGGCTTTGAGCTGCGCTGGATCCCCATAACCAACGACGGCCACTTGGACTTGAGGGACCTTGATCGCCTGCTTGACGGGGCGAAGCTGCTGTCGGTTACAGCTATGGGCAACGTGCTGGGGACGATCAATCCAATTGCACGCCTCGCCGACGCCGCTCACCAGGCGGGCGCGCTGATCAGCGTGGACGCCAGTCAATATGTCCCTCACCTGCCCACCAACGTGAACGAGCTGGACATCGACTTCATGGCATTCACCGGCCACAAGATGTGTGGACCGACCGGCGTAGGCGTGCTGTGGGCCCGTGAAGAACTCCTTGAAAGGATGCCGCCCTTTCTCGGCGGCGGCGAGATGATCCTTGATGTCACCAAGGAGGGTTTCCGCCCCAACACCGTGCCGCACAAGTTTGAAGCTGGCACCCCGCCTATCGCCGAGATCGTGGGCCTCGGGGCCGCCGTGCGCTACCTAGAGGAACTGGGCATGGATGCGGTACGTGCTCACGAAGTGAGCCTCACCGGTTATGCGTTACGCACACTGGCCGAGCGCCACGGCGACGACCTCACTGTGCATGGCCCTTCCGAGCCAGCCCAGCGCGGCGGCGTGCTGTCGTTCGCTTACCGCGACGTACACCCTCACGACATATCCCAAATACTTGACCAAAGCGGTGTGTGCGTGCGCGCAGGCCACCACTGCGCCAAGCCACTCATGCGATGCCTCAACGTGGCTGCCACCACCCGCGCCTCAATGTACGTATACAACGACACTTCCGACGTAGATTCGCTGGCCGAAGCACTTGACGAAGTCGGCGCAGTGTTCGGCCACTAGTGGCAACGGACTGAGACGGGACAAGATCAAATGGCTGGGCTTGAAGACCTGTACCGAGAAATCATCCTTGACCACTATCGCAATCCGCGTAACCGCGGCGAACTAGAATGCCCGCCAGCGCATCGCTGCGAGGGATTTAATCCGCTATGCGGCGACGAGGTGGTACTGACCTTCGAGATAGACGACGACACCGTGTCGGATCTGCGCGTTGGAGGCTATGGATGCTCCATCAGTCAGGCATCCGCATCGATGATGTCGTCTGCAGTCATCGGCAAATCCACTACGGATATTCGCGATCTCACGAGAGCGTTCAAGGCGATGATGTCGATACATGAGGAGTCAATCGGCGGCGACGGAAGCGAAGCCCTCGAGGACGCAACCAGCAGCGAGACTGACGGTGCATTGCCGAAGTTGGGTGACCTTGAAGCGCTACGGGGTGTGGTCAAGTTTCCGGTGAGAATCAAATGCGCAACACTGGGCTGGAACGCGCTCGCTAGCGGGCTAGACGAGCTAATAGCCACTCAGGCTGGCTAGATGACGCAGCCACATCAAGCAGCCACCTAGCCCATCCTCCCGCTTACCCCTTCAGCGGTTCGGCCAGTCCGTCCAAGAGAGAACTTAGCCGTCACGGCCAGCGAGCGCATGCGCATATGGCAGCGTGTGCGCGACGGGGCCTCGGGGGTGTGGTGCACTCCCGAGGCCCCTTTTCGTGTGTTGGTGTGTCTATTTTAGTGTTTGCTATTGGGGTTTAGCCCGTTTAGCGGCTTCCATATTCAAAACCTATATTGTTTTGTGTGCTACTTGTTGCATTTCGAGTCGTCGGCGTCGCCCAAGCACTCACCGAGCGACAGCGTCGCGTCCAAGCTGCTAGCAGTATCGTACCTGCCTAAGTATGAGTCCACTGTACCTGAACGAACCCGAACAGTGCCAGCACGATTGAAAAAATCAACCGGTTCGCTGACGTTGGTACCAATCCTTGCGTCGTCAGTTGCAGGTTTACTATCATCGCTTTTATCGTCGTTAATCTGATCTGGTATCTCATCAGGATCCACATATTTCCCGAATTCGTCGTTATCTTCTTGGGCTGACTTAGCTTCATACAAATAGTTCGCAGCCACCTGCAAATTACTAGTCACGAAGTTGTACACAGGGACGCCGGCTGTCCCCGTAGCCGCACCATAATAAGTACCAGCTAGTTTCACGACGCCTTTATCCGGACCGGCACGCAACCCAGCCAACTTCAACGGATTCTGAGTCGTATACCGAATATGAACCGTCTTCGACGGAGCCTTGAACGAAACAAACGCCGCCGATTCATTTTGACCAGCCGTAGACTCGAACGCATGCCTGACCAAAAGAGACTCAGAATCAACGACTTCAACCAAACTAGGAGAACCACCATGGTTGGTAGTATCGGTACCAGAAACTTCGTAGCCAGGCACGACCGCTTTCAACACACTATTGCGCAAACGGTTGCCCAAATAGTTACTAGTAGCAGTCAGGGAGTCCGGTTCAGTATCGCTGAACAGCGAACTAACCCAATCATCGAACGTTACCTCAATACCAACAGACGACACGCCACCATAAAAATACCAAGCCTTATCATGCCAAATACTCGACGTACTCTTCGCGCCAACCGTCTTCTTCCGAACATCCTGCGCACCTGGGTTACCTCGAAGATCGGCGTCACAAGTCACGTAACCGACCGTGAAGTTCTTAGCGACCTCCGCATTGTCACGCAACGCTTGTACCACATCAGACAGTTTAGCTTTACCGTTCACGAACGTCACCGTGATCCGGCCAGCTTCTTTACCAACCCCACCAGTAGTAGTCATCTGCACATCAATGTCAAGCGGCTTATCCTCATCATAACGGTCAGCGAACTTAGTATACAAAACCCAATGATTACCCTTAGCACCAGCAGCAATACCATCCCACTTAGCGAACATCACCAACTGATTCTTCGCATACGAAGCCTCGCCGACAGATGGAGTCGAATCGCCAGGACCGAAAGTCACAAACGGACGCCGCGACACATAACCACGCGCGCCACCAGCTTCAGTTAGCGCCTCGAACCTATCAGTTGGCAAACCACCCGGCTTCTTATCGTCAGCAGGATCGTCGTTCACTTCCGACTTGTCAGGCTCACCCAACACAACCGACGTGACACCAAACTTCGGTTTCCGCTTCTCAACAGTCAAACGCACAAGCTTAGAAGACACCTTATCAGCATTCATGAACGCGCCGCGCTCAACCGTAACAGTATCACCAGCCCGCAAATAATACGCACTATCAGCAGCCTCAAGAGTATCAGTCGTATCATTATCGCCGTTATAATCAAATGCCTCAGCAAGTGCCAACGACGGAGCCCACGCATTAGAATCCGCACTAATAGAAGTCAAAGAGCCAATATCGTCGACAAGCTTAACCTTAGCACCATTCTTCGTCTTGACGGTAATCTTATCATTCACACGCGTCAAACCATCCCTAACAGTAGAATCAGGTTTCAAATTAGAACGCAAATACAAACTCTTCTCACCCTCAACCAAAACCAACTCAACCTTAGGCACCGGAATAGGCGTAGGCTTCTTCAAACCAACCGTCACAGCCGCAGGCTGCAACGGACGCCGATCGTTACTATTCGGCAAACCCAAAACAGATAGCATAGTACCGAACGGCTCATCACCCGGACGCAACTCAATCTTATCACCAGCCTTCAACTTCAAACTGTCTCCGAGAGGAACACTAATAGACGACTTAGTTGTACAACCAGGTGGTTTTGCATTGTAAATGTACCACTGCGAAGAATTGACATTCTCAAGACGCACCCACTGACCATTCACATAAACAATACGCTGCAGATAATCTACCAACGCAGTGCTATCAAATCCACCGGGAATGTCACTAAACTCAATGTTGAACTCGCTCGGATCATCGGTTTTGTCACCAGTACGCGACGCATCATCAACCGTCAGCTTGGCAGTTAACGGCGGACCAGCCGAAGCCGCTTCCACAGCCGCCGCCATCACCGAATCCGACACGACAGCCGTACCACCAACAGCAACAACCTTCAAATGCGACTTGATCGCCCAAGCATCGCCACGTCCACTGCGGAAAGCGATTCCCGTACTGGCTGGCGTAGCCGCCAGCCAGTCACGTACTGAAGCAGGTAGCTTGCCACCAACGAACAGAATCGGAATCGCCGAACCATTCCTAGCAAGACCAATACCAGCGACCGGACCGGCAGTCACACCATCAACCGTCGCAGTCTCATTCACCAACATGACACTCGTTTTGTCGACGTCGAGGCCGTTACAGTCGTTCCACATCAACTGCGCGATTTTCACTGACGTGCTTGCAGCATCATCACCCGCAAACCGCTCAACATCCGGGCCAAGCTCCTCAACCGCGTCAGCGACATCATCAGACACCTCATCAGTATCACCAATAATCACAACACGATCAAGATCCTGATCATCAATATACTCCCCCGTCGCCGAAGACAACTCATCCGACGCGGTCAACAACAACGGCATATCCATCTGATACGACATCGGCCCAGCCAACACCGCCGACGTATACGGCATCAAATCACCATTCGCCAACAACACCGTCTCATCATTCGAACCACACCACACAGCCGACGACCGAATCCGCTTCGCGATCTCAACCGCCGTCCCATACCGATCCGCACCCGAAACCCGCGTCACAGTCGGCTTCGACTCCAAACCCTCCACCAGCTCAACCACATCATCAGAAACCACATCTGTGCCACCAACCACAAAAACAGTCGACACACCCTGATCCTCAATAAACCGCGCCACACCCGCAGGCAAACTATCCCTACGCGTCAACAGCACCGGCGCGTCCTCATAGCCAGACAGCCCAGCCGCGGAGACGGCGTCGATCTGCGTCTCACCCGACGCCAAAATCAACGTATCAACCCGCCCAGGCGAACCCGCATAATGCTTCGCCAACAACAACGCCGTCTCATACCGATCCCTGCCAGCAAACGCACGCGAATCCGGCTTACCGTCATCATTGGTGTCAACCAGATACTCACCAGCCGTGTTCGCGGCCTGCACAGGCGACCCCGCCACCAACGCCAACACCGACGCAAGTAGCGCACCCGCCACACCCAACACAAACAAACGCCTCACAAAAAACCTCCAACACTTCGAGGCACACCGCCACACCGGACAGCAACAACGCAACAGACCCTCCATCACGCACAACCTCAACCTCTATAACCCCCCCCCCCCCCCCCCCCGTGTGACAGCGAACAACAACAAATTTTGCGCAAACGCATGTCCGCCTGCCCCGGCGTCGGAACTACCGCCCAACAACCACCATCTAGCGCACCACGCAACTCAGCTCGCTAGAGAACAGACGCAGGATCGACACGCCGCCTAGGAATGCGCAGTTTCACTGAGCCTTGAGTTCTGAAGCCCACAAGCTGTCGCAGCGGCGGCTACCAGAGATGGCCGGGGGGGACTCCGGTCATCCATTCTGAGATGCGACGTGAAGTGCCCGGTGTGGTGCCAGTAGGCAGCTCATTGGGGAGAAAGAACCCCACCTCGGCAATCTCAGACGATGCCGACTCTTCCACACGCCATTCGGTGATCACAAACACAACGACGTGATCGCTGCGATGGCCGTGAGGTGACGAGTAAACGCCCAGCATGTTGTGGGGCGCCTCAGCTACGACGATGCCAGTTTCCTCACGCAGCTCTCTGGCTGCCGCCTCCGAGAGTGTTTCGCGAGGCTTGACCGCACCACCTGGCAGGAACCAGCCCTCCCTATAGGTATGACGCACCAGGCACACCCGTCCCTTTGCATCAACCACCAAGCCGCGCACTCCCACCGTCACGCGTGCTGGCCTCAGACGTAGCCAAAACTCATAGAGCTGATGCAGCAGCCGACGCGCACCAGGCTTGGACGCAATGGTGCCTTCCACCATGGGCGCAGCCGCAGACCGTTTAGAACGCTGCCTCCCCTGACGCCGTCTAGGGCGAAGCCAAGCCATCATTGGCCTAGCAGTCAGCCTGCATCGCCCGCCAACTCGTCCATGGAGCGGGCCAGCGCAGCATCCAGTTCGGTGACTCCACCGCGGTCATGCGTACTCAACGCAACCTCCACTGTGCTGTACACGTTTGCCCAGTTGGGATGGTGGTCCATCTTCTCGGCTACTAGGGCGGCGCTGGTCATGAAACCGAACGCATCAACGAAACTCTTGAACCGAAACGTCCTGCGCAACTCGCGTTCAGATACAGCCCAGTCTGTTAGGTCGCTAGCCAGTGCCGCGATTTCGTCGCTGTTCAAGAGCTCCCTTGTCACGGAATCAGTCTCCCCCAGTATCGGTTAGGCCAGGGTCAGCTAGCCCAAGATCGCCTAACCCGCCGATTGACACTGCCACACCGGCCTGGGCTTGGGCGGGCAAGTATGGCTTGTAGCCATGCTCCTCGAGCGCATCAGCTAGCTCAGCACCGCCTGAGTCTACGATACGCCCGCCAACTATCACGTGGACTTCATCGGGCCGGAGATACTGCAGAACTCTGGTGAAATGCGTGATCGCAAGTACGCCTAGCCCTGCTTCGGTAAGTGACTCAATGCGGTTGGCGCAAGAGCGCAATGCGTCGATGTCAAGTCCACTGTCAAGTTCGTCAAGTACGGCGATGCGCGGCTGCAACACCGCCAACTGAACCGTCTCGTTGCGCTTCTTTTCGCCACCCGACATGTCAACATTCAGGGACCGCGCCACCAGCTCGGCCTTCAGGCCGACAAGGTCTGATTCGGCCTTTAGCAGGCTGTCTGCACGCTCAAGCGTTTTAGCATCTGAGTTCTCATTGCCAGCTCGCTGGGCAAGAACCTCAGCCAGTACTTGAGCAGCCGAGACTCCAGGCACCTCCGTCGGATGCTGCATCGCTAGGAACAAACCGGCCTGCGACCGCTGCCAGGGTGCCAGGCTCAGGATGTCGGCTCCGTCCAAGGTGACCGACCCGGCGGTGACCTCGTAACCGGGGTGTCCCATCACAACGTTCGCCAGCGTGCTCTTGCCGGAGCCGTTGGGGCCCATGACCGCATGTACCCGCCCAGAGGTCACCTCAAGGTCCACGCCTTGGAGAATCTCCGTACCCCCTGCGCTAGCGCAAAGCCCTTCGATGCGCAGTGTGTGGGTGGACGCAGCGCTCATCACAACACTACCGCCACGTCCTCGCCCCGTATGTGTACCTCATAGACCGGCACGGGTACCGTGGCCGGGAAACAGTTGGGTCGACCCGTTCGCAAATCAAAACTTGACGAGTGCTGAGGGCATTCCAGCGCGCATTCATCGGGCCAAACCCAGCCCTGCGATAGCGAGTAGTTGCCGTGGCTGCACCGGTCGCCGATGGCGTAGAAGTCGCCGCCGATGCGCACGAGTGCAATTCGATGGCCTTCAACGTCAAAACGTCGGGCTTCACCGTCCGGCATTTCGGTGCGCTGACACAGCACCACTGTCTCAGATTCGCCATCCGATGCTGTGTTGGATTCACCGGCAGCATTCATCGTGTGGCCATTTTGCGTATGTTGCCCAGTGAGCCCAGTAGGCCCAGTGAACGCAGCCTTGTGTCCACTGTGTTCATCAGGCCGCCACAGCAAAGTCTGCATCTGCCACCAACTCGTCGATGCGTCTACGCACAGACTCTGCAATCTGTTTCGATGGCAGTGCATCAAGGACTTCACCGAAGAAGCCGCGCACTAGGAGAGCCTCGGCCACATCCGTTGGCACACCGCGACTCTCAAGGTAAAAGCGCTGGTCGGCATCTACGGGACCGATGGAGGAGGCGTGACTGCATTGCACGTCGTTGTTCTCGATCTCAAGATTCGGCACCGACTCAGCCCGCGCATGAGGCGAGAGTTTCAGGTTCCGATTGGTCTGCTCCGCCACCACATGTGACGCGCTGTCTTCAACGCGGATCAACCCCGTATAGACAGCCCGGGCATAGTCATCAACCGCACCCTTGAACAGCAAGCTAGAGGTGGTGTGCGGCGCGATGTGGGTTTGGAATGTGCGAAAGTCAAGCGTGGAGCTGTCTCGCCCGAAATACACCGCGTCGATCTCACTGTGTCCGTCGCGGCCGGTCATGTCGGTACTGATGCGTGCCCGGGCATACGCGCCCCCCATCGCCACGTGACCGATCCTCAAGTTGGCGTTGGAGCCCACATCTGAACAAAGGTTGGCGATCTGCCAGGCGGCTGAGCCAAGTTCTTGAACAGTTAGGTGACCTAGCTGCGCCTCAACACCGACACTCAACTCGGTTAACGGGCAGATGAGAGCGGGCGCTCCTCCTCCGGTGTGATGCTCGATCACGACTGCCTGACTCGCACTTCCGGCCGTTACCACTAGCCGAGGGAACCATGCCAGCCCCTCCACATCGGTGTGAACATGCACAACTATGGGCGCTGTCACGACTGTGTCCGGATGAATGCCGACGACAACCGGAGCCGTGGTCAGAGCCGAGTTCCAGTCGCCGAACACGTCCGGTCCTTGGGGAGCCACAGTGCCGATCTGCTCGGCTGCGCCATCACGCAGGGTGCTCACACCGATCCCTGCAGCCCGAACCGAGACATCTACTACAACGCCGTTGGTCATATGCACAACAGCAGCGGCATCGGCGTCGATGCCGCTTAGGAGTCCCGATGGCCCCGCGACGCCGCCGGGTGCCCCAAGTGTGTACCGATCGGTGGCGAGATCGTCGATTGGGGTGTAGCGCCACACCTCTTCGGTGAATGACGGCTTATCGGTAGCGAGCGCACGTTGCGCGGCCGCGCGGCGCCACTCAAACAAAGGTCCAGACGAGGGGCCGTGTAGCGCTTCGACTTGGTCGAGGGTGAACACTCTGGGGAGGCTACCGGCGCGCCCGCGAGGGTCTAGCCAGCGTCAGACTTCGCCTTCGTCGCGATCGCGGCGGCGCCGAGCTCGTCTGTTCTTCTTAGCCACTTTGCGGCTGCGTGCTTTGGCGCGGCGGCCCTTAGGCCGGGCACGCTCGGCCGCGACCTCTTCAATAATGCGCGGTCCCGCTGAGTTCACGACATCCTCGGCTGCGTCCAGCAGAGCCGCTATGGAGTCATCCTCACCGATGCTGTCCGGCTCCTTGGCGAAGTTCTTGACGCCCAGCGATCCGTGCTGCCAGCCCGCATCCAGACGACGGGGCGAGTAGGAAGGGCAATCCTCAGGGCAACGCCACGGCGCTTCAGGCGCCAAGTCAAGGTTGCACTTGCGCACCGTGTCGCCGTTTGGGTAAGTCCGACTCTCGTAGTGACGGCAGTTCGTACGCATCGGCATGGCAGCTATCTCCCTCAGCGCTGCGCAATAGCGTCCGCGAACGCCAATGTCCGCCGAGCTTCAGCCAGATGAAGATTCTCAACCATCTTGCCATCTACGGTAACAACCCCACGGCCTTCGGCTAGAGCCGACTCAAAGGCGCCAACGACACGGCGATGAAAGTCCAGTTCCTCTAAGTCGGGCGAGAATGCCGTGTTGCACGGACCGACTTGGCTGGGGTGAATCAGGGTCTTGCCATCGAAACCCAGAATCGCGCCCTGCTCACATACTGCTGCGAATCCCTCGGCGTCGCTGATGTCGTTGTAGACGCCATCCAACGCAGCTACCCCGGACTCGCGCGCCGCAACCAAACACGCTGCCAGGTGCGGCACAAGCGCGGAGCGGTCAGCGGTGATAGTGGCTCGCAGTTCAGTCGCCAGGTCGTTGGTGCCCATCACTATCGCATCGGTTCGTTCGTAGTCCGCAATCGCTCGAACGTTGGCAACACCGGCTGGTGTCTCAATCATGGCCCAAAGACCCACCGCGTCCGACGCTCCCTCCGCTGCCAGCAGGGCGGCCACCGCAGCTAGTTCGTTAGCGTGGGACACCTTGGGAATTACGACAGCGGAGGGGCCCACAGCGGCTGCCGCTTTGACGTCTTCTCGACCCCATGGCGTATCTAGTCCATTGCAACGAATCGTCAGCTCGCGGTAGCCGTAGTCCCCTGAGGAAACGGCCGCACACGCAGCCTCGCGGGCGGCTTCTTTCGCATCAGGTGCCACCGCGTCTTCAAGGTCGAAGATGAGCGCGTCGGCGCCAATTGTCTTGGCCTTCTCCAAAACCCGAGCGTTAGCCGCAGGCATATAAAGCACTGACCGACGAAGGTGGCTACTAGTCACAGCACCACCTGGGTCAAGGCCCGCTCCGACCGGTTCATCAGACCGGTTCCAACCCGTAGGCAGCCGCTAGCTCTGGGTCTGTTGCGGACAGATCACGGGCCAACTGCAGCACTACCGCGCACTGCTTGACCGTGGCATCGTCTTGCATCTTGCCCTCAATCATGACTGCGCCAGTGCCGTCGCCCATTTCATTTACGACGCGCTGGGCCCAAGCCACTTCGGCCGGATCAGGGCTGAACACCCGCTTGGCGATGTCAATCTGGCTGGGGTGCAAGCTCCACGCACCTACACAACCGAGCAGGTAGGCGTTGCGGAACTGGTCTTCGCAACCGATCGGGTCTGCGATGTCGCCGAATGGACCGTAGTAGGGCAGGATTCCGGCGGTTCCGCAGGCATCCACCATACGAGCCAGCGTGTAGTGCCAAAGGTCCTGTTGGAACGCAGTGCGTGCCGCGTCGTTGGCACCGTTGGAAGCTGGCGCCGGATCGGTACGCACCAGATAGCCCGGATGCCCACCGCCGACTCTTGTCGTCTTCATGCGACGGTCCGCCGCCAGGTCAGCAGGCCCAAGCGAAAGCCCTTGCATGCGCGGGCTGGCTAGACAGATCTCTTCTACGTTGGCTACGCCGCGAGCCGTTTCCAAGATTGCATGCACAAGCAGCGGCTGTTTCAGGCCCACTCTGGCCTCTAGCTGTGCCAGCAGCCGATCCACATAGTGGATGTCCTCGGGACCTTCCACCTTTGGAACCATGATCACGTCTAGCTTGTCGCCGATCTCGTGACACAGCGCCCAGACGTCGTCCAAAAACCACGGCGAATCAAGGCTGTTCACCCGAGTCCAAAGCTGTGTGTGGCCCGATTCCCAGGTCTTGCCAACCTCAATTAGCCCCGCCCGCGCAGCGTCTTTGTCGTCGGCTGACACGGCATCTTCCAGGTTGCCCAACAGCACGTCCACAGTGGACGCAATGGCGGGCACCTTGGCTCGCATCCGCTCATTTGACGGATCAAAGAAGTGGATCATGCGCGAAGGCCGAAAAGGGACCTCGCGCAACGGAGCAGGCGCCCCGACCGCTAGCGGGACGAAGAAGTCTTTAGGGCTGCGCATCAGCCGATTGATCCCTCCATTTGCAGTTCAATCAACCGACTCCACTCAACCGCGTACTCCATGGGCAGAGTACGGGTTACGGGCTCAATGAAGCCGTTCACCACCATGCCCATAGCCTGCTCTGCGGACAGCCCACGGCTCATCAGATAGAAGAGCTGCTCGTCGGCCACCTTTGACACTGTGGCCTCGTGGCCGATCTCCGCATCACGCGACCCGATCTCTTGGTACGGGTAAGTGTCGGTGCGACTATCGCCGTCTAGCAGCAGCGCATCGCACTGGACGTGGCTGCGGCAGCCGGTCATGCCTTCTTCTACCCGCACGAGACCGCGGTAGGTCGTACGTCCTCCGTCCTTGGAGATTGACTTCGAAACGATCTTGGAAGTGGTTTCAGCAGCCGCGTGAACCATCTTGGCTCCAGCATCTTGGTGCTGACCTTCGCCAGCGTAGGCCACCGAGAGCACTTCGCCCGACGCTTTCGGGCCCATCAGATAGACCGCCGGATACTTCATGGTGAGGCGGCTGCCGATGTTGCCGTCTATCCACTCCACATGGGCTTCGTCGTAGGCGGCGGCACGCTTGGTGACCAAGTTAAACACGTTGTTGGACCAGTTCTGAATGGTGGTGTAGGTGATCCGTCCGCCGGGCAGGGCCACCAGCTCAACGACCGCTGAATGCAGCGAGTCGGTCGTGTACACCGGCGCTGAACAGCCTTCGATGTAATGCACCGTGGCGCCCTCATCGGCAATTATCAGCGTCCGTTCAAATTGGCCCATGTTCTCGGCGTTGATTCGGAAATAGGCCTGCAGCGGCATCTCCACCTCAACGCCGGGTGGCACATAGATGAACGAGCCGCCGGACCAAACCGCCGAGTTCAACGCGGCGAACTTGTTGTCCCCCGGTGGGATGATCGTGCCGAAGTAGCGCTGCACGATCTCGGGGTGTTCCTTCACAGCAGAGTCCATGTCGCTGAACAGCACGCCTTGAGCTTCCAAGTCTTCTCGATTGCGGTGATACACCACCTCAGACTCGTATTGAGCGGTCACGCCGGCCAGATATTTGCGCTCAGCCTCGGGAATGCCCAGCTTCTCGTAGGTGTCCTTGACCGAGTCGGGCAGTTCCTCCCAAGCGTCGACCTGTCCCTCAGTGGGCTTGATGTAGTAGTAGATGTCGTCGAAGAAGATCTCCGACATGTCCCCGCCCCAGTTGGGCATCGGTTTGCGCTGGAAGATCTTGTAAGCGCGCAGGCGGAAGTCCAACATCCACTGGGGTTCGTTTTTGAGGCCCGACATTTCTCGGATGATGGCTTCGTCCAAGCCCTTACGTGGCTTGAATACGTAGTCTTCCTCGTCGCTCCACCCCAGCTTGTATTTGCCGAGATCGATCCCAACTGTCGGCTGTGCAGTGGCAGTGTCGGTCATTGGCCCAGCTTACTGCTGAGCTGGCCGGGCCCCAGGCAGGGGCTCCAGGCAGGTAGCCCTGGAGCTGGTGGCAAAGCTGCTCAAGTTCAACTTCGGTGCGTTCAGCTCGCGCACCTTTTGCTCACGTGCCGTCAATCAATGCGCTCAGCCAATGAGGGCAGGGGCGAGACGACGCCAGCCATCGAACGCGGCCTGTGGGTGGTCGGCCAGTACCTGCACACAGACATGGTCGGCGCCAGCGTCGAAGTGCGCATCCACCCGAGCCTTCACGTCTTGTTCTGTGCCCCAGGCCACGATGGCGTCCACCAGTTTGTCGGAGGGTCCACCATCCGGGCCGCCGTCAATATCGGCCTGGGCGAAACCCAGTCGAAGCAGGTTGTTGGCATAGTTGGGCAAGCCCAGGTAGATCGCCATATTCTTGCGGGCAAGAGTTCGCGCTGCAGTGGCGTCGGTGTCGAGTATCGCCATCTGCTCGGGATACAGCGCGGCGTCTGGTCCCATGGTCTGGCGGGCAAACGCAGTATGTTCGGGCGGCACGAAATACGGATGCGCGCCAGCGGTAGCAGTCGCGGATAGCTCCAGCATCTTGGGTCCGAGTGCGGCCAGCACCATCTCGGGCAGCTCCTGAGGGCCGTGCGCCATGAAGCGGGCCTTGCCCATGCGCTCTAGGTATTCGCGCATGTAGCTCAACGGGCGGGAATAGTCGTGCTTACGGATGTACTCCACCAGGTGGTGATGGCTTACACCTAAGCCGAGCAGGAAGCGTCCGCTGAACGCCTCGTCGATGGTGCGCAGCGTGTTCGCCATCGTCATGGGGTCGCGGGCGTAGATGTTGGCTATACCTGTGGCGAGCTTGATCGTCTTGGTGCCAGCCAGCAACGTGGTGGCCGCCACGAACGGATCCCGCCCTACTGCTTCGGGTACCCAAAAGGCTCCGTAGCCCAACTCCTCGGCTTCTGCAACGAACTCCACTCCCTGCGCAGATGGCAGAGAGTCAAGCACTCCAGTCCAGATGCCGATACGTCCCAGGTCAATGCTGCCCATGCTCATGGGCCGAGACACTATCGCCGCCGGGCGAACACCACCGGATGTCGTTCCGGATGTGATTCCGGCTCTGTTTTTGGGGCCAGCGCTTGACGTGTTCAGTCAATGCGTCGAAGTTCGCTCCGATAGCGGACCTGGCGGTCCAGATAGGTCTGCACACCAGGCAAGATGAGCGGCGCGGTGTCGACGTTCTCGCGAATCTTCGCCGGAGTACCCACTGCAATTGTACCAGGCGGCACTTTCATGCCCCCCGGCACGACAGCTCCCGCACCCACTAATGCCTGCTCGCCGATCTCGGCGTCGTGAAGCACGATGGCTCCGGTGCCGATCAAGGCCTCGTCGTGTACGACGCCGCCCTCAATGTGCGCCAGGTGTCCGATGGTGCAGCGCTCCCCCACAGTGGTTGGCCATTCCGCTGTCACGTGCATCACGGCGTTGTCTTGCACCGACGTGCCTGCACCTATGACGATTTCGTTGTCGTCGCCGCGCAACACGGCGCCGGACCAGATTGAAGCCTGCGGGCCGATCTTCACCCGCCCGATGATGGTCGCCTCGGGCATCACGAATGCATCGGGGTGAATCTCAGGTACATGACAGCCGAGGGCGTATACGGGCACCCAATCAAGTTACTGGGTCATGTTGCTGGTTCGAGTTACCGGATCAAGTTGCTGGTTTGAGCTACCGGGTCAAGCGGGGATCAAGCTAGAGGCGTACCGACGGCTAGCGTCCTCGCTCCATGAACCAGCCTCCGTTGGCGCCCCGGCGATCTCATATGCGTCGCATTCACGGCACCGAGACAGCCGATCCGTGGCACTGGTTGCGTGATCGCGACGACCCAGCAGTGCGGTCCTACCTTGACGCCGAGAACTCTTACACCGAAGCCTCAACTGCCCATTTGGCCGAGCTGCGCGAGACGATCTTCGGTGAAATCACCGCACGCATCCCCGAAACCCACCAGTCACTGCCGACACCGAAGGACGAATGGGAGTACCGCACCCGCACGGTGGAGGGGCTGCAGTATGCAATTCATGTGCGGCGCCCTCGAGGCGGCACCGACACCGACGAGACCGTGCTGCTGGACGAGAACGAACTTGCTGAGGGCCACGATTTCTTCGCGCTAGGCGACCTAGCCACCAGCCCGGATCATCGACTGCTGGCCTACACATTCGACACCGACGGAAACGAAACCTACGCGCTTGCGGTGGTCGACATTTCTAGCGGAACCATGCTGGATGGCGCCGACGTGCCCGCGCCTGGGTACGGCCTGGACGAACTCAGCTACGGCTTGGTGTGGGCGAACGACAACTCAACGCTGTTTGTGGTTCGCACAGACGATGCGCAGCGACCAAATCGAGTCATCCGCCACGTTGTTGGTACGGACCCCGCGAACGACGTGGAGGTATATCGCGAGGACGACGAGCAGTTTTGGGTGAGCGTCGGTGGTACGCGCAGCGAGCGATTCGTCGTAATCGCTTCGCAATCGAAGATGACTTCCGAGCACCGGTTGGTAGCCGCCGATTACCCCAGCTCAGAACCGATGGTTGTGCGACCGCGCACCGAAGGAATCGAGTACGGCGTAGACCATCAAGGCTACCGTTTGCTGATCGTCACCAATGACGGAGCGCTGGACTTTCGACTGCTCGAAGCACCCGCGCCGGACGCCAGCGATAAGGCCGCCACTACAAAGACAGCCGATAAGGCACAGAACGCTGGCAACTGGCGTGAGCTGAGCAACTGGCGTGAGTTGATAGGTGCCAGAGAGGGCATCCGGCTAGATGACGTGGACTGCTTCGACGGCTTTGTGGTCGTTCACGACCGCCAGAACGGGTTGAGCTCAATGCGAGTGCATAAAACCCCCAACGCCTCGCTCGCGCTACTCCAGCCAGAGCCTGCGTCGGAGCCCGAATCCGAGCCAGGGTCTGAGCCAGGCCTGGAATCCGGACTTGGGCCTGGATTTGAGATTCAGTTTCCTGAGCCGGTGTACGAGGCGGGGGGCGCGACTAACGCTGAGTTCGACACTCGGCGCTACCGCTATGGCTACACGTCGATGGTGACACCGCCATCGATCTTCGAGCTGGACGTTGACACAGGTGAACAACAGTTGCTTGACCAGCTTCCAGTACTCGGCGATGTGGATCTGAAGGCGTATCGAACCGAACGCATCACTGCTACAGCGCCGGACGGCACCTCCGTGCCTATCAGCCTGGTATGGAAGCCGAGCGCAGTGCGCTGGCCAGCAGCGTGCGTGTTGTACGGCTACGGCGCCTATGAGATCGGCATCCCGGCGTCATTCTCAACAGCTCGGCTGTCGTTGCTGGACCGCGGCGTGCTGTTCGCCATCGCACATGTTCGTGGCGGCGGTGAGCTGGGTCGGGAGTGGTATGAGGGTGGGAAGTTGGCCCACAAGCACAACACGTTCGACGATTTCGCCGCATGCGCTACCCACTTGGCCTCGCACCGGTGGGCTGATCCGCGCCGGATCTGTGCCCGTGGCGCGAGCGCTGGCGGCCTACTCATGGGAGTAATGGTCAACCGTTACCCGGAACTGTTCTGCGGAGTCGTGGCCGAGGTGCCTTTTGTGGATGTGGTGAACACCATGCTGGACCCGACCATTCCACTCACCGTGACTGAATACGACGAGTGGGGCGACCCATCTGAGCCAGCGGCATTTGAGACCATCATGTCCTACGCGCCATACGAGAACGTGCAGCCCGCGGACCATCCGGCTCTGCTAGTGACCGCCGGATTTGCCGATCCGCGGGTGCAGTACTGGGAGCCTGCCAAGTGGGTCGCCAAACTGCGCAGCAACACAACCTCAACCAAGCCAATTTTGCTGCGAACCGAGATGGGTGCTGGCCACGGTGGCCCCTCTGGCCGCTACGACGCCTGGCGCGACGAGGCCTTCATCTTGGCGTTCATATGCGACGTGCTCGGTGTGGCCTAAGCCGTTCATGGCCAAAGCAGCTCACAGCAGGGCCACCACGGCAACGAAGGTCAACACAAAATTGCGTACTAGCGAGCCGACGCGCACAGGTTTTGCCGACCAGTGACCGAAGCAGGCACATGCAGGTCTTTGATTGAGCGGGCGACGTAACACCAAGGCCAACACCACGCTGAAAGTCACCAACAAACCGAGTGCCACCCAGGTCGTCCAGGGCTTGGCAACCCCGCTCACCAGACATGCTCCCAGCACGATTTCAATTGGAGCGATGAGCGGCACCGACCAGCGTGGCGCACCCAGAGCCCTCGCCGCTGTCGGCCACGACCGGTCCCATAGCTTCAGCGCACCCGACATCGCAAGCAACGCGCCGAGCCCCACACGCGCGACGGTGCCGATCAAGTTGCCATTTTCCTAGTGCAGGTTCCTAGTGTTAGTTCCGATGTGTTGACAGCGAACTCCTAGACAGAAGCCGCTGCGCCCAACAGGCCATGGACAACTCTGCGCCCACAGGCCATGTTGCCTGTGTTCAGGCAACAGGTTGTCGGACACCTGCTATCACGCAAAGGTGCCGTAACCGCCTTTCCAAAACAGCAGGGGATCCTTGACGTCCAGAATTTCAAGCCCAACCACTCGTCCTACGACTATGTCGTGATCGCCGCCGTCGAACACGTCGCTGATAATGCACTCGATGTAGGCAATAGAGCCATCAACAACCGGCGCGCCGGTTGTTCCAGGGCGCCAGTTGACATCTACAAACTTGTCGTCGGCTCTGCTCGCCATGACACCGCAGGTGGCCATCTGATCTTGAGCCATGATGTTCACGCAGAAGCAGCCAGCGGCGCGGATGGCGGCCCAGGTAGAGGAGTCTTTGGTGGGCAGGAACGCCACCAGTGGCGGATCTAATGACACTGACGTGAACGAGCCGATTGCCATGCCTACTGGCCGACCTTCATGCACGGCGGTGACTGCGGTGACTCCTGTTGGGAAGTGCCCAAGCACGTCACGGAAGCTCCTGCTGTCAATAGCCGGTGGGTCGCTCAGGTCAGTCACAGCAAAATCCTAGGTCTTCGAGCGCACTGCATTTGGGTCCCTGGTAGTCAGTCCCCATGTCTTCGCGTTCTGGGTTTTCGGGCCCTAAGTCGTCATCGGGCACTGGGTCTTCGGGTAATTCGTGATCATCGCTAGTCTCCGAAGATGCCACCGAACACCGTAAGCGACGCTCCGCAATCTGAGATTCCCACCAAGAAGATACCCAGCGCGGAGACTCCCGACGCGCCGCCCGAAGGGCTAGTAGCGGTGGTCAAGCGGGATTGCCCGACCTGCGAACTCGTCGCTCCGGTGTTGTCGGACATTGAAGATCGGTGTTCTCTCACCGTTTTCACACAGGACGATCCCTCGTTTCCTGAAGCGGTGTCAGCCAAGATTCACGATGCTGACCTGGGGTTCTCGTGGCACCACGACATCGAGACGGTGCCGACTCTGATGCGTCTCGCCAACGGGCAAGAGACCGGACGCATCGTGGGCTGGTCCCGCGACGACTGGGAGTCATTCACAGGGTTGGAAACGCTCGGTGCGCAGTTGCCCCAACATCGCCCTGGTTGCGGGTCACTATCGGTGGACCCGGCGTTCGCCGACGCGTTGGAGGCTCGCTTCGGCAGATCTGGGACAACCTCTCGCCGGGTGGAGTTCGGCAGCCAAGAGGACCCGCACGAAGCGATGTTTGACCGAGGCTGGTCGGACGGATTGCCGCTGGTGCCTCCAACCGTAAGACGTGTGACAGAGATGTTGGCCGGAACCTCGCACTCTCCCGAAGAGGTCGTTGCTCGGGTGGCGCCGGACTTGGTGGACTGCACGGTGGAGAAGGCAGCTATCAACGCGGTGATGGCTGGCTGCCGACCCGAGTACTTCCCGGTTGTGCTAGCTGCACTTACCGCAGTCTGCAACGACACGTTCAACATGCATGGGATGTTGGCCACCACGATGCCTGTCGGACCTGTGTTCATCGTGAACGGCCCCATTTCCCGTGAGATCGGCATGAACAGCGGAATCAACGTGTTCGGTCAGGGCAATCGAGCCAACGCCACGATTGGACGTGCGGTGCAGTTGATAGTTCGCAACGTCGGCGGCGGGCGCCCAGGTGAGGTGGATCGAGCAACCTTGGGACAGCCCGGCAAGCTGGGCTTTTGCTTTGCCGAAATCGAAGCTGGTCAGACTCAAGTTGTTGAGACTGAAGCTGGCGAGACTGAAGCTGGCAACGAGGCGGCCCAAAGCGGTGCCGCTGTCGGCTGGGAACCGCTGTGCAGCGACTTCGGATTCGAACTGGGCAGCAACACAGTGACGGCGTTCCCGGGTGAAGCGCCCCGCTCTGTGGTAGATCAGCTCTCGCGCGACCCCGAATCGCTAGCCCGCACGATGGCCTCGGCATTGACCGCAATCCACCATTCGAAGCTGGTGTTGGGATTTGACGCGATCCTGGCGGTGGCACCCGATCACGCTCGCGTGTTCATGGACAGCGGTTGGACGCGTCAGCGCACTGCGGAGCGCATCACTGAGCTAACGACTCGTCCCGGCGCCGAACTGAAACGAGGCGCGGGCGGCATCGCCGAAGGGGTACCAGAGTTTCTTGCCGATGCTGAGTTGCCGAAGTTTCGGCCAGGAGGTCTGCACTTGGTCTACTGCGGCGGTGCAGCCGGGCTTTTTTCGGCAGTCATCGGCGGTTGGGTAAACGGCGACATGGGCGCGCAACCCGTATGCGTCGAGATCGACCCCTGGCGCTAGCCGTGTCGTCAACACCAGCCTGTGCGCTCACCGGCAGCTACAGTCTGCTTGTTGCTATCGCGCTGCATGAGCAAAATCGGCTGACGTGCGGCGAAATACTGCCGACTGAGCAACCCAGCCGAGTAACTCAGCCCAGCAACCCAGCCCAGCAACTCAGAGTGGAACGTAGGGGGAACGAATGAGCACTGTGGTATTGGATCCGACAAATGAGGCGACGCCTACACACCGTGAACGGGTGACGCGACCAACCTCATTGGACGGCTTAACCGTAGGACTGCTGGATATCAGCAAGCCACGCGGCGATGTCTTCTTGAACCGGCTGGAAGAACGGCTGAACGACCGCGGAGTGCGTGTCGAGCGTTACTCCAAGCCCACCTTCACTAAGCCAGCACCGGTTGATCTGCGCCACGAGATCGCCACCAAGTGCGATGTGGTGATTGAAGCGTTAGCCGATTGAGGCAGTTGCACGTCGTGCAGTGTGCATGACATCGCAGATCTGGAGCGTCGCGGCGTCCCCTCGGTTTTTGTGGCCACAGTCCAATTCGTGGACGGTGCCGAAGTCCAGGGCCAAGCCCTCGGCTTTGACCCGGCTGCCGTGTGGGTGGAGCACCCCATCCAAGATCGAACCGACGATGAGATGATCGCGATAGCAGACAAGGCCTTCGACGAACTCGTGGAACAGCTCGTGGCATAAGCCACGAGCCCAGAAACACAGCGTGACGTAAGCCACGAGCCCAGAAACACAGCGTGACGTAAGCCACGAGCCCAGAAACACAGCGTGACGTAAGCCACGAGCCCAGAAACACAGCGTGACGTAAGCCACGAGCCCAGAAACACAGCGTGACGTAAGCCACGAGCCCAGAAACACAGCGTGGCGTAAGCCACGAGCCCAGAAACACAGCGTGGCGTAAGCCACGAGCAGTTAGGACGTCTCAGGCACCACCTACCGCGGCATTGTCGCTATACGGAAACCGGCGAGTGGGTGCCGCATCGCGCTTCCAAATCATGACCTTGCGCCGGAAGTAGCAGACCTCTTCTGAGTGCTGATTGAACGCGCGGGTCTCGACTGTCACTACGCCCCGGTCGGGCCGTGAGCCGGACTCTCGCTTGTCTAGCACCTTGGTTACGGCGTAAATGGTGTCGCCATGGAATGTCGGACGCGAGTGCGTCAGCGTTTCTACTTCAAGGTTCGCGATTGCGGCGCCACTGACATCGGGCACACTCATACCCAGCACCAGTGAGTACACGAGATTGCCCACGACAACGTTTCGTCCATGAACCGTCTCATGCTGCGCGAACCACTCATTGGTGTGTAGCGGGTGATGGTTCATAGTGATCATGCAGAAGAGATGATCGTCGGCCTCGGTGATGGTCTTACCCGGCCAGTGCCGATACACGTCGCCGATTTTGAAGTCCTCAAAGTAACGGCCGAAAGGGCGGTCATGGATGGTCACTGGAAGCTCCATTAGTTGGGATAAAGGGGACATAGGAGTTGGGATGAGGGGGACATAGGCCAGCCTGTAGACAGGACCTCTGCGCGGTCCGGGTCATCGTAGGGCGCTCCGATCCCATCAGCCCGTTCCGTGGGTGCGCTGCACCATTAGTCGGGCTACGGGCAGGGGTGCCCATAGCCTTTGCCTTCGTGACGACAACAGGTTTGACATGACGCGCGACGATGGCCTTGGAGTGGCCACACCCGACATGGCGGCAGCGGCTCAAGCGCTGGCCGCCGGTGCTTTAGCCGTAGACCTAGCCAGCGCCCATTCGGCGGGACTCGGCGACGATTACCAGTGCTTCTTGTACGACCTGGCGCACACAGCGTCAGCACTCAAGATCTCCGAGTCCCTACTCGAGTGGGGAGCACGCGGTGAAACAGAAGCTCGCTTGGCTTGCGGGTTCATCGCGGACGCCCTCGGCGAGTTTCAGGCTCGACTGTTCGCACGTGAATCCCAGTGGGGCCTCGAGCCAGGTGCCATTGACGATGCCCGCGATTTCATCGCGTCATATCGCGACCCGGCCTATGTCGCCACACTGGCTGATCTGGTAGCGCCCAGCCACTTGGACGAGGATTTCGAACTCGTTGCAGAGACCTTCCGGCGCTTCGGCGAAGACAAAATCGCCCCGGCGGCCGAGCACATTCACCGATCCGACGCGGACATCGGGGAGGACATCATCTCGGGCCTGGCCGAACTTGGTTGCTTCGGCTTGTCGGTTCCCGAGGAGTACGGCGGCTTCGCTTCAGGCAGAGAGAGCGATTACCTGGGCATGGTCATCGCCACCGAAGAACTGTCCCGGGCATCGCTCGGCGCTGGCGGTTCTCTCATTACCCGACCCGAGATTTTGACCCGGGCGCTGGAGAGAGGCGGCACGGAGAAACAAAAGGAGCACTGGTTCCCGCAGATAGCTACTGGTGAAGCAATGGTGGCTGTCGCCGTTACCGAGCCCGACTACGGCAGCGACGTGGCCAACTTGGCCGTGACTGCCTCCCCAACGGAAGGCGGCTGGTTGATCTCGGGCACCAAGACGTGGTGTACGTTCGCTGGCAGGGCCAACGTGTTGATGCTGCTAGCCCGCACCGATCCCGATCGGCGCAAAGCACATCGGGGTCTCAGCCTGTTCATCGTGCCCAAGCCCCAGGCATCGGGCCACTCGTTCCAGTTCACCGACGCGCGCGGAGGCACCATTGACGGACGTGCCATCGCCACGCTCGGCTATCGAGGCATGCACAGCTTCGAGATCGCTTTCGACGACTGGTTCGTGCCAGCCGAGAACCTCATCGGCGGCGATGACGGCCTCGGACGGGGCTTCTATCTGCAGATGGCCGGTTTCGAGAATGGCCGGTTGCAGACAGCAGCACGCGCCGTGGGAGTCATGCAAGCGGCCTACGACGAGGCCCGTACCTACGCCAACGAGCGCCTTGTGTTCGGCCAACCTATCTCGCGCTACCAACTCACGCAGGCGAAGTTGGGTCGCATGGCCGCCATCATCGCTGCGGCCCGCCAATACAGCTATGAGGTGGCACGCATGATGGCTCGGGGTGGCGGCGCACTTGAAGCCTCGATGATTAAGGCGTACGTCTGCAAAGCAGCCGAATGGGTGACCCGCGAGGCCCAGCAGCTACATGGCGGCTTCGGATTCGCAGAGGAATACACGGTGAGTCGGCTGTTCGTAGATGCCCGGGTGCTGTCCATCTTTGAAGGCGCCGATGAGACGCTCTGCCTTAAGGTCATCGCGCGTCGGCTCCAGACCCAACACGCGTAACTGCGCTTCTGACCGCCAGCTCGGTCCGCACACGTGGGCCTCGAAGTGGGGACTTTGACTGCGTGCGGTGACCGTGGGTCTTGACTGCGGGTCTTGTCCAGCTACTGCCTGCAATCAACGAGCGCGGATTAGTTTCGGCACGTGCATCCGTTTGAACATCTCCGGTACGTGGCTCGCGCGGGAGATCTGTCCCAAGACGTACTGGTGCGCGAAGCCGCCGCCGCACTCGGAGCGCTCGCTTCGGACCCACAAGCCTTAGTCACCGCCTGCCGCCGCATCCTCAGCAAGTACCCAATAGCCGGGGCGCTGTGGTCAATGGCGGCTCACGTGTGTGCATCGTCACATCCACACCGTGCTGCGCGCGACTTCGTGTCCGAGTTGCAGGCAGACACCACTGCTGACCATCTAACCGCTGCGCTGCCCGAAAGCGCTTCTATCTGCCTAATGGGCTGGCCCGACTTCAGCACCGAACGACTCGAGGAGCGGATAGATGTGCTCATACACATCATTGATGCCTACGGCGAGGGCGCCGGACTGTGTCGGCAACTGGACGAGCAGGGCTGCGATGTAAACGAGGTGCCGCTCACCGGCTTGGCGGCCGTGTGCTCAAACGTGGATCTAGTCGTAGTGGAAGCGGCTGCTGCGAGTCCCCAAGCCGCCATAGCCGCCAGCGGTTCCTACGCTGCCGCTGCTGTGGGGTACGTGGCGGGTAGGCAAGTCTGGTGTGTTGTTGGGTACGGCAGGGCATTGCCACCGCAGCTCTTTGACGCGGCAGCAGACACGATTGCCGATGAACCATGGCAACACGACGAAGAGACTGTGCCTTTCGGGCTATTCAGCCACGTCGTTGGGCCAGATGGCATCACGCCCGCTGTCGGCTGGAATAGAACCGACTGTCCCCTAGCGGGCGAACTGCTGCGACCGGCAATCTGACTCAACCCCAACCCAAGCGGATGGCCACCGGCGCCTACCAAGAGGCAGTGAGAATCTCGAGGCGCTCCTCAACAACGCCGAGACCCTCTCCAACACGGCTAACGCCCGCTACAAGGCTGCTTGCGACCTTTCAGCCAACTGACCAACTTCACGGTCTAAAGCGTCAAGCTGTGACGCTTGCTCCTGCAACGCCTCGCGTAGCTCTCTAATCTCTTTACGCACCTCGGTGATTTCGGTCCGCAGGTTCGTGATCTCAGTACGCAGAGTGCCAATCTCATTACGCACTCCAGTTATGTCATTGCTGATGTCGTTGCGGACAGCGGCGAACTGCTGCTCCATTGAGGATCGCAGTCCTCCTACCTCCTCTCGATTCTCAGCTCGGACTGCGGCGAACTGCTGCTCCGTTGAGGACCGCAATCCTCCAATCTCATCTCGGATCTCAGCTCGGAAGGCGGCGAACTGCTGCTCCGTTGAGGACCGCAATCCTCCAATCTCATCTCGGATCTCAGCTCGGACTGCGACGAACTGCTGCTCCGTTGAGGACCGCAATCCTCCAATCTCATCTCGCACAGCGGCGAACTCTCTTGTGTTACCGCGGCCTTGCCACACCATGGCGAGCAGAGTCGAGAGCACTGCTATGAGCACTGTGCCGAACATCGCCAGGATCGCATAGTCAGTAGCTTCCGTTTGCTCACCCTATTGCACAGTGCGACGCGCGTCGCAATCCATTTTCGACAGTCGCCAATATTTGCGCGTTGGCGCGGAACCGGCGCTGAGCGTGAGTGAAAGAGGGCTTGTGGGCATCGCACGGGAGTGTGAATCGCCCGCTAGTTTGCCTGCCGTGGCTGACACGCCAACCCCGGACATCAAGCTCGAGACGCTCACCGGTCACACCCACACGCTGGCCGAGTGGCTGGTGGTATTCAACCTGATGGGCGTCGTTATCGACCCGTACACACACCAAAGTGGTTGGATCCTGCCTACCGCGGCAAGGCTGTTCTTGGTTTACGAAGAAGCCGATGTGCGCTGCGCTTTCGTGGTGTGCAGCGATGCCCAGGGTGCCCGCAGCTTCCTAGGCCCCTACGCCAACGACCATCTTGTGCTGCTTGACCCCGAGCGCCAGCTAGTGCGATCGCTGGGATTAGAACGATTGCCAGCACTGGTACACATTGCACAAGACACCAGCGTGGTGGGTTCAGCCCAAGGTTGGAATGCGCAGGAATGGAAAGCCGTTATTGACGGCGTGGAGGAGGCCATGGACTGGTGGGCGCGGCCGGTGCTGCCCACACCCGAGGATCCGGGCAACTTTGCGGGAACGCCTGCTCTGGGTTAGCCCAGGCGGATTGCCCAGTCTGTTGGCCCAGTTAGACCAGTTAGTCAGCCGAGTTTGTGACGGTACATAGAGCGGTCGGCTACGTGAAGCAGAGCCTCTGGCGAGACTTCACCGCCGCGACCTACAGCGCTGCCGATACTCACAGTCACACCCAGCTCCCCCACTGGGTCGCAGCCATCACCACCACGACCTAGAGCCTGGTGCAGCGATTGGCACAAGCGCTCCGTGATGACCTGCATGTCCTCGGCGCTGCGCAGCCCGCCGCACACCACCACGAACTCGTCCCCACCGACGCGGGCTACCACATCGGACGGCCGCACGGCGTCTCTCAAGCACTGCGCCACCGTCACGAGCACCAGGTCGCCCGCGAGATGGCCGTGCTGGTCGTTCACCTGCTTGAAGTCGTCCACATCGCAGAACGCAACACCTACGACACGGCCGGTACGGGCTGAACGCATTAGCTCCGCTCGCAGGTGACGCAACGCTCCGTCGTGCGCTGCTACCCCGGTTAGCGGATCGGCGCGCCATGCTCGGCGCCTGAGACCCGATGCCAACCACAGTCCCCCACCACATCCTGCAACCACCGCGGCTGCAGCAACCCGCAGCTTTGAGATCAAGATCATCGCGCTGTCCAACCGCCGTCCACCATCAGCGAACTGCCAGTCACATAGCTACTGGCGTCGCTAGCCAAAAAGAGCAGCGCTCCGTCTAGCTCGTGCAACGCGCCGGGCCTCCCCAAAGGCGAGTTTCGGCTGATCCACGACATTGAACGTTCATCGTCAAACATAGGCGCCGTCAGCTCAGTCTCAAAATATCCGGGGCACAGGGCATTGACCCGCACACGCCGCTTGGCCCATTGAACTGCAAGGTCCCGAGTGAGGTTGACCAAACCCGCTTTTGACGCCGCGTACGCAGGCTGCAGGTTCGGTGCTGAAGCCACATGACCGTGTACCGAGGCCACGTTGATGATGCTGCCAGCAGCCTCCCGCTCAATCATGTCGGCTGCTGCAAGCCCGGCCAGCAAGAAACATGCGTTCAGGTTGATGTCCACCACACGCCGGAAGCTCTCAATGTCGGCTTGCTCAGCGGGATTGATGGCATCGCTCATACCGGCGTTGTTGACCAGCACGTCTACCTTGCCGTAATGGTCGCGGACGCGAGCGATGAGATCGTGGCAGGCCTCGTCGTGGCCGACATCACACGAGACCGCCAGAGCATCGGGCAGCCGCGATGCCAGAGCTTCAAGCCGATCAGCTCGCCGAGCGACCGCTACCACCTTGGCGCCAGCCGACGCAAACACCTCAGCAAATCGCACGCCAAATCCGCTAGATGCGCCGGTCACCACGCACACTCGACCGTCCAGCCGGAACGGCGAGATGAGGTCAATATGTCCGCTTTTCGGTCTAACTGTCTGTGCGCTACCAGCAGCTTCAGTTGCAGCTTCACTCATTGCTTGTCCTGATCTACTCGACTTGATCTACTCGACTTGATCTACTCGTCCTGATCTGTTGTCATCCAGGGTGTCGACCCTTTTTGGGCGCCAGTGTTTGCAGAGCACGGCACGGAACGCTCTCGCATCAGCGTAGGTCCGAGCGAGACACCGTGATGTGATCCGCGAGCTAGACGATCGCGAGGATCAAATCAGCAGCGCTAGCTGCCAACCCGGCGATGAGCCACCACGCTGGCCTAGCGTGAGCGCCATGAAAATCCGTATCGGCTTCGGGCTCGGCACACGCAGCTTCACCAACGACCACGTCACATTTGACCCCTTCGTGGATGCGCTGGAGGACCTGGGCTTCGACTCGCTGTGGCTAAGTGAGCGACTTGGCGGCGAAAGCCCCGACCCGATCGTGGGTCTTGCGTATGCGGCAGGTCGCACCAAGCGGATGAAGTTCGGCTTCTCGGTGCTGGTGCTACCCGGCAGAAATCTCGCCGTGCTAGCAAAAGAACTAGCCAGCCTGGATCGCCTCTCCGACGGCCGGTTGCTGCCAGCATTCGGACTTGGAGTCGCCGATATACACGAGCAAGCGGCTCTCGGCGTCGAGCGCCGACAGCGAGCCGCGATGTTCAACGAGGCCCTGCCTTTGCTCAAGCGCTTCTGGGAAGACGACCCCGTTAGTCATCACGGCGACTGGTACAGCTACGACGATGTCTCCCTGCTACCCAAACCGGTGCAAAAGCCCTTAGATATCTGGCTGGGGGGCGCGGCTGAGGTAGAACTGCGGCGCTGCGGCCGCTTCGGCGACGGATGGTTACCGTCGTTTTGCACTCCGGACATAGCGGCAGCGGGCTGGAAGACTGTGAACGAGGCCGCCGACGCGCACGAGCGCTGGATCGACCCGGAACACTTTGGCGTTCTCATTCCCTATACACACGGCGAGATCAGCTCCGGCTATCGGGCGATACTGGAGCGACGAGCGCCCGACGTTGACCCAAGCGACATCATCCCAACTGGCTGGGAAGGCCTGCGCGACCAAATCAAGCGCTTCATTGATGTCGGCGCCTCAAAGTTCGTGCCGATCCTGGTCGGCGAACCCGAAGACTGGTTCGCCGAACTTGAAGGCGTCGCATCCGCTGTCCTGCCGCTGCAGAACTAGCGGATCCCAAAGAACGGGCCGTGCTTGCCTAGACGGCCAGCCCAGACGGCCCAGACGATCTAGGCACCCTAGTCTGAGACGCTGGCGCCTAGGTAAGAGGCACGTAGGGTGGGGCTTGCTAGCAGAGCCTCCGAGGTGTCGTCTAGCACGACCCGGCCAGTCTGAAGCACCCAGCCTCGGTCTGCGATGCGCAACGCCATGTTGGCGTTCTGCTCCACCATGAACACGGTCATACCGGCCTCGTGAATCTGGGAGATCAGCTCAAAGTTCTGCTGAACTAATGCTGGCGCCAGACCCATGGAGGGCTCGTCCATCAGCAGCACCCGAGGCCGCGACATGAGTGCCCGCCCAATGGCAACCATCTGCTGTTCTCCTCCCGACAGCGTGCCAGCCTTCTGGTTGAGCCGCTCCGCAACACGCGGGAACAGCTCGAACACCCGCTCGCGGTCGGTCGCTATGGCGTCCTCGTCGTTGCGCAGGTAGGCACCAAGTTGAAGGTTCTCGCGTACGGTGAGGCGCTTGAACAGACGTCGGTTCTCGGGAACCATCGTGATGCCGCGGGCAACGCGATAGCTGGTTGGGCGGTCGTTCATTACTTCGCCGTCGTACACAACTTCGCCCGAAGTCGGCTTCAGCATGCCCAACAGAGTCTTCAGTGTGGTTGACTTGCCGCTGGCATTACCGCCTAGCAGACACACGAGTTCACCTTCGTAGATCGACAGGTCCACGTCGCGCAGGGCCTGTACGGCGCCATAGTGCGCATTCACCTTGCGCATCTCCACCAGCGGAGTGCGCTGGACTCTGTTGCTCACAGTGTCGCCGCTAACAGTGCTGCGCTCACGTGGCGGGTCCACGGCCGAGGTACGCCTCAATGACCTGAGGGTTCGCCACAACCTCGCCATAGTCACCCTCAGCGATCTTGACGCCATGATCTAGTGCCACTACCCGATCCGAAACTTCGCGCACTACTTCCATATCGTGCTCAATTACCACGATGGCGAAACCCCACTCGTCGCGCAGTCGCCCGATCAACTTGGTCAGTTCCAGTGACTCCGTCGGATTCATGCCAGCGACCGGTTCGTCCAGCAAGATCAGCTTGGGCTGGGTGGCCATGGCTCGGGCGATCTCTAGGCGACGCCGGTTGGCAAACGAGAGGGTGTACGCAGGCTGGTCAAAGCGGTAGCCCACGAGTCGGTCACCAAAGAAAGACAGCACCTGCTTGCCCCGCTCAGCTATGGCGGCTTCCTCGGCCCGAAATGCCTTGGTGTAAGCGAGCGCCCCAAAAACGCCCTGGCGGGTACGGCAGTGCTGGGACACCATCACGTTCTCCAACACAGTCATATTGGCAAAGAGCCGAACGTTCTGAAAGGTGCGCGCGATGCCGCGCGAGGTCACGCGGTTTGGGTCCGCGCCGATCAAGGACTCCCCCTGAAAAACAATGTCGCCTTCGCTGACGGCAACCATGGCTGTGACGGCGTTGAACAGTGTGGTTTTGCCAGCGCCATTCGGGCCTATGACCGAAACGATCTCACCCGGATGGACCACAAGGTCCAGGCTGTCGAGCGCAGTCAGACCCCCGAACGAGACACTGAGGCCGCGGGTTTCCAGGATCGGGTTTGCGACCGCTGCGCTCACGCTGGGTCCTTGAGCGCAGCGTCATCTGCTTGGCTCCGGAGCCAAGCATCTTGAGCTAGCTCGTCTTGATGCAGTTCGCGCGTACGTCTTACGCTGGGTATGAGTCCTTCAGGTCTCGCCAGCATCATCCACACCAACATTGCCCCGTAAATCAGCAGCTTGAACTCGGAGAACTCGGCTAACAGGCCCGGCTGCTTGGGCCCGCCTAGCACACCGATGAGCACTGCTGAGCCAGCGATGACCCCAACGATGTTGCCCAATCCGCCGAAGATGACTACCACCAAGATCACTATTGAAACCAAGATGAGGAAGCTCGCAGGGAATACCGAACCGACTTTCGCAGCGAAGATCGCCCCGCTGAAGGACCCCAGCACCGCTCCCACCACGAACGCCAAGAGCTTGACGTTGACCGTGTTTACGCCCATGACCTCGGCTACCGTCTCGTCTTCACGTACAGCCATCCAGGCTCGGCCGATACGCGAACGCTCCAGCCGCCAAGAGATGTAGATCGCTAGCGCGCAAAAGGCCAGCACCAAATAGAAGACACTGCGGGGATCGGTACCAGCGACTTCAGCGATGCCGAAAATGTCCGCTCCGGGGATGTTGGTGATGCCCTGCGCGCCGCCGAACCAGCCCGATAGCCAGTCCGACAAGAACAGCAGCCGGATGATCTCGCCAAAGCCGAGTGTGACGATGGCCAAGTAGTCGCCACGCATGCGAATGACCGGGGTGCCGATGAATAGCCCGAGCAGTCCGGTAACTATCACTACGCCTATGAGCGCGACGAACCAGGGCAGTTCGGGATTGATCCGAGGCGAGGCGGCTGCGGTGAGCACAGCAGCGCTGTAGCTGCCTACGGCAAAGAACGCCACATAGCCCAAATCCAAGATGCCCGCCAGCCCGACCACCACATTGAGACCCAGCGCCAGCAGCACGAACAAGCCGACGTTGGCGAGCAACTCGTTGGTGAGCTTTCCGACGAACATTGGCAAGATCACGAGCAGAGCGCCAGTCGCCGACAACAACACGAAATTCACACGGCTGCGGCTAGGGCTTTCAAGCGACTCGATGCGCGCTCGTACCTGGCGAACGCGTCCACGTCCGATCACGCCCAGCACGCCCGCTACCAGCGCCAGCACCAGTGCACCGCTGACTCTTAGGCCGCCTCGGGGTGCGTAGAACCAGTCGACCAGTGGTTCTAGGCCGATTCCCTCCGCTAGGTCGGTCGTCAGCGATTCCAGGACCGCAGCGCCTAACAGCGTCAGCACTGCTGTGCCGATAGCGCGCTTAGCCAGCGGCGCGATGACGCTCAGCGATCCGCCAATCGTGCCGATGGTTGCGCCCAGGGCGAGCCAGATCACCACAGCAAACACCGTGCCTCGATTGAACGCCAGCAGGTCCGCCAATATGGGACTCCAGTTCACCAGTGGTTCGCGCAAGTCGAAGTTCGCGATGAGAACAGCCAGCAGCGACAGTCCGCCGCCAGCGGTGGCACCGCATGCTGCTCCACCAACGATCTCGTGTGCGCCTGGCCGGTGGTAGCTCACACCTTCGCGACGTACCTGATGCCCAGCCCGGATGCCCACCCACAGCGGCGCGACCACCAACGACACGTACCCCAAGCTCAGTACGCCTTCAATGACGGCCCGGCTATCAAGTTTTACCGGCATGTTAGACAGCGAAATGAATATTTGTACGCACGCGCCTAAGGCTCCCAGCCTTACGATGCGACGCCAGTCCTGGGCGAGTACCGCCCGAGGCGGCGCGTCATAGGGACGCGTGCTGGTCTGCGTTTGAGCAGTAGGGGATGAGCCAGCAGAGTTCACGCGCGGTCCGAAGCCGGAAGCCGTTCCCCGAACAGTCCCGAGGGCTTCACGAGAAGCACGATGATCAGCATCGCGAACGCGACCGCATCACGAAGCTGCGAGACGCCGCGCACGCCGAGCGGTTCCAAGATCAACAGCGGACCAACCGACTCGGCCGCCCCGATCGACAGGCCTCCCACCATCGCTCCGCCCATGTGGCCTACACCACCCACGACAGCGGCACTGAACGCCTTGATGCCTGGCAGAAATCCGGTCAAGTGAGTGACGCTGCGGAACAGGATTCCCCACAAAATCCCAGCCATACCCGCCATCGCGCCACCCACAGCGAACACTTTCACGATGGTGCGGTTCACGTTGATGCCCATGAGCGCAGCAATCTCGGCGTCTTCGGCCACCGCCCGCATGGCCTTGCCGGTCTTAGTGCGATCGACGTAGTACCACAGCGCCGCCATTGACAACGCAGCGACTACCACCACGAGAATCTTCGCACCCTCAATCTGCAGGAATGTGTGCTGAGACCTCAGCCAGTCCGGCACCGTTGGGTAGGACTTGGTAGCGGGACCAAGCAGCGCCACCGACGCGTTCTGCAAGAAGAACGACACGCCGATGGAAGTAATGAGCGGAATCAGTCGCGGGGAACCGCGCAGCGGCCGATACGCGACACGCTCCATGAGCACCGCAGTCAGCGACGACACGATGACCGAAACGGCCACGATGAACACCAGCGAACCGACAAAGTTGGACTGCCACAGTCCGGCGTCTGCCAGCTTGTTTGAGGTGATCATGCCGGTCATAGCACCCACCATGAACACCTCGCCGTGAGCGAAGTTGATGAACCCCAACACGCCATAGACCATCGAATAGCCGAGCGCAATCAGCCCGTACATGGAACCCTGCGCGATTCCTGAAACCAGCAACCCCCGCAACTGCGCGGCTCGCAGGCCGGTCGCGTCGGGGTTCACCCGGCTAGCGAAGGGATTTTGCGGATTGATCTGCTGAGCGATGAACGCTGCCAAACCTACAAGCAGAACGGCCAGCACCGCCACCCGCAGGATGGTGAGAAACCAGTCAACCTTGGTACGAGGCGCCCAAAGTCGGCTGCGGCTAGTTCGCTTAAGCCTCCCTGGTCGTGACACCACGAAGTGACGCTAGAAGACCGTACGTTGCCGCGCAGCAAGACTGCAGATAGGTCTCAGTCGATCCAGCTCAAGGCGCGTAGGAGAACACAACGTTCTCCATGCTGTCATCAACGTTCTCCTCACCACCGAGATTCTTGACGACCGTTATGCGCGAGGCACCACAGTCACCGAAGTCGTCGCAGTTGATGGTGCCGATCAGACCGCTGAAGTCCGAAACGTTGTTGAGGTAGTCGCGAATTCCCTGGCGGTCAACGGTCAAGGTCCCTTCCGGATCGACAGAGGAAGCAGCCTTGATGGCCTCCAACAGCAAGGTCGTTGCGTCGTAGCCGTGTGCCCAAAACGCTGCTGAGGGCTTCTCGCCGTAACGCTCCTCGTAGGTCGCCAAGAAATCCGTCGCCGATTTACCTGTGCTCTCGTTCATGTTCTCACCAAATCGCAAGTCGGGACCCGAAAAGTACATGTCAGCCGTTGATGGCAACTCGAGGAAATTCGAGACCAAGAGCCCATCAGCCGCTAACAGCACTGCATCTTCCAGACCCGGCACTCCTCGCACCTGTTCTGCGATGAAGTCACCCGCTGGTTGGAAAATCGGGAAGAAGAGAGCCTCAGGCTCGCCAGCCGCGATCTCGGTCAGTACCGGCACCATGTCGGTGTCTTCCTTGTTTACTCCCGAATTGCCAGTCACGGTTCCACCCAGTGCCTCGTACGCATCGGAGAATGCCTGCGCCAGACCCTGGGTGTAGGGGTCACCGTCGTGAATGACTGCGGCCGTACTCAGCCCCAACTCGTCATGCACGAACTCCGCCATCGCGGCACCCTGATACAAGTCGTTGTGGGCAGTCCGGTAGTAGCCGACGTTGTGGTTTTCTCCCGCTGTGCCAGCTAGATCAGATGTCAGCGCCGGTGACGTGTTGCTGCCGGAGATCAGCACCATGCCCGCGTCAGTTATCAGCGGCGCTGCAGCTACCGCAGCACCCGAACACGATGTGCCGATAACTCCAAGCACATCCTCGTCAGCCACGATGGTCTGCGCGGCGGCTTGGCCCCCGTCATTGGAGCACAAGTCGTCCAGCGTCGTACCCAAATCAACCTCGAAACCATGAATCGGACCGAAATCTTCGATGGCAAGAATGGTGGATCGCTCCAGCGGCAAGCCGAGGAAGGCAACATCGCCGGTGATGGCTTCAAGCGAGCGGATCTGGATCGCTTCTCCCGGTTCCACCGTGACCACACCCAACGAGCCGTCGCCCAGATGGGTGATCGGCTCCATGTCGCCGCTTTCGTCGTCGGTCATTTCGGCCGGTTCCGTACCTGAGGGTCCGGTAGCTGTGGGCGCAGCGTCGTCATCGCCACCGCACGCTGCGGCGACCAGTGCAAACGCGCACAACATTGCAAGTACCTTCGCGAGTCTGGA
This sequence comes from Acidimicrobiales bacterium, assembly GCA_965116245.1. Lineage (GTDB taxonomy): Bacteria > Actinomycetota > Acidimicrobiia > Acidimicrobiales > Poriferisodalaceae > Poriferisodalis. The sequence goes on along the minus strand of OZ220497.1, from coordinate 1,624,013 downwards.
ATTCTTCATCGTGCGATTTGCCTCCATCTAGAGTTGCCCAATTGTCGCATGCGCATCTCACGTAAATCACGCGCTCGCCGCTCCGGCGTCCCTCGCTTCGCCGTGTCGCCCGAGGCGCTATTCAGCCTAGGCGCGGTATCGCAATACCTCGGCGCGGCCACGGCGATTGAGCTGTTCGACGAACTGGGGCCTGGCACCGTCGCCCTTTTGAGAGTTGCTGGCGCTGGTGCGATCATCATCGTCCTGCGGCGATCGTGGCGACGGCGCTGGACTCGCATCAAGTTGGCGTGGACAGCGGCGTTCGGGGCGACTTTGGCGTTGATGAACCTGTTCTTTTACCTAGCGATTGATCGCGTTCCGCTTGGCAACTCCGTAGCCATTGAGTTCATCGGCCCGATCGCCGTGGCGGCACTGGGCACTCGCACGCTTAGAGCTGGTTGGGCACTGTCCCTTGCGGTAGCCGGAGTGGTGGCGTTGGCCGGTTTCTCGCCACCAGAGGCACAACTCGGAGCTCTGTTCTCGTTGATTGCAGGAGCTCTGTGGGCGGGCTACATCGTCCTTGGACATCGCGTGGCTCGCTCCGGTGTGGCGGTAGACGGGCTTGGGGTCGGCATGCTCATCGGTGCCCTAGTCATCAGCCCTTTCGGCATTGGTGGACTAGGAACAGCGGCTGCAGCGCCGTTGCTGCTTGCCGGATGTGTGGCAGCCGGTGTCCTGTCAAACGTCATCCCCTACGGCATTGACCAGTTGGTAATGCAACGGCTCACGCGCGCACGCTTCGCACTGCTGCAAGCGTTGCTGCCCGCCAGCGCCACGCTGATCGGTCTGGTGTGGCTGTCCCAAGTGCCAAGCCTGCGCGAGGCCATCGGCATCGCAGCCGTAGTTGCCGCCATTGTTATCAACCGAGAACCAGACCGGTCGCTCGGCGATGCGGTTCCGTAAGGCGCTAGTAGAAAGACAGTTTCAAAACAGCGGGTTGCGCCACGTGGATGCGCCCGCCAACGCTGCGACGAATGCCGCTACGGCGAGCAACACCAGCAGGCTCCACACCGCCAGCGGCGTGCGTCGCAGCCGGGTATCCCCGATGGCGAAGCCAGCTAGGACTCCTGCCACCAAGCCGCCCAGATGGCCGCCTATGGATATTCCTGGAATCGCGAATGAAACGATGACGTTAACCACGATCAAGCTGCCCAGCCCGTCACGCCACGGGTTGCCGCCGCTGAGACGCTCCACCACGTAGGCAGCTCCCATCAAGCCGTAGACCGCTCCGGAGGCTCCGACCACAAACACATCGGGACGATGCAACAGCGCACCGGCGGAACCGCCAATCAACGCGACAACGTAGACCCCTGCCAGCAAAGCCGGACCCACGAAACGCTCAAGCCGCCGACCGAGCAGAAAGAGCACAAGCATGTTGAACAGCAGATGGCGCAGGTCCGCATGGAGAAACGCACCAGTGAATATGCGCCACCAGTCGGTGCTTATGAACTCACCGACGATGAGCCGCCATGCGCTATAAAACTCGGCGATGTACGGGCCAGCCGTGGCGAAGCGATCCAACGCCGAGAATCGCAGCGAGTCATTGGCGAACGAAAATACCCGCGTCAACTCGTGCGTCAAGAAAAAGACCAGCACAGAGGTTGCGCCGAGCACAACCGTAGCCGCCGGTTGCCCGCCCGCCCGAATTTGAGACCCGCGCACGACCCCGAACGCTAGAGGCTGCACATGCACCTAGACGCGGCGGCAACTAGTTTCACTTGCGTACGGCCATTGCCTACGGTAGTGTTTTGGAGGCCGATGCAATGTCACTGCTGCGGGACGTAATGGCACAGTTGCGCGAGGCCGGGACCGCGCAGAACTGCAAGGTGTATGCGCGCCACGGTGCAGCGGAACCTATGTTCGGTGTCAGCTACAAGGCCCTCGGCCAGATAGCCAAACCGCTGCGCACCAATCATCGCTTGGCCTACGAACTCTGGCACAGCGGCAACCACGATGCCCGCGTACTGGCCCTACGCGTCGCCGACGCGGAGCAGATGTCGCCTACCCAAGCGCGACAGTGGCTCAGCCATGTTGACAACTACATCTTGGCCGAAGGTCTCGGCGGGCTGCTAGCACAATCACCGCACGCCCGCGCTCTCAGCGACGAACTGCGTGACTCTCCACAGGAATGGCCTGCGTCGGTCGGTTGGTTCATCTTGACCTGCACGGCTGAGCAGTCTGACTTGTGGTCGCTTAACGAGCTGCAAGAACTTGTCGAGCTAATCGGCGCGCAAATTGCCGACCGGCCCAATCGGGTTCGTCACGAGATGAACGGAGCGCTCATCGCAATCGGGCTGCGAGACGAACAGTTGCGACGCTGCGTACTTGAAGTAGACGCCCGTGTTGGTCCTGTACAGGTTGATCACGGCGAAACGGGCTGCAAGACACCTGCCATCGCGCCCTACATCGAACGCACGCTGGCCCATCGAGCGAAGTTGGCAGCACGCCGAGCCGCTAAAGCGGCGGCGAAGGCGAGTACATCCAAGACAGGTGTGGCAGGGCGAACCTAGGTCTAGCTGTGCTGGGTCTCGCTGTTCTGGGCCTCGCAGACAGGGTCGTTTTCGCTGGACCCATACAGCAACCGGCGAGTCACAACGCGGGCGGCGTCGAGGTCCGCGACGAACTGCTCGGCCGGGACGCTGTGGAGCACGTTCAGTTCCTTGACGCTTGTCGCGTTCGAGTCTTCGAGGCCCATCACAATGCACTTCGCGCCCGATTCGACGGCGACATCCACTAGCTGGCCCACCATGTAGGCCGCGCTGTCGTCCATATGGAGAGTGTCAGTGAAATCGAAAATCACCACTTCGTGCTCTTCCACGTCGTGGTTGATGGTCTTGAACAACTTGATCGACGATGCAGCCGTGTAGGTGCCCCGCAGCGACAGCAAGCCGGTACGGGCCGCGAACGGGTCGGCGATGTTGACATCGGGGCTGTCGAGTGTTGGGCCGTCGAGGTTGGGGCCGTCGGGTTCGGCCAAGAACGTCATGTCCAACAACGGAGTGGAAACAACGTTGTCGAGCTCCAGGCGTTCGAGCTGCCGAGACGCAGTAAACGCCGCCGCGAGCAACCCCGCGCCAACAGCCAACAACAGGTCGGACACGATCGACAGGCTCAAAGTGAGCGCCATGACTGCATATTGATCTAGCTGTGTGCGCCGCACTCGAACCAAGTACTGCCAGTCGATGATGTCAACACCGATCTTGATGAGAATGCCAGCCAGCACCGGGTGAGGGATGACCTCAGCGAATCGGCCCAACCCGAGCACTAACGCCCCCAACACCGCCGCGCACAGCACTCCAGACACCCGTGAGCGTCCACCAGCCTTGACATTGGCGACGGTGGCCGAGGTGGCCCCTGCACCTGGCACAGCCCCAATGAACGCCGAGAGGAGATTGGCTGCTCCAACGCCGAGCAACTCACGATTCGGGGAGTGCGCATCGCGGGTCATGGCATCGGCGACTCGTGCCGTCAACAAGCTGTTGATAGAGCCAAGCAGAGCAAGCGTGACCGCTGGCGGCAGTGCGGCGCCAATATCGGCCCAGTCGAAACTAGGCACCACCAGCTCAGGCAGCCCCGATGGAACGCTGCCTATAACCGCCACATCGTCAATCCACAGAACGCTCACAATCGTGGCGATCAGCAGAGCGGCGACCGAGGGAGGCAGTAGCCGTCGCAGCGGTCGCGGCCATAGCAAACTCACCGCAATAGCGAGCACGCCCAATGCGGCAGCACTGGTGTCTATGTTGCTAACTGCGTCCGGCAACGAGCCGATTGCGGCCGCCACTCCACCGAGCGCTACCTCGTGTCCCAACAGCGGGATCACCTGTACCACCACGATGATCACGCCAACAGCAGAGGTGAAGCCGGATACGACGGGATAGGGCGTATAGGCAACAAAGCTGCCCAGTCGCAGCACGCCGAGCATGATCTGCACAATTCCGGCCAGCACAACTATGGAGAGGGCCTTTTTGACGTCTTGGCCTGCGTAGTTGACCATCACGACTGACATCGCAACCGACAGCGGTGCGGTGGGTCCCGAAATCTGTGTCTTGGAGCCGCCTCCCAGAGCGGTAAGTAGGCCAACTGCGACTGCGCCGTACAAGCCAGCAATGGCGCCGAGGCCAGATGCCACGCCAAAGGCCAGCGACAGCGGCAACATGACTACCGCCGCTGTCAAGCCGCCAAATATGTCGTCGCGCAGCTTTTCGCCGTTGTAGTTCAGCGCCATGCCTAGGCGCTCATCTATTGGCCGAGGAGGTCGTTGAGCGTCGTCAACACTATGGCGGGGTCCGGCTCAAGGAACACTGTGGTCAATCCCGAGCTGTACATGGAGTCACCGACGCGTACTACGACTCCGAAGCGGTTGATGGGAAGTCCTTGATAGGTAGCCGTGTAGTCGGTAGCGAATGACTCCTCGCCAAGGGCTGGATCCTCACCGGGACGGAACGCACCAATGGCACCGGTTTGGGGCTCGGGAAACTCACCACAGGCAATCAACTCGTCGCGGTAGTTGCCGAATGCCTCCGATGCAATGTCGGCGGATTCAAAACGGGCAACGTAGACATCCAAGAAGGGACCCGTGAGCGCATCCGAAGCCCAGCTTGTCTCTGAAAATGCCACCGGCTGGACCCCACCAAAGGCCACGGTTCCGGGACACGTCTCAGCCCGAGGTGTAGTCGTCTCAAGCTGAAGGATGTCAAATCCCTCGGGCAGGAGACCTCCCAACAGGGTGCCCTCTACCGCAGCCGGTAACTCGACACCTTCCCGGTTGTCTGCCGCGCTAGTAGCCGTCGGAGCTGCGGTGGTCCCCGGTGGGGTTGTTGTGGTAGTCGGCGGTGCAGAAGTGGTGGTTGGCGCTGGTGTCGTGGTAGGCGCTAGGGCGTCGGTAGTTGTCGGAGCCGCTGGCGTGGTCGACGGTGAGGCTGCTGAGGTACTTAGCGGCGCGGCGACCGGCGCCAGCGCGGTGGTCGCCCCAGATGAGGCATCGTCGCCACCGCACGCGGCGGTTACAAGAGCGAGTACAACTAGCAGACTGAGAGCGCGTCGCATGGAGGCAGACTAGGTCTCGTCCCGCAGCGCTGCGGTGCGTCTCGTACTGGTCCCGCACGGGTCCCGTACAGGTTTCACTGTGTCTTGCGGTAGTCAACAGCGCGAGACAAGACCTACGTGAACTAAGACGTGCGTAACGCAATGCGCCACGAAATGCCTGAAGAAAGAGGTGCGCAATGAAGTTCGGTATGACACTGGCCAACACCGGTCCCCAAGTTGAAGGCGAGGGAGCCATCGCCTATGCACAAGCTGCCGAAGCAGCAGGTTTCGAGTCGCTGTGGACAGTGGAGCACGTGGTAGTGCCGGAGGGATACGCGTCGCCCTATCCCTATTCGGAGGACGGCAAAATGCCGGGCAAGCGTGACGACATCGACATCCCCGATCCCCTCATCTGGATGGCCTACGCAGCGGCAGCTACGTCGGAGATCAAGCTCGGCACGGGAATCCTGATTGTGCCGCAGCGAAACCCCGTAGTGACCGCCAAGGCCATCGCCACGCTGGATCGGCTCTCCGGCGGTCGGGTATTGGTTGGGATTGGCGCAGGCTGGCTAGCCGAAGAGTTCCTTGCGCTGGGCGTGTCGTTCGACGACCGGGGTGACATTACCGACGAATATCTCCAGGCGTACCAATCGCTGTGGCGCGACGAAGTTTGCTCCTTTGATGGGCGACACGTCTCCTTCGACCGCGTGTACTGCCGGCCCCAGCCAACTGGATCGGTGCCGATTGTGGTTGGTGGCGACAGCAAGCGGGCGGCCCGCCGAGCTGGCGAGCACGGCGACGCTTTCTTTCCTGTGTCCGGCGACTTCAACGAGATGACCGCATTGTTTGAGCATGCGAAACGGTGCGCAGAGCGGGCGGGGCGCGACCCAGCCCAGCTTGAGTTCATGACCCAGGGACCGGCGACCCCTGAGTTCATTGAGCAGGCAGCAGCAGCGGGTATCACCCGTTTGGTTACGTTCCCGATGTCACGTTCTAAGTTCGACGACTTCAGCCGAGACATCATCACCGCTTACGCGGATGCTTGACTCGCTGTTGGAGTTCATCCAAGCTTCGCCATCCCCGTTTCACGCCGCCAGCGCTGCGGTCGACCGACTGACGGCGGCTGGCTTCGTTGAGACCGACCGCAGCGCGCCATGGAACAGTCTGGATACGACGGGCGGACTCGTCGTGCGCGATGGGGGCACGATGGTCGCCGCCCGCGCTGGCGCTCGCGTTGATCCGGCGCGGTTGCGCTTCAGTGTGATCGGCGCACACACCGACAGTCCCAATCTGCGGCTGCGTGCCCAACCCGACACGGGCACACACGGCTACCGCCAACTGGGGGTCGAGGTGTACGGCGGCGCTCTGCTCAACTCGTGGCTGGACCGAGACTTGGGCCTGTCAGGACGGATAGTCGTGCGTGACAGACAGCACGACAGTCAGCGTGACAACCAGCACGACAGTCAGACAGTCTTGTGGCGCTGCGACCGTCCGCTGCTGCGGATTCCGCAGCTTGCAATTCACCTCGATAGGGAAGTGAATGACGGTCTGAAACTCAACCGGCAACAACACCTCACCCCGGTATGGGGACTCGGCCAGCCCAATGGCGACGGCTTTCGCGAGTTCTTGGCCACTGAACTTCAGGTCGAATCCGACGCAGTGCTGGCTTGGGACGTGATGACCCACGATCTCACCCCGCCGACCCGACTCGGACTAGATGGCGAAATGTACGCAGCGGGCCGCATCGACAATCTCGCTTCGTGTCATGCAGCCGTGGAAGCACTCGCCAAGGCTGATACTCCACCCGACGACGTGGCTGGGGTGGTTGTGTTGTTTGACCACGAGGAGATCGGCAGCGTCTCAGCTACCGGTGCGGCCAGCCCGATTCTGGCCGATGCTCTTGAGCGCATCGCAGGAAACCTCGGCGCCGACCGCGAGCAGTACCTCAGAGCCGCAGCCCGCTCGCTGTTCGTGTCGGTCGATGGCGCCCACGCGGTGCATCCAAACTATCCAGAACGCCATGAACCTGCGCACCTTCCTGCACTCAATGGCGGCCCGGTGATCAAGACGAACGCCAACGTGCGTTACGCCACAGATGCGTCCACCTACGCTCGCTTCGCCGAGGCGTGCGGCGCAGCGGGTGTACCGCATCAGGTGTACTCCCACCGCGGTGATCTGCCATGCGGTTCAACCATCGGGCCGATCACAGCCTCAGCACTTGGTATGAGCGTTGTTGACGTAGGTTCGCCGCAACTGTCTATGCACTCAGCTCGGGAACTAGGCGGCAGCCAGGACCCTGCAATGCTCACGGCGGCCCTGAGCGCAGTGCTAGCTGATAGTTACTAGCTAAACGTTGCTAACTGCCTGTTGCTAGTCGGCGGTTAGCCGTGGTGGCCTGGCTCAGCCGTGATGCAGGCGGTCGTCTAGGTGCGAGCATTCGTTGAATCGGCGCAGCACCCAGTTGCCATCGCTGTGAACGATTTGAGAAATAGAACAGTTCTCTGAACCTCCGAAACAGAACGGCGTGGATTTGACGATGTGCGCTAGCACCGCTCCGATCACTCCGCCGTGAACACACGCTGCGACGAGTCGCCCGGGGTGAAGCCTGGCAATTCGGTCCAGTGCAGCCATACAGCGTCCGGTGAGTTGCTCGTTCGATTCCGCGCCGGGGATTACATCCCAGCGCTGCTCAATGTGCAGGCGCTCATACAGCGGATGATTTTCGGCGGCGTATTGGCGGATAAGGCCCCCGTCCCACTCCCCCAAGGCCACCTCGCGCAGATCCGGCTCAATTGCCGCGGTCATGCCCAATCGCTCGGCTAGCGGCGCGAACGTCTGCTGTGTGCGCTGCAACGACGACACGTACAAAGCGCCAATCGGCTCACGCGCCAAGCGCTCCGACATGGCGATGGCTTGCACCTGTCCTCTCGGAGCAAGCGCCGGATCTCCTTGCCCGTCTCGCATCGGGAACGGTTCGCCGGGGATGAACGCTTGGGATGCGCCGTGACGCACCAACAGCACCTCGGTAGCGCCAGGTGGTCGAACCCACCGCTGCTGCTCAAACTGACGCAACTCTTGACCAGACGCGTCTAGCTCGCAGCCGGCGGAAGTCGTTTTGTCGTTGGGCACGGTGTTAGGCACGGCGGCAAGCTAGCTGAACTTGCTAATTCAACTGGTACGCCGCTTCGCCGTGGTCGCTGACGTCAATTCCGGCCATCTCAACTTCGGCGGAGACCCGGATTCCCATCGTCAACTTGATCACCGTGGCGATGATCCACGTAGCTGCAAAGGAGTAGGCGGTGACCGCCACAATTGACAAGATTTGGTTCCACAGCAACACGCCTCCGCCGAATAGCACCCCGTCAATGAAGTCTCCCCCAGGGACTGCGGAGGAGTCGGCGAAGAAGCCGAGCAGGACGCCGCCTACAGCACCGCCCACCCAGTGAATGCCCACAACGTCAAGGCTGTCGTCAAAGCCGACCCTGAACTTAGCCTCAATGGCGAAGAAGCAAATGGCACCTGCGACAGCGCCGAAAGCCAATGAGTGCATTGAACCCACAAAACCCGCCGCCGGTGTTATGGCCACGAGTGCTGCGACAACGCCGGAGGCAATACCGATAGTGGACACTCGCTGGTGCCGTGCGTACTCCGCAAACGCCCACGCCACCATGCCAGCAGCAGCAGCTATGAACGTATTGACGAATGCCTGCGCTGCAGCACCGTCGGCGGCCAGTGCCGAACCGGCGTTGAAACCGAACCAGCCGAACCACAAGATGCCCGCACCCAACATGACAAACGGGACGTTGTGAGGAACTGGTCGGTTGTCGGGCCAGCCCGAACGGCGTCCCACAACCAGGGCCAGTGCCATCGCGGCTGCACCGGCGTTCACGTGTATTGCGGTTCCTCCCGCAAAGTCGTGAGCGGGCAAGCCCGCGATCCAGCCGTCAGTGCCGTAGACCCAATACGCAACCGGCGCATACACCAGCAGCGACCACAAGGGAACGAACACCATCCATGAGGAGAACTTCATGCGGTCTGCCACGGCGCCGGAGATGAGAGCCGGTGTTATGGCCGCGAATGTCATCAAGAAACCGAACGTTGCCAGCGACTCGGCGTCGTGAATGCCAGCCATACCCATTAGCGAAAAGTCGCCAATGATGGGCAACCCGCTCTCGCCAGCAGCCAGGCTGAAGCCCACTAGCACCCAGATCACCGGCACGATGCCTAGGCACCACATGTTCATGTTGAGCATGTTCAGCGCGTTCTTGGCGCGCACCATGCCGCCGTAGAACAGCGCCAGGCCTGGCACCATGAAAAGCACCAGCGCACCAGAGATCAACACCCACGCCACGTTGCCTTCGTTCATCACACACCTCCTGGCCCGCAACACTAAGCGCTAACGATCAGTGGTCGGGGCAATTCCGCGCACCGGCACAACGCCGCCACCGAGACAGCGCTAGCTATGCCGGGCCAGCTAGCTCGATCTAGCTAACCCGGTGAGTCGGTCGCGGTGCCTAGCGCAGCGTCGAGGTCCTCCAACAAGTCGGTGACTGTTTCTAGCCCTACCGACAGCCGCACCAGGTCGTCGGGTACCTCCAGCGCGGAACCTGCGGCCGATGCATGGGTCATCGCACCGGGATGCTCAATCAGCGATTCGACCGCGCCGAGCGATTCCGCCAACGTGAAGACTCTGGTTGAGGCGGCCACGCTCTCCGCAGCGGCACGACCTCCGCGCAGCCGAAACGAAACCATGCCCCCAAATCCGCTCATCTGACGGCAGGCGATTTCGTGCCCTAGATGGTCGGCACGCCCCGGGTACAGCACCGACCGCACCGCGCTATGTGCTTCCAGGAGCTCAACAACCGCTCGCGCGTTCGCTTCATGCCGGTCCATACGAACGCCGAGTGTCTTGATTCCGCGCAGCGTCAAATAGCAATCGAACGGGCTGGGAACAGCGCCCACAGCGTTTTGCGTAAACACCAAATGCTCAGCTAGTCGGTCATCATTGGTAGCTACGAAGCCGCCCACTACATCGCTGTGACCGCCCAGGTACTTTGTGGCCGAATGCACTACGACATCGGCACCCAACGCAAGTGGGCGCTGCAGGTACGGCGTTGCGAACGTGTTGTCAACCACCACGATGCCGCCCATCTCGTGGGTGGCTGCGCAGACAGCTTCAATATCAAAGATGGTGAGCAGCGGGTTCGTGGGTGTTTCCAGCCACACCAGACGGGTGTTGGGCGTCCAGGCGTCACGGATCTTGTCCGGCGCTGTGAGGTCAACTGCGGCGTGCTGTACGCCCGCGTTGCCAAACACTGTGTCTATGAGCCGAAACGTGCCACCATAGGCGTCGTCCCCAAGCAGCAGGCTGTCGCCGGGCCGCAAGATCCGCAATAGCGCATCTGAGGCCGCCAGCCCGCTCGCGAAAGCGAATCCATGCCGGGCCCCTTCTAACGAAGCCACGCATGCCTGGTAGGCGTGACGCGTTGGATTGCCCGTCCGGCCGTATTCGTAGCCGTGGCGAGTTTGACCGACCGCTTCCTGTGCAAAAGTCGTAGCAAGTGAGATGGGCGTGACAACCGCACCGCTATAGGGGTCGTGGGGTTGTCCTGCTCGGATCGCACGCGTTTCGAAGCCGAACTCCTCGCTGTCCTCAAAGCCCGACAACTGCGGGTTGCCGCCCAGCATCAGTCGCCGACTCTTGCTTCTGTTGCGCCAAGCCCTACTTCATGCCCCGGTTCGAGTCCCTGGGATTCCAGCCATTTGTCGTCAAAGACGCGACTGAGATAGAGGCGACCGGAGTCAGGAATGAGCGTGACCACCATAGACTCTCTCGCTCGGCCCGCTGCGTCCAGTTCGTCCGCTATTCGCAGCGCGCCCGTCACAGCGGTTCCACCTGATCCGCCAATCAAAAGTCCCTCAGTGGCTGTCACCCGCCTAGCCATAGCAAATGAGTCTGCGTCTGTGACCGGAATCACCAGATCGACAACTTCGGCGTGGTACGTGGAGGGCCAGAAGTCCTCGCCGATGCCCTCCACCAGGTAGGAGCTGCCATCGCCGCCCGCGTAGACCGACTCGGGTGGGTCAGCAACTATTACCTCGATGGCCGGGTTCTGTTCCTTTAGATAGCGCCCGACCCCGCTGACTGTGCCGCCAGTGCCCGCGCCAGCAACGAAGTGTGTGACGCGCCCGCCGGTCTGTGCCCAGATTTCTGGACCGGTGGTTTCGTAGTGCGCTTGCGGGTTGTCTTGGTTTGAGTATTGGTTCGGTGAGAAGGCTCGAGGCGTCTGCTCCCGCAGTCGAGCCGCCGTGGAGTAGTAGGAGCGGGGATCTTCGGGAGCAACCTTGGCCGGGCAAACCACGACCTCAGCACCGTATGCACGCAACAGGGCGACCTTCTCAGGGGCTACCTTGTCGGTACACACGAATAGGCAGCGGTAGCCGCGCTGGGCCGCCACCATTGCCAAGCCCACGCCGGTATTGCCCGAAGTGGGCTCCACGATGACGTCACCGGGTTTCAAGTGGCCTGCTGCTTCGGCTGCGGTGATCATGGCTATCGCAGCACGGTCCTTCACCGACCCGCCCGGATTAGTGGTTTCTAGTTTCGCGACTACCGGCGTGACCAGGTGAGGCGCTACGCGCGTCAGGCGTACCATCGGCGTGCGGCCCACCAGATCAAGCACCGTGGGCGCTATGTCAAGACCGTTCAAGTCCAGACTGTCCAGGTCGCGACCCGGCAGCCCCTCCAGAAGTCCGCCATCGCGTGCATCCGACCCCGGAAGCGGGCTTTGCTCAGCCATCAGCGGCAGAGCCTAGGAGTCGCGCTAGTCCGCGCTGCTGCCCTTGGCCAGCTAGTTAGCTAACCAGCGATGACAAGGGCGAGAGTTCTTGGTTGATCATCTCCACGCCACATTCGGGTAGCACTGATACCTCATGCCACAAACGCAACTTGGGCGGTCGGCCCAGTAGCTGAGCGGTTGAGAGGAAAGAGTGAAAGATGGCCATGTGCGTGGAATGTGAGCGCGACCAGGTTTCCAACGAAGCTAAGTCCTCGAACCAGCCCACGAAGCTGGTGGACTCCAGGTCATCTCCATCCATGTTCTGCTCACGCAAAAAGCGACTAGAGATGCAGCCGGATTTGGGGTTGCGGGCCAAGTATTCGATGCCAGCCCGCAGTTTAGGTTCAATGTCGGTGAAGTACATCTCTCGCTCATCGGAGAGGCACTCGTCCCATTTTTGACCTGAACGAATAAGGCACAAATTGGCTGGCAGCGGTGAGCCGGGTGCTGCCTCAAATGGGTCATGTTGGCTCGCCGCCATGCGGTCTCTTGCTGAGCCCCAGTAGTCGTGCAACTCGGTGAGGTCCACAGACGTCAGATTGCGGATACCGGGCAGAGGCCGTTTGGTGCCCGCAATGGTCTCCCAGCGGTCGGCAGGAATATAGGCCGTTTCGCAGTACAGCCCGGCCAGGCACAGTGCCTCGCAGCTATGGCGCCAGCGTTCGTAAGCCGCTGGGTTCACCCAGTAGGCCATGAACACGGTCTCAACGCCCTTGATGTCGCCATCTGCAACATTGCCCTGAACTCCAGCCGCGTCGTCTCCGTCCTCGGTGAAGTTGACAACCCTGGCGCGCTCAACGTGATCGGGCAGGTCCTCGCCGCTGGTTAGCGCCGCCCGCAACCTCGCCACAGTGCCTGCGTTGTCTGGGGCTCCAGACTCGTCTAGGACTACGTTGCCTGGGGCTTCAGCGTGGTTTTGTGGCTCAGCACAAACTTCAGCGCAGGCTGTTGGCTTTGCGAAGATCATCGAAAATACGGTGAGTTCGGGGAAGTCAACCACACACCAAGCGGGAGCACTAGGTGTATGCCCTGTCGGTCGATTGGCAGCCATCTGGACCGGTTTCATCTGACCTGTTGCTGTCCGGGCTGGTTCAAGCGCCAAGTTCCGTGGCGCGAGCCCGGAACAACTCAACGTTGCGTTCCTTTATTTCCTCGTAGCCGCGGATCAAATCAGGTAGCTCCGCTATCTGCACCGCACGCTCATAGGCACCAGCGTCGCCTGGGGCCAGCGTTTCAAGGGCCCGCTCGATCATGGCTCGGTACTCCCCGATTAGCTCCCGCTCCATCTTGCGATGCGCCGTCCTACCAAAGATGTCCAGCGGCCCGCCGCGCAGACCTTTCATCCGCGCCAAAACGGCAAATGCGATGTCGCCCGAGCGTCCGAGGCCGATCTTGCGTTCCACACCCATGCGCCGCATAAACGGCGGGTGCAGCTTGTAGGTGACATCGGTGGCGTCGCCGAACTGGCTGCGCACTGCTTGCTGGAATGCCTCCGAGCGGTGCAAACGCGCCACCTCATACTCGTCCTTGTAGGCCATGAGCTTGTACAGGTAGCGAGCCACGGCCTCGCTCAACGCTGTCTGGCTTCCAACAGAGGCCCCCACAGAAGCCCCCGAGGAAGCCTCAGTCCTACGCACCTTCGCCACGAACTCGGTGTAGTCAGCGGCATAAGAGTGATCCTGGTAGGCCACCAGGTCGGGAACGCGGATGCGCAGCAGCCGCGCCAACTCCTCGGACTGATTCGGGACCGTATCGATGAGGTTCAGCTCACGACTCGTCGGACCCGTGCGGCGCTTGGACTTGCCCACCCGCTCAATTTCAAGCGTGCCTAAGAAATCAGGGTCAAGCACGATCTTGCGTCCAATCCGGAACGCCTGGATGTTCATCTCGACCGCTACGCCGTTGAGTTCGATCGCGCGCTCAATAGCTGCAGCACTGATGGGAATCACACCAGCCTGATACGCCGCACCCACCACTAGGACATTCGCGGGCATATGGGAGCGAAACAGACTGTCCGACAGCGTGCCCGCATCGAAATAGACGTTGCGTTCGGGACTAGTGGACTCGTCAATGACACGCTGAAATGCCGTCCACTCGGGGAACTCATCGGAGGTGTCTCGAACCATGGATGTGGTGGGGACCTTCGAAGACGAAACCACAGCAACGGTCTTGTCGGCCAGCGCTTTGTCCAGGTTTGCCGGATTAGTGCCAGTCAGCAAGTCGAACACGATGTATGCATCGGCCTCTCCGACACCGATTTTGTTGGCTTCGTCGGGGCTGGCCCCGACTGTGTTGGCCTCGTCGGAACCGGCGCTTTGAGCTACGCCGTCGTCGTGGCCGTCTTCGCTGTTCTCGCTGAATCGCCGGACCTTGAGGTTGGACAGCACCGGTCCGCCCTTTTGGGCGAGGCCCGTCTGGTCAAGGCCGTTAGCGATCTTGCCGTCCAGCAAAGCTGCGGTCGCGAGCATCTGGTTCACCGTTACGACGCCGGTGCCGCCTATGCCCATCATCAAGATGTTGCCCTCATCAAGGCGATCCGGCTCGGCCAGGTCATCGCCTATGTGCGCAACGGCAACCGTGGCTTTGGTGGCGACCTTCCCGGCCGGGACCACCTCAATGAAGGCGGGGCAATCGCCGTCCAGACAGGTGAAGTCTTTGTTGCACGAAGACTGATGTATCTGCGTCTTGCGGCCGAACTCGGTTTCGACTGGCTGCACGCTGAGGCAGCTCGACTTGACACCACAATCGCCACAGCCCTCACAGACCGCCTCGTTGATGAACACTCGAGTGCTGGGTTCGGCCACTTTGCCGCGTTTGCGGTCGCGCCGTAGTTCGGCCGCACACGCCTGGTCGTAGATCAACACAGTGCAGCCTTCGATGTCTCGCAGCAAGCGTTGCGCTTCGTCCATGCGGTCGCGGTGCCAGATATCGGTGTCGGGAGCGAAGTTGGCATCGGCGGGGTATTTGGAGGGATCGTCGGTGACGACCATCACTTTGGACACCCCCTCCGCGTGTACGGAGCGGGTCAGTTCGGGCACGGCCATGGCGCCGTCCACGTCCTGGCCTCCTGTCATGGCAACCGCGCCGTTGTAGAGGATCTTGAAGGTGACGTTGGTGCCAGCCGCTACTGCCTGGCGTAGTGCCAACGATCCAGAGTGGTGATAGGTGCCATCGCCAATGTTCTGGAAGCGGTGATTCATGGTGACGAACGGTGCTGCGCCCACCCACTGGCAACCCTCGCCACCCATCTGGGTAGTACCGCGCACGTTGCGGGTAGGTGTCATTGCTGCCATGCCGTGACAGCCAATGCCCCCGCCAGCTTCGGAGCCTTCCGGCAACCAAGTTGAACGGTTGTGCGGGCAGCCCGAGCAAAAGCCCGGCGTGCGCCCTGGAGTCCCCCCCTTGGAGGTCTTGACCGCGAGCGGGATCGTGATGCGTTCAACAACTGCGGGCCCGATGCCATCGCTGCCGAGCCGGTCAACTAGGAACGGGCGGATTTTGCGGGCGATGATGTCGGCGTCCATTTCGCCGTGGCCGGGGAACCAGAAACCGCCATGCTGGTCGCGCTTGCCGAGCACAGTGGGCGAGTTTGCGGTGCCGTAGAGGTTCTCTTTTATGAGCGTCTCCACAATGGAGCGCTTTTCCTCCACTGCGACTATGACTTCAAGCCCGTCGGCGAACTCCCGCAGGCTGGTCGGTTCTAGAGGCCAAATCACTGCTGGTTTCCAAATGCGGATGCCGCGGCGCGCGAGTTCGATGTCGTCCAAGCCCATCCGATCGAGCGCTTCGCGCAGGTCGTAGTAGGTCTTGCCAGCAGCGACAAGACCGATCTTGGCGTCGCGAGCAGGCACCGTTTGGCGGTTGAGCTGGTTGGCCTTTACGAACTCGTCGACAGCCACTATGCGACCCTCGTGGATCTCAAGTTCCATCCGGACTGCATTAGGGCCGAACAGGGCGTCCTGTTGGGTATGGGCCCACGGCTTGCCCTCCCATTCGAACTCAGGACGAGTCGCCGAGACTCGGCCCGGTCCAACCTGGGTAGTGGCATAGCCGTCGGCCACGTTGGTGACGATCTTGAGCGACGACCACAGGCCGCTGTAGCGGGAGAGTTCGTAGCCCCAGCGTCCGTAGTCGATGACTTCTTGGACCGAGCCTGGATACAGGATTGGGGTTTGGAGATGGATCAGCATCGGCTCGGACTCCGATGCCAGCGTCGAGGACTTTGACGCTGGGTCGTCGCCAGCGACAAGCAACACGCCGCCTTTGGGATCAACGCCACAGACGTTGGCGTGCCTTAGGGCATCGCCCGAGCGATCCACCCCCGGCGCCTTGCCGTACCACATACCGAGCACACCGTCGTAGCGTCCCTCGAAGTTACGGTTCGAGAGCTGGCTGCCCCACACAATCGTGGCACCCAGATCCTCATTGAGGCCGGGCTCAAAGACGATGTTGTTCTCCTTGAGTTCCTCGGCATTTGCCGTCATGAGCGAGTCGATGCCGCCCAGTGGCGACCCGCGGTAGCCCGACACCATGGCGGCAGTGTTGAGCCCGTCCCGGCGATCTGCGCGGAGTTGGTCGAGCAGTACACGCAACAGCGCCTGCACGCCCGACATGGCGACATCGCCCTCAACGCGTTCGAAGCGATCTTCAAGTTTGAATTCTGCGAGTGCCATGAATCCCCCTAGTGCGCCACACACACCACTAATGCGCCGCCCGCGGCGGCCACATTTGAGGCTACCCCTAGGCGTCAGTTCATGTAAGCGAAAGCCATCCCCGCCGCCGCTAGCCGTTAGCAGCGCCCTAAATCTGAGCCGTTAGCTGCACCCTGAATCTGTTGCGCGCAGCCGATGCTGCGCGGCTGCGCGCCGCTTGAGGGCGCGGCGTAAAGACTCATGGGCCGCGGGCTTGTTTGGTGATGTGGCATGGTTCGGGCTCGGGATCTGGAACGGCTTTTGGCTGGGGGTTTTGGTTGACGTGCCAGGTGCTGTCGGGTTGGCGGATCATCTGGTAGCTGTGTTCGTGTAGGTGGTGGTGGTGTCGATGGCATAGCAGCACGAGGTTGTCGAGGTTGGTGGCTCCGCCGTCGGCCCAGTGGATGATGTGGTGCGCGTCGCAGCGTGATGGTGGTTGATGACAGCCGGGCCATTGGCAGTGACGGTCGCGTGCGATCAGTAGTCGGCGCAGCCGTTGTGGGACTGTTCGGCTGCGTCGCCCCACATCGGCTGATCCGCCTGGTCCGCTCAGCATCATTGGGATGAGTTCAGCGTCGCAGGCCAGAGCGCGCACAACTTCGGGTGGCAGTTCAATACCGGCGTCGGTTACGCCCACTGCGTCGGTTTGTTCTCGCAGAGCGTCTAGATCAACGAGCACACTGACTTGTGCTGCCGGTAGGTGTGGTGCTGAGCCTTGGTGGCTGCGGTTGGTGAGCCGTTCAACCGCTTTTTCGTCGGCCGCGTTGTAGGTGAGGCCTGCTATTGCGTGCGCGAGCACGTCAGCGTCACGCTGGGCAGGACTGCGCCGATTGGTACGAACTTGCTTGTCGTTGACCCAATACTGCTGTTGTAGCGTCTCAAGCGCAGCTTCGATTTGTGCTCCGCTGCGGGGATCGAACTTGGCCCACAGCTTGAGCATTCCTTCGTGGTCTCGCCGCCAACCGCCGCCGCGGGCTTCGCGTTGGCGCTTGAAGCGCTGCATCGCAGTCTCATTGCAAGACTCAACTTCATGGACGCGTCGACGTGTCTGATCAGAGTCCTCCAACACCGCCGCCGCCAGCAGCTCTGCGCGCACCTCGTTGGTTACGCGAGCGTCGCACAAGACCTCAGCCTGAGCAGCGGTGATGTCTCCGTGCCATAGTGATTGCAGCACCGTGTCGTGCTCACCGGTCTTGTGCGCGGTTCGTGTGATTCTGCGAGCGTCGCGTTCACTTATTCCAGTGGCGTCGCGTAGTGCTATGTGTGGGCTCACTTCGGGTGCGCGACCGTCACTGCCGAGCAGGTTTAGCGCGCCGAGGACTTTGGCCTGATAGCCCGCTGCTTGATTCACGAACCGCTGAATGTCGCCGAGCACGTCAAGCAACCCATGACGTCCTAACCCAGCGAGTTCCTCGGCATCCAAACAACGCAAGGTCAACAGCCCAACCCCGTCGCTCGTAGCCGCCAACTCAACCGCACTCTCGGTCTCGGCTGCACTACCCGCAGTGGCGGTACTGACCGTGTGGCCGGAGCGGTCGGTGCGTTCCGACCCATCTCTCAACATGACAACAACCGTACGAAGGGGGTGCTACACAAACGAGCTGGCGGTGTCGAGGTACCGATAGTGCTGGCTGTTTGGCTGGCTCGGCTGGCTCGGCTGCTTCGGCAACCCCGGCGGTGCCCATCTCTCAACATGACGACAACCGTAGGGACGGGGTGAGACACGAACCTGCCGCCAGCGCGGGCTGTAGAGCCAAGATGCACTGCCGCAAAATGCCCTGGCGTGCAGACACTCAGCTCTTGGCTAGTAGCACTGGAGGGGGCAGCGTGAAGGCCAACGCTAGTGCGCATGCATTGGTGACCGCCGCGCCCGAGAACGTCCATCCGTAACCGCCAGTTGCACCGAGTAGCAGTTGCGCCACGTAGGGACCAACCGCGGCGAACGATCCTGCTGTCGCAAAGACGCGTCCCACGATCGCTCCCGCGTGAGTGCGTCCGAAATAGTCGGCCACCAACGCCGGAAAGACCGCCACGCTGCCTCCATAGGAAAGACCGAAAGCGAACGAAGAGGCATAGAGCAGAGCCAAGTTGTGCGACACCGCGATCCCCACAAATGACAGCGTCTCCAACGCCAACGCCAACATCACCGCTCGGCGACGGTCAATACGGTCAGACAACGGACCGGTCACAATCCGTCCGAGCAGCCCGCCAACACCAATGGAACTAATGACGCCCGCCGCCCACAGCGGCGAGAAGCCAAGGTTCCGGGCGTACTGGACGCCGTGCGCAAACGGCACGAAAACAACCACGAACGTCAAGGCGAACATGCCGAATATGCGCCAGAACACCGAGCTGCGCCAAGCCTCAGATGCAGTCCAGGGGGCATTAGGTTCGTCAGTTGTGCGGGTTGCCACTCGTGCGGCTTCCACCACAAATCCTGCTGGCCTGGAGGCGATCCGCGAGCGAGCTAGGGGTTTGTGACCGGGCTGCGGTGCATGCCCGTCCGGATATTGACCAATCGATTCGGGGTCGCGCTCAAACACCATCGCCGCAACGGCCATGAGTGCCCCACCGGTCAACGCCATAATCGCCAGCGCCATGCGCCATCCGAACTGCTGCACAAGCCAGGCGGCAATCGGAGGAGCAACAATGCCACCTGCACTGCCGCCAGAGCCGACGAGGCTGGTAGCCAAACCTCGCCGCTGCGTGAACCATCGAACCACGGTGGCATTCGCTGGCACCCATGAAGACGACATCCCCAACGGCGCAATAGCCGCCAAGCCGATGAACACCATCACCAAGCTCACGGAGGCCGACATCACCAAGTAGCCGCCAGCCAGCAACGCTGCGCCGATGGCGATGACCGGGCGGGGGCCGAATCGGTCGGTGAGCTGACCGGTCAATGCGCTTGCTGCGCTGTAACCCAGAATGTAGGAGGCGTATGCGAGCTGGAGCCACGTTGCCGACCAATCCTGATCGGCGCTGATAGCTGTCTCGAACGTGCCGTAACTGAATTGGATGCCGTACACAATGAACAGCACACCGAATCCGGCCCAAGCCACGCGCCAACCATGGAAAGGCTGACCGATCAACCGATTCATCGTTTGGGCGCTACTCACTAGCGTGCCGTAGCAGTGGCTAATGCGCCGCCGCTACGAGGCGCTGGTGTTACATGTCGCCAGGCGTGAGGTAGAACCAGATGGGGCGCGGCTCCCCAGCATCGGCGATGGCCTTACGAGCAGTCAGAATCGCTCGCCCGGCTTCGGTTGACGTGAAAAACCAGCGCGCTCCCGCCCACGCGGCCGGAGCATGCTCAGCCAGTGCTAACGCCGCGGTCTCGTAGTAGCCGCGGATGTCCTGCGCCACGCGTGCCGGAATCCCCGGAATGCCAGCTTCCTTCCATGGCGTTCCCTCCGCCACATTGACGAAGGACTGCACTGCGGTTGGGATGTCGTCAGCACCAACTACGCGGCCTGCGCCCACCCGGTTGCCGAGTTTCGCTACTGCGCGGTCATAAGCGGGGCGCAACCCTCGGGCCTCGTCTACCGCTGGATGCAGGCTGGGATCGTGGCGAGGCGGTAGTTCGCACGACACGGCGGCAGTGCCGTCGTCTTCAATGGACTCGGCGAACTTTTCCACGACCGGCTCGGTTGCCTGCAGCAACCCAAAGGCGTGTGCCAGAACCCGATGCTGAAACTCGGCATCGTTGGGCTTGCCCAGCGGGCGTCCTAGCGGAAACTCACACCACAGACCCCGCGGCGGTGCCGTGTTTTGGATGTGGACACCAATTGAGCCGAGCGTCACAGTAGCCAGACCGGCTGTTTCCAAGACGTGTGCGAGCGTACTCACGGTACGCGTGCAAAGCGGTCAGACAGGCGTCAAAAGAACTACGTCCACCTCAAGTTCGCGCAATAGCGCGGCACCAGCAGGGCCTGAGTCCATGCGTACCGCAGACAGGTCAAACTGATTTCCTGCGTAGGAAAGATGAGTTTCGGACACCTTGCCGATGGTGCCGTCAGCCGCCAGCTCGTCCAGTCGGTCTATAGGGAACACTGTGTTGAGATCAAGGGCGATACCACTGGCGTCAAAGTTGGGGCTCCAGTGGCCACACACGTAGTCCCGGCGGCTGCCGTCCAACACTCGATAGCCAGTATCGGCAGGCGCGAAGTCGTCCTGGTCGGGATGGTGCAGGGATGCCGAGGTCACGATGGCAACAGTTGCGGTGTTCAGTGGTGGCGGCGACGTAAACGCCGTCTTCTCAAACTCGGGGATGTCGAGCGCGCTTGTCAGCGCCTTGATGTCGGAATCAGCCATAGCTTTAAGGCTAGGACGTACAGAAACATTCTGCTGATGGCCGCTGATAGCCGACTGCGACGCATTTGACCCATCGCTGCATTGCCGTTGGCCCACGGCTACTGGGCTAGTGGCTCGCTATACGCGGCTATTGGTTCGCGACACCTGCAAAACTGAGGTCGCAGCCATCGCGCACCTCGCTGGCACGACCCAAGAAGTGGCTGTCGTCGACTTCCCAAGTGTGCTCATCTCCGTGACGCACCCGCAGATACCCGGCGCCGTGCGTCCAATAGATAGATCCGCCCGCAAGCGCAACATCGTTAGCGAGGGCAATGTCCACCCGGCGCGGTACACGCCGCCAGCCGCCAGCGGCCTCAAGATCATGACGCGAGATCATGAGGACGCCGCCAGATACGCCAATGAAAGAAATGTATCGCTCGGAGAACTTCTGACGATTCTGGTCTCGCACGGTCTTGTTGAGTCGTTCCAAGTACACGTACTCGGCGGACTTGCCAATCAACTCAGCCCCGGAATACTCATGGGCCAGCACTAAGTCCCAGATGTGTTCAGCACCGTAGAAATCGTCGTCGTCCATCTTGGTAAGCAGCGACCCGCTGGCTGCCTCGGCCGTGGCTCGCAGCACTCCACCAAGCCGCTCAGCGCCATCAACGCGGACAATGCGCAATCCACAATCAAGATCACTCGCCAGCGCTCCAATCTCAGCGTCGGAGTCGAAACCCTCCCCGTGTAGCCCCAACACAAGTTCAAGGCGCGGGTAGGACTGATTCTTGACGGTCTGGATCACATCGGAGACACGATCGGGGCGACGCGTCGGCGCCAAAACCGACACCTCAGGGGGTGCTGCGCTGATTCCGGCAGCGGAGATGATCTGTCTGGACCTGGCGCGCAGCGAGTGGTCGCGCAACGCGCATCGCCGCATCTCGATGCTGAGTTGCTCGCGCCGGTGAGCATCTGCGTCTACCACCTCATCTGAAGCCATCAGGTCGTGCAATGTCGTACCGAGTGCGGCTGCCAGCGCCGGGTCTGGGGCGTCGAGATGCACAACTACTCCTGCCCCAGCTAAAGCCGCCAGCGCACCGGCTCGCTGCACCGGGTCGCGATGATCACTGGCACTGTCGGTGAGGTGGTGCGGAGACCTCAGCGCAGCAAGCAGTTCACCGCCAAGATGCAGGCTGTAGACAGAACCTCCTGCTAGCGATAGCAACGATCGCACCGCTACCGGGTCAGTCTGGTTGTCGGCAGACCAGCCAATCGGGTTCACCGCCTCGGGGTTGAACGCCTGCACCCGTGCTTGCGCTGGCATTTCGGAGAGGACAACGACTCGCGGTTGCAGCTCAGCCGGGGCGTCTTTGAGCGCCGCCTCACCAGCCAGCGCGGTGTCTGCAACAACGACATCGGCATGATGGTCGCCATCGTCGCCAACACGATGACTCACCCTCGTTGAGGCTGCGAAGACTGACGCGGCTTCGCGACCGGCGACCACAATTTCCGCCCCGAGCGAGTAGCGGGCCAGTCGCTGCACGTAACGCTGGCTGCGAGGCTGAAGACCTAGCCAGATACGCAGATGCTTGTTGGCACGCCGCGGCAATCGCTTTCGCGTCCTACGCACCGCCCATCCGACTGATCGCACTCCCCACCAAACCGAACGCAGAGCCCACCAGACGGCACGCAACTTCCACCAAACGGCACGCAGTTTCCAACGTAGGTTCTTGACACGCCACCAAACGGCACGCGCCACCGTCCCAACAAGGCGAGCTACATCTGAGAGGCGCCGGATGTTGCGTACCGCAACCGACAGCGTCGCAGCGTGCCTACGCATCGCGGCCCACAACCGAAAGAACCCTCTGGCGGGGCCTTGCAACCTTGCGGCCATCCAGCTTTGGGGCTTCGGTTCTTGGGTGACCTGCAGGCTGTCGACGTCCAGCTCAACGACGTTGCCGTACTCGGCCACAGCGCGTCCCCCCCGACGCGCCCGCTGCACCGCCCAGCTACGAGCGATTCGAACCCGGTGGCCCGAAGCCAGATCTGAATAGCCGACCGCGGCTGTGCCCATCTGGTTGCAGAGTCGGTCAATCATGCGAGAACGGACGTCGGCACCGGCGGGTACACGTACGTGAAACGCGGCTGACGGATACGCGGCCGCGGCACCACCTGGCTCACCGATGGCGACGCGAGGGTCGGGATCAAGCAAGCGACGCAGTCGCACAAAAGTCTCACCTGGCCGCTCGTCGACCCAAACGACTAGGTCATGGGTGTCGTTAGCCAGCACCTGCTCAACAGTGCTGAGCACCTCTGCCTCTTCGGTGTGTCCGGGCTCCACCGTCACAACAAACTGCGGGACTATGTAGGAACGGCCGGGCGGCGAGGTGCGTAGCCGCCGATCGGGAATCAGATGGGTCAGCTTGTCGCGCTGCTGATCCAGGCTGATCGTCTCGTCTTCGCTGAGAACCGCTCCCGACCCCTGGTGCCAGCAGAGTGCTGTGCGTTCAGGCACCAGCACAGCACCGAGTGCGTATGCGCGCCAGCCGAACTCAACATCTTCGGACCCCCACTGCGTGAACGTCTCATCGAAGCGCCCCACGCTCTCAAAGAACCCCTTCGAGACAGCAAAATTGCCGCCAGTGACTACCCGAAACACATCGTCCGCATCTGATGCGAGATCATCGGTCTGGTCCATTCGGCGCTCTATCCACTGAGGCCGCTGGACCTCCCGTCCCGAAAACAGAGCAGTCAACGTGTCGGGGCGGTCGCGCACATCGGCTGGAGTAATGCCGTCAAACTCAACGTGACGGCGAAATCCCAGCGTGAGCAGGTCGTTTGCTGCGTGGTGCCAACGCGCATGGGCAGCCAGCCAGCAAGCCTCGGGCACCATGTCGCAGTCCAAAAACACCAGCACATCGCCCTGCGCTGCGCGGGCGCCGTTGTTGCGGGCGCGAGCCAAGCCGAATCCGCGATCTTCTTGGTGAATCACTCGCAGACTCAGCGATCTCGGCTCGCTCACTCCGCTCTTTTCGCTCAGTTCGCCTTGTCTGCTTTGTCTGCCTAGCTCGGTTGTTTGTAGCGCAGCCAGGTCGAGGGGCGGATTTGAGCCATCGTCTACTACCACCACTTCGGTGAGATCAGCGGGGTAGGTCTGACGCTCCAGGCCAGCGAGTGTCAGCGCCAGGGCGCCGGGTGCCTCGTAGTAGGGGACTACCACCGTGACCGACAACCGCGGCTTGAACACATCCAGAGGAGCCACGGCCAGCGAACGCCAGTCGTTACCCCGCACCTCCGCGGGAGGTGGCACCAAGGTCGATGCCTCCGCCGGTGCTTCGTTGCCGTCACGCATTGATTGCCTCACGTCGCTCAAATGCCGGAGTATGCCCAAACCACAACACGGGCCCTGCAGCACGGCCTCTGCACCACAGTCCCGGCAACGCGGCCTGGACGACACGGCCCTGCACCACAGGGCAGCTACTAGTGCGTTCGTAGGATGACGGTATGAACGCCCGAGGCGGCGAGCTCAGCACAGCCAGTGGCAGCGCCAACCGAGCCAGCCCAGGCCAGACCAGCCCAGACCAAGCCAACTCCGGCAACACCAGTACCGGCCAAGTCAGCTCTGGCCAAGCTGGCTCCGGTCAAGCCAGTTCCGGCCGAGCAACAGTGCGGCCGCTGATTGACTTGACATCGCGGCCCTCAACGCTCACTTATCTGCGTGAAGCGTGGCGTCGCCGCGAGTTCGCAATCGTGGTGCCAGCGCAGGACCTGCGCGCCCAAAACATGGACACCACACTTGGCCAACTGTGGCACCTCGTGAACCCGGCACTGCTGGTCGGTGTCTATTTCCTGGTGTTCGGAGTGATCATCGACACTCGGCGCGGCGTCGACAATTTTCTGGGCTTTCTCATAATCGGCGTGGTGCTGTTCCATCTCACCCAGAGGGTGACGCTGGAGGCGGCAAGCTCCATTACCCAGAACATGGGCTTGATCAGATCTATCCAGTTCCCTCGCATCCTGCTGCCCGCCGCTTCCGTCAACGGACAAACAGCCGCATTCGTACCCGCGCTTGTGCTTGCGCTACTGGCACTGCTGGCTACCGGCGAGGTACCGAGACTGCGGTGGCTTGTACTGCCGGTGGTGCTGCTGGCGCAGTTCACCTTCAATTTCGGGGTGGCGCTGCTGGTGGCTCGCATTGGCACGACCATGCCCGACCTACGTCAGATTCTGCCCCACCTGTTCCGGCTGCTGTTCTACGGCTCCGGGGTAATCTTCAGCGTTGATGCGTTTGTGCAATCCGCGGCGTGGAGACGGGCATTTGCGCTCAATCCGATCTACGACGTGATTACCTGCGCTCGCTGGTGCCTGTTGAACGAGCCGGTTGACCTGTGGGTTGTGGCAGGTTTGGCGGCTTGGAGCCTCGCGATGCCAGTGGTGGGCTTTGTTGTGTTCCACCGTTCCGAGCAGCGCTTGGGCGCATGAGCGATCCCAGCGTCACTGTGGAGGTCCGCGACGCCCACGTCAGCTACCGGGTGTTTGAGGAACCTGCCATGGGCCTCAAGCAGGGCTTCGCTCGGGGCCGGATGCGTCGCCAGTACCGCAGGATCCACGCTGTTCAAGGCGCCACGCTGGATCTGTTTGAACGCGAGACGCTGGGACTGATTGGGCCCAACGGTGCTGGAAAATCCACGCTGCTGGCCGCCATGACTGGGCTATTGCCGCTGCGCTCAGGCAGTATCAGAGGCAGGTCAAGGCCTTCGCTGTTGGGAGTCTCGTCGGTGCTGAGGCCGGCTTTGACGGGGCGGCGCAACATTCTGATCGGTGGGTTGGCGTTGGGCTTCACCCGCGCCGAAATCGCTCAGCGAATGGACGAGATCATTGACTTCGCTGGGCTTCGTGCCCATATAGACCGCCCTATGCGGACCTACTCCGCCGGCATGCGCGCCCGGCTGCGCTTTGCCATCGCCACCGCCCGCATACCCGAGATATTGCTGATTGACGAGGCGCTAACGGTGGGCGACGAAGAGTTCCGAAGACGGGCAGCGGAGCGTATTGACGAGGTGCGTGCGGCCTCTGGCTCCGTCGTGCTGGTTACACACAACTTGAATGAGATCAGGCGCTTTAGCGATCGAGTGGTCTGGCTAGACGGAGGCCGTATCCACGCAGTTGGCGAGCCCGACGAAATCGTTGATGCGTACCTTGCTGCGCCCGAGGCCCGACACTAACGCTCAGCGCTGGCGACGCATCGTTAGTGTCAGCGCGCAAGCCCCGGCCGCGCAGACAGCGAAAGCCAGCCAAACGACTTCATAGCCGCCGGACCACTCAATGATGAAGCCCGATAGGCCGCCGATGCTGAGACCGGACATGAAGCCGAGCATCACAATCCCTGACGCCCGCCCGGCCAAAGCCACTGGCACACCGCCAATGACAGCCAACATTGCAACGGCATTCCACGACATCATGGTGAAGCCGGACAACAGCGCCATCGCCCAGATCAGGGAGCCGTGGATTGGTGCGGCCCCCAACAGCAGCGCCATGGCAACAACTGTGCATCCGGACTGAACTGCGAGGGCACGTTCTGGGCGCACCCGAGCCTCCGTTATTCGAGCCCACCAGATGCGTGACCCAGCCGCAGTAATTCCTGCGAGCGCACTGGCCATGCCAGCCCAGAAGTTGCTCCAACCCAGTGTTTCTTCGGCAAACAGGACTTGGAAGCGACCGACACCTCCGATGATCGTGCCCATCAGCAGCGAAAACCATGCGATCTTGATAATGAAAAGACGTTCCGCGTGCCGCATCTGCGCCGGTCTGGGATGCACTGGTCTCACAGCGAAAACCGCGCCCGGCTGCGCAACGAGGCCGATCCTGCTGTCGACAGTGCCATAAGCAGTGCCATCAGCAGCGCGTTTTTGACTGCTGGGGCCCTCAGGACGCATCCACCACTGGATGCCCAGCGCGCACATCAGCGCCACAACCCCATAGATGCCAAATGCGGCACGCCAGCCGAACCAGACAGCGAGCGTTGGCAACGTCGCGCCAGACAGGAAGATCCCGATGGTTACGCCCGACTGTTTGAGTCCGGTGATGGTGCCGCGCTGTCCCGCTGGGACACGCACCGCAATGAGCTTGTTGGTGGCCGGATTGCACCAGCCCTGACCGAGGCCAGCGAAGGCCGCCGACGCTGTAAGTGCCCACAGGTTGGTGGCAGCAGCCATGCCCAACATCCCCAATCCAGCGGTGCTGATGGTCAGCACAGTTGAGAGCTTTGGGCCGACGCGATCGGTCAACCGGCCCGACAATGGCGCAAACGCGGCTGCGACGACGGTGTTAGTGGTGAGAGCCAAGCTGAACGTACCGGTCGTAATTTGTAGCGAACCGATGAGGTCCACAGCCAGCACTGCGGGGAGCATCATTGGGATGGGGCCTAGGACCATCGTGGCCACCAACACGAAGTACAGGCCAACACGCTGAGCCAAGCTGTCGCCCGCAGCATTGGAAGTTGGCGCGTTGCAGGTTGGGCCTGCAACTTTGACGGCACCTGCCACCTCGAGCGGGTCTGCGACAGCGCCCATCGGTCTGCACGCTATGGCTGCTGGGCGCTAACCACGTGGCTAGCGCCAGGCTCGCCCAACACGAATGCACCGTGGAGAGTTCATCGCAAGAAAGTCGCTCACCACGAGAACCCGAGGCAGCGATCGGTCTATTGTCGTGAGAGCCGCGCTGTAGTGCAATTGGCGATTGCTTTTGCTATTGCGACTGCTGCTGCCAGCAGTTATGCGCTAGGGCTAGGCAGCACTCACGACTGAGCGTCGCAGACAACGCAGGGCCTCGGCGACAAAGCAGGTCCATAGAAACAACACAGGAGACAAACGATGGGTGTATTGGATGGGCGGGTTGCAATTGTGACTGGCGGTGCCCGAGGGCAAGGCGCGGTTGAGGGCCGGCTCTTCGCCGACGAGGGCGCAACGGTGGTGCTTACCGATGTGCTCGACGATGAGGGCGGGAGGACTGCCGCCGAAGTGGGTTGCGAGTACCTGCATCACGACGTAGCTACCGAGGCCGATTGGGACACTGTTGTCGCCGATGTGATGGACCGTCACGGTCGTATCGATGTGCTGGTGAACAACGCGGGCATTTTCCAGGGTGCTGGTCTAATGAACACTTCAGTAGCGGACTTCGACCGCATGCTGGCCATCAATGCTCGAGGTGTCTTTTTGGGCATGCAAAAGGTCGGCGCCGCCATGGCCGAAGCCGAGTCCGGCTCAATCATCAACATCAGTTCGGTAGCGGGTCTCATGGGCACGTTCGGCTCGTTCGCCTACAGCGCTAGCAAGTGGGCCGTGCGCGGAATGACGAAGTCGGCGGCGAAAGAACTCGGCCGCCGCAACGTGCGAGTCAACTCTGTGCATCCCGGCTACATCGACACAGAGATGTTGAGCCAAACCAGCGTGTTCAACGAGGACGACGGTCGCACTCGGCGGGTGCTGCGCCAAGTCCCGCTGCGGAGAATCGCCGAGCCTGCCGAAGTAGGCCGAGTAGTGCTGTTCCTGGCCTCCGATGCCAGCAGCTATTGCACAGGCCAGGAGTTCACTGTTGATGGGGGCCTGTTCGGCTGAACCGGCGAGGCTCGTTGCGGTTGGCTGACCCTTCTCAGTACAGCTTCGGCACGAACGTCTGATCAGACAGTGGCGGTCGCACATAGCCACCCGAAGGTCGGCGCTCGGGCAGTTCTACGTTCTCCCACGGAACTGCTTCGTAGGGAACCTGTGTCAGCAGATGGGCAATGCAGTTGAGACGTGCGGCTCGCTTGTCGTCGGCCTCAACCACCCACCAAGGGGCTTGTTTGACGTCGGTATGGGCAAACAAAGTGTCCTTGGCCCGCGAGAACTCCACCCAACGTGCGCGGGCTTCGAGGTCCATGGTCGACAGTTTCCAGCGGCGCGCCGGGTCAGCCATGCGTGCCTGGAACCGACGCTCCTGCTCCTCGTCGCTGACAGAGAACCAGTACTTGATGAGCAGAATGCCCGAGCGCACGAGCATGCGTTCGAACTCTGGGCATGATCGCAGGAACTCCTCATACTCGTCGTCTGTGCAAAAGCCCATGACCGGCTCAACGAGACCGCGGTTGTACCAACTGCGATCAAAGAGCACCATCTCCCCCGCGGCTGGCAACTCCTCGACGTAGCGCTGAAACCACCATTGTGTCTTCTCGCGATCGCTCGGCTTGTCAAGAGCCACAACGCGCACGATGCGCGGATTCAATCGTTCGGTGATGCGCTTGATGGTGCTGCCCTTGCCAGCAGCGTCTCGCCCCTCAAAGATCACGACGACCTTGAGGCCCTTGTGTCGAATCCACCGTTGCAGCCGCGTCAGTTCTTGCTGCAAGAGCTTGAGTTCGCGCTCATACTCGCGACGCCTGATGCGGCTGCGGCGCTTTGCCGGCCGCGCCGACGAGTTGCCCTGTTTGTGATTGGCGTGCTGAGCAAGCTCTTCACGAGGGTCAAACTTCGACACATCAACTCCCTGTGTCTCTACCTGTGCATCTATTCTCTGGGGATCCTCCGAAGCCACGACGTCAGACATTATCTGACGGATTTGACAGCCAGCGTCTGGGCCAAAATGGGCGCTTGACGAGCATTTGGCGTTGTGGTAACGCTGTTCGCTGTTGGCGCCTGAGTTCGCCGCACGTGTGATTTAGGCCTGTCAAGCACGGACAGTTGGATGTCCAGAGGTGATTTCATGATGAGCAAGTTCTTTCGCGCTCAGTCTCGCCCACCTGCGACTGCCGCGCTGGTCCCGCTAGGTAGTGGCATCGGCGTGAGTAGGGGCGGTCGTTGGCGTTTCACTACAAGATTGGCGGTGTTGGTGGGTTTGCTGGCAACAAGCGTTGCTGTGATCGCTGACCCAGCATCAGCCGCCGTGATGCCTAGCACACCAACGAGCGTGACGGCTTCATCGGTAGGCGACACCGAAGCAACTCTGTCATGGTCGGCTGGCGGTACAGGTGACGGCGGTACTTGCGCAAGCGACGAATACTACGTGACCATATACGACGCGACGCAACAGTCGTTCCCGGCAGTAGCCGAATCAGTGGTGCTTGACGCCGACGATGGCACTAGCTGGTTCGTTGACGAACTGTCACCAGCTACTCGCCATTATGTGGAAGTAGAAGCCTACGGTTATGCCTGCGATGAATACTCGCGTGACTTAGGTACTGCTTTTTTCACTACAAACGCTTCCTCGTCTGGTAGCGACCCTACAGCGCCGACCACCCGCAAAAAACGTGCGCCTCTGCCGGTTCGTAATCTGCAGGTCAGCTTCAACGGTAGCGGTGATCTAGTAGTCACGTGGGACAAGCCACTTGACTTAACGGCCAATAAGCGCAAAAAGCGCTGCCCTTACACGCACAATGTATCCGACGATCACGCTGCTCTGTCCATCGAATACAGTCTCGAAGCAGACCAATTGTTCAGCGGCGGAGCCACCATCACAGAACTCATAACAGAGGAAGCGGATGTCTATCTTAGGTCGGCC
The DNA here is from genome assembly GCA_965116245.1 of Acidimicrobiales bacterium. Classification (GTDB taxonomy): domain Bacteria; phylum Actinomycetota; class Acidimicrobiia; order Acidimicrobiales; family Poriferisodalaceae; genus Poriferisodalis. Next base: position 1,593,589 of record OZ220497.1, on the reverse strand, counting down.
GATGCCAGCCTGACCAAGACTATTCCCAATTCCAAGATTCCAAACGGCACCGGCCACAACTTGCGAGTCACCGTCACTGCGTACTCTGACGTATGCGACTTCTGGTCCAAGAGCCGCGATATCACTTGGTGGAAATAAGTCCCCTGAACAAGCTCTCCATCACAGGCTCCTACACGACGACAACGCAAGTTCGCTAACGGAATACTGACTGGCCGGTCCCGAGACGCTGGTGTAGTGCCGACGCATGATCCCACATGCGTCGGCACTGCCGGCAAGCTGACTGTTGCGTGACCAGCACGCTCACTACGATGCCAGTACATCTCCGTCTGTCGACGTCGGCGACTGCACTGTTGTGGACTTCTGGGTGATTTCTACAGCTATGGCGCATATTGGGACGCATGTTCGGACTTGCTACATGGCGCCATCCCTGGCCACTGGGCTAGTTCGCTGGGTGTATACTGGGGGCCGTACCTTGGCAACATCCCTGCGCAGCAGCGTCACCATGAGGAGTTCAGTCCGATGACAAGCGTTGATGGCCGACGGCCCGATGCCGCGCCCACCCCCCCCCCCCGCCCCCGCATCGTGGTTGGGGTGCTGGTGTGGGTAGGTTCCGGTTGCGTCGTTGGGGGTTGTTGGTAGCGACGGCTGCGTTGTTGGCGGCGGGGTTGAGTTTGGTTCCGCAGCCGGTTTCTGGGCAGGGTTCAGTTCCACAGAAGGCTCCGCGGCCTTGGGTGGCGGTGAGTTCTGATGGCAAGGTGGATGTGTTCTGGAAGGATCCGGGTGTTATTTCGATTACGAGTTGGCAGTTTCAGTATCTGTATGAGACGAGTCTGACGAGCCAGACGAGTGCTTGGGCGACGATTCCGGATTCGAGTGCTTCCACTTCGACTCATGAGTTTACTGCGCTAAGTGGTTCTACGACTACTCGTGTTTGCGTGAAGATTCGTGCAGTCAACGTAAATGGTGCTGGTGCGGAATCCACTAGAACGTGCGAAGATCGGAAAGATGAACAGATTACGTTTTCGGTTGAAGATGATGATGTGAATGTTGTTGAGGGCGATTCCGGGTATACTGATGTTACAGTTAAGGTGAGTTTGTCTCAGAAAGTGCATTCGGATGGTTTGCCGATTCTCATAGATCTTACAGGTCGGTCGAATACGTATAGTAGTGCTTCGCAAGCTTCGAATTGTTCTAGCCCGGGTTCCAGTGATTATTGTATTATTGCGTCTGGGGTATCTGGGAATTACGATAATGTTAAGGTAGCTGGTGGTGCAAAGTCGGCCACGTTTAAGGTGCGTGTTTTTGGTGATATTACTGCTGAGTCTGATGAGACTATTTTGCTTTAGCCTGCCCGTCATTCCGGTATTTCCCATCTGACGAGAAATTCTCAGGGTCAGGCAGTTGGCAGGCTTCATGGCGATGGTAAGAATCTGCGTGACATGGGGTGGTCTTCGAATGCGATTAGGTTGACGATTTGTAATGATGATGGCCCAACTTCGTGTCCGGATCCGTCTGCGACTACCACCACTTCTACTACGTCTACTACCACAACAACCACCACAACCACGACTACTACAACTACCACCACTACCACGACTACTACGACTACGACTACAACAACGACTACTACTACTACTACTACTACTACTACTACGATTCCGAAGCCTGCGAAGCCTTCCGGGTTGTCGTCGTGGGTGGCGTCCTCCAACTCGTTGGGGATACAGTGGACTGATCCTGACGATGATTCGATCAAGAGGTATCAATACCAACAACGAAAAGGTGGCGGCAGTTGGAGTAGCTGGACTAATATAGGTGGCAGCGATGCCGATACTGGCAGTCACGTGTTTAAGCGTCTTGACGCTGGTACGCAGTATAGTTTCCGGATACGAGCTGTTAACGACGGAGGTAACGGTCCCGCTTCCGATGTGGTGACGGCCACCACGAGCGCTTCAACAACCACTACGACTAGCACGACGACTACTACCACTACCACTACAACGACTACTACCACTACGACTACAACAACGACTACTTTGCCTAAGCCTGCGAAGCCTACGGGGTTGTCTGCGTCTGCGGTGTCTAAGCGGTCAATAACGTTGCGGTGGACTGATCCTGACGATGATTCGATTGCTGGATATCAGTATCGTCAACGAAAAGGCACTGGTAGTTGGAGTAGTGCGAAGAATATTGCTAGTTCGAATGCTGACACGACTGCTCATATTGTTTCTGGGTTGGATGTTGGCACTTTGTATCGGTTTCAGGTTCGTGCTCGTAACAGTGCGGGTTGGGGGCCGTACTCAAATGCTGCTTCAGCGAGGACTAACGCTGCTTCACCAACCACAACTAGCAGTACAACTACCACAACGACGACTACTACAACTACTACAACTACCACCACAACTACTACGACGACTACTACTGTCGTGGTTGGTGTGAAGCCGGCTGCGCCTACGAATGTTGCGGTTACTCCGAAGAGCACGTCGGCGGATGTGTCGTGGGAGGCTGGGACGGGTTCCTGTTCAGCGACTAGTTATGTTGTTAAGCTGTTTACGACTTCTTTTGTTTTGGTGCCGGGTTCGCTTGATGATAGTGTGACGGGGTCGCCGCATAGTTTTACTGGTTTGAGTCCTTCGACTAGCTATATTATGGAGATTGAAGGACGCAACGCTAATCACGCTTCGGAGACTGCTTGTAGCGCGTTGAGTAGTGATCGCGTGCAAAAGACGTTCTCTACCACCGCCGCGCCAACGACGACGGCTGCGGTAACCACCACTCCCGCCACTACTGCTACAACTACTGCAACAACAACAGCGACTACTTCTGCTACTCGGCCACCTTCAGGCGGCAGCGGCGGTGGAGGAGGCGGTGGTACTGTTGGTACGCAGCCACGCACAGATAAGCCGGTTGTTCCTACCAAGCCACAAGTCACGGTACGGGCTAGAACAGGAACTGTTTATCTGAGTTGGCAAGACCCAGGTGATAGCTCGATCGTCAGATACGAATACCGGCTGCGAACACGCGGCAGTAACGGCGGTAGCTGGTCGGACTGGTCGACAGTGCCCGGCTCCAACGCGTCTACTACCGAGTTTGAGCTCACCGACCCAGACAACAAACAAGTATGTGTACAACTACGAGCTGTGAACACTAACGGTAACGGCTCCAGATCCACCGAATACTGCATCAACCTAGACAGCAGCACACTATCAGCAGCAAACGCGGAGCGCCTAGCAATAAGACTACTAAGACTACTACTCAAACTAATGTAAGACCCATGCGCATACTGCAGCTAAGTTTCGCGGTTCAAGTCGCTGGAGAAGAAGCCGACGATGCTTGCTAAATTGCTGTTTGAACCGTTCGAGCCTTCGACCAGAGAATCCTGAAGCTGTATTAACGGCGCGCCGGAGTAACTTTATCGGATCGGGTTGATGCTCGATTCGCGAGATGTCCGGGAGCCCGAGATCATCCTTCGAACCCGGATGAGCCGTCAGCGAGCAATACTGCGCGATAGCTCATCCTGCAAGGGTGTCGAGCGAAAGCTGGCTGTCTACTGGGTGGGTCAAGTATGGGAGAATCTCCATTTTGAATATGGGAGCTACCGAACTCCGACCGTCGCGCCAGGTTCCTTTCAAAGGTGCTAGTCGCAGAGAGCGCGCGACTGCCCCATTTCCACATGGCGTAGCATCGGCAGTTGCGAAGAGGAGATCCTCGGGTTCGAGGAGTTGCACCAACGCGGGAGAGTGCGTGTTGGCGATCACCTGGCGGAACGGATTAACCTCTCCAGGCTCGTCTAGGGGATCACACGCGAGATCCCTTAAAAGGTTAGCCATGGCGCTGAGGTTGGCCGGATGAATCCCGTTCTCTGGTTCTTCCATGCAGATAACCCCGCTAGTCTCGGGATCTTCGGCTAGGACCGCAAGTGCTAGGAAGCGAAGAGTGCCTTCGGACAGCGAGCGGGCTGGCAGTTCGACTCCGTTCGATTCCTCCAGCATTAGCGTGATTAGTTCCAGCGTGTCTTCGGCGACAACTCTTACCCCGCGTACACCAAGGCCCGTTAGCAAGCTGAGTCGGTTAGCTACCCGGGCGTACACGCCGACAGGGTCCGGATCGCTCCCCATGTCGGGCTGACGCGTAGCTATTCGGTAGAGGGTGGCGGCTAGGTGGCGGCCGTTCGGTGCCATCCAGCGAGGATCGGAGTAACGGTCGGACGCTCGAAGTGCTGAAGGTTCGAGTGCCAACTGTTTCCAACTCTGCATCTCGCGGCGCGCCGCAAGAATTGTGGGATCGTCAGCCCCAGTGATGGTGCTGACGACGGTTGTAGGAGCCCGATCGGCTGAAGCGGGCTTCGGCTTGCCGCGACTGCCCCCGTCTTGATGAATCACGATCATCCGGTCGCCCTCGTGCTCCTGAGTTGAAAGAAAAGGTCCTCCAGACCGCCTCCCGGTCACTACGCGATCGCGAAACTCTCCCTTTGAGTGTTTGAACCCGAGGTGCTTGTGGGCTTCGCCGATTTTGAGCGGCTTCCATGAGAGTCCGCGACGAGAGCAGGCTCAAGAATTCGATGGCATCGAAGACGTTAGATTTGCCAGCGCCGTTCTCGCCTGCGATGCACGTGAAAGGCCCAAAATCGATGGCGACCGAGCGGAGATTCTTGAACCCGTCAACCTCAAGTCGCGTCAACATAAATGCACGCTACAAGCAAAAGAGGTGCTGGCTGGCTCGGTGGATCAGCCGGTTTAAGGGCTCCTAGGCTGGAGTTGTGGCTGATCGGGCTCAATTCGCCGAGTTGGCGATGCCCTATATGGACCAGCTCCACGACACCGCTCGGCAGTAGTCCGATCCAGCAGCGTGGCGTACACCATGCCGAAGACCACTACGACCGCTCCTGACACCGCTATTGGCTGCGGGTACTCGCTCAAGAACACGGCGGCCCACACGATACCGGCCACAGTCTCCACCGGCGCGAACAATGCCACCTCGCTGGCGGGCGCGTACCGGGGAGCGTTGCTGTAGGCCAATCGGCCCAACGGATTACAAACCAACCCCATAGCCAACACCGCCGCCAACGCCTTAGCGTCCATCAGAGTTGGATTCGCCGCGAATCCGGTGACAATCACCACCATCAGGGCGGACAGTGCGAGGCCCACGATTCGGCTCATGTCCCGATGACGACGCCAAACAACAGTGCTAGCGGCGAACGCAGCCACTGCTACGACGGCCAGCGCATCCCCCAGCAGATCCGGCGAACCAACCGACGTTGACACAACCATGCCAATACCCAAAATGGTTAGTGCTATGCCCACAGCGACACGTCGAGAGATGCGTTCGCGCAGTACAACCCAGGCGAGTCCGCTGGCCAATAACGGAGCCGAGGCGACTATCGCGACCACGTTAGGGATTTCTGTTCGGGTGATCGCCGAGATGAACGCCAGTTGACTAACGGCACCAAGTACACCTACAGCTAACAGCGGTCGGCTATCTGTCCGTAGCGATGACCAGGTTGTCGCCAGCCTCCTAAGAGCCAGTGCGCCATAGAGCGCCAGCGAGAGCACTCCCACAACGAATGCGATGTCGATGGCGTCAGCGCCCGAGGCGCGCACCCACAAGGAATCGGTTGATACCAGCAGCATTCCCAATGCCGCCAATCCCCAGCCCTTGCGGCGGCCTGGGGTTTGAGCACGAGCGACCCTCACGCGGCGGCACGCCGAATGACACTCACGCAAGATCCTCGCGTCGAAGCCCAAGGTTGCGAGGGGATCTGTACACACCGTGAACGATGGTGCCATCGGCCACATGGAGCTCCCAGATAGAGGCCTTCTTGCAGCGAGTCGGGTCTACGTCAATTCCCCGACGAGCCATACGCAGTAGCACCTTGGGAATTACATCTCCGTGACTGCACAGCACGCTGTCGCCGGGTTCAGTACACACGCCTTCGAGCACAGCTTCAGCTCGATTACCTTCAGCCCCCTCGGCAAGTTCAGCAGATAACACCACATCCAGCCCGAACTGAGCTGCGAGCGGCTTTACAGTCTGGATGCAGCGAATGCTGGGACTGGAGCACACCCGCCGGATCGATGCACTGGCCAGCCAAGCCGCGATGGCGCCCGCTTGGGCCTGACCGATCGCATCCAACGGTCGCGTACTGTCATCGCCGTGCCACCCGCGGCGATCCCCCGCCGAAGCGTGACGGATGAGATACAGCACACCAGAAACGCTAGAGCCGGTCACTTCTCGTCGCGGACAGCCCTACTCGCCGGGGGCTGACTCTCAGCCAACCCCCGGTGTTAGCCAGCCGAACAATCAGCCAGCATCAGAGTGTGTAACTGGCTGTTCGCCCATCCACTCGCGCAGCGTGTTCTTCAGCTTTGTTTGCTGAATGAACAGATCGTGCTCTGGACCAGCCAGATCGGCCGACTGGGGAGCCTTGAAGTAGAACGACAGCCACTCCTGCACCCCACCTTGGCCCGTGCGCTGGGCCAAGTCCAAAAACAGCGCCAGGTCAAGCACGATCGGTGCCGCCAAGATGGAATCGCGGCACAAAAAATCAATCTTGATCTGCATCGGGTAGCCAAGCCAGCCAAAGATGTCGATGTTGTCCCAACCCTCTTTGTTATCGCCGCGCGGTGGGTAGTAGTTGATGCGCACAACATGATCAATTTCGCTGTAGAGATCGGGATACGTTTCAGGCTGCAAAATGGTGTCAAGGACACCCAGCTTGGATGTCTCCTTAGTCTTGAAATTCTCGGGATCGTCCAGAACCTCGCCATCACGATTCCCCAAAATGTTGGTGGAGTACCAGCCCCGCAGACCCAGCATGCGAGCCTTAAGTCCCGGCGCCACCAGCGTCTTCATCAGCGTCTGGCCGGTCTTGAAGTCCTTTCCAGCGACCGGCACACCGCGCCGCGCCGCCAGTTCTGTCATGGCCGGAGTATCGACGGCTAGGTTCGGCGCTCCGTTAGCAAACGGGACATCGCTCATAATGGCTGCGTAGGCGTAGAGCTGGCTGGGTGAGATGTTGTCGTCATTAGCTGCGAGCCCGGCTTCGAACGCTTCAACGCTGGAATGCACCCCGCTGGGTTCCTGGTACGCCTCCGTCGACCCGCACCACACCATCACGAGCCGATCGCACTCGTTCTCCGCACGAAACCGCTCAATATCGGCCATCAGCGCCTGAGTCGCCTCCAGCTTGCCCATTGGCGGCTTTGTGCGGGTGCCCTCAAGCCGACTGACCCAGCGCGGGTCAAACACGGCATCCATCGCGACAATCCCCTCCAGCTCGCCTGATATGACCCCCAGGTCACGTTCTTCAAGCACTCCGGCGGCACGAGCGCCCTCGAGTGCGTTGGGCGTGATTGGGTCCCAGCCGCCGAAGACAAGATCATCAAGGCAGGCGAGGGGCACAAAGTCGCGGATCAGCGGGTTGCGACCATCAGAGCGTCCGCCCAAACGTATATGGGCCATCTGGCTCACTGAACCAATGGGCACCGCCAAGCCGGACCGTGCAGCCAGCACACCGGCTATAAGGGTGGTCGCCACTGCACCCATGCCAGGCGTCAGCACGCCGAGCTTGCCCGTAGCGGGCGCTATCTGAGGTTGGGTCACGCCGCCAACGGCGCTGTCGGCGTGAACTCAGCATCAAGGTGCTTCACGCCGTGAATGAACGCTGCCTGGAGGGTGTCGGGTTCGTTGACTGCGACGATGTCGGGCAAACGGCTGAACAGTTCACGGAACATCACGGTCATCTCGCGGCGCGCCAAGTGCGCGCCCATGCAATAGTGCGGGCCAGGTCCGCCAAACCCGTACTGTGGATTTGGGTCTCGCAGCACATCAAACTTGTATGGGTCGTCAAAGACGGCGGGGTCACGATTAGCGGCCACGTAAAACATGGCAACTTTCTCGCCCTCAGCCATCTCACAGCCCTCAAAGACGAAGTCGCGGGTGAGGGTTCTTCGCATGTAGCCCACCGGGCTGGATAGCCGCACAATTTCCTCAATCGCAGTAGGTGCGACACCTTCAAAGTCAGCGGCCCAAATGGCTCGCTGATCTGGGTGGTCAGTGAGGTACTTGAGGCCCCAAGAGATGGCGTTTCGGGTTGTCTCATTACCCGCCACCACCAGCAGCACAAAGAAGCTCGCTAAGTCGGCCTCGCTCAACTGATCGTCGGGCAACTCGGCGTTGACGAGCATGGTCGTGAGATCGGTGCCGTCGCCGCCGCGCTTGGCCCGCGCGACATCCTTCATGAGTTCGGCTAACTGGCCACCAGCAGTAAGTAGCGCAGTCAAGAAATCGACCTCTTCGGGCTGATACTCCGGATCGCCCACACCCAGGATGACGTTCGTGGCTTCAAAAACGCCTTGATACTCAGAACGCGGTATGCCCATCAGGTCGCAGACAATCCTGAGCGGAAGCGCCGCCGCTACCTCGGTCACGAAATCGCAGCGACCCTGCTCACAAACCGAGTCCACAATCTCAGCCGCCGCGGCCTGCACGCTGCCGTCTAGATCGGCCAGCATTTTCGGCGTGAAGCCCTTGGCAACAATGCGCCGCAGACGGGCGTGACGTGGATCATCCATGGCGATCATGGAGCTGAAGAACTCGGTGAACTCAGGTGGCGCGTCCAGCAGAGTGATACCTGCCGCGGAACTGAAAACCTCAGTGTTGCGCGAGATTGCGGCAACATCGGCGTGGCGAGTGACACACCAATAGCCTGGGCCCACGGGGACCAGACCGTCGTAGTCGGGCTCCTCAAACCAGTCCAGCGACGCTTCGGCGTGATAGCGCACGATAACTGAGTCAATGAGATCGGCTGGCTGCTTCCAGAACCACGGCTCCATCATGTTTGGTAGGTCGGTGTTCCACTTGCGCATGACAGCACGGTAGCGCAGGGCTACTTGCGCACGGTACTCAAGCAACAAGGGTTTCAGAGACTCAAAACACGAAGCCTCAGAACTCAGAGATTCAGGCTGAGACTCTGTGGCTCGGCACCGTGACTTGCCGCTGGGACTAGATGCCGTGACCTGGCGCTCTGACCCGATGCTGTGATCTGGTGCGGCCGGTGGTGCCCGGGGCGGGACTCGAACCCGCACGCTCCCTAGGGAGCCGAGGGGTTTAAGCCCTCTGCGTCTACCAGTTACGCCACCCGGGCCGGACAGCACAGTGACCTCATATGCGCCGATTTTATGGCGCTTCGCGTTTTTTGGGGGTCGGGTTGCTGGGTTCGGTGAGATAGAAGGTTCAGATTCGTAGGGGAACCACGGGAAGCGACCCGGCAGCGTCTACGGTCGTCTTGATGGAACAGATCGTGTTGTGAGTGTCTGCAGAGCCCATCGAGGGGCAGGTGGCTCGCTGCAATCGAGGCGCTTAGTTCTGTTTCACACCCGCTGCGTACGGTTACTTCGGCTTCCCCCTCCGGGAGAGCTGGGTAATCGCGTGGAGAGAGTGCTGTGCAACGAGTGTTCAACAAGCAGATGACGGCGTTGGGGGAGGAACCAACGGTCGAAGCTCATGGTCAGGGACCAATGGCGGAAAAGCCCGGAGCGATCACGACGATCGACCTGTTCGCGGGTGCGGGGGGTTTGAGTCTCGGCTTTCACCTCGCCGACTTAGGTTTTGTTCCGGTATTCGCTGTTGAGCACGAGGTCGCTGCGGCAAACACGTTCGAGCGGAACTTTGGGTGCGAGGTTTTCGCTGGCGACATTGAGGATCGCCCGGAGTACCCGGAAGCTGACCTGATCATCGGTGGACCACCTTGTCAGGGTTTCAGTCCGCTCGGCCGTGATCGCGACGATATCAGTCGCGCGCAGCTCAACGGGCTCTGGAAGCACTTCCTTGACGCTGTGCGCACTATTCGTCCCAAGGCTTTCGTGATCGAGAACGTGCGCGAGTTCCAGCGGTCGGCACAGTTCGGCGAGTTGTTGCACTTGCTTGAGACTGACTCGGAACTCTGCGCGTATACGGCTGCCTACGGTGTGTTGAATGCCGCCGATTACGGGGTTCCTCAAACGCGACTCCGCGGGATTCTCGTGGCAGTTCGCGGACATGAGGGCGAACTACGTTGGCCGCCAGCGCCGTTGCGAGGCCCGGGCTCGCAAGCCGAGATCCCGTATAGGACGGCCCGTGAGGCGATCGGTGATCTCCCGCCGCGAACTGCCGGGTTCGATCCTCACTTCGATGAGTGTGGGGGTCAGCACCTGCATTTTGGGCGCCGCCCGACCCAGACGTCGATTGAGAGGTACCAGGCGATCCCGCCGGGCGGCAATCGGTTCGATCTGATGAAGAACCGGCCCGATATAACGCCAGCGTGTTGGGCGAACAAGCCGACTGGTACGACCGACGTGATGGGACGCCTTTGGTGGGATCGGCCAGCAGCGACGATCCGAACTGAGTTCTTCAAGCCCGAAAAAGGCCGATACCTACATCCTGTTGAGGATCGGGTGATCTCGCATCGGGAGGGCGCACGGCTGCAGTCGTTCCCCGACTGGTACATCTTTGAGGGCACCAAGATCGAGATCGCCCGCCAGATCGGTAACGCCGTTCCGCCGCTCTTCGGCGCCGCAATCGCCCGATACGTGTACGAGCACGCCTTCGCGCCGAGGCCCGGGTAGTGAACAACGACGCTGCGCTAGATCGCGCAGCGGGCTGGTTCCGCGCACAGCCCTACATCGCCCAGCGTTTCGGAGAAGCGATCCGCCAGAGCTTCGATGAGGTCTTCGACGGCCAGCGCACCGGCCGCTACTCACTCGGTCAACTCTCGAAGGTGGAAAAGACCTACATCGGGACCAAGGTCGAGATTGTCGTCCAGGCAGAGTTCGGCCTTCAGCGCGGTCGCCGCATGGACTACCTAGTCGCAGGAGAGGAGATCGATGCCAAGTGGTCGATGAGGTCGGGAGGCTGGATGATCCCGAGGGAAGCGGTCGGTGAACTTTGCCTCTGCATGACCGCGGACGACGCGCGGTCAACCTTTTCCGTAGGCATTGTCAGAGCCGATGAGGTTCAGCTTCGCTCCAGCAAGAACCAGGACAAGAAGCGACGCCTAAGCGATCATGGGCTCACCGCAATGCACTGGCTCGAGCGAGACGGCCAGCTCGCCGAGAATTTACTTCTACACCTGGAAGACGAGACGCGCTCAGCGATCGTCAACTACAGCCTGAGTGGCCAAAAGCGTGTGAATCAGCTCCTCCGTCACGTCCACGGCCGTCTGATTAGGCGTGAGGTAGTCCTGACAGTGGCGCAACAAGACGACGGTCCCAAGCGCGTGAGGGACGCTCGGAAACATCTTCAGCCTGAGGGAATCGTGGTGCTCGGCCACCAGGGCACCCACCCTCGCATCGCTGAGGCCCTGGGACTAACGACGCCACCGAAGGGGTCGTGGGTCGCCGTCAGAGTGTCGACGGCGGTCGAGCCCGAACCGGGGACTGTCGAGATCGAGGGTAAGCATTGGCGTCTCGCCGATGGTTCGGATCCGGTTCGGCCCGGGCCCCGCAACTACTATTCGTGACGGCCTCGTCGAAGTGAGATCGTGACGAGGTAGATCGCCGAAGTTCCTCCAGCCAAGCGTTTAGCGAGCCGATGAGCCAGCAAGCGGGCCGCGAAACCGCGCCCGAGATGGCACGGCGACGACGGCTACAACGTCGCTGGCAATAAGTGTCGCGCCGACTATATGGCTGTCAGCGTTGGGCTAACTGGTCCATTTGAGCTACCTAGTTTGTCTGGGCTACCGGGCCTGGCTGGGCTCAGGCTCGTAGCGGGGCTTAGCCCGCATCTGCGAAATGACCACAATCCATGTCGGCAACAGCGCTCCACAGCTTGTCCCGCACGCAGCTAGCAGCACTGCCGTTGAGTTCGTTACCGACTACAAGGCCCTCGATCGCGTCGGCCACCACGGCCGCGAAGGGACGATTGTTGACGCGCACCGCTACTACGAAGTCCCCAGGAGACGTGCGCTGAATTGATCGGTTCAGCCCGCTTGAGGTTGGCGGACTCTGATAGCTCGGGGCACTCAAGCCCATCTCGTGGGCAGCAGCCGTGAGTGCTCTAACGGTCAATACGAAGCGACTCGACGCATCGGCGACAGCGCCCGCCCCATCTCCAGAGCTAGCGCAGGCACCAGAACTAGCGCTCGTGCCAGCAACTGCTGGGCCAATTTCTGCGCTGGCGGCCGACGGCAGCGGAGCGCGAAAATGCGGACGGCTGCGAGCTGGCGCAGCGTTCACGAGCCGGAGAAAAGCAGGAGGTTGAGTTCTAGGTGTTGATGGCATGAGTTCAGCTTCGTGGGGGGGTGTGACATGAATGCTGCCACGGCAGCCCAAATGACATCACACCAACCTCCTACGGTTACCCCTATGGCAACGCACCGGCTCAACAACATCAGCTCAGCCAACCCAGCGGCGCGAACAATCGGAACTGGCGGCGCCTGGCTTCGGCGGTCGCGTCGGGTGGTCGAAACTTGGCTACTCCCATATCTGCCGACAACGGACCGGCGCTTGTCCCCGCTAGCGGGTGACACTGCATGACCGAGATCGCACTGGCGCTGCTACCGGCACAGCAGGCGACGCTCAATGCCATTCGCTCACCCATTGAGCATCGCCCTGCCTACACAGCCGACTTCGCTAGTGAGTTACGCGACGAACTCGAAAGAGCCTTAGCTGGATTGGTAGACGCAGCTCACGCTGTCGAAAATCGGAGCCTGTGGGTGTCTAAGCGCATGTTGGCCGGTGTTTTCGGCTGCGAAGCGCGTTACCTAGCAGACGAGCGCACCCCCTTTGCCTGGACAGTGCCAACTGCGCGCGGCACAGTGCTCCACAAAGCAGTTGAGCTGTCTGCGCATCAGGAATTCGAACCCGATGCCGCTGTGGAAGCGGCTCTTGAACGTCTTGTCGCCAGCGACGACAACCTTGGCAACTTCCTGGCCGACGCATCGGCTGGCGAGTACGCGGAACTAAAGGCCAACTGTGTTGCGCTACTCACCCGCTTTAGTGAGACCTTCCCGCCGCTGCCGAAAGTCTGGCGGCCCGCTGTTGAAGTCCGGGCTCGCACGTCCATATGCGGCGGTGCCATCGTGCTATCGGGAAAATACGACCTCACGCTCGGATCGCCCGCTCCGCTCGGCGACGATGAAGGTCACCAACGGGCTGGCAAGGTCATCATTGATCTCAAAACCGGTTCACGATCCGGGACCGATCCAGAGGATCTACGTTTCTATGCGCTGATTGAGACTCTGTCGGTTCGGGTACCACCGCTAGGAATTGGCTCTTTCTATGTGGCCGAGGGGCGCATTGAACATGAGGCAGTCACCGTTGACGTGCTGCAAAGCGCAATTCGTCGCACCGTAGAAGGCATCGCACGGTACATAGAACTTCACACCGACGAGCGCGAGCCGCACCGACACCCGGGACCAGCCTGTAGTTGGTGCCCGATCTCCGAGCAGTGCGAACCAGGTCAACTATGGCTGTCCGATTTAAGCGACTGAATAGCACCACTATTGACCGACGCGCTGCTGGCCAAAGACCGGATATTCGCTGCCAACGCGTCGCGCCGTGACCGCCATTCTTCAACCGTCAAGCCGAAACGCACGTGGTCTTCCCACACACCGCCAATCTGTATGTAGCCCTGCGCAGTGCCTTCTGAGCGCAGCCCTAGCTTTTCGGCCACCCGCAAACTGGCACCATTGCGGGGCATGATCGATACCTGCACCCGGTGCAGGCCAATTTGTTCAAACGCGAACTCAAAGACAGCAAGCAACCCTTCCGCCACCAAACCCCTGCCAGCCAAACGTTCGTCGATCCAATAGCCGACATGAGCACTCTGAAATGCGCCGCGAGCTACGTGCGAGATGTTGATTTCGCCGCAGAATCGTCCCTCGTGCCACAGACCGAAGTCGAACGCTGTGCCCAGGGAGCGCTCACGCTCGCGGACACGACAGCGGTTGGCGAAGGCCTGCGGGTCACGCGAAGGGTCCGCAACACCCGGCGGCAGTTTGGGCTCCCACTTCACTAGCCAGTCGCGGCAGCGTTCTCGTACTTCGTTCCATTGGGGGAAATCTGACGCCGCGAGCGGGCGAAGCTCAAGCCGCTCAGTGCGCAGGCGACTCACGCCACGTGCCGTGCCAACACGCCGACGGCGCTCACCGCGCGACATGACGTTCAGCCCCGATGTCTGGGGTTGTAGGCGGCCGACGAAGTCCTGCAGCGATGCCGTCAAGGAGGTCGCGCTCGCGCACCAAGCACTCGTCTATGTCCCAGTGGCGCATAACCGCTACCAGGATGCAGCAACCTCCGACGATCACGGGCGCACGATCAAGATGCAGACCCGGGTTGTGGACACGATCAGCCAGCCGCTCAGTTGCCAGCGTGCGGAAGACATCCTCCGCCGCTGCTCTGGTGAGCAAGAATCCATCAATGATCTCAGGATCGTAGGGCTCTAAGCCGATCTCAACCGCAGCCACCGTGGTGATGGTCCCGGCGACGCCTACGAGCTTGGCCGCCCTAGCCCCCCGCTTGATCACCGGGAACTCACGATCAACGTCATCCAGGTGCGAACGGGCAACTGTGATGGCTGTGCTCAGTTCTTCGGGCCGAGGAGGGTCGGATGCCAAGAACCGCTCGGTCCATCGCACCGAACCCATGTCGACTGAGGCCACTGCTTGGGGACCGGCGGCGTCCGAGGGTGTGCCGTAAGCGAACTCTGTTGAGCCTCCTCCGATGTCAAAAACGAGTGCATCTCCGCTGTGGGTGTCACCCAGATCGGTGGTAGCGCCGACAAATCCGTAGGCCGCCTCTACTTCGCCATCTAATAGCTCGAGGTCGACACCGAGCGTGTCGCTCGCTACACGCAAGAACTGCGCACCGTTCGCTGCATCGCGCGCCGCGCTGGTGGCTACTGCCCTTACGGCTGTCGCGCCGTGCTGCTTGATGCAGTCCCGAAACTCCCGCAGCACCTCAACCACACGATCGATTGCATCATCTCGCAATAGGCCGCCAGCCTCGATACCTCGCCCTAATCCAGTGACGCGCACCAACCGCAGCCCCAGACCGTCGCCGTCATCGATGAGCAGCCGAGTCGAATTTGTACCGCAGTCCACTACGGCAACAGGGCCACCGGGAGCTGGGGCTGGCGTAGCCAGGTCTGGCGCAGCCCGATGCGATGCGCATTGGGTCATCAGCTATTTGGTTCGTGGGTGTCCAAACGGGCCATCACCCAGTCACCCACAGGGTCATCGCCGCCAGCCAACCGATAGGCCAGATGTGCATGTAGGCACTTGACACCGCGCGCCGTCCCGCCTACACCTCCTGATGGTCTGGGACCGTGGTGATCAGCAGGTACCAGCGCGTCGCGTTCGGCGGCGTAGCGGCTATGAGCCTCAGCCAGCTCGCTCGCGTCAACGGTCGCCTGCGCCGCTTTCACACCGCCGTCACCCTCAAGCTGGGACACTTTCCGGCGCAAGTCCAGGTCCACCAGCCAGTAGCGGGTCGGCATAGGACGCCCGTCGTAGAGCAATGGGTCGTTTGCGATCACAACTGGTCGACCGTCGCTGTGTGCGACAGCAACGCTGAAGGCGCACTGAGGACTGCGACCCAACAAGTCGGACACTGCCTCAACCTGCGCGAGCGATGGCGAGCCAATCGCGGGTACACCGGTGGCGCTGCGGAACAGCAACCCACGCAGCAAGCCATTTGCAGACATCGTTGGCCCAGTATTGCTAACAGATTGGGTTGCTAACAGATTGGGTTGCTAGCAGCTTGAGGTGTCAACCGTCTGGGCCGTCAGCTACGTGGGCCTTCAGCTACTCGGGCCTTCAGCCTTGGCGACGCTTGCGCCGACGGCGACGGTTGAGCAGAAACAGCGCCACTATTGCCAAAGGTGCCAAGATGCGCTTGAGTACGGGCTTGCCCGCCGTCCCTAGCAAGTCCACCGGCTCGGGTTCGGCCATCTCAATCTGGCGCGGTCCAGAAGTGGCCGCAGTTGGCGCTGACGTTGTGCTGGTTGAGCCAGTGATAGAAGACGTTGTGCTGGTTGAGGCATCCCCCGATGCGGCATCCTGCGCGGGAGCCTCGGACGCGCTCTGGTCGCCAACTTCTGACAGCTTGCTCTCCAGCGAGTCAACAAACTGACCAATGAGTTTCTCGGTGACATCAGCCATCACGCCACGACCAAACTGCGCCACTTTGCCGGTGACTTTCAGGTCGGTTGTGATCCTCACGACAGTGCCATCGCCATCGGCAGTCATGTCGCCTGTCACCGTCGCGGAGGCATTGCCCGCACCGCGCGAATCACGACCAGTGGCCTCAAGCACGATCCGACGGTTGGTCTCGTCAAGTTCAACGAACTTCGCGGAGCCCTTGTACTGGGCAGTGATAGGGCCAACCTTGACTTTGACGGCGCCCTTGAACTCGTCACCGTCTACTTCGGTGAGCTGCGCGCCGGGCATACATGGCGCAATGAACTCGACATCGGTCAGCGTTTTCCATGCTTGCTCGACGGGTAGTCCGACACGGAATTCGCTTTTCAACTCCATCGCCGCAGGTCCTCCATCGTGTCTACGTCATCGGGTCGCCCTTCGCAGGCTATCGGAGTCACGATTTCTGGCAGCCGCCGCATGAGCGTTCTGGCACCCTCATCGCCGCCAAACGGCAGCAGCGGCCATACTTCCTTTGCCAAGCGCACTGGATTCCCCCTCTGTCGGGCATAGACCGCGACCGTGATCGGCCCTTTGCCAGCGGCGACAGTTAGCCACGCCGATGGAGTTACGAACGGCTGGTCGGCTAGCCCGATAACGATGGCGTCATGGCCCGCAGCAGCAGCCCACGAGGCCGCGCAGCGCACCGATGACCCAATGCCTGAGTCCCATCGTTCGTTTGCGACCACAGCAACCTTGTGCCCGAGTTGGTGCTGAAAGAACTGGTGCTTGAAATGGGCGAGTGCGGCCGAGATGTCCACCGCACCGGTGATCACCGCCACCTCGTCCAAAGCCGCGCTGTCCAAAGCTGCGCTGTCAAATGCTGCTTCAACCAGCGACCCCAACGCACGCGCGAGCACCGTTTGGCCGTCGATGACCGCCAGCAGTTTGTGTTGCGGACCGACAAATCTGGTCCCGGCACCAGCCGCCAGTAGCACCCCTGCGGTTGACATCGTCGCAGAATCAGAGTCGCTAGCTGACCCGCTAGTAGGAGCGTGGCAGGCCAAGCACCTTGGTGGACACGAAGTTCAGCACCATCTCTTGGCTGACTGGGGCGATCTTCATCAGCCGCGCCTCGCGCCAGTAGCGCTCCACGTCGTACTCCTTGGCGTAGCCGAAACCTCCGTGAGTTTGCATGGCCCTGTCGGCGCACTCAAAGGCCGCTTCCGACGCCAAATACTTGGCCAAGTTGGCTTGCTCACCGCAGTTGAGGCCTTGGTCGTAACGCCACGAGGCGTCGCGCACCACCAACTCAGCCGCATGCAAGCGGGCATGGCTATCCGCCAGGGGAAATGCGATGCCCTGGTTCTGCCCAATCGGACGACCAAAGATGACTCGGCTTTGGGCGTACTGCGCAGCGCGCCGCAGCGCTACCCGGCCAATTCCCAGCGCTTCGCCTGCAATCAGGATTCGTTCGGGATTGAGACCGTCAAGGATGTAACGGAAACCCTCACCTTCCTCACCTACCCGACGGTCCACCGGCACGCGCAGCCCGTCGTAGCGAACCTCGCAAGAAACCACGGCATTGCGCCCAACTTTGGGGATCGGAGTGATGTCAACCGCGGGGTCCTTCAGATCAACTAGCAGCAGGGTCATGCCTTGGGTCGGCCCGTCGCACAGTTCCTTTGGTGTGGTGCGCACCAGCAACAAGCACACATCGCAATAGGGCGCTTTGGTTGTCCAAACTTTGGCCCCTGTAATCACGTACTCGTCACCGTCGCGTTCGGCGCGGGTACGGATTGAAGTGGTATCGGTACCGGCGTCGGGTTCGGTAACACCAAAGGCGGCGTGTATGGAACCGTCGGCCACACCTGGCAGGATCTCACGAGCCAGTGTCGGCGAGCCGTATTTTCGTACCGGTTCCATGCCGAAAATCGATAGGTGCAGAGCCGAGCAGCCATTCATGGCGGCGCCACTAGCAGCAACCTCCTCCAACACGATTGAGGCTTCGGTGATGCCCTGGCCGCCGCCGCCGTATTCCTCTGGGATGGCAATGCCAACCCAGCCGCCCTCGGCCATGGCGTTGTAGAAGTCCCAGGGGAACTCGTGTTGTTCATCGCGTTCGCGCCAATACTCATCGCCGAAGTCGGCGCAGACGCGACGTACGCCTTCGCGGATCGCCTCGTGGTCTTCGTTGAGCGTGAACTCCATTCGGTGGAAACTACTTGAGCTAGTGGATGCGGCCTTGGCCATCCCTCAATCGGGGGGCTTGACGGCCGGTACGCGCAGCGATGATCTCTGCAACGATTGAGACCGCGGTCTCCTCCGGGGTGCGGCCGCCAATGTCGAGGCCTATCGGGGCCATGACCCGTTGCAGATCAGCATCGCTGACACCGGCTTGTCTAAGTCGCTCAGTGCGTCGTTCATGGGTCGTGCGAGAGCCCATTGCACCCAAATAGCCGATCCGAGTGGGCAACGCGCCGACAATCGCAGGGACATCAAACTTGTGGTCGTGGGTCAGTACACACACGGCGTCGCGTGGCCCCAAATCGCCGCCTATGCGGTCAAGAAGACGATTGGGCCAGTCCACTACCACTTCATCGGCCATCGGAAAGCGGCGCTTGGTTGCGAATACGGCACGGGCGTCGCAGACGGTGACTCGATAACCCAGCAGTTTGGCCTGCGCGGCAAGTGCCCTGGTGAAGTCAACGGCGCCGAAGATGACCATGTGCGGGCGGCGAGCGTGGCATTCCACGAAAACACTGATGTCCGACTGGCGGGCTTCACCGTGTCGGCCGTAGTGACGTACTTCACTAATGCCTGCGTCGAGCATGCCAAGCGCGTCGCGGGTGACTACACGGTCAAGTTCGGCGTTACCCAGACTGCCGAGCGCCTCCGCATCGGGCCGCACGAGCCTCTTGGCACCCACTTGCGGGCCCAGATCAGATACCGGACTGTCTGGGCTATCTGGACTGTCTGGGCTATCTGAACCTAAGTCCGCTGTTCCCATTTCCTGAGAACCTACGTTCCCAGGTTCAGATTCGGGGGGGCCGGTGTCCGCGTACCCAATATCGCGAGCTGGGAGATGTTCAATGATGGTTGCCAGAACTACGGGCATCTCAGCTCTTATGGCGTCCCTGAACGCCTCATATATACCCAGGCTGGGTACACCCACGTCGGGGCTCGGCGCCGGACTGTTCCGCTCAGCGCTCACCAGTTGAGTTCCTCCACAAACAAGTGAATAGTGCCGCCGCAGGTGAGCCCGACCGCAAAAGCCTCGTCGTCGCTGTAGCCAAACGTTGTGACGCCAGGCCCACGGGTGCCCCGAAGCAACTCCAGAGCTTCGCCGACGACAGCGCCCTCAACGCAGCCGCCCGACACCGATCCAGCGACCTCGCCCTGATCGTTCACAGCCATCGCAGCTCCAGGGTCTCGAGGTCCAGAGCCCTCAATGTCCACCACCCTGGCTATTGCCACCCGCTGGCCCGCAGACTTCCAACGGTCAATGTCATCCAGGATTTCGTCCATTGCCCCAGTCTCGCCGACCAAAGCCACCGCAGCAATCGCGCTTGACTCAAGGGCTGCGGATTCACCCAAAGGCTCAAGCCGCGATTGACGCAGCAAGATGCTCCAGCGAATCGAAGGAGTGTCCCTCTATGAACTCATCCACATGGGGCAAGGCCGCTGCCATGCCACGCGCCAGCGGCGCGTAACCAGGTGTGTGCTTGAGCGGATTGACCCACACCAGCCGGTGCGTTACCAAATGCAGCCGAGCCATCTGGCCCGCCAACTCCTCGGGTGCGCCCCGGTCCCAGCCATCAGAGCAAATGACCACGATGGCCCCGCGCGCATAACCCCGCACGCCCCAACGGTCGTTGAACTCATGCAGAGTCGCGCCCAACCGAGTGCCGCCTGACCAGTCTTGAACGGCATCGCCAGCAGCTCTTAGACCAGCGTCGGGATCGCGCGAAGACAGCTCGCGTGTGACTCGGGTGAGTCTGGTACCGATGGTGAATGCCTCCACGCGCGTGCGGCCGACGACCGCTGCGTGTGCAAATCGTACGAGGGCGCGGGCGTAGGGCTCCATGGAGCCGGAAACATCGAGCAGCAGCACCACACGGCGGGGCTTGCGGTCGCCGACTAGGAACTCGCGACTAATGGGCTCACCGCCGGTTCGCAAGGCACGGCGAATGGTACGACGCAGATCGGGTCGCCGGGAAATGCGCTTGGCCCGCACACTGCGGCGCGAAGGCCTGGTAACCGCCCGAAAGCGCATCTCGCTCATCGCAGCGTGCAACTCCGACAGTTCGCCATCGTTGCAATCAGCGAAGTCCTTGTGGCGCAACGTTTCTAGATGGCTGTAGCGGACGCGCAGCGTCTGGCCAGAGTCGGAGTCTTGGCTTTCACTCTCTGGCGGCGTACCACTGTCATCCTCGCTGTCGGTCGCCAACGTCACCGAGATGGGCGGCAGCTCCACAACGATCCCGCTCGGAGCGCGGCCTTCCCAAAAGACAGCGAAGGCTCGGTCATAGAGATCAGTATCGGCTGGACTGCCCACCAGCGTCGCCCGCCCCGCCCAGTACACATCGTGGCGTTCGGCAATACCGAGAACGCGCAGCGCTTCAGTGAACGCCATCACCCGGCGAATGGTGACGACCAGTCCCGCGCCCCTAAGGACCGAACAGAACGCTGAAGCCAAACGTTCCGGTTCGTTGACGCGAACCCCCCCTGCTGACTCGGCTGCGACCTTAGCTGCTGGGGCTTCGCCAGCCAGATCCGCCCCGCTGGCGCCCATGGCCTGCGTGTCGCCTCAACGACTAGGCGTCGCCCACGGCGGCCATGATCATCTCCATGCCCACCGAAGTGACCCGCTGTTGGTCCTCGCGGTACTTCAGCACTGTGCCCAGCGTGGCCTCAATCATGGGTGTGTCAAGCTCGGCTGCGCCCAGGCGTCCCAGTGCTGTGGCCCAGTCAATGGTCTCGGCCACGCCAGGAGGTTTGTAGAGCCTCATTTCGCGCATGACCGCCACGGCCGACGCCACTTGCCGTGCGAGCGTGCCATCTACGTCTGGCAACTTGAGTTTTACGATCTCCACCTCGCGGTCCACCGTCGGGTGTGACACCCAGTGGTAGAGGCAGCGGCGCTTGAGAGCGTCGTGTACATCGCGAGTCCGATTGGACGTCACCACCACCAGAGGCGGCCTCGCTGCTGTGATCGTGCCCAGCTCGGGCACCGTGACAGTGAAGTCAGACAGAACCTCCAACAAGAAGGCTTCAAACTCGTCGTCTGCGCGGTCAACTTCGTCAATTAGTAGCACGGCTGGCACCAGAACAGATGGCGCGGAGTCGTCGTGGTCAATGGCCTTTAGCAGCGGCCGACGGATCAGGAAGCGCTCCGAATACAGCTCATCTTCAATGGCCTCAGGAGCCGCAGCGGCGCGTCCGGCCACTTCTGCGGTGCGCAAGTGCAAGAGCTGACGCGTGTAGTCCCACTCATAGAGTGCTTGAGCGGAGTCGATGCCTTCGTAGCACTGCAGGCGGATGAACTCCCCGCCTGTCCAAGCGGCTAGCACCTTGGCCAGTTCTGTTTTGCCTACGCCCGCGTCGCCTTCCAAGAACAGAGGTCGTTCCATTGTGATGGAGAGAAAGACCACCGTGGACAGCCCGTCGTCGGGCAGGTAGCCGTGCTCGGACAACGCCGCCGAAACGTCGGCGGGGCTGTCCGGCGGCTTGAACACGACCAACAATGCTACGGCACAACTTGCAGCCCGATGCGTAGCTGTTTTTCAGGTTGACCGGTCCACCAGGCTGAATCGGGACCAGTAACTACCCAACAGCGTCCAGCCGACAAAAGCACGATGCAGTTATCGGCACATCCGCGCGGGCCAACGCCAGGTCGAGCCGCTGTTTGATGAGTCGCCCTTCGACCGTGTCCGCGCAATCGCCGCGGCGAAGTAAACATTCGTATAGACCGTGCAGGCTCCAGACGTTGTCGGGGTGTTGGCAAGGACGACGCAGTCGGTTATCCAGGCCTAAGTCGGCTCGGTAGAGGGCTTCGGCCTCGTCAAAATAGCCCTGTTCTGCCAGCAACGCCGCAAGCGCGTGACGCGTCGGTTGCATCCAACCCCAAGGTTCGTCATAAGGCAGATTGTCGTCTAGCTCCACGGCGTGGCGCAGATGATCAAAGGCGACTTCGAAGTTGCCGCGGCGGTATTCAACTTCGCCGTTCAACAGCGCTTCTGCGACGGTCAATATGTCCAGGCCGCAGTTGTTGAACAGCGTCCGGCTAGGCAAGACCTGAGCTTTGGCGCGCGCGAACGCTTCGCGTTCGGCCAACGCCTCATCCACGCGATTCATCGACGCGAACGCCACTGTTCGTGCGTAACGCATCATTGCTGTGGTCAAGCAATAGAACTCTTGATCAATCGGCAGATGCTGGCCGAGTATCTCGTGCCACTTGCCGAAGCGCACGTACACGTGTTGCTTGACTGCGACAAAGCCCTCCAGCCAGTCGGCCATGGGT
Organism: Acidimicrobiales bacterium; assembly: GCA_965116245.1. Classification (GTDB taxonomy): domain Bacteria; phylum Actinomycetota; class Acidimicrobiia; order Acidimicrobiales; family Poriferisodalaceae; genus Poriferisodalis. Next base: position 1,570,955 of record OZ220497.1, on the reverse strand, counting down.
GGCGAGCCCGTTCTCAGCAACTCCTCTGGCAACGTGCGATTCATCTCCTCCGCTGCGGCCAGGGCCGGTCCGTACTGGCCCGCCAGCATCGCCCCGTACACCTTGAAGTGGTAGTCATGGCAGCGATAGGCGGAATAGAAGTTCATTGCGCCTTCAAGTTCCAGGTACTTTCGGTCTGCTTCAATTGCGGCTGAGTTGCGCTCAACAACGTTGTGGTAGTGGCCGCACAACACGTCAATGTGGGTGGGCATGTGAACTAGGTGACCGGCATCGGGCGCAAGTTCTACAAGCCGGTCTCCCGCTGCGAGCGCTCGTTCGGGGTGCGGTGACATTTCCATCAAGTGGATGTACATGTGAAGCAGTCCGATGTGGCTGTTGGCACCCTCATGATCCAGAGCCTCAAATGCGTTTTCCAGGACTTCGCAGGCCTCTAACGTTCCTGCGCCCTCGGCGGGCTGGCCAGTTTCCAGATCCCACAATCCCCAAGGAGTGCGGTTCATGATTGCCTCTGCGAAGAGGCAGCAGACATTCAGGTCGCTGGGGTGCGCCAGATAGACATCGCGCATGGCATCGGCGTAGGCATCGTTCCAGCGAGCGAAATCCCCTGGACCTAGCTCGCTAAGGTCGAAATAGTCGGGTTTTGGTTTTAGGGGTATCGGCGGGTAGCGGTGCGCCAACGCGCTGATCAGCCTGCGTTCAATATCACTGGCGTTGGTTGCAGCTTTCTCAGCGGCAGCCATTTCGGTTCGGGCCCTTAGTAGCGAAGCGCGCAGATCGTCGTCGTCAAAGTCGTCCCAGGACTTATTGTAGTTCGGCCCTATGGCATAGGCAATTCCCCAGTGCGCCATGGAGAAGTTGGGGTCGTGTCGCAGCGCCCTGTCGAAACAGCAGATCGCTTCTTCGTGATTGAAGCCGTAGCACCACGCCATACCACGGTCAAACCAATGCTGCGCATGTGGGTTCGGCGTGGTCACAGGCCAGCTAAACGACCCCAGATCAAAGTACTGCACGTGCAGCTCCTGGCTCCTCTGCTTAGTCGATACCTATTTTGCTCAAACCCGCTAGCTTGCCCAGACTCACTAGCTCATACCTATCGACAGCAGGTTTTCGACGGGTTTGTAGAGTTCTTCCAGGTAGGTGGTGTCGTCTGGGCTGAGCTCAATAGTGGTGGCTTCGACGAGTTGCTCAAGCTGGCTGATTTTGGACACACCGACTACTGGCGCTGTGATCTCGGGTTTGTTCGTGAGCCATGCCAGCGCCACTTGGGCGGGGAGCACATCCAGACGTTCCGCCACCTCGCTCACTCGCTTGGCAATGTCGAAGTCTCGCTCACCTCGATACAGACTCTCGGTGCGGGCGCGGTCCTGTCCTTGGGAACGGCTGGTTGTGCCGCCCTCAAGGCTGCCGCGGTATGACCCTGTCAAGATTCCACGTGCCAGTGGAGACCAAGGTGTGAGCGCGATTCCATGCTGAACGCAGTAGGGATTCATCTCTCGCTCTTCCTCACGATAGATGAGGTTGTAGTGATTCTGCATTGAGACGAACTTGGTCCAACCGTTCACCTCAGCGGTGAACTGCAACTCGGCGAATTGCCAAGCGAACATTGACGAGCCACCTAGATACAGCGCCTTACCGGCTTTGACCACCTCGTCTAAGGCCTGCATTGACTCAGCCACAGGCGTCCGCACGCTGCCGGGTACGCCGTGGGGATGACGGTGGATGATTAGCTGGTCGACGTACTCAACGCCGAGCCGACGCAAAGAGCTGTCAATGCCCTCAATGATGTGCTTGCGACTAAGGCCGCACTCGTTGGGGTGACGGCCCATCGGCATAGAGACTTTGGTGGTCAGCACATATTGTTCTCGCGGCAGAAGCTCACGCAGCAGTTGTCCAACTACCTCCTCCGATGCGCCTAAGCCATACACGTCTGCACAATCGAAGTAGTAGAGGCCACGGTCAATGGCGGCCTCCAGGATCGGACGAGTTTGGTCTATGTCCAGCGTCCAGTCGCCCTGGTGACCGCGTCCGGGAATCCCGAAGTTCATGGTTCCTAGGCACAATTCTGAGACCCGTAGACCGCAGCTCGAACCTAGTTGAGTTGACTTCAGGCGCTCCATCACCTTCTCTTCGTGTCTCTAATGCTGGCGCGACTGTGGCGGGTTAGGTGGCTGAGGCCGGTTTGGCTGAGGCCGGTTTGGCTGAGGCCAAGGCGCGCCACAGCGTCCGGTAGTTCGGCCACGACGTGCGGGCGTCCACGTAGCCGTCTTCTTCCAGCGCACGTTGCAACCGTGGCAAGTTGCGAGCCGGAACGCCTGAATCCACATGGTGGGCCAAGTGGTAGCCCACATGAAACGGCGCGAAACCTATGCGCGCTGGCCAGCTCTGTCGAATGTGATGGGTGGTGTGGCGTCGGTCTTGCGCACGAGTCATGCCGCCGTGCTCAGCGATGGCCCGCAGTCGGTTGATGATCTGATACCAGGTGAGCCACGGCAGCACCCACAACAGCAAATACAGCCACGGTTGGCCAGCCACCCAGAACAATCCGAACACCAGCGCTTGGCCTACGAAGAACCGCAGGCTTAGGGGCAGATACTCCCGCTTGGCGAGACCAGTGAAGCGGGGCTTGAGGATGCGCCAGGCCGATACACCCAGGCCATCGCGCGCCAGCTTTCGGCGCAGAGACTTCGGCGAGATTGGGTAGAAGGAGTAAAGCAAAAAGTCGGGTTCTTTGGGGCCGAATTCGTCACGATGATGGTTGGCGTGACCCCGGCGGTAGTGGTGCGAACCGGTGCCCAGTGGTAGCCACCCGACCAGATTTATGCCGATTCGGTCGTTCAGCCAACGATTTGAGAACAGCAGCCGATGCGCCGCTTCGTGATGAAGTACGAACATTCGCAACTGCAGCGTGCCGATAACCGGCACGGCGGCGACGATGGCGAGCGGGTGACCGAGGGCGATCACAGCGGCGATAACGGCAACGGGCGCCGACAGCGTTGCGATCACCTCGACTGTGTTTATGCCGTTGGGGATGCGGCGCAACTGTGCTCTAAAGGCCGGTCGGGGTCGACCATCGGGACGAAGACGATCTGAGCCAGCGAACGGTGGCAAGTCGGTTCGCGTCATGCCGCCAGTTACTTGCGCCACGATCTCGTCGTGCGTCAACTGGGCAGTGGCCATGCTCACGCTCTAATACTACGCCTCGTCACTCGGCGATGTTGTTGGGCACGTATGAGATTGGTCGGCGCGTCGGCGTCGGGGTTGGCTACGGTCCTGGCCGACCATTTGCAGGTATTTTCTTGCAGGTATTTTCAAGAACTTGCGTGTACTTGCTTGACTAACTGGGGGAACAGCTATGGATCTGGGTATTTCAGGACGCACAGCGGCCGTTGCGGCTGGCTCGGCCGGTTTGGGCCTCGGAGCGGCCAAGGCTCTTGCAGCCGAGGGTGTCCGGGTAGCGATATGCGGGCGCGACTCTGAGCGTTTGGATGCTGCGGCGAACGAGATCAGCGGCGAGGTACTGACGATCAACGCCGACTTGGGCAATCCGCGAGAGGGGCGCAACTTCGTAGAGCAGGCAATTGCGGGACTTGGCTCGGTTGACATCTTGGTCACCAATGCTGGCGGGCCTCCGCCGGGCACATTCGAGGACACCGAAATCGATGCGTTTCAGTCCGCGTTCGATATGAACTGCAAGGCCATGATTGAGATGTGCCGGGTGGCCATCGGGCCAATGCGCGAGAGGGGCTGGGGGCGCGTTTGCGCTATCACCAGCGTGGGTGTTAAGCAGCCCATCCCGTTTCTGCTTGCCAGTTCGGTTGCGCGGGCTGGCTTGACGAGCTTCCTCAAGATCACAGCGAGAGAAGTGGCAGGCGACGGAGTGACCGTCAACTCAGCTCAACCGGGCAGCCACTGGACCGATCGCGTGGCCAAGATTATGGATAGGTCCCAGGCAGGTCGCAGCAACCCGACGGGCCTCTGCGGCGACGCCGATGACTTCGGCGCGGCCGTAGCGTTTTTGTGCAGCGAACAAGCCAAGTTCATCACCGGCACAGGGCTACTGGTGGACGGCGGCCAAGCCACGGGCCTCTTGGACTGAGTCGGTAGTTGAGCTAGCTGGTAGTTCAGCTAGCTGAGCTACTGGTCGGCCGATTACCGGCCAATTCTGGTCAACTAATACCGGCAGTTTCCAGTGCCCGGCGGGTAAGGACCCTGGCGAGGTGATTGCGATAGTCCGGAGTCGCGTTCAAGTCGGTCGGGGCATCGGTGCCTTCGGCAGCCTGCTCGGCAGCGTCCGCCGCGCTAGCCCCGCCAGCCAGCGCCGCTTCAACCGCGCTGGCGCGCAGCGGTACCGAGCCCATGTTCACTAAGGACACGTTCGTCCCGCCATTGACGGTCACCGCAGCCACGCCGACAATCGCCCAGTCTTGCGCCCGCCGATTGAACTTCTGGTAGTTCCAAGCCCGGCCAGGTGCCTTCGGAACGCGGATCTCGGTGAGCATCTCATCGTCGTTGAGTGCTGACTCAAAATAACCAGTGAAGAAATCGCCTGCGGAAATCTCACGGCTGCCATTGGGGCCTTGTGCGACCAACGTGCCACCGAGTGCCAACACCGCCGCTGGCAGGTCCGACGCGGGGTCGGAGTGCGCAAGTGAGCCGCCAATTGTGCCGCGGTGGCGTACCTGAGGATCACCCACCTCGCCTGCGACGTGTGCCAGCAGCGGGCACTCGTTAGCTAACAGATCACTGGTCTCTAGCGCACGGTGCCGAGTAAGCGCTCCGATAGCCACATGATCTCCGGCATCGTTGATGTAGCTGAGATCGCCGAGTGGGCCGATGTCGATGAGCACGCTCGGCACCGCGAGGCGGAGTTTCATCATCGGCAATAGCGAATGGCCGCCAGCCAGCAGCTTGGCCTCATCGCCATGCTCGCCCAGCAGCGCTATGGCCTCCTCCGCGGAGCCAGCCCGTGCGTAGTCAAATGCTGCAGGAATCATTGCTGCGCTCCCCTCAGGCCGTTGTCTCGCCAGCCGCGCAGGCCAGCACCGACTTGACGATGTTGTGGTAGCCCGTGCAACGGCACAGGTTGCCTTCTAGTCCCAAGCGGACTTCCCGTTCGGAAGGATCGGGATTCTCTTTGAGCAGTGATACCGCCGCCATAACCATGCCCGGGGTGCAATATCCACACTGCAGGCCGTGATTCTGGCGGAATGCCTCCTGCATGGGGTGCAGCTCTTCTTCCGAAGGCGCTAGTCCTTCAATGGTCAAGATGTTCTGACCGTCGGCCTGCGCTGCCAGCATCGTGCAGGACTTCACCGACTCGCCATTCACGTGGACGGTGCATGCACCGCACGAGGAGGTATCGCATCCCACGTTTGTGCCGGTCAATCGCAGGTCGTCCCGCAACCAGTACACGAGCAGCGTGCGCGGCTCGACATCGCCCGTGCGAGTCTCGCCGTTCACAGTGACACTGATCTCCACGATGGCCTCTCCCGTTCCGTCGGCCTTGAGGCCGAGCAGCTTTTCGTCGGCCGTGAGGCCGAGCAGTTTTTCGTCGGCTGTGAGGCCGAGCAGTTTGTCGCTCAGCCCGCTAGCTGAGCATATTGCGCCCAACCGTTAGTCGCCTAACCGTTAGTTAAGCGACGTACACAACTTCGTGGTTGAGCGGCCACCATCATGCACCATGAACCGACCGCATGCGGACACCCGGACTTTGGGCTTAGTCGCCGAGCAGATGCGCTACACCCGGCAGAGGCCAAGCTGCTGGCAGCGCGACCACGTCTGCGGGATCCACGTTGAGCCGATACAGAGTGTCGCCCTCGCGCACCAGCGAGAGTTGTGCGCGTGCGAGTCGCTCTACTACGACGGGGTCTTTAGCTTCGGCCACCTGCTCGGCCAACTGTGAGGTTTCCGCTTGCAGCCGCGCAAGCGTGTCCGTCGCGTGGTCAATGTTGCGCCGCTGATTTGCCAACGACTGCCAGGGCGTGAGCAACACCAACAGCGCTCCGACCGCGCCCACTAGGACGAGCGCTGCCACGAGCATCACCATGGGTCGCGCTCGGCCCGCCCCACGGCGAGCTTGGGTAGTCGACTGGGTGTTCCCGGACTGGGGCTGCGCGGACTGCGCTCTCGCTGATCGGGTGTTCATGGGCGACCAGCCAGCGAGCTGCCGCCTCGGTAGGCGGCATTCTCGCCAAGCTCCTCCTCGATTCGTAGCAGCCGGTTGTACTTGGCGACTCGGTCAGAGCGCGCTGGCGCGCCGGTCTTGATCTGCCCGCAGTTGGTTGCCACGGCCAGGTCGGCAATGGTCGTGTCCTCGGTCTCGCCGGACCGGTGTGACAACACCGAGGTGTAACCAAACCGTCCCGCCAACTCAACGGTGTCGAGCGTCTCTGTCAACGTGCCGATCTGGTTGACCTTAACCAACACACTGTTGGCTACCCCCGCTGCTATGCCGCGCTCCAATCGTTCAACGTTCGTCACGAACAGATCGTCGCCTACCAACTGCACCTGCTGGCCTAGCAATTCGCCAAGTACAGACCAGCCGTCCCAGTCGTCTTCGGCCATGCCGTCCTCAACCGAGTAGATCGGATAGCGCTCACATAGGTCGGCCAGGTATTGGGCAAATCCGCTGGCGTCCAATTGGCGGCCCTCGCCAGCGAGGGTGTACACCCCGTCTGCGTAGAACTCGGTAGAGGCCACATCCAGGGCGAGCGCGATGTCGGCGCCGGGTTCGAAGCCCGCTTCGCCGATCGCTTCGATCAACAAAGCAAGCGCCGCCTCGTTGGATTCCAGGTCGGGCGCGAAGCCGCCTTCATCGCCGACCGCGGTAGACAGCCCGCGGGAACGCAAAACGGCGCTTAGCACGTGATAGGTCTCGGTGCCCCACCGCAGCGCCTCCGAATAGGAGGCTGCACCGACGGGGACGATCATGAACTCCTGCAGGTCGACGTTGTTGTCGGCATGTTGGCCGCCATTGATGATGTTCATCATTGGTGTCGGCAAGACATGCGCGTTGGTGCCACCGATGTGTCGATAGAGCGAAAGGCCCAGTGCCGCCGCAGCGCCATGTGCAGTTGCTAGCGAAGCAGCCAACACTGCGTTCGCTCCCAGGCGAGACTTGTTCATGGTGGCATCAAGTTCAATCAGCGTGCGGTCAATCGTTCGCTGATCGACAGCGTCAAGACCAATGAGCGCGTCGGCTATTTCGCCATTCACGTGTCCCACAACCGCCGCGACGCCCTTGCCGCCGTAACGCTTGTCGCCATCGCGCAGCTCAACAGCCTCGAATCGGCCGGTGGAAGCACCCGAGGGCACTATGGCGCGGCCTACCGCACCACCTTTAGTCCAGACTTCTGCTTCGGTCGTGGGATTGCCGCGGGAATCAAGAACCTCGCGGCCCTTCACCATCGCTATCTGCGTTGACGCGCTCGCTGTCACGCGACACGAGAGTACCGAAGCTGCGACGTTCGGCAATGCGGTGCTCGCGAGTCGCTCGTTCGGCCGCCTTGATCCTCTCCCACTGCTGCGAGAGCTCGTCTTGGGTGAGCGCAGGAGCGTTCGGGTCGCGCTCGAAAACATGGGGATGGCGGCGCACCATCTTGGCCTCAACGGTCTGAATCACTTCGGCCAAGGTGAATGTGCCCGCTTGCTCGCCGATCGCAGCGTTCAGCAGGACCTGCAGCAGCACATCACCCAGTTCTTCCACCAAGTCCTCTATTGCTGTGGCTGCGTCTGTAGTGCGAGGGTCTGCTGTGCCTTGGGCTTGTGTGCCTTTGGCTTGTGTGCCATTGTCGGTTTCAGCATCGTCGTCGACGCTTCGGTCAAGCGCTTCTTGAGCTGCCTGCAGTGCTTCAGCCAGCTCCGAGGCTTCGTTGAGGGCATAGCGCGCTAGCGAACCATGCGTCTGCGCTTGATCCCAAGGGCATTCGCGGCGCAACCTGGCAATCACCTCATGCAGCGAGACGAGACAGCCGCCAATGTCTGCTGGTTGCGCCGACTCGTTCAGCTCAGCGGCGGCGGGCAAACCACTCGCAGACTTGGTCGGAGGGCGACTCACTGGCTTGTTGGTGATTGAGTTGTCGAACTAGGCGATGTCGATGAAGCTGGCGGCGCTAGCGCTGGCATTGCCACTGCCAGAGTGCTGACGTCCCACGAGCCGATTTCCGGGGCGATACTCACTTCGTATTCCGGTATCACCTGACTCAGTACGTATTCGGCGAACGGGCCGATAGAAGCGAGATCGGTAGCGTCGGTGTCCAGCGAATCGAGGCGAAACACCGCCCACAGCACGCCATCGGGGGTGCCAGACGACGGCAAGGACAGCGGTTCCGTCAGGCCGCCTGGCTCTAGTGCAAACAGATGCTGGGCGGGCTCACCGCTTCCGAGCAAATCGAACGGCAGGCCGCATCCGAGGACTCCCGCCGCCCCTGTAAATCCGGGCAGGTTGACCTCGTCGGCGACATCGCCGAAGGACTCACCGGCCTCCACACGCGCTATAGCCGCGGCGGCATCGGCTTGGGTCCCCAGTGCAAGCAAGCTCACACAATGAGGCGTTACCACTCGCTCAACCCTGGGATCCTCCTCAACAACGTATGCCTGCGCAAACTCCTCAAACTCACCGTTGACGTGTATTCGCACCTGCGCGCCTATTTCGGACTCATCGGCGCTGAGGTCGACCGGAAAACCAAAGTCGGTAAGCGCACGGCCCACGAGGCGCAAATTGATCATTGATGTGAGCCTCGACACGAATTCCTCGTGTGTGGGTTTCTGCGGGTCGTCCATCTGGGTGATGGGCGAGGCGACAAGGTTCGCTCGCACATCCCCAACCAGCAGCGGCGCACGAGAGATGCTGGCCGCAACAGCGTCACTGTCCGCCAATAGCGCCTGATATTGCTCCTCCCTCGCGTCCTGTGCCGCCTGAATTTCTGAGCGTGCCGCCGCCTCCAGCGACTCATGGACTGCCACATTCAGTGCCTCTTGTGAGACAATCCCATCGCCGTCTGAGTCGAGTTCTTCTACGACGTCAGCTTCCAGGCCCGTATGAACGGTGACCACATCAGCGCTATCGGAACACGCAGCCAACGCCAGGACCGCACACGCCAGCCCGGCAAGCCACCTAACTCGTCGCTTCACAAATCTGACCTACCGCTCTTGGTTGCTGTGGACTTGTGTTATGGCCCCGCCTAGCACCGGCGAAGACTAGGTGCTTTGTGCCGCGCTTTCTGTGCCAGCCGTGGCGCCTTCCTCGACTTGCGGCGGCCGTAGCTGGCGACAAAACGAGAATAGATGCCCGACTGTCGCTGGCTTTAGCGCCCGTACCGACAAATGCACCTCCTCGGTTTCTGTCTTGTATCGCGCCGCGGAGAAAGGCGTGCCAGCGCATATGCGACGCATGCGCAACTGTTCACTCGCTGTTAGCGAGAGCGGACCAAGCCGTACTCTGCCGCCATCGCGACCGGGCACAAAGGCGACGGTTTTCAGGTCCAGCCGATGGCATTCGGCACGCAGCAACGCTATGTGTAGCAACGTTTGGGCCGAAGGCGGGATGGGTCCATAACGATCGGTCCATTCGGCTTCGATATCGGCAACTTCAACCAGCTCAGTAACCGCACCAAGGCGGCGATACGCCTCCAGACGTCCCGTAGCGTCCACGACATAGTCATCGGGGAGGTGAGCCGCCAGTGGCAGATCGATGACGATTTCGGGCGGTTGCTCGGGCGTTTCGCCACTGAGCTCTGCCACGGCCTCGCTAACTAGCTCGCAATAGAGGTCGTATCCGACTGCTGCCACATGACCGGCCTGCACTCCACTGAGCAAGTTGCCAGCGCCGCGCAGTTGGAGATCGCGCATGGCTATTCGATAGCCCGAACCCAACTCGGTCGACTCACCGATGGTGCGAAGACGCTCATAGGCCTCTTCGGATAACGAGTGGGTCTCGGGATAGAACAAGTAGGCGTAAGCACGTTGCCCCGACCGGCCAACACGTCCGCGGATCTGATGCAGTTGCCCAAGCCCAAGCAGGTCGGCGCGGTCTACCACAAGCGTGTTGACGCTCGGCATGTCAATGCCCGACTCAATGATGGTTGTACACACCAATACGTCGTATGCGCCTTCCCAGAAGTCCACGACCACCTGTTCCAGCGTCCCCTCGTCCATCTGGCCATGCGCAACGGCGATGCGCGCCTCCGGTACGAGTTCGGCCAGCCCGGCTGCTACCACGTCAATATCGATGACTCGGTTGTGTACGAAAAAGACCTGGCCTTCGCGTAGTAGTTCGCGGCGGATGGCTTCACTGACTGCGCGTTCGTCGTAGGGGCCGACATGTGTGAGGATGGGCTGACGTTCGGCGGGTGGTGTCTGCAGCAGCGATAGGTCTCGGATGCCGGTGAGTGCCATCTCCAGCGTCCTTGGAATCGGTGTGGCCGTCAGTGTCAGCACATCAATCTCGGCGCGCAGGTGCTTTATCGCTTCTTTGTGGCTCACGCCGAAGCGCTGTTCTTCATCAACCACCAACAGGCCCAAGTTCTTGAACTGGACATCGCCCGACAGCAGCCTGTGCGTGCCAATTACGACATCGACCGAACCGTCGGCAACTCCGGAGACCACCGCCCGTTGTTCAGCGGGAGTGAGAAAGCGACTTAGCACTTCGACACGCACTGCATGGTCGGCATAGCGTTCGGTGAAGGTCTGATAGTGCTGTCGAGCCAACAGCGTGGTGGGCACCAGCACCGCTGCTTGTTTCCCGCTGCTTACCGCGCAGAACGCGGCCCGAACCGCCACCTCAGTCTTGCCAAAACCGACATCGCCGCATACGAGCCGATCCATCGGTGTTGGCTCGGACATATCGGCCAGCACTGCATCGATGGTTTGGCGCTGGTCGGGTGTTGGGGTGTAAGGGAAACTGTCGGCCAGCTCGGCCATACCCCAACCGTCGGGATCGAATGAGCTGCCTGTGGTGGTGATGCGCCGCTGGTAGAGCACCACCAGCTCCTGTGCGATCTCAGCTACCGCGGCTCGTACCTTGGCTTTTTGGCGTTGAAAGTCGCTGCCGCCCATTCGACTGAGGCGTGGCGTTTCCCCACCTATATAGGGCCGAATCAAGTCGATTTGCTCGGTGGGCAGATAGAGCCGGTCTGTGCCGCGGAACTCCAACTCAAGGTAGTCACGCTCGTCGTTGCCGAATGCGCGCCTGGTGATTCCCGCGTAGCGAGCTATGCCGTGATGGTGATGGACGACGTAGTTGCCGACTTTCATGTCTTCAAAGGAGGGCGCCACACCGGTTCTGCGTCGAGCTGCGCGATGGACCCGGCGGCGACCTGTGAACTCGGCCTCTGGTAGTACCGCAACACCGGCGCTTGGCGCAATGAAGCCCTCGTTGAGGGGCGCTACTACGACGTGACCACCCGGGGTCGGCTTGAAGTCGGCCGATCCGCTGCTCAGACCCGATCCTTGATAGGGGCGCAAGGGGACTTCCTGCGCGCTAAGAGTGTCAGCGAGACGAGCAGCCGAACCGTCTCCTTCGGCAGCTACAACCACGATGGGTCGATCCGACACTGTGCTAGATGGCTGCGCGCCTGCTACCAGACTCCGCAGTTGAGCCACTAAGCGTTCGGGATCACCAGCAGCGGGAACCCATGGCTCGCTAGCAACGCGAAGCCCTTCGGCCCCCTCCGCTGTGGGTGCTGCAGTGGAGTCCACTGACCACACGGCTGAACGACACTTCGCCAGCAGCCGGTCAAATGCGACATGCAACCGCGGGAAAGCTGTCGCGAGGTCATTGTCATGGTGGTCTTCGTGATAGTCGTCGCTGTCGGGGGCAAGAGCAGAGCGCGAGTAGTCAGAGTGAGAACTGCGCAGACCCCACGTCACAGCCAGCGAACGAGTGAGATCGTCGGTTTCCGCTGTGATGTCAGCCGCTCGATCAGCGAGCCGCCGCGGTTCGCACAAAAGCACCAGCGAGTCAGGACCGAGCAGGTCCGGCAACACGATCTCGTCGGTCGCTAGCCAGGGAAGCCAAGACTCCATGCCGTCAAAGAGCTCTCCGCGGGCCAGACGATCCATGTGCTCGGCACACCATGGCTCGCGTGAAGCCAGCGCCGCCGCCCGTTCGCGCATGTCAGCGTCGGGGCGCATTTCCCGAGCTGGATACAGCTTCGTGGCGGCTATTTCGGCTATCGAACGTTGATCGGCAACGGAGAACTGCGTTAGCCGGTCAATCTCGTCGCCCCACAGGTCAACTCGCACTGGTGCGGTGGCGGTCGGGCAGAAGGCATCCACGATGCCGCCTCGTACCGCGATCTCACCGCGGTGCTCAACCTGATGTTCTCGCCGGTAGCCCCACGCCACTAGCTGTGCGACCAGCTCCTGGGGGTCGTAGCGCTCGCCTTTGATCACGCGAAGCACAGAGCTTCCAGGGCCACAAGCGTCCGGGCTGATTCGCTGCAACAACGCACGGATCGGGGCGACTATTACCTGCAGCGCGGGGGCCTCTAGCGCACGGACCTCCAGCGCGGGCTCTTGAGTAGCCGTGCGGGATTTGAGTGCTTCTAGCACCGCCAGCCGCTGCCCCATCGTCTCGGTTGCCGGGCTAACGCGCTCAAACGGCAGCGTCTCCCAAGCTGCGAACAGCGCTACGTGCTGGGGTCCCAACCAAGCGCCAACGTCGGCCGCGTAGCGCTCCGCCTCGCTAGCGGTGGCCGTCACTACCAACACCGGCGACTTAGACCCCAGCGTGGCTAAGCCAGCGGTGACGAACGGTCTAATTCCCTGGGCAATCGAGATCGTTCCAGCGGAACGACCCAACATGGACACAAAGCCGCTGTCCCGGCTGAGGCGCTCGGTCAGCACCCGCAACGGTGCTGTGCTCCTCGGGATCTCTGGGCTCGCTGGGGCATGTGGACTTGCTGGAGTATGTGGGCTTGCTGGGCTCGCCGCACTTGAGGGGGCTGTTCTCAATGGGGATGAGCCTCCCGAACGCGGCGACGGACATTGGTTAAGTTCATGGAGGACTCAACGCCTTCTCGCACCAGCACTTCCAGGCCTGTCACTAACAGATCCAGTGCCGAGTCGATCAGCGCTGCTTCGGTGCGTGTTGGCTTAGCAAGCACCCATTTTGCACCGGCTTCGGGGCGCGGCGGCTTACCCACGCCTATGCGCAATCGCAAGAAGTCCCGCGTGCCAAGTTGACCAGCAATCGAGGCAAGTCCGTTGTGGCCCGCCGTACCTCCGCCCGCCTTGAGCCGCACCTGGCCGGGTTCAAGATCAAGCTCGTCGTGCAACACAACTAGTTGTCGTGGTTCGACGATGCCGTGACGCTTGACAAGTGCGCCAACGCTGCGACCGCTCTCGTTCATGAAGGTAGTAGGGCACGCCAGCGCGACGCTGCGCCCGCTGACCGTGGCTTGCGCAACGCGGGCATGTTCACGCCGCTGCGGGGAGAACTCGATGCCTAGCAGAGATGCCCAGCGCTGCGTCGCCTCCGCTCCTACGTTGTGACGGCTACCGGCATACCGATCCGGTGGATTTCCCAGACCTACCACCAGCCAGTCAGCGGTAGCTCCCCGCCGCGCGGCCGCTCGGCGGAACACCGACACTTGATAGGTCAGTCCTCGTCGCCGACACCCGGCTCGTCGCTGGTGCCAGGCTCGCCTGCGTCGCCCACCTGCTCGGCTGCCACTGAGGCCCGTGAGCGCTGCGCTATAACGATTAGAGTGTCGCCGTCGAGCGGGCACTCCATGCCCTCGGGCAATGCGAGATCGCTGACCCGTATCGGGTTCTCCAACGAGAGCGACTCCACGTTCACGTCAAATGCCGACGGAATCAGACCAGCAGGTGACGCCACATGCAACGACATGAGCTGCTGTTGCACCACCGCGCCTTCGCGACCAGCTATCGCTGCCTCACCCACAAGGCGAATCGGCACGTCAACCTCAAGGATCTCATCAAGTGAGATGAGCAAAAAGTCCACGTGAGTAACGCGATTGGCGATCGAGTCGCGTTGCATGTCTTTCACGATGGTTAAGTGGTTTTTGCCGCCAACTTCGAGCGTAATGATGGCGTTCGGGCCCGCTGCATTCAACGCAGCCCGGAACCTGAGACGGTCCAGCGTTATCAGCACAGGGTCGCTGCGGTGACCGTACATCACCGCTGGGATCTTGTTCTGCGCACGCAAGCGCCGAGACGGGCCCGAGCCAGTTGCGTTGCGGGTCTCCGCTATGAGCTTGAGCTGTTCCATGCTGGCCCTTCCTTCAGCGACGCGAAAGCCTACGAGAAAGGCTGCTCAAAACAAGTTCTGGCCGTCGAAGATCTCCGACACCGATGCGTCTTCAAACACTGATTCAAGCGCATCGGCGAATACTCCCGCCACGCTAAGCACCACCAACTTGTCAAACTGCTTGCCGCTGGGGATTGGCACCGTGTTGGTTACGATGACCTGACTCAGCGAGGAGTTCTTCAAGCGGTCCACAGCAGGTTCAGAAAACAAGCCGTGCGTGCTGGCACACATCACATCTGAAGCGCCGTGTTCGACCAGGGTCTCAGTCGCCGAGCAGATAGTGCCAGCCGTGTCAATCATGTCATCGATGATCACGCAGGTACGACCCGCTACTTCCCCCATGATGCCGAGGGCCTCTGACTCATTGGCGCTGTCGGTGGCACGACGCTTGTAGATCGAAGCAACATCGCAACCCAGCCGGGTGGCGTAGCGTTCAGCCACCTTCACCCGACCCGTGTCGGGTGACACGATCACTGAGTCCTGGCCCATAACGCCCGACAGGTAGTCAATGAGCACGGGCGCCGCTGTTAGATGATCCACCGGGCCGTCAAAGAACCCTTGGATCTGGCCACTGTGCAAGTCAATTGACACTAGGCGCTCAGCTCCCGCCACGGTGAACAAGTCAGCCAGCAGGCGCGCGGTGATGGGCTCGCGCCCGGCCGCTTTGCGGTCTTGACGGGCGTACCCGAACAATGGTGCCACCGCGGTGATTCGCTTGGCTGAAGCGCGCCTCGCGGCATCAACCATGATGAGATGCTCCATGATCGCGTCGTTGGATGTCATGGTCTCGCACGCGGCGTGGCTCTGGATGATGAACACGTCGCCGCCACGGATCGACTCAGCGAACTTGCATTTGATTTCCCCGTTGGCGAAGTCAATAAGGCCGGGGTCGCCCAGCTCTACACCTAGATGTTCGGCGATCTCAGTGGCCAGTTCGGGGTTGGCCCGACCGCTGAACAGGTGCAGGCGCTTTTTGGTGACCAATTCCATTGCGTATTCCCTTCGCCGCAGTCCCCCGGGGGCCGTGCTGAACGCAGACTCGCTCACGGGAGACGCTGAACTTTCAGCAACGGGGTTTGACGGCATGTTCGGCTGTCCGGCGAAAAGCCGAGACTACCCGACTGCCCTGACTAGATCCTGCGGCCCAGATCCCGCGGCGACTTGTCCGGCTGCGGAACGCTAGTGCTGTTGGGTGCCGCGCGCGCAGCCAGTGCCGCTTCGCAGGCCTCAAGTTGGGAGGTGTCGTTCACACCCAGCGCCTCGGTGGGATCGGCGGTGGCCACTGTGGCGATTCGCTCGCCGCGGCGCGCCAGAATCCCTATGGCCTGGGTGAGGTAGTACTCGGACTGAGCGTTCTCTGGGCTCAACTCGGTCAGCGCCAACCGCAACGCCGAGACTGCAAAGCAATAGACACCTGCGTTGATCTCGCGAATCTGTGACTGAGATGACGATGCGTCGCGCTGTTCCACGACCTCAATCAGCCCGTCGTTGCGCACGATGCGTCCGTAGCCTGTCGGATCTGCGAGTTGTGCGGTGAGCACACTGGCAGCAGCGTCAAGTCGACGGCGCTCACAGACGACCTGAGTCAGCGTGCCCGCTTGCAATAGTGGCGCATCGCCAGGCAACACCAAAACGTCGGTGGCTTGACTTTGCTGCTCTAGCGCCGATAGGCCAACACGCGTCGCGTCACCTGTGCCGCGTTGAACACGTTGCGTCGCGAACAGCAATCGGTCGGGTTGTGGAGCCCCGGCACGGGTGGCTTCAGTTACCTGGGCTGCGCCGTGCCCGACTACCACCACCACGGGTTCCGCCTGCGCACCAGCCAGGGCATCAAGCACTCGCAGCACCATGGCACGACCTGCCACCGGGTGAAGCGGCTTGGGCAAATCGGAGGCCATTCGAGTACCGGTGCCTGCCGCCAGCAGGACGGCTGCACAGCCACCGCTCATGCGCGCTGCGGGCATTCCACCAGTTCAGTGTGCAATCGACAGAGTCCATGGCCAGGGAGCCAAGGTACGAAGACCCAGAGTACGGGAAACCAGAGTAAGGGAAGCCTGAGTTTGAGGCGCTGCGTTTCGGGGAACGCTGGCCTAACGAACTCTGGTTCGGGGAGGAGGGCTCGAACCTCCATTGTCGGGACCAAAACCCGATGTCCTGCCAATTGAACGATCCCCGATTGCGATCAACCACTCAAGCTGAGTGCTTGCGAAGCGTGTCTACGTGCCGAGGGTAACGAGCCGCTTGGGCGCAACGGTCGGCCGCGCAAGCAGCGACGCCGCGCGCAAGTCAACACTGCGGGTGCAACAAGAAGCCCGCCGATGCGTCGAGCACCGACGGGTTTGATGTTGCCGGGTCTTCTACCGGCTGGTACTGGATCAGTACCTCGCTCTGTAACCCATGTGATCAGCCGCCTGTTTGGGCCCAAACCACTCGACGAAACGGGGACCACCCTTTGCAGGGCGCAGCAGGCTTAGACCAAACCAGCACCGCATATTGGCTCCCATCTGTCAAACCGGTGACAGTTGCAGAAGTATCGCTTGTGACTAGGCGATCAATTATCTTGGAGCCAACCACCCTACCCCCAGCTTCAGCCCACTCAATCACTCGATAACGGTATTCCCGTGGTTGCCCTGAATCGCATCGAAAACGGTTACTATCAGGCTTGCTAAGCGGTGCTTGAGACCAGGTCACCAACGCGGTGCCATCGTTAGAGGGCGTGACCGCCAGTTGACGTACCGCTGGAGACCGGACACGCCGTTTCTGGGTGGTCTCTTCCTGTCCATCAGAAACCCCTTTTTGCGTTACTGGCAGCGCTTCTTTAACACCAACGTCGCGGTCTTCACCCTCGAGGGTGATGCCTGGCATGGTAGTCGTGGTGGTTGTGGTGGTTGTGGTGGTGGTGCTGGTTGGTGGAGGCGGAACGGGGAGCGTCTTGAAGTAGTGCTCCACTTTTGGGCCGTAGCGGTGACCGTCGCAGCTTCCGTCACCCACTGCGGCTAGATAAACGTAGTAGGGCGATTCCGGTACCAGGTTGCCGAAGGTAGCCGAAAGAGGGGCATTGGCCTCGGTTCTCTTCTCGACGACGAGAGCGGTTGGCTGTCCTTCCCCATCAAGTTTAACTAGGACTGCTATGTAGTGATTGAGCCCGCACCCGCCACCGACGGTGCTGGGGTTCCAGGACACAACCAGTTGATTGTGAGTGATTTCGTGACTGACGTTCTGCGGCTGACTGGGCACATTGAGTGGCTTCGGGACAACCGGTTGAGCTACTACTGGGGTAGTAGTGGTGGTCGGGGTGCTGGGAGTGCTAGGGCCTTCGCCTTTTTCCGTGTTGAACGGCAACATGGCAGGAGTGCTGCCGCTGTCGCAGCCCGGATCTTCTGAGTAGGCATAGACGCGAACTTCATAAGGCGTCGCGGGGTTCAAGTTGTCAATCAGGTACGCACTCAAATAACCCGGCACTCGGACATCCACAACATCCGTTTTGCCTACTACCTCTGTGACGAGAACGTTGTACTCGCTCACTTGGCAATTGTTGACAGCCGACGGTTGCCACGCAACACGGGCCGAGTTGCTGGTTACGAATTCCGTCATCAAACCGGTTGGCGGATTAGGCGCGTCGGACTGCTGGGCTGAGACGGTGGCAGTTACGACCATGGTCGCTGCAGCGATCATGGCTGTGGCAGCCACCATCAGCCGCTTGAGGCTTTGGCCGCTAGGTGTCGAGGGCCCGACGACGCTTCGATTCATGTTGACCTCGGTGCTTACTATGTGATTTGGGTTGTTCCCAAACAGATCGCACGATAGAGCACGTACGCCGGGTGTCAATGCCACGCTCCAGCGTGATAGCCGAGTCGGTGCTGTGGGATGCGCTCTGCTTCGCGCTAACGTGCGGAGCTTCATGGGATCGCTGGTCAAGAAGCGCCGCAAGCGGATGCGTAAGAAGAAGCACCGAAAGATGTTGCGGCGCACTCGCTACCAGCGTCGCAATCGCTAACGCCGCTGATCTGGTTGCCTGCCGAAGGCTACGTCTCGCCTACCAACGGCTGAGTCTCGTGTGTCGGCTGTGTCTCACCGGCCCGCAGCTTGGAGGAACACCCCTAAAGGCGACCGATGGCGCTCGCGCTGACCGCGCCGACGCTATCGCTGCCTTGAGCGAACACGTCTGCGCCGAAGGGGGCTGTCACGAACCAAGTGCTGCCACTACCCGCCAGCCGCGGTGTGCGCCTAGAAATGCGAGCCAGCTCGGCTCGCCAAGAAGCGAGTTCAGGATGCACCGAACATGCCGCCGATTCCAGGTCGTTCGCAGCGCCCGATGGTCCGCCCAGTTCGTCCCAACGCCGATACACCGCAGCGGTGTCAACTTGGATCGGCGGCGTCCACAAGACAAATGACTGCTTCCGGAACGGAAGGGGTGTCACGATCTCGCCGATGCCAGTCACGCGTGCGCGGCCTCCGAGGAGGCAGAACGCCACATCTGCGCCAAGCGTGGCTGCCTGGCGGACATCAACGACTCGCGGTTCCGGGGTCGTACCGCTGGCCGACGACTCATAGGCCTCTGCAATCGCCAGCCGATTCGCCCAGCGAAGCACAGCAGCCGCATCGGCCGATCCGCCGCCGAGGCCCGCACCGGGCGGGATGCGCTTGCGTATCTCAACTTGCGCAGTGCGGCCAGCTAGTGCCAGCGCCCGCATCACCAAATTGGATTCATCGCTGGGAATGTCCCACGCAGAAGCGGACGAACAGTTAGCAACCGGCACCACTTCTACCGAAGAGGCTTTTGTTGGCGAGCCCGAGATCGGGTACACGATGAGTTCGTCGCACAGATCAAGCGTGACCATCTCGGCATCGATGAAGTGATAACCGTCGCACCTAACTCCGGTGATGCGAAGTCGCAGCGTCAGCTTTGCCGGGGCCAATAACCGCACCGGTTCACAACGAGACCCGACTTCAAGAGGAGACTTAATGGGAGAGTCACTCGGAGATCTGCTGGGCGGCGTTCTAGGCGATGAGCTAGCTGCGGCAGCGAAGCACGCAACGTTGCTCACAGCGTTGTTCGCAGGCTCCTCGTATTGGGTCACCCGTCGTCGTCCGCCGTTACCACCGGTGCCGCAGAACCCAGCGACACTTCAGCCAGCCGCACCCAATCGGCCAGACCAAGACGCTCGGGGCGTTCACTCGGATCTAGTCCAGCTTTGGCCATAGTTCCCTCAACGTCATCGAACACGCTGCGCAACGTGCGGCGCAGCATCTGGCGACGATGCGCAAATGCTGTCGTAACAAGCCGATTGACTTCAGCGCGCGCAACCGGCGCCAACGCCCGGGAACGTCGCGTGATTCTGATCAACGCGGACTCAACCTCGGGACGGGGGTAGAAGACCGTGGCTGGCACCGTCCCTGCTAGCTCGGCTTGCGCGTGCATCGCAACCCGCACCGAGACTGCACCGTAAGCACTGCTTCCGCTCTGGGCTGCTAGCCGTTCGGCGGCTTCACGCTGGCACATCACCAACATCTTGGTCACCGACGGCACCTCGTCAAGCACCGTGAGCACCAGCGATGTAGCGATGTTGTACGGCAAGTTCGCTACCAGGTGCCAGTCCTCGCCCGGCAACAGAGCACTCCAGTCCATTCGTCGCGCGTCGGCATGAAAGACCCGCACGCTGGGCTGTTCTGCCAAGCCGGAAGACTCGCAGCTCTCGCCGCAGCTCAACGCCTCTCGCAATAGTGGAACGAGGTGGCCGTCGGTTTCAACTGCAACGATCTGCGCCCCTGTGCTTGCTAGGGCCATAGTCAACGACCCCAAGCCCGCCCCGATCTCGACCACGCAGTCGCCCGGCCCGACATCCGCAAGACGCACAATGCGGCGCACGGTGTTGGGATCCACCACGAAGTTCTGGCCCAGGCTGCGGCGCGGTGCGATGCCCGCCCGACTCAAGCGCTCCTTGACAGCTCGCAACGTCAACATCCGGTCGGTCACTTCACCGCGAGCTCGTCCAGTCCAAAGAGCCTCACAGCATTGGCAGTTGTCTCAGAGGCGACCTGCTCGGCTGGAATACCGCGAGCGGCCGCTACGGCTTCACCCACAATGCGCACCCAGCTCGGTCGGTTCGGCTTGCCTCGCATCGGCACGGGCGCCAGATAAGGCGCGTCGGTCTCGACTAGATAGCGGTCGGCGGGAACAATGGCTGCTGCGTCGCGGATCTCAGCGGCGTTGCGGAACGACACGATGCCACTGAACGAAAGTGATGCGCCTCTTTCAAGTGCTGCACGAGCCTCAGGGGGCCCACCGGTGAAGCAATGAAACAAGGTGCGCTCCGGCACGCCCTCGCTATCAAGCACATCGAAGGTGTCATCCCAGGCATCTCGGCTGTGAATAACTAGAGCCAGCCCGTAGCGATGCGCCATCGCGATCTGGGCGGCGAATGCCTCGCGTTGAATGGCCCGGTCCGAGTTCTCGTAGTGGTAATCGAGTCCGCACTCGCCTATTGCCACCGGCGTCTCGCCAGCGCGCATCAACTGCTCAAGAACGGGCAGGGCGGCGTGCGCGTCGGCTGCATCGTGGGGGTGCAGCCCAATAGTGGCGGCGACGCCGGGCAGGGTGCGGGCCCTCTCCAGCGCAGCGATGCTGTGTTCTACATCGGTGCCGATGTCCACCACCCACTCCAC
Organism: Acidimicrobiales bacterium; assembly: GCA_965116245.1. Lineage (GTDB taxonomy): Bacteria > Actinomycetota > Acidimicrobiia > Acidimicrobiales > Poriferisodalaceae > Poriferisodalis. Next base: position 1,550,017 of record OZ220497.1, on the reverse strand, counting down.
GCCATTGCGCTGTGCCTCCGCCACGAGATCCGCTCCACTGTCGCCCAGGTGGCAATGGCTGTCGACCCAGCCAGCGGCGTTGTTGCCAGCAGCCCCCTCGCCAGAAGCCAGCGCTGTTGTTTTGAACGCTTGTGCTTGGGTCTCTTGGCTGGCATTCATGGCAGGCGCGGATATATCGGTTTGCCGGTATGCACAGCCAGACCGCCGGGATAGCCCCCCCAGGTCGCGGCCTGAGGCAAGCGCTGGTCGGTAACCGAACCCTCCATACCTATGCGCCGCCACACCTCTTCACAGCCGCGCGGCACGGCCACGCACGCCAACACCGCCAAGATGCGCAATGCTTCAAGAGCGTCGCCGAGCACGGCGTCGACCTGAGGGCTCGGATCGGCCTTCCACGGTTCGGCTGCCTCAAGCATGGCGTTGGTCTCGCGGATGATGCGCCAAGTGGCATCAAGTGCATCGGAGGGCGCCAGGCGCTCCCAGGCGTCGGCAGTCTCACTAACACAATCAGCTACCGCATCAGCCAACGGACTGTCCTCACGAGGCGCTGGCCCGATGCCACCGCACTTACGGCCGACCACGGCTGCGACTCGGCTCATTAGGTTGCCCAAGTTGTTCGCCAAATCAGCGTTGTATCGGGCCACCATCGCTTCATAGGAGAAATCACCATCGGGACCGAAGGACTGGTCATGCAAGAAATGGTGTCTTACGCCATCGCTGCCGAAGTCGTTTACTAAGTCTCCTGGGGCGATCTGATTGAGTGCTGACTTGGCCATTTTCTCGCCGCCCACGAGCAAGAAGCCATGTACATACACTTGTTTAGGGGGTAGCAGGCCAGCACTCATCAACATGGCTGGCCAATACACACAATGGAACCGGAGGATGTCCTTACCGATCAAGTGTGTACCGGGCCAGCGATGCGCGAACTGATCATCGTCGCTGGCATAGCCAGCAGCGGTGATGTAGTTGGTTAGTGCGTCAAACCAGACGTAGGTCACATGTTTAGGGTCCCAGGGAATTTCGATGCCCCACTCCAGCGAAGTTCGACTTATAGAAAAGTCTTGCAGGCCGCTGCGTATGAACCCCAGAGCCTCGTTGCGCTTGGTCGCCGGGGAGACGAAATCGGGATGGGCCTCGTACCAATCCAGCAATGGCTTTTCGTAGCGGCTCAGCGAGAAAAAGTAGTTCTCCTCGGTGACGTGTTCCACGGGGCGGCGATGCACGGGGCAAACGCCGTCATCCAGGTCGTCCTCGGTGTAATACGCCTCGCAACTCACGCAGTACAGACCCTCATATGTTTGCAAGGTGATATCGCCGTTGTCGTAGCAGGCTTGCAGTAGCTGGCGAACTGCTTGGTGATGGCGGGGTTCGCTAGTACGGATGAAGTCATCGTTTGAGATGTCAAGTTGCTGCCATGCTTCCTCAAAGCGGACAACAGTGCGATCGGCCCACTCAATAGGCGTGCAGCCTCGCGCTTGTGCCGCTCGCTGCACCTTGAGACCGTGTTCGTCGGTGCCGGTGAGGAACATGACATCGTCGCCGCACAGACGTTTCCAACGAGCAATCGCGTCTGCAGTGATCGTCGTGTAGGCGTGCCCGATGTGTGGCGCGTCGTTGACGTAGTAGATCGGAGTCGTCACGAAATAGGAAGCCACGCCCGCAGGGTAGTGAGCATCAGCGCGCTGGCTGCCTAGCGGGAACTGTGGGTTCGTTGAACTCTGGCTCCTTCTAAGGGCTGCTTCTAGGGGCTGCTTCTATGGCTGAGTCTCTCGGCTGACTCAGCGAGCCAACTCGGTTGCCAACGGGTACACGCGGTTGCGGCTGAGTCCGAGGTGCCGCGCCACGGACGCCGCGGCGTCTCGCGTGCTAGCTCCGTCGGCGAACTCGCGCCGTAGTGCCGCGCGGATCTCGTAATCGCTCGGGACAGTGGGTGCTGCAGGGCCCAGGACGACAACTACCTCACCTTGGGTCGGCTCCGCGAAGTGAGCGGCGAGTTCGCCGAGCGTGCCGCGTTCCACCTGCTCATGCAGCTTTGTTAACTCGCGTACCACCACGGCGGGACGGGCAAGACCGCAGACCTGAACCAGCTCAGCGAGCGTCGCGCCCAAACGCTGGGGAGACTCAAACAGCACTACGGTGTGCGAAGCTGTAGCGATTCCCGCCAATCGCGTGGCGCGAGTCTGCCCACTACGCGGCAAGAAGCCCTCTACCATCCAGCGATCGGTAGGTAAACCCGACACGGCGAGCGCTGCGACCGGTGCTGAGGGACCCGGTACAACGCTGACACCAATGTCGGCGGCTGCAGCAGCGGCGACAAGCCGACACCCCGGATCCGACACCGTGGGCATACCGGCATCGGTGACGTAGGCGGCCGTCTCCCCTGCTTGAAGACGTTTGATGACCGCAGCGCAAGCAGCGGCCTCGTTGTGTGCATGCAGGGCCAGCAGCGGCCGTCGTGCGACACCCAGCCGTTGCAGCAAGAGGCCCGTGCGTCGCGTGTCTTCACAAGCTACGAATGAGACGTCGCTCAGCACATTGAGCGCCCGGGGCGGAATATCCGCCAGATTGCCAATCGGTGTGGCTACCAGCCACAGCGCAGGGCTTCGCCCGGGCCCGCGTGAATCAGACCCGGCGGTCTGCGAGATCACGCCCATTTGACTATCTGGTCTTGTCTAGGCGGATTTCCAAAGTGTCACCCACTATGACACCCCACCGTTCACATGCGCCAGCGCGGGCCTCAATCACCGAACGCGCACTCAAGCGGGGCAATCCAATCCGGCCGGGCGGCATCGTCACAATGTCGAGCACGCGTCGGCCCGCGTCCAGGTATGCCACGTCAATCTCAAAACGCATACCGACGGTGTGTACCCAACGGCAGCGCTCAATCAGCAACGCTCCAGCTACATCGCTGCGCCCCAACAGGCCACGACGGCGATCCGAGCGAGAGCGAGCAATTTCGAGGCTTGCCACGATGCAATCGCCGCACGCCAACCAAGCCATGTTCACACGTTGAAGCGGAACTCCACGACATCGCCATCGCGCATCGGGTAGTCCTTGCCCTCTACGCGCAACCGGCCAGCATCGCGTGCCGCTGTCCAAGAGCCCAGCTCAAGCAGCTCGGTCCAATCAATCACCTCGGCCCGAATGAAGCCGCGTTCGAAATCGGTGTGTATCCGCCCCGCGCACTGCGGTGCTCGCCAACCAGCCCTGAAAGTCCATGCACGAGACTCCTTGGCACCGGTGGTGAGAAACGTGCGCAATCCCAGCAAGCCGTGCGCCGCGGTCACAAATCGCTCCAATGCTCCCGCTCCCAGGCCAAGTCCCTCCAGCATCTCCGCCCGTTCCGTTGCATCAAGCTGCGCAGCTTCGGCTTCAAGCTGCACACACAACGGTAAGACTGTGGCACCCGGTAGTTCGGCGCGTATGGGCGCTGCCAGCTCATCGGCAGCTTCAATCTGATCCTCATCGAGATTCAGCACCGCCATAACCGGTTTGTCTGTCAGCAAGAACTCGCTGCGCAGAGCCGCGCTGTGTGGGTGCTCTTGGGGACCGTCGTTCGTGGCGGCGGTCGGCCAAGCTCGAAACAGCGGCGTTCCTGCTTCGAGATGCACCAACGCCGCTTCCAATGCCGTCACCTCTTCGCTCAGCGTGGAGTCGGAGGGCTGGCTGCGTGAGGCCTTGCGACGCCGGTCAATACGGGACTCAACCGACTCCAGGTCCGCGAGCGTCAACTCCGTTTCAACGATACGTAGGTGCTCAAGCGGGTCGGTGGGACCGGGCACGTCCTCGTCGCCAAAGACACGAAGCACGAAGACAATCGCATCCACCTCGCGGATTCCCGCCAAGAAACGGTTGCCCAGACCCTCTCCCTTGCTCGCGCCCTCCACCAACCCGCCGATGTCAATGAACTCGGTAGTCGTGGGTACCACCTTGCGGCTTGCACTCATCTGAGCGAGCGCGTCAAGCCGAGCGTCGGGTACCCGAGCCACGCCTACATTCGGATCGGTTGTGGCAAAGGCGTATGGAGCAGCCAAAGCGCCACCACCGGCCAGCGAATTGAACAACGACGACTTTCCCGCATTGGGCAAGCCCACGAACCCAAAGCGCTCCATCGCAGGGCGAGGCTAGTGAGGGCCATCATCAAGCGGGCTTTGGCTTGGACACTTCCGGCCCGTCACCGCTAACCGCGCGATCCATCGCGCTCGGCGGCGCTGTCGGTCGTTGCGTGTAAGACTCCACCCCGTCGGGTGTGCGTCCCTCACAGGCGCCAACTAAGACATAGGCCTACAAATTGGCTGACATTGGCTGACACTAGGGCTGGCCAAGAGTCGGCTGGCAGGAGGAAGTAATGGGACCGTTACAGGGAATCAAGGTGATCGAATTGGCCGGTATCGGCCCAGGACCGTTCTGCGCCATGCTGTTGGCTGATCTCGGCGCGGATGTGATTCGCATTGATCGCATCACACCCGAAGATCTCGGCATTGACCGGGGCCGTAAGTTCAACGTGCTCAACCGAGGTCGACGCTCGCTGGCAGTAGATCTGAAATCGGCTGATGGCGTTGAAACGATTCTGAAACTGGTGGAGCAGGCAGACGCGCTTATTGAGGGCTTTCGCCCAGGTGTAACGGAGCGGTTGGGCCTAGGGCCACAGGACTGCATGGCGCGCAATCCCAAGCTGGTCTATGGGCGCATGACGGGTTGGGGTCAGCACGGTCCGATGGCTCACGCAGCCGGTCACGACATCAACTACATCGCTTTGACTGGTGCGCTGCACGCCATTGGACCCAAGCAGGCCCCGAGTCCACCGCTCAACCTGGTGGGCGACTTCGGTGGCGGCGGTATGTACTTGGCCTTCGGCTTGTGCGCGGCTCTGCTGGAGACACGCGAATCCGGACAAGGCCAGGTAGTGGATGCCGCCATGACCGAGGGTGCGGCGTCACTTATGGCCGCCATCTATGGCATTCACGGGTCGGGTGGCTGGGCTGATGAGCGCGAGTCCAACTTCCTCGATGGCGGCGCCTACTACTACGGCGTATATGAAACCTCTGATGGAAAGTTCGTCTCGGTTGGCTCGATTGAAGGAAAGTTCCACGAAGAGTTGCTGGAAAAGACCGGGCTTACCGAAGCACCCACGGCGGACCGCAATGACCGAGAGGCATGGGCCGACAAGCGGGCTCGCCTCGCTGCGGTGATCAAGACCAAGACCCGCGATGAATGGGACGAGATCATGTCCGGTTCCGATGTCTGTTACGCACCGGTGCTGGACCTGTCTGAGGCGCCCCACCACCCGCACAACGCGGCCCGCCAGAGCTTCGTGGAGGTCGAAGGCGTGATGCAACCAGCGCCAGCTCCTCGCTTCAGCCGTACTCCAGGTGCTGTCGCTCGGCCGCCAGCGTCACCGGGTGAACACACCGATGATGTGCTGGTGGACTGGGGCTTTGATACAGACGACATTGAAAAGCTGCGCTCGATCGGCGCGGTCGGCTGAGCTGGCCGCCGACTACTAGCCGCAGCCCAGGCGCGGCATCGCAACAGCAACCCCGGTGACCGAGTTTTTGTTACCGGGACCCGCCCAATAGCTGGAACATCAGCAACCGTAACCCAGCAACCGGGACCCAGTAACGGGGACCCGGTGCCGCTAGCCTCTGTGACCTATGTCAAAGCGCACCAACAAGCGAAAGCTCCGGGCGCGCCGCAACAAAGCCAATCACGGCAAGCGCCCCAACTGCGGCCGCGGCTGATTCGCCAAAATCAAGTCGCCAAGTCCGGCCTCCAGAGTCGGTCGCCAGAAACCGGTGGCTAAATCGGCTTGCATCCGCACTAGCTGGCGTAGGCGCTTGTCGGCCTCTGCGCCTGCCGCTTGAGTGCCTACGGGCTTGGGTGCCCAATCACTTGAGAGCCAGCGTCAGCCGCTTAGTTGATCTATTTCGGCCAGAATCGGCTCGGTCAACACGAGACCGCCGTACAGCGTGTAATGCACACCATCGGTTGTGCGGATGGTGCGATTGTCGTGGTCGGGTCCGAGGCGCCTGGCATAACCCCCATCTACAGCCATTGTCTCAAAGGCGTCCACGAAGATTGCGCCAGGCACGTCGGCAACAGCCTCAGCAGCTAGGGGGTTAACGAGACCCGGTAAATCTGACAGGTAGCGGGTGCCTAGTGGAGGCAGACCCACCCAAATCACCAACCGGCCAGGCCGCGCCGCGGCAGCCACTATGTCGTGAACACGCTGTTGATAGCGCTGCGACCAGTCATCGTCGCCCACTGAGTCCGGATGCTCTCGGAAGCGCTGCTTGTCGTTCGCCCCCATCGCCAACACGATGACGTCGTACGGGCCCTCGGCGACTTCGTTGACCATGTGGTCAACCCAGTCAAAGAACCAGTCGGTGACCACGCCCGTGGAGATATGAATCTCCTCGGTAAACCGGAATCGTTCATCGTCTTGGATGAGCTGTCGGAAGCCATACACGGGGCCACCCGACATTGAATCGCCTCCAGCCCAGACGTTCAAGGGCCGTTCCGCCGTGGCCGATGGCAACAATGACCGCTGGTCGGCTCGCGCGAACCAGTAATAGACGGCCTCGGTGCCCAACTGTGATTCTGCCAGTGGATCGGGCCAGCGCCGGGCTGATTCTGCCCAGGGATCAGCCGCTGCTACGTTAGTGGAATAAGGCTTGAGGTATTCTGAGCCTTCCCCGGTGTCTGGGCTTTCCCCGGTGTCTGGGTGTGGCGCAATGTTTGGGGTCTCGCCAGTGTCTGAAAGAGCTTCATCATCGGTCTCGGCTGCGACGGTGTGTGCCCCAACGGTGGCGGCCGCTATTGCCAGCAGCACCGACACCACTACCCGGATCGGAACGGACGTTGAAGCTGTGTGAGCAATCCGATAGCGACACCAGGTGCTTCGGCTCACGAGGGCGCGCCCGACTCCAAGTCAATGAGGCCGCCCAGCTCATCCAGCAGCACTTCAGACAGCCAGCGCCCGCCGACCGTGCTTAGGTGTACGCCATCGGACAGTCGTACATCTGTGAGTTGCCCGTCGGCATCGGCAACGTAACGACTGAAGCCGCCATCGGCCCCACGGAATAGCTCGCGCGTATCCACGTATCGAACGCGGTCCCGCTTGGCGGCTTCGGCTGAGAAAATCTCATTGACCTGCTGCATCCGGGAGTCGTAGACCTCATCTTCCATGATGGGCTGGCCCACCCAGAGCACCACTCGGTCTGGATCAGTCGTCACTAAGTCCATCACGTGGCCAACCCGAGACGAGTATTCCTCCATCCAGGCATCTGAGAAGAGGCGTTTGATCTGGCCATCCGCTGCGATTGCCTGCGCGTCGTTGCCTCCAAACATAAGCACGACCGCGTGGGGGTCTTGGGCCGCCAGATATTCCACAATGCGGCTCGGCCAGTCGTAGAAGTCAGGTCGGCTCAGACCGCTGGATAGCTGATGCTCCGAGGTGGCCTCAATAACGCCAGTGTCATCGGCAAGACCCACCATGACGTGACCGAAAAACTGCACCATTGAGTCGCCCATGATGTGCAACGCGATCGGATCGCTGGGCGTGGGAAACCACGGCGTCGTAACCGCAGGCGCACCCGCTGCCGCATCGGTGGCATCGTCTGGGGACTGCTGCTGACCTTGGCCCGATACTGCGCTGCTGGCAGATCCGGTCCCCGACGTTGGGCCGCCAGGTGAGGTACCCGCCGCTGCCGCTGCATCTAGATCGGTGTCGGTGCTAGGCGCACCCGCTGGCGGCTGAGTGGTTATCTGCGAATCCGCCACGGAGGCATCGCCCGTACCTGCGCCAGCAAGGGCTTCGCCTTCGCCGGGCTGCCCGCTTGCGTCAAGCGGTGCGGTGGTGGCTCCAGGATCAGTTACCTGGCGACCCAGGGCCTCATCAGCCCACAGTCGCGGCAGATGCAAGCCCGCAGCGCTGGCCGCTCCCTCGACTGGCTCCCAGACTGCTACTGAGACATCGCGCTCCCAGCCGAACGACTTCTGGCGAGCCTCCGTCAATAGTTGCTGTGAGTTGAGCACAATCGCTAGCACCAGTCCAAGCGCTCCAGCCATCAAAGCCGCTCCGGCGGGTATCCCGTTCCGTCTGTCGGTGGCAACAAGGTCGGCAGCGCCAGGCCGGGAGCTGGCCGTGTTGGCTTGCGTGCTTGACGTGCTGGACGTGCTGGCTGAAATAGCGGGCGGAGTTTGCGATACGGACATTGGTCAGAGTTGCAGCATGGGTCAGAACTGGAAGTAGATGAACGGGGCGACACCGGTAGGGCCGAGCACGTCGATCGCCACCAAGCAAACACCCACAACGACACCCTGGGCCACCCAGCTAAGGCTGGCGAAGCTGTCGCGCAACTGGTCAAACCAGTCGTCGGGTGCGAACTGGAACGCCAGCGCTCCGAACGTGACGGCGATCACCAGCGGTGAGGCCACACCCGCGTAGTTGCCGAAGTTCGCCATTGCGCCGAGCATCTCCAAAGCTGCCGACAACGACTCCGAACGAAAGAAAACCCATGCCAAGCAAACCACATGAAACGTGACAAGCCAGCGCGCTACTTCGCCAAGGTTGGCTGGCAACAACGTACCCGTACCGCTGCGCTGTCGCTGCTCACGCACCAAGCGCTCGACAGCCAACACGACTCCGTGGATCCCGCCCCAAATCACGAAGTTCCAAGTGCTGCCGTGCCACAGTCCGCCCAGCAGCATGACGACCATGAGGTTGCGGTAGGTGGCGGCGCGACCCTTGCGGTTACCTCCCAACGGCACATACAGGTAGTCGCGCAGCCAGCGAGACAGGGTCATGTGCCAACGTCGCCAGAAATCCTGCAGCGTGAGGGCCCGATACGGATTGTCAAAGTTCTGCGGGAAGCGAAAACCCAATAGCAGTGCCACGCCTATGGCGATATCGGTGTAGCCAGAGAAGTCCGCATAAATCTGGACTGCGTAGGCGTACACCCCCAACACAACCTCAGGGCCACTGTGGCCACCCGGATCGGCGAACACACCATCAACGATCTCGCTGGCCAAGAAGCTGGAGACCACGACTTTCTTGAATAGTCCATTCAGGATCAACCCGAAGGCTTCAGCGGCTGGCACGTAACGGGGGTCTGGGCGAGCGGCGAGCTGCGGGGCCATCTCTGAAGCGCGCACAATGGGCCCTGCAACGAGCTGCGGGAAGAACGACAAGTACACCGCAAAGTCCAACGGTGCCATTTCGCGGATGTTTCCTCGACCGATGTCAATGATGTAGCTCATGGCCTGGAACGTGTAGAAGGAGATGCCGACCGGCAGCGTGTATTCCAACACCGGCAAGGCGTTGGAGATACCGAAGCGCCCCAGCAGGTTGGACATCTCAACTGCGAAGAAGTCCCAGTACTTGAACACACCAAGGATGGTCAGATTGGCGGTTACACCAGCGGCGACCCACTTAGTTGCCACCGAAGAGCGTCCGGCTCGATGCGGCGCAGCGGCTGGCTGGCCAGGCTGGCTCAGCGCGGCGGCTGCCGCTTTGCTATTGCCGAGCGCAGCGGCCGCATAGTGGCCGACGATCCAGTTGATGGCGATGGTGGCTAGCAACAGCAGCACGAATCGCCAGCTCCACCAGCCGTAAAACACGATGCTGGCTGCGAGCATCAGCGGCTTCCACAGCGCAGGATGCGGCCGTGTGAGCCAGTTCACGACGAATACGACGAAGAAGAAGGCTCCAAAAACGAAGGTCGGGAACAACATGGCGAGCCGAACATACTTGCGCGCCCAGCACTTAGACGTACATCACGTTGGCGCCCCATGCGCCGACTCTTGGAAACTCGACTTGTGGCAACGCGGTACGCAGCTTTAGGTGGAGGCACTACTACATGACAAGACGACATGGCAAAGCAACATGACAAGGCAATATGACAAGGCAACATGACGAGCCTGGCTGCAACGACTGATGCCTGGCTGGCAGCCGATCCGGATCCCCGCACACGTGCCGCAATAGAGGCCAACCGTGGCAGTGCCACCTGGGTGGAAACGCATTTTGGCAGTGTGTTGCGGTTCGGTACCGCCGGAATGCGGGCACCCAGCGGGCCCGGGCCAGCGTGCATGAACCGCGTAATGGCTCGCGTGGCTGCCCGAGCGATCGGTAGGGAGCTAGTCGACGCCGGGCTGGCTGACCGCGGCGCGGTCGTTGGCTTCGACGCGCGGATCGGCTCTCATGCAATGGCGTTTGATGCTGCACGCCTGTTGGCGGCGCTGGGTATCCCTACCGCCATCATTGACGGCCCTGCGCCCACACCACTGCTAGCGCGGCAGTTGCTTGCCCGTTCGGCTGGCGCAGGGCTGATGGTCACGGCTAGTCATAACCCTCGAGACGACAATGGCCTCAAGCTGTATTGGGCTGACGGCACCCAGATTCGTCCACCAATCGATGGTCGTATTGAAGCACGCATGGATCTAGTCGCGCTTCCATGCGACGCCGACCTTGCAGCACTCCACGAGGTGGAAACACTTGATGTGCGATCGGTGATTGCGGAGTACGTCGGCGCCGCGATCCGCAGCCCTGGGCTTGATCAGTCTTCCTACTCAGTAGTGGCGCGGCAGGTCGTCTACACGGCGCTGTGCGGAGTCGGGGCGCAGACCCTGGGCCATGCCTTTGCTGCAGCAGGCCTGCCGCCCCCGATTTACGTTGAACATCAGTGTCGTCCCGATGGGTCGTTTCCGGGCTTGCCATTCCCGAACCCCGAGGAGCCAGGCACGCTTGACGATGCGATTGCGTTGGCATCGCAGTCGGGCATCAACACGGTCTTGGCCAACGACCCCGACGCTGACCGTCTTGCGGTAGCCGTAGCAGATCGTGACGGTGACTGGCACCGCTTGAGCGGCGACGAACTAGGCGCGCTGCTGTGCGACTGGATGATCGGCTTGACTGGTCAGCAACGCTGCGAGACGCCGATGATCTCGGCTTCTTCAGTCGTGTCAGGCCAGATGGTGCAAGCACTGTGCAAAGCCCGCGGCGTCGCGCACCACCGGACACTCACCGGCTTCAAGTGGATCATGGTGCCTGCGTTGGAGAACCCGGACACCCGGTGGGTGTTTGGATACGAAGAAGCCCTCGGATATTCGGTCACCGATGCCGTGCGAGACAAAGACGGCATATCCGCCGCCGTGGAGTTTGCGCGCATGACCGGCGCCTTGGCGGCTCGCGGGACTACTCCCCTGAAGCGCCTAAATGAGATAGCTGCAGAAGTCGGCCTCTGGGTCACCTCGGCTGTCACGGTACGCGCCAGCACCAAAGCGATCGATGCAGCCATGTCAACTCTGCGGTCCGCACCGCCAGCCAAGATCGCAGGACAGTGTGTCGCGAGCATTAGCGATTGGCTAACCGCCGACACGTCCGGTCGCGCCAACCTCATCGAATACCAGCTCACGCCCGACGCTGCAGATGAAACGCCAGCGACGCATGATGTGCCGGTACGCGTCTGTGTTAGACCCAGCGGAACCGAACCCAAGGCGAAGATCTACCTAGAAGCTGCCGCGCCGCCGACCGGTGACATCCGCGACGAACGCCGTCGCCTGCAGACTCTGCTCAACCATGTCGCATCTGACGTCCTCAAGCTGCTCGGTCTGGACGGCGATCTAGACAACGAGCTAGACAGCAGCGATTAGCGCCTTGAGCGGCACACGCGGCCTAGTACCTACGTGGGAAATCACCTCGGCTGCAGCCGATGAGCCCAGTAGCCCGCACTGCTCCAGGTTGTAGCCGCGTGCCAGTCCAAAAAGCACGCCTGCCGCGTACAGATCGCCAGCGCCCGTGCGGTCAACCACCTCATCGACCGGTACCACAGGTACCTCGATCACCTCTTCAGGCGTAACGAACACAGCGCCTGCGGCCGAGAGTGTCACTGCGGCCACATCCACTCGGCCCTGCACTGCCGCGAGCGCATCGTCAAGATCGTCGGTCTGGTACAGCTCTGTGAGTTCGGCAGCGTTCGCAAACAGCACATCGGTGCAACGATCAACCAAGTCGATGAACTCGCGTCGATGACGCTTAACGCATAGTGGATCGGAGAGGCTGAGAGCCACCTGACAACTATTGCCGGGTGCAGCACAGTGCTCCGCGACCGCGCGCAGGGCGGCCCGCGCGGCACTTGGATCCCACAGGTACCCCTCCAACAGCACAGTCTTTGCCCGACCCACCATCGCCCAGTCCACGTCTGCCGGAGCGAACCCGGCTGACGCTCCCAGGTAGGTGCTCATGGTCCTTTCACCGTCGGGAGTGATGACCACAGTGCAGCGACCTGTTGGGTCATCCAGTGGCGCTCTAGCCGTGGCTTGGGTGACACCGTGGGCTGCCATGTCTTCTACGAACAGGTCGCCCAGCTCGTCCGAGCAAACACGCCCCATGTAGCCAGCGCTGGCGCCGAGCGCAGCCAAGCCCAACATGGTGTTGGCGACTGAGCCGCCGGGTGTCATCTCAGTGGCACCGCCGTGCATTTCGACGAGTGCCGACAGCTCAGTAGCACGCTGGGTGTCAACTAGAGTCATGGCTCCTTTGGGGATCCCGAGACTCTCAACAACGGAATCATCGGCTAGCAGCAACACATCGACCATCGCGTTGCCGATGCCAACGACATCCAGCGGCGCGTCGGGACAGACGGTGACTGGGCCGATGCTGGCATGTACTTCGCTGGCTGATGCGTCGCTGGTGGATGACTCGCCGGTTTCGACAACGCAGGGTTGCTTCGCGGGTTTCACGTCAGTGGGCTTAGCACTTTGGCTCGCTCGCCTGCATGATCGGCCTTGACGTCAAAGGCGCCAGACAAGGCAGCAGCAACATATGGCACTGCAAGCAGCCTGTCGGGTATAGGTAGTGTGCGCGCTGTGATGCACCTGACTGTTGGCTCCGGCGGCGCAATTGTCGCCGAGAGCGTCGCCACCGACGCGAACCCCTATCGGCTCTCTAGAGATGTGCGACCCATTAGGTACGACATCGTGATCCAGCCGGACATTGATGCTGCACGATTCGCTGGCGAAGTGCGCATTGAGGCAACGGTTCACGCTCCGCTTGACAGCGTCACCCTCAACGCTGCCGAACTGGACTGCTCTGAGGCAACCTTGAGTCAAGGGGACGCTGCCTCGGCAGCGAAGATCACCTACGACCTCGAAACGGAGCGTTTGACGCTGCGCCCCGCCGATGGCCGCCAACTGGAGGCCGGAAGTCTGCAAATCTGCTGTTCGTTTGCTGGCGAACTCAACGACCAGTTGCGCGGCTTCTACCGCTCGACGTTCGTGGATGAAGACGGCGCGACGCACACCATCGCCACTACACAGTTTGAGTCCACCAACGCGCGACGGGCGTTCCCGTGCTTTGACGAGCCGGATTTCAAGGCCGTCTTCGGTGTCACGATGATCGTACCTGCCGATCTGATGGCAGTTAGCTGCGGCGAACTGGTGTCCTCAGAGCACCTGCGCAACGGTTTGCGCCGCGACACGTTCGCCGACACCATGCAAATGTCTACCTATCTGTTGGCGTTCATCGTCGGCGACCTTGAAGCCACACCACCCGTTGACGTCGGCGGAGTGCCCTTGCGGATCGTGCATGTGCGTGGAAAGGCGCGATTGACCGAGTTCGGCTTGGAGGCTGGAGCGTTTGCGCTGGAATGGCTGGTCAACTACTACGGCATTGAGTATCCAGGCACCAAGGTGGATCTCATTGCTGTGCCGGACTTCGCCTTCGGTGCCATGGAGAACATGGGCGCCATCACGTTCCGCGAGACGCTGCTGTTGGCAGATCCGCGAACGGCCACTACCGCTGAGCTGCTGCGCATCACCGACGTAATCGCGCACGAGCTAGCGCACATGTGGTTCGGCAATCTCGTAACGATGGACTGGTGGAACGGCATCTGGTTGAAGGAAGCCTTCGCCACCTTCATGCAGGTGACGACCACAGATGCGTTCCGACCGGAATGGAAACGCTGGGATGAGTTCTGCATCGAACGGGGAGCCGCGTTTGATGTGGACGCGCTAAGAAGCACCCGACCTGTCGAGTATGAGGTTGTGTCACCGGCCGACGCCGAGGGCATGTACGACGTCCTGACTTATGAAAAGGGCGCGGCGGTTGTTCGCATGCTGGAGCAGTACCTAGGCCCTCAGCGTTTCGTGACGGGTGTGCGGCACTATCTGAACCAGCACAGCTACGCCAACACCACCACAACCGACCTGTGGGATGCCCTTGAGGCTTCCAGCGGCGAGCCGGTCCGATCGGTGATGGATGGCTGGATTTTCACTGGCGGCTACCCGATTGTGTCGGTGAAACCTCACGAGAACGGTCTGCGACTTACCCAGCAGCGCTTCATGTACGAAACCGGCGATTCTGATTCTGGCGAACCAGAATCTGGCCAGGCCAGCTCAACAGTCTGGAGCGTGCCAGTGATGGCCAGGGCACGTCTGGTTGACGGCAGCGAGATTGAGCGAAAACTGCTGCTCAGTGGATTCTCAACAACGGTTGATATGGGTGGGCCCGTCGACTGGGCCGTTGTCAACTCCGGTGGCCATGGCTACTACCGGGTGCGCTACCGAGCGGATCTGCTAGCCGCGGTAGCCAAACAGGCGCTTGAGGTGCTAGGGCCCATCGAGAGATACGGGCTGGTAGACGACACGTTCGCAGCAGTGGTTGCCGGTGAAACAGCAGCAGCAGAGTTTGTGGAGCTTGTAACGGACTTGGGTGCCGAGTCAGACCTGCATGTGTGGCAGCGAATGATCGGAGGGATCAAAGCGCTGCACGCAATTGCCGAACCAGCCGGCCGGCGAAGGCTTGGGGTGCTCTTGCGCGACCTCGCGACAACAGCGCTCGGCGTGTTGGGTTTCGAGCCCCAGCCTGGCGAAGCCGACCTGGACAGTGAACTACGAGGCTTGCTGTTTGAAGCGGCCGGTGGTCGCGGACGCGACGAGTGGATCCGGAATCGTGCGCGGGAGTTGTTTGAAACGGCAATCGAGGACAGCGTGGCAGTGGAGCCGAACCTGGCCGCCGCGGCGGTGCAAGTCGTGGCTGCGGCTGGCGATGAGACCGACTACGAACGGATGGTAGAGCTGTATCGGTCGGCCGATACGCCACAAAGCGAACTGCGCTACCTGCAATCGCTGCTGTTGTTCGAAGACGCGGAACTGTTCAAGCGCACGCTGGAGCTGTTCGCAAACGAAGTTCGCACTCAGAACGCTCCATACCTGCTCGGCGCCGCGATGACGCACATGGACTGCGGAGCGCTGGCATGGGCGTTCATCGCAAACCGATGGGATGAGCTGACCGACCGTTTCCCCCACAACTCAATCCCCCGAATGTTGGGTGGGATACGAGGTCTGAACACTCGCGAACTAGCTCAGGAAGTCGCCGACTTTCTCGCAAAACACGAGGTGCCCCAAGGAACACTCACCGTCGCCCAACACATTGAGAAAATGTGGGTCAACGTGCGACTGCGCGAGCGCGAAGGCAACCGCCTGGGCTGATGTTCGGCCGACCACCTAAACGGCCTATGCGGCCGGGTGACGAGATGTGGCTGTCCTTGCGTGCGCTGGCCGCATCCGCTGCTTTGATCGCCGCAGTGATCTACTGGGCGCTAGTTCTCACGGATTGAACGACCGGTGGACGCTTTTGGTTCCCGCGCTCTGTGAGCGGTTTCCTGACCGGTTTGGAGACGGATTGCGCGACTCCTCGGACCATCTCATCATCATGGCGACGATGGTGCCCCACACGATGGGAATGCCGCCCAGTTTCATGATCAGCCCCGCTAGCTGCTGGTCCGTAGCGGCATCTAGGCCATAGAAGCGCGGTGCTAGCTCGTACGTCGCATATAGCGGAAAGCCCGCGAAGGTCAAGAAGCCCGCTGGCACAGCCGGGACGACTCCCAGAGCCAAGAACAGGTACACCATTTTGGATGGGTAGGCCTCCAAACGGTGCTCGGTGAGTGGCGAACAGATCGGTAACCACACCAGCACACCCGACAACAGCCATACCGCATCCATGGCGAACGAACCAAACTGATTTGAGCGCAGAGTGTCGGTAATCCAGGGAGAGTGCGTCGCAACCAGACAGCCGTTGAACACCAGCCCGGCTGTGACCGGTTTTGTCAACCGCGTGAGGACACGGTAAAGACGCAGTCGCGCTACCATCTTGCGGGCAATCGGCTCGGGAATGCCCAGCACCATCAGCGGTGCCGCAACCAGCGTGTACAGCATGAACTGTGCCATGTGAGCCGAGGCCAGGTAGCCAGCACCTAGCACTCCTAGGGGCCAGTCAGACGCCAGCCAAAAGGCCGCTACACCAGCCAGATAGCTCCACATCTGGCGTCGTTGAACTGCGGCGGCTGCGGGGTCTAGCGGCGCGAGGCGCATGAGGCGAGCCCGTCGAAGCGCAACCAAGTACGGGATAGCGAGCGCCAGTGATGCTATCCAAACTCCTGGATAGGCCCGAAACGTCCAGGTCCACGGAACCTCAAGCGCGGAACACCAAAAGCGCACCGGACTACAACCCCGCGTCCGCCGGTGCGTCAGAAGCGATGGACGCGAGGATCGGCAGATCGTGATCGAACTGGGTTTGGCGCGTGGGATGCGGGTACTGCGCGTAGCCGTAGCCGTTCGGAGCGTAGGCAAAGACGCGAGCGTCGTGAGCGATGTCATAGTCAACATCGCCATGATCGCCATGATCGCCAGCGCTGTTGTGGTCGTGCGCTACGTCATGTGAGGCCGCAGGTTCAACAGTTGTGGTGGTCTCGTAGATCCGGATTGAGGCCAATGCACCCAGCGCATTCTGCAGGTTCGTCAACTGCTGCTCGCTGTGGGGAATGAGCCCAACAAAGTCCTCGCTGAACTGGTCCAGATAGGCGCGCAACACCTGAGGCTTGTCACGTTCGGGATCGACGGTCACGGCCAGCACCTGCACGTTCTTCGGCGCGCCCGGGCGACGGAGAACGCTGGCTAGTTGCGCCAACTGCACGCCACAGATGTCGGGACAATTGGTGAACATCTGGTACACCAACCGGACGTTTCCGCGTGTATCGGCCGCTAGATCAAAGTCGCTGCCGCTGGTGTCGGCAAAGACCATCTCGGGTACCTGCCGCAACTGCGATGCGGGCACCGCCAGCCCTTCGTAGCGAGACGCGTCGTCGTTAGAGCTGCTGCAGGCAGTCGCCGTTGCAACCGCTGCCAAGACTGCAATGGCCAGTAGTCGGCGAGGTCGAACTGGTCGCGACTGAAGTCGCGCTCCGAACGAGAGCATGAACCGACGCATCATCCGAAATGTACCGGCACGCCTAAACCTGACCGACGCGCGAGCGCAGCCCGGCTAACTCGGCTCAGCGAGCTGGCGGAGCGTAGATCAACCCACCGTCGGTCCAGCGCGCGTTAGGTGTGCCAGCACGATGCAGTCCGACGGGTTCAAGGTTGCGGGTGTAGATCTCGTCGTAGTTCCCGATCTGGCGAAGCACCTGGTAAAAGGCGTCGGGCGCCAAGCCCATCTTGGTCTGCAGTTCGCCTTCGCCGCCGAGCAACCGGATGGCCTCGGCATCGACCTCGCCGCGACTCACCAAATCGTCAACGTTGGCTGAGGTGATGCCCTTCTCATCGAAGATGAAGGTGGAGTAGATCGTCCAGTTCACAATGTCGCCGAAGGTTGACTGGTTCTTCAGATAAACCGGCGCTAGCGGCTCCTTGGAGAACGGTGCTGAGGGGAAGATCACCCAATTTTGATCGCCTTGCTGTTTGGCCTTGCGGCCAACGAGACCCGATCCGTCGGTGGTCATCAGATCGCACGCGCCATTGATGAAATTGTCGGTGATGATGTCCAAGTCCTCAAATGTCGCCAGATTGATCTCAACGCCAACTGCAGCCGCCGCATCAGCGATGTTCTTCTCAGTGGTCGTCCCGGCCGTGGCACACACTTTGGCACCCGCGATGTCCGCAACTGTCGACGCCGATGTAAATCCGTCAATGACGCGGCCCATTAGCTGCTGACCGTCGTAAAACGTGACCGGTGCGAAGTCAAACCCGAGATCGCCATCGCGACTCTGTGTCCAGGTGGTAGTGCGCACCAGGACATCAATCACCCCAGTCTGTAACGCCGTGAACCGCTCAGCCGAGGTCAACGGCACGAAATCAACCGCGTTGACATCACCAAGCATCACGATGGCCAACGCACGGCAATAGTCGGCATCAAAACCGGTGGTGCTGCCATCGGGCTGCGTCTCAGAGAAAGCCACTGCAGCCCCGTACACGCCACAGTTGAGTATTTCTCGTGACCTAACTACTTCCAGCAGATTTACATCCTGGGTCACTTCAACCGGCACTGGAGCCGACGGCAATGCCGCATCCAGTGCAGCCGACGATTGTGAACCGGCGTCAACCGAGTCGCTAGCAGCGCAGCCTGCGGCCAGCAGCACCACCGCTGCGCAGGCCCCAATGCAGCGCAATGCGGTGCCACGCATTGCTGTGCCACGCATTGGTGTGCCACGCATTGCAGTGCCACGTATTGCTGTGCCAAGAGGGCCCATGAAGTCAGTGGAGGTGAGGGGATTCGAACCCCTGGCCTCTTCGATGCGACCGAAGCGCTCTACCAACTGAGCTACACCCCCAAAGCGAGCGGGCCGCCGAATATACCTGCGATGCTGCATTTACCTGCGATATGTACCTGCGAGGCTGTGCCTACTCGTTCGCAGCGCGTCTAATCATCGTGACCGTTGAAGCGTTGGCAATATCTCGTAACGGCAGGTAATGCACCTGGGCGCTGGGCCTTGCGCGGCGTCGCTGCAAGATGGCCGCGACATATAACGCCGAGACTGCAAGAAGCAACGCAGACGCAGCAATCACCCAGAGCGATCTGGTGGCGAGCGAACCTGCGATCGCTACCAGCGTACACAGTGTGAGCAGCGTGCCGATAACACGCCGACGAGTCGCTGCTTGGCCCGGCGTGGCTGGCATCAACGAGGAAGATCCCGGCTGCCTGCTAGGCAGTCTGGCGCGGCGCTGACGTGCGTTGTGTCTAGAACTTCTAGAAGTCCGAGGCGCAGCCGGGGCCGAGCGGCCAAGCGAGTCAAGCTGTTGGCGAAATCGCTCAACTGAAGATGCCTCAACGGAGGATGCTCTTAGTCCACGGGGTTTTACAAGGCGCGCCACATCGGGAGCCAATACGACTATCCAAGCAACAGCAAGCGACCCCAGCACCAGTTGCGTCACGCAACACCTGCCTCGCGGAGGGGACCTACCATAGAGGATGCCATATGGTGCGACTTGTGCGATGTGCCCGTCAGGCTTCGTCGCGGCGATAGACGCCCGACTTACCGCCAGTCTTTTCCCACAGCGTAAGGTCGCCTATGACCATTGAGCGATCTGCCGACTTGCACATGTCGTAGATCGTTAGCGCAGCGATGCTGCAAGCCGTCATCGCCTCCATCTCCACACCAGTACGGTCCACTGTTTCGACTTGCGCTTCAATCTCAATCCATGTGTCGGCGATCTCAAAGTTCACGTACACCGCTCCGACTAGCAGGGGGTGGCACAGCGGAATGAGGTCCGAGGTTCGCTTGGCAGCCTGAATGCCAGCCACTCGGGCCACCGCAATCACGTCGCCCTTTGCAATCGCGCCCCGTGCAACCTGCGACGCTGTCTCGGCCGTCATGTGGACGCGGCAGCGTGCGATTGCACGCCGATGCGAGGCTTCCTTGGGCGTCACATCAACCATCCGCGCTCGCCCGAGAGGATCCAAGTGTGTAAAGGGAGACTCAGCCATGTCGTCCGCTGCAGCTAGCCACCGATTTGACTCATCGTTCGTTTCGGCTTGATGAAGTGAACCTGGCCGATTGAGTGACCAGCCCATTTGGTGCCGACCGCATCGCGCACAGCGTCAGCCAGTAGGTCATCAAGCTCCGCACCGTTGGCACCGCTGCGCAGGATTGAGCGCATGTCAAACTCTTCCAACGCGAACAAGCACGTGCGAAACTGACCCTCAGCGGTGAGCCGCACCCTGTCGCAATTGCCACAAAACGGCTTAGTGACGCTCGCAATGACGCCGATATGGCCACCTCCATCCAGATACCGATAGCGCTCGGCGGGCTCGTTGGCACGCACCACAGGTTCGGTCGGGAACTCCGCTGCGACCGCAGCCAAGATCTCATCTGCGGGCACCACCACCGCCTCGTTCCACACGTCACCTGCTTCAAGCGGCATGAACTCAATGAAACGGATCTCCACACCGCGTTCACGCCCGTAGCGAGCAAAATCCACCACTTCGTCATCGTTGATGCCACGCATCATTACGGTGTTGATCTTGACCGGCGCCAGTCCAGCGTCAACAGAAGCGTCTATACCGTTGAGGACCCGGTCAAGTTCATCGCGACGTGTCAACTCTAAGAATCGCTCACGCCGCAGCGAATCAAGGCTGACGTTGATGCGCGACAGCCCAGCCGATGCCAAGGATTGAGCGTGCATATGCAGCGTGGAGCCGTTGGTGGTTAGCGCCACATCAACATCCAAACCGGCGAGTCGCTCAACCAAACGCGGCAAGTGAGCACGCACCAAGGGCTCACCGCCAGTCAGGCGGATGCTCTCAAAGCCGAAACGCTCCACGCACACCTTGGCGAAGCGCTCAATCTCCTCAAAGCTCAGAATCTCCGATCGCGGTAGCCACTTCATGCCTTCGGCTGGCATGCAGTACTGGCATCGAAAATTGCAACGATCGGTGACCGATATGCGCAAGTCGCCCACGACTCGGCCGAACGGGTCAACCAGATCCTCCGCTCGCAGCGAGGCAACAACGCTTGGGGCACGAGTCACTGGCTTGAGCGTACCGATCAGCGCGGGGACGATTTCGTCTGGATGGTATGACTTTGCTGGCTTGGCTGGGCGAAATCGCTCAATCCAGCAAAAGAACGTCGACTTGAGTTCCGGCTTGTATGCCCTCTCCATCAGGTATGACCGCTAGAGCATTGGCTTTCGCCATGGCCCACAGCATGTGGGAGCCCTGCCCGCCAGCGGAGCGCACCTCAACGCCGTTCTCGCCCGATGTCGCCAATACCCGCATAAAGTGCGTCTTGCCGTCAGGGCGCCGCAACAGGTCCTCCGCGGCGATGGCCGCAACCGTGGGTCGCACAGGACTCCTATGGCCCATCATTGAGCGCAAGCCCGGTCGCGCAAAAAGCTCAAATGAAACCATGGACGAGACAGGATTACCCGGCAAGCCAAACACCGGTACGTCACCAATGGTGCCGAAGGCCAGCGGCTTGGCCGGTTTGATAGCCACTTGCATCCAACGCATGTCACCGAGCCGGTCAAGCACGGACTTGACGTAGTCAAAATCGCCCATGCTGACGCCGCCAGAGGTGACGATGGCGTCGCACGACTGCACTCCGGCGGTGAGGACAGCTTCAAGCTCGTCGACCTCGTCGGGGCACAGTCCCAGATCTACCGGGACCACATCGGTTCGCTGCGCCAGTGCCAACAAGGTGCGACGGTTCGAATCGCGGATCTGACCTGGCCGCAGCGGACTGCCATCATCAACCAACTCGTCGCCGGTGGACAACACACCCACTCGAAGCCGCGGGAACACTTCCACTTCTGTCATCCCAAGGCTGCACAGCACGCCAAGATGTCCGGCTGTGAGTTCGGTCCCGGCGCCGAACACGTGCGCCCCGGCTCGCAGGTCATCGCCAACGGGTCGCACGTGGTTGCCCGGCGGCACGCTGACCTCAACACGCACTGTCTCAGCTAGACCCCGTTGTAGACCATCCTCGTCACTTCCAGGCTGGGCATCAGCGTCAGCTCGCACGATGCTGGTTCGCTCCACCATGACCACCGCGTCGGCGCCAGCAGGGATCGTCGCTCCCGTCAGGATGCGGCTGGCTTCGCCCGGGCCGACCGTGACCTGCGGCGCGTGTCCCGCAGCGATGGTCTCTACCACCCGCAGATCGCACGGGGCATCGGCAACATCTTCAGATCGGACGGCGAACCCATCCATGGCGGTGTTAGCGAATTGCGGGATGTCCTCAGTTGCGATGATCTCGACAGCGGTCACCAAACCCAAGGCGTCGGCAACCCGAACCCTTGTCGGCGTCCGCGCCTGACATCTACTGAGCACAAACTCACGTGCGGTCTCAAGAGGCAACACCCGCTGGAATGTACAAGGCCAGATGATCGGGTCGTTCGGGCGCTTCCCAAGTCTGCTTGAGTCAGCTAGCGGCTGGCTCTACGTAGCGCGATCCTCGCCTCGCACCCTTCAGTTCAAGCGTTCCCTCGTCTCGCATTCGCCGCAGAAGGCGGCTAGCTCCAGCCGGGTCAATCTGACAGAGTTCTGTAACGTCCCGACGAGTGATGGAGCCGTAACGCTCAACGAAAGTCAGCACCATCTGTCGTTGCTGAACGTCGTCAAAACCCCGGGCCCGCACATACTCAGCAGGTACGCCGATTTGGCCGTATAGCGGTGCCGATAGGTGGTATGCGCTTCCCCTTCGGTTGCCTCGCACCTCCAGAAGGCCACGATCGGCCAAGCGATTGAGCGTGATTCGTGCCTGGTGCCGATCAACCTGATATAGCTCTGCCGCCCGCGTCGTGGTGATGCGCCGCTCAAGCCGAACTTCGTGCAGAGTCAACAAGTCTTCTAGGGAGAACTGCTGTCCGTCTTGGCGCGCTTGCGCAAGGAAGCTCGCTAGTTCTCTGTCGACGGGTCCAGAACGCACGTGAGCCACGACCGAATTCAAGGTGCTACGGCTGTAATCCGGTGCCGGTCGTCCCAGCGCAAGTTGGCTAGCGAAGGCCCGATTGATGCCCCGACTAGTGCGTTCCACTACTCCAGCGCGCGCGAACGCGTCGGCCAGCGCTGGGTTACGAGGGCGTGGCGGCGTGGCCAGCAGATTAGAAATGGTGACTCCTTGGGGTAGCCCACCCGGGTTGGAGACCATGAGTGCCTCCGAAGTCACTTCAACCGTCGTGGGCCCATTGGCGGTGTAGTCGCGATGGACGAGCGCGTTAGCGATCAACTCGCGGATGGCTTCATCAGCGAAACGCGGAAGCGGCACCCGCAACAGGCCGATCTCGATCTCTTCGGCTGGATTGCGAGCTTGAACCCTGTCTGTGATTTCAACCATGGCACGCAGCAGCGGAGTGCGCCCGATCTCGCGGGTCCGCACCTCCAGTCCAGCGAGCTCTGCGAAACCCACTTCGTAGGCCGGGAGGCGCTGACCGATTAGGTCTGTGGTCCCAAAAAGTAGAAGAGCACCAACGGTTAGTTCTTCGGCTGCAGTGAACAGCGTGAGTGCTTTCAGAAGGTCTGCGTTAGACAGATCCACTAGGGCCCTGTCGCCGCCGGTGCGAGCAAGTTCTCGGAAGCGCTCAAACTCGGTGACGGAGAGGTCATCGATCGTGAGCCCTGGCACGACAACGCGGGAGTAGTCCTGGGCCCCGATGCTGCCAGCTCGAGAGACGACTTCGTGAGGGCTCATCGGCAAGCACTGTGGTCGCCCATGGACATCAATTGCCCGGCGAACGAATTTGCCATCGCTCGTGGCGACAACATGCTCTGCAGTGGGCACGGCGACGATCAGAATTTCGTGTCCACCCACCTCTTGCACTGCACATGTGGTAAGGACCGCTGGCTCTGTCTTGTTGGCAATCACTGCTTCCACGCGACGTGGATCGGTATGCGTGCCGTGGCGGCGTTTCGCCCCCTCTACATCTCCATCGTTATTGACACCGAAGAGAAGTGTTCCTCCGCTTCCGTTGGCCAGACAGGCCACCGCTTCAACGAGTTCGGCGTCGTTGATTGTGCCATCCTTGAACTCAACCGTGAAGCTCTCGCCCTCTGCGAGCATGCGAAATAGCTCATCCGAATCCACGTTGCAAGTATACGCAAAGCCCACGTATAGTTATGCGCTTTTCAAAAATCACGTGCAGACATGCATAGTTATGCATATACGCGCATAACTACGTGCGTCTGATGCCCTAAACAGCGTCACGGGCGGCAAGAGGCGAACAACCTGAGGCAGTCGGAACCTGTTTCAATGCCACTGGTGACGACTGGCGTCAACTTTTGGTTTTGAGACCCCTTCCGGCGAGAATTCGAGCTATTTCGGGGCGGCGCGCCTCGAGTTCAGCCGGATCCTTGACTGGCTGGAAACGACCATCGGGACCATCGCGCTCAACCAGCAACATCGTGGTGTCCACGAACGCCGAAAGCTCACCAATTAGCCGCTCAAACTGAACCACCTCGGCACCATCAACCTGCTTGCGCACCTCAAACCAAGTGAACGGCCAATCGTCAGCAAACACCTCAACATTAGCGATCATTGAGTTTGTGTTGACCGCGCCGGGTGCCAAAGGGTCTACGCCGGGCGGAAGGCGAAACGACTCCACAATCTGCAGTCGCCCGTCCACACGCCACGGCGAGCCGCCAGGAGCCTCTCCCCCAACGACTTCACAGGTAAGGGGCCTAGATCCGGCCAAGTGCGCACCGATCACAGCAGGGTCCAGTGTTGCGGCCGCGTTGTCAACGTTGGTGACAAACAGGTAGCGGCCACCGTCAGCTACGAACCGGCTCAGCAGGCCACTACGGCGCACCGCCGATGGGGCGTCCCCATGGCCGGGGGCATACAGTGAAATTCGCCCAGCCCGATCTCGGAACAAATCACCCCTAGGCGTCAAGCGCATTGCCACACCTTGGGGCGCGAAGTCAATTGCTACCTGTTCATTCGCAGACAACACGTTTAGCGAAGATGACACCGACAGCTCAGTCGCCCATGTGCGTAGGGCGTGATCTGACTGGAAGCTGGTCATGAGCCACAGGGCGATAGTGCAGTCCAGCTCATTTGACAGCCGTTTCAAATCAGCGACCTTGGCATCTGCGAATGTCAGGCCGTCAAGTACTTCAGCTAGGGCCTTAACACCACCTCCGAACCGGGTGGCCATGCCACCGGCCAGCAGTAACACGGCCACCTGCCCACGCGCGATGGCTTCGGTGCCAGCCAAGGCGAGCTGATCATGCTCGGGCGAACCCGCTGGGGGGAAGGCCACCAAGTCGCCACGGTGTGGCGGCTCAATACGCCCGCGCAGCCAGTTGGAGGCAGACCCGCTAGTCGCTGAGTTGCCAGTGGCTGACGGGCATGCATCTGGTGGCGGCAACGTGCCAGTCAGTCGGTCTCGCAGCTCATCAAAGCGGTCAGGATCAAATCCAAAGTCGGCGAGCGTACGCGCAGACGCGGAGTCAATGTCGTAACGCTTCGCGATCTCAGCGGCGTTCACGCCATCGCAAGCTAACGCTGCCCATCGCTAGGCAGAACTGGGCCACGCAGAACCGACCTGTGGGGCGGGCGTGGAACTGCGTCCCAAAGCTGCACCCAAAAGGGCGGTTCCTGGTTAACAGCTTGTGGCTACACTGCATGGCGGCTCAGGAGAATCACCTTACGGAGGCCGCATGCCGACCTATCAATATCGCTGCACCGGCTGCGGACAGACCTTTGAGCGTTACCAGAGCTTTTCCGACGATCCAATCACTGTTTGCCCGCTGCCCTGCACCGAGTCGGCTTGCCCCAACAAGGCCTCCGGTGATACTGACGCTACGTGCGGTGCTGAAGTCCGCAAGATCTTCTCCAACGTCGGCATCAGCTTCAAGGGCAGCGGCTTCTACCGGAACGACAGCCGGGCAGCAGCCAGTTCGTCTTCTGGCTCATCTTCAGGCTCGGGCGACTCTTCAAGCGATTCGGCAAGCGAATCGTCTGGCAATTCGGCAAACGATTCGCCAAACTCATCTTCTGGCTCATCTGCAGGTTCATCTAAGGGCAGCGCATCGGCCTCCTCGGACAGCAATTCCAAGAACGGGAAATCACGTTCAACTGAGAAGGCCGCCTCGGCGTCAGGCTGACGCCTCCAATACCGAGAACAGCCCGCAGCGGCATCGCCGCTGTTAAGGCTTCGCGAGGAGGCACGAATGGCGATCATCACACAGCTTGGCGACCTCTGGCGGCGCCGCCCCAACGTGGTTCATTGGTCCGCTGTGGGCGTGGTGGCGTTCGTGGCGTTTCTAATCGTCGCCGCAATGGCGGGCCAGGCGCGCTCAGCCGCCGCCTCGTGGGGGACATCCGTGCGGGTACTTGCCGCTCAGAGCGCGTTGGCATCGGGTAGTTCTACTCAGGATCAGGTAGATCTGGTGGAAGTGCCAGCTCATCTAGTGCCCGCCGGTGCATTGACCAGCACAGTTGGTCTGGGTGAGCTCACACGGTCAGTACCGCGGGGTGCCTTGCTGACCGAGCTGGACTTCAACCCGGCATCGGGCGTGTCCCCCGGACGCAGGGGGATAGGCATCAGCGTCGTACCGCACGCGCCCGAGGTGAGGCCCGGCACCGGTGTGGAGCTGATGCTGTTCGCCGATGTTGATCCCTTCGATCCCACCGTCAGTCATGAGACCGCGGCCCGCGTACCCGCCATAGTTCTCACCGCCAATCGTGACAGTTGGCTCGTTGAGGTTGAGCCGGACCACGTTGAAGTCGTAGCACGAGCCAGCGCGACCGGAATTGTGGTTCCCATCGTGCTCAGCGCCAACCGCTAATCACCACCAAAGCAATCACGGCCGCCAGCGCGAATCGGTAACCGGCGAACAGCGCGAACACAGACGCTCGATGACCCGAACGGTGCCTAGCCAGCAACCGCACCACTGCACCGACTCCAGCCCAGGACGACACCGCAGCGCACACGCCTCCGACCACGAACAACTGAAGCTGAGCGCTTGACGGCGAAAACTCCGCGAGCGTCGCAAAGCGATAGACACCTGCACCGGCAATGAGCGGCAAGCTCATAAGAAAAGCCAACCGGGCGCCAGCCGTGCGATCGAAACCAAGCCATCGGCCCGCGGTCATGGTCACGCCTGAGCGGCTCACACCCGGCAGCAACGCTGTCGCCTGCGCGCAGCCCATCACCAGGGCATCGCGTCTGGCGTAGGTGACTTGGGCTCGCCTCGCACCACGCCTGCTAGCAGCCGCATCGGACCACCACAGCAACCAACCGAAACCAGCCAGCAACCCGGCTATCAACAGGGCTGCTCCGCAAGATCAAGCAGGACTCCCTCGGCAGCAACACCCACCAAAGCCGCAGGCAACGCCGACAAGATCAGGCTCACTGCGACTGTCGCGTCACGCGAGGAGCTACCGCGCACCGCACGCCACAACGCCACGGCGTAACGGGCGATGTCCGCTCGCAGGTACAACACGGCTCCGCCGAGCGTGCCGACATGTAGGGCGACATCAAACGCGTTCTCTAGCTCCACGTCGCCATCGAAGAGGTCCCAACCCGCCAACCATGGCACCACTTCAAGATGGGCGCTGGAGGAAACCGGAAAGAACTCTGTTAGTCCCTGCAGCAGGCCGAGCACAACCGCGGCTGCCAGGTCCGGCACTCGATATGCCTCTAGTCGTCGCTGCCCACCGATGGAACGATGCGCGGCTTCCAACGACGGGGAGGGTCATAATGGTGACCGACAGCGCGGCCCTGGCGCATAGATTCCACAAAACTGGCGGGATCGTCGTCGTCAAAGTCCGGCATCTCCAAATAGGCGCCGCCTAGCGCCTCAGCTACATGAGCGTCGCTGCCAGCGCCGGGTGCCAGGTCGTGCTCGCTGGCGTAGAGCGCCGCACGCGAGTTGAGGCTGGACAGGCTCGTCTTTGAATTCAACACCTCAATGCCGTCTACCAGACCCTCGCCGACCAGCTCGTCAAGAACGTCGTGCCGTAGGTTGTTGCGAAGCGGATCAAACGGATGCGGAATGTACACAAGCCCGCCCTGGCACCGCACCGCATCTGCGGCCACAACTGGTGCCAAGCCCTGCGGAACGCGTTCGTTCAGGAATAACCCGATGATCTCCCCAGCGTGGGTCTTCATCTCCTCACCAACCACGACGCGGGCGTCCAGCTCGCTCTGCAGCTTCTGGGCACCGCCCACCGCATTGTGATCAGTGATACACACCACATCAATGCCACTCTCCGACAGGCATTGAGCGAACTCTTCGGGCGTCGTCGTGGAGTCGCCAGACCACATCGTGTGAGTGTGGAAATCAACGCGCACCCATCCCGCTGGACACTCGTGTGCGAGGTGGGGGTGACGTTCAACTGCTGCCGATGCTGGAGTACGCGGCATCGCTCACACACCTGATAGCGCAACGTCTGCAACTACCAGCGGCGGCATCGACATACCGCCAGCTAGACGTTCGGCAGTCGCGCCGATTCCGCTGATGTCCAGCAGCATCCGCTGCAACGTTGAGGCGATGGTGGCCTCACGAAATGGTTCCGCTAGTTCGCCATCGGATATCCGGTGTCCCCAAGCGCCGACTGAAAAATCGCCACTGGTTGGATTGACCCCACTGTGCAAACCGCTTACACCGCGCACCAGCACACCACGTTTTATTGACGCGTACAGCGTGTCATTGCCAAGTTCACCAGTTGCGATGGCAGGTGCATGAGTGCCCACACCCGGCAGCGATCGTGTGCTGCGCACCGCCGAGCCCGTCGATGACGTTGCCGAGCGGCGCGCCGTGTAAGCGTTGTGAAGGAAGCCACGTAGAACACCGGCTGAAATCAGTTCATTACGACGGGCAGCCAAGCCCTCACCATCGAAGTTCGCCGCACCCAGAGTTGTCGGGTCGGTGGGATCGTCCAGCAGACGCAGCCGCTCATCGGCAATGCGTTCGCCGACGCGGTCGGCGAACGGCGAACGTCCCTTGAGCACGCTGTCGGCGCTCAGCATGCTCGCAACTACTCCGATGAACGCCGCTGCGACAGGCGGGGCAAGCACAACCGTCACACGTTCGCTCGGCGGCTTAGTAGCTCCGAGCTGACCGGTCGCCAACTCGGTCGATTCGCAGACGACTCGCTCAGCATCAAGCTCGTCGGGCCGCCGGGCAGCGTCACCGGCGTAACCGATCTGCGTTTCATCCCCGTCGGTGGCGAGCGGCTGAGCGCCGATTGAGCAACTCCCATGCTCAGCCTGCACGCAGATGCCAGCACTTGACGCCAGCGCCGCTTGCGACCATCCGTCACTCCAAGCGGCTACTCGCACACCGGAGATGCGAGAGTCGGCCGCTAAACAGCGACGCTCTAGGTCGATAGCGGCTTCGATCTTGTCGGCGTCGGACACGCTCAGCACTGCGGGGTCTGCGATTTCAAGCCCGGGCGGCGCCACGCCATCGGGCTCAGCAAGTCCTTGGTGAGGGTCAGATTCGCCGAAGGTCACGTTGCTGCGTGCAGCCGCGAGCGTGTCGGCGACTACGTCGGCATCAAGCGAACCTGCCGATGCGAAGCCCTGACGTCCTTGTGCGACGATGCGTATACCGATCGCCGCGCTGTGACCCGAGCGCAACGACTCAACATCTCCGTTGTAGGCACGCACAGTGGTCGAGCGGGTGGTCGACACGCAGACCTCAATCTGCTCATTGCCCGCCACGCGTTCGCACACCTGCTGCGCAAGTTGCGCCAACTCATCGGTGCTGTGTTGCGATTGCGGTCGCTCGCTCATGCGCTTGCAGCCTCACAGGCTGCGATTAGCTGGATCATCGGACCGCCCTAGCTGGCGGTGCCCCCTACCGTGAGCGCCCGCACGCGCAATGTGGGCTGACCGTCACCCACCGGCACGCCTTGGCCGTCCTTGCCGCAGGTGCCAGGACTTCCCATTGCGAAGTCGTTCCCGAGGGCGTCGATGTCCAGCAACACTTGGGGACCATTACCGATCAGATTGCCCTCACGCAGGGGTTCGGTAATTGCTCCATCCTCAATCAGATACGCCTCGGTCATCCCGAACACAAAGTCTCCGGTGGCAGTGTTGACTTGACCTCCCCCAAGATGCGCCACATACACGCCCCACGGCGTGTCGGCGACTATGTCGTTCGGGTCCACCGTGCCATTGGTGACGAACGTATTTGTCATACGCACCATCGGCAGGTGGGTGTAACTCTGGCGGCGGCCATTTCCCGACGGCGCTCGGCCTTCATCTCGGCTGCGCAGCAAGTCCCACATGTAGTCGGTCAACACACCATCACTGATGAGCTCGTTGCGCTGAGTGGGATGGCCTTCGTCATCAATGGCCAGCGCTCCCCATTCGGGTCCCATGGTGCCGTCGTCAACCAGCGTCACGCCGTTAGCCGCCACCTTTGACCCAACCCGACCGGCAAACACCGACGCTCCCTTGCGTACCAGATCGGCTTCCAGCCCGTGGCCGCAGGCCTCGTGAAACAGCACACCGCCGCCGCCACGGGCTATGACAACCGGCACTTCACCGCTCGGCGCCGGGCGAGCGGCGAGTTTGGTGACAGCTCGCTGCGCTGCGCGTTCGGCCAGTTCGGCTGGGTCGTAGTCGTCAAATAGTTCCCACCCCACCGTGTAGCCGATGGTCTCGCGGCCAGTCTGCATGCCGCCGTCACCGCTGGCTACGCATCCCACAGAGAACAGCGTTCGCACCTGATCGTCGGCTGCGCAAACGCCAGCGGTGTTGGCCACCAAGATTCGACGGCGACTCTCGCCATAGCGAGCAGTCACCTGAGTGACTGAGTGGTGCGTAGCCCGGGCCGCATCATCAGCGGCACGCAGCAGCGCAACCTTGCGCTCAGCACCGATTGTTGAGGGCAAGACGGCGACCCGCGGCTCGGCGAGACTGGCCTGTCGGCTCCTGAGCGCGGCGAGCGAGTTCATGGCGACCGTCCCGCCGCCGGGCTGCCGGGATGCCACCGCGGCAGCAGTGCGGGCGGCATCTGCCAGGCCTTGCGCGCTCAGATCAGAAGTGTGCGCATATCCGGTGGTGTCGCCAGCGGTAACCCGAATGCCGACGCCGCGGTCACGGCCCGAACTCATCTCCTCTACACGGCTTTCGTCCAGGACGATGCCCACGGCTTCTCGGTCTTCAGCAAACAACTCCGCCCACTCGCCGCCAGCGTCCAGTGCTGCCCTCAGCGTCGCGTCAACGATGTCGAGATCGACGAGCGGTTGCGATGTCAAAGTTGCAGCATTCACAGATGCGGCCTTGACAGCGCCGGTATTGGGGATGTCTGTTCTGGGGGCATCTGTTCTAGAGGTCATGTCGCCGCCAAGGGTCTTGAGCATTGGAGCGGACACGAGTTTCGGCCGCGGAGCAGCTTCGCTTGGGTGCGCGCTGCCGCGACAACACTATTGTGCAATACGACTGTGCAACACGACGTGAACCGCTTCGGAACCCACCTACGCGGCGGAGCTAACCAAGACACCGCAAGATGCAGACTCCGCGGGATTGCAGCCTGAGTGAGCATCCCACATCGCATCAGCACATGGGCGCGCGCCTGCGCAGACATCGCGAGACACTGGCTTGCTTCGCGGCTGGTGCGCGGAGCCCTGAGCCTGGGCGTCAGCTTTGGCCTGCTGGCTTGGCTGCTTGCTGCCAGCGGCGCCGAACTCTCGTCTCTGGAGGTCGGCTCTAAGGGCGCTGCGGCTGCTTGGCAGTTCGCTGCCGCTGTAGCCCTGGCGGCTGCGTTCGTCATGGCCTCGGTGCGGTGGCATCACGTGGCCGAGACCTTGGACGTCAAAGTGTCGGGCCGGTCCATGCTCTCGATCTATTTGGCAGCGCAGTTCATGGGAAATTTCTTGCCTACCACCATCGGCGGCGATGTCCTGCGCATAAACAGGCTGGGCCGCATCTGCGGCAGCCGCGCCAACGCATTCGCGACCGTCATCATTGAGCGGCTCACCGGCTGGATCGTGCTGCCGGTCCTCACGCTGATCGCGCTGGCTGCAAAGCCAAGCCTGCTAGGTCACGGTGGAGGGCGGATTGCCGGTGCATTGGCACTCGGAACGCTGCTTGTGCTGGCATTCGTCGTCTGGTTTGCTGAGCATCCCCGAGGCCTGGGCCGACTGTCAGGTGGCACGCACATTCGAGACTGGCTGGGCGCAGTCCATACGGGACTGAGCGTGCTACGACGTAATCGACGCGGTGCGGCGCGAATTCTTATGGTGGGATTCGGTTACCAGCTCCTGCTGGTGGCAGCTATTGCGCTGGCTGGCGCTGCTATTGGTGTCAACCCCGGCCTGCTGGCGTGGCTGGCGTTCGCACCGATGGTGCTAATCGTGCAAAATCTGCCGATTACCGCTGGCGGACTTGGGGTACGCGAAGGCGCACTCATCTTGTTCCTAGACGCACACGGTGTCAATGAAGGTCAAGCTGTGCTGTTAGGTCTGAGCGTCTACGCGCTGACGCTGCTGGTCAGCCTGCTCGGCGCTCCTGCCCTCGCGCTCGGCGGTCGCAAACATCGCGAACCAGTTCCCACGGCAGTGCCGCTGGGAAGTTGAGCACGCGCATTTCTGGGCATTTGACTGTTCCTGGGCATGTTGCTAAGCGTGGACAATTGAGTATCTTGGGGCCGCGAATGCACCTGGCCAAACTCACTAGTCCTGCCGATCTGCGAGCGCTCAACCAGTCTCAGCTCAATGAGCTGTGCGTGGAGATACGCAACTTCGTGGTACAGGCCGTCTCGCAGACCGGCGGACATCTGGGTTCGAATCTGGGCACGGTTGAACTCAGCGTGGCCCTGCATCGCGTCTTTGAGTCGCCACGAGACATCATCATCTGGGACACTGGCCATCAGGCTTACGTACACAAACTCATCACGGGTCGGCGGGATGGCTTCGAGAAACTGCGCCAACGACACGGTCTTTCGGGGTATCCCAGCGCGGCTGAGTCGCCCCATGACGTGGTTGAGAACAGTCACGCTTCAACGTCGCTGAGTTGGGCATCAGGACTCGCCACCGGCTTCAGGCTCACCGGCCATGAGCATCGACGTGTGGTCGCGGTAATCGGCGATGGCTCGATGACTGGCGGGATGGCCTTTGAGGCGCTGAACAATCTCGGCCACTACGCCCAGCGGGCGCTCATCGTGCTCAACGACAACGGTCGCTCCTATGCGCCGACTATCAGCCGGCTGTCGACAGTGATGTCACGACTTCGACAGTCGCCCCACTACATACAGAGCCGTCGAGCGGTGGACCACTTGCTGGAGCGAGTACCGCTAGGCGATGGTGTGCGTCGAAGCCTGGACAGCGCTGCCGCTGCGATGCGCGAAATGTGGGAGCCCCCGGCGTTCTTTGAAACCCTCGGCGTTCGCTATGTCGGCCCGTTTGACGGACACGACATCGCAGCCATGGAATCGGCCTTCCGTGACGCTGCGATGTACGCCGACGGGCCCATTGTGGTGCATATTGTGACTCAAAAGGGGCGCGGCTACGCCCCAGCGGAACACGACACCGAAAAACACCTGCACGACATTGGCCTGTTTGATCCCGCTACTGGCGGTGCCCCTTTGCCCAGCAACGACAGTCAGTCCGCTGGCGTAACCGCTCTTGCAACAACGCTAAGCGATGCCGCCACAGGCGAAGCTGCAGGCTCAGCGCTTAGTGAGAGTGCGAGTTCTTCTGCGACCGCAGCGTCATCTGCTTCTACGGACGATCAGTCTGCGCCAGCTCAGCCAGCCGAACCAGTCTTGCGCAACTACACGACTGTCTTTACCGAAACGCTGGTTGCCGCAGCACGACGCAATCCCGACATCGTGGCGATTACGGCCGCTATGCCTGGCTCCACTGGTCTGTTGCCCTTCCAGCAGGAGTTCCCCGATCGCTTCTATGACGTCGGTATCGCGGAACAGCACGCTTTGACCTCCGCGGCTGGCATGGCGCGCGCTGGTCTGCGTCCCGTGGTGGCGGTGTACTCAACGTTCTTGGCGCGGGCGTTTGATCAGGCGCTCTATGACATCGGGCTACACCGAGTTCCAGTCATTTTGTGCGTTGATCGGGCTGGCGTCACCGGTCCAGACGGCGCTTCCCACCACGGCCTCTACGACATCGCCATGTTCACCCGAATCCCCGGCATGACAGTGTTCGCTCCCTCAAGTCCCGATGAGCTACCAATGGCGTTCGCGCAAGCCCTTGAGGTCACAGACGGCCCATCGGCCATCCGCTGGCCCCGCGGCAAGGGCCCTGTGGCATCAACTGCTACCGCCCGAGACACAGCGATGCACAACAAGCCGGGCGAAGGATTTGTCAACGGCATGCATATGCGCGCTCGCCAGCACCGCGCGGGTGCAGATGCATGCATTCTGGCTGCTGGCCAAACGCTTCGAGCGGCTATAGATGCTGCTGAGCTGCTCAGCGTTGACGGCGTGGAAGTCTCACTGTGGGATCCGCGGGTTCTCAAACCGCTAGATCGTGCCATGTTGTTGGATGCTTCAACACATCCACTTGTTGTGACCGCAGAAGACGGCGTACGCGTGGGCGGCTTCGGCAGTTTGATCAACGACGCCTTGCAGCAATCGGATGCAGCATCGGTGCCGCGCATCATTCAACTCGGCACTCCCGACGCCTACCTCCCCCACGGCACAGCCGCCGAGTTACACGCTGAGCTTGGACTCGACGCCACCGGCATCGCAGCATCGGTCCGCAAGATGCTCGCGCGCATGGACGCGTAGAGACTGCGTAACTGCTAACCCAGTTCGGAACCGACAACCGAGACGAAGCTCACCGCAGCCCCAGGCTGTCCACCCAGGTTGTGCGTCAAGCCAAGCGTCTTGCCTTGCTCGGTTACCGACGGGATCTGACGCTCAGGCGGAGCCTGGGAGCGCAACTGCAACCAGCACTCAAACAGCATCCGCAGACCAGAGGCACCGATCGGGTGACCGAAGCTCTTTAGACCGCCATCGGGATTGACCGGTAGGTCGCCATCAAGGTCAAACGTGCCAGCCATGGCTTCCTTCCAGCCCAGACCACGTTCGGCGAAGCCGAGGTCTTCCATCAGCACCAACTCAGTGGGAGTGAAGCAGTCATGCACCTCAGCCATCGCAATCTGCGAACGGGGGTCGGAGATACCGGCCTGCTTGTAAGCCTCACCAGCCGACGCCACCACTTCACGGAATGTCGTGTAGTCGTAGGTGCTGTCCAGAGCGCCGGTAGCAGGACCGGATGCAAAGCTGAGAGCCTTGATGTACAACGGGTTGTCACAGTACTTGTGAGCGTCGGATGCTCTCACCAAGATCGCAGCAGCCGAACCGTCGCTGACTCCCGAACAGTCAAAGATTCCTAGGGGTCCAGCGATCAGCGGCGAACCAGCGATGGTCTCCTTGGCGACTTCCTTACGGAACTGTGCCCGCGGGTTGAGCGCTCCATTGCGGTGGTTCTTCCATGCGATGCGAGTGAGGACCTCTTTCATGGTGTCCTCATCCAGCCCGTACTTGTGGGCATATGCCGGTGCCAGCAGGCTGAACGTGGCCGGAGCGGTCAGTGACGAGTCGGTGCCGTCGCTAGGAGGGCGAGAGCCCGTCAGGCCCGAGTAGCCGGAGTCCTTCAGTTTTTCAACGCCGATGGCCATCACCATGTCGTAGGCACCTGAGGCCACTGCGTAAGCGGCGTTGCGGAATGCCTCAGAACCCGTAGCGCACATGTTCTCAAGGCGCGTGACCGGCTTGTAGTCAAGCTGCAGCGGCTTCGACAGCGTCAGACCGGAGATGCCCGAACCCATCGTGCCGAGCCAGAACGCATCAACGTCGTCTTGTGTGACCCCGGCGGACGCATATGCCTCGTGCGCTGCGTCGGTGAGCATGTCATCAACGCTGCGATCCCAATGCTCGCCGAATTGGGTGCAACCCATGCCAACTATGGCGACCTTGTCGCGAATGCCATGTGAACTCATTTGTGCTGCCTTTCTTTGTGACGGCCTCTGTTGTGCGGTCTTGTCTTGTGCGGTCTTGTCTTGTGATGGTCAATGGGACTGGCCCTGACCAGTATTGCCGATCACCATTATGGCCGCTGATTTTGGTCCGTGCTGTACTACGCCGTAGCCGGACGAGCTTTCCAGAAGTAATTGTGAATTCCCTCAACGCTGTACAGGCGCCGGAATGTCATCTCGACGCGGTCACCGATCTTGACTTCAGCCGGATCCACATCGGTCATCTCGGCTTGGAATCGACCGCCACCGTCGTAGTCAATAACAACTGCCACGACCGGCGGGGAAAGTGAGAACGCGAGCCGATCAACGGTGAAGGTAGCAATCGTGGCTGGCACGTCTGCCATGCGAATGCGTTCCATCTCATCAACGGCACCGCCTTCCATCGACACCCGCATGGGTGGCAGATGAACTGCGCCCGAACTGCGGTCGCGCGACCCGACGAACGCGTATTTCCAGTCTTCGGATCGAAATGCGGGTGGCGCACCGGGACGATCCGGGTCCGGACGTCGGGGCGGCTCGCGGTCTAGGAAGCCGCGCCAGGTCAGGAATTTGTTGTAGTCCAGCGCGTCGTTACCTCGGTCGATCTGAGAACGCACCGACGTATAGGGAGCATGGTCGGCAATGGCGTCGGTCGTTCTCAGTACGTCGACCGTGGCGCCATCGGCGAGATGGACAAGCAGGATCGTCTGGCCTGGTTCTGCTTCATCAAGCAGAGCCGCTAACACCACCCCAGCATGGGCACATCCCGTATTGCCAATCTCGCCCGTCAAGTCTGGGACCAGCTTGTCGCCTGCCACGCGCGATAGGCCTCGCACCGCGCGAGAATGCAGCCCCACGATTGCGATCTTGTCGATGCCATCGAGGCCAACTTGTGCATCAACCAACGCCCGCTCGATGGCGTCATTCGCAAGCGGCAGGTAAACCTGCTCACCAAAGCGCTCCTCCCAGATACGCGAGAACGCATCGCCAGGTTGGCGATAACGATCCGTGAATTCAGCGGTTGCAACAGCCCCGCCGAGCCACTCGCACAGCACGGGCGCGCCCTCGATGTCCCCGTCGCTGCCGAATACAAACGCAGCGGCACCATCTCCTCCAGCAGCTTCATCACCGCTTGTCGGGCGACCAGTGCGCAGGTCAGAAGCAACGGCCAGATTGGTGCCACGATTGGCAGCAGCGAGCGCCCAGACTGCTTCCGATGAACGCGGGGCACCCCCAACGTCAACCGCCCACGAAGACTGCGGCAGATCCAACGCAGCGTGTATGGCGGTTGCATTGGTTTTGTCCATGTATGCAGGGTTGGCAGTCGAGAACAGCACCGAGTCGGGCACAATTTCTTTGCCACGCAGCGCGTTGCGTGCAGCTTCGACAGCCATCGTCGTCGTGTCCTCATCAAAGCTGGCCACCGCTCGGTGTCCTCGTCCGCCGCCAGAGCCCATAGCCGCGGCGATCTTGGAGCGATCCAGCCTCCAATACGGCACGTATGCCCCGTAAGCAATGATGCCTCGTCCCATAGTCGGTTCTCCTGTCGTTGTCTGCCTGTTTGTCGTCTGCCTGATTGTCTGCGTCGCCGCTCTCGTTGTTGGCGACGCTGTAGTTTTCGGTTCCTCGGTTCATCAGACTCGCTGTTGAGCTGATTTCCGCGCTGAGATTCAGTCCCTGCGCCTAACTGCTACGCCGGTCGGCGCAGGAGCTTAGGCGCCAAGCGTGGGCGCGTCCTGCGCTACGTGCAACATGGCCGAGGTTCAAGCGCGTTGGGGCCGCCACCAATACCAGGTG
This sequence comes from Acidimicrobiales bacterium, assembly GCA_965116245.1. Lineage (GTDB taxonomy): Bacteria > Actinomycetota > Acidimicrobiia > Acidimicrobiales > Poriferisodalaceae > Poriferisodalis. The sequence continues at coordinate 1,512,511 of OZ220497.1, read as the reverse complement.
CCCAGTACCGGTACCAGGTGCCCAGTACCGGGTACACAGTCGCGGCCTGATTGCATTTGGGCTGCAGTCTCATATTTTGCGTGGTCGATACTGCATATTTTGCACGATGAGATACCTATATTTTGCCTGATAGATATGTCTATAGAGTGCCTACCTAGCGAATCTGAGATCAAACCGAGGTCTTTTCTTCCAGGTGACACGCCGCGTCTGCTTGATGAGCGGCATCTGGCCGGAGGCCTATGGAATGAGATGCGTCACGCATGCGACGACCGGGCGCTCAAAGGCCAGTTCATTCTGACCGGCTCGGTCAAGCCCCACTATGCGCTCACCGACCACAGCGGCGCTGGCCGCGTGGCTCGCCTGCGAATGCGCCCGATGTCGCTATACGAGTCGCAGGACACGACTGGTGGAGGCGTTCGTCGTGGAACCGCTGCCTGGATGGTCGACTCACCTGCGCAGCAAGGCCACGCTGCGCACAAAACCAAAGCGCTATTTCGTTGACCCTTCACTCGCCGCGGCGGCGGTTTGGGCCACGCCCCAAGGTCTGCTTGACGACTTGGCAACCTTCGGACTGCTGTTTGAGTCACTAGTGGTGCGTGACCTGCGTGTGTACGCACAAGCTCTGGGTGCCGAGCTTCGGTATTACCGGGATAGCGCAGGTCACGAAGTCGACGCTGTGATTGTCCGAGGCCACCAAGACTGGTCGGCTGTTGAGGTCAAGCTCGGCGGTCCCGTGCTCATCAAACAGGGCATCGAATCACTGCGCCGGTTGCGATCAAACATCGACACAGCTCAAGCGGGCGAAGCTGGCCGCCTCATAGTGGTCACCGCTACGGGCCAAGCGTTCGAGACTCAAGACGGTGTAGCCGTAGTACCCATCACCGCACTCGGGCCGTGAACTGGGTCGGTGGGAACTGGCCAGCAACTAGCCAGCCGGTACGACGCGGTAGGCCTCAGCTAGCCGACCTTCGCCTAGACCTCCCGCTGCTGCAATCTCGCTACACCATTCTCGTACCCGTTTGTCCAGATCGTCGAACTGAGCTACCTGACTGCGGTGTTCGCGCAGCGCAGAGATCTTCTGTTCAAAGGTGTCGGTGATGTCAACGTAGCGATTCGGTTCTGTGCCGATCAGCCAGATCTCGCCGACGCTGTGCGGCCGGTGACCTTCATCTAGAAGTTCTGGGAAGGCACGGGGATTGCGCGAATCGGGGTACACGGCAGCCAATGTCGCAGTTGCTGTCGCCAAATGGTCCGGATGCGAGATGTAGATGCGGTCCCAGTCGGGTATGGACGTCTGACATAGTACGACATCTGGTGTTGCGATGCGGATCACCCGGGCAATGTCACGCCGGAGTTCCAAGTCGGCTACGACCATGCCGTCGGGATGGCCAAGCCAATGCAGTTCACTGACGCCCACTCGAGCCGCAGCCGCCGTCTGCTCGGCTTGTCTCATGGTGGCTAGCTGGCTCGACGTGTGAGTTAGGTCATCGTCGCCAGCTTCCCCACTCGTTGCCAGGCAGTAAGCGACATGACATCCGGCCGAGGTCAGTGCAGCGACGGTTCCCGCCATTCCGAAATCGATGTCATCGGGATGTGCCACCACGATGAGTGCCCGCTCTGGCGCTGCGATCTCACCTTCGCTGGTGAGAATCATGCCCACGGCAACGCTCCCGCTCTTGCGCATATGCGGGATCGAACCGCTGTGCGAAAGTCGATTTCGAGCATCTGCAAAGACGTCTCAGTCTGCTTGCGAAACTAGTTGCCTAGCTGGCTACCTAGCTTGAGCGGCCTAGCTGAAGTATGGGTTCTCACCCGACGCGTGGTCGGTGAGGTCAACGACCCGCTCTATCTCCGGAATCAACTCTCGCAGAGTGCGTTCAATGCCAGCAGTCACCGTGGCGTTAGCCATGCCGCAACCTTGACAGCCGCCACCCAACTGGACCACAACGGTGTCGCCTTCGACCGACACCAGCTCAGCGAACCCGCCGTGTGCTGCAATTGAGGGGTTGATGCGCTTGGTGAGCACCTCGCGGACGTTGTCCTCGACCGTGCCATCTAGGTCAAGTTGAGCGTTAGGCCCCAAGTCGGGTCGGTTCGGGTTACGCAACACCAGACCCGGCTGGTTGGGGTTGGAGGGCAGATCCAGAGACGCATTGTCAAGCTTGGCGACATCGCGATCGGGAATAAGCACCGTCAAGCCATCACCGACAGCAAACGGCACATCGGAAGCGTCGGCTTCGGTCAGCAGTTCAAAAGCCAGGTCGTAGGTGTAGTCGACACCTTGAACACCGGTCACCTCAATGCGAAGCGCCAGTTGATCGCCGTCGACCTCGTTCGTTCGCAGCTCAAGGATCTTCTCCAAGGCCGAAGGGGTGACCGAGAACGTCTCCCTGCGAATCTCCATCATTGATTGGCGCACCGCGTCGCCCAAAACTTCACCCTGAGCCATCTGATCGCTCAACACCATGTCGGCAGCCTACTGAGGCCTCGCTTCGGGTCCGCGGGCGGCGCGGGCGGCAAGTGTCGCGAGCACAGAACTGTTAGCAGAGAAATAGGTGGGCGTTAGCGGCGCGTGCTATAGCACTGAGGCGATGGCCGCGAAGCCTGTCAGCAGCATCGCAACCACGACTAGGACGGCCGTCCACCACAACCCAGGGTTGCGCTGACGCAACGGGCGCAGGTTTCCCGCTGCGTCATACCGATTCCGTGTCATGGCCGCGCCCTCATATCAGGGGCTGTCATGCCCGTACCGTCAGTTTGGGCCCGCAAACGGATAGGGCTCACTGCTTCAGCCGCCACTCAATCGCTCCGATCTCGTTCAGGACCTCAACCTCGATGTCCTGCTTCGCCGCTGAGTCGGACCGCTCAAGCTTGCAAAGGAACGTGTTTCCGACAGACACCACCAGGTATTGGTCGTCACCGCAGTTGGCTTGAACACTAAACCCCAAGGCGGTAGCCGCTTCAGCGCCCAGTGCCGTCTCCGTAGCGTTGACTTGCATTACTGCCTGACGAGGCCGGATCTCCCGACGGCCCTGCTCATCGATAATCGTCACCTGCGCCTCGTAGAAGGAACCTTCCACAAGTCCGTCGCACAAGAAGGTGGAACCCGGCCGGATGGGCGCATCATCGGGACAGTCAATGTCGGTGATGGCCGCTGGCGCCACCACGCTTTGCAGATAGTCCTGTACCTCCCGCTCAACCTGCGATTGGTCGGAACTCTCGCCACACCCAGCCAACGCAGCCACAAACAATGGCGCCAACACAGCCAGCGCCACGCCATTTTGTGAGCGCTTCGACAATCGGCGACTGAGTTGATCGCTACGTTGTTGGTCTTTGCGTTGCAACAACCCACGCCTGCACCCGCGCGCGCTAGTCGGCCGCGGCATGGACAGTCCAGTCACGGCAGCGACCTCCAAGTGGGGCTGACGGGACACTAGCCGTTGCATCGTCACAGCAGCGTCTTGCTGCGCCAGAGCGCGCGCCAGCCAGCCGCGACCGGGAAAGTCCAGTCACGGCGGGGAGCGGAACTGACTGGATCGTTGCTCAGATGAACCTCAGATGAACGGTCGCTCTTGGTGTCGGCCGAATACGTCTGCCAGAGCGTTGGTCACTTCACCTACGGTGGCGCGAGTGCGCACAGTGTCGATCAGTTGCGGCATTAAGTTGGCGTCGGTCTCCGCTACTCGGCGCAGCGCTACCAGCGCCTCATCCACTGCTGCTTGATTGCGGTCGGCCCGGAGCTGCGCCAGCCGCTTGATCTGACGCTGCTCGTCATCGTTGGTGATCTTGAGTAGTTCAATCTCGTCATCTTCGCTGCCTTCAGTGAATGCGCTAGCTCCTACAACTACCCGACGGCCCGCATTTACCTTCTTCTCGAACTCATAGGCGGCATCGGCGATTCCTGCCTGGTACCAGCCGTCATCAATAAGTCGGAAGGCTCCCTCAAGCATCGAGCCGTCCCCGGCTTCGTCAATATGAGCGAACATCTCCTCCGCCCGTGCTTCGAGCTTGTCGGTCAAGTCCTCGATGAACCAGCTACCCCCAAGTGGGTCAATGACGTTGGCGACACCACTCTCGTGCGCAATGATCTGCTGTGTACGCAGCGCAATTCGGGCTGCCTTGTCGGTTGGCAGCGCTAGTGCTTCATCCATTGAGTTTGTGTGCAAACTCTGGGTACCACCCAACACGCCAGCGAGCGCTTCAATGGCAGTCCGAGCGATGTTGATCTCCGGCTGCTGCGCAGTGAGGGATACCCCCGCTGTTTGCGTGTGAAAGCGCAGCATCATGGACCGGTCGCTCCGGGCGCCGTATCGGTCCCGCATCCATCGGGCCCAAATGCGGCGAGCCGCCCGGTACTTGGCAATCTCTTCAAAGAAGTCGATGTGAGCGTTGAAGAAGAAGCTGAGGCGCGGCGCGAATTCATCGGTGGAGAGCCCCCGCTGAGCGGCAGCCTCAACGTATGCGAAGCCGTTGGCCAGCGTGAAAGCCAGCTCCTGTGCCGCCGTTGAGCCAGCCTCACGAATGTGATAGCCGCTGATCGATACGGAGTTCCAGCGAGGCATCTCTTTGGTGGCAAACTCAATGGTGTCGGCCACGATCCGCATGGACGGTCGAGGCGGGTACACCCATTCCTTTTGGGCTTGGTACTCCTTGAGAATGTCGTTCTGGAGCGTGCCGCCCAGGTTTTGGCGCTGAGCGCCTTGCTCCTCAGCATTGGCCACAAACATCGCCCAAATCGTGGCCGCGGGTGCGTTGATGGTCATCGAGGTAGTGGTGGCCTCTAGGTCGATGCCGTCATACAGCGCCGCCATGTCCTCAATCGAATCGACGGCCACGCCGCATCGACCTACTTCACCCAGCGACATGACATCGTCGGAGTCCAGGCCCATCAGCGTCGGCATGTCGAATGCGGTCGACAGCCCACCCCCGCCCGCCTCAAGGATCTCGTGGAAACGCTTGTTGGTGTCCTCAGGCGTTCCGAAGCCCGCAAACATGCGCATGGTCCACAAACGGCCGCGATAACCGCTGGCGTGTACGCCGCGCGTGTAGGGATACTGACCGGGCCAACCAATGTCCGCGTCTGGTTCGCCGCTTTGTGGCCCGTTCACGGTTGGTCCATAGAGCGCGTCAAGCTCGAGACCGCTCATTGTCTCGAAGTCGGCATCGCGTGCCGGTGTGGAGTCGTACTCTGCTTGCCAAAGCTCCCGTGTCACCCGTGGCCTCCTAAGTGCCCCAATCTGACTGCCTCAGTCGTGCTGCCCAATGTGGCTCCAATGTGGCCCCAATGTGGCGTAGCAGTGCGTCTGATGCCACCCGCTGTTCTCGAAGTGTATGCAAATGCCCAGGGGTGGGCCCAATCCAAGTCGCCCTTGCTTGACTAGAGCCAGCTCAGATGGGACCAGCTCAGACAGGGCTGGCTCAGACTGGGCCAGCTCAGACTGGGCCAGCTAGAGCGGGGATAGGGCCGACGGGACCGGGGCCGCTGCCGAGACGCCGGTTTGTTCCTGCCGAAATGGCGCGCACCGTGAGATGGTGAGCGCGAGTTATTGCGGCCTTTAGCTCCGTGCCTTTAGCTAGCTCAGCGCAAATGGCCGCCGAAAAGACGTCGCCCGACCCCCGCACGTTGCGTGTCACGATGCGTTCTGCGCTCAGCAAATGGACTTCGCCGTCAATCACCGCTACATCGGTAATGGCGTCGGGGCCTTGATGTCGGCCACCCGTGATGATCACGGCCTTGGGTCCTAATGCTGCCAACTCGTACGCCGCTTCAATCCAAGCTGCGACCTCATTGCCCAACTCCCTGCCCAGCAATCGGCCAGCTTCCAGGTGGTTTGGTGTCGCTACGCGAGCTTGTGGAAGCAACTGTTGCACGATGGCACGCTCGGTTGCTGCGCTCAGCATGGGCTCGCCCACTCCGCTCACCAGCACAGGGTCAGCTACGAGCAGAGGAAGGCGGCGTTCAGCGATTGACGCCACGGTCGCGACGGTGTCTTCAGTGAGCAGCAGGCCCGTCTTGGCAGCCGCCACGGGCATGTCATCAAGCACTGCGTGAATCTGCGCTGCAACCATCTCGGCCCCGACGGGGTTGGCAGCCCGAAACTCAGCGGTGTTCTGCGCCGACACCAACGTAAGCGCGAACGCCCCATGCACACCGCAGGCTGCGAACGTTGCCAGATCTGTCGCGAGTCCAGCTCCGCCCGAGGAATCGGCACCAGCGACGGTCAACGCGGTAGGCCAGCGAGCTGACCGCGGCTGCGTGTCACTGGGGTGCGTGTCACTGGGTGATGTGCTCGCGGAAGGTTGAGGGAGACTCACGCAGCCGTCTGGCATTGCCCCAGTACAACAGGGCACGGCACAACAGGGCGAGATACTTGGCAGCACCTGGGGCGGCACGCACGCGACATCCACTCGGCACCCACGCGCCATCAGGACTAGCAGCCGATTAGCGTCGTCGCGTCATGGCCGTTTCCTCTCCCAGCCACAGCAGCGCCGAGCTAGGCGCCGAACTAGACGACTTGCACCCCCTCCCTAACGGCACTAACGGCTCGGTCGGCATCATTGCGAACCCGGTCTCGGGACGTGACATTCGCCGAGTAGCGGCGCGAGGAGCGGTTTCCACCACGGAGGACAAGCGCAACCGCATCGCACGCGCTGTAATCGGCGCGGTCACAGCCGGTGCAACTCGGATCGTGGCAATGGCAGAACCCTTCGGCATCGCCACTGGAGCGTTGACCGATCTACGCGTTGACGCCGAAATCGAGATCGTGGACGTGGGGGCGACTGTTTCGCCGTCCGACACCATCCACGCGGTTGAGGCCATGCAGGCGAGAGACGTGAGTGTGCTAGTGACGCTTGGCGGCGACGGTACGAACCGCACGATTGCAGGAGTCTGGCCGGAGGCCACGCTCGTTCCGATGTCGACGGGTACTAATAACGTGTTCCCCACCCTGACCGAACCGACCGTGGCTGGCGCCGCCGCAGGGCTGGTGGCTAGTGGTATCGCCAGCGTGGCGGCGTGTGCGCCGCGGTCGAAGTTGATCTGCGTGGAACGGCCAGACGACTGGACCGAGATCGCCCTGGTTGATGCGGTCACGCTGGCAGACGATTTTGTTGGCAACCGCATGCCCGCAGAGGGCACGGGGCTCCGACAAGTGCTGGTGTGTCGCGCGCATCCAGCCAGCATCGGACTCAGTTCCCTCGCAGGACTACTGCGGCCCTGCCCGCAAAATGAGGACGCTGGCGTGCTGGTGGAGTGCGGACCGGGGGGGCGTCCTGTGCGGGCCGCGCTGGCACCTGGGCTGTACCGCACGGTGCCAGTGCGGGGCTACCGCAGCGTGGAGTTGGGAGAAGTCGTTCAGTTGAGTGGCCCGACTGTGCTGTCACTTGATGGCGACCGAGAGCGCGCCATTGACACGCGCACCAGTGCTAGTGCCCAGGTCCAACGCAGCGGACCGAGGGTGGTAGACGTGGAACGCGCACTGGAACTAGGCGCCGCCGCCGGGGTGTTTGAAACGTCTCACGCTCCCACTGGCGACCTAGCGCTGAACCAGTCCGCCGAGGTGAATCACTACCAAACCGACGGAGCCGCAATCCGCGATTGCTGTTGATTCTGGTTGCGTGCGGGGCACCTGTGACAAGCAGCTCGAATGCGGCGTGGGGGCCTTCGGCCGATTCTTGACTAATCCGGTCAACTTTGTCGGCAAATGCGGTTATCCTCTGAGCACGGTTTAGGGCCGGGCACGGACTGCGGCCACCCTGCGACTGCCTGACAGTGTGGGGCTCACCGTAAATCTGAACCCGGAATCTGGAAGACACAAATTCCGACGAGACAATCCCGACGAAACAATCCTGCAAGAAAGAGGGACAGACATGGCACTACGCCTAAATGACGTTGCACCCGACTTCACGGCCAATACCACTGAGGGCGAGATCAGCTTTCACGACTGGATCGGAGACGGCTGGGCGCTGCTGTTCTCCCATCCGAAGGACTTCACACCTGTTTGCACCACCGAGTTGGGTGCTGTGGCTGGCCTCAAGGACGACTTTGCGGCGCGCAACTGCAAGATCATCGGCATCAGTGTTGACGGGGTGCGCGACCACACGAGCTGGAAGGCTGATATCGCCTCGGCCACTGGCCAAGAGGTCAACTACCCGCTGATTGGCGATCCCGAACTGAAGATCGTCAAGCTCTACGACATGCTCCCCGCGGACGCCGGTGACACCTCCCAGGGACGCACTGCGGCCGACAACGCCACAGCTCGAACGGTGTTCATCATTGGACCGGAAAAGAAGATCAAGGCTTCGCTCACCTATCCAATGACTACCGGCCGCAACTTCGCTGAGATCTTGCGCTTGCTGGATTCATGTCAGCTCACCGCAGCCGAGCAGGTCGCCACGCCAGCCAACTGGCAGCAGGGCGACAACGTCATTATTGTGCCAGCGGTCTCCAACGAAGCTGCCGCCGAAAAGTACCCGGACGGCTGGGAATCGCCTCTGCCTTACCTGCGCCTGGTGCCTCAGCCGAGAAGATAGCCGCCCTCTCAGCAGCCGGGCCAGCTTGAATCCGGCTCGGGGACAACGACTGCCTCAAATGCCGGTGCCCCTTCGAGGCTTCGCATAGAAGCTGGCAGCTCAGCGCGGACGCGCTGGTGGAAGACGCGATCTTGGTCCAGCGTGTAGGGGTAGGCAGCTTGGCCGGAGCGCAGCAACGGTACGTGTAAAGGCCGGCTGTTGGTAGGGCCGGGGCGATCTTGCTCAACCAGCGTTTCCGCCACTGCCTCGCCATCGCGCACCACCCTGTAGGGCCGTACTACTCCGCCGCGGGTGGCTTTGCCCTCGGATTCTTTGTGGACGGGTACTACTGGCTCATACCTGCCAGAGTGGCGAGCAATAGCAACCGCTTTGTACACCATGCCCGCCGTGGCATGACCTGAACCCACGACGAGCTGCGTGCCGACCCCATACCCGTCGGCCTGCAAATTGGCCAGGTCGGCGATGCGATATTCGTCAAGGTCGCCTGACACAACGATGCGGGTCGACTCAGCACCGGCGTCATCGAGCCACCGACGCACCCGAGGCACTTCAACGGTCAGCTCACCCGAGTCAATACGTACCGCTCCGGGCACCCCGCCGAGACGTTTCGCCGCGGCCAAACCCCGCTCAAGCCCGGTTCTCAGGTCGAATGTGTCAATGAGCAGCGTTGTCTCAAGACCGTGCGCACGCATCTGCGCTTCGAATGCTGCTTCCTCGTCGTGGTGAGCCAGTGTGAAGGCGTGGGCAGCAGTTCCAGCCGTCGGAATTCCGAACTGCTGACCAGCCAGCAGATTGGAGGTCGCATCGAAGCCGACTAACCAGGCAGCCCGAGCCGCGGCGACAGCGGCTAGTTCGTGGGTCCTACGGCCACCCATCTCGATGAGATGGCGGCCCTGTGCGACATCGTGCATCCGTGCCGCTGCTGAAGCGACGGCACAGTCGTGGTTGAGCACGGACAGCACCAACGTCTCCGCCAGCAGCGCCGTACCAACCGAGGCATCGACACGCAACACCGGGCTGCCTGGAACGTAGAAGTCACCCTCACGGTAGCTCCACGCATCGCCGTCAAATCGAAACGTCGCCAAGTGATCAAGCAGATTGTCGCTGAAGCGCCCTAGCTGCGCGAGGTACTCCAGGTCCTCAACTTCGAAGCGGTAGTCCGCCAACAGCTCGGCTAGTCGGCCAGGCCCGGCGACCACGCCATAGCCTCGTCCCGGCGGCAGTCGCCGCGCAAACACTTCGAAACACGACTGCCGCGAGGCCACACCCGACTGCAGCGCTGCATCGAGCATCGTCAACTCGTACAGGTCGGTCATCATCGCCGTGCCCATAACCCAAGTCTGCCCGAGCACGTAACGCTGCGCTTCGATGTGCTGCAGGCACCTAGACTTCGGTTCGGTTGTCGTGAGCGAAGCCGGTGAGATCCCGGCACTGTCCCGCAACGGTGATGCCCTTTCGAGGGACGAGTCCGGTCGCCTCCCGGCTACCTCACACGAACCGATTCCTCGAGGAAGGATCGGCTCGTGCAGTGGTTCTTGCTGCTGCTCGATGCCGATTACGAGCAGCAGGAGAACACCATGAATCGTCCAGCGACACGTTCAGCGAACAAGCAGGCTTTACTCCCCCGCAAGTTGGTGTGGGCGCTGACCGCCGCTGTGGTGCTGTTCACAGCGGCCTGTGCTGGCGACGGTGAGACTGGCGACACACCAACCACTGAGAACATCGCGCCCGAGTACCGGTATCAAAGGATTGTCTCGCTCTCGCCGACCGGAACTGAGATTCTCTACGCAATAGGCGCTGGCGATCGGGTGGTGGCTGTCGACGAGTACTCCTACTACCCGCCAGGCACTCCTGTCACCGATCTGAGCGGCTGGAACCCGAACATAGAAGCCATAGTGTCGTTTGACCCAGACCTAGTTGTGGTGGACTCCGGCGGTGATGTCGTCACCGCTCTGGAGACGCTCGGCATTGAGGTCCTCATCCACGAGGCCCCCACCACGCTTGACGATGTCTATGACCAGATCACTCAGTTCGGCAAGGAGTTAGGGCACGGCACTGAAGCAGCACGACTCGCTACAGACATGCGCTCTCGTGTTGAGGAACTGATAGCCGAGGCACCTGATGCCACCGGACTCACCTACTACCACGAGCTGGACGACACGCTGTATTCGGTCACCAGCGGCACCTTCATCGGTCACGTGTATTCGCTGTTTGGGCTCAACAACGTGGCCGACCCAGCCGACTCGGACGGCAGCGCCTTCGGCTACCCGCAACTCAGTGACGAGTACCTGCTAGACGCAGACCCAGACGTCATATTCCTGGCCGACACCCTGTGCTGTGGACAAAATGCAAACACAGTCGCTGCGCGAGCTGGCTGGGATCAACTCACGGCGGTACAGACTGGCCGCGTCGTTGAGCTGAACGACGACATCGTTTCTAGATGGGGACCGAGGCTCATTGAGTTCATTGAGACTATTTCCGAAACGCTCGTAGCTTTCGGCGCCGCCGAATAACGGTGCATTCGGCTCTGATGTGATGACCGTGTCGCGCCTGAGGCCGACGACGCTGACTGTCGGCGTTGCGGCGGTGGCGACTGCGGTCGTCTGCGGTCTGACCATGGGTCCGGTTGGCATCGCTCCACACCGGGTCGTTCTGGAGCTGGCGGATTTGCTTCCGGCATTCTCGGTCAACTCGGGGCTTAGCGAAATGCATGCAACGATCGTCACTGAGATTCGGTTGCCGCGCGTCGTGTTAGGTCTGCTCGTAGGCGCGACGCTTTCGGTCGCAGGCGCCACTTATCAGGCGGCTTTTCGGAACCCTCTCGCCGATCCCTACCTGCTTGGCGTAGCTGCAGGCGCTGGTTTAGGTGCCACCCTGGCCATCGCCTACAACATTGGTGATGGCGCGGGCGCATTTGACCTGGTGCCGCTGGCTGCCTTCGCTGGAGCGCTCGTGGCCGTCTTGCTGTCATATGCGGCAGGCCACCTCAGCGGCCACTCCACCGCATCTCTCATCTTGGCGGGCATCGCCGTAGCTAGCTTTCTGACGGCTTGCCAAACGTACGCGTTGCAGGCCAACACCGACACATTCCGCAAGATTTTCGCTTGGATTCTGGGCCGGTTAGCCACGTCGGGCTGGTCGGAGCCACTGCTGCTACTGCCTTACTTCGTGCTGACAGCAGCGGTTGTGTTGCGCTATCGGCGAGCGCTGGATGTGCTGGCAGTCGGCGATGAGGAGGCGGCGGCGCTGGGGCTTGAGCCTCGCCGCGTGCGGATGATCGCCGTAGGCGCAGCATCCTTGGGTGCAGCGGCGGCGGTGTCGGTCAGCGGATTGATCGGCTTCATGGGCATCTTGGTGCCCCATGCCGTACGGCTGCTCTTCGGCACATCAAACAGGGTTGTGCTGCCGCTATCAATTCTGTTCGGCGGCGCGTTCATGGTTTTGGCCGATCTGACTGCACGGACAGCGCTCGCGCCCGCCGAATTGCCCATCGGCGTGGTTACAGCGTTCCTCGGAGCGCCGTTCTTCGTGTTTGTACTGCACTCAAACCGAGGACAGATCTGGTGAGCGGCAATCGTGAACGGCAAGCAGTGAGCAACTCAGCGAATAACGGAGCGCCCTCACTGTTGACAGCAAAGCAGCGGCACACGAACTGCAACGCGGACTCCCGAAGTGGGTACGTGTGCATGCATGCGCTCAACGTTCGGCTTGACGGCGCGCATGTACTGCAGGACCTGAGCCTAGAAGTATCCGCCAGCGAGTGGATCAACATCATCGGTCCGAACGGAGCTGGCAAGACGACACTATTGCGGGCCATATTGGATCTCGTTCCCTACAGAGGGTCCATCAGCATTGACGGAGTTGAACGAATGCGACGAGCGGCGAGGGCTCGCAAGATCGCCTATGTGCCTCAGTCGCCGGTCATTCCTCACGGCATGTCGGTGGCTGACTACGTTCTGCTGGGTCGCAGTCCGCATCGGAGTATCTTCGCTGGCGAGACCGCAACGGACCACGTCATCGTCGCTGAAACACTGGACCGCCTAGATCTCAGCGGCTTCGGCGATCGAGCGATCCAATCACTATCGGGAGGTGAGCGGCAGCGAACGGTACTTGCGCGAGCGCTCGTTCAGCAGGCCGATGTCCTCTTGTTGGACGAACCGACTACGGCACTGGATCTTGGCCATCAACAAGATGTCCTAAACCTGGTTGAGGCACTGCGACGAGAACGTGGCCTCACCGTCATCGCCACGCTGCATGATTTGACCCTTGCGGCTCGCTACGGCGATCGAGTGGCAATCCTGGCCGCCGGAGCCATCGAGAAGCGGGGCAATCCCGCAGACGTCCTGAACGCCGAAAACATTGCGAAGTACTTCAGCGCGCAGGTACGCGTGATCTGCGACACCGACGGTCCCGTCATCGTGCCAAGCACCGCAACAAACCACTAGAACTGGAGGCAGCCACAGTGAACGACAACCAAAACGAAGAGTCCCTTGACACACCACCGACGCAAGACCCTCGACCCGGCGGCTTACGTAGCGCTCGCAGCCTCGTTGTAGTGAATACAGGCGATGGCAAGGGCAAGTCGTCGGCAGCATTCGGAATGGCGCTACGAGCACGGGCTCGCCAATGGAGCGTGGCGGTTGTGCAATTCCTGAAGTCAGACGACTGGGTGACTGGCGAGCAGATGATGGCGGAACCTCTGGGTATCGACTTCTGGTCGCTGGGTGAGGGTTTCACCTGGGACAGCGAAGACCTCACACGAGATCAAGCAGAAACTAGGGAGGCCTGGCAGCACGGCAAAGCACTGATTGAAGCGGGCGAGCACAGGCTGGTGATCTTCGACGAGATTACCTACCCACTGAACTGGGGATGGATTGACGCGGCCGATGTGGAGGCCACGTTCCGCCATCGCCCCGAACACGTCTCGCTTGTATTGACGGGACGTGACGCTCCCGCATGGATGATCGATCTAGCCGACACCGTGACTGAGATGCGAAAAACCAAGCACGCCTACGATTCCGGTATTCGCGCCAAAAAGGGCATCGACTTCTGAGCCTCGCCCCGTCAGCGGGACTGCTCGGGGCGCTGTCGCGCGCAGCGAGGCGTGCAATCAATGCAAAGCGCCGATTCAGGCGGGGACGGACCGTTGCCAGTTGAGATGGCGCCGAAGCACTCTGTTCCATTTGTTCGCTGCGAGCGTCGGAGTAAGCGCCGCGAGGCCAGTGCCGTACTTGCTGAACGTCGCCGGGCGGTGCCCTGATCGCCACAGCATGTGATCGAAAGCGCACGGACGACCCACTGTCTTCGTTTCGATCAGAGCCATCGGTCCAAGGGAAAGCTCAGCTTCAATCCCTCGCTCTTTGCTTTCTCGCCAAAGCAGAGCAGTATCAATAGTGACGCGTGCGGATTCAGCTAGGTCCACAAGCAGCGTGGCCCGTCCGTAGGAGACGGTCAGCAATGGCCTCAAATCGCTCGTTGCTACTCGTTCAGCGCCAATCGCGCTGACGAAGGCGCGACCATCGGCCGTGAGTCCGCTCTCTTCGGCAGGGTCGCACGCCTGACGCTGTTTCACGGTACGACCACGACTGTCGCGGGTCTTGACTTCAAGCATGCACAATTGAGTGTCAAGGTAGTGTCGCGTTCGCACCTTGTAGCGGGACGGCCGGCGATGAGCCGCATCAAAGTAGCAACTGAGTTCAGGAGTATCGAAGTAGATTGATCGGTACCGGAACTGACTGTGGCTACCAATAGTGAGGACGCGCAAGCCAGAACCGTGTGCTCGGACAAGTGCTGGGACTTCGGCGGCGGGAACAAGATACTTGCGGTCTTTGCGGGTTTGCAGATCAGCGGTTGCGCGCATTTCGTCAAGTCCGACCGTCTCAAGTCCCAAAAGCACGTCGCCGAGAGTCGGCTCAAGGGCGCGGGACATCACGACTCAACTCGTCGTCCGAAACGCGCGTTTGGCTCCGCGCTACCAGCCGCAGCGTTGCCTATCTCATAGCGCACATCCACATCGGTGGTGTCATTGACGAGATCGACTCGCCGAATGGCGACCTTATGCACTCTGCTCGCAAGGATATTCTCAAGGTGTGCTATGAGTGCCGTTTCATCGGCAAACGCCCGATCGAGAGTCATGCGCTGGGAGCGATACCGTGCCAACAGGCGACCGTGGTCTCCAATGAACACTGCGGCCAACAATGCGGCCATTAGCAGGGGCGCTAACCACATTGGCGACGTTGGTACGCCGCCAACCACTCCTAGCGCGAGCGCCACGAAGTAGTAAGCGACTTCTGGCTGGTCGAGCGTGACGGAGCGCAGCCTGATGATGGCGAGCACGCCAAACAGTCCCAGCCCGAGACCGATGGTCACGCCGGTCGAGGTGAACGCCTGGGCGACCGCGAGCACACCAGCATTGACGCCCAGATAGGCAACAACTAGATCACGTCTGCGATGGCGAGGCAGGTACAACCCGAACGTCAGGACGGAAACCGCCACAAAATTAAGCAAGATGGGTACGATGGTTCTCATTGCATTCGTCTCCATTACCTAGGAAGCAACTTGAGTTCACTCAAGCAGTGAACCTACACCATAGGTGACCCCACCATAGAATATTATGAGAGTGATACAAGAGTAATCTGAGAATGTTGTGTTTCTAACTCTCAGGCAATTCACAGCTAGGTCGAAGGGCGCTGCCAAGATTTCGTGGTTTGATACGGCAATGCACGAGGCACATGTGACAAATCGATCTGTCCAAATCCCAGTGACAATAATTCTAGTCCTGTTCGTTCTGGTATTTCTGACTAGTTGCGTAAGCAACCCACCTATTGTCGAAACGGAACCAGTTGAGACAGAACCAGTTGAGATTGAACCGGTTGAGACAAAACCAGAAAGCTCAGAAACTAACAATACCGAGCTTGCATTGTTTGACGCCTCTACTCTGCATGAGATTGAACTGGCCTTTGACCAAACTGACTACGATTCAATGATCTCGACACTATCTAAATCAGGTGAAAAGACCTGGATAGATGTGAGCGTCACGATCGATGGAGTCGTCTACGAAGATGCCGCCGCCCGACTCAAAGGTAATTCATCGCTTGCCGGTCTCGCCAACATGTTCGATACCCCCGGCAGCCTGTTAGCCGACCAGGACAACGAGATATTTCTACAGTGCTTCTACTACGATGTATATCGAAGAGAGAACACTCCAACACCGCTGCCGTTTACTACCAGTGGAGATGCTCTAGAAGACGGCCATGAACCTCGCTCGGACGCCGACTCGCCCTCAACCACTAATGCTGACAAAACAGAGGAACACTCATCTGACTCAGCTACTCTTGAGGCACCCGGTTTGCCCCCAGATCTGCCATCGGCGGAAGAGCCTCAACAACTACCGTGGCTGATTAGGCTCAATCGCAACACAGAGGATCAACGCCACCAGGGGTATGCGGACATCGTTATACGTTCGAACATGAGTCAGACCTCACTCAACGAAGCGGTAGCACTGGACCTACTGGACCAAGCCGGACTTGCATCTCAGGCTGCTGCGCACGTCCGTTTCAGCGTGAATGACAGCCAACCAGAGTTGCGGCTAATGATAGAACATCCCTCCGATGATGCCTGGCAGAATCGTCACTTCCCAACAGCCGGAGCGCTCTACAAAGCAGAGAGTTCAGGCGACTGGTCGTATCGTGGAGACCAACCTGCGGACTACGATGAGGTATTTGATCAGGAAGGCGGCAAGAAAGTGACCAACCTGACGCCGCTGATTGAGTTCCTTGAATTTATCAACGAGGCCGATGACGCTACGTTTGCAGCGGAACTACCCGAACGACTAGATGTTGAGTCTTTTGCTACATATTTGGCCATGATGGAGTTGTTGGACAATTGGGACGATATTGACGGCCCGGGCAATAACGCCTATCTATGGTGGGATCGCGAATCAGATAAATTTAGCGTAGTTCCTTGGGATATGAACTTAGCGTTGGAAGGGGCCTTCGGGACTTTTGATATGCGCTACATCAACGAGCACGAATCAACTTTGGGGGGTGAATCAGAACCAGTGATGGTGTTTGAGGCGCCAGCACGAGACGGCGATATGGGTGAAAGCACTGGGAGCGAGCCACCCGAAGGCATGGAAGTACCTTACGGGTTTGAGCAGTTTGATATGCCAGAACTACCAGCGGATTTTGAACTTCCTGCAGATTTCGACTCCAGTCAATGTGAGTTCACGCCACCAACCAATCAGCTAGTTGAACGGTTTCACGCTAACACTGAATTGGATGCTCTGTATCAAACGAAGCTAGCCGAGCTCACGTCGGCGTTGGTGAAGAGCCAGTTCGCGGAAGAGGCCCTATCAGCACGCGTAGCAGTTCTGACGGCACAGGCGACTGATCTGGTTAGTGATGAGACAATCCAGCAAGAAGCCGATTCGGTTAGCGAGTCGATCAACAACTAATGACCCAGGAGCCTGGACCGCGCGTGCTGCTCGTCGACGACGAGGAGAACATCTGCTACATCGTGCAGCTCGCGCTGGAGATGGCTGGCCTTGAGGTAGCCGTTGCTACCACGGGCACCGAGGCCATCAAGCTGTTGGGCAGCTTCCATCCGCAAGTCATCATCTTGGACATCATGCTTCCCGATGTTGATGGCTTCACACTGTTGGGGCGCATAAGAGATAGAGGCTCAAACGCGCCGGTTGTGTTTCTCACAGCACGCGACGGTACAGACGACCGCGTTCGCGGCTTGACGACTGGCGGCGCCGACTATGTGGTAAAGCCGTTCGCTGTAGCCGAACTCGTGGCGCGAGTCAAGCTTCGCCTAGCAGACGGCGGGTCAAGCACGGCCGGGCGAGCGCTACGATGCGCAGATCTGAGCCTTGATGACGAAGCACATCAAGTAAGTCGGGCGGGTGAGATTGTGCATCTGTCCCCGACCGAATACAAGTTGCTCCGCTATCTGCTGGTCAACAGCGGTCGGGTATTGTCGCGAGAACAGATCTTAGACCACGTGTGGTCGTATGACTTCGGCGGCAACTCCGCCGTAGTCGATACCTACATCAGCTATCTCCGACGCAAGATTGACCACGTGGAGCCGCACTTAATCCAAACGGTCCGCGGGTTCGGGTTCTCTCTCCGGGTTGAAGAGTGAATCTCCGTCGGCGTCTATTCGCCGCAATGGGAGTTCTTTTGGTATTGATCCTTGTGGGTGGATACATCGTCGTGCGGAGTCAACGGTCCTTTCTCACAGGACAAGTCGACGATCAGCTTGCTGAGCAGATTCCCTTCATGAGTCCGTTTCCACCCCTGTATCAGGGCGCCGTGACGCAATTCGCACCGGCTCAATTTGCGCAGGACTTGCCGGAAATGTCGACATATCCCGGCCCGCCAGTCTCGAACCTCTTCGTCGGTTTAGTTACCGAGGAGGGACTGATACCGTTTCAGCAAGGTCCACCTGGCAGCGACACACCAGAAGTTCCGGCGGAGCCAGACACGTTAGACCTGGCGCTGGAACAAGCAGTGACGATAGACAGTTCGCAAGGTCGCGTGCGATTTCGCATCCGGACGGTATGGCATCCAGAGATAAACGGCTTCCTGATTGTTGCACTTCCCCTAGAGAAGGTAGATAGAGCAACCCGCCAACTCCTGTTGGTGGTGGTCATCGTAGGTGTTCTCGTGTTGGCGGTTATGGCGGCAGCAGTCTGGTGGGTGGAACGCTTAGGTGTCAAGCCAATCAGAAACGTCACGCGAGTTGCCGAGGCTATTTCTGCTGGAGACCGAAGCCAAAGGGTCGCTCAAACGGACAGTCGAACCGAGGCCGGGAAGCTCGCGCACGCATTCAACTTGATGTTGGACGACCGAGACACAATTGAGGCGCGCCGACGGCAATTCGTTGCCGATGCCTCCCACGAACTGCGGACGCCTCTCACTTCTATTCAGGGCTACATCGATCTCTACTCTCATGGCCGTTTCGCCGACCCTGCGTTGGTTGACGACATGATGCGCCGTATGGGTCGTGAAGCACTCCGCATGAAGGATCTGGTCGAAGATCTACTGCTACTGGCCAATCTGGACCAGCAACGGCCGTTACGAGCAGACACCGTCAACCTAAGCCGCCTAGTTACCGATGTCGCCAATGACGCACGCGTTGTTCAACCAGAACGGTCCATTCTGGTAGAGATTCAAGACACAGCCATGGAGGTAACCGGCGACGAGCTGCGACTTCAACAGGTGATTGCCGCGTTGGTGGACAATGCTATGACCCACACCGACATCGGCTGTGAGATCCGTCTCAAAGCGCTAGCAACTCCGAACGGCACCGAGATTGTCGTTGAGGATGACGGCCCCGGTCTGGACTCCGCCCGAGCTGATCGAGTATTCGATCGTTTCTTCCGCTACGACCAGTCCCGTTCACGCGCCACCGGCGGTTCAGGGCTCGGGCTGGCGATCGCCCGCTCCATCGTCGAAGCCCACGCTGGCACTATCCATCTCCATACAACACCCGGGGCTGGCTGCAAATTCACCATCCTGCTACCTGCCCAGATGCCACCTACCCAACTCCTCACAGACGGCAGTGAGCAGGGCGATTCACAGAGGCGCTTTCGTGGCGACCGCTAAGAATTGAGACTTGAAGCCGATGTTGACGGCGTTTTGATCTCACTGGAGAGTCTCACGCCCCACGCCCCCCGGTCGGTGCCAATGTCACGGACCGCATCGGACGCAGTGCGGTGATCCCGTTAGAGAACTGAGCTGACATCAAACATAGCGCTACTTGAGAACGGCCTCAACAAGCGCCATGCAATCCGACACAGCGCGATCGATTACACCGCTACCACTCAACCCAACGAACACCAATCAACCCGGAGCGAATCACTCATCAGTGCTGTCACATTAACGCATCCACACGACTCCATGACCAAGTTGACCCGCGACGAGCTTCACCGTGCCGTGCCTAACCACTGTTCAGCTGACGCATCAAACTGACCGGCTATATCCTACTCCGCCTCGCTGTAATGAAGTGTCGCTACATTCCCGGTGGCTTCCCTCGCGGCATAACTTCATCGTCAATCCCAAATGTGAAATGTCTACTCTAACGGATACTGAAATACAATGCGTGTAGATTCCAGCATGTGGCGGTGCCGTTTGTGCGTATCCCGCACTGGGCTGTGATGGCTTTGTATGTGCCGCTGGGCACCGCCCATAATCCGTAGTTTGTATTGCCCCAGCAGGTGGCGGTGCCGTTTGTAAGCAGCCCGCACGAGTAACTACCTCCGACTGTGATGGCTGTGATTTGACCGCTAGGCGCCGTCGATTGTCCGTATTGGTTCCTGCCCCAACAGGCGGCGGTGCCGTTCGTGCGTACCCCACACGAGTGCTCGTATCCGGCTGTGATGGCTTTGAATGTACCACTGGGTGCCGTCGCACGCCCGTGGTTCTTGTTGCCCCAGCAGACTGCGGTGCCGTTCGTGCGTATCCCACACGAGTGATCAACTCCGGCTGAGATGGCTTTGTATGTACCGCTGGGCACCGTCGATTGTCCGAATTGGTTCCTACCCCAGCAGGTAGCGGTGCCGTTTGTGAGTATTCCGCACGAGTGCCATAGTCCAGCTGTGATGGCTTTGTATGTACCGCTGGGCACTGTCGATTGCCCGTATTGGTTCCTACCCCAGCAGGTAGCGGTGCCGTTTGTGAGTATTCCGCACGAGCGCCGACTTCCGGCTGTGATGGCTTTGTATGTACCGCTGGGCACGTCAGTTTGGCCGTCATTATTGTTACCCCAGCAGACTGCGGTGCCGTTTGTGAGTATCCCACACGTGTGTCCAGCTGTAGTGATGGCGGTGTATTGACTGATATGCGCTGTTGATTGTCCGAATTGGTTCCTGCCCCAGCAGACTGCGGCGCCGTTTGTGAGTATCCCACACGTGTGCTCGTACCGGGCTGTGATGCTTTTGTAGGTGCCGCTGGGCACCGTCAATCGGCCGGAGCTGTTCCTGCCCCAGCAGGTGGCGCTGCCGTTTGTGAGTATCCCGCACGTGTGCTCGTATCCGGCTGTGACGGCTTTATAAGTACCGCTGGGCACCGTCGATTGCCCGTAACTGTTGCCGCCCCAGCAAACTGCGGTGCCGTTCGTGCGTATCCCACAAGAGTGATCAGGTCCGGATGCGATGGCCTTGTATGTGCCGCTGGGCACCGTCAATCGTCCGGAGCTGTTCCTGCCCCAGCAGGTGGCGCTCCCGTTTGTGAGTATCCCGCACGAGTGACTCCAGTCGGCTGTGATGGTTTTGTATGTGCCGCTCGGCACGCTGGTTTGACCGTATTGGTTGTTGCCCCAGCAAACTGCGGTGCCGTTTGTGAGTATTCCGCACGTGTGCTCGTATCCGGCTGTGATAGCTTTGTATGTGCCGCTGGGCACCGTCAATCGTCCGGAGCTGTTCCTGCCCCAGCAGGTGGCGCTCCCGTTTGTGAGTATCCCGCACGTGTGCTCATATCCGGCTGTGATGACTTTATAAGTACCGCTCGGCACGCTGGTTTGACCGTATTGGTTGTTGCCCCAGCAGACGGCGGTGCCGTTCGTGTGTATCCCGCACGAGTGCCCACCTCCGGCTGTGATAGATGTGTATTTGTATTCGGTGGCGGCGGGCTTAGGCGTTGTGGTGCTTGTCGTTGTGGTGCTGGTGGGGACTGTGGTTGTTGTTGTTGTTGAAGGCGGTGTGGTTCGGTTTGTGATTATTTGTATAGTTCGTGAGGGTTGTCCTCTGCCCGCGTTGTTGACGGCTCTTATCTGAAACTGATACCGTGTGTCGGCTGTTAAGCCCGATACTGTGTAAGTTGTCGTATCAGCGTCCGAGTCGGTGATCCTCTGCCAACCACTGAATTTTCTTGTGCCTTGCTTTTGACGGTATTGATAGCTGCTGATTGACGCATCGTCGGGGTCGTTCCAGGACAACACAGCAGTAGACGCGCTGGTAGTGACCGCCAATCCGCGAGGCTTCGCTGGCTTCGACAACACCAACGGCACTGTCGTCGTCGTAGTCGTAACAGCAGTAGTAGTTGTAGTTGTAGTTGTAGTTGTTGTCGTGGTAGTCGTCGTTGGCGCAGGTTTGTCCTTCGGCACGTCGGTTCGTCCATCTTGGTTGTAACCCCAGCAGACGGCGGTACCGTTGGTACGAATCCCACACGAGTGATCAGAACCGGCTGTGATGGCCTTGTATAGACCACTCGGCACCGTCGACTGTCCATACCTGTTGTTGCCCCAGCAAACTGCGGTGCCGTTTATTCGTATCCCACACGAATGCAACGACCCGGCAGTGATAGCTTTGTATGTACCGCTGGGCACCGTCGACTGTCGGAACTCGTTGTCGCCCCAGCAAACGGCGGTGCCGTTTGTGCGTATCCCGCACGAATGCCTAGTTCCGGCTGTGATGGCTTTGTATGTACCGCTCGGTACTGTCGATTGTCCGTACCTGTTGTTGCCCCAGCAGACGGCGGTGCCGTTTATGCGTATCCCGCACGAGTGATCAGAGCTGGCTGTGATGGCTTTGTATGTGCCGCTGGGCACCGTTGATTGTCTGAACTCGTTGTCGCCCCAGCAGGTAGCGGTGCCATTTGTGCGTAACCCACACGAATGCCCACCTCCCGCTGCGATAGCTTTGTATTGACCGCTGGGCACCGTCGATTGCCCTGACGTGTTGTTGCCCCAGCAGGTAGCGGTACCATTTGTGCGTAACCCACACGAATGCCCACCTCCCGCTGTGATAGCTTTGTATTGACCGCTGGGCACCGTCGATTGCCCTGACGTGTTGTTGCCCCAGCAGGTAGCGGTACCGTTAGTGCGTAACCCACACGAATGCCAAGTTCCGGCTGTGATGGCAGTGTAGACACTCCCGGACGTACTACCAATGGTCGTCGGTGTTGTCTGTGTTGTAGTAGTAGTCGTCGTAGTCGCAGTAGTGGTGGTTGTGGTTGTGGTGGGTGGTGCTACGCAAGCCTCGTAGAGCATGTTGCCAGCGGTGTAGCTGTAGTCAGTGGCAGGATTGATTGGATACGATGCCGCGTTCGGACTTGTTTTGCTGCGTTTCCATCCGCCCGCTTCGTAACATTCCCTATAGGTTACGAATGCGAGCCAGTTTGTGTTAGTAGTAAATGTGCTGGACCATACGGTCTCGCCTTGCCCCGGACTGCACGACCCTGGTGCTTGGGGTGTCACTCCGATTCGATACGACGTGGCTGGCGTCAGCCCCTCAAACGTCTTAGACGTCACCGTCGCAGGCACAGTCAGAACCTTCGAACCGGCAACACCGATCTCATTGAGTCTCAACTCATAGATCTCCGGTCTGCAGCCACCTGATCCTTCAACGAACGTGACCATTGCCGAATCGTGGGTCACACCAGACACAATCACGTTCACAGGCAACATCGGCGGCTCAGCAGCCGCTGGCTGCGCTACCAAAGCGAGAGTCGCCACCAACAACGAACCAACGAACGGCACCACCCGCCATCTACAAGAACGCATAACACCCCCGAGAGCGGTCAAGCATTGCGAATAATTGGCCTGCGCCGCGGACTTGAAGTCCCGTATCCATATCACGCAACTTCACCTCGCCTGATCGTGGGCTACTGAGACAGCCCGAGAGTCAACGAAGCAGCAGTATAGGCACCCCCGAGGGCCGAACCAACATGAGGCTTCGCGTTTTTGGGGGGTGGGGTGGGTTGAGGGTCCCTGGGTAGGGGTCGAGGCCGGGGGGGGATCGGTGTTTGGAGAACGCCGAACCCTGGAGGGCCTCGATGGTGAAGGATGCTATTGGTCTGCGGTTTTGGTTGCCGCACGTTGAGGTGATCGGGGTGTTGGTCGACACGCCCGATGAGCTGGTGGCAGCCGTTCAATCCAGCGAACGTCGCCCGCTGTGCCCAAACTGTGGTCAGCGCTGTGAGAGGGTGCATGACCGCCGTGATGTGAAGGTTCGTGACTTGGATAGTTCTGGTCGTTCGGTGACGTTGGTGTGGAAACGGCGCCGGTTGATCTGCGACGCCTGCGGTTTGCGGTTCAGTGAGCACAACCCAGCCTTCGAGGGTCGCCTCACAACGCGCCTAGCGCGTCAGCTAGTCACCGACGCGCGTGACATGACCATGAGCGCGGTAGCTCGCCGTTACGGGCTGAGTTGGCACACGATCATGGCACTAGTGCGCGCCTATGCGGGTGTGCTAGCGCGTCACCGCCGCCAGCAGCACTGGGGTTGCTGTTGGTGGATGAGACCTCCATACAGCGCCGCCACCGGTACGTAACCGTACTAGTGAACGGTGATACCGGTGAAGTGCTAGCCATGGTCGCGCACCGCAACAAAGGCGCACTTACATCGTTTTTCGCTGAACAAGGGCGCCGCTGGTGCCGCGGTGTGCACACTGTGGTGTCTGACGGCTCAACTGCTTACACCCAAGCAATACGTGAACACATCGGTCACGCCCGTCACGTACTGGACCGGCTTCGATGTCATCAGATGGTTCCAAAACGGCCTGGTCGCGGTCCGACGCGACATTCAACGCCAACCAGATCGTGTCAAGCCCAGATTCGATCCTGACGTGTTACGAGCCAGGTTCTTACTGCTAAAACGGCCCGACAAACTCAACCCTGCCGAACACGAACGACTCCACCGGCTCTTCGAGACCCACCCCAGACTGAAAACAGCATGGGACGCGCTCGCCGAATTACACAACCTGCACCTCGCCGACGACCACCAAGGCACCCTAGAAACACTAGATCGGTTCTGTGACCTCTACAGCACCAGCGACATTCCCGAGTTCGACGAAACCGCCGACACACTCGCCAGGTGGTATCCCGAAATCCTGAACTGGCACCACACCAGCCGACCCTCCAACGGACACATCGACCGCACCAACAACCTACTACAAGTCCTACACCGCACAGCCCACGGCATCACCCAAATCACCAACTACCTGTCAGTTCTAGTGAGGTTGTGTGCGCGTGATGCGGGTGTGTCGCCTATGGCTTCGTGGTAGCGGTGACAGTTGTAGTTGTGTATCGGTCGTTGGAGTCGTCGTCGGCGTTCTGGTTCGGATCTGAATATGTGTGCGTACAGGAATTCATCGGCGAGGGTGCGGTTGAAGCGTTCGGCTTTGCCGTTGGTTTGAGGCCGATACGGGCGGGTACGGTGGTGTTTGATGCGCCGCTCGGCTAATAGTTGCGCGAACTGGTTGGACACGAAGTTGGGGCCGTTGTCGGTCAGGACTTCATCGATGGGCATGTTGTTGGACCAGAACCAGTCTTGGGCTCGTCGCCAGAACCCGCACAAGGTGTCAGCGCGTTCGTTGTCGTGAGCTTCGGCGTACACGACGCGGCTGTGGTCGTCCACCGCTACATGCAAACACGTTTGACTGCCACCCTTAGAGCGGCGCCGTTTTTGAGCTTTGGTTTTGGCTGACCTGCGGCCATGTGCGCGCCAGCCGCCACCGGGCGGGATTTTGGCGACTTTTTTGATGTCTAGATGCACCAGCTCGCCTGGTGTGTCGCGTTCGTAACGGCGGATCACCTGCCCGCTGGGGCGATCCATCCACGACAGCCGGTTCAACCCGTTGCGCTGCAAAATTCGCCACACGGTCGACTTGGGCACCCCAGTACGTCTCGACAGGTAGCCAGGGCCGCGTTTGGTTTCGCGCCGCAACTTACACACCCGCTTCTCGACTTTCGCTGAGGTTCGTCGCGGTGAGCGACGCGGTCGGCTGGAACGATCCACCAGCCCCTCGGTGCCTTCGATTTGGTATCGATGCCACCACTTCGACACGGTGCCCCGCGAGATGCCCATCTGGCGAGCTACCACAGCCTGCGGGATACCAGCAGCGATCCGCTCAACCATCATCAACCGTCCAGCAGGCGCCAAGCGGGCATTAGCGCGAGACATCCGAGCCTCCTTGTGCGTACGTTAGTTGTCATCAACCACCACGTTCGCACAAGCAGGCTCACCCCATCAACCTGCTACCAACCTCTATGACCGTTACAACTACCAAGCACGCAGCATCCTACTCATCCAACCTCAACCCACCGAACCCAACACCCCCACCCCCAAAAAACGCGAAGGGCCAACCGATTCTGTGAGCCCCTCTCGCGCGCCCTACGCAAACCCGATCAGATTACACGACCCCGCTCAGACCGGAAGAGCCCGACTAAGCATGTCCAGCGAGAGCTGACGCCGCGATGCAGAATGCCAAGGTTGGGCGTTCTCGTCTATGTGCTGACACTCCCACACAATGAAACGCATATCACTTCTCAGGAAATTGTGCTGTTTGTAAGCGACAGCGAGAACGCGAGGGGACCTCGGGCGTGTGTCACGCCCGAGGCCCCGCCGTGTTTGTGTTGGTAGTGGGGTTTACTGTTGGGGTTTAATCCGAGTAGCGGTTTCCGGTAATCAACACAAATATTGTTTGGGTGTTACCTCACCAAACAGTTCGCGCTGTCGTCGTCGCCTAGGCATTCGCCGAGTGACAAGGTCTTATCAAGGTTGCTAGCAGTGTCGTACCTGCCAAAGTATGAGTCCACTGTACCTGAACGAACCCGAACCCTGTCGCGACGATTGAAATGGTCAACCGGCTCGCTCGTGTTAGTACCAATCCTTGCGTCGTCAGTTGCAGGTTTACTATCATCGCTTTTATCGTCGTTAATCTGATCTGGTATCTCATCAGGATCCACATATTTCCCGAATTCGTCGTTATCTTCTTGGGCTGACTTAGCGGAATACAAATAGTTCGCAGCCACCTGCAAATTACTAGTCACGAAGTTGTACACAGGGACGCTGGCTGTCCCCGTAGCCGCACCATAATAAGTACCAGCTAGTTTCACGACGCCTTTATCCGGACCGGCACGCAACCCAGCCAACTTCAACGGATTCTGAGTCGTATACCGAATATGAACCGTCTTCGACGGAGCCTTGAACGAAACAAACGCCGCCGATTCATTTTGACCAGCCGTAGACTCGAACGCATGCCTGACCAAAAGAGACTCAGAATCAACGACTTCAACCAAACTAGGAGAACCACCATGGTTGGTAGTATCGGTACCAGAAACTTCGTAGCCAGGCACGACCGCTTTCAACACACTATTGCGCAAACGGTTGCCCAAATAGTTACTAGTAGCAGTCAGGGATTCCGATTCAGTATCGCTGAACAGCGAACTAACCCAATCATCGAACGTTACCTCAATACCAACAGACGACACGCCACCATAAAAATGCCAAGCCTTATCATGCCAAATACTAGACGTACTCTTCGCGCCAACCGGCGTGTCAGGCTCCGAGTGCGCCGGGTTAGTATTAGTGTTCTGGCACGTAGTGTAACCGACAATGAAATTCTTAGACACCTCTGAGTGGTTGCGCAACTTGTTAACCACATCAGACAGTTTAGCTTTACCGTTCATGAACGTCACCGTGATCCGGCCGGCTTCTTTACCAACCCCACCAGTAGTAGTCATCTGCACATCAATCTCAAGCGGCTTATCCTCATCATAACGGTCATGAAACTTAGTATACAAAACCCAATGATTACCCTTAGCACCAGCAGCAATACCATCCCACTTAGCGAACATCACCAACCCATTCTTATCATAAGCAGTACCACCCACTGACGGACGAGAAACGCCAGGACCGAACGTCACAAACGGACGCCTCGACACATAACCACGCGCGCCACCAGCTTCAGTTAGCGCCTCGAACCTATCAGTTGGCAAACCACCCGGCTTCTTATCGTCAGCAGGATCGTCGTTCACTTCCGACTTGTCAGGCTCACCCAACACAACCGACGTGACACCAAACTTCGGTTTCCGCTTCTCAACAGTCAAACGCACAAGCTTAGAAGACACCTTATCGGCATTCATGAACGCGCCGCGCTCAACCGTAACAATATCACCAGCCCGCAAATGATACGCACTATCAGCAGCCTCAAGATGATCCGTGACATCATTATCGCTGTTATAATCAAACGCCTCCGCAAGAGTCAACGGCACACTCCACGCATTAGAATCCGCACTAAAACTACTAAGATCAAGAAGATCCTGACGAGTACCAGTAGTCCCAAACTGGACCTTAGCACCATTCTTCGTCTTGATAGAAATCTTACCATTCGCACGGTCCACACCATCTCTAGCAGTTGCGGTGGAATCAGGCTTCAAATTAGTACGCAAATACAAACTCGTCTCACCCTCAACTAAAACCAAATCAACCTTAGGCGCCGGAATAGACGTAGGCTTCTTCAAACCAACCGTCACAGCCGCAGGCTGCAACGGACGCTGATCATTACTACTACGGGACGGGATAGCAAGCGCGGCACCAAACGGCTCGTCACCCGTACGTAACTCAATCTTATCCCCAGCCTTCAACTTCAAATCACGGAACTCTATGTTAATACCCCAGTTAGGGTTGGAGAGAACAGTACAATCAAGCGGCCGCCGAGAATTGTAACTCCAATGAGTGGCACCAGCGCTAACTATCCGTGGTTTCACGCCATTCACGTGAACAACACGCGCCACCCACGCATCAAGTTCGGCTTGCCTGTATGTGCCAGGATGCTCACTGAACCTTACCTTGAACTTCGTCGGGTCATCACTTTGGTCACCATTACGCGACGCGTCCGCCACCTTTATCTCGGCCGTCAACGGCGGTCCAGCAGAACCCGCGTCAGCAGCAGCCGCCATCACCGAGGCCGAAACCACAGCAGTACCACCAACAGCAACCAGCTTCAAATGAGACCTAAGCGGATAAATGGGTGTTGTTCCGCCAGTACTTGTAATACCTCCAATATTGATCGGAGTGGCTGCCAGCCAGTCATGCACGGAAGCAGGCAGCTTGTCTCCCACGAACAGAATCGGAATCGCCGAACCATTCCTAGCAAGACCAATACCAGCCACCGGACCAGCAGTCACACCATCAACAGTCGCAGTCTCATTCACCAATAACACACTCGACTTATCCACAACAAAACCAGCACAACCACTCCACATCAACTCAGCAACCTTCACCGACGTACCCGCAGCATCATCACCCGCAACCCGCATCACATCCGGACCAAGCTCCTCAACCGCATCAACAACATCATCAGACACCTCATCAGAATCACCAATAATCACAACACGATCAAGATCCTGATCATCAATATACTCCCCCGTCGCCGAAGACAACTCATCCGACGCCGTCAACAACAACGGCATATCCATCTGATACGACATCGGCCCAGCCAACACCGCCGACGTATACGGCCTCAAATCACCATTCGCCAACAACACCGTCTCATCATTCGAACCACACCACACAGCCGACGACCGAATCCGCTTCGCGATCTCAACCGCCGTCCCATACCGATCCGCACCAGAAACCCGCGTCACAGTCGGATTCGACTCCAAACCCTCCAACGTCTCAACCACAACATCAGAAACCACATCGGTGCCACCAACCACAAAAACAGTCGACACACCCTGATCCTCAACAAACCGCGCCACACCCGCAGGCAAACTATCCCTACGCGTCAACAACACCGGCGCTTCCTCATAACCAGTCAGGCCCGCTGCCGACACGGCGTCGATCTGAGTCTCACCCGACGCCAAAATCAACGTATCAACCCCCCCAGCAGCAGACGGACCCGCATAATGCTTCGCCAACAACAACGCCGTCTCATACCGATCCCGTCCAGCAAACGCACGAGAATCCGGCTTGCCATCCTTATTGGTATCAACCAGATACTCACCAGCCGTGTTCGCGGCCTGCACAGGCGACCCCGCCACCAACGCCAACACCGACGCCAGCAGCGCACCCGCCACACCCAACACAAACAAACGCCTCACAAAAAACCTCCAACAATCGAGGCACACCGCCACACGACGCGACAGCAACGCAACGGACCCTCCGCCACTACAGCCTCAACCTCTATAACCCCCCCCCCCCCCCCCCCCCGTGTGACACCCAATTTCAACGAATCGCGGACAAACGCGTTGGCGCCGCCCGGACAGTCCCGATCGCTCTGGTTGGCTGCGCCTGGAGGGATGTGGCTAGCGCTTCTGCTTAGGACGCTGTCGCAGCTCGCGACTCAGCCCAGGTACGGCCCGAGTTCACGTCAACATCATGGGGAAGGCCCAACACGCGCTCCGCGATGATGTTGCGTTGCACCTCTGAAGTGCCGCCTCCAATGGTGAGCGCCGGGCTGAACAGGTAGCCCCCGTG
The DNA here is from genome assembly GCA_965116245.1 of Acidimicrobiales bacterium. Classification (GTDB taxonomy): domain Bacteria; phylum Actinomycetota; class Acidimicrobiia; order Acidimicrobiales; family Poriferisodalaceae; genus Poriferisodalis. The sequence continues at coordinate 1,482,771 of OZ220497.1, read as the reverse complement.
CCAACTGTTCCAACCCTCCACCACAGCCTGCGCCTGCGGGAACGTCGCTGGTGTGCCCAGCGGACCGACGTCAGCCAGCAGTCCATGGGCACCGGCGAGGTCTTTGGCCAGGGTCATCACATTCTGGCCGTGGTCGTCCGCTAGCGCCTTACGCACGCTGGCCTCAGGACCCGGCTGGCGGCCATGCAGTCGAGCGCTGAGCGTCCGCAGCCGGATCAACCGCAACACCTCACCCTCAATATGCAATCGTGCTGCGCGATCGCGTAGCACCGGATCGGACACACCGCCAGCAGACCTAACGACTTGCAGCAGATCAGCAGCGCTGGGGCCGCTACCCCACAACGCTCCCTCGCCCGACAGTGAGACCCGCTCATTGCCGAGCGTGATCTTGGCCAAACGCCAACCATCGTTCTCGTCACCGATGCGATGGTCAACCGATAATTCCATGTCGGAGAAAAACGTCTGGTTAAACGAGTGCGCAGTGGTCATGTCAATGATTGGACGCAGTTCAAGGCCGGGCGTGTCCATCGGACAAATGAAATAGGACACGCCACGGTGCTTCGGCACGTCAGGATCAGTGCGAGCAATCAGGATGCCGAACTTGCTGCGGTGAGCGCCAGAAGACCAGATTTTGGAACCGTTGACGATGTATCGGTCACCGTCGCGTACGGCTCGCGTGGCCAGGTTCGCGAGGTCCGAGCCGCTGTCGGGCTCCGAAAACAACTGGCACCACACTTCTTCACCGGTGAGGATTGGCCACAGGTAGCGGTCCTTTTGCGCCTCGCTGCCTGCGTAGAGGATGGTGGGGCCCGCCCAGCCCAGACCGATGCCGCCCGCTAGTCGCTTCACACCCGCTGCGGCCAACTCCTCGTCGATGAGCAGTTGGGTAATGGGGTCGGCTGCTAGGCCATATGGCTTGGGCCAGTGCGGCGCTACGTAGCCAGCGTGCGCGAGCGCTTCCTGGCTGGGCTTGCCGTCGTGGTCGTCAAGCCAGTCACGCACAGCAACTCGGCGCGGATCGTCGTCACCAGGCCAGTCGAAGTTCATGCCAGGACCCTAGTGAAGCGCCCCAAACTGCGTGCGCCGTGAGTAGCCGCTCAAGCGGTCACGGCGGCTCGAATGGCCGAGGCGACAGCTTGCGCTCCCAGCGTCGCCACCAGATCCGGCTGAGTGACGACCTCGCCGGTGGCCAGCAGAAACAGTGCATCACCGTCGAAGTTGGTGTGGGGAGGCTCAACCGCGCGGGCGATGCCAGTGTGGGCCAAGTCGGCTGCGCGGCACGCCTCGGGCTTGGTGAGTGCCGCGTTGGTTACCAGGCAGCCGATGGTCGTGTTGGTTCGCTCCGCCGAGGGGTGTTCTTCCGCGCTGCGGCTTGCGAAGCCGGGTATCGCATCAATCGCGGTGTAGGGGTAGCGCTCGGCATTGCGAGGTGCTGTACAGCCAGCCAACACCTTGCCGTCGGCGCCAATGACATCGCCCAACGCGTTGACAGCTACCAGTGCGCCGACCACAACATCACGCGAGCGCACCACTGCGGTACCCATCCCCCCAGGCACAGCAAAGTCGCGACCTGCAACCTTGCCAATCGTGCAACCCCGACCGACGCCTATCCGACCCGTCACCGGCTCATCAGAGTTCGCGGCTTCGCACGCCATCCAACCAGCTTCAGCCGTCGGACGCTGGGCTTGGGGTGACGCGATGTCATAGACCACGGCCGCGCCCACAACGGGAACAATGCTGCCTCTGATGTCCAATCCGCGACCGGCTTGAGCGCACCAGCGCACCACACCATCGGCAGCAGCCAACCCAAAAACGCTGTTGCCACACAGCACCACCCCGTGGCATTCCACGCCTGCGCCGGTTGAGCTAAGGGCGGCCGCCTCCCGCGTGCCCGGAGCGCCACCCCGTATGGCGATGGCGCCCAGCGTGCCTGACGGTGGGAGCACAACGGTCACGCCTGTGGCGGCTTCGTCGTCGGTCCACGACCCGACTAGCACCGACGACAAACCCAACGCCATCGTGGGGCACGCTACGAGCCGGAACTCCTAATGGTCCGACTCAGCGAGACTGTGTTGGGCTTCTTTATCAACTCCGGCGTTCTCGGCGCGATCGCGGAACATCTCACCCATGGCCGCCACAGCGCCAAGCACGCCGCTCGTATCCAGCGGCAAGAAGATCTTTGTAGCGTGACCGTCAGCGATGCCCTGCAGCGCTTCCAGATACTTGATTGCAATCAGGTCGTCAGTGGGATCGCCGTTGTGGATTGCGGCAAACACTCGCTCAATTGCCTGGCCCTCGCCTTCGGCCACCGTGAGCTTCTGGTACTTGTCGGCATCAGCCACCCGCTTGATCGCTTCGGCCTCGCCTTCAGCCCGCAGAATCTGAGACTGCTTCACACCTTCCGCCTGCAAGATTGCCGCACGCTTCTCACCCTCGGCTTCTGTCACTACAGCTCGTCGGTCGCGCTCTGCCTTCATCTGGCGATGCATCGCCTGGGTGACATCGGGGGGCGGCTCGATCCGCTGGATCTCCACCCGGACCACACGGGTACCCCATTTGTCGGTTGCGTCGTCGAGGATCTGCCTCAGTTTGGAGTTGATGACCTCACGTGATACCAGTGCATCGTCAAGCTGGAGGTCGCCGATCACGTTGCGGAGATTTGTCTGAGCCAGCTTGGTTACGGCGATGATGAAGTTGCCAACGGCGTACTTCAACTTCACCGGGTCAGTGGGTTCGTAATAGATGACAGCGTCAACCGTGACGGCCACATTGTCCTTGGTGATGACTTCCTGCGGGGGCACGTCCACGACCTGCTCGCGCATGTCGACTTTCAAGATTCGCTGCACGAACGGCACCACGAAACGCAAGCCGGGCTCGACTGTGGCGTGGTACTTGCCCAAGAGCTCCACTAGGCCCTGCTCGTAGGGGCGCACTATGCGAAGGCCCTTGGCGGCGATCACGAATATCGCCAGCGCGATGATCGCTAGGAGGATTACTCCGGGGGGGATGCTGTTCATCAATCGCTCCTTCGCATTGCTGTCCCTGACGCTGGCGTCTTGGCAGACTCAGACGCTGGTGTCTCGGCAGTTTCGTCGGTTTCTTCGCCAGTTTCGGGGACCTGACTATCTGGCGCGGCTGGCGCTGTTGCGTCGGGGTTCCCGGCATCAGAACTATCAGGGGCCGCGGGCGCAGATCCACTGGACAGCGAGCCGCTGGGCTTGTAGTCGGGTGAGGGAGGCTCTAACTGCTCAACCTTCAGTTTGGTACCCACCAACGCAACCACGCGAACAAGCGAGCCCTCTTCGATCCGTCCCGCTTCGCACACCGCACGCCATTCTTCGGACTCCACGCGAACCCGGCCAGTGTTGTTAACGACATCAATCACTTCAACCGCGCGTGCATGCATTCCGATGTACCGATTCGCGCCCACCGGAAGGGCGTCGGGACTGTCCTGGCGACCCATGAACCGCCGCAACACCAGCATGGACACCGCGGTACCACCGAAGAAAAGCAGCCACTGAACCGCGCCATGGAGATCTAGCCAAGCGGCTGCGGCAGCCAGGGCGGCGCCCAGAGCAAACGGCAACAGAAAAAAGCCAGCAGTGAAAATCTCTCCGAGGCCCATGACCATTGCGGTCACGACCCAGACCCATCGCCACAGTTCGTTATCCATACGAACCCCCGGGTGCATCAGTGAAGGTCCCACCAGTATGCCCGACCCAGTCATGGCTCAACGGCGTTGACATTGGGGGCACCAGGTGCTGGAACGTTGATCTAGCACGCGGCGACGCAGTTGGGTACCGCAGCGCTCACATGGTTCGCCAGCGCGTCCGTAGCAGACGAAGTACCGCTGGTTCTGTCCAGCACCCTCAAGGCTGTAGTAGTCGCGCAGAGTGCTGCCACCTCTTTCGATACTGGCGATGAGCACGCGGCGCAACGACGCAAGCAACCGTTCGGCCCGCGGTCTTGAGATCGTTCGGGCAGACGGGTTGATGCAGGCCAAGTACAGCGCTTCATCGGCATAGATATTGCCTACGCCTGCTACTAGCCGCTGGTTTAGAAGCTGAGTCTTGATGCGTTGGCTGGACTGTTGGCTCGCTCGCCAAAAGGCGGTGCCGTCCAAGCTCGGATCCAGCGGCTCGGGCCCCATCGCAGCCAGCGTGGGCAGCTCCCGGTAGTCGCCTCGGTCGCAGACCGCTACACGACCGAACCGACGAACATCGCTAAAACAGAGCACCTCCTCGTCGTCCAGATGCCACCATGCCCGCACGTACGGACTGTCTGCGTCGATCGCTGTCGGCGCCATCACGTCAACCGCTGGCTGGTCCGAGACCCGCACTTGCGGTGCCTTGTCCTGCTGAGTCTCAGACGCTTCGGCGAGGCACAGCCGCCCGGTCATGCCAAGATGCACTATCAGGTCACGTCCGCAGTCCAGCTCGGCAATCAAGTATTTGCCGCGACGCCGCAGCGCTTCAAACTCGCTGCCCACAGCACTGGTACCCGAAGAGAACTTGGGCGAGGGGTGAGCCCAAGCACCGATAATCCGCCGCCCTACCAGCCGCCCTGCCAACTGACGCCGGACAACCTCAACCTCAGGCAGCTCAGGCATTGTCGGGCGGCGAGTCTGGGCTATCTGAACCTGGGTTGGCGCTTCTCTAGGAAAGCAGCTACCGCCTCGCGGTGATCGGCGGAGGCGCGGGCGACGTTCAACGCTTCCAGTTCGCGACGTTGCACCGCTGCTAGGTCGGTGTCCGAACCGTTCTCGGTCAACAGCCGCTTGACCAACCGAAGCATCGTGGGCGGATTCTCCGCATAACTGCGCGCCCGCTGGAGCGCCGCTTCCAGCACATCGCCGTCGGTGACCTGGTCTACCAGACCCATTACGCCCGCCTCGGTTCCAGTCACTATTCGACCCGAGAGCGCGAGATCCGACGCAGCGCCCCAGCCGCAGCGCTGGATGAGGATGTGCGACGACGCCAGTTCCGGTGTCACGCCCATCTTCACAAAACGACATGACAGTTTTGCCTCGCTGTGCGCGATCAGAAAGTCCATTGACAAGACCAAGGTGAGGCCCACGCCAATGGAGGCACCGTTGATTGCCGCCACCATCGGTTTGGACTCGCGCACCAGGCTGACCCAGTCGTCGGCGACCACGCCGTTGCCAGGCGCATCGTTGGTGCCCGAATCGTCTGGGGCTTCGTTGTCGGGAGCCACATTGTCGGTGGCGTTGATACGAGCTGCGAAGACGTCGGCGATGTCGGCACCGGCACAGAACCCTCGTCCAGCACCGGTCACAACGAACGCGCCTATCGACGAGTCGTCGTTGCCAGCCTTCACGGCATGAGTTAGCTCCGCATGCATGTGCGGCGTCCAGGCGTTCAACTTCTCGGGCCGATTCAGCGTCAGCACCCGTACGCCATCGCTGTCAGCAACAGTTATCTGCTCGTATATCTGCTCGGAGTTGGACTCCTTCATCTGGCTGCTCCCCGCCTCGTAGATTCTGGCCTAGACAGTCTTGGCCTAGACAGTCTGGGCTACAAGATCTACAGCATGGCCGAAGATCAAGCGGCAAGCTCGATCAAGCGGCGAGTTCGGTCCGGCGCTGGTACTCCGCTTGACCTTCGGGGCATTCTTCGCGGTACGCGCACCAGCCGCACAATGGCCCAGGGCTGGGTTCAAACTCGCCTACTTCGGCGGCCTTACCGATCTGGACCCACGTGGCACGATGCTCAGCGACTGCTGCATCAACAGCATCGGCGTCATAACGGCGAGTGATCTCTATAGGCCGTCGACGCTCAATGCCCGCGCCAGTTTCCCCCAGGTAGAGCAGCCGCACACCGCTCACGTCTTCACTATCTGAGCTGATGCAAGAGAGTGCCGCCGCATACAGCCACACTTGAGCGAGGCGGCTATCTACATAGCGTTTTGAGGGCGGCCGACCCGTCTTGTAGTCGGTGACGCAAAGTCCGTCCCGATCGCGCTCAACTAGATCGATGATGCCCCGGAACGGAACACCGTCTAGCGAGGTGCGGACATCGCGCTCGCGATCTACGACCTCTACGGCCTGAGGGTCTACCAACCCGAAATACCCCTCTATGTCTGTCCAGGCGTTCCAGCGAAAGGCTCGCTGTTGATCGGCGGGCAAGTCCAGTGCTACAAAATCTCGCTGCATAGCGAATCGTGGCCACTGGTCGCGGCAGATTGAACGAGCTAGTTCCGCAGTGCGTTGCGCTGGCAGCGCCGCAAGCAGCTCCTCAAGCACCTGATGCACGAACGTCCCCCGCAGCGCCGCTTCTCCTGGCGGGTCGGGAAGCTTGTCTATGTAGCGGTACTTCCAACGCCGCGCACACTGCCGGAAAGTGGACGCTCCGGAAGGGCTCAGGCTTTGCGGCAACTTGAGACTCTGGCCGCTAGACGGCTTCGCGGCAACATCTTGTGCTGCGCCATCTTGAGTTGTGCCGCCATCAAGGGTGCCCGCATGGTCTTCCACGTCCACAGCGTGGCCTATGGCGTTAGCGCGAACGCGGATGGTTGTTGCGGGTACCAATCAAGACAGCCGATATCACGAGCCCATAGGACGAGCCAGTACGAGTGGGTTGCCGCAGAGGTCGCTTCAGTGTCGACGCCGACGGCGCCACAGCCACCAAGTCAGCAAGGCAGCGGCCAGCCATCCAATGGCTACAGCGGCACCAAGCGCCGCCAGCCAACGGCGATCCACCGGCTCAGCTTGACGCGGAAGCAGGCGAGAAACAGGGCCTGTTGGCGGATCGACTTCGGAATCAGCGCCAGTATCCGCGCCAGAAGTAGCGCCGCCACCAGATACGTCGGCTACAGCCGACTCTGACTGCGGAACCCGCAGGTCTCCGGGAAGTTCGGCCGTCTCGTCAATGGTCGGTCGGGGCCGGTTCGGATCGTAGGTGGCCATGGTCACACCCTGCTAGCCAGGCAACTCAAGCGTACTGATGTCAGCTCAGTACAGACGTCAGCTCGATCGGCTTCAGCTCATTCGGCGCGATAACTCAACCCAAAGTTGGTCAAACGCTTCCACCGCTTCTGACGCGCCTAGTCTACGCCCTAACGCTCGCAGCGGCAACGACTGCCCCGAAGCTTCGGCGATAGCCGCGCGTTGGGGGATGGGTGGCAGCAGCTTGGCACCGAAACGTTCGGCTAGTTGACGCGACCAGTACGAGTTGTCGCGCGTGCGCCCTACACGGTTCGCCACGACACCTGCAACCGTTGGAGTGCCTTGACGCTGCGCCACGCGACTGACAGTTGCGGACATGAGATCAACGCCATCGGCTGCCCACGCCGCCGGTTCTGTTACCACGAGGGCACGATCGGCAGCAAATAGGCCGTTGATGCACAACAGCCCTAGCGAAGGAGGACAGTCGATCAGCACAAGGTCGTGGTTCACGCCAGCCAGGGCTATGCGCAGCCGATCCTGGGCACCCACCAAATCGGCTGCCATCTGAGGCTCTCGGCTGGCCAGGGCGTAGCTGCCTGGGGCCAACTGTGGTCGCGGCCCATCGTCGGGCCAGCGAGCGTCACAAACTGTCGCCAACACCGCCCCCGGTGTCGCGTCCGACAACGCGTCGTCGACGCTCGGTGACGCATCCCATACGCCAAGTCCGGCCGAGGCGTTGGACTGGGGGTCCAGATCCACCACCAGGACACTGCGCCCCGCGGCGCTCGCTGCTTCCGCGATGCCGAGTGTGACCGTGGTTTTGCCCACGCCCCCCTTCTGGTTGACCACCGCAAGCGTCGTCACGCCGGACCCGCAGTGTCCATTTGCTCAGACGTCGCTGGCTTAGACAGGTCAATGCCGCACAGGCTCGCTGCAGCCGCCAACTCGCCTCGCAGCGTTACACCAGCAGCACCACGATGGACTGCATCGGCCGCCCCAAGCAGCTCGCGGCGTGCCGTCGGCGCATTCAGATCGTCATCCAGTGCAGCCCGCACCTGTGCGAGCAGACCAGATTGCGCGCCCTCGGTCTGCGCAGTGGGCATCGCTCCATCAACGGCATCTACGAGTGTGGTCAGGTCGCGCTGGGCGGCTGGTCCTTCCGAATCAACCCACTCCCATTCGGTTCGGTAGTGGTGGGCCATTAGCGCCAGCCGGATCGCTCTGGGGTCTATGTGGGTGCGCAGATCAGAAATGAACACCAGGTTGCCGAGCGACTTCGACATCTTGTGCCCTCGATACGACACGAGACCAGCGTGTACCCAGTAGCGGGCAAGAGGTGCGCCATGAAGTGCCTCACTTTGGGCAATCTCACATTCGTGGTGGGGAAACACCAGGTCTCCGCCGCCGCCATGGATGTCGATTGTCTTGCCAAGCGCTGCGTAGCCCATGGCGGAGCATTCGATGTGCCAGCCAGGCCGTCCCGGGCCGAAAGGTGACGGCCACGATGGCTCGCCTTCCGCGCTGGCCTGCCACAGCACGAAGTCAAGCGGGTTGCGCTGGCGAGCGTCGTCGGGGCTGCCACCGCGCTCGGCGGCGAGCTCAGTCATGCGATCGGTGCTATAGCCGGACAACTTTCCGAAGCCCGGGAACGTCGAGACGTCGAAATAGACCCGATCTGCTGAGACGTATGCGTGGCCAGCCTCAAGCAACTTGGTGATCATTGTGACCATGGCATCGATGGCGTGTGTGGCGCGCGGTTCGTGCGCTGCGGGGCGTGTGTCCAGCGCCGACATGTCGTCTTCGAAACGCTCTATCTCCCGTTCGGCCAGCGACAGGTAGTGCTCGCCAAGCTCGGCGGCCTTGGGCAGGATGCTGTCGTCCACATCGGTGTAATTTCGCACGAGAGTGACGTAGTGGCCTATGTCTTCCAAGCGGCGGATCATCAGGTCGTAGGCCAGGTACGTGGCGGCGTGACCCAGGTGGGTGGCGTCATAGGGGGTGATGCCGCACACATACATCCCTACGCGATCGCCCAACTCCATTTCGACAACGGACTTGCACGCCGTGTCAAATATGCGCATCGCCACGGCCCGACACGGTACTGTTGAAGTAGGTGGACAGGCGGCGGAAGTAGGTGGATAGACGGCGAGGCGATCGTGCGCTTCTTGAGCGCGTCGCCCTTTACCGGCAACGGCGAGAGTTGCCGCCTATCCAGCGCGCGCTCGTCGATGAACTAGCCGATTGGCTGAGAAGTCATGGCACCGACCCGCTGGCCTACGTGTGTCAGCAGTTTGAGCGCCACCAGCTCGTCTTCGTGGGTCACCACACTCCGACGCGCCGCGCCGGGCTGTTCCTGCAGGATCTCATTGCAGCGGTATTCCGGTCTGGAGTGAACGTTGTCGCAATTGAGTACGCCTGCGTTGAAGACCAGGCGCGTCTAGACGCAGTAGTCACCGGCCAGACGTTCAACGAGCAACTTGCTCGAGATTCACTGCTTCGCTGGGGCATTCGCCACAACTTCGCTTATCGCGAGTATCTCGGTCTGTTGAACACCGTCTGGGAAATCAACCGCCGCTATCAGGGCAGCGGTCCGCCTATGCGTGTGTTGGCGCTCGACTATGACCTGGATGTAGATGCCGTCACCGACACAGCCGATTTACGCACGTCGTACGCGTGGCCACATCTGCGCAATAGGGGGCCTGCATCTGCGCATATGTGCAATGTGTTGCTTGAGCAGGTCATCAAGCCGGGGCACAACGCGCTCGTGCTGACGCGCACTGCGCACGCGCTGACCAGAGCGAAGCGACTGCCGCACAGCGTGTGGGATGCGATCGACACCGAGATCGTCGGCGGACAGGTGGTCGGCGCGGGGAACCGTCTGTATGAAGTGGTGGCTGACCGCGCCGTCACGGTGCTGATCCACGAACCGTTCCCGGCAGATGGCCAGCTATGCGACTACGCGCTGGTCGCCGACGGAGTGGTTGATGCCACCTTCGCCATGAACGAAGACTTGGAAGTGCCACTCGCCTTCGATGTTGACCACGGGGCGCTGGCCCGACTCGCATGCACTACCAGTCTTGATCAAGCACCACTCGGCCGCCTCGCCACTGGTTGGGTGTACCTAGAGCCGGATTACGAGCGCCGCGCGCCCACACCGCTGCCCGAACCCGTGCCTGCCGCCTACGTGGAGCACGCTCGGCGATACGCAATAGATCCAGCACTGCGAGACCTGGCATCAACCCCTAGCGACTTCGCAGCGGCCGTATCCGAGTCGGCGGCAGCAGCGGAGTTAGCTTGGACTCAAGTGCTCTAGTAGATGCTCTGGTTGCCAGCCCTACTAATTGGAAGCCTTAGAGAGGTTGTATGCACGCCGAGTGGGTGAGCGGCCGCGGCCAGACTCTCGCCGCTAGCGCGTCTGCAGTGCATGTGGCGGTGTGTGCCCGGCGGGGCAGCGGCGATGCATCGCCCTTTGCTGGCTCTTCCGGTTTTAGCGGGGTCTGATGGTGGGGAGTAGGTTCCAGTTGGGTTTGCCTGCGTAGAGGAGGGCTCGGATTCGCCAATTGCGGTGTTTGATGATTCCGAACGCGACTCGTTTGACTCGTTCGGGGAGATTGTTGATCGCTTCGGTGGGACCGTTGGACACGCCGCTGGCGTGCCAAGCACAGATCTGGCGCCGCCAGCGCAGCAGAGTCCTCCCGAGAAGATGCGCTTCGGGTGGATGATCGGGGTCTTGGAGATCGCGACCGAGGCGGGTCACGAACTCGAGCGCCAAGACTGGTTCGGTGTGTTCATAGATAGCGCGCACGACCTCTTCGGCGTGCCACATCGTTCTAACGTCCCCGTGGGGATCACCCGCCCCGAGCAGACCCAACAGTTTGTAGCGGGCTTTGTCGTCGAGACGCTCATCGGCCTTTGTCAGTAATCGGCGGGCTCTATAGAGCGGATCGTTCTTGCGGCCGCGATGCCCGAGAGTGTCGTTTTGGACTCTGCGACGGCATTCATCCAGGCGGGTGTTAGCGAGCTTATGCACATGGAACGGATCCGCGACTTGGGTGGCGTGGGCTAGCACGGTGTTGAACACGTGACGGTAAGGGCCTGACAGGTCAAGCGTCGCCCATCGGATCGCGGCTAGCCATTCATCTGGCCGCTGCTCTAGCCACTCAGCCGGCTCGGTCGAGTCGCGGCCCTCAACCACGTCAAGGAGCTGACCAGCAGCGACATCAACAATCTGAGTCGACCACTGCTGGGTACCGAACCGGCCCGTGCGGGCCCGCAAGGTTTCGCCCCTTCCCGATCGCTTCGACATCGCCGAACCGGTTCGGGTCATCGACCAGCGCTTCGCCATAAGCCACTACGGCGTCCATCACCGCATCCCAGCGCGCGCCCAACTCACCGGCAACACCACTCACCGCACGGCCCTGCTGGCCTACCTGGTCGGTGACCCACCGTCCAGCACGTATCGGTTAGCCGCTGACGCGACGCAGCGATCGTCTCGCACGTCTCAGTGAATGAACCCGCACCACATCCAGTCGCGCAGCGCCAACGAATCTTGGGTCACACCAACACCGTTGACCGCCCGAAACAAGGCAAATCAGCATGCTCAACATTGTTGCGGTCTTTCACATGCACAGCCCCCCCCCCCCGCATCCGCTACAGACCGGACGCGGCAGCCTGGTCTCGATCTTCACCCGAAGCCCACCGACATCGGTATCGGTCACTTCAAGAACCCTCACATCATCCAAACCGACTAGCAACTCGCACATACGCGTAGGATCAACACGCACAGGGGCTCCAGACTCAGCGTAACGACGACACGATTCTGCGAGCCCCTGTCACGCGTCCAACCCACACCCGGTCAGATCAAGCGACCCCGCTCAGACCGGAGGAGCCCCTTTGCTTGATGCGTTGTCGCGGGCCGTTGCTGCTGTCCCCAACAACGAACCAGACAACTCCGACTCTCTCATCGCTGGCATGACTACTTCCTAAACGAAGCGTTAACTGAACAGGGGCCAGCCCCCATCGCTGCCATTTGGTTGAGTGATTGAGTGCCGGATTGTTGCTGGTGGTAGGGGGCGGGTGTGGCCCCCAGGTCTTTTAGGGTGCGCGGGCTTGGTTGGTGGTGCGGTTCGGTTCGGCTTCAGGTTGTTGATCGGCCTGATTTCCGGTGCCCAGTTCGATTTTCCAGGTGCTGTTGGGTTGGCGGGTGATTTGGTGGCCGTGTTCGTGTAGTTGGTGGTGGTGGCGGTGGCATAGCAGCACCAAGTTGTCGATGCTGGTGGGTCCGCCGTTGGCCCAGTGGATCACGTGATGCGCGTCGCAGCGGGATGGTGGTTGATCACAGCCGGGCCATCGGCAGTGACCGTCTCGTGCGATAAGCAAACGGCGCAGTCCTTGTGGCACGGTGCGGCGGGCGCGTCCGACGTCTGGGGATCCGCCTGGTCCGCCCAACATGATGGGTATGACCTGCGCGTCACAAGCCAGGCCCCGTACTACCTCGGATGGGAGTTCGATACCAGCGTCGGTGACACCAGTTGCGTCGGTGGATTGTCTTAGCGCGTCTAGGTCGATCAGCACACTGACTTGCGCTGGCGGCAACCGCGGCGCCGTGTCGGTGCTGTTTGCATCTGTCTTGCTTGCACCGGCGCTGTTTGAAACAGTGCTGCTTGCATCGGTGTTGCTTGAAACAGTGCTGTTTGCATGGCGGCGGTTGTGGTTGTGTAGTCGGGTGACTGCTTGTTCGTCAGCCGTGTTGTCGGTGAGTCCTGCGAGTGCGTAAGCGAGCACGTCAGCGTCTCGCTGAGCGGGACTACGCCGACCGATACGAACCTGTTTGTCGTTGATCCAATACTGGGATCGCAGCGCTTCCAGGGTGGCTTCGATTTGTGCTCCCGTACGCGGATCGAATCGGGCCCATAGTTTGAGCATTCCTTCGTGGTCTCGCTGCCAGCCAGCACCGCGGGCTTCGCGTTGGCGTTTGAAACGCTGCATAGCGGTTTCGTTGACGCACTCAGCTTCGTAGACGCTTCGACGCGTCTGATCAGAATCCTCCACAACCGCTGCGGTGAGTAGCTCTGCGCGTGTTTCGTCGGTGACGCGAGCGTCGCATAGCACTTCAGCCTGCGCGGGAGTGATGTTCCCTTCCGAGAGTGACTGCAACACTTGGCTGTGTTCGCGGGCTTTTTGGGCGGCTCGTGTGATGCGGCGAGCGTCGCGTTCGCTTACGCCTGTGGCTTCGCGCAGTTCCACATGTGGGCTCACGTCGGGCACGCGGCCGTGGCTGTCGAGTTGGTCTAGTGCGCTTAGGACTTCGATTCGGTAGCCCGCTGTTTGGTTCTCATGACGCTGAATATCACCCAACACGCCCAACAACTCACCACGCTCCAGCCCAGCAAGACCCGCCGCGTCCAAACGACGCAACACCAACACCCCAACCTCGCCAGTCGGGACGGCTGAACTAGCAGCATCGGCAGCAACCACCACGCCGAGCGGTGTGTCGGTGTCGACGGTGCCACCGTTGCCGAAAGCGCCTTGATCGACAGCGGCGGCCTTGCTTGGGGTGTCAACGCGCCCCACAGCACGGACCGATTCATCCACCTGATTGGCTCGGCTGGTACTACCCGATCCGTCCTTCAACATGACAACAACCGTACGAAGACGGTGTGACAGAAACGAGCTGCCATGCGTGGGGCACGGGCGGCGACTGCTCTAATCGTTCGGTTGACGCGGCTTGTTCTGTCCAGCGCGCCCTTCAACATAGGCACAACCGTAGAAAGACGGTGTGACACAAAAGGCGCCATCGGGCTTGAGGCAGCGGCGGCGGCCGCTTTAATCGCTCTGTTGACTCGGCTGACGTTGTTGGCCTCTTTGCTCAACATGACGGCAACCGTACGAAAGGGGTGCTACACAAACTTGCCACCAGCCGTGGAGCACGGGCCGCGGCGGCCGCTTTAATCGCTCGGTTGACGCGGCTTGTTCTGTCCAGCTCGCCCTTCAACATAAGTACACTCGTACGAAGACGGTGTGACACAAAAAGCGCTGTCGATGGCGGGGTGCAGGCCGTGCCGGTCATGTGTCTGACTCGTTTGACTCGGCTGCTACCGTCGGGCTCGTCCTTCAACATGGGGACAACCGCACGTAGGGGGGTGGGACACAATGCAGTCGGCAGACGCGCCGACACTATGACCTGCTGTTTGTGGGTACCTGCGGTTTGGGTACCTGCTGTTTGGGGCGTCGGCAGGCTGGGTGCCAGCGGGCAGACTTACGGGTAGTGCCACCCGATTCTCCTACCGACTCCTCTGCCGACTCCCCCGCTGACGACGAACAGCCCCAAGACGACGAACGGACCCCATCCGCGCTCGGTTCACCTGCCGAGTACCTCGGCGACTTGTGTGGCCGCCACCAAATCGTGCTGCTCGGCGACCAGACCGGAGTTCGCCAACATCTTCGCTTTCTGGCGAGTGCATTGAGCGAACTTGCCGACAATGGCGTTGAGAACTTCGCATGGGAATTCACGAACTCGCGACGCCAGACAGAACTTGATGCCCTACTCAGCGCACCCGCATGGGACGACCGCGCTTGCGCCGACCTCTTCGTAGACCTTCTCGGCGCCGGATTCGGCTATCAGGAATACACCGACGTGCTCTACGCCGTCTGGAAGCACAATCTGGCTGAGGCTCGTCGAGCCAGTGACCGGCGCCCATTGCGCGTAATCGCAGTCGGCCTGCCCACCTACGTAGAAGACCCTGGCCTGTTGGAAGGTCGCTCGGCAGCGGAACTCGGCTTAAGGAACTGGTCGCTCGGGGGGCACTACCGAGACATCTCGGCCTTTCACGCCGCCAATGTGCTCACCACCGAGGTGTTGCGCAAGGGGGAGCGGGCGCTCGTGTATTTGAACGTCAGCGCCACCACGACACGACTAGTGGAGTGGGTTGGCGGCGTGGCGACATCGTCGGTGGGCAATCTGCTGTGGCGCTGGATGGGTGACGGCTGTCGGCGAGTTGTGTTTCACGGCGCCCTGGCCGACACAGCTACCACCCAGCGAGTGGAGGAGTTGATTTCACGCTCGCCGGAGGGACGCGGCGGCACCGACATCCGTTTCGGGTTGGACTTGGCGGCCTCAACTCTGGGCAGCGTGGCGATGACTCAGGTACAGGGCTCGTTGGATGGTGTCGATACGTCGCTTCGACTACGCGACGTGGCGGATGGCTACCTCTACCTCGGACCTCGCGCCGACTGGGAGCCATGCACTTTGCTGGACGACCTTCTCACCGCGGAGAACTTTGCTAGCGCCGAGGCTCGCTACAGAGCGCTTGACCCGCGGCCCACGCCGTACAGCCGAGATGAGCTTGATGAGGTACGCCGCGTCGGCCAGCGAACTCTGTGCGACGCTTGGCCACCCTTGCCAGAGCCGCCCGAAGAACCTAAGCGACGCTTCGATCGGTTCCGCAGACGTCCCAGTTAGCCAGACCCCTCAGCGATAGCCAGACCCCTCAGCCTTAGGCAAGCTCAGACGGGCTCGTCGCCATCGTGCTCTTCCCAGCGCCAACCTGAGCGCACCATGACACAACGACGACGCGGACCGGCAGCATCTAAGTCTCCGTTGGGAAAGGCGGCATCACCAACGTATACAGCGACGTTGCCAGGGTCAGGTTCAGGGGCCGCAATGAGTTGGGTGTGAAAGCACGTGTGACCGTTCACCGAGGCGAGCACATCGGCGCAGGATTGGAAGGCGGACAGCCAAGTAAGGGTCACGAACGTCGGAGTGACGAACTCAATCTCGCCAGCGGCTCGGCGTTGGAGCGCGGTAGCGGGAGTCACCCAGGCGTAGTCAAGAATCTCGCTGCCATCAACGCGCACTGGGCCCAAGTTGGCTGGCGCTTCACAGATAAAGAAATGCGTAGAGAAGCGCTTGGCGCGAATGGCTGGCGGCATCCAGTGCGCAAAGTGGCGCAGCATGTCAACTTCTAGTGCGATGCCCGCTTCCTCGTGTGCCTCTCGCACCGCCGCTGTGCGAAACCCTCGCACGTCACCAGACTGCGGATCGTCCGTCCTCGGGTCGCAGAAACCGACCACATCGCCGGGTGTGTCGCGGTCAGGTGGGTCCACCCGACCGCCCGGAAAGACCCACATGCCACCGAAGAACCCGCGCGAGTTGCGCCGAAGCATGAGCACTTCAAGGTTCTCTGCACCGTCGTTCACATCAGCATCGCCAGCAGCGCCAAGCTCGGCATTGCCAGTTACGCCACCGCCCGGTGCATGACTAACAGCGCTGGCTGCATGATCGAAACCGTGCTGTGGTGTTGCCCCTGCGGGTTGGGGTGTTGACGCCGCGTTGGCATCGCGCACGACTACGACGGTGGCCGCGTCGAGTGCCAGTGGCGATCCAGCTTCGTCGTTCACACGCTTCAAAGCACGCTGTCAGAGGTTCGTCGCGCAAGGCGATCCGAACCAGCGTCGATGCCCGGCAGCGGTCGCGCAACCGCGCTGCCCGAGGCGGCCATCAATCGCACAATCATCTCTTCAGCTTCAACCCAGTCATGGGCTCGAGGCGCATCTAGGTGTGCGTTGTAGGGCTGATCAAACACGATCGCCGTGCCACCCGCGGCTCGAATTGCGACGATGTTGTGCGGCGCATCCTCAATGTGTGCGTCAGCGTTCACTATCGACTTGTCGGCCAAAAAGCAGATGTCCCGGTAGGGAATGCGGTAACGATCCAGCCAGTCCACGGTATCGCTGACTGTCACCCGGTGTCCCCAACTGGTGTAGAGCCGGTGCGTCACTATTCGGATCCACACTCCAGCGTCAGACAGGCGCCACAGCGCCTCTGCGCAGCCTGGCATCGGCTCAACATCGCGGAACATGCGGTAGTCCAGCACGGCAATGCGGTGCAGTTCTTCAAAATCGCCCACGCTGAATCCCCACTCCTCAAACTTCCAATTGCGCACAAGCGGCAGGGAGTCCTCGCTGACGTTTCGTTCACGTGCTACGACCCGGCGAAACGCCTCAGTGTGCTGCGCACACACGCCGTCGAGGTCTACGGCCAGCACAAACTCAGGCGCCGATACTTCGGGCACTACAGCTTCGGGCACTGCAGTTTCGGACATCGCGGCCTCAGGAGTACCGGCTTTTGCCGTCCTCGCTTCAGGCACCGTGGCTACAGGCACCGTGTCTTCAGGCACCCTGGCAAGCTAACAACTGCTCTTGGCAAACATCGAATTGGTTCATCTGCCATGCTGGACTTAGAGCCATATGGGTGTCCACGACCTTGGCGGGGTCCGCGGCTACGGACCAGTGCCATACGAATTGAACGAGCCGCCGTTCCATGCCGATTGGGAACGACGAGTCTTCAGCCTGCTCGGACCTGTAGCCGAATCTGCTGCTTCGCGGCCAGGACAGTTTCGCTACGCCCTAGAACGTCTGGACGCCGCCGATTACTTCAACAACGGCTACTACGGCCGTTGGCTGGCTGGCTTCGAGACTCTGCTTGTTGAAACGAACGTGATCAGCGCGCAGGAAATGAACGATTCAGTGGCTCGGCTGGCCCAGTTGACGCCAAACCAAGCGGCGCAAGCTTCCCCCGTTCAGCGCGCGAGCTCGGTAGCCGTCCGAAGTCCCGAGTCGTTGCCCCCAGACCGACCCACCTCAACACCGCACATTGACGCTCATCGAGGCAAAGTCGGGCGTAATGCCACGCGCACTGTCCGGCGCGAACTGTCAGACGCGCCTCGCTTCAGTGTCGGCGACCGCGTTGTGGCGCTGGCACCGGCCCAGCGGGGCCATACACGAATACCGGGCTACGTGGTTGGCAAGCTCGGGACTATCACCAAACTTCATCCGGCTGAGGTGCTGCCCGACAGCACGGCGCACGACTTAGGCGAGCGAGCGCAACACGTGTACTGCGTGGGCTACGACGCCACGACTCTCTGGGGTGAGGGGGCCGAACCAAATGCAACGGTGCATGTCGACCTCTACGAGTGCTATCTGAGCCACCCAACGCCGCCTAAGGACCTTCAAAGCAGGCCAAGGCCTTGAGCGTAAGCGACTATTGACTCGTCTAGGAGCATCTAGTGCATGATGTCCGCACCAATCAGCAAGCCGCGCCGCGAGACAACCACGACGCCTCATCTCCGGAGATCCGAGTAGCAGCCCTAGAAGACCTGCTGGTCGCCAAAGGTCTCGCGGATCCCGCACGCATTGACGCAACTATCCAGCGATACGAGCACGACATTGGGCCCATGATCGGCGCGGGCCTAGTAGCTCGAGCATGGACAGATGCCGACCTGCGTGACCGATTGTTGAACGATGCCGATGCGGTTCTAGCCGAGATGGACATTCGGGGCGCTGAGGTGGAGCACATTGAGGTAAAGGCCAACACGCCCGATGTCCACAATGTTGTCGTATGCACTCTGTGCTCCTGCTACCCATGGGCGCTGCTGGGCCTACCGCCTAACTGGTACAAGAGCCCGGAGTATCGAGCCCGCGTAGTGCGCGAGCCTCGGGCCGTACTAGCCGAAATGGGTTTAGAACTAGACGCAGGCATCGAAGTGCGCGTCTGGGATTCCAGCTCCGAGACCCGGTTCTTGGTGCTGCCCGAGCGGCCCGCAGCAACGCAGGGCTGGTCTGCCGAACGCTTAGCGGAACTCGTAACGCGAGATTCAATGATCGGCGTAGCCCGAGCCAGCATCGCCGACGAAGCAACGATGCGCCAGTGACCACGATGAGACAGTGATGAAGCCGAGCCAGTGATGAAGCGGGATAGCGCTGTGTTACAGCAACAGCGAGGCGCCGATCGTGAGCATTGACGCACTTGAGGGCACTAAGGCTGCTCCTCCACGCGACAACGGCGAACTCGTCTTCTCTGAGCCGTGGCAAGCGCGCGCGTTTGGCCTGGCGGCCGATTTAGTTGAAGGCGGCAAGTTCACTTGGGACGAGTTCCGCGAGCACCTCGTCAAATCAATAGCCCAGGCGGAACAGCAGATTGAGACCGATACACCGTCCAAGATGACGACACTGGTCACCGCAGAGCCGCTCGGCTCGCCCAGTGAAGCATCCGAGCCCTGGGACTATTACCAGCACTGGCTCACCGCGTTGGAGCACAGTGTTGTTGACAACGGCCTAACCACGCCACAGGCACTTCTCGCCCAAGCAGCGCTATACGCGGCTCGACCAGACGGCCACGACCATTGAGCGGGCCCCCGGCACACAACCGACGGGACCCGCCGGTCAGCGAGCAGCGCGTTAGCGGCGAGAGTGTCAGACTGGGTGGATGAGCACCATCACCTTTCACGATCCGCGAGGCGAAACCAAGGCTGCGCCGACTCCGTACACGCTGCACACGCGACTTGACGAGCCGATCACGATTGGACTGGTAGCGAACGGCTTCCCCGACAGCGTCCGCTTCTTGGACCATGTCGAAAGGGCGCTGGCCGAACGACTCGCGGCCGTGTCCTTTAGCCGCTACGACAAGGGCGACGCTTCATCGGTTATCAGTGAGTCAACGCTCGCTGACATCCGCTCCGAATGTGGCGCAGTGATCGCTGCGTACGGGCATTGAGGTAGCTGCACCTCTGGCACCGTGCGTGACAGCATCACCACCGCCCGCCATGGCATTGCGTCGGTCGCGCTCGTGACCGATGCATTCTGGCCACAGGGCGAATTCGTAGCAACTGCCACGGGCATGTCAAACATTCCTCGCGTCCGCTTACCACATCCGGTGGCTGGCAGCGGCGAGGAAAAAATGGCGAGCGTCGCGAACGACATCGCACCTAAGATCATTGTGATCCTGACCGGCAGCACTACCGGCACAGCTTCAAACTGATCGGCCCGTGACCCTATTGCCCGAGACTGGGTTGCCCGCGACTCTGTTGCAGGCGCGCAGCGAGTCTGACGCGCTTGAATTGCTGCATTCGCTCGGTCTGACTGACGGCTTGCCGGTCGTCATTCCTACCCCGGAACGGGTAGCCATGATGGTGTTAGCCAGCGGCCTAGACCCAGAGATTGAGCTGGGCGTAATGGGACCAGCCCACGGTGCAGCAACTATCGAGAAAGTCGCTACCGCGGCGGTGATGGCTGGCTGCCTGACCGACCACATGCCCGTGGTCGTGGCTGCGGTACGGGCTGTGTGCAAACCCGAGTTCGACCTCACCGAGATGCAGAGCACCACCCACTGCACTGCACCGCTCATCGTGGTGTGCGGCCCGGCGCGGCACCAGTGCGGTGGTGTGTCTTCGGGTTTCGGGGCGCTCGGCCCAGGTCATCGCGCCAATGCCTGTATTGGCCGCGCCCTGAGGTTGGCCATGATGAACATTGGTGGCGCTCGGCCTGGCGTATCGGACATGGCTTTGCACGGCCATCCCGGCAAGTTCACCTACTGCACTGCGGAAGACAGCGAGAACAGTCCCTTCGAACCGCTACATGCCTCCTACGGCTACGAGACCGAGCAGAGTGCAGCGATCGTTGTCGGTGCCGAGGCACCGCATTCCACCATCTTCACGGGCGATGCTGACGATCCTGATTCCGCCAGCCTCCTACTGAACGTGATCGCATCCGTGATGGCGAACCCGGGCAGCAACAATGCGCATTTGCGACACGGCGCAGTCACGGTGATTTTGAATCCTGACCACGCCACAGTGCTGGCCCGCGCGGGTCTGTCGCGTGAGGACATTCAAGCCGAACTGGCTGCTCGAGCTACCAATACGGCAGCCACTCTCGCCCATGTGGGTTCGGCCTTTTTCCGCGACCGCGACGGCCAACCCGACGAGCCAATCCCGATCTTGACCGACCCCCGCCGGATAGTTGTGTTTCAAGCCGGTGGCTCGGGCCTGTATTCGATGGTGATGCCGTCGTGGTGCGCTGGACCTCACCAGAACTCGGTCGTTCATGCCGAGATAGATCTGGATCAGGCTTGTGAAGTGCCATGGTCGGATGCTGCGCTCTCGCAAGCCACCGTGACTCCTTCCACGACATAGCTGGTCGCGCTGGCGTGCGAACATCTGAGCTTCCGAAAGCAACCGGTTTGCTGAGTGCGGCGCGTCGGCTGGCCGATGAGGTGTTGTTTGAGCGTGCGCTGGCCGTAGATGCCGCCGACAGCGTTCCTGAAGAGAACCTTGACCTGCTTCGAAATGCCGGTCTCTACGGGCTCTGGTCGCCGACTGATCTAGGTGGCTGCGGCTTTGACGAAGCTGAGCGGCTCCCGATTTTGGAAGCACTGGCGAGCGGTTGTCTCACCACTGCGTTCGTGTGGGCACAACACGGTGGCGGTTCGGCGAATGCGGCGCGAACGCCAGCGGGATCCGTGCTGCACGAACGCTGGGCTCGGGCGTTGGCTACGGGTGAACGACGAAGCGGAGTGGCGTTTGCGCATGTGTTGCGCGCAGAGCCGTGCCTGTTTGCCGAGCGTGCCCAAGGCGGCTGGGTGCTACGCGGCGTTGCACCCTTCGTCACCGGATGGGGTCACATCGATGCGGTGCTGGTTGCCGCCCACGAGGCTGACCGGCTGGTGTGGATGCTCATTTCTGCAACTGAGGCGCCCACACTGCGGTCTCGTCGGCTACGGCTCTCGGCTGTGAATTCAACGATCACGGTGGCGTTGCACTTCGACGAACACGTAGTAGATGACGAGTGCGTCGTTGAGGTCATCGACTACGAAGCGTGGCATGCGATTTACAGGCAAGGACTGCGCGCTAATGGCGCTTTGATGCTTGGCGTAGCGTCGCGGGCGTTGCGTTTACTCGGCTCGTCGCCTTTGGATGCCGAGTTGGATGCGGCGCGCCGAGCGCTACACGCCGCTGACGTGGAACAAATGCCCGAGTGCCGTGCCCAGGTCGGTTACGTGGGCATACGGGCAACCAGCGCTCTCGTGTCCTCCATTGGCGGTCGAGCCATAACGCTGGGCCACCAAGCGCAACGCCTAGCGCGCGAAGCGCTGTTCTTGCTAGTGCAAGGACAGACTGCCGAGATTAGAGCTGGTCATCTACGCCGACTCGGCGCTACATCCCCACAACATCTGTGACACAATTGCAGAGACCAAAGGCTTTCGCTGCAAAACGCCTAACTCTGTGTTCTGAGGAAAATCAGTTTGACCATGGAACGCGGCAGGAGCATTCTGTTGGCCAAGACGTAGACGGAATGACGCCACGTAGGCCTGGTAACCGACCTATAGGGACCTAGTATTGCCCGCAACCACGCGCGATGCGAAATCTAAACTCTGGAAACGGCCCAATTGTACATACTCGTAAAGGACAAGATGTGCTAGAAGATCTCACTATCGCACTTCTAATCTCGCAAGCAAGAGAGTTTGCCATAAACGAGTCCGGAGACCCGGTTCCGTCGCTTTATGGTGTTACTGATGGAAAAATGTGGGAACTTACCTAGAACACAAGTTTCAAGACTTCTTGGCATCATCTTTCACCTACGCTAGGGGTAGTTCGGCCACAGGGATTGACTTTCCTGGTTTGAATGTGGACATGAAAGTCACCAATATCCGGCAACCCCAATCTTCATCTCCATTTAAGTCGGCGCAACAAAAAGTACTAGGCCTAGGACATTCGCTACTTATATTTGTATACGAAAAGACCGACAACGATATCGATCTAACAGCAACAATCAACATAGCGCACGCAGTGTATATTGACGAACTTAGGACCGCAGATTATCAGACGACTCGGGGCGTTCTAGAAATAATTAACCGAGATGGCAATACCGAGGACATCATTGCGTTTATGCGGGACCGAAACTTGCCAATTGATGAGTCTGAGTTAGTTCTACTCGCAAATAAGTTACTTTATGACCCCCCACATCAAGGTTACCTTACAATTTCGAACGCACTTCAATGGAGATTGCAGTATGGGAGAGTTGTAGATGTAGCTGGCAACGTTGCCGGTATTGAGAGGATAGTCTAGATGCAATCTCAATTTGGAGACTACCAGACACCTTACAGTCTAGCATGGGATGTTTGTCAAGTACTAGCAAAAATTGCAGCGACTCCGAGGTCCATTGTTGAACCTACCTGTGGCAAGGGCTCATTTCTTCGGGCGGCCGAGTCTGTCTTCAGTTCGTGCGATACACTTCGGGGCTATGAGATAAACGATGAGCATGTTACCGAAGCGATGAGAACCGTTCAGCGCTCCCTAGTTCAACAGTCTGATTTCTTCCTTCAAGATTGGGATGCGCTGCTTGATTCGTTAGAGGAACCTCTACTATTATTGGGAAATCCGCCCTGGGTGACCAATTCCGCAATAGGCCGAGTTGGAGGCGAAAATCTGCCATACAAGTCGAATGCGCTTGGACTGCGTGGGATCGAAGCAATCACAGGCAAGAGCAACTTTGATATATCAGAATGGATGATAACAAGACTGCTAGAGAGCCTTTCAGGACATCGAGGTGCGTTGGCCATGCTGTGCAAGACGTCAGTGGCACGAAAAGTAATCCGCAAAGCCTGGGATAGTGGACTAGAAATCGAGAAGTTTGCAATGTTCCGGATTGACGCACTAAAGGCCTTTCAGGCCTCGGTTAGCGCTTGCCTCCTTGTTTGTGTGGCAAGACCGAGTTCAACCTCTTCGGCATGCGCTGTGTTTCCTAGCTTGCATTCTCCTAATCCTGAGTCAACGTTTAGCAGCTCCGAAGGCAAGATCATCGCAGACGTTGAGCTGCACAAAGCGCACGGCCACCTTCAGGGTGAGTTCCCGTTGAAGTGGCGATCAGGCATAAAGCACGACTGCGCTAAGGTGATGGAACTACGGCCCGACCCGAATGCAATGGAACCTGGTCGTTATATCAACGGATTTGGGGAAGCAGCCGCTCTTGAATCAGAGGTCATGTATCCGATGCTGAAAAGCTCTGATCTGATGAAGGGGTCTGATCCCGCGCGATTTATGCTGGTCACACAAAGGCGGGCTGGAGACGACACCAAACTTCTTGCCAAAAAATTTCCATTGGCATGGGCTTACCTGATGGAGCACTCTGATTCGCTTGACTCCAGAGCCAGCTCCATTTATCGTCGACGTCCTCGATTCTCTATGTTTGGGATCGGGGAATACAGTTTCGCCCCTTGGAAAGTCGCTATTTCGGGTTTCACAAAGGTACTTGACTTCAAAGTAGTCTCACCCACTAAAGGGAAGCCAGTTGTGCTCGACGACACCTGCTATTTTCTGCCATGCGAGTCGGAGCTAATCGCTCACAAGACGGCAAGACTCTTGAATTCAGATTTAGCTGAAGGGTTTTTCAGGTCGCGCATATTCTGGGACGTTAAACGTCCAGTGACCGTCGGAACTCTGGCGTCCTTGGACTTGAAAAAACTAGAGTCTCATGTACTCGAAAGAGCGCGCGCAGTTTGATGCAGCCATGTCAGTGGCGAGCGGGCAGTTTGTGGCGGTAAGCCGTCAAGGTCTCTAGGGCAGGCCGCTACCGGGAATATCTACTCGAATTGTCTCGATGCGGCCCGGTGGCGGCTGATTGGCAGGCGGCCGTGACGTTGGCGCTGTAACCATGTAGAGAGTTCGGCGGTCATCGCCGCCGAGCATGCACGCAAAGCAGTTCATCTCCAGCTCAACTACGTCGGTTACCTCGCCCCCTTCCAAAACCCTGAAGCAACTTGCATTGAGTGGGTCGGCTACCCAAATGCCACCAGCCTCGTCCAAGCAGATGCCGTCTGGCACTCGCTTTTCGAGATCAGCGAATGTTCGCCGACCGCTGAGCGAGCCATCGGACGCGACGTCGAACGCAGTCAGGCGTCTGCCGTAACTCTCCGCGATCACCATGTGCCGACCGCTGGGGTCGATAACGGTACCATTGGGAAAGTCAAAGCCGTCAGGCCCCGGTCGGGCTGTGCCGTCCGGGTCGACGACTGCCAGAGTGGCTTGAGCGAAAGTCTCGCCAGCCTCTTCGTTAAAGCCAAAGTTGCCTACATAGGCAGTGCCGTCAGCAGCCACAACCATGTCGTTGCAGGGCCCTCCAGCAATGCTGGCCAAGTCGGCATGCAGCGTCTCGATGCCATCGCCGTCCAGGCGGCGCAACTGCCGGTCAAGCATCGAAACGAAGAGCAAATCGCCAGTCGGAAGCCAGCCCAGCCCCGATGGCTGTGTAGGCACCGTGTGGACTAGCTCCTCGTCGCCATCGGGCGTCACGGTGAAGATGCCGTGACGGTAAAAGTCGCTATACCACAACTTGCCGTCACGCCAGCGAGGGCCTTCACCAAAGGCCAGCCCCGTGACCAAAATCTCGGTTGTGGTCATGGCACCTCAACCGTCTTCAGGCTCGCCGACGCTAGGCCAGCGGTGTTAGACCAGTTAGGTGCATCGCGCTTGGCGGGACTGCGAGTGGTCACCATCTGGTGCTTGATAGGCCCCACATGCAAATGGCCGATACGAGACTGAACGCCGTCTAGCTGCAGACCCTCCAACAGCGGAGCCACTACCCGGAAGAACGCCCTTAGCTCCCAGCGCGCCAGATGCACACCCAAACAGAAGTGAGCGCCGTGTCCGAAGGCGAGATGATCGTTGGGTGTTCGCAAAATGTCAAAGCGATACGGCTCGGGGAACTGTCGCTCATCTCGATTCGCCGACGGGTACCACACGCCCACGTGCTCGCCTGCTTTGATTGTCTGGCCGCCTAGCTCGGTGTCTCGGGTACATGTCCGTGCGAACTGAATCACTGGCGAGGTCCAACGCAGAATCTCCTCAACCGCGGTTTCGATCACGTTGGGGTCTTCTATCCGCTCATTGAGCAGTTCTAGCTGGTCGCGGTGCTCGAGCAATGCGATCACTCCGCCGCTCGCTGCGTTGCGAGTCGTCTCATTGCCCGCGGCGATCATCAGCCGGAGATAACCGACTAGCTGCTGAGTGGTCAGCGGTCCAGCCTCGGTTTCGGACCGAAGCAAGATGCTCACCAAGTCTGCTCCCTGTGCGCCGTCACGTCGACCCTCGGCAATTAGCTCGCCAATCCACGCGTCAAACTCGGCCAACATGCGCACACGCATCTCGTCGTGACCTTCACCCGGCCGGCAAAACCGGTCCAGATCCGGATCGTCAAACAAAACCGAGGTCCAGGCGTGTACCTGCTCCCAGTCATCAGCGGAGACCCCGACAATCTCGCAGATGGCCGCTAGCGGCAGCTTTACCGCCAAGTCCTCCACCACATCGGCTGCGCCTTCGCTAGCCGCCTTGTGCTTGAACTCCTGCGCGAAGCGCTGCGCGTGGCATTCAAGCGAAGCAGACCGGCGGTGCATCGCCTTGGGCGTGAACTCGGGCACAACCAGCCGACGCATGTCCCAGTGACCAGGACGGTCCATGAACACGAAATCCGGTGGCTCGTCGGGCTCCCATCCAATCTGGGCTGCACGTGCGCGATACCTAGTCCAAAAACGTAAGTCGCGGTCTGCGTCGGCCAAACGCAAACGGCCGCCACCGTTGATGAACGTCCGATTCTGGCCCGACACCCACTTCACGTCGTCGTAGCGAGTAACGGCCCAGAACGGAGCGATGTTCTCACGCACGTACCAATAGACGGGCGCTTGTTCGCGCAGCAGGTCCCACTCTGTCCAGGGGTAGCCCTCGGTGGCGTAACGCTGTGTGTCATGGATGATCGCCTCGTCTACCTGCATCAGCCCATTCCCCCGATTCGCCGATGATGGCCTTCTGGCCGTCAACCGTAGCTACCAGCCCCGCGTGTATGCCACGCCAGCGCCCAATCGGCCTATTTCACTGCTCAGCGGCGTTGTGGGCTGATCTTTGAGGGCGCTTTGGGGAGCCTTCCCGCAGTGGCGCATGGGTCAAGCAATACTGGCCCGATGAACAAAGGCGACAAGAGCCAATCGCAGGCCGTTAGCGAAGCAAACATGCCGGTTGTGTGGTTCGACCGATCCGTTGGCGAGCTACAACGCCAATTGCTTCAGGGTCACGCGCGGATACTGGATGTAAGCGGCGATGACCCTCTGGAGGGCATCGAAAGGGCTCACGGCGCCATCGTGGGGGCTGCAATCCGCTACGACCGCAGTGTGTTCCAGCGCGCGCCGCTGCTGAAGGTCATCGCACGAGCTGGCATCGGGTTCGACAATCTCGACCTCAACGATGCCACCGAGTTCGGCATTGCAGCCTGCAACACACCGGACGGCCCGACGACCTCCACGGCGGAACACGCAGTCGCACTGATCTTTGCGATCACAAAAGGCCTAAAGGAATCGGCTCAACGCCTACAAGCGGCCGAGGGCGACTACTGGGCTCGCCATGGCCACCTGGAACTGCAGGGCGCGAGGCTGGCGCTCCTGGGCATCGGACGCATCGGTGGACTCGTGGCCACGATCATGTCATCAGTCGGCATGGAGATCGTGGCCTACGACCCCTACGCCGAAAACTCCAGATTCGCTGAGTTAGGCGCTCAGCGGGCGGATACGCCAGGCCAGGCGGTCGCCGACGCTCATGTCGTTTCGGTGCATGCGCCGCTAAGCGCAGCTACCCGTCATCTCGTGGACGCGGAATTACTCAACGCGATGCGCGACGGCGTCTATGTGGTCAACACATCTCGCGGCGGGCTCGTTGACCAAGCAGCGCTGCTGCAGGCACTTGAGGAGGGCAAGGTGCGCGGCGCAGGAATCGACGTGACTGAGCCCGAACCGCTACCAGATGACCATCCGCTTCTCAGCCGCAGCGATGTCATCGTCACGCCGCATATCGCATCTGCAACCGTGGCTGGTCGGCGCCGCATCTTCACCCATGCAGTTGAGGAAGTGATGACAGCCCTAAACGGCAAAAGACCGTCCAACATGCTCAACCCCGAAGCCTGGCCGGGCCGCAACGCCTGAGACATGTCGTTAGCCATCGCGAGCGGGACACAAGCGGCTGGACGCCTAGCAGCGTTCGTGCCCCACGAGCCTGACGCCGACTCACTGCTAGAAGGCTTCCTGGACTACACAACCAACATCGGCTTGGAGCTCTACCCCGCCCAAGAAGATGCGATCCTTGAGATCTTTGGCGGCAATCACGTCATCATCACCACACCCACCGGCTCGGGCAAGTCACTCGTCGGACTAGCTGCGCACTATGAAGCAGTAGCGCGCGGTCAGCGCAGCTACTACACAGCACCAGTCAAGGCCCTCGTTTCAGAGAAGTTCTTCGCTTTATGCAACGAGTTGGGGGCAGCGAAGGTCGGCATGGTGACGGGCGACGGGGCTGTTAACCCAGACGCTCCAGTGATCTGTTGCACTCAGGAGATTCTGGCGAACCTGGCGCTGCGCAACGGTCTTGACGCCGGAGTGGACAGCGTCGTTATGGATGAATTCCATTTCTATTCGGACCGCGATCGGGGATGGGCCTGGCAGGTGCCGCTGCTGGAGCTGAACCACACCCAGATGATCCTGATGAGCGCCACCTTGGGCCCCACGCAACGCTTCGCTGACGATTTGCGCCGACGCTCCGGCCGCAGTGTCGCCACGGTGACAGGCGCACAAAGACCGGTGCCACTCACCTTCACCTACCGCTCCACGACGCTGCATCAGTCACTCGAAGAACTGTTGGAACTGCGGCGTGTGCCCGCATACATCGTCCATTTCACCCAGAGGGCTGCCACCGAGCGAGCGCAAGCACTTACCAGTCTCAAAGTGCTCTCACGCGACGAGAAAGAGCAGGTAGCCAAAGAGACCGTCGATTTCCGGTTCGATTCGCCCTTTGGCCGCGACATTCAGCGCTTCATCAAGGCTGGCATCGGCGTACACCACGCTGGGATGCTGCCAAAGTACCGGCTGTTAGTCGAACGTCTTGCGGGCACCGGGCTGCTCAAACTGATCTGCGGCACCGACACACTCGGCGTGGGCGTCAACGTGCCCATCCGCACCGTGGTGTTCACCCAACTCTGCAAATACGACGGGAGCGGCACCCGCGTACTGTCCGTACGGGACTTTCAGCAGATCGCTGGTCGGGCGGGACGACGCGGCTTCGACCATGAGGGATTCGTTTGGTGTCAGGCACCTGAGCACGAAGTTGAATACCAGTTGGCCTTGGAGAAGGCCCGCGAGAAGTTCGGTGACGACCCCGCCAAGCTACGCAAGGTTCGCAGGCCATCACCGCCCAAGCGGGGCTACGCCCCATGGAACGCTGAGTCGTTCAACCGACTGGCGACCGGTCAGCCCGAACCGCTCCGTTCGCAGTTTGAGGTATCGCATTCAATGCTGATGAATGTGCTGGATCGGCCCGGCGACGGCTGCGCTGCAATGCGACGACTGCTTACCGACAATCACGAAAGCCGAGCTGCGAATCGATCTCACATCCGACGTGCGATCGCCATCTACCGCTCTTTGACGCAGGCACAGGTAGTTGAGCAGCTTGACCAGCCTGACGAGCTGGACCGTCTCGTCCGCGTCAACTTGGACTTGCAGGCGGAGTTTGATCTGACTCGCCCGCTCTCGCCTTTCGCACTTGATGCAATCGAGTTGCTTGACACCAACGAACCCACCTATCCGCTTGATGTGCTCAGCGTGCTTGAAGCCACGCTGGAGAACCCCAGCGTGGTACTAGAACGTCAACGAGACCTGGCACGCACCGACCTATTGGCTGAGATGAAGGCCGAAGGAGTTGAGTACGAGGAGCGGATGGCACGTCTAGAAGAAGTCGAATGGCCCAAGCCGCTGCGTGACTGGCTATACGACAACTTCAACGCCTGGTCAACCCATCACCCCTGGCTGCGCGATGAGAATGTTCGTCCCAAATCTGTGGCACGTGACTTGAACGAACGAGCGATGACATTCCGCGAGTATGTCAACCACTACGGCATCAAGGGTTCAGAGGGGGTACTGCTGCGCTACCTCAGCGACGCCTACAAGGCGCTGGTCCGCAATGTGCCCGAACACCGCCGCACCGACGATGTAGTCATGCTGACTCGCTGGCTAGGCGAAACGGTGCGGAGCACCGACAGCAGCCTCCTCGACGAATGGGAGCGACTACAGCAACCGGCTTAGAGCAACCACCACAAAACTAACACCGGCGGCGGCAGAGGCTGGAGGCGCGGTGGTGGAGTGCCTGTACACAACGATGCGACGAGTACGAGGCTCAGACCGTCCTAAAGGCAGGCCGTCCTAAAACAGTTGGCAAATGCGGGCGTGGTTGGGCTACCTTGAATGCATGGACACCGCCGACAGCATGGTGATCGCATTGGGGATCGCAGTGATCGCGATCGTGGTGGCAGTCATCGCCGCCGTGTTCACGATGCTGTGGCAAGGCCGCGGCAGCACCAAGCAGCTCGGCGCCTCCATTGACGTGCTACGTGTCGAGGTTGGCCAATACCGTGCCGAGTCGCGTGACGAGCTAGCCGAAATGCGCGGCGAGTTCCGTGCCGAACTGGGCGAACTGCGCAGTGAGTTACGCGAGGAGCTGAGCAAATCCCGCGCCGAGCTAGGCGAACTACGCTCAGATATGCGCGCAGAGCTTGGACATCACACGGCGCGCATGGACACCCTCCGGCGGGAGGTCAGTGACCTTCGGGGCGAGGTCGGTGACCTTCGGGGCGACATGAAGGTGATGCAGCGTGACGTGCAAACACTCCAAAGCGACGTCAAGGGCCTCAAAGTAGATCTCAAGGAACTACAAAGCGACGTGCAAACACTCCAAAGCGACGTCAAGGGCCTCAAAGTAGATCTCAAGGAACTACAAAGCGACGTGCAAACACTCCAAAGCGACGTCAAGGGCCTCAAGGTGGACGTCAAGGAACTACAAAGCGACGTGAAGGGCCTCCGGGGCGACACACAGGACCTGAACGTGCGCGTTAGCCGAGTGGAGGACCAGCTAGAGGTTGCAACCCCGTTTAGGTGATCTTGTAATATCAGCGCTTCGCAGTCAAACTATGTCGGCACCCTGTAGTTGGGTGCCTCTTTGGTAATCATGATGTCGTGGGGGTGGCTTTCTCTTAGAGCCGCCGCAGTTACACGCACAAACTTGGTGCGCAGCCGCATTTCTTCGATGCTGCGAGCACCGCAATAGCCCATAGCTTGACGCAAGCCTCCGACCAACTGGTGCAGCACACCGGCTAGCGGGCCCTTGTAGGCCACTCTTCCTTCGATCCCTTCGGGCACCAACTCTTCCACCTCGCGCCCGTCCTGGAAGTAGCGATCCTTTGAATAGCTGCGACCCTTCATGGCACCAACCGAGCCCATGCCGCGGTACTCCTTGAAGCGCTCGCCTTGGTACAGCACCACCTCGCCTGGCGACTCGTCTGTACCAGCCAGCAGGCTGCCCACCATGGCGCTGTGCGCGCCAGCGGCGATGGCCTTGGCGAAGTCTCCCGAAAACTGCATGCCGCCGTCCGCAATCACCGGAACACCGGCCGCTGCGGCCTCGCAGGCGCAGTCAAACACCGCTGTGATCTGCGGCACTCCCACACCGGCTACAACTCGCGTAGTGCAAATCGAGCCAGGACCGATACCCACCTTTATTGCGTCGGCGCCGGAGTCGACCAGAGCACGAGCCGCGTCTGCAGTAGCAACGTTGCCGGCGACGACCTCCACGGCGTGATTGGCCTTGATTTTTGAGACAGTATCGATGACATCGCGGCTATGGCCGTGTGCTGTGTCCACGACAATTGCATCTACGTCACGTTCAACGAGTGCAGCAACACGCTCCATTGAGTCGGGGCCGGTGCCTACAGCGGCGGCTACCAGCAGCCGCCCTTGATTGTCCTTGGAAGCGTTGGGGAACTGGATGCGCTTTTGGATGTCCTTCACCGTGATCAGGCCCACAAGCTTGAACTCCTCGTCCACGATGGGCAGCTTCTCAATGCGATGACGCGCAAGAATGACCTGCGCCTGCTCAAGCGAGATTGGCGCTGTCGCTGTCACCAGATCTTCAGAGGTCATCACGTCGCGAATCGGTCTGCGCCAGTCGGTCTCGAAGCGCAGGTCGCGGTTGGTGAGAATCCCGACTAGGTGCTGAGTCGGGTCGGTAATGGGCACGCCGCTGATCTTGAAGCGAGCCATGAGTTCTTCTGCATCACTGACCAGGTCGTTGGGTCCCAGCGTGACTGGCTCGGTGATCATGCCCGACTCTGAACGCTTCACCTTGTCAACCTCGGCGGCCTGATCAGCTATCGAAAGGTTGCGGTGTATGACTCCGATGCCGCCGTAGCGGGCCATCGCAATCGCCAGGTGTGCCTCGGTCACGGTATCCATAGCTGCGCTCACCAGAGGCACGGCAAGCCTGAGATGCCGAGTGAAACAGCTAGAAGTATCAACCGCGTCGGGCAGCACGTCAGACGCGTCTGGCACCAACAGGACATCGTCAAAAGTCAGCCCATCAGCCGCGAACTTTGCTTCCGCAGAAGGGAACCGACCCGGCGGAGAAAGGGCCATAGCGCACCCTACCGCGCGGCTGGGACGCGCCGCCAAGAGCCATCGTCCGAGATCACCAAGGCAAAATCAGGGTCGGCGCAGTATCAGAGCCAGTCACAATCAGATAGTGCCAGTCAAGTAGGTCAGACAAGTCGGGCAAGACAAGATAGAACAGTGGCAAATGGCGGACTTCCAGCAGCACGAGTCGATTGCGACGCTGCATCAACTTGCCGACCGATCAGTTGAGAGTTTCGAGGACGAGCTCTTGGAACGTTCGCGTCGCCGACCGATCGCGTTGATCATCCCAGCACTACACAGCGAGCTGGCGGGTCCGGCTCTGGGCAACATCGTTGAGGAGATCGCGAAGGTCAGCTACATCAGCGAGATCATTGTCGGCATTGACCGTGCAGACCAAGCCCAGTTCGCCGAGGCGAAGCAGTTTTTCTCCCACCTGCCTCAACGCACCCGCCTGTTGTGGAACGATGGCGCTCGCCTTCGCAGAATTGATGAACGGCTAGCCGACCAGGTGCTCGCGCCCACCGAACCGGGCAAGGGCCGCAACGTTTGGTATTGCCTCGGCTATTTCCTGGCCTCAGGACGTTGCGAGAATGTGGCCCTGCACGACGCAGACATCCTCACCTACGACCGCGGCCTGCTGGCCCGGCTGCTCTACCCGATACTGCATCCCACCTTCGGCTATTCGTTCTCGAAGGGCTACTACTTTCGGGCCGGTGAGGGCTCATCGGGACGACTGAACGGCCGAGTAGTTCGTCTGCTTGTCACGCCATTGCTGCGAGCGCTGCGATCCACCATCGGCGAGCATGACTACTTGCGGTACCTGAGCGCGTTCCGCTATCCGCTGGCTGGCGAGTTCGCCATGAAACTAGACATGACGCGCAGCATCCGCATCCCCAGCGACTGGGGTCTAGAGATAGGTGTGCTCTCAGAGGTGTATCGCATCTACCAAGGAAGGCGAATCTGCCAGGTCGACCTTTGTGGACGGTATGACCACAAGCACCAGGACCTATCGGTGCAAGACGCCACCGGCGGCCTGCACAAGATGAGCCGAGACATCGCCAAGGCCATCTACCGAAAGCTGGCCATCGACGGGACCGTTATGGGTTCAGAGACGTTTCGCACCGTGAAAGCCGTGTATTACCGCAACGCGCTGGACCTCGTCAGCCACTACCGCAATGACGCTGTTTTCAACGGCTTGAACTTTGACCTGCACGCAGAGGAAACGGCCGTGGAACTTTTCGCCGCGGCCATCATGGAAGCTGGCGACGAGTTCTTGAACGACCCGATGAACACGCCGTTCATCCCGAACTGGTCCCGAGTTCAAAGCGCCGTACCCAGCGTGCTGGAGGAACTCTACGACGCCGTTGAGTTGGACAACGCCTGAGCCCAGCGGCAGTTCACCCAATAGCCAGTTTCAAGGTGCCCAGTCTCAAGGTGCCCAGTCTCAAGGCACTCAGGCTCTAGAGACTCGGGATCCGGCTACTCCGGCTCCAGCTACTCAGGCTCCAGGCACAGCCATGCCGTCTGACACGCCGCAAGCGAAACATGCTCGTGGGGCCCAAATGCTCTGTCGTCCAGCAGGTCCACGCAGCCTTCGTCACCAAAACGAGCGCCGGTGCTATCGGAGGGACACCGCAGTGAAAGCGCTTCTAGATCAACGGTGAGTTGGTCATTGGTGACGTTGGTGACCGAGACCACTGTTTGGCCCGAGCTGGATCCGCCGCGGATCACACCGAATGCGCGAGGCCCCAGTTCCAGCGAGGTCTGATCAGCATCGGGATGAAAAGCTGGCTGATCACGCCGCACCATCATTCGCCGCACTAACTCCACCAACGCTCTGCGACGCACGCCTTCATCTGACGCCAGCAAGCCAGCCGCCTCATCCAGCTTCAGCTTGCGCCGATTAATGCTGCGCTTGTGCTGCGCTAGCTCGTCCACAGGCACTCCGTTCCCCGGTGTGCCCAACAGAGCGTGTACATACAGCGCGGGAATACCGGCAAGGCTCAGCATGATTGTGTGCGCTGCCAAGAACTGCGCTACGCCGAGTACATCGCAATCGCTAGCGAACAGATCCCACAACGAGACGTTCAGCTCGTAGGGCTTCGGGCCTTCAGGGGTGTCGAAGTCTGAGTGCGTGCCACCTGCGCTGTGCGCCGCCGCGACCAGCCTTGCGATGTCGGCACCGGCCAACAACCCTTCGGCTGGCCGTAGACCGATGCCGTCATGGCTAGCTATAAAATTAAGATACGAAGCACCTGCCGGAGGCGTACCAAGCTGTTCCAACCACCGCTGCAGCGCAACAGCCGAGCCGGAGATCATCGTGTGGACAACCAACGGCGGAAGGCTGAAGTTGTAGACGAGATGCGCTTCGTCGCCATTGCCCCAATAGGCCACGTTCTGTTCGTGGGGGACGTTAGTTTCAGTGATGATCACCCCCTCGGGGCATCGCACGCTCAGCAACGTGCGCAACAGCTTGACGATCTCATGTGTCTGAGGCAGGTTCAGGCAAGTAGTGCCCGGCTCTTTCCACAGATACGCGATGGCGTCTAGGCGGAACCAACGCACCCCGGCCTCAATGAGACACGAGACTGTCCGCAGGAGTTCAACTAGGACCTCTGGTTGTTTGTAATCCAAGTCAAATTGATCGTGGCTAAACGTGCACCACAGAAGCTGGCGGCCAGCCGGTGTTGATACCTCGCGCAACAGCGGCGTCGTCCGTGGACGCACCACCTGAGCCAGGTCGTCTTCAGGTTGCGCATTAAGCAGGTATCGGCTTCCCGGCAGCTCGCTCCGGCAGAACTGCTTTACCCACAAATGCTCGGCGCTGACATGGTTCGCTACCAGGTCGGCCATGACCGTGTAGGTCTTGGCTAGATCGCGAACGTCATCCCAGCTTCCCAACCGTGGATCAACGGCCCGATGGTCAATGACTGCAAAACCGCCGTCGGAACTGGACGGATAGATCGGCAAAACATGCACCACGGTGGCGACATCACCCGTCAAATCGTCAAGCAGCTCAGCCAGAGTTCGCAGCGGCACTTGGCCGCTTTCGGTGACCGAATCGGCATAGGTGATCACCGCGACGTCACTTTGGTCCCAGCGCTGCTCCCTGCGCTGGTTCACGGGCAACGACCGGTCACTTGAAGCGGACTCGGCGGTTCGCACGGCGGTTGAGCCAGATTCAAGATCGCCCGCATCAAGATCGCCCGCATCAAGACCGCCTGCATCAAGACCAATGGCGGTCAACACATGGTCGACCAGTTGCGGGGAGCACAACTCGGGGTAGATCAACTCCAGGTGATGTAGCACTCGGGTGCGCAGATCCCTGTCGGTCACGACACGAGGACTCCCGTCAACAGCGAAGCCAAATCAACGCGGCGCAGGTATTCGCATGAAGCCAAGTATTCGCATGAAGCCAATTATTCGCATGAAGCAGGGAGACTAGGCGGGGCGTAACGTAAAGCCATGACCGAGACCACCCTGGAACGACCCTTCCCCGCTGCCGCGACTACCTCTCGCCATCCGCTCTCGATGATGACAGAAGCCGAGGCCCACGCCGCCATTGAAGTACTACGCCGCAGCGGTCGCATAGGAGACGACGCCCGCTTTCACGGATTCCGCATCTGGGAGCCGCCCAAGGCCGATGTTGCTGCGTGGACGCCAGCTACTGACACCGATCGTCGCTTCGAGATCGTGGTGCGTGAGAATCGCCAGGTACATGTTGCAGTGGTTTCGGTAACCCGCGGCGAAGTGGACTCCTGGGTTCATTATCCCGACGTGGTTCCACGGGTGGGCCAGACCGAGTTGTTCGCCGTAATGGAGGCTTGCCGTAAGCACCCCGAATTTGCTGCCGCTGTAGCCAAGAGAGGCATAGAGGACATCTCGCAAGTTCAAATTGATCCCTGGCCGACCGGCGATTACGGCCTGGAGTTTGAGGCGGGCCGGCGAGTACAGCGGTGCATCGCATTTTGGCGCCCGAATCCCACAGACAACGGCTACGCCTACCCGCTAGACGGGCTCATGGTTCACGTAGATGTGGACGCCCTAGACGTTTTGCACGTTGAGGACTTCGGCCAGTGGCCGGTCGCCTCCGAACGTGGCAACTACGACGTCGCTTCGGTTACCGAGGACTTCGGCCCGATGCGAACCGACCTGCGGCCGATTGAGATCACCCAGCCCGAGGGAACCAGCTTCACGCTTGACGACAACGAATTGCGTTGGCAGAAGTGGTCAATGCGGGTGGTAATGGACGACACCGAAGGCCTGGTGTTGCACCGTATTGGCTACGAAGATGCAGGCCAAGTACGTCCCATTATCGATCGAGCATCGTTGGCTGAAATGGTCGTGCCCTATGGCGACACACGACCGTCACAGGCGTTCAAGCACGCACTTGACTCCGGCGAGTTCGGTCTAGGCCTGATGAACAACTCGCTGGAGCTCGGCTGCGATTGCCTCGGCGAGATTGTCTACCTGGACTCCACGCAGGTGTACGACGATGGCACGGTGCTAACAACTCGAAACGCCATCTGCATCCACGAGGAGGACTTTGGCATTGGCTGGAAGCACTTTGACTGGAATGCGGAGACCACCGAAGTGCGTCGCTCACGTCGACTCGTGGTTAGCGCGATCCACACTGTGGGGAACTATGAATACGGGTTCTTTTGGTACTTCTACCTTGACGGCTCAATCCGCTATGAGGTGAAGCTGACAGGCATTCTCACCACACGTTCGCACCGCGATGGCGACGATCTGACCTTCGCCCGTCAAGTTGCGCCACACGTATCTGCCCCTATCCACCAGCACATCTTCTGTGTGCGGCTGGACATGGCCGTTGATGGCAACGCCAACACCGTCGTGGAGGTGAACACCGAGGCACTGGCACCAGGTCCGGACAACCCGCATGGCACTGCGTTTGCCGCCCGCGAAACCGTGCTGGGCAGCGAATTGGAGGCTCGTCGCGACGCTAACTCAAGTTCCAGCCGCTATTGGCGGATCGAGAGCGCAAACAGCATCAATCGACTGGGGCGACCAAGGGCATTCCGTCTGCTACCGCCGCCCACCGCAACGATGTTCGCTGCGCACGACAGTCCCCATTCGCAGCGTGCCACATTTGCCCGTCACAATCTGTGGGTTTCGCCCACGCGTGCCGACGAGCGTTACGGAGCCGGGCGTTTCCCGACCCAACGCAACGCTGGCGACGGGCTCGAGCGCTATACCGCCGGTGACCGACCAGTGGTAGCTACAGACATCACTGTGTGGCACACGTTTGGGATCACTCACGATGCTCGGCCCGAGGACTTTCCGGTTATGCCTACCGAGTACGTCGGTTTCGGCCTCGTACCTGACGGCTTTTTCGACCGAAATCCGATGCTTGACGTGCCGCCATCGTCCAACGGCCACTGCGGCTGAGCTGGCCAGCGACCTACTGTCTCGCCATGGCGTGCATAATTCAGGCTGAGGGCCAGGCCGGTGGCCGAGTTAGTTCCGACTACGACAATGCCAGCAGCGACATCAGCAGCGACCTGTCGGGCGTAGCCGCTGTGGAGCACTTCGCACCGGCGCCAACTGCCGGACTGCGAATAGCGCCT
The DNA here is from genome assembly GCA_965116245.1 of Acidimicrobiales bacterium. GTDB lineage: Bacteria > Actinomycetota > Acidimicrobiia > Acidimicrobiales > Poriferisodalaceae > Poriferisodalis. The sequence continues at coordinate 1,444,958 of OZ220497.1, read as the reverse complement.
TTGCTGGATGCGATCGAAGCACAAGCACAAACTGCGGACCGAACCCGTTCGGTTGCCGCGGAGGTCATTGAAGCCATCCGCGGCACCGACTTCATGCGCATGTCCGCCACTCGCAACATCGGCGGTGTGGAGGAGTCCATGTTGCACATGGGCCAAGAACTTCAAGCTGTCGCGGCACGCTGTCCGAGCCTGGCGTGGTGCCTGTGGAACCACCTGTGCGTATTCCACTTGTTCGTCGGGTCGTTGGGTCCCGGCCAGCAAGATGTACTGACTGGGATTGTGACGAACGGCGAGTGGGTCTCGTTTCCTGGCGGTGCCCGTAGTTCTGTTTACGGCCGCATAAGCGGTGACCGGGTTGTTTTGAATGGCACCGGCCGCTGGGGTACCGGCGCTCGCTATGCCGACTACTGTGGCGTGGCGTTCGCCATCACCGGCGATGACGGCAAACCGATCCGCCCAATGGACATTCGGTTCACCATCTTGCCCACCAAGGCTGAGGGCATCAAGATTGACCCATCTTGGGACGGTGCCGGGCTGCGGGCTTCAGCCACCGACGACGTCCACTACACCGAGGTGTCAGTGGCGTTGAGCGACTGCGTGGCTTGGTACGGCGCCAACCGCGCAGAATCGCTGCGCACCGTTCCGGTTGTGCATCACCGTTACAGAGAGGACTGGGTTGGTATCTCGGACCTGTGGCTCTCGTTCATGGCGGTGGGCATCGTGCGCCGAGCGCTTGGCGAGGCGGTTGAGGGTGCCAGCGGGCGGCGAGTAGTTATCGGCGGCAGCATGACTGATCGACCAACCGTGCAGCTCAATTTCGGTCGAGCGGCATCGCTGCTAGCTGCTGCTGCGGCCGCAACAGAATCTGCTTGCTGTGAAGTCGACCGCCGCGTCGCCGCCGGAATCGTCCCCGACGAAGCCGACTACCTGCGGCAGATGGCGGTGACGACGATGGCGGTGGAACAACTTGACGAGGCCATGTCGCTGCTACACCGCACCCAAGGCGGTACTGCCCTGCGCGAAGGTGGAGCGTTCGAACGCCGCTACCGAGACTTCCGGGCCATGCCGGTACACATAAACGTGCATCACGACCGGGTCACCCATCAACTGGGACGGCACCTGCTGGGACTGGAACGGAACCCGTTTTGAACTCACTGGGCTTGCAGTACGTCGGGCTTGCCTTACTTGCCCAACAGGGGCTTGGTGCTCGGCTGTTTCGATTGTGTTAATTGCGCGACACGAGTTACCAATGGCCATTGCAGGTGAGATTAGGCTGAGTTCACAACGCTCCGAGCTTGACTCGCGAGCGTCAACGGAGAGGGAAGTCATGCGTTCAAAGACCACGCGTTTCAGGACAATGGGGCGACTCACAGTCGTGCTCGCCGCAGTCGCGCTGCTTGCCGCAGCTTGCGGCAGCGATGACCGCGAGCCAGGCGATATCACCGCAGCATTTGTGCTGGTAGGTCCGGTCGGTGACGCTGGCTGGAACTGGGCACACGACAGCGGCCGCCAATATGCGGAAAACAAGACAGGGGCCACGACGCTGTTCGTTGAGAGTATCCCCGAGGAAGCCGAGGACTTCAAGGCCGTTGCGATCGACTTCATCGAAAACGAAAACGCCGACATCATTTTCGGCACTTCGTTTGGCTACATGGACCCGATGGCCGACCTCGCAGAGGAATACCCCGATGTCGTGTTTGAGCACGCTTCGGGCTTCAAAATGAACGACTCCAACTTTGGCAACTACTTCGGTCGCATGTACCAGCCCCGCTACCTGTCCGGCATCGCCGCCGGAGCGATGAGCGAGAGTGGCAACATCGGCTACGTCGCAGCGTTTCCGATCCCGGAAGTGATCCGCGGCATCAACGCCTTCACGCTCGGGGTGCGCGAGGCCAACCCGACAGCGCAAGTCCACGTCAACTGGACCTTCACGTGGTTTGACCCTGCTGTGGAGGGCGATACAGCTAAGGCACTGCTTGAAGCTGGCGCCGATGTCATTGCTATGCATCAGGACTCCACGGCAGCCGGTGTAGCTGCGCAAGATGCCGGAGCCCGCTGGGTCGCCTATAACTCAGACATGCGCGAATTCGCGCCCGACGCGTTCATAACGGCACCTGTGTGGAACTGGGGGCCACGCTATGTCGCGACCATTAATGCGGTCGCTGCTGGCTCCTATGAGCCCGGCTCATACTGGGGCGGCATGGATGACGGCATCGTGGATCTGGCACCACTAGCCGACGATGTGCCCGACGAGATAGCCACACAAATCAACGACATTACTGAGCAAATCAGCAGCGGTGATTGGGACGTTTTCACCGGCGAGATCCGCGACCAGGACGGCACAGTCAGAATCGCCGCGGGCGAAACCATGGATGACAGATCAATGCTAAACATGGATTGGTTTGTCGAAGGTGTCGTGGGTAACGCATCGCCCTAGTTGGTGTTCTTAGAGTTGTCGGTGCTTCGACTCGTCTGAACTCAACGCTGTGTTGTCTCATCTGGGTTGCCTAATCAGGGTCGTCTGATCTGGCAACTTCATTGAGCACTCCATTCGCCGTTGACCTCCGGGGAATCCGCAAGGAGTTCCCGGGGGTCGTGGCCTGCGATGGTGCCAACCTGTCGGTGCGTAAGGGCACCATTCACGCGCTACTAGGCGAAAACGGCGCTGGCAAGACCTCGCTTGTCAACGTATTGGGGGGTGCATACCTACCCGACGATGGCGAGACCTGGGTTCATGGCACCCGCAAGCAGTTTCACTCCCCCGCAGATGCGATTGCCGCTGGCATCGGCATGGTCCACCAAGAGTTCCGACTGGTGCCCAAGCTGACGGTCGCGGAGAACGTGGTGCTCGGTTCGGCCCCGCGCTACCTGAGCATGAAGCAGATCTGTGAACGGGTAGCGCATCTGGCAGCGACCTACTCGCTTGATGCTGATCCCTCCCGCGCAGTGTGGCAGCTCTCAGTCGGCGAGCGTCAGCGAGTGGAGATCCTCAAGGCGCTGTGGCGCGATGCAGACATATTGGTACTGGACGAACCCACAGCGGTGCTCACACCAGGCGAAGCAGCAGACTTGGGCCTCACGTTGCGCGCCATGGCCGACCGAGGCCGCTCGGTGATCTACATCAGCCACAAACTGGATGAAGTGCTCGCGGTGTGCGACGAGGCAACCGTCCTGCGCGGCGGCGTCACCGTGGCACGTCACGACAGCCTCAAGGGCGTGGAGCGATCCGAACTAGCCCAAATGATGGTCGGTGAGAAAACAGATGCGGTGCAACGTCCAGCCAAACAGAACCAAGGCGCGGTCGTGCTTTCGTTGGAGGGGGTCTGCGCGCTTAGTGACCGTGGCTTGCCGGTACTGCACTCGGTTGATCTCAAAGTGCATGCTGGCGAGATCGTGGGAGTGGCGGGCGTCTCCGGCAACGGCCAAAAGGAGCTATCAGAAGCCATCGCAGGGTTGCGTCCCCTCACAGCGGGAACTGTCCAGCTACTTGAGGCTGACGTTACGCGTGCATCGCCAAGAGTGCGTTCGCGTGGCGGGTTGGCCTACGTGCCCGAGGACCGTCTGGGTGTCGGTCTTGCACCGCACATGTCCGTCGTTGACAACGCTGTTGTCCGTTCATACCCGCTCATGCGCCGTGGGGTGATGCTAGATCGGCGGCGCTGCGAGGAGTTTTGTGAGACCCTCGTGGAGCGTTTCGGTGTGCGCGTAGGGCGACTGCATGAAGATGTCAGCGCCCTATCTGGCGGCAACTTGCAACGCTTGCTGCTGGGACGCGAACTCACCGGTGACCCTCGGGTGCTGGTCGCCGCTCAGCCCACTCGTGGCCTTGACGTTGCCGGAATCGCCGCCATCCAGCAGCAGATCGTGGCTCAGCGCATGGCTGGCGTGGGTGTGCTTCTCATCTCTGAGGATCTGGACGAACTGCTGGCGCTGTCTGATCGCCTGGTTGTGATGTATGAAGGACACATAGTGGCCCGTCTGGACCCGAGTATCGCCACGCGGACCGAAGTGGGCGCCGCGATGGCCGGACGCGGGAGCGATACGTGACCGAGCCGCCCCACGCGCCGCTGCACACGGTGTCACGCGGACAAGCTCGCTGGCACCGCAACCTGATGCGGCCGGTGCTGCAGCGGCGCCCCAAGGTGGTACCCGCGGCCCAAGCCAGCGCCTTCGCTATCGGTATTGCCGTGGCCCTCTTTGCAGGAGCCCTGCTGCTGCTAGCCGCTGGCAACGACCCAGGCCAGGTCTATGGCCGGATGATTGACTCCTCAATCGGCGGCATCAACTCAATCTCGCGCACGCTGCTGCGAGCGACACCGCTCGCGTTGGCTGGGCTGGCGGTAGCTGTCGCGGGCTCCATGGGCCTTTGGAATATCGGTGCTGAGGGTCAGATGATGGCTGGCGCTATTGCCGCTGCAGGTGTGGGCATGGTCGCAGGCGAGCTACCCGGTCCAGTACTGATCTTGTTGATGATCGGCGCTGGAGCGCTCGGTGGCGTTGTGCTCATGGCTGGACCGGCGCTTGCTCGGGCATATTTGGGTGTCAGCGAGATCATCACCACTCTGATGCTCGTGGAAGTCTCGATCCGAGTTGTCGAATGGCTCCAGACTGGCCCGTGGAAGGACCCTGACTCGCAGGGCTTCGCTGTGATTGAGCCGCTGCCAGATCAAGCCTCGCTGCCTGGCCTGTTCGGTCGCGCACACATCGGTGTGCTGATTGCGGTCGCGTTGCTGGGGGCGTTTTGGTTCGCCGTGTCCAAAACAGCATGGGGGTACGAGTTGCGCATGGCCGGTTCCTCAGCGGCGACCGCGCGATATGCGGGCATCTCTTTGCAGCGCAAAGTTCTGACCGCGCTCTTGCTTTCGGGCGCATTGGCTGGATTGGCGGGAGCGGTTGAACTAACGGGAACGGCGACACGGCTAGGTCCCGGCCTGTCAAACGGCTATGGCTTCGCCGGGATCATCGTGGCGGCGCTCGCGCTGATGCGTCCGTCTGGCGTTGCCGCAGTGGCCTTCGTTTTCGGCGCAGTGCAAGTGGGCGGCCAGTCCATCCAGACCCTCGGCGTTACAAGTTCCATCGCCACAATCCTGCAAGCCATGATCCTCATCAGCGCACTCGTGGCCGCGGTGCTGCTCAACTACCGCATCCGGTGGGTTCGACCGGTTAGCAATCCAGAGGCTTCGGGTGTCTGAAGCGGCTGTAGTCGGACTGCTCGTAGCGACCGTGCAGTTCGCCACGCTCGTATACCTAGCCGGGCTGGGCGAACTCATCGCAGAGCGTTCAGGTGTGCTGAACCTCGGCGTTGAGGGAATGATGGCTATGGGGGCCGTGTCGGGTTTCATGATGGCTCTGGCCACCGACCGGCCCTGGATCGGATTCGCTTTCGCCGCGTTCGTTGGCATGGCGGTAGCGAGCGTGCATGCCGTTGTGAGCGTCGTGATGGGTGCTGGTCAAGTCGTGTCCGGCTTGGCGATCACAATCGGGGGCCTCGGCTTCGCCGCATTCGTAGGACAAGACGCAGTGCGCCAGCGCGCGGATGCCGTATTCACCGATCTCAATATCGCCGGGTTAGCAGATATTCGTTGGGTTGGTCCGGTGCTGTTTGACCAGCCCCCGGTCGTCTACCTCGCGGGACTTTTAGGGATAGCAGTGTGGTTCGTCCTACATCGCACCAGGCTGGGTTTAGCGCTGCGGGCAGTTGGCGAATCCGCCTCCACGACGGACTCTGTCGGCCACTCGGTGGTCCTATTGCGCTGCGGTGCAGTGTTGGTAGGCGGAGCGTTCGCAGGTGCCGCCGGTGCATTCTTGTCGCTTTATATGGCCGCCGGTTGGACCGAAGGGCTAATCGCGGGCCGCGGCTGGATCGCCGTGGCGCTGGTCATTTTCGGGGCGTGGCGGCCAGGACGCTTGGCTGCTGGTTCGCTGCTATTTGGCTTCACGCTGGCACTACAGCCGCGGGTGCAGACCTTCGATCTGACGATCCTCGGACTGGAGGTCAACACGATCTCACCAGCATTGCTCGGAATGCTGCCGTTCTTGCTGACCGTGGTCGTGCTGATCGCTATTAGCTTTCGAGCCCGAAACCGGCCTAGTCCAGCGCCCTCAGCGCTAACGCTGCCCTACCGCCGCGAGGAACGCTGATAGGGCTGTTGCGAGCACGAGCACTAGGGCACCGGTGCAGGACGCCGGTGTAGCCGGCGGTCTTGTAGCGACCGCTCTCGGACGGGTCTAGACGGGTTTGACGTTCTGAGCCTCGTCGCCCTTGCGACCGGGTCCGATGTCGAACTCAACCTCTTGCCCTGCATCCAGGGTGCGGTAGTTCTCACCGACGATGTTGGAGTAATGAACGAAGACGTCATCGGCGCCTTCGCGGGAGATGAAGCCGAAGCCCTTCTCACTATTGAAGAACTTCACTGTTCCGCGCATATCTTGCCTCTCGAAGCGGGGCCTTACCGGCCAAGAAGCGCAAGGCTACGGTGTGAATGCGACAATCACGCTCAATTAGGAGCAGCGGGCACAAATTCGTCCAAGAACTTGAGCATCGCCTCAACGAATACATCGTTGCGGTCGCCAGCCACCATGTGCGCCGCGCCGCCCACGTTGGCGTAACGCGCATGGGGCACAGCCCTGAGAAACGACTGAGCGCCCCGTTCTGAGAGCACGTCGCTGAGGCCTCCCCGCACCAGCAGGGTGGGCAGTTTCAAGCGCTGCGCAGCCGCCTGCTGGCGGGGGATACGCTCGGCGAAACTGCGCGGTCGATGCATGAAAGCCGGGTCCCAATGCCAGCGATACCGGCCATCGGGCCAGAGGCGCACGTTCTTGGCGAGTCCGTCCAGATTGCGTGGCCGCTTGCGATGCGGCTGATAGTTGGCGATGGCTTGAGCCACCTCTTCCAGTGATGCAAACCCGTCTGCGCCCTGCGCCATGAAATCGCGGATTTTGCGCACGCCTTCGGCCTCAATCTGCGGAGCCGTATCTACTAGCACTAGTGCGCTGGCATCCACAGCGCCTTCGCCGACTGCTGTCAGTGATGTGCCGCCGCCCATGGAAGCGCCGACCAACACTGGAGGTTCACCAAAGTGCTGCACGATCGCCGCCAGGTCGGCCACGAACGCTTCGGTGGTGTAGTCGCCATCGGGTGTCCAATCCGAATCACCGTGTCCTCGGGCGTCGAGACTGATCGCCCGATAGCCGTTATCGGCTAGGGATTGGCCCGCTCCCTTCCAGGCGTGACGGGTCTGACCGCCTCCATGTTGCAATAGCACTAGCGGACCGTTTTCTCCGTAGGTATCGGCTGCGACGTTCACACCGCCAGACGCTTCGATCATGAGATCGGGAGCGAACTTGTCGGTGATGCGCTCACCGTGCTCAGAGGGATGCGAGTAAACGTCGGCACCGGCAGGCTCAGACGGCAAGAAGTCCGGCGCGTCGGCATCCACAAGATCGGTTTGATCTTGCGGACTCAGCGGTTGTGGCGTCATCTCTTGCCCTTCGTCTCTCACCTCAGGAGCTTCTGGCGCGGCCGTCAGCCTTTGCCGCAGCTTGATCGCGGCGACGCGCTTCGCCCGCAGCAGCCAAGTCGGCACGATTCGTGTCGTCAACTCGCATGAAGTGGTCGCGCCAGCCGTCGTTGTCGTGGGCATCCCACACGTAGGGCGTCTGTACGGTCGTGCGAGGCATCCAGGCGCGCTCCAATAGATCCAGCGCCGTTCCCGCGATGTCGCGCTGCATCGCTTTGTCGCCGGGTTTGCCGGTGGGGTTACCGAGCGGAAAATCGGTGAAAACGAAGCGGGCAACGCCGCATTCCTCAACGATGTCACGAGCGCTGCCGACAACGACGGTAGGGATGCCAGCTTCCTCAAGATGACGTGCGACCAGACTCACGGTCTGGTGGCAGACAGGTCACAATGGCACCAAGAACGCCACGTCTACACCGTCTTCGCGCATCCACGCTTCGATGCGCGGCGCGTCGTTGCGCTGCGTGCGGCGATGGCTGTAGTCGGTGGGGATGCCGTAGAAGCGTTCCGACACTTCGCCGATGCGACCTTGCGCCGCGAACTCTCGTAGCCGGTTTATCGGCAGATAGGTATCGAGGTCCTCAGTGTGGGTGTTGTCCTTGTCCCAGAACAGATCGTTGTTGTAAAGGCCATCCAGGGCGTCGTCGCAGCGAGCGGCATATGGCTGTTTGGGACGTGCGGCGGGAACTCCAGGCGGTTCATTGCCTGCCCGAAAGAAAGATGTAGTGACGAGGCCCACGGTGCTGGCCGACAGCGGCTTTTGGAGCGGAGCGAAAGCCACCTCATGGTTGTAGGACCACTGGTAGGGCTGTGGGTAGCCGTGCGCCGCGTAGTACTCGCGCGACTTGTCTATGTAGCTGAGGTACGAACGGTGCGAGCGCCGTTGCGAGCTAGCGCGCCCATTGGTTAAGCGCTGCGCTTGCTTCTTTGTTTGCTTCGTTGTCTGATTCGTCATCGTCATAATTTCTCCAACTGGGTTTGGGGGTTGCTGGGTTTCTGGGTCTCTGGGGTTCTGGGCTGCTGCGGGTCACCGGGTGGTTACGGGCTAGATCCGCCTAGTTCGGTCTAGTCACAGCCTGCAGATCAGCGCCGACTGTGCAAACCGACCTATGCCAGCCCACATGGGCCAAACGACTCACGAGACTGTACGCGTCCGAACACGAGTGATGCGATGTGAAGCGTTTAGCCTGGGCTAGTGGCCGACGCTGGGACCCCTCCATCAAGCGGCGCATCATCAAACCCGGCTGCACCAGCCGATTCAGCGGCACTTGATGAGCCAGCGAGCAGCGCAGACGATTCGACCGAACAACTGGCAAAGGCCGAAGCCCGATGGGGCGCGGGTGGTCTGACCCTTAGCGGCTCGCTGAGCCACAGAGTTGAGCAACCTCCGACGGTGTATGCGGCAGTCGGTGGCCAGCGTTTTTTTGACGAGCTGGTGAACCGCTTTTATGACGCTGTTGAGAACGATGAACTACTGCGACCTATGTACCCGGCCGATATGGGGCCTTCGCGTCGCAGGCTGGCAGGTTTCTTGGCCCAGTACTGGGGCGGGCCTAGCAACTACAGCGCCGAGCGCGGTCACCCGCGTCTGCGTATGAGACACCTACCGTTCGTCATCGGCCAACCAGAACGCGACGCTTGGATGACGCTCATGCTTGCGTCCCTCGCAAAGGCGCGGATGCCCGACGGGTCACCGCTGGTTGCGAGTATTGCCGATGCAATGGCTGAGGTCTTTGGCACTTCGGCCACACATCTCATGAACCAACCCGACGCTGATCAGCCTGCTACAGCTCAGCCTGACGCTGGTCAACCCGGGTGACCCGCAGCCGAAACGCTATGACCGAGCCAAGACTGATGTGGGAGTGCGTTGAGCGCTATCACCAACTCTGCTACTGGGCGCCTGAAGTAAGGCAGGCTGGCACCGCAGTCGGTTTGAAGGGCTTCTGGATGAACTACTTCGCGACGCGCGCGGCACCACTGGGTGCAGTGCCAGCAGGTGTAGTTGAATCCTTGTTTTTCTACTATGCGCCCGCGCGGGTGCGGCGGGCGATTCCGGATGCCTGGACTCTGTCGACACCCGAAAAGGTGATTGCAGCTCGCTATGAAGCGATGGACGCAGCGCTTCGCAGAGAACTCGGTGAGCTAATCCACGGCAGTGCAATAGCGGGCTGCGCCGAGGTCGTGCGGGCCGCCTGCGATGCCGCTGACCCTGTCGGACGAGTGTTATTCGCTGGATGGTCTTCGTTGGAGTGGCCCGACGAACCACACCTGGCACTGTGGCACGGATGCACGCTGCTGCGGGAGTACCGCAGCGGATGTCACCTGATTGCGCTCGTAGCCGCCGGTCTGGACGGCTGCGAATCGGTGGTGTCGCAAGTAGCGGTTGACCAAGCGCCCCGCGAGTGGATTCATAAGGAAGCCGCTTGGTGCCAAGCTGAAGCGGCAGCGGCAACCGAGCGGCTGCGAAAGCGCGGCTGGGTGGATGCCAACGGCCGGGCCACCGGGGCTGGCATCGCTGGACGCGCCGAAATTGAGGCAGCCACCGATCAACTAGATGGCTCGCACTGGGCCAGCATCGGAGACGAAGCCGCTGAGACTTTGCTAACAGACATGGCCTCCATCAACGCTGTATTGCCCAAGGACGACCAGATCAACTGGCGAGAGCTATACCCGCCTAATGACGGTCCGAACAACGGACCAAACAACGAGGCCGATTTCTAACCGGCGATACCGATCATCTGGGTTGTGGAATGTAGGTTCACCAGCCGACCCAAGTCCACGTACTCGCTGAAACCGTCCTCTGTGATCTTGGCTCTGTAGTCGTCCCAGCCCGCCGGGGAGTCAAAATAGAGTTCGGCCATGCCGAGGTAGGCCTCGGCGGCTGGATCCAGGCTGTGGTTGACCACATATCGCAAGCCGCCAATCTCCTCCATGACACCCCGCACGTTGGGTGCGTGCGCTACTAGCCAGTGCCGCAACGCCGCGTTGAGATCAATACCCGACTTGGCGGGGACCAAGAACGTCACCTTGAAAAAGCCCGACCGGGTCGCCGGAAAGGGATCGTTGAGCGTGTTGGGCACCACCGGCAAGTGGCCGTCCACAACCACGTACTCCGTCGTCGCCCACCCTACGTACGGCTCGGCCTTTTGCTGGAACGTGTCGGCGGGCACTGTGCCGTGCGGTTCCGGCGGGTTCGGGATCGCGCGGTCAAACCACAGTTGCGCCATACCGTCCCACGGCACGTCTCGAGGGGGTCGCGCATCAAACAGCGTCGCTAGGTACTTGGTGGCATGGACTCGGCCCTCGGTTGCCGCTTGCTCCTGGCCAGCGATCACTGCGGGCATGTGGTTCTTGAACCAGTTGGCCACCAGCTCGTCGCGGGTTGCTTCCGGTCGGCGCTTGATCAGGTAGATCATCTTCGTCCCGGGTGTCGCAGAAATCTCGCCTGTCATCGGTTCCTCCACAGTGAGTTGAGCCCTTGCTGCAGCTAACTGCTTAGTCGGCCATGCCCGCGCAAGCCAGCCCTAGCTTGCTTAGGTACATCCGCGTCCATACTCCGGCGTCCTCAGCGGCGACATGGCTGACCTTTTCATGGCGACCGGTGAGCTTGCCCGTAAACAAAACACAGGCATTTTGTTCACTGTTGATGAGGTTCAGCTCCTCAGTCGAGACGAACTTGCCGCGCTCATCGTCGGTCTGCACAGAGTCAGTCAAGAACAGTTACCGCTCATGGTCGCCGGTGCTGGCCTGCCCTCACTGCCAGCGTTGGCTGGCGAAGCGAAGTCATACGCCGAGCATCTTTTCTCATTCCCACAGATCGGCAGCTTGCCCGAGAAAGCAGCGCGCCAAGCACTCAGTAAACCTGCCGAGGAGGAAGGCGTCCTGTGGCAACCCGATGCGCTTACGCGCATCGTGGAGTTCACCGCTGGCTACCCCTACTTCTTGCAAGAATTCGGCAAGCAGACCTGGGATGTCGCAATGGATCCCGAGCAGATCACTATCGCCGATGTTGAAGGCGCCATCCCGGTGGCTCAACATGAACTTGACAGTGGCTTCTTCCGTGCTTGCGTAGGGCGCACTCCCCGCGCCGATCGTATGTACCTTGCCGCCATGGCATCGCTCGGACCGGGTCCCCACCGGTCTAGCGAGGTCGCAGACGCTATGGGCAAAGCCACGAACCAGGTCGGCCCCAACAGAGATGCCCTCATCAAGCGAGGTCTGTGCTACTCCCCTCAACGCGGCATCATTGACTTCACAGTGCCAATGTTTGACGAGTTCATCCGTCGCCAACCCGCAATTCAGGAACTCAGCACCGGGGACGCGAATAGTCGGGATTCTGAGTCGGACACAGGGTTGAGGATCCCGATGTTTGATTGATTCACGAGGTCACAGCACTGAGTTCACAGCGTCGCACCTATGGCACCCAAATGCACAGCAGCTAGCTATTCGAGCGACTCGCTGTCTCATCATTGCGAGTGGCAGCCTTGAGTTTGAGACCACGTCGGAGGACATCATGAAGAAGCTCTTGGTGGCGAATCGGGGTGAGATCGCCATACGTGCGTTCCGCGCAGCGACTCAGCTCGGCATCCGTACCGTCGCGATCCTTCCAGTTGAGGAAGAGCGCAGCGGTGCCTTGCATCGCATCAAAGCCGACGAGGCCTATCTCATAGGCGAAGAGGGTCGGCCAGTGCGGGCCTACCTAGATCACGACGCCATCGTGGCCAAAGCTGTGGAGGTCGGTGCTGACGCCATCTACCCCGGTTACGGATTTCTCTCTGAGAGTCCAGCCCTCGCAGATGCATGTGCCAGCGCTGGAGTCACATTCGTGGGCCCCAGCGCCGCGGTCTTACGACTCACCGGGAACAAGATGCGGGCAAGACAAGCTGCACAGCAGGCTGGCTTACCGGTACTGCGCCAATCGGCACCTATCAACAACGCAGGTATTGACGACGCAAGCGCCGAGGTCGCCGGTGCTGCAGCGGAGATCGGTTACCCGCTGTTCGTAAAGGCGGCATCGGGCGGAGGCGGCCGGGGCATGCGCCGAGTTGAGCGTGCCGAAGACTTGGCCGATGCGGTTGAGGCCGCGCAACGAGAGGCGCACAGCGCATTCGGCGACGGCACCGTCTTCTTTGAGGAGGCCATGACCGGCGTACGCCACATTGAGGCACAAATACTGGCGGATGCGGCCGGGAACGTAGTTCATCTCTACGAGCGGGACTGCTCGGTGCAGCGACGCTTTCAGAAGGTGGTCGAAATGGCTCCCGCGCGCAACCTCGATACCGCTGTGCGCCAGCGGCTGCTCACTGACGCCGCTCACTTCGCCGAGGCCATCGGCTACGCAAACGCTGGCACTGTGGAGTTCTTGGTGGATCACGCTGGACGGCACGTCTTTATCGAGATGAACCCCCGTATCCAGGTTGAACACACCGTGACCGAGGAGGTGACCGACGTTGACTTGGTGGAGTCTCAGTTGCGTATCGCGGCGGGCGCCTCTCTGGAAGATCTCGGATTGAGCCAGGGGGCCATCAGCCTGCGGGGCGTCGCCATACAGTGCCGTGTCACGGCCGAGAACCCCGCCAACGACTTTCGGCCCGACACGGGGCGCATCGTGGCGTATAGGCCAGCCAGCGGTGCGGGCGTGCGCCTAGATGGCTGCGTCTATCAAGGTGTGGAAATCACTCCGCACTTCGATTCGATGATCGAGAAGATCACCTGCCGCGGACCCAACTTCGACACCGCGGTCCGTCGAATGCAACGCACACTCGCCGAGTACCGAGTAAGAGGTGTGTCCACCAATCAGCCTTACCTGCAAGCGATCCTCGCCGACAGCGAGTTTCAAGCTGGACCGGTCACAACAACGTTCATTGATGATCGACCCGAACTGACCGCGGCATCGGTTGGGGCCGATCGAGCCACTCGCCTGTTGCGCTACCTGGCCGACGTAACGGTTCACCAACCGAACGGCCCTGCCCCTACCAGGGTTGATCCCGCCACCAAGCTGCGCCCAACCTCGGGAGTGCCACCGGCTGGTTCCCGTCAACGCCTTGCGCAGTTGGGACCTGCTGGTTTCGCCGCGGAGCTGCGCGCAGCTCAGGCCATCGCAGTTACCGACACCACCCTGCGCGATGCACACCAGTCAATCCTGGCCACACGCCTGCGCACAATCGATCTGGTCGCGGGTGCCCGCCAGATGGCACACTTCATGCCGCAGCTATTCAGCCTGGAATGCTGGGGAGGCGCCACCTTCGACGTCGCACTGCGCTTCTTACACGAAGATCCCTGGGAAAGGCTGCGACGCATCCGAGCAGCGGCGCCCAACATCTGCACTCAAATGCTTCTGCGAGGGCGAAACACGGTGGGCTACTCGCCATACCCCGACATCGTGGCGCACGAGTTCATCGCTGAGGCCGCCGAGTGCGGGATGGACATTTTCCGCGTGTTTGATGCGTTTAACTCCATCGACCAGATGAGACCAGCTATCGAAGCTGTGGTTTCCGCCGGTGCTGTCGCGGAGGGCACAATCTGCTATTCGGGAAATCTGTCCAATCCCGACGAGGATCTCTACACGCTGGACTACTACCTCGACGTCGCGTCGCAACTTGACGAAGCGGGTGCTCAGATCCTGTGCATCAAGGACATGGCGGGACTGCTGCGACCCTCCGCCGCAGCGACACTCATCACTGCACTACGTGAACGCTTCGCCCAGCCGGTTCATCTGCACACCCACGACACCGGGGGCGGACAGTTAGCTACCTACCTAGCCGCACTGGACGCGGGCGTCGATGCCATCGACGGTTCAGCGCCGCCGCTATCGGGCATGACCGCCCAGCCCTCAATCGCTTCGATCGTGGCCATGACAGACGACACCAACCGGGCGACGGGCCTGAGTTTGGATGCCATCGGCGACATGGAGCCCTATTGGGAGGCGGTGCGTCGTGTCTACGCACCCTTCGAGGCAGGCCTCGCTTCTCCCACAGGCACCATCTACCGCCACGAGATACCCGGAGGTCAGCTTTCCAACTTGCGAGCCCAAGCTCAAGCGCTCGGCCTCGGACATCGGTTCGAAGAGGTGGAGCGTCTCTATGCCGCATGCAACGAGTTGCTCGGCCGGCCCATCAAGGTCACACCGTCGTCCAAAGTGGTTGGTGATTTGGCGCTGCACTTGGTGGCCTCTGGGGTCACGCCCGAAGAGCTGGTGACTGACCCCGCCTCAGCCGACTTGCCCGACAGCGTTGTCGGCTTTCTGCACGGTGAACTTGGCACGCCGCCGGGAGGATTTGCCGAGCCGTTCCGAACGAAGGCAACGACTGGCCGCCACTGGTCACCTACCAAACGAGCCCTGACCGACCAAGACCGAGCCGACTTGGAGAGCGATCGTGCCAGCACGCTAAATCGGCTGCTGTTTCCCACGCCCGCCGCCGCCCAAGTTGAGAACACCGACCGATACGGTGATCTATCAGTGTTGCCGTCACTGTTGTTCTGGTATGGGTTGGACCCTCACGCACACGACACTGCGGTCTTGCTAGGGCCTGGCGTGCGATTGCTGCTGGGTTTGCGATCCATCGGCGAGCCGAACGATGAGGGCATACGTTTAGTCAGCTTCCGAGTTAACGGCCAGCCACGCGACATCGACACGCTGGATCGGAACGTGGCCACTGATCGCCCCGAACACGCCCGAGCCGACCCCCGCATTGGTGGCCAGGTTCCAGCGCCGTTCAGAGGTTCAGTGAATGTCACGGTGTCAGAGGGGGATCAAGTCAATGTCGGTGACACAATTGCAGTCATAGAGGCGATGAAGATGGAGTCTTCAATCTCAGCGCCGGTCACTGGCACGGTGGTCTTGGTTGCCGCCGCGTCGGGTGCATTGCTAGAACCCGGTGACCTGATCGTTGAGATCAGGCCAACGGGCCGATCTGGTAGCCCCGAAAGCGGTCACGACACGTAGAAGCCAACACGTAGCAACAGGCACAAGCCGCCGCTCAGGAATCGCTCAGGAACATAGTGTTCGGAGAGGGTCCCCGGGGGCAGGCACTGGTTCAAGCATGAGAGGGGCGAGACTGCACGATGGAAGAGCATGGGGCACATCGGCTGGCGCAGCATGCGCAGCCGCAGGCCCAGTGGACACAGACACAGCCTGAGTCCGGCTTTTGGGCGCCGCAACGAAACGCTGTTGAGGCGGCTTTCACGATGCAGCCCACCGTCTACGCCGACGAGCGCTTTTTCGCTGCCGAACAAGCGCAACTGTTCGGTCGAGCGTGGGTTGCGGTGGCGCTTGCGCACGAAGTGGCTCTGCCGGGACGACTGCTGGTGCGCTCGGTCGCCGGACGCTCTGTTTTGCTTACTCGCTCCAACAACGGACACGGACTACGCGCATTTTTGAACTCGTGCCGTCACCGCGGTACCGAGCTCGTCGAGTCCGACTGCGACATTGCAAACACCATTCGCTGCCCATATCACCGCTGGCACTACAGCACGGATGGTCAGCTCGTGACAGCTCCCATGTTCGACGCCGGGTCCCGAAGTGACTTTGACATGGCGGATTACGGGCTGATTTCAGTGCGCAGCGAGACCTGGGGACCGCTGGTGTTCGTCACGCTCAGCGCAGATACTCCACCACTGCAGGCGTGGCTCGGCGACCTACCGAACCGATTGGGCGAATATCAACTGGACAAATGGCGACCAGCCCCACTTGACGGGACAACACGCACATTTGATGTCGCTGCCAACTGGAAGCTCATCGTCGAGAACTTCGCCGAGTACTACCACCTGCCGTGGGTACACCCAGAACTAGCCAAAGTCTCACGGGTGTCAGACCACTATCGCTACCAGGGACCAGGCATGTACTGCGGTCAAACCACCACGCCTATCTCAGGCCAAGAACGCGATGACTGGCTGAGGCTGCCCCCTGCGTCGGGCCTCAACAAGTCCGACATTTCAAGCGGCAGGTTCGTCGCACTGTTTCCGAACGTGTTGCTAGCCGTATTGCCCAATCATGTTTTTCTCATGGTGCTGGAGCCGCTGAGTGCAGGTCGCACGCTTGAGTGCTGCACGTTCTTGTTCCCGCCAGGCCCGATGACTACCGACACACCATCGGCGAAACTCCGAGAGTCATTCGACATCACCCGCCGCTTCTGGATCGAAGTGAACGACGAGGACATTGACATCTGCCAGCGAGCACAGCGCGGCATCGCCAACGGCGCCGCGCCGCCTGGTCCGCTAGCGCCCAGGTTTGAGGAGCCGCTGAACCGCTTTCACAACATGATTGCGGATTTGATGACATTGCGATCAGTCGCCGATTTGAGGGTGCCCGCCGGTGACAGCCCTGGGTTCGAGGACCAATATGGCAGCAACCCAGTCAGCGACCCGATCACTGAGGATGGTGCGCCATGACTGACCGAGTACAAGCTGTAGTGATTGGCGGCGGTGTTGTAGGGGCATCGGTGCTCTTTCACCTGACTAGAGCTGGCTGGACCGATGTGGTGCTACTTGAACGCTCCGAACTAACGGCGGGCTCAACATGGCACGCGGCGGGTGGGATGCACCCCATCAACTCCGACCCGACCGTAGCGAAACTGCAGAAGTACACGATTGACCTGTACCGCGAGATTGAGGAGCTCTCGGGTCAGGACTGCGGCATCCACCTCACAGGCGCCGTCTTCTTGGCAGACACGCCAGCACGGTTGGACTGGCTGAGAATGACCGACGCCCGCGGAAAGTACCTGGGCATCACATCGCAGATCATCTCTGCCAACGAGGCCGCTGAGCTAATGCCAATCATCGACCCCGACCAGTTCGTGGGTGCGATGTATGACACCGACCACGGCCACGTTGACCCGACCGGTGTCACCCTTGCATACGCCAAGGCGGCGATGGATGCTGGCGCGCGGGTTCGCCGCCACACCTGGGCTCGCTGTATTGAGCGTACGCCGCACGGCGCATGGCGTATCGGCCTCTACGACACCTCACGCGGCGATCTCGCTGGCACATCTGGACACCGAAGTGACGATGCCTCAGCCACAGATGACTGCGATGAGTGGATCGAAGCAGTTCACGTTGTGAATGCAGGAGGCCTGTGGGCACGTGAGGTAGGGCGCATGGTGGGCCTTGAGCTGCCAGTCCTAGCGATGGAGCACACCTACGTAATCACCGAACCACTGGCAGAGATCACCGCCCACAACAAACACACCGGTGCGGAACTGTTAGGCACAATCGACTTCGGAGGCGAGATTTACACTCGCCAGGAAGGCCAAGGCCTACTCGTGGGCACCTACGAGCAGGCCGCTGTTGCCTGGCAGCGTCGCCAGACTCCATGGGATTTCGATAAGCGACTGTTGACACCCGACCTTGAGCGCATTGCTCCCTCACTGGACACTGCGTTCCGGCACTTTCCTGTGCTGGCCAACGCTGGCATCGCCCGGGTTGTCAATGGCCCGTTTACGTTTGCGCCAGATGGGAACCCACTAGTCGGACCCATCCGTGGGCTGCCCGGCTTCTGGTCCGCGTGTGCTGTGATGGCAGGGCTTTCTCAGGGGGGAGGCGTGGGGCTCGCACTATCGAAGTGGATGACTGAGGGTGATCCTGGATTCGACGTGTGGGCCATGGATGTCGCGAGGTTTGGCGATTGGGCGACTCGCTCCTACACAGCAACCAAAGTGCGCGAAAATTACAGGCGGCGTTTCAGCATCAGCTTCCCAAATGAGTTCCTACCGGAGGGTCGGCCACTGGCCACCACATCCATTTACGAAGCGCAACGCTCAGCCGGTGCCGTGTTCGGTGATGCCTATGGCCTTGAAGTGCCTTTGTGGTTCGCTCCCGAGCCGGGCGCGACCGAAGAGGTCACGTTCGGTAGATCCAACGCATGGCCCCACGTTCAAGCAGAGGTACACGCCGTACGCAATGACGTGGGTCTCATGGAGTCGTCGGGATTCTCCAAATTCCTGATTGAGGGACCCCTAGCGCGAGCCTGGTTGACACACCTGGTGGCTGCACGACTGCCGCAACCGGGCCGAATCGCGCTGGCGCCAATGTGTAACGAGGCTGGCAATCTCGCCGGAGACCTCACTATTGCTTGTCTGCCAGCTTCCACTGGGCGCGCCGAGGGTCCGATGGCGACAGTGACTGGCGGGGCTACGGGAAACACGGCCTCCCATGAGCGCTTTTTGGTGTTCGGCTCTGGTATTGCAGAGCGCTACTACGAACGATGGTTTGATGCCCACCTAGAAAGTTGGAGCTACGGCCAGCTAGGTCGCAGCGGGGCTCACAACAGCGTGAACATTGGCGCCGGAGCTGCACCGCAGGCGTGGTACCGGACACTCGGCACTGAGTTGTGTGGCCTCGCCATCGCCGGGCCCAAGTCTCGACAACTGCTCTGCGAAGTGACCGATTCGGATGTGTCCGCCGAGGCGATGCGATTCGGCAGCTTCACCGCCATTGACGTCGGCTGGGCACGCGCATGGTGTGGCCGACTCAGCTACACCGGCAGCCTCGGCTATGAGCTGTGGATGCACGCCAGCCACCTACAGCATGTGTTCAGTCTGCTCACAAAACACGGTGCGGCACACGGGTTGCGCCTGTTTGGACTGCATGCGCTGAACTCCTTGCGACTTGACAAGAGCTTCGGTAGCTGGGCTCGCGAATACCGACCCATCTACGATCCCTTTGAAGCGGGACTGGGCCGCTTCGTTCGGTTCGCTCGTCCCGGCGACGACGGAACGGACTTCGTCGGACGTGCGGCACTTGTCGCCAAATACGGCGAGCATGATTGGTCTGCTGCGCCTGCAGGCGGCAACGGCAACGATGGAACCCAAACGACAGGTGCGACAGATGCAGGCGCATCAGATACAGACTCGCCAGATGCAAGGTCAATGGTGTTGCGAACTTGGACCCTCGAAGGCCCTAATGACCGTTCAGGCTTCGATGCCGTGGGCGATGAGCCCATTTACTGCAACGGTGAGCCGCTCGGCTGGGTCACCTCTGGGGGATTCGCTCATTACAGCATTCAGTCAGTTGCAATGGGATACGTACCCGCCAAGTTCGCCGCCGACGATGCCGAGGCCGAGTTCGAGATAGAGATAGTCGGAGAGCGACGTAGAGCTCAATTGGTTGACGGCTGCCTTTGGGATCGTGATGGTGCTGCGATGCGTAGCTGAATGCTGTGTAGCTCAATGCTGTGTAGCTGAATGCTGGTCCGCGAGCCGAGTTGGTCCGTTGACCCAGATTCGGCTCAAATCATTCAACTAGCTCAGTCGAGCAGCGACCGGCTGATCACAACGTCTTGGATTTCGGTCGTGCCGTCTACATAGTGAGTCAGCCTTGAAGCAGCCAGATGCCGCGGCAGAGGGTGATCTCGGCGAGCACCAACGGCACCCATCACCTGCATGCAATCAGCCAACCGACGCTCAGTCACGCGTGTCGCGAACTTTTTTGCATGTGCGGCTTGAACGCCAGCAGCGCGGCCTTCGGCTATCGATAGCGCGGCCCGATACGTCAGCAGGCGAGCGGCCTCCAGATCCGTCGCAACGTCGGCTAGGCAGAAACGCACGGCCCCCAAATCGGCAATGCGACCGTCGAACGCCTGACGCCTACGCACATAGTCAATTGCAGTAGCCAGACCGGTGCGCATCATGCCGCAGCACATCGCGGCAACGAGCACCCGTGCAATGTCAATGCCCTCCATCGCCGCCACGAAGCCCTCACCAACCGGCGCCAGTAGGTCGGCATCAGGTACCCGGCATTGGTGAAGATCAATGCCGTTAGTTCCCAACCCGTGAGCTCCGAACAGCTCATAACCCCGAGAGCGCTCAACGCCATAAGCGTTGCCGTCAACTATGAACGCGGCTATGCCGCGGTGTCCCTTGGAGGGATCGGTCTGCGCATACACCGACAACACGTCGGCGACAGTCCCGTTGGTGACCCAAGCCTTGCTCCCGTCTATGACCCACTCATCCCCGTCGCGCTGAGCGGCGGTTGTGATCTTGGCAGCGTCACTTCCCACGTCGGGCTCGGTGAGCAGGAACGCGCCCAGCCCACCTCCCGAAGTGAGTGGTCCCAGTACCCGATCTCGCAGTCCGTGGTCGGCCCGTCGGCTGACCGCAGCGGCCAGATTGTTGTGACACACGAGCACGAAGGCAGTAGCAAAATCGGCTGCGGCGATCTCTTCGAGCACGCGCGCCATGCCGACTTGGCTCATTTCGCTTCCGCCATCGGCTGCGGGCACCAGCAACCCGCAAAGCTGCTTTTGGGCAGCACTCGCGAACGCTTCGGCAGCGAAGCGCCTCTCCCGCTCCCAAGTCTCAGCGCGCGGCGCAACGTAGGACCGAGCCCAACGCGCCGCACGTTCAATGACCGCTTGGTCGTGCAGGTCAACTGTGGCGTCGGCCACCTCAGGCGTGAGCTCCAACGCCAGTTCCGGCTCCGGCATTTCGGGAATATCAATCACTGTGGTAGTTATGGCTACAGGCGCCGGAACGACGCAGCCTTGCCGGTCGTGCCATATGCCATGCCCGCCATACGGTGCAGGTTCCGGGTGTTGTGCATCCGTCCGTGAATCCGGGGACCTGCCGCCAACAACGCTCCGTCAACCACCAGTTGCTGGCCACTAATGAACTTGCTGTCGTCGCTCGCCAAGAACAGAGCGGTTGAGGCAATGTCGTGGCCTTCGCCTCGCTCTGGCCACGGCTGGGTGGCGCGCATCACTTCCTCTGCCTGGTCCTCGTTGCCGCTGTGCATCAACGGTGTGAAGATCAGGCCTGGGCAGATGGCGTTCACCCGAATGCGGTGAGGCGCAAGCTCTAGCGCTGTCGTTTTGGCCAAGTTGATGACAGCCGCCTTGGCCGCCGAGTAGGCCTGCGGTCCTGCACCTCCGCCACAGCCTGCTACCGACGCGGTGTTGATGATTGAACCCCCATCGTCTTGGGGGATCATGATCCGCGCTGCGTGCTTGGTGCCGAGCATCACCGAGCGCACCAAGATGGCGAAGGTTTCGTCCCAGGCGTCCACGTCTAACTCAGTGATCGGCCCGAACGCCCCACCGATACCTGCGTTGTTGAACACCACATCAAGCCGACCAAAGACATAAACTGCCATCTCGGTCATGGCCGCCACGTCGTCCTCCAGCGCAACGTCGGTGCGCGTGAAGCGAACTCGCTCGCCAAGACCTGCATCAGTCAACTCCTGCATGAACGTGTGGCCCGCTTCAGCGTTGAGGTCGCCGATGACAACCGAAGCGCCTTCATGCAGGAAGCGCTCAACCGCGGCGCGTCCCATGCCGCTGGCGCCGCCTGTAATCACCGCAACTTTGCCAGCCAGCTTGCCTTTAGAACGCCCGGTGCTGCCGCCGACCGTCTCTACGCCCTTATCTGTGCCCATCTCCGCGTTCATCGTGTCTGGCCCTTCCTACTAACCACGACTCTCGTGCCGTTGTGTCGTTGTGTCTCTGTGTCTCTGTGTGCGACCTTGATTGTCGCGGATGACACAGTTCGGCGCTTCGTGCGAGAATGAGAGTCTGCTGTGGAGGCACGCGAGAAGCGCCACGACCAAGACACACAGCAACAGCGGCACATCAGGGGGAAGAGATGACCACGACTGTTCAGCGGCAGTTAGCCGCCGACGGTGGGCAACGTCACATGCACGAGGTTCACAAGATCACGCACACCGGTGCAGTGGATGCCGACGGACACATACTGGAACCGCCAGATCTGTGGGAGGAGTACCTAGAGAGCCGTTTCGCCGACCGTGCCTTGCGTATCGAGATCGAGCCCGAACGCGGCTTGGAGGTACTCATGATCGACAACCAGCGAAGCAAGCTGGCCCGTCCGGGGATGGTCTCAACGTTGGGCGCGATGGGTGCGCCCGACCTGCCAGACATCATGTTCAACCCCGACCGCACCTACACGAGCGAAATGCCGTTCGGTGCTATGGATCCCCACCAAAGAATCAAGCTGCTCGACGCCGAAGGTCTTGACGTAGCTGTCTTGCTGCCAACGATGGGGTTGTTGTGGGAGGCCGAACTAGAGGATGCCGAACTCAGTCAGGCATACGCACGCGCCTATAACCGCTGGATCTGCGAGTTCTGCCGAGATCACTCTGACCGGCTCATCCCCATCGCCCACATCTCTCTGACAGATCCAGTCGCCGCGGCGGCCGAGCTGCGGCGTGCTGTGGCTGACGGAGCACACGGCTGCTTTGTGGCGCCGTTCACACATTCGGCGCGTCCGCTTGGCCATGTTGACCACGATCCTGTTTTCGCTGCGGCACAAGACCTGGGCGTGCCGTTCGCCATCCATCCCACCTTCGAGCCCCAATGGACCAAGGGGACTCGCATGGGCACTTGGGAGCATGTGCGCGAACTGCGCCTCACTGCATCAATGACAGCATCCGACGGCGTTAGGCATCAGTTCGTGTCGCTGTTTGACTATGGGGTCTTCGATCGATTCCCCGAGCTGAAAGTGCTGGTGCTGGAATCGGGCGGCGGCTGGCTCGGCTACTGCCTGGACCGCATCGATGCCGTGTATGGCCATACCTACACCGGCACACGCGTTCCACTGAAGATGAAACCCAGCGAGTATTTCATGCGCCAGGTTTGGATCTCGTGCGACCCAGATGAGCGCACCATCCCTGCACTGGCTCAGCGTTTTGGCCACGAGAGGTTCATGTGGGCAAGCGACTTCCCCCACGCCGATCACACGCCGGAGTACGCAGTTGACCTTGACGCGCTTGTCGACATGTTCCCGGCCGAAGCACAGCGAGACTTCATCGGCGACAACGCCCGGCGCCTGTTCGGCCTTTGCGGCTAGCGCTTGGCGACTAGTGCTTAGCGTTTAGCGCTGCTAAGGCTCGGGTGGCTGCGTTCACACCGCACAGTCCGTGTGCTCCCGCTCCAGGTGGAGTGGATGCCGAACACAGATAGGTGCCCCTAATGCCGGTGAAGTAGGGATCTGTGCCGACCCTGGGCCTAAACAGGAGCTGTAATGGCGTTGACGCTCCACCCAAGATGTCGCCTCCGATGTAGTTCGGGTTATAGACCGACATCTGCGTTGTTGAACGCACGGCCATTCCAACTATCTGCTCCCGAAACCCGGGAGCAAACCGCTCAATCTGAGCGATGATTGACTCGGTGGCATCGCCGGTGAAGCCATGGGGCACGTGGGCGTAGCTCCACAGCGGGTTAATGGCGCCAACCGACCGGCCAGGATCGGCCCGGTATTGCTGGCCGACAAGCACGAACGGTCGCGCGGGCATCTGGCCGCGATGAGTGGCCAGTTCGCACGCAGTTACTTCTGCTGCGTCGCCACCCAGATGAACGGTGCTGGCGTCCGCTGCGGCTGCCGCGCGCCACGGCACGTCTCCTTCCACGGCGAAGTCGACCTTGAACGCTCCCGGGCCGTGACGAAAACGCCGATAGGCGCGGGCGACTCGCGGCGGCAAGCGGTCGCCCAAGATGTCGCAGGCAACCGACGGCGATACGTCCAGCAGCAGGAGATCCGTCGGCGGCAGTTCGGTGTCTGACCGCACACGAGCTCCTGTCTCTACCTTGCCGCCGTGCGCCTTCAATTCGGCGACCAACGCGTCGGCTATAGCTTGGGACCCACCTTCGGCCACCACCCAGCCGTGCATATGTCCGGCGGCCAGGATCGTAAGCCCGACCGCGCTGGTCATTGGGCGATCTAGCCGGTGTAGTGCGTGAGCCGCGACGCCAGCCCACAAAGCCCGCGCTGGTTGGTGGCGCCACCAGCGACTAAGCACGGTGGCAGGGGTCGCTGCTACCGCCCCGAAAAGCGCAGTCCGCAGCGGATGTTTAGGCACTCGCATCAACGGCTGGCTGATGTCGGCGAACAATGCGTCCAGGTCGTTGGTGAGCGCACTGAACAACTGACGCCAGCGAACACCGTCAGCCCCGAGCCCGTCGGCTGTGCGGCTAATGGACCGATACAGCACAGAGGCCGAGCCATCGTCTAGGGGATGAGCGCAGTCCACGAGCGGTTCCCGCCATCGCAATCCACGAGCCTCAAGGTTCAGCGATTGCAAAAACGGTGACGCGGCGGCCACTGGATGCACCGCAGAGCATTGGTCATGCACCAGGCCTGGCATGAGCGTCTCAGCGCTCCTGGTGCCTCCCCCTATGTCGTCTGATGCTTCAAGCACCGAGACTTCGACCCCAGCTCGGGCCAAGAAAACAGCGGCCGCGAGCCCGTTAGGCCCGCTGCCTACGACGACGGCCGACGTCAAAGGTCGCCATCACCTTGTCGAGGTATCAGCCACTTGCCATCATGATCAATCGACGGAACCTTGCGCGCATTGCCCGGGTGCGGCACACCCTGAGGCTCATAGCCCTCGCGCCGCCACGTCACCGTATGGGGGATCGGGCCGTCGGGCAGCCACGGCTGAGTGTTGTAGGCGTCGTCGTGTCGGTAAAAGCCCTTTTCCACGGTGCCCAGAGCTGCGTCAATCACGCGGTACTGCACAATGTTGGTGAACGCTGGCCGCGACTCAGTAAACACAGCCACGACATCGCCCGGCTCGTACTCACAGCGTTCCTGCCAGGCAGCTATGAGCCGTTCGTCTAGGCAGTGCCCGTCACCAAAGTTCCAGCCCGTTAGCACATTGCTCAGGAACTCACCCTCGCGTTGTATTCGCTTGTCCAGATCGTCGACATGGACCATCAGACCGGAGATGTGCATCCGCCCCATCGGATGCATCATGCGAAATGCCACGGCCTTTTGGATGAATATCTCCGAAATCTCCTTGCCGAACAAAGGCTCGAGCTGGTCGATCTGGTTGTCCGCCGACTTCACGATCTTGTCGTTGATGCGGTCCTCAATCTCCTTGTTTCGCAACGAGAACGTGGCAGCAGACCAGTTGCCCGCGTACTGCTTCATACCCACCAGAAAAGACACATATTGAGGCCGCAGAGCGCCCAACACGATCGGGAACAACGCTGCGGCTACCACGATGGCTAGCAACATGGGTTCCATGTCGGCAACGCTGTAGCCCTCGCTGACATGGAAGTTTGAGAACAAGAACGCCACGCAGAACATAAAGAACACGTTCCACTCCAGCGGAACCGCCAGCGGGAACGTGGAAATGATGAACGCGTGCAGCATCCAAATGCTTACGATGGCGATCCACGTGGTCGCTCGCCACGGCAGGAATAGCAGCACCAGAGGCATGACGATCTCGCACGTAGTACCGCCGATATGGGCCAGCAGATGCGTCGTGCGCGACGGCCGAATGTCGTTCGGATAGTCCTTGACGGTGGCTTTTCGGAAACGGTCCCACACGACCCAAGGTGTGTTTTGGACCATGATCGACACTGTGGATGAGAAACCGTGCTGCAGCTTGGAGAACCCCGCGCCCATCCAAACCACCACGATGAAAATCTTCGCCGCAATGATCATGTCAACGAAGTTGTCAAACAGCGCGAAGCACAACAGAGTGGGCACATACTGTTCGGCGCGCGAGGACAAGAAGACGATCTTGTCGCGCAGAGCCATCAGCAAGATGAGACCGCAGTAGATCAGCACCGCCCACCGCGGCAAGATCCCCGCGCTACCTTCCGGCAATCCGTCAACCTGCTGGGGCGATAGCACCAACAAGAGAATGAGGCTGGCCAAGATCAACTTATAGAGACCAGTATCCCAAGGTGTGCGTCGGTTGCCTTTGGTGAACGGCACGTGATTTGGGTACGGCGGAACCCGCAACGTGTCGGTTTGCCACCAATACAGAATTCCGCCGATGGGTGGGTCGAAGTGGAACGCCAGCGGGCCGCAGGTCGCGGCCAGGCCCATGACCTCCAGCAAAATCGTCCAGATCATCAACTTCTGGTAGAGAACCGGCTCGTCCCACCAGCCTGCGATGTTGTTGAACTCGAGTCCAGCGGTGAAGGCTCCAGCGACAATCAGCCCGAACAGCGCGTACAGAAAGATCTTCCAGGCATAGAACGTACCTGTTTGCTTCGGTGTCCCAAAACCGTGCTCGACCCAGTGAAGCTGAAGCAACTTCATACGTTCAAAGAACGGGATCTTCGCAAACTCATCTAGATCGACATCGGGCAGTTCTGCTGTTCGATACCCCATAGTGGTTACCTGGCTACCTCGTTTGTGGTTACCTGCGGTTACTTCTTGCGGCGGGCCATAGCCGCGATTCGTCGCTGTTGCTCGCGCCCCAAGTAATAGTCGTCCTCGGCGACAGTTCTGGTGGAAACGAGCTTGCCGGAGAGACGGGCCAGCTCGCGCTCGCGCACACGCAACCTCTTCCAAGCCTTCTTCTTGTTTTTGCGGCGTAACCGCTCAATGTGATCTTCCTCGGTTTCTGAGGTACCTCTCAGATAGGTCTCCTCAATCTCATCAAGGCGTTCGATGGCTTCAGACGCAGGAAGCTTCAAGAGGATCTGGCCGCGAGCCATCAGGTACATCACATCGGCGTAACGAAGTGCTTTGCGAGCGTGCTGCTCAACGATGAGCGCACCGGTGCCTTTAGTGTCGGCTGCCTTGCGTACCGCGCCCAGCAGCCGATCCACTACTTTGGGGGCCAGCCCCAATGAGAGTTCGTCGGCGAGCAGCAACGACGGCTCACGGCTGAGCGCTCGCGCCAGCGCGAGCATCTGCTGCTCACCGCCTGAGAGCATGCCGCCGCGCACCGTCAACCGGGGTTCCAACTCGGGGAACAGTTCAAGCGCGGCCTCCACAGACCCGCCACCGACACGCAGGTTGTCCCGTGCGGACATTTTGGTGAACACAAGACGCTCCTCGGTCACCAACCCGATACCGCCCTTACGCACGCGTTGGTCCATAGGGGTGAAAGTTGGAACGTTGCCGAACATCACGATGCCATCAACGGGCGTCAACTCGCCCGCAATGGTCAACAGCGTGGTGGTCTTGCCAGCACCGTTTGGACCCAGTAAGCACACCACCTCGCCCGGATAGACCTCAAGATTGATGCCCTGCACGACAGCCCGACTGAGATAGCCAGCCTTGAGGCTGCGCGTCTGCAGTAGCGGCCTCACCTCACACCCCTGCTACCGGAGTTGGGCTCGGCTCGGCCACACCAGCGTTCTTGGGAGCATCCTGGTTCTTAGGAGCGTCCTGGTCGGTCTCGTCCCCCAGATAGGCAGCCACCACGGCCGGGTCCACACGGATCTGCGCCGGGCTTCCGGCTGAGATCATCTTCCCGAAATCTAGAACCACCACCTCATCGCACACCCCGTTTACGAAGTTCATGTCGTGCTCAACGACGAGCACGGCCATTCCCCAATCGTTCGCGAGGCGTCGCACCACCTCGGCTAGCTCCTCGCTTTCAGCGGTACTCAGACCGGCTGCAGGTTCGTCCAGCAACAGCACGCTTGGATGCATGGCCACTGCACGAGCAATGGCGAGCAATCGCAGTTTGCCGTACGAAAGATCTTTGACGTCGCGGTGGAGGTCCTCGTTTAGTTGGAATTCAATGACGGCCTTTACAACCTCGGGCGGAAAGGGGGGGTTGGCGGGTGCCACCAGATCACGCAGATACGACTTCAGGTCTTGCGGATCGGCGGCCATGCTGAGGTTCTCAAAGACCGTCGCGTCCTCAAACAGCTCTAGCGACTGGAATGAACGGGCGACCCCGGCGCGAGCGCGCCTAGCTGCGGGAAGTTTCGAGATGTCATTGTCATCTAGCAGCACACGGCCCTGCGACGCAGTGAAGCCGCTCACTGCGTCAATTAGCGAGGTCTTCCCTGCGCCGTTGGGTCCGATGAGGCCGGTGACAGTGCCAGGCACTAACTCAAAGGTGACGTCGTCCACGGCCACGACTGCCCCGTAGCGAACCGTCATGCCTTCGATGCGCAGAGTGCGGGACGGCACTCTGGTGTGGGTCTGGCTGTTGGCGCTGATGTTGGCATCGGCTACGTCCTCTAACTCAATGAAGTAAGACCGACCCCACTTTCGAGCCCTCTTGACCAGCCGGAATATCTTGACCCATTCAGCCGCGACACCATCCTTGTAGCCGAGCACCATCAACAAGATGGCGATGCCGCTGATTAGCTGCGCCCAGCGGCCGACACCTCCCCATGTCGATTCAAGTACTTCTTGACTGAAGCCCGCCGTGGCCATGGTGGCACCCACGAATGCGCCCAGCAGATGGCCAACACCGCCAACTAGGGCCAAGCCGACCAGCAGAATCGACGTCAAGTTGCTAAATGACGGATAGCTGATTGAGGTCAACCGGAAAGCTAGAAGGATGCCACCGAGAGCAGCAATGGCCGAACTCAAGGAGAAAGCAAACAGCTTGGCCGCGACGACGTCAATGCCTAGAGCGGTGGCCGCGCGCTCGTTTGTTCGGACAGCGATAAGGCGGCGGCCGCTGCGTCCGCGACGCACGTTAGAGACGATCCACACAGCCAGCAACGCCATCACCAGAACGAAGATTCCGTAACGCTCCGGGTGCCGGATGGAACCGATCTCAAAGCCAAACAGGTCGGGCGTGCCGACCTGGGTGCCTTGAACACCGCCGGTGTATTGACGGTTCCGGAACAACATGAGCTCAATCGTGGTGCCCAACCCGAGCGTGACTATGGCAAGGTTGATTCCCCGGGTTCTCACAGCCGGTAATGCGAAGATGAATCCGAGCGGCACCGCTGCAGCCACACCGGCTACGAGCGCCAGCAGGAAAGGCGCGTCCCACACGGCGACCAGTCTTCCGGCCACGTAGGCCCCGAAGCCAGCTATTGCATACTGCGCTAGGGACAACTGGCCTGCGTATCCGGTTAGCACCACAATGGACAACAAGACGATTGCGACACCCACGGTCACAGTCAGTGCGTCGATCCATTTGGCCTGCTTGGTGAGCATCAAGAAGGCGATAGTGCCGAAACCAAAGATCGTCCAGTCCCAGGACATGCGCCCGTTGCCGATCATCGGTAGTTCCCGCAAGAAGTAGTCGCGCAGCGGCAGCGAACGGCCCCGGAATATCAGCAAGACGATGATCACTAGAAACGGCAGCGACGCGCCGAGGCCTTGCTGGTCCACGTAGCGGCCGACGAGCGTCTGGCCAACGCCTAGTGCCAATCCTGCGGCGGTGGC
Organism: Acidimicrobiales bacterium; assembly: GCA_965116245.1. GTDB lineage: Bacteria > Actinomycetota > Acidimicrobiia > Acidimicrobiales > Poriferisodalaceae > Poriferisodalis. The sequence goes on along the minus strand of OZ220497.1, from coordinate 1,415,386 downwards.
GACCGGGAACGAGCGGAAGTCGCCTACTAACGCCGCTGCTAAAGCTGCCAACACGAGCGATGTCATCGCCGTCACCTGCAACGTGATGATTGGCACCACGAGGATGCCAGCAATCGCTGCTATAGCCGAGCCCAGCGCCCAGTTCTGTATCGCAATCGCGTTAGGTGACAAGCCGATCGCTGCAGCAGCACGCTCGCTCTCCGATACGGCTTCGGTGGCGAGGCCGAATCGGCTGGATCGGTACATCAGCCACAGCCCGGCGGCCGATACGCATGCAATCGCAAACAGAATGAGACGGTCGGTGGTGATGGCCACGTCGCCCCAGAGGGTGACACGGTTCGTGGGCAGCCAGCTATCCACCTGGCGCGCATTGGAGCCGTACCTGATGACAACGCCAGCCTGGATCAAGATGAGCACGCCCAGTGTCGCGATGACGCGAATCAACGAGCTGGCACGGCGCAGTGGCCGCATTATCACCCAATGGGTCAGGGCACCGAGCAGCGCCGACAGCGCAACGCCCATTAGTGCTGCGAGCAAGAACGGCCAACCCGCTCGGTTGTGCAACTCCCATTGCAGGAAGACACCCGCAATGGCAGTTGCACCGAGCGAGAAGTTCAGGACACCCGTGCCGCGATAGACGACGATCAGGCCTTGCGAGGCCAGCGCGTACAGCGCACCGACACCTAGACCCAGCAGGCCGAATCGAACTATCTCCCCCAACGATCCCCCCAATAGGTCCGATCGTGGTCAGATCGCAGTTAGCTAGTCTTGGTTAGCTGGCTGTGGCTAGCCAGCGTTGCCGGTAGCCAGATCGCCTACGTCCTCAAAGTCCGTCGTGAGCGGCACGACCTTGCCGTCCTCCAAGATGCTGAAGACGACTCCGCGATTGAACAACCGCTGGTAGCCCTCCAGCCCGTCGGTCCACTCCTGGGTGAAGTCCAGCACCGGCACCATTCCACCGAGGTCCAGGTTGTCGGTATTAGATGCGGCCTCAAAAAAGGATGAGGCAGTGATATCACCCTCAATCGTCTCAGCGATCTGCGCGAAGCCTACGAAAGCCGCCCAGGTACCCATGCCGCCGAGACTGTTGTAGTCGTGCTCGGTCAGGTCGTAGCCGCCCTCATCAAGCGCCAGCCGGTACTCGTCCCACGGTGCAGTGGAAATATCCGGGTACATACCAGCGATGATGTCGCCATCGGTGGACTCTTCGTTACCAGCAGCCGAGATCTCATTCAAGTTGCCCTGGGGACCGTACTGACGAGCTTCCGTGCCCGACTGAGTCCAGGCCGTGTTCCAGGTGATATACGGCGTCTCTGAGATGATCGTGATCACGCAGTCGGCTCCGGTTGTGGCTTGGGCGACCTCAGAGGAGTAGTCCTGTGCTGTCGGCGGCAAGATGATGGTGTCGCCAAAGCTCTGCCCCAGCGCCTTGATCGCATTCTCCATTGGCGGAATGAAGATCTGAGCGCCGTCAATGATCACCGCATTCAGGGCGGTGCAGCCATCCTCAATGGCCCGCTTGACTGCGCCCACCGCGTACATCGGCTGATTGCCGATGGGGAATGAGTGCGGGCTGGTCAACTCAGACGGTGTGATTGGGCAGCACGGGCCGAACCACGTGATGTCGGACTCCGCGATCACCGGAACGATGCTCTCCGCGAAGAACGTGAACGAGCCAATTACGGCCACCATGTTCTCTTCAACAGCCTCACGGGCACACGAGGCAGCCACGGCGGGATCAAACTGCTCGTCGCAAACATTGACCTCGAGCTGGCGGCCGCCAATGCCGCCTCGGGCATTGATGTAGGCGGCATAGGCATTGGCGGTGTTAGCGATGTTGTGGTAGGTCGGTCCTGCTGCGTTGAGGGTTGTGACTGTCATGACCTTGATGGGCTCGCTGTCGGCGACCTCCTGCGGCGCTTCGGTGGTCGCTGGGTCGCCTGAGTCTGGATCGCCAGGGTCTGACGCAGCCGCCTGGGTGGTTTCGGACGCTGGCGTTGAGTCTGGCGCGTCGGTGGTTTCGACCGCACCGGAGCCGTCTTCAGCGTCCTCGTCAGCATCGTTGCTTCCGCATGCGGCCGCTGTCAGCGCGACTGCGGCCAGGATCGCCGCCATCGCACGCCACCGACGCCTCTTGGGGCGCTTCTCAAGAACACTCTCGTTGGTCATCTTTGGTTCACCCTCCTAAGGATGCGGCAGGAACATTTGCTGTCGAAATTGGCGGTCAAGTTTGGTGGTCGAATTTCGTGGTCAAATCAGTGAGCAGTCTCAACGGTCGTCTGACAAGCACTTCAGTAAGGCGTCAGTAAAGCAGAGTTGACAAGCGGCGACGTTGTCCTACACGGTCCTACACGATGGCAAACACCACGATGGCGACAATGAACGCGATCGTGAGCACCAACACTGCCATCGCTGCGAACCCGTCACGATTTGTGTTGTCTTGCATTTCGCTCATGCATTTCGCTGTCCCCAGTACTTCTGTTGCCGTGCTTCTGTCCCGTATTTCCGTTTCCTGGACTACGTATTGCTGTACTACGTTTCGCTGTGCGGCGATTAGTTGGCTTGCGCTTTGGGTATAGCCGGTTCTCGCATCTTCTGCTACATCACGTGCAGCTTGTGATTCAGCAGCGAACCAGCAGCAGCCCGGAGCGAGCCTTCGGCCAGAAGCATGTGGTCTTTGGCGGCATCACGCCTCCGAAGTCAGCTACCTCAAATATCGAGTTGAGGGGTACCGGCGCAAGCAAAATCGTGACTGGCGCCGGGGGCGCGTAGGCGGTTGTAGCGCGAGTGGTCCCGTCACGGCTGGCCCGGTATGTGAGCCGCGGGTCCGAAGCGTTGTCCACGCAAAAGACCTCCCTGAGCAGGCAGTCATGCACAAAAGCCGCATCCAGCCGGGTGGTGGGATTCGGAACCGGCGACGAATCATCGCCGGTGTCGGCTTGGCGAACTCGAGCGCGAAACCAGCGGCCCGCCACGCCGATGCCGATCCATCCCGGTTCCTGAGGACGTGCGGCCGCAGCGTTGGGCGCTTCTTCAACGTGACAAAGGGCTCTAATGAGCTCCACAACGCGCCTAGGCATCATGTCAAGTTCGCTCAGCTCACGGTCAAATGTGCCTAGGTGCAACTCGCTAGTAGGAGAGCACGCAACAAGCACTTGAGAAAAACCAGCTTGCCGTGCAGCAGCGACACGATGGTGTCCGTCCACTATGTACAGAGGGCCGTCGAGACCGACGCTGGCATGCGCTCCGCCTGCAACAGCCGCTCGCCGCAACGTCACTCGTGCGCCATCGGCAGTCTTAGTATCAATTAGCGGCACAGACAACTCGGCCGCCTCGACCATGGCCCCGATGACCTCAGCCACAGCGGTCAGCCGAGGCGCTGTAACAACTACCGGACTGGACATGAGGCCGACCTCAGCGAAATGCACCGCCAACCCTTGCACCCGACCGGGCTGGGTGTCCTCGTGCGGGCGCAGCTCATGAGAGTCAAGGCGCACACTGCCCAGCAGGGCGTGCTGAACAAAGCCGTCAGCCTCAACGCGCTGCACATACAGACTCGGTCCTTCGCTGGCTTCGTAAGCCCCTAAGTCGATGAGCCGTTTCAGCGCTCGGGTGCTGCGCGCGGCGTGCTGACTGTGCTCGCTCGGATGGTCGGAGCTGTTTGGTGGCGCTCCAGCGACATGAGCGAATGAGTCGGGATTGTCGGCCAACTGCTGCGCACGCTCATCTGGGGTGAGCGAGTCGTAGGGCGCGGGAATCACCGTTGGGGCCCATTCGGGCGTCAATACACGAGCATGGACTGCCTCAATCATCAAACCCCAATATCTCAGCCCGTTTCACGACTCTTGTCGGGGCCTTGTTCGCGGCTCGCCTGACGGCCTATTTCCCGGCTCACCGAATCACGCCGGACTGCTTCATCTGCTCAATGCCATCCCAGTCATAGCCGTGCTCAAGCAGAATCAACTCGGTGTGCTGACCGACTTCGGGGGCGGGCCCACCGGGCGTCCAAGCGCTCTCGGAAAAATCCACTGGCGTCGAGACCATCTCGGTAGTGCCGCCATCGGGCGTCGGTACGTCCACCCAGCAGCCAGCGGCATGGGCTTGAGGGTCGCTGCGCAACTCGGAGGTGGATTGCACAGGCGCCCACCAGACGTTGTTCGCATCGAAAATCTCTCCCCACTCGGTCCGTGTGCGGGTGGCCATAACAGCATCCATCTCCGCAGTGAGCTCACCGGCGTGCGCAAGGCGCAGCTCAATGTCGCCAAAACGCGGATCATTTCCCCACTCCGGCCGATCAAGTGCTTTGACGACATTTGGCCAATGGCGATCGCCTTCAAGGCCCAACATCCAGAGCCACTCACCGTCGCTGCAGCAGTAGCAGTTTATGAGCGGGTTAGGCGGGCTGGCGCGGCCCCAAGCCTGCGTCTCGGCGCCGGTCATGGCGGTGACGTTGTGGTCCCAACCCAGCATGTACGTCCCCAAGCGCAACAGCGACGACTCCACCAACTGGCCTTTTCCGGTACTCACACGATGAAACAGAGCGGCCGCAACGCCAGCCGCGGCAGCTAGCCCAGTCATATGGTCGCCCATGCCGCCACGCTGATAGGGCAGGTCGGCATTCGCGGGAGTCAGGGACCGAACAATCCCCGCACGAGACCAAAATGCTCCGACATCGTAGGTGTGACGATCCCGCTCGTCCCCCCGCAGAGACAGACCCGTAACGCTTGCGTAGATCAGGCGGGGGTAGCGCGACGCCAGTGAGGGGTAGTCAAGCCCCATGCGCTCCAAGCCGCCCGGTCGAATGTTGGAGACAAAGACATCGGTGTCTTTCAGCAGGCTGTGCAACGCCGCCAGCCCATCGGGGTGCGTCAGGTTAAGCGAGATGCTGCGCTTGCCTCGATTGTCAAGATCAAATGGCGGGTTGCCCTCGCCCGGGTACAGCCATTCCAGCGAACGGAACGGGTCGCCGTCGGGAGTTTCCACTTTGATGACGTCGGCACCCCAGTCGGCGAGTATTCCGCCGCAGGCCGGTCCAGCGATCCACACGCCCAGCTCTACGACGCGGATGCCCTCCATCGGCCCTGCCATCGGAACCCCCTGCCCAATAGCCCCCATACAGCGTTGCAGCAGGGTACTCAACGACTGACTGAGTCCCGCCAGACGCTCGCAGATTGCCGCTACTCGCAGGCTGCTGGAATACCTCGCAGTCCCAATCACGCCAGCAGCCCCAATCAGGCCAGGCCCCAATCAGACCAAGCCCCAATCAAACCAAGCACAGTCCACGTGCCGTTGCCTCATCCACACGTTCGGCCGGAGCGAGATCTCGACAAGTGGCGGCTTGGATCCACTCAGCGGGATCGGCTGGCACAGTCGGGGCATCCGACGACAATGCGACGCGGATGCCGCGGCGCAGCAGACTCGCCAGCGGCCACAGCCACTGCTGCTCGGCCAAAGAGAGCCGCTCTCGATACTTGCGCTCGCGTCGAGTTACGAAGCTGGGCTGGGTCACCACTGTGACACCCAGGCGTGCGATGCGGTCCAGTTGTTCCGGCAGCGCAAGCGAACAGTGTTCAATGCGGTCGGGTGCGAGTTCCAGTTCGCGCGCAGATAAGCGTTCAAGCTCACGGCCAATAACTGTGTTGCGAGACTCAGAACAGGACGCCGCGAGACTGCACTCCTCGGCAAGTCGCTGGCGCGTCGCAGCGGGCTGCGGCGGATGAGCTTCGAGCGCATCAAGAGCGACCTGCAGCGTGTCGATGTCCATCACATGGATTGCAACCGGAAAGCCGTGGGCTCTAGCAGCCGCTACCAACCCACCGATGGCGCTGTCGTCGTCGTGAGGCGGCATCACCTTGGCGTGTCCAATACGCACCCGACCGTGGCCGCTGCGCCTCCCGGTTGTTTGACATGTCGTTTTCCACGTCTCGCCTGAACTGTGTTTTTCTGAACTGGGCACTTCTGAGCTGCGTGTCGTTGATGATTGCACCTCCGCGCCGAACGGAAGACCGCCCAGCGACGCGAGCCGATCTGCGCCAACCATCGCGGTGACAGACACCGACGACTCCACCGCCACCGCATCCGCCAACAATTCCACGGCGCACAGATCATTGGTGTGGGTGGCGTCAGTGCATTCGCTGATGCTGGCTGCGGCGAGGTCAGCTAGCACCGCCGCTACCTCCGACACGACAGTTTCACGATCGGGTTTAGGTGTCCTCGCCAGCACGTCGTGGCGTTCTACGAGCACATCACCCGACCCGAGGCCAAGCTCGCGACCCGCCGCCGTGTTGGCCACCGCCACGTGCCCTGTTATGTGATGAAGCACTGCGGGCCTATCACCTGTGACGGCATCTAGTTCCGCAACCGTCGGATGACGCTGTTCAACGAGCAAAGCGTCGTCGTAGCCCCACACCCGCAGCCACGACGCACGATCCCCGGCTAGTGCAGACGCACCAATCCCGCTCTGGATTGTGGCCAACAACTCGCCGACCGTCGTGGCGTCTTGAACATCGATAGAGCGGCGCGCTGCCGCGCATGCCAGCAGATGCAGATGATCGTCTCGATAGCGCTGGTACACCCGAGGACGCTTAGGCTGACGTCATTCAGACGAAACGCCGTTCAGATGCCCAGCTTGTCCAGCAACGGGATGAGATCGCGGCGCAGCAGCTTTCCGGTGGATGTCCTGGGTAGTTCGTCCATAAGATGGACAAACTCAGGGCGCTTGAAAGGCGCTAGTCGCTCACGGGCGTGCGAGACGAGTTCGTCTGCAGAGGTGCTAGCGCCGGGACGCAATACAGCCGCAGCCGCTACGCGCTCCCCCCATTCTGCGCTCGGAATGCCCACCACAGCAGCCTCAAGCACGTCGGGATGGTCATACAAGACACCCTCAACTTCGTCGGGCAGCACGTTCTCACCGCCTCTGATGATCATGTCGCCGGTGCGGCCGTGCAGAAACAGGTAATCGTCGTCGTCCAAGTAGCCCAGGTCGCCTGTGTGTACCCAACCTTCATCGTCGATGGTGACACGGGTCTTTTCCTCGTTGCCCCAGTAGCCATCCATCGCGCGGATGGTAAACAGCTGCACCTCGCCAATGACACCCGGCGCCACCGGTTCACCGCTGTCAGCATCCACAATCCGCACCTGCACGTCCTCAAGTACCTGACCCACCGACGACAACCGATGCAGCTTGCGCTCTTGCTCCTCGGCCGTGCCCTCAATCCGGTGGTCATCTGGATCCAGCACCGCAACGGTGGAGGTGGTCTCGGTTTGTCCGTACGCACCCGCAAATGAGACGTGAGACGGAAACTCGTCGATGGCGTGCCGGATTACCGACGGTGGCATGGGCGCGGCTCCGTAGGTGACAGCTTCAAGACTGTCGAACGCTGTCGGGGAGAAGTTCGGAGCGTGAAGCACACGGGCCAGCATCGTGGGCACCAAGAAGGCGTGGGTAACGCTGTGGCGTTGCACGCACTCGATCCAAGAATCCGCTTGGAATTGTGGCAACAACACCACGACCCGACCGCTATAGAGGGCATTCAGCATCGAGGTCAAGCCAGCGATGTGATACAGCGGCGCTGCAACAGCCATTCGGCCTATGTCCTCGCCGGTGGCGGCGTCGTTGGCGCCCATTACGTAGCCTGTGATCGCGCCGTTAGTGAGCTTCACACCCTTGGGCATAGCTGTGGTACCGCTCGTGTACAGCAGTGTGCAAAGACCGTCGAACTCAACATCGGCGGGGACAGGTAGCTCGAAGGACTCGTCCCGCGCTGCGGCGTACGACGCGGGTTCGTCAAGCACATACACGTGCTCTAGGTCAGCGGGCTTGGTCGCATTGATGAGATCCAGGTATCGAGACTCGGTAAACAGCACCTTGATGCCACTATCGCTGAGCAGGTGCGCTGTTTCGTCCTCGGCCGCACGGAAGTTCATGGGCACCACCGAGGCTCCGGCGAACGCTGCGCCGAAGATCGCCTCCACGCTCTCAACACTGTTGGTGGCATAAATGCCGACTCGATCTTCGACGCCGACACCAACGGTCGATAGCAGACCAGCCGTGCGTGACACGTTGTCCAATAGCTCCTGGTAGGTCACCTGGCGGGCCTGGCCACCGGCCACTTCGCTAGAAGTGTCCACCAAGATGACCTGGTCACCGGCAATGGTCGCTGGCATGAACAGCAGCATTCCCAGATTCACATCGACCCCCTCTGGCCCGCCTCAAGTAGATCGTTACAACCGCTATGGCTACAGCGGGTCGCTGTAGCCGATGTAGCCACAGCAGCTACAAGAGATACAGCGGTAGATACCGGCAAACTACCTGGCTCGCATACTCTTCTTGCATGAAGCGCTGCTCTGGCCCCAAGCGATGGGTGGCTGTGCTGGCAGCGTTCGGATGGGCGCTGGCCGCATGCGGCGCTAGCGACGGAGTCGCGCCAGCAACGATTGCTGTGTTCACTTCAGATCCGAGCACCAATTCGGCCCCGGTCGTTGAGACCGGTGAGTTGACGGTAACTACTAACGCTTCTGCGGCGACGCTGACGACTGCGTCAACCTCGGCTGCAACTACCGCGGAACCAAATACTGAACCGACCGATCGACCCGAGCAGGCCAACCAGGCTGACCAGAGCGACCAGGCCGATCAGGTCGGCCAGTCCATTCAGCTTGAGCAGCTTGAGCAGCCACCCAAGGCGTTAGACCGTGCGATTCGCAACTGGATGGAGCGCACTGGCGCTCCGGGTGTTGTGCTTGCTATCGCTCACGGCGACGACCAACTCAGAGCCTTCGCTTGGGGCCTGAGCGACCTCGCCACCGAGGCTCCCCTAACCGTTGACCATCACGTGCGCATCGGCTCGGTCACCAAATCCGTCACCGCTGCTGTGATCCTTCAACTTGTTGCCGAAGGCGCTGTGGAGTTGGATGCCCCGGTAGCCCGATACCTGAGCGACGACTGGGCACCGGGGTATGAGTACGCCAGCGCAGTCAGGGTGCGCGACCTGCTGGGACACACTTCTGGCTTCGTTGAGTACGCGTTCGACGTGCAGTTCTTCCGTCTCGCAGCCGACCGACTGAATGTAAAAATCGCCCCCGAGGAGATCTTGGCATTCGCCGCAAAGTACGGGCCGGTGGCACGGCTGGGCACCGAGTATCACTACAACACCACCGGCTACGTCGCGGCTGGCTTGCTCATTGAGGCGGTCACGGGTGAAACCGCCGCCGAGCAACTGCGGTCTCGTGTCTTCAAACCTCTGGGCCTCAGCCACGTTTACCTGACTCCGCAAGAGTTTCCGCCTGAGCCGACTGCGAACGGATACGTAGGGGGAACCATCGGCTATCTGTTGCCACCTCTGCTGGGTCTGACCGGCGATAACCGCATTACCCACAACGGGGCCACCATGGTGGACATCGGCACGGTTCCCGATGCCTTCGCCCGCTCCGCGGGTTGGACTGGCGGCGGTATCGAAGCACGGATTAGCGACGTAGCGAAGTTGATCCGCGGACTCTTTGCGACCGAAGTGCTTGATGCGGCCCAGGTCGCGCTGATGACGACAGGTCACCCCGATCCCGACAGCAGCTACGGCCTAGGAATCTCCACCGGGACTATTGACTTCGGTCCCAGCCGCACTGGATCCGATGGCGATGGGTCTAGCGGGCGGCTGGAGTTCTACTCCCACGGAGGCGGCGTGCCTGGCTTTCGAACCATCGCTGCCTATGTGCCCACACTTGATCTCGGCATCGCGCTGAACACCAACGTGTTGGGACTGGAGACTGACGACGACGTGGACGCCCTGCTAGAGAGCCTTGCCCCCATTCTGGCTGACATGATCAACTGAGCTGATCAAGTGACTTGATCAGCAAGAAGGCACATGCATAGCTTGAGGAGGCCCCAGTGAGCCAGTTGTTGACCGGGATCCGGGTACTTGAACTGGCGACCGGAATCTCAGGCCCTTACCTAGGAAAACTCTTCGCTGACAACGGCGCAGAGGTAATCAAAGTGGAGCCGTCGGGCGGCGACTCAGCGCGCCGCCACGGCCCGTGGGGTGGAAACACGACACCTGCGCCCGAGACACACAGCGAACAGCCCGCACACAGCACAGACAGCGCCGACAATGCTGACAATGCCAGCCATGCCGACGGTATCAACAGGGCCGACCAGTCCGATAGACGAGGCCAGGCCCAGCAAACAGACCAGAACAAAACTGACCAGAAACAGTTTGAACGCGGAACAGGCCAGCAAATTGAACAGTCGCCGCTGTTCTTGCATCTCAACACCAACAAGCGCAGCGTCATCGCCGACGTGGGTGCCGACGAACCCAGTACCGACGACCTGGAGTTCGTGCGATCGCTGGCCGCCACCTGCGACATCGTCATCGAAGCCTTCCCGCCCGGCCATCTAGACCGGGTGGGTCTCGGCTACGAGACGCTGCGCCAGCTCCGCCCGGGCATTGTGCTGACCTCAATCACACCATTCGGACAGTCCGGGCCCTACGCGCTGGCTGGCTACCGAGGCAGCGACATCGTTACCTACGCGATGGGTGGCCCGATGTGGGGAACCGGGATCGACGAACGCGAACCCATCAAACTGAGTGGGGATGTCACGTCATACCAAGTCGGCAATCTGGCAGCCGTGCCGACGTTGGCCGCTTATCAGATAGCCCAGCGCAGCGGACGCTCGTGCCATATAGATGTGTCAGCGTTCGAAGCGCAGGCGGGAACCATCGACCGCCGCACCTCTTATCTGCTGTATCAGGCGTACACCGGCGAGGACGTTGGACGCGAGCCCCGCCAACCCCAGCGTGCCTCACCTGTCGGCTTCTACCCGGTAATCGACGGATGGGCGCTCGCGCTCACGCTGCCGAGTTGGACGCCCCGCATGGTCCGCACATTGGCCGATGCAGGTCTGGGCTTGGGTTCGCAAGACGAGGAATCGTTGGCGGAGCGCTTCGCCAACCCCGCCTGGATGCTGGACGAGAGCCTTCCTGAGGCGGTCGAAGCGGCGCTGTACCCGTGGATGCTTAGCCACACCCGCAGTGACGTTGCGGCAGCGGCGCAGGCGCACAAGTGGGCGGTCATGCCACTGAACTCCCCGCTTGATGTGATTGAAGATCCACACTTCGAAGCCCGTGGGTTTTTTCAACGCGTTACTCATCCGGTGGCTGGCACCGTCACTCAACTGGCTGCACCGTTTCGGATCCACCCGGGGACCAGCTCGACTCAAGACTCGCAGCCCGGGGCGACGCGCCCAGCACCAGTACGCCCGACACCGACTGGCCCAGCACCGGCAAGCCCGGCACCGACTAGCCCGACACCGATACGTCCGGCGCCATTGCTCGGCCAACACCAAGAGGAGGTGCGCGCCGAGATTGGTGCAGCAGCTAAAGACCCTGGTGACAGTACTGGTGGAATTACGAGTGACAGTACCGGTCACTATTACGGGAGTCATAGTTCAGGGGCCAACGCCGCGGCGACAGCTACCGGCAGCCACGCGGCGAGCCATCACGTGCCTGCGCCCCAGCAGGCTCCCGTTCTGCCGCTGGAAGGCATCCGGGTACTGGACCTGACCGTGGTATGGGCAGGGCCGGGATGCACGATGTACTTGTCGGATCTTGGCGCCGAGGTGATTCGCGTTGACAATCCCTACGTGTTCCCTACGGCTACCCGCGGCTTCGCGGCCCGCCCGCCTGCCGCACTCGTAACCGAGCTGGGTCCGCTGTCGGGGTACCCAAACAACGATCCCGGTCTGCGACCGTGGAATCGCCACAACATGTTCAGCTCCCACGGCCGCGGCAAGCTGAGCTGCACGCTTGATGCCCGTACACAGCTTGGTCGGGCAACGCTGCTACGGCTGGTGCGCGAGGTAGACGTAATCGTTGAGAACAACTCGCTGGGCGTGTTACCCAAGTTGGGTCTCGACTGGGAAGCAGTCCACGCTGCCAACCCACGAGCGGTCATGTTGCGCATGCCGTCTATGGGTATCGATGGCCCGTACAGCGATTACGTCGGTTTCGGTGCCAACTTTGAGGCACTGTGCGGGCTCACCAGCTTGCGCGGCTACGCAGACGACGATCCCACAAGCCTGACCTCTGTGTTTCACATGGACCCCGCTAGTGCGGCTACGGCTGCGTTCGCTGTGCTGGCTGTGCTGGGAAGGCGCGATGGCATAGCTGGCGCCGCTGGCACCGGGCTAGGCGAGCTCATCGAGTTCTCCCAATCCGAGAACGTGATGCAACACATCGGCGAGTACTTCATCGACGCAGCCGCCAACGGCACCCACCACGCACCACTCGGTAACCGTTCGACTGCTAGGGCACCGCAGGGCTGCTATCGCTGCGCAGTTGACCCAGAACGGCCGGACCATGAAGACGAATGGGCGGTCATTGCATGTGAAAGCGACGCCGACTGGAAGGCTCTCGCGTGCCTACTTGACCAGGATCTAACTGGCCAGGACCGGCCCGACAGCACGATTGCATTGAGCGAAGACGAGCGCTTGGCGACGCTAGCCGGGCGCCAAGCCCACCACGACGAGATCGACGAGCGAATCAGACAATGGACACAGGCACGAACCTCCGCGGAGGTGTTCCACCAGTGTCAGCAAGCAGGAGTACCCGCAGCGCCGGTACTGCGAGAGTCTCAGCTACGCACCGATCCGCAGATGAGCGACCGCTACTGGTTCCGCCAGAACGGCTCGGTTGAGCAGGGCTGGCACATTTTCCCTGGGCGCCAATGGCGTTGGACAGGGCCTGATATGCCGTGGCGACCTATCGGCGTTTTAGGCGACGCCAACGAGTACGTCTATCGAGAGATATTGAGTCTGGACGAGGCCGAGTGGCAAGCGTTGTGCGATGAAGGACACATAACCCGCGACTACCTGGCACCCGATGGCGCATCGTTGTAGATGCGGGTAGTTGCGCGACGGCCCTGATGGCCGAGGTATTTGGCGGCTAGATTTCCAACATGACGCGTGACACCAGTACAGATACCGAGATTGAGTTCTGGGTTGACCCCATATGACCGTGGTGCTGGGTGACGGCCAGGTGGGTCGTCGATGAGGTCGCTTCCGAGCGCAACCTAAAAGTGAAATGGCAGCCGATCAGCTTGCTGTTCAAGAATCAACCCCCCACCGACAGCCAGTACTACAGCGCTGTGGCTGGTAGTCACGAAATGCTGCGAGTTATGGAGTCGATCCGATCTGTTGAGGGTGACGAGGCTGTGTTCGGCGTCTACTGGGACTTCGCAAGCCGGATTCACCACGACGGTGAGCGCGATTTCGATATAGCCAAGGCCCTTGAGCAGCTAGGGATCGATACCGAACACGCCAAAGCAGCGAATGACGAGCAGTGGGATGCCGAGATTCGCGCGCGCATGGACGCTGGCTTGGCGCTCGTAGGCGAAGATGTCGGCACACCGATCATAGCCCTGGATCGCGCCGATGGAGAGCGCGTCGGCATCTTCGGTCCGGTCATCACCCGGGCACCCAAGGGTGGAGACGCCCTGAAGCTGTGGGACGGCATGGTGGCCATGATGGACATTGACGGCTTCTGGGAACTCAAGAAGACCCGCACCGAGCGTCCAGAATTCGGCGAGCGTCCGGTCACGGTTCGCAATGCTGGCACCTAACTGGGCTGGCATCTAACTGGCATCCAGTGAGACCATGAGCGGCACGATTCTTGACGATCTGAAGATCATCGATACCGACAGCCACTGGTCGGAGCCCTATGACCTGTGGACCTCGCGTGCGCCAGCGAAGTATCGCGACCGTGTACCGCGAATGACCGAACGAAACGGCAAACGACGCTGGTGGTTTGACGACTCCATCCCAATCGGGCTGCCGATTGCGTCGTCGGTGGTGGACACCGACGGCCACAAGATCACCGGCACCGTGTTTTTTGATTTCGACAACGAAATGGTGCATCGGGCCAGCTACGACGCTGAGGCTCGCGTTGAGATGCTCGACCAGCTCGGACTAGAAGCACAGATCATGTACCCAAACGTGGCTGGCTTCGGTAATCAGAACTTCTTGAAATCGCCCGACGATGCTTTACGCCTCATTTCGGTGGAGATCTACAACGACGCCTTGGCCGAGTTTCAGGACGCCACCGGCCAACGGGTATTCGGCATGGCTTTGTTGCCGTGGTGGGATCTGGATGCCGCAGTACGTGAGATTGAGCGTTGCCACGCGAACGGGCTGCGCGGCATCGTGACCTGTTCCAACCCTGAGGAGGCACAGTTGCCGGATATGGCAATGTCCCACTGGGATCCCGTGTGGCAGGCCTGCTCAGACCTGCAGATGCCAGTCAATTTTCACATCGGCTCATCAAAGGGCAACCTTGACTACTACGGCAAAGCGCCATGGCCGTCTTTTGGGCCCGAGCGGCGGCTGGCGGTCGGTTCGGCCAACCTGTTCATGGGCAACGCCCGCGTGATCGGCAACATGATCTACTCCGGTGTGCCCGAACGGTTCGGGGAGCTGAAATTTGTCTCCGTGGAGAGCGGCGTGGGCTGGTTGCCGTTCTTTCTTGAAGTGCTTGACCACCAGATGCACGAGACTGCACCCAACGAGTTGGCAGACTTGACAATGCTGCCTTCGGAGTACTTCCGTCGGCAGTTCTACGGTTGTTTTTGGTTTGAGCGGTCAACTGTGCGGCCGACCGTGGAGTATGTTGGGGCGCAGTCACTGATGTTCGAAACCGACTTTCCACATCCGACCTGCTTGTATCCCCGAGACGACCACGGCTTGGCGCAGGCGCTGGAGGGCATACCGCAGTCCGACATCGAGCGAATCATGTCGCTCAACGCTGCTGAGCTGTACCGCATCAGCATCTGAGGCGGGGCAATAACAGGATCGGGCGCAAACAGGTGTAGGGCCGAAGGCACGGAGGCCGTAGCATGGAGTCTTGGTGACTACAGCTATGAGTGAGGCTACGACTGCGCTGAACCCCCCCCCCCCCCCGGCGCAAACAACGGGAGTAGATGCGGGGCAACGACTGCTGTGGCCGAGTCAACGTGCCATAATCGCCTCCTTCGCTTTCAGACGGAAGCGAATATCACCATGCGGTACTGCTGAGGCTGTATCGTCTCTTTACTATCAACTTCATAACCGCACAGCATGGGCTGTGCAGGAGCGTGTCATGTCAACTTCTTTGAACGCTAGCCGCGGAATTGCAACGACGAGAGTCACTGGTGTGCTGACGCCGCCACGGTTCAGTCTTCTGGGCAGATGCGGAGCTGTGGCGGCCGCTGCGGCTATCGCAGCAGTGCTGGTGGCGTTGGTGCCCGCCTCGGTAGGAGCACAATCAGATGAAGAATCAGCCGAAGCATATGTGGCGGGAGCTGAAGCGTGGACAGAGTCTGACTGCGCCGGAGATGTACCAATCGTTGTCGGTTCCGACGACAAAGCCCAGTCGGACATCTATAGCGCCATCACCCTGGCTGGCGCTATTGACACCGACTGCGTGATTCTGGCTGGTGCCCGAGATGACGAGATGTCCGAGGCTCAAATGATGCGCCTCAAAGCCGCGAATAAGGGCGGCTACATAGTTGGTGGCGAAGCTGCAGTACCCGCGGCGAAAGTCGCTGGCCGCGACATGATGCGCATTGCAGGCACCGACCGATGGACCACCGCACAGCAAGTCGGTGCTGTCGCCGCCAAAATTGAAGCTGGCGACGCGCCGAAGCCGCCATCCGACTCGGATTCAGCGGCACTGGCGGAATCGGTTGATGCGCACATCATGGGTGCTGAGGGCTGGTTCACTTCCGACTGCAAAGACCAAACACCAATCGTGGTCGGTTCAGACGCCACCGCCCAATCCGACATCTATAGCGCCATCACCCTCGCCGGCGTCATCGGTACCGATTGTGTGATCCTGGCTGGCGCCCGCGGCGGCGACATGCCCGAGGCTCAAATGATGCGTCTTGAAGCTGCGAGGTTAGGTGGCTACGTGGTCGGTGGAGAAGCTGCGGTGCCCGCAACCAAGCTCGGCGGACGCGACATGATGCGGCTCGCGGGCACCGACCGATGGACGACAGCCCAAAAAGTAGGCGAACGCGCCGCCGCTGGCTTTGTCTCTGTCGCTACGGGCGGCATCCACACCTGCGCCGTCCGCACTAACGGCGAGATCGTCTGCTGGGGTGGTTGGGCCGAATCAGATGGTGTGGCTGTGCCGAGCGGTGACTTCAAAGCTGTGGCATCCGGCAGCGCGCATACGTGCGCACTGAGCAGGGACGGCACGGTGGACTGCTGGGGTGTTTTCTCCACCGGTGGCCCGAACATTCATGGAAACGAGCACGGTCAAGCCGATGAGCCTGATGGCACCTACGACGTTATTGCAGCCAATACCTACCACACATGCGCCATTCAAAAGGATGGCAGATTGATGTGCTGGGGTTACGACGGCGACGGACAGACTAGCGACATTTCCGATGGCACCTACACCGCAGTGTCCAATGGCTACGCCCATTCGTGCGCACTGCGCCAGAACAACAAAGTGACCTGCTGGGGCAACAACGACGAAGGCCAAACCGACGCACCCAAAGGCACCTACATGGCCGTCTCAGCGGGCGGCTCCCACACGTACGCAGTCACTACGGGCGGCAAAATTGTTGGCTGGGGTAGCGAGGCCGAGGGCGTGACATTGCCGCAGGGCAACTTCACCGACGTGTCAACCGGCAGCGGGCACGCTTGCGCACTGCGTAAGAATGGCGAACTCACTTGCTGGGGCAACAACGAGCACGGCCAGACAGACGTACCTGATGGCACCTACACCGCTGTGGCCACTGGATTTGCGCATACCTGCGCTATCCGCACCAACGGCACCATTACTTGCTGGGGCGACAACCGCGACGGGCAAACCAACTTGCCGTAACTGGGTACTAATCCCTAGCGCACAATGCGAAGCTGGCCGCACTCTGGCGGCCAGCTTAGCTGCATCTAGATGTGCTGAGCGATGTAGCTGTAGCCGGAACATCACTCTCGGCAGGGCTGCCGTCACACGGGTGGGCGTTGCGTAAGGACGACACCACGGCTCGCTGGGGCAACGTTGTGATCGGGCAAACCGACTTGCCGTAGCTCTCCGTTAGCTCGCCTTACCGATGTGGGTCTCCCAGTCCGCCAGCCTCCCAGCGGGTGGCTGGTTTGGATTCAATCGGTTTGGCTGGTGGGGGTCGGTTGGGGTTTGTGTAACACCCCTCACCTACTGTCGCTTCTATGGCGAACGACGCTGCTGGGATCGTTATGGGTGACAGCAACACCTGCGCCGCAGGCATACGGTCCGTCGGCGCAACCCCGCCATCTGGGGTAGCTGGAGTCTCGGTCCGTGTAGAGGCGGCGGATGTGTCGCGGTTGTGCGATAGCAGCTTGCGGTCACGGTTGGCTGAAATCGGTCGCGCTCAGTCCCAACTGACTGCGATGAAGGCCGCTGTGCTAACGGAAATCACTCACCGCACCAGCTCAGTTGATGCCGAATATGCGGCAGTCCAGACACTGGCAGTGTCGGGACGCTCGGCACGCAACGACGTCAAAGCTGCTGCGACGCTTGGGGAGTTGCCGGTGACCCGCAACAGCTTGGCCGCGGGGACACTACCGACGGATCACGCGCAACTCATCGCACGCGCCGCAACCGACAGCACGGTTAATGAGCATTTCCTAGTGGAGCGCGCCCAACGTGAGACGTTCGACGTGTTTCGCCGCACCGTGGCTCGTCACGTCGCTGACCAGTCCAGCGACGATGGCGCCGCGCTGCTGGAGCGCCAACGACAGCAACGATCAGCACGTGTGTTCACCAGTCGCGAGAACTCCATGGTCGTCATCAAAGGCCAATTTGATTCGGTCCCGGGCGCACGACTGGCCGCAGCGGTCGCCGCTGTCGAACGCGACCTCTATCGCAACGAGGACCCTCTCAAGCGTCCTACCGCCGCTCAACGCACTGCGGACGCGATCACCAAACTGATCTGCCAACCGACCAGCACCCAGCCTGCACGCACCACCCTTGTGGTGGTCGCTGACTACGACACCATCAACCATAAACTCACTAACAGCCGCTTCGCGGACGGCACACCAATCCCGATCAGCAAAATCGCCGACATCGCAGTTGAAGCAGAACTGCTGCCGAGCATCTTTCGGGCAGCCACCGGTGAGCTGCGCATGGGACGATGCCGCCGTACGGCAACTGAGACTCAACGCATCGCACTTGCGGTACGCGATCAAGGCTGTATCGGCTGCGGAGCGCCACCCCATCACTGTGACACCCACCACATCGTCCACTGGCAGCACGGCGGACCGACCAATCTCGACAACCTCACGCTCGTCTGTCACCGCTGCCACCACACCAAGATTCACGAGCACAACTACACCGTCGAACGCGACCCCACCAGCGGCCGCTACACACTGCAACCCCCAAGCCAACCTCAAGCTACAAAAACTAGGGCGACAGAGACTCGGGCGACAAAGACACGAGCCCCGCCAGCAATCTGACGGTCGGGGCGGCGGGACGCAACGAGCTCACCAATCGCAGCTCAGTCTTGAACTCGCGGGTCCAGCGCCAACGCACGACACCTCAAGACAACCTGAGACAAGCACCTATCACTGTCTGCTAGTTGCTCGTGAACAAACAAACAAGGCACCGCGCCTACTACTCCCTAGCCTGTCAGCGGTTCTGGTGCGGGGGTACCGGGGATTGGATTGCAACGGCTAGTTGATTGGCACCAGGCTCTGGCCTGGTTGCCGCCAGCCCAGTGGGTCAACCGGATTTTGCGTTCAACTGGCATTGCATTCACCGGGTATCGGACTGAATCGGCTAGATGTTTGGCGCAGGTACGCGATGCAACAGTTGGGCACAGCGCTGCTCCACCAACAGACCGTCTCTCAAGGGCAGATCGTTCGCGGCGCATAGGCACCGGCGCAGAGCCCGCGCGACGGGTTTATCAATCTGCGCTAGCCGAGCGGCTAGAACGGCCGCACGACAGTGAAGATCTTCGCGGGGCATCACTTCGCTGATAATGCCCAGGCGAAGCGCCTCGGCGGCGCTAATGCTGCGTCCGCTCAGCACCAACGGCAACGCGGCTGTCGGCCCTATCGCTGCTGTGAGGCTCTGCGTGCCACCGGCAGCGGGCAGCATGCCTAGCTTGACTTCGGGCAAGCCCAGAACCGCATCGTCACTGGCAACACGTAGATCGCACAGCAGCGAAATCTCCATCCCCGAGCCGAGCGCATATCCATGCAAGACGCAAAGCGTCGGCGACGGCAAGTTCACGAGCGTCAGCCACGGGTCACGATCCCAGCGGATTCGCCGTGCATCCAAGATCGACTCCGCCGTGCCGAACTCAGTCAGGTCTGCACCAGCGCTGAAGTGCTCGCCTTCGGCCGCGATCACCACGCAGCGAACATGCGGCGCATCCCGCACTGCTGTCAGTGCTTCGATCAGCCCATCGCGCATTGCCAGGTCGTAGATGTTGAGGGGCGGGTGGCAAAGCGTGATCGTGGCGATGCCATCACCACCGATAGCCAACCGCACTCGTTCAGTCACGGCGGCTGCCTGCTGGCGCAGTAGTAGCAGCAGTAGCGCTGCCGCGCGCTGCTCGGGCGACAAGCGGCGCGATAGCGCCCGCTAGAGACACGCTCTCGTGCTGCTGTGCCACGCCTGCTAGTTGGTCAGCAGCGACACGAGCCGCCAACAGTCCGGCTAGCGGGTCTGGATATGAATAGGCGGGGGCTTGCGGATGGTCGCCCAACCAGCCCAATCCTGACGCAGCATGCACACCTGTGCCGTAAGCGATCCAGTCGCGCTCAGGCGAGTCAGGCTCAAAGGCAGTTATGGCCAGAGTGCATAAGTGCGGGTGAAGGGCCGCAAGCTGCGAGGGCAATAGCTCTAGATTTGCGAGAGCCCGCGGTGAGAGCGAGGTGACCAGAAGGTCGGTTGTCGCTAGCAGCTCATCAAGGCATCGCCGACCGAGCGGTTGCCGCGGGTCTAGTTTCACAGCGATCTTGTGTGCATTCAGTTCGGCGAACATGGGCGTATCCGCAAGGCCGTCGGGTCGCGCAGCAGAACTGACCTTGCGCACGCAGGCGCCCGCTCGACCCAGCAGCTCAGTACACAGCGGTCCGGCCCACATTGAGGTCATATCCAGTATCTGCAAACCATCAACCGAGCTGACGCTGTCAGTAGCGGTGCTGTCAGAAGCCACACTGACCGAGGCGACGCCATCGGAGCTGTTGCCACCCAGTGCAGAGTTAGACGTCGCAGGCAACGCGCAAGACCCGTGTTGCGCATATGGCTCAGGCTGCACGTGCAGAGCAGACAGAGCAGGCGATTCCCGGTCGAGCTGCCTATATGGCTCCACATTTGGCTCTCGGTATGGCTCTCGGTACGGCTCTCGGGAGGTATATCGGCATAGTTTGCGGTAAGGCGTAACCGCAAGACGCCATTCTTGTGCCGCAACTGCTACAGCCTCAGGGCAAGACTCAAGACCCGCCTGGCGGTCCCACTCGTTACGGGTCCTGTCACCCGGCTCGTTGCCGGACCCGTAGCCCGCTGTTCTTCTGAGCGACTTTCCTGGCCCGTCGCCCGCTGTTTCCGCATTCGTCGTTCCGGCAGTCGTTTTGCTTGGCTGATTGCCAGGCTTCTTGCCAGTTTCGTCGCCAGGCTCGTGACCATACAAGGCCGCGAAGCGCTGCCAGGTCTCATGGTCATCGGGGCCGAGATCCACACACAAAGCGCCATCGCCCCATAGAACGGGCTGGTCGGGTGTGTCAGCGAGCGCTACCAGACCTAGCCGCCTGGGCATTTCCAGCCAGCGGGCAGCATCGCCCACAATTCCTACTCTGGTTCCAACTGCGCCGGTTGCGCCTAGTCGCCTGTCCACCTCGGCAGCCAACTCAGCACCGTAGGTGAACAACCCCGGCGGCAACCAACCACGCACATCAGCCACCGCACATCAACCTCAGCGCATCAACCCAAGCAAATCGGTCTTCGCACATCAACGGCCGCAAAAGTCCGGCGGACGTTTGTCAAAGAACGCGGCAAGGCCCTCGGCGCGATCTTCTGTGGCCGCGAGCTGGTGATTTAGATCGCCTTCCAAGCGCAACCCGTCAGCAAGCGGCAGCTCAGAGCCCCGGTGGACGGCTTCCTTGGCGAACTCCAAGGCCAGGGGGCCTGCAGCGGCTAACTCATCCAACCAGTGGTCCACGGCCACATTCAGATCGGGTTCAACAGCGTGCGTCAGTCCCCATGCCAATGCAGTTACGGCATCCAGCTCGGTGCCCAGCAACAACATTGAACTCGCCCGCGAGGCGCCAACCGCTCGCGGCAACCGCTGAGTGCCGCCCCAACACGGCAACCGACCGCGCAACACGTCGCTAAGCGCGAACCGCGCACTCGCATCGCACACACGAACATCGCAGGCCAACGCTATCTCCAGCCCTGCACCGAAGCAGCCGCCTGAGACGGCACACACCACGGGATTTCGTACCGCTGCCAACGCCGACGCCGGGTCAGGTTGAAGTTCAATGGGGTCAAAGCCGATACCAGAACAAAAGTCGGTACCGGGCTCACTGCGAAGCACCAACACTGCTGGCTCGCGCGCTTCACGCACCCCAGCGCATAACTCAACCAATGCACGTGCGCTAGCGCGGTCCAACTCACCGCCGGGCAGTAGGTGCTCTATGCGTCTCAGGGTGCCACCACCCTCCCGAGTTCGGCCCCCTAGCCCATACCAGCCAGCCCAGCAGGCACAGCTAGTTCAGCCGAGCCCGTGCCAGCTTCAGGGCTTCGCGGCCTCAGTCTGCCGATTTTGTTTTCTTGGGTTCCTGCAACTCCATGTCCTTGCCGTTGCACTGCAAGGTCACGGCGCCCGGCTTGGTAACAAGCACCTCAATACCGGAATCTTCGTCTTGATAGCGCTTGCCGACCTTCAGCCCATCGCCCCCAGCGGACGCTGAAACATCAGCGTCGCCGCCCTTGGTCACGATGACTTGTACGCCGCCATCAAAGTCCAGACGTTCTCCAGCCTTGGTGGCCACAGCATCCCCCTGATCTACTTGGTCTAGTTGAACTTGGTCTCGTTGAACCAGTCGTTGAATTGCTCGCCCTCATCCCGGCAGTGTCAACCCCAGTCAACCCGGTCAAGCTGGTCAACCCAGGCAGCCCGGAGTCTCCACCCAGAATATGGCCCCCGAAAATCTAGCAGAGTGACAGCGCCAACACAGATACTGCGCCAACTAGCGATGCGGCACTCGCAGAGAAGATGCGGTATTCGCAGAGAAACAACCTCAGCAGCGATGCAGGCGCAGACCTAAGCTGCGCGCCGTGACCCTTGAAGCAGAAGCGTCAGCCGTAATTGACCAGCTAAACGCACTGGGACGACCGTCGTTTGAAGAGGTTGGCCACGAGATTGCTCGCCGGGGCTTTGAAGAAATGCCACCCGCTGGCGAGTTCGTGGACGTGGCCAGTGTGGAGAACCGCACAATCAAAGGCCCTGCCAACAACGACATCGCAGTACGGATCTACCGTCCGGGAGATGGCGCTAGCACCGCCGACGCCGCCAACGGCAACGGAACGCTCGGCTGTTTGGTGTACTTCCACGGCGGCGGCTGGGTGGTGGGCAGCATTGAGACTCACGACCGCACGTGCCGAGCGCTCACAACGTTGGCTGGCATCGTGACGGTGTCAGTGGACTACCGGCTCGCTCCTGAGCATCGGTTTCCGGCCGCCGCGGATGACTGCTGTGCAGCCACCCGCTGGGTCATGGACAATGCCACCGAGTTGGGCATCGACCCAGCACGGGTGGCGGTAGGCGGCGACAGCGCTGGCGGCAATCTGGCAGCCGCGGTAGCGCTCATGTGCCGAGACGGAGCCTCCAACGCCTCTAGCCCAATCTCAAACGCATCGTCAAGAGCAGTCTCAAACAGCGCCTCGAGCGAATCCCCGAATAGCGATGCAACCATCGACGCTCACCACAAGCTGGCGCTACAGCTTCTGATCTACCCCGTCACCGATTTTGACCGCGACACGCATTCGATGATTGCCAATGCCGAGGGCTACCTGCTGACCCGATCCGCAATGATCTGGTTTGACGATCACTACTGCCCACCCGAGCAGCGCAGCAACCCATACGCGGCGCCGCTCGCCGCAGACGACCCAACCGGCGTTGCACCGGCGTTCGTGATCGTGGCCGGGCACGACCCCTTGCGCGACGAAGGCGTTGCTTATGCACAGAAGCTCGCCGACGCTGGCGTACCCACAACGCTCATTGAGTATCCAGGCCAGTTCCACGGCTTCTTCGGCATGACCAGCTTGTTGAGCCAGGCACACGAAGCCCAGGAACTCAGCGCCCTCGCCCTGGGCCGCGCCCTCGCGCCAGGCCACTAGAGGGCGCTCCTTCTACCCGATAAGTTGACAAAGAAGCTGACCAATAGACGACCAATAGGCGGTGATGATCATGTCCCTGCGAGACAGCTACCAAGCTGGCACTCCTTCCTGGGTTGACTTGGCCACGACCGATGTCGAAGGCGCACTTGACTTCTACGGAGCGGTCATGGACTGGGAATACGAGCGCGATCCCACCGGTGAGATCAACTACGTCATGGCAGTAGTTGATGGGCGACCAGCCGCTGGCATCTTTGACATACCACCTGAGATGCTCAGCGAAGGCGTCCCGCCCTGCTGGTGTGTCTATATGACCGTAGATGATGTGGACGCCTCCGCCGGAGCTGCTACGGCAGCCGGTGGAATGGTCATGCGACCGGCTAGTGACGTGCCTGCGCCCGGTCCAAACGCGGCTGGTCGCATGGTGATCGCCGCCGACCCGACGGGCGCTGTGTTCCAGATGTGGACACCGATCACTGCAATTGGTGCGGGGGTCGTCAATGCCCCGGGCGCATTCACCTGGGCCGAGGTCGCGACGCATGACAACGAGGCTGCAGCGAACTTCTACAACACGCTGTTCGGCTGGGAAGCGTCAAAGATGCACGAAGGGGCCGATTCGCCAACGGTATTCACGCTCGCAGGCGAGCCGGTGGCGAGCACCGCAGCAATGCCGTTGCCAGAAGGCGTGCCGCCGCACTGGCGCGTTAGTTTCGGAGTGGGCGACGTTGATGCCGCTTGCGCAAAGGCAATGGCCAATGGCGGCGGCGTGATGGTGCCAGCCTATGACTGGGGTCCTGGCCGCATGGCGACAGTCGCCGACCCAGCGGGCGCGGCTTTTGACGTTGTTGCCCTAACCGAATGGCCGCAATAATCCGCTTGAAAGTCCACTTGAACCACTTGGGTTATTCCGCCCTCGTCTGTCTACTCGAGTCCACTCGATTAGCCGAGCAGTTCACTGGCTGGTAGTTGGCTAGCTGGTCCTAGCGCTGCCTCTAACGCAGAACTTCAGCTTGCTCCAGTGCGTTGATCTCATCGGGGTTGAGGCCCAGCACGCCAGCCAATACCTCATGTGTGTGCTGACCCAGAGTAGGCGCAGCGGATCGCACGCCGTTGGTGCCATCGGTTAGGCGCCATGGGATACCGACGTGACTCATCTGACCTACGACGGGATGGTCCAGCCGCTCAATGAGCCCACGTTCCGCCAGGTGCGGATTGACTTCAAGCGAACGGGCGCTGAGCGAGGGGAACGCGGGCACGCCAGCCGCTTGCAACAACTCAGTGACGTCCCACTGATCGCGCTGGCGTGTCCACGCACTGATGAGCTTGTCCAGCTCGTCCTCATTGGCCTTGCGCGCCGCAGCCGATGCGAACCGCTCATCGGACGGGTCTATTGCTGCGATGCCAGCCAACGCGCCCCATTCGGCGTCGTCTACACAGCAGATGGCAACCCAGTCGTCGTTTCCCGCGCAGCGATACAGGTTGTGCGGCGACCACAATGGGTCAAGATTGCCCATGGGCGTAGGCTGGACCCCCCGCATCACCCACTCCATCCAGCCCTCCGACGCACACGCCGTGGTTGCCTCCCACAGCGACGTGTCAATGAACTGGCCTTCCCCGGTGCGGCGCCGGGCCACCAGCGCTGCTACCAGCGCAAATGCCGTGGCAATGCCTGCCGCCGGGTCGCCGAGCGACACACCCAACTCCGCTGCCGCGTCGCCCGGATAACCGGTCATTGACGCGAGGCCAGACAACGGCCCGGTAGTGGGCCCATAGCCCATGTAGGACCGATACGGTCCGTGGTGGCCGTATCCGCTGATAGCTCCTACGATCACATTGGGACGCTCTGCGGCCAGTGCGTCGTAGCCCAAGCCCCAAGCATCCATGACGCCGGTGGCGTAGTTGGATACCACCAAGTCGCACGCCAGCGCTAAGCGCTTCGCCAACTCACGGCCCTTTGGCGTACTCAAGTCAACCGCAATGCTCTTCTTGCCCTGGCCATACTGGTTGAAGTAGCCGTTGGTATCAAGCGACAAGCGGTGACGACCGGAGTGCGTCGGCAGTCGACGGCCCAAATCCGGCCGGGTCGCTGACTCCACTTTGATGACCGTCGCTCCCAGATGCGCCAAGTGCAAAGTGCAGTAAGGGCCTGCCCATACCCAGGTGAAATCTGCCACCGTCACACCGTCAAGTGGGCGGTTGCCTAGGTCTGCCAAAGCTGGGGCTGCCGATACTGGGCTTGCCGATACTGGGCTTGCCGATACTGGGCTTGCAACCTTGGGGCCCGACGACTCTGGCTGCAACCGCTCCGCATCTGTGAACCTTGCTCCATCGTGCTCGCCCAGCCCAGGCGCGGGAAGACGAATCGCCCACCACGGATTGGTCAGTCGTGACGGCGCTCCCGGAACAGTGATGTCGCCCAGTGCCGGATGCTCGTAAGTGACAAGAAAGCCGCGTTCCGCTAGGTGAGGATCGGCGGCCATCTGCGCCACCGTGTTGACCGGAGCCAACGCCAATCGCTCAGCCTGGCCCCGATGAAACAACTCGGACACCGACTGATCGGCGATCCACGCACCTAGCCACATCCGCAGCAGGTCCTCGTTCTCTAAGCGGTCTTCAAGGGTGTCGAAGATGCCCATGTCAGCCCACTCCGGCTTGCCCATAAAATCCTTCAGCCGTTCCCACTGGTCAGACTCAACGCACACCACAAAGATCTGTCCGTCACCTGCTGGAAATATCCCCCACGGGTTGAGCAGGCGAGCGCCCAGCCGGCTCGGATTCTCTCCCCTGTAGGACCAACTGATAAACGCTGCCTCCAGCATTCCGACGACGTGAGACATCTGCGCGAAGTCAATGTGCTCGCCGTGCCCAGTGCGTTGCGCCCGATCTACAGCGGCGATCGACGCGCCTGCTGCGGCGAAGCCGGATTGAAACGCAGCCTGGTGACCGTGCGGCTTAAGAGGCGGCAACTCGGTGTCCTGCACGCAGCCGGGAGTAAGCCACCCCCAGCCGCCTCCATGAATCACCTGCAGCTCAGTCGCCTTCCAGTCCGCATAAGCGCCGGTCTGCCCAAAGGGCGTGATTGACGTTGTCACGAGCGACGGATACTGCGCCCTGAGCGACGGCGCTACCAGGTCGTGCGCCGCAGCGACACGTGGCGGGAGATCGTGTATGAACAGGTCCGCTTCACCAAGAAGCTCATCAAGCACAGCGCTGCCGTCGGGACGGGAGAGATCAGCGAGCACACTGCGCTTGTTCGTGTTGATCGCCTCAAATAGACCGCTGACGTCGCTGCGACTGACACCACTGCGACCGACATCGCCGTGACCGGCGTTGCTGGGTAGGCCGCATGCGTCGTAGGTACCGGAGCTGCCAGAGCTGCCGTTCTTGCCGGGGACAAAAGGGCCACGAAGACGCGCGGCGTCACCGTCTGGGGGCTCCACCTTGATTACATCGGCGCCGAGGTCAGCGAGCAGTTTGGCCGTCCACGGTGCCGCCACCATCTGCCCCAGCTCAACTACCCGTATTCCCTCTAGGCCCCTTATTCCCTCTAGACCGATTCCCTCTGGGCCGCTGCCCGCGAGCCTGTCTGCCCCAAGACTTTCGCTGTCACGGTCGCTCGCAGTCATTGAAGCGGGCGGCGCTTACTGGTCAAGGCGACTCGTGCTTGAACGACAGGCGAACTTTGGTTCGGAACGCTGAGATCGCGCCGCCCTCAATCACGACATCTTGCTCAACAACCTCAGCAACCCGGAGATCGCGCAAGGTCTTAGAGGCCTCGGCGATCGCATTCTGTGTTGCCTTCTCCCACGATTCCTCGCTGGTTCCGATCAACTCAATGACGTTGTAAACGCTGCTCATGGTTCTCTCCTCGTTGTGGTCAAGCTCGTTGTGGTAAATCTGGCCGGAGCAGGCGATCTCGTCGGTCTAGTCGCTTTGGCCGGTCCGGTTGGTCCAGCCGATACTCCGCCTTGCTGCCGTGTTTCCCTAGCCGCATTGCTCTGGCTGTACAGCCTTGACCTCATCACGCTCATGGCAGTTCGCACGGTGCCGCGCTATCGCGGCGTGCCCTACAGTTTGCCTCACCAGCACAAGCTGGCTGGCTCGCCAGCACACTTCGCACGATCAGCAGGTCCGCGTCTTGCAAGAATCACCTCAGCACAACTACCAGGCTGCAGACAATACGGCTGTCAACAATAGGGCCGTTGAAAAAGTCATAACGCTGGTTGCAGCGAGTCGGATGTCCTGGGAGGACGCAGCGCGCCGAGGAGTAGCCGAGGCCACCAAAACCATTCGCGATCTGTCGGTGGCCCATGTTGAAGAGCGCGATGTGATGATTGTGGACGACGAGATCGCCCTGTACCGCATCAAGCTGCGAATGGCGTTCCGCGTTGACCGAATGCGTCCAGGTCTGACGCCAGGGGCGCCCGATGTGGAGGTCACGCGCTGGTTGATAGTGGCCAACCAGACCTTGGGCACCGGTGAGGTGGTAGCCGAGATTGATCGCCTGAACTCCCTTGGTCCATGCGAATTCCATCTGCTCGTTCCAATGACGCACTCAAAGAGCTACGCACGGGCACGCCGACTCTCGATGCTCGCAGCCGACCCGGTGACTGGAATCCCCTCAGAACACGTGCCTTCGCCTGACTACTTGGGGCCGGACACGCTGGGCATGGACCAAGCACAAAAGCGCCTCGACGCGCAGCTAGCGAAGATCGCAGCAGCGTCGTACGCCGCTACGGGCGAACTCGGCGACCCAGATCCGCTGCAGGCGGTTCAGGCGGTGCTGTCGCGTGCGAGCTTTGACGGCATCATTTTGTCAACCCTGCCAGCGGGAGCCTCACGTCTGGTGGGCGCCGACCTGCCCTCTCGACTTCGTCGCCTAACGGGCCTGCCGGTGACATATCTGCCCGGCGAGGAGCCCGGCGAGCTGTAGCTGCAACCGCGACCGCGAATTAGGGCCAAATGCTCTGGCTGGGGCTGACTGCGCTAGCTGCTGATCAATAGGGCTACAACGCGCGCTCGCTAGAACTTCTAGAACGTGCCGAACCGAGTTCGGGCGTCCTCACTCACGATGGCGCGGGCAGAGGCGTCGCCGTCAAACTCGGAGAGGTCACCGAGTCGCGTGAGCTGGCTGTAGCCGCGCATCTGGTGTTTGGCCATTTGCACGGACAGCGCCGGTAGGTCCAACAGCCTTGACACCCATCGCTCAACTGCGGCATCTAGGGCCTCTATGCCCTCGCACACCTCATGGGCCAAGCCCCACTCAGCCGCTTGACGGCCATCGATACGCTCGCTGGTCATGATGAACTGACGAGCTCGCGACATGCCAAGTTCGCTGATGAGTCTCGGTGTGGCACCCCACGGCAGCGGCACACCCAGCTCAACCTCGGGCACGTACCACATTGCATCGGCTTCGGTGAGGCGGAAGTCGCAGCTAGCCGCAAAGCAGCAGCCACCACCGATCGCGTGGCCATGTACTCGTGCGACGGTGACAGCCTCGCAGTCTTCAACAGCGCGGGCAGCTCGTCGGCCTAGCTGATTGACGTAACGCGCCTCTCGGTCGTTTGTCGCCGCCTCGGGCTGCTCCTTGCGATCAGCTCCTGCGCAGAACGACTTACCGCGTCCGCCCAGCACGACCACGCGGTACTTGGTTTGACCGTTGAGTGCTGTGAACAGGTCACCGACCTCTCGCACCATCACCTGATTGTGCGCATTGCGCGACTCGGGCCGGTTCAACCAGACTCGCAACGTCTCGCGCTCAGGCTCAAGCTGGATGGTCTCGAGTGGCATGGCTTCAAGTTGCAGCATGATTTCTAGTTCCTCAGCTCTTCAAATTCCAGCATGGTGTCAAGTTCCGGCGACCCATACTTCCGGCAACTTAGGCTGCAGCAGAATCAAGCGCAGACTCAGGTACAGGCTCAGGCTCGCTAGGACTACCTCTCGCTGCAGGCCACGGGCTGACGGGTGCGGCGCGCGAGCCAGCTTGGGCAGGCCAAACTGTCGACATGACTGAAACCAGCAACACCGCCACTCAAGACGCTTCCACTGACGCGACCTACGACCTGTCGAGGGTGAAACACCACAATGTAGATGCACTTGGCACTCGAATTCACGTCGCAGAAGTAGGGGAAGGGCCACTCGTCCTGTTCGTTCATGGCTTTCCGGAGTCGTGGTTCTCATGGCGCTACCAACTCGGGGCGGTGGCTGCGGCTGGCTACCGGGCGGTGGCAATTGACGTGCGCGGCTATGGCCGCTCTCACGCACCAGCCGCTGTGGAGGATTACCGCATGGTGCGACACGTCGCCGACAACGTCGGAGTTGTGCGAGCGCTCGGCGCCGACGACGCAGTCATCGTCGGACACGACTGGGGCGCACCCATCGCTTGGAGTTCCGCCTTGCTGCGGCCCGACATCTTCCGGGCACTCGCTCTAGTGAGCGTGCCGTATAACGCCCGCAGCGATTTCAAGCCAAGTGCCGCGTTCCGAATGATGGGCGGTGACAAAGAGTTTTACATTGAGTACTTCCAGGAGCCAGGTCGGGCAGAAGCGGAGATGGAGGTGGACCTGGCCCGCTGGCTATTGGGCATGTACTACGCCGGTTCTGGCGATGGCGTGCGAGCGCGACGAGCAGCAGGCGACTCATCCGGTGGCGGCTTCAGCGTGGCACCAGGCGGGAAGCTCGCCGACAATTTCATCTGGCCAGCACACGATGATTGGCCTCACTGGATGTCCGAGGCCGAATTTGACTACTACGTCTCGGAGTTCACCCGCACGGGCATGTCCGGCGGGCTCAACCGCTACCGCAACGTGGACCGAGACTGGGAAGACATGGCAGCCTTTGACGGCGCCGCCATCACACAACCCAGTCTATTCGTCGGCGGCGAGGTGGACGGGCCGACCGTGTGGGGTGCCGGTTCCATAGCCAAGTTCGGCGAAACCCTGCCCAACCTGCACAAGTCGGTGATCATTGACGGCATTGGTCACTGGGTTCAGCAAGAGGCCGCGGCCGAGTTCAACACCGAACTGCTGGAGTTCCTCGCAACGCTCTAAACGACGAAATTTGGCCATCTGGTGCAGCCAGCCGGTGTGGCTAGCCGATATAAGCAGCCAATATGGATAGCCAGCCAATACGGATAGCCAGCCAAAACGGCCAGCTAACTGCAGCAAGCTGCCAAGTAGAACTGACCAAGCAATCCTGTCTTAGGCAGCACCGCCAGCGGCGCGACGAGTGGCGAACAGCGGTGCGATGAAACCGATCGCCGCTACGAAGGCACCCAGCACGAAGGTAGCGCGCAGCCGGCCGAGAGAAGGGTCGTCACCTGCGAACGCCAGCATTGTCTGGATACCAAAGATGATGCCGATCCACATGACGGTCTGATTCATGCCGTTGGCGACCCCGAGGTCTTTGTCTTCGACCGAGTTCGCTACAAGCATCTGGTACGCCGGTGAACCGATACCCGCTGACAGACCCGACAGCACCAAGCCGACGAATATGGCGAAGAGCCCCCAGCCCGCAGGATCAACCCCTACAGCGAACGCCAGCATCGAACCAATCATGGCAATTGTCCCGAACAACATTGGTGCTCGAGCGCCAAAGCGGGACACGATCGTTCCGCCTAGGGGTGAAGCGATAGCAAAGGCGCCCGGCCGGGGAACCATCAGCAGTGCCGCTGCGCCTACGGAGTAGCCATATCGGGTCTGCAAAATTGCTGGCACCAATGTGAACGCGCCCATATAGGCGAACTGGTTGGAAGGAGCCGCAATGAGCGGCAGCGTAAAACTGGCCCGGCGGAACAGTCGCAAATCAAGCAGCGGGGCCTTGACGCGACGCTCCCACCTCGGAAACGCCAGGTAGCACAGCACGGCTCCCCCCAGCATCGCCAGGAAGGCGCCGTCCCTAAGAGGGGACACGCCAACATTGGTCAACGTAGGCACGCGAGTTATGGCCAATAGCACTAGCAACGTCCCGGCCGCTAGCAGCAGCGCGCCCAGAAAGTCAATTGGCACACGCTCGCCATGAGGAATGGGCTTGACGACAAGAGCCGCCAACGCCGTGCCGACAAGTCCGACAATGCCGAACAGCATGAATATGCCGCGCCAGCCGAACACGTTCAGTAGCGGACCGCCAGCAATGACTCCGATAGTCGGCGCGCCGGTCATGGCGAACTGGAACCATCCGACAGCGCGTGCGCGGTCAGCGGGTCCGAAGGCGTGCATCAGTAGCGCCATCCCAGAGGGCATCAGCATTCCACCACACATGCCGAACACCACACGCACAGCGATGAAGCTGCCTATGTTGGGAACCCAAGTGTTGACGATCATCGCAGCAGTCATACCGACCATGCCCACCATGAACACTCGTCGGTGCCCGAAAGAGTCAGCCAGCTTGCCGCCCATGGGCGTGGAGACGGCCATGGCTAGCATCAGACCGGTCATCACCCAACCGGCTGTGGCCAGCGAAGTGTTGAGTTCCTCGGAGATGGGCGTTAGCGCAGCGGTGACCAACGTCATCAGCGACCCGAAACCGAGCACAGCCAACCCAATCACCAGCAGGAGCAACCACCGATAGCCGGGCGCTGCCGCGGGCTGCGCTTTCGCGGCTGAGAGCGCTGAGTACGACTCGGTGCACACAGCGGGGCTGACAGCGAACACCGATGGCTGCGCGGCTGGCGCGGTCAACGTGGGGTGCCCAGCCGGTCGTGCGGGCTTCATTGAGGCATCAGAAGTAGCTCAGCAAATGCAAGTTCAGTAGGAAAGTTCAGCAGAAGTGGTTCAGCAGTAGCAGTTCAGCAGGCGCAGTGCAGTAGAAGTTGCTCAGATCGGTAGTCAACCGGTTTGGATTCTGCACAAGCCTGCAAGTCAACAGGCTGGCGAGCACTCAGCGTGTGAGGTGCCCGTCTTCAAGCATCGCATCAATCTGGTAACGGGCGATCTTGGCCATCTCTGGATGTGTCAGCACCCAGAAACGCTCAGTGCGCACTGCGTCAAGCAACATAGGCCCTACCTGTGCTGGATCCATGCCCTCAGCCAGAAAGCCCTTGAGCATGTCCCAGAACTTCTCGCCTTGTCTGGTGTGGACATGGTGCGCGGCATCTTGCGGGTCGCGGTTGCGCTGGCTGTACACGATGTTGGTATTGATCGGCCCTGGACACAGCACCGAAGCATGCACCGGCGAATTGCGCTGCCGCAAATCTCGCTCCAACGTGGTCATCAACGCCACCACACCGTGTTTGGACACGTTGTAGGCACCCAAGGAGGCACCTCCGTACAAACCGGCCACCGAAGCTGTTGAGTTGATGTGACCTTCACCGTGCGCCTCAATAATCGGCAGGAACACGTGACAGCCATGGATCGGCCCCCACAGGTTGATATTGAGGGTCCAGCGCCAGTCTTCAAGCGACATGGCTCCGACTGGCCCGGGAATACCTACACCGGCGTTGTTGCACAGCACATTGACACTGCCGAAGCGGGACACAGCAGCATCCGCCAATGCCTCAACATCATCTAGCTTAGATACGTCCGTACGCACAGCCATAGCTTCGGCGCCTGCGGCCCGGAGTGCGGCTGCCGCATCATTCAGCGGCGCTTCCTCAATGTCAGCCAGCACAACCTTCATGCCTGCCGCAGCGAACGTGTCGGCCATGGCACGACCCATCCCGCTCGCGGCACCTGTCACTACAGCAACTTTGCCTTCAACGTCCATATCCAACGTCCATATCGCTCATGCCTCACTGCCAGTGCCCGATTGCCAGTGACTGATTGCCGATGTCCAAATGCCATTGTCTCGCTAGCGCCGTTGTGTAGCCAAAGTCCCGTTGTCGCCGCGTCGTCGCGCTACCGCCACGCCGCCACAGTGCTTCTGTGTTTGGGGCTTTGGTGTTTGGGGCTTCTGGCGTGTGGGCTTCTGGCGTGTGGGTTCGCTAGCTAAGATCTCTGACAACTAGTCAAAATCAACGACTGTGCGAGTTCCGACGCGCTGGCGCATCTGCTCATAGCCGAGGTTGATGTCCTCAAGCGGCAGGTGCGCCGAGATCATCTCATCAAGCATCAAGCGGCCGTCAAGGTACATATCAACGTATCTGGGCATATCTACCCGGAAGGCATTCGAGCCCATCATTGAGCCCTGAAGCCGTTTTTCCATCATGAACACCTCATAGCCGGGAATCTCAATCTTCTCACCGAAGGGCATCATGCCGACGATGACCGTCGTACCGCCCTGACGAGACGACGACCACGCCTGCTCACACGTCTTCTTCAACCCGATGCACTCAAAGGCGTAATCCACACCACCGCCGGTCAGTTCGTGGATAGCCGCGACAGCGTCTACCTCTGCGCCGTTGACTGTGTCGGTGGCACCCAACTGGCGCGCTGTTTCCAGCTTGGAGTCTTCTACGTCTACAGAGATAACCCGGCCCGCACCGGCGATGCGAGCCCCCTGTACGGCCGACAAGCCGATGCCACCGGCACCATATACAGCAACAGTTGAACCAGGCTCGATACGGGCCGTCTTGAAGACGGCTCCCAGTCCGGTAGTGACGCCACAGCCGATCAGCGCTGCGCGATCCAGCGGCATGTCGTCTCGAATCTTCACGACCGCGTTCTGATGCACAAGCATCTCTTCGGCGAATCCCCCGAGTCGAGCGAACTGAGAGACCTCGGTGCCGTCCGGTTTTGACAGCCTCGGCGCGGCGCCATCAGCACGCGCTACTGCTGCGTGGTTGGCACAGATGTTGGGTCGACCGGTGAGGCAGCGCTCGCAGTGACCACAAAAGACCGACAGGCAGGAGATGACGTGATCGCCCGGCTTGACGTAGGACACATTGTCGCCGACAGCCTGAATCACACCGGCGCTTTCGTGACCCATGACGGCAGGAAGCTGGTAAGGCCAGTGGGCATCCATGAAGTGCAGATCGCTATGGCACAAGCCCGCGTGCATCACCCTCATTAGCACCTCATTCGATGCCGGAGCATCAACGCTGATGTCCTCTATCTCAAGTTCGCCCGGAATCTCGTTGAGTACTGCAGCTTTCATGATTGGCATCCCCTCTCGTCACGCATGGCTGCGTAACGTAGTTCCCGCACCACAGAGTAGTCATCTGCGTAGTCCTCGGCCAGCCAGCTCAGCCAATCGTCCTGGCCAACCGATTTAGCCAACCACCGGTCTAGCCAACCAAAACGGCAGCCGATTTGACAGCCCAGCAGACGCTTGAGGCTCACAAAAGCTCACAGTGCGTAAGACCACTACGCACCGCGCAGGTGTTCGCCGCACACACTGCTGCAGATGGCGTGCTGCATTATGACGGGCGTGCTGTAAAGGACCATTGGTTGCTGAACAAGCGAACGCGGGTGGTGCCTCCAACAGTGCTGCTGTTGGAGGCACCACCCGCACTAGGAGAGTGATTATGTCTGCTGTTGCTATCCGGCTGGGCCCATCTAGCTGCACCAATCAGACCGCGTCTGACCGTGTCAGAAAACCGTGCCGGACCGAGTGCAGATTCCGGCCTGACTTGAGGCAGACCTAGCTTGTATCTGGACTATTGGGTCCAGGTCTTGATCCTGGCACGAGACCATGGGCAATTGTCTTCCGAACCGTATACATAGACCTTGATGCGGTACCTGGTACCTGAGGTCAAACCGGTGAGTGTCGCGGTTCTTTCTCGTTGCGAATCGTGATGGCCCACGTTGTTCGTTAGGTATGTGACCTCGCCGGTGGACAGGTTCTTATATTTGTAGCTGTAGAAGCTGCCAGCGCTGCACCGCAGGTTGTTCCCCCGCGCTGCCGGTACATTCCACGTCACCGTTGCGCTTGTGCCGCTAGGGGTCACGGTGAGATTCCGCACACGTCTAGGTGCCCGCTTCGTGATCGCTGTTGTGGAAGGATCCCCCGAGGCGTTACTGGCGTTTGTGGTGAATGACGTCTCGCCCGCCGCTGAGTAGACATTCGCAGGATCACTACAATCAGAGGCTGTGCTCGAAGTATGGGCATACACGTACGCCCGGTAGGTGGTACTCGGGGAGAGTTCAGCTACGTGCCAACTGTTCTCGCTGCGGTTGAGCTGAGCCGACCTGGCTGCTGCCGACCCGTCGCTCTCATTTGTGAGAACCACAAACCAATCGTTGGTATAGCAAGACTCACCACTACCAGCGGCATCCCAGGTGATGGTTGCCTCAACGTCGCCGACGGTGGCACTCACGTTGGCGGGCGTGGGCGGGCGCGCAGCCGATGCTGGCGAAGCCGCGACGGTGGCCAACAACCCCGCAGCAAGGATCACAGCCATCAGTGCTGAGGCGACTACGCGGCGCTTCACGGGCCGGTTGGTCTCTTGCTCTTGATCAGTAGTGAACATAACTTTTTGCTCCCTCTAGACGCCTGTTTAGACATCTGCCGACAATCAGCCACAGGCAGTTGAAATCTGAAAGCCAGTTGGCGGCCCGCCACAGCGAACTCGTCGCTACCGTGTCAAGTAACACCAACTCGCTCCTCCTTATGCTACCCCCGCCCAGGCAGGGCGCAAGACCCAATTGGAACTTCTCGCCGTAGTGCTCTACTGCTACCGGAATGCTCTACTGCTACCTGCATCGGTTGCCATACTCACGGGCATGATGCCTCAAGGAGCTACCAGGGAGCCAAAGGGCTGATGGCTGCCAACTTCAACTCCGGCTGGTATCAAGCTGTGCTGGTTCTTCACCTCGTTGGCGCGGTCGTCGGATTCGGCGGCAGCGCCCTGGGCAGCGTGATGCTGCGTAAGACAAGAGTGGAATGCCCCGAGGCTGACCAAGTCGTGCGAAGAGCATTGGAGTTCGGATCGGCTCGGCTGACAGAACCCGCTGCCTACCTTGCTGGAATCGCGGGTGTTGTCGCCGTGCTGGTGGATGACCGTTGGACCTTTCGACAAGGCTGGGTTACCGCAGCGTTCCTCTTGTACTTCGCTTGGGCTGCAATCGCACACGGCGCGCTGCGCCCCACGCTCACCAAACTGGCTAAAGCCCTAAACGCTGACCTTCAGCAACGCAATCCGGAGCTATCGGGCGAACTGCCAAGACTTCGCAAACGTGCCGAACGTTGGTACATGGCAAGCAACCTGGTCATCGTGGCCGCCATCATCGTGATGGTGACCAAACCAGGCTTGTAATTCCAGCTCTGCGATGCTGGGCCTGCTAAGCGAGGGCATTACAAGCCTGGGCCTGAGCATCTATGGTTGTAACCCAGCTTGCGGCTGGCCAGTTCACTGATTTCTGTTTTCTGGACGCACTCTTATCTGGGCGGCTTCCTGTCTGGGCGCCCGCCAACTGGGCGGCCTCCAACTGGGCGGTCTCTTGTCTGGACGCATAGCGTCGGCCTCGTGAAGGAACGAGTCGAACCCAGAACAACGCTGCCACGCGGCATCCCAGACGACAGACAGACAGACGGCGACAACAGCGAAGTCAGTCACGACAAGAGCAGCGAACCCGTGTCGTTTCGCCTGGAGGAGCTTCGGAAGTGGGGCGTTGCGGCCTACGCGGCTGCCGGTATGACCACCGCCGACGCTACGACTGTGGTTGATAACCAGCTCTGGTCGGACCGACGCGGCGTGGACACACACGGATTTCAGCGGGTCAGTTGGTACGTCAACTGGTTCCGCGATGGCACCACTGACCCGACAGCACAGTGCGAGATCGTCTCGCGCACGCCAGCGGTGCTCGTTGCGGACGGTCATCACGGTCTCGGACAGCTAGTGATCACGCGCTTCATGGAGCAACTCATTGGCGCCGCCCGCAGCAGCGGCCTCGTGGCAGGCGTGATCCGCAACTCCAACGACTGGGGGTGTGGGGCAAACTACCCGTACCTTGCTGCCGAAGCTGGTTTTGTGTGCCATGCCACGACTACGTCGGTGCCGAATCTTGCGCCATTTGGGAGCCGTCGCAAGCTCTTCGGCAACAATCCGATCGTGTGGACATTCCCCCGCCGCAGCCAGCCCCCCATTGTGTTGGACATGGCAATCACACCGGTGGCCTTGGGCAAAGTGTTGCGAGCCCGCTCGGAGGGCGAGCAGATACCTGCCGAGTGGGGCTTCTTAGACAACGACGGCAATCCCACCGTTGACCCCGATGTGGCTATAGGAGGTATCGTCCCGGCTATCGGTGGCTACAAGGGCATCGGTATGGCCATTGCCTCCAACATCACCGCGGGAATACTGGCCGCTTCAGCCCACACCGGTGACGTGGCAGTGGGACAGCGCGGACAGTTCTTCTTGCTCATGGATCCGGGCATGTTCAGGGACCGCGACGGCTACTACGACGACATTGAGCACATGGTCGCCCAGATCCGCGAAGCGGGGGAGCACGATGCGCTCCCAGGCCAGTCCGTGTACCTACCCGGCGAACTCGAACAAATCAAGATGGACAAGCAAACCGCCATTGGCACGGTTGCCTACCCACCATCGGTAGTGAGATCGCTGCGAGGTGTAGGCGACGAACTCGGCGTGCCCTTTAACTGCGAAGCAGTGCCAACAGATGACCCTACGCGCGCTCAGGCTCAGCCCACTCAGGCTCAGCGAACTCAGGACGAATCGTCGTGACGGTCACTGGCGCAGGTTCTGTAACGCCTAAGGGTGGCACGGTTAGCCAGAACGCGGGTCACGCAGAATTCGTTGACCCAGAGTTAGTCGCCCAAACATCAGCTAACACGGCATCAGCTAGCACAGCAACAGCTAGCACTGCGCCAGCCAGCAAAGAAATGCTGGAGCGCGCAACTGCATGGATTCCCACTCTGCGCGAACGCAGCACCGAGATTGACCGACTTCGGCAACTACCCCAAGATTTGGCAGACTCTCTCGCGGCCGATGACTTTTACCGCACATTGGTGCCTGCGGCGTTGGGGGGACTGGGGCTGCCGCCAGCGAGCTTTGCTGAGGTATGCGAGGCGCTAGCGATAGGCAACGCATCGGCCGCGTGGTGTACATTCATCGGTTCGACCTCTCAGCTCACGTTCGCCGCGCTACAGCCGACGCAACTGGCCGAAGTGCTAGCTAACCCACGGGTCATCACCGCCGGGGTGTTCGCTCGCTCGGGACTCGCAAGCCGCGCTGTCGGGCCCGATGGTGTCGAGGGCTACCTAGTGAGCGGCCGCTGGTCATGGGCCTCGGGATCGCACAATGCGGAGTGGATCTCGGCTGGGGTACAGATTGATGCCAGCGAGACTGACCGCAGCCATACCAGCAGCCACATCGCACCCGACAGCCCGCCAGCGCTGGGTCGAGTGTTTTTTCGACCCGAAGAGATCAGCCTCGGCGACGACTGGAACACGAGCGGCTTGCGAGGCTCCGGTTCAAGCACCTTCGAAGCCGACCGTGTGTGGGTCCCTGCACCTCGCCTCGCGTTTGAACGAGACATTCTGAACTCGCAATACGCCACGGAGCCGTTGTATCGCATGTCGCTGTTCGGCTTGTTGGCACTGCCGATCGGCGCTATAGCGCTTGGCATGGCACGCGCCTGCGTGGACGAAGTAATCGAAATAGCCAAGTCCAAAGTCCCGATGGGTTCCAGCCGGACACTCGGACAGCGACCTGCGCTACACAGCGCAGTCGCCGTGGCCGACACCGACGTGCGGGCCGCCCGAGCGCTGCTGTATGCGGCAATCAACGCCGCGTGGCAACAAGCCCAGCACTCACTCGCCACCCTCGAAACCCGCCGAAACTTGCGAACAGCAACCGTTCACGCCATGCAGACAAGTCTGCGGGTGATCGGGTCCATGAACGAAGTCACTGGCGGCACTGCCGTTTTTGAGTCGTCCCCACTGCAGCGCCACTTGCGCGATGCACAAACTGCGTCGGCCCACTTCATGGTGGCAATGCCAGTCATGGAGTTAGCCGGACGGACATTTTTCGACCCCGAAGCAGACACCTCCGGACTCTGATGACGAAATGCCCGCTGGTCACCGCCAACCAGTTGCTGCCGACTGTTTTGCACCAACTAGTCAGAAACAGTGAGGCACGAGTATTCGCCCGCTAGCGGCCAGTGGCCCAGTAGCAGTGACCCAATACCAGCGATTTAGTCGCGGCGGCGCTGATGAGCAGGCAGCGGGAACGCAATCGGAATCAGCGCAGTGAGGTCAATCTCAATGAGAGACGGGCCCACAGGTTCGCCATCGCCGCTGGCACGCGCAACAGCATCGCCAAAGGCGTCAGCGAAGTCTGCGACATTGCTCACCCGCTGTGCTGGCACACTCATGGCCTGCGCCAATGCGACAAAGTCAATACCGCCGATCTCGGTGCCGTGGGACTCATCCCACAGCGCATCTTGAATGATGCGCAACACGCCATAGCCGCCATCGTTGAAAACACACACAATCACCGGCAAGTTGTGCTCGGCAAGCGTCGAGATCTCCCCCACCGACAGCATCAGCCCGCCGTCGCCCTGAATCACAACCGTCGGTTGGTTCGTAGCAACGGCCGCGCCTACCGCCATCGGCACGCCAGGCCCGATCGCCGCATTCGCCGCCCTGATCGAAGTGCGGGGGGCGACGATGGGCAGCAACCGATTGCCCCACATGTAGCCGGGCACCGTCGTGTCTCGCACGATGCAAGCTTCGTCCGGGAGCAGGCGGCGGATGGTGTCGCAGATCGCCGCATGGTCGGCGCCGATCTCTTCACGCATAGCTTCAATGTCGGCTGCACGGTGCTTGCGGGCTCGCTCCACGTAACCGTCGTCAATGGCGGGCGCTGCGTTACCCGACCGTTCAAGCAGCCCAGTCAGGCTCAGCTTGGCGTCACCTACCACTGCCAGCGACGCTGGGTAGTTGAGGCCAATGACACCGGGGTCTACATCAATGTGGATCAGTTCCTCGGGCAGGCGCAACGTCCACACCTTGGTGGCGTAGTTCTGGAAGCGAGTGCCGACTGCCAGCAGAAGGTCGGCTTCATCGAAGACTTCGGCCATTTCCCGCCGATCCGAACGGAAACCAAGCGACAACGGATGCAGCTCACTCATGGCGCTGCGTCCCTCAATGGTGGTTACGACCGGCGCGCCGAGCCGCTCGGCTAAAGCAGTGAGCTCAGCCGACGCGCCAGCGCTGACGACGCCGCCGCCAGCCCAGATAAGCGGCCGCTGTGCTGTTGCGAGACGGCTAGCAGCATCGTCAAGCAGGCCTGCGTCGGGCCGCAAGCGCGGCACTTCAGTAGATCCGACGATCGTCTCGCCACCAGTGTTGGCGTACTGGAAATCGATTGGAATCTCCACCGCGCCGGGCTGAGGACGTCCTGTGCGGATGTCGTCGGCAACTCTGGCGATGTCGGCGGAGATCGCGCACGGATGTCGGACCGAGACGACACTGCGGCACACCGTGCGCAACATGTCAACCTGTTGGTCGTTCTCGTGTAAGAAGCCCTTGCCCTTGCCGTGGAACCGAGACTCGGTTTGGCCAGTCACCATCAAAACGGCCGAGCTGCTGAATGCGGCTTCATAAAGACCAGGCACGGCATTGGCGGCGCCTGGACCGGTGGATGTGAGCAGCACTCCCATCTCCCCGGTTGCCCGGTAGTAGGCGTCGGCTGCGTGCGCTGCAGCCTGCTCGTGGCGGACCTTCACAACCTCAATGTCATCGCGGACCGACAAGGCCTCGTATATAGGCAAGTTATGCACGCTGACGATGCCGAACACGTGCCGAACACCCAGGTGAGCAAGCGTGGCCGCAACAGCCGCTCCACCCGTCATCTCACTGCCAACTGTCTCGCTTCCAGATGGTCCGCTTCCAGTCACAGCACGACTCAAGCGTCGAGGCTGAACGGCGGATATTCATCCGTCAGCAGATGCAGATAAGCGTTCAGACGCAAGCTCACGCCATACCAGCGCACAATCCAGCGGCGCATACCATCGGGCCAACGGCCCGTGAACAGCACAGCAAAGAACCCCAGCACCGTCAGGATCACAGCAACGAGCCCGGTGACGAGCGCGAACACGAGAGCCGGAATCACCAGGATTAACCGGAATGCCACCGTGAGGCGGTTGCGGTCGTTCAGCTCCGGCTCAATGTCCACCGTTACCGGTGTGCCGCCAGGTTCGTCAACAGACGTGTCAAACGAGAATGGTGGGTATCTCTCGTGAAGGAAGTCAAGGTAGGCGTACAGCCGCATGCTGTAGCGCAGAAACATGATCTGGAACTTCGCTAGACCCTCAGGCAGCCGGCCGGTGAACAAGATGGCGACCCAGCCAATCAAGTTCAGCAGCCACGCAACATACTGCAGGACCTCAAAGACGATCAGGTGCGGGATCAGCAGCAACCAGGTGCGGGATCAGCAGCAACCAGTGAACCAAGGGCCGCCAGCGGGCGATCCGCTCGGGTGAGTCAACGGTGACGGTAGCGGGGTAAGCCATGTCACCGAACTTACTCTGCGCACCAGGCCGCAGCAGCCGAGTTGCGCGACCTTCACTGGGTCTGGCTAGGAGCCCAGATCTGTGGAAGTAGGGCCTCAACTTCGCTCTCGGAATCCAGTAGGTCCCAAGTTCGCGAAGTTGAGGCCCTACTTCCACAGATCTTCATGACTCAGCATCCAGTAGGTCCCAAGTTCGCAGAAGTAACGACCCCTCCCAACCGATCTGGGCTCCAAGCCCGGAACGAATCCGCGGCGCTAAGCGGCTATCAGTGGGAACTTGGTGTCGTCGGCTGGGTATTCGCCTGGAACCGATGTGGTGTCGTCGTTGGAGACTATGGGGTCGCAGCCCGGATGCGGGTACCACACAGCGTCATCACCCAGCCAGCGAGTGGATAGCGCCACACGCCGATGATCGCCAGCGTTACCCGGCGAGCCGTGAATGACCCAAGAGGAGAAGAACAGCGCATCGCCCGGCTCAACGTCAAAACCCACGATGTCGTACGCCGACCGGTCCGACTCGATGTCCGGCATTTTCTCGCCTTCAAAGTCGGCCATGAAGCCCTTCTTGCCGTCGAACGACTCCGGCGCGTAGTAGGCATCCCAGCGGTGCGAGCCTCGTACGAACTCAAGCGAGCTCTCTGCCACCGTGGCTGAGGTTAACGCCACCCAGGCTGAGCAGATCTGCTTGCCAAGGAACGGCCAGTAGGGAATGTCCTGGTGCCACGGTGTCGGGTTGGCGGTGCGCGGCTCTTTGATCAGCAGGTGATCAAAGTAGAGGCGAGCCGTGCGTGAGTTCATAAGCGCCGCAGCCATCTGCGCCATCCCCGACTGGAATACAAATGCGCCAATCACAGGATCAATGTGCCAGCGGTAGCGGCTCGTGAACAGCCGATTCTCGCTAGCGCCCGGATTCGTATCTGAAACCCACGTGCCAGGTTCGCGCAACTGGCGGTCGGCTACTCCTA
This sequence comes from Acidimicrobiales bacterium, assembly GCA_965116245.1. GTDB lineage: Bacteria > Actinomycetota > Acidimicrobiia > Acidimicrobiales > Poriferisodalaceae > Poriferisodalis. Next base: position 1,372,724 of record OZ220497.1, on the reverse strand, counting down.
ACAGTTGCTCAACCCAATCGGACGACACGGCGTTTGCAATCTTGACAGCGCCATCGGCTACAAAAGCCTCTCGCTGCGCCGCGGTGACGCGTTCGGTTGCGCTGTTGGTCCGCGGTTGGTTCAGTCGTTGGGCGCTCGGTTGGGTGTCGGCTGCCGGAGACTGGGTTACTCGGGTCTGGGTGACTCGGGTCTGGGCTACTGGAGTTTGGGCTGTGTTCATCGGTCCTCCCTTGCATTTGCCGATCGCGTCGCCGGAGCCTTGGCTGCATCAAATGCGATGCCACCTGCTGCAGAGCCAGCACGCACTGCCTCGCGCAGGCCCGCTATGCGCGCAGCGCTATGAGTGTGTTCGCGCTGGGTACCGAACGCGTGGTCAGCCAGCACCAGTTCTCCCGAGGGGCTGATCACGTTCACATTGTCTGCGCCGATGAGCCCGGGGTGTTCCACGCCGCACGCATCAGCGAGTCGAAAGAGCTCTTTGCGCAGGCCAATGACGTAGTTGGCTAGCCGAACGCTCTTGCTAGTCGGGTCTAGTCCTCGCGCCAACCACTTGTTCTGAGTCGTTACACCGGTCGGACAGTGATTGGTGTGGCAGCGCTGCGCTTGGATGCAGCCAATGGCCATCATCGGCTCACGCGCTACGCCGATCATGTCAACGCCGATGTTGAAGGCCAGCGCGGCCGAGGCTGGAAACCCCAACTTGGCTGAACCAATCATCACGACGTGGTCGGTGAGACCAGCCGCACCGAACGCCCGATGCACAATGCCAAACGCCCGCCAGAACGGCAGCGCCACGTGATCAGTGAACACCAACGGGCCCGCTCCGGTACCGCCCTCAGCGCCATCTACCGTTACGAAGTCCGGCCCGCGACGAGTCGCTGCCATGTACTCAGCAAGCTCGGTCCAAAACGCCTCTTGGCCGACAGCCGACTTGATGCCGACGGGCAGGCCAGTTGCGCTAGCTACATCCTCCACAAAATGCACGAGTTCGGGCACGTTGCTGAAAGCAGTATGTCGGCTCGGACTGAGCACGTCCTTACCGACTGGAATGCCGCGTGCTTCTGCAATCTCGGCGCTTACCTTCGCTGCTGGAAGTAGGCCACCCACACCGGGTTTGGCACCCTGGGACAGCTTTATCTCAATCGCGCGGACTTGGGCTGAGTTCACCGTCTCAATCAGACGCTCCATAGAAAAGGTACCGTCATGGTTCCTGCAGCCGAAGTACCCGGTCCCCACTTGGAGTACTAGGTCGCCGCCGTTGCGGTGAAAGGCCGATACGCCGCCCTCACCGGTGTTGTGAAGGCAACCCGCGATCTTCGCACCGCGGTTGAGCGCCTCAATCGCTTGACCTGATAGCGACCCATAGCTCATGGCCGACACGTTGACCACCGACGCTGGACGGAACGCTCCGGCCCGGTTCCGCCAGGCACCCATAATCTTGCCGCACGGGATCGGCGCATCCGCAGGCACAGGCCGGCCAAGCGGGAATGGGCTGTGAAGAATGGTGATGTGGCCCGATGTCTCAATCTCAGCGTCAGTGCCGAACCCGAAGTAGGTGTTCTGCTGCTTCGCAGTGGAATACACCCACCGGCGCTGGTCCCGGCTAAACGGCCGCTCCTCTTCGTTATCGGCGACGATGTACTGACGCAGCTCGGGGCCGATCTTCTCCAGCAGGAAGCGGAGATGGCCCACTACCGGATAGGTGCGCAAAACTGAGTGGCGTCGCTGAAGGGTGTCGTGGAGGAACACAACCGCCAGCAGCACACCAAGCACAATCAGCCCAAGAAGCCACCAAGACACAACCGCGAACCTACCCCAGCCCATAGTGCAGTACTGGCTTGGAGCTCAGATCTGTGGGTGTGGGGCCTCTACTTCGCTCTCGGAATCCAGTCCCTCCCGACTCGGAGCCCAGATATGTGGAAGCGGGACTCCAACTTCGCTCTCGGAATCCAGTAGGTCCCAAGTTCGCGAAGTCGGAGTCCCGCTTCCACATATCTTCGTGACTCAGCATCCCGTCGGCCCCAAGTTCTCGGGCAAGTTTGGTTCTGCACACGACACGAGCTGGCGGAGCAGAATGCGACTCTGCGAACTTGGGACCTACTGGATTCCGAGAGCTGAGTCGCATTCTGCTGCGACAGCGGGCACCAGGCCGGTTCTGCGCACGACACGAGCTGGCGGTACGGAGTCCGAGTCTGCGAACTTGGGACCTACTGGATTCCGAGAGCAGACTCGGACTCTCTACCGCCAGCGGGCGCAGGTTCGCATTCGGCTGCGACAGCGGGCGCAGACTGGTTCTTCACACGGCACTAGCGCCTGGTGCTGACAGAAGAGGCCCCCGTCCTGCGAACTTGGGACCTACTGGATTCCGAGAGCAGGGCGGGGGCCTCTTCTGTCAGCACCAGGCGCGGGCCAGCTTGGTTGCGGCAGGATTTCTATGCTGGCGCTATGACTTCACCGCTTGAGGGCATCCGGGTCACCGAGTTTGCGAACTTTGCTGCCGCACCGTCCGCTGCAGCCATCATGGCCGACCTAGGTGCCGAAGTGATCAAGGTCGAAGCGATCGGCGGCGACCCAATCCGCGGCTTGATGAAGCAAGCCAAGCTGCCAGAAGGAGCGCATAACCCCGACGTGGCGTTCCAGTTCATCAATCGAGGAAAGCAGTCAATTCAACTGAATCTTGATGATCCAGCAGGGTCGGCAGTCGCTTGTCGCCTCGTGGCCGCCTCCGATGTTGTGTTGATGAACTTGCTGCCCGAGCGGCGAAACCGCTTTGGCCTGGACACCGATGATCTGCTTGAGATGAAGCCCGACCTGGTGATCGGATTGCTATCTGGCTACGGCGAGGTAGGCGATGAGATCGACCGGCCGGGCTACGACGTCACCGCGTTCTTCTCCCGATCAGGCCTGTACGGGGCGTCCACACCGGCCGGCGGGGCACCTCCCCACGCTCGGCCCGGCCAGGGCGATCACACCACAAGTTTGGCTTTCTTCGGTGCTGTCATGGCCGGACTGCGAGCCCGCGACGTAACCGGCGAGGGTCAAGTAGTCGAAGCCTCACTGCTGCGTACCGCTGCGTGGACGATCGCCATCGACTTGTCCACCTCGCTAGTGGACGGTCGCCCCAACAACGAGCGGCCCCGCGAAAGTGGGCTGTCACCAATGTTGGAAGCGTTCGAATGCGCTGACGGTCGCTGGCTTCAGTTCACCATGCCCGACACCGGCAACGCCTGGGAACGCTTCTGCAACGCAATCGAACGTGAAGACTTGTTGACCAGCCCTGACTACCAAACAGGTCGGCAGCGCTACCGAGCCATGCGTACGCTGCTAGCGGACATTGACGACACATTCAAGTCACAGCCGTCCGACTACTGGATGCCGCGACTAGACCAATACCGTTGCATCTGGGCACCAATCAACGACACCGCGCAAGCCGTGCAGGACCCACAGGTCCGAGCCACCGGCGCCTTTGAGACAATCAACCATCCGCAAGCGGGCGAATTTGAAACTGTGGCCGCTCCATTCCGCATACACACCGCCCCCGACGTGGGCGTGCGCGGACCAGCACCGCGTGCGGGCGAACACACTGAGACTGTGCTGACTGACCTACTCGGCTTGAGCAAAGAAGAGATCGCCGACCTAACAGAACGAGGCATCGTCGCCCAGGGCTGAACGAAGTCGGGACTGAGCCATCCTCGGCTGACTTTCCCGCCGCTGGCTTTACCCCGTCTGGCTTACCCTCGTCTGGCCTCATTACTGTCGGCTTCCCTTTTTGGGCGAAGCCTCTATTGGACTAGGGCACTATGGGCTAAGGCGCTATGGGCCAGGGCGTTTGGGACTGGGGCGACTGAGGCGTCCAATGATGTCTGCTGCGATTTCATCTGGTGAACGTCCCGCAGTCTGGACCTGCTCAAACTGGCTGTAGCCAACGGCACGTTCGGCCAGCAAGTCGGCAACTGTCTTGGCCGGATCGTCGCCGGTCAGCAGCGGCCGTACCGTGCCGTCGCCGCAGGCTTGCAGGCGGCGAATGATCTCGTTGGCATCGGCAGCGAGGCAAAACACCCGACCTGTTCCGGTTAGGACCTCAGCGTTCGCCGAGTCGAGCAACATCCGACCGCCAGTAGCGATGACCTGACTGCGGCCCGTAGCGACTTGAGCAGCCACCTGCCGCTCAAGTGTTCGAAATTCAGCCTCGCCGCGCTCGGCGAAGATGGCTTCGATAGGCCCGTGTTGGGCCACGATCAACTCGTCGGTGTCCACGAACAACCAGCGAAGCTCGCGTGCCACGATCCGGCCCACCGTGGTCTTGCCCGAGCCCATGAAGCCCGTAAGCACGACGTTGAGACCGGGGTCAACATCAAGAACCTGAGCCACCCCACCAAGCTAGAACGCACGCCAGCCCAGCAGTGAAACACCATTTGCAGACTTTATTGTACTTTTGTTTGTGAAACAAAAACATGATAAAGTCTGCAAATACTCAGAGCCTGCAATCCCACAGTTACACGAAGCCACTTCAAGGAGTCAGCCAGCATCTATGGAACGCCGAACGAACCCATACACACCCAACGCGGGTGCCAGGCCGCCAGTGCTCGTGGGGCGCGAGAGCGAGCTGGAGGAGTTTGATGTGCTGCTGCACCGACTCCGCGCTGGCTACACCGAGAAGTCCCTAATCGTCGTTGGATTACGCGGCGTCGGCAAAACCGTACTACTTGGCGAGTTCCGTGAACTCGCTCTACAACACGACTGGAACGTCGTTGACATTGAAGTGTCCAAGTGGGACGAAGCTCAGTTCAGAAGGAATATCGCCCGAGAACTCGGGCGCGTGCTTCGCCACATAAAGAACAAGCGCAAGATCACCGCTGCACTTAGCAACGCAATTGGCGCTCTGCGCTCGTTCACACTCAGGATTGACCCGGACGGGCAGATCACGGCCGGATTTGACGTCGACGCTTCCATGAACGTGGCAGACAGCGGCGACCTCGACCTTGATCTGTCCGACTTGCTCGTCAGCGTCGGCGAGGCCGCCCGCGAGCACGACACCGGAGTGGCACTGCTACTTGATGAACTGCATTTCTTGGAGAGGCCGCAGATGGAGGCTCTTATTGCCGCAGTTCACAAGACAGTCCAGCGCTCGCTTCCCATCACTGCGGCGGCAGCGGGCTTGCCTCAGATTCACGAACTCGTCGGCGAGGCAAAGAGCTACGCGGAGCGCCTCTTCAAGTTTCCTTCCATCGGCAGCCTCAACGATTCGGATGCGCGCAAAGTCCTTCAAGAACCCGCTAGGCGGCTGAATGTGAACTTTGAGGACGAAGCCCTTGATGTCGGACTGGAGTTCTCCGAGGGTTACCCCTACTTCCTGCAGGAATACGGCGAGGCAGTGTGGGACATCGCTGCCGGGCCGTCAATCAACGGTACGGATGGTCTGCGCGCCAAGCTGGTGGTACAGGAGAAGCTGGACTCTGGCTTCTTCGCCGTGCGGCTAGAGCGTGCGACCGAACTCCAGCGCGCCTACCTAAGGGCCATGGCTGAACTCGGGCCCGACCCACAACTGGCGAGCAATGTCGCCGACCTCCTCGAACGCACGTCCTCTGAGTGCGGTCCGACCCGAAAACAGCTAATTGACAAGGGGCTGCTGTACGCGACCGAGCACGGCTATGCAGCCTTCACAGTTCCCGGGTTTGACGAGTACCTAAAGCGAGCCATACCTCAGCTAAGTCCGCCGCCCATTCGGAGAAGACGCGGTCGGAGTGACCGTGGACCAGAGCTTGAGGGGCCAAGTCAAGAGTAAGAGGCGACGCTGACTGGTTCAGCGACTTCTGCCGAACTCTGTTGCGTGCCCTGGGGGGCAGTTGTACTGGGAAGGCTCAGCGGATAGCCGCGTTGGTCATATGCCAACGAAAATGAGCATCGGCCTATTTGAGGCACCCAAAGCAACGGCTGATGCCCGCAGCGCGCCGGGTGCGATGGGGGCGGTCGCTTGTAGTAGGCGACGGCCTGTAACCGCATATCCCGGGCGGCGATGAGATCGATCGGCCGGGCTACGACGTCACCGCGTTCTTCTCCCGATCAGGCCTGTACGGGGCGTCCACACCGGCTGGCGGGGCACCTCCCCACGCTCGGCCCGGCCAGGGCGATCACACCACGAGCTTGGCTTTCTTCGGTGCTGTCATGGCCGGACTGCGAGCCCGCGACGTAACCGGCGAGGGTCAAGTAGTCGAAGCCTCACTGCTGCGCACCGCTGCGTGGACGATCGCCATCGACTTGTCCACCTCGCTAGTGGACGGTCGCCCCAACAACGAGCGGCCCCGCGAAAGTGGGCTGTCACCAATGTTGGAAGCGTTCGAATGCGCTGACGGTCGCTGGCTTCAGTTCACCATGCCCGACACCGGCAACGCCTGGGAACGCTTCTGCAACGCAATCGAACGCGAAGACTTGTTGACCAGCCCTGACTACCAAACAGGTCGGCAGCGCTACCGAGCCATGCGTACGCTGCTAGCGGACATTGACGACACATTCAAGTCACAGCCGTCCGACTACTGGATGCCGCGACTAGACCAATACCGTTGCATCTGGGCACCAATCAACGACACCGCGCAAGCCGTGCAGGACCCACAGGTCCGAGCCACCGGCGCCTTTGAGACAATCAACCATCCGCAAGCGGGCGAATTTGAAACTGTGGCCGCTCCATTCCGCATACACACCGCCCCCGAGGTAGGCGTACGCGGACCGGCGCCGCGTGCAGGCGAACACACCAAATCTGTGCTGAGTGACCTTCTCGGGTTGAGCAAAGAAGAGATCGCCGACCTAACAGAACGAGGCATCGTCGCCCAGGGTTGAACGAAGTCGGGACTCAGCCATCCTCGGCTGACTTTCCCGCCGCTGGCTTTACCCCGTCTAGCTTACCCTCGTCTGGCCTCATTACTGTCGGCTTCCCTTTTTGGGCGAAGCGTCTATTGGACTAAGGCACCATGGGCTAAGTCGCTATGGGCCAGAGCGTTAGGGATAACGGCGACTGCGGCGTTCAACAAGGCGACCGCTGCGTTCAATGATGTCTTCCGCTATTGCATCTGGTGAACTTCCCGCAGTCTGGACCTGCTCAAACTTGCGCAGACGTTTACAGAGCCGCTTGTCATCTGGTGAACGTCCCGCAGTCTGGACCTGCTCAAATTTGCTGTAGCCATCGGCACGTTCGGCGCCGGAGTCAGTAGCGAGGCAGAACACCCTACCTGAGCGGGTTAGAACCTTAGCGTTCGCCGAGTCGAGCAACATCCGACCGCCAGTAGCGATGACCTGATAGTAATTCCCAGCGACGTCCGCAGCCACCTCCCGCTCAAGTTTTCGAAATTTAGCCTTGCCGCGGCGCTTGGCGAGGATGTCTTTGATAGGCTCGTATTTCTCCTCTATCAACTTATCGGTGTCCACGAAACACCACTGCAAGCCCTGCTTGAAGCTCAGCTTGCATGCGACGCTTTCACCCACCGTGGTCTTTTCGCAGCCCGTGAAGCCCGTCAGCACGACATTGTAACTGGTTCTTTCGTAGTAGGTGACGAACAGACGCTTCACATCCCGGGCGGAGATTACGAGCCAGTGGATAGGCTCACGATGGAGGTCTTGGTAGTCGTCGTCGCCGGGCAGCCCTATTCGCAAAGGCTGGCGCAGAACAAGTTCACGGTCAGGGGCTTCGTCGGTTGTGTGGATGCCCTTCTGGGCGCTACCGACGACCCAAGAACCGTCGTCAAACTCACATTCGACTTCCACATGCCAATTTGCACCCTTTTTCCACTCACCTTCGAGCAAGCTATGCCATGACGATTCCTGAGGAATCGCTGGACTAGCCCACCTCCGCAGTGAGTACGGCAACCACAGGCGACGCGCTGAGACCCACGCGAGCAGTACCGCCGCCGCCGTCACCAGTGCGAGCCAGGCTAGAACCCAGAGCAGACGTGAATCATCGTCGAGCAGATAGTCGCGCGGCGCGTCGATCAGTGCCGTCGGGTCCGGGCTGTGGTCGTGAACCCATTGGACATGCCGCAAGCCTCCGAAGATCGCCAATGCGACAGCCGTGAAAATGAAAGCAGGGACGATGATCTGAGTCGCCGCCATCGACCGCGACGCCCGTGCCCCTGGCACGTTGCGACGCCGGGTCAGGTTGTACGCGTATCCGGGTATGAGGACGATCCCCAGGACCAACAGACCGGCTATAGAACTGAACACTGAGGATGGGCGCTAGTTCTTGGTATCGCCACGCGGGGGCGAAGATGGCTCCGACGCTGGCTCGGGCTGAGGCCACCATGGCGGTGTGTCCACAGCTTGCGGCGGCGGTGGCGGGTTAGGAGGTGCCTGTCCAGACCGGTGGAACTCGTCACGGCTGGTGCGTCGAGCCATGCTCGCAAGCCTAGAGGCATCCCATAGCTGGCTGTGGCAGAGGGCACCGGCGCGCCATCCAGGCTGCTCCTGACTACGACGCTGATGCAGTGCTGTAGGCGGCGCGGACGGAGTGACCGTGGACCAGAGCTTGAGGGGCCGAGTCAAGAGTGAGAGACGACGTTGGCTGGTTCAGCGGCCACTGGTGGACCTTGCTGGGGCAGTTGTACTGGGAAGGCTTCGCGGATTGCCGCATCTGTAGCTGGTTTGATGTGTGATGGCCAGTGATGTTCCAAGATGGCGCTCACGCGGTCGTGGGCTACCTCGTGGGCGGCACGGCTGCCCGCGTCGGCCCAGTCCTCAGGCGTGTCCCGGTTGGACACCAACGGATACAAGTACTCGGTCTCCATCAACTCCAGCGTCTGTTGGGAACCCAAGAAGTGGCCCGGCCCGGCAATGACCTCAGCGATCAGTTCAGCCGACAACGTGTCAGCGTTCACCTCAATGCCCCGCACAGTGCGATTAATGGCACCCAACATGTCATTGTCGATCACCAACGCTTCGTAGGAGCACGCCAGCAGGCTTGCCAACATCCCCGCCGACTCATAGACGATGTTGGCGCCCGCATGGCCCGCCAGCCCCACGTTCAGGCCCTTCTCATAGCCAGCCTGCGCGTCGTTCACCTTTGAGTCCGTCATACCCGCGGCGACGCCTGTAGGTAGACCCAACCAGTGACCGATTTCGGCAGCCGCCGCGTTGAGGATGCCCTCCTCGCCAGACCCTCCGCTCATAGCACCCGTGCGCAGATCGGACACGAACGGCCACAAGCCCAGCAGGCAGGGATGACCGGGTGCAAGCAGATTCACGAAGGTCAACCCGGCCAAGCACTCTGCTACCGCCTGGGCCAGCGCACCTGCAAGAGCAGCAGGCGCAGTCGCGCCAGCCTGCAAAGCCGAGAGCAGATTGATCGGCATCCCGGTACGCACCTGAGCGACCAGGCAGCGCGCTGAGTCGTGAGCGAAACGTAGAGGGGGCACCACGAACGTGTTGTTTCCCGCCATGAACGGACGCTTTGCAAACTCGCCCTCCCCGCCAAGGACGTAATCGAACATCTCAACCGACTCATACACCCAGCGCGGGTCAAACCATGCCGTTCCGCCCGGCTTAGTGGTGCTGCACATCACCGCGTAGGCAGTGGTGAGGTCGAGGTCGCGCGTCTCAGGAATGTCGCGCGCAACCACGGTGCGCACGTAGAAGTGCAGGTTGTCGAGCGTGTCCACGAGACGACCACAGTCGTAAATGTCTTGCGCTAGCGAGTCGCGGAACCTGCCGGTCGCGTGGTCGTACATCATCACCGCAGCACCAGCAGTGCCGAAGTACACGTGGTCGCCGCCCACGTGTACCGAACGATCATCGTCAAATCCGTGCCAGATCCACTCCTTGGCCGCTGTTTCGATAGCGCGTTCGACGATGCCCCGCGGCAGGTGGATGCGCCCCGCATCGTCGACCCATGCGCCTAACGGCACGGCGGCCTCAATGAACTCATCCAGCGGCTCGGCCATACCAACGTCTTCAAGCAAACCCAGAGCCGTATCGAAGATCTGCTGCATGTCGTTCTGCGACAACGGTTTGAAGCGACCAGCGGGCAACCCTGGGCGAACAGGCCTGCGATCTCGATCAGGCGCGGCTTCGCGTACGGCAATGCGCCCCGCACGGCCACCACCCCGGCGCCGACGAGTCACCTCGGTTTCGCTCATGACCGCAACCTCCGGTTCTTCGGGTCATGGACCGCCCCAACCAGCACGATCGCACGGCGACGCTCGCCGAGTAGGTCAAGCTCAAAGACGCTGCCCGGCACTTCGAAACGCGGCTCCACATAGACGAACGCCAGACTTCGGCCCACCGTGTGGCCCCAAGCGCCGCTGGTGGCGATGCCCATCGGTTCGTCGCTGCTAGGGGCGAATGCTGGTTCGTTACCGCGGACATCGCTGTCTGAGGCGTCTATCTCGCAGTACACGAGCACCATCGACAGCGGCTGACCGCGCTCAACCTGCTCACAGCGAGCAACCAGCGCGTCGCGTCCAATGAACGGACGGTTGTAGTCCACGAAACGTTCAAGGCGAGCTTCGATTGGCGTGATTTCAGTGGTCAGCTCACTGCCCCACGCCTTGTAGGCCTTTTCGATCCGCATGACGTTCATGGCGTAGCTGCCGAATGGAACCAGCCCATGGGGTTCGCCAGCTTCGGCAACAGCGTCGTAAACACGCTCCACTTCGCTCATTGGGCAATGCAGCTCCCAGCCCAACTCACCGACGTAGGAGACCCGCAGCGCAAGCACCGGCACACCCGCCACCGCTATCTGTTGGGCGGTCAGCCAAGCGAACGCATTGTTGCTTAGGTCGGAATCGGTCAACGGCGCCAACACCTCGCGCGCACGCGGGCCGGTCACACCCAAAATCGCCGTTTCGTCGGTGGCATCACGCACGCTGACCTGCTCGCCAAGCATTACGTGGCCAGCCAGCCAATCCAAATCGTGGCTCTGTCCCATGATCGCCGACGCCAACCAGTAGCGATCCGGTGCCAGTCGCGCAATAGTCATCTCGCATTCGATGCCGCCGAGTTCGGTCAGCATGTGGGTGAGACGAATACCACCATCGCGGGCGGGCAAGCGGTTTGCCGACAGCCGATTCAGCAGGGCTGACGCCGCCGGTCCGTCCACCTCAAACTTGGCGAACGCGCTCAAATCGGCCACGCCAACGCGCTCGCGCACTGCCCGCACCTCGGCTCCGACCGCATCATGGGAATTGGAGCGACGGAACGAATGCGACTCGGGGGTCCCGTCGAGCGAGAAGTACTGCGGGCGTTCCCAGCCGTAGATCTCCTGCCATTGTGCGCCGAGCGCATCCAGGCGCCCCCACAACGGAGTGGTCTTTACGGGCCGCCCAGCATCACGCTGCTCGCCTGGCAGACGCACTTGATACATCTCGTGATACTCGTCAAGGGCCTTTTCGAGAGCGAATTGCGATCTAGGGCCCGTGTGGTCGCCGAACCGCCGCGGATCCATGCCTCGCACGTTGATCTCGGTCTGGCCGTGAACCATCCATTGCGCCAAGAACTTCCCGGCACCGGGACCTTGGGTGATGCCGATAGAGGCCCCGTTGCAATGCCAATAGTTGCGCACACCCGGTGCGGGCCCCATGAGATAGCCAGAATCGGGTGTGTGCGTGATGGGCCCTGATACCACCTGTTTGATTCCCGCCTCCGACAAGACCCCGATGCGTTGCTGCGCCCAGTTGAGGCACTCCTCCAGCACATCGAGGTCTTCGCCGGGCAAGTGAAAGTGCAAGTCCCATTCGATGCCGTCAACGCCGTAGGCACGAGCACCGGACATCTCATATGGACCTATGAGCAGCCCGTCGATCTCCTGGCGGTAGTAGCAAGACGCTCGCGGATCACGTACCACGGGCAACTCAAAGTCAAGCGCAGCGACTTCGGGCACCGACTCGGTCACTAGATATTGATGGATAACCGACACAATCGGCACGTCAAGCCCGATCATGGCGCCAAGCTGCGGGGCGTAGTGCCCAGCGGCATTGACTAGATGTTCGCAGTGAATGGTGTCGATCTCGTGGTCGCTGCTTGACTCGTCACTGCTTGACGCGCCGCGGCGCAGTCTGGGGTCGGCGCCGCCGTGGACAATCTCAACGTCCCAGCTTCCGTCGGGGCGCTGAGCCATACCGGTCACGAGCGTGTGGCGCATGATTGTGCAGCCCAGGTCGCGAGCGCCCTTGGCCATGGCGTTAGTGCAGCTAGACGGATCGGTCCAGCCATCGTGGGGTGTGCAAAAGCCGAGCCGGACATCGTCTAGATCGGTCAGCAGCGGGTGGCGCTGCGCTATCTCGCCGGGGCCAATCAGATGCGACTCAACCCCGAGGCCTGTCAGCATCGCATGCACATAGCGATGCCAATCGACTTCGTCGGCTGTGCGTGCCAGGCGAATTGCGCCACAGCCGTGCCAGCCTGCCGACAAGCCGGTCTCGGCCTCTAGCGCCGGGTAGAGAGCGATGGCTTCCTGATGAACCTTGGCCATGTTTAGATCGCCAATGAAGTTCGGGATCAGGCCAGCCGCGTGCCAGGTGGAACCTGAGGTCAGTTCGCCTTTTTCGACCAAAATCGTGTCGGTCCAACCCTCGTGCGCGAGGGCGTACAGCAACCCAACCCCCATCGCCCCACCGCCAACGATTACGCAGCGCGCTTGTCTGGGCATGCTCAGCTACGCCGGGCCTGTTTGAACATTCACAGGTCCCCATTTGTCCAGGCCAGACGTGGACCGAACCCCCCGGTAGCGGTCCCGTGGCGTGCCGATGTGGTGCGCCAAATTTACCACGCCCATCTACACCACAGCGCGCATGTCCGTGTGGCCTGCCGATGGGCTATTGGAGGATTGCTAGAGGGCTGCTACGCCCGGATGCGTTGGTTCGTGGGGTCATAGAAGCTGCGAATAGAGGGAGTGGAGACGATGGGTTTCCCGGCGATGTCAATCTCGAAGGTGCCCTCAGAAAGCCAAGTCTTGGTCACCGGTTGGGGATCCAGGCCTGTCGCTGTCGGGTGGGTTACGTAGCCCATCGCCAGACAGCGATGCTGGGTGTAGCTCCACATGGCTGACGTCACCCGCCCGACTAGCTCGCCATCGCGGCGGATCGGCTCGTCGTGGTAGGCAAGCGCTTCGGGGTCTTCCAGCCGAAACTGCACTAGACGCCGGGTGCGACGCTGGTGGCGCTGTTCGGCTAGCGCGGCGCGACCGATGAACTCGCGTGGTTTGTCCCAGGCCACAACAAAGCCAAGTCCGGCTTCGAGCGGCGTGTCCTCATCGCTGATGTCGTGCCCCCAATGGCGGTAGCCGCACTCCAGCCGCAGTGAGTTCATGGCGTGGTAGCCAGCGTGTGCCAGCACCATCCTGTCAGCGCTCTGCGCGGCTGCATGCAACGCTTCGTACACCTCAACTGCCCGCTCGTTCGGAACGTACAACTCCCATCCGAGCTCGCCCACATAACTCATCCGCACTGCGAGTACTTGAACCGGATGAGCTGCGCTAGCTGCAATGGTCGGGCTAGCTGAACTAATGGCCTGAGGCGGGTCAACGTAGATCTGGCGGGCCGTGCCGAAGCCGAACATCTCGTTGCCCAGCTCCGCGTCGGTGACTCGGCTGAGCAGCTCGCGCGAGCGCGGCCCCATTAGACCGAGCACTGCCCAGTGATCGGTGACATCAGCTACCTCAACATCGCGACCCCGACAGTGACGCCTCAGCCACGCCCAGTCACGAGTCTGACTAGCGGCCGAGGTCACAACCCAGAACTCGTCGTCGCCCAATCGAGTCACGGTCAAGTCGGCCTCAATGCCGCCTCGCTCGTTGCACCACTGCGTGTACACGGCACGTCCAACAGCTACATCCACCGACGCCACGCTCAGCGTGTCCAGCACATCGAGGGCCTCTGAGCCACGCACGGTGAACTTTGCAAACGACGACTGATCGAAGAGCGCTACACCGTTTCGCACGGCATGGCACTCTCGGCCCGCGTTGTCGAACCAGTTCTGTTTGGCGTAGCTGTAGCGGTACTCGCGCTCTTGTCCGGGCTGAGCGAACCAGTTGGGTCGCTCCCAGCCAGCCGTCTCACCGAAGACTGCGCCCGCCGCTTCCATGGCATCGTGCAATGCTGAGCGGCGCTGATTGCGGGCGCTCACATATTGGAAATGCGGCCAGTGCATCGCGTAGAGCAGTCCGAGACTCTCGCTGATGCGCTCGGCTAAGTACCGCTTGTCGGCCTGGAACGGCATAGCGCGTCGGATGTCCATAGCCGACAGGTCCATCGGTGGGTGACGGTCGGCTATCCAGTCGGCCAGCACCCATCCGGCACCTCCAGCGGACTGAATGCCAACAGAGTTGAAGCCCGCAGCCACAAAACAGCCATCAACTTCGGGCGCTTCACCCAAGTAGTAGACGCCGTCGGGCGTGAACGATTCGGGGCCGTTAAAGAACAACTGCACGCCACAGTCAGCCAGCGCGGGGACTCGATGGCAGGAACGCTCAAAAACGGGTCCGATGTGGTCCCAGTCTTCCGGCAATGTCCCGAACTTGAAGTCTCGGGGGATGCCATCTAGACGCCATACCTTGGCCTTCGGCTCAAAGAAACCGACCATGAGCTTGCCGGTTTCCTCCTTGAAGTAGGTGTAGTTCGTGGGGTCACGCACGATTGGCGTGGATGAGTCAAGTCCTTCCAGTGGTTCGGTGACCACGTAGAAGTGCTCGCAGGCCTGCAGAGGGACGTTCACCCCAATCTGTGCAGCTAACTGGCGGGTCCACATGCCAGCCGCCAGCACGACCGTCTCGGTCTCGATGAGATGCCCCTCCTGCGGGGCGGATCGGTCGTCTGAAGGTGCAGAGGCAACGGGTTCGGTTCGCACGCCTCTGATTGCGCCGTTGCGGGTTTCTAGCGCCGTAACGGCAACCCCCTCAAGAATGCGACATCCGCGCGCTCGTGCGCCTTTGGCAAGAGCCATAGTGGCGTCCACCGGCGACACCAAGCCGTCGTCGGGCAGATAAAGGGCGCCGACCAAGTCGTCGGTGCGCATGAGCGGCCATATCTCAGCGAGTTCATCTAGGCCTAACTGGCGAGATTCCACTCCCATGGTGGTACCCATGGATGCGCCCCGCAGGATCTCCTCCCACCGCTGCTCATCGGAAGCCACCGAGATGGATCCGGGTGCTCGGAATCCGGTGGCTTGGCCAGTTTCGTCTTCCAGCGCTTCAAACAAGCGCACTGAGTACGTGGCGAGCTTGGTGAGGCTGTAAGTCGCTTTTAGCTGCGCTGCGAGTCCAGCGGCGTGCCACGTTGTGCCGGAGGTGAGCTGATTCTGCTCCAAAAGCAGCACATCGGTGATGCCTCGGCGCACCAAGTGGTAGGCGATAGAGCAGCCGATGATGCCACCTCCAACTACAACAACTTCGGCACGATCCGGCAACTCAGGCCCTCTTTGCAGCGCGGCGCCATCTGGTGCTGCTGCGCTGTTTGGCATTGCTGTCCTGTCCCCCATGGCGGCCACCTCAACACCGTTTCCTCAGGCCCGTTCGTTCAGGCCGCTCACTCGCACTCTTTGCACTCAGACCCGTTCGAGCAGGTCGGGCGTTAGGTCGGCCGTAGAACGCACGCCACTTAGTCGCATTGTGCGGATCATTCCCTCCACGAAGTAGTTGAGCACCCAGTCCACACCCGCTTCACCCGCCGCTGCGAGCCCATATAGGTACGATCGGCCAATCATTGCCGCGTCGGCGCCCAGCGCCAGCGCTTTGACAATGTCACTGCCGCGTCGGATGCCGCCATCGCAGATCAGCTCGCAGCGGTCGCCTACCGTCTCACGGATGGATGGTAAGCACTCCAGAGGTGCGGGGGCTCCGTCGAGCTGACGCCCACCGTGGTTCGACACGATCACCGCATCTAAGCCAATGTCGGCAGCGATCTTCGCGTCGTCGGGTGACAGCACGCCTTTGAGCATCACCGGTCCCTCCCAACGATCACGAAACCACCCAATGTCGTCCCAGGACAGCGACGGATCGAACTGACTGTTGATGTAGTCAGCCAGTGCGACGGCACCCTCGCCAGCGCCGCCTGCCGCGCCTTCGCAGTTGGAGAACTTGATCGGCTCGTTGCTGAGAAAATCCCACAGCCAGCGAGGATGCAACAAACCGTCGATAACGGTGCGGGGTCCGAGTTTGGGGGGCAGGCTGAAGCCGTGTCGAACATCGCGCTCACGGCGTCCCAGCACTGCGGTGTCAACCGTGATCATGATCGCCTCATAACCGGCAGCACCAGCTCGCGCCAGTAGCTCGGCCATCAGCTTGCGATCACGCCACACATACACCTGGAAGAACTTGCTCCCCGCACAGACTTCGGCGACTTCTTCTATGGAGCGAGTGCCCATAGTTGAGAGCGAGTACGGGATGCCCGCACGGTCCGCCGCGCGCGCCACCGCCAGCTCGCCCGCCGAATGGGCGATGCGGTCAAAACCTGTTGGAGCAATAACCAGCGGAATCGGGACGACGCTGCCGAGGACTGTGCCCGAGATGTCCACGTCGCTCACGTCTCGCAACACTCGAGGCTGGAACTGCCAGCGGTTGTAGGCAGACACGCTGCGCCGGGCGCTGATCTCGTCTTCAGCAGCTCCGTCGATGTAGTCGAAGCAGCCAGCAGGTATCCGGCGCTTGGCCAGACGGCGCAAGTCAGAAATGTCGGCGGCGCGACCCAGCCGCCGATTGTCGGCATCAGTTTCAAAGCGGTCGAAAGCCATGACGCTGCGAGCGGCATCGCAAGCCTGCGCTATCCACCTAGTCAGACCAGCCATGGCACGAACTCTACGATGTGCCCGAAGTTCCCTCAGCCGGTTGCACAAACAAAGCGAAAGTGAGCCGACATGGCTACCACAGCCGATCTCGTGGAGCGCTACCGCGCTGTTCTCCCCAACTTCATCAGCCCGTTGTACGAACGGCCGATCTCCATCGACCGCGGCGAGGGGAGCTACGTCTTCGACAACGAAGGCAAGCGCTATCTGGACTTCTTCGGCGGGATCCTCACCACCATGGTTGGCCACGCCAACCCCGTCGTGGTTGAAGCCGTGCAGGCCCAAGCCGCCAAGGTGATGCACACTTCAACGCTTTACCTGAACGAAGAGATGATCTGTTTCGCTGAGGAAGTTGCTGCAGTGTCGGGCATACCCAATCCAAGGGTGCTGTTCACTACCTCGGGCAGCGAGGCCAACGACACCGCCATTTTGTTGGCAACGAACTACCGCAACAGCAACCAGTTGCTGGCGATGCGAAACAGTTACCACGGCCGGTCGCTGACAGCCCAAGCGATTACTAGCCATCGCACTTGGTCCACCAGCAGTTTTAGTGGGCTAGACGTGCATTTCGTGCAGGGCGGCTACCGCCTGCGCAGCCCGTTCCGGCAACTCGACGACGATGGGTACACCACTGCCTGCGTGGATGATCTCGTTCAGCTCATCGACATGACCGATTCGGGTGGGTTTGCCGCGCTCATCGCCGAACCCATCCAGGGCGTGGGCGGTTTCGCCACACCACCGGACGGCTTTTTTGGAGCGCTGGGCAAAGTGCTGCGCTCAGAGGGAATCTTGTTTATATCCGATGAGGTGCAGACCGGCTGGGGTCGCACTGGCGAGCATTTCTGGGGCTACGGCGCTCACGGAATCACGCCCGATGCGATCACCTTCGCCAAGGGGGTAGGCAACGGCATCACGCTGGCGGGGATTGTCGCCCGGGCAGAACTGATGAACTGCTTGAAGCGCAACTCACTCACCACCTTCGGCGGCAACCCACTATCTACAGCGGCGGGTAGAGCCACGCTGCGCTACGTGCTCAACAACGACCTGCAGTTCAACGCTGCCGCCCGTGGGGCGCAGATACGCGAACGCTTGGCACCCGTGTGCGAGGCCTCGCCACATGTCGCCGAGCTGCGCGGCAAAGGCCTGATGCAAGGTATCGAGTTTTGCCACCCCGGCAGCATCGAACCGGCAGCAGCGACCACCGCGGCGGCACTGGAATCGGCCAAGGACCACGGCCTGCTGGTGGGCAAGGGAGGCCTCTACGGCAACGTCATCCGCATCACGCCGATGCTGAACGTGACCGAAGCCGAGATCGACGAGGGGCTGGACATCCTGACGCAGGTGATCGAAACGCTGGATTGAGCTGGCCTGTCTAAGTCGAGCTAGGGCCCGTCGAAGCTGACCGAGACCTTCAGCGCACCAGCCTCGTGAGGTTCGTGGGCGAGCCGAAACGCGTCGCCGATATCGCTCACGTCATACACGTGACTAAGCAAGGGCGAGACATCTATGTCGCCTGAGGCGATCAGGCTCAGGGCCTGCCGGAATGACATGGCACCGGGTTCTTCCTGCGCCCCGTAAGTACTTGCGGCCAAGAGCCGCTTGCGGAAGAACTTCTGGAAACGCACGTGGATATTGTCGTCGGTAGACGGCAGCCCAAACCACAGCAACTGGCCATCAGCGCGCGCCAGTTCTACCGAGTCCAAGAATGTCTCAGCGCGACCGACCGCTTCCACCACATAGTCGGCACCGCGTCCGTCGGTCATGTCGTTGACAGCTTCTATGATCCCTGCGTTGCCGAGTTCCGTCGCGTTCAGACACTCGTCGGCACCATATGCGGCTGCCACGGCTAGACGCGCCTGTGATAGATCCGAGACGATTACCCGCGCAGCCCCGGCTCGCTTCAACAGATAGGTGAAGAACAGCCCCGCAGAACCCTGGCCCATCACCATCACTGTTTCGCCGGTGACGTCGCGGGGATGTTGACGCATGGCGTAGATCACCGTGCCCAACTGCTGGCCCATCAGCAGGTGCGAGCGCGGCGTATCACCCACCGGGAGCGGCACACAGTAGCTGGAGTTGACTCGCTGGTAGGTGTTGAAGCACTCGCCCACGGGTGGGTTCGGAAACGTCAGCACGTGGGTGCCTTCACGGAGTCCAGGCGCGTTGCTCTCTACCACCATGCCTATGCCTTCGTGGCCCGGAAAGCCATGGGGGCACGGCGGGCGGTGAGCAAGGCCTGCACCCATCATCACCATATGGAGATCACTGCCGCAGATTGAGGCCATCTCAGAGCGGATGATCACATCGTGATTCACCGAAGCCATACCGAACGCCGGATCTGGCATCGCCCGCCCTGTGTGGCCCAAACCGGAGTTGCCCAAAGACGGGCTAGCAGAAGTCGCGCCAGCATCAGGTGACCTGTCCAACGATGGCACGGGGATCTCTTCGCATTCCATACGACCGACATCAACCATCCGGCCAGCTTTCATCATCTCCATGAAATGTCCACCTTCCATGACGTGTCCATCTGGCCGCCTCCTGCTCCGCTGCTGACCTGGCTACCTGTCTGCCAAACAGATTGTGGCGCATGAGAGGCCCATGAGTACCAGGGCGGTTTCGCTGGCAGGCTGTGTTGTGCTCAAGGCGCCGGAGACCATTGCTGTGCGCAGTCAACGCTCTTTGCGCGGTTGGGTAGTTCTGGCTGGCGTCTTCGGGGTGATGTTCATTACCTCGGGCATGGTGTTCTACGCCCTCGGCGCCTATTTGGATGCCCTGGTAGACGAGCAGGGCTTCAGCACCGGACTGGCCGGTGCCGGCATAAGCGCCTTCCTGGTGGCGTCAGGACTGTGCGGGTACTACATGAGCGGCTTCATCAACCGCATAGATGTCCGCTGGATCATCACAGCGGGCATTCTCGTCAGCTCTATCGGCATGGCGCTGCTCGCGCAAATCCGCAGCGGTTGGCAGATGTTCGCCGTAATGACCATCTTCGGCGTCGGCTTCGGACTCTGCGGCCTGGTGCCCACCACCACAATCGTCACGAGGTGGTTTGAGCGTCAGCGGTCGATCGCGCTCGCCATCGCGTCAACGGGCCTATCGCTCGGCGGAATCCTGCTACTGCCACAGATAGCCAGACGCTTCGAGGCGGACTCGCTCGTGGAATGGGCACCACGATTCGCCGTCGTCTATTGCATTTCCCTTCTGCTGGCCACGTGGCTCTTGGTGCGAGCGTGGCCTCACAACGTAGGGCTGGCGCCGGACGGCAACCGCATCAGCACCGGCAACCGACGCGGTGCTCAGGGAGATTCAGACCTTCCACCTGGGACGCCGTACCGGCAAGCAATCCGGTCGCGCTTTTTCATCTTCACGGCCATCGGCTTTGTGCTGGTAATGGGCAGCCAGATCGGTGCCATCCAACACGTCTACAAGCTCGCAGGCGACCGCCTGGGTTGGGAAGCCGCGGGTGCAGGAGCGGTGGCCCTTATGGGCGGCACCAGTGTCGTGGCCAGGATAAGCGGTGGCATTGCGGCGTTGAGAGTGTCGTTGCGGTGGCTAACCATGTCGCTGATTGTGGTGCAGTGCGTCGGGTTGATCGTGCTGTCTACAGCTAGTAACAGACTCACAATCATCATTGGTGTAGTTGTGCTGGGCAGTGCTATGGGCAACCTGCTCATGTTGCACCCGCTGATCTTGGCCGACGCCTTTGGCGTCAGGGACTACCCACGGATTTACGGCTTCGGCTCGTTGCTGATGGTGATAGGCGGAGCCGGAGGGCCCGCACTGGTGGGCATTCTGGAAGACACATACAGCTACAGGTCGGCGTTCGTCACTATTGCGGTCATCGCCGCTATCGGGTTTGTCGTCTACAGCTTTGCTGGCGCGCCTGCACGCGAGTATCTGGCGGCGCCTGCACCGCCGATAAAGCCGACAAAGCCGCAGCGCCCATTGGCCCAACCAGTTTCAGTAACGCAGCCGGACTCTGTGACACGGCCAGTTTCGGTGGCCCTGGCGAGTTCATCGGCACAACCAGCTTCAATGGTTCAGCCACCAGCCGAGGCGCAGTCCGTCACAAACAAAGCTCAACAAGGCCCGTCGCGGACTACTCCTATGAACGGTCTGCAGACTCTGATCAACGACAAAGACGCGGCCGGGCGGGTTCCGCCCAGTACAGCTCCCTTGGTCTGGGCCGTGGAGGCGGCACCAACTGCCTAGTGAACTCGCGCGGATAACGGATCGGCTACGCAGCTTCAAGCCGCTAGTTTTCATTTTCTAGGGAGGTTATTGGCGCGTGATGCGAGTGTGCCTCCGATGGCATTTGTCTGAAGATCAAGGTCGGAACGCGATTGGGCGCGACATCAACTGTGCAGGTCGCCCGGCGACTCGGTACGCACCACCGATCCACTCGCAGATCAGTCGACGTGTGTCACGCGGGTCGATCATCTCCTCTATTTGAAAGCGATTCAGCGGCCCGATTGGACCGCGTGCCGCTTCAATGCGGGCGTCCAGCTCAGCACGCAACGCCACTGGGTCCTCGGCCTCGGCTAGCTGTCGCTTATAGGCCGCCTCGATGCCGCCCTCTGGTGGGATACCGCCCACATCGGCGGCTGGCCAAACAACCCGGGTGTTGTACTGGCGTCTGGGCGTGGCGTAGTTGTTGCCAGCCACGCCAAAACTGCGGCGCATCAACACCGTGAATATGGGCACCGCGGCTTGAGCGAACGCTGTCATCCAGGTCGCGCCCTTGCGAATTGTGCCGGTGATCTCATGCTCTACGCCGACTGCGAATCCGGGGTTATCGCACAGGTTCAGAATTGGCAGATGAAACAGGTCGCACAAGTCGATGTGGCGCGTCAACTTGTCGCATCCGTCTGCGGTGAGAGCTCCACCGTTGGGATGTCGGCTGTCAGATGCCAGCACACCCACCGGGTGGCCGTTCATGCGCGCAAGTCCAACCACTTGATCTGTGCCCCACAGCGGACCGATTTCGAAAAACGAGCCTCGGTCACAAATCAGCTCAATGCCGCGGCGAATATCAAACGTCGTAGTCCGTTTGCGGGGAATCAACCTCAGCAGCTCTTCGTCTCTTCTGTCGGGCGGATCGTCGGGATCGGGCGGCAACACGGGTGGCATCTCATAAACCGACGACGGGAGATATGACAAGAATCGTCGGACCTGCTCAACTGCTTCTTGTTCAGTTTCAGCAAGATTGTCCACCGAGCCATTTGTGCAGTGAATGCGCCAGTCGCCCAGATCTTCTTTAGAAATGTCATAGCCCATCGCGTGACTGACCACCGGCGGACCCGCCACGAATAGCTGAGAAATACCCCGCACCATGACCGAGAAATGCCCCAGCACGGCCTTCGCAGCGCCAAGGCCGACCACACTGCCCAACAACATGTTCACCACCGGCACCGTCGCGAGCTGCTGCGCATACTCGGTGCTGCCCAAATGCGGCGGCATGAACGAACCGCCTTCGCCAGTGACCCTCGGGCGGCCAGCCTTGATAGCGCCGGTGCTCTCTTTAGCGCTGCTCTCGCCCTCGGTGCGCTGTTCGGGCACCATTGAGGCCACGCTGCCACCGCCTGAGGAACCATCCAGCAGCCGGATTGAGGGCGTACCCAACTCAAGTGACAGCAAGTCCAAGTAGAAGCTCTTGGCGCCTATGGCGCCATCGGAATGGCCACCTCGCGAGGTGAAATCGTCAGCGCACACCACAACGTCTCGCTGATCGATCGTGGCGGTGCCACCGACGTGGTTCGCCGGAGTGAAAGCCGCAATAGTTCCATCTTCGTCGTATGAGGCGAATCCGGCCAAGCTCCCGACTTCTCGGAAGCTGCCTCCGTCAACCAGCAGCCCAATGCGCTCGCGGCAATGCAGCTTGCCTCGGTTGCGTTGCCGTACAACGCCGGGCTCCTGCGAGTCTGGCCCGAGGCGTGCAGAAGCCAGGCGTTGCAGGGTTTGGACTTCGTCGAGCAGCGGCTCCCAGCCCTCGCTGCTGACATCAGATGTCTCTACTCCAGCCCCATCCGAACCGGACATCACGATGGCCAGCGCATCGCCAACGGATAACTGATCGCCGGGCCGCAACTCACGCATCGCAGAAACAGTGCCGTCACAAGGGGCGTCAATCTCGGTCTCCATCTTCATGGCCGACACAACCACGAGGGCTTGCCCTGCAGTCACAGCATCACCTTCGCTCACCCGCACCTCTACGACGCTCGCGGTGAGCGGACTCACGACGGATGTCTCGCCGTCTGCGAGTCCACGGTCGGGCCATGTCGACCGTTGCGGGGCTGCGTTGCCTGGGACACTGCCCGGCGTACCCGACGAAGCGTGTTGGCCTAGCAAGGTCGGCGGGCCCAGCAACGCAGTTCGGCCTTGCGCGGCAGGCTCCAACAGGGCGGCACGACGAGATGTGCCGCCAGCAGGCGCGCTGGTCTGGCTGCTGGCTCTGCTATTGCTGGCCGCGGTGGCACCGGTTGTGCCGCCGCTGGCGCCGGCCACCTCAACACTCGGTGTGGACGCCCAATCAGCCAGTAACTCAGTCAGCAGCGTGGTGCGTGCGTCACCAGAGCTCACGGCCGGATGAGCCAGTATCTCCCTGAGCTGGCCAATGTTGGTGGGCAGTCGGCCTACGTGAAAGTCGGCTAGTGCCATAGAAGTGCGAGCTACCGCCGCGCTAAGGGTGCTGCCACTGCCGATGACCTTGGCTAACAGCGGGTCGTACTGCGGTGGAGGCGCATAGCCCGAGTAACCAGCGGCGTCAACACGCACACCCGCTCCCGAGGGTTCCTGATAGGCAGAAATAGCGCCCGGTCCTGTGGCCACCACTCTGGCCTGCACGGCATATCCCCGCGGTGCAATGCGTAGTTCCCCCATGGAGGATCCCTCCACCGAGAGCCCTGCTGCGCTGAACGCTGGCTCCACGTACTCGTTTCGCTCAGCCTCGTCGACCACTACGGGCACAATGCCCAAGTCTGCTAGTCGAGCGCCCGCAGCGATCTCGAATTGTGCCTCCACGAGGTCAATGCCGGTGACCTGTTCTGTAACGGTGTGCTCCACCTGGATGCGCGGATTGCACTCAATGAAGAAGTACTCACCCGACTCCGGAGACACCAGGAACTCCACCGTGGCCGCGTTCGTCAAGCCAGCTCGCGCCGCCAGTCGCAGAGCGTCGGCGTGCAGCCGATTTCGCAGCTCGCCGCCTAGACCTGCCGCGGGAGCGACCTCGATGACTTTTTGGTTGCGCTGCTGAATCGAGCAGTCCCGTTCCCACAGATGCGCAACGCTGCCGTGCCGGTCGGCCATTACCTGCACTTCGATATGGCGCGGCCGCTCAATCAGTCTTTCAACAAACACGGTTCCGTCACCAAAAGCCGCTGCTGCCTCACTGGAACATCGTTCGAACGCCTTGGCGATGTCCTCGATGCGCTCCACAACACGCATCCCTCGGCCGCCACCACCGCCAGCCGCCTTCAGCATCACCGGTAGCCCGACCGCTGCGGCTGCATCGGCTGCGGCTGCTGCGTCGGCTACCGCGCCAGAGGACCCAGCGGCGATGGGAATGTCTAGCGAAGCTGCCACGGCACGCGCGCGAACTTTGTCGCCAAACAGCTCAAGCGATTCTGCGGTTGGGCCAACGAACGTGAGCCCCGCATCGGCACAGCCAGCGGCAAAGGCTGCGTTCTCGGCCAAGAATCCGTAACCGGGATGCACGCAGTCGCAGCCGTGCTCAACCGCGATTCGCAAGAGCGCGTCAATGTCCAGATACGCAGCCAGCGGGTCGACGCTTGGCAGCGGCACAACGGTGTCCACAGTCGTCAAGTGCAGCGAGCGCTCGTCGGCGTGCGCATGCACCGCCACGGTCTCAATGCCCAACGCTCTTGCAGCTTGAGCGATCCGAATGGCGATCTCGCCTCGATTGGCGATCAGGACACGGGTGAAGGTCACGTTTCCCCCTATTGATGGCTACCCATGGATGACTGGCTATGGACAGTTAGTGCGAGTCTGGCGTACCAGTGCGAGACTGGCGTAATGGAGATCTACGATGTCATGCGCACCACCTTCGCCGCACGGGACTTCACCGACGACGACGTACCCGATGAAGTGCTGCACCGCATATTTGACAACGCTCGGTTCGCTGCGAACGGCGGCAACCGTCAGGGCTGGAAGATCACCGTGGTGCGCGACCCGCAGCGCAAGAAACAACTCGGTGAGTTGAGCATTCCTGCGATGCGCGTTGCTGTCGCTCAGACTCGTGCCGGTGAGGTCTATTGGCAGAGCTACGAGCCATCGTCAATAGATCACGCGGAGGCCATAGCGGACGACTCACTGCCGATCATGCTGCCAATGTTCGCCGAGATGGACAAGATTCCGGTAGTACTGGTGGCATCCGTTGACCTGCGTAAAGTGGCATCGATCGACAAAGAGCTAGACCGCGTTGGTGTCGTCAGCGGCGCTTCGATCTACCCGCTGGTGTGGAACATCCTGCTCAGCGCCCGCAACGAGGGCTACGGGGGGGCGCTTACCACACTGCTGGCGGCTTCAGAACCGGCAGTGAAAGAACTGCTAGGGCTTGAGGATTATGAGGCCGTGTGCGCGCTAATGCCGATAGGCAAGCCGCGCAAACAGCTCACCAAACTCAGCCGCAAGCCGGTTGAAGAGTTCGTGCGGCGCGAACGCGCAGACGGGGTTCCGTTCACGCTGTAGTTGCTGCTACCCCACACTACGAACGCCAGAACAAGCGCCCGAGTGTCAACAGAGCAAACAGGGTAAGCAGAGTCGTCACAGTGAATCATGTCGGTAGCGCTCGGTGAGCGTCGTCGAGTACTTGCTGGCTGCGCTGTTCGTCGCTGTCGGGGCCGGAACGCAGGCCTGCATCGGCATCGGCATGGGTCTTATAGCGGGCCCGCTTCTAGTGGTGATAGAACCAACGTTCGTGCCCGGGCCTATGCTGATGGTGGCTGGCGGCATCAATGTGCGCAACGCAATCGCCGACCGAGCGTCACTGAACGCACCGGCGCTGGGGCGTCAGTTGGTGTCGGCACCGTTGGGTCTCGCAGGAGGGCTGGCTCTGCTATCGGTATTGAGCGATCGCTCTTTGGCCATCGCCGTCAGCTTGTTCGTGTTGTTGGCTGTTGCTGTCCAGGCGGTCGGCACGCGGCCGCCGGAGGGCCGTCTCGCCGACTATGCCGCCGGTGCAGGCACGGCATTCTCGTCTTCGGTAGCTGCAGTGCCCGGCCCGGTGTATGCGGTGTTCGCGAGCCATTGGCAGCCAGCGGCCCTGCGAGCGACGTTGGCGACCTACATGCTGGTTGTGGGTGCGTCCATCATCGGCGCGCT
The DNA here is from genome assembly GCA_965116245.1 of Acidimicrobiales bacterium. Taxonomy (GTDB): domain Bacteria; phylum Actinomycetota; class Acidimicrobiia; order Acidimicrobiales; family Poriferisodalaceae; genus Poriferisodalis. The sequence continues at coordinate 1,346,627 of OZ220497.1, read as the reverse complement.
GGTGATCATCGGCGACTTCGGCCTGCGCCAGCTCTGGTTCGGGCTGGGTTTGCTGCCTGCAGTGCTGCTTGGCTTGCCGATAGGACGCTGGCTACGGCCAAGACTCGCGGGAACTCAGTTCCGCATGATCGTGCTAGGTGTGGCCGCTACTAGCGCTGCGGTGGTGCTGCTGCGCCAACTAGTCAGCTAGACGGCTAGACGGCTATTCCAGCTATGACGACTATTCCGGGCAGCAGCCAGACGACGGCTCGTCAAGCTCGGCTGGGGGCTTGGCCGCCGGTGTAGTCGCCTTCGCAATCACTGCCGCTGCGGCGGCCACGCCCGAAGCGCCCAGCGGCGCGTCCAGCGCCGTCAAAGCGGCCTCGATGGTGCCGAGCGTGCCGAGCAGCATCGGCGGGTTTAGATGTCCCATGTGTCCGATGCGAAATCCCGAGTCGGGGCTGCCGTCGATGCTGAGTCCGAGGGTGAGGCCTGCTTCGGCCTCGCAGGTGGCACGCATCTGCTGAGCGGACACCTCACCGGTGCGGACCATCGTGACGGAGTTAGAGCGATGCGCGACATCCCGGACGTTCAGCTCGAGCCCCCCAGGCACCGACCAGGCCTCAACGGCCGCATGGATGGCGCTCGCTAGAACGCGATGACGCTCCCAAACGTTCTCCAAACCCTCCTCGTCAATCATGTCCAGCGCCTCCGTCAAGCCCCACAGATGCTGCACTGGTGGCGTACCGCAGAAGATCCAATAGTGCGCTTCAGGGTCGGTGCGCCGCGTCCAATCCCAGTAGCCAGTGCGCAAATCGGCACGCTGGTGAGCTTCCCAAGCCTTCGGACCGACCCAGACCATGCCAAGGCCGGGCGGCACCATCAACCCCTTCTGGCTACCTGCCACCGTGACGTCCACGCCCCATGCGTCCATCTCAAACGGCTCACACCCCAGCGAAGCCACGCAGTCGGCCATCAGCAGAGCCGGATGGTCAGCCTCATCTATCGCGCGACGTATCGCAGCTAAGTCGTTGCGCACCGACGAGGCCGTGTCGGTCTGGGCCACCAGCACTGCGTTGAACTCTCTTCCAACGTCTGCTTGAAGACGTTCGGCTACAGCCTGAGCGCCTATGGCTGCGCGCTCGGGGGCATGCAACACTTCAAACTTAACATCACTCTGGGCGGCCATCTCAGCCCAGCTTGTGGCAAAGTGGCCCACTTCAAGTACCAGCACCTTGTCGCCGCGCGACAACGTGTTGGAGATAGCCATCTCCCAAGCGCCGTGACCGTTGGAAACTGCGATGTAGGCCCGATGTTGGGTGCGAGCCAACGCTGGCAGTCGCTCAAGCAGCTCATAAGTGAGGTTGACCACCTCGCCTTCGTAGATGTTGGGGATGGGGCGACGCATAGCGTTCAGCACCCGGTCGGGAATGACCGATGGGCCAGGAATCATGACCAACGGCCTGCCGTACCGAAGCGACGTTGCAGCTCGCGACATAGCAGTTCCTTTCGGCGATGGTCACCGTGCGCCGGTCGCCAAGGCGCATAAGCCTAGGTAGCGCCCGCTTACAAGTCTGTTCGGGAAACGCGTCGCTGTGCGCGCGTAAGCTGTGAGCTAACCCGCGGTTGGCGGGTACTGGGGTGCCCTGCGTGGGATTTCCGAGTTCTGGGGGCGCACGGCACTTCTGGGGCAATTCTGAGGCGCACTGGGCGCAATAGCTATTCGCATAAGCGATTGGGGTATCCACGATGAGCGGCGACGCACTCATTCATCCGTTCTCGGTACTTTCCCGCGACGAGAACCAGTTCATCAAAATCGTCTCCGGCAAGGGTGTCATGCTGCGTGATGCCGCCGGAAACGAGTACATCGACGGGCTCGCCAGCCTGTGGCTGTGTCAGATCGGCCACGGCAACCGCACGGTGATCGACGCAATCACTGCGCAGCTCCACAAGCTGGAGACATACAACACGTTTGATCTGTTTTCCAATGGGCCTGCTGTCGAAGTGGCGGAGATGATCCGTGCGCGTTCTCAGCATCCCGACGGCCGCGTGTTCCTGGGCAGCTCGGGCTCCGAAGCGGTAGACACCGTGCTGAAGTTCGCCCGCAGAGTTCATCGACTGCGTGGCGATAGCGACCGGCAGATCATCGTGCGGCGTACAGGCGGCTACCACGGCGTCAACGTCGGCGGTACCAGTGTGCAGGGCCTCGAGCCGATCCGAGACGGCTGGGGTGACCTGCTGCCACACGTGGCCGAGATTCCCAGCGACGATGTTGAGCCCGCCGCCCAACTCTTCGCCGAACACGGCGCGCGCATAGCAGCGGTGATTGCCGAGCCAATCCAAGGCGCTGGCGGGGTAGTTCCGCCACCGCCCGGGTACCTGGAGGGGCTGCGCAGACTGTGCGACGAGCACGGTGCGCTGCTCATCTTGGATGAAGTGATCTGCGGCTTCGGTCGAACGGGGAACTGGTTTGGAGGCCAGACCTTCGGAGTTGTACCAGACATGTTCACCTTCGCTAAAGGCGTCACCTCGGGCTATATCCCGCTGTCCGGCGTGGTCATCTCACGCGAAATAGCCGACACGCTTGAGGTCGACGAGAACAAGTTCATGCACGGCTACACCTACTCAGGGCACCCCACCGCGTGCGCGGCCGGTGTCGCCAATATCGGCGTCATTGAGTCCGAAGGGCTGGTGCAGCGGGCCAACCACATCGGCGACCAGATGGAGGAGGGCTTCCGAGCACTGGCGGGCGACGGCATGATCCACGGTTACCGAGGACTTGGCGGCATCTGGGCCTGCGACCTCGGCCGCGACGCCATCGATGCTCGCGATGCGTACCTCAAGCGCGGTGTGATTGCGCGACCCATAGGCAACGCGCTCGGGTTCTGCCCGCCGCTCATCATCACCGATGAGGAGATCGGGCAAATGTTTGACCGACTGGACGACGCGCTGCGCGCCACCGCGCCCTAGCACATCCGCGCACACAAGACACGGGAAGCGACCTAGAACACCGACAACACAACAGCAAAAGCCAGCGAACAGGCAAAAAGGGAGCTAGAGGAGCTAGCTATGAGCACCTACGACATCGTCGTCAAGGACGGCATGATTTTTGACGGCACAGGAGCGCCGCGAGTTCGAGGCGATTTGGGCATTGCGGACGGCACTATTGCCGCCGTCGGCCGGGTGGACGCACGCGAAGGGGCCAAGGTCATCGACGCTTCAGGCATGCACATCGCTCCGGGCTTCGTGGACCTACACACGCACTATGACGCCCAGGTGTTCTGGGATCCCTACTGCACACTGTCGGGCTGGCATGGCATCACATCGGTAGCCATCGGCAACTGCGGTTTCGGTTTCGCCCCCGTCGACCCGGACATGCGCGAGTACGCGATGCGTTCGATGACTCGGGTAGAGGCAATTCCCTACGAGTCGATGCGCCAAGGCATGCCATGGGATTGGGTGACGTTCCCGGAGTATCTGGACAGCCTTGAACGCACTCCCAAGGCGCTTAACGTCTTGCCCTACGTGCCGATCGGGCCGATGCTGGTGATGGTGCTCGGCCTAGACGACGCCAAGTCGGGGCGCCAGCCGACCGCTGGCGAACACGAGATGTTGGCCAAGCTGGTTCAAGAGGCCATGCAAGCAGGTGGATGCGGCTGGTCGGCTCAGCGACTGCCACCTACGGGCCCTGCCGCGGTACAGCGCGACTGGGACGGCACACCGATGCCTACTGACATGATGAATGACGAGACAGCGCGGGTGTTGGCACGGGTTCTGGCTGAGCGCAACGAGGGTGTCGTGCAGATGACTCTCACTAGCGGCAACGTCGCTCACGACATGGCGCACCTGGAGGAGATCGCGTCAATAAGCGGCCGGCCGCTGTTACACAACGTGGTGCAGGCGTTTGAAGACAAACCGAACATTCATCGCCGCCAGATTGAATGGCTGGAACGATGCCGCACCCAGGGCGTGCCGGTGTACGGGCAAGGCGTGACCAGCGATGCCGGTTTCACTTTCACCTTGGAAGACTGGAACCTCTACGACGATTCCGAAGCTTGGATGGAAGCCTGCATGGGCACCAAGGATGAGCGCTTGACAAAGATGGCCGATCCGGGCCGACGCCAGGCGCTCAAGGACACTCTGCCGCGCACCGCTACGGCCGGAATTGAAACCGTGACTATCTTGTCGCCGCGCAGCGAATCCACCGAGCAGTACCGGGAGATGACGGTGGGCCAAGCGGCCGAGATCGCTGACAAACATCCCGTCGATCTCATGCTGGACGTGGCGGTGACCGACAGCCTGGACACGCTGTTCTTCGTAGCACCACCGCAGGGCAACTCGGATCTACTGCGCGAGGTGGTCCAGTATCCGCACATGTTGTTTGGCGTTTCCGACGGCGGTGCGCACACCAAGTTCCTAACTGCAGGTCGCTACCCCACCGAGACGCTCGCTGAGCAGGTACGAGAGAACCAGTGGGTGACCTACGAGGAGGCGCACCGGCGGCTGGCTGCGCTGCCCGCGCAACTGGCTGGCTTCCGAGACCGGGGCTTGATCCGCCAGGGCGGCCCTGCCGACGTGGTGGTGTACGACCCAGAAAACCTGTCGGTTGGGCCTAACGAGGTGGTTCATGACTTGCCGGGTGGCGAATGGCGGCGCATTCAGCGAGCAAGTGGCTATCGGAGCGTTATCGTGAATGGTCAGGAGACCATCTGTGAGGACACCCAGACGGAGACCTACAGCGGACAGCTACTCCGCCACGGCGGCTGAAACGGCCCTGCCAGCGAGCGAGTGTGAGGCCGATGTCTAGAGCACTGCTAGTAGTTGATGTGCAGCCCACCTTCTGCGAGAGCGGCGCGCTGCCCGTTGAGGGAGGCAATGATGTTGCCGAGGGCGTGGCGCAACTGCTGGATAGTTCACACAGCTACGACCTGGTGGTGACTACCCAGGACTGGCACATCGACCCGGGCGATCACTTCAGCGACGAGCCCGACTTTGTTGACAGTTGGCCTCCCCACGGCGTGGCAGGGACAGCGGAGGCGGAGCTACACCCTGCGTTGGCTTCGGTCAGCGAGCGGATTGACGAGCGTGTGCGCAAAGGCATGCACGCCGCGGCGTACTCCGGCTTTGAAGGGGTGGATGACACTGGTCGGACGCTGAATGATCTGCTAGCCGCTGCGGGCGTGACCGATATAGACGTGGTGGGTCTGGCCTTTGACCACTGCGTTCGAGCAACTGCAATCGACGCGGCCACCAATGGCTACGTCACCACAGTGCTGGATGATCTCTCGGCATCAGTAGCGCCGGAGACTGAAGCCGTGGCCCGTACCCAGCTAGCCGAAGCCGGAATCACAGTCATCGCTTCGCGCTAGACGGCGGGCACCTGCGCTGCATCGGAAGCGGCTGTTTCCTGTGCGCCACTTATTTCCGCTCAGTGCGTGTCGACGCAGCAGCGGACTCGCCAGTGGGTTCACCGATGCGGATGTGATTGCGAACAACCTCATCCATCACGAACTGGGCGAACTTTTCACAAAAGTCAGGGTCAAGCCCTTCGCGTTCGGCGAGCTGTCGCAATGCGGAGACATGGCTCTCCTGACGCTCTAGATCGAGCGCGGGCACACCATTCGCGGCCTTGAATACGCCGATTTCGTGGGTGATGCGAAAGCGCTCGGCGAGCACGCGCACCAACTCGGCATCTACCGCATCAATACGTCGGCGGTAGGCAGCAAGCTCATCTTCAGACATCGGCTGTGTTTCTAGCCGGTCGCGCCGCGCTGCAGGTACTCTGCTCCCGCGAATCACAATTCAGACATGCACTGCGCTGCTCTATTGCAGCAGTGTTCGGCGCCAAGCGAGACACGACCGGGAGAGACACGGTCCGGAAGTTAGATTCGGCGGGTTAGCCGTGTTGGTCGGGGCCTGCTTTGGTGATTTGAAAGCGGACTAGGCAACGCTTTTCTTCCACCATCGCTTGGCGGTAGTCGTCCCAGTCTGGATGCTCGCCCCTCAGCGTTCGGTAGTAGTCCTGTAGCGGGTCGAGTGCCGCTTCGCCGGACAGAATCTCCGCTCGACACTCAAGCTGAACCCAGCGACCCAGCCATTTATCTGGGAACACACACAGCCAACATTGCGGGTCACGATGCAGGTTCTTGACCTTAAAGGCAGTGTCGCGGGTGCTCATCACTACGGTGTCGTTCACGACAGCCAAGGTCACCGGGGACATCTGAGGCGTGCCGTCTCGTGCCCTAGTAGCCAGAACTGCGTGGTCGTTCTTGCTCACATACTCCAGCGCTGCGGAAATCTCCATCAACGAAGCCTCGCACACTGCGACGCCAGGGTTCAACCCGGTCGCTTGAGGTGAGACTTACCGCTCGGTCGGTCCGATGTGTGACACAGCTCATCGGCTGAGCTGCGAGCGCCCGTTAGCCGATGGACATGATCCAGCTCAATACGAGCAAGCTGCCCGCCAGTAGCACTGCGATTGCTAGCAACCAATCGCCAGCTTGAGTCTGGGCAGATTCCGCGCAGGCTCGCGCCGACCCCGCGCAAGCCTGAGTCGGCCCTGCGTGGGTCTGGTTGTGGGTTGAGGTATTCATGGTGATGTCTCCGCTGTTGCGAGCAGCGCTGGCTTGGCTCACACAGACGGTGTTGAGCGTGCGCTGCTCTGCTGACACTTCACCAAGGGGGTGTGACAACTGTCCGTCGCGACCCCTGCGGGGCAATGCCTGGCCAACGGGTCGGCCGCAGCTCAGACCGCTGGGTTCACCAGGTGGGGCGAGTTAGCACTCCGCCATCCACTGCCAGATCGATACCGGTTATCCATCGCGCCAGGTCCGAGCACAAGAAGACACATGCGTCACCGATGTCGGCGGCTGTACCCAGTCGCCCCAGTGGTGCCGCAGCTTGCCAGCGGGATACTCCTTGGGGCCAATCGTCGGTTAGGCCGGGGCGGTTGATGAGGCCAGGGGAGATGCTGTTGACGCGAATCCCATAGCGGCCGTAAGCGCTTGCGGCCGCCCGAGCGTGCATCAGCAAGCCTGCCTTGGCGACGGCGTAATGGCCGTGCAGGTCGGCGGGTTGGTGCCCCTCGATTGAGGCAATATGCACCACTGAACCGCCCGCTGGTGTGTGGCCCGGTCGGGCACTGGCCGTTCCGCAACTGGCTGCTCGGGTGCCTGCCTCCCGGCTACCACCTGTCTCGTCACCTGCTGCGCTGGTGCGGCGCATGGCAGTTGCTGCACGCTGCGTCAACCGGTGCGCGGCTGTGAGGTTGACATCCAACATCTCTGACCAATCGGCTTCGCTCACATCTGCCAGGTCTGCCAGCGGCTGGATGCCAGCATTATTGACAAGCCCATCCAGACGACCGTGTTGGGTGATGGCTGCATCAATCACCCGCTTCGGCCCGTCCGGCGCGGACAGATCGGCCCGCACCGACGACACCGGTACACCATTGAGATCAATCAGGTGATCGACTGGCGATGATCTGGTGTGCGCCACCACCGTTGCGCCTGCGGCGATGAGCCGCTGGACAACTCCGGTGCCGATCCCGCCTCCTGCGCCAGTCACCAATATGACACGTCCGTCCAGTCGAATCAGCCGATCCGGCGGCGCCAGGCTGTCTTTTTCATCTAGGTCAGACATCTCGTTGAGACATCTTGTTGATGTCGCTTAGGTCAGGCATCAGCTTTCCCCACGGACAAGGTGGGCTATTTCTGCGGCGGCTTGCGGGTACGCGGCGGACAGCGCTGCGCAGTCGCCCAGTTCGAAGTCAGCCTCGTCGAACGGTGGTGCCATTGTCGTGCCCACCAGCGACCAGTCTCCGCAGGTTCTGGCAGCCATCCAGGTGGCTGCTTCAACTGCGACGATAGGACGCTCGCCAGCCGCCAAGTCGTTTCCGAGTCGCGGTCGCGCCACTGTGCCGTCGGGTTGGAGCAGCAACATCTGAACCGCCGCTCCGCCGTAGTGATGCCACAACTCAACACTGCGCAGGCGGTGCAGCGCCGAAAAATCGGAGGGACGCAGCAGGTAGTAGATCGCAGAAGAGCAACTGTCACGCCACGACTGTGCCCAATAGCCGCCCTCGCCCTTCAGCGGCTTAAGCCCCAGAAGCTCAATTACCTCATCGGAGCCCATCGACCCACCGTAACCCCGCCACCTCGGCGCATCGCACAGCGGCGGTTCTACGCTGCATGCATGGCGAGTGTTGAAGCTGTCCGCGACGAGGCTCGTACCTGGCTTCAAGAGAACTGGCGCCGCGAGCGGCCGCTTATCGAATGGCGCAACCTGCTGGCCGACTCCGGCTGGGGCACACCCTCCTGGCCAGTTGAGTGGCACGGTCGGGGGCTGGCGCCATCAATGGACGCTGTCGTGGCCCGCGAATTTGAAGCCATCGGAGCGGTCGGGGTAGCTGCGGGCGTCGCCATGTACCTCGTAGCGCCGACGTTGCTCGCACACGCTGACGACGACCAGAAACGCCGCCACCTAAGGCCGATTCTGACCGGCGAGCACAAGTGGTGCCAGCTCTTCTCTGAGCCCACCAACGGCTCGGATCTAGCGGGCTTGGCGACCCGGGCCGACCGTGACGGCGATGAGTGGATCATCAACGGCCAAAAGGTCTGGAACTCTGGGGCGCACAAGGCTCACTTTGGCATCTTGATGGCACGCACCAACTGGGACTTGCCGAAGCATCAAGGCATCTCCTATTTCCTCATGCCGATGGAACAACCCGGCGTTGAAGTGCGTCCGCTGCGGCAGATGAACGGTCACGCGACGTTCAATGAGGTGTTCATGCGCGATGCCCGTGTGCCTCATTACGAGATGGTCGGCAGTATCGGAGACGGTTGGCGTATCGCACTTACGACATTGGCGCATGAGCGCTCGGCTGTGGCCACCCGTCGCCCGCGCTACCCAGCCAACGGTGGTCCGACGGTTGAACAGGCCAAACAAGAGAGCAACGAGTACTTCGCCACCTACAAGTGGTATCCGCAGCGGGCGGGGCGGGCGAACCTTGTTGTCCCCGAGGCGCAGCGAACCGGGCGAGCTGGCGACCCGCTAGTCCGCCAGCAGATAGCTCGCGTGGAGACGCTGCGGCGGTTAGCGGCGTGGACTACCCAACGCGCCCGGGACGTGCGAGCTGCGGGCAAGCCGCCCGGCCCGGAAGGGTCTCTCACCAAACTCAACATGTCGGTGACCGCCCGAGCATGCCACACCGCTCACACGATGATCGCTGGCTCAATGGGCATGCTCGTCGGTACCGGCTCGAACGCCGACGGTGTCGTTTCCGAGATTCTGATGTCCACGCCAGCGATGTCAATCGCTGGCGGAACTGATGAGATCCAACGCAACATCATCGGCGAGCGAGTGTTGGGTCTGCCCAAGGAACCCGACGACTCCAAGGACATCCCCTACAAGGACGCCCGCCGCAACTGATCTGCGCAACTGATCTAGTTGGCTGATCTCGTGACTGGCCTCTCGATTGACCCAGCGTGACGGCAGCCGACTAGCCGACTTGGGTTGCTTGGACCGCTTGGTCTTAAATCTCGATCCGGTACAACTCGGCTGCGTTGTCTTGCAGGATTCGCTTTTGCACAGCAGCGTCAAGGCTGCCGATCGCTTCTCGCACCCGCTCAACGCTGCGCGGATACAGACAGGTCGGGTGTGGAATATCGGTTTCGAACATGATTTGGGTGGCACCGATGTGGTCAATGGCTGGCGCCAGCGTCTGCGACTCAAACCAGAAGCAACCGTAGAACTGCCGACGGAAATACTCCGACGGTTTCATGGATAGATGGGCGAGGTGCTCGGGCGCCGTTTCGCCGCATTGATAATCCAGCGCGTCCAACAAGAAAGGTATCCAGCCGATTCCGCTCTCCACGGACACAAAGTTGAGCTTCGGGTAGCGCTCCGGCACGTCGCTGACCAGCAGGTTCACCATCCAGCGCAGTTGGCCCAAGAAGATGGCCGCACCGCCGAGCGATAGCTTCACATCGCCTGACCAGGTGCTGTAGGGCACCTTTCCGGACCAGTCGATGTCGCCCTCCGATGCTCCGATATGGAAGTTGACAGGCATCTCTAGCGCTTCACAGATCTCCCAGAAGGGTCGCCAGTCTGGTTGAGCGAAGTTGGGCATACCAGAGTCGTGCGGGTTGGAGCACATGACGATGCCCTTGGCACCTTTGCGGTGCATGCGGTCCAATTCGGCCACGCTGGCTTCAATGTCCCACCACGGCACCAGCGCCATCGGCAATATGCGGCCACCTGATCGAGCCTGAAGATCCGCCATCCAGTCGTTGTAGATCTCTACGCAGGCGATGCGCAGCGCTCGGTCTTCCACCTTTAGGAAGTTCTGGTTCCCGAAACCACCGACGTTTGGGTACACGATGCCATGGCTGACACCCATGGCATCCATCAGATCAAGGCGAGCTTCGCAGTCGTACGAGGCCGCATGCACCATCTCGATGTCGTGTTTGAGGAAGTTCAGCCCCAGCATCTTTTCACCGTCGGGCAGAAGCGCCGAGACGGCCGAATCGCCCGCAATAGGGATGTTCCCGTTCACGACCCACTTGCGTCTGCCGTTGTGTTCACGGACTTGCGGCACCAAGTCGCGGTACTTCGCAGGGGCGAGGCTGGTCCACAGATCATGCGGCTCAGTCCAGTGAGTGTCTGAGTCAACAATTTTGATGCCGGGAAAAAACTCGTTGATGGCCATGGCGTGCGTCCCCCTCTGGCACTTGGCAACAGCGCACACAACCTCTCTAGAAGTGACAGCCAGTACTGACAAACCAACGGCAGCAGCGCTCTCAGCTTTAGCGAAACTAGCAGTCGCGCCCGTCGCCCCGCCGAGCTGTTGTGCTGAGTCGCCGATCGAATGCTGCCAGCGCAGTGTCACCGACCATTGGGAGCCGAAAAGCGGCCTTGGCGCCGAACTACGAGAAACCAGGTCAACAAGAACGACATCGCCACCAGAGTCACGCCCATCAAACCTGCCTCGGCGATGAAGGCATCTTCAAACAAGCCGAAGATCTGTGTTGCCAAAGTTGAGAAACCCAGCGGTGAGATCAGCAGGCTGATCGGCAACTCTTTCATGACCGACAACAGCACCAAGCCAGCTCCAGCCAGCAGGGCGGGGCCCATGAGCGGCATATCGATAGTGAAAAAGCGGCGCAGAGAGCTTGCACCCAAGATGCGCGCCGAGTCGTGCAATCGGTCGGGAACGCTGCGCACCGCGACGACGCTGACACCCAGCGCCAGCGAGCCAAACCGGACGATGTAGGCGAAGATGAGCAACATAAACGTGTCGCCGAACAGTGAGAACGCTACGTCGGAGCGCAATGTCCAAAAGCGCATTGACAGCGCAATGAGGAGGCCCGGCAGGGCAAACGTGCTGATAATCACGGCATGCGCAAGCCAGCCAGCCCGGGAGCGATAGCGACCGAGCAGGAACGCGATTGGCAACACTGCTGCTACGGCCACCACAGCCGCGACAACGCTCACCCACAGCGTGTTGAACGTGGCTTCAACCACCCGCGATGAATCCACAGTCAGCGGTCGACCATTGGTGAGCGTCCGCGTCACACCACTGACGGCCCAGTCCAACAGCGCTATGAACGGCGCTCCCACGCTGGTGAATGCGGCTACAGCCACGGCCACGATTGCCAGGGGTCGCCAACGGCCCAGACTCAGAGTCGTCGGCTGACGGCCGCCGGTTTGTGTGCCCTCGGGCAACCGCTTGGAGAACCAGCGTTCAGCCAGCACCACTAACGCTGCTAGCGCTAACAGCATCAGGCTGAGCGCGAGCGCCGCTGCTGGATCGGCCAAGTGGTTGGTGGCGATGGCCCGCGTCAGCGTGTCGTAGCGCATTAGCTGCACCGCGCCGAAATCGCTCAGCGTGTAGAGAAACACCAGCAGTGTGCCTGCGCCAATTGCGGTGGCCGAATGGGGCAACGAGACACGCCAGAAAGCACGCAGCGCACTGTCGCCCAGTAGGCGGGCACTCTCTTCCAGCGAAGATGGCAACTGCGTTAGACGTGCGGCGACGGGCAGGTACACGTAGGGGTAGCACATCAACACCAGCACCAGCCAGGCACCGAAGAAGCCCCGCAACTCAGGTGTTGTGCCGATACCTATTCCGTCAAGCAGGTCGTTGGCCAAACCGCCGGGGTTCAGTGCTGCGATGAACGCGGCTGCCCCCAAGAAGGTGGGGTAAACGAGCGGCAGTGGCAGCACCGCTCGCCAAAGGCGTCGTCCAGGTAGGTCGGTGCGGTGAGTCAACCAAGCCAGGCCGGTACCCATCACCAGTGCTCCTGCGGACACCGAGGTGGCGAGCTTGAGTGTTCGCCACAACGGAGCGAGCGTGCGTTCGCTGAACAACAGATTTGCGGGATCGGCGCCGTGGCTAAACGCCCGGTAGACCAGGTAGATGCCGGGAAACGCGAAAACGAACGCCAGCACCAGCCCACTGGAGCGCAGCAGCGTTGGCGCCTTCGTGCGAGCAGGGGCTTCGTGCAAACCTTCGGACATTGTTGCGTTGTCCGACTACAGGACGGGCCAGTTCAGCGCTGAGCCAGCCGCCGCAAAGCCGCCCAGCGCTGAACTGGCCGAAACCGAGCTAGCCATCTCCGAAACGGCCAGCTCTGGCGTAGTGGCGCTCACTGGTTCAGGATGCCACTCGCTTCCACGATCGCGTTTGTTTCCGCGAACCCACCACCTAGTGCGTCGAAGTCCAGGGAGCCGATCTCACGTGCCGACAACTGAGGCAGCACATCGGCGGGCTGAACACCGGCCGCTAACGGATACTCCAGAGTCTCTTCGCTGAAATAGCGCTGGACAGGCAGGCTGAGCAGATATGCGAGCAGTTCGTTGGCCTCGTCGGGCTGATCGCTGGCGTCGGTGATGGCGGCTGCGGTGACGATCAGCAACGAGCCGATGTCGTCATCGGCCAGCTCCCAGTTGGCTGCTCGGTGGCTGTCGCCCGCCGCAGCCGCTTCTTGGTACTGGTAATAGTGATTCACGAGCCCCATCTCAATCTCGCCGCGGCCAGCAGCTTCCACGATGGACCGATTGTTCGGGTAGTAGCGGGCGTCGTTGTCGACCATCTCAGACAGCCATTGGGCTGCTACATCGGATCCGTACTGGTCCCGGAACACCGTGAACCAGTCGATGAACGAGCCATTTGTGGCAGGGATTGCTACTTGGCCACGGAATCGCTCGTGGGTGAGGTCAAATATCGATTGGGGTAGTTCGCCTGCGTCGTAGCTGTCGATGTTGTACACCAGCACCCGTTTGCGTCCGGAGAAGCCGACCCAGGTGCCCGATGCCGAGCGGTTCTGAGACTCAACCAGGTTCAACACGGCGCTGTCAATCGAGCCGAGCAGACCTTCGGCTTCAAGGAAACCCACCGGGCCAGGCGACTTGGACAAAAAGACGTCTGCCGCGGTGCGGTCACCTTCTTCAGCCAACAGCAGCGCCAGTTCTGTTGAGCCACCCCATCGCACAGCTACAGCGATGCCCGTCTCGCAGGTGAACGCATCTAGGACGGGCTGGATGAGATTCTCGGTGCGGGCGGAATAGATGGCGATTTCATCGTCGGAGCTTTCGACGCAGTCACCGGCGTAGATCGTGGCTGCGGTACCAGTGAGAGATCGGGCCGTGTCTGATCCACAAGCGGCCACGACCAGCACGCTGGACATCAGCAGCGCGACGCCTAACCGTGCCGACTTTGGTCTGGTGAGCGCACCGCGCACGGAGGCGAGCTGCTTGAAGTGGCGCTGGCTTATTTGGGGCTGACTTGTCGGTGGCCGATACATCGGAGCGATGTTCACGACATGTGAATATAGCTGTTGTTATCACCGCATGCAAAGCATACTTAACGCGCATTGGTGCGAAGCGTGAGCTGTGAAGCATGAGCTGTATGGCGCGGTTCGCTGTTGCGCAGCTCTTCTCTCCCGGATGGTTCGCCAACTCAGTTAAAGCGCAGCGGATTGGCAGCGCTCCAATCGACAGGTTGTTCGTCAAAGTTAAGTGCAAGTCGATGCCAGACCAGCTCAATAGCGCTGTCCTGGCCTGAGTCTGGCTGGCCCGATACTCCAGGGCTGGCGTCTGGCGGGACGCTGTTGGGCGCCGCATTGACCATCAGCTCAAACATGGCACCGTCGGTTTCCTCAATCGGTCGGGCCAGCAGCGCCATAAACGCTTCGGCCATTTCGCACGGCTCCAGCATGCGCGGTTGCCAGCGTCCGAAAACCCGCTCGTTGCTGGCATATTCGTTAGTCATACCTGTGCGCACAAACGGCAGCAGAAGCGTGAAGCAGCTCACCAGGTCGGCGCTGCGGCCCAGATTGACCTTCAGCACTTTTGGCAACTGCAGCACAGCCCAGTTGCTGAGTGCGTAGCCGGGCACCGCCGGGCCGGGGTCCACTGCTTGGCGAGACGACACGTACACGATCTGCGTCGGCGTGCCCGCATACACCGCCTCGCCCGCCCACAGGTGGGTAGAGGCCAAGAAGCCGTCTATTTTGGTGTCTAGGACCAGGCGAGACTCTTCCAGGTTGTCGATGAAGTGCTGTCGTACTCGAGCCCGTCGCAGCGACGTGGCCTCACCCTCGACGGTCCGCAGCGTGCCTCCCAGGTTGTAGCCCGATTCTGTGAGACCGGAATTGCAGATAACCAGATTCGGTGGCAGGCCGCCCATCTGGTCCATCACGTAGCTACGAATCGCCCAGAGGTCTCGCAGGTTCGTCACATCGGCTTGCACTGGAAATGCATGCACACCCTCATCGCGCAGCCGGTCGACCAGGTCGAAGCCATCCTCATAGCTGCGGTGGAAATGCACACCAATCGACTCGGCTCCGTTGAGACCCGCGCCTAGCGCGAACGCCTGGCCGATACCGCCATCCTTGCCAGCTCCGGTGATTAGTACGCGCTTGCCTGCCACGGCAGCGCGATACTCGTCAAACCTGAATGCGTCGGTGGGAGCGGTGTAGGACACTGTTTTGATCCTGACGTATGGTTGATCCATAATTGCTGGATCCGGACCTGATGCTGGCCTATTGAACCTGATTCGTCATAGTCCCACGAACCACGTCTTGTGCCGGTGCATGCCTAGGCCGTCCAGCGCTCGGTGGTTCATTGGCGGATGTCGGGCGCACCTAAACGAACAGCATCTGCAGTTTGGTCGTCGGGGCGAGTCTGACTGTCACGCTCCGCTGCTACACGTTGTTGATAGTGCCAAGTTTCGCGCCTGATCCTCTCGTTTGACCAGCCGAGTTCGGCCCCCATCAGCTCGGCGGTGTCCTGCGCTGCGTCCACACCGCGATCCCAAGACTCCACAGACAGCCGTGTGCGACGAGCTAGGACGTCGTCTAGATGCAAGGCCGCCTCATAGCGCACCGCATACACCGCCTCTGCGCGCAGGTACGGCAAGCCTGCAGCTAGCGGTTCGCCCAATTCCGGTTGTTCGGTGATCAGCTCCAGCACTTCGTGGATTCGGTCGCCGTAGCGGTCCAATAGGTGTTCGGCGGTGGCTCGGCTTAGCCCCAAGTGGGCGCCGAGTTCATCGTGGCGACGCCGCAGTTCCTCATAGTCATCGGCCCCGACAAGCGGCGTGACCAGTGTCGCGGATCTACGGGCCGCAGAGTCACGACGGCGACGGGGCAGCCGCGGTGCCGCGTGGCCGCGCGCCTCCGCGACTTCTCGCAGTGCCATCTCTACCGTGTCGGCGGCCATCACTCGGTAGGTGGTGTATTTGCCGCCCGCAACCGAGACGAGCCCAGGTGTCACCCGATTGACGGTGTGCTCGCGACTCAGCTTGGCGGACTCCTGAGCATCGCCAGCTATCAGTGGGCGCAAACCGGCATAGACGCCACATATGTCGTCGCGGCTGATCGGGTCTGTGAGGACGCCGTTGAGGCGTTCAAGCAATACGTCAATGTCGGCGCTGCTAGCCGCTGGGTGGGCATAGTCGAGGTCCCAGTCGGTGTCAGTAGTACCGATAATCCAGCGTTGCCCCCAGGGCACTACGAACAGCACGCTAGGCGGGGTGGGCAAGATCAGCCCACAATGCAAGTTGATGCGATTCCGCGGCACCAGCAGGTGAATCCCCTTGGATGCACGGGTCTGAGTGCGCTGCAGACCACGGTTCCCTGGCGCGAGCTGCCCAGATTCAAGCCTTTCCGGATCATGCTGCACGAGCTGTTCGATTTGGCTTGTCCATACGCCGGTGGCGTTGATCACTGCATCAGAATGCAACTCAACTGTGCCACCAGTCTCGGCGCAGTGTGCGATTACTCCTCGAACAGCCCCGTCGGTCGTTATCAGTTGCTGCACTCGGGTAGAGGTGAGGATGCGGGCGCCATGCGCTACCGCCGTGCGAGCAATCGCCACCACCAGCCGGGCATCGTCGGTCTGGCCATCCCAGTACGTAATGGCGCCCCGCACTAGGTCGTCGTTGAGGTCGGGTGCCAGGCGCTTGGTGCTGCGCGCTCCGAGGTGACGGTGCGAGCCATGAGCGTGACGACCCCGACCAGCCAGAGCGCTATAGAGCGCGATGCCCAGACCTGTCACCAACCGTTCGCTCCAGCCGCGTCTGATGGGGTAGAGGAACTGCACAGGACGCACCAAGTGAGGCGCTAACCGGCCCAGCAACAGACGACGCTCGGCCAGAGACTCTCTCACGAGACCGAACTCAAGGCGCTGTAGATAGCGCAAGCCACCGTGAATCAATTTGGAGGAGCGGCTAGAGGTGCCCGACGCCAAGTCGCGTTGCTCTAGCAAAGCCACGCTGTGACCCCGCAGCGCCAAGTCCAGTGCGCAGCCAACGCCAGTTGCGCCGCCGCCGATTACTACGACATCGACATGGCCGTCGGTGAGTTCGTCTAGCCAGGCGGCGCGCTGGGCAGGCCCCAGTTGACTGTCGCTGCCGCGCCTGCGGTTAGCAGTCAAGCTCGTCAGGCAAACTCTTGGGGCAGATGACGGCGCGTCGCCCAGCCGAACAGGTTCCACCCGAAGTCACCTTTGGTCAGATCATCTCGGGCTATGCGTGCCGCTTCGGCGGAGATCGCGATTGCGTCCCGCGCCTTCATCTGCACTTCAGCCACACGTTCGGCTAGCACGAACCATCCAACTGCGTCGGCTGGACTAGCGCCGACTGTCAACAGACCGTGGTTAGCCAGAATGGCCGTTCTGGCATCGCCGAGGGTGTTGGCGATTCGTTTGCCGCCCTCGGTGGAGAGGATCTGCACTTCTTCGTCATCAAAGAGCACGTGGTCCTCAAAGAAGCAGGTGGCCTCCTGGTTGATCGGTTCAATCATCCGTCGTTCGGCCGAGAATGGGGTGCCCCACTGGGTGTGGGTATGAGCTGCGGCGCTGATGTCGGGGCGGGCCTCGTGGATGGGGTGGTGGATGTAGTAGGCACTGGCGTTGATAGGCGCGGCGTGCCCACCTTGATCAGTGGCACTTCCGTCTGGCGCTGCCAGCACCAGATCGTCAACGGTGGCCCGCTCAAAGCTCACGCCGTAGCGCAACAGCCACATATGGTCGGGTTCAAGAGGGTCGCGGCAAGTGATATGCCCGTCGCCTAACTCTCCCCAGCGCAGTGTTCCGAATAGACGGTAAGCACGCGCCAGGTCGTTGAGCAAGCGTGCGCGCTCAAGGTGAGGTTCGGCTTCGAACGGCTCGGCGGGCACACCGGAAAGGTCGCGGGCGTTCACTGGGCGAAGTCTGCCATGACTGCCTTGAGGCACGACGCACATGAGACGATTGGCACAGTTGGCACCTTTGGGATCAGACTGCTGATAACGGTGAGACCAGACCACCAATCCTGAACTGCAAACCCAGCACTGCCAGCGTCATATTTGGTCGAAGCGCGAGTGGCTAGCAAGTAACGTCGGTTAGCTGGTACCACTGAACCCGTGGCGCCCGCCCGTCCAATCAACCCGCGTTGGGAGTCTCATGGCGACGGTCACACTGGACCGACTCACGAAACAGTATCCGAACGGCTTCGTTGCGGTTACCGATCTGAACATTGACGTTGCTGACGGCGAGTTTCTCGTTCTCGTGGGTCCCTCGGGCTGCGGCAAGTCCACTGCGCTGCGGATGGTGGCCGGGCTCGAGGAAATCAGCGACGGGGAGTTGCGCATTAGCGGCGAGCGCATGAACGATGTGGAGCCGAAAGACCGCAATATCGCCATGGTCTTTCAGAGCTACGCGCTATATCCCCACCTTGACGTGGCTCGCAACATCGGCTTTCCGTTGAAGCTGGCTGGCGTACCGAAGGCAGAAGTCGAGACGCGAGTACGCGCCGCCGCCCGCCTGCTGGAACTTGAACCGTTGCTGGGCAACAAGCCTGCGCAGCTTTCTGGCGGTCAACGGCAGCGTGTCGCGATGGGCCGCGCCATTGTGCGTGACCCCGCCGTATTCCTGATGGACGAACCCTTGTCTAATCTGGACGCCAAGCTGCGAGTGCAGATGCGCGCAGAGATCACTGCCCTGCAGCATCGACTGGGCACTACCACCCTCTATGTCACCCACGACCAGGTGGAGGCCATGACCATGGGTGATCGAGTGGCTGTTCTCAGAGACGGCCTGCTGCATCAGGTGGACGACCCAACCGACTTGTATGCGCGTCCGGACGATCTATTCGTGGCCGGATTTATCGGAGCGCCCGCAATGAACCTGCGCATGGCGCAACTGGAAAGCAGCGACGACGCATGGCGGCTGCGCTTGGGTTCGCAGACGCTGCAACTCAACGAGCGTGTTATGGCTGCGAATCCCGCATTGGCGGCCTACGACGGTGCCGAGGTAGTCGTGGGCATCCGCCCGGAGGCGTTCGAAGATGCAGCGATGGCGACCAATGGCAACGGGCCGCGCCTAACTGCGACGGTGTCGTTGACAGAGGCGCTGGGTTCGGACCTGCTGTTGCACTTCCCGCTCGACGCTCCTTCGGTGGAGGCCGGTGACCCTGACGCGCTGGAGGGCATTGAGGATCGCATGGTCATTGCCCGGGTGCATCCGCGCAGCAATGCTCGGCCTGGAGAGAAGGTTGAGCTAGTGGTGGACGTAGACGGTCTTCACTTCTTTGACGCGAAGACCGAGGCCGCGATCCGCAACTAGCCTTTTTCGAGCGACAGTCCAGGCAGCTAAGGATTCCAGATGGGACAGTGTTCCATGGAGGCCAGCACGAGCTTGCCGAACAGATCGCACTCGGCGAGGTGGGGATAGCCCGACAATATGAACGCGTCTATCCCTACCGCCCGGTAGGCATCAAGTTTGGTCGCCACCTGTTCAGGGCTGCCCACGATGGCTGCGCCCGCGCCGCTTCGGGCCCTGCCAATGCCCGTCCACAGCCCTTCCTCGGCGAAGCCGTCATCGTCGGCGCCCGAACGCAAATCGGCTTGACGCAACACCCCGACTGAGGCCGAGTCCAGCGAGCGAGCACGAATCGCCGCGCCGGTGTCGTCGTCCAGGCGACTCACCAGTCGCCTAGTGGCGGCCATCGCTTCGGCTTCGGTGGGCCGAACAATTACGTGAGATCGCAGGCCAAACTTGAGTTCCCGCCCAACCGCTACTGCACGTTCACGCATCTCACTGACGGTGGCTGCGACGCCAGCCACCGTGTCGGGCCAGGTCAGAAACACATCGGCGGCAACGGCGGCGGTGTGCTTGGCGTCGTCGGAGAATCCTCCGAAATAGAAGGGCGGGCAACAGCCGCTAACTGTCCCGACACGTGGCGGATCGAGTCGCACTTCGATGAAATCACCTTTGAAGTCCACGGGTTGGCCGTTGAGCAACGTTCGCAACACATCCATGTATTCCCGCGTGCGTTGATAGCGCTGCGCTGAGGGCAATGGCGCTCCGGGCAGATCGCTTGAGATGATGTTGATCGTCAGCCGCCCGGCAGCCATTTGATCGATGGTGGCTAGCTGACGTGCAAGTTGCGGCGGCCACAGCTCACCCATGCGCACGGCCAACAGCAGGTTGATTCGGTGCGTGTGAGTAGCGATGCCCGCAGCGAAAGCCGTGGCGTCGATTCCCAAGCTGTAGCCCGAAGGCAGCAGCACATTGTCGAACCCGTTGCGTTCGGCTGCAGCGACGATCTGAGCGCAGTGTCCCCACGAACTGGCCAGGGCCGGATCCGCTAAGCCCAGGAACTCATAGTCGTCGTCGCACAGCGCAGAGAACCACGCGACTTCAGGCAAAGCAGAAGTCATGCAATCGGCTCCGCGCACCCAGCTACGCAGCGAGTCATGCCGCCGGAAATGCAGTCTGCCATTTAGCGAGTTCTGTGGGTGTCAGGAGTTCGCTCATGTCCACCGGCCGCCCTTCATCAATCGATATGTGGGCGGCCCGGCCAATCGCTACCGACCACATCCCGTCGGTCAAGTTGCACTCTGCTGGCTTCGAGGCGAACGCAGCGTCGCGGAAGCGCTCCAGCTCCAGGTAGGAGGAGCCGTGGTGCAACCCAGCGACCGGAGCAGTAGTGGTGACTGGCTGCTCGGTTACGTTGCCGATCCGGTCGCGCTCGCGTAGTCCAATCCGCAGAACATCATCGGGGATCAGCGCTTCGAGTTTTCCCAACTCACCCACGACCGATATTTCCTCTTGGTTGCGGGTGGCCTCAGCGAACATGCAAAGGTCCAGTAGGGCGCGCACACCCGAAGCAAACTCAACGATGACGAACGCATTGTCCAAGATGTCGGGCCTCTGGCCGCAGTAGCGCTCGTTGAGGTGATTTACATCCTGCGCACCCGATGCCAGCACGCGCACCGGTTCGCTACCAACGATGAGCCGCATTAGGTCAAAGAAGTGGCAGCACTTTTCAACCAATGTTCCGCCGGTGTTGCGATTGAACCGGTTCCAGTCGCGCACCTTCGGCTGGAACGGGAATCGGTGCTCGCGTATAGCCACCATCTTGATGCACCCCACCACACCCGCGTGGGCCTGCTCAATAAGTGCGGCCACTGGTGCCATGTAGCGATACTCCAGCCCAACCCACACCAAGGGAGCGCCTGGCCCCAGCTTCGCTACACCATCAATGATGCGGTGGCAGTCTTCCAGCGTGGTTGCCAGCGGCTTCTCGACCAGTTGAGGCACACCGGCGGCGGCTACGTCCAAGACGATGGAAGTGTGCAGGTGGTTCGGCGTTGCTACTACCACTGCGTCGCATAGATCAGCGTCCAGCAGTGCTTGATGATCGCCGAAAGTGGGCGCCGGGTTGAGGCCGTGGCGCGCCAGTTCACACTGAGCGCTGTCGAGCGACGGCTGCCAGTCGTCGCAGATAGCAGCAACTTCGGCGCCTTCTAGTGCGATGAGGTTGGCGATGTGCTCCCTTCCCATCATGCCAGTGCCGACAATGCCGAAACGCATTGGCCGACTGGGGGCCAAGTCGGCCACGGCGCTGCCCTGACTCATGTTGCTGGGCTCATGGAGCTTGCTGGGCTCATCGCACTTGACTCATCTCGCCAGGCTGATTGTGCTTGGCTGATCTCGCTGGCCAGATTGCTCTCTATTCACTTGGGCTCTCTGTTCATTGGGGCTCTCTGTTCATTGGGCAACCTGGCTCACGGCAAAGGTTGACCTTCAGATGCCTCGATGATGTCGTAAACGTCGTTGCGGTCAAGCTGGACGGCAAGTGCTGACTGCAGTGCTTCTAGACGCTCGGGTTGTTGGGTGCCAACGATTGCCACCGGTGCTGTCGGGTGAGCCAGCACGAAGGCCACACATATGGCTGCCCGGTCAACGAACTCGCGTTCCGCCAGGCGATCCAGCGTGGCCAGCAATTCCGTGCGCACGCCGCCGTTGTTGTTGTCTGCGCTACCGACCTCGCTGTCTGCGCCGTCTGCCTCACTGTCCGACTGCGCCGAGTCTGGCTGTGCTTCCAGTCGCCCGCCTGCCAGCGGGCGCTGTGCCAAGAGTCGCCCGCCTGCGAGCGGGCGCTGCGCTAGAAGTCGCCCGCCTGCGAGCGGGCGCTGTGCTAGAAGTCGCCCGCCTGCAAGCGGGCTCCAGGCCAACGGCACGGTGCCGGTTTGCGCGCACAGGTCGAGAGTCCCGTCTCGCAACGGAGCTAGGCAAGCGGCTGAGAACTCCGGTTGGGTACTCACAAGCGGTGCGTCTAGGTGAGCTGCCAATGCGCGGGTCTGCGCCGGGGTGTAGTTCGACACCCCAACGGCACCCACCAGGCCGTCTGCGATCAGCGCATCAAGTGTGTCGGCCAACTCGGCTGGGTGCGTGAACATGTCGGGACGGTGAACTTGGTAAAGGTCAACTCGATCCGTTCCGAGCCGGTCAAGTGAGGCCTCACAAGCCGACCGCAGCGCAGCCGAACTTGAGTCGTAAGGCACGGGAGGCACGATGCCGCCTTTGGTAGCGAGCACCATGCGGTCTCGCAGGTCGGGCTTGGAACGCACCACGGCACCTAAATTTGCTTCGCAACTACCAAAACCGGTGCCGCCCCAGTCCAAGCCGTACACATCGGCAACATCAACCAAGTTCATGCCCAGGTCCAGCGCCGCCTCAACCAGTGCTGCGTTGCTACCTACGTCGCTGCCGGTGAAGCGCCACAGCCCCAACGCCAGCGGCCCAACTTGGGCACCGCCAGGGCCCAGTTGGCGAGCTTCGCTGCGTACCAAGTTCTGGCTCGATCCGCCATTTGGATCAGACGAGCCGTTCACGACTTCACCGACCCGGCGAGTAGGCCGCGCACAAAGAACCGCTGCAGAGCGAAGAACACGATTAGCGGCACACCCGCCTGCACGAACGCACCTGCCGACAACACATGTTCACGTAACCCGAACTCGCCTGCTAGGGACGCAATGCGAATGGTGGCGGGCCATGCCTCGCCGTTCGAGCCAATCATGGTTATGGCCACTAGGTAGTCGTTCCACGTCCACAGGAACTGAAAGATCGTAAACGCCGCCAGCGCGGGCACCGAAAGCGGTACCACTAATCGCCAGAAAATCGTGACATGATCGGCCCCATCTATGCGGGCCGCCTCGAACAACTCACCGGGAAGCGAAGAAATGTAGTTATGTAACAAGAAGACGGCGAAAGGCAGCGCGAAGGCAGTGTGCGTTAGCCAGACCGCTGTGGCGCTGCCAGCTAAGTCGAAGTCTGGAATCAGCGTCAGCGTGAAATCGGTTCCCGGAATGGTCCAGTGAGCCCCGCCGGAGTAGAGCTGCAACAGCGGCAGCAGCGCTACCTGATTCGGCAGCGCCAGTAGCGACACAAACACAATGAACAGCCACTCTCTGCCCCGGAAGCTGATCCAGGCGAATGCGTAGGCCGCCATGGCTGCAATCGCTACAGGGATCACCGTGGCCGGAATCGCAATCGCAAACGAGTTCACCAGGGCTCGCCCCAGTCCCCCACCCTGCTCGGCGCCCAACACCTCGGAGTAGTTGGCCAGCGTCCACCCGCCCTCATAAAACGACTCCCACCAGCCGCTGTCGCGCTGTGCGTCACGTGTCCGGAAGGAGTTGACGAACAAGCTTCCGGCCGGGATGCTCCACACCACCACGATGAGCCACAGCACCCACACCGGAATGCGACGCAAGAAGCCATAGACGAGCTTGCCGGTGCGGTCCACCGTCTCAACGACCCCGCCGATACCCCCGCTGCTAGGGCCTAAACCAGAACGAGTCGTCAGGCTCACGCGTCTGCCCTTTGCATTCGCCGAATATTGAATGCCATCGCTGGCACCACCGCCAAGAACAACACCACAGCTAACGCGGAGCCCAAACCGAAGTTGAGTTCGGTGAAGGCTCGCTGCCACATCTCGTTCGCGATGACCTGCGTACCAAAGTTGCCGTTGGTCATGACCTTCACGATGTCGTACACCTTCATTACGAGCACGATCAGCGTCGTGGCCACCACGGTGATGGTCGGGATGATGGTGGGGATGACCACGTTCCAGAACGTCTGGCGTTCGGTTGCACCATCAACTCTCGCGGCCTCAATCAGCTCGGCAGGCACCGCCTTGATAGCTGCGGACAAGATGACCATGGCAAAGCCCGTCTGGATCCAGATAAGCACCACCATCAGCCAAACGTTGTTGAAAGGCGCTTCTTGAATAAACAAAATCGTGTCGGCAAAGGGCTCCCCGTTCGGGCCAGCCACCGAGCCGCCGAGGCCGGGACCCAAGAATCGGTAGATGAGCCAAAGCACCGGAACCGCGGTCACTGCAGCACCGATAGCCATAGCGGCCTGGCGTCTTCGCACTCCGAATGCGCACAGCCCGGCTAACAGCGCCGTGACCAAAGCCAGTATTGCAACCGCTGCCCAAGCGCCGCCGGTGCGTGGCTGCAGGCTGCCCAACCAAACCCACACGGCATTGAGGAACCCGGTCTGCGGCTTCTGGGGAGGCCGCGCCACATACATAAACCGCCAGATGATCCCAGCGCCCACAAAGGAGATCGCCATCGGTAAGAAGATGAGGCTCTTGGCCACCGATTCCCAGCGAACGCCATCGGCTAGAACCGCGGCGGCCAGTCCAAGAGCCGTCGACAGCCCAGTCACCACCACCACCCACCAAAGATTGTTGATTACGGTTCCGCGCAACGTGGTGAAAACTGCGAATGAGAGCACGAACAGCCCGATGGCAATCGGGCCGATGGAACCCGGCAGGGGTTCAAGTGTGCGGCCGCGACGACGTCCCACCGCCATGCCGATCAGGAGACCAGCCACGATGAGCACGAGGGCGGCGTAGAAAAGTCGGCTCGTGAAGATGTCGGCCCAGCCGCTCAGGTCCAGGCTCTGCTGGTTGGTCAAGATCTCGCCGTAGTTGGCAAGCCCGACCCACTTCATCGCGCGAGCGTCCAGTAGAGAAAGATAGATGGAGCGGATCAGAGGAATCACCAGGCCCAGCGCTACGAACAGCAGCGCGGGGCCCAGGAACGTGACCAGACGGCCTCGCCTTGACAATTTGTTGCGCGTCCAATCCGATGGCGTGCCGAGCAGACTGGCCGCGAGTCCACCGGCTCCTCCCACGAACGCTCCGCACCACGCCCAGACCCATATGGGACCACCGGCGATGTCGTTGCCAGCTATCACGGCACCGACCAGAGCACCGAACAACGTGCCCGAACTAGCCAGAAATGCACGCCAGCGATTGAGCGCCAGGTCAAAGAGCCAATTCGCGCCGAAGAACAAACCGGCGCTGGCGCCGATGGCGATAACCACGCCGATCAGCGCACCTCCTAAGGCAGACATCGCCGCAGTCTGGCACGTGCGGGACACAACCGGTGATATTGCCGCTGTCGCATCATCGCGGCCCTATCGCTGCGGGCCCCATCACTGGCGCGCCGGGGGCTGGCCCGCAAGTGCGAGCCAGCCCCCGTTCATATTCATTGTCTTGCCTGCTACATCATCAACAGCAGAACTGTCAGTTGCAGCGTTGTGCATTCCAGCCAACTAGGCCGCAGTGCTTATCTCCTTATGGCCAGGAAGCGTCAATAGCAGCGAACGCCTCGGCGACCGTCTTGTCGCCATTGACAGCGCTGGTGCCTTCCGTCCAGAAGCTGCCAGCACCCACCGCGGCAGGCATCAGGTCAGACCCGTCAAAGCGGGCAGGGCTGGCCGTCTGCAGAATCTCCACGAACGAACGCTCAAGGTCGTTGTAGACGCTGAGGTCCTGGTCCAGGTTGGCCGACAGGAAGCCGGACTGGCCGCCGCCCTTGCGCTCCGCCTGAGCAGCCTGACGGACTTCGGCATACTCGGCGCTGCCGAGGTACTCCATCACTGCCCAGACCTCAGGAGCATCACGGAACGCGGACACGTAGGTGCCAGCCGTAAGTACCGGTCGGTTGCCCTTGGCTGCCACCGCCGGGAAGTAGAACACATCAACGTCCTGTCCCGGTCCGACACTCGTGCCAGAGGGTAGGAATGTTGCGAAGAACGAGGCTTGACGGTGCATGGCGCAGTCGCCTGCTACCAACGGTTCGCCGTTGTCACCGAACTGCGTCGCCGCAATCGAGCCACCTGCGGCGTAAACCGCACCTGGCGCGTTCCACAGGGCCAGCACCTGCTCGGCCACAGCCACGATGCGCGGATCGGCAAACTTCACTTCGCCCGCAACCCACTGGTCGTAGACGTTCTCGTCCTCGATGCGCAAAATCAGGTCTTCCATCCAGTCGGTAAAGACCCAGCCGGTAGCCGCAGCGGACTCAATACCCACGCACCAGGGGGTGACCCCGTCGGTGATCATCTGGGTCGTCAGCGCAATCAGCTCGCCTTGAGACTCCGGCACCGAATAGCCGCCCTCTTCAAAGATGGAGGTGTTGTACCAGACAATCGACTTGAGGTCAGTCTTGTTGGGGACGCCCCAGAGCTTGCCGCCGAACGTAACCGTGTCCAACGAACCGGCGGGCCACTGACCCTCAATGGCGCTCTTGACCGCATCGGGCACCTCCAGAATCCAGCCCTCAGCCCCAAAGTCGCCGACCTTGCCCGGCTGCGGGAAGACAGCTATGTCGGGCGGGTTACCTCCGGCGGCTTGCGCGTTAATCTGATCGGAAAAGTCCCGAGCGCCGGTGTAGACGATCTCAATGCCAGTCTGCTCGGCAAACACATCGAGGGCGTCTTGCATGGCACCGGCCTCTTCGTCGCTTGACTCGGGGCCGAAGACACTCACCGTGGTGCCAGCCATTGAATCGGCCATGGCCATGGTGGTAGTGGGTGCGGCAGCCTCGGTGGTATCTGTCTCCTCGGCCATGGTGGTAGCGGGCGCTGCGGCCTCAGTGGTACCTGTTTCTTCGGCCATGGTGGTGGCAGTGGCTTCGGCCATGGTGGTTACCGACGCTTCGCTGTCGCCATCGTCGTCGCTGCCGCATGCTGCGGCGATCAGCCCGAAGGCCAGCACAACGGCCAGTATCCGATAGCTGCGTAACCGCATTGATCTGCTGCGGTCTGCTTTCATACGTGTTCCTCCAAATGAGTTTGCGGTTTGGTTCACAAGCCCGCGGATTTGCCGATTGTTTGCGCGCTTGCAATTCAGAAGACGCAAGCCTAACGGCTTAGCTAGGTGCGTCAGGCTGGTGGTCAGCCTGCCTCGGTCCCCCACAACGCGGCGCTGGCTGGTAGTGCCAGATAGTGACCCAGGTGGGGGCTAGGTGGTAGGTCGGCATCCGGCGCATTGGCTGAAGCCTCTGAAGAGTGGGGGCTCAGCGAGGCCGAGTCGTAGAGCAGTTTTGCGTCGGCGGGAATCGGCATGGCGCAGGGTGTTTCCCCGACGTTTGCGGTCACCACCAGGCGGCCTCGCCTGTAGGAGATGATGGGTCCGTTGCCGCTGTCAAGCCACTCGACCTTCGTACCCTCAGCCTCCAGGTGATCACGGTTGCGATGCAGCACCCCGATCAGTTCGCGGTACGCCCGAAGCCAGGAACGTTCGGCGCTGTCTTGGGCTGCGGCCGTATCGGCGTAGGGGCGATGCACCGAACGCAGCCACGGATCAACGTCGCAAAAGCCGTTGTGTGCGCCCGTGCCCCACGGCATCGGAGTGCGGCAGCCGTCGCGTCCAGCGCCCACGTCGCTGCTAGGTCCGACTGGGTCCAGCTTGTCGCCAACTGCGACTTCGCCGTCAGTCAGCCCGAGTTCTTCGCCTTGGTAAAGTACGAACGTTCCGGGCAGGAATGCAGTGAGCACGTTGAACGCGAGCGCGCGAGCCGCGCCGAGGCTGTCGGGCGTGGCACGCTCGCCCAGTTGTAGGTCTTGAGCGCTACCCGTTCTTGGGTGCCGACGGGGATCCTTCCTTTTGAGGCTGTTTTGCTCGGGGCTGTTGATTGTGCCGTCGCTCGCTTCAGGTTCTCCCGGCAGCTCAAAGCGCGTTGGTGCGCGTGGCATGTCATGGCTGCTCAGCGCCCACAACAACCGTTCTGCTAAATCCGCGCTTGGTGCGCGCAGCGTGGTGCGAATCTGCGCTGGTTCCCAAGCGATGTGCATGGGCGCGAACCAGTAGCCACCATGCATGCCGTCTGGCGGCAGCAATGCATCCATGCCGCGCGGGTCCAAGTGGTAGGTCTCGCCGTGCAAGAAGGCACCGTAGCTATCGCAGATGGTGCGCCAGCGCCGGAAGACGTCTTGGCTCTCGGGCTGGAACACGTCATAGAGGTGCTCAAAGCAATCCCATTGTTCCCAGCGCGATGCCCCTGGCGGGATGGGCCGAAGTTGTGGGTTGGAGCGCAAGCGCTCGTCCTTCACCAGACCACCCGCAACATCAACCCGGAAGCCGTCTACTCCGCGGTCCAGCCAGAAGCGCAAAATCTCGTCCCATTCGGCTGACACCGCCGGGTTGCGCCAGTTGAGGTCCGGCTGGCTGGGCAAGAACAAATGCAGGTAGTACTGGCCCGAATCGGCATCCAAGCTCCATGCCGGGCCGCCGAAGTAGCCCACCCAGTTGTTGGGCGGACCACCCCCAGGTGCTGGGTCACGCCATATGTAGTAGTCGCGGTATTGCTCGCGATCCGACTCGCCCGTCTTGCCGAGTGCCGCCTGGAACCAGCGATGGCGACTGCTGGTGTGGTTGGGCACCAAGTCGGTGACGATGCGCATGCCGCGCTCGTGCGCGTCGGCCAGCAATCGGTCGAACGTGGCCAGGTCGCCGAATAGCGGATCAATGTCGCAGTAATCGGCAACGTCGTAGCCCCAATCGTCACCTGGCGATGGGTAGAAGGGCGTGATCCAAACGAAATCCACGCCAAGGCTTTCTAGGTAGCCCAGCTTGGCGATCAGCCCTCCAAGGTCACCTACGCCGTCATTGTTTGAGTCGGCGAACGAGCGTAGATACACCTGATAGCCCACGGCATCGGCCCACCAATGCTCGCGTGATCCTGTTATAGCTGCGGGTCTGTCGCCCTTCATGGCCGCCTCCAGTCGTCGGGTGCGTTATGCGGATCAGTGCCGACAAGGAAACCGAACTCCCGCTGCGGCTTGGCGATGTTAAACGTGCGCCAGTTTGGTGCGCGTCTGTGACCAAATGGGGTATGGCCGCGCTTCGCTGCAGCGCCCAGCGGCCACTCCTGGCCACACAGTGCAGCATGTAACACGTTCGTCATAAATTGGGTAGGCAGCCAAGCAGGCCTTAATCAGCGATCCCAGCCAACAGAAAGGCAACCGTGATGCCACAACCTCCTAGCCCCTATGACTTTCTTCCCCCAGTCGCCTCGTTTGAGGTGCGCAGCGACGACATAGCCGAAGGGCAAATGCTGTCCACGCCACAAGTTTCCGGCATCTTCGGAGCAGGTGGGCAAGACACTTCGCCCCACCTGGCGTGGTCTGGAGCGCCCGAAGGCACTCAGAGCTACGTGGTGACGTGCTTTGACCCGGATGCGCCCACCGGTAGCGGGTTCTGGCATTGGGTCGTGTACGACATCGACGCTGCCTGCATCGAGCTGCACTCAGGCGCTGGCGACGCCGAGGGCAGCGGGCTGCCTGCGGGTGCCAAGCAGCTCCGCAACGATGCCGGACTGACCGGCTATCTGGGCGCCGCTCCACCGCCGGGTCACGGCGCGCATCGCTACATGTTCGCCGTACACGCGTTGAGCGTGCCGTCGCTGCCGATCGACGAGAGCGCGTCGCCTGCGATTTGCGGCTTCAACATGTTTGGGACAACGCTGGGCCGCGCCCTCATCACACCGATTTTCGAGCGCAGCTAGCCATGCCTGGCGGAGACGACTCTGCCGCGGTGGAGGTGATCTACCGCGTCGTGTGGGAGGAAGCCGATTCTGGGCTGCACCAGCACGTGGCAAAGAGCTTTCGGCAATGGGCCCAAAAGCAGCACCCGCATCTTGAGGTAGCAGAAGTAGAACGCGGCAGCAGCGCTGAGAGTGGGATCGAACACACACACGAAACACCAGTCGACCTGACCCGCGACACCAGTACCAGCGATGGCGTGACCACGACAACCCTGGAGCTCACCCAACACACAGCGTCGGGGCCGCTGATAGTCAGAACTCGTGCGATCAGCGGCGACAGCGAGGCTTGGGTCTGGGTAGATGCCGAGGCGCCGAGTGTCTCTTTGGCCTCGGCCAATCTCGGCTCTGTTGAGCCCGAAGGCGGCTTACTCGCATCCGATGCCGGACAGTCGCGCTGGAGGCAGCTACATGAATCGGGAGCTAGATCGCTCGTAGCCGAGTTGCTTGACGCTTCCGAACGTAGAGGTGGGCAGCCTCATATCGGACCTGAACCTCTGATACTGAAGCCACGCTTCGTAAGTGATGTAAACCATGTCAAACAGCTCCTTGCTGCGATCTTGTCGCCTGGCCGTCCCGTCCCCTACCTGGTATTGGCATGGGATCCGATCAACCCGGACACAGCACTTGAAGACATGAAGCGCAGAGCGCACATTGCTGCTGCGCAGGTGGCCGGATTGGCTCGCGTCTTTGTTCTGTCGTTCACGGTTGTGTCGCCCTTTCAGCGGCTAATCGGCGCCGAGTTGGACGTGCAGTTGGGCGAGGCGCGCCTGTACCTGCCCGGACATCACGAAGCTCACAGGCATCGGATCCTCGCTCCCGAGGTAGTGCGCTCCGACCCTCAGCAGGTTGGTCGTTGGGCCAGTCAGATGCTGGGCCTGGCCACGGCTGAGCGCGAACCACCCGCCCTGTTTGACCGCTTCGAACCTCAGCTAGGTCGGCAGCGCAAAGCACCCGAACTAGCAACCGGTGCCGATCTAGACGAGCACATTGAGGCGCTTGAGTCGGAGCGGGACGATCTGTGGGAAGCGCTGTATGAGACTCGTGAGCAGCGCCAGACGGTCCGAAATGAACGCGATGAGCTATCGCAGCAGCTCTTGGACATGGAAGATGAGTTGGAGCATGAGCAGCTTCGTGCCGAGACGCTGCGGGTGCAACTCATCGAAAAGGAAAATCAACTGGTTGCGATGGCACTCAAGGTCGGGGAACCCAGCACCCGAATGGCCAGCGATCCCTCAGTTAGAACGTACCAATCGGTGACATCGGTGCGCGATGCGCTGAGCGTGGCGCGAGCCAACCTTGTACGAGTTGAGATTCCGCTCGAGATAGAGCAGCACATCGCCGAACTTGACAACTCGATCCATACGCGTTCATTTGCCCGCAGCGTGTTCGACGGGCTGTTGGCGCTTGAGGCCTACGCACACGCTGGCTCAGGGTCTGGCGACTTTCGAGAGTGGTGTAAATCCAGCAAGAACCCGCGTCGATGGTATGCGAGCCCAAAAAAGCTGGCGATGCGCGAGTCCGAGGAGGTGATGCGACAATCCGAGTTGAAGCGGTTGCGGCAAATGCCAGTGTCTAAGCGAGTACACGACACCGGATTTGTCTACATGGAGGCACACCTCAAGCTCTCGAACGGTGGCCTTGCACCCAGGCTGTACTTTCTTGACGACACTGGGGGCAGCACAGGCAAGGTGCATGTGGGCTACATCGGCCGACACCTGCCAACTAAGCGTTTCTGAACTTGCTACTGGGCTTCTGGGCTACTGGGCTACTGGCTCAAGTCGCTGGCGGCCGCGCCCGCGGTGTGTCTTGACGAGGGCCTTGGGGGTCGCGCCGAGACGTGAATCCGTTTAGGCCGCATTCCTCACGTACGGGTGCGCTGATGTCGTAGGTGCCTGGATCCAGCGGGGTCCCGGTGCCATCGGCTACACGAGTCATCATGTGGAAATTGGCGCTTACGGCAACGGCATCAACCATGACCTCGGCGCTCGCGGCTTGTGTCACCGCATCTCTAGCCGCGGAGACCGATGCAGCGTCGCCTTCCCACATTGCCTCCACGAGGCGAGCAAGCAGGGCACCGTGTGGGACGCCGCCATCGCCTCCGCCAGACCCGTTGACCGCCTCGTAGCTGACGTCCATGTCCTTTTGTTGACCACTCAGACCGAGCAGCAATGCGTGGGCTGAGGTTCAATAGAAGCACTCGTTGAGTTTCGATGTGCGTGCCGCGATCAGCTCTATCTGCGGCCGGTTCAGTGAGTTCTGGTCGTTGACTAGCTCGCCGCGTACGCGCTCCATCGGCACGTATTGGGCATCTGAGAGTATGAACAGCGCTTCATTCTCGGTAGGGACGGCGCTTAGTGCCTTGATGACGTTGGGCATCTTGAGATCGGCCGTGGGCACCCAATGATACTTCACTGCCGCGGGTGCGCCTTCTCGGGTGGGCGGGCCATCGTTGGGTTCAGCTAGCTCAACTCGTGGAAGTCCGAGTGCGTCAGCGAAACGATCCACACAGTTGCACTGCGCAACGATTCCGACCAACTCCACGTAGGCCAGCGGGTCCACACCGCGTTCAACGATCGACTGGTACCAGTCCGCCGTGAGCGTCCCAGGATGGTTAGTGATGCGCCAGATCGCGTCAATGGCGGCCGCTGGCAAGAGCCTCTCCGGGCCTAGATCGGCTGAGTCAAGAACATCTGAGGCAAGACCACTTGAGCCGAGGCCGTTTGAATCGGTGAGGCCGTCAATACTGCTGGGCTGCACCCAAGGGGGTAGCGCACTGCCGTCGTCGGTGCGATGGTCTCGTGCCGCTCGAACTTGGCGCACAATCTCGGCGCGCTGAGCGCCAGTCCACCAGGTGCCGGGCCGGGACCAGCGCGCCGCAATCTCGCGGTGTGCTGCCTGGAGATCGTCTCGTATCGGCAGATCGGTGTCGTAGGCGCGATTTGAGCGTTTGGGTTGTGCCCGCTCGCTACTCACGTGTTTTGATCTCGGGTGCTGTGTGGTGGCAATGCTCATGGTGTTGTTTCTGTGCTGTGCGCATGCCGTCATGCGCTTTGGCTAAACGGGCTGGCTCTTGTGCAGTCTTGTGTTCGACATCGTTGTTCTCAACAGCTTCGCACGCTCATTGGCTTCGCTCTGGCTGGTGCGATGTGGGTGCGACAGACACGCATTCTCGCGTACCCTCTGCATCCGTAGCGCGCCTCAGTGTTGCGATGTCGTGTCACGCAGCCGTCAGTAGCGGCCGTCACGAGCGGACTAATGCCGAGCGCGGGCTGCAAATGCCGCATAGATGCATAGTTCAACCCCCAAGGAGCTAAAGATGCCGACGCCGCAGAAGGCGATCTTCAATGAAATGGGCGCCAACCAGTGGTATGTCCACCTGAGTCGAGTCGAGGGTGCCGACCTCGGCGTGATCAAGGCAGCGCTCGCCGGCCTGCGGGCGGCCTGTGAGGCGGAGGACATCAACCTCACGTTGGGTTTCGGGCCAGGATTGCTGGGCGAACTGACCGATGACGTACCTGACGATTTTCAGGCCTATGTAACTGTTCAGTCTGAGGACGGTTCAGGCCGCGAGGCCAAGGGCACACAAGAAGAGCTGCTGTTGTGGCTGAACCACGACGACAAAGACAAGGTCTGGAAGGCGCAGTACGACGCTCGCACTGCGCTCGCAGGGCATATGGCCGTTGCACGCGAAACACCTACTTTTATCTATGGCGACTCGCTGGACATGACCGGGTTCAAGGACGGCACAGGCAATCCTGCCGATGAGGACCAGCCTGCGGTGGCGATCGTGCCCAACGGTGCGCCTGGTGCTGGCGGCAGCCACATCATCGCCCAGCGCTGGGTACACGACCTGGATAGTTGGAATGCCCTGTCAGATGAGCAGCAGGAGAAGAACTTCGGGCGCAAGAAGTTCCCCGAAACCGACAAGACTGCAACTCAGGAGCCCTACAGCCACCTGAGTCACGTGGAGCTGCGGGCCGACGGCAACCACGGCAACGAGGGCAGTGACAAAATCAACGAGATCGCTCGCCGCTCCACGCCGTACGCCTTCCACGACGGCACGGTTGGGCTGTATTTCATGGCGTTCTGCAAGGACCAGGCACCGCTGCGTCGCCGTTTGCGCCGTATGTACGGCCTGGACGACGCCAACGGCGTGCGGGACGCAATTACCGACTTCTCGAATCCGGCATCGGGCTCGTTCTATTTCGCGCCCAGCGAGGAAACTCTCAACGCCATCACCGGCTAGTTCGGCGATCGGCCACTAGCCCCCAGCCGCGAGCCAACCGGCTTCGCGTTACGCGCTTGTGGCTCGCCTGGAGGACTTGCGTAAGGGCGCGCGGGTTAGGGGCGTTTCGCCAACCGGACCGGTCACCGTCATTGATGCCGACTGGCTCGGTGCTGACGCGCTCACGCTCACCTATGAGGACACCGAGGGCAACACCGAACGCGAAGTTCTCTACCGCGCCAACGAAGGCGATCTTGAGTTAGCCGATGGCGGGAGTTCGTGGTCTTTGGACGCGGACCCCGACATGTTCAAGCTGGTGGCTGAGGCGAAACGCATCTCGCTCGCCTACCTGTTTGACCCATACCTAGCTGCCGAAACCAGCGACATTGAAGTGCTGCCTCATCAGATTGAGGCGGTCTATGGCCACATGTTGCGAATGCAGCCGCTGCGGTTTCTGTTAGCCGACGACCCCGGCGCGGGCAAGACCATCATGGCGGGCCTGCTCATCAAAGAACTGATGGTGCGCGGCGACCTAGAACGCTGCCTAGTGGTGGTGCCCGGCGGATTAGCCGAGCAGTGGCAGGACGAACTGGGCAACAAGTTTGGTTTGGAGTTTGAACTCCTGAGCCGTGAAATGGTTGAAGCGTCTCGCTCGGGCAACCCGTTGGTTGAACGCCCTCTGCTGGTAGCTCGCCTTGACATGTTGGCCCGCAACGAAGATCTGCTGGCCCGCCTAGCACAATCCGAGTGGGACTTGGTGGTGGTGGATGAGGCCCACAAGATGTCGGCGAGCTTCCAGGGCAAAGATGTAAAGGAGACACAGCGCTACCGCTTGGGCAAGCAGCTAGAGCAGGTCGCTCGGCATTTCGTGTTGATGACGGCCACCCCCCACAACGGCAAGCCAGAGGACTTTCAGTTGTTCATGGCGCTGCTAGACAGCGACCGATTCGCAGGCAAGTTCCGTCAGGGAACGCACAGCAACGAGCCTCCCAAAGACCTGATGCGCCGCATGGTCAAGGAGAGTCTTCTCCGTTTCGATGGAACGCGGTTGTTCCCTGAGCGGGAAGCCGTCACTGCCAAGTACCCGCTGGCTGCGGCCGAGCAGGGCCTCTATGAGCAGGTCACCGATTATGTCCGCCATGGCATGAATAGGGCCGAGCGGTTGCGCGCCGAAGGGCAGGGAGGTCGAACTGCGGCGGTTGGTTTCGCGCTCACGGTGTTGCAGCGGCGTTTGGCCTCCTCGCCGCTGGCTATCTGGCGTTCGATTCAGCGACGACGCCAAAGGCTGAGCGGCCGGCTGGCCGAACTACTAGATGCGCGGGAGTCACAAGGCGTCTTGGGGACGCCTGCAGGCGTGTACTACGAAGACGCGGCTGATTTCGGGGACTTTGGGGACTTCGAAGACTCCGGCGACAGCTCCGACGACGCTTTCGATCCGGAAGACCGCTTCGGCAGCGAGCTTGAGGAGGTTGAAGACGAGTTCCTTGACGCTGCTACCGCGGCCCGCACTGTTGAAGAGCTGGAAGCTGAGATTGAAGACCTGGGTCGGCTGGAAGCGCTTGCGGAGCGGCTGTATCACTCGGGCGTTGACCGCAAGTGGGAGGAGCTGTCCAGCTTGCTGCAAAACACGCCCGAGATGCTCAACGCCGATGGGCGTCGCCACAAGCTGATCGTCTTCAGCGAGCACCGTGACACCTTGGAGTATCTGACCGACAAGCTGGCTCGACTGCTTGGCAACCCTGAGGCTGTGGTTTCGATTCATGGGGGCATCAGGCGGGAGGATCGCCGCAAGGTGCAGGACCGCTTCACCCAAGACCCACACGTGTCAATCCTGGTAGCAACCGATGCCGCTGGGGAAGGTCTTAACTTGCAGCGCGCCCATCTGATGGTGAACTACGACCTGCCCTGGAACCCCAACCGCATCGAGCAGCGCTTCGGGCGCATTCACCGCATCGGCCAGACAAACACATGCCGCTTGTGGAACCTCGTAGCTGATGGCACCCGTGAAGGTCAGGTGTTTGAGCGGCTGCTGGCCAAACTGGAGGAGCAACGTCAGGCTCTGGGCGGCAGGGTCTTTGACGTGCTCGGCGAGGCCTTCTCTGATCGGTCACTACGAGACCTGCTAATCAAGGCCATTAGGAGCGAAAACCCGGCGGTAGAGCAGGCACGTCTAGCGCTCGTGATCGACGATGCGGTCGGCCCAAGGACTCACGAACTCATCGAATCGCAGTCTCTCCTTACCGATGTGTTACCGGAGGGTCGCACAGCGGACATTCGCGACCAAATGGAGCGTGCCCGAGCCCGCAAGTTGCAGCCCGGGTTCGTACGCAGCTTCTTCGAGACTGCGTTCGCTGGGTTGGGTGGCAGACTCGCGAAGCGCGAACCCAGCCGGTTCCAGATCACCGGTGTACCAAGAGTGTTGCGCGACTGGGATAAGCAGAACCGTCGCGGTCGCCTAATTCGCAACTACGAGCGGATCTGTTTTGAGCGCCATCACAGAGCGGTTCCGGGGCGGCCACTGGCGGACTTAGTCGCTCCAGGGCATCCGCTGTTGGATGCCACTATCGGTGTGACGTTGGAGCGCCAGGGCGCGCTGCTTCAGCAGGGCACCATTCTGGTTGATCCGCAAGACTGGTCGGAGGCGCCTCGTTTACTGGTGTTCCTCGAGCACGAGATAGTCAACAACACCATTACGGGTGATGGTCGACGCCAGTTGGTGTCCCGCCGTTTTGAGTACGTGGAAATCAGCGAAGGCGGTGCGGCTGTCGATGCTGGCCGAGACCCGCACATCGACCTACGTGCTCCCGATGCCGACGAGCGGCCGCTGCTGGCGCCGTTAGCAAGCGCCGATTGGGTGCGTGAGGGCCTCGAGTTAGTTGCCCTGCGCCACGCCGCCGAACACAACGCGCCCAAACATCTAAGCGAAATTGAGGCCGAAGTTCACAGCCGCATCGACAAGACCCTCAAAGCTGTCGAGCAACGCCTAGGCCAGGAAATCAGCTACTGGGATACCGAGGCACTACGGCTAGCGGACAAGGCCGCTGCTGGCGACAGTGCTGCCCGGTTGAACTCCGATCTGGCTAAACGCAGAGCCGCCGAGGCCGACGAGCGCCTGGATCGCCGTCGGGAAGAGTTGGCGAAGCAGCGCAAGCTGTCGGTGCGTCAACCCCGTGTCGTCGGTGGCGCGTTGGTGGTGCCCGAAGGGCTAATGGCCAAGCTGGCTGGTACCGATGTGCCTAGCATGGCCCGCGACACGGCTCGGACCGATCAGCTAGCTGTGGCGGCAGTGCTGGCTGCGGAGCTGTCGCTGGGCCGCGATCCGAAGCTAATGCCGCACAACAACCCCGGATACGACATCGAAACTCGATCCGCTGACGGTCACCTGCTGCTGATTGAAGTAAAGGGGCGCGTAGCTGGTGCCGATCGCTTCACGGTCACCAAGCGCGAACTCATCTGCGGCTTCAACACCAAAGACAGGCACATCCTGGCCCTAGTGCGAGTTGACGAGGACGATTCCTCCGAAGTGCGCTATCTCTACGATCCATTCAGCAAGAGCGAGCCGCTACCCAGCGCCGCCGAGTTCGACCGCCGCCTCTCGTGGGACACCTTCTGGGACCGCGCTGAACCGCCCAGATAAGACGAACTCAGCTTGTTGTGGCAGGTGTCCGGTACGTTGCGAGCGCTTGTTGCCAGAGGCCGAAGGAGGCTACGTGGCCGGATACCGCAAGAAGCTCATAGAGGTGGCGTTGCCGCTCGATGCGATCAACGCGGCATCGAAGCGGGAAAAGTCAATCCGTCACGGACACCCCTCAACGTTGCACTTGTGGTGGTCGCGGAAGCCGCTCGCCGCGGCAAGAGCGGTGCTCTTCGCCTCGTTGGTAGATGATCCGTCGAGTCACCCGGAGCAGTTCCCAACGGCCGAAGATCAAGAAGTGGAGCGAAAGCGCTTGCACGGAATCATTGAGCGCCTAGTCGTGTGGAAAAACAGCAACGACCCGGATTTGCTCGCCGAGGCACACGCCGAAATCGTCAAGAGCTGCGATGGCGAATTGCCGACCGTGCTTGACCCTTTCGCTGGAGGCGGGACCATACCGCTTGAAGCTCAACGTCTAGGACTGAAGGCAGTCGCCAGCGATCTAAACCCGGTCGCGGTTCTCATCAACAAGGCGCAGATTGAGATACCGCCAAGGTTCGCCAAGTGCCCTCCGGTACACCCGGGCCAGGAGGGCGAAGCCAGGCTACGAAGCTGGCAGGGTGCTCAAGGCCTAGCTGCCGACATTGAGTACTACGGCCGTTGGATGCGAGACGAAGCCGAGCGTCGCATAGGCCACCTGTATCCGAAAATAACCGGCCCCAACGGCGACGAGCTAACGCCTATCGCCTGGCTCTGGGCGCGCACAGTGCAGTCTCCAGACCCAGCCTGGAACGGCCAAGTTCCATTAGTGACATCGTGGACAATCGCCAACAAGCGTGGAAAACCCAAGGTTTGGGTTGAGCCGGTCGTCGACCGAGATGCTCAGACCATCAGCTACAAAGTCCACGAGGGTGGCGAGCCGTCCCATGCGGCGACGGTGGGTCGAACCAATAGCACCTGCGTCGCCACTGGAGCAGCCATTTCCAGGTCATACATTAAGACTGAAGGCATGGCCGGTCGGATGGGACAGGCCCTTATGGCTGTAACAGCCGAAGGACACCGCGAGCGCATCTACTGCGCACCGACTGAGTTGCACGAATCGATTGCCGAGTGTGCTCCGCCCGAGTGGTTACCGAGAGGTCGGATCGCTGAAAACTCGCAGTACATGGCCGCACCACTGTACGGGTTAGACGAGTGGTGGAAGCTATTCACTACGCGCCAACTAGTTGCACTGACAACCTTCTCGGATTTGCTGCAAGAAGCAACAACGGCGGTGCGCAATGATGCAACTGCATCTGGGATGGCCGATGACGGCTTGCGGTTGCGGGACGGTGGGAGTGGAGCGTGGGCGTATGAGGACGCGATTGTCACCTACCTTGCATTCGCGGTTGATCGGCTCGCAGACCGGCACTCGGCGCTCTGCACCTGGGATTCCAGCAAAGTGACCATTGGGCATACGTTTGCGCGTCAAGCAATCCCAATCGTCTGGGACTTCGCGGAAGCTAACCCATTCTCTGCATCGACGGCAAATTGGATGGGGATGGTCAAATGGGTACGCAAAGCGATAGCCGACATACCGGCGTCATCGGCCAATGGGCGTGCAACTCAGCTAGACGCGCGAATGGTAGTGCCGCAGCATCCAGGAGCAGTTCTGGCTACCGATCCGCCGTATTACGACAACGTGCCATACTCCGATATATCCGACTTCTTCTATGTCTGGATGCGCAACAACCTCCAGGAAATTTGGCCGAATGAGCTATCGACACTAGCCACTCCTAAGGCCGACGAACTGGTTGCCAATCGCATTCGAGCAGGCTCTAGAGAATCGGCGGAGACGCACTTCGAGTCAGGCATGGCCAAGTTTGTTGAGGCGTTAGCGACAAATACAAATCGTGAAGCGCCAGCGACGATCTTCTATGCCTACAAGGCCACCGAAAATAGCGACGGGAACGTTCGATCCACAGGCTGGGACACTTTCCTCCAAGCTGTTGTAGACGCAGGCCTTCAGATCAACGCAACTTGGCCGCTTCGCACCGAGTTGTCGAATCGCCCGCGAGCGCACGAATCCAACGCGCTGGCCTCGTCCGTGGTTTTGGCCTGCCGACCGCGAGACGCGTCTGCACCGCTCGCCTCGCGGCGCGAGTTTTTGAGCGCTCTCAAGGCAGAACTGCCGGAGGCGTTGCGACTGTTGCGCCAGGGTGGCATTGCGCCGGTGGACATGGCTCAAGCGGCCATCGGCCCAGGGATGGCGGTGTTCTCCCGCTACAAGCGGGTGGTGGAAGCCAGCGGCGAGACCATGCGGGTGCGCACGGCATTGCAGTTGATAAACGAGACGCTGGACGAAGTTACAAGAGAGATTGATGCCGACTTCGACACCGACACTCGTTGGGCGGTGAGCTGGTTCAGCGAGTTCGGGTTCGAAGAGGGTGAGTACGGTCGAGCCGAGCTTCTTTCCAAGTCCCGCAACACGTCGGTGGCTGGCCTTGAGGAGGCGGGCGTCGTCAAGCAGGGCGCAGGCAAGGTGCGCCTGCTGCGCTCCGACGAACTCAACCCAGAGTGGGACCCAGCCACCGACAGCCGCTTCACAGTTTGGGAGGTCGCACACCACCTCATCCAACGCATCCAACAACAAGGCGAGCAGTCAGCCGCCACTCTGCTGCGTGAAGTAGGAGGCCACGGCGAAGCCGCCAAGGAACTGGCCTATCGCCTCTACCTAGTCTGCGAACGCAAGCGTTGGAACACCGAAGCGCTCGGCTACAACAGCCTAGTAACCGCCTGGCCCGAGCTAACAAAGCTAGCCGCCCAAGCCGCCCCAACCCCCATGCTCTAGCCCCCCACCCGCCTCAACCGCCCGCGCCGCGAAGACCCGTAGTCACTTCGTCGTCCAGGCTCGCTGGTGTTGGGGGCCTAGTGTGGGTCTGGAGATACCACGGAATAGGCAATTGCTAGCCCCGCCAGTGTTGGGCTGGCTCTCACACCGTGCCGAGCCCGCACCCGTCACGCCTATTTCCGCCCATTTGACGACGGTACGCGGAGTTGGAGGAAATGCTGAAATGTTGGAAGACAAGTTGGGATCGAAGGTGAACGACACCTGGCGCCACCTGGACGACAAGATTGACTGGCAGGACAAAACGACTGATGATTTGGTCAGACTCCTCAATCAGAGGATCGAATGGCTTGAGAATCAGAACCGCGAGTTGACGAGACGCCTCAACGACCACATCATCCAAACGAGCAAAACTAACTTTGAACTCGCGCGAAGCATCGGTCGGGCCGAAGGCCTTGTCGAAGGGCTCGTCGAAGGCCTTGCCAAGGCCCGCGCCGCCGCGAAGTAACCGCAACCGGACTGTCAGAACTCCGTGGGCCTAGCCGACAGGTCAAGCTCGGCCAGGCACAGGTTCCGGCGACCGAGACCTCACGCGCCTTGCCTGGTCGAGCTAGCCGAATTAGCTGCCCAAGCCGCTAACGCCCTCCAGCGGTAGCGCACCAGCAGTCTCCGTTGGCCGCGCCGCGAAAACCCCTTGGCCTCTCTCAACCCGGCTGTCTAGTTTCCGCTCACTCAGTCGGCTAGCCTGGAGGGCGTACAATCATGGAACAAGCAATCATCAGCATCACCAGCTTCTTGGTAGTTCTCATGCTGTACTTAGACCGCGCCCACCGCGCCGGTCTCCGCCAGATCAGTGAGCAGTTCACAGCACTAGTGGAAAAGCTGGACGCGAAACTTGACGCATCTGTGCAACACCTCGATGCGAAACTCGAC
Organism: Acidimicrobiales bacterium; assembly: GCA_965116245.1. GTDB lineage: Bacteria > Actinomycetota > Acidimicrobiia > Acidimicrobiales > Poriferisodalaceae > Poriferisodalis. Next base: position 1,305,351 of record OZ220497.1, on the reverse strand, counting down.
GCATCTGTGCAACACCTCGATGCGAAACTCGACGCATCAGTGCGACACCTCGACACCAAGATTGACAAACTGGACGCGAAACTCGACGCATCGGTACAACGCCTGGACACGAGAATAGACAAGCTAGAAGCGAAGCTCGATGCATCGGTGCTACACCTCGAAGCGAAGATAGACGCGTCTGTGCAACACTTGGACACGAAACTTGACGCTTGGGTGCGACACCTTGACGCGAAAATTGACGACTCAACGCGACACCTTGACGGCCACATCTCTAAAGTGAACACCGTCGTCACTGGACTCGTGCAGAGCATAGGTCAGGCTGAGGGTCGCGCTGAAAAAATGGGTGCCGCCGAGCTAGCCGCAGCGGAGTAGCAGCGGCCGGGCCGTCAGGGCTCCTGGCACTTGGTTGACAGACCTAGTTCGGCCAGGTACAGAGCCCTTGTGGCCAGCACTTCACGTGCCTCGTCGGCCATGTCGTCGTAGAAGTGCTCCCGGTAGGACTGGTCGGTTACCGAGGACACCGCGAACTGAAGAGCAGATAAAGCGGCAATGAAGCCCGATACCGCCAGAAGCTCCCAGGTGAAAACCAGTTCGTAACCCAGAAATCCGAAGCGGGCGAGCGGAGCCAGGGAATCCAACGCCACCCACGCCACGATGGTGGACTCCCGAACAGTCAACAGGCCGAAAGCCACGTAGAACCCCCCGATCACCACGCCCACCAGCACTACGCGCACCGCCTGGGCCACGAGCATCAGCAGTCCCAGGTTCAAACGGGCCATGCGATCAAGTGGAGGAATCTCCGCAACTGCGAAATCAGCCGGTGGCTCGGCCGGTATCAGCGGGGAGTCGCTATCGGCAATCTTGTCGCACACATGTTCCCAGTTCTTGAAGCGGGCCAAACCCACTAGCTCTGAGGGCACCCGCACTGCTACTGAGGCGAGGCTGATCGCAACAATCAGCCCAATCACGATGGTGAAGTAGGGCCAGGTGATGTCGTGGGCTACTTGCCACACTTCGGCGTTCAGAAACAAGAACGCGCTGAACAGCAACAGCAGTGGCAGAAGGCGGCCCACCAGCCGACCTATGAGGGCGATTTGGCGTCCGGAGTAGGCCGCGGCCCAGGCCACCATGGGCAACAGACCAAAACTCACCACCAGGTATGTCCCCACCAGCAAGCCGAGATTGATGAGACCCAGGCCGACAGCATCAGACCACCGATTCTCGGAGAACAAGGCGGGCAGCACCGGAGGTAACACCAGGAACACCGCAAGCTCCACCGCACCCACCCGATCGGGAAGCTGAAAGAGCCTTCGCTCCCTCAGTCGGTTGACGGTGATCACCGCGCTCAGAGCAATAGCAGCGCCAGCACAGAACACCCCGAACTGGGCCCAGCCGCGGAACCGATCCCCGAAGGTAGCGAACAGTTCCACCGCGAACACGAGTGTGAGAAATGGAAGCGCCCGGGTAAAGACATCGGTAGTGGCTCGGTACTCGTGGATGACGTGGGGCACGCCCCGGCGGATGAACCAACGCTCAACAGCCTCTCGGCGAGTGTTCGCGGTCAACGCCAGTCAGTCCCCCTTGAGCGGGGTAAACTCGGCACCCCGCTACCGCAGTAAAGGCCGACAACTAGCGCGTCGTCGCCTACTCCTTGGACATGATCCGCCCGGGACGTGATCGTAGCCGGGTTCCCGCTCAGCCCTGGCAGATGTGGGCTGCTACGGAAGAGGGTGTGATAGACAATGCACTCCACGGCGGCAGTGGTCAGCGGGCGTCGGAGCCGACCCCGCGTTGATTAGTCAACAACGGGGTGATAAGCAATGCACTCTGCGGCGGTCAGCGCTGCGCCAGCGCGTCGGCGATGCGGTTCGCCAGACTGAGAGGTTGACATGTCCAACGGGATAGCAGTCCGGCGCCAGCGCAAGCTGGGTGGGCTGGCTTTAGTTGCGATGGCTGTGTTTGCGTCGGTGTTGGTTGGTACTTCCTCCACCTCGGCGCAGGAACCTATAGCAAATCTAGATGATCCTGTGTTACCGGCCATAGATTATTCTGCATATGTTACTTATCAAGATTGCCACAACGTAGGAGGCTGGAAGCGCAGCAAGAGCAGCCCGGACGGTATCAGTTACCCAATAAATCCCGCTACAGACTTCAGCTACACGGGCGGGAACATGCTCTATGAAGACTGTGTAGCGCCACCACCCGGTGAAGGCACCGCGACTCCCGTTGTCACGACTTCAACTTCTACAACAACCACCACGACCACCACAGTCCCTCCAACTACTACTACGACAACAACAACATCGACTACAACTACCACCACAACAACAACCACGGTGCCTCGAACTGTGGAAGACGCTCCTTCGGTCAACGCCCCGGTAAGCGTCACTGTTGAACCCGGTGACGGTGGCTATGTGGTTTCGTGGTCGCAAGGGCAACCAGCTCGCCTTGAGTCTGAGTGTGCAACTACACATTATTTGGTGGAAGTGTACCGTTTCATTGACGGCACCGTCGAAGAAAAGGCTGACGAGATTATTGCATTTCCGGGCAATAGCCTGACAGTAACAGGCCTTGCTTCGGGTGCTGAGTACACTGCTAAGGTGTTCCCCTATTCGCAGAGCTGCAAAAAGAAGTTCTCTAGGCGTGGCCCCGAGTATCTAGATTTTACGACTGCCGCAAATGGTAACGGTGATTCCAGTAATAGCGATGACAGTGAGACTAGCGAGTTCGTTTCGGTGTCGGCCGGTGGTTCACATTCGTGTGGTCTGCGCGCCGATGGCACGATTGACTGCTGGGGTGGCAAGAACCGTCACGGCGAAGCTGATGCTCCATCGGGTGACTTCACGGCTGTGTCGGCCGGATATGCGCATTCATGTGCAGTGCAGGCTGAAACCGAGACCATTAGCTGCTGGGGTAGAAACCAATACGGCCAACTGAACGCCCCGACAGACAGCGGGTTTGTTACCGTCTCCGCTGGCAAGCATCACACTTGCGCGCTTGATTCTCAAAATGGGGTAACGTGTTGGGGCAGGAACCGCGATGGCGAATCCGACGCCCCGTCCGGTGAGTTTGATGCGGTATCCGCCGGTCAACGGCACACATGTGCAGTGTTGCGCGAGAGTGGTGCCATCACTTGCTGGGGATATAACCGCGACGGTCGTGCTGATGCTCCGTCGGGCGACTTCGCCGATGTGTCGGCCGGTCAACGGCACACATGTGGGCTGCTGATTGATGGCTCCGTAGCCTGTTGGGGCAGAAACAATAAAGGCCAAACTGATGTGCCAGCCGGTCAATACACTGAAGTATCGATAGGTTTCTGGCAGTCTTGCGCGTTGCGTACCGACGGTACCGTAGTATGTTGGGGCGACGGAAAATACGAGCTGGCTGAATCGGTAAAACCCATAGAGTTTTCGGCAGTATCTGTTGGCCACAAGCACAGTTGCGCCATCAGCGCCAACGGCAGCGCTTACTGTTGGAACGAAGACGACACCAGCGTATACGCAGAAACTCCAGTACTCAACTCCATGTCTGCCGGACACGAGTATACTTGCGTCCTAGACCCCGAAGCCAACATTGCTTGCTGGGGGTGGAACCATGACGCTTCTTGCGCCAGTGATAGCAACGGCATCCACCGATGCACTGGCAAATCTTACGCCGACGGGCCATTCTACCCAGTGCCAGCCTGCAAAATCAAACAACGAGCATACATGCGTTGTTCGGGCACTGTTGACCCTAACCCACCTTCGGGCGAGTTCAGTGTAGTTTCGGCTGGATACCGGCATGCCTGTGGCCTGCGGACGGATGGCAGCGTCGCTTGCTGGGGCAACAACTATTATGGCCAAACAGAACCGCCAAGAGGCAAATTCAAGCATGTATCAGCCGGCGAATGGGATACCTGCGGAGTACGCAGCAACGGCAGGATAACCTGCTGGGGCAAACTCACAAACGGCCTCTTTGACTACCCGATGGGCAACTTCAGCGAGGTGTCAGTAGGTGACTCTCGGGCTTGCGGGTTGCGTACGAGCGGCGGAGTTGTTTGCTGGGGCTATCGGGCTACATCCCCCGAGGGTCAGTTCGTGTCAGTCAGCGTTAGCCGGAATGGGGCGTGTGGGTTGCGCACTAACGGCACCATCGCCTGTTGGCCATCGAAAGACATGCCCGAGCCACCCGAGGGCCAGTTCACCGCATTGGCGGTTGGTAAGTCGCACTTGTGTGGATTGCGCTCGGACGGCACTGTCGCCTGCTCAATAGCGTCATATCACGACACTGACAATCAGGGTCAAGCTAATCCCCCGTCCGGCAAGTTCAGCACAATAGCGGCTGGCGATTTTCACTCATGCGGGCAACGGACCGATGGCGCTGTCGTCTGCTGGGGCGGCAGATACAACAAAGAAGCGGTAACGACACCTCCCGCAACTCTGCAGCCATGAACGCTAGCTCGCCCATGCTGCCGTAGCCGGAGTGCGGCCCAGCGCTCTGGGGCCGCCTCTGGCGGGCGGAACCTAGTCTGTTACACCCTCTTGCTACTTTGTCATGCGCTGGTGGTGGCAGGTGTCGGCTGGCTGGCCGTAACGGTCGCAAACGACCGCAACGAGGAGCGAACTAGTGGCAATAACTAACCCCGAACGCATCGGCAAGGCACTGACTCTGCTGGGCGAAGGTCTGGAGCCATTCGTTACCCGGGAGTGTGAGGCCAAGTACGGCAAGGACTGGCAAGCGATGGTGCAGCGGCCCGACCCTCGTTCTGGTCGGTCGCGGCCCGTCAACACTCAAGACCCACAGTTCTTGCTCAACGTGATGTGGGACGAATGGAACTCCACTTTCGGCCGCAAGCTCTCGCGGAGCGATCGCACATTCGTCGCGGAGCTTCAAGGTGTTCGCAACGCCTGGGCTCATAACGAGGGATTTTCCACAGATGATGCCTACCGCGGACTTGACACTGCTCAACGGTTGCTGGAGTCCGTCGCGGCTGGCCCGCAAGCAAACGAAGTCTCCGAACTACTTCAGGAGCTACTGCGCAAGAAGTACGAAGAGCAGACGCGCAGCAAGCGTCGGACCGCTCAGCGCATTGACACCGGCGTAGCGGTTGACCTACCGCCATGGCGGGAATTGATTTCGCCGCACGACGATGTCACTTCGGGGCGTTTTGAAATGGCTCAGTACGCCGCCGACTTGTACCAAGTGTGGAAGGGCAAGGCCGATGATGAGTACGGCAACGCCACCCAGTTTTATCAACGCACGTTCATCACTGACGGCCTCAGCAAGCTGATTACCGGAGCTGCGCAACGCTTCTCGGGTGCCGGGGGCGACCCCATCGTCAAGTTGCAGACCAACTTCGGCGGTGGCAAAACTCACGCGCTCATCGCCTTGTACCACCTCGCTGGTGCCAGTAGCGCTTCCGATCTGCCGGGCGTGGAAGATCTGTTGGCTCAGAACGAGCTGGGGCTCCCCGGCGAAGGCGAGGTACGCCGTGTGGTGCTGGTGGGTCATCAACTACAACCGGGCAGTGCTATCCGCGAAGAGAGCGGCTACCAGGTTCGCACTATGTGGGGTGAGCTCGCTTGGCAACTCGGCGGACCTGATGCATATGACCACATAGCTGAGGCAGATAGGACTGCCACTAACCCAGGGGCCGCGCTGGGCGACCTGCTGCAGGCCTACGCGCCCTGCTTGATTCTCATTGACGAGTGGGTCGCCTACGCCCGACAGCTCTTTGAGCAGCGGGACTTATCTGGCGGAACCTTTGAGGCTCACTTCAGCTTTGCTCAGGCTTTGGCCGACGCTGTGTCCGCTACGCCTCGGGCGCTACTGGTAGCCACTATCCCCGACTCGCAGATTGAAGTAGGTGGTGAAGGCGGTGAAGCCGCTCTCAGGCGGCTTGAGCATTTGTTCGGGCGAGTAGAGGCCAACTGGAGTACCGCTACGGCCGAGGAGAGCTTCGAGATAGTGCGGCGTCGGCTGTTCAAGGGCCTTAGTGACTCGGCGGCTCGCCGACGCGACGGGGTTGTGGCAGCTTTCGGCAAGCTCTACGCCGACAGTCACGGCGAATTCCCTTCGGTGTGTCGGGAAGCCGATTACAGGCGCCGCATAGAAGCCGCGTACCCGGTTCACCCGGAGCTTTTTGACCGCTTGTTTGGTGACTGGTCAAGCCTGGAGCGTTTTCAACGCACTCGCGGCGTGCTGCGCTTGATGGCCAAGATCATTCACAGCCTCTGGCATAACCAAGACTCCAGCTCGCTGATCATGCCGGGCACCGTCCCCGCCGACGACTCCGATGTGGTTGCCGAGATGATCCGCTACTTGGATGGAGCGTGGAGTTCTGTGATGGAGGCAGAAGTCGACGGATCTAACTCGCTGCCAAGACGCCTCGACTCCGAGCAATCCAACTTGGGTCAATACTCCGCTGCGCGGCGGGTGGCACGCACTGTCTACTTTGGCTCGGCTCCCAGCCAGCAGGCTGCCAACAAGGGTCTTGACGACCGATATATCAAGCTGGGTTGTGTACAACCGGGCGAGCGCACCGCCCCATTCACGGACGCCCTTAGACGACTGTCGGACGAGGCCGCGTACCTATACAGCGGCGCTTCCCGCTATTGGTACGCCCTGGCGCCGACGGTGACGCGCCTGGCTCGGGACAGGGCCGCCGACATCAATCCGCTAGATGTTGACGAGCAGATCAGGCGGCGTTTGGGCTCGCAAGCGCGGCGTCGCAGCGAGTTCTCGGCCGTTCACGTATGCCCTCGTTCTACTGGCGATGTGCCCGACGACGATACGGCGCGGCTAGTGATTATCGACCCGGAGTATCGGCACGAGAAGGGAAGCGATAGCAGCGAGGCGATGAGCTTCGCTAGCGAGGTGCTGGAAGAACGCTCAGGCGGAGCACGTCGCTACCGCAACATGTTGGTGTTCCTGGCGCCCGACAGCAACCGGCTGGAGGAGTTGCGCCAGGCGGTGCGCCAGTGGTTGGCGTGGAAGTCCATCACCAGCGATGTTGAGGTGCTCAACCTGGATGCGTTCCAGAAAGGGCAAGCCGAGACCAAGGCATCCGAATTCGACGAGACAGTTGACCAGCGAATAGCCGAGACCTACCAGTGGGTCCTAAACCCCGACCAACCTCCCGACGATCCCACAGCGTCCATGTCCTGGGACACGATCAATCTGTCCAGCTCGGGCCTGGGGCGTGGTGCCGACACTTCGCTGGCCGAGAGAGTGGCCAAGAAGCTGATTTCCAATGAGGGATTGGTGCCTGACTATTCGGGGTCGCGCCTGCGGTTGGACATCGACCGGGTACCGCTATGGCGGGGAAACGCGGTGAGCGTCAACCAGCTATGGGAGGATTATGCGCAATTCCTATATCTGCCGCGCCTGCGTGACCGAAGTGTGCTTGAAGACGCGGTGCGCAACGGCGTGGCGTCGCTTACGTGGCAAGACGATGGCTTCGCCTACGCCGACGCCGCAGCGCCAGCAACGCAAGAAGGGGATGGTGTCTCAGACTCTTCCGTGCGTTACGCGGGCTTGAAATCAAATCAAGTTCTCGACGCTCTGGCGCCGAGCGGCCTACTTGTCAAACCGAGTGCGGCCATTGCTCAACAAGTCCCTGACCAAGTCCAAGACGAAGACAAATCCGAGAAAGTCTTGCCACCCGATCCGCCCAAACCAATCTTGCCTACGCGCTATTGGGGCCGAATCACGCTGGATGCCTCTCGTTGGACAAATCAAGCAGCCGACATAGCCGATGCCATCGTAAACCAGCTAGCCAGCACTGACGGAGCCGATGTGAAGATCACTATTGAAGTAGAGGCCAGCGCGCCGGACGGTTTCAGCGAAGCCACCAAGCGCACGATCACCGAAAACGCAGCCATCCTAAAGTTCGACAACGGCAGTTTCGAGCCTTGAGCCACAACAACCAGTCGGATGGTCAAGCACTTACCCAGCAACCAACCCGCGGACTTTGGCAAAACCGGACCCTCGCGCCTGCTATAGTAAGCCTTGGTGGGTGACAGTTTGATTGAAACCCATGGTAGCAGGCAAGAAAGCAAGGTTCACATGACGGAAGCAATCAGCAATTTTGAGAGAGTTTTGAGAGGAGCGCTCGATCGCTACTCAGATGAACTCACTCGCAGAGTTCTGAACTCGGTTCTGCTCACAAAGTTGATGGCTGAAAGAGGTCAGATAGCGGTTGAGGGTGGTGCCACTATTAGGGTGTGGGACACGAGTAGCTACTTAGCTGATTGTGGACTGAGCGCTGAGCTAAAGTTTGACTGGAAGGAGCTGATTGTTCCGTGGTCTTGCGACGGCGGGGCAGTCCATGAGTCGTCTGGCGAGCTTGATCACTTGAGGCTGGCGAAGCTGTGTATTGATGAGGCGGAGGCATCACTGCGAACTAGGGTGGAACGAGCGAGCATCCACGAACTCATAAACGTCCTGACTCCATTGACACCGCTAGGAGGGCCCGGTCGGCCGGATTCTGGCGAGTTACACGAGTATGGTGGCGTTACTATTGACGGCGCGAGATCGGATACGGAGTGGATACAGCCGCGTGTGTACACGCCGGCTCAACTCAGTGCGAGCGAATCCGGCTTGACGGTATCAGCAATTGAGCGGGCCGTAGAATTCATGAACAGCACCGATGCGAACGATCCCGATGTGGTAATTTCGTCAAAGAAACAGTGGCGGCACTTGTCGAACAATATGCGCGCTCGGCAAATGTGGCACGGTTCAGAACTGGGCGACATCGGATTCCGACACTTCATAGTTGAAGGGATGCCTGTATTCTACTTACCTGACGACCATGTATCTGGTAGGCCATCGCCCGATAGGCCGTGGCACGAAGACCACGTGGCAGTGTTGAGTACGAGGCATTGGAAGCTGGTACGCCACTCTACCGACTGGCTACAAGTACTTAATTTTCGCAGTGTTTCGCACGACTCTAGGCGAGAAGCGTCGCTCCGGTCTGTGATGGCCTTTCTGTGTACCCGTCGTAGCCGACAGGCCATCATCAAATATTGATCGAGTCGGGTATCAGCTGATTACTACTACTGGGGTTCCTATTGGGGCCCATTGGTATAGGTGCTTTGCTTTGTCATCTCTTTGACGTACGCAGCCTAGTGAGAGGGCGTTGCCCAGTTCAGCTTCTGTTTGTATCGGCTTGTTGCTCCAGTTGCGGGGAATGGAATGGAAGCCGATGCGGCCGCCGTTGTATCCAACCGTGAACCTCACCATGTGACGCATGGTTACGAGCCCGTTGTAGGAGGTGCTTGTCTTGGACTTGGAGGTGACACGGTAGCGGCCTAGTGCTGGTGACTGGAGATGTCCGCTCACGGGATAGTTGTCGACAACGCTTCCGTCGGCATCTACCAGCCAAACCCACTGCTGACCGCGCTCATAGACAACATGGCGTTCCCCTGCCAGGCCAACATCGGGGACCGAGTTACCGCTTCGCCACAAAACACGCCCGTTTGCGGCAATCACCGACAGTCCCCCGGAGTCATCCAACCGAAGCGCTGCACCTGATTCGCTGCGCGTGTCGGCACTCCACAGCTTGGTCACAGAACCGCCGGGGTAGGTGCGGAAAGCTGGGTCGGTGCGTTCGGGAATGAGCGTTCCGTAAACAGCCAGTTCGCCGTCACCGTGCAGCACTAGCTGCGGTACTCCGGTCGTTGTACTGCCAGAGGCCCAAAGCGTGCCGTTAACTCCCGCCGGTGCCATAGGCACGTGGAGCACCAGGTTTCCATCCGGCCTCAGCGTGAGCTCATACCAACCGTTCGGCGAGACGACCTTCTGGCCAACCGACAAAGACTGGCCGGACACCAAGACAGCAAACGAACGCGGCTCTAGCGCCGTCCGATCAGCCAAAGAAGCGCTGTTGAGATCGTCACCAGATGGCCCGGTCGCGTCAGAGTCATATGCGGCGTGCCATGGCGGACCGGGCGCTGCACCCCGGTTTGCCAGTCCACTGGACGCAAACGCATGGCCAGTCGGCAGCGTCACAAATGTCGCTGCAGCCACCAGAACAACAACGCGCCACCGCTTGAGCGAAAAATGCACGCCAATGCAGGGTACGTCACGCATCGCTGCCTTAGCAAGACCCAACCAGTTCCCGGGCGCTACCAACTCACAGTGTCGCAGGACGGGCATCTGCTTGAGTGGAACTACGGGTGTCAGCGGCGGACCACAGTCCCCAAAGCGGCGTCAGAGAATTGACGCGCTATAGGGCACCATTTGTCACTCTAGACCTCGTCCAGGATGAAGCCGAGGTGCCTACTTGAGTCTTGCCCTACTGGCTCGTCCCTGCTTTAGTGCTCGCCGATGCGAAATGCGAACGCGTGATTGCGGGTAGCCTGAACAATCTAAGTATTGAGCGGGCGGATCATGCAGGGAACCTCATAATGCGTCAGCAGACAAGCCACTGATAGCACCGAAACTTGCCCTTCCATGGCAGCGCCCCATACTTCCGTACCGCCTTTACGGTTGTTTCCAGATTGAAACGGCCGACCAAATTGGTGTCAACCATCCAAGCCGCTGACGGCGAAATTCTTCAGATGACCTCAACTTCCATGCGTGGCATACAGCCAACGACCTGAGAGACTTCGTGACGTGGCCCGCAACGTTCTCGGAACCGAGTTGCAGCCGTGCTCCTATGAACCGCTGACAGGCTGGTTCCGCGACGGGTGCTGCAACACCGACTCAGGCGACTTCGGCGTTCACACAGTCTGCGCGGTGGTGACCGCCGAGTTTCTGGAGTTTTCCAAGCTAGCTGGCAACGATTTGTCCACCCCGCAGCCGACTACCGGATTTGACGGCCTCACGCCCGGCGACCGCTGGTGCGTATGCGCTTCCCGCTGGGTTGAGGCACTCAACGCTGGTGTCGCGCCGCCAGTCGTGCTCGCGGCAACCCACGCCCGCACCTTGGAGTGGGCTAGCCTCAGCGACCTGCAGGCTCACGAGTTCACCGAAGCCACAGACTGAACAATCCTCAGCACACCTCAGATACGCTCCTCTGAGAGCCAGAATCGCTTGAGGTACAGCGATCTGTTGCATGGTGGCTAGCGCCGCTCCGGTTGCGTCCAAGACTCGCTGGCGGAGTGCGCCGCCTAGTAAGTCAAGTCCAACCTAACCGCAACAGCGAACTGTCACAGTGCAGGTCGCTGGTGCAGTCCGGCTTGCTGTAGCAGGCCAAGTTTGTGTCACACCCCTTCCGTACGGTTGCAGCCATGTTGAGGGACGGGTCCGACTGTATAGGCCTAGCGAGGCGAGCCAAACGGACGTTTCATGATGCCCCTAGACCTGTGCTGTCAGCAGGTTTGTGTGACACCCCCTTCGTACGGTTGTTGTCATGTTGAGGAAAGCGTCCGGTAGCAGCAACCGCCGCAGCTCCGCCTCCACCGCCTGTGCATCCGCAGAAGCTGGTAGCGCCAGCAGTACCCGTGCTACCGAGGCCACCTGTTCAGTTGATTCAAATGGCGAGACCGACGGGGTTGGCCTGTTGGAGTTGCGTTGTTTGGATGCCGCGGAACTCGCTGGATTAGCACGACATGGATTGCTTGACGTGCTCGGTGACATTCAGCGGTTCGTGAACCAAGCAGCGGGCTATAGGGCCAGAGTCCTCGGCGCTCTAGACCAGCTCGGCAGCGACGGTCGCGCACCCGAAGTGAGCCCACACATGGCGCTACGCGACGCCACCGGAATAAGCGAACGCGAAGCCCGCCAGATCACACGAACCGCTGACAAAACCCGCGAGCACGAAGCTGTACTGAGCTCACTCTCCCAAGGCGACATCACCTCGGCTCAAGCCGAAGCTTTGTGCGATGCCCGCGTCACTGACGACACAAGAGCAGAACTGCTCACGGCGGCAACTCAGGAAGATTCTGATCAGACGCGTCGAAGCGTCCGTGAAGCCGAGTGCGCCGAAGAAACCGCTTTGCAGCGTTTCAAACGCCAGCGCGAAGCTCGCGGTGCTGGGTGGCGACGAGATCACGAAGGAATGCTCCAGCTATGGGCCAGATTCGATCCGCGTACCGGAGCGCAGATCGAAGCCACCCTTGAATCACTCCAACAGCAGTACTGGATCAACGACAAACAGAACCGCAGCGGTCGGCGCAGCCCCGCACAGCGAGACGCAGACGTGCTCGCTTATGCAGTAGCAGGCCTCGCCTACAACAAGGCTGACGAAAAAACCGTTGAGCGGCTAAGCGGCGGTCGCGATGCGAACTCAGCAGCTCGGCTGCCACGCGCACAAGTCAGCGTGCTGATCGACCTAGACGCACTGCGACAATCCACCGATGCAACGGGTTTCACCGACGCTGGCATCGAGCTCCCATCCGAAGTTGTGCGAAACCTGGCCTGTGACGCGCAGCTCATACCCATCATCCTGGGCGGACCAGGTGGGTCGCCGGATGTCGGGCGAGCCCGCCGCACAGTCCCACTAGGACTCCGTCGTTCGCTCATCGCACGCGACCTGCACTGCCAATGGCACGGATGCAATCAACCGCCATCACGTTGCGACGCGCACCACGTAATCCACTGGGCCAACGGCGGACCGACCAATCTTGACAACCTCGTGCTGCTTTGCCACCGACACCACCATCAACTCCACGAACACGGCTACCAGATGATCCGCCAACCCGACAGCAGTTGGCATGCCGTGCCGCAAATCGGCCGAGACGCCGAACCCCTAGGTCCCAAAACCGAACCGTGCCATACCACCAAACAAGCCCGCGGCCCATGAGACCACACGCCGCGCCCTCACGCGGCGCATTCGCGCAGTCGCGCACCATCCACTGCTCACTGCAGTAAACACCGAAGACTGCGGGCGCCGCAGACAACGAGCCGATCAAGTCAATAGACGTACATGGCGGACCTTTAGGCAGATCCGCTGTCTGTGAAACCGCAGCGGGCCAGACCAACACTGCTTTACGACACCGCAACCTGCTTGCCGACACCGCAACCTGCTTGCCGACACCGCAACCTGCTTGCCGACACCGAGGCGCAATACGGTCACCGCAGACTGGCTTGGCTAGAGGTCGCGAATTCCACTGGCTTCAGGGCAGACTTCGTCCGTCATGTCGGCAGGTCATGTCGGCAAGATCATGTCGGCAGGTCATGTCGGCAAGATCATGTCGGCAGGCCGTGTCGGCGAGACAGTCGGCTAGGTCATGCTGCCCTCGTAGCTCAGGGGATAGAGCGTCGGTTTCCTAAACCGTGCGTCGCAGGTTCGAATCCTGCCGAGGGCGCTTAGAGCGGCGCAGGGACCAACACAACAACACAGCAACCAGCACGAACACGCTGCCCGCCATGTAGGGGATTGACACGAACCCGAACTCCCAGGCGTAGCGGACGTTGCACGGGCTGGTCAAACTACACGTGGTGCCAGCCTCAAGACTAGGAAATAGCTGCAACAGGTAGTGCCAGGTTGACATTGCAGCACCCGCCAAGCACATTGGCAGTGCGTACCAATGCACACTTCGATCCCTACGTGCCCAACCCACCACTAACACGAGCGCCAACGGATACATAGCGATGCGCTGGAACCAGCACCAACGACACGGCTCCAGATGTGCTATCTCAGACAGGTAGAGCGAACCGAGCGCGGCCGCGGTCGCAATCAGCGCCGTAGTGCCGACTATCCAACGAGTGCTGAGAGGAGACTTGCGGCGGCGCACCAGCGCAACCAAGACCATGGCGGTTGTCGCATTAGCAACAAGCGCCGCGATAGCGAATAGCCGGAGCGCCTGACTGAGCTGCATGATTCAACTACTCAGACTTTCAGCCGAGCAGCTCTGCGGCCGATGGGTATCCACAACGAGACGAACGCCGCAACTGCACAGACGAAAAAGAACGCAAGCACATTCCGGTAATAGACCAGGCCAAGCTCTTCTTTCAACAACGCGAACACGCCCGCAGTCCCGAACGCTGCAGCCGCATAACGCAAGGTGTTGAACAGTCCGCTGATCTCACCGAAGTAGATCTCGTCCACCCAGGCCAACGCCACACTGTTGAGCAGCGGTATGCACATACCCCAGCCCAATCCGAACAAAACGATGGTGGGCGCCATCTCACCGAGGTAGTCGACCTGGGCACCCAGGCGCATCATCTGCCACCCGATAGCCACGGCCTGTATAGCCGCGCCGGTACGGCACAGCGCTATCGGATTCCAGCGCTCGCCTAGCCGGGTGAAGAACACCGTAGACGTTCCCGCCACAATCGGTCCGACCGTGACGGCAAGCCCGACCTGACTTTCTGAGTAGCCCCAGAACTTCTGCATGAACAGCGGCCAGACCATCCAGATTGGCAGAGAGGAGATGCTCACAAAGAAGTTGGCCAACTGCGTCACCCACACACCGGGCCTTCGCAAGAGATGCAGGTTCAGTAATGGCTCCCGGTGATGCAGTGAGTTGACAATGAACCAGGCGAAAGCGATCACCCCCACAGCCGCAACCGCCAGCGTGACCGGCGAGGTCCATCCCCACACTCGTCCACCCTGCATGATGGCTGTCACCAGCGCGGCCAGCCCAACGGTGCCCGCAGCCGCACCCACCACATCTAGCCGATGCGTCGTTGCTGGCGGCGGCAACTCGCTCAACACGCGCCAAGCCACAATGAACATCACCAACGCAATCGGGGCAGTAGCCAGATACAGAACACGCCAACCCAGCGTTCCGAGCAAGAAAGCAGACAGCCCGGGGGCCATCGCCGCAGAAAGCGGCCCAGCAGCCGACCACAGCCCCACAGCCGTCGGATGTCTCGACTCAGGAAACAGCGGCAACACCAGACTGAGCGACGACGGCAAGATAGCGGCGCCACCCAAGGCTTGCAGCACCCGCGCCAGGTTGAGGGTCAACACAGTGGGGGCAAGCGCTGAGGCAACCGCCGACAACCCGAACAGCACCAACCCCAACTGAAATATGAACTTCCGCCCGACACGGTCGGCCAGCCTTCCTGCGAGTGGCAAAAACGCAGCGAGACCGATCATGAATCCCGCGATTCCCCACCCCACATCGGCAGCGGTAGCGCCTGGGTAGCTGCTCTGAATTGCGTTCAGGGCAATGTTGGTAGCAGTGCTGTTGAAGCCGACCAACACGGTGCCCAGCGAGGCCACCGCAAGTGCCCGCCAAGCTCGGCCCGATATCGGCTCACGAGCAAACGGGGCTGTTCTGGATTGAGGTGCGATTCGCTGTATTGGAGGGATTTGAGGTACCTGAGCGAGGTCCGCATGACCCCGCCCGCTCAGGCTTGCCTCAATCTCGTTTCGCACCTAGCTGGACGCTGACAGAGGGCTCAGTGTCCGCGGAAGACGGGCTCGCGCTTATCCACGAAGGCCTGCGCCGCTTCTTTGTGGTCGTCGGTCTGACCGGTATGAATGTGGTGCGCGGCTTCCATATCCAAGCATTCGCCCATCTCGCCATGCACTGCCCGGTTCAGGTTCTCCTTCATGTAGCGAAACGCCACAGTAGGGCCAGCCGCCAGCCGACGCGCAATTGCACCCACCTCGTCCATCAGAGTCTCGGCGGGGAATACAGCGTTCACCAAACCCAGCGATACCGCTTGGTCCATATCCACCCGATCCGAAAGAAAGTACAGCTCGCGAGCCTTGGCCGATCCGATCAGGCGTGACATGAACCAGGTGCCGCCATAGTCGCCGCTGAAACCCACCCGAGCGAATGCCGTAGTCATGATCGCGTTGGGTGCCCCATACCGCAGGTCACACGCCAAGGCCAAAGACAATCCAGCCCCCGCTGCAGCTCCGGGAATTGCTGCGATGGTCGGCTTGGGCATCTCATACAGCTTCCCGGAGGTATCGCGCTGGTTACGGCGCTGGCGATGAACTCGAGCGTCGTACTGCAACGGGCTGCCGCCGCCCTCGCCGCCCGCAGCGGCCATGCCCTTCACGTCACCTCCAGCGCAAAACGCTCCACCAGCGCCGGTAAGCACTACTGCGCCTACATCGGAAGCCACTTCAGCGTCGGCGAGTGCAGCCACGAGGCCGTCCAGCATCGGGGTGGACAGTGCATTGCGACGCTCGGGGCGGTTCAACGTAATGGTCATGACACCGTCGGTGACTTCAACGCCAATGTCGTCAGTTCCGGTATCAAAGACCCTGTCTGCTACGACTCCGTCTGCTGCTCGGTCTGCCATGATCTACTCCTGTTACTCCTGCTCTACAGGTCCCTGGTCAAAGGAATCAGGCACGAACGAACCCAGTGCTAGCTCAACTCGTCTGAGTTGGCCGTCATCGCCGATGATGCTCATCTCGACTCGATCCCCCGGCAACCGAGCCAAGATCTCCACCACCAGATCGTTGTTTGTCCGAATCTCGGTTCCGTCCAGTTCTACTATCACATCGCCAACCTGGATGCCCGCTCGCGCGGCCGCCTCACCCGCGTCGACGTCCACCACGAGCGCGCCGTAGGTCACATCGGGCGGCAGTTGGACTTCTGACGATTCCGGAACTTCGGGGCTCGGCTGGCCGGTCTGAGGAATGACCTCACCATCGTCGCCTGAAGCCTCGTTCATAGCGATGTAGTCCTCAACTGAGGTGATACGAACGCCCAAAAACGCTCTGGCTTGCACCACTCCTTCAAGCATTCCGTCGATAATCGGTCGGACATGATCAATGGAGATCGCGTATCCGATGCCCTCCACGATGCCCCGGGAAAGCATCGCGTTGGCCTGAATCGCTGTGTTGACGCCGATGACTTCACCCGCCGCATTCACTAACGGCCCGCCGGAGTTGCCCGGATTAATGGCGGCATCTGTCTGTATCAAACGAACTAGCCGAGTGCCGTCCTCTAGATCTATGAAACGATCCAGCCCCGACACGATGCCAGATGTCACGGTCGGCTCACCGATGATGTCAAGCGCGTTGCCGATGGCTATGACTTCGTCACCCACTTCCACGCCGTCTGTGGAACCAAGCCGTACGGTGGGAAGTCCGTCGCGGTCAACCTGGAGGATGGCGAGATCCCGGGTGGGATCTACAGCGGTCACCTCCGCTGGCAAGAGCTCACCGCCGAAGAGTCGCACCTCGACCGTCTCGGCGTCTTCAACAACGTGCGCGTTGGTCACGATGCGCCCTTGGGGCGTCACAATGAACCCGGAACCGCCACCCTCGTGGTCCTCGCTCTCGACCTTCACGATCACCACTGCCTCTTGCACCGTTTCGAGCACAGCCTTCACGTTGATGCCGTCAATGCGGCTGCCCAGCGGCGCGCCTGGCTCCACACGCTCGCCAGTAAGCAGTTGCGTCAGTTGACTCGAAGAATGATCAACGGAGTTAGCTGCAGCCGCATCCAGCAACTGGCTAGCCGTGTCGATTGAACCGTCGGCTGAACCGTCGGCAGCGCTATCAGCAACACTGGTCTGAGTGTTTGGGGGCGCCGTGCTCGACGTATCAGAGTCTCCGTCTCCACCGAGCACGACTACCAGGATCAAGCCAGCTACCAAAGCTCCGGCTAGCGCGCCTATGGCGCCCGCTGCGGTGGCGCGCAAGACTCCAGGACTGATGTTCTGATTCATCACAGGCTCACTATCGGTCTGCAAGTCGCTCGGCTGCGCTCGTTGACAGGAATTCAACTTGGTCGCGAAAGACATCGGTGTCGGTCTGATCGGCATCTGCCATCGCACCACTCAAGTAACGGTTCAGCACACCCTCTGATATAGCAGCCAATCGCCAGTATGAGAATGCGCGGTAGTAGTCAACATTTGAGACATCTCGTCCCGACGCGGCTTGGTACCACTCCAACATCTCGCTACGAGTCGCAAAACCGCCCGCCTGGGTGGGAGCCAACGTAACCGGACCCGCCGACGGCTCGTCGGGCGACACCCAGTTGTTCATCAAATAGCCCACGTCGGCCATGGGATCACCGAGCGCGCACAGCTCCCAGTCCAACACTGCAACGATGCGCCCGCCCGCTGAGATCATGTTGCCGAGTCGGTAGTCGCCGTGGACGACGGTGGAACCGAGTTGTTCTGGCTTGCGTGCCTCGAGCTGCGCGGCTACTTCGTCCATGATCGGCAGCTCACGCGTCTTGGATTGTTCCCACTGGCGCTTCCAACGTCTCAACTGTCGGCCCAGATAGTCGTCGCGTCGTCCTAAATCTCCCAAGCCGACATCGTCGGGTTCCACTGCATGCAACTCAGCCAACACCTCAGCCACCTGTCGGCTCAGCGGTACACGCTCGGCGTCGGGAACCAAGGCCGATTCTTCCGCTGAGTGCAAGACTGCGCCTTGCTCGTAGCTCATGACGTAAAACGGCGCCCCGTTCACCGTCTCGTCGATACACAATGCCAACGCCCTAGGTACCGGCACATCGGTTCTGCCCACCGCTGAGATGATCTTGTGCTCGCGAGCCATGTCGTGTGCTGTAGCCAGCACATGACCCAGCGGCGGTCGGCGCAACACCACAGCGTCACCGTCAGCGCAGCGCACCAGATAGGTCAGGTTTGAACGTCCCCCCGCTATCAGCTCAAACGTCAACGGTTGTGTTGCCGATGGCAGATGGGTGGCAAACCAACGGCTAACTGCCGATGCGTCAATTCCCGCGGGAGTGGTCATCAAGTGTTCGAGCAGTACGTCTTGCAGTACGTCTTCTAGCGATACGTGTAGAAGCCTCGACCGGTCTTGCGTCCCAGCAGACCGGCATCGCACATACGGCTGAGCATCGGCGGCGGGGCGTAGAGCTGCTCGCGGAACTCCTCATATAGCGACTCGGCTACCGCGAGGGTTGTGTCCAGACCGATCAGATCACACAAAGCCAGCGGCCCCATCGGATGATTGCAGCCCAACACCATGCCCGCGTCGATGTCCTCGGTTGAGGCGAAACCCGATTCGAGCATCCGGATGGCGGACAAGATGTAGGGAATCAGCAGGGCGTTGACTACGAACCCGGCCCGGTCCTGAGAATCCACAACCCGCTTGCCCAGTCGCTCCGACGCAAAGGTCCGACAGCGTGTGGCTGTGTCCTCAGCGGTTAGAAGCGAGGAGATGACCTCCACTAGGCCCATGACAGGGACCGGATTGAAGAAGTGCATTCCGATTACCTGCGCTGGTCGATCTGTGGCCATCGCCAGCTTCATGATCGGGATGGCCGAAGTGTTGGAGGCCATGACCGCGTGCGGATCTTCAAGAACTGCCGACAACCGTTCAAAGACGCCTAATTTCGCGGCTTCGGCTTCAACAATCGCCTCAATCACGAACTCTCTGTCGGCGAGATCGCCAATGTCAACTCCGAAAGAGATGGCGCCCAGCGTTGCCTGCCGCTCGGCATCGTCAAGTTTTCCAGCGTTGACCGCCCGGCTCAGGCTCTTTTCGATGCGGGCCATACCTGCAGCGAGCGCAGCTTCATCAACCTCTACGACTTTTACATCACACCCGCTGCGAGCAGCTACTTCGGCGATGCCAGACCCCATGAGGCCACAGCCGACTACCCCAACTCGCTCTATGGACTTTTTTTGCACGGGCGCAATCTAGTCTCGTCGAGCTGTCAGACTGCTTGGCAAGAGTGCATCGCGAGTCTGCAGCACCGCAAGACTGCTAGCGCGAACGGTCAATTGCGTCCCGCACTGCTGCCACGACTTCAACCGCAGTTGCACCTGGCCTCAGCACTGCAGCCACACCGGCTAGGTGCATCGCTTCCAGATCGCTGTCGGGCACGATTCCGCCCAGAATGACTGGGATTGACTCAGCGTCATGGTCGCGCAGTTCCTGAACCACCAGCGGCATGAGCGCTTCGTGAGCACCCGACAGCATTGACACTCCAATGGCGTCTACATCTTCGTCAATGGCGGCCGCGACCACGCTTTGGGGCGTTTGGAACAGGCCGGTATAGATGACCTCAAAGCCAGCGTCACGCAGCATCCGGGCTACCACCTTGACACCGCGGTCATGCCCATCAAGACCGATCTTTGCGATCAATACCCTGCCCGCCGACATGACAGCCAGACTAGAGCTCAGACCAGAGTTCAGACTAGATCTCGAGGGGACTAGATCTCGCCAGGAAACGGTATGGCTTCGGGCAACGGCCCAGCGAGAACCGCAGAAGTGGCAGGTTGACCAACTGCGAGCAGGAACGCTGTCTCCCAGCCGCTTGGACGCGCACCTAGCTGAGCGATAGCCACTTCCGCCTCTGAGCGCAGCACACCGGCATCGGCTTGGTCCAATGCCTCATGGCCGATAGCACGCGCTAGACGCACAACGGTTTGGCTGAGACGGCTATCGGTGGAGTCGGCAAGAACTAACGCCTGCTCAAATGCCGCATCCATAGCTGGCAGGTCCCCGTCACGGGCGTGCGCTAGAGCCCGCGCCACCAGAGCGTTGCGCACATCTACATATGTGCCGGTGCCACTGGCCATCGCTAGGCGCGACTGCTCAAGTGCATCAATCGTGCGCCCGGCGGTGGCGTAGGCGATTGCCAAACAGGAGCGAAGATAGGTAGACGGCAGATCCGCAATCGGCACCGTCGCTAGCGCATTGATGGCATCGTCGGGGCAGCCAAGCTGCGCCAATGCCAACCCCAAAGAAACTTCTAGGTCTCTCTTTCCGATAACTGCGGTCTGATCGGGACCACGTTCGAGAGACCTGACGGCAGACTGATCCCAGTCGGCACGAGCCAGATCCTCGCCGACCATTTCCGGGTGTCCCATTTGCGCCGCTGCACCAGCACGCACTGCCCGCGCAAAACGCTCCAACGGCCGGCCCGGCATGTCGTTGGCTCTTTGCAAGCACTCCGCCAACATCGCCCGGCTGCGCTGCAGTTCACCCACCGCAGCGTAGGAACGACCTAACAAACCCAGCGCCTGCACTACACCGAAATCGCTGTAGACATCCCGAAACACCTGCTCAGCGGCTCTCGCACGCTCAACCGCCTCAGCGGCACGTCCCGACCACAAACTGAGCGATCCGAGCAGCAAATCCATCATGGCCTCGGTGAAGCGCTCACCCCGCTCGTGTGCGGTCGCATAAACCGAACCAGCTAGACGTTCGGCCTCGTCTCGCTCGCCAGCATGAAACAGCAAGAACGCCTGCAGTCCCTCCGCGGTAGCCAGCCCGACCGTGTCGCCCAGATCGCCAAACCGATCAATGGCAGTGGTAATGCGAACTCCAGCTTCGGTGATGAGCCCCTGTTCAAAGGACAGCCAGGCCAGGTTCTGCAAGCACCACGCCACGCCGCTGGCGTCGCCGATATGAGCGAAGGTGCCATTGGCCTCGTTGATGTAGCGGTCGGCACGTGCGTACTCGCCTGCCCGCAGCGCGGCCAACCCTCGCAGCCGCAGCGATTCCGCCGCATCGCGCACCGCGCCCATAGTGCGGAACTGATCTAACGCGTCGGCCAGCAGCTTGTCTGCTGCCGCGTGTTCGTCGCCTGCTAGAGCCACTTCGCCGAGCACTCGCAGTCCATGGGCCGCGGCGATGCGGTTGCCGTTCAGTGTTGCCATAGCGCGGGCCAGCTCGGCGTCGGCCCTCGCGCCATGTAACTCGCCCAGCCGCAGGCGTGCGGCTGCCCGGCCAAGCGCCATATCAACTAGACGCGGGTCCGCGTCTCCCAGCATTTCAATCGCCCGGCGGTAGAACTGTGCGGCCGCGTAGTGACTGTCACGCGCCGCGGCCCATTCACCCGCTCGGCCGAGCCACTGAATAGCCACCTCGGTCAGATCACCCTGATCTGTGGTGTGGCCAGCACCCGCACCCAGCTCCACCGCCGAGGCGAAGTGGTCTGCAATAACGCCAATCGAATCACCGGCAGGATCGTCGCGGTGCTGCGAGAGCCACTGCGCAACGTTGAGGTGTCTTTCGGCCCGGTGAGCCTTGGTCAGCATGCTGTAGGCCACATCGCGCGCCACGTCACTGCGGAAAGTCCAGCTATCGGCTTCGCTCGTGAAGATGTCCTTGTCAACTAGCCGTTGGAACGTAGCTAGATCTTCGTCGCTGTCGATGTCGGGGTGCGTTGTTGAAGTGATCTCTAACAGTTCACCGATTGAGCCACTGCCTAGGACCGATGCGTCGTCAACCAAGCGCCGTTCGGTGGGGCTGAGTGCGTCGAGGCGGGCAGCGACCAGGCCTCGCAGTGTGTGTGGCATCTCCGCAAGGGATCGTTCCTCGTGATCCGGGCGAGCGCCAGGGCCCACCACGCCCGATTCACGCAGCAGAACACACATCTCTTCCAAGAAGAACGGGTTACCGCCGCTACGTTCGTAGAGCTGATCAGCCACATAAGTGGGAACGTTGCCGCCCAGTAGCTGCGCGGCCAACTCCGCGGTGGCTTCGCGGCTGAGCGGATCAAGATTCAACACGACTGTGCTGTGTCGACCCGGCGGGACCGTCCACCGCAGTTCATCTACGTTCCATCGAGCTGTCGTGAGAACTACAAATGGCTGGTTCGCTAACGCCGCCAGTAACTGTTCCAGAATACCGAGAAGCCGCTCCTCGGCCCAATGCACATCGCTAAGCAACATCACCACCGGTCGGCGTTGGGTCAGTGCCCCCAAAAGGCGTCGCATGGCGCGAAACGTGGCTTCGGTGCGCCACTCAAGTTCGGCGGGATCGCCGCTGCCCACCCTGCCCAGCACGGCCAGTACGACATCGGCGATCTCGTCTATCTCTTCATAGTTGACTGGCTCATGCTTGACTGGCTCATGGTTGCCTGGCTCACGGACTGACGTGTCTTGGCTGGCGCTGTGAGCAGGTTGTAGTGCCTCTGCTACTAGCGACGAAACTCGCCGAGTAGCCAGCACCGTGGAATCGCTGGCGGTGACCCCAGCGGCGACCGCGATCGCATCGCCCAGGCAGCGCAACGGATTGGTCTCGTCGTAGGGCAATGCCATGCTCTCCAACACCATCGCTCCGTGACGTTGACTGGCACTTTGCGCCGCCTCCCGAGCCAGACGCGTCTTGCCCATGCCAGCCTCACCGACGATCTGGCACAGTCCTGCACGTCGGCGAGCGACCGCGGTGTCAATTGCAGTCTCCAGCAGGGAACGTTCTAGGTCACGCCCAATCAGTGGCGACTGCGTGGGGCTGCGGTGCCGACCTGGCGGTGCCAACTCGCCACTGGCCAAGTAGACCGACACCGGCTCATCTCTGCCCCGCAGGCCGATCTCTCCGCGGTGTGTGTAGTTCACGATGCCAACCGTGGCCGCCTGCGTAGTGGGGCCAACCAGCACCTCACCCGCTTCAGCCAGCGTCTCTAGGCGGCTAGCTATGTTCACCGTGTCACCCATGGCGGTGTAGTCGCCGCCAGCGCGCAACGCCCCGACCAGAACTTCGCCGGTATTTATGCCAACGCGGATCTGCAAATCAAGGTCTAGCTCAGAGTTGAAGGCCTCTAGAGAACGATGCATCCGGAACGCCGCTCGCAGTGCCCGTTCGGGGTCGTCCTCGTGTGCTGTCGGCGCACCGAACAGGGCGAGGATTGCATCCCCGATGATCTTGTCGACCGTGCCTCCGAACGCAGTGATGTCGGCTACGAGACGCTGGAAGCACTGGTCAATGAGATGCTTGAACTCCTCAGGGTCGGCGGCTTCCCCCATTGAGGTGAACCCGACGAGGTCTGCGAAAAGCACCGTGACCACGCGGCGCTCTTCTGTTTGCACAAGCAGATTGCCGCAGGTCGGGCAAAAGCGTGCACCTTGTGGTACTTCGGTGGCGCACGCCGGGCACTTCATCGCCGCATTCTAGGAATTTTCGGGATTGCAGAAGAGAAGTCTGGCTATTCCTCGGCAATGGCGTCCAGCACGTTCATTCGGCTAGCCCGGAATGCTGGGAACAGGGCCGCTATCAATCCGAACCACACCGAGATAACCAGGAATATCACTATCTGCCCTCTCGGTATCGACACAGTGTCAATGATGTCGTCGGGGATTGCCGCGGCCGTAGCGATGCCGAACGCTCCACCCAGAACCACACCGACTACAGCGCCATACAGCGCCACAACAGCAGACTCCCAGCGGATCATGCGCCTCATCTGCCGACGGCTCATACCCACAGCGCGCAGCAGTCCGATCTCTCGGATGCGTTCAAACACCGACAGCGTGAGCGTGTTGACGATGCCAACCAGCGCTATGAGCAGTGCGAATCCCAGGAACACGTTCACCAACGCCAATACGGTGTCAAGACTTGATTCAATCGACTTCTGGAACTCTTGACGGTCTTCAAGCTCAGCTTGCGGATAGTCGGCTATCACTTCGTCAATGGCGGCTCGAGCGGCTTCGTTGTTATCAATGTCCGCGCGTACCAACACGAAGTCGTCAAATGCAGTCGTGGCCGCCTGGTCATACAGCGCGCTATCAATAATCCAATTGCTCCAAAAGGCGCGATTCGCAAAGGTGGCCGCGACGACTGTAGTTGCGCGGTCTCCGCTGACGAATTGCATAACAACGGAGTCACCGACCTCAAGGCCCTCATCGGCGGCTATATCGCGGTGTATCAGCACACCCGTTTGCGGGTCGACACCTTCCAGGCTGCCCTCAACAACGTCAAGGTCCACTACAACAGGCAGATCAGCAATGTTGGCAGCGGTCAAAGTGGCCTCTATGACCTCGGTCTCATCTGCCTGCCCTATTTGCACCAAGTCAAAATCGAACCCCACCACTGTGCCAATGTCGGCAGCACCAATGTCGGCAGCAAGCGTCTTGGGCATTCCGGACTGGGTCGGGCCGGTGATGATGAAGTCAGCTCGCACAGAGGTGGCCAAAAGGTCGCCGAATGAAACCTTGAGTGATTGGCCCACGATCGACACCATTGTGACTAAGGCCAGCCCAATCGTCAGCGCCACTGCTGTGGCTGCGGTTCGTCTCGGATTGCGGGCGGCATTCGCGCGGGCCAACCGACCCGAGATAGGCATGAACCACTCCAGCGGTTTCGCTAGTGCCGACACCACCAATCGAGCTACCAGAGGGCTCAGCACCGATACAGCGACAAAGGTGATCGCGGCACCCGCGCCAAGCGTGCTCAACTGCAGGGTCGCCCCTTCAACTTCTCCCAAGAAACTGAGGCTGGATAGCAGCCGACCTATAGCCCGCAGCAACGGACCGCCGAACAGTCCGATGCCGGTGAGCAGTAGGCCGATGGCCATAAGCAGCGAACCAACCAGCAATCGTTTCCAGCCGAGACTGGCCCGCTCATCGCTGCTAGCACCTTCGCTGAGACCGGCAATTGGCGAGATGCGCGAAGCCTTAACTGCTGGCACCAGCGATGCCAAGATCGTAAAGCCGACACCTACGACCACGGCCCACACCACGGTTCGTAACGTCAATGGCAAAGAGCTACCTGGGAGCGACGCTCCCAAGAGGCCGAAGAGCGCCTGCAGCCCGAGTGAGCCGAGCATCCCTAAACCCAAACCGAGCAGTGAAGCGACAACGCCAATGATCGCTGATTCGGTCAAGACCGACCTACGTACCTGCTGGGGCGTGGCGCCGACAGCGCGCAGCAACGAGAGTTCCCGCACCCGCTGGCCGAGCACGATGTTGAACGTGTTGGAAATGATGAATGTGGCCACGAACAGCACGATGAATGCGAAAACAAGCAGGATCCTCTGGAACGGCCCTATAAATGTCTCGGTGGCGTCGCTGAATTCCTCGGTTGACTCGGCCGAATTGATGACCTCAATACCCTCGGGAAGCACAGCCTCGATACGGCGTTGCACCTCGTCTAGATCCGCACCTGGTTCAGCTCGAACGCTGATCTGGCTGAACTGGCCCTCGTAGCCGAGCACTTGTTGAGCTGTCGGAGTATCAAATAACGAAACGGTGGCGCCCAGGCCAGCATTATCAGGGAATCCGAACTGTGCTGTGCCCGTCAGGGTGAACTCACGCGGGCCTGTGGGCGTGACAACCTGATAGGTACCACCTAGCTCAAAGTCAAGATCCGCGAAAGTGCCTACGTCGAGGGCGAACTCGTTCAATCCGACCGGCCAGCGGCCCTCCATTAGGTAAAATTGCGACACCGATTCATCTTCGAACCAGTTGTAGCCCGCAATGGGAGGTCCGAAGCCGCTGGGCGTCTCACCGCTGCCGTCAACTGGAATGACGCCATCTATAAACAAAAACCCCGCAGCAAGACTGACGCCTTCAACCGCGGAAAGGACTTCAACGAGGTCGTCGGAAACCGCTGGCGCCACGGCATCGGTCAGGTTGCCGAAAGGTAACTCTCCTCGCACGCTGTAGTCGATGCCGGTGTTGACATCTTCAGCGAGTTGATCAAAGCCGGAACGCAGCGAATCGGCAGTCACAAACGAGGCCACCACGAAGGCCACGCCAATGACAATGGTGCTCGCCGTTAGTGCAAACCGAACCTTGTGGGCCAGCAGCGATTTGATGCCAAGTCGAAGCATGAATGACTCACGCTCCGAGCTGGTTCATGTGAGCACGAATGCGTTCCGGTGTGGGGCCGTCCAGCTCGTCCACGATCTTGCCGTCCACTAGGAACACCACCCGGTCTGCGTAGGACGCCGCTACTGCGTCGTGGGTCACCATCACAATGGTCTGACCCATTGACTTCACCGCGTTACGCATGAATCCCAAGATCTCAGCACCGGTGTTGAGGTCAACATTGCCGGTGGGTTCATCGGCGAAGATCACCTGCGGTTTACCGGCCAGCGCTCGCGCTACCGCTACGCGCTGCTGTTGCCCACCCGACAGCTCACTTGGCCGATGCTTGAGGCGGTCGCTCAAGCCGGTGGCATCGATCACCTCTTTGACCCATGCGGTATCGCCCTTAGTTCCGGCGAGGTCCATGGGCAAGGCGATGTTCTCTTGCGCAGTCAGGGTTGGGATCAGGTTGAACGCCTGGAAGACGAAGCCCACGCGGTCGCGGCGTAGCAGTGTGAGGTCGCGTTCGGAGAGTTCCGACATGTCGGTCTCGCCGATGAAGACCTGTCCTTCGGTCACTCGGTCAAGCCCCGCCATGCAGTGCATGAGCGTGGATTTGCCCGATCCCGACGGCCCCATGATTGCCGTGAACTGGCCATGCTTGAACGTCACGTCAATGGCATCGAGAGCGCGCACCTCAGTGTCGCCAGAGCCGTAGATCTTGGTCGCTGCGACGGCCATCGCCGCTACGTTCGCAGGCGGCGCTGTAGCGGGCTCTTCGACAGACGCAACAGACATAGAACCTCCCGAGCGGGTCATGGGCGACTGACGCTGAACGCTAACTGAACGATGCCTGAACCTCGCAGCGCGCGGGCGAAATCGGTTAAGTTTTGGGCAATCCAGGCAGTGACTCGGCTGGGTTGCTCAGCTAGCCAGGGTGGGGCCGCGGTAGCCGGGGCTGAAGCCATTAGCTATGAGCGTGTCGTGGATCGGATGGTCCGCGGCAGCCATGGCATCTATGCGGGCCAACTCAACACGGGCAAGTCGCCCACATGCCAGCCCATCGCGCAAGGCTCCGATCCAGCGAAGATCCTCCACCGTCGTCTCAAAGGTGTGCATTGAGCGCCCACCGCGGTCCAGCATTGCCAGTGGACGGCCGTCGGCCAGCACGACATGACCACCGACAACGCGGCTGGGTCGGCCCGTGCTTGGTGGCCAGCTCAGCGCCGCACCGTAGGGCTGCGCTGGATCGGCAGATGCCAAGAGCGATACTTCGCCAGCAGTCCCATCGCGAACGGTTTCGCGATGGTCTCGCAGACGTTCCACTGCGGCTGCGGAGGCGAACTGTGCCGCGCCCAGTCCCTCCACGAAATGGCCGCGCCGCACGCTGCCCCGCTCTTCCAGTGCTCGCAGGACGCCGTAGACCGCGGCGAAACCACCTGGATGACCATCGGCTAGCACGCCAGGCCGGGTGACAACGCCGTGACGCTCCAGCATCGCCTGCGCGGCGGCGTACGCACGCTGGGTTGACGCTGTAGTCGCGTTCTTTTCAGTCGGCTCAGTCTCTCGCAGCGGCAACACCAACGACCAGCGTCCCGCCGCGCCAGGCGGACCCGAAGCCCGCAGTCGGCCAGGGCGCGGGCGCGTTCGGCTGCGTGGACTCGGGCCGCGCGTACCGCGCTTGCGGCGCCCGCTGCGAGCCGAGCTAAGCGCCCGCAGCGGGGCGAACGTGTCGTTTGTGACGTATCCAGCCCAGACCAAATCCCACAACGCAGTCAATACTCGCTCGTTCAAACTGGGTTGGTGCAGATTGGGCTGGTTCAGATTGGGCAGGTTAACGCTGTCTGTGATCTCGGCAGCAACACTGGCAGCGCCGAGATGGCCCAGCAGGTCTGGCCAGAATGTCGCTCCCCGCTCCGCAAGGTGGCTGAGCACAGCCGCGGCTACAGGGTCTTGATTCTCATCTGGATAACCATCTGCTCTGTTGCCCAACCCAGCGGGTGCCAGCGTGGCTAGCTCGTCGCGCCAATAAAGACAGACACGCCCGTCGCTCGGGCCAAGCGACCCCGCACCAACCCACACCAGCTCACCGCTAGCCAGCAGAGCGTCTAGATCGGCACCGCTGTAGCGGGCCACACGCGCAGGCAGAACATCGGTTTCCAAGATCGAAGCAGCGACCGGCGCTCCCGCAAGCTGCGTAATGGCATCCGCCAAGGCATCTCCGCCGCGCCGCGGCCGGTCAATGCTGTGCCACGCCGCAATAAAGCAGGCGTAAGCCTCCGGCGGCACCGGTTCCACCTCGCGCCGCAGCCGCGCCAGTGATCGCCGACGTACGGTTCGCAACACCGACGTATCGCACCATTCTGATTCGCCTGCAGACACAGCGCCTGGCTGGAAGGCGCCCCGGGTGACTCGACGCGCTGTTTCAAGTCGGTTGAGCGCCGCTGTGACGCGCACGACTGGAATGCCGAACCGCTCCGCAACTGCGTCGGCCTTGAAGGGCACATGCGTTGACGCATAGCGAGCCACCAGCTCGTCGAGCGGGTCGGTTCCGGGCGGCAGTGTGTCGGTGGTCAGCGCTGCTGGCAGACCTGCGGGCAACGCACAACCCAGAGCGTCGCGATAGCGAGCGGCGTCTTCCACCGCCACGTAGCGAGACTCACCCGCCACACGAAGCTCAACCGCGCGGCGCTCAGCCAGCAACTCTGCCAGCCATGGACTCTGCTGCTGAGAATCTTGCTGCTGGCAGTCTTGGTTTTGGCCAGCCTGTTGGTGGCAGCGGTGCGACAACTCAGCTTCGGTGAGATCGCCGACTCGCGTTAGCACCTCAGCGAGTTCGTCGGCATTGCGAGCCCTTCGACCATCGGCTAGGCGCTGTAGCTCCAGCTCAAGCTGAGCGAGCACTTCAGCGTCGAGCAGTTCGCGCAGCTCTTCGGCACCAAGCAAATCCGCCAACAGATCGCTATCCAGCGACAGCGCCGCGGCTCGACGCTCGGCCAGCGGCGCGTCTCCGCCGTACATGAAAACTGCGATCCAGTCGAACAGCAGACTCTGAGCCATCGGCGAGGCACCGTCGGTATCCACGGTGACCATGCGGATCTTGCGGGATCTGATGTCAGACAGCACCTCAGCAAGTGCCGGTACGTCAAACACCTCCTGCAAGCACTCCCGCGAGGTCTCGAGCAACATCGGAAAGCTCGGATACTTGGCTGCAACCTCCAGCAACCCCGCGGATCGCTGGCGCTGCTGCCACAGCGGCACCCGCTCCCCGGGGCGCCAGCGCGGCAGCAGCAGCGCCCGGCCGGCAACTTCCCGAAAGCGCGAAGCAAAAAGAGCTGTGGAAGGCAGATGACCGACGATTGCGTCTCGCACTTCATCGGGATCCAGCGCTAGATCCGTCGCATCCAGCGCTGGCCTATTGCTGGCCTGGTAATCCGACCCCGTGTCCGCAAGCCCAGTATCTGCAAGCCCAGTATCTGCAAGCCCAGTATCTGCAAGCCCAGTATCTGCAAGCCCAGTATCTGCAAGCCCAGTATCTGCAAGCCCAGTATCTGGCAGCCTCAGCACGATGCCATCGTCGCTCCACAGCAGCTCCGGACCGGTCTGATCCAGACCAGCAAACTTGGCCCCCAATGCGATGCCCCAAGGCGCATGCACTCTGGCGCCGAATGGAGTGAGGATGCAGATACGCCAGTCGCCGATCTCGTCGCGAAAACGCTCCACCACGATTGTGCGGTCGTCGGGCACAACACCGGTCGCGCTCCGCTGCGCGGCGAAGTAACGGAGCACGTTGACCGCAGCAGTTCGATCGAGACAGTTGTCGCGTTGAAGACGTTCCAACAGAGGTAGTTCAGAGTGGCCGTTTGGCTGCTTGCCCAACAGGTCGTCTGGCAACTCTTCGGGCAGCTCGTTTACAACATCGCGAACGAACGCCCCCACCGCTCTGCCCAGCTCTAGTGGCCGGCCAGGCCCGTCGCCGTGCCAGAACGGCATCTTGCCTGGTTCACCCGGCGCAGGAGTCACGATTACACGGTCGAAAGTGATTTCCGCGATCCGCCAGGTTGATGCCCCCAACAGGAACGTCTCGCCTACGCGTGCCTCATACACCATCTCCTCATCGAGTTCACCCACCCGCGAGCCATCGGTCGTGAACACCGCGTACAGGCCGCGATCGGGGATCGTGCCAGCGTTTGTCACGGCCAAGCGGCCCGCGCCCTGGCGAGCCCGCAGCATCCCAGTAGTGCGATCCCACACAATTCGCGGCCGTAGCTCACGGAACTCTTCGGACGGGTAGCGGCCTGCCAGCAAGTCCAGCACCGACAAGAGCACTTCTTCGCTTAGCTGCTCATATGGTGCCGCTTGGCGCACGACGCGTAGAAGTCCCTCCACCGACCAGTCGTCAACCGCCACCATGGCGACGATCTGTTGTGCCAGCACGTCGAGTGGCTGACGCGGATAACGGATGGCCTCAATCTCGCCGGATCCCATGCGCTGTGCCACTACTGCAGCCTCAACGAGATCGCCTCGGTGACGGGGGAAGATCTTGCCGACGCTTGGCTCACCAACCTGATGGCCTGCACGGCCGATTCGCTGCATTCCCGCCGCCACCGATGGTGGCGATGCCACATGAATCACAAGATCAACTGCGCCCATGTCGATGCCCAGTTCCAGTGACGAGGTGGCGACAATGGCCCGCACACGACCGGCCTTGAGATCGTCCTCAATACTCAGCCGCTGTTCCCGGCTGAGCGAGCCGTGGTGCGCTCGCACCAACTCAGCACGGTCTTGCCCGTCGATCTCAGCTAGCACCGCTGCTTCACCTAGTTCGGCTACCCCGGGCGGTGATGTGCCATCAGCTTCCGCGGCTCGGTTGAGTCCGTCCAGATGCAACTCGTTGAGCCGCGTAGCGAGCCGCTCAGCCAGTCGGCGGGCGTTGGTGAAGATGATCGTTGAGCGATGTGCATAGATCAGCTCCAACAGGCGCGGATGTACTGCTGGCCAGATGCTGTGTGAGTGTGTTTCGCCAGCCGTCTCGCTAGCAGCCAGGTCGCCCATGTCAGACACGCCGACTATGACCTCAACATCGAGCTGTTTGGTCATGCCCACATCGGTGATCTGGACATGACGTGAACTCGGGCGACCAGAGTCACTGCCGCCCAGGAACCGGGCGACCTCCGACAGCGGGCGCTGCGTCGCTGACAGCCCGATGCGCTGCGGTAGCTGACCGTCAGGCAGCACTGTTAGCTCAGACAGCCGCTCCAGCGACAGCGCCAGATGCGTGCCACGCTTCGTGGCAGCTACCGAGTGAATCTCATCCACGATCACCCAGCGCACCCACCGCAACGTCTCGCGCGCCTTAGATGTGAGCATGAGATACAGCGACTCAGGCGTCGTTATGGCGATGTCGGGTGGGTGGCTGACGAGTCGGCGACGTTCGGCCACGCCGGTATCGCCGGTGCGCACTCCCACAGTTGGAAGATGGACCTTGACGCCTAGACGCTCCGCAGCGAGCGAGATGCCTGCCAGAGGCGCACGCAGATTTTTGTCGACATCAACCGCCAGTGCCCGCAGCGGCGACAGGTACAGCACGCGAGTGCGCTCGGCTCGGGGTGGTTCGGGCGCGCTCATGACCCGATCGATGGCCCACAGGAACGCTGCGAGCGTTTTGCCCGATCCGGTAGGCGCAGCTATCAGGCAGTGATGGCCCGCGGATATGTTCTGCCACCCCGAGACTTGACATTGCGTCGGCTCAGCGAACGTGGACGCAAACCACGCCGAGGTAGGCGCTGAGAAGGCGGCAAGCGCCGGGTGCATCGCCGGGTGGGCCTCGGCGCTGGGGGTCAGCTAGTTGTGCCGTTCTATCTGGGCGGATCTAGCTGGCCGGGTCTAGCTGGGCGGATTCAGGGTGCCGTCGAAGCCCTGGTTGTGGCTGCCATCACACATCGGCTTCGTGTCTGACTCCCCACAGCGGCACAGCGCCACAACGGAATCGCTGTCAGCGAGTGTGTTTCCTTCGTGATCGTCAATCTGGCACACACCACGGACCAGTAGCGGTCCGTTGTTGAGGACTGTCACGGTGACATCAGCCATGGAAATCTCCTGTCTTGCGGTTTGTCTGTTTGGGTTGTATAGCCGGGTTGCTTATCCGAGTGGTGTGGCCGAGCCGGGTGCGCGGCAATTGGGCCAGTGTTACACGCCCTGACTAGGCGATGGTTCATGGCTATCGCCCACGTGATGGCTCACGCCGACTCGCCATCTAGCGACTGGGTAAGGCGCAGTGGTTCGGGTAGCGGCTGCGCCGACACCAGCGCGACGCGCTTGGTGGAACGCGTAAGCGCTACATACAAAGCGCGCAGTCCCTGTGGCTCCTCGGCGACAATGGCCGCTGGCTCAACCACCACTACACCGTCGGTCTCCAGCCCTTTGCACAGTTGTACTGGTGCCAGAGTCACGTGGGGATGAAGTGCGCCGGTGGCGTTGCGGCTGGCAGCGGTGGCACGGCCGAAGTCCAGGCCAGCGCTTTCCAACTGTGCGGCGATGTCGTCCAAATGTTCGGCTGGCGACACCACCAACACGCTTCCGCCATCCAACTCGGCGGCCTCGAACACCACAGTGTCCAGCACCGCTCGGGTCAACTCCACACCTGGCTGGCCAGATTCAGGCGTCGATACAGCCACGAACCGCGGAACCGCACCGTCGATGCGCACCGCAGCGGGCGGTGCCATGTCGGGTGCGGCTACCGCCAGCACCCGGTTGGCCAGTTCCAGGCTGGGTTGAGGGATACGGTAGCTCAGCGTCAGCTCGGCCCTTCGCGGCGCGGGTTCCCCAGAGGGCAGGTGCGCGAGCACCTCGTCCCAGCTTGAAGGAGCATGAGCGCTAGTGGCTTGGGCCATGTCACCGACCAACGTCATCGAACCGTTGAGCGATCTTCGAGCGATCATCCGCAGCGCCATAGGCGACTGGTCCTGGCATTCGTCTACGACGATGTGTCCATAGGTACGTAGCCCCGTGTCGCCGCGACGCTTAGGAGAGCATGGGCCAAGCACGGCATAGGCCTCGTCCAGAACGGGCACGTCGGCGTCGCTCCACTCGTAGTCGGCTTCGCTGTCCCCGCGGGGCCGAAACAATTGACCGCATTCTTCTTCGCTCAGCGCGCCTGCGGCAGCGGAGCGCAACAGCGCCCGCGAGCCGTAGAGGTCACGCAGTAACTGGCTGGGCTTCAACAATGGCCACATGCGTTCCAAGGCCGACACCATGTCGGGGTGACGAGAGAACCGTCGGTGGATCTCGGACGGGTCGGGGCGGCGCCGGTGTGAGGCCGACATAGCTGCGTACACGGCCTGCTCCACATAGTCGCGACCGGCGTTATGCGTACGAAACCGTCGGCGAGCAGCAGCCACGATGTCTCGCGACTCGCCCGCTGTCAGCGTCACATAGCCCAAGCCAAACTCGAGTCGTAGATCGTTGCGCAGCGGTCGTTGCCGGTCTGCTACGGCCCGCTTTACGACCTGAGACATACCGATGTCACCCTTGATGCGAGCCGCCTCGGGGGTGTCTGCTAGGCGGACCCGTACGTCGGGAAAGATCTCGTTGAAGAGATCCGCAAGAACGAACAAATGCACACCAGCTTCGCCGAGGCTGGGTAGGACCCGTTCCACGTAGCGCAGGAAGAGCCGGTTGGGTCCCACCACCAGGACGCCCTGTCCGGCCAGCGGGAATCGGTAGGTGTACAACAGGTAAGCGGCGCGGTGTAGCGCCACGATGGTTTTGCCGGTTCCAGGACCGCCCTGGCAGACCAAGATGCCCTTACGAGGGCTACGAATAATCTCGTCCTGTTCGGCTTGGATCGTGGCAACCACTTGACGCAGTTGGCCATCGCGGCGCTGTTCCAGCGCGGCGTAGAGCGCCCCGTGGGCGTTCAGTCTGGGCTTGGGATCCCTGGGCCCGATATCTGTAGGGCCCAGATCAGCGGGCCCCGGATCTAGGGCGTCCAGGTCAAAAACCTCGTCCTCTAGATCGATTAGCACGCGTCCGCGGCACACGAAGTGTCGGCGGCGCAGCAATCCCAGCGGATTACGCCCAGTGGCACGAAAGAACGGTTCCGCAATCGGCGCTCGCCAGTCCACCACCACGGGTTCCTGTCGCTCATCGGCGACCGCGAGACGGCCGATATAGAACGTCTCGCCAGAACCTGAACCACCAGAACCTGAATCACCAGAACCTGAATCACCAGAACCCGTCTCGCTGGAAGCTATCGCTCCAGAACTTGCGCGGTCGATGCGGCCGAAGGTCAGCGAGGACGATCCCAGCTCGAGCTGGCTCAGACGCCCCGCCACGGTGTCTTCAATGACATCACGCTCGTAGCGAGCTTGCCGAGTGCCGCCTCGCCCCACCTCAACAATCTCGCGCAGCCGTTTGGCGCGCTGCCGAGAGGATTCCAACAACGCGTACGCACGATCAATATGAGCTTGTTCAGCCTGAATTTCCGGATGGCTCACGCTGGGCTCGTTACGGTTATGAGGACCGTAGAAGGCTACTTGTGTAGCTGGCGCGATCGCCAGCTAGAACCAGCCAGCGCCACTGCACCAGCCGCGGCCAGAGGCCATGAACCCAGCGTCACTGCGGGTGTCGAACCGGATCGAAGTTCCGCTTGTCCCCTCAGAACTACGGCCTCGCGCAGCTCGCTGCGGTGAGTGACCTCGCCACTGGGCGACACGACTGCGCTGTAGCCGGTGGTGGACGACTGCAGCACCCAGCGTCCGGTTTCGACAGCGCGCAGGCGGGCGCTGGCCAGGGACTGGGCGGGCACCGCAGATGTGCTGTACGACGACGCCAACGTCGGATTTGCGATGATGCGGCCGCCCGCTCGTACCCCAGCACGAACCAGGTGACTGAAATACACCTCGTAGGAGGTGGCTACCGCGATGTCACCAACCGAGCTTCTCAACAAGCCAGGGCCTTGTCCGGCGATGGCCTCGCGGGGGATCAGGGACAAGTCGGCAAACGGCTCAACAGCGCTACGCAGCGGCACGTACTCGCCGAAGGGCACAAGATGCGCCTTGTCGTAGCGGTCGCCCAGCCCCAAGGTGGGGTCTATAGCAACTGTGGCGTTGCGAAACCGATTGTCTGGCGCACGTTCATAGAAGTTGGCGATGAGCAGCACGTCAAGATGTTCGGCCAGCGACTCCAACTCCGCCAGGTTCGCCGAGGCTGCCAGCGGCCCATCGCTGGAGGTGCTGCTCTCACTCCAGAGCATCAGATCCAGATCAACTGCATCAGCGCCGCCCGACCAAGCCTCGACGGTCTCGCGGTGGCGTAGATACACGCTGCGTTGAGGTGTGCCGACGTTGGTTCCCAGTTCGCCGCCTGCCTGCACCACGGCGACAGTTACCGCAGCGTCAATCGTGGTTGCGGGCCACGCCAGCGCCACAATCGGAACTCCGATGGCGACTATCGCTGGTGTAAGCACGGCCCGCCATTCACGCTGTAGGAGCCTCTCGACGATGACGGCGCCCACGCCTAGGAGGGCGATCACACCCAGCGGGCCACCTAGCACAGCAGCACCGAGCCACGGCCCTTCAACTTGCCCCAGCGCCAGGTTTGACATTGGCACACCGCCGAAGGGCACACGCCAGCGCACGGCCTCGCCCAGCACGAGGGCTGCGGGCACAGCGACAGCGCGCCAGCGCGAGTCTGTGGGCACCAGCGACAGCGGCAACGCCATTATCAGCGACTCCACTGGCACCGCTGCGATCCAGCCGAGAACGGTCAGCTCGGTCATCCACCACAGCCCAAGTCCGTAGGCGCCTAGCCAGAAGGCTCCGGCTGCCTCCAGCGTGTGGCGCCAGCGTGCGTTGCGGTGGCACCAGCGCAGCCATCCGCCTAGGCCGACAGCGGCTAGTGGCCACCAACCCCACGGCGGCAAAGACAACATGGTGAGCGCTCCGAGCGCGGCTGCTAGACCGACACGTGCCAACCTGGAGTTCACGTCAGCCCGGATTTCACGTCGGCCCGGGGTTCATGTAAGCCCAGTGTTCATGTTGGCCCGGTGTTCACGTCAGCCCAGTGTTCATGTTGGCCCGGAGTTCACTTCAGCATGGGTCGCGACTATTGGCCAGTTCGTGCTGGTTTGCTAGTTCGTACTGGCTTGTTGGATCGTGACGATTGGCCAGATACTGAATTGTGGCTACTGCGGCTTCTTTGCCCTGCCGGATGCACGCAGGTATACCGAGGCCTCGGTAGGCGGCACCGGCCACAAGAACGCCAGGGAGTTCGTGGGCGAGTGAGTCTTCGACTCGATCCACCAGGCGACCGTGGCCTGGTCGGTACTGCGGCAAGGAACGCTCCCAACGCGAGACGCGCCATGCGACTACAGCGTCAGGGTCGCTTAAGCCCGACAGCGGCGCCAAACTTGACAGTTCCTCAACAACAGCGTCGCGCAGTTGAGCATCGCTGAGTTTGGTGTGACGGTCATCGTCGTCTCGGCCTACTGAGACTCGCAGGATGGCCGTTGAGTCATCGCCCGACCAATGTGGCCATTTGGCCGACCCGTAGCTGCACGCGGTCGTCAGCCAACCAGTGTCGCGGGTTACCAGGAAACCGGCCTGGCGCGCTGCGCGGCCAGAGCCATTTCCTGAGTCTCGTATGGCATCGCGGCGAACTTCGAGCGTGATTACGGCAACCGACGCGTACTCAATTTGCGCTAGGTCGGCTGCCGCGGAAGTGCTGGACAGCATCTTCGCAGCGGCGTAAGCGGGTACCGCGAGGATGACTGCATCAGCCGCGAACGTCAACCCGACGTTTGATTCAGAGTCTTCTGGAGCAACACCTACAACCAATTGCCTGCTGGCTTGCCCTAGACGAGCTGACTGGGCTAGTCGCACCGACAAGACCGGGTTACCCAGTCGCAAGGTGCAGCCGTCTAGGCGTTCAACCAATGCACTAACCAGCCTGACCATGCCAGCTTCAAAGCTGCCAAAAACCGGAGACTCTGGGCCATGCCGGGCCGAGGCTGGTTGCATGCGGCGCAGTCCTCTCATGAGCGAGCGACTGCGTGACATCGCGTCAATCAAGATCGGTGCCGATGTCGCTGCGTCTAAGCGGTTGATTTCACCTGCGCTGATGCTGCCGAGCAGCGGGTCGACCACTCGTGAAGCCGCTGCTGAGCCGAGTCGGGTCCTAACGATGTCGCCCACGCTGGCGTCTGTGCCCACACCGGCATCAACGCTGCGAGAGCCAGTCGAGCTGCGTACTGAGTCCTTGCGCAGCAAGTTCCTCAAGGACCGTGTTTTCGCCAGTGCGTAGCTAAACGCAAGGTAGTCAGCGGCGACGCGCAGCTTGGCCGCCGGACTCAGCAAAGCAGACCCGATGAGCGGCCGCAGACGCGTCGGCACCCCGCCCACCAGTCCATCGGGCAGCGGTGTTAGCTGCGGACCGCGCGGCCCTTGATGCACCACGGAGGCACCGCCGACCGCAGGCGAGATGCGCTCGCTAGCTATGCCCAGTTCCTCGCAGAGCTCAGTCGCCCATGGCACTCGCAACAAGAAAGCGTCGGCACCCTCGTCAACTAACGGAGCGCCAAAGCCACCCAATCGGGTCGTGTGAATTTTGCCGCCCAATCGTTCGGCGCTGTCAATCAGCACCACCTCAGGCGCTGGAGCGTCAACGGGCTGCTGCAAGGGATGCACTAGTCGATAAGCGGCAGTTAGCCCGGTGATGCCACCGCCGACTACCACGACCCTCTTGGTCATGCAGCTATAACGATCCGCCAGCTTGTGCTTGAGAAGCTGGCAGGGGCTGCCCGTGAGCCCCAGATTCAGGCACCCGGTACTCGTGAACATGGCGTGTCAGCCGCTCTAGGACTGTCGGGTCGGTCTCGGGTAGCACGCCGTGGCCTAAGTTGAAGATGTAGCCGGGCTGCAGTGTTCCCTCGGCCAGGATGCGGTCGGCTGCGGGCCGCACGGCCGACCATCCTGCGACGCACAAAGCCGGATCCAGGTTGCCTTGCAGTGCCACGCCGGGGCCCACCCGTCGGCGTGCCACGTTAAGCGGCACACGCCAGTCCACGCCCACCACGTCGGCCCCTACCCGGGCCATCTGGTCCAGCAGTTCTCCAGTGCCGACTCCGAAGTGCGCCCGCGGTACACCCAGATCGGCGAGTTCGCCGAACACTCGCTTGCTATGGGGCGCTACGAATGTCGCATAGTCGTCGGGCGAGAGCATGCCAGCCCACGAATCGAATAGCTGCACTGCGCTGGCACCGGCTAGCACTTGCGAGTGCATCGAGGCCACCGCTATGTCTGCAAGGCGTTCCATCAGGTCATGCCAGAGTCTCGTGTCGGTGTGCATCAGCGATTTGCTCAACA
The DNA here is from genome assembly GCA_965116245.1 of Acidimicrobiales bacterium. GTDB lineage: Bacteria > Actinomycetota > Acidimicrobiia > Acidimicrobiales > Poriferisodalaceae > Poriferisodalis. Next base: position 1,266,685 of record OZ220497.1, on the reverse strand, counting down.
GGTGTTGGCGCGATGGTCGCCCCTCTATCAGGTAGCTCGCCACGGTGAACGGCGCACCGGCAAAACCAATGAGAGGCACGTCCAGTTCGGCGATAACCAGGCGCACCGTTGCCAGCACGTGAGGTGTGTGAATGTCCGCGTCGAGCAACGGCAAACGCTCCAGATCGGAACGGCTGCGGAACGGTCTGGCCGCCACTGGACCTACGCCGGGCACCACGTCGACACCGAAGCCAACCGCCGCAGCGGGCACGACGATGTCGGAGAACAGCACCGCCGCGTCCACTCCATAGCGACGGACCGGCTGCAGCGTTATTTCTGCAGCTACCTCTGGGTCGGCAATGGCATCCAAAATGCTGCCCTCGCCGCGTAGCGCCCGATACTCCGGGAGCGAACGACCCGCTTGACGCTGAAACCACACCGGGACCCGCTCGGTCGGCTGACAACGAGCTGCGCGCATATAGCAACTGTCGCTCAGCCGGTGGATCGGATGGTCTGTGGGCAAGACAGCGGCAGCGTCGGCCATGGGCTGCGAACGGTACTGGCACGGGCCCGACTACGGGCCGCCGCTAGCCTCGCCCGATTAGTGCTAAAGCACCCCAGGAGAGCATGCGGACGCTTCCACAATCAGCCAGCGATAGCCAAAGGGCCAGCAGCAGTCAAACGCCCGAAAGCGGGCTGCCCCGTGACGATCGACCACTGGGCGACCAGCAATTGGGTGACCAGCCACTTCGCATCGCGCTGTTGACCTACCGCGGCCATCCTTGGGTTGGCGGCCAGGGCATCTACGTCCGCCACTTGGCGCGGGAACTGACAGCGCTCGGTCACAGCGTGGAGGTGTTCAGCGGCCCGCCTTACCCACACCTGGACGACGGCATTGGGCTGACCGAACTATCCAGCTTGGACCTCTACCGCATGCCCGACCCCTTTCGCGTGCCCAAACTGGCCGAGTTCCGTTCGGTCATTGACGTGGCGGAATACGCCATTACCTGCACGGCCTCGTTCGCCGAGCCGCTGACGTTCAGCCTGCGAGCTTTCGGGGCTCTGCGCCGCCGGCTAGACGAGTTCGACTTGGTTCACGACAACCAGTGCCTTGGATACGGCATTGATTGGTTGCGGCGCTCAGGTATGCCCACGCTCGGCACTATCCACCATCCCATCACGGTGGACCGACGACTCGAGATCGCACACGCCCACACGTGGCGCAAACAACTCGCCATGCGACGCTTTTACGCCTTCACTCGCATGCAAGGACGGGTGGCTCGGCGCCTTGACCGGATCCTGACCGTGTCAACCAACAGCTTCGAGGACATCGTGGCCGACATGGGCGTAGATCCAGCCCGCTTGAGGGTGGTAACTGTGGGTGTTGACCCCAACCAGTTCCGTCCGCTCAAGGCCGTGTCGCCCGTACCAGGTCGGCTTATGACCACCGCTAGCGCTGACGTGGCCATGAAGGGCCTGGCCTACCTGCTCGAAGCACTGGCGAAGCTGCACACCGAACATCCCGAGCTGCACCTGGTGGTGATCGGTAAGCCCAAGTCCGACTCGGCGGCCAGCCGACTCATTGACAAGCTCGATCTAGCTGGCAGTGTGGAGTTCGTCAGTGGTGTGGCCGATGAGCGCATAGTGGAGCTCTACAACGAGGCGCAGCTAGCCGTCGTGCCTTCTTTGTATGAGGGCTTCTCGCTGCCTGCGGTCGAAGCCATGTCGTGCGGCGTGCCGCTGGTGGCGACCACCGGCGGCGCTTTGCCCGAAGTCACCGGCAGCGATGGCGATACTTGCCTGCAGGTGGCACCCGGCAACTCAGAAGCGCTTGCCGCTCGCATAGCCTGGGCACTTGCGCAGCCCGACCTACGCGCCAGCGTGGGAGCAGCCGGACGAGCACGGGTGGCAGCCAAGTACTCGTGGACAGCCACAGCCAAACAGACTGTTGAGCAGTATCGGGCGCTGCTGGCCGATGCGTCGACGCGACGCCGACACGGCTTCGGCTCCCGCTTCGGCTGCAGGGCGTTGACTGCACGCTGATGCTCACCGTCGACTATGAACGGCTCGGCGCAACACTTGGCGACCGGGTGCTGGACTTAGGTTGCGGGGCAGGGCGTCACGCTTTCGAGAGTGCCCGACGTGGCTGCGTCACCGTGGCCTCGGACCGAGACACCGAAGAGCTACAGACTGTCAACGACATGTTCGCGGCCATGCGAGACGCCGGTGAGATAGAGGCTCCCGGCGAACAACAAGGCAGCCATGCGGTGGCAGCCGACGCCACTGCGTTGCCCTATGCGGATGCCAGCTTCGACCGGATCATCGCCGCGGAAGTCCTTGAGCACATTGTGGATGACGAGCTAGCCATCGCCGAACTAGCACGAGTGCTGCGCCCTGGGGGCACCATCGCCATCACGGTTCCAGCAACTGCGGCCGAACGAGTCTGCTGGGCACTGTCCAGTGACTACCACGCACCGGCCGTGCCCGACGGCCATGTGCGCATCTACCGCGCCAAGGAACTGCGCTCGAAGTTGGCCGCCGCGGGTTTGGTTGTCTCCGATAGCCACGGCGCTCACGGCCTGCACACTCCCTACTGGTGGTTGCGCTGCCTTGTTGGCCCTCAAGACGACGATCACCCGCTGGTTCGTACATATCATCGGCTGCTGGTTTGGGACATGACAGCGGCACCTTTGCTGACGCGAACACTGGACCGCTTTCTCAACGCCGTGCTACCCAAGTCCACTGTGTTCTATGCACACAAGAGGGTTTGGGCGCACAAGAGGGTTTGGGCCCACAAGTGACCCGGGACCGCCGGTGACCGCTGAGTTGAGTCATCTGACGCGCCGCCAGGTAGACGCGACCGCGGACGCCATTGAGGCGTGCCAGCTACCCGACGGTCTCATCTTGTGGATGGACGGCGGCCACGCGGACCCCTGGAATCATGTTGAGACGGCGATGGCGCTGTCCTCAGCAGGTAGGTACCGGGCCGCCGAGCGCGCCTATGAGTGGCTGGCGGTCAACCAGCACCCTGCTGGTAGTTGGCACAACTACTACACGAAGTTTGGTGTCAAGGACGCCAAGGTTGACACGAACTGCTGCGCATACATCGCTGTGGGTGTCTGGCATCACTGGCTGGCCAGTGGCGATCGAGGTTTCGTTGAGTCAATGTGGCCGACGGTGGCACGCGCGCTTGACTTCGTAGTGAGCCTGCGTACCGCCAGCGGCCACATTCCATGGGCTGTCCACGCCGACGGCACGCCGTGGCCTTACGCGCTGCTGGCCGCCTCTTCGTCAATCTGTCATTCGTTGCGTTGCGGTTTGGCATTAGCCGCCTTGGTGGGGCATGAACGTGGGTCGTGGAGCCAAGCGCTGGCTCGCACGGAGCACCAGATCCGCCACCGACCCGACGGATTTGAGCCCAAGGACCGTTGGGCAATGGACTGGTACTACCCGGTACTGGTCGGCGCACTTGAGGTTTCTCGAGCACGGCAACGCCTGGCCGACCAAGCGCCGAAGTTTCTGCTTGACCGACATGGTGTGCGCTGCGTGGCCGACCAACCTTGGGTGACCGCTGCAGAGACCAGCGAATGCGCTCTCGCCTATATGCGTGTCGGCGATGAGGCAACGGCCCGTCGGCTGGTTGAGGCCACTTCAGCCATGCGGGCCCATGACGGCAGCTATTTCACCGGCTGGGTGGTGCCGCAAGCTAAGACCTTCCCGCACGATGAGCGTTCCGCCTATAGCGCAGCGGCGGTGCTGCTCGCGACCGACGCGTTAGACCGGCGCTCAGCAGCAGCCGACGCTCTAGTTAAGGCTCCCGCTGAAATTGCAGCTCCGGCTAAGCGTCTCGCTTCGCCTCAGAACTCGCAGACTGCCGACAGCGGCGTGGTCGACGAAGCCGTCACTGCGGGCTCGAAGCCAGATCTCATAAGGCGGGCGGCCGCCGTCGGCAGGGTCAACGAACACGTCGTGGATCGCTAGCAGACCGCCGGGAATCACCTTCGGTGACCACGCCTGGTAATCCGCGTGAGCCGAAGTTTCTCCGTGGCCACCGTCGATAAACACCAGCGCGGCACTTGACCAGCTCGCTGCCACAGTAACCGAATCGCCAACGATGGCCAGAATCGTGTCTTCTAGACCCGCCCGTTCGATTGTCCGACGCAGCAGCGGCAACGAATCCATACGGCCGGTGCGACGGTCAACCAACTCGGGGTCGTGATGCTCCCATCCAACCTGCATTTCTTCGGATCCGCGGTGATGATCAATGGTGACCAGCACGCCTCCAACTTGTGCTGCCCCCGCACCCAGGTACACAGCCGATTTGCCACAGTAAGAGCCGATCTCCACGAGTGGACCACACCGAGCGACCTCAGTGGCCGCTTGATACAACGCCAGGCCCTCCTCGTGGGGCATAAAGCCCTTGATTTGCCGGGCCAGCGCAGCCAACTCGGGCTTCACTGCCGTTGCAGTGCGCTGCTGGCCTCAGGTGCTGCTGGCCGAGAGAACAACACCCGATCAAGTAGCACGAACTTGCCAGCCCACAGCACGCCATAGCCGACCAGGTTTGCTATCGAAACCGCCGCAGCCGATGTCCACCACCTGTCAGCAGCCACCACCAACACGGTGGACAGGCCAAGGCCCGCGAGGCTGTAACTCCAGAACGGCAAAATCTCGCGCGTCACCGAGTGCCGATCGGTGCGAGACCACACCCAGCGCCGATTGGCCCAGTAGGCCGGGCCAGCGGCCACACATACCGCAAACACGTTTGCCGCCAACGCGGGCCACTTCAGCGCCGCGTACGCCACCAGTAACAGAGTTTGGGTCAGCACAACCGTGCCAGCGGACACGGCGCTGTAGCCGAGCACTCTGCCTAGCAGTCCCCAGGACGCTGATTTCGAGTTCGCTTTTTTCACGTGTGCGTTTACGCCCACGAAGGTTCAACCGGACTTGGCATCTGGTTTATCGGGCCTCCTCGGGCCTACTGGTGTCTGGCCGATAGAACAGCGCCAACAACGCGACTGTCGATACCAGCCCGCCGACCACAGCCAGGAAGAACCAGCCGGGGCCGTACCAGTCAAGGCCGAGCCCAGCGTCTAGAGACCACTCGCCAGGTCCGGTCGCGGCCAGGCCAGCCGCTGCGGTTGCCAGGACGAAGACGTACTCCCATCCTTCCCGGATTATAAAAAATCCGTTCTTGCGGTGACCGACCCATCCCGCTGTGGCCATCACACCAACGATGACCATGGCGCACAGGGGTGTCAAGAGTCCTAAGGCCAGGCCCGCACCGGCGCCGATCTCGGCGCAGGCGGCTAGCCAGGCGTGCGCCAGTCCCGGTCTTAGACCCTCTGAGGTGAACCAGTTGCCTACACCGCGAATGCCGCCACGGAATTTGGCAATGCCGTGCAGCGCCAGCGTGACACCCACTACGACTCGCAGGACCAACAGGCCCAGGTTGATGCTGTCAGGATCCATAGCTAACAGTTCTCCTCAGGTCGGGCTCGGTTTCAGGTAAGCGCACTCAGGCACGCAAAGCCGCAATGGTGCCTACGCTTTTCTTGCTTACAGATTGGGCACCTACAGCTTGAGTCGGTAGACGTTGGTATTCCGCAGTTCGAAGCCAAGTCTTCTATATAGGCGGTTCGCGGCCTCGCGTTCGGACCGCGAAGTTAGGTCTACAGTGCGAGCGCCTGCCAGGCGTGCAATCTCAATGGCACGCCGGTTGAGTGCAGCGCCGATACCGCGGCCACGAGCTGACGCGTCAACCACGACGTCCTCAATCCAAGCCCGCAGACCACTGGCCAACGGGAATAGCACCAGCGTCATGGCGCCGACGATTTCTGTACTAACAGTTTCGGCCCCAACAGTTTCGGCCCCAACAGTCTCACCCGGCGTGCCTGGGTAATCTGCTGTTTGATCATCTTCGGCCCAATCTTCGTTGGCCAACTCTGGCTTTAGGCGGGCAATCAGCACTGTGTTGGCTGGGTGGTTGACGACGCGCGTGAGGGCCTGCGCGTCGGGGGGCGGTGAACTCGACAACTGCGGATGTAGCCGCGCGAACGCGTCAACCAACTCTTCGTCGACGACTTCGCAAACCTCTACCTCACATACTTCGGTAGGCGCTACACGAGCTACAGGAGCGTCGGTAGCGGCCATGTAGGAATCCACGGGGACACCTATCGGTGCATCTGTAGACCTGCTAGCAGCTTCTGATGCCTCTGAGCGTTCAGCCACCGGACCCAGCGTAGAAGCAGACCCAGCTTGCGGCGGGTCGCCGCTGCCCTAGGTGGTCGGCATAAGGGCGCCGCTAGCATCGCCGCTGTGGGCCATCTTGAGTGGTTCGAGCAACCCGAGCCCGGCGACGACGCAGTTCTAATTGCCGCGTTCTCAGGCTGGAATGACGCTGGCGACGCCGCCACCGAATCTGCCAAGTATCTACGCCGACGGTTTCGCTGCCATCAAGTAGCCCAAATTGATCCTGAGTTCTTCTACGACTTCGTGTCGGTTAGGCCCAGCGTGCTAATTGATGAGGGACAGCGCAAGATCGACTGGCCCACACCGGACATTCGGATCGGCGAAATGGACGACGGCCGCCGCGTGGTGACTGTGCTGGGCGTAGAGCCCCGGCTGCGGTGGCGCACATTCTGCGAAGTTGTCATCGAAGTAGCTAGATCGCTGGGCGCCTCAACAGTGGTAACGCTGGGCGCTCTGCTCACCGACACCCACCACAACGCTCCGGTTAACGTCGTCGGCGCATCAAACAGCGCCACCCTCAACCTGAACATGGGACTTCGCCAGTCCACCTATGAGGGACCTACGGGCATCATCGGTGTATTGAATGACGCTTGCCACCGGGCGGGCTTCGACAGCGTGTCCTTTTGGGCGACTGTGCCCACCTACGTGCATAACTACCCCTCGCCCAAGGCCGCTTTAGCTCTAGCTGAACGGGTCGGGCAGTTTCTGGGTATCACGCTGGGCGAATCCGAACTGCACGGCGCCGCCGCCAACTATGGTCGCCAGATTGACGAACTCGTGGCGGGCGATGACAACTTGGCACAGTACGCGCAGCAGATCCTTGAAGAATCGGCTGCCGAAGCCGTCGATGACTTCAGCGAGACGGTTGAGAACCCCGACGGCCTCATCAACGAGTTGGAGCAGTTTCTGCGTCAGCAAAAGCCCGATTGAGCTAGACGAGTGAGCTAGTTGAGTGAGCTAGACGAGTGAGCTAGTTGAGGGCGTGGCGTAGGGCCAGTTCCACTTCTCGCTGGTGCGTCGGATCGAGGACCGGGCCGTCAGGACCTACCACATAGAACGAGTCGACCACCTCATTCGCCAGGGTCTGGATCTTGGCGGATCGGATGTCGAGGCCCATCTCGGCCAGCACTCGAGTGACTTTGTATAGAACGCCTATGTGGTCCTCGGTGCGGATTTCCACAATCGTCGCTTCGGTCGCCGATTCAGCATCGAACTTAACGCTGGTAGTGGCTCTAGTCGCCGAGAGCGCACGCCGACGCCGGTACACCCGGGCACGCTCAGCTATGCGCGCCTCTAGCGCCAGGTGGCCCCGCAGCGACCGTCGCACATCGAACCTGACCCGATCCCAGTCCACCGGCGTGTCCGGCGTAACGATGCGGAATGACGAAACCGCCATACCTTCGGGGCTCGAATAGGCATCGGCGGCCAGCACATCCAGCCCGCGCAACGCAAGCACGCCCGCAGCTCGACTGAACAATCCTCGCTCGTCGGGAGCAACCACCGTGAGCACGTCGTGGTCGGCTAGCAGGGCGGTTTCTCCCGCCGCCATCAGCTTCACTACCTCTTCGGTGAGCAATCGTTGATGGCCAGATCTCGGCTGGCCAGAACTGGGCTGGCCAGAACTGGGCTGGCCAGAACTGGGCTGGCCAGAACTGGGCTGGCCAGAACTGGGCTGGCTAGACGGCGCTTGGTCGGCGACGCCACGCAAGTGCTCTGCGGTCAGCTTGGCCAGCGCTGAAACCAGGCTCTGCGTCCAATCGCTCCAGGCCATGGGCCCGGTGGCCACACAATCAGCCTCGGTCATCGCCGCCAGCAGCTCCAAAAACTCAGTCGTCTGCGTCGCTCGGGCGACGGTGGCCACCGTCAACGGATCATCCAGATCGCGGCGAGTAGCTACGTCGGTGAGTAGCAGGTGATGCTGCACCAGACGCACAACCGTGTCGGCATCTTCAGAGCTCCAGCCACAACGTCGCATGATGGGGCCAGCCAATCGCATGCCAGCTTGCGTGTGATCTCCCGGGTAGCCCTTGCCGATGTCATGCAGCAACGCCCCCATGAGCAGCAAGTCGGGCCGTGCCACCTGCTGGACGAAACGTGTCGCCTCCGCAACGGCCTCAAGCAGGTGACGGTCCACCGTGAAGCGGTGATAGCGGGAACGCTGGGGACGGTGTCGGTTCGGTGCCCACTCCGGCAGTACGCGAGTCCAAACGTCAAAGTAGTCGAGAGTCTCAATGACACTGATGGCCTTGTGACCGCACTTGAGCAGATCAACTAGAACGTCGCGCGCGCCCTGGGGCCACGGGTCGGCAAACCACTCCTGACGTTCGGCCAGCTTGTCGAGACTGGAACGGCTGATCGGGATTTCCGAACGGGCGGAGTGCAGCGCAGCATGCAGAACCAGCACTGTGTCGACAGCGGGGTCGCCATCAATCACGACCTCCCCGTCGCGAATCGACAAACCAGCGAAAGTCGCTGGAGAGGCACAGTCCAATGAGACAGTCGTTGGGGCGACAGTGCCTTTGTGCGCAACGTGTCTGCGGGTAACGCTTGACCAAAGCTGATCCGACAAGAACGCAACGATGCGTCCGGCTTGGGCGATCTCGGCCATGAGCGCATCGGCGTCGTGAAAGGCGAGACGCTCAGCGACTGCGTCTTGATCGTCGGCTGAGAGTACATCGCTGCGCCACCCAGTTGTGCGGTGCAGTTCGGTGCGGACGCGCAGCAACTTGCGGTAGGCATCAGCTAGGCGTTCGGTGTCGGCGGCGGGCAGTTCGGCACCTGCGAGGCGCGCCCAACCGATTGCGTGCGCGTCCCGGAGTCCACCACGGCCCGCCTTGAGATCGGGCTCCAACAAGAATGCCACCTCACCATTTCGGCTATGTCGCCGACTCACGGCCCGCTGCAGAGCCTCAAGCCGCTGCGTGGCGTGCTCGCGCCAGTCTGTGTGTACGCCCGAAATGAGACGCCCAGTCAGGGACTCATCACCAGCGAGGTGACGGGCATCCACAATCGCTGTGGCCGTGTCGGTGTCGGAAGCGGCCAACTCCAACGTCTGTGCGAGAGATCTCACCGCGTGCCCGAGCTTGAGTTTCGCGTCCCAGATCGGGTACCAGATGCGGTCAGCGAGACTGCCAGTGTCAACATCATCGTGCAGCAGAAGCAAGTCGATGTCGCTGCCGGGGCATAGCTCGCCTCGGCCATAGCCACCGACGGCCACAAGCGCTACGCCCTGACTGATCTCGCCATTAGAGGCCAAACCGCACTCGGCGACTTCTGACACATAGCGTTCGGCTAACCAAGAGTCGGTCAGTGCGCACAGCGCAGTCGGCAACTCGCCCGCATCAGCAGTGCGAATCAGTGTCGCTCGCCGCTCACCAAACGATGTCATTGTTGCAGTGCCAGCGCTTTTGCTGCGCCCCACGCAAGTCCGATCGGACCTAGTTGTGGATCAAGGTCGGACAGCGAGGCGGGTATCAACCCGTAGAGGTCGTCGGGAAAACGAGCTGCCTCAAATTGATCGCGTCGAGGTGTTGGCACGGCGCCATCGACCAGCACCTGCGTCGGGAACCTCACCGCGCTACGTAGCACGCCCAGCGGGGTGGTCTGCTGCTGGGCAACGTCGGTCGCCAGCAAGTCTCTTAGGGCTGGGGCCATTTCGGCTACGCATAGCTTACCTGCGACGCGCGTCTGGTCAGTCAGACAGGTAGCGCTGACGCCCGCTTGTTCGCACGCCGAAGCGACACATCGCTCCACCCAACCCGGCAGCGCAGCAATCACCCCATCAGCAAGCAGTTGTGCGGCTGTCTCCAGCATTCCCGGCTTGTCCAGCGCTTCAGAGTTCGCCGACGAGTTCAACCAAGCCACCAGGTCGAGGCTGTCTGCGCTATCCGCGCTCGTCGGCGCTTTCAAAGTCAATGGTCGCCCGTCATTGGCAGTCCGGCATTGATGGCCGTGATGGTTTGTGGTTGGTCATCTCGCCGGGCACCAACGCGCCATTTAGGTTGCCCGAGCGAAAGCCCTCCAAATCCAACGTGACATAGCGGTAACCCACAGTTCGGATCGCATCTACAACAGCTTCGCGCAGCCGCAGCGCCTCATCCAGGTCTGCTAGGGGCAGCTCAATGCGCGCCGTGTCGCCGTAGTCGCGTACTCGCAGTTGGCCGAAGCCCAACCGCCGCAAGGCGCTCTCGGCTCTGTCCAGCCGTGCCAGCAGCGGCACGGTCACCCGCGTGCCATAGGGCACTCGCGAGGCCAGACACGCGGCGGCGGGCTTGTTCCAGGTTCTCAGGCCCAACTCAGCGCTTGCGGTCCTGACATCTGCTTTTGTGAAGCCTGCTTCTACTAAAGGGAAGCGGGCGCCGCGCTCGCGTGCCGCTCGCTGACCCGGCCGGTGGTCGTCCAGGTCGTCCAGGTTCACTCCAAGGACGATCGCTGCGTCCCGCGCAGCGGCTAGGGGCTCAAGACGGTCCATTAGGGCCGACTTGCAGTGGAAGCAACGGTCGGCATCGTTCACACGGTAGGCCGCTCGCGACATCTCATCGGTCTCGACGGTTTGCCAGGTAAGTCCCCATTCGTGCGCCAAGGTCGCGCACTCAGTCTCTTCCTCCGAAGCGAGACTCGGCGAAACCGCTGTGACACAGAACGCATCGTCGCCCAGCACATCATTGGCGGCCCAAGCCACTAGCGAAGAATCAACGCCACCGCTGAATGCGACAACCACTGGTCCCGAACGCTCAAAGAACTCGCGTAGCCGTTCAAGACATCCCTGCTCACGACATCCCTGTGCGGGCATGTCCAATCAGCCTTAGAGCCGGTCGGTGGGGATGGCGTAGAACAGCTCCGCGCCACTAGTCACCGCAGACACCAGCCCGCGAGCCGACGGCAATATCTGATCGGCGTAGAAGCGCGCAGTCGTCACCTTGTCGGCCAAGAACTGTGACGACTGACGACCTTGCCTGTTGCCATGCGGGGGCGAGTCCGCTTCTCGGGCCTGCGCCACGCTCAAGCCGCGCTTCTCAAGCAGTCCAGTGGCTACCTGCGCGCTGCGGCCCAGTAGCCAACCCCCCGCCACAACGCCAGCCAACCGCATGAACGGCGACGAACCCGCTGCGACATTATTGGGCGCCACCGAAACCTGACTACCAAGCCAAGTTGCTGCTTCGCCCAAAGCTGCTACACCATCGTTGAGCGCCTCTCCGATCGCGGCCAAGTCGGCATCGTTGCTGCCAGCCAAGGTGTTGGCGGTGGCTCCCATCTCGCGAATGAGACGCGCCACGGCCTCACCGTTGTTACGCGGCAGTTTGCGAAACGCTAAATCGGCGGCCTGTATGCCGTTGGTGCCCTCGTAGATCGGGGCAATCCGGCTGTCACGCCAGTGCTGGGCAGCGCCAGTCTCCTCCACGTAGCCCATGCCACCGTGTACCTGTACGCCGAGTGATGTCATCTCAACGCCTAGGTCCGTGCCCCATCCTTTGCTGATTGGCGTCAGAACTGCCGCGAGATCCTCGGCTCGTTCTCGTTCGTGCGAATAATCGGTCGCGACCAGGCTGCGGTCGATGGCTGCTGCGTTCAGATACATGACGCAGCGCATGGCTTCAGCGTTGGCACGCATCGTCAACAACATGCGTCGTACGTCTGCGTGGTCCACGATTGGCGACGCTTCACCCGGCGGAAGCGCCGCGCCGATAGCGCGCCCCTGCTTGCGGGTCAGTGCGTACTCCAGTGCCTGCTGATAGGCCCGCTCCGTGAGGGACAGGCCTTGTAGCCCCACCGATAGCCGAGCGTTGTTCATCATCGTGAACATGGCACGCATGCCGTCGTGCTCGGAGCCGACGAGATAGCCGACCGCGCCTTCGTCGTCCCCGTAAGACATGACGCAAGTGGGGCTGGCGTGGATGCCGATCTTGTGCTCGGTGGATACTGCACGCAGGTTGTTGCGGCGGCCCAGCGAGCCATCGGGCTGCACAAGGTACTTGGGCACCAAGAACAGGCTGATGCCGCGGGTGCCCGGCGGTGAGTCCGGTGTGCGCGCCAGCACAAGGTGGATGATGTTGTCGGCGAGTTCGTGTTCGCCGTAAGTGATGAAGATCTTGGTACCTGTGATGAGATAGCTGCCATCGGGCTGAGGTACGGCGCGACACGTGAGTGCTCCCACATCGGAGCCAGCGTGCGGCTCGGTCAAGTTCATGGTGCCGGACCATTCGCCGCTGATCATCTTGGGCAAAAACGTCTGCTGCAGCGTTTCGTCCGCGTGATGGGTGAGAGCGTCAATGGCGCCCTGGGTAAGCAGGGGACACAGGCTGAAGGCCATATTGGCCGACGTCAGCATCTCCTGAACGGCAAGCCCGACGCACCAGGGCATCCCACCACCGCCGAAATCCAGATCGAAAGCCATGCCGTTCCAGCCAGAGTCCACGAACTTGCGGTAGGCGCCTGCGAAACCATCGGGGTGAGTGATCACGCCATCGTCAAAGCCCAGCCCCTCTTGGTCGCCAAGGGCATTCAGCGGCGCAACCTCCGCGGACATGAAACGGCCAGCTTCATCAAGCAGCGCGCCCGCAGTGTCAATGTCCACATGAGCGAATCGTTCGTGCGCGGCCAAGCGCCCAAGGTCTGACACGTGCTCAAGCACGAACAACATGTCATCAACAGGAGCGCAGTACTCAGACATCACTACCTCACAGCGCTCACAGCGCAGCCTCGTTCCGATAGCGGCTTAGCCGACCAACCCATGCAAACAGACTATGACCGAAGCTCGCCCAGCAGAAGCGTGACACCCGGGTGTGACACGATGCTTGCTTCGGCTAGCGCAAGCCGATTCGGTCGGCCACTGTTGGGGTGTCGGCCAGTAGGCCTGTGTAGAACGCTCCGAAGTCTCCGTAGATGGCGCTGGCTTCGTCGAAGCGCATCGTGTAGACGACGTCTTTGAGGTCGTCTAGGTGCTCGCCGAACAGCGTGACCCCCCATTCGAAGTCGTCAACCCCGGTTGAGCCGGTGACTACTTGCAGAATTCGGCCGCGGAAGCGTCTGCCCGACTTGCCGTGTTCATACATCAACGTCCGTCGCGTGTCGTATGGCAGCGTAAACCAGTTGCCGCTCCCTTCGCCTACGGCATCACGGCGCTTTGACATGGGATAAAAGCAAAAGGCCTTCTTGCCTTCGGGGGGCAACTGCGGGTAGAGCCGCGGTGTCTTTATCTCTGGCGGAAAGTCGGGCGCGTACTCGCTCACCTCGGTCATCGACACATAGCTGTCGGCAACTTCCAGGCCCGCCTGTTGCAGCCGAGTCTGCAGTTGGCGCAGACGCCACAAGTCGGGCCCCAAAGCCATGAACGCCACGTCTGCCTTATGGCCAAGCACCGCGACCGTCAACACCTGGTGATCATCGTCGACGGTGCCGTCGACAGCGGCAATCACCTTCGCTCGATCCGTGGAGGGCGTCAACTTGCAAAACAGGTGCAGCACGCCCCACCCGACCGACGTGGTCACTTCCGGCGACTGTGTCACATGCGCAGCCTAGGAACTCACCGCAGCAGGCTTGCGGGACTCGCCACGGTGGACCCCACGGGCACCGACGTCGGCACCGGTAAGGCTGCCGCAGTACACATTCATCTCGTCACCGCGTGCAAAACCCGCCAACGTGATACCAGCCGCCCGTGACGACTCAACCGCTAGCGAGCTGGGGGCGCTGACAGCTACGAGCGTTCCAACTCCAGCCGCCCACGCCTTTTGCACCATCTCGAAGCTGGCACGACCGCTCACAAACAGCGCCAGCTCGCCCGCATCGTTCCGCCCATCCAACATGCGTCGACCTATGACCTTGTCAACCGCGTTGTGGCGGCCAATGTCCTCGCGGACGACGTCAATACGGCCGTCGGCATCAAACGTTGCCGCAGCATGCAGTCCGCCGGTGCGGCCGAACATCTCCTGGGCAGCGGGCACTGCCGCCACCGCCTCTGTCACCGCTTTAGTGCTGAAGCGGCGAGTGCCTTCCAAGGGCCCCAAGCGCGCCGCCATATCGGTAATGGTGGTACTGCCACAGATCCCGCAGGCAGCACTGACGTTGCCAAGGCGTGGTTTGGGCACGGGCGCTCTACCGCCAGTCTCAACCGTGACCACGTTGTACTCAGACTCCGCAGCGGGGCCGACCCCGCAGTAGCGCACACCCGTGACCGACGCGTTCCCGAGCAAACCGTCGCCCGCACAAAAGCCCACCGCTAGCTCATAGTCGTTTCCCGGAGTGCGCATAGTGGTGGCCACCAGGTGGCCGTCAAGGCGAATCTCGAGCGGTTCCTCCACCACAACTTCGTCAGGTGCGCGCTCCCACGCGCCTCGGCGCGCGCGATCAACCAACACTCGCACTGTGCGCCCCCGCCGCATTCGCCCAGAGTATCGGCGGGCCGAACATCGCCGAGATTCACACGGCCCATATTCGCGGCACGCAGAATCGTGGCGCCCAGGTTCTCATCACCCAAGTACTCGGCACCCAGGTACTCGGTACCCAAGTACGCAGCGCGCAGGGTCGAGGCACCCAGTACGCGAAGCAGCCCGGGCGCTAACCCGGGCAGCTTCTTTGGGTTGGGCTTGGAACCTAGAAGTCCATGTCCCCCATGCCGGGGGCGCCACCGCCGCCAGCATCTGGCTCGTCGCAGATCACGGCCTCGGTGGTGAGGAACAACGCCGCAATGGATGCCGCATTCTGCAGCGCCGACAATGTCACCTTGGCAGCGTCAATAACTCCCGCTGAAACCAAGTCCTCATACTCGCCGGAGGCGGCATTGAGACCCATCGGGCCGTCAAGGTCGCGCACCCGGCTGACCGCCACGCCGCCCTCAAGGCCAGCGTTCTCGGCAATCTGCTTCAGCGGTCCCGACAGCGCATTCTCAATCAGTCGAGCACCCGTGGCTTCATCGCCGTCCAGTCCGTCCGCCACAGCACCCACCGCTGCTTCGGCACGCACCAGCGTGACACCGCCACCGGCCACCACACCAGCCTCAATGGCCGCTTTGGTGGTGCTGACTGCGTCTTCAATGCGGTGCTTCTTTTCTTTCAGCTCGACCTCGGTGGCCGCGCCGACCCGCAGCACCGCCACGCCGCCTGACAGCTTCGCAAGTCGCTCTTGCAGCTTCTCGCGGTCGTAGTCGGAGTCGGTGTTTTCGATCTCGTTCTTGATCTGCTCAATCCGACCGCGCACCTCAGCGTCGTCGCCAGCACCTTCAATGATGGTGGTCTCGTCCTTAGTGACAACCACACGGCGAGCCTTCCCAAGCAGGTCAAGCGTCGTGTTTTCCAGCTTCAGGCCGACGTCTTCGCTGATGACCTGACCGCCGGTCAGAATTGCCATGTCGGCCAACATTGCCTTGCGGCGGTCGCCGAAACCCGGTGCCTTCACGGCCGCTGAGCGGATGGTGCCACGGATCTTGTTGACCACAAGCGTGGCTAGGGCCTCGCCCTCCACATCCTCAGCAATGATCACGAGCGGCTTGCCTGCCTGGGTGACCTTTTCCAGTACCGGCAGCACGTCGCGGACCGCGGAGATCTTGCCCTGCATGAACAGCAGGTAGGCGTCTTCAAGCACGGCTTCTTGCGTGTCGGGGTCGGTGACGAAGTAGGGGGAGATGTAGCCCTTGTCGAAGCGCATGCCCTCAACCAAGTCCATCTCTAGACCGAACGTCTGAGATTCCTCAACGGTGATCACGCCGTCCTTGCCGACCTTGTCAAACGCGTCGCTAATGAGCTGACCGATGTCGGTATCGGCAGCGGAGATTGCCGCTACCTGCGCTACGTGCGTCTTGGAGTCGGTGACACTGATGGACATATCCTCAATGGCACCCACGGCAGCCTCAACACCGGCTTCGATGCCGCGCTTGACGGCCATCGGGTTGGCACCCGCAGCCACGTTACGCAGTCCGTTACGCACCATGGTCCACGCCAACACTGTGGCCGTGGTGGTGCCGTCGCCAGCTACGTCGTCTGTCTTTTTGGCGACTTCTTTGACCAGCTCAGCACCAATGCGCTCTACCGGGTCTTCCAACTCAATGTCCTTGGCGATGGACACACCGTCGTTCGTGATGGTGGGCGCACCCCACTTTTTGTCCAGCACCACGTTGCGGCCCTTGGGGCCCAACGTGACGCGCACGGCGTCGGCTAGTTGGTTCATGCCCGACTCAAGTGCGCGGCGGGCGTCGTCGTCAAAGGTGATCATCTTGGCCATATCAAGCGGCTCCTGTCTTGCTTGGCATTGTCGTTAGCACTCTAGGGCCGAGAGTGCTAACCGCCAACTTCGGGGAGAAGTTCCGATGTCAGTTCGGCAGCCGCGTCGCGTATGGCCGCCAACGTGTCCGCCATAGCCCGCTGCTTCCCGTACCGCTCACTCAACACGACCAGACCCGCAGGCATCAGACCCGCAGGCGCGCTGCCTGGCAGACCAGCGGCTACGTCAACACCCACTTCGCATGAACCCACCACGACCGCAACCGGTACGCCAGCCTCAGCAGCCATAGCTAACACGCCCCCCACGACCTTGCCATCAAACGAGGCTGCGTCCAGCTTGCCCTCGCCGGTGATAACCAGGTCGGCGCCTTCTATGGCCTCCCACAGACCGATCTCGGTCGCTACGACTTCAAAACCCGGTGCCAGCTCGGCCCCGAGACCCGCCGCCAGGCCGCCAGCCAGACCACCTGCAGCACCACCGCCTGGCAGCCCGGAGACATCCACCCCGTAGCGCTCGCGATATACGTCTGCCAGCCGCTCCAAGCGACGCGTCAGCAATTCAATCTCAGGTTGTGACGCGCCCTTCTGCGGGCCGAATATGCGTGCTGCGTCGCAAAACCTGGTGCGGACATCGCAGGCCACCAGCACCGAGACGCCCGCCAGGCGGGCCAGCGGTGTCATCGCGTCAAGCGCGCCTAACCCGCCATCAGTGGTGGCCGAGCCGCCGACGCCCACAATGATCTGTCGAGCACCCCGTGCAGCCGCTTCGGCGATGAGCTCACCAGTGCCCGTAGTGGTGGCGGCTAGCGGATCGTTGCCATAAGCGCCGCCTGCCAGCGCGAGGCCACTGGCGCTTGCCATCTCCACGATGGCTTCGTCGCCGTCCAGCCGCCAGCCAGCTTCGACCGGTTCTAGCAAAGGCCCGGTCACCAATGAGGTGCGATTCGGGCCACCTAGTGCGCTCAGTGTGCCCTCGCCGCCATCGGCAGCGGGCAGGCAGATGACCTCAGCGTGTGTAGTCGTTTGTCGACGCACACCATCGGCGATAGCCGCCGCTGCGTCCGCAGCGGACGCGGTACCACGAAACTTGTCTGGGCAGGCAACGATCCGCATTGCGCTGAGAAACCAGCCTCACTGTTTGGCCGCTAGCAGCGTGGCCATTTCTCAGCACGCCTGCTTTGCCCGACCGTCACTCGGCCAGGTCGTTCCCCAACGCCACCAGCACATCGGGCGTCTCGAAGCTCTGCACGGCCGATGTGTCGGCCAGCATCGGGGACACGTCGTTGTCGGCGTCCAGCTCAAGCACACCGGCGATTGCTCGCGCTTCAAGCAGCGATCCCGGCTGGTAGTAGATGCGGGTCTCTTCAAGTGGGGTGCCTGCATAGTTGGTAGGCGACTTGGTGATGTAGCTCAGCGTCTTGAACCTGTCAGTGAGCCTTCCCGCAGCGCCCCGAACGGCTGTGGAATTGGCGACTTGCACCGATACCTCAGCGGCCGGTCTGGGCTGGAACGGCTCTGGCGCAACCGACGTTGTGTCCGTGGCGGGCGCAACGGTAGCTGTCGGCACAACAGTGGCGACTGGTACGGATTCTGTGGCGCCTGTCCCCCCTGCACTAGTCGTCGGAGTCGGCGCCTGCGTAGCCGGTGGCAAGGTGTCTCCAGGTACGGCAGGGGCAGTAGTGGCAGTGGAGGCGGTCGCATCGGGATCGTCCACCGAACGCAACAGCAGCACACCCACGACTACGGCCACCAACACCAGCAGCAGTCCGCGCACTGCCGCGCCGCTGTTGGATTCGCCAGATTGGCTATTCATCGCAGTGAGCGTAGGGCCAATGATGAGCCGCTTGGTGTACCCCCATCACGCGCGTGCCACCTAGTTTCTTCACGAGAACTGTTACCCGCGACAACCGCTGACCAAGAGTGCAGCATCACGAACGGCCAACTATGAGTCCCAGCCATGAGCCTGCGCGTCATTGAACATCCACTAGCCGCCGCTTTGCTCACCCGGCTGCGCAACAAGGACACTGCCGCGGAGGCGTTTCGTCAGCAACTGGACTCACTGAGCTTGATGCTGGTGTTGGAAGCACTCACCGATGCGACCTGGGTCAATGAGCCAGTGGAGACCCCAGTTGGTTGGGCCCAGGGATCGCGACTTGAGTCGACGCCCGCAATCGTGCCCGTGCTGCGCGCCGGGCTGGGCATGCTTGATGCGGCACTACGGTTGTTGCCTGCAGCGCCCGTGGGCTTCATCGGTATGCGCAGAATTGAGGCATCTGGCCACGCCGACAACGCTGGTCAAGCTGGCCATACCGTCGCCGGGGCATCTTCCCCACAGAGCGCTGTAGGGCACGAGTGTTACCTGGAATCACTACCGGCTGTGCTTCGGGACCGACCTGTGCTGGTCCTGGATCCGATGTTGGCAACAGGCGGCTCGGCGGTCGCCGCAACACAGGTGCTGGACAAAGCGGGAGCAGGTCCGGTGACGCTGGTGTGTGTACTCGCCGCGCCTGAGGGCATCGCCGCCGTTCGGGCAGACGCCCCCCACGTCCGCGTTGTGACCGCTGCGGTTGATAGTCACCTTGACGAGCGGGCCTTCATTGTCCCCGGCCTGGGCGACGCCGGAGATCGGCTCTATGGCGCAGCTTGAGCAGCCTCAAGCCTCGGCCTAAGCCTCGCTGATTTGGCGTAGCTGTGCCCTTGTGGGCAGGCTCGGCTGAGCACCAGCGACTGTCACTGCCCAGGCACCGGCATGAACAGCTAGTCGCGCCGCCGAGGTGACGGTGGCTCCCGACGCGAGGCCGACCGCGAACGCTCCGGCGAACGCGTCGCCCGCGCCTGTGGCATCTACCACGGTGACCTGCGGTGACTCCACTACTACACCTTGGGTACCCGATCCCTCCGTTAGTGGCGCACCTACGACGCAGCCCGCAGCGCCACGGGTTTCAATCAGCACCGCATCGGAGTTCAGTTGCAGCACGCCGCTCGCAAGGTCACTACGCAAGCTCTGTGCCTCGGTCCGGTTCACAATGACAACATCCGACAGAGGCACCACTGCGTGGGCAACATCGTTGTAAGGGGCGGGGTTGAACACAACCGATACTTGATTCTGGCGAGCGATCTCGGCAGCCGCTCGAGCACTCTGAGCGCTCACTTCACCCTGCAACAACAGCACGTCGGCCGCAGCAATCGCAGCCGCGGCAGAGGCGACATCATCGGCACCGAGCAAGGCGTTAGCGCCCGCGGCAACCACTATTGACACATCGTCGGGATCAACAGTGATCACCGCCAGTCCGGTTGGCGCGTCAACGCTGGTCACCGCGGTGCAGTCCACACCGTCTGCTTCCAATCCCGAACACAGCCACTGCCCCTGCTCGTCATTGCCGACCCGGCCAACCATGACCACTTCCGCCCCTAGCCGAGCGGCAGCTACCGCCTGGTTAGCGCCCTTGCCGCCGCGAAACCATGCGATGCCTTTGGCATGCATCGTCTCATCCGGTGACGGCCGTCTTGGCACCCACAGCGTGAGGTCGGCGTTTAGGCTTCCGACCACAGCAATGCGCGGCGGGCGCGACAGGTTCATGTGATGGCTCAGCCTACGCGTGGAGCTTCATGTGGCCCGGGCGAAGGGTGTGGCCCCATAGGTCGATGTGAACCTCTGATTCGCGTTGGGTTGGTGTAGCAGTCTGGATTTGGCCCTCGGCTGTAGCGAGCCCGAGGTGGGAATCGAACCCACAACCCCCGCTTTACAAGAGCGGTGCTCTGGCCGTTGAGCTACTCGGGCACTGAGAGGGGCTGGGTACAGCATTGCCTTTGGGGCAGTAGTACTTCAGCGACAGCGCCAAGCTACCGAGCTGACGGCCTGCCGGAGGCCTCAGCGCGACTCACCGGAACCTTGAGTTTTGCCTACAGCATCACTGCCAACGGCGCTACTGCGAGCGCTAGCGATGCCGTACAACGCAATCGCCGCTGCCGCAGCCACGTTCAGCGACTCGATGCGGCCCATGACCGGAATCGAAAGCACCTGATCGCAGCGGCGCTCCACCAGCGCCGAGAGTCCACGACCCTCAGCGCCGAGCACCAACACCAGCGGCTCGTCACCGACTCGCAACGAGTTGAGGCTGTCGCGAGCCCCACCGTCAAGTCCAATCAGCCACAGCCCACGGTCGCGTAGTTGCGCTAACGCGGCGGGAAGGCCGCCTACTAACGCGATCGGTAAGTACTCCACAGCTCCCGCAGCGGCCTTCACGGCTGCTGGCGTGAGGCTCGCCGAACGGTGGCTGGTGAGCACGGCCCCGGTGGCGCCAGCGGCCTCCGCCGTACGAAGAATGGCGCCCAGATTGCCTGGGTCTGTAACGCCGTCGGTTGCCACCACGAGTGGTGGGGTGCTCCCCACAGGCATCGCGAGTTCTTCCAGCGAAACTGGTTGAACTGCGGCAGCCTTCGCAATGACGCCCTGCGGCGCAGCGGTGAGCGCGCTCTCGTCCAGTTTGCGGCGGGTGACTTCCCGCACCGGCACCCGGCGGTCGCCAGCCAAGTCAACGATCTCAGCCAGCGTGGCAGCCGAGTGAGCATCTTCGCTGATCAACACCTCATGCACTTTGCGATTGCCGGCACGCAGCAGCTCGCGCACTGCCTGGCGGCCCTCCACATGATCACCGCCGAGGTGTTTTACCCGCGACTGGTTTGATCGCGACGGGGTTGATCGTGACTGTGGCGAGTTTGCTTGGCGTGACTTTGACTGGGCGCGGCGTGGAGACCCTCGCCCAGGCCGCGCCCGGTTCGCTGTGTTGCCGTTGCGCTGCGATGCGGTGCCCGACCGACGAACCCTTCGGGCGCTCATCGCTCAGCAGCACCTGTGTGTGCTCGTGATGTTGTATGCACGTGATACGGTCTAGCCACTAAGTGCCTAGTGAATGAGATTCCTGGAGCGGGGCCAGAAGCCTACGTCGCACAGGCGCAGTGAACTGCCGCCGATTGGCTATTCGCGAGGTGGCAGCCCGACGTGAGCTTCCAGCCGGGTGAGTCTCTCGGTGTGGTCCAACAAAATGGCGTTGATCTCTCGAAACCCAGCCTGCATTTCGGCTCGCAAGCGGTCAATCTTCGCACTCAGCTCGGTACGCACACTTGCAATCTCGGCCCAGAGGCCGCCAATCTCCGCACGCATCTCAGCCCGCAAGCCGCCAATCTCCGAACGCAAGCCGCCAATCTCCGAACGCATCTCAGAGCGCAAGCCGCGAATCTCCGAACGCATCTCAGAGCGCAGGCCGCCAATCTCCGCACGCATCTCAGAGCGCAGACCGTCAATTTCCGAATGCATCTCGCTGCTTAGGGTGTCGATTCGACTGTTCAATGCAGCGAACTGTGTCGTCATTACCAGGACTAAGGCACCGAGTAGCGCTGTCAATATCCCGCCGAACACTGTGATCAGCACACCCGGCGATATTCCAACGCGACCTTTGCTGCGGACGCGCGTGCGTTGTGTCGCTTCAGCGCCGGGTGACAGCGGCTCGCTAGTTGCGGTCTTGCCCTGTTTAGGGTTCATCGTGGCGGTCGATTCCAAAGAAGCTGACATCTGGCCTCACTGAGGGTCGCGGCGCGATTCTGCGCACATCGGTTATCTGATAAACCGCCGCATAAGCCGGGCAGCGAGGCACACCCCAACCTAGACCACACCAACACTCACCGTCCACCGAATTACAAGAAAACAACCAGAAGACTGCGTCGCACCGACGCAGCGATCCCAACTCGGCGCCCCACGTGGTGCAGCGTGGTACAGCGAGGTCTAGCGAGGTTCAGAACCTGGGCAGCTTCAGAGTGAACTTGAGATCACTCGTCGGTATTGATAGCGCTAACGAGCGCTACGGCGTGCGCCACGATCCCCTCGCTTTGGCCGAGCCCCTCAGTTCGTTTGCCGCAAACTGTGACCGGCCCACCCGCCGCGACGCTGAGGTTGTGCTGCATCGAGTCACGGTGAGGCGCAATCATCGGCCGATCGCAAACGACGGTGCAATCGGCATTTGACAAACGCCAGCCATGCACCTCAAGCCGACCAGCAACTTGGCGCAACAACTCGATGCTGTCGGCGTCGCGCCAGCGTTCGTCGTTGTCTGGAAACGAAGTGCCGATGTCACCGAGTCCGGCAGCGCTGAGCATTGAGTCAATCACTGCATGGGCAATCACATCAGCATCGCTGTGACCCACTAGCGGACGCTCGGCTGCGAAGCGCACTCCGCCGAGCACCAAAGTGCGTGCGGCTACCTCAGCATCATCGGCGAATCGATGGGCGTCGTAGCCGTGCCCTATCCGCAAAGGTTCGCTACCCAAAACGGCTCCCGACCCACATCGCCCTACCGACGCTCACCATCGCACCTGCTATCTGTCTATCTGTCTGCTCGGCTGGACAGCAGGGCCTCCACGATTGCCACGTCGGCCTCGGTGGTGACCTTGTGCGCGGAAGCTTCGCCCGCTACAGCCAACACCGTGCCACCCACAGCCTCAATCAACGCTGCATCGTCGGTGGCCTCGGGCGCTCCGGCATGCGCCGCTACCAACGCGTCTCGGCGAAATGCCTGAGGCGTTTGCACTGCGAAGAGTTCGGCCCGGTCCACGGTTTCGGTGACCGCCCTCCCGCCAGCCTCCCAGTTGGGCACCCGCTTTAGCGTGTCGCACACCGGTACCGCCGGAACCGCTGCGTCTGCCCCAGCCGCGACAGCTTGTATCACCGCCGCAAACAACTTGGCTGAGGCACCTGGCCGAGCAGCATCGTGGCAAATCACGACATCCACGTCGTCGGGAACGGTTAGCAGGCCAGCTCGAACCGAAGCGGAGCGGGTATCGCCACCTGCCACCACAGCAGTCAAGCTGGGGTGCAGCGTCGCAAGCAGTTCGGCCCACGGCCTCGCCAGCCGTCGGTTGAACTGTGGGTCGGGGCCGGTTTCAGGGCTGGTGTCGCGACCTAATTCAGGATGTGCGCCTTCACGTGCGTCAGCGCCCAGCGTCTCGGGCGCCCGTGTCGCGTTGAGCGGCTCGTTGACCGCCAATTCACCGGTAACTGGGACACCGGTCACCGAGTCACCGACAATCGGTGCGGGAACCACCAGTGTGACTCCGTGACACACTGCCGCTGCCGCACTCACTGACCACGACACCATCGAACGGCCGCAGATCGGCGTCAACACCTTGATGGCACCTTTCGCCCCTGCGCCGAACCGAGTCCCGGCACCGCCAGCCAGCACCAGACCCCACGCCCGCACGCTGCGTCCTCGAACCACAAGCCCAGTTTGTCGGTGTGTCGAAGTCAAAGTGCTCCGCCGCCAAACGTGCCTGCGTCAAGCCGAGTTGGTAGATGCCAGCCGTCGCCGTCTACTTCGCATCGCCAGCACAACCAACAGGGCCGCAACTATCGCTACAGCAAACCACCAGATCACGGCTATGCGAGCGCCTCGAGCGGCCCTGTTAGCCAAGCGCTCAGCCTCGGCATCGGCATTGGCGATCTCGGCATCAACCAACTCACCCGAAACACGCAGCTCTCGAATACCGCCTTCGTTCAGAGTCATCACACCCTGCTCGGGCAACCTGCCGCTTCCCTGCGGAACCGTCGCGCGGACCACCAAAGTCACCAGCTCATCAAGCGGGACCCCCGCCCGAGCCTCAATCTGTGAGAGAGGCAGCCCAAAGATCTCACCTTCTAACGCCTCGGCAGTGTCCGGATTCACCAGCCCAACAACCGGCCGATCCAGACCCACTTGCACGGTCAAGTCGTAAAGCACCTGAGCCCCATCGCGAGTAGCAGTAAACGTGGCCGACCGGAACAACCCAGCCGTGCCGTCGATAGGCCGATCGATCTCGGCCAACACTTGAGCCATCTCCCCAGGAGACGAGAAGCGCTTGACTGCGACTACACGCAGCGATTCATCCTCGGCGCTCTGCTCGACTAGGTGCCTGACGTCCCAGCCGACCAATCCATCGGTCACGATGAGTTCTCCCAGATCTGGCACCCACCTCATCACCTCGGAGTCAAAGGTGATCTCAACGGTGACAGTGCCGGTGCCATCGTGGGCGCTGTCGATGTCTACAACGATGTCAGCGCGGCAGCCCATCGCAGCCACGGCCACCACAACCCACAAGGCGCCCAGAGCGCGAACACCCAGAGTCCGGCCCTGCCGAAGAAGCCAACCCGCAGTCACCGGAGAACAGCTACCGGGGACCAAAGTTGAGGCTGTCGCCGGTGTGTGCCTATTCGACCGTCGCGGCCTCTTCCAGTTCGATGGGTCCTGGGTCGAAGCCTTCGATGGCACGGAACACAATTTCGTCGTCCTCTACGTCCACAACGATGATCTCGCCAGCGTGGAACTCCTTGTAGAGGATCCTCTCGCTGAGTGAGTCCTCGACGTGGTGTTGTAGCGCTCGTCGCAGCGGTCGGGCACCTAGTTGTGGGTCGTAGCCGGTACGGGCCAGCCAAGCCTTGGCGGCATCGGTAAGTTCTAAGCCGAGGCCCTGGGCGCGCAACTGATCGGCTGTGCGGACAATCATGAGATCGACGATTTTGACAACCTCATCAATGCTGAGCTCGTGGAAGACAATAGTGTCGTCGATGCGGTTCAAAAACTCGGGCCGGAAGTGCGCCTTGAGCGCATCATTGACTTTCTCTTTCATTCGCTCGTAGCTGGCACCCTCATCGGCAGTAGCGAAACCCACGCGTGCTTTTCTTAGGTCCGCGGTGCCCAGGTTGGAGGTCATTATCAGAACAGCGTTACGAAAATCCACTGATCGACCCTGCGCGTCGGTCAACCGACCCTCTTCAAGTATTTGCAGCAGCGTGTTGAACACGTCTGGGTGGGCCTTTTCGATCTCGTCGAACAGCACAACCGAGAAGGGCTTGCGTCGTACCGCTTCGGTGAGCTGGCCGCCCTCGTCGTAGCCGACGTAGCCAGGTGGAGCACCCACCAGTCGGCTGACGGTGAACTTGTCCATGTACTCCGACATGTCAAGGCTGATAAGTGAGTCCTCGTCACCGAACAGGAACTCGGCCAGCGTCTTGGCCAGCTCGGTTTTGCCCACACCCGACGGTCCCAAGAAAATGAACGAGCCGCCGGGCCGCTTCGGGTCTTTCAAACCGGCACGGGTCCGGCGAATGGCCTGGCTGACGGCCTTGATGGAGTCGTGCTGACCAATAACCCGCTTGTGCAGCGCGTCCTCCATGTGCAGCAGCTTTTGGGTTTCCTCCTCGGTGAGCTTGTACACCGGGATGCCCGTCCAGATCGACAGCACCTCTGCGATGGCCTCTTCATCAACCTCATCAAACAGATCGTGGCCTTCGGCTTTGGCCTGCTCCATCACAACCGTGCGCTGCTCTAGCAGCTCCTTTTCTTCGTCACGCAGCTCCCCGGCGGTCTCAAAGTCTTGCGACTCCACTGCCTGTTTCTTGCGCTCAATGACATCAGCCAGCTTCGTTTCGATCTCTTTGAAATCGGGCGGTGTGGACATGCGCTTGATGCGCAGGCGAGACCCGGCTTCGTCGATGAGGTCAATGGCTTTGTCCGGCAGGTGACGATCGGCTATGTAGCGATCGGCCAGGTTCGCGGCGGCTACCAGCGCCTGATCGGTGATGGTGACACGGTGATGCTGCTCGTAACGATCACGCAGCCCCTTTACGATCTCAATGGTGTGACTAAGCGTGGGCTCATCCACCGTGATCGGCTGGAAGCGACGCTCAAGCGCGGCGTCCTTCTCCAGATACTTGCGATATTCCTCCAGCGTCGTAGCGCCGATGGTCTGCAGTTCGCCGCGCGCCAACATGGGCTTGAGAATTGACGCGGCGTCAATCGCCCCCTCGGCAGCGCCAGCACCAACCAGCGTGTGCAGCTCATCAATGAACAAAATGATGTCCCCGCGGGTGCGTATCTCCTTGAGGACCTTCTTGAGACGTTCCTCAAAATCGCCCCGGTAGCGAGAGCCAGCCACGAGCGCGCCCAGATCCAACGTGTAGAGCTGCTTGTCGCGCAACAGCTCCGGCACATCGGCGCTGACGATCTTTTGGGCGAGGCCCTCCACAATCGCCGTCTTGCCGACTCCAGGCTCGCCCACCAGCACAGGGTTGTTCTTGGTGCGGCGAGACAACACCTGCATCACCCGTTCCGTTTCGCGCATCCGCCCGATGACCGGGTCCAACTTCTTGGCCCGAGCATCCGCGGTCAAGTTACGTCCGAACTGGTCCAGCACGAGCGAACCGCTCTGGCCGCCTTGCTCGCTGCCCCTACCCGAAGTGGCACCCACCGTTTCGCGGCCACCGCTCGCACCGCCATAGCCAGAAAGAAGCTGAATCACCTCTTGACGCACCTTCGACAGGTCAGCGCCGAGCTTGACCAGCACTTGTGCGGCCACGCCCTCACCTTCGCGGATCAGACCCAATAACACGTGCTCGGTGCCGATGTAGTTGTGGCCAAGCTGCAACGCTTCACGCAGTGACAGCTCCAGCACCTTCTTCGCACGCGGCGTAAAGGGAATGTGACCACTAGGTGACGAACTGCCCTGCCCGATGATCTCCTCAACCTGGCTGCGCACCGCTTCAAGCGAAATGCCCAACGACTCAAGCGCTTGGGCGGCCACGCCCTCGCCCTCGTGGATCAGCCCCAACAAAATGTGCTCGGTGCCGATGTAGTTGTGGTTCAACAAGCGCGCTTCTTCTTGCGCCAACACCACCACCCGGCGAGCCCGATCGGTGAACCGTTCAAACACTGGACCTCCTGATTTCAGCCTGACGTCAGCCGTGCGTTACGACTCACGCTCAAGGCCGAGAATCTCCTTGGCGCAGTGTAACGAAGGTCCGCCAACACGCAGCTTGACAATTGGGTGCCTCAGCGGGGGTTCTGTCGTTTACGGTGGCACCGTGACTCCGCTCTCTCCGTTGCAAGCCAGGCCAAATGCACAAGACGATCTGGCCCGCGTTGAGTCGGCGTTGCGCGCTGCTGCGATTACTGGCGATGAGTTTCTCACTGAAGTCACCTCGCACCTGATCCCCGCAGGCGGTAAACGCCTAAGGCCTGCGTTCGTCATCGCTTCGGCACTGGCGCTGGACCCCGACAGCGCGGCGCCAACCGCCGTCTCGGAGGAGATGATCTGCGGTGGTGTCGCTGTGGAGCTGGTGCATTTGGGTTCGCTGTACCACGACGATGTCATGGACGACGCTCAGACGCGGCGCGGCATCGATGCGGTGAACCACCGCTGGGGCAACCTGAAGGCGATCCTGGCAGGCGACTTTTTGCTGGCTAGGGCGTCGGAGCTGGCGGCTTCGCTGGGAACCGAGGTAGCGGCACTGTTGGCTGCCACGATTGGGCGCCTGTGCGAGGGCCAAGTACGCGAGCTGCAGTTGATTTACGACCGGCGCCGCACGGAGGAGCAGTACTTGCTGGCTATCGCTGGCAAAACGGCCGATCTGTATGCGACTTCGTGTCGCATCGGGGGACTAGTGGCTGGCGTCGACAGTGAAACCTTGGAGTGTTTGACCATCTTCGGGCTGGCCTATGGGATGGCCTTTCAGATCGTGGATGACGTGCTGGATTTGATCGCCTCCGATGAGCAGCTTGGTAAACCGTCGGGTAACGACTTGCGCGAGGGCGTGTACACGCTGCCGGTGATCCGACTCTTGGCGGATGGCAGCCCGGCGAGCGAGCGCCTGGAGGGGTTGCTGGGTGAGCCACTGGACGACGCGCAGCGTGATAAAGCGCGGGCGATCGTTGTGGGCAGCGCCGAAATCGCCAGTTCGGTCACTACAGCACAGAACTACGTCAACCAAGCGCTTGAGGCGTTGGAGTCGTTCGATGCCACTCCAGCAGTGGTGGGCTTGCGGGCTTCAGCGTCAAACCTGTGCGGTGCGCTACCTGCTGTCGGCGCCAACGCGCCCGGCAGGCGCGCAACCTGACCTCAAGCGCGCCCTCCAATGGCTGCCACCCAGACGCCGTCGGCTTGGCCCGCGACATCGCCAACACCGCCAAAACAGCCAAGATCGCCGGAACCGTCGCCGCAGCCGATGTGGCCAATACGGCGCCGATACCAGCACCCAATCTGGAATCCGGGTCGCGGTCCTTGCTGGCAGTGGGGCACCCGCACTTTTGTGATGGGCATCGTCAACGCCACAGACGACTCGTTCTCGGGCGACGGGGTAGCCGACCGGGTTGATGACGCAGCGAAGCTGACCCGGTCTTTGGCCACCGATGGTGTCGACATCATTGACGTAGGCGCCGCTTCCAGCCAGCCCGGTGCCAAGCCGACACCGGTCAAGGTGGAGCTAAGGCGGGCCGTGCAGGTGATTGAGGCCGTGCGCGACGAACTCAAGCAACTCAACCTCGATGTGCCGATCTCGGTGGACACCACCTGGGCCGAGGTGGCGGCAGCCGCTTTGGATGCTGGTGCCACCGTAGTGAACGACATCACCGGCCTGCGTCTGGACCCACAGATGGCTCCGTTGGTAGCTGAACGCGGTGTGGCTGCTGTGGTGATGCATAACCAACGTGGGCGTCCCCACACTGATCTGGTTACCGACGTGACCGACGGGCTCTCAGCCAGCCTGCAGATCTGCGCCGATGCGGGTGTGGGTACCGAGCGCCTCATCATCGACCCAGGTTTCGGTTTCGGTTTCGGAGTATCGCAAAACCTCGAGATGATGCGCCGCTTACCTGAGTTCTGGACGCTGGAGCTGCCGATGCTCATCGGAACGTCACGCAAATCCACCATAGGGGCGATCACCAACACTGAGATTGACGATCGGTTGTTCGGTACAGCCGCCACGATTGCCGCCGCGATCTGCGCTGGAATTGACGTTGTGCGGGTACACGACGCCGCCCAAATGACTCAGGCGATCCGCATGACCGATGCCATCGTCCGACCCACTAGCTGAGAGTTCACCGGCTGGGGCGCCGGTTTAGCTACCGGCTGGGCTGCGTGCCACTGGTGCGACCGTGCCGTCGGGCATCAGTTGCATCGGAGTGCCGTCGGCGGACTGACTGTAGAACGTGGACCGCCCTGAGGCTTCAAGCGTTGCCAACATGGCTGGCAGCGGTGTACCGACACTTCGCATCAAGTCAATCACGCGCGCTGGTCCTAGATGATCCAGCATCTCAAAGGGGCCGTGCACCCAGTTGAAACCCCAACGAATCGCGTTGTCAACGTTCGCTATGTCGTCGGCTATCTCAGGCACCAGGCCTGCCGCGTACGCGAGTGTGCCACCGAAGACTTGCCGGGCCAGTTCACCCTGAGATGAGTCGGCGAACATCACCTCACCCAAATCCATCGGAACCCCATCAAGGTCCGGTGCAAGCGCCGCACGCCATTCGCCACGCTGCAAATCAAACGTCTCCGCCTTGCGTGACCCGTCGTCGGCTTTGGTTCGTCGACTGAATCCACCGCCGGTTTTGCGCCCGAGCTGTTTGCGGGCCGCCATGGCTCGCTCAGCCTCAGGAAACTCTGTGAACTCCAACCCGCGGTCGCCAGTCGGCAAATTCTGCGCCAAGTTGGCTCCGACCAACTCCATTACGTCCAGGCCGATCAGATCAATGAGCCCATAAAGACCCGTGGGCGGCAGGCCCACCGGAGCGCCGAGCACTGCGTCAATGGTCTCGGGTGTCATACCGTCAGCCAGGAATGGCTTGGCCAGGTGCAAGCCCGACAGCATGAAATAGCAGCCAATGCGGTTGCCGATGAAGTTCACGGTGTCCTTGGCATGCACCACGCCCTTGCCCAGCCGTTCAGTGCCGAACCGGGCAAACGCCTCAATGACGTCGGGCTCGGTGTCCTCGCCAGGTATTAGCTCAAGCAGCTTCATGACCTGCACGGGATTGAAGAAGTGCGTGATAGCCACGTCCCGCCGGAAACGCTCACCCATGCCCTCGCTGATCTGCCGCAAGGGAATGCCAGAAGTGTTTGACGAGATGACCGAGCCGTCGCTGCGGATGGCTTCCAGGCGTTCGAACAGCTCGCGCTTTACGGCGAGGTCTTCCACAACAGCCTCGCACACCCAGTCGTAGCCAGCGATGTCGTCAAGCCGATCGTCGATCGTGCCAACGCTGATCAGATCCCGATCAGCGGGATCCACAGCCTCAAGCGCCCGCTGGGCCGCGGCCTCGTCAACATCAAGCAGTAGCACCGAACAGCCAGCCTTCGCCGACACCGCGGCAATGCCACTACCCATAGTGCCAGCACCAACAATCGCCACAGTGCTGATGCGCCGACCAAGCTCAGCCGAGTCAACGTGCCTCACAGGCTCGGCTGTATTGCCGCGCCTCGCAGGCTCGGCCGCGTCCCTCTCACCTTCAGTCATGGCTGTTGCCTAGCAGATGTAGCAGGCAACCGGCGCGAGCAGAAACGCCCGCGCAATAGGTGCAGCAACAAGCACCGAAGAAAGAAACAAACGAAGAGCTGCCTGGAGCGCATTCACCTCCGCGAGCTTGGGACCTACCGGATTCCGGGAGCGGAGGTGAATGCGCTCCAGGCAAGCTCTGGGCCCACCTGCGCCCGCGCTCACACTTTGTATTTTATGTTGTAATAGATATTGCATAATACATTGTTATGCTACAATGCTAGTGATGACGCCCATAGCTGGATTCCGTGAATGGGCAGGGAGGGTCCGATGAACGCAGCGCCCCAGTCAGAGTTCAGCAGTTTTGCCAACGACAGATTTCTCAGCGTCATTGACGAGTTGAACCCGTGGCACAGGACCGGTGAGTTGCCGCGCGGGTGGGTACCCGAAGGCGAACGCCCCTTAGCGACCCTGCTCTGGCGTCGCCTGCACACGGACACACCCAAGCGCCACCAAGTGATCCTCGGTCCACGCCGGGTCGGCAAGACAACAGTGCTACGTCAAACAGTTCGCCATTTGCTCAACCAGGGCGTGACGCCGCGAAACGTAGTTTGGTTGCAAATGGACCACCCAGAGTTGACCGAATCAAGCCTAGGCGATCAGGTCAGATGCCTCCTGGCTGAGCGTGACGTCACCGAAGACAACCCCTTGTTTTTGATGATTGACGAAATTGTCTATGCGGATCGCTGGGATATGTGGTTGAAGACCTTCTACGACGGACAGTGGCCGATCAAGATAGCTGCCACCGCAAGCGGTACCGCGATAATCAGAGACCGCAGGGCCGAAAGCGGTATCGGGCGCTGGCAAGAAATTCACCTCATGCCCGTCCAACTCGAAGAGTTTCTTGAGTTTACTTGGAGCGATCGTCTAGGCAGTACACCATTCGTAACCACAGCGACGTTGAGCGACACGTTGGCTACATTGCCGCAAGGACACGCGGGAGATCCGGAGAAGCGGGATTACGTCTGGCGGATGATATTGATGATGGTTGGTGGGTTTCCAGAGCTATTGTTTCAAGGTCTAGACGACCTAATCGAACACAACCGCGACGGCAGCGCTGTCATGAACCAACTGGAAGACGTAGCGCTCAGATCACAGCGGATTCTCTTGGACGACGCTGTAGAAAAGACAATCTATAAGGACATTCCCGAGTACACTGGCATTGGCAATGTCGCGCAACTAGAACGCTTACTGTACGCGCTAGCTGGCCAAATCACAGGTATTCTATCACCAAGCAAGCTCGCGAATGAGCTGAGCCTCACGCAACCGACCGTAGACAAATACTTGTCCTATCTAGAACGCTCATACCTGATTTTCAGGCTCGGCAACTATTCCGGACACGAGGGCAATATCCAAAGACGCGGGCGCAAGTGTTACTTCGTTGACGGTGCCGTGCGCAGTGCAACGTTGCGACGAGGCATAGCACCGATCAGTGACGACAAGGAGCAAGGTATGTTGCTTGAGAACCTCGCTGCGTCCGCCTTGCATACCCTAGCGTGCGTCGAAAGTCAGCGGCTGCATTATTGGCGCAGCAAGAAGGACAACGAAGTCGATCTGATCTACGGGTTTGAGGGCAAGATGCTTGCGTTTGAAATCGCTTCGTCCCCCACGCACTCCCGCCGGGGGCTCTCAGCACTCATAGATCAGTACAAGCATTTTCACAGCAAGGCCTACTTGGTCGCACCTGGATGTACAGTCCGCCGCCCCGATGCGGATGGCATTGGAACGCTGCCCTTTGAGACCTTCTTGCGATGTGTGGGAGCACAGACTTACCGAGCAACCAAAGAGCGGCTTTGGTTATGAGCAAAGACAGCTAGCGTCGCTGGCCGTGGACACACACGAAGACCTAACCGACTGGAGCGTTGTTGCGCGTGCTGCTGCTGCCGTGCGTCGTCTGAACAGGGCACTGGCCAATCGACGGATTGACGACGCAGAGCTGGATGAGGTCACGGCAGTCTTGGAGTCCGCTGCGGCACGGCTCGAACAGGGCGCTCTTCGAGACAAACTCAACGACATGCTCTCGCGCCCTTACCTACGTGAGATCTACGGAGGTCAGTATTTCCCTTTGCCGCTTGAACCTGGTGAGGAGATTGAGTTCGATCCGTTCTCGATCGGCGGAGGCGTTTTACATCCCGCATCGGTCGAAGTCAAGTACTACAAGGAGTCCGACAGTGCCGTCACCGGCACCGCAACCGTAGACCCCATGTTCGCCGGACCACCCGAACGCGCCCACGGAGGCGTGGTCGCACTCATCCTTGATGAACTAATGGGGGCACTCAACCGGATGCGTGGTAGGCAGGCCTTTACCGGTCGCCTCACCGTTCACTACCGCGCCGCTACTCCGCTGAACGAGCCGCTGCACTTACGGGCGTGGATTCAGAGCACCTCTGGCCGCAAGATCGTCCAGCACGCCGAGATATACGGCCCGGACGGACTCTGTGTCAACGCCGAAGGGCTGTTCATAAAGCCAGTTGACACACCGCCCGATACGTGACGCTGCCATCAACGAACCTCGCCTACATGGATTGGTGGGCAGTGTTGCTCTGTTTGCGGGGACTATTTTTATATCTTATTGTGTTGTGTTCAGCTTCGCAGTTAGGTTGTTTACATTAGTTTGAGTAGTAGTCTTAGTAGTCTTATTGCTAGGCGTTCTGCGTTTGCTGCTGATAGCGTGCTTTTGGTGTTTAGGTTGATGCAGTATTCGGTGGATCTGGTGCCGTTGCCGTTGGTGTTCACAGCTCGTAGTTGTATACAGATTTGTTTGTTGTCCGGATCGGTGAATTCAAACTCGGTAGTGGAATTGTTTGAGGCGGGTATCGTTGTCCATTCTGACCAATCGTCGCTTCTGGTCGGTCTGTGACGGTATTCGTACCTGATGATAGAACTATCGCCAGGGTTTTGCCACGTCAAATAAACAGTGCCGTTCTTCGCGCGAATGGTAAACCGCGGTTTGGAAGGAACACCTCGAGCGTTACTCGTCGCAGCAGCTGTCCCTGTGCGCGCTTGGGTCGTGATCGTGCCATCAGCACTACCGCCTACACCGCCAGTGCCAATGCCGCCACCGCCACCGCTGGTGGTTGGAGGTGTGGTGCTTAATGTAGTCGGTGCCGCTGTTTTCGTAGTGATCGACACCGGCCCAGCAGCCGAGCTCGCGCCTAAGTTGTTTCTGGCGTGAAGCTGAAATTCGTACTGGGTGCCCGGCTGCAACCCGGTAATGGTGTAGTTGACAGTTGAAGCAGTCGAACTAGGTATCGCCTGCCAGCTACCCCAACTGCCGCCCGCTTGTCTTTGGCCATATCGATACTCTGTGATTGAGGTATCACCAGGATCATTCCACGTCAAAGTCACAGACGACTCAGTAGCAGTAGCCGACAAACCAACAGGTGCCGCGGGCTTCGAGGGCGTAATCGTAGCCGCAGTCGTAGTTGTTGTGCTGCTAGTAGAAGTAGAAGCAGCGCTAGTAGTCGCATAGACAGGACCCGCAGCGCGACCATTACCCGCACTGTTCTGCGCATGCACTTGGAACTGATATTGTGTATTGGCTTCTAACCCGGTAACGAGATAGCTGACAGTCGATGCGTTCGAATCCGCTATCGCTTTCCAACTAGCCCAACTACCACCCGACTTCATCAAAGTATACCGATAACCCGTAATCGAAGCATCACTCGGATTATCCCAAGATAACGTCACAGAAGACGAAGACGCCGCAGCGGCACGCAGATTTGAAGGAACCGCAGGCTTCGGCAAAGTTGTTGTTGTTGTAGTAGTAGTTGTTGTTGTTGTTGTAGTAGTAGTTGTTGTTGTTGTTGTAGTAGTTGTTGTTGTAGTAGTGGTAGTTGTTGTTGTTGTGGTAGTTGTAGTTGTTGTGGTAGTAGTAGCGCTAGTAGTAGCTGACACGGGACCCGCAGCGCGACCATTACCCGCACTGTTCTGCGCATGCACTTGGAACTGATACTGTGTATTGGCTTCTAACCCGGTAACGAGATAGCTGACAGTCGATGCGTTCGAACCCGTCATCGCTTTCCAACTAGCCCAACTACCACCCGACTTCATCAAAGTATACCGATAACCCGTAATCGAAGCATCACTCGGATTATCCCAAGATAACGTCACAGAAGACGAAGACGCCGCAGCGGCACGCAGATTTGAAGGAACCGCAGGCTTCGGCAACGTAGTCGTAGTCGTGGTGGTTGTAGTTGTAGTCGTGCTTGTCGTAGTAGGTGTTGATGCGCTAGTAGTTTTTGTCACCACATCGGAAGCGGGACCGTTGCCTGAAGCGTTGACAGCTCGTATCCGGAAACTATACTGTGTACCAGCCTCGAGACCACCAAACACGTGACTGCCAGTACTCGCATTCGTGCCCTCTATATCAGTCCAGTCACCCCAATCGTCGCTACCTTTTCGTTGCTGATACTGGTACTTCGTGATCGAAGCATCACTAGACGCAGTCCACTGTACCCCCAGCGAAGAGGACGACGCCACCCACGCCGACACCCTGGCAGGCTTCGCTGGCTTCGGAATCGTAGTAGTAGTAGTAGTAGTAGTAGTAGTAGTAGTAGTCGTCGTTGTGGTTGTTGTCGTTGTGGTGGTAGTCGTGGTAGTAGTAGTCGTCGTGGTTGTGGTGGTAGTCGTGGTAGTAGTAGACGTGGTCGTGGTAGCGTATTTGCCGTCGTTATCTAAAATCGTGATAACTACTGGCTTACCGCCAGTCCAAGGCGGACTCTTACCGATCAAATTAGTATCGCTTTCGTTGGGATGTATAAACAAGCCAACTTGTTCAGTACCCTCCACAGCCTCATCACCAAATATGCGCACAGTGAAAGTTGTCGTCTTGGTCCCGGCAGGAACCGTCACTATATTAGAGCTACCGGATATACAAACCTCGTCATTTAGGAAGCACGTGGCGGACCATGTGGCCGTTGTAACACGCGTCATATCTTGAATTTTAACCGCCAACCCGCCAGCAGGAGCATTATGTGACAACTCCACAGTAACAGTAACAGTCTGAAAACCGGAATCGCCCTCCGTAACAGTTGCGGTAGCCGCACCATCTATCGACAGCCCAGCAGCCTGACTCCTCAACCACGCACGCCACGTGCTGGATTGTGGTCCATTACCATTGTCGTTAACTGCGCGCACTTTGAAGAACAAGGTCTTAATATTGCTAGCAATGTTCTTAACTTCGTAAGTCCTAGTAGATGCGTCTGAGTCAGGAATATCAGTCCACGAGTTTGAGTTATTCACACCCGACCACGACGTGCCACTACTATACTGCCATTTAGTTATAGAATCATCAGCAGTATCCAGCTGCCACACCAGATACACAGTACCAATACCACCAGCGACATCCAATTTAGGTTTCTCTGATGGAGCCGTACCCTGCCCAGAAACCGCCGACGGAACCAAACTCAGACCCGCCGCCAACAACGAAGCCGTCGCTACCAACAACCCCCACCGGCGGCTTCGCCGGAACCTACCCATACCAGCACCCCAGCCTCGGGGGGGGGGGCGGCAATGATGCGGTATCGGACCTTAAGCCCTTCACGCGTGCCAGAGAACCTAGTTCCTCACCGCGCCGACCAGACGAATGCGTGCTGTCAGACATACCCTGCCAATCATACACGACATGGCCTGCCAATCTTACACGCGCAATCTGGCGGACTGCCGAAGACTCGGCCCTGGCGAGACTTGCAGAGCTCCGTGCTTGCAAAACTGACTTAGCGCTACGCCTGCGCGGCTGGCTGCTCACGCAACATCCCGGCGTCGCCGATGCGGTGGCAGTCCTGGTCGGAGACCGCCGCTAGTTCGTCACCGCTCACCAGTTCGGGTGCCAGCTCTGCCAACGGGTCTAGGACGAATCGGCGTTCGCGTATGCGGGGGTGAGGAATCTCTAGGTTCGGTTCGCGCATCGCTAGCTCACCGAACAACAGCACATCTACATCCAACGTGCGTGGGCCCCAACGCTCACTACGCTCTCTCCTTGCTGAAGCCTCAAGAGCCTGGCAGCGGGCCAACAACTCGTAAGGGTCGTCGGTGACCCGAAGTTCTGCCACCAAGTTCCAATACCGAGGCTGAGCTGGGCCGATAGGTGCGCTCAGGTACACACCCGACACGGCCACTAGCACACCATCTGCGTCCAACGACTCAAGAGCATCGGCTAGCTGCGCAGCGGGATTGCCGATGTTCGCGCCCAACCCCACGAAAGCTGGCACTGCCCTGGCGCTCACGGGCTCAACGGGCTCCCACAATCATGGGCTCAGCAGGCTCACAGGTTCAGCGGGCGCGGCGGGTGATG
The DNA here is from genome assembly GCA_965116245.1 of Acidimicrobiales bacterium. GTDB lineage: Bacteria > Actinomycetota > Acidimicrobiia > Acidimicrobiales > Poriferisodalaceae > Poriferisodalis. The sequence goes on along the minus strand of OZ220497.1, from coordinate 1,229,595 downwards.
CGCACGGCGCTAGTGCCGAGGTCGGCCGCTACGGGCGGGCGCAGTTTGGTGACCGTGACAGTGGCTGCGGTCACAGCGCTCTCACGACACAAGTCTGCTGCAATCAGCTCCGCCAATCGCTCAAGCAGTTGGGGTTGCGCGTCGTCGCATAGTGACACGATGCGATTGCAGGCAGTGCCGTAATCCACCGTGGCGCTCAAATCGTCTGACGCACCCGCTTGGCACAGATCCGCGTACAGATCCACATCAATGCGCAGTGGCTGAGGTGCGGTGCGCTCGTGAGTCAGCGCCCCGATCACGCACATGACCCGCAAGTCACGTAACTCAATGCGATCACCATTAGGCGGAGCGTCTCCAACACAGTCGGCTCGCATGATCACCGCGCACAACTACTAGACAAGTTTATCAAGCACGATCAGCGCACACGTCCAGCGCCACTTCAACCACGCGGCGTCCTTCGGGACCGATTCGCTGTCCGAAGATCCTCTCGGTGATGGCTGTCGCCTGCGGACCGGCGGGGACCTTGCCTGACAGCAGCAAATATGCGGCCACGAAGCCGCAGATGTCCTCACCCACGTTGTCTTTGTGCAGGATCACACGCTTGCCTTCGCTAGCCAACTGCTCCAGGTCATCGCGAACCTGCAATAGGTACTCGCCCAGGTCATCAGACTCAGGCCAGGGCCGATGCAAATGAGGCAGATTCAGCTCCGCGTAGCTGTGCAGATTGTGCGGCGCGGTGGTGAGCGAAACGACAACGTCAAAGTCGTTGAGTCGTAGCCAAATGATCTCTTCCTGGCGGCGCACGCGCCTGTGACTGGCGCCGTAGCCACCGGGACGCTCACACACAGCGAGACGTTCAGCGACGACCCAGCTCAAGTTGCGGGGCTCAATGCCCTCCGCCCACTTGCCCTTCATGGCTTGGCGTTCATGCTGGTTTGATCATGACGTGTCATGTGCCGCAGCATCGTAGGCGCGTATTTCGGCCAGATTGCGATATTTTTGTGCCAGATCCAGCCCGTAACCAATAACCCACACTGGCGGTAGGCGAAAGCCGATGTAGTCAACGAGGCCTTCCAGGCTGCCGTTGTGCTCACGCGTTAGCAATGAGCACACGGCAAGGCTGGCGGGGCCGCGGGCCAGCAGGCTGCGACGCAGGTAGGACAGCGTGAGACCGCTCTCAACGATGTCCTCAACCAAGATCACGTCGCGTCCGGCGATATCGACATCGAGATCCTTGAGGATGCGGACAACACCGCTAGAACGGGTGCTGCTGCCATACGACGACACCGCCATGAAGTCCATTTCGATCGGCAAGTCGATAGCGCGGCTGAGATCGGAAGCGAACATCACGGCACCCTTGAGCACCGCTACAAGTAGCGGCTGGCGGCCTGCGAAGTCATCTGTGATCTGGCCGCCCAGTTCGGCGACTCGAGCGGCGATTTCGGGACCCGAGACAAGTACCTCGCCAACAGCAGGGTCGTCAGCCAGCATCGAGTCGAGGTCGCCCAACTCCGAGTTGGGGCAGTTCAAGTTGAGAGGGCCCGCGTCAATGGCACACGACAATTCTTGCGACTGCGGCTCAGGTGTCACGTGAGCCGAACCTAGCGCGTGAGAGTCCCCAATCGCGCTGCCGTCTACTTCCGGACGTCAGCATGCTGGATGTCAGCTTTCCAGGCGCAATCGGTCCGCTGAGCGGGTAACCCGCCGTCCGTCGCCTACCTCAGTGGCGCGGTGGGTTTGCCTGGCCACATCCAGCACTCGTTCGACGGTGTTCGCATCGGGGGGATAGTCGGTGCGCAACCATGCTCGGATAGCTCGCCGAGCCAAGGCCACCGGCGCGGCTCGCAGCGCGGACGCATCTTGTGGATCAATCTGGCTGGCTAACTCATCGAGCAGGTCGGCCTCATCGGCCGCCAACGACGCTGAGCGCGCCAGCAGCGGCACTACATCGCGCCCGGCGATGTCGCACAGCAGCGGGACGGCCTCGTGACGGACTCGACTGCGCCAAAAGCGAGTGTCGCAATTGGAGGGATCGCGGATGGGTTCGTAGCCAACTAACTGGCACACTCGTTCTGTATCACTGCGACGCAACCCCAGTAGCGGACGCCGGTCGGCCCTCATGGCAGCAAGGGCATCCAGCGCGCCACCACGCATTAGCTGCAAGAGCACCGTCTCGGCTTGGTCGTCGGCAGTATGACCGAGCAAGGCATCCGGGCCGAGCGCAGCGTGGCGACTGGCGCGTGCCCGAGCTTGCAGGTTGGGTCCCGCCGCCAGAGCAAGCTGCACCACGCGCAACTCGGCACCGAGTCGGTCGCATAGAGCCTGCACCCGCTCCGCCTCAACAGCGCCACTTCTGCGGAGACCATGATCAACGTGAATTGCCGTGACAGCACCCATCGCACTGCCGTGTCGCTGGACGAAGCGGCAGGCAAGCACAAGCAGCGCAGCCGAGTCGGGGCCACCTGAGACTGCGCAAGTGAACTCCAGTTGTTCGCTCGGGTCGCGTGCGACCTCGTCATAAGTGCATCTGCGCAGAAGCAGATCAAGCTCGTTGTTGATCTGGGTTGCCGACTCGATGCCAGCGCCCGACTGGGTGCGGCCAGTCTGGATGGGCCCAGTGTGGATGGGCCCAGTGTCGGTGGGCCCTGTGTTGATAGGCCCAGTGGGGTCAGGCTGCGGGCACACGCTCCAGCCAAGCCTGAGGATCGTTGATCTCCGACATAGACGGCAAGTGTTCAACGCGCTCCCAAACACGATCTACCGCACGGGGGCCACGTTCGGCCTCGATGCGGGCGATGAACTCCTCGCCAGCCTGATACTGGGCCAACTTGGCCTCGATGCCTGTCAACCGTTGGATCAGGCGGGTCATGCCCCGCGCGCTGCGGCGCCGATGGTGCATGACCACCGCGAAGCGGTCGGCGTCGGGCAGGTGCCCTAGGGCGGCTCGTGCCATCGTGACATCGCCGTGCCCTTCCACCAGACTCATCATGCCGCCCACCTGGGCTAGCAGCTCACGCTGCTGCTCGGTGGCGAACACTGCAGCGAGCCCACCCTCGCTGAGTAGATTGCGGCCTTTGCGTTGCTGCGTTGCCAGCGTGAGAAGGCCCTCACGGACACGCTCAGGATCGGGTTGTGCCTCCTCGACTAGCCCGTTTACTAGCTGAATCAAGCGCTGTTGCAACCACGGCACACCGGTGAACTGTGATCGGTGCGTCAACTCGTGCAACGCTAGCCACAAGCGAAACTGGGCGGGGTCAAAGGCGTAGCGCTTTTCGGTCACCAAGATGTTCGGGCCGACGAAATAGACGGTGTCGCCCCCTGTTTCGCTGGCGGCTTCGGGGCTTGTGCTGGTTTGCGCAGCAGCGACAGCGCCCGAGTCTGACACGGAACCGCCTGAGACGGGAACCACATCCGGAGTTGAGGCGCGGTCTTCGGTTGCCCACAGCAGGTCGTACTGGCCCAGCACCCTGCGCGCCATCCAGCCCAGCACCGAACCCAACTCCAGCGCTCCCAGCGTTCGCGTTATCCGCGAGGACTGCGTTGATTGATCAGAGCCGTCCACCGCACCTAGAACAGGCTGCAGCAATCGTCGAAACGCTGCGAGATTCGCGTCGATCCAGCCAGTGCGGTCTATGACCTCCGCTTTAGCCTCGCCAGGAGTCGACAGTCTGGTCTCAATGGCCACTAACTCGGCGGCTACGGGCACGATTCGGGCGAAATCCTGCCGCAAGTTCTCCGCCAGGTAAGACTCATACAGCGGCTCACTGCCAGCCACGCGCACAGCTATGCGGCGCGCCAAGTCCCAATCAACATGCTCGTCGGCAGGGGCGTCCACCTGTTGGCTCAGTTCCCGGTTGCTCGGCGGTTCAGCGCTTGGTCACTCAGCGCTTCGGGTACCGCGGTGCGACGACCTTTTGCACGTAGCCCGCTATCAGCTTGGCCACAGTAGCAATAGTCACCACCGTAAGAGGCACCGCCAGCCAGTAATGCCAGACCTGCGCAGCCAGTGCGTTCATGGCCCCAATGTTAGCCATAACCTCATTAGCCGCCACCTCTTGTCATCACCAATAGTCAACGTGTAGTCATCGTGGACTCATCGTTTGATCTAGAACCCCGCTGGCAACCCCACTGGCGCTGGGGCCAGGCGACTTCGCGGTGTCAAAGCAGGCTGGCGGCCTAAAGGGTTGCGGCTGCTACCGTGAACCGCCCGTTGCCCGAGTAGCTCAGTGGCAGAGCGGCTCTCTCGTAAAGAGCAGGTCGTGGGTTCAATCCCCACCTCGGGCTCACCGGACGGTACGCGACCGGCCGAGTCGGATGAACAAGTGGTTGAGAGCGAGACGTTGGTTGGCGTTGTAGCGCAGCGCCTCCGCGGCATCGCTGATTGCCTCCAGTTGGGCACCAGCTACATCCAATGGCAGGTAGCCGCTCGCAGATTCGCTTCGAATCTGTGCAGCCAGCACCGACAACCCCATCGCGAACTCATCGGAGCGAACCCGGCGCAGCGCGCGTCGATGCCGCTCGTCCAGCGAGCTACGGCCAACATTCGTTCCGTAGGCCTCGGCCTGCTCATCGGCTTGTACTCGCTCGGCTTCGTGGTGGGCTTCTAGCGGCGCTACTGCTTGTTCAATCGCTTCCAGTGCCGCTTCACCGGCAGCCAGCGCCGTGGATCCGCTGCCGTTGAGGGAACTCCGCAGCGTCTGCCACATCTCTATACGTGCAGCAGCGCTGTCGTCGCGGGCGAGCATGCGAGCTCGGTCAACGGAGCCGTCGGCCGCGACAGCAGCGAACTCGGCACGCCCGCGCTCTATGCCCTCAACTATGAGCAACTCCTGCAACTCATCCTCACTCAGCGCCTCGAAGTCGACGCGTACACAACGGGAAGCCAACGTTTCCATCGCACGGTTGATTTCCGCAGCTAGCAGCACAAATACGGTTGATGGCGGTGGCTCCTCTACCGACTTGAGCAGGATCGGTGCGCTCTGAGCAGCCCGGTCTACATCGGCGAGCAGCACGACTTTGACATCTCCGGTAGCAGGCGCAGTCGCGGCAGTGCTGACCGCTTCGCGGGCTTGTTCGGCTGTCAAAGCGACACCTACCCGGTCGAAGATCACTAGGTCGGGGTGGCTTTGTGCTAGCGCGAGGCGGCGTTCACGTTCGGGCGTTGAGCTGCGGGCTGCCAGTAGCTCTCCGGCGAACCGGCAAGCCGCCCCGCGTAGATCAGCGCCAGCGGGGCCCACAAACAAGTAAGACGGCAGCGGCGACGAGAGTGCTGCCCGCAGCCGCTCCACTGCCGACTGCTGCCCGACGATGCCGTTCAGCAGATCCCCGATTGGCGGATCGTCCCGCGGAACATGATCTGCGCCGAACGCGCCATTGGGTGCGGGTTCGGGCGGTGACTCGTCGTTCGCCGTTGTTTCCGGCGACACCTCGGGCTCGGGTGACGATTCAGTCGGTGTGGCAGGTTCGGGTGGCGCCTCAGTCGGCGGAGCAGGTTCGTCGAGGTCAAACAGCGACAGCGGCTCAGGCGCGGCTACTTGTTCGTCGCTCTCAGAAGCCGTCGGCACTGTGTTGGGCTAGTCCCTCATCGCTGGATGCGTCTCAACGGCCTCAATGACACGCGCAGCAACCTCGCCGATCTCGCCGGTGGCATCCACGCTCACCCAGCGGTTGGGTTCCTCGTCGCGCAACGTCGCGAAACCCTGGCGCACTCGTTCCCAGTAGCGATGATCCTCGTGTTCGAATTTGTCCTTGAACCGTTCCGTTCCTGCAGTATCGAGCCGCAACGCCAACTGATTGCCATCAGCGTCGTCTAGGCCCGCGACGCGCTGACGCGCCTCGGCCAGCGGCATCTCCAGCAGCACCACCACATCGGGCAGCAGCACATCAGGCAGGCAGTGGCCGTGAGGCGCGGGCTCGGGACAGCGCGACGCGTATTCCACCAACTGACGCAGCTCGTCGGTGGGCAGTCCACGGCCGAAACCTTGGTAGGCCAACGTCGATCCGTAGGAACGGTCGGTCACTACGTCGCGGCCCTTGGCAAGCGCCGTCGCAACAACCTCGGAAATGTGCTGCGCTCGGTCCGCGCAAAACAGCAACGCCTCGGCCCTCGGACTCGGCCACAGGTCTTTGTAGAGCAGCAGATTGCGAAGGTGCGACCCCAGCGCTGTCACTCCCGGTTCATGCGTCAGCACCGCGTCAAGGTGTTTGGCGAGCAGTTCTGCCTGCGTCGATTTTCCCGTTCCCTCTGAACCTTCAAGCGCTATGTAGCGGCCGCGTGCGGTCATGGGTTGACCTGAGAGTGGTCGGCTGAGTCTGAACCGGCTGGATCTGTGCGGGCTGGGTCTGTGCTGGCTGAGTCTGTGCCAGCCCGATTCGAGTCAGATGCACCAGACACGGTTGGGTTTGCCTCAGCGGCACTTGCTTCGGTGGCATTTGCTTTGGCGGCGCGTGGCGTGCGACGTCGCTCGCCTTGACTGCTTCGCAGCGATATTCCTGCCAACACGCCAGCTACGAGGATGAGCAATGCCCCCAGCCATAGCGCGCCCCGCACGCCCGGTAGCGCCAGCGACGAACTACCGAACGTGATGCGGTTATTGAAGGCGGCGTCAAAGAGCCAGTCGAATCCATCGGACAGAAATCCGCCCAGCGCCATGGAAATAAGCAGACAGAAACGCACCAGCGTGTACATCGCGGCGAACACGCGCCCACGCAACACCTCTTCCACGTTCTCGTGTAGCAGAGTCAAGCCGTTGACGTAGACCGAGCCAGCAGCCAGTCCGAGCACCAACACCCCCGCCAGCACCAGCATCGTGACCGACACCGAGGCCGCGAAGAGCAGCGATCCGCCAGCGGTGAAAACCGATATGACAAACAGCCGTGCGCGACCACCGACGACAAGTCGTGCGTTACTGCCGCGTCGATTCGCGGCGGTCTGCAGCACCGTGACTACAGCCACTCCGCCGCCCACGCCGAGACCCATCGCCACCAGGATCGAACTGAAGCCCGCGCTGCCAGCGCCCAACACCTCGTCGTTGTAAACGGCCCCCAGCGGAACCAACATTCCGCCGCCGATCATGCCGGTGCCCAAACCGACCAGCACGGCACGCACTTGCGGGTTGAGCGCAATGAAGTCCCAGCCCTCGCGCAGCTCGCGGAAGCCCTGACCCCAACTAATTCGTCGTCCGCTAACACGCTTGATCTGCTTGGCGGTTACGTGTGGCAGTAGCGGCAGCGTGGCAATAAGCGCCGCTGCCACTAAGAACGTGGCCGAGTCGATGACCAGCGCCAGCTCCACCTGGCCGATGTCGGTCCAGCCGATTAGCTCGCCCAGCTTGGCCATCAAGGCAAATGCGCCTGCTCCCAATGGGAAGGTGCCGTAGGCGGCGAGGAGCCCAAGTGAGTTGGCTGCGGTCAGGTGCTCAGTCGGCACGATGTTGGGGACGATGGCTTCCTTGGCCGGGCTCCATAGCGACGTGGCCAGTTCCAGCACCAACGAAGCCAGCACCAGGCCCCACACTCGGTCGATGAACGGAATCGTCAACAGCACGCTCGCGCGCACGATGTCGCAGATCACCAACAGTCGCTTGCGGTTGAAACGATCCACAATGATTCCGCCCGCGGATGCCAGAAAGAACCCTGGCAATACCCGTGCGGTGACCACCAACGCGATAGCTGAACCTGGCTGATCGCCGCCTATCCGCCGAGCGACCTCAATAATGGCCAGCAGCCCGATCCAGTCGCCGAAAGAACTCACGACCTGGGCTCCCCACAGTCGTGCGAAGCCCGGTGCGGAGAACAGCCGTGAGGGCGCAGCAGCCGCGGACGCATGCGGATCTTGCTGGTCCGGGGTGCTGGACATCGCGTCGGCTCCCTCCGAACTCATGTCACTCAGCAGACTAGAACAAGCGGCGTCAGACCCAGTCGCTGCTGCAAGCTGGGGCATTGCGCTGACACGACGACGTCCTCGCACCCAGCGTCGTAATGCTGCCAGACGCATAGGGTCCGCTAGCGGCGTGAGGAAGGCGACTTCTTGGCAGCACGTTTTCCGGCTGGACTTTTCTTGGAAGCTGATTTCTTGGCTGGCGACTTCTTGGCGGCACGTTTTTTGGCGCCTGTTTTCTTGGCTGCACGTTTCTTGGCTGAGCGCTTTTTTGCTGGACCCTTAGCCCGACGTATAGCCAACAACTCTGCAGCACGCTCAACCGTCAGCGACTCAGCATTATCGCCTTGCTGTAGCGATGCGTTGTACTCACCGTCGGTCACATATGGACCAAAGCGGCCGTCTTTGAGCAACATCGGCTTGCCGCTGTCGGGGTCCTCACCTAACTCGCGGCCCGCGTTCGCGGCTTGCTGTCCACGTCGCCGCTTGGGCTGGGCTAGCAAGGCCAGCGCTTCTGGCAACGTAAGTGCGAACAGTTGGGATTCAGACTCCAGGTTGCGAGTCTCCTGGCCGCTGCCACTGCCCTTGGTTAGGTACGGACCGTAACGGCCGTTATGCACCACAATTTCGGCCCCATCGGACGGGTCCACACCGACGCTGCGCGGCAGCGAGAGCAACGCCATGGCGTCATCAAGAGTGAGCGTTTCCGGCGATTGGCCGCTGAGCAACGAGGCTGTGCGGGGACGGTCCACTTCGTCGGGTCGACCTACCGAGACGTAAGGACCGAACCGACCCGGCCGCACGATGATGTCGAGGTTCGTGTCTGGGTCGGCGCCCAGTACTCGCTCGGTGGGTTGCTCAATCAACTCCAGAGCTCGCTGCAGGCTCAGCTCGTCAGGCGCTACGCCATCGGGGATTGATCGGATGGTGTCGCCGTGCTTGATATACGGTCCGTAGCGGCCCACTCGTGCCACTACCTGCTGCCCGTCGGGGTCGGTGCCGATGGGAATGCTGTTGATCTCTGCCGGGTCGATGACTGCCAGACGGTCGTCTGAGACGAGGTAGCGCAGGCCACCGGCTGCCTCGGACGTGTCGGCTGAATCGTCGCCGAAGTAGAACGTCCTCAGCCACGGCTCGCTGTCACGCTCCCCGCTGGCTATCTCATCCAAATCGGCTTCCATGCGGGCGGTCAGCTCGTAATCGACCAGATGGTCGAAGTGTCGCTCCATTAGCCCGACAGTGGCGAATGCGGTAAACGCTGGCACCAACGATGAGCCCTTTTTCCACGCATATCCACGCGCCTGGATGGTCTCGATGATGCTGGCGTAGGTGCTGGGTCGGCCGACACCCAACTCTTCAAGTCGTCGCACTAGCGATGCTTCGCTGTAGCGGGCTGGAGGACTCGTGCTGCGAGCGTTCGGCTCTAGAGAGACCGCAGTAGCGCTGTCGCCTTCGTCCAAATCGGGGAGGACGCGCTCGGGTTCCTCATCGGCACGTGCGGGTGGTGGCGCATACACAAGTCGGAATCCGGGACTGAGCACCACAGTGCCTGCGGCGGATAGCTCAACACTATGTGGACCAGGTTGGCCACGTTGGCCATCACCGGACTGATCGGGGTTGTTCTGGCCGGGGTCGGGCTGGGCGGCATTGGTCTCGCCTGCGTCGGGCTGGCGCTGACCGGAACTGTCGGACGTTGAGTTGGGCGAGGTCACTGAGTATGTCGGCGGCAGATCACAGTTCGCAGTGCCCGCCAACTTGATGGTGACGGTCTCACCGGTGGCGTCGATCATCTGGCTGGCCACGGTGCGTTGCCACACCAGGTCGTAGACGCGAGCAGCATCACCGCCGAGGTCGGTGACCTCACCGGGTGCTGGCCAACTATCGCCTGCTGGGCGAATGGCCTCGTGAGCTTCCTGAGCATTCTTGACTTTGCGGGTGTAGATGCGCGGCTCGGGCGGAAGGTTCCGCTCGCCGTAGCGTTCCTTGATGACGCCCCGCGCTTCGCCGAGCGCCTGATCTGACAGGGTCGTGCTGTCAGTGCGCATGTAGGTGATGCGGCCGTTCTCATAGAGCCGCTGCGCCGCCGCCATGGTGCGCGCAGCGGAAAAGCCCAAGCGGGCTCCTGCTGCTTGCTGCAATGTTGATGTGATGAACGGCGGTTGCGGGCGGCGCCGGTACGGCTTGGACTCGCGCGAGGTCACCGCGAATGACTCGCCAGTCAAGGCATCAGCTAGCGACTGAGCTGAGGGTGCATCAAGCACCGATATGTCGTTGGCGCGCAGTTGGCCTTGTTGATCAAAGTCCCTACCGGTCGCGATGCGGCGTTCGTTCAACGACACCAACGACGCCTCAAACAGTTCTCCAGAGGACTCCTCGGCGTGATCCTCAGGAGTGCTAGCTGACTGCTCACCCGCTTGGTTCCCGCGGTAGTCCAAAGTGACGTTGATGCTCCAGTACTCAGCGGAACGGAAAGCCATCCGCTCTCGCTCACGTTCCACGATCAGCCGATTGGCAACACTTTGGACCCGTCCCGCTGACAGCCGCGGCGCCACCTTTTTCCATAGCACCGGCGAAACCTCATAGCCGTAAAGGCGATCAAAGATGCGTCGTGCTTCTTGGGCATCTACCAGCCGTCGGTCAAGGTCGCGCGGATTGTCGATGGCCTCACGAATCGCCGCCGCTGTGATCTCGTGGAAGACCATTCGCAGAACCGGTATCGACGGGTTCAGCACCTCCAACAGATGCCAGGCGATGGCCTCACCCTCGCGATCCTCATCGGTAGCCAGATACAGCCTGTCTGCCTTTCGTACCAGTGAGCGCAGCCTCTTGACCTGCTCCGCGGCCGTCACCACGTAGAGCGGTTTGAAGCCATCGTCGGGGTTCACGCCCAATGTTGCCCACGGCTCAGATTTGTAGGCGGCTGGCACCTGGGAGGCACTGCGCGGCAAATCCCGAACATGGCCAATGGACGACTCCACCACGAAGTCGTCCCCCAGCAAGCGCGAGATTGTCCGTGCCTTCGCGGGCGACTCAACTATGACAAGTGATGTGGCCATGGCATGTGGCTTTCTGTAGTTGGCTCTGTCTTGGCCGATTTCACGATGCAGTGTCGCTGCCCGCAGTGCAGAGTTCTACCGGCACCGACGTGGGGAGACTGACGCTGATTGCTCACTCCTCTCCGGAGCACCCAGGCTGCCCGAATCGCCCACGGTGCCCGAACCTCCCGGTCCTCCCAAATGGTGCAACGCGACGGCGATAGCTGCCGCCGCCAAGGCAACTAGGAGCGCTCCGAGCACTTGTGACGCGGGGGGAGCGCCCAGTGCGGCGTTGCCAAAGCCCCCAGAGTCCACGGTGCCAACCGGCCACGGCCACAACACCCGCAGCGATCCGGCCATGAGCCCCAGTAGCACGGCTATCACAGCGTCTCGCCATCGCTCCAACACCAGCACCAGCAGGCGAGAGAACAATCCGAGCCCCAGGGCCGCTCCCAGCCCGAACAGAGCGACCGTCACCAGGTCGCGCTCAGAAACCGCTGTCGTGATTGGGTCGTAGAGGCCGATCATCAACAGCACGAACGCACCGGAGATACCGGGCAATATCATGGCGCAGATAGTCAAAGCGCCTGCCGCGATGATCAGCGCGGCGCGGGGATTAACGACGCTGCCGGTACGAATGCCGAGCAGCAAAAACACCGCTGCGGCCACCAATACGCTCAGCGCCGCGAGCTTGTAGCTCCATTGACTCACTTGTCGCCGAGTGATCACCACCGTGGCGAACACGAGGCCGAAGAACGCTGCAGCTATGCCTACGGGCTGTTCTTCGATACCTAGCCGCATGAGTTCCACGAGCGCTACAACGGCAACGGCGATGCCAACCGTTAGTGCGCCTAGAAAGGCCCATTCCGCCTGTCCAGCCAATCTGATTGCCTGTCGCAACCGACCTCGCAACGCGACAGCCACAGCCGTGCTCAGGTGCGCTGCTTGGGTCACCAACCGGTCGTAAATCCCCAACAACAAGGCCACCGTGCCGCCCGACACGCCGGGCACGACATCGGCTGCGCCCATGGCCAGGCCCCGTGCCAGGTTTGCGATGAGCTGCCGTATCACCGCGCTGAAGCTATGCGGTAGCTAGAGCCTTGCGGTGGGCTAAGCCCCGAGGTCGCTGAAGCTATGCCCAGCGAGCCGCACGGCTTCTGGCTACAGACCGCGCCGCCAAAGGATCTTGTACTCATATGCCAACGGCGCTGCTGGCTTGAGCGCTCAAGTCCGGCCCCCGGCCCGGATCCACGTCCAGGCCGGGGCCAATCCGTCAGTTATCGGGTCTCAGCGGCCCTCTCGGCCGGTTGCCCGTCTCCCCAGCTTCAGCGGCTCGTGACCACGTCGTCCAGCGCAATTCCAGGGCCTCCGTGCTCGGAGACATCCAGGCCCACCATTTCCTCTTCTTCGGAGACTCGCAGCCCGATGGTTGCCTTCAGAACCCCGAACAGGATCGTCGCTGTAGCAATGACCCACGCAGCAACGATTACGACCATCAAGAACTGCACTATTAGCTGCTCAATGCCGCCGCCGTAGAACAGCCCGGCGTCCTCACGACCCAAGAAGGCATCGTCGTAGCGAGCAAATAGGCCGATAGCCAGCGTGCCCCAGATACCCGCCGCGCCATGCACCGCGAAAGCACCGACCGGATCGTCGATTTTCAGCTTGCGATCCACAAAGCCGACGACGAGCACCACGAGGATTCCGGCTATGAAGCCCGTGACGAGCGCGCCCCACGGTGTCATCGTGCCGCAGCCTGCGGTGATGCCGACTAACCCACCCAGCGCGCCGTTTCCTGCCATCGGCACGTCCGGCCGCCCGCTGCGCACCCAGTTCAGCGCGGTGGCGCCGATTACGCCTGCGCAAGCCGCGAGCACCGTGTTGAGAGCTACGAACATCACATACTCGTCGGCGGCGAGCTCCGATCCTGCGTTGAAGCCGAACCAGCCGAACCAGAGAATGAACACACCCAGGATCGCGAGCGTCACGTTGTGGCCCGGGATGGCACGAGAGCGACCATCGGCGTCGTATTTCCCAAGGCGTGGCCCAAGCATCCAAGCCCCGACGAGAGCGATCCAGCCGCCCACGCTATGAACGATGGTTGAACCCGCAAAATCGCTGTAGACGGCGTCGCCGATCGAGATGTTGGCGATTAGGCCACCGCCCCAGGTCCAATGGACCACGATTGGGTAAATGATCGCCGTTGTCACCAAGCTGAAGATGAGGTACGTGCTGAACTTTGTCCGTTCTGCCATCGCGCCGGACGCAATCGTGACTGCCGTGGCTGCAAATACGGCCTGGAAGAAGAAGTCGGTTGATCCCGACAGACCTTCAGAGATGTCAAACAAGTCAACTCCAGCCAGGGCGAAGGAGCCCCAACCGAACACGCTGTTGCCATCGGCGCCATAGGCCAGCCCGTAACCCACGACGAAGAACGCAAGTATGCCAATCGATGCGTCAGCCAGGTTCTTGGCCATGATGTTGGCCACGTTCTTTGAGCGAGTCAAGCCCGATTCCAACATTGCGAATCCGGCCTGCATCAAGAAAACCAGCACGCCAGCTAGGAACACCCACAGGTTGTCCATCACAGCTTTGACAACTTCGGCGGACAATGTGGTGTCTTCCTGCGCACCCGCTGGCCCGGCAAACAGGAACAATCCTGCTATAGCTCCGGTACCGATGACAAACAACTTGCGTTTCATGGACCCTCCTGGAACTTCGCTCCCGACCCAACCGCTGCTAGAAAAAGCAGGACCGAGATGTGGCACCGCCCGCCGAAACGGCGCGCGACATTGAAAGTTGGCTAACCGGAACGAACCTAGAAACGACCTGTTACGCGCCGGTATCGCCTAAGTCACACTTAGATGCACAATGCGGGTCGCCGTTGTTGCCAGGTTGTTTCGGTGGTGTTTCCCGCCAGGCTTGCGAGGGTGATCTGGTGAGCGAACTCCACTACGACTTCATCATTGTCGGCGGCGGATCGGCAGGCTGCGTACTCGCCAACCGGTTGAGCGCTGACCCCAACACCGAGGTACTCGTGCTTGAGGCCGGTCGCCGCGACTATCGCTGGGATTTGCTCATTCACATGCCTGCCGCGTTGGCTATGCCCATCGGCAACCGCTTCTACGACTGGCGCTACGAGACCGAGCCGGAGCCACACATGGGCGGACGCAAGGTGTATCACGCTCGCGGCAAAGTGCTTGGCGGCTCTAGCTCAATCAACGGCATGATCTTCCAGCGTGGCAACCCAGCCGACTACGACGCCTGGGCTCGCCAACCGGGCATGTCCGCATGGAGTTACCGACACTGTCTCCCGTATTTCAAACGCATGGAAACGTGCATGGCGGGAGCCGACGAATGGCGCGGTGGAGATGGCCCACTGGTGCTTGAACGGGGGCCTGCGGCCAGCCCACTGTTTGAGGCTTTCTTCAAGGCTGCACAACAAGCTGGCTACCCGCTGACTGACGACGTGAACGGCTTTCGCCAAGAGGGCTTTTCTGCATTCGATCGGAACATTCACCGTGGTCGGCGACTGTCGGCCGCACGCGCCTACCTGCATCCCGTGACCGACCGCCCAAACTTGACTGTGCGCACCGGAGCGCTGATCAGCCAGTTGAACTTTGAGGGCACCAGGGCCACCGGCGTCACGTATCGCCAGCGATGGAGACCGCACAGCCGTGAGCAGGTTGCCCGCGCCGGGCACGTCATCGTGTGCGCGGGCGCTTTCGGCACTGCGCAACTGCTGCAGCTCTCTGGGGTCGGCGCCAACTCTCTGCTCAGCCAATACGGCATCGGGGTGGTATCGGACTTACCAGGCGTGGGCGAGAACTTACAAGATCATCTTGAGGTCTACATCCAGTACGCCTCAAGCCTGCCAGTGTCTATGCAACCCAATCTGAAGCGCTGGCGCTGGCCCTGGATAGGTCTGCAATGGCTGGTTCGGCGGGGTCCGGGAGCTACCAATCACTTCGAAGCTGGCGGATTCGTGCGCAGCAACTCATACGAGCTTTCGCCCAATGTGATGATCCACTTCTTGCCGCTAGCGGTGCGTTACGACGGCTCCGCACCCGTAAGCAAGCACGGCTACCAGCTTCATGTTGGGCCGATGCGTTCGGGTGCCCGTGGCTGGGTGCGCATCAGGTCCCGCGACCCCAATACCAAGCCAGCCATCGGGTTCAACTATCTTTCAACCGCTCAGGATCGGCGCGAGTGGATCGAGACCGTACGACTGGCACGGCAGATTATGAACCAGCCAGCCTTCGCGCTATACAACGATGGCGAGTTGTCGCCCGGCCGCGACGTTGAGTCTGATGAGCAGATACTGGACTGGGTGGCAAGCGACGCAGAGACTGCGCTACACCCTGCAGGCACCGCACGGCTTGGAATCGACGCCGCAGCGGTCACCGATCCAGCCACGATGGAAGTGTGGGGCACGTCGGGTCTCAGTGTCGTAGACGCTTCGGTGATGCCGACGGTGACAAACGGCAACATTTACGCGCCGGTCATGATGATCGCAGAAAAGGCTGCCGATCTTCTGCTCGGAAACGAACCACTCCCGGCCCAGAACACGGCCGTCTAAGAATACGGCCGTCTATACGGATACGGGCGAGTCCCTGCCAACGTATGCTACGACGCGGGTAGACGTGGATAAGGGCAGGGCCAAGCCTGGTACCCCGTAGTACCTTGTTGACTATGACCACATTGACACCTGCATCAAGCAGTGCAACGACCGGCTCGCACCCCCCCCCCCCCCCGTCCCTAGCGTGACTTCGGGCTGGCGCTCAGTTCTTGGAATCGGGGCCGTCACGATTGCGATCCTCCTCGGCCTAGCGGCCTGCCTGGACGCGGATATGGACATCTTGGTCAACGAAGATGGCTCGGGTTCTATGGATGTGTCGATGGACCTTGACGCATATCTGCGACTAATGGAGGAACTCGCTCCGGACGAGGATGCGAAGAGCCTGTGCGAGGAAGCTCTTCACGATCTAGAAGCAGAAACCCTGGACCTCGGTAGCGAGATCCTGAACAGGCTTGACTGGAGTTACGACGGAAAGTTCGAAGAAGGCCCAGAGGCTTGCGAATTAACCTATTCCGCTTCGTGGAACGCCGCTGAGTCCGAGGCTGTCCTGCTCGAGTTTGTTTGGACTTTCGGATCCAGCATTTATCGTCTCGCTAGCGGCGGTTGGCGCTTTGAGATGGACCTCAGTGAGCTTTACGACATATCCGACGGGCTTACGTCCGCCGCTATGAACGACACCCAGCCGTCCGAAGACTTGACGGGCGCGCAGCTATTTTCAGAGCTAGCCTTCTTTCTGGCGCTGAGCGATTTCTCGCTGACGGTTTCCGTCACGCTGCCGGGCGAAGTTGTTGGCCACAATGCCAATTCGGTGAGTCAGGCAAGACACACGTGGGAAATTGACTTCTCCAATACGGCAACAGCCGATACGCCTGAAGCCAGGATGCTCTACCTGCAGACGAAACCAAGCGGTGGGGATACAACGGCAAGCGGCGCGCTCGGAGTTGAACCGAGTAGCGGAAGCGATGGACTCGGAGCTGGGGCAATCGTTGCCATTGTCGCCGGAGCTTTGTTGGTTCTTGTAGCGTTCGTAGGGCTTTACTGGCGTCAACGAGCCAAGGCATCTGCAGCCATCCAAGGCTCACCCCTGACACACGGCACCACGGCAAATCCGGCTACCAAAACCGACGAGGACTCAGGTGCGACCGGCGACGCTACGACCGACAGCGATGAAGCCCGCGAAGATGCGAACCTCCATGAAGCCGAGGATCACCAGACCGAACAACAGCAGCCTTAATCGCAGCCGACTTGGGCAGCCAGCCCGGGCTGGGCAGCCAGGGCAGCCAGCTACGCCAAAGCTGACACCACAGCCGTCACCGGTCTACGGACGGGCCCTGGGGCGCGACTGATTTTGGGTCTTCTAGACCTACAGTGTTGTATGGCTACTTTGACAACCAGTTCGTACCGTCGCTCTCGTTCCGGTTCACGCTGGCGCTCGGCCATAGGAGTTGCTGCTGTCGCGGCTGCGATGGCTCTCGGCGTAACGGCCTGTGTAGACGTGGATATGGACTTGGTGTTCAACGACGACGGCTCGGGTTCGGCCACTGTGACCATAAGCCTCGGCGAAGATCTGCTGACAGTGGCGGATCTTGGCGCAGGCGTGGATGCGAGGAGCCTGTGCGAGGAGTTTTTCCACGAAGCGCAAGCAGAACCCGATCTAATCGGCATCGAAGCTCTGGACTGGAGCCTTGACTACAGGTTCGAAGATGGCGCATGCACCATCACACAGCGCAGCTCATGGGACGCAGCTCAGTCCGAGGTTGTCCTGGCTGACTTTGTCAACGACGACGCAACTGGCATTCGTCGTCTCCCTAACGGCGGCTGGCTCTTTGAGTTGGACGGCAGCGAGTTTGACGAAATCGCCGCCATCCCTGAAGGGGAGTTGACCGAAGCGATGGCGCTGGGCTACCGCGCCCCCACGCTTACCTTTTCTGTGACGCTGCCGGGCGAGGTAGTCAGGCACAACGCCGATTCGGTGAGCCAATCAAAATACACCTGGGAGATCGAGTTCTCCAACGGGCCTACGGCCGATACGCCGGGAGCGCAAGGGCTCTACCTGGAGACGAAGCCGAGCAGCGGACTAGGAATTGAGGCAATCGTCGCGATAGTCGCGGGAGCGTTACTCGTCCTTGCGGCAATCGTAGGGGTGTACAGGCGCCAGCGAGCCAAAGCGTCTGTAGCAAACCAAGACCCAGAACCGACCGAAGACCAAGCAACTACAGCAGACGAAGGCTCAGATGCAGCCGACGATGACGCTTCCGAAGGCGAACCAAGCGACGCAGACGCAACCGACGACACTGACGAGGACCTCGGGAGCGATCCGCCGGCCGATCGACCGCAGTCCTAGCTCTAGGCCCCTAGCTCTAGGCCCCTAGCTCTAGGCCCCTAGCTCTAGGCCAACGTGGGCGAAATCCTGCCGCGAGGGCCAGCTCAGATAAATGCTGGTACGAACACCAGGCTGACGATCGTCATCACCTTGATGAGGATGTTCATTGCTGGACCCGAGGTGTCCTTGAACGGGTCTCCGATGGTGTCGCCCACTACGGCCGCAGCGTGCGCATCGGTGCCCTTGCCGCCGTGGGCGCCAGCCTCGATGTACTTCTTGGCGTTGTCCCAAGCGCCGCCTGAGTTCGCCATGTAGATGGCAATCAGGAATCCAGTCACCACGGCGCCAGCCAGGAATCCGCCCAGCGTATTGACGTTGATGAACCCGATCACCAGAGGCAGCACCACCGCTAGACCACCGGGCAAGAGCATCTCACGCAGAGCTGCTTGGGTGGATATGTCCACGCAGCGCCGACTGTCGGGCTTCACGCCCGGCTTACCTTCGCGCAGCCCCGGAATCTCCGCGAACTGTCGGCGAACCTCCACGATCATGGATTGGGCCGCGCGACCCACAGACGACATGGTGAGCGCAGCAAAGATAAACGGCGTCATGGCACCCAAGAACAAGCCGATAGTGACAGCAGTCTCGTTGATGTCAAGATTCACGTCGCTGCCCGCTGTCAGGCTGAAGGACTTGAACAGCGCCAGCGCAGTCACAGCCGCGGAACCCACGGCGAAACCCTTCGCGACAGCGGCAGTGGTGTTGCCGAGAGAGTCAAGGCTGTCAGTGACGCCGCGCACTTCGGCCGGTAGCTCTGCCATCTCGGCGATTCCGCCAGCATTGTCGGCGATAGGACCATAGGCATCCACCGCCACAATCACGCCGGTCACCGCCAGCATGCCGATAGCGGCCAGCGCCACCCCATACAGGCCGATGGGATCACCGACTTCGCTGAACGCTAAACCACCGAACAGGTACGACAGGCCGATCATCGCCACCACCAACACGACCGCTGGCAGCGTGGAGAGCTTGCCCTGCGCGATGCCCTCAATTGTCACGGTGGCCGGTCCCGTCTCGGACTGTCGGGCGATGCCCTTCACCGGACCGAAATGCTCTGAGGTGAAGTATTCAGAGGTGAACCCGATAGCCCAGCCACCCAACAGCCCGGTAATGATCGTTAGCGCCAAGAAGATCGGTGCGCTCAGCTCGTAGCCGCCGAATGTGGGGGTGCCGCTGAACAACACCAGTGTTCCAACCACAGCAAATACCACGGTGAGTGCCATGGCCACGTACTGGCCAGCGTGCAACTGCGCCGACAGGCTGCGCCCCTCGCGTCCGCGCACGAACAGTGCGCCCACAATCGAGGCGATCATGCCGAGAGCTCCGATGAGGATCGGATACATGAGCAGTCCTTCGGCGTCACCGAAGTTGCCAGCCAACGCGTCGCCTTCAAGGAACACGGGCACCAGCAACGAGGCGAGCACAACCGGCGCCACGATGGACCCGGCGTAAGACTCAAACAGGTCCGCACCCATGCCAGCCACGTCGCCGACGTTGTCGCCAACCGCGTCGGCGATGGTGGCGGGGTTGCGGGGGTCGTCCTCGGGAATCCCGGCCTCAACTTTGCCCACCAGGTCGCCACCCACGTCGGCCGCTTTTGTGTAGATGCCACCACCGATACGTGCGAACAACGCAATGGAGCTAGCGCCCAGTCCGAATGCTGCGACCACCTGGAACGCCTGATCCACGCCGATCCACTTGACCCAGAGCAGATAGTTGAACGAGATGCCCAGCAGCGCCAGACCGGCCACGCTGAAGCCCATCACGGCTCCGCCCTTGAACGCCAGTGGTAGAGCCTTGGACGCCCCTTCGCGGGCCGCGTTGGCGGTGCGGCTGTTGGCAGCCGTGGCGATCCGCATGCCTATGAAGCCCGCCACCGATGACAGCACCGCGCCCATCAGGTAGGCGAAGCTGGCCGACGGCCGACCGTCAATGGGCACGATTAGCAACAGCACGAACATGGCTGCCACGAAGACCGATACCCATTTGTATTCGCGCCGCAAAAAGGCCATGGCCCCCTCGCGAATGGCCTCGCCGATTTCGCGCATCACGTCGGTGCCTTGGTCAGCGCGCAGCACCACCTTGGCGAAGTAGTAAGCCAGCGCCAGCGCCAACGCTGAGGCGATCAAGGCCAGGTAAGGAACAGCAGTCACATGGACCTCCAAGGTCGCATCAAATGTCGCAGCCTGAGTTGACTCACGGGGTTGATTTATCGGGTTGATTTACCGCGCTAATCAAGCAGCAATGCCGCATCTTGCAGCGCTGCATATTGCAGTGCTGCATCATGTCGCGTCGGAATGGCTCGGCGGTGTATGCCCCAAGTTCGGGTTGGATGCCTCTTGCTCAGTGAGGACTTCGTGATCCGAGGGCACAACTTCGGTGTGCGCCCCGCGCTTACCGGACAACCACAGCAACAACAACGCAGCACCACCGGCGGCACCGGACGCAACCAGAATGCCGATCTTGGCCATAGCGGTGATGTCTGCGTTTTCGAAGGCCAAGCGAGTAATGAAGATCGAAACGGTGAAGCCGATGCCCGCGGCGAAACTCATGCCAATCAATCGCATCCAGTTCATGCCGTCTGGCAGCTCTAAGCCACACTTCGTGGCCACCCAAGTGAACGCTGCTATGCCGACGGGTTTGCCGAACACAAGGCCCACAATCACTCCCCAGGTGACCGGTGAGGCAGCGGCATCGGTAAGAGTGTCAGCGGAGATCTGCACACCAGCGTTGGCAAGGGCGAAGACCGGCACAATCAAAAACGCCGTAAACGGGTGCAGCATCGCTTCCAACCGCTCGGTCAGCGGCACCGATTCCTGCACCAGAAACGATGCCTGATGGACCTGCTCCACCTTCGGATGGGCAGGAAGATGATCCACCATGTTCTGAGCCGCCGACCGGTCAAGCAGCGGCCTAGCTGGCGTCAGCACACCCAGTACCACTCCAGCGATAGTGGCATGCACACCAGACTCCAGCGTGGCGTACCAGATCACAATGCCGATAACCCAATAGACCTCGATGGCCCACACCTTCATCACCGCAAGGATCCGCACTACAACGGTCAGCCCTACTGCGATCGCCAACCATCTGAAGTGCAGATTGCCGCTGTAGAAGATCGCAATAATTGCGATAGCGCCGATGTCGTCGACAATGGCGAGCGTCAGTAGAAACAGCTTGACGATCGGGGGCACGCGCGTGCCCAGCAACGCTACGACTCCTACCGCAAACGCGATGTCGGTAGCCGTTGGGATGCCCCATCCCGCCGCGGCATCCCCTGAAGGGTTGAATGCGAGATATGCCAGCGCGGGGACGGCCATACCGCCGACAGCGGCGATAGCTGGCAACGCCGCGGCACGGACGCTCGAGAGATAACCGGTCACCAGTTCCCGCTTGATCTCAAGTCCCACCACGAAGAAGAACAGCGCCATAAGACCGTCGTCGACGAAGGCTTCCAACGACAGCGGATGAAGGTGGTAGCTGCCGATGCTCAGATCCAGCTTGACATGCCAGAAGTCAAAGTAGCTAGCACTCCACGGCGAATTCGCCCAGATGAGCGCGGTAGTTGCGGCAATGAGCAGCAATACGCTGCTGGCGACCTCTCGATGCACGAAATCGAGGATTGGCCGGGCCACGTATCGGGCTAGCCATCTGTCGCCGCCTGCGAACGTTTCGCGTTGAAACAGGTAATCCAGACCGGACATACGGGCGCACAGGATATGGGGACAGTGGTCGCGCCTTGGCAGAATTTTGAACGCATCCGCAGGGTTGTCTAGCTAGCGACCATCGATGAGCCAGTTAGGGCCGGGGCCTCAAAGGGTGGGTTCGCAGGGCCGTGACTCGCTGTAGGGCCCGCGGCAAGTCGGCTGTCGTGTCAAACAGCGTTGCAACGTCAGTTTCGGCCAGTGTGTCTGCTACCTCCGATGTTGTCACGACGAGAACCAGGCTGCCTTCGTGTGCTCGACAGCGACACCTAGCATCAAGCAGCACGCCCAGAACAACAGGGCGCAAAACACTGACATCGGACAAGTCCACGACAAGTCTCGGCGGAGTTCCGGCGTCTGCCAACGCCGCGCGCATGGCGGTATCCAGTGACGCGATTGTCGAGAGGTCAAGTTCGCCTCGAGGCGTGACCACGGCTGCAACGCAGTCATCAGCCAGCGTCACCGTGCGCCGGTCAACGCCGGAGATCATCACAGGCACTCAGTGCAGGTACCGAAGACAGGCGCTCAAACGAAGCGCGGCATCACCTTGTCGCTGATGAGTTCCAGTGATGCGTTGATCTGGTCCGCGGAGTGGATGCCTTGGGGGATCAAAAAAAACGCCTCCTCAACGCCGAGCGCTGTGCGGGCTTGTTCAATCTGGCGGCTGATCGTGTCGGGGCTACCGACAAGCTGCAGCGGCATGCCTTGGCCGAACTGAACAGCCCACTGGTTCCAGAACCACTCCATATCGGCGAACTGCTCCCGGGCCTGCTCATCGGTGGGCGCGCAAACCGCTACGCCGCCCCAGCCGCACTCGTGTCCATGAGGCTTGGCGATGCCGTGGCGCGCTGCCTCTTCGCGATACGCCTTCCACAGGGCTTCGCAGAAATCCAGCTTGTCGCTCAAAACAATCGGCGTGCCGCCATAGCGCGCCCAGAACACTGCCGAAGCCATCGACATGGTGAAGCCGCCGTACAGGGGAGGATGTGGCGACTGCAGCGGGCGTGGAGCGATGCCGACTTCGTGGATGGTCATGTCGGGGTCAACGCCAACGCCGTAGTCGGCATACACGGTGTGGACGTGGGGGTTGAGGTTGTCGTTGGGGAAGCGCCAGAAGTCGCCCTCATAGGAGAACGTGTCGTTTTTGAGTGCCATTAGCACGACATCTACAAACTCTTCGAAGTAGCGACGGTTGTAGGTGTCTTCGTCGGTGCCGCGATTCCACTTGCCGACCGCTGCTAGGTCGGGGCGGATCTTGAGCTGGTCCACCCAACGGTGCTGGTAGCCGCGGACCACGCCGAAGCAGAGGCGTCCACCGGTCATGTGATCCAGAGTCGCGACCTGCTCGGCTACCCGCAAGGGATTGTGGGTGGTGGAAACGTAGCCGCACGCGATAGGCCGCAGACGGCTGGTGTGTTGCGCGATCCAGGTTGCCATCAGGTTCAAGTCGTTGGAAATCTCAAAACCCTCAATCTGCAGGTGATGCTCGGGGTGGCCAAAGCCGTACCAGCCGTTGTCATCGGCGAAGCGTGCTATCTCGGCGATCTCGCTGAGCATGCGCTGGTAGTAGGCGTTGTTGAGCCCTGCGAGACCCGCTTCCAACTCGTGACGCCGACCGATCGTGCAGTACATAAACAAGTTGAACTTCACAGCGGTCTCCGTCGGTTCGGCGCGGCCGCGCCCTGCGGCCCTGAGATTGTTGCACCCCTGCGATTGTCGCGCCCCTGTGGTCGGCTCAAGAAGTGTAGGTGGGTGCAAACGCGCCGAGGTTCACTAGGTTCTGCGGCGACATGAACAACTGCGACATGAACGACACTTACACAGTTTCAGTCGGCGACACGCGGCGGGTGCGCAAGGGTGAGCGCAGTCGTATGCGCATCTTGGACGCTGCTGCGCGTCTGCTGTCGTGTCGCGGCTACGCAGGCACCACCCTCACCGACATCGCCGCTGATGCGGAGATGCAGGCAGGCAGCCTCTACTACCACTTCGACTCCAAAGATCTGATAGTTGAAGAGGTGCTGCGCGTTGGCATTGATCACGCGCGTGAGGCCATTGACACTGCGCTTGGAACGCTCGGACCTGACGCTTGCGGTGCAGAGCGGCTGGCTGAGGCCATCGTGGCTTACGTCAACTGCATCGTCGCCGAAAGCAACTTTACGGTGGCAAACATCCGCTGCTTCAACGAGTCTCCGCCGCAGACTCGCCAGAGCCTGGCTGTGCCGCTGCGCGAGTTCACCAACCTGTGGGTTGACCTGCTCACCGAGGGTCAAGCCGACAGTTCCTTGCGAGCCGATGCCAACCCAAGAGCACTTGCCCGCATCCTCATCTCGGGCCTCAACTCTCTGGCCAGTTGGTATCACCCTGGCGGCGAGCTACGCCTGGAGGACTTGGCCCGGCAGTTCGCGGATATGGTCCTGTGCGGCCTATCACGCACGGCACCGCTGCCAACAGCTACAACAACAACGCCAACTGCTATAGACGACCGCTGGCTACCAGCCGCCGGCGATGCTCCAGGAAATCCACCAGAACGTAGTCACCCAGATTTTCGGGATTGGTGAAGAACGCCCGACCACCGTTCATCTCGGACATCTTCTCCACGAATGCTCGCAGATAACTATTCGGATCCAACATGAACACATTGATCCGGATGTCCTCCCGAGTGGCCCTAGCCACTTCCAACAAGGTGGCCTCGATGGTCTCACGAACCGGCGGGTAAGCGAAGAACGGCCTCCCGTCGCGAGCCAAGTGGGCAGTTGGCTCGCCATCGGTGATCATGATGATCTGTTTTGAGCCGGTCTGTCTGGCAAGTAAGCGCCGAGCGATCATGAAGCCGTGAGCCATGTTGGTGCCATAGGCGAAATCCCACGACACCTCCGGCAACTGGGCCGCCGTTAGCTCTTGGGCCGACTCAGCGAAACCGACGATGCCCAGGTAGTCCCGCGGAAACTGCGTTGAGATCAGCGAGTGCAGCGCCATCGTGACCTTCTTGGCGGGCAGAAAATTGTCACGCATAGGCATGGACAGCGACAGGTCCAACATAAGCACCGTTGAGGCGCGAGACAGCAACTCAGCTCGCTCAATCTCGAAATCGTCGGGCGTCAGTCGCAGCGGCGGACCGCTGCGTTGCCGGGCCACAGCGTTACGCAGCGTGCGCTCAATGTTCAGATTGAACGCGTCGCCGAACTCATAGGGCTTGGTTTCGTACGCGAACTCGTGTCCTATGCCCGACTTGCGGACTTGGTGGCTGCCGATCTTGTCTTCCATCAGGCGGCTGAACAAGTCGCCGAGAGCGTTTTGTCCGAGGCGTCGCAACGCTCGCGGGGTGAGTTCCAAGCGTCCTTCGTTATGTCGTGCCAGGCCTGACTCTTCCAGCCTGCGCGCCAGCTCACTCAACCGTTCAAGCGCCTCAGCGGATTCGTTGCCCAACAGTTCGCGCACACGTTGCGGGTCTACCTCGGCCAACGCAGAGGGACTGACGGCGCCTTGCAACATCTCCGCCAACGCGTCCAAGTCAGAAAGCTGTGCCATTACTTGCGCTGCTTGCGACATCGACAGCGGGTCGTCACCGCCGAAGGAGTAGTTGCGGTCCCAACCCATGTCGGGGAACGCCTGTTGGAGATTCTGCGCGAGCTGCTGGGTCTGCCACTGCAAGTCCATGTCATCCATGAACTGCGCAGCCAGGTCGGCTAGCTGCTCGCGCTGTGCAGGTGTCATGGAGTTCAACATCGACGCCATGGCAGCCATGCGCTTGGCCATGATCTCAAGCAACTCGTCGAGCGTTTGGGGGTTCTCGGGGAAGTAGTCGCCGTAGCGATCCATGAAGCCATCGAAATCGGGTGTCTCGCCGCGGGAGCGCTGTTCAAGCATCTGGTTCAGCTCGGCCATCATGTCTTTGACGCGAGCCATGTCTTGGGGGCTCATGTTGCCCATAGCTCCAACCATCTGGTCGAAGTGGCTCTGGGCAACTTCGCGACGCAGCCGCTCTACCAGTTCGTTGAACTGTTCGCGAGCTTCAGGGGATTCGAAGTTGTAGTCACGCAGGCCGCGCATCTTGCCAGCCAAGTCAGCGGGCAACATGTCAAGTTGCAGGTTGCGCTCAGCGGCGCTGGACTCAGCGATCTCTTGCCTTCTGGGGTCGCCGCTTTCTTCGGCATCTTGTTCGAAGTCTTCTAGCGCCTCGCGCTCGGTGTCGGTTATCTCGTCGAGTTCACGGGCGATGTCGTCGTACACGCCACCCAGATCGAACTGCTTGAGCATCTCCGAACGGCGCTCACGCAACCGCTCGATCATCTCGCGCAGGCCCTCTAGCTGGTTGCCCTGCGCGTCGGTGACGCCTTGCTGCATAAGCCGTCGCAAAGCGGCATTGAGATCGCCGTGATACAGCAGATCGTCCGTCAACTCGGCGAAGAGATCGTCCGCATCGAGTTCAAATCCAGCTTGGGTGCCGTCCCAAGCGGAATAGCGGAATCGGGCTCCCTCTCGACGAACCCGACGCCGCAGGATCTTCACCGGGCTTTCCCTTGTTGGTCGGGTTGACCGCGTTGTCCACGTTGGCTACGTGAACGATACGTCGCCCGAGCACCTACGTGCTCTTTGTTGAGCCGCTTTGACAAGTGCAGACCTTCAAGTACCAACTCGGTCGCGGAGGCCAGCAATGCTGCTGCCGCGCCTTCATCGTGTGTCGGGTCAGACGCGGCATCAGACTTTGCATCAGATGCCTTGTTTGACTCGGTTTGAGGCCCGGATTCTGACTTAGGTCCAGCCGATGTTGCCACCAGTGACTCGGCCGCCACAGCGAGTGCTTGGTTGCCCGCTAACAGATCCATGTAGGAATCCGAGCCCAGGTCGTCACCGGTGTGTACCACGGTGCCCTCGCCGAAGCTCGCGACTACATCGCTCAGCTCGTCGGAGGAGAAGCGGCTCTTGAAGACCTCCGACACGGCCGTTTTGACCATGGCCTCCACGATCTTGCCGTCGCGTCCCTCTTCCATGGACTCAATCTCGATTTTTCCCGCAGATGAGCTCATGAGCGAGTCCAGGTCGCTGACTCGGGGTACGACATACCGCTCTCCACGCTGCAGTGCTCGACGCGTGGCATTGGCTGCAAGGGTCTCGGTGTTTGTGACGGTCATGCGCACCGACACACCAGAACGCTGATTGACCTGAGCGCTAGCACGAGCCACGTGGCTAAAGGTTGCCACGATCTCCGCCATGAAGTCTGGGATCGTCACGGTGACCGAGGCGCCCCCGTCAAGGTTGCCTAAGTCCAGCGGTCGGGCTTCGGTCGCTGCGATGTCCATCTCGGTGTCTACATCCAGCGGGTAATGCGTGCGGATCTGTGCGCCGAAGCGATCCTTCAGTGGAGTGATAATGCGACCTCGGTTGGTGTAGTCCTCCGGGTTGGCGGTAGCGACTAGCAGCACGTCCAGCGGCAGCCGGATTTTGTAACCCCGGATCTGAACATCGCGCTCCTCAAGCACATTGAGTAGCCCAACCTGGATCCGCTCGGCCAAATCGGGCAGCTCATTAATGGCGAAGATGCCCCGGTTGGTGCGCGGCACGAGCCCGTAGTGCAGCGTCAGCTCGTCGGACAGGTATCGGCCCTCGGCCACCTTGATCGGGTCCACTTCGCCGATGAGGTCGGCAATCGAGGTGTCCGGCGTGGCCAGCTTCTCGCCGTATCGAGCATCTCGATGCGCCCACGCAACTGGGGTGTCGTCGCCATGCTCGGCGATGAGATCAAGGGCGTAGCGCGACACGGGCTGGTACGGATCATCGAAGATCTCTGAGCCCTCGATATAGGGCATCCACTCGTCGAGCAAGTTCACCAGGGAACGGATCATGCGAGTCTTGGCCTGGCCCCGCTCGCCCAGGAACACTACGTCGTGCCCGGCCAGCATGGCGTTCTCAAGCTGAGGCAGCACCGTGTTCTCGTACCCCATCACTCCAGCGAATAGCGGCTCTGAGGCCGCTATGGCTTTGGCGGCATTGGCGCGCATTTCCTCCTTTACCGGCCGCGAGGCCCAGCCGGTCTTGCGCAGTTCGCCGAGCGTGGTGGGTTGGCTCATATACGGCAACCTAGTGGCCTGCCGCAATCTTGCTACATACGGCCCCAGTAAGGAAGGCCTTTACTGCTAGGTCAACGGCCCATATTGGTCTTGGTGCTGAATTTGGTGCCGACAAATGTTTGCATTTGTGGTTGTACGCGTGTATACTCATTGTATGTTCAGCGAGGTCGTACGAACGCTCACCGGCAGTGAAGAAGACACACTTGATGTCGCTTCGGACGCTCGGTCGGTGTGGGCTTCAGCCGAACCGGTGTGGCCCGGCGACCACACTGTTTGGACTGGTGGCCAGTTCGGTCCCGCCGACCCCGAGCACGCCAACTCCGTGTACGCCAACTCGAGGCCTGTCGGCGATGTAACCGCCTCGGCTGGATCGCGCCAAACAACATCGGGAGTGTCTGCGGCTGACGGTTCGGATGGTGACGATTCTGATAGCAACGATTCGGATCTGCGGCAACTTCCCTCTAGGGAACTGAAAGAACTCGTACTCAAACTCGCTGACGAACGCGCACGCATCGAAGGCCGCTACATCGCCGCGGTAGGTGAACTCGCCGTTCGTACCGGCACCCAAAGCGTCGCCTACGTGCTACGCGACCAAACACGCCTCAACGGCCCCCAAGCCCGCAGCGAAGCCCAACTAGGCGAACGCCTAACAGCAGGCGGCTTCACAGACACCTTGGAAGCCCTCAAAGCTGGCGACATTCACACATCACACGCCAAAGTCATCGCACGCGAAGCCCCCAAAAAACACCGCCGCAGCGAAACAGACTTCCTCGAACTCTGCCGCACCTACCCATCCGACCTAATCGCACGTCACACTCTGGCGTACCAGAGCCAACAAGTATGGGCAGACCTCGCCGAAGAAGCCGCCGCCAAAGGACTCAGCCCAATAGACACAGAAATCGCTTTTCAGCGACACCAGCGACGTGGGTCAATGCGGCTCGGTGATGACGGCATGTGGCACCTCAACGCCAAACTCGACACCATCACCGGCCGACAACTCAACACCGCCATCCAAACCGCAGTACGATCACTACGCCACAACCACAACGACATCAACACCAACGCCAGCAACGGCAGTACTGGCGACAGTTCTGACGGGCCCACACGAGCGCAACTCACCGCTGACGCCATCGCCAACCTGATCGGCGGGCCAGCCGCTGCCCGCAACACCAGTCTGTTGATCATCGCCGACTACGACGTAGTAAACGACCAACTCACCAACCCACGCCTAGACGACCACACACCACTCTCAGCGCGCCAACTAGCCGAACACGCTCTAGAAGCAAGCATTCTGCCCGCAGTGTTCAGCGCCGACTGGACCCAACTCGCGTTGGGACGCACCCGCAACGCCAACGACGCTCAACGACTCATCCTCGCCGCACGCGACAGCGGCTGCACCCAATGCGAACTCACCACCGAACACACCCAAACCCACCACATCGTCCACTACGAACACGGCGGCACCACCAACATCCCCAACCTCACCCTCCTATGCGAAGCCTGCCACCAACACCACCACCAGACCCACAACAACAAACCCGACACCAACAAACCCGACCCACCCAACCCAGAACCACCAACCACAGCCCGCAGCCCCTAGACAACCACCGGGGCCGACCGGCCCGGACTTCCCCCATCTTGTGAGATTCTGTGAGACTTGATCTGCTCTGGGAACGCTGGGTGATCGGTCTGCCCGGCAACGCCTTTGCAGTGCCGTTCAGCCTGGATTTGGCAAAATCGCGCATAACCGCAAGAGACCGCGTGCCAGTTGCCTGCGCCCTAGTGGATGCCGTCAACTACGAACTGCGTCCTGTGGGGACCTTTACACACGCAATAGTCAACGATCTGAACCAACACTGAACTACAAACCGAAGGTGTTGCTCCTAGTCCTAGTCAGCTAGCCGCATGGCGCGGACACTAGCGACCCGACTAGCCCTTCGTAGAACCTGCGGCAGTAGCGCAGATCGGTACTGTCACAGGGTGGAGTTTCTTGCTTCGCGTGGGTGGTCGCTTGCGGGCGAGGATTCGCGGACGCTGGCTGGCGGCTGGCTCGTACATAAGGCGGGGCCCGGTGAGTGGCGAACTGTCGCTGACCGTGCGCTCAATGAATCAGACTGGCAAACGACATCGACTCCTGGCGTCTGGTGGCTAGACGACGGATTCGCCAGCGAGCAGGCAGTTCTCTATCGACGGCACTTTGAGCTGCCGACGAACCTGGCATCGCCGCTTGAGGCCACTGACCCCGAGTGGACTGGGCTCGGCGCCATTGAGCACAATGGCGCTGAGCAGCCCGAAGCTCGCTGGTGGTTGGTTGCCAGCGGCCTGTGCGACCTGGGTCACCTGTGGCTGGACGGCTCGTACCTGGGAGACCTACGCGGGCGCCACGCCGAGCACGCATTCGAGGTAACCGAGCTGCTGCGCACCGGCCGCGAGCATCTGGCAGCAGTTGAAGCCGGGCACGGGCAATATCGCGTTGCTAAGAGCGATCAGAGCAGTCCAGTCGAAACGCATAGCAATCCGGCCCACGCCGATGCGGTCCAGGAAGCGATAGCCCAGTTGTGCATACAACGAACGGGACCGATCCGCATCGAGCGAATTCGCGCGCTGGTCATTGAGGCCAGCCCTGACCGCGCCGTGCTACGCATTACCGCCACGCTTGACAGCGCTGGCACCCATCGCGGCCGACTCACGACCACTGTGTTGCCAGCCGATCGGTTAGCGGCTGATTCATCGCCAGCCAATCGGTTGCAGGCTGCCGTGGCTACAAACGACTGGGTTCCGGCTGTTGCACGACCAGCGGACCGGGGTTCGGTGGACCGGCCGCCGGTGGATGAGACCGGGGCAGGTGAGTTTTCTTCAGAAGGGCTGCGGACGACGGAACGTTCGGCCAATGCCAACAACAACGCCGCCAAAAGCGATGCCACCCCGGACAATGGACTCACCCACTCCGAACAGGTCTTGGCGCGCGGACGCAACGAGCTGGAATGGCTGGTGGCGCTGAACCGGCCGTCGCTGTGGTGGCCAACCGGCATGGGCGCCCAGGACCTGTACGCCATCACTGTTGAGATCGCAGTGGATGGACGCTCCAGCGACATCGTGAGACTGCCAACTGGAGTCCGCGCTGTGGCGATTCGTCGCGGCCAGTTAGTAGTGAACGGCGAGGCGCATCGCGGCGGACCTAACGACATGGTGTTGATCGCGCACCAAGTAGGCCATCACAGCTTCTATGAAGCCGCTAACAAGCGCGGCGACCTGGTCTGCCAACAGATCACACTCGATCCCAGCTTGTTCTCCGGCGCTGATCGCAGCCGACGCGCATTGGCCGCTCGTGCTATTGCTGCCTCCGTTGACCAAGCCGGACACCATCCATGCATTGCGGCCTGGCAGCCCGTCGGTGTCTCCCCCGATCAGGGACGCGAGGCGTGGCGATCCCCGGCCGCGCGTCGCATCCTGCGCAGGAACCTGCGCGCCACAGATCCGACCCGCCCGGTGTACCTGCGCCCACTGCAGTCGGGCCGCCTCGTTTGAACTCAGGACGCATGGAAGGACGCATGGAGAGCCAGCAAGCCAGCCCGACTCCAACGGGCCCCAGTTCAACAAGTCCCGCTTTAGCAAGCCCGCGGCCATTAGGCCCAAGGCCCCCAAATCCAAACCCAACAGACCACTGACCAACCAACCGAACAGCGCTGGCTCGTAGCAACATTTCGGCCGAGCGACTCAAACTGACATGTGCGAGTAAGCACCGCTCCAGGCGCGCAAGTACCGTACGGCGTCGGCACGGCGAGTCGCCAGGCAAGGAGTCGGCAGACAAGACGTGCCCGTCACGCCACCCACGGGAGGTACAAATGGCGCCGACTGCCACTGGGTCTGCCGCAACTGGGACCGCCGGAACTGGGACCGCCAGCGCTGCACTAGTGTTCAAGACTAAGCGCCCACTGCTTTTTCCACTGAACATCTATCAGTCAGCGATCGGCCGCAAGTGGGTCATGGCGTGGACCGGCATCGGGCTACTGGGCTTCGTGATCGTTCACATGATCGGCAACCTGCACCTCTATGAGGGGCCAGCGCAGTTGCACGAGTACGCCGAGGCGCTGCGAGACCTCGGCGGTGGACTGCTGCCGCGCACGCTGCTGCTGTGGATCATGCGCGTCGGGCTCCTCGCGATGTTCCTGGTTCACCTGCACTCTGCGTACACGCTCAAAGAACGCAGCCGGCGAGCCTCCGACAGGGCCGGTTTTGTGGGCGGCGCCAAGAAGTACGAATCCAAACGGGACTACATCGCCGCAAACTACGCCTCACGCACCATGCGCTGGACCGGCCCAATCGTCGGCCTATACGTGCTGTTCCACTTGGCCGACCTGACCTGGGGCTGGTGGCTGGGCGACGATTACGTCCGGGGTGACCCGTACCACAACATCACAGAATCACTGTCCTCTATACCGGTGGCAATCCTTTACGTCGTGGCCAATGTGGCACTGGCATTGCACATCTTTCATGGCACCTGGAGCATGTTCCAGAGCCTCGGCGTGAACAACCCCCGCTATAACGGCCTGCGCCGCAACCTGGCCACCGCTCTGGCGGGCGTGGTCCTGGTCGGCAACCTGTCGTTTCCGGTGCTAGTGCAGGCCGGTTTAGTTAACGAGGACAACCGGGACTGTCCGGTCAACGACACCACCGGACTGGAATGTCTGGCCGAACAAGCGAAGGCCCACTGAGATGGCCGCAACTGAGAAGGCTGACGGTGCGATGGCTACTACTGCGATGAACGGATACAGCAACACCAATGGCCTGCTCAACTCGCGGGTTCCCGAAGGGCCAATGGCCGACAAGTGGCAGAACCACAAGGCCTCAATGAAGCTCGTTAACCCGAACAACAAGCGTCGCTTCGAGATCATCGTGGTTGGCACTGGCCTGGCGGGCGCCTCCGCGGCGGGATCTCTGTCGGAGCTGGGCTACCGAGTGAAGGCCTTCACGTTTCACGATTCGCCTCGTCGTGCTCATTCCATCGCGGCCCAAGGCGGCATCAACGCCGCCAAGAACTACACCAACGACGGCGACTCAGTACACCGGCTCTTCTATGACACGGTCAAAGGCGGCGACTACCGCAGCCGCGAGGCCAACGTTCACCGTCTAGCCGAAGTCTCGCTGAACATCATTGACCAGTGCGCCGCTCAGGGCGTGCCGTTCGCACGCGAATATGGCGGACTGCTTGACAATCGGTCCTTTGGCGGTGCGCAGGTCAGCCGGACGTTTTACGCCCGCGGTCAGACAGGTCAGCAGCTTCTGTTGGGCGCATACCAGGCACTCGCCAAGCAGGTTGCAGCCGGTGGCGTGGAGCTGTGGACACGCAGCGAAATGCTGGATCTGGTCCTGCACGATGGGCGGGCCTGCGGCATAGTCACCCGCGACCTAGTCACCGGCGAAATTGGTGCCCACACCGCTCACGCTGTCGTGCTGGCCACTGGCGGATACGGAAACGTCTATTACCTGTCGACCAACGCCATGGCGTGCAACGTCACCGCCGCATGGCGAGCGCATCGGCGAGGAGCGTACTTCGCCAACGCCTGCTACACGCAGATCCATCCCACCTGCATCCCGGCCAGCGACGAATTCCAGTCGAAGCTGACGCTGATGTCCGAGTCGTTACGCAACGACGGCCGCATCTGGGTGCCATCGCAAATGGACGACCCTCGACCGGCGGGTCAAATCCCCGAGGCTGAGCGTGACTACTACCTGGAGCGCAAGTATCCGGCCTTCGGCAACCTGGTACCGCGCGACGTAGCCAGCCGCAACGCCAAGACAGTTGTTGATCAGGGCAAGGGTGTGGGTCCGTTGCGCAACGGCGTGTATCTCGACTTTTCCGACGTCATAGGCCGCGACGGTCAAACAGCGGTAGCGGCCAAGTACGGGAACCTATTCGACATGTACGAACGCATCACAGGTGAGAATCCCTACGAGGGGCCGATGCGCATCTATCCCGCTACGCACTACACGATGGGCGGGCTGTGGGTGGACTACCAGCTAATGACCACAGTGCCCGGCTGCTATTCCATCGGCGAAGCCAACTTTTCAGACCACGGAGCCAACCGACTTGGCGCGTCGGCTCTTATGCAGGGTCTGGCCGATGGTTACTTTGTGCTGCCTTACACCATTGGCGACGATCTGGCGGCCAGGCTGGGCGAGCCGGTTGTACCGTTGAACGACCCAGTGTTCACCCAGGCGATCGCAGAAGTGACCGACGCCACTCAAAGATTCTTATCAATAGACGGCACCCGCTCGGTGGATTGGTTCCACCGAGAGCTGGGCAAAATCGTTTGGGACTACATAGGCATGGAACGCACATCGGCAGGTCTCGAAAAGGCGCTGTCGGAGATTCCGGCGCTGGAGGCTGAGTTCTGGGCCGACCTGCGAGTGCCGGGGTCGGGCCACAATCTGAACTCCAGCTTGGAGAAAGCTGGCCGGGTTGCCGATTTCTTTGAGCTGGCCAAGCTAATGGCTCGCGACGCTTTGGTACGCGAGGAAAGCTGTGGGGGCCATTTTCGGGCTGAGCACCAGACACCCGACGGCGAGGCGCGACGTGACGATGAGAACTTCGCGCACGTGGCTGCGTGGGAATGGAACGGGCCCGATGAGGTGCAAACACGTCACACCGAAGAGCTGGAGTTTGAAGTAGTGGCACTGACACAGCGGAGTTACAAGTGAGTGGCGCGGCGCCGCAAGCCAGCAGCAAAGGGGCTGCGCGCCACTCCGGCGGACTGAACCTAACACTGCGAATCTGGCGTCAGGACGGACCCAACGCAAAGGGCCGTTTTGAGACGTTTGATGCGCCAAATGTCAGCGAAGATATGTCGTTCCTGGAGCTTCTCGACATCATCAACGAACGGCTCATCTCGCAGGGAGATGTGCCAATTGAGTTTGATCACGACTGCCGCGAAGGCATATGCGGCACCTGTGGTTTGATGATCAACGGCCGGGCGCATGGTCACGAGACCGCCACTACGACGTGTCAGTTGCACATGCGCAAGTTCGCCGACGGCGATGTCATCACCGTGGAGCCGTTCCGTGCGAAGGCGTTTGCGGTGATACGCGACCTGGTGGTGGACCGCAGCTCGTTTGATCGCATCATTGAGGCTGGCGGCTACATCTCGGTCAACACGGGTGCGGCGGGTGACGCCAACTTGACGCCAGTGCCCAAAGAGGCATCGGACACTTCGTTTGATGCGGCCGCATGCATCGGGTGCGGTGCGTGCGTGGCTGCGTGCCCCAACTCCGCAGCCCAACTATTTGTCTCGGCGAAACTGGCACACCTCAACTTGATTCCCCAGGGTCAGCCGCAGCGGTGGGAGCGCACCGAGGCCATGGTGGAACAGATGGAACAGTACTTCGGCTCATGCACCAATCACGGCGAGTGTTCTGAGGCGTGTCCGAAGGAAATCAGCTTGGACTTCATTGCGTTCATGAACCGCGATTACGTGAAGGCCAAAGTCAAAAATCGCAAGCTGACTGGCCAAAGCGCAAGCTGACTGGCCTTATCGCTAACTGGTGGAATCACCAGTGTTATGGCGATCCGGGGCGAGACGAAAAACTATGCCCGCAGCGCTGAGCGCGTAGAGCGCTCCTTCAGAGTCTTCGCCGAACGACACGAGCGTGTTACGCGGCACCGATACGCCCAAGCTGATCCGCAACGGTGTGCCGTCAACGTCACGCAGAAGGCCCCACAGCTCGCCAGTGCAGTAATCGCCAAACACATACGTGCCTGCTAGTGACGCCATGGTGCTGCCCCGATAGACGTAGCCGCCGGTCACCGAACAGCCTTCATTGTGGCCATAGGTGTAAACGGGGAACTGCAGATCTGAGGGCGCTTGCGCGTTAGCCTCGTCACTCTCGCCATCGCTGAAGCGCTCATTGCCCTCAAACAGCGGCCACCCCAGGTTGGCGCCTGCTGACCAGCCCGCAGCGGCCTCTAGCACGTGGATCTCTTCCCAACGGTTCTGGCCGACATCTCCGATCCACAGGTCGCCGGTCAGCCGATCAAAAGAGAAACGCCACGGGTTGCGAACGCCGTACGCCCACACCTCCTCTGCCCCGCTGCTGTCGGCGAACGGGTTGCCGCTGGGTATCGCATAGCCCTTGCCAGATGGCGGGTTCGGGTTGATGCGAATGATGGTGGCCAACAGGCTGGAACGGTCCTGGCCGTGGCCGAATACGTCGTCGGCGCCGCCGTCACCTATACCGATCCACAGATTCCCGTCCGGTCCGAACGCCAAGTCGCCGCCGTTGTGATTGCAAGCTGGCTGATCAAGCGCTAGCAACACTCGGCGACTCTCCATCTGGGGGATGTCTCCCACCATCGGTGCCACCGCTATCCGAGTATTGCGAGCAGCGTCGGTATAGCTGAGGTACAGGTCTGAGCCGTCGGGACTGAACGCGATTCCGAGCAGCCCGTTCTCGCACCCTTGGCTGATTCGTGAGCCGATGTCAGCTACTAGCTGCGGATCAAACCCGGTGTCCACGCCGCCACCGGCGGAGTCCCTATCGGCGGGATTGAGTAGCCAAACCTGCCCGCTCAGCGAGGCAACGTAGAGCCGACCTGTGTCGGGTTTGGCCACCAGCGCGACCGGCTGGGGTACCTCAACTACCGGCACCAAGGTGTAGCCGTCGTAGCCACGCTCACCATCGACGTTTTCGTCGCCGCCATTGCTAGCGCCGCCCGTTCCGTCGCCACCGTCACCCCCATCGTTGCTGTCGTCAGGATCGTCCGCTCGCGGAGGGCGTGTTGTAGGTGCAGCAGCGGAGGAGGTCACGGAGTCCGCGTCATTCACGCTGTCCTGTGGATTCGTTGACGTGGGGCTACCTGCGCTGGACGGACTAGTGCTGGTGCTAGCTGGCGGGACGGTTCGCAGTGCCGCTGGCGCGGTCACGAAGGGTGTCGTTGAGGCGATCGAAGATGCAGCCGAGGAATCTGCCTGTTGCGCCGCGAGCTCGCTGTTGGCGTCGCTCGCAGACTCCCCACACGCGCTGACCACAGCTAGGAGTGCCGCTGCTGCTGCCAGGATTCGGTTGCGAGCCAGCATCATGATGATGACCGTACCTACACGCTGCTACACAATCATCAATAGGCCTGGCATCAGCAACCCTGGCACCCGCGACCCCGGCACCAGCAAGCCCGGCAAGAGCATCCACGACCGACGGGTCACCATCCGAAATTCAAGACCGAAGAGAATCGGAGGCATCCAGATGAGCCCAACCACGTGCTCAATCCAGTGAGGGCGCCGTCATGAGCGCACCCAACACGAGCGCTGGCTGGGCAGCCTTCGCGTCAGCCAGCAGCACGCTGGCACACGACATCGCGCAGCGTTTCGCCAGCCACCGCCACGTAGTGATGGCCACGATCCGTCGTGATGGCGCACCTCGCATGTCGGGAATGGAGGCACCCATCCGCGACGGTCACATGTGGCTGGGCATGGACCACGACTCGGCAAAGGCAGCGGATCTGCGTAGCGACCCGCGCCTCGGCCTTCATTCAGCGCCCGACGACGAAGAACTAACCGCTGGCGATGCGCGGATTGAGGGCTTTGCGGTGCCTGCCGATGCAGCACAGATCGAATTGTTCGTGCGCGGCCACGATCACGAGATTGACGACACGGCCGACATGGCTCTGTTCACCGTGGCCATAGCTCGGGCAGTGCTTGTCAAAGTTGAAGGTCGCCAGCTCTTAGTCCAGACCTGGACGCCGAGCCGCGGCGCTACCGAGCGTCGAATTACCTGAGCCAAGCACAGGGCCGAGTTACCCGAAACACCTGCAAAACGCAGCTACTGGGCTGCGCTAGCCCACCAGACGTCAAGGCGGCGGCGCACTTCGTCAGCACCCAGCTCGCCTTCGTTTCGGCGCAACTCCAACAAGAACTTCATAGCCCGGCCTACGTCAGGTCCCGGTGCCAGCCCCAAGTGATCCATGACCTCATCGCCGTTCAGCTCCGGGCGTAGATCCCTTGAGGCCCGTTCGCGGGCTAGGCGCGCCAGACGAACCTCGAAGCGATCCAGCGCATCGTGGAGGGCTGCTACGCGTTTTACATTGCGTGATGTGCAGTCGCTGCGAACCATGTCGTTTAGGTCGCCGAGCAGCGGTCCCGCATCGCGCGCGTAGCGCCTCACCGCGGCGTCGGTCCAGCCGGTGTCGTAGCCTTTGAAGCGACCAGACATATGCACCAGATGGGCAACTTCTTCGGTTAGTTCGGTGCCGTATCCCATCTTCGGCATTCGCTTTCGGGTGAGTCTGGCGCCAACTGCTTCGTGGTTCCGGAACGTCACGCCCCCGTGGCCAAACGATCGCGTCAACGGCTTACCGATGTCGTGAAACAGAGCTCCAAGTCGCACCCGCAAACGCGGCGGGCTCTGAGCAACTACGGCAATCGTGTGCGCGAGCACGTCCTTGTGACGGTGGATCGGATCCTGCTCAAGCTCCAACGCGGGCAGTTCGGGCAGATGATCGTCCGCCCAGCCGCTTTCGACCAACTCCCACAAACCCGCGCGCGGATCGTCAACCACGAGCACACTGTTCAACTCGTCGCACGGCAACACCGCGCCTACATCAATCCCCAGCTCGTCGGCAAAGCCCAGCTCGTCGGTTGCTGCCTCGTCATAGTCCCGGGGCACATCAAGGTCACTGGGCGCGCCGAGTTCATTTTGGGCGCGCCTACGAGTCGCATCGAGCGAAGCGGTCATCGCTCCATGATGCAGCCCTGCCAGCAGATCTCCAAACCCGGAGAGCGCTGATCAACACCGACTGCAAATACTAATTTGACATCAATTATAACTCAATTAGTACTACAGCAGTGTTTTTAGCGGTGTTGCTCGGCCGTAGCGCTTGGCCTCGCGACTCAATCTCGGCTCAACCGATGCACAAAGCACAGCGCTCGCGTTGGCAAACACCAGGTGCCTAAAGCCCGCTGCGAGCGTCAGCTTCACGCAAGGTCGACGGCGATGCCGCGGATTCGCTCCGCTAGATCGGTCGCAGGTAAGAACCGGTACGACCGACCATCGCGCACTGTAGCGAACAGACCGAGGGAGGCTAGGCCCAGCAGGTCCGTGCGAGCAGTCTGATACGTGACAGCGTGGGTGATCTGGTGAGTTCTGATGTCAAACTCGGCGCTGGGGTCACGCAACGCCGTCGCGAGAGCGACACGTTGGCGATGGTTAATCTCTGCCCAATCGTGCAGCAATCCGTCAACCTCGCGAACTTCCTCAACCCTAGAATTGAGGTAGACACGCAGCGCCTCAATTGCACGTTCGATCACGCCAAGTTGGTAGTAGACGAAGTAAGTCAGGTCGTTGTTGTCAGTCTCAGTGAGCAGATAGGAACGTGCGTATTGTGCGGGCGCTCGTCTGAGGATTGCCGAAACCGCAAGAAACTCGGCCATCCAATACCCCGAGCGCAGCATTGACCAATAGAAGAGCGATCTCGCCAGGCGGCCGTTTCCGTCCACGAAAGGATGGTCGTAGGCCAGCCAGAAGTGCATCACTATGGCTCGCACGACAGGATGCAAGAAGTCTCCGCCGCCCTCGGCATCGGCAAACGCGCACAGTGCTTCCAGGCGCTCGGGTAGTAGGGCCCGACGTCCCGCCCTCGGCCGCGCGATCAATCCGATGCAGCGCTTCCCACACGGGGTCAACCATGCAGATGTTGAATAGTTGACCGTCAACTGAACGTAAAGGCACCGGGCGGCGAAATGCGGCTCGGCTCAGCCAGGTCCCTAGCCACCAGTCTTCGTGCGTCAAACCCCGTGGAGGCTCGCGGTAGCGCAGGTCATCCCAATGGAGATAACGACCGCGGCCATCAACCAGTCCGCCTACGACAATAGCGTCGCGGAAAGCATCCGCATCTCCCGAACTCAACAGGGCGTTCACAAGCGATTCCAGGTCCGGCGGTGTCATGGGCTTTTTCATCTCTGACCTCACAAAGGCGACCGCAGAGCCGGACTGATTACGACCGGGCCTGACCGCGTGATTCAGACGCGTGCTTCACACTAGATGGGCACGACTGAAGCCCAAATTACGTGGCCAAGCTGCGAGACCTGGCCGCAACCCTCGCGGTGTGTCTGTAGGTCCGACCGGCATGGATCGCTCGGGTCTAGGGTCATCCAACCACCCACCTGACGCATATACCTGAAGGAAGATCGTGGCGTCGTCGTTCGTCCATTTGCACACCCACACTGAGTTTTCACTACTTGACGGGGCCGCCCGCGTAAACGAGGTAGTCGCCGCAGCCGCAGCCGATGGTCAGCCAGCACTGGGCATCACCGACCACGGCAACATGTACGGCGTTCTTGAGTTCTACCGGGCCTGCAAGGACCAGGGCATCAAGCCGATCATCGGCACCGAGGCCTACATGGCGCTTGAGAGCCGCCACGAACGTCCCAAGCGCAATCGGACGAGCCGAGCCAAGAACGCCATGGTTGACGACAACGGCGACGCTGGCGATGGAATCGGCAAGCTCTATTACCACCTCACGCTGCTCGCCCGCAACGACGCTGGCTACCGCAACCTTCTCAAGCTAGCCAGCCGGGCATTCCTGGAGGGCTACTACTACAAGCCCCGCATGGACTGGGAGATGTTCTCTGAGCACTCCGAAGGTCTGGTGGCAACCACAGGGTGCCTAGGCAGCGTGGTACAGCAAGCGCTGCTTGAGGGCGACTACGACGAGGCCCGCCGTCGCGCTGGTCGCCTGCAGGACATCTTCGGCCGCGACTCGATGTATGTAGAGCTGCAGGACCACGGCATTGGCGCCCAGCACGACAACAACCCGCAGCTTGTACAGCTCTCCCGTGAGCTAGGTGCGCCGCTGCTGGCAACCAACGACTTGCACTACACCCATCAGCACGATGCGATAGCCCACGATGCGCTGTTGTGCGTGCAGACCAGAGCGGTGCGCAGCGACACGGACCGCTTCAAGTTTCACGGCGATCAGCATTATCTGAAGTCCGCAGCGGAGATGCGGGCGTTGTTCAGCGACTTCCCGGAAGCCTGCGACAGCACATTGGCAATCGCCGAGCAAGCCGAAACAAAGATCGAATTCGGGCGAACTCTGCTGCCTAATTTCAAGGTGCCTGCCCCTCATGAGGACGCCGACGCTTTTCTCAGTCATCTGGCGTTTGAGGGGGCGAAGCTGCGCTGGGGTCCGAATGTGCCCGAGGACACCGCAGCTCGCATCGCCTATGAACTGCGGGTCATATCCGACATGGGCTTTTCCAGCTACTTCTTGATCACATGGGATCTCATTCGCCATGCGCGCGGAAACGGCATCCGGGTGGGGCCCGGCCGCGGCTCGGCCGCTGGCTGTGCTGTGGCTTACTGCCTGCGCATCACCGACCTCGACCCCATCAAGTACGGACTGGTGTTTGAGCGCTTCTTGAATCCGGCTCGAATCTCGATGCCAGACATCGACATCGACTTCGATGACCGATACCGCGACGAGATGATCCGATACGCGGCCCAAACCTACGGCCATGACCACGTCGCGCAGATCATCACGTTCTCCACCATCAAAGCGCGAGCGGCCGTGCGCGACGCAGCTCGTGTGCTCGGCAAGGCTTACTCCCTCGGCGACCGAATCGCCAAGGCCATGCCGCCGTTGATCATGGGCCGAGACACCCCGCTAGACGCCTGCTTCGAACCGAACGACAAACACGCCGACGGCTACGCAGCCGCAGCCGAACTGCGCACCATGTACTCAAACGATGCTGAAGTGCGCGAGGTAGTGGATGTAGCTCGCGGGCTGGAGGGCCTCATCCGCCAAGACTCAGTACACGCCGCAGCCGTAGTAATCAGCCCTGAGCCGCTCACCAACTATCTGCCCATTCAACGTAAGCCCGAATCGGGTACCGACCCGGCCGAAGCTC
This sequence comes from Acidimicrobiales bacterium, assembly GCA_965116245.1. Taxonomy (GTDB): domain Bacteria; phylum Actinomycetota; class Acidimicrobiia; order Acidimicrobiales; family Poriferisodalaceae; genus Poriferisodalis. Next base: position 1,188,052 of record OZ220497.1, on the reverse strand, counting down.
CCATCGTCACCCAGTTCGACATGGCCGGAGTGGAGGCGTTGGGCCTGCTGAAGATGGACTTCCTCGGGCTGCGCACGCTGTCGGTCATTGAAGAGGCGGTGCGGTTGACCGAACTCAGCTCGGGCACGCGACTTGACATCGACGCGGTACCGCTCGACGACCCAGCCACGTTTGAGTTGTTGCGCGCTGGCGACACGATGGGGGTGTTCCAGCTTGAGTCACCGCCGGTGCGTTCTCTCCTGCGGTCCATGGCACCCACCCGCCTAGAAGACATCTGCGCGCTCGTGGCGCTATACCGCCCCGGCCCCATGGCCGCCGACATGCACAACGCCTACGCGCACCGCAAAAACGGTCGCCAGCCAGCCACTCCACCCCATCCCGACCTCGCTGAGCTGCTTGAAGAGACCTACGGGCTAATGATCTACCAAGAGTCGATGATGCGGGTAGCCCAAGAAATCGCCGGTTACACACTGGCCGAAGCTGACGACCTACGCAAAGCCTGCGGCAAGAAGAACCGTGAGCAGATCGCCCAACATCGCAACAAGTTCATAGAAGGCAGCGTGAATAAGGGCTACACCGCCGAGCTAGGCGAGCAACTATTCGCCATAATCGAACCCTTCGCCGACTACGCGTTCAACAAGAGCCACGCCTTCGCCTACGGCCTAATCGCCTACCAAACGGCCTATCTGAAAGCCAACCACTGCACAGAGTTCCTGGCCGCAGTGTTGACCGGCTCTAAACGCAACATTGACAAGGCTGGCGTGTACTTGGCCGACTGCCGCCAACACGGAATCTCAGTACTCGTGCCCGACATCAACCGCTCTGAGCTGGACTTCAGCGCCGACGGTCAGTCCATACCGTTTGGGCTGTCGGCGGTGCGCAATGTTGGGGTTAAGGTGGCCACGCCTATTCTCGCGGAGCGCGACGCCAACGGTCCGTTCACCGACTTCAGGGACTTCTGCATGCGGGTGCCTCGTGAGGTGCTGAACCGCCGCTTCGTTGAGTCGCTGATCAAAGCGGGTGCGTTTGAGTCCTGCGGACACAGTCGCAAGGGCCTGCTGGATGTCTTTGACCGCATCGTTGCAGCCGCATTGCGACAGCGCGAGGACGACGCCGCCGGGCTGCAATCGCTGTTTGGCGGTTCAAGCGGTTCGAGCGGTTCGAACGGCTTGAGCGGATCACCCGGCCAAACCAGCCAAACCAGCGCCGCTGGTGGGGCCACCGGGGGCCGCGGGGGTAGCGCCGTCAGCGGTGCCGGTTTCGGCGAGCACATCGTGATCCGCGACGTTGAGGCCAGTGAACGTGACACGCTGGCGTGGGAGAAGGAGCTGTTGGGGCTGTATGTGTCGGACCATCCGCTGCGTGGTGGTGAAGCGCAGCTACGCCGGGCTACGACCTGTGCGGTAGCCGGTCTCAGCGATCTAGAGCCGAGATCGCACGACGACGGCCAGCGCTGGGTAACGCTTGGCGGCGTAGTGCAGAATCTCAAACGCAACTACACGCGCAATGGCGACCCAATGGCGCGCTTCATGCTTGAAGATCTAACGGGCTCCGTTGAGGTGACGTTGTTTCCGAAGGGTTACGCGGCGGCTGGTGACGCGCTTCGCGAGGATGCCGTGGTGCTACTACGGGGGCGGGCCGACCGTCGAGGTGAGGGCGAGACGTCGTTTGTGGCGAGCGAACTAGAGGCCTTGGAGTTGCGTAAGGGCCCTGTGCCGCTGTCGTTGAACATCGGGCGGGTTGACATCGACGGTCACTGGCTGGAGCAGTTTGAGCGCATGTTGTCGGACTACCCGGGCGATGCGCCGGTGCGTCTGCAGGTCGGTGCCTCAGTGGTGCAACTGCCAGAGTCTCGCTGGGTGAACGCCAGCGCGCTAGCAGGTCCCATGCGAGAGTTGCTCGGCGCAGACGCGGTGCGCACGTAACAGCGCCTCACATAGCCGCAACAGCGCAGCCGCGCAGGGGCAGCCGCACAGGGGCAGACAGCTTCGCCACGACGACCTCAAGCACTATCCTTGCCACGCTGCCCACCCGGGCAGTAGGCAGACAAGGCACTATCTGGCCCTAGCCGGACTGGCACCCCTCGGAGGACAAATGAGCGACGGCGATACCCGCAAAATCGACGAAAAGTCGCTCCAGGACCCGAATAAAATGATGGTCCCCTTCGCAAAGTTCAAGAGCTTCCAGTTCGCCGACAAGCTGTGGGTGCTGGGCGGGCTGCTCTTTTTGGTCATCCTGATCAACATCGTGTTCTCGGGCAGTGGCGGGGGCTAGTCAACGCAAGTACTTCAACGCAAGGACCTGTCGCAATGAGCACCAGCCAGGCAGTGATCACGGTGGTGCTGCCCGACGGGCGCAAGCACGAGTTAGCTGGCGGCGCTACCGGCGCCGATTTGGCTGCGTCGCTGGGCAAGCGAGCCGCACGCGACGCGCTCATCGCAGTCGCTGACGGTGCGCAGCTAGACCTGAACCGCCCACTGCCCGACGGTGCCGCAGTGTCGTTGGTATTCCCTTCGTCGGACGAAGGGCTTGAGGTGCTGCGGCATTCGACAGCGCACGTGTTGGCCCAAGCGGTGCTGCGCTTGTACCCGGACGCAACTTTCTCAATCGGTCCACCGATCAACGATGGCTTCTACTACGACTTTGATCTCGGCTGCGACGACAGCGGGCGACCGCGCACCTTCTCCGACGAGGATCTTGAGGCCATCGAAGCCGAGATGCGCAAAATCGTGGCCGACCAGCAGCCGTTCATACGAGCCGAGATAGATCGCGCCGCCGCCGATGAGCTGTTTGAGCGCCATCCCTACAAGATTGAGATCCTTAACGGTGAAGCTGACGACCCGGCATCGGGTCCGCACGGCGGTGTTATCACCACCTATCGCAATACCGACGAGTTTGTAGATCTGTGCCGCGGTCCGCACGTGCCCCACACTGGGCGGCTGGGCCATTTCCGACTGATGCGTGTGGCAGGGGCCTATTGGCGCGGGGACGAGAAGCGTCAGATGCTGCAGCGCATCTACGGCACCGCGTGGAGTTCAGACAGCGAACTGAAGGCCCACTTGGAGCGGCTTGAGGCGGCTGCCGAGCGCGACCACCGACGACTGGTGACCGAGCTGGATTTGGTGAGCTTTCCCGCTGAGCTGGGCGGGGGGCTGGCCGTGTGGCACCCCAAGGGCGCGGTAATCCGCAGGCTCATGGAGGACTACAGCCGGGAACGGCACGAAGCGGGTGGCTATGAGTTCGTGTACACGCCACATGTAGCAAACGCCCGACTGTTCAAGACTTCTGGACATTTGGACTTCTACGCGGAGGGTATGTACCCGCCGATGGAGATGGACAACGGCGTCTATTACCCCAAACCCATGAACTGCCCGATGCACTGTTTGATCTTCGGACAACGACAGCGCTCCTACCGAGAGTTGCCGCTACGACTGTTTGAGCTTGGCACCGTGTATCGCTACGAACGGTCGGGCACCTTGCATGGTCTGATGCGGATTCGGGGCTTCACCCAAGACGACAGCCACCTATTCGTGACACCAGAACAACTGGGCACAGAAATTGAGAGGCTGCTGGACTTCGTATTGTCGGTGCTGAGCGCGTTCGGTTTCGATGAGTTCATCTTCAAGTTGTCAACGCGCGATCCCGACAAGTACGTAGGCACCGACGAAGACTGGCAACGGGCCACCGGGGCATTGCAGGAGGCGTTGGATCGGCGCGGCCACAGCTACAGCACCGCAGCGGGCGAAGCTGCGTTTTACGGGCCCAAGATCGACATTGATGTGCGTGACGCCATCGGTCGGTCTTGGCAACTGTCCACTATTCAGGTCGACTTCAATCTGCCCGAACGGTTTGACTTGCGCTACGCCGGTGCAGATGGCGAACTGCACCGACCGGTGATGGTGCATCGGGCGCTTATGGGCTCGATCGAACGTTTCTTCGGTGTGCTAGTGGAACACTACGCGGGAGCGTTCCCACCCTGGCTAGCGCCCGTACAAGCGATTGTGTTGGGTGTGCGGGCCGATCACGACGAGTTTGCTTCGCATGTCGTAGCGCAGCTACGCGAAGCGGGGTTCCGAGCAGAGGCGGTGCTGGCTGATGACCCGCTGGGGGCTCGCATCCGGCGAGCGAAACTGGAGCGAGTGCCCTATGTGTTGGTGGTGGGCGATGACGATGTAGCCGCTGGCACGGTGGGCGTAAACCCGAGGGGCCATCCGGTACGTCGAGACGTACCGCTAACGGAATTCATGGCTCAGTTGGCTGATGAGGTTCAAAGCAAAACCGCCGATGTAACCGGCAGCGGCTCAAACAACGACACAGGCAACAGCAAAAGCAAAGGCAACAGCAAAAGCAACGACAAAACAGGTAGCGATGCAAGCGCTCGTGTTTGAACGCAAGGAGCTCCGTTTCGCGGCGGCGATGGCTGCGGGGAAACTGAAGCCCGGCTCTGGGGCCGGAGTGGGGCCGCTGCGTTTGACTGAGATGGATCCGCCGGAGCTGCCAGGTGACGGCTGGCGCCACGTGCGTACGGCGCTGGCAGGCATCTGCGGATCCGACCTTGCGACGGTAGACGGCAAAGTGTCCCGCTATTTCGAGCCGTTGGTGTCGTTTCCGTTCGTGCCCGGCCATGAAGTGGTGGGCTACACCGACGACGGCACCCGGGTGGTGCTGGAGCCCGTGCTTGGCCATCGAGCTCACGGCGTCACCCCACCGTGGCCCAGCGCGGCGCCTGCGGATGGCGACGACTATGGGCACCTGATAGGCGGACTGATTGAAGCCGGTCTACAGACAGGTTCTTGCGCGTCTACCGGAGGTGGCTGGTCGCAACTGTTCGCCGCACACGAATCACAGTTGCATTCGCTCGCATCGCTGGGACCCGCTGAGTTACCGGACGAGGCTGCGGTGATGATTGAGCCGACCGCTGCGGGTGTTCATGCTGTGCTGCGCTCAGGTGTTTCCCCAGGAGGGACCGCCGCGGTGATTGGTGCTGGCACGATGGGTTTGGTCGCAGTCGCGGCGCTACGACAGTTGACGGACGTGGATGCCATCGTGGTGGGTGCCCGCTACAGCCACCAACGCCGACTGGCTCAAGAGTTAGGCGCCGACCTTGCCGTGCAACCCGAGGAACTTGGGCGGGCCGTGCGCCGTGCGACGGGCACCAGATTGATCGGAGAGACGCTGGGCTCCGGTACACACGTAACAATTGACGCTGTGGCATCTTCGCGGTCGCTGAGTGATGCCATTGCAATTACTCGGCCTCGCGGCAGGGTGGTAGTGCTGGGCATGCCAGCCGATGTGGAGTTGAACCTGTCTGCTCTTTGGCACCGCGAAACCGAACTCGTAGGCGCCTACTGTTATGGCAGCGAACCGTCGCTGGACGGCTGTCATACATTCGAAGCGGCTATCGGTTTGGTGCGTGACTGCAATCTGGGCAGGTTGGTGTCCGATGCGTATCCGCTGGAGGAGTATCGGGCTGCGCTTGACCACGCCGCTAACGCGGGCGCTCGCGGCTCGGTGAAGATCGCCTTTGATCTGCGGCAGACATAGCCCACGACGCATGCTCAGCCAACGCGCCGTGCTTGCCAACGCAGCAGCCAGCGGAGCAGTCTGGTTCCCTCGCGGCTTGCGTCACGGCCAGAGGTTGCCCGTAGCTAGTGCGTAGTGGAATTCCGGCATAGACCAGACGTCTATTCCGTCTTCAGTTCTGAACGATCGTTGGCCCTCGTGCGCCAGGATGCGCCGCCGTATATTCGGCAGTTCAGCCAGAGCGCGCAGACCCTTGAGCATGTGGGTGTTGTAGCGCCGCGCCGCCTTCACCTCAATAGCCAAGTGTTCGCAACCCCGGGTCAGCACGAAATCGACTTTCGTGCGTGACTCAGTAGCCGCCCAATATCCGAGTTCATCAAAGAGATGCTGATACTCGTTGTGACAGCGAAGCAGACCGTAGACCCATCCCTCCACCAGCGCTCCACGTTCCTCCGCCGTTACGGGTCCGAGCTGGCGCTTGACGGCGCGCACAAGACCCGGATCCGCCCAGTACAACTTAGGTCGCCGCCGTTCGCGCACGCGCAGTTTGGCCTCAAACGCCGACAACCGATCCGCCAACAGCGTGTCTTCCAGGATCTCCAGGTAGCCGTTTACAGTCGCTCGCGTAACTCCAGCATCTCGTGCAATTGAGGCCGCATTGACGGTCTGGCCGTGCATTAGCGCCGCCACATGTAGGAATCGAACGAAGCCTGAGAGGTTGCGCGCTGCCGCTTCAGCTCGAATCTCCTCGCGCAAGTAGAGCTGCACATAGCTCGCTAGCACATCACTTCGGTCGCCTGCCGTCCAAACCAGTGGAATCGTCCCATGCTCTAGCGCAGCCTCATAATCGAAGTCGTCGCCAAGCTCAGCGGGCGTAAACGGATACATCATGCGACGTAATGCTCGACCGGCAAGAAGATTGGTACCTGCCGATTTGAGTTTGCGAGCACTTGAACCCAGCAGCGCGAACCGCACTCCACGCTCTTCTATCTGGCGATGCACCTCGTTGAGCAAGCTGGGCAGTCGCTGAACTTCGTCCACAACCACCCATTGGCCTTGCTTTACACCGCTCAGCATCGAACCAAACAGCGATGGGTCCGCCAGCAGATCAGTGAACAGAGCCTCATCCAGCAGATCTAGGCGCAGCGCACCGGGCAGGGCGTCGCGCACCCAGGTGCTTTTGCCAACACCCCGCATCCCTAGGAGGAAGAAGCTCCGATCCGGCACTTGCGCATGGCGGCTGTATTGCACATGTGCAAAAATAGCCGAAAACTGCACGTCTGCTGCGCACTTTTCGGCGCCGTTGGGTGGTGTGTTTGCCTACTACGTGTCTATCTACTGCAGCGTTTCAGCGAACTCGCGCGCTAGGTATGTGAGCAGAAGGTCGGCACCGGCACGCTTGATCGCCGTTAGATGTTCTAACGCGGTGGCTTCGCCATCAATCCAGCCGTTGGCCGCGGCTGCTTTGAGCATCGCGTATTCACCCGATACGTGGTACGCAGCCACGGGCAGGTCGAAACGCGCTCGAGCCGCTGCGATCACATCCAAGTACGCCAGGGCAGGTTTCACCATGATTATGTCGGCACCCTCGGCTACGTCAAGCTCAATCTCGGCCATGGCTTCACGAATGTTGGACGGGTCCTGCTGGTAGCTCTTGCGATCTCCGCCGCCGCTGATCGTGACGTCCACCGCATCGCGGAACGGTCCGTACTCGGCCGATGCGTATTTGGCCGAATACGCCATGATCGCCACGTGCTCAAAGCCGTTGCGGTCTAGCGCCTGGCGAATTGCAGCTACTTGGCCGTCCATCATCCCCGATGGGCCCACCATGTCAGCACCGGCGGCGGCCTGAGCCAGCGCTACTCGCTGGTACAACTCAATCGTGGCATCGTTGTCTACGTCGCCGCTATCGGTCACCACACCACAATGGCCGTGATCGGTGTACTCATCAACGCACAGATCGGCTATGACCACTAAATCCGTGCCGTGGTCGTCACGCAGATTGCGTAACGCCACCTGCACCACACCGTCGGGGTTCCAAGCCTGCGAACCCACTGCATCCTTGCGGGCAGGCAATCCGAACAGGATCACCCCGCTGATGCCGAGGTTGGAAAGCTCGCTTACTTCCTTACGCAGCGACTCCTGAGTGTGCTTCACGATACCGGGCAAAGATTCAATGGGCTGTGGTTCGGTGGCAAGCTCGCTCACGAACAGCGGAGCAATGAGATCGTTGGGTGTGACGGTTGTCTCGGCGACGAGGCGACGCAGCGCCGGGGTGCGACGCAAGCGACGAAGACGGCGAGAAGGGAACTGCACACGCGCGATGCTATGGACTTGTCCTAGGCAGTGCTCGTGACTCTTAGCCGGTGCCCGCGATTGGCCGATTGGGCTTGAGTGGCATAAGTTCACCGGCGTGGACATCGGCTCGCAGGACTGGTGCAACGCGATGTCCGAGTTGCTGGCGGGCGTGGCGTTGCCAGCGGTCAGCGCCATCGTGGAGCAGCGGATCGGTGAGGGCAACGGGGAGCCAGCGATGGTCTACCGCTTAGTGATTGATGGCGGCCACGCACAAGTAGTTCCCGCCGTAGCCGACCGCACTACACAAGACCCACAAGCAGCGGGCCCATCGACGGTTCCAGCAGTGGTTGAGGACACCTCGGTGGTGGTCATGAGCCAATCTCGACAAACCGCCGAGGCCGTGAGACGTGGCGATCTGGCCGCGCTGACTGCATTGCAGTCCGGACTCATCACGGTCACCGGCGATGTACGAGTGCTGATCGCAGCCTCAGAAGCGCTGGCACTCGTGAACGCAGCGTTAGGCGAAGCCCTAGCCGACGAACCCAGTAGACCCGGCGAGCCAGGCGAATCCGACGAACGTGGCGGACATGGCGAGGCCAGCGGGCCCAGCAGGACAACAGAATAGGGGCGAAAGGCCGTTGCCAGAGATCCCCGAGATCCGAGCGCACGCAGAGAGACTTGAGGCACTCGCGGCTGGCGATGTCTTGAAACTAGTAAAGCCACTGTCGATTACAGCGTTCAAAACCGCCAGCCCACCGCCCAATGATGCCGTTGGCTGGACACTGCGCATCGTGACACAACGAGCCAAATACCTGCTGTTGCGATTCGAACCCCTGCCCCCGGAGTTGCGGCCCCCCGAGCCCCTGCCCCCAGAGTCGCGGCCCCCCGAGCCCCTGCCCCCAGAGTCGCGGCCCCAGGCGGCTACCGCGGTGAAAGCGGTGGGGATAACAGTCGTGGTCCACCTAATGCAAGGCGGTCGGCTGCGAGTACTAAAACCAGAAGCGAAGCGACCACGCCGAGCCCGTGACGGCCTCGCCCTATTTGAGTTCGAAAGCGGGCTGGGTCTCATGCTCACCGAACCAGGCACCCAAAAGCGGGCGGGAGTGTGGGTGCTAGCCAGCGATACACCCGACGATGTGTACGAATCGGCACCACTGGTCGGGCTTGGGCCCGAAGCCACCGAAGTTGACGCGTCAGCCATGACCGAACTGATGGCCGACCAATCAGCTCGCCTTCACAATTTCCTCCTAGACCAACGTGTGATCTCCGGGCTCGGACGGCGACTCGCAAACGAGATATGTCACCGAGCGAAACTGTCACCATTTTCGCCGGTCCGCCGACTGGACGCGCAGAGTGTCAGCGCGGTAGTGGCCGCCATCGGTGCTGTCGTAGACGAATCACTGGCCGTGGAGCGGAACCGTCCGGATATGAGTCGATCGGCGGAGCGGCCCTCCGCGGTACACGGTCGCGCTGGCCAGCCGTGCCCGGTCTGCAACGACGTGGTCCGTGCCGTGGAGTACACCCGCTATTCGGTGAATTACTGCGCTAGCTGCCAAACCGACGGTCGGGTTTTGGCGGACAACACCACCAGCAAGTTCCTGCGGTGAGTCCGCTCCAACCACCCTGCCTGAGTAAGGGGGCAAGCGGTCAATACTGCCTCCCCAGGGGCTGGCTGAGTCTGGGCTGGCTGAGTCTGGGCTAGCTCATGTGGGCTCGGCTGGAGGGGGATTGGGCGAGTCTCAGGTACGCACGACCGGCACCCACTACGCTCGCCCGCCATGAATGAGTCAGGAACTTCAGCAAACGTAGAGTCAGGCACCCTAAGGCTGGGGCTATCCGCCGATGAGGTGCTATGCACCACGCGAGCGGTACGAAAGCGGCTCGACTTTGACCGTCCTGTGCCGGAATCGGTGTTGCGAGAATGCGTCGAGGTCGCTGTGCAAGCGCCGACAGGCTCAAATATGCAGGGCTGGCACTTCGTGTTCGTAACCGAGCGCGCCAAGATTGAGGCCATTTCGGCGCTGTACCAGCAAGGCTTCGACGCTTACCGCAACAGCCCTATGTACGCGGGTCGGGTGGCGTCTGGCCTGGGTGCTGAGCGTGATGCGCAGCAGGCACGCGTGACGTCCTCGGCTGAATATCTGTCACGGAACATGAAATACAGCCCGGTGCTGTTCATCCCGTGTATCACGGGCCGCACCGACGACCCGCGGATGATGGTGGGTCAGGCTGGCTCGATCATCCCAGCGGCTTGGAGTTTCATGCTGGCCGCGCGCGAGCGGGGCTTGGGCACTTGTTGGACGACACTGCATCTTGGCTACGAGCGCGAGGCTGCGGAGATCCTGGGTATCCCCTATGAGAAGGTGAGACAGTACGCGCTGAGCCCGGTGGCTTACACGAAGGGCACCGACTTCAAGACAGCTACCCGCACCGATCTGGATTCGGTGATGAGCTGGAACACCTGGTAACGCTGACTTGGGCACCGCTGAGTCGGGCAACGCTGAGTTGGGCACCGCTGAGATGGTTGAGCAGGGGAAGTCAGTCTCGGAGCTATTTGACCTCTCCGGTCGAGTAGCGGTAGTCACGGGCGGCTCGCGTGGCCTTGGCCGCGAGATGGTGCTGGCATTCGCTCACGCTGGCGCCGATGTGGTCATTGCTTCGCGCAAGATTGACAACTGCGAAACGCTGGCCGCCGAGGTACGGGAAACCACGGGCCGCCAAGCCATGGCGGTTGAGTGCCACGTGGGCTACTGGGACCAGAACGACGACCTGTGCGAGCGCGTCTACAGCGAGTTTGGCCACTGCGAAGTGTTGGTGAACAACGCTGGTCTATCGCCTCTGTATCCATCGCTGCATGAGGTGTCTGAAGCGCTGTTCGACAAGGTGATAGATGTAAACCTGAAGGGTCCGTTTAGGGCCTCCGCCGTTTTTGGCAAGAGGATGTATGAGGCGGGCGGCGGCTCAATCATCAACGTCAGCTCGGTGGCTGCGGTCGCTCCCACACCCAACGAGACGGCGTACGGAGCGGCAAAAGCTGGCATCCACGCCATTACGCAGTCTTTTGCGCGCGAGTATGCGCCTCGTGTGAGGGTGAATTGCATCATGCCCGGACCGTTCCTGACCGACATCTCCAAGGCTTGGGACATGGATGTCTTCAACGAGCGAGCCGCTAATGACATCGCGCTGCGCCGTGGCGGTGAGGCCGACGAGGTTGCCGGTGCGGCGTTGTACTTTGCGTCTGAAGCCTCGAGTTACACGACTGGCTCGGTGCTGAAGATTGATGGCGGAGCGACCTGGGCTACCTGAGGTGGGCCGTGTGAATTGGGCCAAGCACATGGCAGCGCAGATGCGATCAGGAGGACGAAAACATGAAGACGACCAATCCACTTTCCAGTTTGAGCCGTTCGATCGAAGGTCGAGTTTCATTGATTACCGGCGCTGGCATGGGGCAAGGACGAGCCACAGCGCACTTGTTCGCCGACGAAGGGGCGCATGTTGCGGTGACCGATCTGGGTCAAGCCGAGGTGGATGCGGTGGTCGATGAGATCATTGACGCTGGCGGCTCCGCATCGGGCTGGACGATGGATGTGGCGAACCGCGACCGGGTCAACCAAGTCACCAAGGAAGTTGCCGAGCATTTCGGCGGAATCGACCATCTAATCAACAACGCGGGCATCTCACGGTTCTCGCCGATTGACAGCGAGGACTACGAAGACAACTGGGCCATGTCGCTTGAAGTGCTGCTAACTGCACACACCTACACGGTGCGAGCAGCGCTGGAGTATCTGCGCCAGTCAGACGCAGCCCGCATCGTGAACATTGCATCCACCGAAGGGTGGGGCGCCACCAAGTTCGGCTCGCCCTATACGGCTGCGAAACATGGCGTAATCGGACTCACCAAGTCGTTCGCAGTTGAGCTGGGTCGCGAGGACATAACGGTCAACTGCATCTGCCCCGGCCCGATCCGTACAGCCATGACAGCCGAGATACCAGACGAACATAAAACGATCTTCGCTAAGCGCCGCACAGCGCTAGGCCGCTACGGAGAGCCTGAAGAAGTCGCTCACGGCACGCTCAACTTCTGCCTGCCTGCCAGTCAGTACATGACCGGAGCTGTCCTGCCGGTTGACGGCGGCTTGCTAATCAAGAACGCCTGAACCACCGGTAGCCCTCACGAAGGGGCTCACGAAGGGGGCTAAAGGCCGTTACGGCGTGAGTGTGATTGATAGCGACACCGGCGTGCCGTCTTCATCCAGCGAGAGCGTGCCCCCCAGGTCACCGCGTGCAGCCAACGGCAGCGCCTCTGTACCAGCAGCGGTGAAGAAGCCTGTCATTGCGAGCGTGCCGTCGTCGTTAGCTGTGCCCCTAGCGGCCAGGCGCAACTCGGCTGAGGCTCCGTCATCACCCGGAGCGAACACCAGCAAAGCGCTAAAGCGGCGCTGTGCGATGGCTGGGTCTTCAACGCTCAACGATGCGGTGCTGGGTGATATGACTGCAATTGACTCGGCTGAGGTAGCAGATTCGGTGGACTCAACGCCATCGTTGGTTGTGGTGGTTACGGTCGTGACCGTCAACGTCAATGCACCAGCCACGTCGTAGCGGTCGGCGCCCGAAGGCGTGAAGGTCAGTTTGACATCTTGCACGCTGTCGGCGGTCGCCACCGAGGTCGCAGGCTCAACTACGACCTCGGTCTGGACTGTTTCCTCAACAGCGGTCTCGGCGTCGCCAGCCGTCGCTGCCTCCGTGGGGGCATCGTCTGCTGCGGTGGCAGCCGGTGTTCCAGTCTCAGCCCCATTCTCAGTTGATGTGGCCTCCGCAGCCTCAGCCGCTCGCGAAGCTTCAGTCTCGGGCGTCGCAGCCACTGCGGCAGCATCCGACGACGCCTGGGTAGCTATTGAGCCCGCGACATCAACATCCACCGCACCCGCCAAGCCAGTCGCCGAAGCAGTGTCAGTAACCACCACAGGCGCGTCGGGCGCTGGCAACTCCACGGCCAGCGGAGACAGCACCTCCATGACGGAGTCCGGCAATACCCGATCCGTTGCCTTGTGTATCGGCGAGTCAACCGTAGGAGCGATCACCGCGGTCGCCAGCCCGAAGCCGACGGCCGCCTTGGCCACGACCGGTACACCGACAGTTGCAGCATTGGCGGTTGCAGCAGCGGCGCGCGACACCATCGGAGCGGTCTCGGCAAGCATCGGCATAGCCGAGTGCAGAGCGGCCCGCGCTCCACCAGGCGAGGGCTGGCTGGCCATAGCTGCCGCGGCGCGCTCACCGCGGCGTAGCAACCCGCCAAGAGCCACCGGCGCCATCGCCGCCAGCTTCAGCGCAGCGCGAACGGCGCTGCGAGCCCGAGACACTCGCGCACGAGCATTGACTTCCGACACACCGGTTACTTCGGCGACTTCCTCGTAGCTGAGCTCGTCAACAAACCGCAAGGTGAGCGCTTCGCGATACGACTCAGAAAGGTTGTCAACAGCTTCAGCCAGCTTGGTGTCGTCAGTGTCCAGACCGAGTTCGCTCTCGGTTGTCAACGGCGGTTTCAGCGCTTGGTCGTTTGAAGCAACCCGCTCAACCTTGTTGGTCTCACGCCGACGACGGTTGCTTTCGTCATGGCAGACGTTCGACACGATGCGGTGCAGCCACGGCCCAACCAAGTAGTTGCCGTTGAATCTCGGCATCGCTCGCAGCGCGCGGACTAGTGCCTCCTGCACGGCATCCTCTGCTGCTTCGGGACAATGGAGACGTCGGTGCGCGTGTCTGAGTAGCTGCGGCCGGTACTCCCGCACAAGCTCGGCGAACGCTTCCTCGTCGCCAGCTTGGTACGCGAGAACTAGATCTCGGTCTTCAAGACGCAGGGCCATGACAATCACGCATCAGTCAGTTGAGCATCAATACAGATCTGTACAGCGAGAACGCAGTACAGCAGGAGCACCATTGCTCCCGCCACCAACCATGCTACCGCGAGCCTGACACACCATCGGTGTCACGAGCTGGTAGCGCTAGCAGGTAGGCCAGTCTAGGTGTAGGTCTCGGTGCCGATGGCTGGCATGCCCAGGTCGCGGTAAGTGGCCATCGGCAAGTACGGCACGTGGCGCTCAGCGAACCACTGTCTGGCGGCATCGCCTCTGTCAACCAGCGTGACAGCCGCCGCCACCGTTGCTCTGGTTTCTAGGACTCGCTCGTACGCGGTCTGTATTGAGCCGCCAGTGGTCACTACATCGTCGATCAGCAGCACTCGGTTGCCCTGGTTGATCTGCGTGCCCTCGACGAGGCGGTTGGTGCCACGTCCCTTGGCTTCCTTGCGTACGATGAACCAGTTGGAGTCGCTCACTAGGGCAACCGCGACACACAGCGCATCGGCACCTAGCGTCAAACCACCAACAGCGTCAAATTCGATGTCGGCCGCTTTCACCCGCTCAACGATTGCCTCAGCCGCCAAGTGCAAGTCGCGACCCGCGCCTAGCGCCTGTTTGCCGTCGAAGAAGTAGCGGGAGTAGTTGCCCGAGGCCAACAGCACCGGTTTGTCAAGCACGATGAGGCCCTTGCGCCGAAAAACTTCCAGCAACTCGGCCTTCCGTGGGTCCGGAATCGGCAGCTCAGCCTCAGACTGCGTGGCCGGTGGAGTGGGCAACCCATGGAGCTGCGTCCCATTGACCTGCGTCACTGCCACGCGCACGACTCTAACCGAGACGATCGCGCACCCACTTTCTCTCGGTCCAAGCGGTCAGCACCGCCCAGTCACCAACTCTCACGCTAAGCAGGGTGTCTCAGGCGCATTAGGCGGCAGTATCGCGGCCACGAACACTTGGGCTATGCCGCTTCTTTACGCACTATGCAGGCAGCCCTCGGGCAAGCAGCCATTGGCTCGTTCGCGTCATAGCATCATGACGATATGATGCGATGATGAGAACGACGATTGATCTGCCAGCGGATCTGCACGCTGTCACGCGAGAGTTATCTCACCAACAACACAAATCACTAAGCTAGGTCGTTGCGGAACTGATCAGGCTCGGACTGAACCCCACTAGCGCCCCGGAACCCCCTGAGCCAGCCGTTGGACTGATCCACACCTGATACCAGGACCGCCTGATGCCGGGGCCGCCTGCATAACAGCGCTAGCGGCGGCTCGTTGGCGCAGCAGCCCCTAGCAACACCCCTGAGCTAGATGCCCCATTGTGGATGCCCTGTCTCAGTCGACACAGGTTCAGTCACCTCGGTGGGCTACCTATCTGGCCGTCCAGCAATGCCACCACGTGAGTGCTTGCTGCCAGCCAGCTCAGGGTTCCGACTACCGGGACTGTCTCCTTGTCGTTTTCTGTGAACGCCAGACTTATTGCTGTGGTGACGCCGACTACTTCTCGCTCATCGTTAAACACCGGGCTTCCGCTGCTGCCCGGTGCCAGCGGCGTGTCAGTTTTGATCCACGTCGCACCGTTACTGGTGATAGCCCCGGAGTAGCGACCGGTCGTCAAGGTCATAGTCTGGCCGCCGATGGGGGGATAGCCGAGAGCCGTAAGTCGCTCTCCCGCCTGCAGCGATTCGCTTGCCATGTTCACCGTCGGTAAAGGTGCCGAACCAGCCGACACCGCAAGCAAAGCAAGATCGTGCGTTTCCGATGTCCGAACAATGGAGACGGGTTGGGTCTGCGTAGGCGCTCGCTCAAAGGTGCCACCTGATTGGACCACGATGCGACCGCACGAGCGACCGGCGTCGTCATATACGACATGGCGACTCGTCACAAACTGGCGGCCATCGCCCACTACAAAGCCGGACCCGCCGCTAGTTATGGCGCCGGTTCTGGTAGCACAGATGATCCGAACAACCGACTGCGACAGGGCATCCCAGTCGCGTACTTCCGAAGTGGTGTCGCCACTCGACCCTTCCTCAACGCTCAACTTGACTTGATTGGCCACTGTTGAGAGCGTTGAGGTGGAGATCACCGAGTTAGAACCGAGGCCCGTGACGGTCGCGCTCGCAGCGCCACCGATGGCCACAGACCAGTCCTTTCCGAACTCGGTCAGTGTTTCGGGAATCGGCTCACTGGGAGCAGGCGCTAGCAGCAGCGGCTCACAGGGACTGCGGACAGCTCCCGCCGCCAGGCCGCCAAACGGATTGGTTCCGCTGGCCACCGCTACGTTGAGGACTGGGTGGCAGTCCGAGTCATTGATAGCGCGGCGCGCAATCAACGCGGCCGTCTCGTAACGGTCGGCGCCAGCGATACGGCTGACGGCGATGTTCAGTTTGCGAATCTCCGCCTCCACGTCTGTCGAGATCGCTGAGCGACCGCCAAGAATCGTTACCGATGAAATCACTCGCTCAGAATCGGTGAGGAATCGGTGAGCTTGTTTATGTAGCTGGTCGGGCGTGGTGAGAATGAGAGGCGTTTCGGCCGTGACGCTTGGTGCGGCCGCGACCGCATCAGCGAAGTTGGCACCTGAGGCGAGATAGACAGTGTCAAGTTCGTCGGGAGCGAACACTCGGGCGACTTGTCGGGCCGTTGCGTAGCGGTCCTCACCAGCGAACCGGTCCACGTCGTAGCCCATAGTGCGCAACGTCTCTGCCACGTTCTCCGATACGGCTGCGGGGCCACCCAAGATGATCATTTTGGCCTTGGGATGCGACTTGCACGGCTCAAGATAGGCCCGGGTGGCGGCGGGCAGGAAATCCTGCTTGGTTAGCAGTAGCGGCCGGTCAAGCGCTGCGCCAGCGAGCGCGTCGGGCCAGTTTTCGCCCGAGGCAAGAGCCACACTGTGCGAGCCAAGCGCGTCCGAGCAGCTACCGCCCGCGGCGTTGGCGGCCAGCTCAAACACGTTCTCGCCAGCTATCCGAAGGATGGAAGCGCCTGACGACTGCGCCGCCGCGGGTTGAGCAACGGCCAGCATTGAGGCCGCTAGCGCGATGCCGATGGAGGCGGCAGCCAATCGTCGCCAGCTACGCCTGGGCGTCTGCGCTCGTCTACTCATCTCTTCTCACGTTCGCTCACGTAACGGTCCTTCGTTGTCTCCCGCCAAGACGTTGCAGCCACGCACGGGTTGTTTCGGCCGCTTGCCTCGCTGCACCCTGACGCGAAGATGCTACGACGGGACATGCGCCTTAGAGCGTCAGGATTGGCAGGCAACTGTGGCGGATTTGCAGGGTTGGCTATTCGGGGCGAATAGGGCGGCGAGAGGTCAGTTGGGCGCAGTGTTTATGAACGCCTCGGGCTGCCAGGAAATCATGTCGTCGCTGCTCCCGCTGCCATTGAGCGTGATCTCAGCGCTGAAGCCGCCAGCGCCGTAACCGTCTGAAGTGCCGATCCGCAGCGGCGCCTTAGATGCGCCGTTCGGCGACGAACTGGCGGGGTCACGCACGTCCGGAAGGGCCTCGCCAGGCAGCCCCAGTATTGACGATGCCCAGTTGCCGCCCACTAGAACGCTGGCACCACGCAGCCACCACTTGCCAGCGCGCAGGACCGCTTCGCCATCGGCCGTCCCGGCGGCTCGGCCCTTGGGGGTTCGGATGAACCACTCCGCCCGGAATGTTGTCGTGCCAAGTGTCCCGCCGGTGCCATCACGACGCCGCAGGTCGATCTGTATGCGAGACATAACAATGGGCTCAGCCGCATCGCCAATCTCTGCCTGAGATGCCGGAGCGTCGGACGTAAACACCCACTGCGTCACGCCCGGTAATACCTGTTCTTCGCTGCGCAGGCCGGTTATTTGGGGGTCGCGAGCAACAAGCGCTTCTGTCACCCCGAAACGGCGGCTGACATCGGAGGCCACTAGAAGCGTTGCCGATGATCGACCCAGCGGGTCCACAGCGCGCAGCAAGACTGGAAGCTCTGCTGGCAACTCCATCTCAAGACACCCAGGAGCACCCTCGCCGACCGACCGAAACTGCCCGTCGTGATCTCTGCGATACCAGCCAGTGTTGGTGAGATCTATCTGGCCTAGAGAGGTAGTAACCGACCTACCAGCCTGAGGCGCCTCCACTTGCAACCAACGGGCGTTGGGGTAGGTGCCGCGTGGAAAACAGATGCTCACCGGAGCCGCTGATCCGACGGCACCCTGTGCTGTGGTGGAGGGTCCAGTGACGGACAAAGAGTCCAACTTGCCGGTGTGAAACAACGGCGTCATGGACAAGGTCGTCGCGTACGTTCCGACACCCAGTGGCAGGCCACGCACCGAGGAGAGTCCGAACGGCGATTGCGCATCGGGCGTCTCCGCGCCAGCTAGGCCAATCTCTGGTACCACAGCGGACGTCAGTCCTCCACTCACTATGGACGATATTTGACCCAGCATGTCTGGAGTTATTGTCTCAGGGCCACCGAAGGCCACCGCAAAGCCCGGCTCAGGGCAGGTGCCAGCTTCAAGTGCCGCCGTGTACGAAATGGCGTCACTACCGGATCCTCTCGTGCCAGACCCGGCTGCGGCAGCGCAATCGGCCGGTGCAGCGAAGACGGCCTCCAGGTAGGCCTTGACCGAAGGAATCAACTCGTCAGAACTGCCGGGAACCAGTATCAGCGGAACGGCTACCTGTTCTGATTTGCTTAGCCCGTTAGTGGTGGAGCCGTTGGGGCTGCCGGAGCGCTGTGTGAACCTGTCTGCAGACGCAGGCACCGAGGGCGGTCTGGCCGACGTCACCGCTCCAAGAATGCGCGGCGGTGGCTCTGCACCAGCGGCTGCGGCGGTCCCACACCAAGCGCCCACACCGAGCGCGTTAGGTGCTTCGAGCCCCCGCGCTGCGCGTCGCTGACCGCCAGAGGCCGCAATGCACACGACCGCCGATTCAAACCCGCCATCGTCGGGATCGGCACCGGGCCACCAACCTCCGAGGTGCTTCGCCATCTCAACGCTCGTCGCGTAGCGGTTCGGACCGCCCACGCGCCGGACCTGCGCGCCAGTCAGTCTCGCCGCCTCGTCCATCACTTCATCGGAGAGTCGCGCAGTGCCGCCCACAACAATGATGTTGTCGATATTGAGCAGAGTCATAGCCGCAGCGGTTTCGGCGGGTAGCCGATTGCTGCCGTCACCGAGCAGAACCGGTACCTGCCAGTAGCTCGTCCACCAGCCTGCGGCCAACGCATCTATGCCGTCTATGCCGTCGGCCAGCACGACGGTTCGCCCCAACAGTTCGCAGTCGGTGGGACTCTCGCGCCATTCCACTACCGAGTTCGCCCAGAACGAAATCGGTGGCGGACGTCGAGACGGCTCGACGATGTCATCGCCGCCACTGTCGCTGTCGCTGCTGCTGTCGCCGGAAACCCCACCCCCAATACCGTCAGCGTTATCGGCACCGTTTCGGGCCGGTACACAATCTGATGCGCTGGCTGGCGCTGCGGCTGTGCCCAGGGCATGGGCCACGGCCGCGGCTGTTCCGTAGCGGTTGTCGCCCGCTACCCGGAACACCTCTGCGATGCCGATCGACACCAACTCGGCCTCAACTTCTACGGCGACTGCCTCAGGCCCGCCAACGATGATCGCCTGACGGACCGATTTGCAGCCTCCAAGACGAAGGTCCTGCACGGCCAAGCGCACCGAAAGGGCCAGCTTGCGGGCGCCAGACCGGACTGAATCGGTTACCAGCATCGGCGCGCCGTAGGTGTCAACCCTGGCGAACCCGCCGGGCGGATCAAACAGGGGATCGGCCGCGGCCACGCGCATCAGGTACGGCTCGCTAGAGCGGTCCGTTGGATCGGTCAAGGCGGCTGCGGCGAGCGCGTCGGCTTGCGAATCGCCTGCAACGATTGTTACCGATTTCGGGCACACGCCTAGACCCCACCAGTGATCGGCGGCGGCCAGCGAGTTGGGGAAGCCACCACTTGGGTCGGGTGAATCGAAGGGGAAGTTGCCTTTGCCGCGCAGCACCAGCGAGCTGGCGAGCGTCATCTGATGGCGATCCGGCCCCCAGACGCGTAGCGCGTTCGGCCAGCCTTCCACGGCCGGTGAAGCCAACTCCACCGAAGGCCATTGCGCAGGCTGCACCGGTCCGCGCAGTAGCGATCCACCGAGTGGCACTGAAGGCTCGGCCGCACCAGCACCGGTTGTGGCCACAAGGCCCGCCGCGAAAGCGCAACACAGCATCGCAGCCGCCAATCGACGGCCCGCAGTGCCAGCACGACCCACACCATGACAGAGGCGTTTGTGTAACGGTCGGGGCCGCTCGACCTGATCAATCACCGTGCTGAGGCTACGCAGAGCCTGTGCGCTGATGTTGGCAACTCGGTCGTTGATTTTGGCCCGCCAGCCGGGTCAGTCAAGCACGGCTGTTGAGCAGGGCCGTTCAGCGGGTCAGCCGCGGCTGAACCCACGGTAGACGTGATCTTCAGCCTCGTTGCCAGCACGGTCCTCCGCGGCACCCTCGGTGATAATCAACCGCGAGCGTGACGAGGGAAGCGCGTCGTAGTCCTCCGATTGCAGCCAGGCCACCAGCGTGCCTGGTTTCACACTAGGCTCAGTGTCGCAGGCTGCGGAACCAAAAGTGTCAACGTCGGCATTGTCCGGCGCATCCACAAACTCCACCTTGCCGTCAAACACTGTGCCGTCCAGCTTGTAGTCGGCATCACCGTCACCGTCGGAGTCAACAGCGACCAGGGCACGGTTGACGCCGCCTACCGTGGCAGCGCAGCCGATGACCGATTCGGTCCACTCAACTCTCAGCCGGTTGAGGCTGGCGCCTTCACTGAACGAGTCCGGCCCGGAATCTCGGCGCAAAGTAGCTGTGCTACCCGGCGTGTTAGCGGTGATCTTGGCGTCAAACCGCGACGAGAAGCCGCCGTGTTGGTTCAAATCGGCCACGATGTCGTTCAACGTCCGTTCATGTGAGGCACGTAACACGACTGCACTGCTACCAGAGTTGACCGTTACCGACGATCTACGGCTAGCGACCCAGGCGCTCTCAACCTTGATCTCAAAGGTCCAGTCGTTGCCACGCGCACCGGCCGCGCCGCCGTCAGTTTTCGCAGTGATCTCAACTGCGTCACTGACGATGCTGCCATCATTGTCTCCGTCGAAAGTCAAGCTGGCAGATGCGACTGCCTCCGGCGAAGTCACGGTCACACGCGAGACTCGAGGTTTGGATTTGTCAGTGGTGGGCCTTGTGACAACCTCGGGACTCTCGTTGCCCGCCAGGTCCTCCAACGCCCCAGCAACGACGGTGACCACATCGCCGCTTTTGAGCGTGCCGAAGCCATCCGGCACGTCAACTTCAAACACCGTATCTAGATCGGAGTGCCCCAGTTGGGCGATTGCCGACAAATCATTGGTGGTGCCAGCAAGGTCTCGCGTAAACCGGACATCGCTGCGATGGAGAGCCGCAACCTCGTTGGTATCCACCCACACCTTCGACCCGCCGACAAAGGCTGTGACCGTCACACTCGGAGCACGATTGTCGCTAGCGACTTTGGCGGAGCTTCGCCCTACAACTCGTTCACCATCAGCCGCTCGAATAACACCGCCCGCTACCTGAATCTCGTCGCCAGCGTCAAGGGGATCACTGCATACGATTGGCACGTTGACGCCACCGCGCGCACCAGGAAGAGTGACGACAGCTCGGCGAGTCGTGTCACCGCTGCCTGCGTCCACAGTGGCATCCGACAACGAGGAACCATTTTTGCGATACGACCGGCCATTCTCGGCGTAGTCGGTGAGAACGGGTTCATCAAACGTGACCACAAACGTACATCTGCCTTCTATACCGCTGAGTTTTGCCCCGATGCGCTTCAATGTTGCGGCTGAGCGCGCCGCCGACGCCGTGTTGTCCGACACTGCGGCTTCACCACCGAACACCATCATTCGCAGGCGCCCGTCGTCATCGTCGCCGCTCAGGTAGTTGTCATGCTCAAGAAAACTGCGAGTCGCACGGTCTAGTCGGTCAATGTCGGTCAGCAGCAGCGGTGCGCAACGAGCGCCCAGCAAGGGTCCGCTGACTATTGCATCTGGAGACCGACGGCCATAAGCCAACCCGACACCGCTGCCGTCAAAACAACTAGGAGCGCTTGAGGAGTGCAACTCTTGCGCTATGGCAGTCGCTGTCTTGTAACGATCGTCTCCAGCCAGTCTTTGAACAGTGACACCTAAGTCCTTAATGGCATCTTCCACGTCGCTACTCACGGCCGCTTTGCCGCCCGCAATAATGGTGTGATCAACGTTAGCGCTACGAAGAAAATCGCTTACTTCGGCGTGTAGCTCATTGCGCGGCGTTAGCAGTACCGGATGTTGCCCCTGATAGGCCAGCGGACCCAAGGCGAGAGCATCGGCAAAATTCTCACCAGTCGCCAACAGCACCGTTCTGCCGCGACTGCCGTAGGTGCCGGGGCTACCGGTGGTAGGACCAACCTGCTCAGCGACCGATACCGCAGTGGCATAAGCGTCTCCACCGCTGATGCGGTCCACGTCATAGCCCTTAGCACGCAGTTCAGCTTCGACACCCGGCGACACCACCGCCGGTCCACCAATAATGGTCACCTTCGCAATGTCATGGTCAGCCAAGAACTGCGTCACCGCTACGTGCAACTCTGCCGGTGGCGTGATCAGCAGTGCCGCATCCAGCTTGCGTGAAAGCGGCGGTGCCGCCAGGGCATAGCCAAACTGAGACTCCTCACCAGAGGTGAGCACAACCGAGTCCACTTCTAGCGATGCATCTTCGCTCTCTCGAAACGACACAAAACGCCGCGCTACATCCACGGCGGTCTCGTAACGCGTAGCGCCCTCGTACCTCGTCAGACTGACCAACGCAGCGGCAGCGTTTGCAGGATTAGCTGTGCCAAAAGTTGCCAACAGGCCAGCCAAAACGCCCGCCAACGCCCCAACAGTGGCAATCAGACTCAGCGTCTTGCAGCGCCACTTGGCTAGCGACCGTCTTGGCGGCCCCCAAAGGCTCACTGCAACCTCGAGAACCTGCGGTGACGCTTGTCGGATTCGTTGCCGAAGCGATCGACAGCAGCCCCGCCTTCGTCTAACAGTCGCGAGCGCGCAACGCTTGGCAAAGCGTCTACATCTGAGGATTCGATGCGTGCCACCAACGTGCCTGGCTGCGCCCCAGCACGAGTGTCACATATCGCTCCGTTACTTGAAAACCGCCGATCGCCATCTTCACCAAGCACGAAACGCACGCCAGCGATTCCAGCGGACCGGCCGTTGAGGTAGAACTCTGTTTCGCCGTCACCGTCGGTGTCTACCCCGAGCAGGTCGGCGCGTACCCCGTCGCTCTGGCCGCAGTCGATTACTTTCTCGTTCCAGGTCACCACCACATCAACTGCGCTGGTGCCCCCCGCGAAACGCCGATCGGTTACTGCGGTGGTGAGCCGGGCCGCGGTGCTGCGAGCGACTCTTGAGGCTTCAGCACTGAACAGGGCCTTAAAGTCTCGGTCGGAGTTCAGGTCGCTAGCGACGCGTTCCACAGTTCGCGATGGTGAAGCCACGATACTGAGTTCTTGCCGCTGGCTGTTTACGGCTACAGTTGTGCGTTGCAGCGCGTCCCAATCTTGTTCAAGTCTGAGACTGACAGTCCACTTGTTGCCTGCGGCACCTGCGGCTGCGCCGGTGAGCTTGCCGCTGATGGTGAGCGCCTCAGCAAGACTGCCACCATTGCCGAGTCCGCTTAGAGCGACCTTGGAGGCTTGGCTGGCACTCGGAGACTCACTTACAAAAGCGCGGGAGATGCGCGGCCCCAGATTGTCCGTGATTGCCGATTGGGATGCCGCCGCATTCTTGTTACCTGCTACATCAACCAGCAAGTTGGCTTCAATGCGCACGGAGTCACCTGCAATCACTGTGCTGTCCCCGATTCCTGGTGGCACAGACACCGTGGTTTCGGTATCGCCAAGTGTGAAGTCCAGCAGAATCTTCACGTCGTCTTGGCCCGCGCGCCTATAGGTCACCTCAACAGCCTTGTCGTCAGCGAGGTCCGGGTCATCTTCAACCGGTTCACTGGCCTCGACGTAAACCGTGCCTTCGCCGATCACGAGAAGAAACGTGATCACCGGTCGCGAGTTGTCTCTACTAACTCGCCTGCTGTCGCCCCTCACAACACGCCTCCCGTCGGGGCTACGGATCGAATTAGAGAAGATCTCGAACCGATCGCCTCGTTCGAGTGGCGTCGTGCAATCCACTGCCTGGGTGCCAGATGTTGCTGCACTGGCGCCCGCCAACGTGATGACCGCTCGGGTGGTGCTACTGCGGGTACCGGCGCTAACCGTGCCGAAGCTTGATCCTAGGCGATCGCCGTCGTGCCGGTAGTTGCTCAAGTCCTCAGCATCGGTACGTTGCACTGGTTCGCTAAAGGTGACTACTATCTGGCAACGCCCTTCGAGAGCTTCAATGGTGGCGGTAATCGGGGTTAGCGTCGCTGCGTCGTCAGCTTGGCTGGCGGCGGTGCTTGAGACCGCCGCTGTGCCGCCGAAAACCGTGATTACCAGATCACCGACGCTGTCACCGGTGAAATACTCCTCCGACGCCAACAAGCTCTCGGTAGCGCTGCTCAGCCCATCCCGATCGGTGATCAGCAACGGCGCGCACCGTTCCCCTAGTAGCGGCGCGCTCACAAGAGCATCGGGTGGCCTCCAGCCGTTAGCCAAACCCACTTCGTCACCGCCAAAGCAGTCTTGCGGCGAATCTGAGCCCAGCAGTTCCCGAGCAATCACAGACGCTGTATCGAAGCGATCGGATCCGGCCAGTCGCGCGGTAGTTAGGTCGTTGTCGCGCAGCTCCCGCTCTACGCCGCTGCTGATCGCGGCGGTACCGCCCAAGATCACAACATGTTCTGTGTCGCTTGAGAGCAGAAATTTTAGCGCTTCGGAGTGCAGTTGATCCTTGGGTGTCAGCAATATGGGATGTTCGCCGCGATACGCCAACGGTCCCGCCGCCAGGCCATCGGCAAATGTGGCCGAAGTAGCCAACAGCGCAGTGCGGCCGTGCGTGTCGTAGGTGCCAGGCTGTCCCGGCCGCTCGCCTACACGCTCGGCCACGGCGGCCGCTGTTGCGTAGACATCATTGCCGCCGATGCGTTGCACGTTCACGTTCAAGTTCTCAGTGTCGCTCTCGACGCGTTCTGAGACGGCTTCGGTGCCGCCGATGATGTAGACCTTCTCAATGTCGCGCCGGTCAATGAATCGGCGGGCAGCGTTCGACAGGCGATCAGGTTCGGTGAGCAACACTGGTGCCTCGTACCGTCGCGCCAACGCCGGTGCAATCAATGCATATCCGAAATGCTCGTCCTCGCCCGATACTAGGATGACGTTGTCGATGCTGTTGCCACGCTCGCCGCGGAACTCCTCTGCAATCTCAGCGGCGGTTTCGTAGCGGGTAGCAGCAGCAATGCGGTTATAGGTGGAGTCGCGAGCGGCCGCCGACACCGGCGGCGCAGCGCTAAGCGTGGCTGCCAAAATCACGACGCCCAGTAGCGCCGCTAGCGCACGGGATCGGGACGTTCCACGACGCCCCTGCGGACTCCACGACCGCCAGGCGCTGCCTGGCAGCCTCCCAGGCCCTCCTTCAAGTCCGTTTGCCTCCGAATTGGTCTCCGCTCGGCGCATGCGATCCTCCTCGGTCCAAATGCTCATTGTCGACTGCAACGTAGCAGACAGCATCCGCCGGGTGGTGTCGCGTTTGGGCGGGGCATTGCCTCGTCCTGTGTCACTGGGTTGATTGATCATGCTGAGCACATTATTGGCGCGAGACCGGTGCGTGTACGCGAGGGGGCCTCGGGAGTATTACGCTCCCGAGGCCCCCTCGTGTTGTTTGTTTGTGTGTGGTGTTTGTTATTGGGGTTTAGTTCGGTTAGCGGTTACTGGCAAGCGCAAAGCAGCTCGAGCTGGCGGGGTCGTCGCCGAGGCATTCACCGAGCGCCAGTGTCTTGTCAAGGTTGCTAGAAGTGTCGTACCTGCCGACGAATGAGTCTACTGTACCTGAACGAACCCGAACGCTGCCGCCACGATTGAAAAAGTCAACCGGTTCGCTGACGTTGGTACCGATCCTCGCGTCGTCAGTTGCAGGTTTACTATCATCGCTTTTATCGTCATTAATCTGATCCGGGATCTCATCAGGATCCACATATTTCCCGAATTCGTCGTTATCTTCTTGGGCTGACTTAGCTTCATACAAATAGTTCGCAGCCACCTGCAAATTACTAGTCACGAAGTTGTACACAGGGGAGTTGTCAGTCCCCGTAGCCGCACCATAATAAGTACCAGCCAGCTTCACGATGCCCTTATCCGGACCGGCACGCAACCCAGCCAACTTCAACGGATTCTGAGTCGTATACCGAATATGAACCGTCTTCGACGGAGCCTTGAACGACACATTCGCCACCGACACATTCTGACCAGCCGGAGACTCGAACGCATGCCTCAAAAGAAGGGGCGTAGAACCAATCGTACCATAAAAGTTAGCACTAGTATCAGTACCAAAGGTAGCACCACCAAAATTGGTAGTATCGGTACCAGAAACAGTGTAGCCAGGCACGACCGCTTTCAACACACTATTACGCAAACGGTTACCCAAATAATCAGCGGTAGCAGTCCGGTCAACGTTCGATTGACTTTCCTTGAACAGCGTACTAACCCAATCATCGAACGTCACTTCAATACCAACAGACGACACACCACCCCTAAAATACCAAGCCTTATCATGCCAAATACTCGACGTACTCTTCGCGCCGACCGGCACGTCAGGCTCCCAACGCGTCGCAGTATTAGTGTTCTGGCACGTTGTGTAGCCGACAGTGAAACTCTTAGCGACCTCCGCATCGTCACGCAACGCTTTTACCACATCAGACAGTTTAGCTTTACCGTTCATGAACGTCACCGTAACACGGCCAGCTTCTTTACCAACCCCACCAGTACTAGTCATCTGCACATCAATCTCGAGCGGCTTATCCTCATCATAACGGTCATGAAACTTAGTATACAACACCCAATGATTACCCTTAGCACCAGCAGCGACACCATCCCACTTAGCGAACATCACCAACCCATTCTTATCATAAGCAGTATCACCCACTGACGGACGAGAAACGCCAGGACCGAACGTCACAAACGGACGCCTCGACACATAACCAAGCGCACGAGTACCACCCACAATCAGCGCCTGGAACCGGTCAGACGGCAAACCACCCGGCTTCTTATCGTCAGCAGGATCGTCGTTCACTTCCGACTTGTCAGGCTCACCCAACACAACCGACGTGACACCAAACTTCGGTTTCCGCTTCTCAACAGTCAAACGCACAAGCTTAGAAGACACCTTATCGGCATTCATGAACGCGCCGCGCTCAACCGTAACAGTATCACCAGCCCGCAAATAATACGCACTATCAGCAGCCTCAAGAGTATCAGTCGTATCATTATCGCCGTTATAATCAAACGCCTCAGCAAGTGCCAACGACGGAGCCCACGCATTAGAATCCGCACTAATAGAAGTCAAAGAACCAATATCGTCGACAAGCTTAACCTTAGCACCATTCTTCGTCTTGACGGTAATCTTATCATCCACACGCGTCAAACCATCCCTAACAGTAGAATCAGGCTTCAAATTGGAGCGCAGATACAAACTCTTCTCACCCTCAACCAAAATCAACTCAACCTTAGGCACCGGAATAGGCGTAGGCTTCTTCAAACCAACCGTCACAGCCGCAGGCTGCACCAACCGACGAAAATCATTAGCCTTGTTGAGAGGATCGGCAATCGCACCAAACGCTGTATCATCAACACGCAATTCAATCTTATCACCAGCCTTAAACGTTTGACCCGCACGAAGATTAACCTTAAAGCTCGAGCCAGATGTACAATCAGGCGTCGCCTGATTGTACAAATTCCAAACAGCAGAGCTAGCTTTATCGCCACCAGTCCCAAGAATAGGCTTCGCACCATTCACAAAAACCACACGATCTAACCACTTATTCAAAGGATCACCACCCGCAAAATTACCGGTCGGTTCAGAAAACTCCACCCGGAAACTTGTCGGATCATTAGCCTGACCACCAGAACGCGACGCATCCTCGACCGTAATCTTGGCCGTCGGCGACGAACCAACAGAACCCGCCGCAGCAGCCTCCGCCATCACCGAATCCGACACAACAGCCGTACCACCAACTGCAATCAATTTCACATGCGACTTCGTCGTCCACCCAGCCCCTCCAGATTCGGTGCTGGTAATTCCAGTGACAGCCGGAATAGCCGCCAGCCAGTCACGTACTGAAGCGGGCAGCTTGTCACCAACGAACAGAATCGGAATCGCCGAACCATTCCTAGCAAGACCAATACCCGCGACCGGACCGGCAGTCACACCATCAACCGTCGCAGTCTCATTCACCAACATGACACTCGTTTTGTCGACGTCGAAGCCGTTACAGTCGTTCCACATCAACTGCGCGATTTTCACTGACGTGCTTGCAGCATCATCGCCCGCGTGCCGCTTAACATCAACACCCAACTCCTCAACCGCGTCAGCGACATCGTCAGACACCTCATCAGTATCACCAATAATCACAACACGATCAAGATCCTGATCATCAATATACTCCCCCGTCGCCGAAGACAACTCATCCGACGCGGTCAACAACAACGGCATATCCATCTGATACGACATCGGCCCAGCCAACACCGCCGACGTATACGGCATCAAATCACCATTCGCCAACAACACCGTCTCATCATTCGAACCACACCACACAGCCGCCGACCGAATCCGCTTCGCGATCTCAACCGCCGTCGCATACCGATCCGCACCCGAAACCCGCGTCACAGTCGGCTTCGACTCCAAACCCTCCACCAGCTCAACCACATCATCAGAAACCACATCCGTGCCACCAACCACAAAAACAGTCGACACACCCTGATCCTCAATAAACCGCGCCACACCCGCAGGCAAACTGTCCCTACGCGTCAACAGCACCGGCGCGTCCTCATAACCAGACAGCCCAGCCGCGGACACGGCGTCGATCTGCGTCTCACCCGACGCCAAAATCAACGTATCAACCCGCCCAGGCGAACCCGCATAATGCTTCGCCAACAACAACGCCGTCTCATACCGATCCCTGCCAGCAAACGCACGCGAATCCGGCTTACCGTCATCATTGGTGTCAACCAGATACTCACCAGCCGTGTTCGCGGCCTGCACAGGCGACCCCGCCACCAACGCCAACACCGACGCAAGTAGCGCACCCGCCACACCCAACACAAACAAACGTCTCACAAAAAACCTCCAACACTTCGAGGCACACCGCCACACCGGACAGCAACAACGCAGCAGACCCTCCGCCACGCACAACCTCAACCTCTATAACCCCCCCCCACCACCCCCCTGTGACACCCAGCCTCAACGAATAGTGCGCGGACACGTCGACGCCGCCCTCACGCCCGAATACTAGGCGCGCGAAGTCAGACGCAACTCAGAGACGCAACACAGGCAAGTGGCTGGGCGGCAGTACAGCAGGCGGGGAACGACGAGCCTGTTGAGCGGGTTCGGGCAGGCTAGAGAGCGCTCGCGAGCAAGTCCATCACCGGCTTCAACCAACCGGCCTGAACCGCCAAAATCTCCACACCAAGGAAAGCCCCAAACGCCATAGTGCGCCGATGACGGTCCCGACTCTCCTTGCGAGCAGCTTCCAACTCAGACTTTGTGGCCATCTCACTGCGTAAGGCCGCAGTCTCAGCGCTCTGCGCAGCAAACCCCTCCACCATCTCACTGCGTAAGGCCGCTGCCTCGGCGCTCTGCGCAGCAAACCCCTCCACCATCTCACTGCGTATCGCCGCAGTCTCGGCGCTCTGCGCAGCAAACCCCTCCACCATCTCACTGCGTATGGCCGCTGTCTCGGCGCTGTGTGCAGCGAAGCCTGTCGCTGTCTCTACCGCGGAACGGGCGAGCGCAGCATCAAGGTAGTCCTTCGTCACCAAATCAGACAGCGGCGCAGGCGCAAGACGCGACATCAGATACTCCGCCAGCTCCCCATTCGCATGCTCACGAAACCAAGCGTACAACTCAGAACGACACTGCTCCGACGACAAGCGATCCGACACACCAACTCCAGACTCCGGCGAACAATCTCCGGCGATCAACGGCCAAGCAACGAACCTGCCCAGCACCTACACGCCCGGAACCGTAGACATCAGAACTCCGCAGATGAAACGAATTTCAGATTATTTCGTATGATTTCAAACTAGGTGCGCTGCTATGGCCGCTAGGGCATCTTCAAGTGACTCCACCCCGACTACGGTGACCGAGGGTTCAGCAACCGCAGCCGCTTCGTCCGCCTGAGATGCAGGCACCAAGAAAAGGTCGGTGCCAGCTCGGACGGCGGCGTGAGACTTCTGGGTGATACTGCCGATAGTTCCGACCGTGCCATCGTGGCGAATAGTGCCAGTTGCGGCTACGTCGAGAGTGCCGGTCAAAGGCTGAGGTGTGAGGGCGTCAATGACCGAGAGCGTGAAGGCAAGGCCAGCCGACGGGCCACCTATGTTGTCAACGTTGAGCCTCACCTCAAAGGGAGGTTGCTGGAACTCCACGTGAGTGGTGATGATGACGCCAAGGAATGCGACGCCATCCTCCCCGGCCAGCGTGACGTTGACGGTGCGGGACCGACCGTCTGGGTCAAGAACCAAAAGCGCTGCATTCGCGCCCGGCTTGTCGGCCTTGATAGTCGAAGACAGATGTTCCGCCGTTGTGACTGGCGTGTCGTTGACGGCCTGGACGATGTCACCTAAGCGCAGGGCTTGGTCGGCAGGGCCATCAGGCACGATGTACTCAACCCGTGCGCCGACGGGGGTCAGGACCTCATAGCCCAGATGTTCGAGCGCTACGCCAACCGCCACCTGCGTGGACTGGTCCATCTGGAGTCGGCCAGCATCACGATTCTCTGCGACAGTGCGGTCGCCGAGGATGTCAGCTATGTCGACGACATCAACTGCGTCGTCAAGCCAACCGCCAACTATCTCGAACAGTGAAGGAGCGAAGTTGGCGCGGACGCTGACCAGCGAGATAGTCGCTTCGGACGGGTAGGACAGATGGTCGCGAATGTCGACGAACTGCTCAATGTCGGCAAGCGTGCCGGGGGCGACGGTGGCTTTGTCGACAAGTGTGATGGTGCAACCGCCGAAGATGGCGAAGCCCAAGACGAGGGGTGCGACGAGTAGGACCGCCCTACGCGGCCCCCACCTCAAGACCCCGAAGATGGAACATCCCGCGGCTAGTGGTGAGACTAGGAGAGCTGCGGCCCCGTATGCCAGCCACATCAAGCCTCCGAAGACGGAGAAGACCAAAATGATGAGGGTGATACTGAGAGCTGTGGCTATACGCGAATACCGGCGAAGAGGGTCGGACGAGTCAGTAGTGAGCGCGTCGGATGCGGGTGCAACAGAGCCGGGCGAATCCGGGCTGCGAGAATCCGGGCCGGGCAAAGCTGGGCTGGGCGAGTCTGGCTCTAGCTCTGTCGTACGGGCGCTGAGTGACACAGCGCTGAGTGGAGCAAGGCTGCGCGGCTCAGATTCGCAAGAATTGGAGCTAGCTCCTAATGGCGGTGCTATACCCAAATCGTCAAGCGACCCGGCGAGCGAGCGCCAGCCGAGATCTGCGTCACCAGCATCACAATGGCCGACGCCTGCGAAGCCCGTACCAAGGTCGTCGGCAAGGGGGGGATCCGCAGAGGCGGGATCCACTGCATAGGACTCGCCTGCGGGGGCGTCGCCGCACGTGTCGGTCACAGGTAGACAGCGTGCCATGGCCACGACGTGTTAACGCCGGTCGCGGTGGCCGCCTGCGCCAACACGCCAACTCGCAGATCACGTGCGTCAAGGCACTCCCAGGCACCATAGTGATCGCATGAATCCCGGTGACGCGCAAGCGCCAGACCCTCGGGTGGAGGGCACCAGCTCGGGCCGCATCCCGTCGGGGGACGCACGCTCAGGGTGTTGGCCTTATCGGCCCACAGCAGTCTGGCGCAAGTTGGTCGCCTTGATCGGTCTGGGTGCGTTCACTGCCGTGTGCGCAATTGCGTTGGTGGCGCTGGTGTTGGCCGGTGCTGTGGTGGGCGCTCTTGTGCTTGAAGCCGTCATTGGATGACGCTCGGGGCACGACCATTGGGGGCGTGTGGCAGTGCTGACAGTGGCTAGTCAACTAGCGGCCGGGGATGGAGTGTGACGCGTGTAGCGACTCGAAGTTGTCGAGCGCTCGGCCCGCGCCTAGCACGACGGTTTCGAGCGGTGTATCGGAACGGAGGACCGGCACACGCGCTTCGGAAGCGATGCGCTGATCCAATCCTCGCAACAGCGAACCTCCACCCACCATCAGCGCACCGGTGTGAATCAGGTCCTGAGCAAGTTCGGGGGGTGCCTCGCCTAGGCACTCCAAGACGGCCTCCAAGATGAGTTCAACCGTTTCAGCTAGCGCCGAGCGCACCTCGGTCGGGGTAATGACAAAAGTGCGGGGCAGCCCGGTCGTCAGGTCGCGGCCCTTCACTTCGGCGTCGAACTTGTCTTCGATTGGCCATGCCGAGCCGATGCTGATTTTCAGTTCTTCCGCGGTGCGTTCGCCGATCGCGATACCATGAACACGTCGGGCGTAGTTCATCAGCGCAGTGTCGAAATCGAACGAGCCCACCCGGACTGCACGCAGCGCCACTAGACCGCCCAACGACACCATGGCGATCTCTGCGGTGCCGCCCCCGATGTCAATGACCAGCGAGCCGGTGGGCTCGTGGATCGGTAGCCCCGAACCAATCGCCGCAGCAATCGGCTGCTCAATGAGTCGCACATCAGACGCACCCGCCCGCCGGGCGGCCTCAATAACAGCTCGCCGTTCGACTGGCGTAATTAGCGACGGGACACAGACCGCGACACGAGTTCGGCCGAAACGACCGACACCTACGCCTTGCATGATGAGCCGGATCATGCGCTGAGTAATATCGAAGTCCGTAATGGCACCGTGACGCAGCGGCCGTGCAGCGATGATGTAGCTAGGTGTGCGCCCGATCATCTGCCAGGCTTCGCGTCCAACCGACAGCACGTCACCAGAGCGCTCATTGAGCGCAATGACCGACGGCTCGTTGAACACGATGCCGCGCCCCCGCTCGTACACCAACGTATTCGCGGTGCCGAGATCAATCGCCAGATCACGAGCCAGGACGGCGCCTCTGATCGCGTGCCGGAGGTTTGAATATCTCGCTTTCAGCCACGCGCTCAACTAGACGGACACTCGTAGGTAGGTCCCGCTTAGGTTCGTCGTGCTGTCTAGTTGTCATATCGGCGTTCACTTCGGACTTCAGCTCAGGCCTCATCTCAGCTCTGAGCGCAGGGGGCGCTAGGGATTTCAAGCGGCGGCGGAACTGCTCGGTGTCATCGTCGGTCAGTTTCTGGCGTCGAATACGAGCGCTTACACCCGACACAACCATCCCCACCAGCGGCACAACCACCGCAACCGCCAAAAACAACAGCGGGCTCATACACCGACTCCGCCGGACACGTCGTCAATCATCTGCGACTGCAAGCCCCAATCGGTGCCAGCATCGTGATGCTCTTGCTTCCAGATCGGCACAGTGGCCTTAAGTGTGTCGATGCCGAACCGAGCCGACTCGAAGGCAGCTTCGCGATGTGGAGCCGACACGGCCGCCACAACGGAGCACTCAGTCAACCCAAGCGTTCCCACCCGGTGCAGCAACGCTACCTTGCGCACACTCGGCCACTTTCGCCGCAGCTCGGTCACGATGTCTGCAAGTCTCGGCTCCACTTCGGACTCGTAGGCCTCATAGACCAATTTCGTCACACCAGTGCGATGCTCAGCATGATCTCGGACGGTGCCGGAAAACAGCACAACCGCCCCGGCCGCTGGGTCAAGCAGCCAGTCATAGATACGGGCAATCGGCAGTTCGCCGTGAGTCAGCTCAACCCATGTCACCGTCATCAGCGCAAAGCGTAGGAGCGCCGGAGCCAGCTTGCGGCTACCCAGCCTCCGACCGACAGCGCCGCTCCAGCGCCTAGCAGCGCAGCGTACTGCCGCTGTCGGGCATTTAGATCGTCCCACGGCATCCCAGCGTCCGCGTCCACAAACGCCTGGGCGCTGCTGTAGCGAGGCTCCCAGCCCTCAGCTCGGAGCCGGTCGTTGGCCACCACCCAGCTATAGCGAGTGAAAGGCAACAGACCCTCAGGTGCGGCATGGCCCACCCGACGGGCCACGTAACTATCGAGACGCTCGGGCAGTGGCAGAGGCAGCCGAATCTTGGGGCGAGCTCCCAGCAGCGCGCGCAACTCACCGGGTGACAGCCACCCATCGGGCGCCACGTTGAACACCCCGGAGAGTCGGCGTTGGATGACCAGCGCTACCGCCGACGCCAGATCATCCAGATGCAAGAACTGCACTGGCGGATCGTCGCTGGCTGTTCGGATCGGGGCTGCGGCCAACATCGCCTCGCCGATCGGACCGCCCAAACCGCTCGACACGACAGGCGCTGGCCGCAGGATTGCCACCTGCCGAGGCCCCCGATCAGCCCAGTCCAACACCATGCGTTCAGCGTCGGCATGATGCGTGGCCCACGGCGCCTCCATATTGGGGCGCACCGGCAGATCTTCCGAAATCGGTGTCGGATGATTAGGCCACGCTCCGTACACGCTGGCACTTGACACCAGCGTCAAATGGGGCACCCCTTCAGCGGCCACAAGCACGCGACGCAGCCGATCCGATGTCACCTCATGGGTCAAGCGCAGATGCACCAACGCATCGAGATGTCCTGAAAGGCCCGACAGCTCAGACAGGTCGCACAGCTCAAACGACTGCGCCAGCCGATGCAACACTCGGGCACCAAGCGCTCCCGTGGCACCCGATACTGCCAGCCGCGTCATGGTTACAGAGATACCAGCCGTACCATTCAGACGTGGCCGACGATGAGCACCCTTTCGCGGGCATCCCGTTCTTGGGCGACATGGCTTCCCTACTGAGCGGCAACCAAGACTCGCTCTGGGAAGGTGCCCGCCAAGCCGCCAACCAGCTCGCCACCGGTGGCAAGCCTGAACACAACGTGGACCCGATTGAGCGACATCGCCTCGGTGAGATAAGTCGCGTCGCGGAACTCCACGTAGCAAACGTGACCAGCCTGCAGGTAACAGCATGTTTGGAGCCGGTCACTCGATCCGGTTGGGCGACAGATGCCCTTGAAGCCATCCGCCCTCTGATGAACCGGCTATCGGAGCGCCTCAGCGAGGACCCTCCAACGGATACAGGCGAGACTGGGACAGGAGGCCCAGACCCGTTCGCCAGCTTGCTCGCCATGATTAACCCGATGACGGTGGCGATGACTGCGGGCTTGATGGTCGGTCACCTCGCAGCTAGCGCGTTCGGCAGCTCTGACATTTTCGTTCCCATGCCACGCGCGCTCATCGTCACCCCCAACATTGCTGAGTTTGCGAAAGAGTGGAGTCTTGACATTGACGATGTGACCCTCTGGGTCGCCATCCGCGAACACTCGATGCAAGCTGTGCTGGCTCAACCCGACATCAACAGTCTGCTCAGCACGTTGTTGGACAGACATATTGAGGGCTTCCATCGGCGGGACATGTCATTTGATGATCTAGAGGATCTTGTCAGCGGCGCGGGACATGAGCTACACAGCGATCAGTTGCACCAGCAGATTCAGCGCATCTTCGGCAACCCTGCGCTGTTGCTAGGCATCGCCCGAGACGATCAACCCAAACATGGCGATCAGCAATACAGCCAGCTAGAGGTGCTGATCAGCGTGGTGTCTGCCTATGTGGAATATGTCGTAGCTCAAGCTGGCCCTCGCCTCATCGGCGGATTCGGCGCGCTTAGTGAGGCTGTCACCCGGCGTCAGGTGGCTTCGGAAGGAACCGCCTATGCGGACCAGCTACTAGGCGTAAAGCTGAGCACTGAGGTCAGCGACCAAGGACACAGGTTCATAGCTGGCGTGATTGAACGAAGCGGCACCGATGGACTGGCACGGCTTTTTGAGCGCCACGGAATCCCTACACCGAACGAGATCGTGGCTCCGGGCCTGTGGCTGGAACGCACAACGATTAGCCGCGGCGCATCCGGGTCCGCACCCGGGTGACGATTATTTCTGTAGGCGGACGTCGGCCGCGCGCTAGCGCCCACATGCCACCCATGTACAGCACTACCGCCACCAGCCCAGCAATGCTGAGCAGCACCGCGCCAGCACGCAAGGGCAAGATGCCGCTCGGAGCAGTCACCGGCACCAGCGCACCGATCACCCACATCAACTGAAAGCGGGTCTCGAAGCGAGCGAACGTCCGCCCCTGGTCGGCGGGAACTTCGTCGCGCTGCACAATGGCGTCACAACACAGCTTCCCCACAGCCGACATCAACCCGATCACTAAGACCAACACCAGCACCGAAAAACGGTCCGGTGCTGTCACGACATAGAAGGCCACCGCCGCCGACAACAGCAGCGTGCTGGCTAACAGCACCTCCTCGCGGATACGGCGACGCAGCCACGGAGCGCCTACCGCCCCGATCAGTTGTCCGATGGCGCTAGCCGTGAACATGAAGCCGAACCACCACGGCGCGGCGTCATCGGTGCGCAGCCAGAACGCGATCAAGAACAGCGTGAAGCCGGTCATGGCCCGCACCACGCCCATCGCTGAACCAGCCAGCAGCATCGCCCCTCGCCGCGTAGCGATGTGCTGCATCGGTTCTTGCTGTTCTTGCTGTGTCGTTTTGTGCTGCGTTAGTTCGTGCTGCGGCGCTGTGGGCGCTTGCGCCGGGGCGATTCGCGCCGGGCTGGCCGGGCGTACGACCGTGCGAGGCAGGCGGGCCGCCGGGAACGTCAGCAACACAAACACCACCGATGCCAACACCAGCACCCAGCGAGACGAAATCAAGCTCAGCAGCACACCCGGACCAGCAGCTAGCGCACCGCCGAGCCCGCTGAGCAACATCAGCTTCGAATTGGCTTCGACTAGATCGCGCTCCTCGCGCACCAGCCCCGGAACTACAGCGCTCTTGGCCACGTGATACGCCTTGCCTGCCACCAGCGCGCCGAACGCCTCCGGGAACAGCAGCAACGAGTCCAGATGGCGCACCATCAACAGCGCCAAGACAGCCCTGGCGAAGCCAGCACCGATGATCATGCCGCGCCTGCCACCACGACTGCGATCCACCAGCGGCCCAATCAGCGGCCCAACAACAGCAAACGGTGCCATGGTCACCAGCAGATACAGGGCAACCTTGGGTCTCGCAGCCGCTGGATCTAGGTTGAAGAACAGCGACCCGGCCAGCGCAATCGCAATCAGCGCATCACCAGCAGCGGACAGCAGATGCGTGCGGGCAAGCCACGTGAACGGCTGCATTACGTTTTGGTTTTATTGGTTGATTCGATCATGCACAGCAGTCACTGGCTCGTAGCGATACCCGAGACCACGAATCGTCGTAATGCGCTGCGGACTCGCCGGATCGTCCTCAATCTTGGCGCGCAACCTCTTCACATGCACGTCGATTGTTTTCGTGTCGCTCACGTAGTCGTATCCCCACACGTTCTGCATGAGACTGTCACGAGTGACTACCCGACCGGCACGCTCCAACAGGTACGCCAACAGCTTGAACTCTCGCAGCGCCAGAGTGACCAACTCGCCCCGCACTCGCAGTTCATGTCGGTCAAGGTCTAGCGCAACGTCGCCCTCAACCAGCTTGGCCGTAGCAACGGGAGTCGGTTGACTCGCCGCGCGCCGTAGCACTGCCCGCATGCGAGCCACCAGCTCACGCAGCCGGTACGGCTTGGCGACATAGTCGTCGGCCCCTACCTCCAGGCCTACTACTGCGTCAATCTCGTCACCTTTGGCAGTCACCATGATGAGCGGCACCCGCGACTGCTTGCGAATCTCGCGGCACACATCTAGGCCCGACATGCCCGGCAACATCACGTCCAATAGCACCAGATCGGGTTCGGTCGCCGTGATCTTGGCCAGCGCTTCGCGGCCGTCGGCAGCCGTGCGTACTTCAAAGCCCTCGCGTCGCAAGGCCACAGTTAGGGCTTCGGTGAATGACGGCTCGTCGTCGACTACAAGTACTGATGTCATAAGCGGACCAACTTCATGAACAGGGCAGCCTTAGTGTGAACTTGGTACCGACGCCCTCACGAGTCTGCAAAATCACCTCGCCGCCGTGATTCATAACCACGTGGCGCACGATGCTCAAGCCGAGCCCGGTGCCGCCCGTAGCTCGGGCACGCGCCTTGTCAACACGGTAGAAGCGCTCAAAGATGCGCTCAGTCTCATCGGAGGGAATGCCGATGCCCTCGTCGTGGACGACGATGTCGCAAGAATGGTCCCAAGACCTGTCCGTGGACATGTCAGCCAAGCTGTATTTCGGCAAACCAACACGGGCCGCGAGCGCGTCTGAGAGTTGATCATCTCGATCGCTTGATGGGTCATCCGACGACAAATGTTGCGCGCTGGGCATGGCCGATAAGCGAACCTGCGAGCCGGGGTCGCTGTACTTGACGGCGTTGTCCACCAAATTTCCAACCGCTCGCAATAACTGCCCCCGGTCGCCCGAGATTGTGACATCGGGAGATGACAACCGCACTAGCGACACACCGTGGCTGCGAGCATGTTCGGAGTATTGATGCACGACCTCAGATAGCAGAGGCATTATCGGTAACGTCTCACGGCGCATGGAACCCTCAAGTTCAACCCGGCTCAACTCCAGCAAGTCTTCGATGATGTGCTGCATTCGGTCGGTTTCAGCAATGATGCGCTGAACCAGGCTGTCCTCGGCTAGACGGCATGAGGTCGTGTCATTATCGTCAGCGAGCGTCTCGGCCAGCAGCGCAATAGCTCCGATAGGGGTACGGAGTTCATGGCTGAGGTTGGCCACAAAATCTCTGCGCACCTCATCGGTTCGAACGCCCTCGGTGGAGTCAGTGATCACGGCCACCGCGCCTAGCCGAGCATGTGCACCTTGGGCAGCCGGACCTTGAGCGACCAGACTCTGCCTAACTGGATTCTGGGCGACCGGATTTTGGGCAACACCGTGAGCGCTGATCTCAATTATTCGCGAGGGCGGACCCGTCAGCCTCACCGTGCGGGAACGATCCTGACCCTCCAGAGCTGATTGGAGCAGTTGAGCTACTCCGGCACCTACCAGCGCCATCGCGTCACGGGCCGAAGTCAGCTCATCTGCCAGGGCGTTGGTTGCACAAATCGTGCCGTTTTCGTCTGTCAGCACCACCCCGACCGGTAGCACGTCAATCGCTTGGCGCCAGCGCGCCATGTCGAGCTCAGCCAGATTGGCCCTTCTCGAGGCAGTCGTAGCTAACGACTCAAGGCTTCCGACCAGATGATCAAAGCTGCTGTTTGGCTTGTTGTTTGACTCGGAATCTTGTTCAGTTTGATCAGCCGAATCAGCAGCGAAACGACTCGTGACGCGCCGCATCCGCTTTGCGGCAGAGACTCGCTGTCGCACCAGCACCACTGCAGCGACCAGCGCAACTAGCGCTACCAGCACAACCAGAGCAAACGCGACCGTGATCACATGTCCCGCTCCCGCCGAATGCGAGCCCGATTGGCGCCCAGATGCTCGGGCATCTGGCCAGTGACCAAGAACTCCACCCACTGAGCGATGTTGACAGCGTGATCCCCGATGCGCTCATAGAAGCGACCCACCACTGCGAGTTGCACAGTGTGAGAGGTGTCCAGTCGGCCCGAGTCGTGCGACGCGAACACTGCATCTAGATACTGCACATGCAGATCGTCCAGCACGTCGTCAACATCGTTGAGCACAGCAGCCAGCCCGGCGTCGCGTTCGGCGTAGGCATCCATGGCCATGGCCGTGAGCCGTACCGCCTGCTGGCGCATACGGTCAAGCAATCCGCGTATCGCGGGCTCCAGTTCTGAGCCGTGTAGGCGAGCAACAGCCTTAGCGATATTCGTAACCAGGTCGCCGCTGCGCTCAATCTCAGAGATCATCCGCAAGTCGGTCAAGATTGTGCGCAAATCAACCGCCACCGGCTGCTGCAGCGCCAGCAGATGCACGCACTTTTCCTCAACTTCGAAGCTGAGCAGGTCCAGGTCGTCATCGCCAGCGATGATCTGGTCGGCGCCGCCGATGTCACCGGCCAGCAGCACTGCGGTCACTGCCGAGATGCCTTCGGCCACCATGCCGCCCATCTGCAACAGATCGGCGCGAACTTCGTCCATCAGTTGATGAAACTCGGTTCGAACGTCTTTAGACATGAGTGCAGTTTGGCGCAACGAAGCTACATTTCAGGGCCAGTCAGCCAACGCGCCCCGTGATATAGGCCTCGGTGCGGGGATCTTCCGGATTCGTGAAAATCGCACTCGTCGACGCGTACTCCACGAGTTCTCCGGTGCGTTGCCCCAACTCGTTGACATGCACTGAGAAACATGCCGTCATGTCGCTGATGCGAGCCGCCTGTTGCATGTTGTGGGTCACGATGATGATCGTGTAGTCGGTTTTCAGTTCTGCTATGAGCTCCTCGATACGGCCCGTGGCGATCGGGTCAAGCGCCGAGCAGGGCTCGTCCATCAGCACCACGTCGGGCTGCACGGCTATCGCTCGTGCAATGCAGAGTCGTTGCTGCTGACCACCTGAGAGGCCATAGGCGGACGTCTTGAGACGGTCTTTCACTTCGTCCCAAAGTGCGGCTCGAGTGAGTGAGCCCTCCACTACGTCATCCAGCTCGTTGCGCTTGGTGCCAGCCAGTCGGGGGCCATAGGCAATGTTGTCGTAGATGGACTTTGGGAACGGGTTCGGTTTCTGGAAAACCATGCCCACCCTTCGACGTACCTCCACCGGATCAACCTCGGCGCTGTACAGGTCAATGCCGTGGTAGTTGATGGTGCCTTCCACACGGGCACCTTCAATGAGATCGTTCATGCGGTTGAAACAGCGCAGGAAGGTTGACTTGCCGCAGCCGGAAGGACCGATCAGCGCTGTCACCTCATGCTGGGCGATATCCAGCGAGACTTGCTTCAGCGCCTGGAAATCGCCGTAGTACATGTCTACGTCGGTGCATTCAAACACAGCGGCTATGTCGTTTGGAGCAGTGTCGGTCGGGCCGCGCCCTTCGGCTGCGACGCCGCTCACGTCTATACGCGCGGGTGTCATGTCAACAGACATCGCATCGGCTTGTCTCGCTAGCTCTGCGTCTCTCAAGGGCTCGTCTCGCAAGGATCCATCTCGCATGGTTTCGGCCATGGTCTCTGTTTCTTTCACAGTCTCTGCTTCTCTCACCTTAGGTGCCATCACCACTTCTTCTCAAAGCGGCTGCGCAGATAAATGGCCAGGCCGTTAACGGCCAACACCAGCACCAAGATGACCACGCTGGCCGCGGCAGCGTTCACCCCCCAACCAGCGCCTGGCTGGCGAGCGAAGTTGAATATCAGGACCGGCAGTGCCGTGAAGGGACCGGTGAAGGTCTCCAACATGTTGGCGTCACCGAAACTCACGAAGCCCGTGGCAGCTCCAACCAGGACCAAAGGCGCGGCCTCACCTAGCGCGCGCCCTAACGCCAGCACATTGCCAGTCAGAATCGCGGACAACGCGGCAGGCAGAACCTGACGTGAAAGCACTTCCCATTTGGTAGCACCCACAGCGTATGCGGCCTCGCGCAGTGACATTGGCACGGCCTTAAGCGCCTCCACAGAAGTGATGACGATGATCGGCAACACCATCGCTGCCAGCGTCATGCCACCTGCTATGACCGTTTTGCCTTGGGTGAACCCCGAAATCGTCTGCACGAACACGGCCAGGCCCAACAATCCGTACACGATTGACGGCACACCGGCCAAGTTGCGCACGTTCAGCTCCACGATTCGCGCGAAGCGGGAGCCCTGGGCGTACTCGACAAGGTAGATGCCTGTCGCTATACCGATCGGCACGGCGAAGATGCCGGTCACGATGGCCAACTGCAGACTGCCGACGATGCCGTGCCATACCCCGGCTTCACCGGCCGAGCGCTGCGAGAAGCCGTGAGTCAAGAAGTACCAGAGCTGTCCCGACAGCACGTCCCAGCCGTCCACCAGCATGACACCCAGCAACACAGCTAGGAAGCCGGTCGCAAAGACGGTGGCGCCTATGAGCAGCCACTTGAAGGCCGAGAACTCAACTCCGCGGCGGCGACGCAACTGGTCGGCTACACCCGAAGCAACTCCGGCGGGTGTGGACAATAGCTGGGCCATGTCAGTACTTGTTCTGCAGACGCCGGACGACAACGTCGCCCAGCATGTTGAGCACGAGCGTCATTACGAAAAGCAACGCTCCTAGGAAATACAGGCTTTGGAACGCCAAGTTGTTCCCTGCAACCTGGTCGGTGCCGAGACCCAGCGCTGCCATGGCGGAGGTAATGGTGCCACCCGACTCGGTAAGCGCGGAGCTAAACAGCGATGTGTCGCCGCCGCCCGAAGCGATCGTCACCACCATCGTCTCGCCGATAGCCCGGCTGAAACCGACGATTGCGGCAGCCATAAGGCCCGACATCGCGGCTGGCAGTACCACCCGAACAGAAGTGGTGGTCTTGCGGGCGCCTAGTCCCGCTGAGGCTTCCCGTAGAGCAGTCGGCACCGCCCGCAAGGCGTCCTCTGCGATAGAAGCAATGAGCGGGATCACCAGCAGCCCCACCGCGATGCCCGCAGCCAGCTTGTTGAAGAAGTTGATGTCGTCAAAGAACTGCGAGAGGATCGTCGGGGTGATGAAGCTGATGGCGAACACGCCCAGCACGACGCTGGGCACGCTCGCCAACAACTCCAACGTGGGTTTCAAGATCTTGCGTACCTTGGGGTGCGCGTATTCGGAGAGATAGATCGCAGCACCGAAGCCCGATGGCACCGCTACTGCGGTAGCTATCAACGAGATCTGCGCAGAGTTCACCAGCAAGGTGGTCAGATCAAACAGACCGCGGCGGGGGAACCAGCCGATGTCGGTGAGTTTGGTCAGTTCCACCTGACTGATGAACGTCCACGCTTCGGTGGCCAAGATCCAGATGATCATGGCGCTTAGCAGCACGGTGACGGCGGCTGCGCCCATGAACAACCAGCGAACGGTTTGAGACCGTGCCCGACGGCCAGGCGAAGTCTGCAAATCCGCTGCTCGTAGGTTCATCCTGGATACTTCTATCTCGCTTGACTTCTATCTCAACGCTTGATTGCTACTACCTCAAACTCAGAAGTTCTTGCCGGTAGTCAGATTCGCCCAGTTGCTGCGCGACTGCGCAATGTCACCCGCGTCAAGGTTGACATAGCCCGCCTCGACTACGTGAGTCTGGCCTTCGTCACTCAGCATGAAGTCAACAAACGCCGCGACCGCAGGGTCCGACGCGTAAGACACGTCAACATAGGTGTACAAGAAGCGAGAGATCGGGAACTCGGCCGCCGCAATAGTCTCTGGCGTCGGCGCTACGCAGCCGTCGCCGCCGTCAACCTCAAGCAGCTTGACCTTGTCACGATTCTCATCTGCGTAGGCGAAACCTGTCCATCCGAAGCTGTGTACGTTGCCTGCGACACCGTCAATGATCACGTTGTCATTGGCGGAGGAGGTGTAGTCGGGCCGCACCGCGAAGTTCTCATCGGCGCTACCGGCTTCGACACGGGCTTCCCATACGTCCTCAAGGGCGATCTCGATGAAGCTGTCGAATGTGCCCGATTCTTCACCCGGAGCGAAAATCTCCAGCGGGTGGTCGCCGAATGGGCCGTTGCCGCCCAGCTCGGCGTTCAAGGCGTTGGCATCGGACCAGGAAGTAAAGCCGGTCGCCTCAATGCCAACCAGGCTGTACAGGTCCTCAAAGTTCAAGCAGTCTACGTCTTCGTTGGCGGCTGCGGTGATCACCGAGATGCCGTCAATGCCTACCCGCAGCTCAATGAACTCGATGCCAGTTTCGGCGAGGCACTCGGCTTCTGAGTCCTTGATCTGGCGTGAGCTGTTCCAAATCGGCACCTCGCCAGCGCAAGCCGCTTTGTGGCCGTCGCCAGAGCCTGGGCCCGCAACTGAGAAGGCCACTCCAGGATGCAATTCGGCGAAGGCCTGCGCGAGCAGATTAGTGACGGGCTCCACGGTTGAAGAACCGGTGACGCTGATCGAACCGCTGAGCTGCTCAACCATGTCCTTTTCGTGTTCATGATCGTCAACCATGTCTTCGTGGTCATGATCATCATCCATGGCGTCATGGTCGTCGTCCATGGCAGCAGTGCTGCTGGGCTGTTCGGACGCGGCAGCGGTGCTGCTGGGCTGTTCAGACGCGGCGCCAGCGTCCTCATCAGAGTCGCTGCTTCCGCAAGCGGCCAGCAACATGACCGCAGCGAAGAACGCTGCGAGCGAGCCCCTTCTGGATAGGTCCAGACGACTATTTTTGTTGTTCGGATGTCTCGTTTGTCTCATGTGCGCGGACGCTACGAAAGTGCTGGTGACATCGGTGAGAGTTGGCAGTGAACGGCGAGCACGGATGTCGTGAACAAACCGTGAAC
Organism: Acidimicrobiales bacterium; assembly: GCA_965116245.1. GTDB lineage: Bacteria > Actinomycetota > Acidimicrobiia > Acidimicrobiales > Poriferisodalaceae > Poriferisodalis. The sequence continues at coordinate 1,143,819 of OZ220497.1, read as the reverse complement.
TGACTGTCCGCAGCTACAGCGCGGCTTCCTCGTCGGGCATGCCGAGATCCCAGTGAAGCTCGTAGTTCTCACGCTCCGCATCTCGTACAACTCGCTCACGGTTGCGGCGGAACTGCGGGTCATGGGGCGGAAGTAGCTGCAGGCGCGCATGAATCCGGCGACGAAACTCTTCAATCGCCGCTTCGTCGCCGAAGATCCCCTCAATCTCCCAGTGCGGCGCAACCGGACCCAAGTAAACGACGCGGATGCCGACTTCCGGCGGGAGCTGCTCGGCATCGGTAGCGAAATCGGTCACGGGCTTCCTGCCATCTCAACAAGGTTACAGATTCAGGGAACCGGATGGCCCGCTCAAGCGTTAGTGCTAGTGATGATGCTTGAGGTAACCCCAGATTTCACGACACCAGACTGCAAGGCAGACAACTGGTTAGACCCAGCGGGTCCAGGCTCCGAGCGCCTGGCGGCCGAATGGGTGACTCGCCGCAGGTGCTCCGATATTGACACAAACGTGTTCTTTCCCTCGGACGGTGCTGGCGTCAGAGTCGCTCAACGGCTCTGCGAGGAATGCCCCGTGAAAGATCAGTGCCGCGAGTATGCGCTAGCCCACCAGATCAGCCACGGTGTCTGGGGCGGGACTTCGGAGCGGCAGCGGCGTCGGATCCTCCGCAACCGCCGCCAAGCGAACAACACTGCCATGTACAACTAGGTACAGCACAGCTAAGTACAGCTAGCTGGACGTCTCGGGTTTGTCCGGCTTTTCTGCGCTATCGGGCTTGGCAGCCATCTCAGCGCGGTCAGCTTCGTTCACACCCTCGCGAAACTCGCGCTGAGCTTGACCGAGTGAACGCGCCAGCTTGGGCAGCTTGGCACCGCCGAAGAGCACCAGCACAATGATCAGCAGGATCAGCAGCTCAGGCGGTCCGACAGCAATCGCCAACATGCCCGCGAGCGTAGCAGCCTGACGTCAGCTCAGCTTGCAGCAGCACGCCTCGTGAGCGCACGCTGACGGCGCACACGACGGCGTTCACGCTCGCTCATGCCGCCCCAGATGCCGAACTTCTCGCTGTTGCGGAGCGCGTATTCAAGACAATCGTCGCTGACGACACAGCCGCGGCAGACCGCTTTGGCTTCACGTGTGCTGGCCCCGCGCTCAGGAAAGAACAGATCCGGGTCAACTCCAAGGCAGTTCGCCTGGTCCCACCAGTTCGGTGCTGGCGCTTGCGCTGCTACGTCCGTTACGAATGCCATTGTGCGTCTCCCATTGGTCCTGGCTGAGTCCCGGTTTAGTTCCGGCCCTGTAATTACAGGTGTGTAACTTGCCATTCAACCTGATGGGTGCGACACGCGCAAGAGGTAATTTTGTTGAGTACAACTGACTAAGAACCTTCAACGGGCATGGCCGCCGATTCGGACATGTCGACATCGCTGATCAACGCACCAACCATAGGAACCTCTGTCGGGGAGCGATAGCGCACCGTGATGCGCACGAAGTCCCCCTCGATGCTCCGTTGGACATCTAACCGGCTTGGCTCAAGCGGGGCCGCTGACTCCACAGCGTCTCGGATTGTCTCGATGGACGCTTCCACCGAAGCGATGCGAGCACCCACCCGGGCTGCATGCGAAAGCAGCACCGCGTCACGCGCAACCAAAGCGGTCTGGATGACACACATCAGCAGGAACACCAGAAACGGCAACAGCAGCGCCAGCTCCACTGTGGCCTGCCCGCGTTCGCTCCGCTCGCATCGACTCAGGAGATCACCCTGGTCAGGTAGTTGAATACCGCGTCAAGCAGTTGACCCACCTTGCCGGTGCTGGTCGCCCAGGCAGTGACAGCGGCAACTAGCAGTGCGATGGCACCGGTCAACAACGCGTACTCAGCCGTGGTCTGACCGGCTTGATCACAGTTCAAAGGCTGCGTACGCCGCGTGCGCTGAGGGCGACATGGCCCCGATAGTGGCCCGGGTATCGGGCTGTGTAGGCCCCCAGCGGCAACATTGGAGGTGCTAGCAGTGGAATACATGAGAACTCCTTAGGTCTGAATTGATCTGAATAGATCCGAATAGGTCTGAGTGCCGTGGGAGCCAAAGGGATTGGTTGAGACATGGGCGTCGACATCTCAACCGCCGAAGGCCGCTACTAGCACGGGCACGATGGCCACTAGTCCGAGCGCCGGAAGCACGCACAGCACAAGCGGAAACAGCAACAACACCGGCAACCGACGAACCTTGCCTTCGAGCTGGCGGCGGCGGTCCTCGCGCAGCTCGCCGCTGAGACGGCCCAGCTCGGGCGCTAACGGAATGCCGCTGCGCATGGAGCCCACAACTGCGGTAGCGAAGGCACGTGCCCACTTGCCGCCCGTTTGGCCTAACTCGTCCAGTGCCTCATCAAGATGTTCAAACGCGCCCCGACCTGCCAGCCGTCGACCGATGGGGCTGGAGGGCTCGATGTGACCGAGTGCAAGCTGCAGTGAGGCACTGATTGATAGCCCCGATGTCAGGGCCACATGCATTACGTCAACGATCGACCCAAGCTCGGCAGCCACGCGGGCGGGAGGCACTGCGGCCAGATCGGCTTGATCCGCCCGGATGGCGGTGACCATCGCCATAAGCCTGCGCCTCGCCGGAACAGGGCGAGTAGCGAATCCCGCCCAGCAAACAGCTGCAGCGGCCAGCGCAGCGACCACCAAGGGATTCGACAGCACGACGCTGCCGAAGACGGGATCCCCAACCGCTGTGTTGATCGTCAATGCTGTGTTGATCGTCAATACTGTGTTGATCGTCAGCACTTGTTGATCGCCAAACCTGTGTTTATCGCCAAATCAGGGCTGATGGCCGAGACATGGCTGATCATTTCAGTGCTCGCGCAACAGCGGCGCGCATCCACGACACGCCTGCAATTTCCAGCAAGAGCGCCGCGCCGATGCAGGACCAGCCCAACGGAGTGGATATGAGAACTCGGGCGGCAGCGCCACCCTCGGCGAGTAGTGCCAGAGCGACTGCCCAGGGCAGCGCCGCCACGACCCAAACCGATGCTCGGGCCTGCGTAGCGTGAACACGAGCCTCAGCGGCCATGTCAGCATTTGCTCGAACGGTTGCTGCTACATGATCAAATAGCTGCGGTTGAGCGCCTACTTGATCGGAAGCGAGCGTGACTGCGGTGGAGAGCAACGCTGCTTGCGATGTCTGCTCGCGCACTGCCCATCGCAGCGTTGCGCGACTCAGCGTTACGCCACGTTCATGTTCCGCAGAGATCTGCTCTAGCGGCACCGCCATGGGCCCATCGGCAGCAGAACGCAGTGCCTGCAACATGGTGTCGCCGCCAGACAGCCTGCGCGACACCGTCGCGCAGAAGTCTCCAATGCAATCCGACCGAGCGGCGATCGCCAGTCGGTCACGGTGTCGGTCTCGCCGCACGCGCAACCAGCCGCGAGCTGCTGGCGAGGTGATGGCCCCGACGCACACCAGCAACACGATGAGCCTTAACATGGCTTCAGCACGTGACGGGCATCAGCACCTAACGGCCTCAGCATGTAGCTATCGATCCGTCGTTGCCCACCTTGTACACCGCAGCGACTTGCCGAACACCACCCGCTCCACGGCTCATGTGAACGAGACCGTCAAGCACAGAAGCGATGTGCGCGGCTACATCGCCAACCGCGCCACCGGCCCGTGCGAGCTGTTCGAAGCGCCACAACGCATGCGACGGGTCATCGGCGTGCAGCGTCGACAATGAACCGCGATGGCCGGTGGTGAGCGCCTGCAGCAGAGCCGCTGCCTCAGGACCACGAACTTCGCCGATCACCAAACGATCGGGCCGCATTCGCAGCGCTGTAGCCACCAGATCGGCCATTGTCACCGCACCAACCCCGTCAACATTGGGCGGCTGACCTTCAAGACGCACCGTGCCAACACCAAGCCGGGGCAGCTCCGCTGCTTCCTCAACGACCACGAGACGTTCCGTCTGAGCGATGGGAGCCAGCAAGCTCGCTAGCAGGGAAGTCTTGCCGGTACTGGTGGGGCCAAAGAGCATCAGATTGGCCCGCTCGCCAACAAGCCCCCGCAGGCGAGCAGCGAGATCGGGGGTTGCGAACGCGCCCAGGCGGCGAACACTCGCGGGGAAGCGACGCAGCGTGATGTAGGGGCCATCCACAGCCACCGGCGGTACCGCTATGTGGCAACGGGTGCGGTCATCCAGCCGCACATCAACCATGGGCAGTCGCCGGTCCACGCGTCGTCCCGTGGGCCCCAGTAGATACTCAACGAGGCGATGAACCTCCGCCGTGCTGATCCGACCAACGGTGGACAGAATGCCGTGGCGTTCAATCACGACTGGCCCCGGACCGTTGATCATCACTTCGGTCACGTCGTCGTTCGCCCAGATTTCCGCAAGCGGCCCGATGCCGGAGAGGCGAGCCAGCACTTCCGTCACGAGCTCGGCCGCTTGGTTGCGATCCAATAGTGGTGCTGCGCCCTCAACGGCTTCGGCGATGTCGCTAACCGCCGGGGATGTCGCAGGTAAGAACCGTTCATGGATCTGCTCCACGAACGCAGTGCTGGGAGGCGCCAAAGCTGTATTCATGCCTGCTGGACTCATGCTGGCTGGACTCATGCCTGCTGGAGCCAGGTCGGCGTGTGGCCTACCGCGTGAGACTCGGTTCACAGGAACGCGTCCAGCGAACGCGCTGACTTGGAACAGCGGTCCAGCAGCAATCCTGCGTCTGCCCAGCGCGAAATGGCACGATCCACCGACAAGACAGCATCGGCACGGCGTCCCAATGCGGCTTCGATGTCGGTTAGACCCAAGGCCCGTTGAGTGTCCGTCAGCACGACGACGTTGTCAACTTCCGATACAACCTCATGTGCGCGGTGCAGGGCTTGGTAACAGCAATTCATGGTGAGCAGGCACCGCACTCGTGGGCCTGCTACTCGTTCAAGTGCGCCTCTGCCGCGACCGGCATCAATGATGTTGAGGAGCGGTTTGCTGGCCAACAGCGACCACAGCGTGCTGAGCCGCGCATCGTCAATGTCGCCACTGCCACGCGGCAACAGGCTGACGCCCGTCGCTATAGGCACCGTTAGAGCTGAGGCTGATCCCAGCGACAGTTCTTCGGCTGCTGTCCACTCAGCGATTCCTGGCAGGTCGGCAGCGGCGCCCAGCACGACGCCAAAGTCTCCTGTTAGGTCCACAAGGACAACGTCGCGACCCGCGCGTTTGGCGCTGTTCGCAGCGAGCAGGGCGGTCACAGTGTTGCCAACACCGCCCTTCGCTCCCAGATATGCATGGATCATGGCTGCTCCCTCGGGTAGGCCATGACCATTGCTGCTGCGCTAGTGCGCGATCAACTGATTTTGTGGAAGCTGTGCGTTCCTGGCAGCCGCGCATTCTTGGCAGCCGCGCATTCTTGGCAGTCGCGCACTCGTGGCGGCCGTGCTTTCTTGGGGTGAGCTTTTCGGATAGGCGCGCGCAACGGTGGCGCGAGGCGCAACTGTGCGCCATGATGGGTAGTGGAGGTGTCTGAGCGCCTGGTGGGCTCCCCCGCCTTCAAAGCGGGCGGGACGGGCGATCCCCGTCCGGCGGGTTCGATTCCCGTCCACCTCCGCCATTCATGCCCGGCCAGAAATCGTGCTCAGCCAGAAATACGCTCAGCCAGAAATACAGGGTGCCGAGTTTGGGACAAGCGCGCCTAACATCTACCTCAGCCCAAGTAAGTCAGCCCAACCAGAGGACGATGCACCATGAAGAAGCTGCTGCTCGCCGTGATTGTCGGCGCTCTGATCGTCGTCGTAGTTCGGCGTCTGACAGACGCCTAACCAACTAGCTCAAACGACTAGACCGACAGCAGATCCCGCGCACCCGTGTCGGTGCTGGGATGGCGGAGTTTGGACATGGCGCGCGCCTCTATTTGACGAATGCGCTCGCGCGTGAGCTGGAAGTGCTCACCCACCTCTTCAAGCGTGCGAGGCTCACCTCGATCCAGACCGAAGCGGAGCTTGAGGATCTCGCGCTCTCGTTCGTCTAGCGGGGAGAGCAGCCGGGTGATCTCAGTAGGCAGCAGCGTTGTGACGGCTACTTCAAAGGGCGACTCTGCAGCGCGGTCCTCAACGACATCGCCCAACTCGGCATCACTGTCTTCGCGCAGCGGCTCCGACAACGACAGCGGCTCCGCGGCGAATCGCAGAGCCTCAATGACCTTCTGCTCGGTCATGTCGACCTCATCGGCCAACTCGCTCTGCGTAGCCGGGCGGCCGTGCTTCAACTCCAGCCGCGAACGGGCCTTTTGCAAGCGCGCCAAAGTGTCGCCCGCATGTACCGGCAGCCGGATCGTTCGGCCGGTGTTGGCGATGCCACGAGTGATGGCCTGGCGGATCCACCAGGTGGCATAGGTGGAGAACTTGAAGCCCTTGCGCCAATCAAACTTCTCGACCGCATGCATCAGGCCCAGGTTGCCCTCTTGGATGAGATCAAGCAGCGGCAGCCCCGAGGCCTGATATTTTTTGGCAATTGACACGACGAGGCGCAGGTTGCACCTCACGAACTCGCGCTGGGCACGTTCGCCTCTGCGTTGGATCTGTCGTTTGCTGCTCCGTTGCGCGGCCGTGAGGTTTCGTGCGCGGGCAGACTCAAGCTCTTCTTTGGCAGCGAAGCCCTTTTCGATTTTCTTGGCTAGGCGGACTTCATCGTCCTTGGTGAGCAGTGGGTACTGGCCGATGTCGGTCAGATACAGACGAACGAGATCTTCCTCGTCGCGTTCTACTCTCTCTTTTGCCACCACGTCGCCTCGCTGTCGTCCCCCCGCTAGCAAGTGCAACCGACGGTCGCTGCTACTCACCCTCGGTGGTGGGTGAGCGTAGCGATGACATCGGCAGTTGCCTCCACTAAGTAGTTGCCGCTAGCGAGTAGTTGCCTCTTGCAAGTACGCGGGTCAGCCCTAGGGTGGACGCGTGGCGGTCTTGCGTGTGGGGCTGGCCCAACTCAATCTGCGTCTAGGCGACATCGGTGGCAATGCCGAGATGATCATGGCCGCCTATGACTCAGCGGTGGACGATGGCGCGCAGATTGTGGTGTTCAGCGAATTGGCGGTTACCGGCTATCCACCTGAGGACCTGCTGTTGAAGCCCGCCTTCGTGGGCGCGGCGACGCAAGCGCTGAAACGGATCGCACGCCATACCGGATCGGTGCCAGCCGTGGTTGGGTTTCCGCAGGACACCGGTCGAGCCGGACCAATTCGACTGTGGAATGCAGCAGCGGGATGCTGGGACGGTGCCGTGCGCAGCATTTTCCGCAAGCACTTGCTTCCCAACTACGCCGTATTTGACGAGCAGCGCTACTTTGTTTCGGGCCTTGACAATCCAGCCAGTGACATGTCCCTGCTCACGGTGAACGGCCTGCGCGTCGGCGTCTCGATATGTGAGGACCTGTGGGGGCCGCCTCGCACCGCCGATGCCGCCGCTGAGGACGGCGGGTTGCCCTCAGTCGTGGGAGGCGAAGCCGATACGAGCCCGGCGCTGGAGCAGGTCCGCCTGGGAGCGCAACTGTTGGTGAACCTCAACGGTTCGCCCTACAGACGAGGCAAGCAAGCTGACCGCGAGGCGGTAGCTAGGTCGCGCGCCGCGACACTCAGAGTTCCGGTGGTTTACGTCAACCAGGTGGGCGGACAAGATGAGTTGGTCTTTGATGGCGGCTCTTTCGTCACCGACACGAGCGGGAACGTGGTGTGTCGGCTACCCGCATTTCGCGAACAGGTCGCGGTGTGTGCACTTGACACTTCAACCGCAACTACTGGGCCGACTGCTACTGGGCTGGCTGCTACTGGGCCGACTGCGAGCGCTGGCACGACAAACATGCTGGTGCCACCGCTGGACCCGTTGGAGGAAGTCTGGCAGGCGCTCGTGGTAGCGACGCGCGACTACGTGCGCAAGAACGGTTTCACCGACGTGGTTATCGGACTGTCGGGTGGCATTGACTCAAGTCTCGTAGCCGCCATCGCGTCGGACGCACTCGGAGCCGACCGGGTACATGGCGTGTCCATGCCGTCGCGCTACTCCAGCCAGGGATCGCGCGCCGATGCCGCCCAACTAGCAGCGAACCTCGGTATCGACTTTCGTACCGTGCCGATTGAGCCAGCGCACGTCGCCTTGGCAGAAATGCTTGACGACGTGAGCCTCGGCACAGCCGCAGGCAGCTCGACTGTCGGCTCTTCAACTGGCGGCTCTTCAACTGGCGGCTCTTCAACTGGTGATTTAGCCGTCAACGATGTCACCGACTCAACAGACCTCACAGACCAGAACCTCCAAAGCCGCATACGCGGTTTGATCCTTATGGCCCTGTCGAACCGCTTCGGCTGGCTAGTGCTGAGCACCGGCAACAAGACTGAGACATCGGTCGGTTACACGACTTTGTACGGTGACACTGTCGGAGCATTCGCCGTCATTCGGGACGTGCCCAAGCTGCTGGTGTACCGGCTCTGCGAGTGGCGCAACCGCCAAGGCGACGGCCAGCGCATTCCGCAAGCCTGCATTGACAAACCCCCATCAGCGGAGTTGCGGCCCAACCAACGCGACGACCAGAGCTTGCCGCCCTATGAACTACTTGACCCGCTGGTGGAGGCCTACGTGGAAGGCGATCTCAGTGCGGCTGAGCTATCCGCGCAGGCTGGGTTTACAGAGCAGACTGGTCTTAGGGAACTGGCAGAACTGCACGGCGCCGACTCTGATCTGGTGAGCCGAATCGCGCGGCTCGTTGATAACGCCGAGTACAAGCGGCGTCAGTCTCCGCCTGGTCCTCGCATCACCGCCAAGAGCTTCGGCAAAGATCGTCGAATGCCCATCACGAACCTGTTTGATTAGTCAGACACCCAGTGTCAGCAGCCCCAGTGTCAGCAGCCCCAGTGTCAGCAGCCCCAGGGTCACGGGCTCAGGACGTTGAACTAGATCAACGACCGACTCAGGCCAGCGCCTCGCCGATGGTCTCGGTCAGCAAGGCCGCCACTACGTAGGGGTCAGCGTTGGCGTTCGGGCGACGATCCTCGATGTAGCCCTTGCCGTCTTGGGCCACCTGCCACGGGATACGCACCGACGCGCCACGGTCTGAGACGCCGTAGCTGAACGTGTCGTAGCGCTCTGTCTCGTGGGCCCCTGTCAAGCGCAACTCAATGCCGTGTCCGTAACCCTGGATGTGTGCTTCGGGCTTACCCTCAGCGCCCAGAGACTCTGCCGCTTTCACTACAGCTTCGTAGCTCTCGCGCATCGCCCGGCTGGACACATTGCTGTGCATGCCCGCACCGTTCCAGTCGCCCTGCATGGGCTTGGCGGCCAAGCTGATCTCAATCTCGTGATCTTCGCCGGAGCGGTACAGCAGGTAGCGGGCCAACCAGATCTGGTCGCCCACGGCAAGCGGGTCACAAGGCCCGATCTGAAACTCCCACTGGCCGGGCATGACCTCGGCATTGGTGCCCGAGATGGCCAAACCGGCGTCGATGCACCAAGTGGTGTGCTGTTCAACAACCTCGCGTCCATGGATGCGAAGCGCGCCAACGCCGCAGTAGTAGGGACCTTGCGGTCCCGGGAAGCCGTTGGGCGGGAAGCCCGATGGCCACTTCGTGACCGGATCGAGCATGGTGTACTCCTGCTCAAGACCGAACCAGAAGTCCTGATCACCGTACTTGTCAAGTACCGCTCGAGTCTTGGCCCGCTTGTTGGTGGGGTGCGGTTCCATAGTATCGGGCATGAAGGTCTCGCACATCACCAAGATGTCGTTGCCGCCGCGTATTGGGTCGGGACAGCTAAAGACCGGCTTCAGCACCACATCAGAGTCGGTGCCCTCCGCCTGATTGGTGCTTGAACCATCAAATCCCCAGACGCCCGGCTCGTCGCCATCGGACAGGATCTTCGTTTTGGAACGCACCTCCGCTGTGGGCTCAGTGCCGTCAGTCCAGATGTACTCAGCCCGGTAGGCCACAGCATGCTCCTTTGCCTCATCTCAATATGACTCAGTGACTAAATGTGACATGACATGTTGACATGTCCAATGCACAGTATTTCCAGTGCATCATTTCCAGTGCATCGTATTTCCAGCCCACAATACAGACGGCTATTCAAACCCGGCAGCGTTTCGGCACCATTGCCCAAATGTGAACAACGCGTGAAGTTGGCTCCGGCGACAGTCCAGGCGTGTCGCCAGCCCCGACAATGACCCCGCAATGTCCAAACAATGGACATCCGCGTGATGTCCAGATGTCTACGACAATCGTCTTATGCGACTGTGGTAGACGACCTACGAGGCGGCAAGAGGGGGATAGCTAGGTGAACGTCCCAGATGCCAAGACCCCAGATACCCAAACTCCAATAGTCTCGAGCCCCGCCGATATGACGGACCCAGAGCAACCCCAAGATCGGGAACTACCTCAGGAACGGGAACTACCTCAGGAATACGTACTGCGCCGAGTCACCGAGCGTCGCGTGCGTCTCGTGCGGCTGTGGTTCACCGATGTGACTGGTCAACTCAAGTCGTTCGCCATCTCGCCAGCCGAGCTAGAAGCGGCGTTTGACCACGGCATGACCTTTGACGGATCGTCCATAGAGGGCTTTAGCCGCATCGCTGAGGCTGACATGGTGGCGGTGCCCGACCCCGGGACCTTTGAGCTCCTGCCAGCCCGCAAAGGCAGCGGCGACGAGGTCTCCGCCCGAATGTTCTGCGATATCACCGGCTCCGACGGCACCCGATTCGATGGCGACCCAAGGGGGGTGCTGCGCCGGGTCATGGAACGGGGACGCGCCGCCGGATACACGTTCTATGTCGCACCGGAGATGGAGTATTTCTTGTTCGAATCCGAACGAGTAGACGGACGACCGGTGCCACTCGACGATGGCAGCTATTTCGACCTGACCACAGCCGACATTGCCTCCAACATCAGGCACCGCACTCTGAGCGCACTTGAGTTGATGGGCATACCTGTTGAGTACTCATTCCACGAGGACGCTCCATCGCAACACGAGATCGACTTGCGCTACTCCGATGCGCTCACCATGGCCGACAGCGTCATGACCTTTCGGATGCTGGTGCGCGAGATCGCCATTGAGCACAACGTGCATGCCACGTTCATGCCCAAGCCACTGGCTGGCGTGCAGGGCTCAGGCATGCACACCCATATGTCGTTGTTTCGCGAAGGACGCAACGCGTTCAGCGAACCGGACGCGTCCGACGGTCTATCGGATGTCGCACGCGGTTTCGTGGCTGGGCTGCTAGCTCACGCGCGGGAAATCACCGCCGTCACCAACCAGCTCGTCAACAGCTACAAGCGGCTGATTGCTGGCTATGAGGCACCCGTAGCCATCTCGTGGGCTCGCAGCAACCGCGCCGCGCTGATCCGTGTGCCGCCGACACGTGGGGAGGACTCAACGCGGGTCGAATACCGGGCACCAGACCCCGCCGCCAACCCATATCTAGCGTTCGCCGTCATCTTGGCCGCTGGACTGAAGGGCATCGAGGAGGGCTACGAGCTGCCGCCCGAGACTCCCCCTTCCATTACCGGTTACAGCGAGCACGGCGGACCGGCCTATGGATACCACTTGCCAGCCTCCCTGGATGAAGCGCTCGATGAGATGGAAGGCAGCGCGCTCGTAGCCGAGACGCTTGGACAACATTTGTTCCGCTGGTTCCTGCGCAACAAGCGACGAGAATGGTCGGCCTATCAGTCACAGGTGACACCATTCGAGTTGGACAGGTACTTCACAGCGGTGTGATGAACATGTATGCCGTCCACCCTGCGACGATTAACACAGAGTTGGCGCGGTTCTTGGACCTGGGCGGCTACGCCTGGAAGCCAGTGGCCGACTCAGCGGACGTGGCTGCGGGAGCACCGGCGGACGGCTGGGGTTCAGCGATCATCCGGCTTGATGCTGATGGGATGAGCGGTGATGCAAACCGCGGCGAGACGGCCAGCACAGCCCCCAACACGCCAATCAAGCCGCGGGACCTCAGCAGCACGGACCTGGCTTGGACTGTGGCGCGAGCGTTGCGTGAGCACGCCGCCGCGAAACAACGAATACTGCTGCTAGTGCGTGGCGACGCGCTTGACGAACTTGCTGGACATGACGACCTGTATGACGATTTCTGCTTGGACCCGTTTCATCCGCGCGAGCTCCAAGCCCGTCTGGCACATCTGACAGCAACCTCGCTCAACAAGTCGAGCAACACAGGCGACCACGGTGACATCGTTGAATATGGCCCGCTACGTATCAACCTGGGTACCTACGAGGCTGTCGTGGCCGAACACCCGCTTGACCTCACATACATGGAGTACGAGCTGTTGCGTTTCCTGGCCTCGCAGCCCGGGCGAGTGTTCACGCGAGAGGCGCTACTGAACCAGGTCTGGGGTTATGAGTACTACGGCGGAGCGCGAACCGTGGATGTCCATATCCGGCGGTTGCGGGCGAAGCTAGGCGAGGAGAACTCGAACCTGATCCAGACTGTTCGGTCGGTCGGGTACCGACTTGGCACCTACGCCTGGCGCTAAGAGTTCAAGCGTTAGTGGTCAAGTGTTGGTCTAGTCAAGTGTTGGTCTGTATGAGGGAGCTGCCGCTGTGGCGCTCTTCGGCATCCTGGTGCAGCAGCTTGCCTAAGACCGCCGCAACCGCCACCAAAGACATCGTGATGATGAAAGGGCTCAGCAGGAGCACCACCACAATGGCTATCGCGCCGAACATGGCCCTAAGTCTAATGAGCCCAAGTCAAATGAGACAGTGCCCACTCAGGCCAGTGCCCACTCAGGACAGTGCCCACGCAGGCAAGAGACGTCAAGGTAGGTGCGCTATGGCCTCGATCTCCACCGCAGCGTTCAGAGGAAGCGCTGCTACCGCAACGGCGCTGCGAGCCGGGCGGTGATCGCCGAAACTCTCGGCGTAGATCGCGTTGATGCGCGAAAAGTCGCCGATGTCGGTCATGAACGCGAGGCATTTGACCACATCGGCCAATGTGCCACCGGCTTCTGCCAGCGCTTCTTCAAGGTTTGCGAGCACGGCCCGGGTTTGAGCTTCCACGCCTTCAGCTAGTACGCCATCAACCAAGCCGATCTGGCCAGAGACGAAAACAAAGTCGCCTGATCGGTACCACTTCGAATAATGAGCTAGAGGTGCTGCCATCTGATCTGACTCAACTGTCTTGTTTCAACTAATGCTGCGAGCGTTGGACGTGATTTTGTCAAGCGACACGAATACTGCCAAGCGTCGCTGCTCGGCCATAACCCTGTCGTATTCGGCCCAGTCTTCATGGGTGCCGCCTGCGCAGCGGAACACATCGCGCAGCAACTCTGGAATATCTGCATCGGCGACACCATCAACCGGATCGTCCAGGCCGATGAGTTGGGCTGTGCCGTGAACGGCAATCCAGTCCCACCTGTGGCGAAACGCCACCGCCGCCTGAGGATCGTCGCGCAGCAAAGAGGCCTTGCGCGCATCGGCACGCACCACACACGCAACGCTGGTCTCTCCGTTGGTCGGATTGTCCATAACCCCGGCGTTGACTATTGAGACGTGCGGAGCGCCGCGCGAGTCCAAACAGACAAAACTGCAAAGACCGTGTTCGGCAGCAACTAGGCGCCGGAGCTTGTCAAGAGCTGGTTCAGCCATCCGTGAGCGACGTTAGCGCCAACCGGCAAGCAGCAAGCGGCAAGCTGTATGGGATCACCGGCCTGTGGGGAGCGCAACAGGCACGCCGCGACTAATCCAGGTAGCGGCCGCAACCGCCGCGAACACGGCATCGCCAGCCGGCACCGGCGTCCGGAGCGAGTGTTCAAACGTGACCTCAATGTGAGGAGTATCGGCGCAGCGGGCTATGCCGATGCTGCGGATAGTCAGGTCGCCGATTTCACCGTTTGCATCTACTGTCAGGGCTTCGGAGGTCACCCAGCTCCACGCCATGTGGCTAGCACCGATGGCGTAGCTGCGCAATGTGACAGCGTCCAGAGGGTCTCCGGCGTCAACACGTACAGATATGTCGTCTGCGATGCCGTTAGGCCCAACCGTGGCGCGCGCTACAGCGCCACCATGCGACACAACCTCGACGGTGGCCGGGCTGACGTGACCAGGCCCGCCACGTTGACCGCTGCTTCTTTGAGGACCGGCTCTTTGAAGACATTTCAAAGCCGCTGCCAGCATTTGTGCTTCGGCCCAGGGTGCAGCGCGCAGCGCAGTTGATGTGGGTGGGCCTGGAATGTCCACTTCAACTACATCGGCTGCTGGTAGCACCGCTCGCAGCACGTCGGCGGCTCCGGCAGTGCGAGCGACATGCACGATGCCCGTGCCATCGGCACGCAAGCCTGCAGCCAGCGGCGGACGCTTCGGTCCGCGCCGCATCACATCCTCGCGAGACCACAGCACGCGAACCGGCACGCCAAGCTCGTAGGCCAACTGTTGTGCCTCTTCGCGAACGGGCGAGGACGACTTAGCGCCGAACGCTCCGCCGTTCGCCAGCGGATCCGATGGCACGCCGCCCGGCACGCACCAGGCAGCATCGGTCTCCAGATATCCAGGGTCGCTCCAGCAGGTGGCGAGCTGGACATCCCAAGTGACACCTCCAGGCGGCTCGGGGACCGCAATAGGTGGAACAGATTCAAGCGTTGTGCGACGCCCCTGGGTCTTGCCAGCGCTCCGTCGGGCTTCGGCCAAGCTGGCGCCGCAGTGCCAGTCACCAGTTGGTCCCGCGACAGCGGTAAGCGTCCCCTCAGGCGCTCCGTCTGCCCCGAAGCTCAAGCCGCCGAGCACGCTGGCCGACGTAGACCGCTGGGGGCCACCCGTTTCGAGGCTGGCGCGGCGCATCGCAGCCGACGCGTCGCGTTCAGCATCTTGCGCTGGCTGCCGCGGCGGGGCCGATGAGGTGGCAACTAGCGCCGCTGCTTCGCGGATGGTCTGCCAACCCGTGCAACGGCACAAGTGCGCAGCGAGTGCCTTGTCAACCGTGTTGCGATCCGACAAGTCGGCGCCACGGCGCTCATGACCTACGAAGCGACACACAATGCCGGGCGTGCAAAAGCCGCACTGTGTTGCGCCGCAGGCCAAGAACGCCTCAGACCATCGTTGCTGCTCGGTCGGAGTGAGTCCGGCGGCGGTAGTCACCCGCCGACCAGCGACCCGGCGCGCTGGCGTAACACAGGACACCCGAGGAGCGTCGTCAACCAGAACAGTGCAACAGCCGCACTGGCCCTGCGGGCTGCAACCATCCAGCACCGCTTCAATGCCCAAATGGTCACGCAGGACGCCAAGCAGCGAGTCGCCATCATCGGGCACCTCAACGGCGCGGCCATCAACGACGAAAGCGATCTTCTCGTCTAGGCCCACACGGCGGGCCCCCAACTCGCTAGATGCCAAATTCGCTAGATGCCGAACTCGTTGGAAATGCCGAACTCGCTAGCGGCCAAACTTGCTAGAGGCACAGGTCAGCTGAACGAGTTACCGCAACCGCAGGTGCGTTGCGCGTTGGGATTATCAATCGCGAAACCTGAGCCCATCAATCCGTCGGTGAAGTCAAGTGTGGCGCCTTCGAGCAACTGAGCGCTCATCGGGTCCGATACGACTTTGACATCGCCGTAGGCAGATGCCATGTCGTCGTTGGCCACTTCAGAATCAAAGAACATTTCGTAGCTGAAACCGGAGCATCCGCCGGGCCGCACCGCAACACGCAGCGCCAACGCGGTGTCTCCGCCTGTCTCGGAGAGTTCTTGGGCGATGAGTTCTTGGACTTTCTCAGCAGCAGTGTCAGTCAGAGTGATCACAAGAGCGTCTCCCGAATTGGGTAGTCATGTCTGGGTAGTCATGTCTTGGGCTTCTAGGCCAGTTCTTAGCGTCTCATGCTAGTGCCAAAGACTCAAATCGTGCAGGCCTATAGCGCACGCCAGTGAGTTCTGCTCAACTTCGGTTCGTGCTGGTCGACTTCGGGTGATGCTGGCTTGTGAGGTCTTGTGAGGCGTCGATAGGTGCTGTGGGGCGTCGTGAGTCGTGACAAGTGTCTACTATCAATACCCGCCAAGCCCAATAACCTGCAACTCATGGGCTCCTCCGGTGACGCTCCCTCCAATGATGAGGCGATGATCGCTGTCTTGCGCGGAGTTATGGACCCCGAGTTAGGTGACAACATCGTTGACCTGGGCATGGTGCGTAGCGCTTATCGCGAGGGCAATGTCGGACATGTGACGGTGGCGCTGACCACTGCTGGCTGCCCGCTGCGCGCCACCATCAAGCGTGATTGCGAAACACGTGTGGCCGGGCTGGCGGGCATCAACAACGTGAGGCTGCACTGGGATGAGCTGAACGCTGCCGAGAAGGCTCGCGTCATGGAACGCGCCCGCCGGACCGCACGTGACAACGCAACGCCAACGCAAGTGCCAGCCAGCGCGCGGGTGCTGTCGGTGGCATCAGGCAAGGGCGGTGTGGGCAAGTCGTCGGTGACAGTGAACCTGGCAGCCGCACTGGCTAAGCGCGGCTTTGTGGTGGGCGTGCTGGACGCGGACATCTGGGGGTTCAGCATCCCCCGGATGCTCGGTATGGAAGGTCGTCTAGGCGCCAGGCCACCTGCTACAGGAGAAAAACGGGGCAAGATCGTGCCCGACGAGCGGCAAATCGGCGAAGGACTCCTAAAAGTCGTCTCTACCGGGCTGCTAGTCGAAACCGAGGAGACCGCCCTGATGTGGCGCGGACTCATGCTCGCTAAGGCCGTTGAGCAGTTCCTACACGACGTGGACTGGGGCGAGCTGGACTACCTGCTGATTGACATGCCGCCTGGGACCGGCGACGTGCAGATGGCGCTCGCCCGTCTGCTGCCACAAGCCGCGATGCTGGTGGTGACCACGCCTGCGCTAAGCGCCCAGAAGGTGGCGGTACGAGTGGCCGACATGGCAAGACGCAGCCACATGCCGATCGTCGGTGTGGTGGAGAACATGGGCGCATTCGTAACACCGGACGGTCAGCGATGGCCATTGTTCGGTGAAGGTGGCGGAGAGCGTCTAGCGGCCGACCTTGGCGTACCGCTATTGGGTTCGATTCCGCTTGAACGTGCCGTCTCCGATGGCGGTGACACGGGCGAGCCTGTGACGATTGGTGGACGCGCGAGCAATCTGACCAGCGAGACGTCCAGCAACAACGACACACCCGGTAACGAAGTACCCATCAACGAGTTACACAGTGCCGCCGTGTTTGAGCAGGTCACTGAGCGCTTGGTGACAGAAATTTGCCCGCCGGTAGATATGGGTACCTGTACCGCCCGCATGGACGGTCCAGTACCGGTCGCGCTCGGCATTCGACGTGGCTGAACTGGCCCGGCCAAATTTGGTCTGGCCCAATTTGGCCGAACCAAGTATGGACTGGCTCTATTTGGCCGAACCATGAGGCCACCATCGGTCAACGACCTGGCGCTGCGAATCGCCCATGTGGGGCTGCCGCACCCACTGGCGGTTATTGCGGCTCGGGCGGCTATCGCTGCTGGCGATCCCGATTCGGCTGTCCATCAGGCACACCGACTGAGGCGCAGTCTGCTGGGACCAGCGGTGAACGCAACGGGCGTCTTGCTGCACACAAATCTGGGCCGAGCACCGCTCGGCCTCTCCCGTGAACCAATACAAGACAGTCCGAGACAAGACAGTGCGACGCAGCACAACGCAACCCCAAACAAGGCAACCCCAAACAAGGCAACCCCAAACAAGGCAACCCAGAACAGGGCAAGCCCCAACAAGGCAACCCAGCACAGCCCAGCGCGGTTCAGCAACCTTGAGTTTGACCTGGAGTCGGGCCAGCGCGGTTCACGCGACACCCACGCTTCGTTGCTGATTGAGACACTGACGGGTGCGCAAGCTGCACTTGTCGTCAACAACTGCGCTGCTGCGGTGACACTCGTGCTAGCTGCTCTGGCCGACGGGCGTGGCGTAGCGGTGTCTCGTGGCGAGCTAGTGGAAATCGGCGGCGGCTTCCGAGTGCCCGAGGTGATGGCGCAATCTGGCGCACAGCTAGTGGAAGTGGGCACCACCAACCGCACACGCGCCGCCGACTACCGCGCGGCCGCCCAAGCGAGCGACATTGCGCTGCTAATGAAAGTGCATCCGTCTAACTACCGGATCACCGGCTTCACCGAAGAAGCAGCCGTAGCCGACCTAGCCGAAATCGGGCCGCCCGTAGTAGCGGATCTGGGCTCGGGACTGCTTGACGAGCGTTGTCCGTGGTTAGGCACACGACCCGCCTGGTTAGCCGACGAGCCCGGTGTCCGCCAGACACTGGCTAGCGGCGCAGCGCTGGTCACCTTCTCGGGCGACAAGCTCATGGGCGGACCACAAGCAGGCATCATCTGCGGCCAGGCCGAGCTGGTAGCGACGTGCGCCGCGCACCCGTTGATGCGGGCTTTCCGGCCCGGATCCTTGGTGCTGGAGGCACTGCAATCGGTAGCACTGGCATACATGCGTAAGGACGCCGACGCGATCCCGTTTTGGCGCATGGCACAAGTGCCGGTCAAGGTGCTCGAAGAGCGCTCTGACGCGCTGGGTGTCGGCAAACCAATCCGCACGACCGCCTTAGCTGGTGCGGGCTCGGTACCCGGCCAGGAAATCCCTTCGGCGGGCATAGAAATAGTCGGCGACCACACGGATGCGCTGCGTGCGTTCGATCCACCAGTGATCGCCCGGGTTTTCGAGCAATCAACTGTGATTGATCTGCGCACAGTCGATCCAGCCGATGATGCAGTTGTGGCAACCGCTGTTCGTCAGGTGCTGAGCTAGCTGTTCGGGGCTAGCTGTTTGGACCATGCACATAGTGGGCACAGCCGGCCACGTGGATCACGGTAAATCCACCTTGGTGCGCGGCCTTACCGGCACCGACCCGGACCGCCTGGCCGAAGAGAAGGCGCGCGGGCTCACGATCGACCTCGGCTTCGCGTTCTGCACCCTGCCATCGGGCAGGAATATCAGCTTTGTGGATGTGCCCGGTCATGTCCGATTCGTCAAGAACATGCTGGCCGGTGTCGGGGCTGTGGACGCTGCGATGTTCGTTGTCGCGGCGCCCGAGGGTTGGAAGCCACAGTCGGCCGAACATCTGGCGATACTCAAATTGCTTGGCATATCCCACGGTGTCGTAGCGCTCAGCCAGGTCGGTCTGGTGGACGAAGAACTGGCCGATCTGGCCCGGATGGACATCGAAGAGCACGTGGCAGGCACATTCCTGGAACATGCGCCGGTAATCGCTACTGACGTCATGGACGGAATCGGGCTGGACGAACTGCGGGCAGCACTCGATGTCATGTGTGCTGCCACGCCCACAGCAACCGATCGCGATCGGCCCCGCCTGTGGATTGACAGATCGTTCGCTGCTGCCGGGGCGGGGCGGATAGTGACTGGCACCCTCGCTGGCGGCAGCATCAAAGCCGGTGAAGAGATACAAACAGCACCGGGCGGACAGTCGGCCCGGGTGCGGGCCATCCAATCGCAAGGAACCTCGGTTGAGCGCATCGGTCCAGGGCATCGGGTAGCGCTCAATCTGACCGGCATCGACGCGCACAACTTGGGCCGCGGTGTCGCATTGGTGCGCGGCGGGCAGTGGCACCACACCCGCAGCATCGACGTGGATCTCACGGTGCTGGACAGTCTCGGCAGCGATGTGACCCGGCGAGGTGCCTACGCCATTTATCTGGGTTCGGGCGAGTGGCCGGTGCGGCTGCGCGTGCTTGGCCCTGAGCGAATCGGTGCCGGTGAGACCGGATACGCCCGGCTGCACTTGCCCGTGGCACTGCCGTTGGTGATGGGCGACCGTTTCGTGCTCCGTGACTTCGGCCGCGGGCGCACCGTGGGCGGCGGCACCGTACTTGACCCCGATCCGCAGTTGCGGGCCTCGGTCGCGAAGCCCGATGCCCGTCCCGAACGCATAGTCGCTGAGCGCGGGTGGATCGAAGTTGCTCAACTGGAGCGGTTGACCGGCGAACGCATGGAGCCCGTGCTGGGCACATGGGTAGCGCCGCCCGAGGTTGTGGCTGCGTTGTTTGAGAGTCTTCAAGACCAGATAGAGCGTGCTGGTCCGGTGGGCCTAGACCTAGCTGGACTAGATGACATTGGGCGTTGCGCGGTGGAGCAGCTAGCCCAAGAACAGCAGTCCACGCGACAGCAGCCCAGCATCGTGATTGAAGCCGGACGGGCGCGACGCGTTGACGCCGCCGATGCCCTTGCCAATCATCCGGTCATCGCTGAACTGTCGGCGGCGCCCTTTTCGCCGCCCGCTCCAAGCAGTGCCACTCGCCAGGAGCTCCTGGCGCTGGCAGCGCGCGGAGACCTGGTGCATGCAGACGGAGTTTGGTATGCGGCATCGGCCATCGACGCTGCAGCCAAGCGCGTTGCCCAACTGCTGATCCAACAGCCCGAAGGTGTAACGGTGGCACAAATTCGCGAGGAGCTTGGCACCACTCGCAAATATGCGCTGCCGCTAGTGGGTTACCTGGACCGGAAGGGAATTACGCGCCGGCGCGGCGATCTGCGCATTGCTGGGCCGCGACTGCCTCCGGTTTCAGGTTGATCTGTGTCAGGTTGATCTGTGTCTGGTGGATCTGTCTTGATCAGGAATGGCTAGCGGAATCACGCTTCATCGGTGAGGGTGCGAGCAGCATGTTGCGGCGCTCAATCTCGTTGCGCCCGCCCCAAATGCCATGCACCTCGCCTACATCCAGCGCGTGATCAAGACAATCGTTGATCACCGAACACTGATCGCAGATGGCTTTAGCTCTGGCCTCGCGCTCTGCTTTTTCGTCGCGCC
Source organism: Acidimicrobiales bacterium (assembly GCA_965116245.1). GTDB lineage: Bacteria > Actinomycetota > Acidimicrobiia > Acidimicrobiales > Poriferisodalaceae > Poriferisodalis. The sequence continues at coordinate 1,123,054 of OZ220497.1, read as the reverse complement.
GCTCAGTTCGAGGCGGCGGGAAAAACACCACCGCTTGAGGCCCCCTGCAGGCCGCCTTGTCCTGCCACTCGTCAACCAGCAAAGCGCTCATATGTCCCCCTCTGTCGAGGGGCACCCTAGATCAGGAATATTCGCTTGACAAGACGCAATCGAAACCTCATTAGGTTTCGGAAATCGCGTTCTCGGCTATTCGGCCATAGGACTTAGGCAATCAAGTTTCTGCAATTGACGCGTCTGGCCGCTTCTTGCGCATCTCTCGGTAGTCCACCGCCGCACCCTCAAGCGGTTCCACCTCAAGCACGACTCCCCGCAGACCACTAACGCGTAGCGGCTCACCAGACTGCAACGGCGTGAGTCGATTGACCCGAGCCCGCCACTGTGCGCCGTGGACCTCCACGGTCCCTTCCGGGTCAACATCACTGACTGCGGTCCCGTGAACTCCGATCAGCCACTCTCGTCCCACGGTGGCTGTGCCGTAGCGAGTTCGCACCAACGCTGGCAGGCCCGAAAGCACAAACACGCCGACGCAGACAAGTCCGACCAACAAAGGGATCCAGCTCATTGAGTGTTGGCCGTAGAGCATCAGCGAGCCCACTAGCACTGCTACGCCTCCGACCGCTGTCCAAAAGCGCGGGACACCAGTCTGTATGTCCACCGCGAACGCCACGAAGCCCGCCAAAAGCAACATCAGCGCCCAAGGCCGGACCTCCAGCGTGCCCAAGCCGAACGCTGCGAGCAAGCCACATGCGGCAGCCACCACAGCGGCGATGCCAACTCCACCGGTATAGAAGTCCAACAGCAGCAAGGTCAAGCCTGCGAGCAATAGCAGGTAGGCGACGGCTGGGCTCGCAGCCGTGTGGAAGAGGCCGTCCAACAATGGCAGCTTGACAAAGGAAACCACCACGTCGTCAGCGGGTGCCCGCCGGACAACACCGTCATCGCCGGTCACATTCTGCCCAACCGGCCCCAACACACCCTCATCAGACATCGCTAGAAGAAACTCGCCAACTACAGGCGCGGTGCTGTTCGTGAGGCCTGCGAGCATGGCGGTGACAGCGTCGTAGTACCGAAGCCCGTTTTGCCCGATGCCGCTAGGCCCGTGGTTGCCCTGCTCGACATGACTGTGGGTAGTGCCCGCATCGCGTCCGTGAGCGTGGAACAAGCCTTCAACCGCCCGGAAGTCGCCAATGCGGCCTCCCGGTGCTATCGCCGCAAAATCGGCGGCGGTGACCAGGTGCGCGGCACCACCCAGCGCTTGCGCTCCACTTGGACCAACCCACGCGCCCACAGGCAAATGGGCTAAGCGGACGCTTTCGAGCAGTTCAACCAATTCGCTGTCGCTGAGGGTGGTTCCTGCACTGTCGATTTGCAGTACCACGCCCATGGCGTGCAGCCCGGTCGCAGTGACGAGCTGACGTTTGATGTATGAGGCCACGATCGGATCAATGAGTCCGCTGACCTCCACTACAACCAGCAAACGCGGGCGCGGATCACCCACGATGTTGGGAGTGTCAATCTCGTGCGAGTCGTGACCAACCGAACCATTGCCGGGCGCGTCGTGAGCGGCCGCAGGAACAGCAACCAGTCCGGCGACTGCCGCCAACAGCAATGTCGCCGCAACAAGACGTGCGAGCCTGTGTCGATTTTGCTGTGGTTTCACTCAGACTCCCAGGATTTGCATTAGCGCAGGGCTGACAATTGGCGCCAGGGCGAACTCTAGGAGCCCGCGCCGAGAAGCCCGAACGGACATCCTGCTCGGCCATGAAAGCGGTGATGCCCTGCCATGTGTGGCGGACTCTTCGGAGCGTCTCGTCCCGCGGATTGCTCGCAACGGCCAAGTCCGAGAACAAAACGGCCGCTGTCTCTAATGCTGCCATCACATACCGGTCGGCGAGTTCGTCTGCGATGCTCTGAAGTGGCCGCTTATCGTCAACATAGGTGGCGTCGACCCGCCACGAAGACATGGTGTCCAGATCCAGGTCAAGCGCCAAGAAACAGTCTTCAACCTCCAGCCGCACACTCGCTGGCAACAGGTTTAGGCATGCGGCGATGTTGTGACCCGCCTCACGCAGCGCACCGCTAGCCAGCACGGGGTCGCTGTGCCACAGAGCCAGATTCTTGATCGCAAGCTCAACAACCATTGCTGAGCACGCACATACCTCCACCATTCGGAACAGTCGAGCATCCTCTTGTTCGCTGGCGGTGTAGTAGGAATGAGATTCCACGCGGCCTGGAACCGTGTCACGCTGCAAGCTGATCAACTTCGACATGATTTGACTATCGAAGTTGGTCCAGGCCTCTTGGAGGTCGCTCATCGGACGGTCCATCTGTTTCCCCCAACGCACTTGGCTGCGGCACCCCGAATCGCCGACCAGAATCATCTGCGAACAATTGATCCTATACTCAAAGGAGCTTCGGACCTGCTCGATACGTGCTTTCCACTCCGGCCTGTCAGTCACGACCACCTGCACCGGCCAGCGACCCCCAACCGCCGCCGCCGCCGCCGCTGCCTCCAACTCGCGTCGCAGCTTGTAGCGGCCGCCGTAGTCGATATCAGCAAACAGTGCCAACAGATCAATATCGCTGCGCTGAGTGGCCTCGCCGCGCGCTACCGATCCGAACAGAAACACCTCCTCCGCGCCGCTGGCCACCAGCGCTGCTGCTGCTCGTTGAGCATCAACGACACAAGGCGCAGCCGCCTCAACAAGCGTCACACTCACAGCACCACAGTAACGCCAAGGCCACCTATCAAGGTCTGGTTAAGGCTGTGCCTGAGGACAGTGCCGGCGCCCACTTCGTGCGGGATGGGCCGTAGCCTGCGTCGGCGTGACAGAGGTGCTGCTGGCTACCGATGCCGACTGGGTGGTCGAAGAAGTCGCTGCTGCGCTCGCCGCCCCTGACGTGACTCTCCGAGTCGTTAGATCGGGACACGACGTGCGTCCCGCGGTGCAAGCCAACACTCCTGTTCTGGTGGTTTTGGACTTTCAGATCGGCAACATGGGCGCCATGGCCACCTGCTTGGACCTGCGCCTGGAGTCGGACATGGGACGGCTGCCTCGAGTGCCGGTGCTGATGCTGGCCGACCGCGAGGCCGATGTCTTCCTGGCGCAGCGCTCCGACGCCGACGGTTGGTTGGTCAAGCCGCTCAATCCGTTGATCCTGCGACGCACTGCACAAAGACTCAGCCAACGCAAGACCGTCGACGCGAACTAGCGCCGGGCCGGGCCGGTAGCTTCGTGTCACGGCGATCCAACAGAGGTGATCGCATACGGGCAGTGGCGCAGGTTGGTAGCGCGCTTCGTTCGGGACGAAGAGGTCGTGGGTTCAAATCCCGCCTGCCCGACACTTGGAACACAATGAACTAGCCACAAATGAGCTAGCCACAAATGAGCCAACGAGGTGTCGCGGTGAACGCAGAGAATTCGCCATCGACCGTGCCGTCTCCACCAAAGCTGTCTCCAGCAACACCGTCTCCAGCAACGCCATCCGCAGCAATACAGCCTCGGGTGGGGTTCATCGGGCTTGGCAACGTGGGTGCCAAGTTGGCTGGATCGCTACAGCGCAACGGGTTTGAGATCACTGTGGCCGATCTAGACCCAGCCGCAATGGAGCCCTTCATCGCGGCAGGTGCAACTCGGGCGTCGTCAGGCGCCGAGATGGGGGAACACTGCGATGTCGTGATTACCTGCCTGCCCACACCCGCCGCGGTGGCTGCGGTACTTGAAGCGTCCGACGGCGTTTTGGCTGGATTCGCCGCGTCCCGTAACGCTGAAGGGCTCGACACCTCGGATCAACCGGGCGCAGCAGAACTACGCAAGGCGGCAACTGACCGCTCGCGTCGCAAGATCTGGGCCGAGATGAGCACAACCGACCACCATGAAGTGCGACGGCTCGGCGCACTAGTCAAAGATGTCGGTGGTGCCGCCTTGGATTGCCCCGTTTCGGGAGGCTGCCACCGGGCCGCAACTGGCAACATTTCGATCTTCGCTGGCGGCGAACGGGACACCTTTGAGGAGATGTTGCCCGTGTTGGCGGCGATGGGACGTCGCATTCTGCATACTGGACCGCTGGGCTCAGCATCCATCCTCAAGGTGGTTACTAACTACCTCGCCACAGCCAATCTGGTGTCATTGTGCGAGGCGTTGGTTGTCTCTCAGGCGGCGGGCATGGACCTCGCTACCGCATATGAAGCCATCCGCATCAGCTCGGGTAACTCCTTTGTCCACGAAACCGAGAGCCAAGTCATTCTGAATGGTTCGCGCGACATCAACTTCACAATGGACTTGGTATGTAAGGACATCGGCCTATTTGCCGACATATCCCAGGAGCACGGCCTGCCGTTAGATCTGGCGCCGGTACTGGTTGACGTGTTCGCTGATGGCGCTGCTCGCTATGGCGATCGGGAATGGTCGCCCAACATCATCCGGCGGCTTGAGGACGCCACCGGGAGAACGATCACCGCACCGGGCTTCCCAGCCGAGATAGTTGATGACGAACCCGAAGTACTGGGCGAAGAAATATCAGCGCCGAGCTAGATGTACACGGTACTTAGAGGTTCGCGGTACTTAGGGGTACGAGGTACACAGTGCCGAAATGGCGGAACCCAAACTCAGTCAGCCCAAACTCAGCCCAGGCTCAGCGAGCACTAGGCCACCTCAGGCAGCGCTGGCTAGTTGGCGACAAGGACTTCGGCGATTTGCACCGCGTTGAGTGCCGCCCCTTTGCGCAGATTGTCGCCGACTACGAATAGTGCCAAACCGTGCTCAACAGTGGGATCACGGCGGATCCGGCCCACATAGGACGCGTCACGGCCAGCCGCGTGTAGTGGTGTCGGCACGTCGGCCAGCTCAACACCGGGCGCCCGGCTGAGCAGTTCAGTTGCCTGTTCGGGGGTAATTGGCCGCTCAAATCGCAAGTTCAGCGACAGCGAATGGCCGGTGAACACCGGAACCCGCACGCAGGTGCCCGAAACTGTCAGATCTTTGATTCCCAGAATCTTGCGACTCTCGTTGCGGAGCTTCTGCTCCTCATCGGTCTCACCTGAGCCATCATCTACGAAGCTGCCCGCTTGCGCCAGCACGTTGTGCGCTATCGGTCCAGGGAACTTGTTGGGGACAGGGTGGCTGACGGCCGCGCCATCAAACGTAAGCGAGGCAGCCTTGCCGCGGGTGGCCTCAAGCGCGCTGTCTAGCTCGTCAACGCCAGCTAAGCCAGCGCCTGACACCGCTTGATACGTCGCTGCCACCATCGAGGTCAAACCAGCCTCGGCGTGAAGTGGCGCTAACACCGGCATCGCCGCCATCGTCGTGCAGTTGGGGTTCGCAATGATCCCCTTGGGTGCATCAAACACCGCGGCTGCATTCACCTCTGGCACCACCAGCGGGACATCAGCATCCATCCGCCAAGCCGAGGAGTTGTCGATAACTGTCGCGCCCTGTTCAGCCACACGTTCAGCAATGGCCAGCGACGTGGTCTTGCCCGCCGAGAACAGCGCGATATCTAATCCGCTGAAGTCGGCTTCGGCGGCATCCTCTACTGCGATCTCGCCACCATTCCAAGCAAGCTGGCGACCCGCAGAGCGAGCCGAAGCGAACAGCCGCAGTTCATCTGCGGGAAAGCGACGCCGCGCCAAGATGTCCCGCATGACGCCGCCAACTTGACCGGTGGCACCGACGATTCCTACCCGCATACGTGGGAGGCTACCGACGGCCGTCAGTCCAGCCCGAATGCTGTGTGCAGAGCGACAGTGGCCGCGTCCACGTCCGCTTCAGGCACCACGCAAGAGATACGAATCGGCGAGGTGGAGATCATTTCAATGTTGATGTCCTGCTCTGCCAGTGTCTCAAACATCGTGGCGGCCACACCGGGGTGACTGGCCATGCCCGCACCTACGAGCGAGACCCGCGCAATGTCAGCATCGGTGCTGGTCGATGAGAAGCCCACCTGGTCAGCCAAGGTTTCACAGATTGCTTGTGCCCGCGCAGCGCTATCTGCCGGAACAGTCAACGAAATGTCAGTGCGACCGTGATCTCCCACGTTTTGCACAATCATGTCTACGTTGATCGCTGCGTCGGCCAGCGCGCGAAACACCCGGGCGGCGATACCCGGTTCGTCTCGTACGCCTACCAGCGTCACCTTGGCTTGTGATGTGTCCGGCACGACACCGGTCACAATCGGTCTCTCCATCTCTCTTGCGTCCATACCTGGCTCCGTGTCAACAACCCATGTTCCGGGTTCCCACGTGAATGCGGAACGCACGTGCAGGGGAACGCCGTAAGTGCGGGCGACCTCAACCGACCTGGCAGCCGGCTTGGGGCAGCCCATAGCAGTCATCTCCAATAACTCGTCAAAACCGATGCGTGCAATCTTGCGTGCTTTGGGGCACACCCGTGGATCGGTGGTGAACACACCCGAAACGTCGGTGTAGAGCTCACAGGCGTCCGCCCCCAAGCCGTGCGCCAAGGCAACAGCCGTAGTGTCAGATCCGCCGCGCCCCAGGAACGTCACATCGTTATCGGTTGACATTCCTTGCGCGCCAGCGACTACGGCCACGCGACCAGCCTCAAGCGACTCAATCACACGGGTGGGCGTGACCGAGAGAATCTTCGCGTTGCGGTGGTTCCCATCGGTCACGAAGCCAGCCTGGCTGCCCGTGAATGAGTCAGCAGGCACGCCCGCTTCGTGCAGCGCCATACACATAAGCGCAATCGCTTTGCGTTCGCCCGCGGTAATGAGCATGTCCAGCTCGCGGCCCGACGGTTCGTCGGTGATCTGAGTAGCCAAGGCGATGAGCTCGTCGGTCTCTGAACCCATGGCGCTAACGACCAACACAACTGCGTCGCCGCGACCGCGGCAGTGCTTCACGTGCTCAGCGACTTCGCGCATACGCGAACCGCTAGCGATTGAGGTTCCACCGAATTTCTGCACGACTAGCGGCACGACGGGCGAGGGTACCTGGGATGGTTCAAAGCCTCGGTAGCGTGACCGCTCCGGTTGGTCAGGGGTGGTCATGAGCAGCGAGAAACGACAGCGGCAACGCGAAAACCGAATGCGGGCAGTCGCCCAGGCTGAACGCGCCCAGAAGCGGTCGAGCACGACGCGCAAAGTGGTGCGGATTGTGCTCATCGTGGCTGTTGTGTTGCTCGCCTTGTGGCTGTGGAGCATCTTCACCGGTAACGACGCCGACAGCGACAGTGACAGCGACGCAGACAGCGGCACCCAAGTTGCTAACGATGGCGAAGTAACAACGCCCGCAAGTGCATCTGACAGCGAGCTTGAGACCGGCGATAACCCAGATGGCGCCAACTCAGATAGCGCTGGTACACCTGTTGCGGCAGGGTGCCCTGCGCTTGACGGCAGCGACGGTCCACGTACCCAGTTCGACTCCAAACAACCCATGTGCATAGACGCGGAGACGATGTACGCCGCGCGCTTTGAAACGAACATGGGCGAGTTCACCATGGTGCTGGACCCGGCGCTAGATCTGGACAGCGTCAACAATTTTGTGGTTCTAGGCCGTTGGGGGGCCTTCGACGGGACGCTGTTCCACCGGGTCATCTCTAACTTCGTCATCCAGGGCGGTGACGTGCAGATGCTGTCCGGAATGGGCACTCCCGGATACCGCTACACCGGTGCCTTTCCTCCAGAGGACTGGTACCGCCTCGGATCTGTGGCCATGGCAAACAGCGGCAATCCAGCCACGAACGGCTCGCAGTTCTTCATAATCACCGGCGACGATGGAGTGGCGCTGCCAGCGCTGTATTCGCCCCTCGGCCACGTCGTTGACGGCATGAACGTTGTGATGGACATTGACGGCGTAGCTACTGCGCCTGGTGACGCACCTATTGAGGAAGTCGTAGTCGAGAGCGTGACGATTACCGAGGCAACCCAAACCCAAATAACTGCATACGAGGACGCGCGTAGCTAACCCGATGTACTCGTACTCGCCGGTTGGTGCCTGCTGGCAAATCGGCCCGGCGCACAGAACCGATCCTGCGTAGGATCGCCACGATGCAACGCCAGCTTGAAGATGGTCCGACCGAGCCACCACCGTCAGGATGGTCGTTTCCGCCTGCGTCAACCGCCGACGAGAACGGCCTGGTCGGCGCTGGTGCCGATCTGGAGGCGGGCACGCTGCTAAACGCGTATCGAGCCGGGCTATTTCCCATGCCGTTGGGTGACAGTGTGGGCTGGTGGTCGCCGGACCCGCGCGGTATCTTGCCGCTTAGCTACCTGCAGATCAGCCGATCGTTGCGACGAGCTTGCCGTCGCTTCGATATTCGCATCGACACTGCCTTTGAGCAGGTGCTGGAGTCGTGTGCAGATCCCGCCCGGCCGCACGGCTGGATTAACGACGACATGCATGACGCGTACGTTCAACTTCATGAGCTGGGGTGGGCGCACAGCGTGGAGACCTGGCTTGATGACGAGCTGGTGGGTGGCCTCTACGGCGTAGCGATCGGCGCGTATTTTGCTGGCGAGTCCATGTTCCACACCGAAAGTGACGCTTCAAAAGTGGCTCTGGTAGCTCTAGTAGATGCACTCAAAGTGACTGGGGGAGCGCTATTAGATGTGCAGTGGACAACGCCTCATCTGGCTGGGCTTGGCGCCGTAGAGATTGAGCGGGCGGCATACCTGCAGTTGCTGGCCGAAGCCATTACGCGCCCGCTTCCCGAGGTCTGGCTGCGCCCGATGGTCTTCCGCATGCTGGAAGATGCGCAAGATTGAGGGTCGCCGGAGGCGCTGAAACAATGCCGTTGAGTAGCTGCTGCACCACTTCCGAGGTCAACTGCGGGGCCAAGGCAGGGTCAATACAAGGTCGATACGGGGTCCGTTGTAGTGCCTGACACTGGTTCGCCGCGTTCCGGTTCGCCGCGTTCTGGTTCAACGCAGCGTTCGCGGCCGTGGCTGATGCGCACCTATTCCGGTCACTCCACCGCAGCCGCGTCCAATGAGCTGTACCGATCAAATTTGGACAAGGGCCAAACAGGTTTGTCGGTGGCGTTTGATCTGCCGACCCAAACCGGCTACGACCCCGACCACCCGATGGCGCGTGGCGAGGTGGGCAAGGTAGGCGTTGCGGTCAGCCACTTGGGGCACATGGCTCAACTCATGGACGGCATCCCGCCCGATTCCATGAACACCTCCATGACTATCAACGCCACTGCACCGTGGCTGCTCAGCTTGTACATCGCCAACGCCCAAAACGCAGCGGTGGCTACCGAAGCGTTGCGGGGTACAACTCAAAACGACATCGTGAAGGAGTACCTGAGCCGGGGCACGTACATCTTCGGCCCGGAGGCAAGCCGTCGATTGACGACCGATGTCGTGGCGTACTGCTCCCAGCACGTGCCGTTGTGGAACCCGATCAACGTTTGCAGCTACCACTTGCAAGAAGCTGGTGCCACTCCAGTTCAGGAGATCGCTTACGCTTTAGCCAGCGCAATTGATGTGCTGGATGCGGTGCGCGATAGCGGAAAGGTGCCGCCAGATCGCTTTGACGCTGCGGTGGGCAGCATTTCGTTTTTCGTGAACGCAGGCATCCGGTTCATTGAGGAAGTCTGCAAGGTCCGAGCCTTTACCGACATGTGGGATCGGATCTGCGCCGACCGCTACCGCGTCGCCGACCCCAAACTGCGACGGTTCCGTTACGGCGTGCAGGTCAACTCGCTGGGGCTCACCGAGGCGCAGCCGGAAAACAACGTGGCCCGCATCACCCTGGAAGCGCTGGGTGTGACACTGTCGCAACGAGCACGAACACGTTCGCTGCAGCTACCCGCATGGAACGAAGCGCTTGGACTGCCCCGGCCCTGGGACCAGCAGTGGTCACTACGAATCCAACAAGTACTAGCCCATGAAACCGATCTGCTGGAATATGGCGACATTTTCGATGGCTCACACGTGGTTGAGGGCCGCACAGCCGAGCTGATTGACGCAGCACAGGCCGAGCTAGACGAGGTGCTCGCTATGGGCGGCGCGTTCGCGGCCATCACCGAGCTAAAGCAGCGTCTCGTGGCGAGCCACACTCAGCGCGTGCGTCAAATCGAGAGCGGCGAGATGACCGTGGTAGGTGTGAACAACTTCACCGAAACAGCGCCATCCCCGCTGGAAGGCGAAGAGTTGATCATGCGGGTGGACCCAGGCGTGGAAGCCGACCTAATCGACGACTTGGAACAATGGCGCAGCACACGAGACTCAAACCGGGTAGCTGCGGCGTTAGAAGATCTGCGAGTCGCCGCTTCAGGCGACGTGAACATCATGGGGCCAAGCATCGCCGCAGCCCACGCAGGCGTCACAACTGGGGAATGGGCCCAAACCTTGCGTGAAGTATTTGGCGAGTTCCGTGCACCAACCGGACTAGGTGGCGGGGCTCGACGTTCGTCGCATGGGCCATCGCTGAGCGCGGTAGCGAAGCGATGCGCTCAGATGCCCGGCGGACCGCCGCGGTTGCTGGTGGCCAAGCCCGGACTAGATGGTCACTCCAACGGTGCAGAACAGGTAGCGGTCGCGGCACGCGACGCTGGCATGGAAGTCGTCTATGAGGGCATACGCCTGACACCACGCCACATTGCTGCAACTGCGCGCGACGAGGACGTAGACGTAGTGGGTCTGTCGATCCTGTCGGGCAGCCACCTGGAACTGGTCCCAGAGGTGCTGGACTATCTGGCTGAAGCCGAAGTCGCGGCGCCAGTGGTGGTGGGCGGCATAATCCCGCCCGACGATCACCAACGTCTAATTGATGCTGGCGTGGCCGCCGTCTACACGCCCAAGGACTTTGAGCTGTCAGCCATCATGGCCGACATTGCCAGCTTGGTCGAGCGCTCCCGCGCCGCTTCTGGCTAAACGACGTGCCACAATCGGTACGTGCGCAAGCGACGCCGGATACACAAGTGGCTTGTTCCGAGCTTCTTCGTTCTTTACATCGCGATGATTCCGCTTCATGCAGTGCTGGAAACCGAACACGTTGAGGTGTTCCCGTTCTTTAAGTGGAAGCTATTCACCCATATCCCGGATTGGGAGCCATTCGAATATGTCCTAATCGCGGACAGTGTTGATGGCCAGTCAATGGAGGGAACCACCTACTTGATACCCAGCGGTGACATCCGAGACTGGAAAGCACTGCGCCGAGTCGCTAGCGCGTGCGCGAAAGATCGTGGCTGCACCGAGCAGGTCACAGAAGTTCTGTATCCGATCATCAAACGGAAAATGGGAGAACGCACGGTCGAGTTCAGCATCATTAAGGCAGATGTGGACCTCCACGATGTTCAAGACAACCTCACCGAATTCGCTAACGGAGAGATGACCCGGACCGATTTCTTGCAACCTGGTGAAGTTGTGGTGCGCTGGAGTACTAGTACCGGACGTCTCCCCAGCGTCCCTGAAACCGGCTGACGAGAACGGTTGATCAGTGTCGCTCGAAGAATGCCGCAACCACTCTGATAGTCGCGGCCAGCATGCCGCAGTCCAGACGGCTAAGGCCCAGCATGGTGAAGCCCAGTCGCCTGAGGCTTACTGGCGCAGTTCGGCGACTGCCCGGCTGCGTATACGAAGCTGGTCACGGCGCTTCCGCAAATCGGTGCTCAGCGTCGAAGAACGCCAGCACCGCACGCTGGGAGAATCAACCCGTGAATTAACACTAAAGGCGCACAACGTCGTTCTACTGGGCCGTTTCTACTATGTGTTTCTGGCATACCTGGTTGGAACGGGCCATTACCCCTTCGGCGCGGCCTACTCAGGTGGCACACCGACCGCTCCAATTTGGCCCATTAGCCTAATCTCGTCAATAGTCGGCACAGCATGGCTACGACACGAGATTGTGCTGACTGCACTTGGACTGCTGTTGGCTCTCGGCGCCGCCTCAGCACCAGGATGGTTCTTCTTACGTTTAGGCGCATTTTTGCATTTGTTCGTGCATATTGCGATCCGCAACTCCTACGGCTCCATCAATCACGGCACTCATGTACTCCTACTGGTTGGCTTTGCGTTGATATTCTTGCCGAATCGCGCGCGTCTAGCAAATTTCTCGCTTCCTCTGAGGCATAATAGCCTAAGAGGTCAAAAGGGCCAAAGGGCTCACCAAAGAAGCAGTGTGCGCGCGTGCCTCACTTCTCTGTGGATCGCACAAGTTGCAATCTTGTTGTCGTACACGTTGTCTGGAATCAACAAGATATGGTACGGTCGACTTGAGCTCTTTTCGTCCGATGCCCTGACGCGCATCTTGCTGGATCGACTTCTAGCAGAGTCCGATGAGATTCCGTTGCTAATGCCCTACGTGGCGCAACACAACTGGCTAACTCAGTCCATGTGGATGTTGACGCTGTATATTGAGATTTTTGCGTTACTGGTGATATTTCGGCCGCATCTACATCGTTTGTTCGGCGCTATATTCATGTTGTTCCACATCACGAGCGATCTGCTAATGAACATCTCGTTCTCGCTCAATATTGTGATGGTGGGCTTGTTTTTGTTATTGTCTCCGCTCGCTCCTGACCAGTTCTCGCTGTCAGGAACCGTGCGGTCACTACCGATTATAGGTTGGCCATTCCGTGCGCTGAAGCGGCGCCAACAAACCCGAAAACCGCTCACTTCTAGTCAAGTATGGTTGGTTTACGACGGCGAATGCCCGATGTGCAACAACTACGCGCAATACCTCCGGCTGCAGCGTTCGGTCGACACATTCATGCTAGTTGATGCCCGCCAGGGCGGTCCGATTGTTGACGAGATTCGACAACTCCCGCATGATCTCAACGACGGCATGGTGGTCAAGATCGACAAACGATACTTCGTCGGTCACGAAGCTCTGAACGTGCTGGCATTGTTGAGTGAAGATCTCGGCGTTTTCAACAAGTTCAACCGACTGGCATTCGCCTCGCCGATGATTTCACGTTTCACCTATCCACTAATGACCGCCATACGGCGGATGTTGCTGAAACGCAAAGGCGTAGAGCCGATCCGTCAGAACGACTCACCTGCGAAACCAACGAGCTAACGGGGTCTGGTCAGGGTCTAGGCCAAGGATCAGCGGCCACACTCTTGGCAACGTCATCGGCCACGTTGTCGGCTGCGTCATCGGCCGATGAGGCAGACAATCCGGCGAGACAATCGTTGTCGGCACCTTGGCTTCGGCCAGTCCAGCGAACCTGGCCAGGCGTCACGCTTAGCCGCGCAATCACGTTCTGCTGCACGAGCCCGTCTACCTCCACAAACAACTCACGGTCGGTGACATGTGGGTCAGCCGCTAGCTGGCTCATGTTGAGCACCGGAGCTGCGGCCGCTTGGGCTTCATCAAATGCTGCTACTGCCTCGGCCAACGTTCGGGTTGCCACCCACGCCGCCATTGCCTCGTCCAGCTCCACACGGTGAGCCAGGCGTCCTTCGAACGTTACGAATCGCTCATCGCTTCCCAGCCCAATCATCTCCATAACTCGCGCAGCGACCGAGTCGGTTGAAGTGCTCACGGCCAGCCACCCTCCGTCGGACGCTTGGTAGGTGCCGCGGGGCACGCTGTAGGGAATGCCCGAACCCAGTCGAGGCTGCAGATAACCCTCGGAATGCCAAGCAGTCATAAGTGGACCCATCGCCTGCGACATGGCCTCCAAAAGGTTCACGTCCACCACCTGGCCCACACCGCTGCGCAGAGCCACCATCGCCGCGAACGCCCCAGCGAGGCCAGCAATCTCGTCGGTAAGCGCCACAGGCGGCAGAAGTGGTGCGCCGTCTGCCTCGCCGTTCATAGAAGCAAAGCCGCTCATGGCTTCCGCGAGAGTGGCGAAGCCCGGCCGGTTGCGATACGGACCGTCCTGGCCAAAGCCGGTCAGTCGCACAATCACGAGCTTCGGATTGGCCTCAATCAGTTGGTCGGGCACCAAGCCGAGCGCTTCAAGTTTGCCGGGCCGAAAGTTCTCCACCATCACATCGGCGACACCGAGCAACCGCCGCAGGAGCGCCAGATCATCGGCCGCCTTCAGGTCAAGCGTCACACATCGCTTATTGCGGTTCACGAGGCGCCACCACAGTGACTCACCCTGTGCGTCCCGCCAGCCCATATTGCGAACCGTGTCGCCTCCGGGTCGCTCCACTTTTATGACATCGGCGCCGAAATCGGCTAGGTACCGGGCGCAGTGTGGCCCCGCGAATACCGACGACACGTCCACCACCCGCAAACCGTCAAGCGGCATTGATGTGGCACTAGCCGCCTTCTCTACTGACGTGTGACTGACTGTGCCTGCTGACATGGGCTTACTGACACCTCAGCGGTAGCGAACAGCGGGCCAAGATGCGGGCGTTTGCCACGGACGGGAGCTGAAGCGCCATTTGCTAGGCGGTGTCTCTGCCGCGGCGAAGGGCACCGGAGAAGGCCACAGCAGCTCAAGTGCCGTAACGATGGCCGCTACTTCTTGCGCACTCGCTGGTGAGTTGATTTCAACCCGGTCCACATCCACGGGGCCCGCTGCGACAGTCACGCCTGGGGTCCTTACAGCGGCACGTTGCCGTGCTTGCGACGCGGCAGCTCTTCACGCTTCGCGCTGATCACCTCAAACGCGGCGACGACCTTGTTGCGGGTCTCGGCTGGGTCAATGACCGCGTCCACGATGCCTCGCTCAGCCGCGATATAGGGGTTCGCATACTTGCGGCTGTATTCCTCAACCAGTTCAGCCTTGCGAGCTTCGGGGTCGGCGGCCTGCTGCAGTTCGCGCCGGTTCAGGATCTCAACGGCTCCCTGTGGACCCATCACCGCCAACTCCGCTGTGGGCCAAGCGAAGCTGACATCGCAGCCCACCGACTTGGAGTCCATCACCACATAAGCGCCGCCGTAGGCCTTGCGAGTAATGACCTGAACGCGCGGCACGGTGGCCTCACAGTAGGCATATAGCAGCTTGGCGCCGTGGCGGATAATGCCACCGTGCTCTTGATCTACGCCGGGCAAAAACCCGGGCACATCCACGAAGGTCAGCAACGGAAGGTTGAAGGCGTCGCAGAATCGCACGAACCGAGCTGCCTTCTCCGAAGAGTCAATGTCAAGCACGCCTGCCATCACCATCGGCTGATTGCCGACGATGCCCACTGAGCGGCCGTTGACTCGGGCGAAACCACAGACGATGGAGCCGCCCCAGGTGGCGTGGTATTCGAGAAACTCACCATCGTCCACTACCTCGCCGATGACCTGCTTCATGTCGTATGGAACGTTGGGGCTTTGGGGCATGAGGTCGCGCAGAGCCGGACACCAACGGTCCGGCGCGTCGTCGGTCGCCACGACCGGCGGCGAGTCAAGGTTGTTTGACGGTAGGAATGACAGTAGGTAGCGGACATCGTCAAGGACAGCCTTCTCGTCCGCCGCGACGAACGTGGCTACGCCCGATTTGGTGCTGTGCGAACCGGCGCCACCGAGCTCCTCAAGGGTGACGTCTTCGCCGGTGACCGTCTTCACCACGTCCGGACCCGTGATGAACATATGACTGGTGTCGCGCACCATGAAGATGAAGTCGGTCATCGCGGGCGAATAGACAGCACCGCCAGCGCATGGTCCCATGATGACGCTGATTTGTGGGATGACACCAGAGGCCTGCACGTTGCGGCGAAAGATGCCGCCGTAGCCCGCCAATGAGACCACGCCCTCTTGGATGCGGGCACCGGCACCGTCGTTCAACCCAATAATGGGAGCCCCTACCGATTCAGCTAGATCCATGACCTTGTGGGTTTTCTCAGCGAACACCTCGCCGAGGGCTCCGCCGAACACCGTGAAGTCCTGACTGGCCACAAAGACCTTGCGGCCATCAATGTTGCCCCAGCCAGTGATGATTCCGTCGGTGTAGGGGCGGCCATCAAGACCAATGTCGTGAGCCCTGTGGCGAGCGAGCATGTCGAGTTCATGGAAGGTGCCCTCGTCGAAGAGGTACTCAATGCGCTCGCGGGCGAGCATCTTGCCCTTGTCGTGCTGACGCTGGACCGCGCGCTCTGTACCAGCGTTCAACGCCTCCTCGCGGCGGCGGGCCAGCTCGCGTAGCCGCTCGTCCATGGTCGGCTGAGACATCCTCCAGAGCCTACGAGCACGAGTAGAGCCGAGTCGTGCCTTCGCGCCTGGGCGGCGGACGCTGGGTAGCCGCTGACCTAGGCTGCGGATATGGAACTGGGTCCTGTGCATCACGTTTCGATTAATTGCGCCGATGTGGACGCGGCGGCGCCGTTCTATACAGATATTTTGGGGATGAGCCAGCTTGACCGGCCCGATTTCGGCTTCAACGGGCGCTGGTTGCGGACACCCGGCGGCGGTGAGGTACATCTCATTGAGGTCGCCGATTGGGTACCACCTAAGGGCCAACACTGGGCCTTCAAGGTGGACGACATCGACGCCACCGTGGCCGAGTTGCGTGACGCTGGCGTGGAAGTGCGCGACCCAGTACCTCTGCCAGGAACACCAGCCCGCCAGACGTTCTTCTTCGACCCGGCTGGCAACATGATCGAGATAAACCAGCCAGCCTGACCAGCCGAGGAGACCATCCGACCTGCCTCGGCTGTATCGCCCGCACGCATGCGTAGCTTGCTGCAAGCTGCGCTAGGCGCTAGCTAGCGGGCATAAGGGTTCGGGTAGGCGGATTGATTTGCGGGCACGGATTTACGGTTCGGCGCCATCGCTAGGCCCCACCGCGCGGCTCCACAGTTCGTATCTACAGCTCAGCCAATTCAGCGCGCTGGGCGGCGAGGTTGATCGCTCGCTCATGCAACTGACCGGCGCCGATCCGCTCGCACAGTTCCGCGAAGCCCTTTCGCGGACCGCGCCATGCCAACTCATCCACGCCGGTGGAGACGGGCGCGTCCGTGCGTACAGTCGCAATGCGGCGAAACAACAGCGCTAGCTCGCGATTATCGACGAGCGTGGTAGCGAGTCCGGCTGCGCCGCGTACTCGCGGTTCCCAGTCAAGATGAGACTCCGGAATGTTCTCAATGTGACCGTAGTGAGACAGCATCACCGAGGTTGTTTTCTTGCCCCAGCCGCGCAGGCCCGGAAGGCCATCCGCGTTGTCGCCAACAAGGCTCAAGTAATCCGGTATGGATTCGGGTGCGACGCCAAACTTCGCCTCTACACCGTTGGTGTCAATGATCTCGTCGGCACGACGATCCCACTGAAACACCTTGCCGCCGACACACTGGCCTAGATCCTTGTCGGGGGTGCAGATCAAGACCCGTCGCACACGACTGTCGTCAGCGGCCATGGCTGCCCCCGCTGCCATTGCGTCATCGGCTTCGAATTCGACCATCGGCCATACCGTCACGCCGAGCAGCCTCAGCGTCTCCTCGGTGGGATGGAACTGGGAAACCAGGTCAGGCTCAATGCCCGAGCCGTCCTTGTAGCCGGGCCACAGTTCATTGCGGAACGACTCCACGACGTGATCGGTGGCCACCGCTACGTGAGTGGCACCGCTCTCAAGCAGCATCACGATGTTGCCGAGCACGCCGCGCAGCGCGCCGACCTCAACCCCATCGGATGCAGCGCGGCGAGGCACGGCAAAGAAATGCCTGAACAGCTCATAGGTGCCGTCAACTAGGTGCACGTCGCACTCTCCCGGGCGCGGCGCTGGGAGGTCTGACTGCACACAAGAGACCTTAGGTCGCCACCTCAAACTCGGCTCTCAACATCAAGCCGAGTTCGTTGCAGACTGCTTGCACGTCGGACATCCTGACCTCATCGCGGCCTTGTTCAAGGCGAATCACCCACTGGCGAGTGACCTTGATGCGATCAGCAAGCTCTTGTTGGGTAATCCCGGCAGCCCGTCGAGCGTCGCGCACCGCATCACCCACCTCGCTAGCGGTGATCGAGTCGCGGTCAGCGCTCACGTCAACCGGCCCCGGCGCTCGCCGCGTGAGCAAGCACACTTTCGCTTATATGTTGCGCCGTATCGCTTGCCCATGGAGGGCATTGTTCTACAGCCTTGTCGAAAGCGTGGGGCAACGCAGCCAGCATTGCCTCAAGCTCATCGCGGCTGACGTTTACTCTCAACTGCTCAGCACAGCGCGCCCAACCGGCGACGGTCGCCGGGTGCTCGTCTGCGAATCTCATGGCTTCCCGTAGAGGGTATTCGTCTGGCTGTGCATAGGGCGCAGCCGAACTGAGGTCGTATAACGGAGAGAGTCGTGCGGGCGCGGCAGCTTCGCCGAGGAGAACCCCATAGTTTTTGGCGTGCGCGTCGGTGTTGCCGATCAGCCGGTTGAAGTATCCAGCGAGGAAGAACTTGCGCTGAGCATCACGGCTGGCCGCCATACGCAGCAGCCTGATAGCCGCCTCTGGGGTCGGCCCGCCATCTGACCGATACTTTAAGGCCGGGGCGAATCCAAGCGCTTGACACAAGTCCTCAAAGTGAATGCGCCGAGGCTTGTAGCGCTCAATAGGGCGATCGAAGCGCTCGGTCACTAGACAAACTTCGTCTGCGAACATAGTCAGCGAAGTGCGGGCTGCCTCCAACCCGAGGGCCGCTGCGGCCATCTGACACAAATGTTCATTCACCGCTATTGAGTCGCGAACAGCTACGTTGAGATGGCCTCGCTGCGGTTTGAGAATGTGGGTCGTCGGCTCCATTCCGGTGGGCAGGAACCAGTTGTCATCCGTTGTGTGTCGCAACCCAATCTTGGGCTGGGCACCGGCGAGGGAGAGCGACAAACCCTTGAAGGAACCAGACTGGACATCCCCGAACTGGGCACCTTCGGAGTCGGAATCCGCTGTGTCCGAATGCTCTGGGTCCAGGCTTATCGTTTGCAACCGGGTGGCGATCTCAGATTCAGTGAGCGGGACAAGACCGCTTGTGCCGAGGTCGGGCAGCACCGGTTCGCTATGGAATTGGACGGCGCCAGCACATTCAAGTCCAGCCCGAGTGGCGAGCAGATCAAACGGCTCCGCTGAATGCGCTCCCAAGTCTCGCGCCCACCGCGATCTAGTCTGTGGACTGTCCGGCAGCAACCCGTCTATCCATGCCGCGATGTCGCTACGAGTGTGACTGCCGATGGGCAACGACAAAGACAACGGCATGGCGGACATCGGGTAGGAGGCGTGGTAGGCGAAGTGAGCCCGCCCACGCCGTGATCGGACGACGACACCAATGGGTATGCCCTCTAGGAAGACGTGGAGGTCGCGAGCGCCGCGATGTGCGGCCATCAGCTAGATGGTGTCGTTAGGGGCGTCTCGTACTTGGCCCCGTCTGGTGGCTCAGGGAAGTGGGTGTCGCCATATGGCCGCAATCTGAGGCGCGCGCCCAGCACCGTGAGCAACGACAGCACGTCGCCGAAGGACGCTTCTGTGCCTCCGTTCTCCAGCCGGGACAGCCACTGCTGAGATCTCCCTACCAACGCGGCTGTGCGAGTCTGAGTCCAGCCGCGTCGCCGTCTAAGTCCGCGAATGCACGTGTGCAGTTGGTACGGGGTCACAAGCGGCATAGCTTCAAATGTCATTCATAGTAGTATATCCAATTTACGCACTTGAGTGACATTCACGTCCCGGTGCTGCCCAGCGCCAGCCAACACCCAGGGAGTTTTGAGCCATGCTGAAATTCAGGGCCCACAAAACTCCACCAAAACTCCCAAGCCCTACGACCAGGGCCCGTAAGGGAACCTATCCTCGCCTCGGCAACTTGGGTCCGGGTTGGTAAACGACACTGGGACCCCGTTGCTGTTCGGATACCTTCATGTGTATCCACGTTCACGCAAATCGCGTAGAATGGCGCGCACTCAGCAGAATAACAAACCGCGCGCATCAGGGGGGGTGCGGGGGTTGAGGACCGCTTAGAGAGACTTTGGTTTGAAGACGTTATAGGTACGGTGACTCTCGCCAGTTGTGTTGTCAGTCCATGTCAATGCAGTTATAAGCCTGTCTACATCAAGCCTAGGAGTAATCGTAGTAGTCTGAGTGCTAGGCGTTCAGCGTTGTTGTTAGACATGGCGCCGTTGTTGCCCAGCTTGAGACAATATTCAGTAGATCTAGTGCCGTTTCCGCTGGCATTGATTGCGCGTAGCTGTACGCACACCTGCTTGCCCTTCACGCCGGATAGCTCAAATTTGGTAGTGGATGCGCTTGAGTTGGGTACTGTTGTCCAATCGGACCAGCCATCGCCGTTGTTTTTGTTTTGGCGATATTCGTACCTGACGATTGAACTATCTCCCGGGTCTAGCCACGTCAGATAGATTGTTCTACCTTTAGAGCGCAAACTAAGCCGTGGTTTGGTAGGCACGGCTGGTCTGGTAATAACGGCAGGCGCACCTGCGCGCGGCTGTGTAGTAACACTGCCACCGCCACTTCCTCCGCCGCCACCGGCACCACCTGAGGGTGGTTGCGTAGTAGCAGTAGTAGTTGCTGTCGTTGTGGCTGGCGCCTGAGTCGTCGTAGTCGTAGTAGTAGACGTCGTAGTCGCAGGCGTGGTTGTTGTTGTAGTTGTCGTAGTTGTTGTAGTTGTCGTTGTAGTTGTCGTAGTTGTAGTCGTCGTAGTTGTTGTAGTTGTCGTAGTTGTTGTAGTTGTCGTAGTTGTTGTAGTTGTCGTAGTTGTAGTCGTAGTAGTGGTGGTTGTAGTTGTAGTAGTGGTGGTTGTAGTTGTAGTAGTGGTGGTTGTAGTAGCTGTATTATCATCATCATTGACAATTGTTATCATCAGCGATTCACCAGCTCCCCAGGTGGGGTTTGATGCCATGTCAGCGCCCACAAATATGGTCTCATCGCTCTCTTGGTCTCCATCGCCAACGATGCGCCACGTAATGGTGTCAGTCTTGGTGCCCGATTTGACAGATACAACCGACTCGTGCTCACAATAGTCCGCATCAGCGGGCGATAACGTCTCACAATTATGGCTAGTCGTTGCGGTTCCGAAAGGCGAATCATCATTAGCGACGAAAGTGTAAATGTTGAATTCTAAACCCCCGCCAGGAGCATTTTCTGTCAGAGTTGCAGTAATCGAAACGTCGGTAAATCCAGAATTACCTTCCGTGACACTAGTAGTAGAAGTAGACAACGACAACTGGACTGCTCTGAGGTGTAGGCGTGCGCAAAAGCCATCCGACGATGCACCATTACCGTTTCCGTTAACAGCGCGCAACTGCACACATATGTTTGAATCAGTCACATTGGAAATCGTGTGCCGAACAGTCGTAGCGCCCGAGCCGGATATTGGTGTCCAATCACCCCAGGTCGGGGTGTCCATAGTAGCTTTACGGCGGTACTCCCAGCGAGTTATTGAAGTGTCACCTGGATTCTTCCACAGCAAAAACACAGTCTGAATGCCGGTATCAACAAATAGCTCCGGCTTCGCCGGAGTTGAACTCTGTCCAGATGCTGCCGACGGAACGAAGCTCAGCCCAGCCGTTAGCAACGCGGCAATCGTTACCAGCGACCCCCAGCGATGGCCGCGGAACCGTGACTTATGCGCACCAGCACCCCCGCCGGGGGGGGGGGGGGGGGGCAAGGTGCGCACGGTCGCTGCGCGCGTACGCAAATCAAATGGCATCGGAAACCACCCACCATGACGAATGCGCGTGTCTTAGGGATCTGACAAGCATGATTCACATCCTACACCAGCACCACTACCGCCCGCAAGCCCCAATATGAGCAAACGAAGATCGCTCAAGTGCCTACGCAAATCTCCGGTGGCCCTGAGTAGGAGCTGCCATCGGCGGAGTCTTGAGCCCCCTGCGATTGCAAGACAAAAAAGGCTCGCTACGGAATGGTGTAGCCAGCATTGTCTCGAACTCATCGCACGAACGTTTACTCTTAGCAGCTCAGCGCAACGCGCCCAACCAGCAGCGGTCACAGGGTGCTCGTCTGCGAACATCGCCACAAAAGCGCAGGCAGTGGGCAGGAACCAGCCATCATCGGCTGTGTATCGCAACCCATTCTTGGGCTGGGCGCCAGCTAGAGAGACCGGCAAACCGTCGAAGGAACCAAACTGGGCAGCCCCAAACTGGAGCAGCCCCAAACTGGGTGTACTCGGAGTCCGATTCCGCTGTGTCTGAATCCGCAGTGTCTGAGTCTGCTGTGTCCGAATACTCTGGGTCCAGGCTTATCGTTTGTAACCGGGTGGCGATCTCAGATTCAGTGAGAGGGACGAGACCGCTTGTGCCGAGGTCGGGTGGCACCGGTTCGCTATGGAATTGGACGGCGCCAGCACATTCACGTCCCGGTGCTGCCCAGCGCCAGCCAACACTGACTGAGTTTTGAGCCATCCTGAAATTCAGGGCCCACAAAACTCCACCAAAACTCCCAAGCCTTACGACCAGGGCCCGTAAGGGAACCTATCCTCGCCTCGGCAACTTGGGTCCGGGTTGGTAAACGACACTGGGACCCCGTTGCTGTTCGGATGCCTTCACTATGTATCCACGTTCACGCAAATCGCGTAGAATCGCACTCGCGCGATGAACATCCACATCAAACAAATCACGTACAGAACGGTTGTTGATTCGGCCATAGTCCCGCAAATGTGTCACTATCTTGCGGTCAATGTCCAGCAATTGCGGCTTCTGGTAGCGTACTGCGCTACCTAATTCCGTGAGTACCGAAGGACGCAACCTATAGGTCACATCACATTGATTTCGTGAACCTTGCGTCGGTTCAAGTATTCCTATGTCATCAGCGGCTATTCGTCGAAGAACAGTTGCGACTTCATCAGCCTGTTCTTGGAGAACAGGCGCGAGGCTCTCTGCGGTGACAGTTCTAGTTTGTAGCATCGTAAAGATCACCAACAGCGTATCAACATCGTCGCGAATCGTCGAGTCAAGCTGTGCGATGTACTTGGCCATCCTCTCGTTTTGTGAGCTAACGAATGCAATTCGAGTAGTGTCCTCGCTCTGGCTAATATGTGGCGTCCCTTTGCCAGCGCGCAACAACTCCCGATAGATGCGATCTACACCACGGCCTGTATCCTCGGCGATTCGCAATTTACGCGCTGCTCCGAAGAGACATAAATTCCTGGGCTTAGAAGGATGTGTAATAATGTTGTGCTCGGTTATACCTGGTACCAGTCGTCCTGGTGACTCTACAACAAAAATCTCTGGAGAGTGTTGAACATCAACTGGACGTTCAATCCTCAGTTCACGATGAAGAAGACCATTGGCTACAGCCTCTCTGACTGCTTCCAATGGAAAGTCAGCGGTCTCAATTTGGCGACCATCAGAAAGTGTGATTGGCATCGTTTGACGGCGGGCTCGTACCAGTTCAAGCAGACGCTCTAACACTGTTATGAGCGGACCGCCAAGACGCTCAACAAGGCTTGCTTCGGCGCCTGGTGTCGGTGTATATTGATAGACAATCCACGGGTGATCGTTACCAGAATCGCAGAATAATGCTGCCCCAACTCGAAGAAGTTGACCGTCACCATCGACAACACCCAAGTGTCGAAGCAATTGAAGGTCAGGGCTTTCGGCGATAGGAAACAGCTCATCTTGCGAACTTCGTAGGAAAAGGCGCGCGGCTTCCAGCGCATCGCTCTGGATTTCATCTGCTGTTTGGTTTGACACTTCAGCCGAATAATCAGTCGAAGTGCGCTCATATCTTCGGAGTTCCTGGATAGTGGATGGCATCAACATTCATGAGCTTCCGACCCGATGCCGATAGCGTCCGTTTGCGTCGAGATGCAATGTGACACCCGGCGGCACTGATGCAGTGATCAGCTTTACATCGCAGTAGAGTAGAATGTTCACATCTGCGAGCAGCGGTGGATCTGTACGATTATATATTGCTTGCTTAACATCGATATAGTCTAGTTGAGTGCCTTCAAAGGCATCCAATCCGGCGACTTTGTCGCGAACACCTAATACTACGGTGCCACCATCTGCGTTAGCGAAGCAAGCCGCCGCGTTGACTACGGCCTCCAGGGTTTTCTTGGTGTCACTTGCATCCTGCTTGAAGTCAAGGGTTTCGGATTCAACATCGCCAGCTATGTCCCCGTTCTTGATACGATCAAGCGCGCTTGTGACTTCTGCGTACATCCGGATCCCCATTATCCCAGTGCATTCTACGTATGCTACTCCGCGCTATGTGCGAAATACATGCTGGTCTCGTTTTTCCTGCGCAGACCGTTCGCTGGATCTAACGTTTGACGGTTTCACGTCGGTTTGTCCTAGTCCAATCCAGCGTCCAATTTTGTGACCGAGCGTTGATCATCGGTGAATACTTAGGACTCTAGACTGCGCCTTGCCGATCCTCAATCATGACTCTGACCGCCGAGCCCACCGGGGTCGGCGCATCGAGGGTGTGAAGCGTTCTAGAGTTAGCGCTGTTGAGCGGCCGGGTCACGGGCCTGGCCCTTCGTGCGCTGCGGCTGCTGGGCTCGGCGAACACTCGCTGTTGACTACTGCGGTGCCTCAGGCACGCTGGCACTCCAGACTCCTTGGTACGACCGCACACGACAACCCCACAAACGAAACTGAGGTCACGACATGAAGGTTCCGCTTTCAGTATCCGACTTTCTGTACCGGGCCACCAAGGTGTACCCAGATCGGGTAGCGCTGGCCGACGAACCCGATGCGCCCGGCGGCGGTCTGGGAGAGATTACCTACGCCCAATTCGGTGAGCTGGTGCGAGCGCAAGCTGCCAAGCTGGATCAACTCGGCATCGGACAAGGTGAGCGAGTCGCCATGGTCTCGCAGAACGCCGGTCGGCTGATGACATCGTTCTTCGGCGTGTCCGGGTACGGTCGCGTCTTCGTACCGATCAACTTCCGGCTAAGCCGCGACGAAATCAGCTACATCGTCGATCACTGCGGCGCCTCAATGTTGCTGGTGGACCCGTCTATGGAGGACCTCTGCAAGGACATTGAGGTTGAGCACTTCGTGGTCATGGGCACTGACGCAGACGACCAGATGTATGCGATGGATGCCGAGCCGATGCCGTGGACCCCCGATGAGGACATCAGCGCCACCATCAACTACACCTCTGGCACCACAGCCCGACCCAAGGGCGTACAGCAAACTCATCGGGCGTTATGGATGAATGCGACCACGTTCGGCTGGCACACAGGCGTGAGTGACCGTGACGTTTACCTGCACACCTTGCCGATGTTCCACTGCAACGGCTGGGGCATGCCGTATGCCGTCACCGGCATGGGCGGCAAACACGTGGTGCAGCGCGAGGTGCGCGGTCCGGAAATCCTGCGCCGCATAGAACAACACAAGGTCACACTTATGTGCGGCGCTCCCGCTGTAGTAGCGGCGGTGCTAGACGCCGCTGCCGAATGGGAGGGGCCTATCCCCGGCAGTGGACGCGTGAGAATGGTGGTGGCTGGTGCTCCGCCTCCCACACGCACCATTGCCCGCATGGAAACCGAACTGGGCTGGGAGTTCATCCAGATCTACGGCCTCACCGAGACAGCCCCACTTTTGACGGTAAACCGTTGTCGCGCTGAGTGGGACGATCTGGAACCCGAAGAAAAGGCCCGCAAACTCAGCCGAGCTGGCTCGCCGGCGATCAGCGTCAAAATCGATGTCGACGACGAAGGTGAGATCCTGGCCCAAGCCAATGTGGTGCTAGAGGCCTACTGGGATCAGCCCGAAGCGACTGCGGAGGCCATCGTGGACGGCTGGTTCCACACGGGAGATGGCGGCTCGCTTGATGACGAGCATTACCTCACCATTTCGGACCGCAAGAAGGACGTGATCATCTCCGGCGGCGAGAACGTGTCTTCCATAGAAGTGGAAGACGTGCTGTTTAGCCACCCCTCAGTAACCGAGGCAGCGGTAATCGGCGTGCCCGACGAGAAGTGGGGCGAAACGATCAAGGCTCTCGTGGTCACCGATGCCGAGGCCGACCCAGTGACCGAACGCGACCTGATCGACTATTGCCGAGACCGGATGGCGCACTTCAAGTGCCCCACCAGTGTGGAGTTCCGTGAGGAGCTGGCGCGTACAGCCACCGGCAAACTCCAAAAGTTCAAGCTGCGTGCCCCCTACTGGGAAGGCATGGACAAGCTGATCAACTAGGCCCCGATCTACCCATAGCTGATCAACTCAGCTATGGACCCGACGCAGACGCCTATCGGCAGGCTCTATAGCGGCGCAACTCCTCCTTCGGATCGGCGTCGCTCCACAAAGTCGGTCAGTTCGGCGCGAACAGCGTCGTCCATCGGCGGCTCTTCATAGTCAGCTAGAAGCTGCTTCCAGATGCGGTTCGCCCGCTGCGTTGCGCTGAAGGCTCCATCTTCTTGCCAAGTCTCAAAGTTGCGCCAGTCCGACAGCATCGGCTCATAGAAAGCACTGTCGTAACGCTCCAGCGTGTGGGCGGCGCCGAAGTAGTGATTGGCAGGTCCGACCTCGGCAATGGCGTCAACTGCGAGCGAAGCGTCGTCAACACGCACGGGTTGCAGCATGGAGCGAATCATGCCGATCATCTCGGCGTCAATGATCACCTTCTCATAGGAGGCGCACAGCCCACCTTCGATCCAGCCGAGGCCGTGAAGCACATAGTTGATGCCACCCACAATGCAGGCCCACAAAGACATCTGCGACTCATAGGCCGCCTGGGCATCTGGAGCGTTAGATGCGTTCGCATTGGAGGCGCGCAACGGCAAGCCGTAGCGACGAGCTAACTGCCCGCTGATGATGGTGGCCTTGACATATTCGGGTGTG
The DNA here is from genome assembly GCA_965116245.1 of Acidimicrobiales bacterium. Taxonomy (GTDB): domain Bacteria; phylum Actinomycetota; class Acidimicrobiia; order Acidimicrobiales; family Poriferisodalaceae; genus Poriferisodalis. The sequence continues at coordinate 1,096,468 of OZ220497.1, read as the reverse complement.
CCGAACGCTGGCGAGCCCGATCGCATGTCGACGTTCGAAGTGAAACTGCCGTAGACGACGGGCACGCCGGGGTTCACCAACTGCGCCAGCGTTATGCCAGCTAGCGCCTCGGCGTTCTGCAACGCAAGCGCACCGGCAATCGTGATCGGCGCCATTGCTCCCGCCAATGTGAACGGCGTATACACAACAGGCTGGCCATGGCGGGCCAACTCAATGGCGCCCTCCAGCATCGGAGCGTCGTACACAAGTGGCGAGTTCGCATTGACCACCGTGTGTATGGACGGCTCGCGCAACAGCGTTTCATGGTCAATACCGCGCGCAATACGGGCAATCTCAATAGCGTCGCTGACACGTGCGCGGCCCAACGAATAACAAAAGCCGGGCTTGGTTGACAACGTGTACATGGCCAAAGTGGCATCTAAGTGGCGGGTGCGAACGTCAAGATCAATGGGCTCAACTGCGTGGCCGGTACAAGTATCGGCTGCGTCAAGTGTCTGCTGCAGCCGCAGCATGTTGCAGAAGTCGGTGTAGTTGCCGGTGACTCGACCCCGGTCCAAGTCGGACACGTTCGGCGGACTGCCAACCATGCCAAAGACGATCCAATCGTCGCCGAAGATGACGTTGTGGGCAGGGTCACGACCATGCAGGGTGAAGCGTGAAGGTGCGAGTGCCACCTGCTCGGTGACTAACTCGGCAGGTAGCCGCACTCGAACACCATCGTCGCAACTCGCACCCGCCTCCACCAGGATTCGAACCGCCTCCGGCAATAGGTAGTTCACACCTACTTCTGACAGCACTCGCAAAGACGCCTCGTGAATGCGTTCAACCTCATCGGCACTGATGAGCTCGGTCGGCTTGAACGTGTTGCGTGCTTGGGGTTGCGGCGAGGCAGCGCTAGCGATCGTGGATTGACGCCTACGCCCTCGACGCGTCATCTTCGCTACGTCGCCACCAAGAATCGTTCACCGGCACGAACCGTACGAGCTTGGGTGGCTGACGTCAACAGGGGGCGATAGAAGTCAACTGGAGCAGTGAGGCACTGGGCGGCACTGGGCATAGAGACACAGCGACTTGTGTACAGAGTCACGACTCTGAGAGTTAGCACTCTCATGATGCCCCTACACTAAGTCCGTGCGCGTTGAGGAGCTGGCGTCGACTCATTCGGTGAGCGTTGACACCGTGCGCTACTACCAGAAAATCGGGCTGCTGCACCCACCCAAACGCCAGGGTCGCTGGGCGCAGTACGACGAGCAACACGGAAGACGGCTGAGCGAGATCCGGCGGCTGGCTGATGCTGGCTTCTCACTGACTCAGATACGACAACTCTGCGATGGTGACAACGACCCCATTCTGGTCGCGCTGGGGTCACGCCACGGCGACACCCTGAACTTTGCTGAGCTGGTGCGCCAGTCTGGGCTTGACGAAGAACTAGTACGCCTTGCGGCCGACACCGGCCTCGTAAGGCCTATACGTACAACGGCCGCCGACAATAGTTTGCTGTCGGGGCCAGCGAACCCGGAGGCTGCGGGCAGCACTGGCGACGACACCGTGTTCGGCACCGGAGCGCTGACGATGCTGCGAGCGGCGGCCGAATTGCTCTCCGCGGATATGCCCCTTGATGGCCTCATGGGTCTCGCGTTGCGGCACGCATCCAACATGGAAGCCGTAGCCGCAGACGCGGTTGGGTTGTTCGCTGATCGCTTCGCGGACGTGCCTAAGTCGCAGCGCGCCGATCTGGCCGCGCGGCTAATCCCACTCGTCACCGAACTGGTGGCGCAGCACTTCCACGAGTCGCTCGTTGAGCACGCCACCGATCGCATTCTGGCCGCCGACGAAGACGACGAAACCAGTGCCTCAAATGAACATCTGCTGCGCGATGCTGGCGATGCGCAGCGCGAATCGGCGGCCGATGAACGCAGCAATCACACTACGCCTCTGCTGCGCTACGGCATACCCACTGAACGACGTGAGGCTCACAAGATCACGCTGGAATGCCGGGAACTGCGCGAGACGCCGGACCCACTGGCAGTGTATGCGGCAGCGCGGGAGTCACAACGCGTGTACTGGGCCTCGCCGGACGACGAACTGGAGTTCTGCGCTCTAGGCAGTGCCTTTGAGGCCAGCGCCGAGGCGGGCACGCACCGTTGGAAGTGCGTAGAGGAGTCGTTGAGCCGCTTGGACGTCACAGTGACCGGCGACAACGGTCACCCACCACTGCTAGTTGGCGGCTTCGCATTCGGCGCGGACGCACCCGAAGCGGGTTCCCCATGGGAGGCGTTCGGTGCGGGCCGACTAACGCTGCCCAAATTGCTGGTGGTGCGACGTGGCGAGCGTTCGTGGTTGCTGTTGACGTCAGATGCGCTTGAGTGGCCCGTCACCGCGGCCGCGCTGTCAGCTAGTGAATCGGCACCTGAACTTGCGCCTACGGCACTTGCGGACCCTGGGCGAGGCGGTCTAGCCAGCAATGGAGACGTTGACCCGAACGCTGCCGCGCTAGCTCTGCTGCGTGGTTGCTATCGGACTGACAGCGGTTACGAGGCGCTCGTGCAACGTGCCCTCAACAGCATCGGCGATTCCGGGTTGGACAAAGTGGTAACGGCCCGCGAGCTGTGTCTCGCAGCGGCGCTAGAGCCCATCGCTGTTTTGAACCGGCTGCGGCAGCGATACCCGTCGTGCGTGACATATGCGTTCGGACACGGATCACAGACATTCCTGGGTGCCACGCCAGAGCGACTGGTCCAATTCGACGGCACCCGGCTGCGAACCGACGCCCTGGCCGGCTCCCGGCCCCGTAGCGGAGACCCAATCCGCGACCGAGAACTGGCCGCCGAGTTGCAGCGCGACCCCAAGGAATTGACCGAACACGCAATGGTGGTCACCGACGTGCGTGACACGCTGCGCAGCCGTGGTGTGACGCTGGATCCCCCCTCACCGACCGGCGTCATGGAGCTACCACACATCATGCACCTTCACACGCCGATCAGCGGACGCACCACCGCTAACTCCTCGGTGCTGGAGCTAACCGGGGCGCTGCACCCCACCGCAGCAGTGGCTGGACTGCCTCGGCGCGCTGCTCAACGCTGGATTGATGAGCATGAGGACTTTGACCGCGGCTGGTACGCAGCGCCGATCGGGTGGACTACGCCCGACGGGCACGGCGAGTTCCGCGTGGCGTTGCGCTGCGCACTGACAGGACCATCTGAGACCAGGCTGTACGCAGGTGGCGGCATCGTGGCCGAAGCGAAGCCCAAAACCGAACTTGCCGAGACCGCCACCAAACTCGAAGCGTTGATGTACGCGCTTGAAGGCGACTGACGGCCCGTGGCCATAGTCGGTTCAACCGTCGATCAACCAAGCAAAGGCGACCCGGCGTACGCGGCTTGTCGAGCTCTGTGTGAGGGGCTCGTTGCGGCTGGTGTGAGCGAGGTTGTGGTATCGCCGGGCTCGCGGTCGATGCCGCTGGCGCTCACCGTTGACGCAACCGCCGGGCTGCACACCTGGGTCCGAATAGACGAACGATCCGCTGCGTACTTCGCGCTCGGGCTTGCCAAGGGCTCCCATCAGCCGGTGATGCTGGTTTGTACATCGGGTACGGCTGCTGCGAATTACCTGCCAGCCGTCGTTGAAGCCCACTATTCCGGCGTTCCGCTAGTGGTAGTGACTGCGGACCGGCCACCGGAGCTGAGGGGTTGGGGCGCCGGTCAGACCATCGATCAGCACTCGCTCTATGGCAGTCATGTGCGCTGGTCTTGTGAGACTCCGGTGCCATCGGAGCTCTTGGTCACCCAGGCGATGCGCTGGTTCGCCACCGCTGCTGCGCGTGCGGTAGACCAAGCCACAGGCGATAACCCCGGGCCTGTGCATCTAAATGTGCCGTTTCGGGAGCCTCTGGAGCCACTGGGCCCTATCGGCTCAGCGGACACACCCGATACCTCAGGCATCATCAGGGGTATCGAGCAGCTCAACGACTCGGCGATGCTGCAAGCGCAGGCGCGCACCACACCTATCGACACACGTGCCAAGGTCAATAACGACACATCGGCCGCCTCAGTCGCTCAGTTGGTGAACTTCGCGAATTCACACGAGCACGGAGTGGTGGTTGCGGGGCCTATGTGGGACGGCGAGGCATGGGTGGATGCCGTGACGCAGTTCTGCCGGGCAGCATCTTGGCCGTTGCTGGCTGAGCCTTGCTCGCAGCTTCGACGCAAGCTCAATGGAGTGGTGGTTGCCGATCATCACGACCTGCTGCTGCGCACGCCGTGGGCAGACTCGGAGCCTCCCCAGGCGGTGCTGCGGCTCGGTGGAGCGCCGACATGCAAGCCGCTGCGTTTGTGGATTGAACGCCACAGACCGGCGTTCGCGCTCGTGGATCCAGCAGGCACTTGGACGGATGCGACGTTTAGCGTTTCGCTCCATATGCGCGTCGGGCCAGCGACTATGGCACAGGCCGCTCAATTGCTGCCGCAGCGGGACACGAGTTGGGCGAAACGCTGGGCCGATGCGGACATACTCGCCGCGCAAGCCATTGACCGCATCCTCGATAGCGAACCCCTACTGGAAGCAGGTGTCGCACGCCAACTAGGGCGCAGCATTGGTGCCCATGGGGCGCTTTACGTTTCGAACTCAATGCCAGTGCGCGATGTCGACGCGTTTCTAAGAGCTCGCTCGGAGCCGCTGACGGTGCATGCCAACAGGGGCGCAAGCGGCATTGACGGTGTAATTTCCTCGGCGACTGGCGTCGCAGCGACGGGCAAGCCAACTGTTGTGCTGGTTGGCGACCTGGCGTTTCGCCACGATCTTGGAGGGCTCGTTGGCGCGTTCGACTCAAACTCACACACCTCTAGACAGCACAACGTCGATTTGACAGTCGTTGTTGTTGACAACGGCGGGGGCACCATCTTCTCGTTCCTGCCCGCATACGGCGTTGTGGATGCTGAGGCCTTTGATCGGTTGCTCACAACACCGCCCACACGTACCAGCGCCGAGTTGGCGCAGGGGCTAGCAGAAGGCTCGGGCTTCGAACACCGCAGCGTCACCTCCGCCGAGCAGCTCGGGGAGCTATTGGCGTCGCAGGGCTCAGGACTAGGCGTTCGTGTCATCACGGTACAGATCGACGCTGAGGCGAATCGAGATCAGCATCGGCGCATTGCAGCAACCGTTGAATCTGCGCTGCGCGACAGCTTCGCGCGCCGACCGTGACCGACGCCCACATACTGCCAATGCAATCACGACTGCCAATGCAATCACGGCTGCCGCTGCTGGCCACGACCGCCACCGGACGTGGCGAGCCTGTCATCTTGCTGCACGGCTTCACCGGTAGTGGCGTTGCGATGGCACCACTCAGCGACCGATTGGGTCACTGGCGGCGCATCGCTGTGGATCTGCCTGGGCATGGCCGCAACCCGACGCCGTCAGAGGCTGCGGCCTACAGCGTGGAGCTCACAGCGCAAGCCGTTGCGGAGTTTACGGTCAGGCTGGCTGAGGGGTCATGCCATGTCGTCGGCTACTCGATGGGCGGACGGGTGGCGCTGGCGCTGGCTGTCGCTCACCCGCAAATGTGCCGGTCGTTGACGCTGATTAGCGCAACGGCGGGAACAGCCGACGAGCAGGAACGAACTCAGCGCCGTGCGGCAGACGCGGCACTGGCCAACCAGCTTGAGCAGCGCGGCCTGGACTGGTTCGTTGAGCACTGGACGGCGTTGCCAATGTGGGACACGCTGCGCGCAAGTCTCAGTCCAACCGAGTGGCAGGCGTCTTTGGATCAACGCCGCCGCTGCAATCCGGTTGGGCTGGCTAACTCGCTGCGTTTCGGTGGCACAGGATCGATGGTGCCACTGTGGGATCAACTCACCACGATGAACGTGCCGACACTGCTGCTGTGCGGCGAAGCTGACCCGAAATTCGTGGCTATCGGCCGCCACATGCACCACCTGTTGCCACAAAGTGAACTAATCGTGCTAGCCAACGTAGGTCACGCGGCGCACCTAGAAGCCACCCACGACTGTGCCCAAGCCATACACAGACACCTAGAGGCTGCTGACATCAACCCAATCGCAACAAGGACCACGGCCCACAAGACCGCAAACAGCGACTAGCAGCATCTCTGTTGTCTGCGGTGACCTCCCACTTACCACCTGCCCGCGAGGTGCGGTCCGCGGTTCAACTCTCAGGCAGCACACTTGGCGGCGCCACACGTGTTGGCAACACAAAGGCATCGGGCAGTAGTTGTGAGACGACGGTGTGTTCGTTGACTACGCAGTCTGGGCCGCCTGCCTCAACCAGTAGTTGTCGACAGCGACCACAAGGCGAAAGCGGAGCACCCTGCGCATCGGTGATGGCCACGGCTAACAGACGGCCACCACCGGTGCGGTACAGATCGCTGACCATGCCACATTCGGCGCACAAGGTGAGCCCGTACGACGCGTTCTCAACGTTGCATCCACTCACGACTCGTCCGTCGTCGGCACGACCGGCTGCTCCCACATGAAATTTCGAGTACGGCGCATACGCCATGCGCGCTGCGGCTTGGGCCGCGGAGCGCAACTCATCCCAATCGATGGGCTCATGGCTTGACATATCAGGGAATCCTCCATAGCACCTGTGCTATCCGCCCTGCTACTACGCAATTCCTACTCGGCTCCTACTTGGCACCTGTTTGGCTAAGACTCAGCGAGCATCGAATGCTGCTAAGGCAGGGGCCACAAGTCAAGGGCAATAGCGTTTGCGCGGTGCAGGCGACCTTGCGAGAGTTCGAATTGCCGTTAGCGCGTCCGCTGCTGACCGCCCATGGCGAGACCAACGTACGGCGTGGCATTGAGCTGAGCGTGGGCGACGCGGGCTGCGTTGGTCGGGGCGAGGCAGCGCCGTTGCCCGGATTCGGAGTGGAGACCTACGACGAAGCGCTGACTGCCTTACAGCGATGGGCTGACGATCCCGAAGGGGAGCCGCCGCAGGTGCCGTGCGCCGCGGCCGCTGTCGAGTCCGCGCTAACGCAGTTGGACGCCGAGATCGAAGGAGTCACTTTGGCGACGTTGCTCGCCGGTGAAGAACCGACGCAACAACGCATAGCCGTTCACGCGCTCGTGTCCGATCACGATCCCGAAATGGCGGCGGAGCGAGCCGCGCAAGCCGCGGCTGCGGGTCACGTGGCGGTGAAGCTAAAGGTGGCAGTCTCAAGACCGAACAGTGACGCCGCTGCAGCGGTAGTTCGAGACGAAACAACGCGGATCGCCGCCGTGCGGCAGGCTGTGCCAGCGGGCGTGGCGCTGCGGCTGGATGCCAACAGCGGCTGGGACCGTTCTACGGCAGTGAAGGTGTTGCGGCGCGTGGCTCATCTGGACATTGATTTTGTGGAGGAACCGACTCCCCAGCCTGCGGACTGGGCACAGATCGCCCGCTCAGCCGGAGTACCCGTCGCTGCAGATGAGCAGTTGCGCGACCCCGCAGCACTGGATCGGCTCATCGATGTGGGAGCGATTGAAGTGGCTGTGCTGAAACCAGCCGTGCTGGGAGGGCCTCATGTCGTCTACGACCTAGCACGACGCGCTGCCATGCGCGGTGTGCGCTGCGTGGTGTCAACGTTCATCTGCGGACCGGCTGGGCTGCGGATTGCTCGTGACACCGCCGTGGCAGTTGATGCCCATGGGGTTCATGGACTCGGTACCGCGTCGCTTTTTGTAGATGAGATGCCACAAGATGTGACACCCATAGGCGGGTACCTACCGGTGCCCGGCACGGCTTCGTGAGTTCACGCTTCGGTCCCAGTTACAAGTACCGGCGTTGGACTTTGCCCAAAGGAGTCCTAGGCAGCGTTGCTACTAGCTGCAGCGCGTGGGGGGCGCAATAGGCGGGAAGCTGCGACTTGACCAGCTCTCGCAGTTGGGCAAGTTCGGGAGGCTGAGCGGCATCGGTAGGAACCACAACGGCTGTAACCGCCTGACCCCATTGCGGATCGGGTCTGCCGACTACTGCTACCTCTGCGATGTGGGGCAGCTCAGCCAGGACTCGCTCGACCACATCGGGCCAGACTTTCTCGCCGCCACTGATGATCATGTCGTCCGCTCGTCCAATGATTGACAGTTGGCCGTCATCGGTTAGTGCGCCCGCGTCTCCCGTGGGAAACCAGCCGTCTTCGGTACGCGGATTGGTGCCATCGCGGTAGCAGCGCAACAGCATTGGACAGCGGAGCTGCACCTGCTCATCGCGGATGCGCAGCTCAACACCATCCAGCGGCCAGCCTTCGTACACCACACCGCTAAACGTCTCGGTCATCCCGTAGGTGGCGACTGTATTTGCGGGCCGCCAAGCGGGCATGGCCGAACCACCGAGCAGGATTGCGCGAAATGCTGCCGGGTTGATTCGTGCCAGCGCAGTTGGTACCAACGAAGTAAGCGTCGACCCGCGGCGTGCGGCCGCCTCCACTGCGTCAGCATCGAAGCCGCCGTGGACCTCAAAGGAAGTTCCGGTGAGCAACGCCCGCACCACCACCGCCAGCCCACCCACATGAGCGAGTGGCAAACAAGCCAGCCAACAGTCGGTGCTGGGGTCTACAGCGAGCGCCGAACTGGTCGCCAGGGCATTGGCTTCGATGGCTGCGTGCGTGAGCACCGCTCCCTTCGGGTCACCGGTACTTCCGCTCGTGGCCATGACCAGCGCGTCACCGGGTTCGACTCCCCAGCCGCCCCGACGGCGGTGTCGGCCTGCTGTGTCAACTACAACACTTGCGCCCATGCGCTCAATCAGTGATTGTTGAGCCGACGGCGGAAGCCGTTGATCTACTGGGAGTATTGCATCGCCAGCGTCCCATGCACGCTGAAGTTCCGCTACGAACTTGTCGCCGCCCCTGAGTGTCAACGCCACCAGTCGATGCACGACGCTGACGCTATCTAGCCACCCGCAGGCGCTTCACTACCTAGCACGCGGGTGCGTGAACCTGACACTTCGGCGCGAGACTGTGAGCAACATGAAAACCCCAACACCCACTCTGCGATGGACTGGTACCAGCATCGAGATCATCGACCAGACATGCCTACCGGCAGAGCTGGTGATGATTGACGTGCAAGATGCGGCTACTGCGGTGGATGCAATTGAGCGGCTGGCGATTCGGGGCGCGCCAGCGCTCGGCGCATTCGGAGCGCTGGCAGTCGTAGTCGGCCTGGACGAAGCCAGGGCTGACTCGTTGGATGACGCCAACGCAGAGCTGGAACGACTACGTCACTACATAGGCGACGCACGGCCGACGGCAGTCAATTTGCGCTGGGCGGTGGATCGCACCATTAACTCAGCACTAGCCGCCCCCGGCGGGCCCGCTCCGGGGTTGCGCGATGTTGCAGATCTGCGCCGCCGCTTGCTGTCTGAGGCTTTGGCAATTGGCGCGGAGGATGCACAGGCGTGCGCAGAGATTGGTCGTCTGGGGCGGGAGCTGCTGGCCGACGCCACCGTCATCGCAACACACTGCAACACCGGTCGGCTAGCTACCGCCGGTATCGGCACCGCTTTGGCTGTTGTGTACGCCAAAGCCGCTGCGGGCGAGCCGGTACGAGTGCTGGCGTCTGAAACCAGGCCGCTGCTGCAAGGCGCTCGACTCACGGCCTGGGAGTTAGCTGACGCTGGCATTGACGTTTCGGTCGCGGCTGATGGAGCGATGGCATCGCTAATCGCCACCGGCGAGGTGGATGCAGTGGTCGTAGGAGCAGACCGGATCGCCGCCAACGGGGACACAGCCAACAAAATCGGAACGTTCGGACATGCGCTCGCCGCCGCGGATGCGGGCATCGGGTTCTACGTCGCGGCACCGATGTCCACTATCGATGCGGGTCTAGCCTCGAGCGAGGGCATAGTGATAGAGCAGCGCCATGCAGATGAGATTCACTATGCGGGGAGCTGTCGGCTCACACCAACCAACATTGGGCCTATAGGCGTGGGAGCCGTAAATCCTGCTTTCGATGTGACACCGGCCCGGTTGATCACGGCGATTCTTACCGATGTCGGTGTGCTGTGGCCGCCCTATAGCGAATCAATCGCCCGGACAGTCACCGGAGTGTCATCCCCAGGCCCGAAAACGACCCCCGCATCGACGGCTGGCCGGTACTCAGCGGCGGGCCCATGCTGAATCGATGGGACGCCACCGCGGCTGAACGCTGGGCCGAGCTAGGTGATCTTGGCGAGATCACCTACGGGTCGCGCTTGGTAGGCGCAGATGCCGCGCTGGTACTTCACGGCGGCGGCAACACATCCATCAAGGGCACGAGCACCGACGCCTGGGGCGAGCTGGTGCCGACGCTGTGGGTGAAAGGCAGCGGCTGGGACCTAGCGACAATTGAGCTGGCTGGCTTCGCACCGCTACGCCTAGTGCCCGTCCGACGTCTGGCTGAGCTGCCGAAGCTGAGCGACACCGAAATGGTGAACCAACTGCGAATCCACCTGCTGGACGCCAGCGCTCCCAACCCGTCGGTGGAAGCAATCCTGCACGCGGTATTGCCTCATCGCGCAGTGCTGCACAGCCACGCCGACGCGGTACTGGCACTCACCAACACGGTTGACGGCAACGAACGAGTGCGTCGGCTGTGGGGTGATCGGGTAGTTGTCGTGCCTTATGTAATGCCCGGCTTCGATCTGGCTCGTTGCTGCGCTGAGGAATGGCAGGCGCAAGCCCACGACGGCACCGAAGCGATGATCTTGCTGAATCACGGCATTTTCACGTTCGGGGAGACCACACGCCAGGCGTACGACTCAATGATCAAGCTGATCAGCGAAGCCGAGCAACAGCTAGAGAACGCTGGCGCAACGAGGCACAGGGGCCCCTCAGAAGTTCCGCACCAAACCAGCAGCACAACAGCCGCGGCGGTCGACGAGCATGAAGCCGTTGCCGAGTTGCGTGCGGCAATTTCTGCTGCTGCTGGAGCCCCGATGCTGTTGCGCGCAGTGCGCGATGAGCGTGCAGAGGCCTTTTGCGCCGATGAACAGGTGGCATCGCTGGCTTGCCGCGGGCCAGCTACGCCGGACCACATCATCCGCACCAAGCAGTTCCCGCTAGTGGGCCGCGATGTGGCCGCTTTCGTGGACAGCTATCGCGCCTACTTCGAACGAAACGCGCGGAGGCGACGCTCGCAGGACATCCAGGAAACTCTCACCATGCTGGACCCCGCACCGCGAGTGGTGCTGGACCGCGAGTTCGGACTTAGGACTGTGGGCCAGCGCGCCATCGATTGCGACATCGCTGCCGACATCTATTTGCACACCATTGACGTGATCTGCGCGGCGGAAGCGTTGGGCGGATACGCCGTGCTCAGCGAAGCTGATTTGTTTGACGTCGAGTATTGGGAACTTGAGCAGGCCAAGCTGGCTCGTGCTGGTGCGCCTGCGCCCTTAGCGGGGCAAGTGGCACTGGTGACAGGCGCATCTTCGGGCATTGGGCGAGCAGCGGCAGACGCGCTGGCAGCAGCCGGGGCTGCGGTGGCGGGTGTTGATCTTGCGGAGGCACCTGAGAGCGCAAACGGGCCAGCGCGCCAGCACTCAGTCGCCGATGTCACCGATTCGAGCGCAGTCACCGCCGCTGTCTCGGCCGCTGTTGAGCACTTTGGGGGCATTGACATTGTGGTAGCGGCAGCCGGCATCTTCGGCCCGTCAGCACACCTCGGCGATCTGGGAGATCTGGGCAACAACACAGAGCTGCGCACAGGATGGCAACAAACGTTCGACATTAATGTGAACGGCACAGCCAACACGCTGGCTGCGACACATCGGGTCTTGCGACACTCGCCGACTGGCGGTCGGGTCATTGTCGTCGGTTCGAAGAACGTGCCCGCGCCGGGCCGCGGTGCCGCTGCCTACTCCGCGTCGAAGGCAGCATTGACCCAGCTCGCTCGAGTGGCTGCTTTGGAATGGGCGCCTGAGGGCATAACTGTCAACGTGGTCCACCCTGATGGCGTGTTCGACACAGGACTCTGGTCGGAGGAACTCATAGCTGAGCGGGCCGCCAGCTACGGGCTAACGCCCGACCGCTACCGCCAACGCAACCTGCTCGGACGCGAGTTGACAGCAGCCGACGTGGGCGCACTCATCGCCCAACTGTGCGGCCCCGCGTTCGCCCACACCACCGGAGCCCAGATCCCCCAAGACGGAGGCAGCGACCGAGTCGTCTAGCTACTAGCTCCACACACTAAGCCGCGCCACGAAGGGCTCATTCGGCAAACTGAAGCAGCTCTTCAAGCGGTCGGTCACCGAAGTAGTTCGGATGCGTGACATGTAGCGCATCTACAGAGTCGGCGCCCAAGAGCACTACCTCAACGCGCGGCTGGTCCTCAAACTCACGTTCCATATCAAAGTAGGCTTCAACGGCTCGACGGCTATTCGTAAACTCGACGTATCGAACCTGCTCGCAAGCGTCGTGGTCGTACGCAATGAGAAAGTGAATCGTCTTGCCTCTACGAGATGAGGATGCCATAACCGCACGCTATCCAACTGCGGATGTTGGGTCGCTGTGTGGTGCTGGGGCGGGGGTGGCTCCTGTCATTAGTAGGCCCATTTGTTCCCTGGTTGTTTCTCTGGGATTTACTGTGGCCACTACGCGGCCTTCATACATGACCACCACTCGGTCGCTGAGCGCCAACACTTCGTCGAGTTCGGCAGACACCAACAGAACCGCAGTGCCCGCATCTCGCCGATCACGAATGCGGCGCCAGATGAACTCAATCGCACCGATGTCAATACCGCGCGTCGGTTGCGCAGCGATCAGCAGGTCAATCTCATCAGAAAACTCGCGGCCCACTATGAGCTTCTGCTTGTTACCACCCGACAGGCTGTCCGCGGGGAGTTCCACACTGGGTGTCCGCACATCAAAGGCGGCCACAACTTCGCGGGCGTGCTCTGTGATGCGCTCACGGCGAAGCATGCCACCTACGGCAAAGGGGGGCCTGAAGTAGCGGTTCAAGACGGAGTTGTCGGCCACCGAGTACGATCCGATGAGACCGTGCTTCGCTCGATCTTCAGGGATGTGCCCCACACCGATGATCGCCACCTGGCGAGGTTTGGCCCCCGAAGCATCCTTGCCGCTGATTGACACTGTGCCGGAAGTGGCGTGGCGCAGACCGGTAACGGCTTCGACTAGCTCCCGCTGGCCGTTGCCCTCTACTCCTGCGACACCCACAATCTCGCCAGCGCGAACAGCAAGCGACACGCTGTTGATAGCGCGTTGGCCACGGTCGTCGTCGGCGCACAGATCCTGAATGTTGAGCACCACCGGACGGGACTCGTGCGGACTGGTCTCTGCGTCCGTGACGTCACCGCCAATCGCCGTTGACGCTACGAGCGCCGCACCGCTGGCTGCGCTGGATCCGAGCTGATCCCCGCTGAGGTCAACTGCTCGACCGACCATTAGCTCAGCCAGTGCGGACTCACTGGTCTGCGCGGGTGTAGTGAAGCCGACCATTTTGCCGTCGCGCAACACGACGATGTCATCGGCGACCGCCATGACCTCGCGCAACTTATGTGTGATGAACACAATGCCCATGCCATGGTCGGCCAAATCGCGGAGCACGCCCAGCAGATGATCGGTTTCTTGCGGGGTGAGCACAGCGGTCGGCTCATCGGCAATCAGAACTCGGGCATCGCGATATAGCGCCTTGAGAATCTCCACGCGCTGCTGGGTCCCAACAGGCAGATCCTCCACGATCGCATCGGGGTCGACTCGCAGGCCGAATCGCTCGGCTAACGCCATCACTCGTCGTCGCGCCTGAGCGAGATCGATCATCCCAAAATGGCGCGGTTCGGCTCCCAGCACGATGTTGCGAACCACGCTCATGGGCGGCACCAACTGGAAGTGCTGATGCACCATGCCCACCCCGCGCGCTATGGCGTCCTGAGGACCGGACAGCTCAACTGTCTCGTCTGCAATCACCACCTCACCGGTGTCGGGGCGATGCAGGCCGAACAGCACGTTCACGAGCGTGCTCTTGCCAGCGCCGTTTTCGCCCAGTAGCGCCAGGATCCGTCCGGGGCGCAGCTCTACCGAAACGTCGTCGTTGGCCACCACTGAACCGAACCGCTTGGTGATGTGCCTTCCCGCCAACAACACGTTCGGCGAGGCTGGGTCAGAGGAGCTTGTCTGGCCAGCAAGGTCCTCGGGGGATGCCCCCCTCTGCTGGCGACCGCCGTCAGCTTTCCCAGAAGCGCTTGACATCAACGCACCTCGTACGGCTGACCCAGCGCAGCCGGGTCGCGCATTCGGCCGAACAGACCCGCGGCGGCCACCACGATGATCGTGACCACAAACGGCAGCATCCCCACAAACTGAGCCGGAATGTCGAAGGTGTCGTTGAGTTGGAACTGGTTTTGCAACGCCGTGGTGAAGCCGAAGAACAGCGCCGCTGCGTACGCCCCCAAAGGAGTGCGCCGACCAAAGATCATCACAGCCAGCGCCAAGAAACCGCGTCCACCCGACATGGCCCGGGTGAACGTACCCACAGACTCAAGCGCAAGATAGGCGCCACCCAGACCAGCCAAGCCTCCCGCCAAGGTCACGTTGACATAACGCAGCTTGATCACGTCAATACCTACCGTTGCGGCGGCGCCTGGATGCTCCCCAATCGCGGTGGTACGCATCCCCCACACCGAACGCATCATCAATACGTGCAACACCACAACTAGCACTAGGGCCAGGTACGTCAATGGTGGGCGGTTGAACAGCGCCGTGCCCACGACCGGCAAGTCCGCGAGCGGGCCGAGGTCAATCGGTTGGTACTTCTGCTGGCCCAGCGATCGGCCTCGGTCGTAGAAGAACGATGTGAGGCCCAGCGCGGCGATGTTCAACACAGTTCCGGCAATGATCTGGTCGGTGCGCAAGCCGATTGCCATGGCGGCCAGCATCCAGCCCATCGCCAATCCGGTGCTCACGCCCGCCAGGACACCCAGAAACAGCGAGCCGGAGATTGAGGCAATGGTGAAGGCGATAAACGCCGACATCAAGAACTGCCCTTCGATGCCGATGTTCACGATTCCGGACCGCTCACCGAGCATCCCGCACATCGCTCCCAACACGAGCAGTGTCGCGGCTCGAACTGTGCCCGACAGCACCGCCGTGGTCTGTGCGGAGTTCCAGACGTAGAAGATCCAAGTCAATACGAAGACAACTACGACACCCGCGAGAATCCAGGTACCTCGAGGCAATACACGGCGTGCGTCCGAGTTCACAACGCCAACCCCCAGAGCCAGATACCCCTTTGTTGGCCACATCGGTGCGGAACTGCCCGGTGTTGGGGCCGCCCAGTGTTGAGCCGCCTAGTGTGGAGCCGCCCAGTGTTGGGGCCGTTCGCCAGCGTCATCGTCCCCACCCAGCGCCGAGCGTCAGGCGGCGCTCATCACCTGCTCGCAAACGGAGCAGCCATCGCACGACAATTGGGGCAGCCACGAACAACAGAATCAACGCCTGAATCACGTCGATGATCTCTGGCGCTACTCCCGACTCAAACTGCATCTTGGCGGCACCCGCCTGCATAAGTCCCACCAGCAGGCCAGCAGGAATAACAGCAATCGGATTGGTGCGAGCCAGCAGCGCAATCGTTATGCCTTCAAATCCCAGGCCTACATTGACTCCCGCTTCGAACCGGCCATCAACACCGAGCGATTCGACTGCGCCGCCCAGACCCGCCAGCAAGCCCGCGGCCGCCATTGCCGAAGCCATAACCCAGCCCACGGAGATGCCCGCGTAGTGCGCAGCATGCCGATTCGCGCCAACGCTGCGCACCTCAAACCCGTAGGTGGTTCGCTCCACTACGAACCAACACACGCACGCGGCGATCACAGCCAACACGAAGCCTGCTGGCAGCCAGCCCCAGGTGGGAATCTCCGCAGACGGCTGAACCAGCGGAGTGCGGGCGATGATGTTGCTGCCAGAACGGTCCTGCCAGGGATTGGCGGCCAACCAGTCAGTCAGGTTGCCAGCCACGAAGTTGAGCATGATCGTCACGATCACTTCGTGAGCTCCCGATGTGGCTTTCAGCACGCCAGCTATCGCCCCCCAAACCGCTCCCGCGCCAGCACCAACCAACAGCGCAAGCGGCAAGTGGACCACCAGTGGCAAGCCCTCGAGTCCGAAGCCCACACCCGCGCCAAAAGCTGCCCCAACCAGTAGCTGACCTTGCCCGCCGATGTTGAACAGACCAGCCTTGAACGCGAACGCCACCGCCAGGCCACCAAAGATCAGCGGGGTCGCCTTTTGCAACGTCCGCAGCAACGCGTCGGCGTCGCCAACCCCTCCAGCAATCAGCGCGCCGTAGGCGTTGAGAACTGAGTGGCCCCCAATGGCGATGAGCACCGCACCCAAAGCCAGGCCGAGCACCACGGAGGCCATCGGAACCGCGCCAGCACGCAGCAGCGCTCTCACACCATTCCGGCGAGTGCCTAAAGAGTTGGATTCGGTAAATGGACCGGCGTGAGTGGGTCTAGCCGAGCCCACGGGCGAACTCACTGCAGAGCGAGCCGTTCGCTAGCAGCAAGTTCGTGGACTGGGAGTTCGTGGTTTGGGGTTCTCAGCCTGGTGTGTACCCGGTGGGGATGCTGCCGTCGTCCAAGCCTGCCAGCACATCATCCAGCGTCGCTCGCATCTCGTCAGTTACAACATCCTCAAAGTCGTGGAAAGGCGCCAAGCCGACCGCGCCTAGATAGTTGCCAGCCGGGAACGTACCGTCTTCGGCTGCTGCTACCAGTTCAGCGACGCCCGGTGTAATGAGCTTCATGGCGCTTGTCACCAAGCAGGGTCGGGCCTCAGGCACCGTGTTCCACTGGTCAGTGTCAACTCCCACGCAGTAGGCATCATCTTGTGATGCGATTTCAATCAGGGCACCGTTGCCGGTTGAGCCGCCAGCGCCAAAGATGATGTCAGCACCTTGGTCCAGCGCCTGGCGTGCAGTTGCAGCGCCCCAATCAGGATCGCTGAAGGCCACATCCAGGCCGCCCGGGTGGTAGGTAGTGATGGTTTCCACGTTGGGGTTGGTGTAGCGAGCGCCGTGCTCCCAGCCCTCCTTGAACGCAACCACGGGCGGCACCAAGTCGGTGCCCAGCACAGCGCCCACGATTTCGCTCTCAGTGAGCATTCCTGCGAGCGCACCCGCCAAGAAGCCCGACTTGTCTTCGGGGAAGATCAGCCCGGCCAGGTTCGGCAACTCCTCGGCCTGGAACTGGTCAACTCCGATGAAGAAGATGTCCGGATTTGCTTTGGCTGCAGCAATTGTGGCCTCGGCCAAACCGAAGCCCACCGTGATGATCACGTTGGCGCCATCGTCAACGTAGAGACCAATGTTGTTTTCGTAGTCTTTGGATTCGACGGTTTCAACGTAGGTAGCTTCCACGCCGAGTTCGCTTGCGGCCTCCTGAGCACCTTCCCAGGCAGACTGGTTGAAGCTCTTGTCGTCCACCTTTCCGATGTCAGTAACGAGGCCGATCTTGAAGGGCTCAGCCTCTTCGCTACCCGAGCAGGCGGTGGCGAACAGCGCCGCCACGGCGAACACGATCACGCATCGTTTGAACAGTCTTGCGATTCTGTTGCTGTTCAGACGTGATCTGTTCACAGTTGGATTGATGAAAGCGGTCATCTGATCCCTCCCCTTAGCGCAGGTGGCCGCAAGCTCACGCTGCCTCGCTGAATTTGGCTCACTCACCCTGGCTCACTGGGCACCTCGCTCGGCAACCTGCGACCTGTGCTGAAGAGCCTAAGCCTATTGCGTTGAGTCGGTTGCTGGGCCTACTCCTGAACGAGTTCAACCAACGTGCCAAGGTTGCCCTTGGGGTGAACGAACGCCACCGTTGTACCGCGCGAGCCAGGCCGCGGGGCGGTATCAATAGGCACCGCGCCTGCGTCGATCATGGCCTGCAGCGCTGCTGCACAGTCATCGACCCGGTAACCAACATGGTGCAACCCCTCGCCGCGACGCTCCAGGAACTTCGCAATGGGCGATTCGGGGCGAGTGGCAGCCGTAAGTTGAATGTAGCTGTCTGCCACCTTGATTAGCGCCTCTTCCACACCGTCAGAGTCGACCGTTTCGCGGTGGGCAACCTCGGCACCGAACGCTGCTGTGTAGTACGCGACAGCGGCATCGAGGTCTCTCACTGCAATGGCCACATGGTCAATCTCGGTCAAGATCATCGGGGCTGGTCTCCCTCGGCTGTGTTGCCTTCGAGTGACGTGTCAGCTTCGAGTGACGCGGCGTGGCGTGCGAACAGCGTTATGCGGTCTGAACCGATCCGCTCTCGCTTCTCGTGATCGGTAATGCCCTGCTGGGGCCCATCAGCCAAGCACAACACGCCCAGCTTGCCTTCGTGAAGGTTGCGGTGTACCTGCCACGCAGCGGTGCCCGTCTCCTCCAACGTGAACGTCTTCGACAGGATCGGCTGAATACGGCCTTGATCGATGAGACTGTTCATTGCCCAGGCCTCGGCATAGTTTGCGAAGTGACTAGACACGATCTGCTTGAGCCGCATCCACAGATGTCTGTTGTCGTACTCGATCATGTAGCCGGTGGTAGCGGCACAGGTCACGATCTTTCCGCCGCGCTTGGCCACAAACACCGATGCGCCCATGGTGGACCGGCCCGGATGCTCAAACACGATGTCGGGGTCGGAACCTATGAGACCTCGCACATCCTTGCCAAATCGGCGCCACTCCCGCTCGTCCTGAGTATGAGGGTCGCTCCAGAACCGGTAGTTCTCCGCACTTCGATCAATGACATGCTCAACGCCCAGCTCGTGCAGTAGTTCTGCTTTGTCTGACGAACTCACCACACCCACGGGCACACCACCGCCGTTGAGTACGAGCTGGCAGGCGTACCCGCCAAGGCCACCCGAAGCGCCCCAAATCAGCACAGAGTCGCCCTGCTTCATGCGAGCTGCGTTGTGCCCAACCAGCATCCGGTAAGAAGTGGAAGCGCACAGGGCGTTCACCGCGGCTTCCTCCCAACTGAGATGCGCTGGCTTGGGCATGAGCTGGTTGGCCTTCACGATGGATAGATCAGCGAGGCCACCGAAGTTGCTCTCAAAACCCCAAATCCGCTGATTGGACGCCATCATTGAGTCCTCATGCGCAGCGGGGTCTTGATCGTCCACGTAGTTGCAATGCACCACAACTCGGTCTCCGGGACGCCAGTTGCGTACCGCTGAACCGCACTGCAGCACAACGCCAGAGGCATCTGAGCCCAAAACGTGATAGTCGAGCGCGTGACGCGCTCCCCACTCGCTTTCTCGACCGAGCCTGTCCAAGAACCCAAAGGTCGGCAGGGGCTCAAAAATCGAGGTCCAGACCGTGTTGAAGTTGATTGAGCTGGCCATGATCGCCAGATACACCTCATCGGGTGCGAGTTCTGGCGTGGCGACCTCGCCGATATGCAGTGCTTCTCGCGGGTCCTTGTCGGCTGAGGCCCGGCCTTCGAACATCGCCTGCTCATCGCGCCGTACATACGCGGCTCGAAAACTCTCCGGAATCGGCATGGCCTCAAGCTCAGGACCGGTCGCGCCAGCGGCGATGGCATCAGCGAAGTGCTTCACGTACCCGAAAGCTAATGGTGCAACATCGGTGCGAGGCTCAGCGGCCCTTAGCGTCAACAGCCCGCAGTCTCAACGGCGCTGCATGCCGCTTCGTACACTTGCTACCAGGGGCTAATGGGCTGCCCAGAGAAATGGTGCCGAGAAGTGGTGCCGTGAAATGGTGCCAGGGGGGTTGCGATGTCGGGTTCGGTAATCGTCGGGGGTGCGCGCACGCCGATCGGCAAGTTCAACGGTGCATTGTCGGGCTTAAGCGGCGCGCAGCTTGGCAGCGAGGCGATCCGAGGTGCTCTGGAGCGTGCTGGCACTGCGCCAGCCGATGTCGACTACGTCGTGATGGGACAGGTGCTACAAGCCGGTCAGGGCCAGATCACCGCTCGCCAAGCCGCAACCGGTGCCGGTATCTCAATGGACGTGCCAGCCATCACCGTCAACAAGGTGTGCTTGTCGGGCCTCAACGCCATCTACCTAGCCGACCAGATGATCGCTGCGGGCGACGCCGAAGTGGTTGTAGCGGGCGGCATGGAATCAATGACCAACGCTCCCTACCTGCTGCCGGACGGGCGCAACGGCATGGGTATGGGCTCCGGCACAGTGCTGGATGCCATGATCCATGACGGTCTTTGGTGCGCCTTCGAAGACAGTCACATGGGTGACGGGACCGAGCGAGACTCCGCTAAAGCCGGGATTTCGCGCGGCGAAATGGATGAATACGCCGCACAATCGCACGAGCGAGCTGCAGCCGCGCTCAAGGGTGGCCGCTTCGACGAGGAGATCGTGGCCGCCAGCATTCCCCAACGCCGCGGTGAGCCTGTCGCGGTGCTGGAGGACGAGGGCATCCGACCCGGCACCACGCCGGAGCGGTTGTCCAGCTTGCGGCCCGCGTTCGCGTCGGGTGGCGCTGTCACCGCAGGCAATGCCTCCCAGATTTCCGACGGCGGTTGCGCATTAGTGCTGATGTCGGAGCGAGCCGCCGAACGGCACGGCGCGCAACCGCTGGCCGAAGTGGTCTCCTATGGGATGGTCGCTGGACCCGACACGTGCCTCTTGCACCAGCCGTCGCGCGCCATCGGGTGTGCGCTTGAGCGCGCAGAGCTGGGCGTGTCGGACCTGTCGCTGTTTGAGATAAATGAGGCCTTCGCTGCGGTGGCTGTGGCGTCAACGAAGGACTTGGGTGTGTCCTCGGAGATCGTGAATCCGAACGGTGGCGCGGTAGCTCTCGGTCACCCCATCGGCATGTCGGGAGCTCGCCTGGCACTTACTTTGGCCACCGAACTGCGACATCGCGGTGGCGGACTTGGCGCGGCGGCGCTGTGTGGCGGCGGCGGACAAGGTGATGCGCTCGTCTTGCGGGTGACCTGACGGCCGGGGGTCGGCGCCCGGCCAGCAGTGGCTATGCAGCGGTGGCTTAGAAGGTCAAGACTTCACCAGCCCAGTGCCTTAACGTCCGGCGGCGACGACACGGCGCAACGCAGCAACACCATGCGGTGCGGCGCGACAGCACGGCACGCATTTGCTCATGCAGTTTCTGGACGCGCTAGCAACACGGTTGCGATACATAACGGCCATAGCTCGGCTGCCAAGGCGTCGCCAAGCGCTCGTGCATGCGCAGTGGGCACTTCCAGGTAGATGCGGCTGGCGGAGAGCTGTTCGGCCAGTCGGGCGAACGGGGCCGGGTCAACCAACATCGCTGTGACAACAGCCGCAGGCGCCGTAGCGATTGCCAGCAGAGCGCCACATGGATCAACGAACACCGCAACCACCCCCTGCGGCGCTACACCGGCACTCAGGCATAGTGATCGGGCGTGGCATCGCCCGGCCACCATCACAAGTTCCTCAGGAGCGGGACGGAAAACCGAGACTGGCAGATCAGCAGATGGCTGGTCCGTAGCAGGCTGATCGGCCAGCGGCCGACCTAACTGTGGGGCTGTGGTTTGCGGAACTGTTGTTTGTAGAGGTTCCAACTCGCGGTCATTCGTCCGCTCGTTGGGATCAAATGCGGCCATAGCGCTCCTGGACAGCGCAGGCAGCCTGGGAAGTGCAGATCGGACCGTAGGCGTCTCCCGCTTGAGCGTCCAACGATTTTTGCAGCGTCAACTAGCGCGGCCTCTACTAGCGCCGCAGCAAGCCTCTACATGAGCGAGTCAACACCGATGCCGTGTGGACACTGATTTCTATAGTACTGATTTCTATAGTGCGGTATCGCCCGCGCAAACACCGGTTTTGCAGGTCGCTAGAGGTTGGAGTTACTGCGCGACTCGGCGGCGTCAAGGGCGCGTCGGTTGTGAAGCGCCCGTTCGAGAGTCAACTCATCGGCGTATTCGAGGTCGCCTCCGACCGGCAGACCGCTGGCGAGGCGGGTTATCTGCACACCTAGCGGCTCAAGTTGGCGTGCTAGATACATGGCCGTTGTGTCGCCCTCGATGTTCGGGTTCGTACACACAATTAACTCAGCCACCGATTCCTTGTCGAGCCGTGCGAGCAACTCGCGGATGCGTAGCTGCTCAGGCCCGACGCCCTCTAGCGGGTTCAGCGCACCTCCGAGCACGTGATAGCGGCCCCGAAAGCCTGCTTTTTCCATCGCAACCACATCTCGAGGTTCTTCCACCACGCATATCAGTCCGTTGCCACGAGCGGGATCGGCGCAGTAGGCGCATGGGTTGGTCTCGCTGAGGTTCCAGCACTGGCTGCAAAAACCGACTCGACTCTTGGCGGTGGTTATTGCCGCTGCCAGACGCTGAGCGTCAGCGGCTGGCCTCTTAAGCAACCAGAAAGTAATGCGCTGAGCGCTCTTCGGGCCTATGCCAGGTAGTCGACTGAGTTCGTCAATCAACTCTTCGACAGCGTCGTCGTACATGTCAGTACCTGCAAGTGGTGGTCACGCAAGGCTGTCAGCTCTCGCCTGGCTCGTCGTGTACCAGGACCGAGCCGGGGAAGCGATCCATAATCAGTCGCACCTTTTCGTCTTGTGCAGCCTCTTCGACCTGCGAGTGTGGCGTTGGGGACACAGACGGGGACACAGTTGGGGACACAGATGGTTGCGGGGAACCTGCCGACTCTGCCGGTGGCGTTGGTTTAGAGGGCAATACGGCCTCGGTCTCGGCCGCCGAAACTGGCGCCGCCGGGGGCTGTGGATCGTTCGAAGAATCGAGCACGCTGATCCGCACGGTTTGATCAAGCAACGCTGACAAGACTGCTTCGATCTCGTTGCGTCTGCGCTCCGCTCTCGCTACTGGTGCGCCAGCACCTAGCTGGACGGTCACAACGTTGTTCTCGTGAGTTAGCACCGTTGCGTCTCGAAATATGCCAGCCGCTACTGGGCGTAGTTGGCTCACGACGTGCGTCTCCCAAACGCGCTGCAAGTCTGCGGTAGTCGAAACAGTGGCCGGTGCGAGAGAGGTTGAGGCGGGAGATGGCGCAGTAGCCCCAGCCGCTGGAGCGGGCTCGGCCGAGACATCGCGCTCGCTCGCCCGCTGTGTGGCCCGATCGAGCGACTCGCCTTGTGCTTCAGTCTGTTGCGCTCCAGCTAGCGCCGCGGGTGGTTCCCGCAGCGCCGCGGGTTGGGCAGGCAGCGTTGGCGCGGCTGCTCGTTCGCCCAACACGTCGTCGGCGAGCAGTCTCACCAGTGCCGTCTCCAGCGTCAGACGACGATCAGCCGATTGGGGCATCTGCGCCAACGCTTCGCCCAGGGCCTCAAGTGCTCTCACGTTTCCACGTCGGCCCATCACTTCACTGAGTTCACGTGCCGAGTTGATCTCGGCTGGCGGCAGCTCAGCGGGCTCAACGCCTGCACCCACCAAGAACATGTCACGCAAGCGACGCGCGACTCGCTCGGTGAGATCACGAGCGTCAACACCAGCCGCGGTGGCCTGCGACACAGCGATCAGCAACCCGGCCAGGTCCGCGTTCGCCAGCGCCTGCACCAGCACGTCCACATCAGCCCGATCGTCGGGAATGCCCCCAGCCGCCAACACCGTGTCAAGCGCCGATAGCGCATCTCGCACCGACCCCCCACCGCGCTCGGTGACGTAGTTGATCACAGCATCGTCAACCGAAGCTCCGGCCGCCTCGGCCACAGCCCGCAAATGCGGTGCCATCTCGGCGGCACTTACCAGCGAGAGCTCGAACTGCTGCGTGCGACTGCGAATGGTGGGCAGCACCTTGTTCGGATCAGTAGTCGCAAGAATGAACACAACGTGCGGCGGTGGCTCCTCCAAGGTCTTCAACAGCGCATTCGATGCCGCCGCCGACAGCATGTGAACCTCATCCAACAAATACACCTTGCGACGCCCAGCGCTAGCCAACGCCGCCTTCTCAGTCATATCGCGGATATGACTCACAGAATTGTTGGAAGCAGCGTCAAGCTCAACTAAATCCAACGAAGTGCCACCGGAAAACGCAACACAGCTATCGCAGCTACCGCACGGCTCACCATCGTTATCGGCCGCGAAGGGACAATTCAGCACCTTCGCCAAAATGCGGGCAGTTGAAGTCTTCCCCGTACCCCGCGGACCGCTCAACAAGTAAGCGTGCCCCACACGATCAGAACGCACAGCATTACGCAAAGCGCGCACAAGGTGCGGCTGCCCAACCACCTCCCCGAACCGCTGAGGCCGAAACCGCCGATAAAGCGACTGATGCGCCATTGCCATTATCTGGCGATCATAAAAGGCGCAGCGCGGACTCACCGCCGGGATTCCGGTTCTCCCCGTCAGGACTCCAGTTGGCTCAGCGTCTCGGGTATCGTTGAGCACGTGTCGCCGTCTGACGTGGCGGCCGGGTCCTGTGCGACAACGACCCGTGAACCGAGTCAGGGCCGGGAGGCAGCAGCTCTCAGCGGACCTCGTTGTGTGCCGCAGATCGCCTGGCCGCCTCGCCAGACGGCGACACCTACGGTGCCGGAGAGTTGCCAGAGTGGACGAATGGGCTCGCTTGGAAAGCGTGTGAGGCTTTCATCGGCCTCCGTGGGTTCGAATCCCACACTCTCCGCGCCTTTTGGCTCGCAGAGCTTTTGAGTTTGGCCGCGCCATTGGTCCGGCACCTATGGTCCGGCACTTAATTTGGGCGATTCGGGCCACACTCTCACTGTGACTGACGAACAGGCCATCAAAGCGGCGTTGGACCAAGCCCGGCTAGCTGCGGGGATCGGCGAGGTACCGATCGGTGCCGTAGTAATTGTGAACGGCGAAGTGATGGCCGCCCGCCACAACGAACGCGAGATAACCAACGATCCAACTGCGCACGCCGAGACATTGGCGTTGCAGGACGCAGCAGCGAAAGTCGGCGACTGGCGACTGAGCAACGCCACGCTGGCAGTAACACTCGAACCGTGTCTGATGTGTGCTGGCGCGGCTCTGTCGGCTCGGATAGGCCGCGTTGTGTTTGGGGCGTACGACCCCAAGGCGGGTGCCGCAGGCACGCTCTACAACCCGCTAGTCGATCCACGTCTCAACCACAACTGCGAGGTTGTCGGCGGAGTGCTTGAGGCCGAATGCGGAGAACTGCTGAGTGGCTTCTTTCGAGACCTTCGCTGAGAAGAAGGCTGGCGGAAGGTGTGGGATTCGAACCCACGGTGACCCGAAGGCCACAACGGTTTTCGAGACCGCCCCATTCGTCCGCTCTGGCAACCTTCCACAGCGAACCCTATCGACGCCTTCTCAGCAGGCCAGTCTCAACGGGCCCGCGGTCGACCAACGCGGCGGATCGCACCTGTGAGGTCGCAACAAATCGGCAGCGTCAGGCCCTCGTTCGTGGCAGCCTCACAAACGTGAACAACGTTGTTGAGGGTTTCGGCGACGTGACCGACACCGACTCGATGCAGGCCGCTGGCACCTGGTCGGTGTCCGAACTCGCGCACGCTGTGAGCGACACCATTGAGTCGGCGTTCGGTGGCGAAGTCTGGGTTCGCGGCGAGATCATCGGCTATTCCGCGGCGGCGAGCGGCCACGCCTACTTCAGCCTCATCGAACCAGGGACTCGAAGCGATCGCCAGAGCGCCCGAATGCACGTGGCTCTATTCAAGACCAACCGACGCAAGGTGAACCGCGAGCTGGCCGACGCCGGTGGGCTCAAGCTTGAAGACGGCATTGAGGTGCGGATCCGCGCCCGCGTGAGGTTCTACGCCGCCAGGGGACAGGTTCAGCTCATCATGAGCGGCGTCGATCCGCACTTCACTCTGGGCGCACTAGCCGCTGAACGTGAGCGCACCTTGGCCGATTTGGCCGCCTCAGGGCTGCTGGGTCGCAACGCATCTATCGGCTTGGCACCGGTGCCGCTGCGCGTCGGGCTTGTCACGGCTGCTGGCAGCGCCGCCCACGCCGACTTTGTACACGAACTCAAATCCAGCGATTACGCATTTGAATTAACGCTGCGCGACGCCCGTGTGCAGGGCATTACCGCCGAAACCGACTTGATTGCAGCGCTGCGAACGCTCGGACGTGCCGAGCTTGACGTAATCGCTGTCGTGCGCGGCGGCGGTGAACGCTCCGATCTGCTGGCGTTTGACCTTGCCAGTGTGGCCACGGCTGTCGCGCGGTGCCCAGTTCCGGTGATCTGCGGCATAGGACACGAGACCGACCTCTCCGTTACCGACCGGGTGGCGCACACGTCAGCCAAGACACCGACCGCGTGCGCCGCTCTGCTCGTCTCCCGCGTCGCGGAGTTCGATGAGCGGTTGAGTGTGGTCGGCCGCGAAATCGACAGGGCTGCGAGGACGCGCACCGCTACCGCGGCTGCACGCCTGGACTCGGCGAGTGGCAGGCTCAGCCTGCTCGCCGAACGTCGTTTGCGCGGGCCGCGTGAACAGCTCAGCAAAGCGCGACTGCGACTCGCCCACCGAACAGACCAGCACATAACGGCGGCATCTGCGCGACTACGGTCAGCCACGGCGGTGATGGCTGCACTGGCGCCTCAGAGAACTTTGGAACGCGGTTTTTCCATTACACGAACAGCCGATGGCAGCATCGTGCGTGGCGCACCCAGCATCGGAGACACGGTCATGACCGAGACGGCTTCCGCCAGGTTCGCGAGTACCGTCAGCGATACCACGACCCCGGCGGACTGGTCTGATCGTGACTCGATGCAACTATTTGACCCGCTCCGACTTACCCACGACGAGCCAGGCGACCCGTGACTGAGTCTTCGCCACAGGACGGCGAACAGGGCGAGTTCGGTGGGTACGCCGAGTCCATGGCCGAGCTTGAGTCGATTCTGGCCAGCCTCGAAAAGGACAACATTGACATCGACACGCTGGCATCACAGGTAGACCGAGCTTCGCTGCTGATTGCACATTGCAAGCAGCGCCTACGCGACACCGAGCTATCGGTGCAGGAGATTCTGGCTCAGCATGAGTCAACCTCACAGGCCGCTCAGGCGAACACCCCGACGGCCAAGCAGACGGCAACCCAAGACGACCCTTATTAGTAGGTCTCGCGGCTTACCGAGAGTTCAACTAGCAGCATGCTGGCTGCGTTCTGGCTCACCGCAGACATGTGTGGACCGAGGGAGTTGGTGGGCGCTCCCTCGGTCCACTGGCGTCTCACGGGCCGGTGGAGGACCCGGAGCGCACGCTCAAGCCGCATGCAAGCCGAGCAGCATCTAAGCCCAGCATTTGCTCTGTCTGGTCAATTTTGAATCGGGACGACAGAGGCGACATGTCGATTTCCACAATGCAACCTATGAGCTTACAAACGTCCTGTCAAGCGAAATCCGCGTCAGGCAACATCCGGCCGATGACACCGGGCTCGTGACACCGGGCTTGTGACACCGGGCTCGTGACACCGGGCTTGTGACACTGGGCTCACAGCAATGGGCCATTGACAATAGTGACAAGAAGCCAACGACACCTGGACTAGGAAAATAGGCCTATGACAATGAGGCAAGACAGCGAAGCAGGCGATATGCCAAGTGGCCTCCCCTACGGTGAGTGGCCGTCGCCGCTGCTCGCCGCAGACGTCGCCGCTGGCGCTGTTCGGCGCGGCGAGGCGCGCGTCGTCGGCAAGTGGGCGTATTGGGCGGAGGAGCGGCCACTTGAACGCGGGCGCGGAGTAGTCGTGCGAAGGAGACTGGACAGACACGCCAGCGAGCCCACCGACGTGCCACACACCGCCGAGGCAGACATCCGCACCGCTGTACACGAATACGGCGGGGGTGCCTGGTTGCCGTTTGCTACGGCTGACGGACACCACTATGTGTTGGGCAGTTGTCTGAGTGACCACCGTGTCCGACTGTTTGACGCGGCTGGCGACACAGCACCGACTGTGGTGACACCCGCACCTGACACACCGAAGGGACTGCGATACGCCGACCCTTCGTTGGTGCCAGGGACTCTCTCAGTCACCGGTGACGATGCCAGCGACGCTGTCACAGTGTGGGTGCGTGAGACCCACGACAACCCCGAAACCCACGAAAACCTGCAACTCCCCGAAAATACAGTGCTTGAAGCGCTCAACGAGCTGGTTGCGATCCGTCTAGACGGGACGGTCAACGTGGTGGCAACGGGCGCGGACTTCTATTGCGCGCCTAGGCCTGCGCCTGATGGGTCCCGTCTGGCTTACATCAGTTGGGATCACCCAAACATGCCGTGGGATCACACCCGCCTGCACCTAGTGGACCTACGCGATGGCGTGCCGGTGCTCGGCAGCGATCGGGTGCTGTGCGACGGTGCCGCCCTAACCCAACCGGCTTGGAGCCCCGATGGTCAACTGCATGTCGTGACCGACATGTCGGGTTGGTGGTCTATACATCGCGTCAACACTGACACTGGCACCACCGAAGCGCTGCTCAGCGAGGCCGTTGCCGCTGGTCCCCCTGAAGCGCCCGGCCGCGAGTTCGGTGCGCCAGCGTGGGTGTTTGCGCAGTCAAACTATGGATGGAGCGACGAAGGAACTCTGTGGTGTAAGTGGTCCTCGGGCGGTACGGAGCACCTCGGGATGATCCGCGACGGACGTCTAGAAGTAATCCCGAGCGAGTTCACCGAGTTCGGTCGGCTGGCGATCAGCGGCAGCGGATCGGTCGTCACGGTGGCAGCTAGCTGGACCCGCCGACCCGCAGTCTTGGAGATCGCCTCCGATGGCGAGCATCGTCAGCTAAGCGCCAGCGCGCCTTCGGCGCTAGAGCCCAACGACATCTCGATCCCTAGGGCCTTCACCTTCGACAGCAACGATGAACATGACAGTGGAGATCAAGCGCACGCATTCTTCTTCTCGCCCGTCAACTCGGCTGTCCCAGCGCAGCCTCATGTCCCCCCTCCGCTCATAGTGCTAAGCCACGGCGGCCCCACAGGTGCAGCCCGCAGTTCGCTGGACTTGGGCATCCAGTACTGGACTACTCGAGGCTTCGCAGTGGTGGACGTGAACTATCGAGGCAGCACCGGCTACGGCACCGACTACCGCAATCTGCTGAAGGGCCAGTGGGGCATAGCAGACACGCACGACTGCATCGCCGCAGCGCTGCACCTGGCCGCCGAGGGTGCGGTAGACGCCGAGAAGCTGGTCATCAAGGGCGGCTCTGCTGGCGGTTACACCACGCTGTGCGCACTCACCAGCAGCGACGTGTTCGCGGCTGGCATTTCCCGATACGGCGTAGCGGATCTGGAAGCTCTGGCACGTGACACTCACAAGTTCGAAGCCCGCTATCTGGACGGGCTCATTGGACCATGGCCCGCCGCGGCCGATCTGTACCGCGAACGCTCACCGATTTGGCGTGTTGACCAGTTGCGGACTCCGATGATCGTGCTACAGGGCACCCAGGACCGTGTAGTGCCACAGAGCCAGTCCGAACAGGTGGTGGCAGCCCTGGCGCGCGCAGGCGTGCCGCACGCCTACTTGCTGTTTGAGGGTGAGGGCCACGGCTTCCGCAGCGGACCCAATATCGTGGCGGCGCTGGAGGCTGAGCTGTCGTTCCTAGGCAGAGTCCTGGGTTTTGAGCCTGCGGGTGACATCAGCCCCGTTGAGATACGAGCCGGTTCGCAATAGCTTCGCTCGCAATCAGTTCTCCACAGTGGAGGCATGAAGGGTCTGAGGTGTACGCATTCGTACGCAAGCCGCGATGGGTGGCCGGGCACGTGCTCGCCGGTGTACTTCTGGTGATTTTCGTTCTGGCTGGCTTTTGGCAACTGGGCCGCCACGGTGAGTTGCAAGACCGCAACGCAAGGCTCGTTGAGCGTCAGGGTCTGGCGGCGCTCAATGTCGACAGATTCATTGAGTCCGTGCGACAATCTGCGCAGGACGTAGCGGCGCTTGACCAGATGGAGTACCGGTCGGTGGCGCTGCGGTTGGTTCATGTTGACTGGGCTGAGCGCGTGCTAATCCGTAACCGCAGCTTCAACGGTATGGCCGGTTGTCATCTAGCAGTTCCAGCCGAGGTGAGCGTTAGCGGCGGGAACTTTGGAGTGCTAATAGTGGCGGGCTGGCTGCATCAGCAGTCGTGTGATGCAATGCTGGACGGTGAGATCGACGTCGCCGACATCGACGTCGCCGACACGGGGCTCCGGGCACTCGGCCAGGTTGAAGGACGCGTCCGACTCAGCCAAGAACGGGGACTCCTCGGTCCGTCTGATCCAGCCGACGGGAGGCTGGATTCGTTGGCGCGCACCGACGTCCAGCGGATTGACCAGCAAACCACGCTCAATCTGGCGCCGGTTTACATCGAGATGACGGATGCTCTGACTGCTGCTGGCGCATCAATCCAGCTAGACGCGCAGCGCGACACGAACTTCGCTGCGCCCACACCGTTGCCCCCACCGGAACTCAACGCAGGCCCTCATCTGGGCTACGCAGTGCAGTGGTTCAGCTTCGCGCTGGTGGCAGTCGTCGGCTACACACTCGTGTTGCGACACCAAGCCCACAAAGGCGCATCGGAGCAAGTAGTCGACGATTGGAATTGATACCACTGGCGCGGCACGCGTTGGGTATCGGGTGTCGGTCGGCGCGACGCTGGCGGTTTGCGTGCCAAGTGCGAAGTCGCCGAACCATGTGAGAATGGGATCGGGCGGCGGCCCTGATACCTAGAGCTACAGTGATGGCGTGAGTGTTGCCGCAGTCAATGAGCGGTCGCCGTCGCTGGAGGATGCTCGCCGAGCAGCACGTGAGCTAGTCGCTGCGGGTGTAGGAACCGTGTTGTTGTTCGGGTCGGTAGCTAACGGCGAAGCGACCGAGGACAGCGGTAGAGATGGTAGCAATTACGGCGGGTAAGCCAGCTCCTTACTCGCACAACATTGATGGGTTGTTGGCGTCTCAGCTTCGTTGGGTTGTTGAGACCTTTGAGGGCTCTTCCGGTTTTAGCGGCTCTTCTGGTCTGGGCGGGGTGGCGTGGTCTGCGCGTAGTCGGGTAGGAGTTCTGTGACTGCTTGTTCTAGGTCCAGTCTCGGCACAGACGGTCGCTGTTCGGCTTCAAGCGCAGCGTTGACGATGCGAGCGTGCAGTGCCGAATCCGGGTCATAGGCCGGTACTGGCACATGCTTGAGAGGGTTGAGATCGAAGTGGAGCTTGGATGTCTTGGATTCTCGCCAAGCGTCTTGCAGGCACTCAGCATTTAGCACACCTGTCAGGAACAGCGCCTCCTCGACTGAGGCGGCAACATACCAATAGGTTTTGTCGTCGGCTACGAGACCGACCGGTCCACGACACGCGCGCAGCGAATCTCCCGATTTGTTATAGAACACTTGGCCCTTCGCGTTTTTTGGGGGTGGGGCTGTTGGGTTCGGTGGGTTGAGGTTAGATGAGTAGGATGCTGCGTGCTTGGTAGTTGATGATTTGGGTGAAGCCGTGGGCTGTGCGGCGTAGGACTTGGAGCAGGTTGTTGGCGCCTTCGATGCGGCCGTTGGAGGGTCGGCTGGTGTGGTGCCAGTTCAGGATTTCGGGGTACCAGTTGACGAGTGTGTCGACAGTTTCGTCGAACTCGGGTATGTCGCCGGTGCTGTAGAGGTCACAGAACCGGTCGAGTGCTTCTAGGGCGCCTTGGTGGTCGTCGGCGAGGTACAGGTTGTGCAACTCACCGAGAGCGTCCCACGCTGTTTTCAGTCTGGGGTGAGCCGCGAAGAGCCGGTGGAGTCGTTCGTGTTCAGCCGCGCTGAGTTTGTCGGGCCGTTTCAACAGCAAGAAGCGTGCCCGGAACACGTCAGGATCGAACCTGGGCTTGACACCATCTGGTCGGCGTTGAATGTCACGTCTGACCGCAACCAGGCCGTTTTGGAACCATCTGATGACATGGAACCGGTCCAGCACGTGACGGGCGTGACCGATGTGTTCACGTATTGCTTGGGTGTAAGCGATCGAGCCGTCAGATACGACAGTGTGCACACCGCGGCACCAGCGGTGCCCTTGTTCAGCGAAAAACCCTGTAAGTGCGGCTTTGTTGCGGTGCGCGACCATAGCCAGCACCTCACCGGTATCACCATTCACTAGTACGGTTACGTAGCGGTGGCGGCGCTGTATGGACGTCTCATCCACCAACAACAACCTGCAGTGCTGCTGGCGGCGGTTACGCGCTAGCACGCCCGCATAGGCGCGCACGAGCGTCATGATCGTGTGCCAGCTCAGCCCGTAACGGCGAGCTACCGCGCTAATGGTCATGTCACGCGCGTCGGTGACTAGCTGACGCGCTAGGCGTGCTGTGAGGCGACCCTCAAATGTTGCGTTGTGCTCACTGAACCGCACACCGCAGGCGTCGCAGATCAACCGGCGCCGTTTCCACACCAACGACACCGAACGACCAGAACTATCCAGATCACGAACTTTCACATCGCGGCGGTCATGCACCCTCCCACAACACTTCCCGCAACTCGGGCACAGCGGGCGACGCTCACTTGATTGAACCACTACCACCAGCTCATCGGGCGCGTCGACCAACACCGCGATCACCTCAACGTGCGGCAACCACAACCGCGAACAAATAGCATCCTTCACCATCGAGGCCCTCCAGGGTTCGGCGTTCTCCAAACACCGATCCCAGCAGGGCCTCGACCCCTACACGGGGACCCTCAACCCACCCCACCCCCCAAAAACGCGAAGCCTCGAACACTTTGCATTTTGGTTCCGATGCACCAGCGCTGATTTGCTTTGTGAGCGTGTGATGACGGTCAACATTCTCAGACAGAGTGGCACCGGCAGTCTTGGCTCGGCCGAGCGCGTAACGGTTTTCAGCAATTGTCCAGTACTCGTGAGTGAGAGGCAACGAAGCCTGGAATTCGTTATCGTCTAGTGCCATGACAGATCGGCGATCTGCCGAGAGCGGCGCTATCAACCAAGCATCTGGTGAGCACACGAACGGCTCAAGCGTTTGCGAACGCAACACCCTTACTAGCGCTGCTGTTTCCACTGTCGCTTCGTAGCTAACGCCCTTCCAGGGCGCCTTAGTTGAAACCTTGGTGGTCACTCTGGCTGTGTTGACCGTGTTGCCTTCACTTTGAGGGCCCGGCAAGATCGGGTCAACCACCAAACAGAGACCCAGCGGCGAGGCAACAGCGCCACGACTAAACCTTTTTGCGTACGGCGACACTCTGCTGGCACGCCGCTTAAGCGGGGTGGTTGTTGGGTTCTCTGGCGTGCCCGAGTAAAGCAGATGTATCGCGTCGTCCCATGCGGTCGCACCCTCGCGAAGTCGGCTTCCAACTACTACGCACGTGCCGTTGGGCGCGTGTTGAAAAGGCGGCGGCTCCACCGCGTCAAGGCTCGCAACAAAGTCAAAGCCGACCTTTATATCACCCCAGTTCCCCGAACGCCAAGCAGTCCATGGCTGGTTCCTGAGGGCGCTTCCCGGCAGGACCAAGCCAAACACTCCTTCGTCTTCTAGATATAGATCCGCTACGCGCGCCGAGAACACCGATGCCAGGTCACCCTTGGCCGACCACCGAGCTTTGGGCCGCAGCCCATAACGCTGAGCGAGTGACGCCAGTTGCTCCTTTCGGGCGCCTGCGGGCGTATCGTTGGCAACGAGCCACGGCGGGTTGGCAACTATCGCCATTACTTTGCTCCGAGTCAACGCCGACGGG
Source organism: Acidimicrobiales bacterium (assembly GCA_965116245.1). GTDB lineage: Bacteria > Actinomycetota > Acidimicrobiia > Acidimicrobiales > Poriferisodalaceae > Poriferisodalis. The sequence goes on along the minus strand of OZ220497.1, from coordinate 1,062,948 downwards.
GCAACTCGGCCAGCTATGTACCAACGCCAGACGTGATCGCCTTCACGTTCGACTGCATCTGACAGTTGAGACGCTGACGCGTCGAGCAGGGACTGGATCTCGGGACTCAGCGAATCCAGGCTGGCTTCACCGACAGCCACGTTGACGAGGATGTCCAACAATTCAATCGCTTGCGGTGATTCAATAACAGCACTTGAGATGTCAATACGTTGACCCTTAGCAGACATCAAGCCAATTGTTCCCTCAAGGTTGCGCTGAGCCTGCTCTGAGTGCGCGAGCGCGTCAGCAAGATAGACCCGCAGCGTTACCGCTGCACCGCTAGGCAATGCAGTCGCGAGTGTCGCTTTAGCCATCTCTACAGCAATGGGGTGAATGTCGAGACCGGTCACCATGGAAGCCACGATTTCCCTTGTCTGGCCGATCAGTTGCGGGTGCGCTGAGCGGATGCGTTGGGCGATCACCCGAGCTGACCAAAACAGGAATGTGCCTGAGCCGCATGCGGGATCCAGAATCTGATATGCGCGGTCTGTGACATTTTCGGACTTTGCTTCTTGATCGCCCAAGCTGGCAGCGGCTTCAATCGCCGCGTCAAGACGGCTGGGATCATTCAACAGCACCCGTTGCACCACGTCCTCAGCCAACCAATCCGGCGTGTAATACTCGCCGAATTCCTTGCGGTCGTCGCGGTCAATCAAGTCGTGATATAGCTCCTTGAGAATGCCTCGATTAGCAGCTCGCCAGTCGTAGTGAGACACGCTTTCCGCTAGGCGCATTAGGAGATTGACTCCAGCATCGAATTCAGTGAGCCACGCACAAAACCCATCTTCTCCCACGGCAGCGGGAAGATCGGCAGTGTCAACTCCGTCTTGAGCCGCAAGCACGATCATGCGGGCGGCAACAACAAGAATCGTGTGCTCAGCGAAGTTATTGAACTGACCAAAGGTACCTGGACCAACCAAACCAGAACCCTCAAGAGTGCGACGCCACAAGCCGAACTTGGTCTCAAAGAACGGCTGCGTCTCAACCGTAGGCAACATTTTCCTGAGTTCTGACAGGTAAGGATCAAACAGCTTGCGCAGTGGTGACGGAGGTGATGGCGCACCGCGACGTTGAGGTGGCGCCAGGTGCTCGGCAACGAAGTGACGGAAGACATCTACGTCTTCGTCAAACACCCTTCCCTGTACCTGAGGCAGCGGCCACAGTTGGCCTCCACTGGCAGTTGTTGTTTCCGAGCCTTGCTGCCACTCCCAACCCCACCAAATGCGCCCGTCGGTAAGGAAACCCCGCCACGGCCGCTGATCGCCAAGCGCGGAACCCGTCTCGGCAAGCGCTTCAACGTAACGAGCGACCTGCTCAAACTGCGTTTCGGCGGCACCGCTTCGGAGCCTTGACGGGTCTGCTGCGTCGCGAGCCTTAGTCTCAATGACGACTCGATATTCGTGACAAACGAGGTCAGCAGCGCCAGTGCCCGCCGATACCTCAAGGCCATACTGACCGGCACCAAGCCCTGCCAGCACATTTGCCAAACGATGACGAATGTCCGGCTCGCCCGCCGCGCGGAGTAGTGCTGCGAACTGGTGCGCTTCGTCCGGCGGGCTGTTCATGCCGGTGCTCCTGTCCGCGCGTCGAGTCTCGGCCTACGGACCATTCTCGCACGATGGTGTCACAATTGGCCTCTCCATTGTGTGATCTCCCAGCGATGCCGCCATATCGCAGTAGGCGAGATGAGCAATCCCCGGGGAGGGCCGCGCCTCGGATCGCTGCTGGAGCCCTGCTTGGCGTCTTAGTCCATGTTTGTGTCACACCGTCTTCGTACGATTGTTGTCATGTTGAGGGACGGACCAGACGCCGTCAGCCAAGCGAACCGAGTAGCTCAGAAGGCGAACGCTTCGTGTGCCCTTCGGCTGGCGGCAAGTTTGTGTAGCACCCCTTTCGTACGGTTGCCGTCATGTTGAGCAAAGAGGCCAACAACGTCAGCCAAGCAATCGACGCCGCGCGTGCCCCACGGCTGCCACGACATTTCTGTCACACCCCTTTCGTACGGTTGTTGTCATGTTGAAGGACGGATCGGGCAGTACTAGCCAAGCCAGTCAGGTTGCCGAGTCGGTCCGGGCTTTGGCCACTGTTGAGGCTCCAAGCACGGCCAGCGGTGTCAGCAGCGGCGGCACACGGCCCGGTGCGATTGATGCTGCCGATGCTGTTGGTTCAGCCGACCAGGCAGACGAGGTTGGTGTGCTGACGTTGCGTCGCTTGGGCGCCGCCGGTCTCGCTGAGCTGGAGCGCCGTGAGTTGCTGGGCGTGTTGGGTGATATTCAGCGGTTCGAGAACCAAACAGCGGGCTACCGAATCGAAGTCCTAAGCGCACTAGACCAGCTAGACGGCCACGGCCGCGTGCCCGACGTGAGCCCACATGTAGAACTGCGCGAAGCCACAGGCATGAGTGAGCGAGACGCCCGCCGCGTCACACGCGCCGCACAAAAGGCCCGCGAACACAACCAAGTGCTGAAATCTCTCTCCCAAGGCGACATCACTCCCGCGCAGGCTGAGGTGCTGTGCGACGCCCGCGTAACTGACGATGTGCGTACGGAGCTGCTCAGCGCGGCTGTTGGGGAAGATTCTGATCAGACTCGTCAACGTGTCCACGAAGCTGAATGCTTCAATGAGACCGCTTTGCAGCGCTTCAAACGCCAACGCGAAGCCCGCTCTGCTGGCTGGCGGCGAGACCACGAAGGAATGCTCAAACTATGGGCCAGACTCGACCCGCGTACCGGAGCGCAGATCGAAGCGACGCTAGAAACGCTGCGGCAGCAGTATTGGATCAACGACAAACAAGTTCGCAGCGGTCGGCGCAGTCCCGCCCAGCGAGACGCTGACGTACTCGCCTACGCACTAGCAGGCCTCACCAACAACGCAGCCGACGAACAAGCAATCACCCGACTACACAACCACAGCAGCCCTAAATCAAGCAGCACCGACTCAAGCAGCACCAAATCGGCGTCTCAGTTGCCGCCCGCGCAAATCAGTGTGCTGATCGATCTAGACGCACTACGACAATCCACCGACGCAGCGGGTGTAACTGATGCTGGTATTGAACTCCCATCTGAAGTAGTACGGGGACTGGCTTGTGACGCGCAGGTCATACCCATCATCTTGGGGGGACCCGGCGGATCGCCCGATGTGGGGCGAGGCCGCCGCACCGTCCCACTAGGACTCCGCCGTTTGCTCATTGCACGAGACGGTCACTGCCAATGGCCCGGCTGTGATCAACCACCATCCCGCTGCGACGCGCACCACGTCATCCACTGGGCCGACGGCGGACCCACCAGCATCGACAATCTGGTGTTGCTGTGTCACCGCCACCACCACCAACTACATGAGCACGGCTATCGGATCGTCCGCCAACCCGACGGCACCTGGAACACGCAACCAGCAACAGCAAAACAGGCCGATCATGAGCCAGATGCCGATCCACCGGACCCAAACACCAACCAAGCCCGCGCACCCTAGACAGGGGCCACCCCCTACCAGAAGCAGCCTCATGCTGATCACTCCACCAATTTGATCACACAGCTAACTCAACCACCGATCTAAGAGGGCAGCGCAGCCCAATGGTCACGAGCACGGTAACGACGGCCTGTGCCGCGTCAAGCAACTTGCGATACGTCGCCGACGCCATGCTGGTGTCTCAGGCAAGTCGGTCGCCAATCGGTCGTCGACGGGTGTCAACGTGCCAGGCAAGCGATGCCAAGCACTCGGCGATGCACTGTCGCTTCCATTCCTGGCACATGTCATCGCATTTAGCTCATCGCTTTGACCGCGCGCCAAACAGGCATTAGCGCGGGACATTGAGAGTCCCTGTGCATTCTGTGGTGTCCTCACCCACCTCGTTCGCACAGGGAGGCTCACCCCGTCAGCTAGCAACTAATACGTCGCTTCAACGATTATGCCGCCGACTATTGGCGCGTCGTCTACGAGCGAAGTTTCGCACTGTGTTATACGAAATCCGGTAGTAATCTGGTTACATTAGTTTGAGTAGTAGTCTTAGTAGTCTTATTGCTAGGCGTTCGGCGTTTGCTGCTGATAGCGTGCTGCTGCTGTCTAGGTTGACGCAGTAGTCGGTGGATTTGGTGCCGTTGCCGTTAGAGTTCACAGCTCGTAGTTGTATGCAGAGTTGTTTGTTGTCTGGGTCGGTGAGCTCAAACTCGGTAGTAGACGCATCCGAACCAGGTACTGTAGTCCAGTCCGACCAGCTACCACTACCATTGCCTCGCAGCCGATATTCGTATCTGACGATTGAATTATCGCTCGGATTCGGCCACTTCAGATAGACAGTTCCTGCTTTAGCGCGCACCGTGAGTTGTGGTTTAGTCGGCACAATCGGCCTGTCTGTGCGTGCCTGCGTCGCAACAGTACCACCACCACCGCCACCACCGCCACTTCCTCCGCCGCCGCGTGAGGGTGGTTGAGTTGTAGCAGCCGTGGTAGCAGTAGTAGTGGCTGTAGTAGTCACCGTTGGCTGCGCAGTCGTCGACGTCGTCGTTGTAGTAGTAGGTGGTGTTGTTGTTGTCGTAGTAGTGGTAGTGGTCGTTGTAGTAGTAGTAGTCGTAGTGGTAGTAGTAGTAGTAGTAGTAGAAGTGGTGGTAGAGGAAGTAGTAGTGCTGGTAGTTGTAGGTGCTTGATAGGCGGCTACGTCAGCTTCCACTGCCAAACTAGACTTAGAAGCACACCCAGCACCATACGCCTTCACCTGAACTTTGTACGCCAGCGCAGGCTGTATGCCGGTGAGAGTAACCGTCTTCGCAGGCATGTCAACCTGCGCCCCTTTTAGTTTCACAGAAGAAAATAAAAGATCAACATCATGCCGCGTCGGAGCACACGTCCCTGTCACAGGCTCCCATGACACCGTCACAGTGTTTGGCGCGCGAGTCACGGCCAAACCAGTTGGGGCAGCAGGAGGACCAGCAGGCAAAGTAGTCGTTGTCGTAGTTGTTGCGGTTACCGCATCGCTATCATCATCTGTGATTGTAATACGTAGCGCCGTGCCACCGGCCCAACCTTTCGATTTTATTGAATTACGAGAACCAGCACCTTCGTTAACAAATATATAAACAATCTCGTCATCCTCTTCAACAGTATCTCCAACTACATTCCAAGCCGTCAAGCTATAAGTCGTAGAGCCGGCCGGAATAAAAGCACTGGCAAGAACGTTACAGACATCCTCGCCAGACGCCACATATTGAGATTCACAACCCACGGTATACTCAGCGGTACTCAATGATGCATCATTGCCCACGTATACTTGAAGCCCTCCGCTAGGAACCGCTTCCGAAAACTTTAGAGTCAAGGGAATAGGGGTTAGGCCAGAATCACCTTCAGTGACAGTCAAATTAGTCAAACTGGTTGACAACTCAACAGACTTAGACCGCAGAAGTTTGCATTGCCCAACAGAAGCCCCACCATTACCAATACTATTCACAGCACGCAACTCATAACAAATCTCAGTACCCGTCAAACCAGTAAATGTATACTCAGTAGTCGACGCATCCGAGCCCGGCAAGTCAGTCCACGCTGACCAAACAATATTGGTGCTGCTCGGCGTGCTACGATACTGGTATTTTTCTATGGAATCATCATCTGGATCGTTCCAAATCAGCTTCGCTACACCAATACCCGCCGTGAGCTTAGGAGCAGGCGTCGCAGGTACCGACGCCTGCCCAGAAACCGGCGACGGAACCAAACTCAGACCCGCCGCCAACAACGAAGCCGTCGCTACCAACAACCCCCAACGACAGCCAAACCTGAACCTTCTCGCATCAGTACCCCAGCCTCGGGGGGGGGGGGGGCCAAGGTCAGCGCGGTGCTTACACTCTCGTGCCGGTCAATTGTCATACAACACCCTCCTAGGGGACTTTGACACCCTCAAAGGGGGAGCGAGCGGACCTACTGAACACTCTACCACGCGCAGCCGCAGCCAGTGAAAGCAGCGCGGCGTTAGCGGTTGACGACCTTGGCCATGCGGGCGGTGGCTTCGTCAAGCATCTCCGGTGACGTGGCGAAGTTAAGACGCACATGCCCTGCACCCTGCGGCCCGAAATCAAGCCCAGAATTCAAATACACCTGCCCCCGGTCCAAGAATGCCGCCGCCGGGTCGTTGCCCAGCTCAAGCGCGCGGCAGTCCAGCCACGCCAAATAGGTAGCGTCCGGAGGACGGTACAGAACTTCAGGCAACCGCTCGCCTAGAAGCTCAGCCAACAGTCGCCGGTTGCTGTCAAGACCCGCCAGCAGCTCTTCCAGCCAGTCCAGCGCTTCGGTCCAGCCAGCGATAGTTGCGACCTGGCCCAGGATTCCGATGCCGCCGATGAGCCTCTTAGGAATAGAGGCAATGATCGGACCGTAGCGAGTTGATGCCGAATGCAAGAACGCCATTCGAAGGCCAGCCATGTTGAACGACTTGGTGGCAGCGGTGACGGTCACAGTTCGTTGCGAGGCCAGTTCGCTAACCGACGCCACCGGCGAATGTCGTTTGGGGGCATACACGAGGTCACAGTGGATCTCATCGGAAATCACCACTAAGTCGTGCTGCTCTGCAATGCCGATCACTGCTGATATGTCGTCTGCGTCAAGCACCAGTCCGCAAGGGTTGTGTGGCTGACACAAGATCAAAGCGGTCACATCGGGTGCGGAAGCCGCCGATTCGAGATGGTCCAGATCAAGCTGCCAGCCGCTGTCGTGACGCTTGAGAGGGTTGGGTACCACCCTGCGTCCGTGTCCCTCCACGCTGGAGAAAAACGGTGGGTAGGCGGGAGTCTGAAAGATGATGCCGTCACCGGGTTGCGTGCAGCGTGTTATGGCCAGCTCTAGGCCCTGGATCACGTCGTGAACCCGCACTACATCGCCCGGGTCTACCTGCCAGCCAAACGCCTCGCTCATGTGCTGAGCGAATACGTCCAACACCGTGATGGGCGGGTCATAGAAGTCGTAGCCAAGACCGCCGGAGGCAATGCGTTGACGCACGGCGTCCAGCACCGCTGGCGGCATCTCCACATCCATGTCGGCGACCCATGCGGCCACCACGTCCGGTCCTTTGCGACCCCACTTGATGCCTGGTCGGTTGCGAACCCGTTGCGAGTCCAAGTCAAAAATCACAGGGCGACCTTACGCGCCGACACAAAACACGCGACACAAAATAGCTTGACAACCACGTTCAGCTCTCGTTTAGGCTGAACTGCATGGAAGCGACCGAAGGCACCGTTATCGCGTTGATCATCACGATGCTGGCGATGATGGCGACAGTCATGGTTGCTTTGCTGACGATGGTGTGGCAGGGCCGTGGAAGCACCAGAGAACTCAGCGACCAGATTGGACGGCAAACGGCCCACATTGACGCGCAAGGCGTCCGCATGGAAATCCTGGCAGACGCGCAGGTGGCCCGGCTAGACACGGTCATCCTTGATGTTGGCGAACTCAAGGGTGAAGTGAAGGTACTCCAAAATAACATGAATGACCTCAAGGATGACGTCAAGGAACTACAAGACGACGTCAAAGACCTCAAAGGCGACGTCAAGGAACTACAAGACGACGTCAAAGACCTCAAAGGCGACGTGAAGAACCTTGATGTGCGTGTTCGCCGAGTTGAGGACCGGCTGGACATCAATGCGCCGGTACCGGTAACTGCATAGGGCTGTACGAAACTCAGCCTGATCGGCTCACGTCCGCTCACTAACTCAAGCGCTAATACAGACCGACCATGCGGCCAGCGAGGCCTAGGACTGCAACGATCAGCACTGGTCGGATCAGACGCTCGCCGCCGCGCACCGCCCAGCGAGCACCGAACCAGCCGCCTAGAGCGAATCCCGCTGCGACCACTACCGCGTAGCCCCAATGCACCTGATCATTGAGGATGAACACGGGCACGGCAACCGCGGTCAGCACAGCGATCACCACCACCTTTACAGCGTTTGCGTTCACCAAATCCAGCCCGGCATGCGACAAGGCCAACACCAGCATCAGGCCCACGCCCGCCTGGAACGCACCACCGTAGGCACCGATCGCGAAAAACACCGCAACGGTCAGCCACTTGGGCCACTCGATATGGTCACCGCTCGCTCGAGGCGGTCGCAAACTCAGGATCAGCAGCGGCACCATCAAAAGGCCAAAGACTCGCTCAAAGGCCGTGTCGCTGAGCAGACTAGACACAGCGAAGGCACCTACGGCTGAACCCAGCACAGCAGGCACCAGTACCGGCACGCAGCGGCGCAACCCCGACACACCCTCAGAGCGGTACCCAGCGACTGACGCCACGTTTTGGGCTACCACCCCGATTCGGTTGGTGCCATTGGCCACCAGCCCTCCGAGGTCACCCGCCACCGTTAGCAAGCTGACGGTAAGCAGCGAACCGCCGCCAGCCATCGCGTTCACAACGCCAGCCGAAACGCCCGCCGCGACGATAAGCGCGAACTGGGCTATATCCACTGGGCTAAATCCACTGGGCTAAATCCACTGGGCTACATCCACTGGGCTACATCCACTGGCGACGTCCTCGAGATGGGTGGCCCCTAGTCCAGCGACGCTTCAACCAGCGGCATCTCAACACAGTTACACGGGCGCTAACTGTTACCCAAGTAGCCAGGCGCGAGCTGCGTTGTTTGCTGACGCAACAGGTGGTCCACCAGCACTAGACAGACCATGGCCTCCACCATCGGCACAGCGCGAGGCAACACGCAGGGATCGTGACGTCCTCGCGCAGCCAGCACCGTCGGCTCACCGCTGGTAGTCACAGTTTTTTGTTCACTAGCAATAGTGGCTGTGGGTTTGAACGCCACCCGCAGCAAGATGTCAGCGCCATTGCTGATGCCGCCCTGGATGCCTCCGCTGCGATTGGTCAAAGTGACTGGCCGCCCATCGGGACCAGGCGCGAACTCGTCGTTGTGTGTACGGCCCGTCAGTAGCGTCCCGGAGAAGCCGCTGCCGATTTCCATGCCCTTAGCTGCAGGCAGCGACATTACGGCACCAGCAAGTTCGGCATCCAACTTGTCGAACACAGGTTCACCCAAGCCTGGTGGTACCCCACGGGCCACGCAGGTCACAACTCCACCCAACGAATTGCCGTCTCGCCTAGCGGCTTCAATAGCGTCTGTGATGTGTGCGGCCGCGGCCGGGTCGGGACAGCGGGTTGGGTTCGCTTCTACGGCGTCTCGCGTCAGCGCAGCGAGATCAACCTGCGCAGCGATATCACGTACTGAGCTGACCCACCCCAGCACCTCCACTCCAACTGTCGCCAACACTTGACGAGCCACCGCTCCTGCCGCTACGCGACCCACAGTCTCGCGCGCAGAAGCCCGACCGCCGCCCTGCCAGTTCCGAATGCCGTATTTGGCTTCGGTGGTGTAGTCGGCATGACTTGGACGGTAGACGTTGGCCATGTCGGCGTACGCGCCGGGACGCGCGTCTGTATTGGTCACCGTCATACCGATCGGTGTGCCCAGCGTGAGGCCCTCAAACACACCTGAATGGATGCTGACTCGATCCGGCTCGTCGCGTTGGGTGACTAGACGACTTTGACCCGGCCGGCGGCGATCCACATCGGCCTGTACGTCGGCTTCACTGAGTTCAAGGCGCGCGGGGCAGCCATCAACAATGACACCCAATGCGCCCCCGTGCGATTCGCCAAAGGTGGTAACCGCGAAGCGTTTCCCAAAGGTGCTTCCGCCCATGTCAGTTGGGGGGTCCATCGTCATCGGCCGAAGGAGACTCGCTCTGCTCAGCCAGGAACTTTTGGAACTCAAGCGCTATGTCTTCACCGCTTGGCAGTTGCTCACGCTCAGCGCGATCAGCTTCTTCTTCAAGCTGGCGAATGTAGGACACGATCTCAGGGTCCCTAGCCACCGCCTCATTGACTCGCTGCTCCCAGGTCTGCACGTTGCTGTCCAGCTCGCGATAACCGGTCGGCACACCCGTGACAGTCTCGAAGTGGGCCAGGAGCGCCCGCGTACCCTTGGGGTTAGGTGGGCCCGCTACGTAGTGGGGCACGCCCACCCGTAGTGACACCACCGGCAACGACGCCCTATCCAACGCGTCGTGGAGCGTCCCGATGATCCCGGTAGGCCCCTGGTAGCTGGGACTGTCAAGACCTAGACGAGCTGCCAAATCCCCGTTGGCGGCGCTGCCCTTCACCGATGCGTCGCGCGAGTGCGACACCCCTGCAACCATCGCCCCGAGCGTTACCACCATTTGGCAACCAAGTTCAAGAGCAATGTTTGTTACTCCTTCGCAGAACTTGCGCCAGCGCATCCGCGGTTCAACACCGGACAACAACACCAAATCGTGCGGCGGAGCGGCTGGCACCACGTGACACTCGGCCCCAGGCCAACGAATACGACGTTCGCCCTGAGGGGTGATCTCAATATTCGGGCGACTCTCCTGGAAGTCGAAGAACTCTTCTGGGTCAATGTGGCAGACCCGGCGAGCCTCGCTTCGTTCACGCATCCACGCCAGTGCGCCTGTGGCGCACTCGCCAGCGTCAAACCATCCCTCAAACGCGACTAGCAGCAGCGGATTGTGCAGGTTGGGCGAACCCTCCCACACGACGATCGGTTGCTCAGCGACATGATCGGCCCCATCCATGGCTTCACTATGGCCCATGGGTGCCATGATGCCTCCCCACTTGGGCCACTCCGCTTGGGCCACCAACTTGGGCTACCCCACTCAGGCCTCCCCGCTTCGCGACCCCCCACTTGAGGCTCCCGCCTAGCGAGGGCCTCCTTGGTCGCCGTAAAGATCGTTGCGGCCAAGACGGACCAGCAGCTCCTCAGTGCTCCACGGCAGCATCGTGGCGCCGCAGCGAGCGTCGCGGTAATGCTGCTCTAGCCTGCCGGGTCGCAGCAGCGACCTCCCGCCACAGGTGCGCAGCGCCAGCGAGGCCATCTCCGGAGCGCTCTCCATGGTGGTCACCGTCGCCGCGTACGCCCGCCGCAGTTGTGCAGGTCCGGGATCCACACCAATCTCACCGAGCACTCGATAGGTGAGGGCCTGCGCCCTGTCGTATAGAAGCTGCAACTGCGCCCAGCCGGTCTGTTTGATCGGATGATCGCGCGACGCCTTCACCCCGGACTCACCACGCAGGTAGCTGCGAGTCGCGTCCAAGATGGCGCGCATCAGCCCCAGATAGCTGAAAGTAAGACTCATGTAGAACTGCGGGAAGCCAGACACCATCGCGTTGAACATCCCGGGGGGCAAGACTTCATTGTGCGCCGGTACGAACGCTTCGTTCATCACCAGCGTGCGTGAGTCTGTGCCACGCATGCCGATTGGGTCCCACTCACCAACAATTTCGACACCGTCCGCGTCGGCAGGAACGCCCAACAGCCTTATGCGCGGGTCGTCGTCTACCAAAGCCAACACGTTGTGTATGTGGGCAGCTCCACTAAGCGACGCGAATATCTTGCGGCCAGTCACCAAGTAGCCCCCTTCGGTCGGCACCGCGCGGGTGCTGAACCCCGAGCGAGCGTCCGGTGCCTGACCCTCCGAAAATGGTTGGGAGTGAATGACGCGCCCGCCAACCATGCCTTCCCACAAGCGGGGGCGGGTTATCGCAAGGTGAGCAGCCATTGCTTCGTCAGCATCCAGCGCCCTGCCACGCTCGCCAGCCAGCAATGCATCGGCGATCGGGCCAGCCAGCAACGCAGTGGCTGTGTGCATGTTGAACGTCAACGCTGTGGTAGCGCAGTGACGGCCCATCTCCTCAGCCACCAACGCATAACCCACGAAGTCCGCTCCCAGACCACCTGCCTCGACGGGCACGCACAGGCCCAAGAAGCCCGCGTCGGCGAGGTCGGCCCAGTTTTCGTGCGGGAAGCTGGCGTCACGGTCATGGGCTGGGGCTCGCTGAGCGAACGCTGGCCCCAACTCGGCCATCTTTGCTACGAGATGGGCTCGCTCGGGCGTCAGCACGACAGCATCCGAGGTAGCGCTCGCCAGGTCAGTCATCGGTCTCACAGTCTTACTGGGTTGGCCCACTGGGTTGACTCCTGGGCTGAACGTGGCGCGCCGTAACCGCCGCCGCCGGGTGTGTGAATCTCCATCACGTCACCGACGCCGACCTCGATCCGCGCGCAGCCAGCCAACTCGCTCGCGGTTCCATCGACACGTTCCAACAGGTTGCGTCCGAGCGCCCCCGGTTCGCCCCCAGCGACACCAAACGGAGCAATCCGCCGACGGCTGGACAGCAGATTCACGGTCATCGGTTCACCAAACCGCAGTCGCCGCACCACACCATCGCCACCCCGGTTGGCACCCCGACCGCCGGAGCCGCGGCGCACTTCGAACCTCTCAAGCAGCACCGGGTGGCGTTGTTCAAGAATCTCCGGGTCGGTCAGTCTTGTGTTGGTCATGTGCGTATGCACGGCATCAGCCCCAGCGCGGTGCGCCGTGGCGCCAGCTCCCCCACAGATCGTCTCGTAGTACTGATGATCGGCATTGCCCCAAATGAAGTTGTTCATTGTGCCCTGCGATGCCGCTACGACGCCCAGCGCACCGAACAGCGCATCGGTGATCTGCTGGGATGTCTCAACGTTGCCAGCGATGACCGCGGCTGGTGGATGAGGCGACAACATTGAGGGATCGGGCACCACCAGCTTGAGCGGCCGCAAACAGCCAGCGTTCAGCGGAATGGCATCGTCGACCATGCAGCGAAAGACATACAGCACCGCGGATCGGCACACCGCTAGAGGAGCGTTGAAATTGCCTGGATGTTGACCGCTGGTACCGGTGAAGTCGACTACCGCGCTGCGATTCTCAGCGTCCACGCGGATTTGCACGCAGATGACGCTGCCATCATCAAGTTCCATCCGAAAGCTGCCGTCCTCGAGAGCATCGATGACACGACGCACCATCTCTTCGGCGTTGTCAGCTACATGGCCCATGTAGGCGTGAACCGTCTCGAGGCCGTAGTACTCAACGATACGAGCCAGCTCGGAGGCGCCGCGCTCACAAGCAGCGACCTGAGCGCGCAGGTCAGCGATGTTCTGGTCGGGATTACGAGCTGGCCAAGCGCCGCTGTTAAGCACATCGCGTACCCGTTGTTCGAGAAAGCGACCCTGCGCCACTATCTGAAGGTTGTCTAGGACCAGGCCTTCCTCGTAGATGATCGATGAATCCGCTGGCGCTGAACCGGGCACGCTGCCCCCAATATCTGCATGGTGACCTCGCGCAGCCACATAGAAGGTAGGTCCAGCGCCGGAGACATCAAAGATCGGTCGCACCACGGTGATATCAGGCAAGTGGGTACCGCCGTTGTAGGGGTTGTTGAGCACGAAAACGTCACCAGGTGCCATGTGTGGGTTTTGCTCAATAACGGTCCTTATCGACTCGCTCATAGAGCCCAGATGCACCGGCAGGTGCGGCGCATTCGCAACTAGCTGGCCAGCCCAGTCGAACAGCGCGCAACTGAAGTCGCGCCGTTCCTTGATGTTCACCGAGACAGCCGTGTGCTCAAGTACCACACCCATCTGCTCCGCGACGTTCATAAACAGGTTGTTGAAAATCTCAAGCTGAACAGGATCAACATCGGTGCCTATGGCTGCGCTGGAAGGCCGCGCTACAACGCGTTCCACAACGAGGTCACCGCGCTCGGTGATTGTGCCCAACCAGCCGGGCTGGATTACGGTGGTTGCGTTCGGTTCCACTACAACCGCAGGTCCTGGCATTGTTGCGCCGACCGCCAGCGCAGTGCGATCCCAAAACGGTGTTTCGTAACTGGCACATCTGAGAACCGACGAGTCTGCGCCACCCAAGCTGTCGGCCGAGTCCGCCGAGTCCGCAGTATCTGCGCTCACGGAGACCTCACCCACAGGAGCCCTAGTCATACTCGTCAAAAAGACACGGTGCGTCCCAAGCAGCGCTTCGCGGTCTGTCGCCGTCGGCGCAACACCAGGAAGATCAGCGACGCGGCCACGGGCCTCAATGTGAAGCGCGTCAACCACTAGTGCGTCGGCTCTTGAGCCATCAGGCGGACTGAAACCGAATCGCTTCTGGTGCGCTGTCGCAAAGGCGGCGGCCACCTCCTCAGCAGTGCTGCAAGACTTGACTGTGCTGCGAGACACAGCTTTGCCGGTTGACAGGGCGCTGCTTCGAGATGCAGCGCTGTCGCCATTGCCGCCGACGCTGCCCAGCAGCACCCGCAGCGACGTATCGGAACCGGCGTAGCGAACGGCCAGACGCCCGGTCACCAAGATTTGATCCGCCAGCACACCCGCCGCCTCCAATGCCCCAGCAACACTGGGCTGTGCGGCCAAGAGGCGCCGGTGCAACCCACCAACGAGTTCGTCGTCAAGGGGTGCTTCGATTGGTTCGGCGGTCAGTTCGGTGACGTCAGCCAGTCCAATGCCCAGTGCCGAAAGCACACCTGCGTGTGGGTGGATGAGGATCGTGGTGATGCCAAGCAGATCTGCGACCCGGCAAGCATGCTGGCCACCAGCACCCCCAAAGCACACCAGCGTGTAAGCGGTGATGTCGTGACCGCGTTGAGTGCTTATCTTGCGAATCGCATTGGCCATGTTCTGCGCCGCTATCTCGCAGTAACCGAACGCAGCTTCGTGACCGGCTAGCTGTATGCCGCTCGCATCTGCGATTGTGTCTGCGAGCGCTGCCATCGCGCCAGCCGCCGCGTCCACGTTGAGCGGTTGGTTGCCTTCGGTGCCGAACACTGCTGGGAAATACTCGGGTCGGATTACGCCGAGCACCACGTTGGCGTCAGTCACCGCAAGGGGACCACCTGCGCCGTAGCTGGCCGGGCCCGGGTGGGCGCCGGCGGAGTCGGGACCAACCCGCAGACGACTTCCGTCGAAAGTCAGCACAGAGCCACCACCGGCCGCCACGGTGTGCATGTCGATGATGGGAGTGCGCACCCGGATGCCCGCTACCTCGGTCTCGTTCGCGTACTCAAACTCACCAGCAAAATGCGAAACATCTGTGGAGGTGCCGCCCATGTCGAAGCCAATGAGCCGCTCAAAGCCGGCTGCTTGACCAACACGAGCCATGCCTACGACACCACCGGCTGGGCCCGACAGCGGCGCGTCGCGTCCGCGGAAGCGTCGGGCATCGGCTAATCCGCCGTTTGATTGCATGAACTGCAGCTTCGGACCACGCGCCACGTCGGTGCTGTCACCGCGCACTGTCCCAGCCTCGCTGGTACCAGGGCTCCCAAGACGCATCGCAACAGCATCGATGTAGCTGCGCAGAACTGGTGAAAGGTAGGCGTCGGCCACGGTCGTGTCGCCTCGCGGAACCATCTTGACCAACGGATCCACCTCGTGACTGACCGACACTTGCGCGAAGCCAATTTTGCGGGCCGCGCTTGCCAGCGCTACCTCGTGGACGGTGTGCCGATAGCCATGCACCAGCACTATGGCCACAGCTTCGATGCCGCGCTCACGGGCCTCCTTGAGGCTGGCTGTGGCGGCAGGTAGGTCTAATCCGACCAGCACCGTGCCATCGGCCGCTATTCGCTCGCGGACCTCAAGCACCTCCAGATAGAGCATCTGGGGCAAAACGATGTCCAGCTTGAACAAATGTGGGCGAGTCTGATAGCCGATCCGCAACACATCACCGAAGCCCGCGGTGGTTACCAACATGGTTGGCGCACCACGACGCTGCAACAACGCGTTGGTGGCCACTGTGGTGCCCATCTTTACCGAACCAATGCGCTCTCGTGGCAGCATTTCGCCGCGAGGCACATCAAGTAAGTCTCCGATGGCCGTTGTGGCGGCGTCGTCGTAGTGATGCGGGTTTTCGCTCAGCAACTTGTGGGTGACGAGGCTGCCATCGGGCCGACGTGCCACGACGTCCGTGAAGGTGCCACCGCGGTCAACCCAAAAGTCCCACGCCTGGGGCGGCTGGCTCACCGGTTGAACCTAAGCGTCGTTCTCAATCTGAACTTTGCGGAAACGGGCGCCGTGTAGGAGGCCGCCGTAGTAGTTGAAAACTCGCAGCGCTGCCGGCTGATCAAACGGGTAATCGGCACCCAACTGCGTGGCGGCAGCCAGACCGGTCACGAAGCAAGTCTCTTGACTGTTCACGAGCGTGTGAGCGCCGCAATGCCAGCTCCGCCGTCTGCCCTGAATGAAACGAAACATCGGCACCAGCAGCGTTATGTGGCGAACGTCATGTACGACGTGCTGGAACCAATGACGATGGTTAACCTTGCGGTCGTCTATGCGCGAAATCGGGTTGTAGGTCACCAGGCAAGGTCGATCCGATTTGTTCGCCCACGGCTGCTGGTTGTGCATGATGTAGGTGATCTCGTAGTTGTCGGGTCGTGCGCCGTATTGCTCAATGTGGTTGCTGCGACTGGCTAGACACTGCACCTCATTGTCGGGCAAGACAGTGTGATCGCTATGCACGATTGCGTGGTTGTGCAACTCGCTCTCGTAGCGAATTGAGCTGAGCAGGAACCGCTCAAGCATGGTTGGGCGATCCAGCATCATCAACGTCTGGTTGGCATTGCAAGCGAAGATCACCTCGTCGAAGGTCTCGCTGTTGCCGTCGGCGTCGGTAACTACCACGTGATCAGTGTGACGACGAACCTTGCTAACGGGCCGATTCAGCCAGATCTTGTCGCTGAAGTCGGCCGTCATGTGTTCGTAGATGCGCCGAGTTCCCTGGTCCCACGTTTGCATAGGTGTGGCTGTCTCGATATTGAAGAACTCCAGGTAGCGAGCAAACAGCGCTGCGGGCATGTCAAACACGTTGGTCGCCATCAAGAAGTTGACAAACATCGGCTTGAGCACCTTGTACCTGAAGTCCGCAGAAAAGCCGCCTAGGTTCAGCACTGTGCGCATGCTGATGTAGTTGAACGGGTTGAGCGCGTTCAACAGTTGCGATTTTGCGCTGGAGAGACGTCCGAAAGAATGCAGAAAGCTCAGCAGGCGCTGGAACTTGCGGATCTCGGGCTGCAGCTCGGCCCGAATGTCCGAATCGAAATCGTGGGCGTAGGTGCCGCCTTGGTACCTCACGCTGTAGTTGAACTTGGTGTCCACCAGATCAATGCCGAAACGCTCCAGCAGCAACAACACATGGTCATACACCGACGGAATGCAGGCCGTCACCGAGATATCGAACGGAACGGTGCTGCCATCAGCTTGGGGCATGTCAACGGTTACCGCGTTACCCCCAACGCGCTCGTTGGCTTCGTACACGCGGAAGTCGAAGCGGTCCCGATGGTGGTGCAAAGCCCACGCAGCACCCAGCCCGGACATGCCAGCTCCGACTATTGCGATCCTGCGCTGCATAGTTGCGCTCCCGTAGTTCTGGTCGCCTGGATCGGTGCGTCGCGACGGTGAGCGCGCTTGCAGGGATTCGAACCCCGAACCTTCTGATCCGTAGTCAGATGCTCTGTCCAATTGAGCTACAAGCGCTGGTGTTCGTGCTGGCTGCCCAGAACTGGCGACAGTCTACGAGCAAGCGTCGTCGCGGTCTTGTCGTCGCGGCTTTGTCGTCACGGTCTCATGGGCGAGGTCGCTCATGGGCGAGGTCGTGACTGTGCCGTCATGGCCAGCCAACCGGACGGCCGTTCGGGCCACATCGGCTGGTGCGCGGCCCAGTGCCTCAGCGGCCGCGGCTACATCGTCCCATTCGGGCTTGCTGGCGTAGGGGCCGTGCTTCACAGCGATGGTGTGGCCTTCCATTTCAACGCTTGAGGTGCGGCGCTCCAGCGCTGTGCGTACGACGGTGCGAGCACGCAGCCCCAGCGTGCCGGTAAGACGGGCAATGAGATCCGCGCAACGAGTCACATGATCACGATGACACAACACCGTAAGCGTGTGGGCTGGGCGGCCCTTTTTCATGACGATGGGCGCTACCCAGGCGTCTAGCGCTCCGGTCGAAAGCAGCTCGCTCAACGCATGGGCGAGCATCTCACTAGTGACATCGTCAAGGTTGGCTGCCAGCTCTACCAAGTCGGTGACATCGGCAGCGCTGCGCACCTCAGCCATCGCGCGCTGAAGCTCTAAATCCTGGCCGCCAATGTCGACGCCAGATTGGCCCAATGTTTGGCCCAGTGGGTGGGCATTTGGCTGAGTTTTTTGCTGGGCGTCCAGCGCGGCATTCGTCAACGTGCCAATCAGCACACCAGTGGCGTTCGCGCGGCCAGGCAGGTCACGTGCGCCAGCGCCGAACCCGGAACTCAAGATGGTCATGGCCGGAGTGGGTCCAAAGCGCTCCGCCAGCGCAGTCACGACTGCGGCGCCCGTGGGGGTCGTCAGCTCCAAGTCGACATCAATGCCCACAACTGGTCGGCCCCGCAGCAGGCGCACTACAGCGGGTGGAGGATTGGGCAGCTCACCGTGAGCTGCTGTGATAGTGCCCCTACCGACCGCGACCGGTCCGCAATAGACGTGGTCCACGCTCAGAGCCTCCAGCGCAGCGCAAACACCCACGATGTCCACGATGGCATCTAGAGCACCGACTTCATGGAAATGCACCTCCTCGGGCGCTATCGCGTGTACGGCTCCTTCAGCGCACGCCAACGCCTCAAACACCGCAAGCGAGCGCTGTCGCACGCGCACTTGCAGTGGCGCTGCGTCCAGTAGCTCGCGAATGTCCTTCCAGCGTCGGTGATGGTGCCCCTCCGGTGCTACTACCAGCGCGCGCGTCGCGGCCAGTTGGTTGCGACACACAACTTCGGTACCCAAATGCCAGCCATCAAGCGCGAGCGTGTCCAACTGTGCAGTCACGAACTCCAGATCGGCGCCTGCGTCAAGCAGTGCTCCCAACGCCATGTCACCAGCGATTCCCGAACTGGGGTCGAACCAGGCTGCAGTCGTCATTGGACCTGCTGGACTTGGCTAGGAGCCTGCGGTCTATGTGACGCCGCTAGTTCCAAGATGCGCATGGCCGCCATCGACGCTCCAAATCCATTGTCAATACCCACCACGCTGACGCCCGGCGCGCAAGTGGCGTGCATAGCCAACAGTGCTGTCACACCATCCAATGCGGCGCCGTAGCCCGCGCTGGTTGGTACCGCTATGACCGGTGCGGCTATCACGCCCGCCACCGCAGTTGCCAGCGCCCCCTCCATGCCCGCCACCACAATGACCACATCGGCCGAGGCCAACGTATCAATCTCGGCCAGAAAGCGATGCAAGCCAGCTAGGCCTATATCGGCCACCAGATGGGCCGCTACACCGAACGCAGTCAGTACCGCTGCTGCTTCGCACGCCACGGGACCGTCCGCCGTTCCCGCTGAGGCCACCACCACCCGCTCGGCGCGAGCGGGGGCTGCACGCCAAACTACGGTTGCCAGGCTCGCAGCGCTCGCCGACGAGCTGTCGTTGGGGTCGGGGTCTCGGTGCATAGGCCTATGCACTACGCCGCCCGGACAGGCCTTTGTGGACGCATCGACTTGGGCCGCGTCTGCTCGTGTCAGCAGCACCGGATCGGACCCGCCACTCAACATCTCGGCCACGATGTGCGCGCACTGGCTGGCCGACTTGCCTGGCCCATACACGGCCTCGGGCTGACCTGTACGCAGTGTGCGGTGATGATCAACGCGGGCTCCGGCGACTTCGGTAAACGGCAGTCTCCGCAGACGCTGCAGCGCCTCAGAGGGGAGCAATGAGCCGTCGGCGACCTGCGCCAGCAGCGCAGCCATGTCCTGCTCATTCATCGCCTGTCGTTCTATCTGCTGTAGCCGAGCCTGGGGTGCCTTCGCACGTATCCTGCGTTGATGCCTAGCGGCCCTGGATCTCCTGACACGGCTGGGTCTGAGTGCGCCACTGGCCTGCTTCGTTCTACTCGCATCGGCTACATGGGCCCTAAGGGCACCTTTACTGAGGCGGCGCTGGCCAGCCAGCAGGACCTAGCGCAGTGTACGCTCGTACCTCTCATGTCGGTGCCTGAGGTGCTCTCCGCTCTGAACGACGGAACGGTTGATTATGGCTTCGTCCCGGTGGAGAACGCCATTGAGGGCGCAGTCAATGTAACCCAGGACGCACTCGCGTTCGACTTTGATTTTCTGATCCAACGCGAAGTAGTTGTGAACGTGCAGCTTGATCTGATGGCTCTTGGCAGTGCTGGCATAGTTCCCGAACTGTCCAAAATCCACACGGTGTTGTCCTTCCCCGTCGCCATCGCTCAATGCCGGGCGTTCCTGCACGAAAAGCTGCCCAATGCGCAAATCGAGGCGGCCACATCCACGGCGCTCGCCGCGCGGCGCATCGCCGAGGAGCGTCTGGAAGGAGTAGCAGCAATAGCAAGCCCCGCCGCGGCCAAGATTTATGGCCTCGAAACTGTGGCTTCCTCTATTGCGGATCACCGCGACAACCAAACCCGATTTCTGTTATTGGGCCAGAATCGTGTTGCCCCTGCTAGCGGCAACGACAAAACCAGCATCGTGGTGTTCCAAAACCAGAACGAGCCAGGCAGTCTGCTGGGCATCCTGATGGAGTTTGAAGCTCGCCGGTTAGATCTGTCCCGGCTTGAATCGCGACCTACGCGCCGCGGCCTGGGCGAATACTGCTTCTTGCTGGACTTTGAGGGGCACATCTGTGATGAGGTCGTGGCCGATTGCCTACGCGCCCTCAAAATGAAGCAAAGAGACGTCAAGTTCCTCGGCTCGTTCCCCGCCGCTAACGGCAATTCCTCCGGTCGTCAGCGAGTCAGCGAGGAAGCCTGGAGTTCGTCCGACGACTGGCTGAAGTCGCTACGCCGCCTAGTGCGATGATTGTGCGGAGGGAGGGGGATTCGAACCCCCGGAGGCTTGCGCCTCAACGGTTTTCAAGACCGTCGCAATCGTCCACTCTGCCACCCCTCCGTGGATCAACCTACCCGCCGCGAGTTACCAGTTAAGTGCGATTGTGCGCCACGAACACTCACTGAATGGAGCTATCTTCTTGGGGCTAGCTTGAGTGGGCGCGCCTGCTAGGGATTGGCAGGTTGGGTATGGAGAGGTGGCCGAGTCCGGTTGAAGGCGCTTCCCTGCTAAGGAAGTAACTGCCGTGAGGTGGTTCGTGGGTTCGAATCCCACCCTCTCCGCACCTGCAAGGAAGTAGGTCCGCATGCGAAACCGGCTGCTGCGCTTCGCGACCTACGTCGCGGTGGGTGCGGTCACCGGGTTCATCGTGGCAATGGTCGCTGTACTGACCGAGAAGGTGCTGCTCGAACGGGTACTGCACTTGCCGCCGTGGCAGCGAATGATCGCTCCGGCTCTCGGACTGTGGGGTGCGGTCATCATGCTGCGCTGGGCCGACGCAGGCAAGCGACTCTCCCCGTCGACGTCTGAGGAGTACATACGCGCATTTCACGACCGCACTCAGCCGATGCGGCTGCGAGACCTGCCGATGAGACTGGCGGCGGGCATTGTGACGGTCGGGTCCGGTGGTGCTGTGGGCCTTGAGGGCCCGTCGATCTACGCAGGCGCCACTGCGGGCAATGGGATCCAGCGTCTGGCTAGGCGCTTGTTCCGCAATCGAGAGGGCTACGCCCTGCTGGTAGCGGGTGCCGCCGCGGGCGTGAGTGCCATCTTCCAGGCGCCGGCTACCGGGGTGCTATTCGCACTGGAAGCTCCCTACCGCAGCGACCTGGGGCGGCGGGCGCTGCTGCCCGCACTGCTCTCTAGTGCTTCCAGCTACGTCGTTTACGTGCTGGTCACCGGCTTCGACGACCGCCCATTTGAGATCGGCACCGAGCTAGTCCGAGTCGGCTTCGGCCGCCAGGAGCTACTGGGCGCCGCTGCGGTGGGAGCGCTGTGCGGGCTGGCAGCGTCCGCGTTCTGCCGTTTGCTGGCTGCCGCGAAGCGAATCGAAGCCTCTGAGCGGCCGTGGTGGCTGCTGGCTTTGATTGGCGGCGCTGTTCTGGTGGGCCTGGCGGCGCTCAGTGAGCTCTTGTTCGATGCCCCACTGTCGCTGGGTCCAACAGCCGAGGGCCAGTTGGTGACCTGGTCGCTCGACGTCGATCAGTCGCTGGTGCTTTTGGGGGCATTGCTGGCGGTGCGCGTGCTGGCCACCTCAACCGTGATCGCAGCAGGCGGTGTGGGCGGCGTGTTCATTCCGTTGGCCGTGTTTGGGCTCATTGTTGGCCGCTTGGTGGGTGGCTGGATTGAGTTGGGTCCCGAGTCGATGGCGTTCTTTCCTTTCATTGGAGTGGCTGCGTTTTTGGCAGCGGGCTATCGCACGCCGCTCGCAGCGGTGATGTTCGTGGCCGAATCCACAGGCGCGCCCGCGTTCGTGGTACCCGCCTTAGTGGCCGTTGCCGTGTCGCAGGTGCTAATTGGCAACTCGTCGGTGTCGCAGTATCAGCGAGACAGTCGCACCGGACATCTAGAACGTCGCTTGGAGATGCCGGTCAACTCCGCCATGTCCACCGATGTGCCCAGCGTGAACGCCGACACGCCGCTAGCGGACTTCGTATGGGGAATCGCGCTGCGACAAAAGCAGTTGGAGGCTGTGGTTGTGGGGCCCTCAAGGGACTTCCTGGGCGTGATACGGCTAGGCGACTGCCGCGAGGTGGATCGCAGCAACTGGCTGTCGGTGACGTGCGGGGAAGTGATGACCACCGACATTGAGCCCGCTCGCCCTTCGTGGACGCTGCGCGAAGTCACCGAAGCCATGGCAGATGCACAGATTGAGCTGTATCCCGTAGTTGACAGCGGCGGTCGAATCGCGGGCGTCGTAACCGAGAACGCCATCGTCAAGCTGGTGGACTTTCTGAATGAGACTCAGGAGCGATGAGTCCAGCAGCTAACAGCGTCCAGCGGGGCGGGACGTGTGACTCCACTGAGACCATGACCCGACGTACAACTGCGGGCGACCCAGTCCAGCTCGCTCCATAGCCAACGCGTCCATGCAGGCGCTGACACCCGAGCCGCAGTACACGACTGCATTGTTTGGGGCTGTGGTGTGCAAGGTTGCGCTGTTCACGTTTGCGCGGCTGGCGGAACCAACGGCGTCTTGTGTCGGCCGGAGCTGGATGCCCTTGGCCTCATAGATGCTGCGCAGCGCTTCGGGTGTCGCGAAGCGTCCGTCTGGACCGAGATTTTCGGTCGTGGGAACGTTCACCGCACCCGGAATGTGCCCAGCGCGCGGATCAATCGGCTCAGCCTCGCCGCTGTAGCGATTGGGTTGGCGCGCATCAACAAGCACTGCTTGGGTGCTCTCAGCGACGGCTGCTGCTGCGTCAATATCAGCGAACGCATGATCGGGCCAGGCTCGCACACCGCAGTCGCAGGCTGCTCGAACGCTCGGCTTCGTTTCGAGGGTGCCGCTCCAATGCGCTAATCCGCCATCTAGTAGCGCCGCATCGTGACCGAGCACTCGCAGCATCCACACCATGCGGCCTGCGGCCGTGCCGTGCTGGTCGTCGTAGGCCACAACCGGGTCCTGAGGACCGATACCCAGACTTCCAAGCGATGCCGCGAACTGCTCGGCGCTAATCATTGGGTGTCGACCCTGCTCCGCGGTGCCGGGCGAGGCCAGATGCGCTTGCAGGTCAACCCAGATTGCCCCAGGAATATGGCCCGCCAGGTAGGCGTCGTAGCCGGAGCGCCCGTCTAGGTACCACCGCACATCGCACAGCACGATGTCGTCGCAACTTGCGACCTCGCTGGCATCAACAACCGGTGGAAATGCAACAGCCGCAGGCGCCGCAGGCGAGAGTTGCGCCATCAAACATGCCCGAACATCATCAGCCACTGCGCCTCGCTGCGTGGTTTGAAGACGTAGTTGAGCTGACGCGTCTCACCCATAGTTGCGTACGGATCGGCTGAGTACTGGTGTCCGGGGAACAACACGGCAGAGTCCGGCACTTTGGCAAGTGTGTCGTGCAGCGACCTATACATCGCAGTCGGGTCGCTGCCGGGCAGGTCCATCCGTCCGCAGCCCTCCAAGAAAAGCGTGTCCCCAGCGACGAGTGCTCCACCTACTAAGAAGCACTGACTTCCGGGCGTATGCCCAGGTGTGTGCAGCAGCTCAATATCTATGGCACCGACCGAAACAACATCACCCGAAGCGTGCAATTCCATGTCACTGGTGGAAATGCCTGTCGTTTTGCGCACCAGCTCCGCTTCGGCTGCTTGCAGATGGATCTTCGTACCCTGACGCTCAAGTAACTGGGCAACGCCCTCAATGCTGTAGCCCATCATGTTCCCACCCACATGATCAGCATGAAAATGAGTGGCCAAAACACCAGCCAGCGTCATGTCGTCTTCATCCAGAACATCTAGCAGGTCGTCCACCGCATAAGCCGGATCCACCATCACCGCCTCGCGGGTTTCCCGATCACCGATTAGGTAGGAGAAGTTCACCATCTGGCGTGCGATTGGATCGCTAGTCGCGAAATCGCGACCTGAGAGGAGCTGACGGAAATACAACCTGCTCTGCCGCGGCTCATGGACCGCGCGATCTTGGGCCGCCTGATCTTGAGCACCCCAATCTTGAGCCGCCGAAGCCGGGGCCTTTGAAGCAGCCACATCGTCACCCATAAAGCGAACAGTACTGTTCATGGCTAGTTGTCGCGTAGCTGGACGCCGCGTTGGTGGTTAGCTGGGTTGCTGGCTATCTGGGCCTGACGAGGGGTCACTGGCCCGTTTCTGGGCCGACACGAGACTGTAATGGCCCTGCGAGGAACCCACAATTGACTCCGGGAGTCATAAAGGTCAAAGAGGTAGTACACGCCCAATGCAGGGCGATTGCCTAGACCGATAGGAGAGCAGTGCCGTGAATGCGTCACACAGACCCAAGAACTGCCGCCACTCAACCGCATGGCTGCGATGCTCAGCGGTAGCCGCAGCGCTACTCGTCTTGATCGCGGCGTGTGCGACCAACGGCACAGACGACGACTCGCCAAGCGCCAGAAATGCTGGCGCTGATAGCGCCGAAATGCTGGATGCTGATGATTCCGTCTCGTGGTCTGCGGCGATGGACGAAGAAGCGGCCGACAGCCAAGAGACCGCGGCGGCGCAAGGGATTCAGGCCCGAGACTCCATGGACTCAGACAACATGTCCGATGACTACGACGACAGCGTCGAAGCCGCCCACAGCATGGAAGATCAGTCCAGCTCGAGGGATTCAGCGAGCGAGACCGCAACCGTCGGAGCCGACTTGGGGCGCGACATCATCTATACGGCAACAGTCCGCGTTGAAGCGGTTGATGTCGCTGCCGCCACCGCAGAAGCGATCAAGGTAGTCAAGAGCCTCAATGGAATCACGTTTGGTCAACAAACCTCAACGCGCGAATACGTCAGCACGACGCTGACGTTCAGGATTCGACCCGAGCACTTCGAAGCAGCACTTACGGGCTTGGCCGCTGTGGGCGAGCTCATCGACCAGTCCGTCAACGCAGAAGACGTCACCGATGTCGTAGTGGATCTGAACAGTCGCATCAAAACCGCCGAAATCAGTGTTGAACGTCTACGCGACTTTCTGTCAAGCGCCACCGATACGGAAGGGCTTGCCGATCTGGAGCGCGAACTAGCTCAACGCGAGACGAATCTGGAACGGCTACGCGGGCAACTCAGATCACTGCGGGATCGAGTAGATCTCACCACTATCACGCTCACCATCTCAGAAGCGTTCCAAGCCGTGCCCTCTAGAGCTTTGCGGCTGCGCGCGTGGCTAGCTGCTGGTGACGATGACCCGTGTCTCGGGTTTAGCGACCTCACCGCACCTCCCGCAGGCGATGTCGGCTTTTGTTTCGAGCTTGAAAACGATGGTGAAGCAGCGCTTACTGATGTCACTCTCAGTTCGGAGACTTTACGGTTCGCCATGGACGATCTTGTTTTGACCGGCGGCAATGGCCTGGAACGCATCGAGCCCGGTGAGCGGATCGTGGCAACGCTGACTGCCGAAATCGCCGACGGTCGGATCGCCGGTCGGGTGGCAACTAGAGGTCTCGACATTGACGTGCGTGCGCGCGCTGTGCCCGAAGACGAAGATGGCACCAAGCGTGGGAGCCTGGCGCGAGTCGTGAACTTGTCGCTGTACGTTGAGGAAGACAACTCGCCCCCAACGTTCGTGGATGGGCTGCGCAGCGGAGCGAACGCTCTGGTTGCTGTGGGCAACGGCGTGCTGGTTATCTTCGGTGCCATGGTTCCGTTCCTGCCGGTCATCTTGCTCGCATTGGCGGTGGCTGCGTGGTTGTTGAGGCGCCAGCGGGCCGCAGGCTCCAAGTCTCAGTAGCCAGACAAAACTGGCCGCACCCACATCGAGACCTGGCTACCCGGACCTAGCTGCCAGGACCTGGCTACCCGGACCTAGCTACCCGGTCTCAGCTAGACAGATCTCACGTAACGCAGGTCGCTTGATGTCCGATTAGGTCCGAATGGACCAGTTCCATGTCCGTTTGTGTCCGATCTAAGCTGAACAGGTCGGCCAGAATGGGGACTATGCGAGCTGGGGGCCTGCAGGTGGAGGCCGTACTCACGACTGGCATCTACTGCCGAGCCGAGTGCTCTGCCCGGCCGCTGGCACGCAACGTGACGCAATACTCCAACCCAGCGGCTGCCGAGGCCGCCGGTTTCCGCCCGTGTCTGCGCTGCCGTCCAGAACGTCGCGCCGGGTCACTAGCAGAACTAGAAGTACCCGCACCGGTTGAAGCTGCTCTTATTCACATAAACGACGGCTTCTTGGATCACGAGCACGAAGACGCGCTCGCAGACCAAGTGGGTTACAGCACCCGTCAACTGCGGCGGCTGTTTGAGCGCCACGTGGGCGCGACGCCGGCTGCTATCGCCCGCTCGCGTCGAGCCCATTTTGCTCGTTGCCTGATTGACGACACAGACTTGACGTTTACCGAAATCGCTCGGGCTGCGGGCTTCGGTGGGCCACGCCAGCTACACCGGGCCATGACGTCGGTGTTTCGCTTTACGCCATCGGAGTTACGTGCCAAACGGCGAACCGGCACGCTTGACAAACTTAACGGCGGGCTTGTGCTTGCCGTGCCGTACGTGGCTCCCTTCAATTTTGAGGCGTTCGTCGCGCACCAGTCCGCCCGGGTCATTCCCGGCGTCGAAGCTGCCACCGTTGAGCCAGGCACTGGCTCCAGCTACGTTCGCAGCTTCAACGCGTGCGGACATCCCGGCGTAGCTGAACTGTGCATGCCCGCTGATGGTGCCTGCGCCGACGACCACCTGCAGCTACGGCTACATCTGCCAACTTACGGCTCAATCATTGACGTTGTGAGTCGCTGCCGAACGATGCTCGGAGTAAACGAAAATCCAGCGCCAGCGCAAGCCGCCTTGGCCAACGATCCACTGATAGGCGGTGTTGTGCGTAATGCACCTGGACTGCGGGTACACCGTTCGTGGGACCGATTTGAGACCGCCATCCGCATTGTGGTTGGGCAACAGATCTCACTAGCGGCGGCCTCCACAATGTGTGGTCGAATCGCTCAGCGTTTCGGTACGCACATTGCTATTTCCCGGGAGCCGATTGCCCAGAAGCCCAGCGACCAACACCGGCAAGCAGTGACGCACCTCTTCCCGAGCGCCGCGAGCCTTGCGGACGCCAGCGTTGGGGGACTGGTTGAACTTGGATTCACCCGACGCCGCAGCGAGACCATCTTGGGTTTGTCAACGGCAATCGCGAACGGCGAAGTGAACTTGAGCGCGACCGAGTCGCTTGAGCACCCAGATTCGCTGGCGAACATCGTGGCTCGGCTCTGCGAGCTGCGCGGAATCGGGCCGTGGACGGCACACCTAATCGCGATGCGTATCTACGGACATCACGACGCGTTTCCAGCGTCGGACCTGGGACTGCGGCGAGCAGTGGAGCGTCTAGTCGGACACCACGTAAACGCTGCCGAAATGGAGGCCCTGGCCGAGCCATGGCGGCCCTACCGTTCGTGGGCAGCACAGCACCTATGGCACGCACCAGCGCCCGAGAAGCAGGCTCCGAAGCCGACCAAGCTCAAGGGTCGCCGTGGAGCTACTAGCTCCAATGCAAGGTGGCAACCCCGACCGAAGAACAACAAATGAGGCGACAAGTGAAGAAGTCTGACAACACATCCAACGACACAGGGGCCAATGACACCGGGAACCGCGCCGACACGCATTGGCATACCATCGTGGACTCTCCCGTCGGAGTGTTGGACCTAGTGGCCACTGATGCCGGTTTGCGCTCGGTGTCCTGGCAAGGTGAAGCCACCCTTGACCAGCAGCCCGATGAGCTGGTGTGTGACGCCTCCCACCCAATATTGCGCCAAACAACACAACAACTCGGCGAGTACTTCGCAGGCAACCGCACAAGCTTCGAGATCCAACTTGACCTGCGCGGAACCCCGTTCCAAGTCGCCGCGTGGCGTGCGTTAGGCGACATCCCCTACGGCACCACCCGCAGCTATGGCGAACAGGCCGCGCTAATAGGCAGACCCAAAGCCGTGCGCGCAGTAGGTCAAGCAAATGGCCGCAACCCAGTACCGATAGTGCTGCCATGTCACCGGGTAATCGGAGCCAACGGATCACTAGTGGGCTACGGCGGCGGCCTAGACCGAAAAACAACGCTGCTAAGACTCGAAGGCGCACTCACCTAAAGGCCCAACCCCGCGAGACGGCCTAAACAAGACCAAAACGCCGTAAGCCAGCCAGCTTGGGGAAGCAGGAGCAGAAAAGGACCAAGGAAACCCGCGGGTGGGGATAGGGGGGCAGTTATCTCCGCGCGCAGTTTTGCGGCGCCAAAGCCCATCCACTTCGAGACCAAAGCGCCGCAACTGTCTGAGCACGGAGATAACTGCCCCCCTATCCCCACCCGCTGCCATGAAACCGCACCCATGAAGCCGCAGCCAGGACGACGCTGTGCGCGAGGAGGGACTTGAACCCTCACACCCTTGCGGGCACAGGCACCTGAAGCCTGCGCGTCTGCCAATTCCGCCACTCGCGCGTGGGCCAAACAGGCTAGCCCCCAAGCCTCCGCACCTAAACTGAGTTGCCGTGAGGCAAGTCCACCACCGAGGCAGCGCCGCGTCGCGCTTCCGCCGAGTGAGCGCATCGCCAGGTGAGTGGAACTGGGAAAGTAGCGGCCCGACGCACAAGCTGGCGTTCCACTTGATCGCGACAGCGTGATGTCTGAGCAACTGGTGCGCCTGCTAGCTCTAGGCGTGGTCACTTTGGTATACTTGTTCTTCTTCCGAGTGATGCGAGCCGTGTGGGCAAACGTAGCGACGCCCCGCCACCAGCTCAGTTGGCGATCGCTACGGCAAATGCGGGGAGACGGGAAATCAACCAGCACTGCCGCGCCCAAGCCGCTAGCGCTAGTTGTTCGCTCACCACTAAGCGCACAAGGGCAGCGTCACACGCTGAACGACGCGCTAACTATTGGGCGAAGTCCTGACAGCGACGTGGTAATCGACGACAGCTACTCCTCGCAGTCCCATGCCCGCTTCTTCTGCGATGGTGGCGAGCATCTGCTGGAGGATCTCGGCTCCACCAATGGGACCTATCTGAACCGCCAGAAGGTAGCCACTGCGACAGTGGTGCGCGCAGGCGACTTTGTGCAGGTAGGCGCCACCGTGTTTGAGGTCAGTCCATGAAGACGCGACCCACGAAGACGCAACCCACGAAGACGCGACCCAGGAAGATGCGACATCACCCAGCTTGTCGTCGTGAGTTGATTTGTAATGGACCTGCCAGTGGCGGCTTAGTGCGCGCACGCGAGACTGGACAACTGTGAACACTCCAGCCCGCCAGATGCGAATCCGCTGGGGCGGCGCTTCGGATCGGGGTTTGCGTCGCGCCGAGAACCAGGACGCCATGTACGCCGATATTGGTCTGTTCGTGGTGGCCGATGGCATGGGCGGTCACCTGGGTGGCAGGGTCGCCTCAAGCCTCGCTGTGAAGACCGTTGCGGCTAACTCGCCATCTACGCCGACTGAGTTGCTGGCCGCTGTTCGCCACGCAAACCAGGTGGTGCATCATCGGTCTATCGCCCATAGCGACTTGACTGGCATGGGCACAACGTTGTGCGCCATCGCGGTTGTGCGCCGCGGCGGCGACCGCGTCTGGTGCCTGGTGAATGTCGGCGATTCGCGCGTCTATCGCTACCAGAGCGGCGAACTCACCCAGTTGACCATCGATCACAACTTCGTGGCGCAGATGGTCAGAGCAGGTGATCTGACCCTTGAGGAGGCTGCCGAACATCCGAGGCGCAACACTCTGACTCGAGCCATCGGTGTTGAGCCTGACGTCAAAATTGACGACTGGGTACTTGAGCTCTCTGGCGACGATCGATTCTTGTTATGCACGGACGGCGTCACCAACGAGTTGGACGAGTCAGATATTTCCAGGCTGCTGGACTTGAACGAACATCCGTCGGATGTAGCGCGTTCGCTGATTCGTCTCGCTAATGACCGAGGCGGACGCGACAACTCCACCGCGCTGATAGTGGACATCGACATCGGCGGCATCGACGACGCGTCAGCCGACGAGACGGCTGCGCGTTGGTCAAGTGGGAACTCAAGCGAGCCAGCAACAGCCGTCGACGCCACCAGCCCCACTCGCAGGTCCCGCAGAATTACTGCCAGTTCGCAGCGAGCGGAGCGTCGACGCGCGCGACGTCTTTCGCGCTCTCGCTGAGGTCGCTACTGCGCCCGCGACGACGTACCCAGACTGCGCTGGTAGCGCTGGCGGGCGTCGTGGTATGCGCCGGGTTCGCGGTCGCTGGGATTGGCGTGTCGCTCGGCGGCACAAGGGAGTCGCTGTGGGGCAGCGCCGTCTGGTTGGGGGTGCTGCTGGTCGCCGGCGCGGGTGTGCATGTGGGGATCAAACGTTGGGCACCGAACAGCAACGAGTCGGTGTTTGGCATCGTCGCGCTGCTGACTGGCATCGGTTGGTTGATGGTGGTGCGCATTCAGCCCGAACTCGCGGTCGGTCACACCGTCGCAGTGGTGGCAGGGTTCAGTGCGCTCGTGGCATGTTTGATCGCGACGCGGTGCATCGAGTGGTGCATGCGGCGCCCCGGCGTGACTGGAGTCATCGCGATTGCGCTGGCAGTCCTCGGCAGCTTCGGACGCGGGGCTGACATCTCTGGGGGTGCCTACGAACCGGCTCGACAGTGGCTGCATTTGGGAGCGTTGAGCGTGCAGCCATACGCTTTGGCCAAGTTGGCAGTAATGCTGGCGGCGTGTGGGCTCACGGTCACTGCCCCGCGTTGGCTGGGTGAACGGCTGGTCTTTCATCGCCATGTCACCGGGGCGATGGCTGCTGCGGTCGGCTCGTGGGCGCTACTTGTCGTTTGGGGAGACCTGGCTTCGGCGGTTGTGATTTTCGCGGCCGCTTGGTTGCCGCTATGGCTGGACAACGACGATCACAGCGCCAGCCCTCGGCCTGCGGCACCGCCATCAGTGCGTACACGAGCGCTTGTCGGGATCATCACGACGTACGGCATCGGAGTGGTCGTGCTGGCCTCAGTCAACGACGGGTTGTCTGCCCAAGTGCGCCATTGGCTGAATCCGTGGAAAGCCGGTGGGTCAGCAGCGGTGGAGAGCATCTTCGCCATCAGCGCCGGGGGACTCAGTGGCGTGGGGCCCGGTCTCGGTGCGCCGGATCGGATAGTCGCGGCTCACAGCGACTACGTCCTGGCTGTGATTGTCGAAGAACTCGGGATGCTGGGCGGCGCCGCGATATTGGCAGGATTCATGCTGCTGATAGGCGTAGGCGCTGGTATCGCGCAGCGAGCACAAGGCACGCATCGCCTGTTGGGAGTCACAGCGACCGTCATCATCGGACTGCAGGCATTCGCCTCGATAGCTGGCGTGCTGAGACTGACTCCGCACACGGTGGGTGCGCTGCCATTCGCGGCCCACGGCCCGGCTGCGATGATCGGTAACTGCATTGCAGTTGGGATGTTGCTCGCCGTCTCGCAAGTCAGCGGTTCGGCTCGCAGCCAGCAACATCAGCCGAACCCAAGACAGCCGAACTCGTCACAGTTGAGCCCGACACGGTTGAGCCCGACACGGTTGAGCCCGACACGGTTGAGAACAGGTGGGTCGTGAGACGCCGCATTATCTGGCTCACAGTCGCGCTTGGGATTGGCTTCGCCGTGCTACTGGTGCAGCTCACCAATCTGAGCGTCATCTCTGCTGGTGGCCTGCGAGGCCATGAGCTCAACACCCGGGCGGCGACAGCAGCCTTTGGCAACGCACGCGGTGCGATCATCAGCGCGGACGGCGAAGAGCTTGCGTTCGCTATCAGCCACGAAGACACCGAGACGCCCACGATGCGCACCTACCCGCACGGACGGCTCTATGCGCACATCGTGGGCTATCTGAGTCCAGTGGCTGGCGCCGCTGGAATCGAGCGCAGCTACGACAGCGAGCTGTCGGGTACCGATCCGAGTATTGCGATGCGAACACTGACCGACCTGTTCACCGACAGCGATCAAGTGGGTGATGTGGTGCTGAGCGTGAATCACGGTGCTCAGCTCACCGCGCGTGCCGCGTTAGGCGATCGCGACGGGGCCGTGGTGGTCATCAACCCGGCGACGGGCGCCCTGATTGCCATGTGGTCGCGACCCAGTTTCGATCCCGAGGAGGCGTTTGTTGCTGCGAGCGCTGAGCCGGTGAAGTCACGTGCCTACCAGCATCACTACGCCCTGCGCATTGATGACTCGCGCGTCAGTGCTGGTGCTGACTTGCTGGCAGGAGCCCGCCGAGCCACGGGTGCTACTGGAATTGACTTGCCGGCTGAGCCCGATAGTGCCCGCGTGCCTCACATCAGCAACGACCCGAATGACAACGGCCACAACAACGACAACCGAGACGAGTGGGTGCAACTGACACCGCTTCAACTCGCTCTGGTCGCTGCCGCGGTGGTTAACGACGGACTCAAGATGACCCCTTTCGTCGTGCAACAGGTGAACACGAGAAGTGCCGGAAACGCGGACGATGCGGCATCGTCAACACACGAGATGGCCATTGAAACGACACCGCGCGCCGCTGGGCGCATCTTCAGCGCGACTGAGGCGGCTCGGCTGCTGGCGCGCATGACCGCAGAGGCTCAGGAGGCGTCAATTGACCTCCGCACTACGGACGACTTGGAGCTCCCGGTATCGATTACGACTGGTCAACTGGTAGCTCCGGGCGGCAGCGGAACCGGAAGCTGGTCCGTGCTAGCCGCGCCCGCTGATGCGCCTGCTGTTGTGGCGGCAGTAGTGATTGAACCCGATGTCGCCAATGATGTCTGGGATACTCAAGGCGGCAGTACCTTGGCGACCAAGATCGCTGCGACCGTAGCGGAGGCAGCGCTTGCGCTAGGGGCTGTCGCCGCCACTGACGCCGACACTGATACCGAAACAGGCCGCGGCCGCCTTTAGACCCGACGCCCCACCGTCACCCGTTGAACCTCGCTCAACAAATGCCCAGTGTTGATGGAAGACACCGAGCTCATGGAAGACACCGACAATCCAATATTCGGCGGTCGCTACGAGCTCTTCAGCCGTGTGGCGCGAGGCGGAATGTCCGAGGTGTTCCTCGGCCGCGACCGGTTGCTGGACCGACCTGTCGCCGTCAAGGTGCTGTTTCCGGAGTTCGCGACCGATTCGGCATTCGTTGAACGCTTCAAGCGTGAGGCTCAAGCTGCCGCGAATCTGAGCCAGCCGAACGTGGTCGGCGTCTACGACTGGGGTGTCCACGACGGCACTCACTACATCGTGATGGAGTACGTGGAGGGTCGAAGCCTGGCTGAGATCATCCGAAGCGAAGGCCCTTTGCATCCTGACCGCGCTGCGGACATCACAATTGACATCGCGGCCGCGCTCGCATTCGCGCACGGCAATGGCGTGGTGCATCGAGATATCAAACCGGGCAACGTCATGATCACCCCATCGGGGCAAGTCAAAGTGGCCGATTTCGGCATCGCACGAGCTGTAGAGAGCGGCACCGATGACCTGACCCGCACCGGCTCAGTCATGGGCACCGCCACCTACTTGTCACCCGAGCAGGCTCAAGGACTCGATGCAGACCCCCGCAGCGACGTTTACTCGCTGTCTGTCGTGCTCTATGAGATGCTCACGGCGGGGCCCCCTTTCACGGGTGACAACCCTGTAGCGATCGCCTTCAAACATGTTCAGGAAGCTCCGATTCCGCCAGCTCGGTACAACGCTGACGTACCTGGCGCGCTTGAAGCGATCTGCTTGCGCGGGCTCGCCAAAGACCCTGCCGCTCGCTACAGCGGTGCCGCTGAATTGCGCAACGACTTGTTGCGGTTTCGCGCAGGGCAACCACCTCAAGCAGCAGCCGACGATGCAACTGCGTACTTCCCGGTAGTCAGTGGTCCTGCGCTGCAGCACCAACCCCCAGAGCCCCTGGCTGCACCGGGCTCAACCCCCGCCCCAGCGCCAGCACCCGCGTACCCCTCAGCCACACCGCCCTATCGCCAGCACGGCAGCGGCTCGAACGGCGAGGGCGGCGCGCACTACCCGCAGGGTCCACCGCCGGGCGTGGTTGAGCCGCCGGACCGCACACCGATGTGGATCACGCTGCTGATTGTCTTGCTGCTGGTCATTGCTGGGCTGGTGTTCTTGCTGGTCAATGATCGCGGCCAGTCCGGAGTAGCCGTTGAAGTTGAGCCCGCTTCTGAGCTGCGCTTGCGAGTGCCCAACGTCGTGGGCCTGCACTTCGCCGAAGCAGAGCGAGAACTGGCCGATGTCGGTTTTGAATACGTCAGCGTTGAATTTGCTGAACGCGACGATGTTGACGAGAACGTCGTGTTCCAACAGAGCCCGCGCGCCGGATTGTTGCTGGCCGAACCGAATGATCCCGACAATCCGATCACTTTGTTCGCCGCCGCGTCGCGCACGCTGATTTCGGCACCCAACGTGGTTGGGCGCACCTACGAAGATGCCGAGACGATGCTCGTGGCAGCGGGTTTCAGTGTTGAGCGCGTTGATGTGCGAAATGACAACTTGGCCATCGGGCTCGTCACCGAGCAGAGCGTCCTGAGCACTGAACAACGTCCGGCTGGCACAGTGATTACCTTGACGGTCTCCGCGGGCCGGGGCGAGGTAGAGGTGCCACGGCTGGCGGGTCAGACGATTGACGATGCCAGAGTCACATTGGCCCGTCTCGGTCTGGTGGACAGGGTTGAGCGGACTTACTCAACCGAGTTCAGCGCTGGAACAGTGATCCGCAGCAGTCCTGAGGCTGCCGCATCAGTGGAACGGGGCAGCGTCATCACCCTGGTGGTGTCCGACGGGCCCGAAGAACTCGTAGTGCCTTCAATGGAGGACTTCGATACGACGCTCGCTGACCGCATCGAGGCCCAGTTGGTGACGCTCGGTTTCACAGTGAAACGAGTAGACCGCGAAGTGTCCAACCCCGATGTCAACACGAACGTCGTGCGGGAAATCAGTCCTGAGCCGGGAACGGTGCTCATCGCGGGTTCCGAAGTCGTCCTTCACCTCTTCAAGCCCCCAACGATGCTGACGGTGCCGAGCCTGCAGGAGTTGGAAGTCCTTGATCCTGATGGCGTGGAAGCGGAGTTGACCAAGTTGGGCTTCACTGTGGAGCGTCGCACACAGCCCGTCGCTGCCGACGATGTCGCCGACGGACAAGTCATCGGGTTGGAGCCTCTGCCAGGTACCGACATCAGAGTCAACTTCGACACCGTCACCATGGTCATCGGCGAAGCGGCCCAGGTCGAAGAGGAGCAAGGCGACCCCGCCAGTTAGTCCCACAAGTCGTATCAATCCCAGAGAGTCCACCCATTGAGCCGAACAGGCAAATTGACAGTTAGGTTGAACCATCATGGCCAGGCCACGTAACACAAGCCGCATCACGCCCAAAGGCACCCGACCGCAAGCCTCGACCGTCCATCAACACGCGTCCGCCAGCGGAAGCAACAGTGCGCCCCCGAGCGCGCCCTGGTTCGGCTGGCTGATTGTGGCACTGCTAGCAGTCGGCACCGGGTCGATCGTGGCGAACTACATGAGCTGGCTGCCAGGCAGTCCGTCCAACGTATGGATAGTCGTGGGTTTGGCGATTGTCTTGGTCGGCATTCTGTTAGCCACACGTTGGCGCTAAATCGGGAGGCTAAACGGGGCCGCCAAACAACCCACATGAAATAACACAGGTGTGATTATCCCCACAATGGGGAAAACCTGTGGGTAGCACGACCGTTGCCCGCGCTGCGGCAACGTCTATTCACTCAAATAGTGAGGCTTCGCCTCAAATAGTGAGGCTTCGCGTTTTTGGGGGGTGGGGTGGGTTGAGGGTCCCTGTGTAGGGGTCGAGGCCCTGGGGGGATCGGTGTTTGGAGCACGCCAATCCCTGGAGGGCCTCGATGGTGAGTGATGTTATTGCGGTGCGGTTGCGGTTGCCGCATGTCAAGGTGGTGGGGGTGTTGGTTGACGCGCCCGATGAGCTGGTGGTAGCCGTTCAATCCAGCGAACGTCGCCCGCTGTGCCCGAACTGCGGGAAGCGTTGCGGACGGGTGCATGACCGCCGCGACGTGAAAATTCGTGACGTGGACAACTCTTGTCGTCCGGTGACGTTGGTGTGGCAACGGCGCCGGTTGATCTGCGACGCCTGCGGTGCGCGGTTCAGTGAGCAAAACGCAACATTTGAGCGCGGTTTCACAGCACGCCTAGCGCGTCAGCTGGTCACCGACGCTCGTGACATGCCTATCAGTACGGTGGCTCACCGTTACGGGCTGAGCTGGCACACGATCATGGCACTAGTACGCGCTCATGCGGGTGTGCTAGGGCGTCACCGCCGCCAGCAGCACTGCAGGTTGCTGTTGGTGGATGAGACGTCCATACAGCGCCGCCACCGCTACGTAACTGTGCTGGTGAACGGTGATACCGGTGAAGTGCTAGCTATGGTCGCGCACCGCAACAAAGCCGCACTTACGGGGTTTTTCGTTGCCCAGGGGTATCGCTGGTGCCGCGGTGTGCATACTGTCGTGTCTGACGGCTCAATTGCTTACACCGAAGCGATCCGCCAGCACATCGGTCACGCCCGTCACGTACTGGACCGGTTCCATGTCATCAGATGGTTCCAAAACGGCCTGCTTGCGGTTAGACGCGACATTCAACGCCGACCCGACGGTGTCAAGCCCAGATTCGATCCTGACGTGTTCGGTGCCAGGTTCTTGCTGCTGAGGTGGCCCGACAAACTCAACGCGGCCGAACACGAACGACTCCACCGGCTCTTCAGCGCCCACCCCAGACTGAAAACAGCGTGGAACGCTCTCGCCGAGTTACACAACCTGTACCTCGCCGACGACCACCAAGGCGCCCTAAAAGCACTCGATCGGTTCTGTGACCTCTACAGCACAGGCGACATTCCCGAGTTCGACGAAACCGTTGACACGCTCGTCAGATGGCATCCCGAAATCTTGAACTGGCACCACACCAACAGACCCTCCAACGGCCGCATCGACCGCACCAACAACCTACTCCAAGTCCTACGCCGCACAGCCCACGGCATCACCCAAATCACCAAC
This sequence comes from Acidimicrobiales bacterium, assembly GCA_965116245.1. Classification (GTDB taxonomy): domain Bacteria; phylum Actinomycetota; class Acidimicrobiia; order Acidimicrobiales; family Poriferisodalaceae; genus Poriferisodalis. The sequence goes on along the minus strand of OZ220497.1, from coordinate 1,025,528 downwards.
TACCAAGCACGCGGCATCCTACTCATCTAACCTCAACCCACCGAACCCAACACCCCCACCCCCAAAAAACGCAAAGGGCCGATTCTGGAGACCCATACGTCGGCCAGCACGGTTGCTACTGTAGTTGCTAGTCAATTCGGAGATGGCTCGCAATGCTAAGTCCAAATCGCGCCCATGCGCCCCAGGGCAGCCCCATCACATGATGAGCACTACTGGTACCCCAGTCAGCTCACGACCTGTTGACTTCTGTCGAGATTTTACAGTACACGTGAAAGTGTGTTCATCATGACTGAGCATCACGTTCGTTCATCTGATTCGCCAGCGGGCATCCTGCTTACTCACATCACTAATCCTGTCTTGAATCGGCCTCATGAGGAACCTTCAAGACACTGGAAGCTGGCCGAAGACAACACAGCCACGGGTGAAATTGTGTCCGGCCGACGCCCCAGTCAGACGCGGACCATCGTTCCAAAAGTCCGTGATCAGTCACTCCGACTGGATGTGATCTCACAGGACTACAACGAACTCATCAACCGTATCCGTGCAGCAGTGAAAAAATGGCGCGACAGCAAATATCCAGGCACGACCATGGCCACGCGACAACTGTTGTCCCATTGGCGTAGCGAAACCAACGAACCACGGCTTTTCTTCGCTCAGGTCGAGGCGGCAGAGACTCTGATTTGGCTAACGGAATGCGATGCCAGACGCGATCGGGTATTGGCTGAGATTCGCGGCGAATTGGCCGCCGCAAACGAGGAATACAATGATGGCATATATCGCCTCGCCGTGCGAATGGCGACCGGTACAGGCAAAACCGTAGTCATGGGCATGGTGATTGCCTGGCATGCGGTTAACGCTGCGACTTCACGGCGCAAGGATGGTCGCTACACCACACTGTTCTTAGCAATAACACCCGGTCACACAGTCCGTGAACGACTAGAGGTGCTGAAGCCGTCCAGTCGCGACAATATCTACGACTCGATGCATCTGCTGCCCGAGGGCAAGCGAGATGTTCTTGGAAAGGTAAAGGTACGAGTACTGAACTTCCACGCGTTCCAGCCTCGTGACCGACTCAGTCATCTGGAGTCCGGCGATGCCAAGAAACTGATCCGCGCGGGCCGTAAGGCGCAGGTTGAGTCAATGTCCGCAGTACTCAATCGAACGATGCGCGGGTTCCCGACCGCCAGCAGCACGACGAAGGTGTGCGTGCTCAACGACGAAGCCCATCACTGCTATCTACCTGAGGGAGGACGTCGTATCGAGGAAGATGATGGTAAATCCGCCGCGATCTGGTTTGGTGCTTTGGCGGGCTTACGTGACACAGGGCGACTCGGACCAGTCTACGACTTTTCAGCGACACCTATCTTCATCGAGGGCAAAGAACGCAAAGAACGGATATTTCCTTGGACAATATCAGATTTTGGACTGATGGAGAGTATCGAGTCGGGGCTAGTGAAAATTCCGCAGGTGCCAGTTGAAGATGACACCCACGTTGGCACCGTTGCCTGGCGTAACCTCTATGCGCACACGAAGCCCAAAAAGGTCCAGAAGGACTCTGTTCCGGGTGAACTACAACGCGGACTGCTAGCGCTATACCGTAGTTACGAGCAGAAGTTTGAGCAGTGGATGAAGCCAGCGGACCCGTCCATGCGGATGCCGACTCCGCCGGTGATGATTGTAGTCGCCAACAGCATTAGCAACGCATCTGCTATCTGTGATTATATCGCTGGTTGGTCGGAGTCAGGACCTGCTGAACCAACGATTTACCATTCGGGATCGTTAGACTTGTTCGCCAACTACTCCGAAAATGGTCCAACAAGCCACGTGCATACATTGCTTGTGCATTCGGCTTTGGAAGGCGAAGCCAGTCTCAACCAGGCAATCAAGACGCAGGCAGCAAGGCTGCAAGCCTTGAGCGACAAGCGCGACGAACGTGAAGTTATTCGCGGCGCCCTAAACTCTGTCGGAAAGCCCGGCGGTTTGGGTGAACACATCCGTTGTGTAGTGTCCGTGTCAATGCTCACCGAAGGTTGGGATACACGTACAGTAACTCACATACTAGGGTTCCGCCGCTTCACAACTCAACTGCTCTGCGAGCAGGTTACTGGTAGAGCGTTGCGACGCTCCAACTATGACAACTACGACGACAAAGGCCGACTCATAGCTGAGTACGCCGAAGTTGTCGGTGTGCCGTTTGAGTTCATGCCCGTCAAAGGAAAAGGAGAAACTACTCCGCCAAAGCCGCGCTATGAGGTTTACAGTGTTCCGGGGCGGCGCGACCATCGGGTTGAGTTTCCAAACGTCGAGCACTACGTAAACGAAACCGGTTCAGACGGATTCCACTTAGAAGAAAGCCAAGTCATAAAGTGGTCTCCCCACGGAGCTACTAAGGCAACACTCGCTGGCTCAGTTGGTGATGAGACGACAATTAGTGTCGACAAACCCCTACGCCAGCAAGAGGCTCTGACCCAGTTGGCAGCCAGACTCGTACAACGCTGGACCGAGCGTATCGAGACAAACACCAGCGGGCGCGCCCGCAATAGACTATTGTTTCACGACGCTATCAAAATTATTAGGCGCTGGGCCGATCTCGCCGGAGTGTTGGACGAACACTACGACGGATTAGCGCAGGCACATTTGGTTCAGGCAGTTCAGGAGATTGACGATGCCTGCACCACGGCCGCGGGCACCGCCGACCAACTTGTAGCAGTGTTCAACCACCCGGTACTGCTCAACACTTCAGGTGTCAGGTTCGAGACAAGCCTAAAAGACCGCCACAGGACTACCAACTCCGAATTGAACATTGCAGCTTGTCATTCAACTCTAGAGGCAGCCTGCGCAAAGACACTCGACACACATTCCGATGTGACCGGATGGGTGAGGAACTTTCGACTGGGGTGGACCGTACCCTATCTGTGGGATGGAGCGTGGCATTACTACGAGCCCGATTTCGTTGCCCGACTATTCGCCGAACGTGAGGATGAAGACGCTGTGCACCTGATTGTGGAATGTAAGGGGGTGCCTGATGCGCAATCTGAACGGAAGAAGCAGACCGTGTTAGAAAAATGGATACCGGCTGTTTCAGTTTCAGCACAGTTACCAATTCGGCTGCGTAGATGGGCGTTTGTGGAGTTGACCGAACCAGAACGCCTGCCCGCTGAATTGAACCAGGCTATTCGAGACGCTCGCCAAATTCGTCTCAATGCGCTTAGGTAAGGAACGCAATGATGGCCAAGGAAGCTGGCACAAAGACTACAGATTCATACACACATTCCTCGTCTCGACGGCTGAACCTACCCACTGAGCAGACGGCTACCACCATGGACAATGCGGCACGTAGTCCCATTCTTCACAAACCCTCAACCCGCGAGGTGGGCGAAGATCCGATCTTGGCCTGGAACCGCAAGTCTGATTTAGTAGGCGGGCACGCGGCCCACCCACTGTACGTGAGAGAAAAAGTTCATCCAGCAGCGTTCATCAAGTTTCTCGAAGGAGCTGAAGAAACTCCTAGACTCTTCGGCGATTTCAATGGTTTGCCTTCCGCGGATGCCGCTTACGAGTGGTATCAACATACCGCAAATTGGTCCAATCGCTTGATCCACGGTGAATCAACCCGAGTGATGGCTTCTCTACTCGCACGCGAGAACATGGCTAACAAGATACAAATGATCTACTTCGACCCGCCTTACGGAATGGGCTATAAATCCAACTTCCAAGTTTCCACAAAGAGCCTCGAGACACCTGAGACAGCCAACGGCCGCCCTCACGATACTCGCACGATCCGAACCTTTCGAGACACCTACGAGCGAGGTATACACTCTTATCTGGACTTGACCCTCGAGAAGTTGATCCTGATGCGCGATCTGTTAGCTGATAGTGGATCAATATTCATGCAAATCGGTGACCAGAACGTACATCGCGCTGCCATTCTGCTAGACGAGGTGTTTGGAGCCGAAAACCAAGTCGCAACGATCGTATACGCTACAACCAGCAGTTCTTCGTCCACGACACTGCCTAGCGTAGCCGATTACCTACTGTGGTACGCCAAGGACAAGGCCAGGTTGAAGGACTACAGGGTATTCGAGCAACTAACCAGGAGAGATAAGATTGAATATATGAGATCATATGCCATGCTTGAGCTAGAAGATGGCAAAATCAGGCCATTATCGGCTGACGAACGGCGAGCGCCGGACAAGTACATTCCTCAGGGAGCCAGAATTTTCCAGCGAAGACCACTGGACTCGCAGGGTGCATCAACTACAGGCCGGTCGGACTCATTTTTGTGGAACGGCACCGAATTCCCATGCCCCAAAGGACGCCATTGGAGCGTTTCAATGGAGGGCATGGCCCGTCTCGCGCAACTTGACCGGCTCGTGGCTGTTGATATTAATTCAACACTCCAGTGGAAACGGTATGAAGATGAACTTCCGGGTCGACGAACCAACAATATATGGCAGACTCAGATGCAAGCTAAGGACAAGCGGTATGTGGTTCAAACGGGTGACGAGGTTATAGAACGGTGCATTCTGATGGCCACGGCACCTGGAGACCTGGTGTTTGACCCGACCTGTGGCGGAGCCACCACTGCGCTAATGTCCGAAAAATGGGGTCGCCGCTGGATTACATGTGATACTTCAGCGGTGTCTGTCGCCATTGCGCGTCAGCGCATTAGTACAGCTACCTTTCCATATTGGACGCTTCTAGACTCCTACGAGGGGGCATCTGAAGAGGCAGAACTATCTGGCGAACCTAAGATACAGACTCCTGAAGGCGGATATAGTCACGATCCAGCAGAAGGTTTTGTTTACGAACGGATCCCGACCGTCACCCCTAAAATTCTCGCATATGATCTCAAACCTGATCCGATTATGCTGGTTGGTCAGCCCCGTAAGCGACATGGCGTGACTCGTGTGACGTCGCCACTGACGATAGAAAGTGAGCAACCGTGGGCTACGGTGATCCCTCTGGAAGGCACCGACGACGAGCCTGTTGTGGCCCACGGTAACTTCTTGGAGACTATCCATACCGCACTATTAGGTCACACTATCAAGGGCGGGCGCGAAAACGCCGATATCACCGTCCGAGCACTCGAACCTTGGCCAAGTACGTCTCGATTGCTAGCCTGGAAAGCTGTTTACAATATCGAAGGAGGCGCTGCGGAGCATACGGCAGCAGTAATGGTCGCCGCCGAAGATGTGACTGTACCTGGTGAGATGGTGCGAGAAGCGGCCCGGGAAGCCGCCAGTAGTGCCGAAAGCGCCGACGTGCTACTTGTTGTTGCCTATGCCTACGAAGCCGACGCACCGATCAAAGTCGGACGTGTCAAAGTCGCTCGAGCACAAATGAACCGTGACCTGATGATTCGGGAACTCTCTAAGGAATCCGGGCATGAGGCATTTGTCATCATCGGCGAGCCAGAAATTCGCATAATCGACAACTATCCACAAGGACAAATGGCGGTTCAGGTGCTTGGTTACGACACGTACGACCCCGCCACTGGCAACGCCAAACCCGGAGGACCCGACGACGTGGCGTGTTGGATGGTGGACACCGATCACGATGGCGAGAGCTTTTTCGCTAGACGCATTCACTTCCCCGGAGCTGACCAAGACCCCCAAATCAAGAAACTACTCAAAGCAATCGGCCAAGAGGACAACGAAGCAGAGTACGAAGCTCTTACTGCAATGAGGTCCGCACCCTTCGACCCGCCCCAATGCGGACGTATAGCAGTCAAGATCGTAACTACCACCGGCATGGAAATGACAACAGTTCGCCAACTCGATGCCTAGTATTAGGCTCGGCGAACTAGCTATGGATGCTTAATGAGCTTTAAGTTCTCTATGCCAGAAAAATCACGGTCATGCGACGCTAATGGACAATCCAGCATTAGCGCTGAGGCAGCTATCCAGGCGTCCGCGTTCGTCAATCTGCGTCCTGTCGATTCCTGAACACACCTCAAGTGCGCACACACTTCAACTAGTTCCTGGGTCGGCCATATCGTTGTGTACTGTTCAAGATGACTGGCTAATCTATTTTTTCGCCTAGCACCCCAGTTGCTTTTACATGTCCCATACCAGAGTTCTTCTAACGTCTGAAAAGAGATTAATTGACTGCGCCCCGCAATCTGAGTAACGTAGTATTGAGCCCGACTATCGCGATTGAATATGTAGGATACGACACTCGTGTCAAGGAGAACCTTACTCATTGCCGAGCTGTCGGTAGTGCGCTCGTGTGTCGTCTATATCGCGCGCTCGATGGATAACACTTATAAATTCATCAACGTCGAATGGCTCATCAGTAGTGATGACCGTTTCAGGGTCGAACACTTTGCCGCTGGGCTGCTCCATAAGTAACCTCAGATCGAACGGTTGATCCCAGGACCTTGTACCATCAATGCGCTTAACCGCAACAGTAGTCCAGTCGCCCCGTTTGTTGAACCGTCCAGTGCCTGTGACCTTGACATACTGAGTTGCAAGCCGCAGCAGCTCGTTGCCGAACTCGGCATCGAACTTTAGTGAAACGTGCTCGCCTTCGCTGTCATATAGTCGAGCCGTCTTCTTTTCCCAGTCCACCTCTTTCAACCAACCATACAACAGGGCTTCCTCTTGCGAACCTAGCGAGGGTGCAGAAGTGTCCTCGCGCTCAAATTGCAACCTATGCAAACTGTGGGAATCACCTAGCCAGACCGAATTCACTTCCTGCGACAAATCGAAACCGATCGTGTTGAGTTCATCAACCGCTCGAGAAGGAACAGATTGGTCACGATCACCGTGAAAGTTCAAGATCGCATCCAGCGCGCGCGGGCCAGCGTCATCGTCAAACAACTGACCCTGTGCCGCAGCAGTGAGCGCCAAATCAACCACCAGCGAGCCCGGCGCGGTTCCCCGCAGGCTCAGACCGCTCATCCGGCGAACCACGTCCTTTGGGCGTCCTCGGTCCGATATCTCAAGACCCAACAGGTGCTCTACCGTGTAGCGCACAGCGTTCTGCACGTGTTGCAGGGTCTTTTGAAGATCCTCCAGAGGAACACCGCTGTGCGTTTTAGGGCCGTCGAAAGTGACCTTCAAGTTCTCAGCCACCACTATCCCCCTTCCACAGTACGTGCCACAAGACTACGGCCCGGGTCGGCTCACTGCTTCTTCAGGAGTCAAGGGCAGTGATGCGATCTGCGAGCGAGCCGCCGAGCACCGCGTTGCACGTTCTGCGTTGAACTGAAGCGCACGTACAGCAGATGTGCCTCGCCGGTGCTACTCGTCGGCGTTCGCGACTAGGTCCATGTCTTCGCTGCAGCAGCGAGGCGGCATCGGATCTTGCACCGGAGCGCGAGTCATGCGCATCTCGGTGCCACAGAGGCTGCATTGGTATGTCAGCCGTACTCGGCGCAGTTCACCCGCCGGTGGCGGCGGAGCTACGGGCCGAGAGAACGTGGCCATCATTCGCAGGCCCAGCCGATACACGAGGTAGATGAACACCAGCGACAACGGCACAGCCATCCACAGGCTCACATATTCAAGCTAGTGGTGCCCACGACTAGCGCTAACGGCATCGTTGCGTATAGGGCGTGGGTGTGCTTGTGACATTGTTGCGGTGTGCGGCCGTCTGGAACCGAACCGGGGGACTTCGTTGAGTACGACATGGATTTCTATGAGGCACAGCGTCGTAGCGCCATGCGAGCTGCATTGGAAACCAGTCGTGCGGAGCTATCGGCCGAACTCGGCGTGAAACTGCACATCGCCAGCGACGGCAACGAGCTTGCGCTAGCCGACGACGAAGCGATTCGCTACAGGGCTAGCTTGAACTCTCAGGGTCGACTCGTGTTGACAGCCGTGTCCAAAGCAGGCCTGCTCTAGCGAGTAGGCGCAGCCCGAAAGGCTCGCTCCAGCAACGATGACGCTGGAGGTTGATGCTCAGTCGCCGCCAGAGTCGCCGAGGCAGGCCGTGAGCGCGGCCTAAAGAGCGGCGCCGATACCACTTCGGCGGGAACATCACCGGATTCAGTGCCTGCCTTGCCGGTGGCAGCTACGCGGGCACGCCGATCAGACAGCTCCCATCCAACCGGAACCTTGAGACGGTCCGCGTGGTGGCTGCACAGAGGCATCAAGCTGTCGCGCTGACGCGAAGTGCCGACAACGATGCTCTCATCAAGATCATCTAGCCACGCCGTGGTCGCGGGCACGTCGTAGCCCAACCCTGCGACAGCTATCTCGGTACACATCGCGCGAGCACACCGCAACACAAACTCCGAAGGTACCGGCGCGTCGACCTCCTAGAGGGGATAGGCCCACGCGGGCACAAGCCCACGCAGCCAGGTCTTCAATCTGACCTGCGCGAGCGAGGTCGCTAGGGTTCATGCACGCCGAGGGCACTCCCGCGTTCGGCCAGAACATGAGGAGAGCAGCCGTGGTTGGCGGAGCATTGAAATCCGCGAGCATGGACGATTTCGACCTTCGGATGTCTACCGAAGTCGAACCGCTGTATGAAGCGGTGAAAGCGTTTATCCGCGACGAAGTTGACCCCATAACCGACGAATTCCACCGAATGGGCGAGAACCGCGCCGACCGCTGGAGCTGGGCGCCAGGCCAGCTCGAGCTCTTGGAAGGAGCCAAGACCAAAGCGCGCGAACAGGGTTTGTGGAACTTCTTTTTGCCCGACGCGGACACCGGCCAGGGCCTTAGCAACCTGGACTACGCCTACATCGCCAATGAGCTGGGCAAGAACAGGCTGGCTTCGGAATGTCTGAACTGCTCTGCGCCCGACACCGGAAACATGGAAGTACTCGAACGCGTCGGAACGCCCGAACAAAAGGCGCAGTGGCTGGAGCCACTACTGGAAGGCAAGATCCGCTCTGCCTATGCCATGACCGAGCCAGCAGTAATGAGTTCGGATGCCAAACAGGTGCAGACCAACGCTGTCTTGGACGGCGAAGAGTGGCTGATCAACGGCGAGAAGTTCTACATCTCCGGTGCTGGCGATCCGCGCTGCAAGATCATGATCACCATGGTTAGGACCAATCCCGACGCAGACACCTACAAGCAGCAGTCACAGATTCTCGTGCCGATCGACGCTCCCGGTGTGGAGATCTTGGGGCCGATGCATGTATTCGGCGGGGACGACGCTCCGCACGGTCACATGCACATCGCGTTCAACGACGTTCGTGTACCGAAGGACAACATTCTGCTCGGCGAAGGTCGGGGCTTTGAGATCAGCCAGCTACGACTTGGCCCCGGCCGCATCCACCACTGCATGCGTTCCATCGGCTCCGCTGAGAAGGCCATCGAAATGATGGTTGATCGTGGAACCACCCGAGAGGGTTTCGGTAAGAAGCTCATCAATCTTGGCAAGAACATGGAGGTGGTATCGCGGTCGCGCATCGAGGTGGAAGCCATGCGTCTAATGGTTCTGCGGGCTGCCAAAGCCATGGACACACTGGGCAACGCCGAAGCTCGAGTCTGGGTTAGTGCCGTCAAAGCAATGGTGCCCGAGAAGTGCTGCGACATCATCAACGAAGCCATCCAAATGCACGGCGCCGCTGGCGTTTCACAGTGGTTCCCGCTGGCAGACATGTGGCACGCGCAACGGACGCTGCGATTGGCTGACGGCCCAGACGAAGTTCATCACCACGTCGTAGCGCGTGCCGAGGTTCGTACTCGCGAGTCGGAGCGGACCGCTGGACTGGCTGCTGATCATGCGCTCGACGGGCCTCGGCGAGAGGCAATGGCGTTCGCTGGTCCCTAACGTCCATTCTCTTGGCGGTTGCTGGGGTCGCGCTGTGAGTGTCTTTTTGGTGTAGGAGGGCTAATACCTCCGTGCTTCAAACAGTTGCGGCGCCACAGCCCATCCACCTTGTTCACACGGCGCCGCAACTGTTGGAAGCACGGAGACGACTGGCCCCCTATCCCACCCGCACACCACCCCCGAAACACGCGAAGGACTCGAATAAGCGCCTCCCGAGCCACCAAAGGCCCAGGCTAAAATTGGCCCATAGCGACGATGCACACCGTGAAATTCGATCCGTCAATGCTGCGCACCGCATACCGGCAAGCAGGCCAGCATCTGCTCGATGTTGCTCGGGCAATCGATCCGAGGCGACTTGACGAGAATGCGCTCGACCTCTGGTCACTGCGCGACCTGCTCGGTCACGCGTCTCGCGGCCTTATCACCGTGCCCGCCTATCTGGAAACCGGTCGAGACCTCGCTATCGAACTCGACCACGCCTTCGAGTACATCTCGGCCTTTGACTCAACCCATATCGACCCGCGAGCCATCACCGAGCGAGCACGAAGGTCGGGAGAAGACCTAGGCGACGACGTGGTCGCTGGCCTGCAAGCGGCTTTCGACAACGCTATGAAGGCGATCCGCGACCAACCCGACGGCGCACCGCTGAAGAGTCCGGCTGGCATCATGAGGTTGATCGACTACCTACCGAACCGGGTGTTCGAGCTGGTCACCCATACCGAGGACATCAAGGTCAGTCAGGGCATCGAAGCCACCCCAGAACAAGCCCCGGTAACGGTGGCGCTGACCTTCGCTGCGGGCCTCGCGGCGGGAACCGACTCGTACCGCGACGTGTTGTTCGGGCTGACCGGTCGGGCCAATCTCGAGAATTACTCGGTACTGGGATGAACCAATCGGGTGATCTCGGTTGCACCACTTCGCCCGCGCGTGAGACTACGCGGCACTGCTACTTGCGCACCTAGCCGCGACTGCGGCGACGGAACAGCCGAATGTGCGGGTGGGGTAGGGGGGCAGTTGTCTCCGCGCGCAGTTTTGCGGCGCCACAGCCCATCCACCTTGTTCACACGGCGCCGCAACTGTTTGAGCACGGAGATGACTGCCCCCCTACCCCACCGGCACCCCAGCAGGCGGTCTACGCCTCTTGGGCGAGTTCTCGCAGTTCGACTTTTCTTATCTTGCCGCTAGGAGTAGTCGGCATCTCGTCCACGAAAATCACTCGGCGAGGGATCTTGAAGCTCGCTATACGGCCTTGACAACGCCCAATGAGTGATTCCTCGGTGACACTTGCTGGAGCTGTTGGCGAGAGCTGTACGAACGCGATGGGGACTTCTGTGAGGCGGGGGTCGGGGTAACCCACGACCGCTACCTGCTCGATGCCCTCAACCTCAAGCAAGTAGCCCTCTACTTCGGCTGGCGAGACGTTCTCTCCACCAACTTTGAGCATGTCTTTGTGGCGCCCGATGAACACGACGTGGCCATCGGGTCGCCTCCGAGCGATGTCGCCAGTGTCGAGCCAACCGTCGTCGCCCAACACCTCCGCCGTCGCCTCCGAGCGACGCCAATAGCCATCCATGACCGTGTAACCGCGAACGAATAACGCTCCTGGAACGTTCGGCGGGCATTCTTCGCCAGTGTCGAGGTCCCGAATCTGGAACTCGATGTCGTCCATCGGGTAACCAGAGGCCTCCGTGCGCTGCTCCACAGAGTGGGATGGGTGGCTACAGCTCACGAACGCCCACGACTCACTCATGCCCCAGCCGGAGATTGTTGGACAAAACACGTCTTGAGCTTGCCGCGCAATAGGGGTAGAAGACTCCATGCCAGCCGCCAGCGTGCCAAGACGCAAGCTGGACACGTCACGGGGGTGCTCACGCTGGGACCGCAGCAAGTCGCCCCAATGCGAGTCGAACCCGTGAAGCACAGTGCCTCCGAGCGACTCAACGCTGGCAAGCACCGCTGGCGGATCGAACGTGTCAAACAAGACCTGGCAGCCACCAGTGAGCACCGCTTGCAGCGACACTTCGCCAAAACCGAACACATGAAAAAGCGGCAGATAGCTCATGTGGATGTCGTTGGCCGTGTGACCAAGCAGCATGGCGCGTTCGCGGCTGTTGCGCAGCGGCCGGTGGGTATGCACGACGCCCTTGGGATGCCCGGTGGTGCCCGATGTGTACGCCAGCATCATGCGATCGTCCACCGTCACGCTGGCAACACGCTGTGCCAGTTCTTCGTCGGACACCTCCACTGCGGCGTTAATCAGATCGTTCCAGCTTGTGGCGTCCGAGAGGGAGTCGTTGCGCGGAGCGCCAGTGAACACCAAGCGCTCCAAATGCCCAGCCGCAGTGATAGCCGGGTGGGCCTCGCAGAGCATCTGCCGGTAATCAATGGGGCCGGAGCGATCTATCGAGACCATGAACCGGCTCTCCGATTGGGCCACGGTGTAGGCGAGGTCATCGGTCCTGTATCGCGTGTTGAGTGGAACGATGCAACCGCCAGCCTTGGCGATGCCGTACTGCAACCACAGCCATTCGGGCAGATTGGTCATCCATACAGCCACATGGTCGCCACGCTGAACACCGAGAGCCATCAGCCCTTTGGCAACACGGTCGACTTGCTCAGCGAACTCGGCGTAACTCCATTGGCGGTTGCCGAAGATCACCGCCGGGCGATCTCGGAACATCCGAGCCGCTCGATCTACGGCATCACCTAGCAATAGCCAGTCGTAAGTCGCTACACGGGACATCGCCGCAGCGTAGATGGCCACCCGGCCATATCACCAGAAGCGCCCCACTTGAAGCCCCCCATCCCAAGCGCCATAGCGCGCCACAGGGCTAAGTTCAGCGGGCTTACGCCGATGCTGAACCATGCGAGCCAAGCGTGGGGGCCGCATCTGGCCACTCACCGTTACCAACGCCGTTAGCACAGGAGACGCACTGTGGAATTTGACCTTATGACGGGCTCATCTACGTGGAGCGATGCGGCTGAGCTGGCTCGCACAGCGCAGGAAGCCGGTTTCTCCGGAATGCTGTACACCGAGACTGGGCAGGTGCCGTGGATGCAGATTGTGGCGGCTGCCATGGCGGCGCCCGGTTTGACCTTCACCACCGGCATAGCGGTCGCATTCCCACGCAGTCCCATGGTCTCGGCACAGATCGCTTGGGAACTGGCTGGAGAAACTAAGGGTCGCTTCCGGCTCGGTCTTGGAAGTCAAGTGAAGGGGCACATAGTTCGGCGCTATGCGGCTGAGTTTGATCGGCCCGCCGCGCGCATGCGCGACTACGTGGGGGCAGTCAAGGCATGCCTGCGGGCCTTCAACAGAGAGGAGAAGCTCAGCTACGAGGGCGAGTTCTTCAATCTGAGCTTGCTGCCAGCACAGTGGACGCCACGCAGCCACGACCACGGCGACATCAAAGTTGACATCTCTTCGGTCGGCCCAATCATGAACGCAGTAGCTGGCGAGGTAGCCGATGGCGTACATGTTCACCCGATGCACACCATGCACTACATCAATGAGCGGTTGCTTCCCGAAGTAGCACGCGGGGCGGAGCGAACTGGCCGCGACATCGCTGATATAGACCTAATCGTGCCGGTGTTCGCCGCTCCCGGCGATTCCCCCCAAGAGCTGGAACCGTTGATTCGGCGCGCCAAAACACAGATCGCGTTCTACGGCACCACACCCAATTACTCGTTCCAGTTCACCGACCTGGGATACGAGGGCGTCACTGCCGCGTTGCGCGAGCGCATGAGCACCGGTGACATTGCCGGCATGGCAAACACCATTACCGCAGACATGCTTGAACACTTTGCCGTTATCGGCCCCTGGGATGAGATGGCAGACCGACTCAAGGAGCGCTATAGCGGCACAGCGGCGCGGGTCGTGATGTACCTAGCGGAGCAACAGATCCGCGAGGATCCCGAGACGGTCCACAAGTGGGGCGACGTGGCCCGCGCAACCCGCTCCTAGAGCTGCGACTTGCGCTTCGCAGCAGCATCACCAATCCACCTGCTTGAAATCGCTGAGTTCGGGTTCGAGGGACAAGATCAGGAGTTGAAATGAACGACGAACACCACGCAAACCGCGTCGCACTGGTGACTGGAGGCGCTAGGGGCATCGGTCGACAGATCTGTCTTGGGTTGGCACGCACCGGCCGACAGGTGGCGGTTGCTGACCTACGGCTAGAGGAGGCCACGCAGACAGCCTCGGCCATCAACGCCGAAGGCGGAACCGCGCTCGCGGTGGCGATGGACGTGGCCGAATCTGAAGCTGTCTCGACCGGATTGCAGAGCGTGACTGAATCACTCGGGCCCGTCGAAATCCTGGTCAACTGCGCCGGTTGGGACGTGTTGAAGCCCTTCGTAGCGACCGATGAAGAACTCTGGGATCGTGTCATTGAGATCAACTACAAGGGTCCGCTGCGAACGACACACGGTTGCCTGCCCGCGATGGTCGAGGCGGGCTTCGGACGGATCGTGAACATCGGCTCCGATGCAGGCCGGGTCGGATCGTCAGGCGAGGCCGTTTATGCAGGCGCTAAGGGTGGTGTCATCGCGTTTACCAAGACCATTGCCCGCGAGGCCGCTCGTCGCGGTGTCACCGCGAACGTGGTGTGTCCCGGCCCGACGGACACCCCGCTGCTGGAGGAGATCGTTGCTGCATCCGACACAGGCGACAAGATCATCGGCGCAATGGCGCGGGCAGTGCCAATGAAGCGCATCGGCCAACCTGATGAGGTCGCCGCAGCGGTCGTCTTTTTGTGCAGCGAAGAAGCTGGCTACATCACAGGTCAGACGCTGTCGGTCAGCGGCGGCCTCACGATGTCCTAGAAATGGGACCTTAGAAATAGAACCTTGGGAGTAGGGCCGCTGCCGCTGCGCAGCGATCCGCTGGCCCTGGGTGGGATACTGGACATTTACTTTGCTAGGTCGGGTCGTCCGGCAGTACTTGATCTGCCGTCCCGGGTGGGCGGCAAGGACTGTTGCGACCCCACCAAACAGCCGGGAGCCGTCCCGAAGCATCGCATCTCGCTGAACTGTCGATGCTGCTCATGCTGCTCGTGCGCTGGTGCGACGGCTTCTGGCCATTGGATCGCATTCTGGTCTGGGGTTGTAGCTGGTCTGTAGTTGCAATCTCCTTGCGATTTTCGCATCTAGTTTGTACTATGGAATTATGGGAATCGCAAGTGCTGACTTGCTGGAATCGCAATTCGCTCGTAGTATCGCTGTCGTGGATTCGGACGCTGACCTCGGTACACGAGTTCGCATGCTGCGCAAGCGCGCTGGCATGCCAGCCAAGAACCTGGCTGAGGCGGTGGGTCTTGATCCCAGCGCTCTCTCAAACATCGAACGCGGGAAGCGGGCCGTAAAGACGGACGAGCTGTCGAAGATTGCGTCCGCCCTGCGGGTCTCCCCGCTTGCGTTGCTTGAGGAGGACTCTCTCTCCTCGCGGATAGCAGTTGCGCCTCGGGACGGTGGTATGGGCCGGGTTGATGGTGAGGCTTACAAGCGGCTCTTGGCATTGGTGGATCTTCATCAGATTCTCGCTGAGCAAGGGGTTGACTCGAATCCTCGCTTTGGCGACGCGCCGGAGATTGATGAAGCGGCCTGGAAGCGGGACGCGACCAGGCTGGCCAACTGGGCGAGAGAGAAGCTCGGTCCCATCGAGACCGCAGACGCTCGTCTTCCTACGCTCGCAGTTGCCATCGAAGAGCACCTTGGAGTAGATGTCGTCTTTGAGGCGTATCCAGAGGATGGACTTCTAGGTGCCGCTGTCGTCGATGCGTCGTTTCCACTGATCTTTGTAAACGCCTCTCAAGCGGCTCCGCGGGCTGTCTTCACGTTGGCGCACGAGCTTGGGCATGTTCTGGCCCGAAAGACAGAAGGTGTGAAGCTCGATTGGGACCTGCGCGGCATCGATTCTAGCGAACGCTTCGCTAATGCGTTCGCCGCCGCCTTTCTCATGCCAGAGGAAGACATACGCACGTACATCGCCAAACATGGGCGTGATGCTGTCTCAATCGCCTTCATGGTTCATGAGTTGGGCGTCAGCTTTCAGTCGCTGGTCTATCGACTGCACAATCTTGGACTGATCAGTGCATCTGGTCGGGACACGCTTATGGACCTTGGATGGAACGGCCTTCTCGCTGCAGGGGAAGATCCGAACGTCAAGGACCGTCTTCCGGCGGTCGTGCGCAACAGTCTTCGGATGAGGATGAAGTCACTGCCGACGAGCACACCACCCAATGGTCTGGTGACTCGCGCTATCGAAGGCTATCGACGTGGAGTGCTCAGTGTCCGCCCAATCGCTGGCCTGCTCGGCCTCGATGCCGAGGAACTGCTAGGGGTTCTGTCGCGAGACGCCGCTTCGGTTCTGAGTGAGGACTATTCACCCAGCGAAGAGCACCAGGCTGACGACGGAGACTTTGAAGGAAGCCCCGTCTAGACCTAGCGGGCGCGCGAGGATCAGCAGAAGTGCGGGCATTCTTGTTTGACGCTACGACCCTTCGCAATCTCGCGATCTGTGGTCTACTCGGGATCGTGAAGGATCTTGCGTCTGGTTGGGCCCAGCCGCACTGGACCCAGGCGGTTCGGGACGAGATCCAGCGTGGGAATCAACTTGGCGAGCCCGCTACCGGAAAAAGCTCTGTGGAGCTGACGGGACTCGAACCCGTGACCCCCTGCTTGCAAAGCAGGTGCTCTTGCCATCTGAGCTACAGCCCCAACGAGTCATGTGCTAACAAGCGACGAGGGTACTGCGCACACAGGTCACTGAACCCGCCTAAGCCGTGTCGGTCTGCTAAAAGACCTACATGAACATGCCTGCCATTTCACTGGCCGCTGTGCGCGGTCGCCGCGCTCAGACACTGGAAATCGCTGCCGATATTGAGCGGCGCGGCTTCAGTGGGATCTACTGCCCATCCATGGGCGACCCGGTAGCGCTGTGCCAGTCCATTGCGCACGTCACTAACGAGATTCAGTTTGGCACCTCTGTGCAGCCGATCTACTTCCGAAATCCTGTCGACATGGCCGCTACCGCGGCGTTCATCCACGAAATTTCAGGCGGTCGTTTCTGGCTGGGCATCGGTGTAACCCACGGTCCAGTACACAACCGGCTCGGCATCACTCCCGGCAAACCGCTCTCTGACATCCGCGACTACGTAGCTGCCATGGAAGCCGCGGCGCGCCACCAAGGCGGACTGCCGCCCATCGTGCTGGCCGCGCTGCGTCAACGCATGGCTGAACTGTCCAGCGAGATCGGTGCGGGTGCCGTCTGGGCCAACGCCAGCCGCAATGACTTCAGCAACTCGGTGGCGCACCTGGGCGAATCCGCCCGGCGTGACGATTTCTTCGTGGGAAACATGATCCCAACCGTCATTGACGATGACCGTGCAGCCGGTGCCGCCCGAAATCGTAAGACGCTCGCCGGTTATGTAAAGCTGCCCAACTATCGGAACTACTGGAAACAGGCTGGCTGGGTCGCAGAGATGGAAGCAGCCGAGCAAGCTATCGCCACCGGAGACGACGAGGCGCTAAAGCAAGCAATGACCGATGATTGGCTCTCGAACGCAACGCTGTATGGCTCAGTCAGCGAGGTTCGCGGCGGGGTCGAGGCGTGGTTTGATGCTGGCTGCAAGACACCAATCCTGGTGCCCTCCAGCACGAGTGGCGGCCAGCTCAAGGCGATTGAAGAGGTGTTCGCAGCCTTCGCGTAAGTGAGCCAGTGACCCCATCGGAGGCAGCGCACGATTGCGAACCGCGCTGTTCTGATCTGCGCCGTTAGGAACTGCACCATTACGATTCGGGGCATGCAGATTGAGCTGTTTGGATTTGACACCACGCCCGAGCGCTTTGAAGCCAGCATTCTCGCCGCTTCTCAGCAGGGATTTCGGCGCTACTGGACACCGCAAATCTTCGGCCACGACGCGCTAACAACAATCGCCGTGGCGGGTCGCAACGTTGCAGGGATCCGTCTCGGCACCGCTGTCGTGCCCACCTATCCGCGGCATCCGATGATGCTGGCCCAGCAAGCACTCACCACTCAAGCAGTGCTCGGCGGGCGACTGGATCTAGGCATAGGGCCGTCCCACAAGCCCGTAGTCGAGGGCATGTGGGGCTACTCGTTTGATCGACCAATCGCGCATATGCGCGACTATCTCACGATCTTGACTCAGCTAATGACCGAAAGGCGTGTCTCTCACGGCGGCGACGCGATCGTGGGGCGCGGCGAGATTACCCCTCCACCTGCTGAGGCACCGCCCGTTTTCGTGGCAGCGCTGGGCAGCCAAATGCTGCGCCTGACGGGTCGCATGGCCGACGGCACGGTAACGTGGATGACTGGGCCGACCACACTGCGAGACCACATCGCGCCGACAATCAACGAAGCCGCGACGCAAGCAGATCGACCTGCACCGCAAATCGTGGCGGGCTTTCCCGTGTGTGTAACCAATGATCCCCAAGCGGCTAGAGAACGCGCCGCTAAAGACCTGGTGGTGTACGGCACACTGCCCAGCTACCGCGCGATGCTCGACCGAGAGGGTCTAAGCGAGCCAGCAGACATCGCACTCATAGGAAGCGCAGCCGAAGTCAGCGACCGCATCCATGCGATGGCTGACTGCGGAGTGACTTCATTTGCAGGTTCGGCATTTGGCTCGCTTGACGAGCAGGCCGCCACCCGCGAGACGCTCATCGGCTTGCTCAACTGAGCTGGTCAACTGAGTGCTTCCAACTGAGTGCCGTCACGGCGCCAGCAGACGTGGATCGTTAGAGAGTCGATGGCGCGTCCGGCGGTGCTGAGACCGCGGTCGCATCGTCGGTAGAGGGGTCACCGACTCTACGATCGTTCGGCTCAGGGTCGATGTGGGCTGGTCCAACGTCCTCTGGGCTCGGGTCATGGGTTTCTGGCTCGCTGGCCGGACCGCGGCGCAAGCCCACCAGCACCGCAGCTACAGCGGCGAGCCCAACAACGGAGCTGGTCCAGACGTTGATCCGCACGCCCCACAGCTCGTTGGCTGTGTCAATGCGCAGCAGTTCAATCCACAGCCGCCCAGTGGTGTAGCCCAAAACGTAGATGGCAAATAGATAGCCAGTGCGCAATCGCGGCAGCACTTTGGGAACCACCCACACGAGGACAGCCGCCAAGCAGAGATTCCACAGTGCCTCATAGGCGAACGTGGGATGGAATGTGTCCTCAAGGCTGTACCCGCTGACCCGATGCGCCGGGTCTATCTCAAGCGCCCACGGCACATCGGTGGGTCGGCCATATAGCTCCTGGTTAAACCAGTTTCCTAGACGGCCAATCGCCTGAGCCACTGGAATCGCTGGCGCCAACGCATCAAGCATGGTCGCGGTGCTGTGACCACCACGCCTCAACATCCACACCGCGACGAGTACGCCAGCGCAGACACCGCCCCAGATGCCCAAACCGCCCTGCCATATCTTGACAACATCGGCGAGGTTGTTCCTATAGCGATCAAAGTCTGTGATGACGTGGTAAAGCCGGGCACCAATCAGACCCGCTGGAACAGCCCAAACCGCTATCGACCCAACAAGTTCATGGGATCTGGCCCGGTACGGCTCATCCTCGCTCATTATGGCCCGGCGCCAGCGGCGGGTAGTTATCCAGTAGGCGGCCACCACCGCCACGCCGATAGCAACGCCGTAGGCTCGAACGTCGAGCGGGCCGAGCGAGATAGAGCTGCGCGAAGGGCTGGGAATGGATGCAAACGGCATCGATGCAAACGCTCCGGCCAGCGATGGGAGAGAGTCAGCAGCCATGACGCCGCAAGAGTATGCCCAGCAACTGCGCACGCAGGCGCGCGGCTCAATGAAATCGCCGCCGCGGCCGATGCAACTCCCGAAATTTGGCGACGTCCTATCCCGAGGTGCCCCGGCTGGGACCTTGAGGGGCTGATAGGACATTGTGCCGGAGTGTGGACATTCGTCGGTTCAAGTATTGCCGCAGGCGGCCCGATTGACCCCAAATCAGTCCATCAGCCCGAAGGGGCGTTGTCACAATGGCACGCCGAGGCACTCGCCCGCATCATCAACGAGCTAGAGGGACGGGCGGCCAATGAAGCCCTGTGGAGCTTCCACCCCCAAGATCAGACCGTCGGGTTCTGGCAGCGCCGCATGGCCAATGAGGCCGTGATGCACCGCTGGGATGCAGAAGCTGCGTTCGATGGCATTCCCGCATCCGTTGATCCCGCTGCCGCGGTTGACGGCGTCCAGGAGTTGTTTGACTTTTTCATCCCTGTTCGCCAGCCACAGGTCTTCGCTGGCAACGGCCAAACGATTCACCTGCACGCCACCGACACCGAAGGTGAATGGGTGATCACCCGTACACCCGACGGCATCGTGGCTGAGCAGGCACACCGCAAGTGCGATGTGGCCGCTCGGGGAGCCGCCCAAGAGCTATTGCTGTTCGCCTGGGGCCGCCGCGATACAGAGAACCTTGAAGTCTTTGGGGACGCAAGTTTGCTAACCGACTGGCAACGCGAGGTCCGAATCTGAGCGTTGTCTCCAGTGCGGTGCCCAGTGTGGCCCAACAGTGCTGACGGTAGAGCTGGCAGTAGCGCTGCCCATGATGGTGCGAAATGGCGAACGCCAAATCAACGCGGCGATGGTATTGGCAATGGCTCTACAGCGTCACCGCTCCAGACGCGCTCCTTCGTACACGGCCGCGCGGACTCCTCGATCGGCCAGCTCGGTGAGCCACGGCAAGGGATCGTTGAGCGTGCCCAGACCCCAAGCACCTGAAGGCAACCCGTCGCATAGCGCCCGAGCCGCTGCTGTCGCCGCCACTGCAGCAGCAGCAGCGCTGGGATGATCAATGACGCCATACACGTCGGTGCGGTGCTGACCGTCGCGCAGCCCTCGTAGCTCCACGCGGACTCCGCCGGGCCCGCCATCGGGGTGAGGAGGCCGCAGCATGGGCAGCATCGCAGTGAGCCGATCACGGCGAGTGCCCGCCACACGAGCCGTCACGCGTCGAGCATCGCCAAATGCCGGTGCCAACAACAGGGCATCGGGCAGTGCGGCTCGGTAACAGTCGTGCGCGCCGAGCGGGTCAGGGAACCACACCAGCTCTCGACCCGATCCCCCGCGGCGGCGCTGCCAGTCTCCGTCCCGCCAGTCGACCGCTACACCCGTTCTGGCGCGGTGCAACTGACGTTGACAAGCCGGGCCTCCGGTGCCGAACCGGGCAACGTGAATCTCGGTCACAGTGTCGAAAAGGGCAGCGCCGTGACGCGCTAACAAACAACTGTATCCTGGCGAGAAGCCAGCGCCAACGACCAAGCTCCGGTCGGCCTTAGCGGCTCGCTTGTCAAGATCAAGCAACTGTTCAACATCATCCACAGATGCCGACAGCGACACAACGTGAGACCTTCGTTCGAGGGCCTGTTCGGCCAGCGCGGCGTGGCCTCCGCTAGGCAAGCTCAACACCACCACGTCAGCTTCGGGTAATACACCAGGCTCGACGACTTCCACATCAACCTCCAGCAACTGCGCTGCGAGGCCACGTAGTCGAGCCGTGTGGCGAGAACCCAGCACAAGCCGTTCGACCTCGGGCCGCGAGGCCAACTGCCGCGCTATTCGCTGACCGGTGGCACCCGCACCAATGACCGCGATCGTGCTCACTGTGTTGGGCTCACTGTGTTGTGCTCACTGTGTTGGGCTCACTGTGTTGTGCTCACTGCCTGGTACTCACTGCGCCGAACTCGCTTTCTTGTGTTCACTGGGTCGTCGTCACTGGGTCGTCGTCATTGGGCTGTCGTCACTGGGTGTAGCGACTACTTCGAGCTGTCACCGCAAGTCGGGACCTGCCAGCTCTCGCCAACTGCCCTCGTTACGCGGTGAATGGTGCGACGAACGCAGGCGCAGCACAATGGTGACTACTCCGCCAACGAGGCTGGCGAGCAAGGCTCGTCGAAGCAACGTCACCATGACTGCGTCGAGCCCATGGTTGGCTTGAGCCTGTGTGGGGCTAGCTGGAATCGAACCAACGACCTCACCCTTATCAGGGGTGCGCTCTAACCGACTGAGCTATAGCCCCGCGGCGGCACACACGCTATCGCCTGTCAGCGCGCTGGCGTTCGGCGATCATCCTCTAACACGGTCACGCGAACGCCACCTGTGAGGTCGCTAATCAGGTTGAACATGATCGTCATCAGCACGTTGACCGCAACACCGACCGTAGCGACGATGAGTCCAATAATGCGCGCTCGGCTAAAGATGACCATGCCATCGATCGACCAGCTCTCATACGATCCCACCTCTGCAATGAACGACTCCAGCTTGTCTACGAGGCCGGAGCGCTGAGCTGCGTTCCAAAGCAAAACTCCCGCCGCCAGTACAGCGACATACAGGCATGCATAGAGCAGCACCGAGACTTTGAACACCGACCACGGATCAATGTGTCGCAGAATCCGATGGGTGCGATGCACCCGCGCGCGGCGGCGGCTGAGCCACGATGAGGCAGTCGGGGAGGCTTTACTCGTCTCAGTTGCCGCCGAGGACTGAGAGACTCGCGTCGAGCGACCAGGTGCAGCGTGGGATGGTGAACCGTGGGACGGTGAACCGTGGGACGGTGAACTCTGACCGGGCGCTGGCGGTATTTGAGGCGGTGCGGACACGCCAGGCACATCGTTTTCGAACATCTCGTTTTCGAACCCAGGGGCGCCGCGGCGGGAGCGCGGGGTGCCCGTTGGCGTGATACCGAGCGCTTCTGCAAATAGCTCATCGGTGTGTGTCGGCCCACCTGCGGGCGGTGGCGCCCCACCTGATGTCACGTCGGCCACAACTTGCAGTGTAGAAGTCAGTCTGCGAGGGGGCCGGTCGCAGTCGCCTTTTGCGGCAAAGACACTGCGGCTGCAGCGGAGGCGAGTTGACCGTCCATGTCCACGACCACCTCCACCGCGACCATGCCGCTGGCAATCTCGGCTTGGAACCCTGCCAGTTTGCCGCGCCCAGCACCTGCGGCGGAGCGCGCCAGCGCATCATCGGGCAACACTCCGCGCCCTAAGTCAACGGGATCGGCCGCTATGAGAGTCGCTAACGCAGCAGAATCCGCAGCAGCTTGAGCACGTGAGCTCATAAGCGCGGCCTGGCCCCATCGAGCGATGAGTCCGATGCAGATAAGCATGAAGAGCGCCAACAATGCGACCGGCAGTGCCGCCTGCCCTGTGTAGTCCTCAATAGGGCCGTCCTGAGTCGGGCTGTCTTGGGTCGGCTTGCATTTGTTTGAACGGTTTTGGATTGGCGGCGTCGTACCGGTTGGCATCGGTTGACGTTATGGCAATGAGGTCGCCTCGCTGGCAGCAATATCAACAGGTTGGCTAGCGGCCACTTCTGGTTCGGGCATTTCAGGTAAATCCACGGGCGCTATGGCCACGACTTCCTCGCCTTCGTCTAGCGCCATAGCCCGAACACCAGAAGCACTGCGACTTTGCCGAGAAATGTCCGCAACTGGAGTTCTGATGAGAACGCCGCTGGAGGAGACGAGCAACACTTCGTCGCCGTCGTCAACTAGGCGAGCCCCCACCACTCGCGCTTTTGAAGTTGGCAGCTTGATTGCAATTACGCCAAGCCCGCCGCGCCCCTTAGGTGCGAACTCACTCACGGTCGTGCGCTTAGCTGCTCCGCCACTGGTAACTAGCAACAGGTCGCGTGACTCTCCTGGAGGCAGCGCATCGGCAGCGGCGACTGTGTCACCATCTCTCGGCCTCATCGCACGCACGCCAGCCGCGGTACGGCCCATAGGCCTCACCTGGCCCTCACCGAAACGTATTGCGCGACCTTCGCGTGACACCAGCAGCACATCGTCATTGCCGGATGTCTCAAGTACACGTACCAGCTCATCCCCATCGCGCAGACTCAAAGCGATCAAACCGTTGGCCCGGATGTGCTCGTAGGCACTGAGCGGCGTCTTCTTGGCCAGCCCCTCGCGTGTTACGAACATCAGATACCGGTCACTGTCGAATTCCCGCGACTCCACGACAGCTTCAACTCGTTCGCCGGGCATTAGCTGCAGCAGGTTGACCAACGCCGTCCCCCGCGCACTGCGATTGGTCATCGGCAGCTCATATGCCTTTACTCGATGTACGCGGCCGCGGTTGGTGAAGCACAAAAGCCAAGCGTGTGCTGTTGTCAACATCACCCGAACTACGACATCGTCTTCTTTGAGCCGCGCTCCTCTCACGCCGCGTCCTCCGCGGCCTTGGGTACGAAAGATGTCCGGCGACATTGCTTTCACGTATCCATCACGCGTGAGAGTCACCACCAACGGCTCATCCTCAATGAGGTCCTCGGCGTCCATCTCGCCCGGATCGGTGACGATTTCAGTGCGGCGCGGCGTGTAATGGTGGTCGCGTAGCTCCCGCAGCTCGTCGATGATGACTTGTCGCAGTATTGCGTCGTCGCCCAGGATCGCTTCGAGTTCAGCGATCGTTGCGGTGAGCGTTGCTAGTTCTTCTTCAAGCCGAGTTCGACCAAGTCGTGTCAAGCGACCGAGTTGCATGTCCAAGATGTGATTCGCCTGCTCGGCGCTGAACGCCAGCGGCTCAGCACACAATCCGGTCAGGGCAGCCTGGCGATCCTGGCTTGAGCGAATCAAGGCAATAATCTCATCGATTCGGCTCAGCGCTCGCAGGAGTCCTTCCACTATGTGTGCGCGCGCCCGTGCCACGTCCAGCCGATGTTGACTGCGACGCGTCACCACGTCGATCTGATGATCGACATAGGCAACCAGCGCATCCCTCAGGTTGAGGGTGCGCGGCACACCGTCGACGAGCGCCACCATGTTCACTGCAAAACTGGACTGCAGTGGAGTGTGCTTCCACAAGTTGTTCAGCACTACGCTGGCGGGCGCGGAAGATCGAAGCTCGATCACAAAGCGCGTGACGCCTTTAGCAGATTCGTTACGTAGCTCTGTGATGCCGTCTATGTCCTTGCGATTTACCGCTTCGGCGATCTTTCGCTCGATGTTCTCAATCGAGGTTTGATACGGGATTTCGGTTACGACAATGCTTGATCGCTTGCCGTGGTCGACGATCTCGGCCCGGGCTCGAATACGTACCGAGCCGCGGCCGGTCAGCAGTGCCGCGCGTGCGCCAGCGCGGCCGAGCATTCGGCCGCCAGTCGGGAAGTCCGGTCCGTGTACAAACTCCATCAGGTCTTCGACGGTGGCTTGCGGATGTGAAACGAGATGGATCGTGGCGTCAATAATCTCGCCCAGGTTGTGTGGAGGTATGTTCGTCGCCATACCCACCGCGATGCCTTGGCTGCCGTTGACGAGCAGGTTCGGGAAACGTGACGGCATCACCGACGGCTCGGAGCGAGACCCGTCAAAGTTCGCCGCGAAGTCAACCGTCTGTTCGTCGATGCCATCGGCCATCGTCATCGCCAGCTCTGTCAGGCGACACTCGGTGTAGCGGTAGGCAGCCGGCGGATCCGACGGCGAACCAAAATTGCCGTGCGGATCGATCAGCGTGTTTGCCAGGCTGAACGACTGTCCCATTCGTACTAGAGCGTCGTAGATCGAACCGTCGCCGTGAGGGTGATAGTTGGCGATGACATCTCCTACCACCGTCGCGCACTTCTTGTGCGGACGGTCAGGCCGTAGTCCAGTGTCGAACATTGACCAGAGGATGCGACGATGTACCGGCTTTAGGCCGTCGCGCGCATCCGGCAATGCGCGAGCGGTGATGACAGACATGGCGTAGTCCAAAAAGGACTGCTCCATCTCAGTTTGAATCTCGACATCCACCACCCCGAGGGCGTTAGCTTCAGGTGTTTCGCTTGGAGTGCCGTTGTCGTTCACCGCGTTCCCTGCGTTCACCTAGATCCAGCCCACCTGCAACCCGCTCAGACGTCAAGGAAGCGAACGTCGCTGGCGTTGTTCTGAATGAAACTTCGACGGGCCTCCACATCAGCCCCCATCAAGATGCTGAAGATCAGGTCAGCAGTGGCGGCTTCCTCAAGCGTTACGCGCAGCAGCGTTCGGCGGAGTGGATCCATCGTTGTATCCCAGAGCTCTTGTGCATCCATTTCGCCCAAACCCTTGAGGCGCTGAAACTCGTTACGGTGCTGGGGCCTTAGATCCAGGAATGCGGATTTGGCGCGGTCGTCCTTGAGATAGACGGTCTCGGTCCCAACTTTGGTGGAGTACAGCGGCGGCTGAGCGATGTACACGCAGCCGGAGGCCAGCAGAGGTCGCATCCGGTGGAAAAAGAACGTCAGCAGCAGGGTGCGAATGTGGCTGCCATCCACATCGGCATCGCACAACAGGATCACCTTGCGGTAGCGAACCCGCGAGACATCAAATCCGTTGTCGCCAGTCGCGCCGTCAACACCTGCACCTATCGCCGATATAAGCGCTCCAATCTCGTTGTTGTCGAAAATGCGCTCGGGACGGCTGCGTTGAACGTTGAGGATCTTCCCCCGGATAGGCAGAATCGCCATAGTGGCCGGGTCGCGGGCCTCTTTGGCCGATCCACCGGCTGAGTCACCCTCCACGATGTACAACTCAGACTCGTCGGGATCGCGCGATGAGCAGTCGGTGAGTTTGCCAGGAAGGCCAGCACCCCTCAGCGCCGATTTGCGGACCGTGTTGCGGGCCTTGTGGGCTGCGATTCGAGCGCGGCGAGCGTCAAGCGCCTTACCAACCAGCAGCTTCGTTTCGCTTGGGTGCTCCTCAAACCACTCACTCAAGCCGCTATAAGCCGATTTTTGCACCAAGCTGCGCATGGCCGTGTTGCCAAGTTTGGCCTTGGTCTGACCCTCAAACTGCGGCGATTGCAATCGAACGCTGACCACAGCGGTGAGACCCTCACGTATGTCGTCGCCTTGCAGGTTTCCGTCATCTGGGCGCAACATCTTGCGGTCACGGGCATAGCTGTTCACCGCTGAGGTAAGGGCCGAGCGAAATCCCTCTGTGTGCATTCCTCCCTCAATGGTGTTGATGCCGTTTGCGAAGCTGTGAATGCCATCTGTGTTGAAGCCGCGGTTCCATTGGAATGCGATCTCTACCTCGTCGCCGTCTTCGGATGCCGACAGGTACCCCACTTCATCAAACAGCGCTTCGGAGGACTCATTTAGATGTCGGACAAAATCACGGATGCCGCCCGGGTAGCAGAACTCGTGACGAGGTGACTCAGGTCGTCGCTCGTCAGTGAAGCCGATACGAAGGCCCGCATTCAAGAATGCCATCATCTGCAATCGTTCAGTGAGCGTCTGCGCTCGGAACTCAACGTGATCGAATACAGCAGGGTCGGGCTTGAAAGTAATGGTGGTGCCACTGCTGGTGTCCGGTGACGGACCGATATCGGTCAGCCCACCCACGGGTTCGCCGCCGTGTTGAAACTGCAAGCGCCACCGTCGCCCGTGGCGGTCAATGATCGCCTCCAGCTCAGCAGAGAGAGCATTTACAACCGAGACACCGACGCCATGAAGCCCGCCGGAGACCTTGTAGCCGGGTCCGCCGAACTTGCCGCCTGCATGCAGCACTGTCAGCACAACCTCAGCGGCCGATTTGTCGGGATACTGCGGGTGAGCCTCAACCGGGATACCTCGCCCATCATCGCGGACGCTGCAGGCTCCATCTGCTCGCAAGGTGACTTCGATGGAGTTGCAGTGTCCCGCCATGGCTTCGTCCACGGCGTTGTCAACCACCTCATACACAAGGTGGTGCAAACCGCCGGGGCCGGTCGAGCCGATGAACATGCCGGGCCGTTCTCGAACAGGCTCAAGGCCCTCAAGTACCGTGATCGCTTCCGCGTTGTAGTTCTCAACTGCGGTGCTGCCAGAGACGAGCGTGCCATCGCCAGAGTTCGCTGCGCTGGGTGCCAAGGTGATAGCAGTCACCGCCTTTCTGGATGCCGCAGCTTACCAGGAAGCAGGTATTTTCAGCCGCAGAAATCGCAGTCCGAGAGGGCCTACAACGGGGTGGGCCGGGTGTGGGCCGTCCAGAGTCTGTGGTAGTCAAGCGTCTAGTTGAACCCGCAAGGACAGCTCGGCAATGGGGGCCGCAGTAGACTCAGCGTTCAGTGCGGCCAGTATCCGCTCGGATTGGTAGCGCAGCTCAGTAGCCCAGGCTGGATCGTCAACGACCACAGTCAGCCGGCCCGCCTCAAACCGCTGTGGTTGTGAGTGAGCCGCGATCATTTCGCCGACAGCGTCTGCCCAGCGTTCGTGGAGATCCATCGCTCGGCCACGTGACCCAAAATTGGCCACAACGCTCTTCAACGACTCGCCGATCTGCAGCGGATCGCGTCCGCTGGAATGGCGTCTGCGTCCACCGTTACGACTGCTCATGGAGACTTTGCTCGCACAGGCTCGCAGCCATCCTAATCTTAGATCACCTGACCGTTACGAACTTCCACAGCGCTGTATTCCTCGAACATGGAGGGCATATGACCAGTAGCAGAAGTCATCACTGTTTGGGCTGCGGGTAAGCAAGTAACCAGTCGCGCAGCCCGGCCGCTGTCTAGTTCAGAAAATACATCGTCCAACAATATCACGGGTACAGAACCACTTACCCGTGAAATATAGCGATGCTGCGCCAGCCGGATTGCTAGCGCGATGCTGCGCTGCTCACCCTGAGAGGCGTGTGTTCGTACCGGCAATCCGTCAAGGTGAATCAGGACATCGTCGCGATGTGGGCCTACAGTCGTAGTTCCACGCCGTAAGTCCTCGCGGCGTGCTTGCGCCAACGCCGTAGTCAGTGAGTCGGCACACCATTGCGAATCGTACAATAGCCGCAGCCGCGCGTCACTTCCCGCAAGCTGACTGTAGGCATCTTGTGCAGGAGCAGTCAACTCTTGACAAAGAGCCTCGCGCTGGCTTGAGACAATCTCGCCAATGAGAGCCAGTTGTGAATCCCAAACGTCTAGCGTGGTGAGTGAGTCTTCGTCTGGTCGGTGGCCTGCCTGCTTTAGCAAGTTGTTGCGTTGTCGCAGTATCCGTTCCATATCAATTCGTGTTTTTCGATAGCTACGGTCGGTACCATTTAGCACGTTGTCAAGCAAGTCACGGCGTGTAGATGGGCCACCAGCGGCAATAGCTAAATCCGTAGGGCAAAACACGACTGTGTTGAGAGTATCAGCGAGATCGCGCTGCGAGCGGAGTCTTTGGCCATTCAGCTGTGTACGAGACCTACCAGTGCTTGCGATTTCCATCTCAATCATAGAGTTACGATGATCTCGCCTGACTCGTGCCCGCACATACGCGCGCGCGCATCCGTTTCGCACAAGCACATCCGAGTTTGCTCTACGAAATGAACCTGAACCGTCTAGAAGTCCAA
This sequence comes from Acidimicrobiales bacterium, assembly GCA_965116245.1. GTDB lineage: Bacteria > Actinomycetota > Acidimicrobiia > Acidimicrobiales > Poriferisodalaceae > Poriferisodalis. The sequence continues at coordinate 996,499 of OZ220497.1, read as the reverse complement.
TTCCTTCGAGTAGGTTGGTCTTACCATGACCATTGGGACCCACGATGAGTGTTAGCTGCGCGTTAAGCGACAGTTGCGTCGCCCTGTGATTCCTAAAATCTTCTACGCTAAGCCATTCAACGATCACGAGACCCGGACAGGCATCAACAGGTAAAGAAACTCAGCCTGTCCCGGTATCTGTAGTACTGCTGGTTTAAGTGCGTCAAGTCGCACAATTTCGACTCGATCACCTCCCGCTACCTCGAGCCCCTCAATGAGATAGTCGGGATTGAATGCAACTGTGGCTGGGTCTCCTTCATAGGTAGCGTCAACCTCTTCAGTCGCACTACCGACGTCTTGGCTAATGACTGTCATCTCCACACTGTCTGAGCGCAAATCCAGTCGCAATGGGGCATTTGTATCTCGAGCCACTAGCCGCAGACGGCGAGCTGCATCAAGTAGGTCGCTTCGATTGATCTCTAATCTGTTCTCACGTGATTCGGGAATCAGTGATTCATAACTAGGAAAGTCACCCGCAATGAGACGACAGCTTAACTGCACAGACTGAGACTCATCGCCAACCTCAAACGAGACCTCGCGTTCTCCGAGCCGAACAGTCACGTCGTCGCTGCGACCGAGCATCCGCCCGAGTTCCTCGAGCGCGCGCGACGGCACCAGAACTTGCTGACCTGGCTCTAGCACGCGCGCCTCTGGTAGATCCCGTAATGCCAGCCGATACGAGTCAGTAGCAACCAACCGTAAGCCCTCGTCACGAGCTGCCATAAGCACTCCGGTTAGTATCGGACGTGCATCATCGGAACTCGCGGCGCGCACTACTTGACGAAACGCCTGCGCTAGATCGGCTGCTGGTACAGTGACATCCTCGCCGCTGGGCTGAGCTAGGTTGGGGAAGTCTGCGGCAGGCAGAGTCCGGACTGAGAACTGGGCCCGCCCTGTAGCAATCTGCAGCTCTTCGTCACCATGAACGAGTTCTACAGGTCCAGCCGGTAAGGCCCGCGCTATATCGGTCAGCAACCGCGCTGGCACGACTACCTCGCCCTCGTCCTCCACCGCTGTGCGCAGCCGCGTGCGCACCGTCAAATCCAGATCGGTACCAGTCACCGACAGACCGTCACCGTCAGCGTGCAGCCGCAACCCTGTCAACACGAACAGTCCACCGCCACGCGCGTTGACGCCACGACTGGCCAACGCTAACTGGTCAACCAGAACATCTTGTTCAATACGCAATTTCACGAACAGCTCTCCTTGGCGATGCGATCTAGCCCTTCGGCGTGAATCAGGCTAACAGATCTCAGTGAGGGGGAAGATTAATTGTAGTAGACACTATAGGTGCTGTGGATTGGGGACAATTGACTATTTCGGCAGGTCAGCGCAGTGTAGCACGTCCACAAGTTAGCATTGGATATTCACAGGGCCGGACGCTTGACCGTAGACTCTGCAGCGTTGCCAATGAAACCTACCGTTTTCCAGAATTCTATCGATAGCTTATCCACTGGTTATCCACAATCTGTGAAAAGAGGCGTGAAGTGTCGATGGCCTCTGATTCAGCCAGGTGAGACGAACTACGCGGAGCGCACATGTAAGTGTGTTCATTAGGTGTACAGTTTTTCGGGTTCGAGATTTCGGCCTTGGGACTTCTCGTGCTCTCAAGCTGCTCTTAAGCGCGCTACGAGTTGCTCTACTTGATTATATACCTTACGCTCAGACGGTAGCAGATTGGAGATCTTCTTGACTGAGTGCATAACGGTTGAGTGATCTCTACCACCAAATATAAGAGCAATCGCTGGATAGCTCAAGTCTGTAAGCTGGCGCATTACATACATGCTGATTTGACGTGCTCTTACTAGTCCTTGTTGTCGACGTTGGCCGACTAACTCAGCGACTTCGTAGCCAAACATGTCTGCTGTCATGCGCAATATCAGATCAGTGCTGATGATCTTCTCTTCTGGCTCGTTGGCGTCACTGAGAAGTTGCCGCGTTAGCTCTAGGGTAACAGGACTACGAGTAAGACTTGCATACGCAGTGACTCGTACTAACGCTCCCTCAAGCTCGCGGATATTATTGGTAATGACGTGTGCAATATAGTTTAATACGTCTTCAGGTAGATGCTGTTTCTCTGCCTTCTTTCGTAAAATAGCGACGCGGGTCTCCAGATCAGGTGGTTGAATATCTGTTATGAGTCCCCATTCAAAACGGCTTCGCAGCCGATCCGATAAGGTAGCTATGTTGCGTGGTGGGCGATCTGATGATATGACTATTTGTCTACCAGCTACGTGTAGCGAGTTAAAGGTGTGGAACAGTTCCTCTTGTAGGCCCTCTTTTCCTTGCATAAATTGGATGTCATCAAGTAGTAGTACGTCTATGTCTCGATACGTACGTTTGAAGGCGGATGTGGAGTTTGTACGAATCGCCTCTATGAATTCCGACAAGAAAGTCTCTGTTGAAACGTATCTTACTCGATGGTGTGGCAAGTTTGCAGAGATATAGTGGACAATGGCTTGTAACAGGTGAGTTTTGCCAAGTCCAGTTTGGCCATGAATGAACAAAGGGTTGTAAGTCACGCCTGGAGTTTCGGCAACTGAGAGGGTCGCAGCATGAGCAAAACGGTTGCTACTACCCGTGACGAAACTCTCGAAGGTGTACTTCAGACTGGTAACATCAGCGTTTGGCACTTCGGCGTGATTACCGATTAACTCCTCAGCTATATTCAACTCAGCATTAGGAGTCTTGATAGCTTTGGTATCGCCGGTAGTTGTCGTTGTTGGCAGCGCGCCGCTCGCTGGATGCCAGAATCCGGTGCCGCCCATGGCGTCCGCTTCCTGCCTCGCGGCGATTTCTATTGCATCCTGGTCGGCGAGCAACGCCTCATCCGCAACGGAGTCAATCACTTCAGGATGTGTTTCAAGGCGAAAGCTCTGAGGTCGCACTGATAGCTGATCGAAAGCGGCCTGCAATATTGGCAGGTACCGCCGTTGGACGCGATCTCGGATTATGTTGCTGGGAGTCACCAGCACTGCTAGCTCGTGGTCAATGCGAAGGGCTTGTAGGTGACGAAAGTAGCCCAGCCACAGACCCTCTGCGACGGTTTGCCGCAGGATCTCACGGCACTTCGACCACAGTTCGTCGGTGCGATCGCTAGCACTGGAGTGGCTGATAGTGCTGGCCTCGATTGCGGACGGCTTGTTCGCTGCGGGTGGGATGCCCGTGTGCGAGGACTTTGGTATCGCAGGTTGGTCTTCTGCTTGGAGGGCAGGGACACGGACATGCGGGGAACTTGCCACATCAACCTCTTCTGGCCTCGTGCCGTTCGGCGTCGCTGCCGAGAGGGTGTTGGTGGCGTGCGACGTTTGAGCGAAACTGGTTCGGGCGAATCTAGAGCTTGGCTGCCAAGAGCGCCACGGCCCGCATAAGCGCACGAATTTCGCCGGAAACGCGCGCGTTTCACGCGCGAATGGAGCGCCAAGGGCTTGCCCGTAGGCTGTTCGTGCCCCGAAGCCAGGACTGGGTGGCCGCGGTCGGTACGCCCGACCTTGGTAACCCGACAGTGGGTGTCTGGGTCGCGCTGCCGTAGCGTGTCACCTAGCCCATAGATCGATGCTGCAGGAGACTTCAGCATGAAGCGCACTTACCAACCACATACTCGCAGACGAGCCCGACGACACGGCTTTCGCCATCGCATGTCTACGCGGGCAGGCCGAGCGATCGTCAATGCTCGCCGACGCAAGGGCCGGCAACGGCTGAGCGCCTGATCGAGTCGTGCCGCAGCGGAGCCGATTTCGCAGCGCTGCGCCGCGGTCGCCGAGTCAACGGGGATCTGCTGTGGTTGACGTTTGCGGCCGACCGTGGCTTACCCAAGCCGCGTGTTGCATTTGCAATCAGTCGCCGCGTCGGCGGCGCCGTGAAACGCAATCAACTTCGCAGGCGGCTACGAGCTTTGTTTCGCGAATGCGGAGCCGACTTGGCGCCCGGCCGCTATCTCGTCGGTACCAAATTCGTCGGTGTCAAGTCTGCTGTGTCAACGTCGAGCTACCGTCGCATTCGAGCCGACCTGATCAAGTTGCTGTTGGCGGCGAATGCACTGAACGGCGCGGAGAGTCCCGAGACGCTGCAGTCCAATACCAGTCACCTGCATGTCTAGACTTCAAGGACGCTGGCAAGCTTGGTCACCCCAGAGACGCCGGGCTTCCCAGAAATGTCGGGCTTCCCAGAAACACGGAGCCCGGAACTTGGACACCTGAGCATCTCTCAAGAGGGCATCCGTCGAGGGGGCATTTGTCAAAGGGGTATCTGTCAAGAGCGCTGATTGCCGCAGTGAAGTTGTACCGCGCGTTCCCCAGCTCCAGGTTGCCATCGTGTCGCTTTGATCCAACGTGTTCTCAGTACGCCTTGGACGCCCTGCGCATATGGGGAGCGCGTCGCGGGGTCTTGCTGACCATGCGCCGGATATGTCGCTGTCATCCGTGGGGTGGCTGGGGCTACGACCCCGTGCCCAAGACTTGGGACACTCGTCTCGGTCGTGGCGCAAATGTTGCCGCTAGAGGCGTGGAGCACTGATGTTTGATTGGGCCGACCCAATATTTGACGGCATCGCCACTGTGCTGGCGTGGTTCTACTCGTTGGTACCTGACTACACGTTCGCCATCTGCATGTTGACGCTGGCGATCATGTTGGTGTTCACCCCACTCACGCTTCGGGGTGCCAGGTCGATGACGAAGATGCAGGCGTTGCAGCCAGAACTCAGCCATCTAAAGAAGAAGCACGCTGGCGACCGCATGAAGCTCAACGAAGAAATGATGGAGCTGTACCGAGCCAATGGTGTAAGTCCGTTGGGTGGGTGCTTGCCAAATCTGGTCCAGATCCCAATCTTCATCGTGCTGTACCGAGTTATCTGGAACTTGCGCATACCCGACGACAATCCGATCGACAATCCCTTTCCCCGCAATCTGAGTTCTGACTCGCAGCTCTACCAGGACATTGTCGCGGCTGGCGGTGAGATGCGGTCATTGGGTATGGACCTGTCAGAGGTGGCCAGGGACGTGGTTCAGGCAAACTTCGTGGAGGGTTTGCCGTACTTGGCGCTTATCGCGGTCACTTTTGTGTTGGCATGGCTCCAGCAACGCCAGATGATGGCGCGTCGCGGTGCAGCATCCATACCGAACCGCCAGATGGAAATGCTGATGAAGTACCTGCCATTCATGTTGCCGGTGTTCAGTTTTTTCGTGCCAGCGGCGCTGGTGCCTTACTTCATCGTGTCCAGCGTGTACAGGATGCTGACGCAGGCCTTCATTCACGCAACCATGAAGCCGCCGCAGTCGCTCGCTTCAAACTCGGCCAGCGAGGTAATCGACACTGAGACTGTCAGTGAGCCGGAGCCGCCGCGAGCTGTACCAAACCAGCGTTCGCGCAAAGCGCTGGATGCGGAGGCGGCACGTCAGGCCGAACGTGAGCGGCGTAGCGCTGAACGCCGCGCTGGTGCGCGGCGAGCTGCGAGCACCCAGGACGCGGACGAGCAGGCCTCTAGCGACCAAGCCACCGATACAGAGTCCGCCTTTGTCCGACGCACGCGTACGTCGTCTTCGGTGCCAGAGAGAAACCGCCAACAAGCGCGTCCTAGACGCGCTTCGACGAGCAAGCGCCAGAAGAGTGACCGCGGAGCTAAGCGTGGACGGGTGCCTCAAACACCGGAATCAAGGCCTATTCAGAGTCGTCGTACCTCCGGCGACGGTAAAACCCGCAATAGGCGTAAACGATGACTGTCGCGAACACTGGCTTGCTCGGCTAGTACGTGTTCATTTAGTGACAGGCACTCCGAAGACGGGAGTGGGGCATGGAATGGATCGTGGTAAGTGGTCGCACGGTGGATGAGGCACGCCAGCGCGCGCTTGATGTGCTGTGCATTGCGGATGAAGATGCCGAAGTCGAGGTCTTGGCGTCGCCGGGTCGTTCACACTGGGGACTGCGCCACCGACCTGCTTGCATCCGTATGCGGGTGCGACAGGTTGGGCCGCCTCCACGTGTAGGCGACGACCGAAAGCCTCGCCATCGTGCCCGGCGTCGCTCCAGACGTTGATTTCGGTCAAGGAGCGGTACCGAATGACGCGTGTAGCCGCAGCTAGAGCAAACAAACGTTTATTAGCGCCATTTCCTGAGGGCTGGTATCTCGTCACCACTAGGAATCTCTTGAACAAGCAACTGTTGATGCAACGAACTTGGATGGGGCACGAGATCGTTGTTTGGCTGGATGCGATCGGGCGAGCCTGCATCGCCTTATCATTTTGCCCGCACATGGGCTCGCAACTTGGGCCTGATGCTGGCGCGCGAGTTCGTGCTGGCCGCTTGGTCTGTCCGTTTCACGGATTTGAATTTGATGCGAGCGGGAAGTGTGTAGACACACCATCGGGCGCTCCCGCACGTTCGGCCAACTTGCACATGCTGGAAGTGCATGAGATTGATGGGCTGATCTTCGGTTGGTGTGGAATTGACGGACGGCCCCCGCAGTGGAGGTTGCCTGATTCCCCAGACGACGGTGATGAATGGACGAGCTTTCAGATCCGGACGATTCGTTTCCCCGGGCATCCCCAAGAGACGAGCGAGAACTCAGTGGACATTGCTCACTTGAGTTACGTACACGGCTACTTCAACGTCACCAACGAATCGCCAGTATTGATTGAAGGACCGCGGCTGGTAAGTCGATTTGGGTTCTCAACTATCCGCAAGTTTGCCAAGTTCGCGCAGTTGAAGCTGGATGTGGCGGCGGTTGCCCATGTCATCGGACTGGGCTACTCATTCGTAGAGTTCCAGGAACTGTCGATTGGTATTGATGCACGCTTATGGGTATGTGCGACGCCAGTCGACGGCGAACTCCTTGATCTGACAGTTGCATCAAAGGTACGTACACTGCGCAATCCCAAGCGCCGTCTGATGGGTCTCGGCTTCTTGCCAACGCGGATGCGAGCACCCATTCTCAACAAGTTCATAGCGGACCTTCAGATCCGTGACGTTCAGCAGGACACAATCATCTGGAGTCGCAAGCAGTACCTACCGCGGCCCCGGCTCGTTCGCACTGATGGCGATATCCTGGCGTATCGCGCCTACTGCACCCAGTTCTATCCAGACGCTGAGCATCATCGGGGTTCTGAACTCACAGGCTCGTAAGCTAGGTGCCCTTAGCAGCGCTCTAGGCAGCGTGCAGAGAATTTATGAGTTGCTATGACAGAGTTGATGGCACAGGGTTGATGTCGAACGGTCAAGGTGACGCGACGCAACGACGTTCAAAGCTGTAAAAGAAGGAGTGGAGATGACGCAAGAGACAACGATAACCGAACAGCAGACCATGGTCCAGGACTTCTTGGAGGGTCTCGCGGCGGCATATGGCATTAGCGCTACCGCTGTAGCCGTGGCAGCCGACGACGACAGTTTTGAGGTCAATCTGGAGGGTGAAAACGAAACCCTGGGTTTGCTTATCGGACCGCGTGGTCGTCACGTGGTTGCGCTCCAAGAAGTAGCGAAGACCATGCTGCAGCGCAAACTTCCTGGGGAACGTCGCGCACGTGTACGTATAGACGTCGGTGGTTACCGTCAACGTCGCCGCGAGGCGCTCGAGGCCTACGTTAGTGAACTTGCCGATGCTGTGCTGGAAAGCGGAACCGAACGCGGGCTTGAGCCGATGAATGCAGCCGATCGCAAGATTGTGCATGATGCGGTCAACGAAATCCCCGGTGTTGACACCATCTCGGTGGGCGAAGAGCCTCGGAGACGCGTCGTGTTGGTGTCAGCAGGTTCATCCGCGAACGACTAAACAGCTCCTAAAAGAGCGGCTGTTTGCGGATCTGTTTCCACGTGCGTGGATAGGCCACGGTTGCTGTCTCGACACGCTTGATCACGATAAACGTCGGTGTGCAGTCTGATATTGACAGCACGCACATCCCTAGCTGTCGGAGGGCCTTTGCGGGCCAGCGTGGCTTGTAGTCGCCGTGTTTCTTGCTTGCGGGCTCGTGACTGTCTGGTGGTTCGCTGACCACGAGCTGGCCGCTCAGTCGTAGAAGACCTGCGCTGCACTCAGCGACAGCGGACGGAGGTCCGAAGGCTCGACTCACTACACCGTCGTAGGTATGGCGGTGTTGGGGGAGATGGGCTAGTTCCGCGGCATCTCCTAGGGCGACGAAGACCTGATCGGTGAGCTGGAGTTCACGGGTGGCTGTCTCTAGGAAATCTGCTCGTCGCTCAGATCGATCCAGCAACACGAATGTGGCTTCTGGTTGTGCTAGCGCCATCACAAGCCCGGGAACTCCCCCACCGCTCCCAAGATCGCACCAGAGTTGACCAGGCTGGGGCTGAGCCGCTGCATTGTGGGCTCGGGCATGCTGGACGTGTGTTGAGATGTCGCCCGGTCCAAGAAAGCCGTAGCGTTGGGCGCTAGCAAGGACACCAAGGAGACGTTGGTCTGCGGCGCCAGGCACGCGAGTCACCGTATCTCAAGTGTTTTGCATCCAGATGTTTCACGTGAAACAATGTGACTGTCCCCTGCTGTCCGCAGTGGCAGCCCTCTTCGGCTGCTGACCAGCGTACGCTACTGCGGAGCAGTCAGGAGCGAGGACTGCCAAGAGAGGACCGTATGGGCCGGATCATCGCGGTTACTAACCAGAAAGGCGGCGTCGGTAAGACAACGACGGCCGTCAACCTAAGCGCTGCGCTCGCCGATATGGGCCAAAAGACTCTGCTGGTCGATATGGATCCTCAAGGCAACGCCGCAACCGGTGTTGGCATTGATCCACGCTCCCTAGACCTCTCGATGTATCAAGTGTTGCTTGGTCGGTCCGAGATCGCAGACTGTATCCAGCCGACCGGCATCCAGAACTTCTCCGTCGCGCCTGCCCGACTGGATATGTCTGGTGCGGAGATAGAACTGGTGCCTGCCTTCAGTCGCGAGTTGAGGCTTCGGCATGCTCTTGCCCCCGTAGCTGACGAGTTTGACTACATTTTCATTGATTGTCCTCCGTCACTTGGATTGCTGACGGTCAATGCTCTGAGCGCAGCCGTCGAAATCCTGGTTCCAGTCCAGTGCGAGTACTACGCGCTGGAGGGGCTCGGTCAGTTGCTCCACAACGTGGAAATGGTGCGCGATGGCCTGAATGCCGCACTGGTCATCAGCGCCATCGTCATGGTCATGTTTGATGCGCGGACCCGTCTCGCAGCCGAAGTCGTCTCCGACGTGCGTCAGCACTTCGGCAATCAAGTGTGCCGAGCGATCATCCCGCGTTCGGTGCGCTTGTCTGAGGCCCCAAGCGTAGGACAGCCGGTTACTGTCTACGCGCCGAGTAGCAGGGGTGCTATTGCATATCGGGAACTCGCTCGCGAGATTCATGACCAGACGCGTCTGCAGGCGACTCAACCAGGCGAAAGCCAACTACAAGAGCGCCAGCGACAGGAAAGCCGAGCGCTGGAGGTAGGAAGCTCGGATTCATCGCTACCGATGTCGCGTGACGCCGAGAGGGCGCTGCGATGAGCGCGCAACGGGGACTTGGGCGTGGCCTCGGAGCGCTTATCCCAACTGGTCAATCGGCATATCGCGAGGTACCGCTGTCGGCTGTGGAAGTGAATCCGCTGCAACCGCGATACCACTTTGATCCGACAGAGTTGGCCGCCCTGGCGGATTCCATAGGCCAGGTGGGGGTCTTGCAGCCAATAGTGGTGCGCTCCACAGGCGTTGTTGGCCGCTTTGAACTCATCGCTGGTGAACGCCGCTGGCGAGCAGCAAAGAGCATCGGTTTAGAGACCATTCCGGTGATCGTGCGAGTCACCGACGACGAGTCAAGCCTTACGCACGCCCTGATTGAGAACGTTCATCGAGCAGATCTCAACCCGTTGGAAGAAGCGGCTGCATACCGGCAGCTCATAGACGACTTCGGCGTCACACACGACGAACTGGGCCGTCGCATGGGTCGCAGCCGCGCGGCTATAACAAACTCGCTTCGCCTCTTGTCGCTACCATCATCGGTGCAGCGTTACATGATGGACGGAGTGCTGTCAGCGGGACACGCTCGGGCGCTGCTTGGCTGCGACGACCTTGATGATCTTGAATTTCTCGCCGAACGCGCGGTGGATGAAGGCTGGTCTGTGCGTGCTGTTGAAGAAGCGGTGCGAACTCGTAGCGAACCCGTCAGCGAGGCGCCGAAACCCGATCAGCTCTCACCGGAAGTCTCGCCCGCAGCAACGACCGCGGTAGAAACCCGCCCCGCCGCGGTGCTGGAGGTTGAGAACACGCTCGCCGAGGCGTTGGCGACTTCCGTGGAGGTAGAGATCGGCCGTCGTGGAGGTCGAATCGTCATCAGATTCGCTGATATGGATGATCTGAGCCGCCTCTACTCGACTTTGACGGCCAACACAGACAGCCAACACAGCCAACGTTGAAGTAATAGTCGAAGGTCGCGTAGTCACCAGGCTATCTGCTGGCAGACTGTGCTGCCGTCTACTAGCTGCGGACTGCTTGAGGAGAAATCCTCAGTGGTGTAGTGAGAGTTGCGGGCTGTTCTTCGGTCGCCTGATCGGCTAACAGTTTGCGCGTTGACTGAGTAATCACTTCAGCTACCTCCCAGTTTCGTTCAAGCAGTGCCTCAATATGCCCAAACCTGCACAACACAGCGGGCATGGCGCTCTCGCGTAACATCGGCAGACCCATGCCGGTCGTTGGGATGTGACCAAGCATCGGCTCCAACTGGCCTGCAATTTCAGCGGCGAGCTTCTGCCCGGCTCGGCTTACGAAGTGACGACCCTGGAAGTAGCTAATTGAGGGTTCTGTGGGACGCATCTCGAAGCCGATGTAGACAGCGGCTCCGAATCGGTTGACCTGCGCCGCTTGAGTGGACCAGTCGGGATGATGAACGGTTAGCACCTCGGCGCCGCTGCGCCCTATTTGGCGTCGCACTGATGCGGTGACCGGTTCTAGCCCGCCCGCCTCGCCGACGGCGATGCGACACCCTGCTAGTTGGCCTCCAGGAGAATCCAGGCGCTGGCGTTCGGTTATATGGGCGACTACTAGCGCATCACCTAGCGGTCGTACCAACCTCTGCAATGTCTTTATGGTGCGATTGCCGCAGACCCCGTCGTCGCGCAAGCCTGTATTGATCTGAAAATCGGCGACAGCATCAGCCGTCAGCGGACCCCAGATTCCGTCAATGCGCCCGACGGAAAACCCCAGTGTGCTGAGCATTCGCTGCACCTCCGCGACGTCATCACCTCGCAGGTGAGGAGTGCGCAAATACAGCAGACGATTCCCCAGGCGCTGCCCTGCTTCGATAAGCAAGGACCATGTTTCAGGCCCGCAGATGCCATCGACATCAATGGATCGGTCAGCCTGGAATGCCTTCACACTCTCGGCGGTCGCCCCATCAAAGCTGTCGCTGATAGGGCCGTGCCAGTGACCTGTAGCGCTCAGCCGATGTTGCAAGTCTCTAACATGCGGCCCCGTCGCGCCGAGGCCAAATGGTCTGATCAGAGGAACTCACCGATCTCAGCCAAAAGGGCACTCTTCGGCTTGGCCCCTACAAGGCGTTTGGCTGGTTCGCCATCCCGAAACATGATGAGCGTTGGAATGCTCATTACTTGGAAGCGCATAGCCAAGTCTGGGCTTTCGTCAACATTGACCTTGGCGACGCGGATGTTGTCGTGCTCCGAGGCAATTTCCTCGAGAATGGGTGCGATCATCTTGCATGGCCCGCACCATTCGGCCCAGAAATCCACCAGAACCGGGCTATCGGCAGATCCGACGGTTTCGTCAAATGTGTTGTCATCCAGGGTGGATATGCCTTCGGCCATCACTGGCTCCTTGTCTCGTAGTTGTAGCGAGGATACTGCTGCGGATGAGCGCGACCGCGGGTGAGGCTCAGTGACCCTGGGACTCGAGCCAACGCTCAGCGTCAATGGCTGCCTCGCAGCCCGAACCAGCGGCCGTCACTGCTTGGCGGTAGATGTCGTCTTGTACGTCGCCGCAGGCAAAAATGCCGTCTATGTTTGTGCGCGAGCTGCCGGGTTCGGTCACGAGGTACCCATTGGGCGCGCGAGTAAGCCACTGGGTGAACAACTCTGTATTCGGTCGGTGTCCAATAGCGATGAACAGACCCGCTATGTGAAGTGTGGAACGTTGACCGTTCTGGGTGTCCTCAAGCGTGACGCTCCGGAGACGCTCATCGCCCACGATTTCCACAACTCGCCGGTTCCATAAGAACTCAATCCGTTCGTTGGCGAAGGCCCGATCTTGCATGATTTTCGATGCGCGCAGCTCGTCGCGTCGATGGATTAGGTAAACCTTGGAGGCAAATCTTGTGAGGAACGTTGCCTCTTCAATAGCGCTGTCGCCGCCTCCTACCACTGCAATCTCTTGCCCCCGAAAAAAGAAGCCATCGCATGTGGCACAGGTTGACACGCCGTGACCGATGAGGCGCTCCTCGTTGGGCAACTCAAGCAGCAAGCTCTGCGCTCCGGTGGACACGATTACCGTATTGCTGCGATAGCAGTCCTCACCCACCCAGACTCGAAACGGTCGTTCACCAAAATCCACTTTGGTAGCTTTGGCGGTGAGGAACTCGGCTCCGAAGCGTTCCGCTTGCGCCCTAAAGCTGGCCATTAGTTCTGGACCTAGGATGCCTTCGGGAAAACCGGGGTAGTTCTCAACGTCGGTGGTCAGCATTAGCTGTCCGCCCGGTTGGTCACTGGTGGAGGACGGCTCGCCCTCAACTACTAGTGGCTGCAAGTTGGCCCGAGCGGTGTAGATAGCCGCGGTAAGACCGGCTGGACCGCTGCCAATGATGAGGACATCACGCGGCACAGCAGCCTCAATGCTCATTTGCTTGGACGCGGAAGTCGCTTGGTCCACGCCAACGTTCCAGCAGCGCCGCTGATACCGCTACCGACCAGATACGCCGACCACACGTTGCCCGGTACGGCAATGTCGAGAACTCGGACAGCCACAATCACAGCGAGAACCACCACACCTATGACCGCTGTGGCGATGACCAATCCGTACACCAATACTCGTGCCGCAGTGACCAGTGGTCCACTAGTGCGGGCGCGCACGGCGTCGACGATCTCTACGAAGCGAGCGACCGCTGTGTCGATGCCATCGTCAAGCGCTTCGCTGGGCCCCTTCAGTCGAGGTTGCCGCGGCGAGTCACGCGTTGGGCGCCTGGGGGTCATCTATGGCAGCCTAGAGGTCGGGCGAAGTAGCCAAGCCGGGCCAGTAGAACGAGCCTCTAGGGTAGGCCGCCAAGGCAATGCTCTAGGGCAACTTGGGCTCTAGGGCGACTTGGGCTCTAGGGCAATACCGCGCCGGTTCCAGGCGGCGGCGAGCCAGCCTCACTATCAGCGGCGACTTCGATGCCAGAAATCGTGACACGGTAACCACCGTTGGGCAGTTCGTTGCCCAAGTCAGTGATCCAGACCAGCAATGCGGCGGCCTGGGTGACGGGTAGGTCGAGCGCAGTTGAGCCATTGATGTCCTGCGCTGTCGCCACGGGGCTTCCCCAATCGATCAGTGTGCGGTTGCGCTCGCGTGATGCGTACAACTCAAACGACCAGTCCGTGGTAGGCGAGTCGATAACTAGACGTGTCACCGGCCGCGGCTCATCGCCGTGCAGCACCACGATGAGGCCAACACCGTCCTTGAGTCCGCCGAAGTCTCGAGTGCTGTAACGCGCTGTGTTCCATCCAGTGTCCGGATCACCATCGTTGATGAACCTCAGTCGCTCGGGATGTTCAATCCGATCATCACCGGCGGGATCGAAGTCTGTGATGGAATCCAGCAGTATCGGCAATCGCCGAACCGCAGTCGCTGCCGGAGCTAGCTGAGTGACAGTGGTAGGTCGCGGCCCAGCAGTCACGGTTGGGAGCAATCCGGTCGTGTTGGCTGACTGAGTTCCGCCTTGGCCAACTGTGGTCACGGGAGCTGGAGACTCAGGCTCACTTGATTCGGGCGATTCGTCGACGATCACCGCGATTCCGACCAGCGTCGCAGCCGCGGTGAGCAGCACTCCGACCGGCGCGAGCCAGTTTCTTTCTGATTGCCACAGCGAGGTGTGATTGGTGAGCGTGTCACGGTCTGTCGGCAAGTCTTCCAAAACAGAACGCAACGCGAGCAACATTGAAGGGGCATCCAGCCATGGATCTGAGGCGCCGATGCCTTTAGCTAGCACCGGTGCCAACAGGTCTCCAACGGCAGGATCAATCTCCCAAGTTCCATCCGGCAGCCGCTGGGGAGCGGCGCCGACGATGAGACGGTGCGCGAGCGCGGCAATCGATACCAGATCGGCGCGACGCGTCGCCGGAATGGAAACAGCGTCGTCCGTTGGCGGGCCATTGAGCAGGACCCATCCCACCTCGGCGCGCCAGCCTATGTACTCCGCCTCAACTCCACCGTGAGCGAAGCCTGCACTGTGAAGTGTTGCTACCGCTTCGGTCACTGCGATGACAATGCGAACTGCCTCGCTGACGTCAAGGCGTTTGGTGCCACCCTCTGGTGTGGCCAATTCGTCGACGAGCATCCTTGTGGGCAGTTGCTCGGTGACGATCGCAAAGTGGTCTGCTTCGCTGTAAGTATCGAAGATATGTAGCAACCCGTGGTGTTCCACTCGCGCCAACGCCTTGGCTTGCAAACGCAGGCGTTGACCTGGCTCACTGTCAGCCGCAGCACGCCGAATAGTCACGGGCCGATTGAGCGTGCGATCCAACCCGGACCATGTCTCAACTGCGCCCGGCTGGCGCAGCTCGTGGCGCTCGTAGCGTTCGTTTGGGTCGCTGTTGGTCACTCCCGCGAATGCGTTGACGATTCTCGCTCAATGAACACGACGCCAATGGTGCCTACACCTGCGTGTGCTCCGACTACCGGTCCAATCAGCATCACCTTGGGCTCGCAATCGGTGAGTGGAGCGATACGCGATACGAAGTCCTCCATGTCGTCACAGTCCGCATGCATCACTGCAATATCTGCAATGTTTGGGCCTGCCGTGGCCACCAAGTCCACTAGGTGTGAGAGCGCGCGAGCGCGCGTCCGCTGCTTACCTGCTGGTTCCACCCGACCGTCGGAGACCGTGATCAGTGGCTTGATTGATAAGACGGAACCAAGCAGCGACTGCGCAGCGCCTATACGGCCGCCTTTGCGCAGATTCTCCAGTGTGTCCAGCGCGGCATGAACGCGGACGCGCTCGGCTGCTTCTCGCACCGATTCAGCGATTTGGGCTCCGTTGGCTCCGCTGGCAGCCATCTTTGCTGCCGCGATGACGAGCAAACCGAGACCCGCGCTGACACTTCGGCTGTCCACGATATGGCAGGTGAGCCCGTTCGGAGGCTGCGTCGCTGCCTGTTGAGCGGCTTGGATCGTGGCCGACAGGTCACCGCTTAGTGTGATCACGACGACTTCACTTGCGTTGGCCTCCGCGGCACGCTGGAAGGCTTCGGTGAATGCTCCAGGTGAGGGTGCGGCGGTTGAGGGAAGCTCGTCGCTGCGTCGGCATCGCTGCCAGAACTCAACAGTGCTCAACTCAACTCGATCTACGAACGACTGCATCCCAAACCGGATCTCTAGCGGTACGACTGAGATGCCGAGGTCGGCCGTGATGTCTTCACCGAGATCACAGGAACTGTCAGTGATTATATGCACTGGGGTCAGCGTGGTCATTACTGCAGAGGTCCTTTTGGGTCATTTGTTGTTTGGTCGCTTATGGCTTGGTCATTGGTGGAGTCGGCGTGGATGGGGTCAGCATTGGCGAGGTCAGCGTCGACGCGGACCGGGGCGTGTGGGTGTCGCTGTTGTCTTGAAACGAGCCGAGACAGGCGCGAAGTTAGCGCCCGCGCTGCTGGCAACCCGAGCGCCAACCCGCAGCCGAAGTGAACTACTGCCATGGCCCCCATCGCTAGCGAGGCTCTAAGTACGGCAGGTAATGGCGACAGCGCGAACGTCATTAGCGCACCAACGGTGAACGTCACTACTGCTGGCAACATGTGGCGAGCGAGCGTGCCGCCGAACAGTTGATGCTGCGGCCAGTCTGCCCGCTCGGGCAAGTGGGTGTTTGCTGGTCTGCGTCGCAGAATCGCGCTGCGCAGCAAGATCAACTCCACCCAGGCACCCGCCGCAGCACCAAGCGCTAGCCCGACAGCACCCAGACGAGCTGGCAACGCGGGATCGGAGCGGACTTTTGAGTCCACCAGCGACCACGTTGACTCCGTTGAAAAGAGGTCAATGTCGCTGAATCCAGTGATTGCGCCGTCAACTATCAGCAACCGATCGAGCGGCAGCATCAGTGCGGCACCGACGATTAGCGACACAGACAGTCGAACTGTTGCGATAGTCGCGGCCGTACGGGTATCTCGCGCTGCGAATAATACGTTTTGGCACAGTCGGGACGCCACTAGCGGCACAAGGCCCAGCGAATACGCACCTAGCACCAGAGCGATCAGCGCGATGTCATCGTCGCCAATTGTGGTTCGCAGTCCGGCCAGATTGAACACCGAAGCGACTAGCGGACCGCCGCTGGCTAAGTACATCGCCACCACCGCCGACACTGCGAAGGTCGCAGCGCACAGGCGCGCTGAAGTGCGCTCGGCAATGGTGCGTAACTCGTGGGTGCGGCTCAGCCGTGTTAGCTCAACAGCGGCGATGCTCGTGCCGATCAGACTAAGCGGCAGCAAATAGAGCGTCTGGGCCGCGGCCATCGCGGCCGCAGCTCCCACGCTGAGCAGGGAGGCCAGCGCGAGGTCCAAAAAGGCGGAAATCTGCAACACACCGCGCCCCGCCACGGCTGGCCCGAACCGCTTGATAACGCCAGCGGATTGCGAGTCCCACCAGCGCGCATTGAGAGCAATATGTGGATCGGCTCGCCAAACACCGCGTAACTGCACCAATACCTGCGCCGCTGCGCCAGCAGTCACACCCCATGCCAATGCCGTTGCGCGGTCAGCGCCAGTGACACCCCACGCCAGCACCCCAACCAGCACAGCAATCTGGGTGGCGTTCCAAACTGCCGGTGCTACGTAGGAGAGGAAGAAGCGGCGGCGACTGTTGAGTACCCCTAAGCACCAAGCACTCAGCACTGCTAACGCTGTGCCGCACACGGTGATGCGCACCAACGTGACCGTCAGCTCGAACCGCTCGCCGACAAATCCCCAGGCAATCAAACGTACCAAGGGTCGCGCAGCGAAGATGCTGATTAGCGTCGCCGCCGCAGTGATCGTGACCAAGAATGTGGCTATTGCCCCAGCAAGCTGCCCTGCTGCGCGTTCGTCGCGCTCGGCGAGTGAACTGTAAGCAGGAACGAAGGCTGCAGAGAGCGAACCCTCGCCGAGCAGGTTCTGCAGGAAATTCGGGATACGCATCGCGGCGGCGAAGGCGTCGCCAATGACACCAATTCCAAGAACATTTGTGACGAGCGCCGTTCGAACTAAGCCTGACAGCCGCGATACGCCGATACCAGTTGCCGCCGCCGCGGCGCCCTGTTGGCGTCGCGCCCTAGCGCTTGAGCGCTGCTCGTTCAATCTGCGAGCCGCAGTTCCACCTGCTGGCGTGCTTCGTCCTCGGTGACGTTCATGCTGATGGAGAGTTCTGAGACGAGAATCTGACGGGACTTATCCAACATCGACTTCTCGCCGGCTGAGAGCCCCTTTGCGTTCTCACGCAACGCAAGGTTTCGCACAACCTCAGCTACTTGGTAGATGTCGCCAGATTTCAGCTTTTCTTGATGGTTCTTGAAGCGGCGACTCCAATTGGCGGGCTCGCGCACATTCTTCTTGGCCAACAGCTCAAAGAGGTCTTCAACATCGTCGGTGTCAATCGGCGGTCGCATGCCCACTTCGGCGGCGGTGTCGGCAGGGACCTTGAGATCCATGTCGCCATGTACGGTCTCCAGCACTAGGTAGTCGCGCACCTCGCCGAACTCGTTTCGTTGTTCGAGGGATTTGATCTCCGCCGCACCGTGATGGGGATATATCACGCGGTCGCCGACTTTGAACTTCATCGTCACCTGCTGCCTAATCAGCTTTTGCCCAGTGGGTATTTCCTGATGAGGTGATTCCAGCCGCATTCAGGGCACACCTCAATCTCGTATGCCATGAAGCTACCGTTGCGCTGGGCTACACGCTGCATCTCGGCATCGGAAAGCACGCATTTGCCGCCGCTACCCATCCGGGGACCGAATACGTAGCCCACGATGCGCAGTTCACCTTCGGAACACAGCGGGCATTCCCGGCCGCTCGGTGGAGCGGCGTTGCGCGCTGCGCGCAGCAGCTCTGGGTGTGCGTCGCACGCTTCGGCTCGTGACACCACACCTGCCGCGATTTTTGCGAGCAGGCGGTGTCGCTTGAGTCGGTAGTCCACGGAACCGGGAACGGCCGGAGTGGGCTCCGGTGCGATGCGAGGCTTGGCCGCCACGGGGCTCACGCTAGTGCTCGACTTGTCCGCCGCTCACCCACGATTTTCTTGATGCCACTCCACGAGCAGTTCGCGTGCTTGCTCCGTAGTCAAAGGGCCGAGTTCAAACTGGCGTAGTCGAAGCCACGATAGGGCGTTGCCGACTGCCGCACCGGAGCATCCGAGTATGTCCATGACCTGATGGCCATCTAGCGGCAGCCGAGCTAGAGCGTCGCCCTCGGCTGCACGTACTTCAGCCAGCCGGGCAGCAAAGCGCTTACTGATCGTGCGACCCCAACTAGCCAGGTTGGCTTGTGCGGCATCTAATTCCTTCTCGTGTTCAGCTATCAGTCGGCGCGCAGCTCTCATGGCGCCCGTGTTGCTGGCTGCGGCGGGCCTGGTCGCTGCCTCTGCTAGCGCGCTGCTTGCCCTAAGGATCGCCGCGACCCTGCTGATCGTTGGGCTGCTGTAGCGCAGTGCCGACAGGCAGTGTGTTGCCTCGGTTTCATCACACACGGCGCCCAGCAGCATCGCCCATCGACGGGCCACGAGTTCATCGTTTAGTTCATCGCTGGCCTCAGCGGTCATCGCGTCAAGTCCTGCGATGGGCAGAGATGTCTTGGCGTGTCGCCACGGCGGCACGAGATCTGCGAGCAAGCCAGTGTCATTCAAGAAGTGAATGCCCGCAGCGGGTTGCGGCAGCTTGAGCAGCTTCGTGAGTTCGCTTTGGATGCGTTCGCGTGAAACGATGGCCAGACGTGCGCGCGAGCTACGCACCGCCGCGACCAACTCCGGCTCCGCTACCAGCGAGAGCTGAGCACTAAACCGAGCTGCTCGCAGCATGCGCAGCGGGTCATCGGCAAACAGGCCCTCTGGTGGTGACGGCGTGCGCAGCACACCGTTTGCCAAGTCGCGCAAGCCGTCATGTGGGTCCCAAAGTGTCCAATGGGGGAGTTCAACCGCCATGGCGTTGACGGTGAAGTCTCGTCGACTCAGATCTGTTGAAATGTCCTTAGAGAAACGCACGTTCGGCTTGCGTGAGTCGATCTCGTAGGACTCGGCGCGGTGAGTGGTGATTTCCACCGTTGTGTCGTCGCGTCGCGCTCCGATGGTTCCAAACAGGCGCCCTTGGTGCCATACGGTGTCAGCCCAGTTGGTCAATAGCTCGGCTGTACGTTCAGGTGCTGCATCTGTGGTCACGTCAATGTCGCCGGTCAGGCCGTGGCCGAGCAACGCATCGCGCACCAATCCGCCGACGAGGAAGAAGCGATGTCCTGCAGCCACAAAGGCTGTGACAAGTGGACCGATGCGTTCAATGAGGTCCAGCCGCTCATGGTCGCTTAGCACTGGAGTGTGCCCCAAGGGCTCGCCAGCCCGGCCAGCTTTCGCGGGCTTCGACGTCACCGGGCCGAGCGTACAAATCGGTGGTAGCCGCTGAATCACGCCGCGAGCAGCCTTGTAGGCAGCGTTCGCGGCGACTGCGGGCCAGACCGTTGCGCACGCCAGTTCGGACCGCCAGTTTGCGTATTCGCTGTACTCTGCGCACGATGCCCGCTAGGCAGCGCTGGGCCCGATGGCTCCTGTGGACTGCACTGGCTTTGGCTGGCGCGGTGGGCCTCGGCAGTCGCTTGGCTGACGATCTCCCGTCGCCACCGGCGCACGCCACGGTGGCGCCCAGTGTGCTCTATGACCGCTATGGCACACCCATTGCTGAGATTGGCCCGAGTGTCGCTCACGCATCGCTAGGTCTTGAGGACATGGCGCCCGCGCTGGTCGATGCCATGGTTGCCGTGTTGGATCCGAACTTTCTGAAGCGCGACGGTGTTGATGCTGAGACTTACGCGGCTGGGTTTAGGCGACTTGGCCAGCCGCCGGGTGCTCGTAACGAGGGCATCATGCGTCGATACTTAGACAGCGCTCATCATCTGGACAGCGGCGCACTCAGCGAGGCGCGCCTATTGTTGGCGGAGCTGAGGCTGAGTCGTGAGCTGAGTCGTCCGGAGATTCTGGAGCGCTTTGTCAACAGCGTCTATTTGGGGCGGGGTGCCTATGGAGTACAAGCGGCCGCTATTGCTTGGTATGGCATTGCCGCGTCCGAACTCACTGTCACTCAGGCCGCCTATTTGGCGTCACTAGTCAACGCTCCTTGGGGAGTCGATGTTCCTTCGGGCCCGCCCGATGACCCCTTTGGGCCAACTAGAGCGGATCGCGACCGAGTGCTGTTGGCCATGTTTGAACACGACATGCTTACGCCCAACGAATTGGCCGCGGGGCGGAGTCAGGCGCTTGTTGCCGACATCCGGCCCATGGCTGACCTCGCTGGTGTAGCGACCGAATCTGACGTCGTCCAACCGGGTGGCAGCGATGGTGCCGCGGCAGGGTTTGTGCGGATGCTCGTTGATGACATTGGCCTTAGCGCAGGGGTTGGCCGGGTGTATGTCCAACTTGTGGAGCGTTACGGCGTTGCTCGCGTTGTGACTGGTGGTCTGCATGTGACGACCAGTCTTGATGTGCCAGCTCAACGCTTCGCGCTGGAAGCGGTGCGCGCTGGAGTCGGAGTTGCAGCTACCAGCAGCGCCGCAGTTGACATGGCAGTACTGGATCGAAGCGGCGATGTGCGCGTGTTGTTGAGTGAGAAGGGGTCCAACGTGACGGGTGATTCAGCCGCAGTCACAAATGGCTCCGGTGCTGGCGGCTCCAGTTCCGGCGACTTCAGTTCCGGATTGCGGACACGACCTCTTGGCGACCTGCTCGGCCCAGCGAAGAACGCCCTCGGTTCCCCGCTTGCCCAAGGTGACCACAACTCCCTCTCGTTCAACACCTCGAACAGCGCCAATAACGCAGGCAGCGCAGACAGTTCAGGCAGCCCAGCCCAGTTGGCAGATGTCGCGAGGGTCGCCGCGGCGTTCAGCGTCGCTGCCACTGGTGGCCAGGAGCGCACATCGCGGATCGTGCTTGAGGTAGCCAGTGTCCCTCCTAGTCGCACACCGGCTAACCGCGATGCGCACCAATGGCCGATGCGCGTCGCAGTGGTGGATGAAGAGGCGGCGATTGCCGAAATGCGTGACTCAATGAGTTCGCTCGAGCTGCGGTCCGGTGTAGCCGCGCTGGGACGGGCTAATAGCTCCAGGGCGACTGGTGACACCTGGTTCGCTGGATGGACCAGCCACTACACAGCCGCGGTGTTGATGAGCGCGGCTCAAGCCAACGCGGGAGCTGATGCAGGAGCTGATGCTGGCGTAAGTGACCCAAGCTTGGTTGATGCAGGTCTAGCTGATACTGGCTCGGCTATCGGAGTTGACGCAACGCCGGTCGCGGTGCTGTTCATAGACGTATTGGACTACCTGCATACGATGCCCTAGTTGGGATCCTGGTCGGTGGCCTGAGTTGGGAATGTGAGTCGGGCGACTCGACGGTCCCCAAGATGCTGCAACGGCGTTTAGGGCCGTCCCGCAGACAGCTTCGCCAGCATCTCACGGCATCTCACTGGCACTCAGTTGTGCATCTTGGCGATGCGCGATGGGGGTGATGTCAATAATTGTTGGTGGGATTGACGGGTGTCTAGTCTAGTGTTGCGTCTGCACCACGAACATTTGCGTGTTCGTTCACCGCAAGCGTCTGCGACGCTCGCAGCGTGCCCGCTCATTGGGGCCGGGTTCGCAAGGTGGGTGCATCAACCAGTCCCTGCCCCGTGAGGGGCCCCGCCCCGGCGGGTCCACAGGAGGTCGCCCCCAATTGCGCGCGTACGAGCTAATGGTCATCTGCGATGGTGACTTAGAAAACGCTGAAGCCCGCAAGATCATGGACGAAGTCCAAGGTCGCATCTCAGAAATCGGAGAGTTGGCCACGTTCGATTTCTGGGGGTTGCGTGATTTCGCCTACGAGATCAACCACAAGACACGCGGCTACTACTCGGTCATTGAGCTGCGGGCTGAGCCCGGTGCCATGGACCCGGTTGAGCGGTACCTGCGGATCGCGGACGATGTTGTCCGCCACAAACTCATTCGACTCCCCGACGACGAAGCGCAGCGGCGCGGACTGTTCCCCGAGGAGTCGACCAACAGCCACTAAACGGAGGCGTCATGGCTGACAACACCATCACAGTGGTGGGCAATCTCACCCGCGATCCTGAACTTCGATTCACTCAGACCGGACGAGCGCGGGCGTTGCTCGGCATAGCTGTGAACCGGCGGTGGATGAACCGCCAAACCAATGAGTGGGAGGAGCAAGTCAGCTTCTTCAACGTTGTGTGTTGGGCCGATCTGGCCGAGAACGTGAGCGAGTCACTGGCCAAGGGCCACCGCGCGATTGTGACAGGAAGACTGGAGCAGCGCAGTTGGGAGACGCCCGACGGCGATCAGCGCAACGTCGTTGAAATCGTTGCTGATGAGATCGCTCCGTCTTTGCGCTGGGCTACTGCCGAGATCACCCGAGTGCCGAGAGGGCAGGCTGCGGAAGCAGGCGGATCCCGTGCGCGGCGCGCCGGAGGTGGTTGGGAGTCCGGTAGTAGCACACCACAACAGTCACCCGAAGAGGAGCCTTTCTAAATGCCACCACGCAAACGAACGGGTCGTGCACGCGCGAAGGACTTGCGTAGCCGGCCACGGAGGCGCAAGGTCAGCGCGCTCACTACAGCGGGCGTGTCCTATGTCGATTACAAGGACGCCGACTTGCTGCGCTCGTTTATCTCTGAGCGGGCCAAAATTCGCGCTCAGCGCGTTTCGGGTAATAGCCGACAGCAGCAGCGAGAGGTAGCTCGAGCTATCAAGACCGCTCGAGAGATGGCTTTGATTGAATATGCGCGTCGGCCGATGACGCAGCGACGCGGCGACAGACGGCGCAGCCAGCGCCCTGGTGATGACCGACGCGCGTCTGCTGATCGAGCTAGCGGCCCACCCAGTGAATTCGATGATTCGCCAGAAACTGATGTCACTGCGACAGGCGTCGCTGAGGTAGATGTTGCTGACCTAGGCACTGCTGAGGAAACTCAGCAAACACCCGCGACGCGGCCGGGAGAACAAGCATGATGCTGGGAGATCGATCATGAAGGTCGTGCTGCGCAGCGACGTAGATGGCGTAGGCAACGCTGGCTCGGTGGTAGACGTAGCGGACGGTTTCGCTCGCAATCACCTAATTCCGCGAGGATTGGCACTACGAGCGACCCAAGGCACGGTTAAACAGGCAACGGCCATGACTCGAGCGCGTCAAGCGCGCGACCTGCGCGAACGCTCTACAGCCGAACGCGTTGCCAAGGAGCTAGTCAGCGCTGGCGTGACGATTGCGGCGCGGGCGGGCTCAGGTTCGCACCTGTACGGATCGGTGACCAGCGCAGACGTAGCTGCTGCCATGTCCGTGCGGACGGGCGTTGAGGTGGATCGCAAAAAGCTGCAACTCGCGGCACCAATCAGAACGGTGGGTTCGCACGAAGTTTCGGCGCGTTTGCATCCCGAAGTGATCTTCACATTCAACGTAGAGGTAGTAGCCCTGAGTTAGTGCGGCAGTTAGTGCGGCGCGGGCGGCGCGTGCCCAGCGACGCAAGCGCTGCTCCGCCACTGCGAGGCGGTGCCCAGATTGGCTGGTGCTTGGCCAGCCTGAGACGGGTTCGCGACTGTCCGTCGTTTTTGTAGCACCCTCTGTGTGAACTGAGTGCATGGATTCACACAGCGCGCATCTTGGCTGCTTGCATTCTGGCCATTGGCATTTTCGCTGTCGACAGAGTGGCTATCGGCAATCTGGCTGTTGCTATTGGGTTTGCTGGGCGAGCCTGTGGAAAAACGGCCTCTTGTTCACAGGCCAGGCTGAAATACTCCCCCAGAATTCCCCCAGAATTCCCCCAGTCGTACCCAAGCAATCCGCAGGACCTCTCCGGCAAGGTAGACAGCCGTGAGCCTGGCTGAACTTTCGGCGCCTACCCAGCGCCCCCAACGCCGCCCTAGCGGCCGACAGCCTCCGCACAATAGAGATGCCGAGGAATCCGTACTCGGAGCCATGCTGCTGTCCGGCGATGCCATCGGTGCCGCGCTGGAGCGCCTCGCAGTTGACCACTTCTACTTGCCAGCGAATGGACTGGTGTTTGAGGCCATCGAGTCGCTCTATGGCGCTTCAGAACCTATTGATTGTTTGACCGTCGCCGATCAACTTGAGCGCAGCGGGAACCTCGTGGCCGCTGGCGGCGCCGAACGCTTGCTGGAGCTTGAAGCCGCTACGCCTACGTTGACTCACGTCGACCGTTACGCACGCATCGTGGAAGACAATGCGTTGCTACGGCGCCTGATCGCTGTCTCATCGGAGATCTCCGAACTGGCCTATAGCCGTCCCGACGACACGGCAGCCGCTATCGATCAGGCCGAGTCGTTGGTGTTTGGTGTGGCTGAGCGCCGCATCCTCGATAGCACGCAGGCCTTGCGCGACTTGTTGGAAGAGGGCCTCGACCGACTGGAGGAGCTATATGAGCGCGGCGACGCGTTCTCCGGACTAGTGACCGGTTTCGCATCCTTGGACCGCATTCTGGCGGGCATCCAGCCTTCGTCTCTGGTAATCGTGGGTGCTCGGCCCTCTATGGGCAAGACCTCACTGGCTCTGACGATGGCTTCCAGCGTGGCGTTGGATTTGCAGCAGCCGGTGCTGTTGTTCTCGCTGGAAATGAACCATGCCGAGTTGACGGGGCGTTTGTTGGCTTCCGATGCTCGAGTAGATGCCACACGAGTACGGACTGGGCAGTTGCGCGCAGACGAGTGGACCCGCATTACGCGCAGCGTGGGCCGCTTGGGCGACGCGCACATGTGGATAGATGACAACCCAAATGTGACGGTGACAGAGATTCGCGCTAAGGCTCGGCGTTTGCGCAGTCGCCTGGGCAGCCTGGGGCTCATCGTGGTTGACTACCTGCAGCTCATGAATGGCCGCGCGAATGCCGAGAACCGTCAAGTGGAAATAGCGGAGATCTCACGTGGCCTCAAGGTCTTGGCGCGCGAGCTGGAGACTCCGATCGTGGCACTTTCGCAGCTAAGCCGTGGTCTTGAGTCTCGTGGGGACAAACGACCCATGCTGTCGGATCTGCGCGAGTCGGGTTCAATCGAACAAGACGCAGACATCGTCATGTTCATTTACCGCGATGAGGTATACGAAGAGGACACCGAAGACCGCGGCATGGCGGAGATCATCGTCGCGAAGCACCGCAACGGACCCACGGGCACCGCGCGATTGGCGTTCATGCCGCAGTACACGCTGTTTGCCGACATGGCTCACGAGAACTGAGCGTCATGTTCTTGGGAGAGGATCTCATCCCCTATCTGGTGTTGGCTTTTGGCGGCGCGTTGTTCGTAGGCAACCTGGCGGCTATGGCTCGCCCCAAACGCACCGCTGACACACCCGTTCGGGCACCCGCGCGTCGTGCGGTGCCGTTAGCCCTTGTGGGGCTGCTAGCGGCTATCTGGGCGCTAGCGACGCTGCTAGCTGGACGCGGCTGAGCGCCGCGGCAGAGCGGGCTACTAAGGGGCCGGACACCTAGGTCCCATCTCCGACATCAGATGTCAATCAGCTCACTTAGCTGTTAACCAACGTTGTCACCACCGAACTGCATGCACGATTCTCAGTGTTTGCGGTCGAGTTTCTGGCGGTAGAGGAAGACGAGAGCCTTGCTGCCGGATGGGGCGATAGGGATCGGATCTGGGCTTGCTTGCGTCTTCTTGACGCCCGCTCCCATGATCGTGCGGCCGCCCGCGGTGCTCAGGACAGACACGCGAACCCCGTCGGCGACGGTTCCATTGAGCAGGTCGGACGTCTCCGCCGCGAAACGGCGCGCCTGCGTGTCGAGATCCTCCGCCACTCGTCAAGCGCGGCTTATCAGCCTCGACCGAGGCCTTCGATGACGAACCAAGCGCGGCGAAGTTTCTCGGAGTCGTATCGGCCTTCGCGAGCCTGTCGACGTAGTTCAGCGAGTTCGGTGCCGGCGTCGCGGAGGGTCTGCGCAACTAGCTCATCAAGTTCCTCGTCGTTCACGACCTCGTAGAGGTCAGTGTTCGTAGACATAGTCCACTCTCCTTGTTCTGCTGCTATTGCAGTTTCAAGAATACGCATGGGGTGTGACGTTTTGCCTCACCGGTCGACTATCGACGACCTAGCGCCTCCATCGCGTCGGCGGTCTCGGCGTTTCGGCGGGAGGCGGCTTTGAGATAGCGCACGGAGGCATCGGAGGAATTGTAGGCACGATGCCCGGTTGGATCCAGAACGAGAGGCTGGTTTGAGCCTTCTGACCTACTACTATCCGTGGAGCGGGTGACGGGAATCGAACCCGCGTTATCAGCTTGGGAAGCTGAAGTTCTGCCATTGAACTACACCCGCGGGGCGAGGTCAGATCCTATTGGGAGTTCTGGGCTCATTGGAAGCGTTGGGCCTGGTGTCTGGTGTCGCCTAACGGCAAGCTACGGGTGTCGTCTAGCAAGGAGCATGCGGTGATCTTGTCGGACCGCAGCATTCGCGAAGCGTTAGATGTTGGCCGAATCATCATTGAGCCGCTGGACGACGCGGCTGTTCAGCCCTCGTCGGTGGATTTGCGGCTGGACGCCACCTTCCGGGTGTTCCGCAATCACACTCGGCGAGTTATTGACATCATTGAAGACCAGACGGACCTAACCGAGCAGGTACAGATAGCAACGGGTGACGCGTTCATTTTGCATCCGGGCGAGTTCGCGCTAGGCGCCACCCTTGAGCGCGTGGCAGTACCTGACGATCTTGTAGGTCGCATTGAAGGCAAATCGTCGCTGGGGCGTCTAGGTCTGCTCATCCACACGACCGCTGGTTTTGTGGATCCCGGCTGGGATGGCTATCTGACTTTGGAACTGTCCAACGTGGCCAACCTCCCCATCACTTTGTATCCAGCCATGAGAATCTGCCAGATCAGCTTTATGGAGATGACCACTCCGGCCGACCACCCCTATGGTGCAGAGCTGTTGGGGTCCAAATATCGCGGCCAGCGCGGTCCCACACCGAGCCGCTACCACGAGAATTATCGTTCCCGCCGCCTACTGTGATCATTGGCCTCTAGGGCTGATCGTTGGCCTCTAGGGCGTCAATGAGGTGGATGGAGATGTCGGCCACCTTGATCTGGTCGTCTTCAACCCCGTGGCCCTTGACGCCATCATCAATCATGATGTAACAGAACGGACAAGCTGTAGCGATGCGGTCCGCGCCTGTGTCAAGCAACTCACGTGAGCGCTCGTCGTTCACCTTGGTGCCAAGGGTCTCTTCCATCCACATGCGCCCTCCGCCCGCACCGCAGCACATGCCCTTAGTGCCGTTGCGGGGGGCTTCAACGATTTCGACGCCTCCAAGGCTGCCGATGACGTTGCGTGGTGCCAAGTAGACATCGTTATGTCGGCCTAGGTAGCAGGAGTCGTGGTACACGACCCGCTCCTCCAGCCGTGCATCTGAAAGATCCAGGCGTCCATCGGCCAGCAGTTGCTCAAGGAACTGGGCGTGATGGACAACTTCCCAGTTTCCGCCGTACTGCGGGTACTCGTTGCGCAGCGTGTTGAAGCAATGCGGACATTGGGTAATGATCTTGCGGACACCCATGCCGCTCAGCGTCTCGATGTTCTGCGCAGCGAGCATCTGGAATAGGTACTCATTACCGGAGCGGCGCGCGCTGTCGCCAGTGCAGTTCTCACCGGGACCCAAGATGGCAAAATCCACGCCAGCACGTCGCAGCAGCTTCGCAGTGGCTACCGAGACACGACGGTTCTTGTCGTCGAATGATCCGGCGCAGCCAACCCAGAACAGATACTCGTGGGAGAATGGGTTGTCCGGATCGACAACTGCTACATCCAAGTCCTGGGCCCAGTCGGCCCGTTCGCCGTTGTTGAGATTCCATGGGTTGGCGTTGTTCTCCATGCCTCTGAATGCGCCGCCTAGCTCCGCGGGAAAGTCGCTCTCCATCAGCGTCAGGTAGCGGCGCATATCAAGGATCTTGTCGAGGATCTCGATATTGACAGGACAGTTCTCGTCGCAGGCCCGGCAGGTCGTGCAGGCCCAGAGTTCCTCGTGGGTGATGCGCTCAAACACCGAATCAGCGGTCACTTTGATCTCTACATCGGTGCCGATCGGTGGCGAAACTGGGCCGTGCTCGCCAGTAGCCGCCATGACCTCGCCAGTCTTCAGAACTATTTCACGCGGATCCAGCGGTTTGCCTGTGGCATGAGCCGGACACACAGCGGTGCATCTCCCGCACATGGTGCAGGCGTCGGTATCTAGTAGCTGCTTCCATGTGAACTCGTTCACTACTGACACGCCGATGGTCTCAATGTCATCGGCTTCCATGAGGTCTGGCACCATCCGCATTGCGCCCTTGGGCCGTTCGCGGTCGCGCAGGTACATGTTGAGAGGTGAGGTGAACATGTGACGCAACATGGTGATGGGCAGCATCGCCAAGAAAGCCATAAAGAAGGCCACATGGGCGATCCACAGGGCTTGATGCCAACCATGGATGTTAGAGAGACCGTTGAACGCAGCCGAAAGCGGGTAGCCGATGAACGACCATTGTTCGTATGCCGGGCGTCCGTCAATCACTATCCGCATCGCTTCAGCCACGAATCCGCTGGCACCAAGTCCCGCAAGCACGAGGAGGATGATCATGTGCTCAGGTCGTGATTTGATCCGAATGCGATACGGGCGAGCTACGTAGCGGCGTACGATGGCCCACACGGCTCCAACCAGGAAGATCACTCCTGCTAGATCGCCCACGAAGCTGAAACCCTGGTAGGTGGGACCGACTAGGAACTTCGCCGAAGTCGGTAACTGGTGGTTGATCTCCAGCGTTGTAGTGACCGCTAGCAGAACCAGGAAGCCGTAGTAGAGCAGTGCATGCATTGCGCCTGCGGCTGGGTCTCGTAGCAGTGTTTGCATCAGCACGCCGCTGCGGTAGTCACCCAGCCGTCGTCGGATGTTGGCGACAGAAGTTGAGCGCCGATCGGGTGCTCCGCGTTGCCAGTTGCGTGTGCGTTGGGCGAAGTTCCAAGCTCCGTAGATGATCAGCACGCATGTCAGCGCGTAGAACGCGAACTTGACTCCGCTCGGCACGTTGCCGAAGACGACTCGATGGGCATCATCAGTGTCTTCGTGGAATCCGAAGACAGACGCGGCAATGCCCGAGCCAGCCGTGATCGCTGCAAAAGCTAGGCCTATACCCAGTACAAGCTGGTGAGGCTTGAGGTTCAACTTGCTCACGCTGGCGAAGCTAGTTGACGATTCCGCGCTTGCCCGCAGCCTGGAATCTCACAGGTGTCGTAAGGGCGATGATGTCGTCGGAATAGGCCGCTGAAGTGGCGCTGAAGGGCTCAGCCGTAGAGCTTACGATTCGCCTTGCGTAGGCGGCCAGCCAACTCCGACAGCAACTTGTGCGCTACTGAGGGAGTGCTGTCAATAATGCCCTTCAGCTCGCGACGCGACAGCATGATTGTCTCAATGTCGGTAGCTGCTACGACTGAAGCCGTGCGAGGACCGTCATCAAAGAGCGCCATCTCGCCGATGGTCTCCCCCGGACCGATCTCCGCGACCTTGCGGCCGTTACGTCGCACCACCGCCGTGCCATGCACAATCACGAAGGCATAGCCAGCCGTCGGGCCCCCGCTGCCTTCCTCCACGATGTTGTCGCCCGCCGTGAAATCAACCTGTTCGGCTTTGCGCGCGATGTGCTGCAGTTCTTTCTTGTTGCAGTCCGAGAACAGATCAACTTCGCGAAGACTCTCCGCCCGGTTCGCTACAGACATATCTTGCTCCTTGCCCTCGTCGCCATTTGCCCCGTCGCAATATGCCACAGTCGTCATTTGGCCACAGCAGTTGTTTGTTCTTGAGTCTCGTGACCCATCTACTCTATGACTATCTGATGACCGACGCTGTTTGGGCCGAAGCCTGTACCCAGCGCACTGGACTCGTAACACACTAGCGCCCGCCGACCAACTACTTGTTCATACTTGAAGTTGTTTGCCCCGAATCCGTTTGCCCAGACCTGTTTGCCCGGACTTGTTTGCCGGGGCCTGGCTGATAGCTGGCATGTGGGCTTGTGGCTGATCCATGGTCTCGGATGCGTGCAATTGACTCGGCGGCGTGCGACGCTTGGGGTCAACGATCCTCCGCAGGAGGCATCGGGGAGGGCGCAATGGTTGACGCTTCGGTTTCGATGGTGACTGCAGTCATCAAGCCGCACCGACTCGAGATGGTGATTGAGTCGCTGCGAGATCTTGATATCGCGGGCTTGACTGTGTCAGAAGTACGAGGATTTGGTCGCCAAGGCGGCCACACCGAGACGTACCGGGGCACCGAATATCACGTTGATTTTGTGCCGAAGGTACGAGTTGAGGTGCTGGTAGCGAGCGAGTTAGCAGAACGCGTGGTTGATGCCATCGTTGAGTCCACTCGCACGGAACGCATCGGGGACGGCAAGGTGTGGGTGGCCTCGGTCGACAGCGTCGTACGAATCCGCACCGGCGAGCGCGGGATCGACGCCCTGTAGCCGACACCAGACAAGGCACCAGACCAAGAGGCCCCCGCCCCAGAGGCCCCCGCCGTCGAGGCCCCAGTCCAGCGGGCTCAGCGCAGGTAGCGGTCCTCTATTGAGTTCTGCGCCACCACAGTTGCGTCGCTGTCGAGTTCGTACATCAGCGGCACTCCGGTGGGTATGTCCAGCTTGGCGATCTCGTTGTTGGCGATGCTGTCAAGGTGCTTCACGAGCGCCCGCAGGCTGTTCCCGTGGGCCGCTACCAGCACTGTGTGCCCCGCTTGCACATCTGGCGTTATGTGCTTGTACCAGTACGGCAGCAGCCGGGCTGACACGTCTGCTAGGCATTCGGTACGTGGCACTTCGCTTGCGTTCATGTCGGCGTAGCGAGGGTCATCTTTGACATCGAATTCGTGACCGGCGGGCATCTGCGGCGGCGGGACCTCGTAGCTACGACGCCATAGATGCACTTGGTTGTCTCCGTAGCGGGTTGCTACTTCGGATTTGTTCAGACCCGTCAGCGCGCCGTAGTGCCGCTCGTTCAATCGCCAGTGGCGCCGAACGGGTATCCAACTTCGGCCCAAGACGTCAAGCGTGGCGTTGGCTGTCTGAATTGCCCGCCGCAACAGCGATGTGTGTACAACATCGGGTTCGATGCCTGCAGCGCACAGCGCCGCGCCAGCGCCGCGCGCTTGTACGTGGCCGTCTTCGCTAAGACCGACGTCCCACCAGCCGGTGAAACGATTCTCAAGATTCCACGTGCTCTGACCGTGGCGCAAGAGTACGAGCGTGCGCGTATCGCCAGATGAGCTAAGCCGCTGCGTGCGCACAGCGGGTGCCGAGTCCATGGTCATGCACGGTAGCGGAGGCGTTGTTGGCTAACCCGCGCTGTTTGGCCTAGCCCGGTCGGCCTAGCCCGGTCGGCCTAATCCGGTCGGCCCAATCCGGTCGGATTAGTCCGGTTGGCCTAGTCCGGCGTGGCTGCAGAGGACCCGAGACAAGGAACATCTCGTCGAAACGACGAGATTGCGAGACCCTCTCATCCAGACAGGACTTAGGTAAGTTGCATGTAGCACACTCAAGTTATATGCTTAGCCAGCAAGAATCCTGGTTCGGCCGGGCTAGGCTGAACCGAGACATCCGAAGAAGCGAGATACCCCAAGAAGACAGAGTTTCTGAAGATCAAGTTTCTTCAGTATTTCCAGTAGTTCCCCCAAACTCCTCCAACTCCCTCGAATACGAGACAACAAAGAGAAAGGCGCAGAGATGCCCAAAGCTGTCGGAATCGACCTCGGAACGACGAACTCAGTCGTAGCCGCCATGGAAGGCGGCGAAGCCACCGTCATTGCAAACGCGGAGGGCGATCGGACTACGCCATCGGTCGTTGCCTTCGCTCGCAACGGCGAAGTACTGACCGGTGAGGTGGCGAAACGTCAGGCTGTGACGAACCCAGATAGGACCATTGCTTCGGTCAAGCGCCACATGGGCACCACGTGGGGCAAAAAGATCGACGACAAGACCTACACATCGCAGGAGATCTCGGCTCGCGTGCTCCAAAAGCTGAAGCGCGACGCGGAGCAGTATCTCGGCGACACCGTCAGCGAAGCGGTCATCACGGTGCCTGCATACTTCGACGACGCACAGCGCACCGCCACTACCGAAGCGGGAAAGATCGCCGGGCTGGAGGTGCTACGCATTATCAACGAACCCACGGCGGCTGCGCTGGCCTACGGACTAGACAAAGAGGCCGAAGACCAGACGATCCTTGTGTTCGATCTCGGCGGTGGCACCTTCGACGTGTCGGTGCTTGAGATCGGCGATGGTGTTTTTGAGGTGAAATCCACCGCGGGTGACACCCACCTCGGCGGAGACGACTGGGATGCGGCCGTAGTGTCGTGGCTGTCCAGCTCATTCAAGGGCGACCACGGAGTCGACCTGAGCACAGATGCCATGGCGTGTCAACGGTTGCGGGAAGCTGCGGAGCAAGCCAAGAAGGACCTCTCGTCCAAGCAGACCACCCAGATCAACCTGCCTTTCATCACGGCCACCGACAGCGGCCCGCTACATCTTGACTACGAGTTGAGTCGGGCCAAGTTTGAAGAGTTGACCTTTGACCTGCTGAAGCGCTGTCGCGCTCCCTTTGAGCAGGCAATCTCCGACGCCGGATTAGCAAAAGCCGATGTTGATCACGTGATATTGGTTGGCGGCTCCACCCGCATGCCCGCCGTGCAAAAGCTGGTCACCGAACTCACCGGCCGCGAACCTCACAAGGGTGTTAACCCAGATGAGGTAGTAGCTGCGGGCGCCGCTATCCAGGCCGGTGTGCTCAAAGGCGACGTGACAGACGTATTGCTGCTGGATGTCACGCCGCTCAGTTTGGGTATCGAAACCAAGGGCGGCGTCATGACTCGGCTTATTGAACGCAACACCACGATCCCCACTCGGCGGTCGGAGATGTTCACCACCGCAGAAGACGGCCAACCCTCTGTGGAGGTCCACGTGTTGCAAGGCGAGCGTGAGATGGCGGCAGGCAACAAGACGTTGGGCAAGTTCCAGCTTGTCGGTCTTCCGCCAGCGCCTCGAGGCGTCCCGCAGATTGAGGTGGCCTTCGACATCGATGCCAACGGCATCGTGCATGTGTCCGCCAAGGACAGCGCGACAGGTCAAGAACAGTCCATCACCATCACTGGACAGTCGGCTATGTCTCCTGAGGAGATTGAGCAAATGGTGGCCGATGCCGATGCCCACGCTGCCGAAGACTCTCGACGGCGCGCAGAGGCTGAGACTCGCAACAACGCCGACACGCTCGTCTACCAGACGCGTAAGTTGCTAGATGAGCAGGGCGACGGTGTTTCCGACGAAGACAAGGCACCGGTTGAGTCGGCGCTGGCGGCAGCTAGTGAGGCGCTCGAAGGCGGCGACCTGGACGCGATTCGGGCCGCCACAGAAACACTCGCTGGTGCTAGCAGTGCGTTCAGCCAAAAGCTGTATGAGTCAGCGGCCGCCAACGCTGCTGCTGGCACTGGTGGCGCTGATTCTGGCGGTCCCAGTTCTGGCAACACTGGGTCCGACGACGATGTTGTTGATGCGGAGATCGTGGATGAACCCAAGTGAGTGCGGCTGATACCACTCCAACTGTGAAGCAGTCCGGTTCAACCGCGGAGCCATCTGACTCTGGCGCACAACCTCCCGATGAGTCTGCGCCTGGGCCCGAACTGCTTAGCCCTGAACTGCTTAGCGCAGGCGGGTCAGACGCAGTCCAACTGGACCAGGACGCCGAGTCGGATCGTGCGCCCAATAGCGACGAAGGCGAATCAGATAAGACAGCCCAGCTTGACGCTGCGATAGCGGAGCGGGACGACTATCTGGACCAGTTACAGCGTCAGCGGGCGGAGTTTCAGAACTATCGGAAGCGGGTTGAGGCTGAACGCTCTCAACAGATCTCAGCAGGTGTCAGTCGGCTAGTGGAGTCGCTGCTGCCGGTGCTTGACGGATGCGATGCCGCCGCGGCCCAAGGACACAGTGAGGTAGCCGCTGTGGGCCAGTCCCTCATGGTGGCGCTGGGCAAAGCCGGGCTGGAGCGAATCCCTGCTGTAGGGGAGCCGTTTGACCCGACCCAGCATGAGGCAGTGACGATTGAGGCGGCACCCGATGGCGAATCCGCTGGGACCACCAACAACGCCGACGAAATGTCACCTGGCGACATAGCGCTGTCATCCGAAGAAGGTTCTGCTGGGGCCGGTGTGCAGGTGGTGACAGCGGAGTTGCGCAGCGGATTCCGTTTCGATGGTCGCGTGTTGCGTGCTGCCATGGTCAAGGTACGCACGGGATAGGGAATCACGATGGATCCACGACGTGAGTGGTTCGAGACGGATTACTACGCGACCTTGGGCGTCTCACCCGATTCGTCGGACACCGACATCACCAAGGCCTACCGCAAGCTCGCACGTAAGCACCACCCGGATTCAAGCGATGGCAACGAGGAACGCTTCAAGCAAATATCCGCGGCGTACGACGTTGTGGGCGATGCCACCAAGCGTGCTGCCTACGACGAGGCACGCCGCTTGGGGCCAGTTGGCTCGGGAACACACCGAGGCGGTTTTGCGTCGGGCCCGGGCGGTTTCAGCATCCGCATTGAGGACTTAGGTGACTTGGGTGGCATTTTCGGCAACCTGTTTGGTGATAGCCGCGGCCGAGCCGGTCATGACAGCGCCATACGCATGCGCGGCCGTGATCTGGAAACTCGTGTTGGGATCTCATTTC
The DNA here is from genome assembly GCA_965116245.1 of Acidimicrobiales bacterium. Taxonomy (GTDB): domain Bacteria; phylum Actinomycetota; class Acidimicrobiia; order Acidimicrobiales; family Poriferisodalaceae; genus Poriferisodalis. Next base: position 961,352 of record OZ220497.1, on the reverse strand, counting down.
GTGATGCTGTGCGCGGAGCGGTCACGGAGGTGGTGGTACCTAATGGTGTCTCCGGTGGCATGCGCAAGGTGAAGGCGCGCATTCCCGCTGGGGTGGAAAACGGCGGCCGGATCCGAATTGCGGGGAATGGTTCGCCAGGGTCCGGTGGCGGACCTAACGGTGATCTATACGTGATGGTGGATGTGGCACCCGACTCTGATTTTGGGCGTGAGGGACGGAATCTCACCGTCAGCGTTCCTATGACCTTCCCCGAAGCAGTACTAGGGGCTGATGTGACTGTGGCGGACTTCGATGGAGACCCAGTCACACTGCGCATTCCGCCGGGGACTTCATCAGGCAAGACGTTTCGAGTGCGTGGTCGCGGAATCGCTACGCGTCGCGGCAAGGGCGACTTGCTGGTAAGCGTGGAGATCGTGGTACCCAGGAATCTGTCGGCTCAGCAACGGGCAGCTATAGAGGCATTGCGTGATGTAACCGACTACGAGGAACACACCAGTCGGCGCAGCAGCGACTCCGAGCCTGAACCGAAGACCGTCTCCGACGCAGCGGGAGCGGCAGCATGAGCCAACCACCGAGGCGGTCGCGGTCCGCAGATGACCGCAACCGGGCGCTATACGTCATCTCAGTGGCGGCCGAACTCGCCGGTATGCATGCGCAGACGCTGAGGATTTACGAGCGCAAGGGTCTGCTAGCGCCCGCCCGCACATCTGGTGGGAGCCGTCGATATAGCGACCGCGACATCGCCATGCTCAACCGCATCAACCAGCTCACCAGCGAAGGCCTCAATCTGGCTGGAGTCAAGCGCGTGCTGGAACTGGAAAAACGCGTGGCATTGCTGGAGCGCGAGGTCGCAGAAGCGCGGTCAGCGGCCGCCGATGCAGTGGAGCAGACGCATCGCCACTACCGACGAGACTTGGTGCCGCTGCCACAAACCGAGATCGTTGTTCGTCAGCGACAAGCCCAATATCCAGACGGCTGATCAACCATGCCCGCTGTTTGAACCATTTGGGTGACCCAATTGGATAAACCACACGGTTCGTTCGATCAACAAACTTGAGTGTGAATACATCAAGTTTCGTGGTATGGTAGCTGTCATGGATAATGACATCGACCCCCGTAATCATCCTCTGCCGTCCAGCCCACTGACCCACAAGTGCCAAGAGGCGCTAGCGACAGCGGTTAGTGCCGCCCAAAGTCAGGGCCATCCGGAGGTAACCCGAGCCCATCTGCTGTTGGCGCTTGTGTCGCAGCCTGAGGGTCTCGTGCTCCCTGCGCTGACCCACGCCGGTATCGAGCCAGCGAGTGTTCGCGCGCGCGCGATGGAAGACCTCGGGCGTTTGCCGCGCGGATTCAGCGCAACGGCACAGTCTCCGCCGAGCCTGGCGCGCGAGCTGACCGAGACGCTGGCCACGGCGGACTCCGAGCGAGTCCAGATGGGCGACGACTACCTGTCCACCGAACATCTGCTGATCGCTCTCGCAGACAACGTCGGTGCTGAGAGGGACCGGCTGGCTGCCACAATCAGCGAACTGCGCGGCAGTAGCCGGGTGACATCCCCTACGCCGGAAAACTCTCTCGGCGCTTTGGAACACTTCGGTCGAGATCTCACCGAAGAAGCGCGCGATGACAAGCTTGATCCCGTCATCGGACGCGATGATGAGATCCGCCGCATCATTCAAGTGCTCTCGCGGCGTACCAAGAACAACCCGGTCCTGATCGGTGAACCAGGCGTGGGCAAGACAGCCATAGTTGAAGGTCTGGCACAGCGCATCGCCCAAGGCGACGTGCCTGAAGGCCTGCGTGGCAAGCGAGTCGTGGCACTCGATTTGGCTTCCATGGTGGCGGGTGCCAAATATCGGGGCGAGTTTGAGGAACGGTTCGAAGCGGTACTAAAAGAGATCGCCGAGTCTGATGGTGAGATAGTCACATTCTTGGATGAGGTTCACACGCTGGTTGGTGCGGGCGCAGGCGGCGACAGTTCGCTGGACGCAGCCAACATGCTCAAACCGATGCTGGCGCGTGGCCAACTGCGACTTGTGGGCGCTACCACGCTTGACGAGTATCGCAAGCACATAGAAAACGACGCGGCGCTTGAGCGACGTTTCGCCCCCGTCTACGTGGGTGAGCCAGCGGTCAGCGACGCAGTGGCCATTTTGCGTGGACTCAAAGAGCGCTATGAAGTGCATCACGGTGTTCGCGTCACCGATGCCGCCCTGGTGGCTGCTGTCACCTTGTCTGACAGGTACCTACGTGAGCGCTTCTTGCCAGATAAGGCCATCGATCTCATGGATGAGGCAGCTAGTCGCTTGCGTATCGAGATTGACTCGGTGCCGCTTGAGATAGACGTGTGCGAACGTCGCATTCGCCAGCTCGAGATTGAAGAGGTAGCGCTGCGTGGAGACGACGCCACAAAAGAGCGCTCCCAAAACCAGCGGCTGGATGACATCGCGAGGGAACTCGCGTCTGAACGCGAGCGAGCAGCCGCACTCAAGGCTCACTGGCAAGCGGAGAAAGCCGCTATCGATGCAATTCGAGCACTCAAGTCCGAGGCGGAATCGCTGACCGCGCAAGTGGAGCGGGCAACCGACCTTGAACGTGCCGCGGAGATTCGTTTCGGGCAGCTACCCCAGGTGCATCGGCGCCTAGAAGAAGCAGCCCAAGAGCTGGAGCGGCTGCAAGCCGATAAGCGCATTCTGCGGGAAGAAGTGGATGCGAACGACATCGCTGAGGTGGTGTCGCGTTGGACGGGCATCGCCACCAGCCGGCTGCTGGAAGGCGAAGCGCACAAGCTGGTGCATCTTGAGGAGACGCTCGGTCGCCGGGTGATCGGCCAGCGCCACGCTGTTGCCGCTGTAGCGAACGCCATCCGCCGCAGCCGTGCAGGGCTGAACGAACCGGATCGTCCCATCGGGAGCTTCCTGTTTCTAGGCCCAACCGGAGTCGGAAAGACCGAACTGGCCCGTGCATTGGCCCAAGCGCTCTTTGACGATGAGCGTGCCATGGTTCGTATCGACATGTCCGAGTACCTAGAACGACATGCGGTCAGCCGACTGATCGGTGCGCCGCCCGGCTACATCGGTCATGACGAAGGCGGCCAGCTCACCGAAGCTGTCCGTAGACGCCCCTATTCGGTGGTCCTCTTGGACGAGATCGAAAAGGCGCACAGCGACGTGTTCAGCGTGTTGTTGCAGGTGCTCGATGACGGTCGATTGACTGACGGCCAGGGCCGCACTGTTGATTTTTCCAACGTTGTGCTCATCATGACTTCGAATCTGGCAGTAGCTCCCCAAGAGTTCTTCGCCCCTGAGTTCATTAATCGTGTCGATGAAATTTTGCGCTTCGATTCACTCAGCAGGGATGATGTGGCTGCTATCGCCGAGTTGCAGATTGAGATCCTGCGTCGCCGAGCTGGCGAACGTGACATCATTTTGGAGGTGAGTGCCGCCGCATTGGAGCTGTTGGCGAACCGTGGATACGACCCGGCATACGGTGCCCGGCCGCTACGCCGTCTGATCCAGCGAGAACTGACGGATCGCTTGGCGTCGGGCTTGCTGGACGGCACTTTTGTGCAGGGTTCCACTGTGATAGCCGACAATGTGAATGGAGCGCTCACCCTGGCCAGCGTCACCCAGAACGCGGACGACCCGCCCGTCGAGTTGAGCGATGACGAGTCGCTGCCAGCCGAGCCGTTGTCAGAGGCTTCCTGAGCAGTCTTGCTGTGGCTCTTCTCTAGACTGGGCTGGTGAGAATGGCAGCGCCATTCAGGCGGGTGAAGCACTAGTCATGCCGGGCTCAATTGTGGTGGGAATGCAATGGGGCGACGAGGGCAAGGGCCGCATCGTTGACATCGTTGCGAAAGACTGCCAGCACGTCGTTCGCTATCAAGGTGGACACAATGCTGGTCACACGATTGTTGTGGACGGAGAAACATTCGCCCTGCAGCTCATTCCCAGCGGGGTGCTGTATAATCATGTGACACCCATTATCGGCAACGGCGTGGTGATCAACCCTTGGGTGCTGATTGATGAGATTGACATGCTCGCTAGTCGGGGTGTTGACTGCGGTCGCTTGATGCTCAGCCCCGCAGCGCATCTTGTCTTGCCGTACCATCAGTTGGCTGACGAACTTGCCGAGGGGCAGCGCGGTGACGCCAAACTTGGCACGACTAAGCGAGGTATTGGCCCGGCGTACGCTGATAAGGCTGCGCGAGTCGGGCTCCGAGTGGAGGATCTGGCCGAGCCACAGTCGCTACGTTCCCGACTGCTGGGAGTACTGAGAGAACGCAACGCCTATCTGCAAAGCGTCTATGAGCATCCCGGCGTGGACGCCGATGAGCTGGCCGATGAGCTCATCACCGATGTAGCACCGCGGCTTGCTCCGTTGATCGGCGACACGGTGGGCTGGCTACATGAAGCGCTGCATGCAGGAGACCGAGTTCTGTTTGAAGGCGCCCAGGCCACCTTCTTGGACCTGGACCATGGCACCTATCCGTTTGTCACTTCGTCCAATCCGGTGGCTGGTTTCGCGTTGGTTGGCTCAGGTATTGGTCCCGGGGCCGTTGATCAAGTCATCGGTATCGCCAAGGCCTACACCACGCGGGTGGGGTCCGGCCCGTTCGTGACTGAGTTGCACGACGAGGTCGGCGACGTTTTGGTTGAGCGTGGGGCCGAGTTTGGCACCAACACAGGGCGCCGCCGTCGCTGCGGCTGGTTTGACGCGGTAATGGGCCGCCAAGCTGCCCGACTCAACGCATGTACGGAGCTGGCACTCACCAAGCTGGATGTGCTTGATGAACTTGACACGATCCAAGTGTGCGTGGCCTATGAGGTGGACGGGCGCCGCTACGACTACCTACCCCATCTGCGCTCGTTGTGCGATCGGGCGCAACCGGTCTACGCGACACTGCCGGGCTGGAAGACACCGCTGGACAAAGTCACCGAACGATGGCAGCTACCACGCCAAGCGGTGGACTACATCGTCTTCCTTGAACGTCAGCTAGGTCTGCCAATCCGATATGTTTGCGTCGGTCCTGGCCGCGAGCAGTACATACGTTTCGCGGCGTGAACCGCCGCGGAACAGCCAGCCGTCGGCGTGAACTGCCGCAAAGCGACACAGCCGGTGGCGTGAGGGGCCCCACAGAATGAAGGTCTGCGTTGTGGGCAGCGGCGGGCGTGAGCATGCCTTGGCCAATGTGCTGGCCCGAACCGCCGAAGTCGTCGTAACGCCGGGCAATCCGGGCATAGCTGGCAGTACCGACACGGCTCCGACCGAGATTGATGCCGATCTGTACGTCATCGGCCCCGAAGGGCCGCTGGCCGACGGTCTCGCTGACCGTTTGCGAGCAGCGGGTCGACTTGTGTTTGGTCCTGGCGCGGACGGAGCGACTATGGAGAGTTCCAAGGCGTGGATGAAAGAGGTCGTCAGTGCTGCTGGCGTGCCTACAGCGGCCTACGCCACGTTCGGCAGCGAACCTGAGAACCGCCAAGCTGCTCATGCCTACCTGGAGACACAATCGCCTCCGTACGTGATCAAGACCAGCGGACTCGCGGCTGGCAAGGGTGTACTGGTGACCGAAGACTTGGTGGCGGCCCACCGCGATATAGATGCCAAGCTGGGCGGAACTGCGTTCGGTAACGCTGGACGTCGCATTGTTATTGAGGAAGGACTGCTGGGCCGTGAGGTGTCTCTGTTTGCGATCTGCGACGGCCATCGGGCGGTGCTGGTGCCCACCGCGGTGCGCGACTACAAACGCTTAGGCGATGGCGACGCGGGACCAAACACGGGCGGCATGGGTTGTGTCTCGCCGCTGTCTGACGTAGACCGCGCTGGGTGTGTTGAGCTCGCTGAGTTGGCGTTTGAGCCCACGTTGGCCGAGTTGACCAGACGAGGGGTGGAATATCGGGGCGTGCTCTACGCAGGTTTCATTTTGACGTCCGACGGACCGCGATTGTTGGAGTTCAACGTGCGCTTCGGTGATCCCGAGGCCCAAGTCATCTTGCCGCGGATTGACAACGATCTTGCGATGTTGTTGGCGAGAGCAGCGCAGGGCGAATTGAGCCAGGAGATAGTCCTCTCCGACGACGCCATGGTGTGCGTCGTTTGCGCCGCTGATGGCTACCCGGCCGCGCCGAGGATTGGCGATGCCATCACGGGCCTTGAGCGCGCCCGCGAAGTCAATGATGTCACCGTTTTCTGCGCAGGCCTAGGGCGCGACGATGGTCACGCGGGTACACCCGGGTCGTGGGTAACCGCCGGTGGCAGAGTGCTAAGCGTGTGTGGTCGCGGACCCGATGTCCCAACCGCGCGCGATCGTGCCTACGAAGCGGTCCGGCACCTTAGCTGGCCTGGTATGACATATCGCACTGATATAGCCGCAGCCAGCGCACAACCCGCACAACCCACTGGGCTGCTTTCATAGTGGGGCTGCTTTCATAGTGGGGCTGCTTTCATAGTGGGGCTGTCTTCATAATGGGCTGTCTTCATCTTGGGCAGTGTTTGTAGGTAGGAAGTAGCTAGGGAGACTCGGTTCGTGAAGATCGCAATTTTGATGGGCTCACCGAACGATGCCTCGAAGATGGCTCCTGCCGCTGAGATGTTTGACAGATTTGGGATCGAGTACGTGAGTGAGGTGATGAGTGCCCATCGCACTCCTGCGGCGGTGGCGTCATTCGCGGCTGCTGCTCGCGATGATGGCTTTGCTGCGATCATTTGCGGTGCCGGTATGGCCGCTCACCTGGCCGGAGTGGTCGCTGCTCATACGACGCTGCCTGTAATCGGTGTGCCGCTCAGCGGCGGCCTCGCCGACGGCCTAGATGCGTTGCTGTCTACGGTTCAGATGCCCAAGGGCATACCCGTAGCAACCGTTGCCGTGAACGGCTCGGCAAATGCGGCAGTGCTGGTGGCGGAAATCCTGGCGGTAACCGACACTGGGCTGGCAGCTCAGCTCGATGAGTTCCGCGCTGCAGGCGCACGTTGAGACCAAAGTGAGCGCAGCCATAGTTCCCAACGTCTTGGCGACGCGCTACGCCTCCGCAGAAATGGCCGACCTTTGGTCGGCTCGCAACAAAGTCATATTGGAACGACGGCTATGGATAGCGGTGCTGGAAGCGCAGCGAGATGCAGGAGTCGCAGTACCAGACGGCGCCTTGGACGCCTACCGCGCTGTGCTCACACAAGTTGACCTTGACTCCATCGCCGAGCGAGAACGGATCACCCGCCATGACGTCAAGGCGCGAATTGAGGAGTTCAGCGCGCTAGCTGGCTATGAGCAGATACATCGAGCGATGACTTCACGCGATGTCACCGAGAACGTTGAGCAAAGCCAGACAAGGAGCGCGATGGGCCTAATCGTCAGACGCTTGGCGGCCTTGGTGGTTCGCATCGCGGCTTTGGCCAGCGCTCACCGAGACCTGGTAATGACGGCTCGAACACACAACGTGCCCGCGCAGGCAACCACACTGGGTAAGCGTTGGGCTTCAATCGGTACCGAAGTGTTGGCATCGCTTGAACGACTGGAAGAACTGCTGGAGCGCTATCGGTTGCGCGGTATTCGTGGGCCAGCAGGCACCCAGCAAGACATGCTGGAGCTGTTGGGCGGCGACGCTGCTGCTGCGGATCGCTTGGAGCATCGCATTGCTAGCGAGATGGGTTTCACACGGGTGTTGGGCGCGGCAGGGCAGATCTATCCTCGCTCGTTTGATCTTGATGTCGTCGCAGCATTGGTCGGCGCCGCCGCACCGTTGGGCAACTTGGCACTCAGCGTGCGCCTTGGGGCTGGTCAGGAGTTGATGAGCGAGGGTTTCGCTGTGGGGCAAGTTGGCTCATCGGCGATGCCGCACAAGATGAACACCCGCTCTTGTGAACGAATCACGGGCCTCGTGACCATTCTGCGAGGACACCTGACTATGGCGTCGCAGCTAGCCGGTGCCCAGTGGGACGAAGGCGATGTGAGCTGCTCGGTGGTGCGACGCGTCGTGCTGCCCGATGCTTTCTACGCGCTCGACGGGGCACTGGAGACCACCTTCAGCGTTCTGGACGGCTTTGCCGTGTTTCCGGCTCGGGTGGAGGCGGAGCTGGCCACTTACCTGCCGTTTTTGGCTACTACTCGTCTGCTAGGCGCCGCCGTGGCTGCAGGCGCGGGACGCGAAGAAGCCCATCGGCTCATTGGTGCCCATGCGACCGCTGCCGCGTTGGCGTTGCGCCGAGGCGAAACCGACCGGAACGATCTAGCAGATCGAATTGCTGCCGATCCGCATCTACAACTCAGCGCTCACGACATTGCAGCGGCGCTTGAAGATCCAGCGTCGTTTGCTGGTCGCTGCGGTGATCAGGTTGATGACTTCGTGGCAGCGGCGGGAAAGGTGGCGCAGACATACGGTGCCGCTGTCAACTACGAGCCGGGTCCAATCCTGTAGTCCAGTGACCCTGCAAATTCAACGCGATTTACCCCGCCACGCCGCCAACGCATTCAACGAAGGCAAAAGAGTCAACGCAATCAAGAGGAACATTGTGACCGAGCTTGAGCTAGTACACCAAGGCAAGGTGCGGGAGATGTACCGCATCGACGCCACGCACCTGCTTATGGTTGCGACCGACCGTATCTCAGCCTTTGATGTGGTATTTGATCAACCGGTACCCGATAAGGGTCGCGTTTTGACGGCGATGACCGCATGGTGGTCAACGTGGCTCGCCAACATCGCACCGACCCATGTTGTTTCTGCCGATCCGAGTGACTTCCCCGCAGCGGCTCAGCGACGCGAATGGACTGGTCGCGCCCTGCTAGTACGTCACGCGGAGATGTTGCCGATTGAGTGCATCGTGCGTGGCTATATCACGGGGTCGGCATGGAAGGAATACCGAGCCCACGGCACCATGCATGACGAGCCTTTGCCACCTGGTCTGCTTGAGTCACAGCAGCTCCCCGAGCCTGTCTTCACGCCTTCAACCAAGGCAACTGATGGGCACGACATGAACATCTCCGCCGCCGCCGCGGCCGGTCTGATTGGCCAAGAAGCTGCGGAGGCCGCTCGCCAACTGTGCGTTGAGGCTTACAGCGCCGCTGCCGCGCTTGCGTCAGAGCGGGGGATCATCATTGCGGACACCAAGTTCGAGTTGGGCTATGTGGATGACACTCTGGTTATTGCTGATGAGTTGCTTACACCAGACTCGTCCCGGTTTTGGCCCAAAGATCTCTGGCAGCCCGGCGCCTCTCCGCCGTCTCTAGACAAGCAGCCAGTTCGCGACGCAACGCAGGCCACTGGCTGGAACAAGCAACCGCCGCCACCTCCATTAGCAGACGAAGTGATTTCTGCCACCCGCGACCGCTACATCGAAGCGTACGAGACGTTGACCGGCGAGTCATTTGACGATTGGCTGACGCAATCGGGCGTGTCAGCGGACCGCTGCAGTTCATGAGCGCGTGGCAAGTCTTGGTGGAAATCTCGCCACGTGCCGAGATCGCCGATCCGGCTGGCACCACAATTGAACGTGCGATCACGGCATTGGGCTATGCCGATGTCAGCGATGTAAGGGTGGGTAAAGCCATTCGCATGGAGGTAGCGGCCTCAGATGCATCGGCGGCTCGGTCCGTAGCTGAGCAGTTGTGCAATCGCCTGCTTGCCAACCCAGTGATCGAAGACGCTCGCATTGAGGTTCATGGGGAGGTTCATGGGCCATCGCAGGACCATCGTCGGTGAGCATCACTGTTGGTGTCGTGCGATTTCCCGGCACAAACTGCGATCTTGACACGCTTGATGCGCTGCGTGAACTGGGAACGCCCACGGCACTGCTACCGAGTGACACAGCTTCGTTGACCAACGTTGATGCGGTGATCATTCCGGGCGGATTTGCATACGGTGACTACTTACGCGCCGGTGCCATCGCTCGGTTCTCGCCGGTAATGGAGGCGGTGACCGCGTTTGCGGCCGCGGGAGGTCCCGTGGTCGGCATATGCAACGGATTCCAAGTGTTAACCGAAGCGGGTTTGCTGCCCGGCGCTCTTCGCCCAAACGTTGGGCTCTCGTTCTTGTGCCAGCCGCAAAGGTTGATAGTGACGTCAGTTAATCATGTGTTAGGACATGGAATTTTGCCCTCAGACGAACTGACGCTTCCAATCAATCACTTTGAGGGCAACTACGTATGCGACCGCTCAACACTGCGACGTTTGCGTGACAAGGGCCAAATCGTCATGCGCTACGTTGACAATCCGAATGGATCAGTGGATGACATAGCCGGTATCTGTAACGAGAAGGGCAACGTGGTGGGGCTGATGCCGCATCCAGAACGGGCTATGTCGGAGCTCTTGGGTTCCGCAGACGGACGCCTATTGCTTGAAGCGTTGACGCACGCGGCCGCACGTACTAGCGGCCTACACGTTGATACCGAACTAGGGGTTGCTCAACTTGGCGCTGCGGCAGGTAGCGATGAACTGGTATAGCGATGTCAGCTAAAGATGCCAGTCAACAGTCTTCAACCGCCGACTGGCCTCTAGCGTCCACCGCTGCCCAGTCAACTGCTCGGGCGTCAACCGCCTTTTGTGATCCCGGCGCGAGCCAGCATTTCGGCGGAGACGCCAAATTCACGCCAGGTCGCATACACGATTCCCTTGCGTTGGCCGTAGCCCGCCGCATGAATGATAAAGCCCTGCTCCGCTGTGGCCATATCAGGTTCAACCTGCAGTGCTTCAAGAGCCGCCTCAATGTCACGGCGTTCTTGCAGCAAAAGCAAGCGCTTGATTGGCTTTGCCTGGGCCAGTTGGCTGTCTATTGCATCCCGCTTGGCATTCAGCGACTCCGCAGACTGTCTGCGGCCCCGACGAGGCCGGTGGGCCTCAAGGGCTTCAAGATAGTCCCGTACTGCCGCAGCTTCAGCCCGGCCAGCGACGATAGCGGCTTTGTGTTCTTCGGTCATGATGCGTGTATTCATGCCGTATGTATATCAGGTGATCAGTGTTTTTTCTATGCATTTACTGAAGAGGTTGCTCTGACATGACTTTCGCGGTGGGTTTGACGTGACTGAGCCACGATCCGATTCATTGAGCCTGCATGAGGCTCTTGGCCTGACGGACGAGGAGTACCGCAGCATCTGCGGGCTCTTGGAGCGCCAGCCCAATCAACTTGAACTGGCGATGTATGCCGTCATGTGGTCGGAGCATTGTTCGTACAAATCGTCGCGTATGCACCTTGAACGTTTGCCGACACAAGCTCCCTGTGTGTTGGTAGGTCCGGGTGAGAATGCTGGCGTAGTGGACGTAGGTGACGACATTGCGATTGCTCTGCGGATAGAGAGCCACAATCATCCTTCCGCTATTGAGCCCTACCAGGGAGCGGCGACTGGAGTCGGTGGCATTCTGCGAGACATCTTCACGATGGGGGCACGACCTATTGCTATCGCCGACCCACTTCGTGTGGGACCGCTTGACGAACCGCACAGCAACTGGATTGCCGCAGGAATCGTTAGTGGAATCTCGGGTTACGGCAACAGCGTTGGTGTCCCTACAGTCGCAGGCGAATTCGTGTCGTGTGACTCCTATCGCCACAATCCGCTGGTCAACGTGGCAGCGCTCGGGATCATGCCCAGCGAGCGCTTGGTTTTGGGTCAAGCTACTGAGGTGGGTAGCGCGGCTGTGCTTATGGGTGCAGCCACGGGACGCGATGGCATAGGTGGGGTCAGCGTGCTTGCATCTGCGGGGTTCGCGGAAGCTGACGACGCTTCAACAAAGCGCCCGAGCGTTCAAGTTGGCGATCCGTTTGAAGAGAAGCGCCTTATTGAAGCGTGTCTGGAGTTGCTTGACGAAGGGCTCATCGGCGGGATACAGGATCTAGGCGGTGCTGGCTTGACGTGCGCCGCGAGTGAGACGGCAGCTCGTGGCGGCACTGGCATGGAGATTGACGTCAGCGCAGTGCCGTTGCGTCAGCGCGGTATGGCGCCGTTTGAGATAATGACATCGGAGTCTCAGGAACGAATGCTGGCAATTGTCACTCCAGCCAAAGTAGCGCGGGTGCTTGAGATCTGCTCCCGGTGGGAGGTAAGTGCCACCGTTGTCGGACGCGTTACCGATGACTGCATGCTGAGGGTTTGCGATGGAGTTGATGGCGAGGTGCTGGCTGAAATTCCGGCTGGCACGTTGCACGATGACGCGCCGCGCTATGACCGTCCCCTTCATCCTCCGGCAAACCTGGCCGCCCGCCGCAGTGTTGATCCGGCGGTTGAGGCCAGCGCCAATTCCCACGTTGCCGAGTCCCAGGTTCACAGTGTCAACGAATGTGCCACCGATTTACTTGCGATGCTTGCCGATCCGCGCTGGGTTTACCGACAATATGACCATCAGTTGTTCTTGAACACCGTCGTGGGACCGGGCTACGATGCCACGCTGCTGCGGCTGCGGGATCCGCGTGACGGCACACCGACCGGCCGAGGACTCGCCCTCTCGGTTGATGGAAATCACCGCTGGTGCGACGTGGATCCGCGCAAGGGCACCGCCATGGTGGTGCTTGAGGCGGCGCTGAACCTGGCTTGCGTGGGTGCCGACCCGCTCGCCATTGTCAACTGTCTCAACTTCGGCAATCCGACACATCCCGAGGTGATGTGGCAGCTCAGCGAAGCTATTGATGGCATGGCTGATGCTTGTGACGCACTGGGCATACCAGTCGTAGGTGGCAACGTCAGCCTCTATAACGAGACCGATGGCGTCAATATCTGTCCTACGCCGGTGGTGTGCATGATCGGTGTCCACCCTGAACTTTCACGACGACCTATTGCCGATGAACTGGCACCTGGAACTCGGCTGATGCTGCTGGCCCCCAGTTCCTTGGCCCCCAGTTCGCTTGCCCTCGCTGGCACTGTCGCAGACCCCACCGATTTCACCGCCGATGATCAAGTGTGGACTGAGGCAGGTTCAAGCAATGTTGCCTCACCTCGATTTGCCGCTTTGGGCGGCAGCAGATGGGCTTGGGATCGCCGCAAGTGTCGAGATGGGACGCTGCCCGAACTTGACCTAGCAGGCGCTGTTGCCACTGCTGTGTTCACGGCAGCGGCAGTGCGCAACAGTCTTGTTCGGTTCGCGCACGATGTCTCAGACGGAGGTCTTGGCGTGGCCCTGGCTGAAATGTGCTGCCACGGTCGCTCGGGTGTGCAGGCGCGTATTCCAGCCCTTGGAGCGTCGGCACCAGCACAGCGAGCGCTGTTCGCCGAACCACCCGGTCGTGTCCTGGCAGCAGTAGAGCCCGCAAACTTGGAGCGACTCGTGGCCGCAGCCTCGGAGGCGTCAATAGCGTGTTATCGGCTTGGGACGTTTGGGGGATCCAGAGTGCAGATTGGCCGTGTCGACCAAGCTGGCCTGGATATTGATCTGGCGCTTGACGATGTGCTTCAACGCTGGCAGGGCGCGCTGCCCCATCTGTTCGCGCAGCCCATTGGAGGCGGCAACGCATGACCGGCACGCCTGGGACTAGCCCGGCGCTGGACGGCACAGAGTTGGCCAGCACGGCGCTGGATAGCACGGCGCTGGATAGCACATCGCTGGATAGCACAGAGCTGGACCCAGATGAGAGACCAGAGAACAGCCCAGGTAAGGGCCCAGATAGGGGTATCGAGATCCGTAAACCCCGCGAGGCCTGCGGAGTTTTTGGCGTCTACCTGCCTGGAGGCCCGGTTGCTCATCTGAGCTACCTCGCGTTGTACGCGCTACAGCATCGAGGACAGGAATCGGCTGGCATAGCCGTGTCCGATGGCCACCACATCACGGTTGTGAAGGACATGGGCTTGGTGGCGAGCGCCTTCGACGACCGCGTGCTGGCGGGGCTGACGGGCGACTTGGCTATTGGTCACACCCGGTACTCCACGACGGGGTCAAGTTCGTGGCGTGCAGCACAACCGTTCTACCGAGAGCTTGACGGCACGGAGTTTGCACTTGGCCATAACGGGAATCTCACCAACACGGCGGAACTCTCGGCCGTATCGGGAATGCTTGACGGCACGGTCACCAGCGACAGCGATTTGGTGGCCGAACTAATTGCTCAGCGCATACGCACTTGCCCGCCAACAGCTCGGCCACATCCGCGCGATGCGGTTACTGAGGCCTTAGTCCACGTGCTGCCTCGTTTGCGCGGCGGCTTTACGTTTGTGGTCTCCGACCGCGATCGCCTGATAGGAGTTCGCGATCCTCATGGCATCTGGCCATTGTGTCTTGGCCGTTTTGACGAGGCCCAGTCCGGTGCCCCCCAGTCTGGTGCCCCCCAGTCTGGTACGTCCGAGGTTGGCATGGTTCGGTCCAGCACCTCTGGCAACGGCCATGATCAGCTTGGTGGGCAAATTGGCGAGCAGTTCGGCGGACAGCGTGGTGGCGGTTGGGCGTTGGCATCGGAGAACCCGGCGCTGGAGGTTGTCGGCGCAACGTTCGAACGCGAGGTTCGTCCAGGCGAAATGATCGTAATTGACGCTGCTGGCTGCCGCTCGCTATGGCCGTTTGACGGCGAAGCGGCAGCGGGCGCCGGGCCAATTTCTGCTGGGTTGGCTTCGCATCTGTGTGTCTTTGAATTCGTCTACTTCTCGCGCCCCGATACGACCTTGGCTGGCCAGAACGTGCATACTGCCCGTCAGCGCATGGGTGTCCACCTGGCCGAAAATTCACCGGTTGATGCCGATTTGGTAATGCCCGTGCCCGAGTCCGGTATTCCAGCAGCGCAGGGCTATGCACGTGCCAGCGGCATCGCCTACGGAGACGGCTTGGTCAAGAATCGGTATATCGGCCGCACCTTCATCGCTCCGAACCAACACGTCCGATCCCTGGGCGTGCGAACGAAGCTGAATCCAATTAGTTCCAACATTGAGGGCCGTCGGCTAGTTGTGGTTGACGATTCGATTGTGCGAGGCACGACTACACGCTCAATCGTCGACATGTTGCGAAGCGCTGGCGCCTCGCAGGTGCATCTACGTATCTCTTCGCCTCCGTATCGCTGGCCGTGTTTCTATGGCATGGACACCGGTGCCTTAGAGGATCTGCTTGCCGCTAATCGCAGCCTGGCCGAGATTGAGGCTTATCTGGGAGTCGACTCGTTGACTTATCTGAACCTGGATCAGCTCATTGACGCCACAGGGGTGCCCGGTGGCGGCTTCTGTCATGCCTGTCTGACTGGCGATTATCCGGTGGAGGTCGGTGAGCTGCCACGAGCTAGCGCCATTGCCGACTCCGATCATGAGCCGAGCCGGTCGCTGATCGCAATTGGCAGTGCTCAGCCTGCTGGCGTAGCGGCACCCATCAGCAGATGAACCCGACCACCAACCAGACTTACGCAACCGCTGGGGTCAATGTTGCCGCGGCGGACGAAGCGGTGCGGCGTCTGACGCCACTTGCGCGCAGTACCTACCGCCCCGAAGTGCTGAGCGACATTGGCTCGTTCGGGGCGGTCACGGCACTGCCGCGCGGTTTCCGCGATCCGGTGCTGGTGAGCGCTAATGACGGCGCGGGCACCAAACCGCTGATTGCCGCCGCGCTCGGGCGATGGGACACGATTGGTATTGATGTCGTAGCCATGTGTGTTGACGACATCGTAACGCTCGCAGCACAGCCGTTGCTGTTCCACGACCAAATCACTGCAGGAAGTCTCGACCCCGACACAGCGGAGGCCATCGTGGAGGGTCTCGCCGCAGGATGCCGCACCGCTGGCTGCGCTCTAGTCGGCGGCGAATTGGCCGAACACCCAGACTCGCTTGCGCCTGGCGAATATGACATTGCTGGCTTCGTCGTCGGGGTAGCGGACCGGCAACAGTTGCCGGAGCCGCTGGTGGGTGACCCGCTCGCGCTAGTAGGGCTAGCTTCAGATGGACTGCGCTGCAACGGCTACAGCCTCGCACGCCGTGTTCTTTGCGGTAAGTCACTCAGTGCCTTTGGGCTGGCAGCGCCTGCTTGGCCAGGCGCCGATCACGCGCTGGGCGATGAGCTGCTGCGGCCATCAGTCATATATGCCCCGGCAGTGCTAGCCATGTTCAGCGATTGCGATGCGCGTGGCGCCGCCCACATCACCGGTGGAGGGCTAACAGCAAACGTGGCACGAATGCTGAGCCCAGGCGCCGACGCATTGCTGCGGCGTGGAACTTGGCCAGTGCCCGCCATCTTCGACCACATCGCTAGCACCGGTCCGGTAGCTCAAACCGAGATGGAACAAGTGTTCAATCTCGGAATCGGCATGATAGTGGCAATCCCGACATCAAACGCCGACAATGCCATCGAAACGGCTAACGCTCATGGTCATGACGCTTGGGTTGTTGGAGAGATCCGACCCGGTGGCGGCGCTGCTTATGTAGTCGGCCCTGAGCGTCGGCAGCGTAACTGACTGTTCGTTTGCCAATACGCTGCCGACGCTGCACGCACGCAGGAGCACGATGACCGTAACCGCAGAGTCTCGCCCCACCGCCGCCTATTCGGCCACCCTTGAAGTCGAGTTGGCTCACCAGCCCGGCACGCTTGGGCGCCTATGTACAGCCATTGGAGATGTAGGCGGCAATATCCAGAGCCTGGACGGGTTCACAATCACGCAGGGCACGCTGCGCCAGCACATCGTGGTCGACGCCTCAAGCGAGCAACACATAGATCGGATCTGCGCCGCAGTGAATGGCCTGGAGGGCATCACCGTGCTAGCGGCGCTGGACCGCACGTTTGAGTTGCATGCGGGGGGCAAGCTGGAGACGGTAAACCGGATCCCGCTGCGCGGTGCCGACGACTTGTCTATGGCCTACACGCCGGGTGTAGCTCGCGTGTGCCGGGCGATTGCGGATGAGCCAGAGCGGGTTCACGACCTGACCATCAAAGGCAACACCGTCGCCATTGTCACCGACGGCACTGCGGTGCTCGGTCTGGGTGACATTGGCCCTGCAGCAGCAATGCCGGTCATGGAGGGCAAAGCGCTGCTGTTCAAGGAATTCGCTGGCGTAGACGCCTTCCCGATATGCCTAGACGTCAGCACGCCTGCAGAGATCGTAGAAACGGTGATTCGACTCGCGCCAACGTTCGGCGGGATCAACTTGGAGGACGTCGCGGCCCCTGGAGCGTTCGAAGTTGAAGAGGCACTGCGTGCAGCGCTGGATATACCCGTCTTCCACGACGACCAGCACGGCACTGCAGTAGTTGCCTTAGCGGCCCTTGAAAACTCAGTGCGACTTGTCGGCAAGGAACTGGCTCACCTTCGTTGTGTCATCTTGGGCGCGGGCGCAGCCGGAGTAGCCACGGCCAAGATCCTCCTGGGCGCCGGTATCGGCGACGTAATTGCTTGCGACCGCCAGGGCACCATCCACCCGGGACGGTCCGACCTAAACCACGCAAAGGAGTGGTTGGCCGCCAACACCAACACCGAGCGCGTGGTCGGAACAGTGTCAGATGCCATGGTGGGTGCAGACGTATTTCTCGGTCTCAGCGGGCCTGGCCTCATCTCGCGCGAGGATGTGGCAGCTATGGCGCAGCGACCGATCGTGTTCGCTATGGCGAATCCGGACCCGGAGATTTTGCCCGACGCCATCGGCGATATAGCCGCTGTGGTAGCTACGGGCCGCAGCGACTACCCGAACCAGATCAACAATGTGCTGGCGTTTCCCGGGATTTTCCGTGGTGCTTTCGATGCTGGCGCAACCGACATCACTGAGAACATGAAGATCGCGGCCGCTGAAGCAATCGCGGCCGCCGTGTCCAGCGACGATCTCTGCCCCGACCTGGTAATCCCAACGGCGTTCGACCGTTCAGTGGTGCCTGCGGTAGCTACCGCAGTTGCTCAAGCTGCTCGAGAGGACCGGGTCACCCGTCGCTGAGGAGTGTCGCCCTGGGTGTTGATGACCCGGGTACACATGGCCCGCGCTTATCAGTGGTCGGGACCGGCGTCGATCCGGTGACCTCACGCTTTTCAGGCGCGCGCTCTGCCAACTGAGCTACCCGACCGCGGTCCCGACGGGATTTGAACCCGCGACCTCTGGCTTGACAGGCCAGCGTGAACTCCAGACTTCACCACGGGACCTTGTGAAATTGCATTTCACTGCTATTGATTTCATTTCATTGCGCTTGCACTGTTGCACAGGATCAGGCGCACAGGATTAGGTCTGTGTCCCAAGTCTGTGTCCTGAGTCTGTGTCACTGCAAGCGCAGCTACGATAGCCACCGCACTCCGCAATCAGCGCCGCCGCACATCTGCCGTCCCGCTAGTGCGCTCAGTTCAACGCCGCGCGCAAGCGCTCGGCAAGATTCCCGCGAGGCGATACCGAGACTCCATCGCCCCCGCACCACCTTGAAAGTGCGCGCAGTTCTGCTGCCAGAGCCCCGAGAGCATCTGCTTGCGCTTGGTTGCCATTGGGCCATGATTCTGGTTCCGCCCAGCTCGCCGGGACATCTAATCGGCCCCTCTCCCGGTCGAAGCGCACGTCCAAGCGCGCTACTAGCGCGTCGTCGTGCAAGAACGGCATCACGAAGTAGCCGTAGCGCCGCTTCGACTTGGGCGTGTAAATCTCTATGCGATAGCGGAAGGAAAATAGCCTTTCAGCGCGGGGGCGGTGCCACACCAAGGGGTCAAACGGGCTCAGCAGCATGGAACGCGACCGCCGCCGAGTTAATCGTTGTTGCGCGTCGACGTAGCCGGGGCGGTTCCAACCCTGCACCATGACCTCGCAGAGTTGACCGTCCTCGACAAGCTCCGCTATGCGATCTGGCGCGATTCGCTTGGGGAGCCGGTGGTAGTCGATGAGATCATCGGCAGTGGCTACACCCAGGCATCTCGCTGCGCTAGCCAGCAGTGTCCGGTGCGCGTCAGGTTCGCTTACGACTTTGTTGATCGTCGCACTTGGTAGTACTCGCTCAATGACGTCGTAGCGGCGAACGAAGCCGATGCGCTCGGCGACTCCAACGCGACCGACCCAGAACAGCCACGCCAGTGCCAGCTTGCCGTTGCTGCGCGTGCCCCAGGGGCCGCGCACGCCGGTTCCCCAACCCATTGCGGCGTCCAGCTCTGCGCTTGTTGCGGGACCGTTGCAGTCCAGCCACGCGAGCGTTGCCTTGATGTTGGGTTGATTGGTTTGACCGAAGCGCGCGTAACCACTCCACATGTCTCCGGCTGCTCCCCGGCGCATTCGCCAGCCGAACAGGGGCCAATCAGCCACACGCACGAACGACGCTTCATGGCCCCAGTACTCCGTCAGCTCACGAGTGGTCGACCGGCGGGAGTACGACGCCCGTCCAAGCAGCTTCGCCACAGAGTCGTGCGTACCTCCGATGCGGGAGCGAAGAACCAGCAAGTGCGAGCGTGCCAACGCGTTGACGGCGTCTATCTGAAGCAGGCTCATGCGGTTCATGGCTTGCCGCAAATGTCGAGCGTCCAGTCGTCCAGGCGGCAATGGCGCCGCTAGTCCCTGCGCTCCGATTGCGAGGCGTCGAGCCGCCCGCAGACTCAGGCGAGCTGGTCGTGTTGTGGTCATACGGGGTTCAGACACGGCCTAGCAACTACGTCGTGCTGGAGAGCACCGGTGCTATTCGAACTGGGCTGGATCTGGGGTTTGTTCAGATGTGGCGGCTGCAGTGAGAACTCAGCGTACTCTCTATGAGACTCGGCCTAGGAAACTCGGCCTAGGAGACTCGGCCCAGACTACTCGTCCCATGAGATTCGGCCCCGGAGACTCAGCGTTCTTCTCGGAAAATGACGTGGCGCCGCAGCACCGGGTCGTATTTGCGCAGCTCAAGACGGTCACGAGTATTTGTCTTGTTCTTGCGAGTGGAGTACGTGAAGCCGGTGCCCTCCGTGGACTTCAGCTTGATGACGGGACGCTTGTCGCTTTTTGGCATCAGATTTTCTCCCCACGTCGGCGCAGCTCAGCTACCACCGATTCAATGCCGCGTTTGTTGATTGTCTTGATGCCCTTTGCGCTGACGGTCAGCGAGACCCAACGTCCTTCGTTGGGGACCCAGAATCGCTTTCGCTGAATATTCGGCTTGAACCAGCGTTTGGTCCGACGATGAGAGTGAGACACGCTGAAGCCTGAATGCGGCCGACGGCCAGTGACTTGGCAGATGTTGCTCATGAGGTTCCCTACAGATGGCCCAACGTGGGTGTGCGTTACAGCGGGAGACAAGGCTACTGACTCAACCGAGGAATGATCTCGCGCCCCACGCGCTCCAGCACTTCGTAGCGAGGGTCGAAGTTGGGCAGGATCATGATCTGGTCGATCCCTCGCTCGTCTAGGTCGGCCAACCGCTGTGTGACTTGGTCGGCCGTGCCGACGATGCAGGTTGCGTCAATGAGTTCGTCTGTCAAGAAGCGAGCCTCTTCGGGCAGCACCCAGCAGTTGTGCCCTGCATGGATCCGCTGGTGGATGCGCTCGGGATCCGCATCGTCAAGCGTGGCGCAGTACTCGTCCCAGACTGCTTCCAAGCGAGCGCCCGGCGGCCTGCCGTACTGTCGATACTGGTCATATGAATAGTGCAAAGACGCCATTGCGAATGCACCCGCCTCGTGGTGGACGCGCTCGCGCTGGCTAGCCAGCGTCTCGCCCTCATCTAACACCACGATCGTCGTGAGCGAGCACATAAGGTATTGGCTGCGGTCAATGCTGCGCCCGCCTTCAGTCGCGCCTTGCTCGATGTGCTCCCATACGCGCGCTGTGGCGGACCCATCAGGCGGCACTGACAGCACTGCGCCATCGCCATAGCGACCCGCCAGGCCCAGCGAGCGCGGCCCGAAACCTGACACATACAGCGGTATCGCATCATCAAAGTTGACGAAGCCAGCGTCTGGCATGATGTGGCGAATCGGCTGGACATTGCCGCCGAAGTAGTGCAGTGCTTCCTCGCCTCGCAGCAATGGACGCAGTGCGGCCAAATAGCGGTCGAATTCGGCTATGCGTTGGGGCTTTTGGCCCATGATCCGCATGGCGGTGTTGCCAGTGCCAATGCCCAGAAACGTTCGCCCGGGAGCGAGCGCGTTGATAGTGGCGATGGACGCAGCGGTAACCGGCGCTGGCCGTGTGCCTGAGACTGACACTCCGGTTCCGAGTTGGATTGTGCTGGTGCGTTGAGCTGCCAGTGCCAAGGTGGCGTAGCAATCTGACCACAGCATGTGACTGTCGGCGAACCACGCGTGGGTGTATCCGAGTTCCTCAGCACGTGAGACGTAGCCCAGGTCGCCGATATGCGATGCGATGCACACTCCTAAGTCCATCAGGTGCCTCCAGTGTCCCCTATTTCGCCGATACCTAAAGCGTTCCTGCTGCCTCTGCCGGTGAGCGCTGGTTCGCCTTCCAGTTCAGACACGCTAGACACGAACCGTGGACGGTATCCGACTACGCACCGAGGTAGCAGGTTGAGCGCTTCCGCCGAGCGTGCCGCTGGGGGCGTGGTCTGCGATGCTGGCGCTGTCCTGGTGGTTCACCGACCCCGCTATGACGACTGGTCGCTGCCCAAGGGTCACCTCAACCTGCAGGAGTCCTGGGAGCAAGCAGCGCTACGGGAGGTGCGTGAAGAGACCGGCGTGAGGTGCGCAATAACGTCCGCACCGCACCCGATCAGTTATTTGATTGCCGACCGCGTGCCGAAGCTGGTGTTTTTCTACGCAATGGTTCCAACCCAGATTCCTGAGCAGCTCGTGGGCGATCCCAGCGAGGTTGATGAGGTGGCTTGGTGGGACATCGCCGATGCTATGAAAGCGCTGAGTTACGAAGCCGAGCGGGCAGTCTGCGCGGCGCTGGCAGCGGGCCGGTAGCCGCCAGCACCCCCAACGGGATTCGAACCCGTGCCGCCGGCGTGAAAGGCCGGTGTCCTTGGCCGCTAGACGATGGGGGCAGTGCTTCTCAGGCTAGGTCGCATTCGCGGCGTCGATGAGTTCGGCGAGCAGTCCGCCGAGGTAGTGGTAGCGCAGTCGGGGTCGTTGGGTTGGATCGTGCGGATCGATGTTGGCGGGGTCGTCTTCTTCGGAAATGTCAAGTTGTGTGCCGATGACAAGGCGCAGTTCGTTTAGGCCCTGCATCCATGCGGTTATCTGATCGGTGTCGAGGTGATCGGCTTCCAACGTGGTGTCCAGCAGGTCCAGATGGTCTAGTCGCTCAGCCAGCAGTTCATCGCGCATCAGCCGCTGGTACTCAATGTCGCGGTCGGGATCACTCAAGTAGGCGGGTGGAAACAGTCGCCGCAGCGATGCATCCAACCCGCTGCCGCCATCGCGTGCGGGTGTGTGGTTGAGCAGGTTGGCGCGTAGCTCATTCACCATCTCTGCCAACAGTCGCCGTTCCCAATCGGCGAGATGCACGCTCATCAGTGAGCCGCGAGCACCAAAACGTGTTCCAGTCACGGAGCTTCCGTAGCTCGCCCAGTATCGCGCGATTGCCCAACGTCTTTCGTCCGTTCAGCCTTGTCAGCGGAACCGCCGTTTTTCAGTCGTCGATGCTGCGCAGTGTTCATAGTTCAGTGATCCTGCTGCATGGTGGCCCACAGCCCGTATTCATGGAGTCGAAAGACGTCGAGTTCGGCCTTTTCGCGTGTGCCCCACGCCACAGCCGCGCGGCCCTTGTGATGCACATCCAGCATTAGTTCGGTGGCTTTGGCCTCGTTGTAGCCAAACAGTTTTTGGAACACGTAAACGACGTAGCTCATCAAGTTGATGGGGTCGTTCCAGACCAACACCACCCATGGCACATCGGTGCTGTGTTCCTCTTCACTCGTCGGGTCACGAATGACTTCAGGTTCAACGACAGCAGGCCCCAGCGTGAGCCCGTTTGTGGTGAGCCCAGCAAGGGTAATCCCAGTAGTGGCGAGTTCAGCCGCGCTGCGCCCAGGCTGGGCTGGCCCAGTTTCGGCCAGCCCAGGGTCCGTTTTGGTGACTGTCACCGCGAGAGCGCTGGAGCTCACGCTCTTATTCTGCGAAGCCCAGGCCCGCGATGCCAACTGTTTCGCCAGTCACTGGTGGTCTAGACGTTGGTTGTGATGAAGCTGGCTGATCGGATCCGGCGACGGTAGCCACGCAAGTAGCGGTAGCTGTTAGCACCAAGCGAGTCATTGCAATGGTGAGCAGCGTCGCGCCCACGACGTGCAGCGCTACGAGTAGCGCCGGTAGCTCATTGAAGTACTGGATGTAGCCGATCGCTGCTTGGGTGGCCATGACGGCTATGACAATCCGTACTCGCCTTGCCAATGCGAGCCGTAGTTGAGTATCGACGGGTTGCTGAGTATCAGGTTTCTGAGTATCAGGTCGCAGAGCTTGGGGTCGTGCCATAGCAGGTCGAGCAGCGCCACGTTGCCAGGTGCCCTCAGGTGTGTCGTTGTGCCTGGTGGCCAGGCGACGCAGCGCAACCCCCAACAGCAGTGTGACCGCCGCCAACACGACCACCGTGATGCCGTGGATGCGCGCCACCGATGGCAACGCGAACTCCAGCCGCTCAACGTATTCGTCGCCGCCGTGTGGTCCCGTGCCTGTGACCACCGTTCCCGTCCACGCGGCGGCGGCTGTGAGTGTCGCTGCTAGCCATGCCAGTCTGCGAATACTGGTCGGCAACCGAACCCTGCGGCTCTTCGTGGGCAACGGTTCAGCTTCGGCTCGATGCGTCAAAACGACCGCGGCTGCCACCAGCACTTGCGACGCCAGAAAATGCGACATGACGATCGGCGGCGACAGGTGCGTCAACACAGTGACTGCGCCAAGACCAACTTGAAAGGCGACTCCGGCCACTAGGCCCGCAGACCACCACACCAAGTCACCTCGACGCGGTTGTCGCCATACCGACGCGCCGACCGCCAAGACAACCGCTATTGAAACCAAGCCTGTCACGATGCGATTGCCGAACTCCACCCAACCGTGAAAGTCAGCAGCGGGCACGAATTCTCCAGGCTCGCAGGTCGGCCAGTCGCTGCATCCCAATCCGCTACCAGTGAGACGCACGAGTGATCCGGTTATGACTATCGCTAATAGTGACCACAGCGCCCAGCGCGAAATCAGGGCGAATCGTTCCGGTGTGACGCGCCGATGTCGCTGGCTTAGCGGCGGCGATTCTGGCGAGCCCACGCCGAAACGTTAGGAGCGAGTCGTACGCTCGCGGCAATGCTGGCGACGCTGGGTCCGACCCTGCGGGGATACGTAGCGCTCACCAAGCCGCGCATCATTGAACTCCTGTTGGTGACCACTGTGCCGCCGATGTTCGTAGCTGAGCGTGGTGTGCCCAGCTTGGCGCTGATGCTGGTCACGGTGGTGGGTGGCACTTTGTCGGCAGCCGGCGCCAACACTTTCAACATGTTCATCGATCGCGATATTGACGCGATGATGGCTCGCACCGCGCATCGTCCTTTGGTCGTGGGCACAGTCTCTTCGCGAGCGGCTTTGGTCTACGGCGTGGTGCTTGAAGCGGCAGCTTTCGGGATCCTGTGGTGGGGAGCCAATTTGCTGTCTGCGCTGCTTGCGTTGGCCGCATGTCTGTTCTACGTGTTCGTGTACACGTTGTGGCTGAAGCGCTTGTCTGCTCAGAACATTGTCATCGGTGGGGCAGCAGGCGCGGTGCCGGTGCTGGTCGGCTGGGCTGCGGTGACTGGATCACTGGCGCTTGAGGCGTGGATCGCTTTCGCCATTGTGTTTTTCTGGACACCGCCGCACTTTTGGGCGCTGGCGATTCACTATGCCGACGACTACGACGCGGCCGATGTGCCGATGTTGCCCTCCGTAGCCAGCCAGCGCTCGGTTCTTGTGCAGATGACGCTGCATACCGGCGCGGTAATTGCGCTTTCGCTCTGGTTTGCGGTGGTCGCCGACGCGGGCGGGCTCTACTGGGCAGTGGCGCTGGGCTGCGGCGCGGCTTTTGGATGGCAGTTGGTCGCATTGTGGCGGGAGCTAACCCCTCGCACTGCGATGCGTGTGTTTCACACGTCAATCGCGTACCTGGGGTTGCTGTTCGCAGCGATGGCGCTCGATGTTGTGGTGAGGCTCACCTGGTGACCAAGCTGGGAATCTGGTTGAGAGTCTGGTTGCGCGAGTCGCAGGTCGCTAGAGTGCGCCGTTGGCACCAACCCCAAGCGGTGCCGCCAGCCGAGTTCGGGAACCATTTCGCCGCATGACTGACGCCAATGCCGAAGCGATGCACTCGGGAACGTCCGTCGGGACAGTCCCTACAGAAGACCCGACAGCATTCGGTTGGCTCAACACAGCCGACCACAAGCGCATCGGTCGCCTATTCATCGCCTGTGCTTTGTTGTTTGGGCTGGTCGGTGGAATCGCGGATTTACTAGTACGTCTTGACTTGGCCTCGGCGAGCGGCCACACGGTCCTGGGAGCCGACTCGTTCACGCAGGTCTTCTCCTTTACGCGTGACGCGTTGGTGTTCGGCATGCTCATCCCACTGTTCTTGGGCATCGCCATCTATGTGGTCCCGCTGCAGGTGGGTGCGCCGCACGTGGCGTTTGGCCGGGCGGCGGCATTGTCGTTTTGGGGGTGGCTGGTATCGGCGGGCGTGCTCGTTGGCGCCTACATTGCCAACGGAGGTCCAGGCGGAGGCTTTAGCGACGGCGTGGACCTGCATCTGCTGGCATTAGCCGGATTGGTCATTTCACTGCTCACCGGAGCGATATGCGTCGCTGTCACCACGCTCACTATGCGAGCGCCGGGCATGTACATGGACCGCACGCCGCCGTTCGCCTGGTCGGCGCTAGTCACAGCATCAATGTTGGTGGTCAGCCTCGGTGTCGTACTCGGCCAAATCGTTTTGCTCTACGTTGAGCACCGCTACGGCCCCCGATTTTTGGGTGGCAACTACGGCATCTGGCCTCGTATTGACTGGATGTATCGCACCCCGCAACTGTTCATCTACGTGGTGCCAGTGCTCGGCGTCGTCGCCGAAGTGATGCTGGCCGCAGCCCGCCGTTGGGTTTTTGAGCCGTTGGCACTCTATTTCACCATCGGGCTGGTCGGACTCTTCGGCTTCGGCGCGTGGGCCAACTTTGGCATAAGCGGTGAAGGCGCGGTCGGTGTTGTCGGCGAGGGCACAGACCTCGTGGACGGTCTTGAGGGCATTGTCTTGGTTGGCCTTTACGCGGGAGCCTTCATTGGAGTATCGGGATTGTTGGCACTGCTGGGGTTCACCATGTGGCAGAGCCGGACTTGGCCTCGCCCGACAACGGCACTGATGTCGGCCTTCGGTGCGGGAACACTGGTGGCCCTAGCAACGCTGGTAGGTCTTATCGGCGCTGCCGCTGACTGGCTGCAGATCGCTGGACGTGGTGTCGACGACAACGACCCGCTGAGCTACACCACATGGGTCACGGGCCAGCAGAGCCTGCTCATCTACGGCGCGGGACTACTGGGCGGGTTGGCGGCTTTGCACTGGTGGGCGCCCAAAATCTGGGGTCGTCAGCTTTCTGAGCTGGCTGGATGGGCGGCCATGTTGGCGATTGCGGGGGGTGCTGTGGTGTCGTGGCTTGGGTCCACACTGTCGGGCATGCTGACCGAGCAGCCCCAGTTCGTTTACGTCGAACCATTGCTCACCACTCGCTATGTCAGCGAGGTTGATTCAACTGGAGCATCGGTTGCTGAGGGGTTGTCAATCGTCTCCGCTATAGGCGTCGTGTTGGTGCTGGCAGGCATGGCGGTCATGGTGGCGAATTTGGTGGTTGGTGTGGTGCGGCGCAGGGGCGCTCAAACCGACGCGGATCCGTGGGGTGCTCTGACACCAGAATGGCTATTGCCGTCGCCACCGCCGATAGGCGTAGCCGATTCCCTGGCCATGCTTTCCTCGGGAACACCCCTGCTGACTTCTGAGTCTTCTGAATCTGGATCTTCAGAAACTGGATCTTCAGCAAGTAGGTCTTCAGAAGCGGACGACTCGGCAAAGGTACTGGCGTGATGGCGGACACCACGAGTACGGCAGTAGATGCTGGCCCTGTCGGCGCCGCAACCGTAGGTGTTGCTATGCAGGCGTATGCGCCAGACCGCTACCACGTTCCGGGCCCGCCGCCGCGTCCCCGCAGCCAGCTTGTTGGCACCGGTTTTGCTATTGCTGCGGGCGCTATGGCTGTCGCGGGAGCGCTGGGTCACTACATGGCGCGTCGGCACGGGTCCGGCGCAGACCCTGGCCATGAGTGGCTCGCTTCACACTCAGTGCCAAATCCCCAACTTGTCTACGCGCTCATTACCTTGCTGTTGTCAGTCGTGACGGCCCATTGGGCTGTGTGGGCAAGTGGTCGCGACGAGCGCGGTCACACATGGGTAGGTATGGCACTCACCTTGGTCTTGGGCCTGGCGTTTTTCAACATGGTGATGTTCAGTCTGAACCGCATGGAGCTTGAGATCGGTTCTGGAGAATGGGCAACGTTGGCGTTCGCCGTTACGGGGCTATCCCTGGCGATTTTGATCGTCGGCATGTTCTACCTAGGTCTCATGACCCTACGATCGCTGGGCGGCAGCGTAGGTCGAGATCGTTCAACACCGCTAGGCGCAGCGGTTTTCTTCTGGGATTTCGGTGTGCTTGCTTGGGCTGCCACCTGGTACGTCGTCTACGTGGTGAAGTAGGAATCAATGGTCGGCATTGCCAGCAGATACTTCGCCGGGCGCATCGCACTGGCAGCAGCGGCCGCTATGGCTATTGGCCTGCTCACCGGCATGGACGGCACAGGTCACGTGGCTATGTACGCCACGATCGTGCTGGGCGTTGCCGCAGGCGCGTTTGCCTTGCTGTTTGCGCTGGCGCTCACCGTGGGCGACGGCGACTCGCTGGATCGGGAGCACTCATATCAGCACAGCCCAACCCCGGCTTACTGGCCAATCATGGCCGCAGTCGGCCTCGGCGTGCTCATGGTGGGCTTGGTAACCGACGCGCTTCTGGCCATCGCGGGTATCGCCTTGTTGGTGATCTCCGCTATCGAATGGACGATGAGCGCATGGGCGGAGCATCTGTCTACCGATGTTGCGTCGAATGCGGTTGAGCGAGCAAGGCTGCTACGCCCCTTTGAAATCGCGCTCTACGGCGCATTAGGCATTGCCGTTCCAGTAGTACTTGCCTCTCGAATCTTCCTGACGGTCAGCAAGACCGCGGCGAGCTACGCGGCGCTTGCTATCTCAGCGGCAATTTTGGCATTCGCGTTTGTGCTCTATTCGAAACCGCTCCTGCGCCGCGCTGTCACTGCATCGGTGCTGGTACTGGGAGGCGTCGCTCTGATCGTGGCTGGCATCACGTCGGCTGCGATAGGCGAGCGTGAGTTCCACCAACCGGGACACGCCGAGGTGTCAGGTGACCACGCGCACGATCACGGCGACGAGTCAGGCACGCCAAGCGATACCGACGGAGGGCACGAATGATCGGCGCTCGCAGTGCCCGAAGCTGCCGCGTCGTATTCGCGGCCTTGGCGGGACTAGTAGCTGCTGGCTGCGCCACCGGCCGCCTGGACGCCACCCGACCCGCCGGACCCAACGCCCGCGATATTGACGGGCTCATGCGGCTGTCAGGCTGGATGGCAGTCGCTGTGGGCGTGTTCGTAGCGGCCGCCGTAATCACGATCATCGTGAAGTTCCGGGCTCGACCCACAGATGACCCCGACGATCTGCCGCCGCAGATACATGGCAATCGCAAAGCCGAGCTGACTTGGACACTTATCCCCACAGCCATGCTGGTGTTCCTAACAGTCGTCACGCTCCCGACTGTGTTCGCTCTCGCCTCCGACGGGGACGGCCGCACCATCAAGGTCGAGGGTCAACAATGGTGGTGGCAGTTCAGCTACGACCTAGACGAAGACGGACAGTACGACATCGTCACCGCGAATGACCTGGTCATTCCGACCGGTGAAGAAGTCAACCTTGAGATTCACTCCAACGACGTCATCCACTCATTTTGGATACCCCAACTAAACGGCAAACGAGACGCCGTGCCGGGGCGGGTTCACCATTGGCGGATCAGCTCCGACGAACCGGGCGTCTTCTATGGAGAATGCGTGGAATTCTGTGGTCTGAGCCACGCCAACATGCAAATGCGAGCCATAGCTCTCGCTCCCGGAGACTTTGAGCGTTGGGTGCAAGAACAACTAGATGGTCAAGCAGCAGTCCGCACGGCACCGGCTGAGGGCACCGCGCAAGCTGCTGGTGCTGACTTGTTTGAGACCCACTGCATCAGTTGCCACGTGGTGGACGGGTCCTACGAAAGTGCCGCCGGAGGCAACGCGGCACTGCTCGCAGGTATCGCTCCAAACCTCACCAACCTGATGAGCCGCACGGCCTTCGCTGGAGCGATGTTCGAGACCTACCTCACTGGACCCGATGGCGAGTACCTGCGCGGGTCTGACGGGCGGCTAGTGCCGAACGTGGCCGAAATGCGGGAATGGGTGCGCAACGCGCCCGACATGAAACCTGCTCGTGCGGACAACCAGCAGGGCATGCTCGGCTTCTCTGAGGTCCTAACCGATGAAGACCTTGACAACTTGATGGAGTACCTGAAGACCCTCGGCAGCCCGCCGGTGCTGCCCTGATGAGCGCTGGCATGTGGGCCTAGGAGAACGACCTGATGGCAATCATCACCGATCGACCGGACAGCGAAATAGCAAGCACTGAACTAGAGGTGGCTGAGCCGGAGCCACACGTGCAGGACTCCGCGCGTACGGGCGTGTTTGCTCGCCCTCTGCACGCAACTGGCTGGCGCGAGTGGTTGTTCACGGTGGACCACAAAAAGATCGGGATCATGTACGGCGCGGCCGCCATGTTCTGGTTCTTGGTGGGCGGGCTAGAGATTGGGCTGGTGCGCCTGCAGTTGTGGGCACCCGATGGAGAAGTGCTCAGCGCAGACGCCTACAACCAGTTGTTCACGATGCATGGCGTGACCATGGTCTTCTTGGTGATCATGCCTTTGGCGAACGCGTTCGCCAACTATCTAGTGCCGCTGCAGATCGGCGCAAGGGACGTGGCCTTCCCGCGTATGAACGCACTGGGCTTGTGGATATTTGTGTTCGGCGGCTTGTTTTTGAACCTAAGTTGGTTCTTGGGTGGAGGCGCTGACGGTGGCTGGTTCGCATACGCGCCCAACACCGGAATGGCCTACAGCCCGGGCCACGGCATGGACTTCTACGCCTTGGGTTTGCAGATCGCAGGCATCGCCTCGTTGCTGGGCGCTTTGAATCTGCTTGTGACGATCATCAATATGCGCTGCCCGGGCATGAGCTTGCTGCGCATGCCGGTGTTCACCTGGATGATCCTGGTAGTCCAGTTCTTACTGGTCTTTGCATTGCCGGTCATCACCGTGGCGCTGATACTGCTGACCTTTGACCGCACATTTGACTCCAACTTCTTTGATGTCGCTGCGGGTGCCGACCCGCTGCTGTGGCAGCACTTGTTCTGGATATTCGGCCATCCCGAGGTGTACATATTGATCTTGCCAGCCTTCGGTGTCGTATCCGAAACGCTGCCGGTTTTCAGCCGTAAGCCGCTCTTCGGTTATCCGATCGTGGTTCTGTCGGGAGCAGCTATTGGCTTCATGGGGTGGGGCGTTTGGGCGCACCACATGTTCACCTCAGGCATGGGCCCAGTCTCGGTAGCGGCGTTCTCGGCGACCACCATGTTCATTGCCGTGCCAACCGGTGTGAAGATCCTGAACTGGATCGCGACCATGTGGGCTGGCAGGGTCCGTTTCACAGTTCCGATGATGTTCTCAGTGTCGCTGGTGGCCATGTTCACAATTGGCGGCCTGTCGGGCGTTATGCACGCGATCGCGCCCGCCGACACTCAGCAGACCGACACGTATTTCATCGTGGCGCACTTTCACTATGTGCTGGTCGGCGGCGCTCTCATGGGCATGTTCGCGGGTCTCTACTACTGGTGGCCCAAGGCTTTTGGGTACCACTTGAACGACCGGCTGGGGCGCTGGCATTTTTGGCTCATGCTGATCGGCTTCAACGTTACGTTCGGACCAATGCACATCGTCGGTTTGCAGGGCATGGCTCGCCGTCACAGTGTGTACGGAGAGTTTGACGGGTTCGAGTTCTGGAACAAGATCGCGACTATTGGCTATTTCTTCATGCTCGCCGCCATGGTGATCCTGGCGGTCAACATCTTCCGTACCTGGGGGCGCTACCGCCGAGACCTTGAACCGAAGGCCGACGCCGACCCGTGGGACGGCCGCACACTGGAGTGGGCTATTCCGTCACCAACACCCGAACACAACTTTGACTATGTACCAGTGGTTAGCGACGTCGACGACTTTTGGCACAAGAAGTATCAACCAGACGAATCCGGCAAACTGCGCCGCATTGCCAACGGCAATGACATTGCCCAACGCGGAGACCAACATCCACACCTGCCATCGCCGTCTTACTGGCCAATCGTTCTGGCCGCCGGACTACCTCTCATTGGGTTCGGGCTGATCTACAGCCTCTGGATCGCCGGTTTCGGACTGCTGCTGCTAGTCGGCGCAATGTACGGATGGACGCTTGAACCCTCTACTGATCCGGGCCATGGTCATGACGTCTCAGGTGCCCACGGCAATAGCCATGACGCTGATCCGGTCGGCGGCGGTGTTGAACACGCCAGTGCCAACGGTGTGTCGGCGGTCAGTGTGTCGAATGGGGAGGCTGTCGGTGAATGATACCGCTGAGGCCGCTGTCGAACCAGCTAATCCAGCCAGTTCGGCTAACGCCGACGAGCCCCCGATTGCTTACCCGCGTACCGAGTGGGACGACTACGAGATAGTTCCACCCACGACAAGCCTGTCCAACGAAAAGATGACGATGTGGGCCTTTTTGGGCTCAGACTGTCTGCTCTTTGGCGCGCTCATCTCGACCTACCTGTTGCTGCGCAATCGTCGGCCTCTTTCGGGTGAAGATGTACTGAGCCCAGCCGATCTGTTTGATATTCCGTTTACTTCGGTGAGTTCGTATGTGCTGCTGATGAGTTCGCTCACGATGGTGCTAGCAGTGTCGGCGATCACTAGAGGCGAACTGGAACGCTGCAAGTTGTGGCTGCTCACAACCGCCTCCTTGGGTGCCGTTTTCATCGCTGGGCAGGTCTATGAGTTCACGGGCTTCTATCGGGAAGGTCTCGGATACACCGTCAGTATCTCCTCGTCAGCGTTCTACACCCTGACTGGCTTCCACGGCGTCCATGTGTCGTTGGGAATCATCATGCTCGTCACGCTGTGGATGATGGTAAATCGAGGGATCATCGGCCCTGAACGGGCCGAGACGGTCGAGATCATTGGTCTGTACTGGCATTTCGTTGACATCGTCTGGATCGTGATCTTCGCGGTTGTCTACCTGATCCCTTAGGAACTGCAAGCGATGAGCACTGTCACTGAGGCCACGGCCGAAGCAGCCGTTGACGAACACCAGAGCCACGAACATGGTCTGAGCGATTTCGGCTACATCAAGGTCGCAGTGTTGCTAGGCGTGCTGACAGCGGCCGAGGTGATGACCTATTTCGTGGACACGGGCCCGGTTGAGGTTCCAGCGTTGCTGATTCTCATGGTCGTGAAGTTCGAGATAGTTGTCGCGTACTTCATGCATCTGCGCTTTGACAACAAGCTGTTCACCTGGCTATTCGTGGGTGGACTGGTGCTCGCGGTGGCTGTTTACGCTGCCATGGGCACTTCCATGCTGTTGTGGACTGATCCGGCGGGTTGCGAAGTCAGTCCCAGCTCTCACTGCTGAGCATCCGGCTGCCAACTACACGACTACCTGGCCTGTTCGGCTAGTAACCCCCCAAAGACTGCGAGGCCTCGGCTCGGCCGCGTCTTGCTGGATCACACTGACCGCCTCGCGCGGCTGGAGGCTCATGTCGGGTTTATGTCGCGCGACTAGCCAGTTAGCAGGGGCGCGCTGTGTCGGTGCGACACGGGTTTCTTGCGCCTCTCCTTTAATCGGGGGTTGGTGGGTATTGGTGTGGTCTATGTTGGTGTGTGCCTCGCTGCCCGGCTGACGCGGCGGTCTGTCAGTTACCAGGTGTGCGCAGAGTTGCGCCCCAACGTGCAGGAGGCCTGATGTCCGCTTCTTTGGAATCGACCACCACCATGGATCCTCAACAAGCGCCAGCTTCATCTGCCGGGCCGGATTTCGGTGCGTCGCGGCGTGCTCTCGTGCGGGGCGATGGTCGCGTCGGAGTGTCGCCGGGTGTGCTCATCACTGTGTTCGGCGGAATCGTGACAGCGCTTCTTGGCGCCCTGGTCTTGGTGATGATGACCCAGTTTGGAGCGATGAACGAACAGCTCGCGGCGATGAACGCTCGCATTGACAACCTCGGCAACGAGTTGCGTGCCGAGCTAGGCGCGGAGATTGGCGGCCTGCGGTCTGAGATGCGTGCCGAGATTGGAGGCCTGCGTTCTGAGTTTGGCACCGAGATTGCTGCTTTGCGGTCGGAGATTGGTGCCCTTAGAACTGAGATGCAGGCTGGGTTTCGGGAGATCCATGTCATTTTGCTGGATCACACTGACCGGCTCGCGCGGCTGGAGGCTCATGTCGGGTTGCTACCGCGCGAGTAACCAGTTGGCGACCGTGCCGTCGTGACGTCAAAGGCGCGGCTAGACATCGGCTGCTACACATCTACCTGCACGGTGACGATGTCCACCTCGTGATACTGCTGATGATTCACTGACGACGCGTAGTGTTGCAACACTCGCAGCGAGAGATCCCGCTCGGCGGGACGCTCTGCGGTGGGCTCATCAAGCACTGCAAGACGGTCGGAAATGTTCTCTTCGCTGGCGGCAGCCACGAACTCCAACATCGCGCCGCCGTCTCGCTTGCTAGCGGTCAACCGCAGCGCGCGTCGCTCGTCGGCTCCTGGTGGCAGTGGTGAATTGAGCATTGTCAGGAGTGTTTCTTCGGCTACCGCGCTGAGTCTTGTTGACATGGCGTTGTCCCAGCCGCTGCGCTCAGCGAAGGCGCCGAGGAAGTCCTGAATCTTGGGCAAATCTTCGGCGGCCAGTGAACAGTGCAGTTTCTTAGGGCGAGCCCCGGTGACCTCCACGAACAGCGTCAGCAAAATAGCGGTCAGTCCACCAGCCGTCATACCGTTTTCTAGGAATCCTCCCGCAAATCCGCTCAAATACTCCGGAAATATCTGATTGTTCTGAAACCCCACGCCGATCCAAAACGAAAAACCCGCGATCAGCCCCCGGCGGTAGTCGGTGGCATCCGCAATCACGATCTTCATGCCCACCACGAACAGCAGCCCCAACAGCACCGTCACGTACGCAGCCACCACAGCGTCGGGAATCGCTAGTACCAACGCCAGCAGTTTGGGCACGAAGGCCATCACGATGAACGAAATGCCAATGGCGATACCCACTCGGCGCGCTGCAACACCAGTGAGTTCGGTTATGGAGATAGAGGTGGAGTAAGTGGTGTTTGGCACCGTGCCCGCTAGCCCCGAAAGCAAGTTGCCGGTGCCGTCGGCTGCGACAGCTCCCTGCACAGAGCGGTAGTTGACGGCTCGGGGATGTCGCCACGAAACGCGCTGAATGGCCACCGAGTCACCGATGGTCTCAATCGCGCCGATGAGCGTCACGAACACGAACGCGGGCAGCAAACCCCAAAAGTCTGCACCGAACGTGAAATCAAAACCGGGCCATCCGCCGTCGGGCACGCCAATCCAGTTCGCTTCGGCGACCCTATCCCAGTCATACAGTCCGAAGAAGGCCGCTACCACCGAGCCGACCGCAATACCAATCACCGGTGCCCAAAGCCGAAGCTGCCCGCCGGCTTTCAGGGCGATAGCCACGATGACACTCGCCGCTGCGAGCGCGGTGACTGGAGCACTCGCCGAAGATGCCCCTTCGGGTGAGGCCGTCACCAAGTTGAACACGAGCGGCATCACTGTGACGGCGATCAGCATCACTACTGTGCCAGCCACGGTCGGCGTCAACAGCCGCCGAAATAACGCCAGCTTGGCTGCTAGCAAATATTGAAACAACGACGAGACCACAACCAGAGTGGCAAGCAGTCCGGGACCACCGTCGACCAACGCGGTGACACACACCGCAATGAACGCGCCAGAGGTTCCCATCAACAGCACGTAGCCAGCGCCAATGCGACCGAGCCGAGCCGCTTGCAGAATCGTGCTAATGCCGCTTATGGCAGCGGCTGCGAACACTGCCCAAGTCAGGTGCGCGTCGGTGCCTCCCGCGGCCCGAATGACGATGGCTGGAGTAAGCACGATGCCCGCGATAGCGAGAATTGCGAACTGCAGTCCGAGTCCCGCAGTGAGCGGCAGTGGCGGCTTGTCGTCGGCTTCGAAACGAAGGTGACGACCTGGAGCTGGCGCAGATTCGTTCATCCGACCATGCTTGCGGGACCCGCCTCGCTGCGCAAGTCTTGATGCACGGCTCGGATGCTGGCCGCTCCGGTAGCTTCGCTCGGCGTGATTGACATCCGCCGGTTGCGTGACGACGTCGCTTACCGCGATGGCGCCTTGCGCAAGGGTGCCCCTGTCACGCTCATTGACGAAGTGCTAGCGGCCGATGAGGCGTGGCGGACTGTGACCCATCAGGCCGAGGAAGCGCGGGCCGCGCGAAATGTCGCTTCTCGGGAGATCGGGCGTGCAGCGCTCGACGAACGTCCAGTCAAGATCGCTGAAGCGTCGCGCTTGAAAGAGGAGGTGGAACGCCTAGAGAGCGCCGAGCGGCGGGCTTCGGAGCGACGCAGCGAACTGGCGCTGGCGGTTCCCAACCCGGCTGCCACTGATGTGCCCGCGGGCGGCGCGGAGCACTTTGAGACGCTCCACGAGGTTGGTGAGCGCGCCGCTCCGCCCGCTTACGATCATGCCGAGATAGCAGCGCGAAGCGGTCTAGTGGATGCCGAGAGCGGGGCTCGCAACAGCGGTGCAAGATTTTCGTATCTCCTGGGCGCCGCTGTGCGTATGGAGTTTGCTTTAGTGCAGTGGACGATGGATTTGCTGGAGCGACACGGCTTCGTGCCGGTTGTTCCGCCGGTGCTTGTGCGTGAGGAAATGATGATCGAGGCAGGGTTTTTCCCCGCCGACCGGCACCAGGTCTACGAGATTGATGGCGACGATCTTTTTCTGATTGGGACATCGGAGGTGGCGCTGGCGGGCCTTCATCGAGGTGAACGCTTGGCGCAAGCAGCGCTGCCGCTGCGATACGCGGGGTTCTCATCGTGTTTCCGACGCGAAGCGGGCACCTATGGCAAGGACACGAGAGGCATCTTTCGTGTGCATCAGTTCGACAAGGTGGAGATGTTCTCGTTCTGTGATCCGAACACGAGCTGGGATGAACTGGAGGTGCTGCGCGATATTCAAGAGGAAATCGTCGGTTCGTTAGATCTGCCCTACCGGGTCATAAACGTGGCCGCTGGCGATCTTGGGGCCGCCGCAGCTAAGAAGTATGACTTGGAGGTTTGGCTGCCTTCGGAGCGGGCCTACCGAGAGGTCACCTCGTGCTCGAACTACACGGACTACTCAGCCCGCCGTCTCGGGACGCGTTGGTTCAGCGAGGACGGACACGGGCTGGTTCACACGCTCAACGGCACGGCCT
This sequence comes from Acidimicrobiales bacterium, assembly GCA_965116245.1. Classification (GTDB taxonomy): domain Bacteria; phylum Actinomycetota; class Acidimicrobiia; order Acidimicrobiales; family Poriferisodalaceae; genus Poriferisodalis. Next base: position 924,905 of record OZ220497.1, on the reverse strand, counting down.
GCGCGATTGGTCGCACACTGGTCTTCATCATGGAGAATCACCAACGACGCGACGGCTCTATAGCGGTACCCGCAGCATTGCATCGGTGGCTGAACTTCACCGAGATACCCGCACCTGAGTAGTCGGCGCCCCAGAAGACGCGGATGGTTCGGACGGCCAGGCTCGAGCCGCTGCTGCCAGACCTTTTATGAGCGCTTCGTGGTGAGGGACGCGGCCGGGGCCAACGAATCCTGTCCACATCGGACTCTTGCCGCGAATGCGCGGGGGCAGTTCAATCTGAACGCCGCCCATGCGTGGCAGATTGCACGGATTGCGCGGGTGCTGCCCGGCCAGTGACTTTGGAACCTCATCTAGCCGATGAAGCACCTCATAGTGTGGCAGCCGTTTGATCAGATGCACAGCTACGTGCGTCGCTAGCGTGCGGTTGGCGCCCCCTAGCAGCACGGCCCGCAACAGCCGTGGGCTGCCAAAGCCGTGAACCGCGACTACCACATCCACGTGGTCCAGAAACTGACGCAGCACCGGTGAGTCCTGCGGGTCGAAGCAGTGGCTCGGCAGATGCCACTGATCGTCGGGGCCCTGCAGGCAGGCATACACAGAAGCACCGCTGCGCTGAGCCGCGGTGATGGCGATGTCGTCGGTCACTTCCTCCAGCCAGCCACCGTGAAAGGCCATGAAGCCGAAACGTGAGCGCAGCCGCAGGAACTCGCTCACGCCGGGCCGTTTCAGTAGCTCAGCGAAGGGACGCTTGGCGTCAAGCAGTGAGGGGTCCTTGAGGTGCAGTGCCACAGGTGGTCAGTCCAGCACCCGCACGGCGCTGTCTGCTTGGTCGTCTGGCATTGCTGGAGTTGATGGCTTTGAGGTTCTGTCTTCGCTGTGATTAGCGGACATTGCGGGGAGCTGCGTCGTGGGCGGCCGCCTTGTCGCCAGCATCGCCATGCCACCGATGGCTAGAACGATGCTCATGATGACCCCCAGGCGCCAGCCGCCCACGGTGGCCACCCAGTTACTCAAGCCACTGCTCCAGCTCTCAACGGTCACCACAAGGCCGTCACCGCCGCGGCCAGTGAGGTCCACGATCCAGTACCACATGGTGAAAAAGCCCGCTGCGATCAACAAGACAGCGGCAATGGTGTCGGTGTGACGCATAAGCGTCCGCAACTTGCCCAGCAGCCAGCTACGCGCAAGAGCCAGGCTTACCGCCAGTGAGGTCAGCACCATGCCCATGCCCAGTGCATACAGCACGAACGACACGATGTTGGCGGCAACGCTGTCGTTGCCCGCCGAGGCTGTGACCACGACAAGGAAGGTGGCGAGCCCGCACGAGACGGAGGCCACCGCGTAACTCACGCCAAACAGAAACAGCGAACGAACGTCGCGACCGCTTGGCCCGCGCTCAAACTTAGGCAAGAAAGCCGTGAAGCGGAAGCCAGCCAACATTGAGACGCCCAGCGCGACCAGACTCGCCCCGATAACAATGGCCGTCCAGGGTACGTAGTCGCGCAGCGCACTCAATCCGGCTGACAATGCGATGCCGACGATGCCAAACACCACAACGATGCCAGCCGTAACGACGGCTCCGGTGGCCAGCGCGCGCCCGACGCCAGCTCGGGCGCTGCCTTCGTGAGCGCGTCGGTCGATCCCCATGAAAAACGAGAGGTAGGCAGGCAGCATCGCGAATCCGCACGGGTTGACCGTGGCCACGATGCCAGCGGTAAAGGCGAAGCTGAGACGCGCACTGTTCACGGCGAAAGCCTGGCAGCTCGCTGCCCCGATCGGCGCGGTCTTCTACGGTTCTGGCTCATGCAGTTCTGGCTCATACGGTCTTGGCCCATACGGTCTTGGCTCATACGGTGTTGGTTCTTACGGCGTTCGTTCATAGGCCGAAGTGCTTACGTGCCCGGTCGGTGATGTTGTCAAGGGTGAGCAGTCCGCTGTGGGTTTCCAGTATTTCGCCCTGCCGGGAGACGAAGACTGTTGTGGGCATGCCGAGACCGCCAAAGTCAATAAACAGCTCGCCTTCGTCGAGACCGGTGGGGTAGCTCACACCGCGTTCTTCCACTGTTGCTATCGCATCAGAGAGTCGATCATTGGCGGCTAGGCCCAGTACCGCAATGTTCGCTCCGTGAGATTGCCAAAAACGCTCGAAGTCGGGCATTTCGGTCACGCAAGGTACGCACCAGGAAGCGAAGAAGTTCACGATGAGCGGACATCCGTCATAGCCGGAGAAGCCAGCGGGTTGCTCGTCGAGCGTCACGAAACCTAGGCCATGCACCCCGTTGAGGCTTGGGTCGACGCTGTGAGCGGCGGGGTCAACGTCGTTGCACGCGGTCGCTGTGGCGGCTTGCTCATCCACTCTGGTGGCAGACGATGCTCCTGTGTTCGACTGGATCTCAGTGTTCGGCTGGGCCCCCGTGTTCGGCTGGCCGCTTGCTACGTCGGCTAGCTCGGTTGGCGCCTGGGTCGCCGAGGCGTTTGCCGCGGGACTGTCGTCCGCGATTAGGCCCTCCGCTATCAAGAATGCCGCGGCACCGAGCGCATAGAGGCCTAACAGTGCAAACAGCCAGCCTCGCCAACCCGCCAGCCGCGCTCGCAAGCGTGAACTCGACGCATTTCTCATGCGAAAGTGAGGCTACTGCGGTCTCCCAGATGACTGTTTAGGGCTACTCGACAGTTTGTGACCTGTCTTGACGGCCTGCCCTGGGGCTGTCAGCCGCCCGTTTCGGGCAGCCTCAGACCTCCGGGACAGACCGTCGGCACACACCTGCCTGGGGGGGGGGGGGGGGCAGGTTCGGGAGGGGCAGAATCGCCGCCGGTGCCTGCGGTTGTTAGCTGGCAGGCCCACGGGCCCGCCTGAGGCGGGGAGTCTCAGGCGCGCACCAAGTCGGGAGGCAGCGGCACCTCCTCAATGACGAGCGGTGGCCGAGGTCGCTTGGGAGGCCGTCCGCGCGGACGCTTGTTTCTGCAGATGTGGCCGTTCTCAAACAGCTCCCCGCCCCACACACCCCATGGTTCACGCCGTGCCTGCGCGGCCGCAAGACAGTCGTTCATCACCGGGCACAACGAGCAGATGGCCTTGGCACGAGCAATCTCATAGAAGTGCTCTGAAAAAAACAGAGGGGTGAGCGTGCCTGCGAGATCGCGGCAGCGGCCCTGCGTGCGCCAGTCCTCCTTATCGGCGTTGTCGGTGTTTTCGATAAAAGTTTCCAACATGAGCTGCCTCCTGCGTCGTGTTCACGACGCTGTGTCGATTGCAAAGGGGTTGTTCACAACGGCTGGAACACACAGCCGCGAAATTCAGCAGCTATGGACTACGCAGCCCTGTGGCATCGGCGGCGTTCTGGAAACGCAAAACGACCGCTAGGGGTCCCAGCGGCCGTTCGGAGAAATCTGGTGCTTCTGTGGACTACATCAGATATTCCGAGGGCCGCAAGCGGTGGCGGTTGGCGGCTTTCGACCGATAGCCGCTGGACCGCTCATCGCCTGTGTGAACCTGACCTGCATGAGGTCAGCCCTTGTGGGTATGTCGATGGCCGTGCTGGAAGCTGTGTGCGCGTTATCGGCTGTCAGAGCCGATCCTGCTTCGCGGGCACCTGTGCACATCGTCGCCAGACACGCGCTTCGGTAACGGCGCCAATGTTGGACATCGATGATCCCATTAGGCGAAAGGTCGGGTTCGATGGCCTGCTGCGGATACCCGACGATAAGCCGCTGCGGTGCTGATAGCAGCACGTCAGGTCGGATTGCGTCAAGTTATTTTGGTCGCTCTGTACAGCGGTGGCTTGCTCTAGATGAGGCTGTGTAGTTGGGGTGTGGTCACTTGAACTCGTACTCCAGGACATCGTCGGGCCGTCTGGAGACGTTGACTTCGCCTGTGTAGCGCAGATGTTCTAGGTGAGCGAATGTCTCCGACTCGGCCATTGGGCCCCATGAGCGCTCCTTGAACAGTTGCTTCATGTAGTCCTGCACAGATGCACGGCCGAGGCGGTCAGATGAGGAGCGCAGCAGGTCCAGTCGCTCCACATGGTGACGTTTGATGTCCTCCACTCGTCCCGCCAGGTCTGTGAAGGGCTGACCGTGGGCTGGCAAGCCCAGGCTGACACCCTCAAAGCTGGCGACCCGATCCAGACTCGAGAAGAAGTCCTTTAGTGGATCGCGCGCCGAGGTGATGCCCGATATGTGAGGGGTGATTGTGGGCAACACATGGTCGCCGCAGATCATCAAGCCGCTCTCGGGATCGAACAGGCAGAGATGGTCAATGGTGTGACCCGGAGTGTGGACTGCTACAAATTCGCGACGCGCGAGTTTGATTCGGTCTGCATCCTCCACGCGGTGGGTGGGGTGCGGCGTAGCAAACCAGCGGCCGCCCCAGCCCTTACGCATCGCCATGTAGCCCAGCTTGGCTCTGACCGGCATCTTGTAACGCTGGCCGCCCCATGGCGTCGGTCCGCTCGGGCCGGTGTCGCGTCCGCTGTACACAGGGTCGGCGACGAGTTCGTTGTTCTCGCCATCGGCCGCTACCGGTTCAAGCGCTTCCTCGTCTTCGTCGGCCGTGTCCCACCACAGTCGAAATCTGCGATGGGTCACTAGGTCGGCGCCAAACTCACGCGCGAAGCGGCCCGCTGCACCGAAGTGGTCGGGGTGGCTGTGGGTGACAATGATTGAGTGGACCCGCTCGGGTGGCAACTCGGCTTGGTCAAGACCAGCCATGAGTGCCTTCCAGTTGGCTGGACCCGGCAATCCGGGATCTACCAACGCAGCACCGCGGTCGTCGTCGAGGATGTAGCAGTTCACGTGCCCCAAACCGGGCATTGACATTGGCAGTTGCAGTCTGCGCACGTCGGGCGCCAGCTCAGCTACCTTGCCATCGGGCGGTAGCTGCTCCTCGCGAGTCGGGCGTGACATGCGACGCAGGCTAGCCAGCTAATCGAGCCCACTCCCGAGTCTTCTAATCAGTGTTCGATTTGTTGCGGTGGATTTCGGTAGCGCCCGGTGTGAGCCAGTGTTCGTGATACAAGCGCAGTTCTTCGATGCTCTCAAGCACGTCGTCCAAGGCTCGGTGCTTGGTGCTGGCAACACGGCTTTTTTTTGCGTCAGACGAGGCCTCAGCTAACTCCGGCAGCCAGCGCTTGGCCAGCTCTTTGATTGTTGACACGTCAATTACTCGATAGTGAAGGTAGTTTTCGAGTTCCGGCATGTACTGATCCAAGAATCGACGGTCCATTCCGATGGTGTTGCCGCACAGCGGCACCTTATGTGGCTCTGGAACGTGTGTTTTCACGAATTCAAGCGTGCGTTCAGCGGCCTCCGCGACGGTGATTTGCGATGCCTGAATCTCGTTGAGCAGCCCACTCTTGGTGTGCATCTCACGAACTACAGGCTCCATTGCGTCCAGATCGGCCTGCGCAGCTCCAATGACCATGCACGGACCGGTGGCGATGACCTCAAGTGCGTCGTCGGTGATAACTGTGGCTATCTCCACAATGCGATGACGTCGGTGATCAAGCCCAGTCATCTCCAGATCCATCCAAACCATCACGGGCTGCATCGTAGGCACGCCCGCGGCTGTTGGCGGCAATAGCGTTCAAACGATGGCTGTGGCGCGGGACCGGAGTCGCTTCAGGCGACGGCCACGCTCTGTCCCCAGACGCCGCCTGTTAGTCGGCCGCCTCGAACCCAGCGAACGACTGATCGGGAGTCTCATTGTTCTGACCGTCATTTTGGCAACTGGCACGACCGGCTATGTGATGCTCGGCTTGCGACCGCTCGATGCGTTGTACCAGACGGTTATAACTATTTCGACGGTCGGCTTTGGCGATCCGGAAGATGTCGGCCGTCGGTACCAGCTCTTCACGATCCTCCTCATCCTGTTAGGAACCGGCACCTCGCTGTACATGATTGGTGTTGTCTTCGAGATGTTGCTGGAGGGGCGGCTCGACGACCAACTGCGGAGGCGACGCATGCAGCGTGACATCGACCAAATCAGTGGCCATTCGATCATCTGCGGCTATGGCCAGGTCGGTCGAGCCATTGCCTCGGTGATGATTGACGAGGGCATTGACGTCGTCATTATCGATCGTGACCCCGACATTGAGGCCGCCGGGGTGCGTCACGTGAGTGGTGACGCCACCGATGATCGCATCCTGCGTGATGCTGGCATTGAGCGAGCGACCACGATGGTGTTGGCGCTTGACTCAGATGTCGACAATCTCTATGTGGCGCTGAGTGCCCGCTCTCTCTGTGAGGGGTTGTTCATCGTGGCCCGCGCGAACTCTGCGAACGCGGTACCGAAGCTGCACCGAGCGGGCGCGGATCGAGTCATCAACCCGCACCAGCTTGGAGGATCACGCATGGCGGCCATCGCGCTGCGCCCAGGTGTGTCTGACTATCTGGAGGAGGTCATTGGGCGCACAGACCAGGACGTGCGCCTGCTTGAACACCACATAGCGCACGGAGACCACTCCGTAGGCAAGCGGTTGTCGCAGCTTGAGTTAGCTCAGCGCGCCGGTTGTGAGACGTTGGCGATCCGGCGTGAGGGGCGTTGGCTCGCCAACCCGAGTGGTGATCAGCAGCTAGCCGAACACGATCTACTGGTTGTGCTGGGCACCGAGGAGCAGTTGAGCGTGGCGCTGTCCCTGCTCGAATCGGATTAGTCGGCTTGCCCCGTACCGCGTCGTTCCGTGCCGAGTTGCCCTGTGTCAACTTGGCCCGTTTGGCTGATGACGAGGCGAAGGGAACTGCGGACCTGCTCAATACGCAAATAGCTCTCGGAATCTGCGAGGTAGCGGCGCTTGGCTAGCCGTGCCAGGGAGCGGTGCCTCCGAGCCCGTACGGCTTCGAACTGTGGCCCCTCAAACTTTGGCCCCTCAAACTTTGGACTAGTGACGTTAGGCGAGCTTGGGCTCTTTGCGTAACGGGGGCCCTCAAGCGATGCAGGGACATCAAACTCGGGGATATCAAACAAGGTGAGTTGTGCTTTCTTTGGCCGACCGGGCCGAAGTGACTGTGGAGGTGCCATGGGGGTCTTGGTCATGGCCAAATGGTTACCGGTGGGGTGTGACAGCTATGACCCGTGAGTTCAGCGGCCGGAGTGTCCGAACCCTCCTAGGCCTCGCTCGGTCTCATTGAGCGCGTCTACCTCGTGCCATTCGGCCTGTTCGACACGCTGGACTACTAGCTGGGCGATGCGGTCGCCGCGCTGAATCTCGTAGGGCTCATCCGGGTCGGTGTTCAACAGCAGCACTCGCAGTTCGTCCCGGTATCCGCTGTCAATTAGGCCGGGCGAGTTCACGCAGGTGACCCCGTGTCGCAATGCCAAGCCGCTGCGGGGTTGCACAAATCCGGCGTAGCCAGCGGGAATGGCCACGGCGATGCCTGTGGGTACCATGGCGCGTCCGCCCGCCGCGGCCAGCGTCACTGACTTGGCCGCTAGCAGATCACATCCGGCGTCGCCAGGCTTCGCATACGTAGGCAACGCCAGCTCTGGGTCCAGCCTTCGGATCGGAACTGTCACCACGGCGGGAAACTGTAGGTGAGTCTCTAGCTGGTGTTGCTCACTATTTTGCTAGCGGTCGTGTAGCTGGCGGTTGTATCTCGCTGTGGTAGGCCGCCCGGGACTCGAACCCGGCACCTTGGGATTAAAAGTCCCCTGCTCTACCCGATGAGCTAGCGGCCCAAATTCCGCCGACCCAGCCTCCGCCGGCCCGACGTCTGCCGACCCGAACTTTGCCGACATTGCTTCGCCGATCCGGCGTATCGGCATTCAAGACGCATCGACACTCTGGCGGAGGCTACTAACGCCGCCGTACTTCTAAGCCCGCCGAGTTCAAGCAAGCGGAGCAGTTCCACGCTGGTTGAACTCAGCCAGCGGCGCCGAGGGCATCGACGGGATTGCCGTAGACGAGCTCGCCGTCCTCGACCGTCACAATCCACGAAGCCGACCGTGCGAGCCGTGGGGCCAGCGGGAAGAACCCAGCCTCGAGGTCGCCAAGTTCGGGCACCGTGAGCGGTGTCGGATCTTCGATGCGGGCGAGTACAGCCTCGCGGGTTAGATTGTCAGGGCTGAGTTCGACGAGGATTTCTTCCAGGGTCAGTCCGGCGAAGTACCCACCGAGCGATGCGTCGCCGATGTCGTCGGGATTGGCCAGGTTGGCGCGGTAGGCCTCGATGACCGCGGAGCTGCCACTCGGATCGGGGAAGTCGGCGGTCAGGACGAATCCCTCGACCTCGAGCAACGCTGGGTCGAACCCGCCCCCGATGAGTGAGACGGTCCCTTCGAAGCCGAGTGACTGCGCATCGAGTGCGACCCTCGCTGCGGCAGCGCCGGTGAGGCCAGTGGTGATGTAGTCGGCGTTCTGCGACAGTGCGTTCTGGACGGCTGGCAGGAAGTCGGCGGCCCCTTCGTTTACCGGAACGTCGATGAACTCCCACCCGGGGATCTGGGCTTGGAAGGCGGTGAAGATGCTGGCGGCTTGGTTGCCGGTCGGAAGATCCGTTCGGATGAAAGCAATTCGTCCGTAGCCGCTCGCGACCGCGTCGGCCAAGAGGTTCGCGTAGCCGCCGATGGCGCCACCTCCGATCGCGAGGAAGTTCGGAGCGTTGAACTCGCCAAGCGTGGTGGGAATGCTCGTGATTGCGCCGACTCCGCTTTCGGTGAGGATCGGGATCCATGGTTCGAGCCCTGCGATTCCGCCTGCTACGGCGATGATCGTGTCGTCGCCGACGATCGAACGGGCGCACTCCTCGTTCAACGCGGGATCGAGTTCGTCGTTGCAGCTCACGACCTCAACCGGGCGCCCGTGGATGCCGCCTCGACTGTTGACGTCCGCCACCCAGGCATCGAATCCTGCCGGTGTGAAGTGGAGATCGATCGGGCCTGCCTGGGAGAAGATGTTGGCAACCCGAATCGGCTCGCCGGAAGGCGCCGCTGCCTGGGGCTCCTCTTCGGCAGGGTCTTGTTCCACTGGGTCTTCTTCGGCTGGCTCCGCTTCGTCGGCTCCCGTTGCCTCTTGTTCCTCGGTCGCGGCACTGTCTGCGGCGTCGCCATCCGACACCGTGGAGTTGTCATCGTCGGAACCGCACGACGCGGCGACGAGTGCGAACAGCAACATGATGGCGATGGCGAGTCGCTTCCCCTTGAACATGGTCTTCTCCCTAGATGCTCGTGGAGGCGACTTTCACCTCCGACAATGAGACCATAGTTGCCTAACACTGCTAGATTATCAAGTAGCCTTCCGAACACGCAGCGCGGCAGGCCGTTGGGAGGGAGTGCTCGCCTGCGGGCGTGCCCCGCTGGCGAGGTCTGTCGTTGGTAATCAACTGGCGTTGGGATACGCCGACCCCGCCAGAGAGGGCCGAGGCGGTGGGACAGGGGGGAGATGAGCGGCATCTGGGACGTACTGGAACATGACTGCCGCCGCGCGCTCGCCATCCGGAACCTTGATGTCGCCTATGGGTCGACACGCGTAGTTCACGATGTGACCCTTGTCGTAGAACCGGGCCGGGTCGTGGGGCTGGTCGGAGCCAATGGAGCGGGGAAGACCACCCTCGTTGACGCGGTCACTGGTTTCCTTCCGGTGCGCTCGGGCGAAGTCTTGCTCGGTGATGAGTCGCTGGGCGCGATGAAGCCGAGTCGGCGAGTGCGCGCAGGCCTCGTCCGGACATTCCAGAACCTCGAGCTGTTTGATGATCTGACAGTTGGCGAGAACCTCACGGTCGCGGGTGCGGGGTCTCGGCGCGATGGTTCGTTCGAGCCCGCGACGGTGTTGAACCTCCTGGGTGTCTCGCACCTCGCGGACACGCCCGCTGCTGACCTGTCAGCGGGTGATCTCCGGCGGGTGGCTCTCGCTCGGGCTCTGATGTGCCAACCCTCGTGTCTCTTGGTCGACGAGCCCGCGGCGGGTCTCGATCACGATGAGACTGCAGAGCTGGGTGACGTGCTGCGAGCGATCGCGTCGACAGGGGTAGGGATCTTGCTGATCGATCACGACATGTCCCTCGTCCTCAAGGTCTGCGACGATCTGTTCGTCCTCGACTTCGGCGAACTCATCGCCTCAGGAAATCCCATGGAGGTTGTGGCCGATCCCCGGGTCGTCGAGGCCTACTTGGGATCGGGCGCATGAGCCTGCTCAAAGTAACCGGTCTGGTCGCGGGCTACGGGAACAACGCCGCGGTCCACGAGGTCGACATCGATGTCGAGGCTGGCGAGATCGTGGCGATCCTCGGGCCGAACGGCGCAGGAAAGACGACGTTGCTCTCGACCATCATGGGCTTCATACGCCCTATGGCGGGCTCGGTCCGGTTCGATGGCGATGACCTCCGCGACACTCCGCCGCATTGGCGGGTCAGGGCAGGGATGGCGCTCGTGCCCGAGGAACGCGGCATCGTGTCGGGGTTGACCGTCGCAGAGAACCTGCGGCTCGTTCGCCGAGGCGACCGCTCGATCGTCGACCTGTTCCCCGAACTCCACGACAAGCTCAACCTACGGGCCGGACTCTTGTCCGGTGGCGAGCAACAGATGGTGGCGCTGGCGAGAGCCCTGGCGACGCGCCCTCGCCTGTTCTTCGTCGACGAGCTCTCGCTCGGGCTGGCGCCGCGGGTCGTCGATCGATTGCTTGAGCGGCTTTGCGAAGCAGCAGCGGATCGCAACCTTGCCGTCGTGCTCGTCGAGCAACATGTCCGGCAATCACTCCACACCGCGAGCCGGGCCTACGTGCTCTCGCTGGGAAGGGTCACCATGGAGGAGACGGCGCAGGCGCTGTTGGCCAACCGTACCGCCTTGGAAGCCAGCTACCTCGGAGGGTCTTCGTGAGGTTCGATCTGCAGATCGCGTTGGCAAGCGTGGGCGCTGGCGCGGCCTACGGGCTTTTGGCTCTCGCCCTCATCGTCATCTACCGAGGATCGAAGACACTCAATCTGGGAACTGGGGCGCTCGCTGCTCTCGGTGCCTATGTCGCTGCGTGGGTCCACGCCGACGGGGATCGCCTCGGCGCTGTGCCTGCAGCGATCGTTGGCACGGTGGCCGCGGCGGCCGTTGCCGGTCTCTTCGACTGGCTCGTCATGCGTCGGCTGCGGTCCGCGGCCATGTTCGTCCGGGTGACGGCAACGCTCGGGTTGCTCGTCGTCGTGCAAGCCGTCGTGAACCTGTTCCTCGTCGACGGAAGCACCCCGCAGGTTCGGCTCTTCGAACGGGGGACGTTCACGCTCCCCGGGGACTATGTCCTCACGAGAGACCGTTTGTTCATTCTGGTGACGGCGACGGTCGTCGTGGTCATCGTCGCCGCCGTCTATCGAAACACGTCCTTCGGCCTTGTGAGTCGCGCCATGGCCGACGGCGAGGCGGGGGTCTCGCTGAGCGGTCACAGCCCCGACATCGCCTCGACGTCGAACTGGATGCTCGGTGGAGCGCTGTCGGGATTCGCCGGGGTCTTGCTCTCGAGCATCACGACCGTTTCGGTCTTGGGCCTGACCCTGCTCGTTGTCGTGGCGCTCGCCACTGCAGCAATCGCCGGTTTCCGATCGGTCGTTGTGGCCCTCGTTGCGAGTCTCGCCGTCGCAGCAGTCCAGGCGGTGGTCAGCGGCCGGATCGCCGATATCTCCGAGTTCACCGGCTTGCCTGGGTGGCCCGAAGCCGTGCCCTTCATCGTCCTGATCGTCGTCATTGTCGCCACGGGCAGCGCGATTCCGACTCGTGAGGTTTCTTTCGAAAGCAGTCTCCCCGCCGCACCACCGGTCAAGAAACCGGCCCGGTTGCCAGCGGCCGTCGCAGCGGTGGGGGGTGCGGCCATGGTTCTGGGCCCGTCCGCGATCATCGATCCGCTGACTCGAAGCGCCATTCTCGCGATCGTCGCCGTGTCGCTCGTGCTCGTGGTGGGTTTCGTGGGGCAGCTCTCACTCGCCCAAATGACCTTCGCCGGGCTCGGCGCGGCGTTCGGGTCATGGGCAGCGATCAGTCTTAACCTCCCTTTCCCGCTCCCGGTCCTCGTTGCGGTCCTCCTCGTTTTCCCGATCGGTCTCGCCCTTGGCGCACCGTCGATTCGGGTCCGCGGCGTGAACCTCGCCATCGTGACGCTCGGTGTTGCCGTGATGTTCGACGAGATGTTTTTCAGCGACCGTGATCGTTTCCCTGAAGGGATCGAGTTTCCGCGACCGAGCCTCGCCGGTTGGAGCCTCGACAGCTTCGAACATCCACGGCGATTTGGCGTAGTGGTGGTGATCGCACTAGCGCTGGCCTGCCTCGTCGTTCAGTTGATCCGAAGCAGGCCAGCCGGTCAGTCGTTTCTCGCGGTACGGATCAACGAGCGAGGGGCCGAGGGCGTCGGGATCTCGGTTCCTCGAGTGAAACTGCTCGCGTTCTCGATCTCAGCATCGATGGCGGCCGCTGGCGGCGCTCTGCTGGGCTATCGATCAGGCCGAGTGTCGGCCGCTTCCTTCGTCTCGCTCCAGTCCGTGTTCCTGCTCGTGGTGGTCGTGATCGGTGGTGTTGGCGCCGCCGGGGGCGGGGTCGTCGCCGGGATGCTGGTCTCCGGTGGACTGCTCACGTACCTCGCCAGTGAACTCGGCGCTTCCCCCGATGTCATCGATCTGGCAAGCGGCCTCCTGGTGTTGCTCACCCTCACTCTCATGCCCGACGGCCTCACGAGCTTGTCGGCGCGTCTCAAGCAGCTCCTCGAAGAACGGCGCGATGGAGGCGGCGCAGACGTCGGCATAGCGGGCTGAACCATGCCGCGTGGCCGGATCCCAAGCGGTCGCTGGCGCGCCTATTCGGCATCGATGATGACGGCGGTGCCGTCGCTGCCGTTGACTTCGATCATGGCGCCGTCGGGAATCGCGGCCGTGCCATCGATCGTGTTGATCACGCACGTCACGCCGAGTTCCCGCGCCACGATCGCACCGTGGCTCATCGATCCGCCAGTGTCGATCACCAGAGCGTCAGCGACCAGGAATAGCGGTGTCCAGCTCGGATCAGTCGTTCGGCAAACGAGTATCTCGCCTGGCGCCAGTGGACCCGAGGTCGGGTCGTCCAAGACCCGCGCGCGCCCCCGGACTGTCCCACCCACGACGCCGATCCCTTGGACGACGTTTCCCGGCGGCCTCGTTCGCGGCGCACTGGCCTCGCTGACGTCAGGGTCTTCGATCGGGTCCGGGTTCCCAGTCCATGCCTGGGCAACGGTCAGCCCTTCGAAGTGGCGATGGTGTCGTTTGCGCGACTCGATCGTTGCGCGGTCGACCTGATCCCCGCTTGCCAGTTCGTCGAAGGTGACGAAAAAGATGTCGTCGGTTTCGTTGAGCGTTCCGGCCCGCGCCATCTCACTACCAGCGCACCGTGCGGCGCAGCGTGCGCCATCGATCGCCATCAGGAAGCCAGCCTTGCCGATCTCGCGGCGGGGGACGAGCGTGCGCGTGAGGCGAAGCACGATCTTGGCGCGCTGGCGTCTGAGCGGGTCGAGCGCATCGAGGAGTTCCCGCTCGACGACCTCGCGCTTGGTGGTCTGCTCGCGTTCTCGCTCCCGTGGGTCATGCACCCCGGCATCCTCATAGTTGGCCACGAGGTCGTGAACCGGGCCGTCGTCTTCTCGCCACGAGACGCTCGTCACGTTTCCCTCGTCGGGTCCGTGGAAGCCGAAGGCGGCGATGATCGAGGCGACGTCGCTTTGCCCCTGGGCCGCCTCCCAGATCGCGGTCATGAGTTTTGTCTCCTCCATGCCCCCGAGGCCGGTGAGGACATCAGAGGTTCGGCTTCGGTCACCGAACGCGTGCTCAATGACGAGTTCAACTTGTTCGACTAGGGCTTGACCGATCAGCGACACCGTCGCGTGATGCCGTCCAACGCGGATGAACCACTCGGCCGCCTCGTTCAACAGCCGTTGCGCTCCGGCCAGGTCGTCCGGCGGTTGCTTGAGCACCCCTCGACGCCACCAGTCTGCGACTTGGTTGTGGACGGTGACGACCCGCCGCGTCGAGCGGATCGCAGCCGCTGGCATCTTGAATCCCGCAATGATCGGTCGGAGCCAGCTCGCGCGGGCGCTGGGGGTGACGACCCCGGGCTCCTCCCCGAACATTTGCTTGATGACGACGTCGCCAGAGGTTCCCGGGAGCGCCTCGCCGATAGAGTGAAAGAAGGTGACGTTGCCAGCCGGGAGACCGAAGAACGGCGCGTTGAACTTAAGGTTCGGGTCGGCTGGGGGCGGGGCGTCCTTGGCCGCAATACCACCGATGTCGGAGAAGCACTGGCGCACCGAGGTCTCGGCGACGTGATCCCAAAATGTCCAGCCCAGGGGAGTCTGGACTCCTTGGACCGCTTCGGCGAAGTTCGCCCGGGACCATCTCGTGGTCGGGTGCGATCGGGTGTGTACAGGGCTACGGTTGAGGTCCATCGCGTCTCCTGCGGTTCTCACTGGATTCGGTGCAGCCCGTTCTCGATGTAGCCGCCGATCGCCTTCCTCGGTTGATGTGACCCTCGAAGTGCGTTGTTGGTCGTCTCAAAATCACACATTCCCACGCGGTCGCCGAGAGTCACCTTGCACATCGTGTCGACGCAGGCAATGTCGTGAATCCAGGAAACGGTTCCCTTCTGCAAGGCGTCGCACTCGAGCACGAGCGTCTCGCCTGTCGTCAGAGACATCGTCACTCGACCACCTCGGTGGGTGAGACCGTCGACTTCAAGGTACGCCACGATGTCGACCTGGGCGTAGATTAGGACACCCTCCCGGATCACGCAGCCGAAACCGACGATTTCGTCATCGCTGGTGTGGAACGACACCGCGAAGAAGCTGAAGTCGGGCGCGAATGCGCCAGCGACCCAGCGATGGCTCAGCAGGGTATCCCACCGACGTGTCCCCCAGCCGTGGTCGCGAAAGGCTAGCCCATCGACGTCGTAGCGGCGCCCATCGATGGTGCATGTCCCCCGCACCGTTCCGCCGACCTCCATGTGATTCGGCGCGAAGTCTTGGCCGAGGGTGGACTGCTTGGGATAGATGTCAACCGGCGTGTGGGCATCGGTCACGTGCAACTCGGCCTGGACCTCCTCCTCTGAGATCGTCCAGATCGCGTGGTCGGTGTATTCGAACTGGCAGGTGCCATCGCCCGAAGAGAAGATCGTGCCGGTCGGGTGAACGTCCGTGAGGGGGATCGTCGCGGAGCGCTTGAAGACAGCATCGGCAGAGAAGATGTTGTTCCACAATGAGACTTGGCCGCCGTCTCGCCAGTTCGGCTCATAGCCGATGCGGTGCATTCCCCCGACCTCGGCAGTGAGGTCCCACCAGACGAGAACCACGCTCTCCTGCCAGGTCTCGTCGTTGCCGGTCGGGTGGTGCCCTTCGTCCTCGGACCCGAGCTCGGGCGCCGTGCCCCCTCCGTGAACTTCCATACCAATCCTGATGTGTTTGGGCGGTCGTTGACTTGCTGTCGACTCAGTGAAACCATACGACGTTGGGTTACGCGTGTCAATCGAACCAGAGGTGGTGGCACGCGATCGCAGGCGGCGTCGACACGACGGAGGTGGGCGGCGGATGGCCAGGGCTATTCGGTCGACCGAGTCACCGAACGTCGTTAGATTATGGTGCCTCCGGCTAGTTAGGGGAGACGCGCGATGATCGCAACGGTAGGTGTGAGGCTGGTGGAGGCCGGGTTTCTCCTCGCCTTCCTCGCGGGGCTCTGGCTCGTCTGGACCCAGACCAGGCGCGGGCTCATACTCGGCGTCTACTTAGGCGCATTCCTGAGTTGGCAACACGACTGGGTATACGCTGGTCCGGAGATGTGGAACATGGAGTTCCACCCGGACTCGATGTGGATCGCGACATGGGGCGGGCGCGGCGAAGCGCTCTGGGCGCCGCTCTCCTATGGTGCCTTTTTCGGCATCTTGACCGTGGTGTGGCTCAAGTACCTCGACGAGCCACTTCGAGATCGTCTCGGCGGATGGCGCTATGGCATCGCCATGGTCGGGGTCTACGTCGCCAACATCATTGTCGAGGGCATGATGATCGAGCTGACCGAGGCCAACATCTACGGGCTCGATGACAAGTGGCTTTTCTTCAACATCCCGTGGCTGCACTTCGTTACGACGGGCCTGATGCTCGTGGTCACTCTGTTCATGATCTCGCAGGCTCGACACATTCTCGATCAGCTTGGCTGGGACGACCTCAACGTCGCCGCCGATGATCGCCAACACCCACCACGCACTCGAACGGCGATCTTCTTGATCGGGCTGGCGCTGCCACACGCGGCTTTCGCCACCGCCATGATGGTCGGACTGTACGTTTATGAGCTGCTTGGCGTGCATACGTGACAGCACGAGCCGACGCGATCGTCGGCGGCGGAGGCTGGCACACCGGAGCGGGAGCCCATCCGATGGGAACCATCAATGCTGAGGCGCCCGCATGACCGCTCGTGAGATCGTTCGCTGAGCCCGGACGCCCTGACAGCGGCCTAGCTGGTAGCCGCGACGCTTGCCGCTTGTCTAGACCGGCCGGATGGGGTCGGTCTTGAACTCGGGCCATGCATTGTCGCCGAGGCCGAATGATCGGCCGGGGTCGTAGCTGATCGGGAGCGTGAGGTAGGACCGGGCGTGCGGGATGCTGGTCGCCATGTGAGCGGCGGCAACGTCCACCTCGAAGTCGGGCATCCTGCTGAGCAACGTCGTGAGGAAGAGTTGGGTGTTGCTTCGGGCGAACTCGGAGCCGATGCAGTGATGGGTGCCGGTGCCGAAGCTCATGTGTGGGTTGGGCGAGCGGTCGATCACGAACTTGTCGGCTCGGTCGAAGGCCCGCTCGTCGCGATTCGCGGAGGCGATCGCGAGGTAGACGCGGTCGCCACGCTCGTAGGATTGGCCCGCGAACGTGGTCGGCGTACGGATCGTACGACCCATTCCGGTCGCTGGCGTGTAGAAACGCAGCACCTCCTCGACGAACGACTCGATGAGGTCGGGGCTCTCCTTTAGGCGCGCTCGATCCTCTGGTGTGTCGTGGAGATGCCGAACCGCGAGCCCGACCGTCGCGATGGTGGTGTCCATCCCCCCGAGGAGCAACATGAGGATCAGCTCGGTCACGAGCTCGGGGTCCAATCGTTCGCCATCGAGTTCACTTGACGCGAGGACGGCCAGCAGCCCGTGGCCCCTTTCGGCAGTCTGCCGCTCGATCTCATCGAAGATGTCGGCGAGAAGCCACTGCATCCCTTCGAGGCTCGACTCCTCCTGGGCGACCTCCTGGTCAACCACTTCCTTGTAGCGCGGCCACTTCTCAAGAGGAATCCCCAGGAGGTCCATGATCGACACACACTGGAACGGGGTCACGAGGTCGGTGACGACATCACACTGGCCCTTCTCCGCCACGCTGTCGAAGGCCCAGTGCATGATCTCGCCCAGGCGGGGCCGAGCTGCATCGATGGTGTTCCGGTTGAACCACGGATTGCAGAGTCGGCGCAGATTGAGTGACTGCGGCGGATCCATCTCGAGGAACCCGATCCGGAACACATGGGCGGGAATGCCCACGCCACCCTCCATCTCGATCCCGTCTTCGTCGAGCAGCCGCTCGGAGGCGAAGGTCTTCCAGTCGCGAAACGCCGTGACCACATCTTCATAGCCGAGGACGGCGTCGAACCCTCCATGCTTGTCGGAGTGGATCACCGGGCATTGGTTGGCCCGGGCCTTGCCGTACACCTCGGCCCAGTGGTGGGCGAAGTCCGCAGATTGGTGATCGAAATCATCGAGTAGTCGATCTACGGTGTCGTCGGTCTGAGGATTCGCCGTCTTCGCAAGCTCGGTCATTGGTGTCCTCAGATCTTGTCTGCGTGGCCGTTCTCAACGCAGTAGGTGCGGTACTTCGGGAAGGCAGGCTTCATCGCCGGAAGCAGACGGAGCGCGTCCTTCATCGAGCCATGGATCGTGACCTTTCGCCGAGCGATCGCTCCGGTGAGGTTGAGGTCGCCGAGCCAGAACCGGTGCCCCGCATCGGCCTCCATGGTGAGGGTGATCTCCGCATCCGTGTCGGGGCTGGCCGGGTAGATGACCTGGTTCTCGTCACCAGTGCAGTCCACGAGGATGAAGGCCTCGGGGGCGGTGTATTTCACGAGGAACGATGTGTTGGATGCTGCGAACTTGGGTCCGAGGCTTGAATCGACCGTGATGAGGTCGAAGAAGCCGCCTTGGACGGTGTACAGCTCCTCGGCGTCCCGGAACATGCCCATACACTGAATCCTCTCAGTACCGGTAACCAAACGGTAATCAAACAACGTACGGTAATCCAACAACGTATCGTAAACTCATGCGAGCCGCAAGTCGGATCGGGTCCCGAGGAGTCGCTCGGCAGCGAGATCCCCAGACACAGCGCAGCCGTTGGTTGACGACGCCGAGAAGTAGTCGCCAGCCAGTTGGATCGGTGATCGGGCGTCGATGCGAGAGCCGAGTTCTCGCATGAGCGCATACGTGCCCGGGCGACTACGGACGACGCCGAGCGGCCAGCGATCGATACGCGAGGTGACGGTCAACGCCTCGACGTCGGGCACGACCTTCCGAACGGAAGGAAGCATCTCGGCGAGCAGGTCCGCGTCTTCGCGATCCATGCGGCTTGAACACCAGTGGTGGTGCCAGTAGGTCGCGAGTTTCCCTTTGCCAGCGGGAACGATCGACGGGCTGGCATTGTGGTCGAGGGTGACCACGCAAAGCGCCTCGTCCTCGGCCCGGGGCACCTGGATAATCGATGCTGGTTCCTCGGGTCGCTCGGCGAGTCCAAAGTGGGCGTTAAACACCGACGCGTACTCGAGGTCTGTGCGCAGTATCTCCGACGCTCGTTTGTCCAGATCGGGGTACAACTCGGGGACGACGGCTCCGACGGTGGCGATGACGGCAGCATCGGCTACCGCGACCTCCTGCGTGCCGTTATGTTCCCAGGTCACCTGCGCGCCCTCGCCAGTGTGGCTCACGTTCTCGACGCGACATTCAAGGCGAACGTCCAGCGTCGCGGCGAGCGCTTCGGCCAGGAACCCGATGCCGCCCGGGTACTGCATGAACCCGGAGCCGATGAAGTTCAATGCTGCGAAGAAGAAGTCCACCACTGACAGCCGCTCCGCCTCCGAGACGTAGAGGGCCCGGACCACCGGCTCGACGACGTACTCGCGAAGCTCGGGGGTGAGTCGCCGGGCACAGTATTCAGCGACGGTTTCAACGTCGAAGTCGGCGGCCGCGCCGAGGTTCTGGTAGCTCAGGCTCCCGCGCATGCGCCGGGCGTCGATCAGGATCGGGATTGCACGGAGTTTCGTCCGCCACGGCACCAGCCGCGTCCGGAGGCCGTCACGAATGAGCTTGTCTGATCGCAGTCGATGAATGTGTCCGTCGCGCAGTGTCGCGATGACGCCGTCCGTCACGCCGAGCTTGTCGCCGATGCCAACATCGGCGGCGAGCTGCCGGATGGCATCGTACGAGCCGGGCAAGATGTTCGCGGCCCGGTTGCAGATGAACCCGTCGATTTCCACACTGCTCATGCGACCGCCGACGTGGTCACTCGCCTCCAGGACCGTGACCCGCCAGCCAGCTTCATGCAGCCGGAACCCCGCGCTGAGCCCGGCGATCCCCGCTCCGATGATGATCGCGTGCGGTGTGTCGGTCATCGATCTGCGCTCTCCTCATCCGGCTGACTGACAGTGTCGAGACAGTCTGACATAATCCAATCAATGATGGATAAATGCCGGGAATTCGAGTGCCTCGAGCGCTAGTCGTCGGCGCCGGTGCCGCGGGCATCTCGGCAGCGTTCCGTCTTCATCAGGCTGGTTGGTCGGTCCGGGTGCTCGAGGCTTCAGGGCGCGTTGGTGGACGCTGTCGCACGATCGAGGCGGATGGCTATCGATTCGATGTGGGCGCTGGGGCTCTGCCGGACACCTACGACGCTGTGGAGCGCCTGTTGGCCGACGCGAGCGTCGGTGCCGAGGTGGACCGCGTGCCGCCGGTCATCGGCACGCTGCACGATGGGGCAGTTCATCGTATCGACCGCGCGCGTCCGTGGACGTTCCTGTCGGCGGGTCACCTCAGTGCGGGGGCGAAGCTGCGGATCACGACGCTGCTCGGTCCTTTCCTTCGAATCTATCGATCGGTGAACGACTCCGACCTCGCGAGTGCGGCGCGGTTCGACGTCGAATCCGTCGATCACTGGTGCCGCCGCCGAGGTGTTGACGAGCAGGTGGTGACGTTGTTCATCCGCCCCCTGTGTCGGGCCCTGTTCCTGGTCGAGCCTGACCAAACGTCGATCGTGGACCTGTTCGGAGCCATGAAGTCGTTGCTGCTGGCCGGTCGTCTGCTCTCGCACTCCGATGGCGTCGGCTTCTTTCTTGAACGAATCGCGCAGCGACTCGACGTGGAGGTCGGTGCCGAGGTCAACCGGGTGTCACCTGCGGGTCGGGGAGTGAACGTGGAGTGGACCGCCGGCAGCTTCCCGCGATCGGACACGGTCGACGGAGTCGTGGTGGCCACGCCTGCGTCGCGGGTTCCCGATCTTGTCGAACGCCTCACGCCCAAGGCGCGTCAGTACTTGTCTGCGCTGTCGCACTCCAGGACGATCGTCGTCAGTCTCGGGCTGGCAGCCGCTCCTGACGAGACATCCTCGATGGTGCTCATCCCTCGCGAGATCGATCCATCCCTTCCGGTGGTCGGCCTGAATCACAACATGGCCGACGGTCGCACGCCCCCGGGTGGGGGAATCCTGACCGCGTTCTACATGACCGACTGGAGCAACGAGCACTGGGCCGACGAAGACGACCGATTAGTCGATGGTTTCGTTGACACCCTGCGGCTCCGCTTTCCCGCCTGGTCCCTCGACTCGATGCAAACGGCGGTCGTGACGCGATGGGACCCCGCGCTCGTTGCCTCTCGGGTGGGGACGTATCGGGACTTGGTGCATCTTCGGGAGGCGACAGGCGAGCGCTCGTCGATCCAACTTGCCGGTGACTACCTTGCCCGCTCGAGCGTCAACGCCGCAGTCACCTCAGGCGAGCTTGCCGCTGGCCGCCTGACCCGGTGAAGGCCCGGTGTGGCCCGCCTCCGATCTCCTCGAATTGCCTAATGATGATGGATCGTAGTGAATCGAATGGAGGACGGTGATCGGTGATGCGTGAGTCCAACGCTGGGCCGCTGGAAGGTATCCGGGTGCTCGACATGAGCGCACTCGGTCCAGGTCCGTTCGCGACGATGATGCTCGCGGACTACGGCGCCGAGGTGATCCACGTGCTCCGGCCGGACGCGTCCGGGCCCGATCCCGCGGCGTTTCTCCGCCGCGGGAAGTCCGAACTCGTGATCGACATTCGCGCGCCCGACGGGCCCCACGTGATCCGCCGCCTCGCTGACGAGTGTGACGTCCTGCTCGAGGGGAATCGGCCGGGCGCGATGGAGCGACGTGGGCTGGGCCCGGACGTGTTGCTCGCCCGCAACCCCGGGCTGGTCTACGTCCGCCTCACGGGCTGGGGCCAGCAGGGTCCCTACGCCCAGCGTGCGGGACACGACATCAACTATCTGGCGACTTCCGGCCTGCTCGGGTTGATCGGAACCGACGAGCCTGTCGTGCCGCTCGCCTTCCTCGGCGACCTTGCTTCGGGCTCGTTCATGGCCGTGATCGGGACGATCCTGGCTCTGTTTGAGCGGCGACAGACAGGCGAGGGCCAAGTTGTCGATGCGTCGATCGTCGACGGCGCGACGCTGCTGTTGTCAGCCGCGTTCGGCGAGCGGGCGAGTGGCTTGTGGGACGGACGCCGCGGCACCCACCTGTTGTCGGGGACTGCCCCGTTCTACGGCGTCTACGAATGCCGTGACGGCGACTGGTACTCCGTCGGTGCGATCGAGCCGCAGTTCTACGCGGCGTTGATCCACGTGGTCGCGCCAGGCGAGGACCCCACCGCCCAGTGGGATGCCACTCGCTGGCCAGCGTTGCGCAGGCGGTTCGCTGCCGAGTTTCTCAACCGAACTCGACCCGAGTGGGACGCCGCGTTCGCGGGGGTCGACGCCTGCGTGGCTCCGGTGCTCGGTATCGACGAACTTGACGACGACGAGCATCTGGTCGAGCGACGGACCGTGTACCGGCACGGCGATCGGCTTCATAGTGGGCCAGCCCCCAGGCTCTCCGCACACGTTGACACCACCTCGTCTATCGAGTCTCGTGGACTCAGCGCTGCCCAGGTGCTCGCAGAGATCGGCGCGTCAAGCGAGGAAATCGAGGCCTGGATCGGCGCTGGCGTCGTTGCGGACGCATCGTGACCGGACTTCCGTCGCTCGCATGCGCCTACGACACCGCCTGGTCTCGCTAATCAAACAGTGATAGATTTGCAGTAACACTCGGTTGCGGGAGGCCGCTGTATGACGGATCCAGTGCAGGACTGGTGCACCGACTGGGACCACGCCGATCCGGCTTGGGCGCGGGATCCGTTCTCGATAGCGGCCACGCTGCGCGACACCTGTCCAGTGGCGCGCACCGAGCGCTACGGAGGAGCCTGGTTGGTGACGACTCACGACCTGATCAGCTCAGTGATACTGGATCACGAGGCCTTCAGCTCGCGCGAGACCGGCGTTCGCCCGCCCGGTACGAACACAAAGAAATCACCTCCAATCACCAGCGATCCGCCCGACCACGGTGATCATCGGCGTGTCCTGTTGCCGAGCTTCGCACCACGCTCTATCGCGGGGCTTGAGGACGAGCTCCGCGGCTACTGCAAGAGTCTGATCGCAGCATTGCCAGCGAACGGCCGCTTTGACGCAGCCGGACGTTTTGCCCAGCACATCCCGACTCAGGCGGTGGCGATGTTGCTTGACTTGCCCCCCGCCGATGCCGCGACGTTCCGCGGATGGATACGAGCGATCATGGTCGAGGGATATGCCGATCCACGCGCACGACACGATGCCATTGCTGCGCTGCAGCAGTACCTCCGCCCCCTGCTCGAGGACCGCCGGGGAGGCGACGGCACCGATGTTCTGACGATCGTCGCAAGCCAGCAGATCGATGGCGAGCCGCTGTCCGACGAGATGGCGGTCGGAATGGCGTACCTCCTCGTCGTGGCCGGTATCGACACGACGTGGAGCGTTTTGGGCACAGCGCTCTGGCATCTCGGCAGCCACCAGGCAGACCTCGCTCGGTTGGTCGCTGAGCCAGAGCTGATCCCCGGTGCGGTTGAGGAGGTGCTGCGGTTCTACGCCCCTGTCGCCGTCGGACGGATCGCCGCCAACGACATCGACTTCGCTGGCTGCCCGATTCGGGCTGGTGAACGCCTTCTGCTGCCCTTCGTCTCCGCCAACCGGGATCTATCAGCGTTCGACCGGGCGGATGAGTTCGTCATCGACCGTGCGGCCAACCGGCACGCAACGTTTGGCCTGGGGATCCACCGTTGCCTGGGCTCCAACCTCGCCCGCATGGAGCTGCGGGTCGCGCTGGAGGAGTTCATCGGGGCGTTCCCTACGTTCCGCGTGCCGAATCCTGAGGAGGTCGAGTGGACGCCCGGCCATGTCCGCGGGCCAGTCGCGGTCCCGGTTGAGGCCACGGGAGCAACTCAATGACGACCGCCTTCGATTTCACCGGCGACGTCGTCTTCACCGGAGCAGCACAGGGGATCGGTGCCGCAATCATCAAGCTGTTCATCGACGCCAATGCCTCTGTGGCTGAGATCGACCGGAAAGCCTCGATGCTGGTACAGATGAGGAGGGACCAATGAGTGAGCGAAGATCCATCAGAGCAGCGGTACTCACTCAAACCCCGGGCGAATTGCGGATCGAAGATGTCGAGATCGCCGCTCCGCGCCCAGACGAGGTGCTCGTCCGCGTGGCGGCGTGTGGGCTCTGTCACAGCGATGTCCACGTGCTCGACGGCCATCTGCCAGCGGCGTTGCCAGCCGTGATCGGCCACGAGTGCGCCGGGGTAGTGGAGGCCGTGGGCAGCGAGTTCACCGACGTTGGGGTCGGCGATCACGTGGTCACATGCACGTCCCAGTTCTGTGGGTCGTGTCCTCGCTGCCGCGGCGGCGAGCCCTGGTTGTGTGCTCGCCGCCGAGCGATCGGGCGCGGCGCGGGTGACCCGCCCCTGCGCTGGTCGAACCAACCGCTCTACCCGCTTGGTTCCCTCGGCGGCCTCGCCGAGCAGATGTTGGTTCACCGTAACGCTGTCGTTGCTATCCCCAAAGAGGTGCCCCTCGATTGCGCTGCGTTGTTGGGCTGCGCCGTACTCACCGGCGTGGGATCGGTGATCAACGGTGCGCGTGTTGGTGTGGGTGAGACGGTTGCCGTGATTGGGTGCGGTGGCGTGGGCTTGAACGTGGTCCAAGGGGCGCGGCTCGCCGGTGCGGAGCGCATCTTCGCGGTCGACACCGAGCCAGCCAAGCTTGAGCTGGCTCGTCGTTTAGGTGCGACCGACATCGTTGACGCCAGTGCCGGACCTGGCGCCGACGCGGTCCTCGAGGCATCGGGAGGCGGTGTCGACCATGCATTCGAGGTCGTCGGATTGCCAGCGACGATCGCCCAGGCGGTTGACATGGCCGCGCCCGGGCGCACCGCGTACATCGTTGGTGTTCCCGCGGCCGATGCCACGGTCGAGATACCGGGCGGTCCGATGGTCTTCCGGCAAAAGGCGATCAGAGGGTTGATCATGGGGTCGAGTCGTTTCACCGACGACATCCCGATGTTGGCTCGCTTGTACCTGCAGGGTCGCCTCGAGCTCGACGCCTTGATCGAGGAGCACCTCGCATTGGATGACGTCAACGTGGGATACGAGCGCCTACGTGTGGGGGCCCATGCCCGCTCCGTCGTGACCTTTGATTTCTGATGCTGTCTTGCGGTGGGTTTGCACAGCGTAACCAAGCATTGTTAGATTCGGTCTTTGGAGGTTAGAGGATGCCCGTACACCACCTGGCCGTCGCCGCGAAGAACGTCGAGAATGTGCATCGGTTCTACACCGAGGCGATGGGGTTTGAGTTGGTGAAGGTCGTGAAGCGCGAAGCCCCAGGCGGGGGCTGGACCAAGCACATCTTCTATGACATCGGCGACGGCACACTCTTTGCCATCTGGGACCTCCGTGGGCTCGAAGGGGAGCAGCTCGAGGCAGACGATTGGTCCGGAGGCATCTCCACAGGCGCGGGTCTGCCCTGGTGGGTAAACCACGTCGCGTTTCAGGTCGACAGCCGCGCCGAACTCGATGCCAAAAAGCAACGCTGGCTCGATAATGGCTACCACGTCGTCGAGGTCGACCACGACTTCATCGTCAGTATCTACACCCGTGATCCCGACGGCTCGCTGGTTGAGTGGACGTTGCCGACACGAGTGCTTGGCCCCGATGAACGCAGCGAGGCTGCGCGCCTCCTCAGGGACGACTCCCCGGCAACCGAGGCCGATTATGAGGGCATCGTGACCCGGTCCGCAGTGAAAGACGCTGCCCGCGCCAGCAACTGACTCAAGCGAAGCTTCGCGTCAAGGCTCAGATCGGGCGCAACCGACTGAAGCCCGTCCCGGGGTCCGACATCACGAACGCGAACGCTGTCAGCAACCACGCGCCGCTATTATATCAAACAACGATGGATAATCTGCCAGCGGGTTGAGATGCAGGTATCTTTCGGTGGTCTGCGCGGTACCGTGAACCCTGGTTACCAAACGCACCACGACCAGGAGCAGCCCGTGGCCCGACCGAAAGTTCCGCTGGTCTCGCAGCGAAAGACGCTGGATGTCGCACTGGCGATCGCAGACCGCGAAGGGTTGGAAGCGCTGACGATCCGCCGCTTGGCGGAGGAGTTGGGCATCAACGGTGCCTCGCTCTACCACCACTTCCGGAACAAGGACGAGATTCTGGTCGGCGTCGCGACGCTTGCCCTCGAGGGAGTGCGCACGCCCACAGATCCCGCTGCCGACTGGCAGGAGTGGCTGCTGTCGAACCTCCTCGAGTTCCGTCGCGCATTGTTGGCGCACCCAAATCTGATGCCGTTGCTCGTACGACGCCACGCGATGCGTATCGGCCTCCGTGAACACAACGCGACAGCCGCGCTCCTCGCCGTCCAAGGCGTCACCCGCGATCTTGTTCTCCCGTTGCTCGAGAGCCTCGAGGCGTTGGCGATTGGCACCGTCATGTACGCCAGCCCGATCGATGCCGCCGAAGACACCGACGATGCCCGCGACTGGCAAGAGGACTACCCGCATCTCTTCGCGCTCGCCCGTCAGGCGAGCATGGACCACGACGAGACGTTCGACCTCGTGGCGCGATCGATCATCGCGGGCTTTGCGGCGCTCATTGACGCGACGAACGGAGAACCGACGCTGTCCCGCGCGTAGCCCTTGTGGAACAACGTGCTTCGCAGTGCCGTCGTGTGCTCGGCCAGGTGATTGATGTGACCCGGGGCGCCCGGACGGTCGGCGATCCAGGCCCGTCGTCGGGCGAGACCGGTCACGACCCGCCAGACACGGTAAGCGGCGGACCTACCGATCGGCTCTCACATAGCGCTCCCGAAGCTCGACCTTGGCCACCTTGCCTGTGACGTTACGAGGCAGCTCATCGACGAGTTCGAGCGCGTGCGGCAGTTTGTATCGGGCGACTCGGTCGCCGATGGCCTCGTGGATGTCGGCCAGCGTGGGTGCCGAACCGGGTGCCGCGACCACGATGGCAAGACCGACCTCACCCCATTTCTCGTCGGGGATCCCGATGATGGCGACTTCTGCCACCGCTGGGGAGTCGAGAACGAGTCGCTCGACCTCCGAGGGGTAAATGTTCTCGCCGCCAGACTTGTACATGTCCTTGGCGCGATCAGCGAGGAAGTAGTTGCCCGCTTCGTCTTTCCATGCCATGTCCCCGGTCTTGAACCAGCCGTCGCTGAAGAACTCGGCGTTGTCAAGACCCCAGTAGCCGGGTGTGACGCTGGGCCCCTTCACCCAAATCTCGCCGATGGCACCGTCGTCGACGTCGTTCCCGCTGTCGTCCACGAGGCGGACGGCCTGGTGCAGCACCGGACGGCCGACAGAGCCAGTGAGCATCAGGTCGGGGTCCGGTGGGGAGATCGCCAGGGTCGCGGGCCCGAGCTCGGTGCTGCCGTAGTGGGCTTCGAGCTTGACGCCCTTTGCTAAGAATGCCTTGACGAGATCGGCCGACGCAGCCCCGCCACCAACGACCGCGATGCGAACCGCTGACAGGTCGGCATCGGGGAACTCCGGCAAGGCGGCGATCTCTTGGTAGATGACGGGCACGGCTGCGATGTGGGTGGCAGGGTTGTCGGGATCTGTCATGGCGGCGAGCGCCGCGGCCGGGTC
Source organism: Acidimicrobiales bacterium (assembly GCA_965116245.1). GTDB lineage: Bacteria > Actinomycetota > Acidimicrobiia > Acidimicrobiales > Poriferisodalaceae > Poriferisodalis. The sequence goes on along the minus strand of OZ220497.1, from coordinate 897,667 downwards.
GAAGCGAGCGGCCGTTGTGACGCACGCGCCGTTCATCAGCGCGGGGTTCGCCATCGAGTTGAGCCCGCCAGCATGGAAGAGCGGGAGAGGGTTATAGACATTGACGCCAGCGGCTGTAAGCCCTTTCGGTTGGACGCCATTCACCATGTTCCACGTCAGCGTGCCGAAGGTGCAGATCACACCCTTCGGGAGGCCCGTCGTTCCCGAGGTGTACAAAAGCTGGCACGGAGTTGCCATGGTGTTGTCCGTCCCGGGCGGCATCGGCTGGTGCGCCGCGAGAAGCTCGTCCAGCCCGGCGGTGTCGAAGACGAGGTCGACGGGGGAGCGGGTGAGGACCTCTTGGGTCCGCTCAGCCCACACCTCGTCGTGGATCATGGCGACTGGCGCGGCGTCGGCGCAGATGGTCACGAGTTCGTCGACCTGGAGCCGCCAATTGAGCGGCACGAAGATGGCGCCCAGGCGAAAGCAAGCGAACTGGATCTCGAAGATGCCGGGGTAGGTGTCGGCCAGCACGGCTACCCGTTCTCCGCGTTGCACCCCGGCCTGTCTCAGTGCGGCCGCGAGGCGCCCCACGCGATCATTCAGTCGCTCCCAAGTCCACATCTCTCCACTGTCGGCATCGACGAGGGCGACGTTGTCAGGAGTGCGACTCGCGTGATGGTTGACCCAGTCATGGGCGATCGTGTCCGAGGTCATGCCACTGCCTCCAGTTCTGCTCGGATTTCGTCGTTGTGTTCGCCCAAGAGCGGTGCGCCTCGGCGGATCCGGCCGGGCGTGCCGCTCAGCTTCGGGACGACACCTGGGTGCAACACGGACTCGTTGTTCAGGTTCGGCTCGTCGATGTGGATCAGCATCTCGCGCGCGGCGTAGTGCGGGTCCGCGACGATGTCTGCAGCCGTGTAGAGGTGGCCTGCCGGGACCCCCGCGGCGGCCATGTGGTCGAGGATGGCGTCGAGAGATTGGGCGGCGGTCCACTCGGCGATCAGTCCGTCGAGTTCAGCCTGCGCGGCACCGCGTCCGACATGATTGACGAACGGCGAGGGCGGTTCGGCCCAGTCAGGTCGGCCGATTGCCGAAGCGAGGCGAGCGAAGACTGAGTCCTGGTTGGCTCCGATGAGGACCCATTGTTTGTCCGCGGTCGGGTATGCGTTCGAGGGAGCGATGCCTGGCAAGGTGGGCCCAGCGGGTTGGCGAATCTCGGTCAGTTTGTCGTACTCCGCCGCAATCGACTCCATGTACATGAACATCGCCTCGTACAGCGCAACGTCAATGACCTGTCCGTGTGCGGTGCCACCCGGCCGATCTCTGCGCCAGAGCGCCATCAGGGCGCCGATGAAGCCCTGCGTCGCCGCGAGCGAGTCCCCGATGGAAATTCCGACGCGAACCGGAGCGCGGCCCAGTTCTCCGGACAGGTGCCGGAATCCGCTCATCGCCTCGGCGACGAGCCCATAACCCGCTTGGTCCGAGTACGGGCCGGTCTGGCCGTAGCCACTGATCCGAACCATGATGAGCTTTTCGTTACGGGTTCGAAGATCGTCGGGCCCGAGGCCCCAACGTTCCATCACCCCAGGCCTCATGTTCTCGATAACCACGTCGGCGCCCCGAGCCAACTGACGAAATGATTGCCGATCACCGTCGGTACGAAGGTCCAGCGTGACCGACTTCTTCCCGCGTGCGATGATCGGCCAATACAAGCCGATGCCCCGATAGTCCCGACCCCAGTGACGCATCGGGTCACCGCCTGGCGGCTCGATCTTGATCACCTCAGCGCCGTGGTCGGCGAACAGGTGGCCACAGAATGGGCCCGCAATGAGGTGGCCGACTTCAAGGACGCGTAGCCCGGCCAGCGCGCCAACTGTGTTGTCGGATTCATTAGGCACGGCCAGCCTCCGCTTCGTCGCGTCGGGTGCGCCCGGCTAGACGGATGAGTTCTTCATGGAGCTCGAACCAGACCGTGTGATACGAGTCGAGAAGCGGGTGTGCCATGTAACTGCGGTCGCCCTGCTCAAGTCGCAAGAGGGCCCGATCTAACCGTCTCGAGTAGTCCGCCATGTGGTCGGTGAGCGCTGCAGTTTCCTCGACAATGGCGGTCACAGCCGGGTGGACGTCGTCACGAAGCGTGCCGATGAGCGATTGGTCATAGGCAGAGTCCGAGTGGTCGTTGACCACGGCCTCGTCGTCGATCGTGCGCATCTGCCATTGGGTCACGAGGGCTTTTAGTTCCAGGTTGGGTCCATGGAACCGGTCGAGGATCGCGCCAAGCGCTTCTCGCTCCGCGTCGCTCGGTGATCCGGCTATCGAGGCGATGACGTGGGCGGCATTCTCGGTCAGCTTCCACGTGCCCGCGCTCTCGGTCGCCAGACTGTTCGCTTCGGCTTTGCCCAAGACGGTCGCAGTGGCCGCCTCGGTGGCAGCGAGGGCGTCGGCGAGGACCGTCACCGTCGCAGCGCCCTTGATCGCGAGGAGGCGAAGGGCCGGTTCGAACTCGGGCTGGTCGCTCTCGGCGAGGTCAACCTGGTCCGAGTCTCGGGTCGTCCCTTCCTGGGCCCACCTCTTGATGGTCGCGACCTCCGGGAGGTGGACGAGATCGCCATCATGTGCGCCAAGCAGCAATTCGCCTGAGGTCCCGTCGATGGTGACGGTTGTCCCGATCTCGATGTGTCGACCGGAACAGGTGATCCCGGTGTCGGTGACGTCGACATCGTCCGCTCCGACGACAGCTGGCAGCCCCCAGGAACGGGCGACGACGGCCGCGTGGCTCACCGTGCCACCCAGGGTTGTCAACAGACCGCTGGCGGCTGTCATTCCGTGGACATCCCGCGGCGAGGTCTCTGGTCGAGCCAGGATGACGGCATTGCCCGCTTCGGCCTCGCGGATTGCTCGCTCAATGTCAGTGTGGAGTGCGCCCGAAACTCGGCCGGGCGACGCAGGGAGGCCAGCGGCGATCACCTCGTGCGTCGAACCTGGATCCGTGGGGGTCGAGGTGCGCATCGGCGGGTTGTTGAACAGGGAGCGGCATCGCTCGACGGCCTCGTCTCGGTCGAGCGGGAAGGACGGGTCCTCCGCCATGTCCAACGCGGTTCTGAACACCGCTGCTGGACTGCGCTTGCCGACGCGGGACTGCAGGAGCCAGAGCATGCCCTTCTCGACGGTGAACTCAATGTCGACCATGTCGCGGTAGTCGTGCTCGAGTTCGTTGGCGAGCTGGGCGAGCTGGTCATAGGCCGCTGGCCAGATGGTTGCCATCGTGTCCAGGGCCTGTGTCTGATGTGCGCCTGAGACGACGTCCTCGCCTTGGGCGCCGACGAGGAGGTCGCCGGTAAGGCCGGGCTCGCCCGTCGAAGGGTGGCGGGTGAAGGCGACCCCGGTACCGGAGTCGGAACCGAGATTGCCAAAGACCATCCGCTGGATCGAGCACGCAGTCCCGAGATCCGCAGCAATGCCTTCATGTTGACGGTAAGCGATGGCTCTTGGGGTATCCCAGGAACTGAAGACGGCCTTGATGGCCTCGGTGAGTTGGCGAGCCGGATCCTTCGGGACTGTGTAGCCGGAGTCAGTGAGTGAGTTCCGCAGCTCTTGGGCCGTTGCAGCGGGATACGCGGTGGCTACGGCGGCGAGCACATCGCCCGGCGCGCCCTCCACGATTTCCGCGTACGCCAGCACGAAGCGTCGATGAGCATCGGCTGCGAACTCCGGATCGCCGGTCTCGGCAGCGAGCGCGGCCTCGACCTCGTCGTTCATGCCCACGTTGAGCACGGTGTCCATCATTCCTGGCATGGAGATCTCTGCCCCGGACCGGACGCTCACGAGTAGCGGGCGATCGCGGAAGCCGAGTTTCCGCGAGGACTGCTCTTCGAGCTTGCCGAGACCTTCGTTTACCGCGGTCTCGTGAACAGTGGACCAGCCTGAGGCGCGGTAGGCACGGCATGCCTCGGTGGTCAGCGTGAACCCCTGGGGTACCGGGAGGCCTCGCTGGGCCATGTCAGCGAGGCCAGCACCCTTGCCGCCGAGGAGGGCGCGCCGTTCTTGTCGGCTGACTGCCGACGGCTCCGTGAATGAGTAGTGAATCGGCATGTGCTGGCGCTCGCGCGACAGCGCCTTTGCCATCTTGCCAACCCTGTCAGAAACCCCCATTAATCAAACAGTGTATGGTAAGTGGATTGTGATGTCGAGACAGGAGTAGGACATCGTGTCGAAGTACAACCGGGAGCCATACCTGATCGTCCATACCGAGCAGTCAGCGCGCAAGGATGTTTACGGCTCGATTGGCAACAACGTGGTGCTCCAGGCACAGCACCTTCGAGGGGAGACCCTGGCCGATACAGCCATCATCGGCATGCACCCGATCGCAGCTCCCGGTTATCTGCCGATGTTTTCGCAGCTTGGACGGTCCGGGTTCGACGTGGTCGCGTGCGCCACCCGGTATTCGACCGGTGACGCCTCCCTGCAAATGGAGAACGTATTGGTCGATCTCGCGGCTTGCGTTCGAGACACCCGGGAGCGTCTTGGCTACGAAAAGGTCGTCCTCGCGGGCTGGAGCGGCGGTGGTGCCGTGATGGCTGGCTACGTCGCGGAGAGCACCCAACGGGTGATCTCGGCGGCCGCCTCCGGCGAGCCGACCCCGCTGGTCGATGTCGAGCTCCTGCCCGTCGACGGCCTGCTTCTCATGGCCACACATCGCAGCCGCCACCATCTCCTGACCGGTCAGCTCGACGCCTCGATCACCGACGAGCAGCGCCCCGAGTCGCATCGTCGAGCCGAGTTTGATCTCTACGATCCGAAGAACCCCGCTCAGCCGCCATACAGTGATGGGTTTGTGGCGGAGTATCGTGAAGCGCAGCTACAAAGGAACCGCCGGATCACGTCCTGGGTCAAAGAGCAGCTCGCCGCATTGGCCGAGGAAGAGCGCTTCGCCGAGGAGCGAAGCTTCGTGGTCCACGGCACGATGGCGGATCCTCGCTGGCTCGATGTCACCGTGGATCCGAATGACCGAAAGCCAAACATGACCTACATGGGCGAGCCTGGAGTGGTCAACAACTCACCGGCTGGGCTCGGGCGATTCACATCGCTTCGGAGCTGGCTCAGTCAGTGGAGCTACGACGACGCGCAGGTTGACATCGTGGACTCGGGGCCGCGGATCCAGATCCCAACGTTGCTCATCACGGCTGGCGCCGACGACGCGTGCCCGGTGGAACACACAGCACAGATCGAAGCTGCTATCGCAGCCTCGGACTTCGCGAGCTACATCGTGGCTCACGCCAGCCACTACTTTGCTGGTCCCGATGGCCGTGTTCATCTCGCAGAAGCCCTCGGCCATATCGGCTCGTGGATGAGTGATCGCGGCTTCCTCACTCGGGGAGCGTCCGCATGACCACACTACCGACTACGGGCTTGATTCCTCGATTTGGTCCGCTGATCCAGCACAAGCTGCCGCGCTGGCGTCGCGTCTGGATGCTGGCATGACGTGGATTAACGCACGCGCTGTCGCTGCCGTGGATCAGCCCTTCAGTGGGGTCAAGTCGAGTGGCGTTGGCGTGGAGAATGGTCGGTGGGGGATGGAGGTGTTAACAGAGCGCCACACGGTGGCGCTCGCCAGGTAGCTGGCCGCCGGGTCAGTCGACGGCGAGCACAATCCCGTTGTCGCCATCGACTCGCAGAAGCTGACCGTCCTGAATCGTCTCGGTGGCCGTCCGCACGTTGAGCACGGCTGGAATGCCGAACTCGCGAGCGACGATCGCGGGATGGCTCATCGGACCGCCCGCATCACACACCAATGCGCCGATCTTGGGGAAGAGCATCGACCAGATCGGCGAGGTGATCGGACACACCATGACATCGCCATCCTCCAATTTGTCGAAGTCGTGCTCGCCCCCAATGATTCGTGCAGGACCCTCATAGATGCCGGTGGATGCAGCAACACCATCGAGCCGGAGCGCGCCCGGCTCGGTCTCCACGGCGGCGGCTGCCGCGGCGGCGGCTGCATCACCGTCATCTGACGCCTCCGCGCCAGCGCCGCCCTTTTCGACGAGCCAGAGGAGGGCGCCCATCGTTTCCGCGACCCTCGGCGGGAAGAACTCAACGTCTGGTGGCTCAACGGGCCTGCCGAACTCGCGCGGCGGTTCGGAGGCATCTGACGTTCGATGGTCGTAGCGTGTCGCTGCGAGTTCTCGGGCGTTGTCCGGCACGGTAGGACTCTCTGGGCCGGATGTCAACAGGGCGGCGACTTCCTCGACCTCCAGGTCGAACACATGATCAGGCGCCTCAAGCTCTCCCCGGTCGACTAGGCGCCTGCCCATCTCGAGGCCGATGAATCGAGCCGCGGCGGCGGGAAGCGCCACGGTCGCGGTCTCGTTTCCCTCGCGAATCGGTGCTGCCTTTTGTGCGAGGGAGATGCGCGCCCTGGTGGATGCCGTGTCGCCGAGGGCCGCGAGGACTCGGGTCTCGGCCTCCTGTCGCTGTCTCGTTTGTCGCTTCTTGTGGTCCGGGGTGCCCGAAGGGCTGTTGAGTTGGGTTCGCAGCGCCGACAGGATCCAGTCCGGTCGCTCGCCGACAGTGGGGAAGGCCACCTGGTAACGGATCGCTCGACAACCCCAGAAGGTGAGATACTCGTCGAGCGCATCGCCCACTGCGGGGCCGATGCCGCGTACATCATCGAGCGTCGCCGCTTGGCGTAGCTGATCTTCGGCGGACGCGTCGCGTACGCGATCCACGATCTTCTGTTGGGCAGCGGCAGGGCCCGTTGTGGCATCACTCAGGCCGACAAAGAGCCCGGCGAACTCCGCCGTGCTGAACCCGTGGTGTGCGGTCAGCTCACGCCCAAGGATCGAGATCGCGTGGATCCCGGCGCCGTGCAGATGGAAGTGTTCCTTCATGCATGCGCCCGCGTGGTCCATCGCCTCGATTGCCAGGTTCGCGAGGTCGGTATCGGTGAGATCGTGGAGATTCGCCGATAGCAGCCGGTCTGCTTCGGCGAGCAGCTCCGACTCGCGTTCGCTCGTCCACTCGTCGATGACGCCAGCCCAGTAGTTGGTGTCGTAGTCCCGGTTGAGCGCCTTCACCCGCCGACGGAATTCGGGGATGGCCTTGAGCGCAAGCGGCATGATGATCCGCGCGAGCCATCGCGGTGGCTGTGGCAGGTTTCGCCCGCCTATCGGGATGACACCGAAGTAGACACACCCGTCAACCTCACGTATCCCGACGCCTTGGATAAGCCAGCCCCGGTCTCGGGCGAGTTCTTCGATACCTCGTGCGTAGTCGCGCACCATAATGCGGCTGCACCAGCGCGAGAGCCTGCCGGGCCAATGCACGTCCTCGCGTTCCCAGTGAAGCCCGCCGGGATCCAGCGTCTCCCAGTTGTCGATTGCCCCCATTGTGTCCCCGTCCGGCTCGTTTGACTTGCCCGCTACTTGTCGGCGAGAGCTGGCAGGACTTCGTCGCCCAGTAGCTGCACCATCTCGAGGTATTCGCCAGCGGGCAGCCCACCCATGTCGACGTAGCAGAGGTGGAGCGACGCGCCAAGCATGTCGCCGAGCTTGTGGAGCCTCTCGGCGGTCTCCGCGGGGCTTCCGACCACGGCGGGGCCGCTGGCACAGAGCCACTCGTAATCGAACCCCCTCAGCAGGTAGTCGGGAACGTTGGGGTTCACCTTCTTCAGGAGGTCTTGGGTCCACGCGTGGTAGCAGCGATAGCGCGGCTCCCAGCGCGCACGTGCTTCCTGGCTTGTCTTGGCGACGTTGAGATGCCAGCTCGCGCCGACCTCGGGCTCGTGGTGGTGGCCAGCGTCGGAGAAGGCCTCGAGGTAGACGTCAACGGCTCCGCGGAACTTCTCTGGGGGCCCAAACGCGCTGGGCAGCATGAGTTTGAGGCCAAGCTGGCCGGTGATGCGGGCCGTGTCCTCGGAGCTGCCGCCTCCGACCCAGATCGGTGGGGTGCCCTGCTGAAGTGGCTTGGGCATCAGCGGCTCGCCGTTGATCGGCGGCCGGAACTCGCCCTGCCAGTGGGTCTCCTCGCCGCTCCACAGCCGGCAGACCAGGTCTAGGTTCTCGTCGAACCGAGCCCGAGACTCGTCGACGTTCTGGCCGAAGAGCTCATAGGTGGAAGCGAAGAAGTTGCCACGCCCGACGACGATGTCGACCCGGCCGTTCGAGATCACGTCAACGGTGGCGTAGTCCTCGGCCAAGCGAAAGGCATCGAGGTTGGCGAGCAGCGCGACAGCCGTCGACAGGCGGAGCTGGGTGGTCTGGGTTGCAATTGCGCCTAGCACCACCGGTGGGGCCGACAGTTCGTAGCCCAGGCCATGATGCTCGCCGAGGTTGATGCCGTGAAAGCCGAGCGCGTCGGCCAGGACAGCCGAGTCGAGCAACATGTCGTAGCGCTCTTTCGGCGTCATCGTCCTGCCGGTGACTGGGTCTGGCAGACGATCACCGAGGGTCATCAGGCTGAGCTTCATGTCCGGCTCCCGAACGTCCGGCCGGCCGCGTGTCGAACCGGTCTGGCAACAAGTTAACAAACGATGTTTGGTTATGCAATGGCGAGCTGACTAGTGTCTTGCGACAGTCACCAGCGGGAGCCGTGTGTTTCCGTTGACAAGCGACTCCCCACCGTGTCCGCCACTGTTCGATCCCGCTGTGAGGTAACCATGACGATTACAGAGCACCACCATCCCGACGGTGTACTCGAACTCGTGATCAAGCACCCACCCGTCAACGCATTCTGTATCGCCGATTTGCACGATCTCGCCGAACGGCTCGCTGGGGTCCAACGCCGACCCGATGTCTGCGCCGTACTGCTGCGTGCAGAGGGGAAGGGGTTCTGCGGTGGCGGCGATGTAAAGGAAGTACATGCGTTGTCGAGCCACGACGGCATTCTTGGCCAAGCCAGCGGATCACAAGAAGCCAGCCTCGCGGCAGCCGAATGCGCCGTCCCGGTCATCGCCGCAGTCCACGGGTACTGTATCGGCGTCGGCGTCTTGATCGTCGCGATGTGCGACATTATCGTTGCCGCCTACGACACACGCTTCGTCCTGGCCGAGGTGGACAACGGCGCGACCAGCGGTGGGGTTCAGGCCGTGGCCTTGTTGCCGGAGAAGCGATTGCGCGCCGCGATGCTGACCGCTGAGCCCTTCAGCGCCGAGGAGCTTCAAGCACACGGGAGCGTCTACCGGCTGGTCGATGAGTCGTCGCTGCGCGACGAGGCGATGGTCCTGGCCCAGACGATCGCGAACAAATCGCCAATTGTGGTGAGGCGCCTGAAGCGGGCGCTGAACGGATCAGCCGGGTTGGCCGAGATCAGAACTCGGTACCGCGCCGAACTCAGCTACACCTACGAACTCAATCTGCTTGGCGAAGCCGCAGAACGCCGAGGCGACTTCCTCTCGAATCGCCGGACCGGCTACCTGTCCGACACTGAGGCCGACGCCGCGAAAGGCGAGTCGTGGAGCTGATACTCATCTGTCGGGGAAGCCTCCCCGATCGGCCCGCCAAAGCGCTTTCCTACGCCACGACGTAGCTCTGATCGCGATTTAGTGAGGCAGCCCCACGTGCCCACGATCCCCTCTCGTGGGTGGACCGTGAGCGCGACGTCTGAGGTCCGCCGATGCCTATCCGTCGGCCACCGCGGCCTGGCGGTCGTGGGTGACTGCGGAGCGTTCTGGTTGCTCGGTGTCGGTCGCTACGGCGATGGTGATGATCTTCACCACCAACAATGCGAGCGCGAGCATGACGAAGAAGGCGGGGTAAGTGGCCTTGAAGCCGAGGTTCGTGTTCAGCGTGATGTACAGCGGGAACGCGGTCGCGATGTTGACGGTGCCGTCAACCATCGGCACGAGCGCGACAACCCCGATGATCCGCCAGCCATGGAGGTAAGGCCGCAACCGGTAGATGGCGGTCGCGGCGGCGAGGGGCATCAGCGCATTCACGATGGGCCACATCAAGGGCAGACGGAAGGGAGTGAACGGCTGCGCTCCGTAGTAGGCGTAGAGGTCCATGTAGAGACCTGGTGTCTCGGTCGGGATGTTGATGATGGTGAAGGCGAGGTACATGAGCCATATCCCTCGCGTCGTGACGCCTCGCTCCATCCGGTGCCAGACCAGGAACGTCTGGCCGCCGACGAACCACACGTAGACGATCAGGAAGACCGGGAGGGGCCGGCCGAAGGCCTCTAAGAGCACCCACTGACCCTCGCGGGGAAACCACACCAGGCCGAGTACATCGACAATGGGTTCGATGAGGATCGCCACGGCGCCGCCCACCAGGCACAACAGCGGGATTGGAGTGCCGTACCGTCGCAGCATCAGCACCGCGATGATGATCATGATCGCGGCCGGGATCGCCTGACCGATGGTGAATACCGCCTGCCAGGTGGTGTTCATCTCCATGCCCACGGGGGGCTGAGGGAACGAGCTGATTTCCATGGTGATCTCCTCGGCGGTCAGCGGCAGCGATAAACTAACACTGATCAATTACTGTTCGCCAGAGCAGCCGCAGTACCGGTGGGCGCCACGCGTCCAGACGTTCGCGAGGGCTCGGCGCCCGGTGCGTTGGATCCCGAGACTGGGTGAACGCCGCTCCGCGCTGGACCATGCGCCGGACCAGTTGAGAGCACGCTCTCACTGGTAAGCCGACGAGCGCTTCCGGTCGCGCGACCGATGAGCTGCCGCGGCCGGGTCCGGATAGCGCCGATCAGAGTGACCGTGGTCCGGGGCCTCGTCCGGAACCATACATCGCTTGATTTCGGAATGCGACACGGCTAGCGTTGCGTGGGTGAGCGACCTCCGGACCGAGCCTGCGGACCGAGTCCGGCTGCACGGAGATGATGCCATGACACCCGCGACTGCCACGAGAGAGCGCGTCCCAACCAGTAGGGACCAAGCGCGATCTGCCAGCTCGGGGTCGCTGGCCTGGTCAATGCTCGGCGTGATCTGGATTGTACTCGTTGCGTATGTGCTAGGACGGTGGGTCGCAGACAGTGAAGCATTCGCGCCGATGCCGATCGCTGGGCCCGACGAGATCAACCCCTACAAGGTGGCGGCGCTCCGGCTAATTGAGTTCATCAGCATCGTCCTGATCGTCTGGACGTTCTATCGCTACCTATATCTGCCGTGGCGAGCAGCGGGTCGATTGACTCTGTCCGGCATGTTGGTGGTTGGCGGGTTGCTGGCGTATCCGATCGACACCATGATCAACTACTCGGAGTATGCGTTTGCGTGGAGCCACCACGCCATCAACCTCGGGGCGTGGGCCGGATACGTTCCTGGCCACAACGGGCCGACCCGGTTCGCAGAGGGTCTGTTCTGGGCGCCGTCGCAATATCTGTATCTAGGCATCGGTCTCGGATCGTTACAACTCGCCGGTATTCGATGGCTGCGGCGCCGGAATCCCTCATGGTCGTTCGCTCGGGCGATGGTTCCGACGTTCGCCGTCTTGTGTCTCATTGACCTCGTCGTGGAGTGGTCATTCATCGGGCTCGAGATCTACTCCTATCCGCGCAGCTGGCAGGTGCTGACGCTCAATGCTGGCAGCCAGTTCCAATTCCCGTTATTCGAGATGGTGTTCGTCGCGACCTACGCGAGTTTCTACACTTTGGTCCTTCACTCTGAAGCGGTGAACGGGGCAGGCCGGTCGTTCATTGAGCGCGGGGCAGCCCGGCTGCCCGCAGGGCTGCAGCAGCCAGCTCGCTTGTTCGCGGCGATCGGGTACGCCCCAACCGCCGCGTTCGTGGGGTTCTTTGGACCGTGGATGGTGGTCGCTGAGACCGCCGATGTCGTAGCTCCGGTGCCCTCATACCTTGGCTTCGGGTGATCGGCGTCGGGTTCGCCTGCTGCGGTCCGAGCGTCCGGTGGCGAATCTCGGGCGCCGTCCCGCTTCTGGCCCCCAGCCATGGAGTTCTCAGACTCCGAGGAGGCGCAACGCACCTAGCCTCGCGAGAGTGTCCGAAAACGCTCCCATGTCGTTGCCCGGCGCCGCTGTGTCTGAGCCTCAACTGCTCACACCCGATGAGCTGGACGACGACGAGCTAGATGCCATTGAGGATGAACTAGCAAGAGCAGAGCGCACTCTCAGTTTGCTGGCCGACGACGAAATGGATCCACGAGTCGCCACGGCCTGGCTAACCGACGCTGGCTAACCGAGCCTGGCCCATCGACCCGGGCTAACCCCTTTTTTGGGGAGAGGGCAGCTCAATTCCGCGGCCATCGGGTGAAGATGGCTGGCTATTCCATTGTGGGATCGATATCGGAGGGCACCAGCTCAACTCGGTCGCGGGGTTCTAGTTGATTCCAACTCCATGTTGCGTCGGCCGCAACGCCTTCAAGCCAATACCAGCGGCCCGCCAGATTCTTCGGCACCCTCTGGTTGCCGAGGCCCAGCATGGCGTCAATGGTCTTGAGCACTCCGCCGTGACTTACCAGCAGCACACGACCGCAAACAGACAAGTGCTTGCGTAGCGCGGGCAACAGTCGCGCGGCCACCCTGTCTTCCGACTCAAAACCCGACGGCCATCTACGCGATGCAATAGCGCCCGGCCAGCGGTTCTCAATCTGAGCCCTGGTAAGGCCCTCCCACGGTCCCGCGCTGCGCTCACGTAACGCTTCATCGGTCACGACATCGCCGCCGAACCGTTTGGCAATGATCTCAGCGGTCCGGCGTGCGCGCTGCAGGTCGCTGGCCACAATTAGATCAAATGTGGGTAGATCAAATGTGGGCACATCAGATTTGGGCAGATCAGGCTGGAGATGGCTAGGACGTGACGTACGTGTCCGCCAGCCAGCGTCCGCGCCAGCGAGCTTGGTTGCCAAGGCGTCGGCTGCGATTTCTGCCTGCCGTTCGCCCAGAGCAGTCAGGTCCGGGTCGGCCTGCCCTTGCCAAATTCCTCGTAGGTTCCATTCGGACTGGCCGTGTCGCAGCGCCAGCAACGCTGTATCCCTCAACTCATCATCCACTAACTCGTCACGTCGTGTCACGTCACCCCACCGTATCGGGCCATCGCAGCAGTGCTCAGTAGTCTTCGGGCGATGCCGGTGGTAACGATCCGTCTGTTCGCGGGAGCGCGCGAAGCGGCTGGTATTGGCAGCACTCAAACCGAAGCGACATCGGTGGCAGAAGCGCTGGATTGGGCGAAGGCAAGTTTTGGCGAGGACTTCAGTGCTGTGCTAACGGCCAGCAGGGTCTGGCTGAATGGTGAACCGGCGCTAGACGGTACGCAACTCAATAGTGGCGACGAGATCGCCGTCCTGCCGCCCGTCTCGGGCGGCTGAGCGGCACCGACGCGGTGAAAGCGGCGCCCGGTCTCGGGCTGGCGCGGCCGCGCATCTACTCAGTTGTGTGGTGGCTTGGTCCTGGCGTAGCGCTGCGCGACGCCAGCATCAGTGCAGGACTCATCTGGTTTGTTGTGCAGATCGGCGCCCTGCGGGCCGGTGCTGAAACGTTTGGACTCACCATGACGGCGATTGCCATGATCGCAGCATGGCAATCCGTGGGCGTGACTTGTAGCGGCCCTGCGCCCAGATTGTTAGGGCCCCGATCATCGGCTGCCGAAGTTTCGGCTGAGGAAGCGGCACCCGCAAGGCCAGTCCTGCCTGCGAGTTACCGTGCGCCAGCGGCTGTGCTGGCGGGTGCAATCGGATGCGCCGGTGTGCTGGACACCCGTTTGGCCGGTGCGGTAATCGGCGCATCCATCGCCGTGAGCGTCCTGGTGTCGAGTGCTTTGCAACCACCACACTCCCATACGTCCTCGGCGCCTAAAGCACGCCAAGCGCCTGTGTCCCGAGTAGGAGTGCGCCGGATTGCCGCGCCCAGATTCGAAATACCCGCGGCGGCAGGCATCGTTCGTGGGTACTTGTTGATTCGTGCATGGATGCAGGTCGGGGTTACGGCTGCGTGCTTGGCGGCGATTGCCAAATACTCGCTCGGCGCAGCGCTCGTGCTCGTGTGCGCGGCTTCTGCCTACGACGCTGGTTCCCACCTAAGCGCAGCGGGTCAGCCTCCAGGCCTGCGCGGTCCGCTGGCCGGAGGAGTCGCAGCGGCGACTGTCATTCTCGCCTTGACTGGTTTGAGCGTGCCGCCGTTCGTGCCCAGTGATGTTGTCAGATTCGGAGCGATCGCTGTACTGACGTTGCCGCTAGGCCCAGCTACGGCCCGATCGAACACGGCACTGGCTGCGCGCAAGACATCTCGGCTTGCCCATGGATCAACTCAGTCTGGGTCAACTCAGTCTCGGTCAAATCAGCATGGGTCGAATGAGTCGGGGCCGAAGCGAACGGCTCAAGCCGATGACCGCGATGTGGCCTCGTCGGATGTCGGCGGGAGCCAGGGCGCTTGGCAGCGAGCGAGGCGGGAATGGGCTGTTCGCAGGCTGGACTCGCTAAGTGTTACAGCCTTGGTTTGGATGTGGGGCCTGGGGCTCGTATCTGTATGAACGTATGGTCAAGAGCGCATGGTCTTGAGCGCACGGTCGGTTTGCTCACTGTCGCGACGACTTAGCGGCGCTTCAACGTTCTGCGTAGCGTTACCGTCCGTGGCTCCTGCTGTGACTCCTGGCGTGTCGCATAGTCCGTCTATCTGCGTCGCGCTTTCGACGGGAGTCGCGCTGTGAGGGTTGCGGTCTTGTGTATGCACACCTCGCCGGTGCAACAACCAGGCAGCGGCGACGGTGGCGGTCTAAACGTCTACGTACGCGAACTCACTACCGCTCTGGCACATCTCGGTGTTGACTGCGACATCTACACGCGCCGCGCTGGACCCCCAAAATCTGGGCCCCCAGAAGCTGGGCCCCCAAAAGCCGGTATCTCAGAAACCGGTATCTCAGAAGCCGGGATATCGAACTCCGGGTTGTCTAAGGCTGGGCTGTCGCAGGTTGGCGACACATCACGGTTCGGCGAGCCCGCTACCGCCAGCATCAAACCCTCCACCGTGGGGCAATCCCGTGTAGGCCCGGCTGATATGGGGCCGTTCAGCCCAATGCCCATCGACATCGGGGCGGCTGACATTAAGCCCTCCAGAAATGGGTCAACTCACAATGGGCCGGCCACCATCGAAATTGAATCTGGGGTAAGCGTGACCCAGGTAGACGCCGGTGCGCCCTCGCTGCACAAAGAGGACCTACCGGCGGTCATATCCACATTTGCTGACAACGTAGGCGAGCACCTGGCACGCCGACCGGTTGACGCCATCCATGCCCATTACTGGCTGAGCGGTGTAGCGGGGCACGAACTGAAACACCACTTGGGTGTGCCTTTGGCCGTCACGTTTCACACGTTGGGACGTGTCAAAACCAACGCTGGCGATGCCGAGCCGCGTCATCGCGTTGCGGCGGAGCAGCGGGTCATTGACTGCGCCGACACCGTGTTCACCTCGGGCGACGCTGAAGCGCTGCAACTTAGGTCGCTGTACGGCGCTCCCCCGGAGCGACTCCATGTGTTGACCCCGGGCGTGGACCGGGCCATCTTTGCGCCGGGTCAGCGTCACGCGGCTCGCTCGGCGATCGGGCTACCTGCGGGCCCGATGCTGCTCTTTGTGGGTCGCCTGCAACCTCTCAAGGGGGCCGAGCTAGCCATTGAGACTCTCGCTGCCACCCGAGCCGCCGCCGCAGTGGGCGCCAATGCTCAACTGGTCATCGTTGGAGGTCCCAGCGGCCCCGACGGCCAGGCCACACTGAACCGATTGAAAGAAATGGCCGACGAGCTCGCGGTTGCTCGCCACGTGCGGTTCGTGGACCCACTTCCGCATCACCTGTTGTCGACCTACTACCGGGCAGCCGACGTGTGCCTGGTTCCAAGTAGGTCGGAGTCATTCGGACTGGTTGCGCTTGAAGCCGCAGCGTGTGGGACGCCAGTCGTGTCGTCCGATGTGGGTGGTCTGCGAGACAACGTCGTTGACGGACGTACGGGCTACCTAGTAGTTGGCCGCGACGGAGCCGCTTTTGCTGGCCGCGTGATTGAGATTCTCGCTGATCCGCTGTTGGCGCTGCGACTCGGCGATGCTGGTTCTAGGCGCGCGGAACGTTTCAGTTGGCGCGCGAGCGCAGTCACAGCGCTCAAAGTGTTGCAGGCCGCGGCTCGCCGCGACCTGATTGCTTGCGTGTGAGAAGCCGATTTCTGGATTCGTGACGTGACCCGCCGCCCCGCGACCGAAACCGAGCTGGTTCAACTTGAGGCTCGCGTGGACGACTGGTTGGCTGGCTGGGCTCGCGCACAGGCTCACACTGGATTGTCTGAATCTGGCTTGTCTGAACCTGACTTGTCTGAACGTCCGCTGCTACTTGATGTGACCCGTGACACCGAGGTGCCGCGACGTTGGTACGTCCGCCTAGCTGGCGAGTCCCGCGACGTGATCGCCGTCTGGTTGACATTGCGTCAGCGCACATTGGCCTATGAGTCCTATGTGCTCCCAACGCCGCACCACCAACCACATCAGGTGGCCAAATTCGTGTTGCGCCGCAACTACTCGCTGGTAGGTGCCCAGTACGGCATCGGCCCCGAAGATGCCCTGTACTTGACTGGGGAGTTGCCAACTCACTGCGTAGACGAAGACGAACTTGATCGGATCATCGGATCGCTCTGGTCATACATAGAGCGGGACTTCGTGACGCTGCTCCGGCTGGGCTTCCAGCAGCAGACTGTCCCATCAGCAAACCCAGCAGCCAACTAGGCAACCGTAGGCCCACGGTCAGGCGAGATGGACAAGACAGGCCTGAACAGCAGCACTAACTCAGCATCACGCCTCCTCCAGCTTGTGCGGTCCAGCTACTTGTGCGGTCCAGCAAATTGGTTGGACAACTATCGGTCTTCTCTGGTTCATTGTGCGCTTGCCGGGGCATTCGACAGCAGGCACGCAGGGAAGTGTTCCACTCAAGACGAGTGCCCCGGCTTTAGCCAGACTGGCGTGGTGTACGAACGGCCTTGCGTGCGCCAACCCTGAGAAACCAGTGCCGGACGGTCCTGTGTCCCCAGACATACCTATAGCCCAGCTTCGCTGGAGCTGCTCAGTAGTTGCAAAGACGTGGTCGGGTACCGTGACCACATGGGCGACCGGGTTGATCTGCTGATCGTGGGCGGCGGCAAGATGGGCGAAGCACTGCTGGGTGGTTTGCTTGCGGCGGGCCGCAGTGTCAGCGGCATTTGCGTGGTAGAGCCGATTCCGGAACGTCGTGACGAGTTGGCTCGTAGCTACGAAGTTGCCGTTTCGGACAGTTTTCCGGCCTCAGCAGGAGCGGTTTTGGCCACCAAGCCAGACGTGGTTTCGGCTGTTGCATCTGAGGTTGTCGCAGCGGGCACCGATCGCATCCTCTCCATTGCCGCCGGTGTAACGCTTGCAGCTCTGGGCGCTGCGGCGGGCTCCGCAACCCCGATTGTGCGGTGCATGCCCAATACACCTGCGCTGGTATCCCAGGGTGCGGCGGCTATCTGCGGAAACGAACATGTTGACGAGGCCGATCTGGGGTGGGCCGAGGATGTGCTCGGTGCAGTGGGCAGTGTCGAGCGCGTCCCGGAATCCCTGATGGACGCGGTCACCGGCCTTTCGGGGTCTGGTCCGGCGTACGTTTTTCTGGTGGCGGAAGCGATGATCGAAGCGGGGGTGCTCATGGGCCTGAGCCGCCCCGTGGCCACAGCACTGAGCCGCCAGACCCTGGCGGGTGCCTCGGCGCTACTGGCTAGTGGCCGTTCACCTGCCGATCTGCGGGCTGACGTGACCTCGCCTGGCGGCACAACCGCGGCGGGGCTGCGCGAGTTGGAACGTCACGGGGTTAGGGCCGCTTTCGCCGCGGCGGTAGAAGCTGCCACTCGCCGTTCCGCTGAACTCGGTAAGGCTTGAGCGACATGATCGACAGCCCAAACAAGCCCATCGCACTCAAGCCCAGTTTCGATGTACAAATCTTGATGAATGCGGCTGTGATTGACAGGCTTCGATGAATCGTCTTTGATGCACACATCTTCAATGCGCAAGTCTCTAACAGATGAGCCCTCACAAAGGCAAATCAACGGCTTCAACACAGTCACCTGCTTGAGTGATCTGGGTACAGCGGACGAGTCTGTGGGGGTCATTCACTCGGTCCTGCGTCAGATTGCTCCAAGTGCTTCGGTTATTGACTTGTGCCACGAGATCGATCCGGGAGATACCCGGACGGCGGCGCTGATGTTGGTTCGCAGCGTGCCTCACCTCGCACCCGGCGTTGTGCTCGTGTCAGTGGGGCGCCGCTTGGACAGGCCCGCTATTGCAGTATCGGTCGGTGACGGTCAATCGATGCTGGTGGGTCCCGACAACGGGGTGCTGGCGGCCGCCACGGCTGCAGTGGGCGGCGCGGATACCGCAGTCCGCATCGCGATAGAAAGCAGCCAGGATCCAGACACTGGAGATTCACAGTCTGGAGATTCACAGTCTGTGGATCCACAGTCTGTAGCGCATCCGTCGCGCGATGTGCTTGCTCCCGCAGCGGGCCGGCTAGCGGCGGGCGAGACCATTGAGTCGCTAGGCACGCCGATTGATCCAGCGTTGTTGATGCCATCGCTGGTTGCGGTGCCGCGAGTAGCGGATGATGGTTGCGTGACCGCGGAAGTGCTATCGGTGACGCGTTGGGGAACGGTGCAACTCAACATCAACCGTGAACTCTTGGAGCCGCTCGGTGATGTTCTGCTTGCGGAATGGACAGCGGATGCGGTTGGCTCACATGCTCCAGAAGCGGCGACTCGGTTGGTTCAGCTAGCTCCAGCGGGAGCTGCTGGCACCACTGGTCTTGCCTTGAGCGACGATCCCTTCGGGCTGCTTGAGCTGACAGTCGCGGGTCGCAGCGCTGCCCATCTCGGCCTGTTGCCCGGCACCGAGATCCGCCTGGCTCGCGAAGCCGGTCACGCCAGCCTGCAAGAAACTGCTGTCTCAAATGTCGGGACATGAGTCGCAACCGGTGCCATTGACATGAGGCCTCGAACAGCGCTCGTGTTGGCTGTGCTAGCGGCACTCATTCTGCTAGCTGCCACAATCCAACTGCTAGTGGCGCTCAACTGAGACCATTACGCTGGGCTAGCAGCATTGAGGCCGCTGCGGAAGTTCTTTCGCTGAACGTTTGGAAACGGGGCTTCGGACCGGCCAGAATGGACTTGCCGCATTCCCGACCCCTGGGTAGTCCTCGTGTCCATCGTTGTTATGGGCGTGAGCCATCGCAGTGCGCCGCTTGAGCTGCTGGAGCGCTGCACGGTTGCCGCCGCCGACGTGCCGAAACGCCTTGGCGATCTCGCGTCATGCGAGAACGTCAGTGAAGCGGTTGTCGTGTCAACCTGTAACCGAACCGAGGCCTACGTCGTGGCCGAGAAGTTCCACGCGGCCTTCGGTGAGCTGCGCGACTTCTTCTGCACGCTTTCTGGCGTGGCGCCCGCCGAGTTGTCCGACCATCTCTATATCCACTACGACGACGCTGCAGCAGGTCATCTGTTCCGCGTGGCGAGTGGTCTGGAGTCGGCGGTGCTTGGCGAGCACGAAATCCTGGGCCAAGTACGCACCTCGTGGGACTTAGCCCGAGCCGAGGGCACCACGGGCGCAGTACTGAACCAACTGTTTCAACAAGGCATCTCGGCTGGCAAGCGGGCGCGCAGCCAGACCGGTATATCGCGGGGAACAGCTTCAATCAGTCATGCGGCCGTCAGCATGGCCACGAGCCATCTCGGCACGCTAGAGAAGGCTCGGGTGCTTGTGGTGGGTGCTGGCGATATGGCCGAAGGCATGATCGTTGCGCTCGCAGCGGCAGGTCCTGCAACGGTTCAGGTGGCCAATCGCACGCCCTCGCACGCCGAAGCCCTAGCTGCTCGCATAGGCGGACAACAAGTGCCGCTCGGTCGATTGGAAGACGCCTTGGTTGAGGTTGATCTGCTGTTGACATCAACTGGCGCCACCTCGGTCATCGTTGACCACGCCAGCGTCGGAGCGGTCATTGAGCGCCGCGCCGCCCGACCGCTGCTCATTGTCGACATTGCTGTGCCTCGCGATGTAGATCACGCAGTGGCTCGCCTTCCTGGCGTCACCCTGCTTGACATGGACGATCTGTCCCGCTTCGCAGAGACAGGCCAGGTAGGTCGGCGCGCGGAGGTGGCAGAAGTTGAGTCGATCTTGGCTGATGAGATGGAGCGCTTCTCTCTTAGCCGAACGGCCCGCGAGATGGCACCACTGATTGAGTCTCTGCGCGCCACAGCGGAGGCAATACGCCAGTCCGAGGTGGAACGTGCGATGGCGGCACACCCCAGCCTCAACAGTGATGCCCGCGAAGCACTTGAGCGGGCCACGGCGGCACTGATCAACAAGTTGTTGCACCATCCCACCGTCGCGTTGAGGTCGGCGGCCGGGAAGGCCAAGGGCGACCGCCTGGCCGATTCAGTGCGCGATCTGTTCGACCTCTAGCACCTGACCCGAAGATCTGCCCGAGTGAGGATCGCCACACGAACGAGCCCGCTGGCCATGTGGGCGGCTCAGTTCGTTGCTACTGCGCTGAGTGCAAACGGACTACCAAGTGGCGACATTGAGTTCGTGCCGGTCTCCACAAGCGGCGACTTGGATCAGGTCACTGCCATGTCGCAGATGTCCGGGCGGGGCGTATTCGTGACCGAAGTGCAGGCTGCCGTGCTCGACGGACGCGCCGACATAGCGGTACACAGCGCCAAAGACATGCGCTCGGAGCCGACACCGGGCCTGAGGTTGGCTGGCTGTCTAGAGCGCGGTGACGCGCGCGACGCGCTGGTCGGGTTAGAGCTTGATGCGATCCCTCTCGGCGGAGTCGTGGCTACCGGATCACAGCGACGTCTGTGCCAGTTGTCAGCGCTTCGAGAAGATCTGCGCTTCGCGGGCTTGCGCGGCAACATGGCGCGTCGAGTCGCGGCCGCCTCCCGAGCTGACATTGACGCTGTGGTGGTAGCAGTCGCAGCGCTTCAGCGCCTAGGCGAGGCTCACCAGATAGCACAGCGATTCAATCACGACGAAATGGTGCCCCAGGTTGGTCAGGGGGCAATAGCCATAGAGCACCGCAGCGGTGACGCCGCCACTACCACCGCAGTCAGCGAGATCGTCGATGATGTGACGACTAGATGTGTCCACGCCGAGCGCGCCTTCCTGCGAACACTCGGTGGCGGTTGCGATCTACCAACCGGTGCCTACGCCACCATCAATCCCGACGGAAGCGTGAACATGACGGCGATGTTGGCTACGCCAGACCGGACGCGCATTGCGCGTGTTGCTGGCAGCGACCGCGATGGCGAACAGCTCGGAGTGTCGCTGGCACGCCAGCTAATGGCAGGTACCGGAACAGCCGCGTCGTATGTGGCTGATGCTCAAGACCCAGCCAATAGCAGAGCGAGCTAGGGATGCCCAGCAGCACGCACGGTGAAGTTTCCCTGGGCGAGTTGGCCGGTCGCACCATCGTGGTGACGCGGGCTTCGCACCAAGCGACATCCACCGCGGATGCGCTTCGGGCGCACGGTGCGCGCCCACTGATCGCTCCGGCTCTGGCGGTGGTGCCGCCACTAGATGGCGGTCAACCGCTCGACGATGCACTGCTGCGGCTTGAGCAGTTCAACTGGGTTGCATTCACATCCACCAACGCGGTAGCAGCCACGCTGGCGCGCGCTGACCGACGCGGCGTACGTGGCCGCTTCTCGCGTATCCGTGTAGCCGCCATCGGCCCTACCACAGCAGCACGCGTTGAAAGCGAACTGGGCCGACCCGCCAATCTCGTGCCCGACCAGAACGACGCGGCTGGTCTCGCTGCCGCCTTCGGCGAGCTGCCACCGGGGGGAGCTTGCTTCGTGCCGCACTCGGCGCAGGCTCGCCCTGAACTCGTCGACGGCCTTCGAGCACGCGGTTGGACGGTGAAAGCAGTCCACGCCTACCGCACGGTGACGCCCACACTGTCGGACCATCTCATCGCAGACGTGCGCGCAGCGGATGCCGTGATTTTCGCCTCGCCGTCAGCGGTGCGCGGCCACCTGAGCCAGATCGGTGGGAAACCGTTAGCGGGCAAGGTCGTTTGCATCGGCAAGACCACGGCTGCGGCTTGTGTTGATGCGAATCTGACCGTGGCAGCCGTCGCGCGTCAGCCCTCAGACAAGGGATTGGTTGAAGCGGTAGCCACGGCGCTACACGCCATCCCCAAGCCCGAGCGTTCGCCGCTCAGCGTTAGCCACTAGCACCGGATCGCTGTAGGCCCCTTGCGGCCACGTTCACGAGCTCGCTGACGCTCCTACGCTGCGAACCGTGACCAAACCGCATCCAACGAACGTAGAGCTGTTCAACGCGGCGCAACGTGTAATTCCAGGCGGCGTCAACTCACCGGTTCGCGCCTTCGGGTCAGTTGGCGGCACACCGTATTTCGTGGCAGCAGCGCACGGCCCCCATGTGATCGATGAGCAGGGCCAGCGCTACATCGATTTCGTGCAGTCCTATGGGGCAATCATTCTCGGTCACGCTCACCCGGCAGTCACCGACGCAGTTACAGCAGCCGCAGCCCAAGGCACCTCCTATGGCGCACCCACCGCACGCGAGGTAGAACTCGCTCAGCACATAGCTGCCTTGGCCCCTGGAGTTGAGCAGGTGCGGCTAACCAGCAGCGGTACCGAAGCGGCGATGACTGCTGTGCGCTTAGCGCGCGGTTTCACCGGCCGCCCGCGCGTCGTGAAGTTCGCGGGTTGCTACCACGGACACGCGGACGCCCTGCTGGCGGCAGGGGGCAGTGGTGTCGCCACGCTCGGGTTGTCGGGCTCGGCAGGGGTTCCGCCTGGCGCTGTGGCCGACACGGTGGTAGCCCCCTACAACGTCGTGCCAGAGCTTGATGAGCAGATTGCAGCGGTCATCGTCGAGCCCGTAGCGGCCAACATGGGCCTCGTTGCGCCTGTGCCTGGCTTCCTGGACGGCTTGCGTGCTGTCTGCAACCAAGCGGGTGCGCTGCTGATATTTGATGAGGTCATCACCGGTTTTCGTCTCGGCAGTGGCGGAGCCGCCGATAGTTTCGGCGTTACACCCGACATGTCTTGCTTCGGCAAAGTCATCGGCGGCGGCTTACCCATCGGCGCGCTCGGAGGACGTGCTGAGATAATGGAGACGTTGGCCCCGACAGGTCCGGTGTATCAGGCGGGGACGTTGTCGGGCAATCCGCTGGCGACCGCGGCCGGACTGGCCACGATGCAACAATTGACGGTAGCCGCTTACCAGGAGCTCGAGACAAGAGCCATCCACTTTGCCGATGGCATGACCGCTGCGCTGCGTGACGGCGGTCTGGGCGCGGTCGTCTCCCGAGTCGGCACACTTGTTGGCCTTTACTGCGGCGAGGTTCGTGAACCTGGCTGGGTGCCCAGGGACTACGACGATGCCCGTATGACCGATGAAGCGTCCTACGCTCGGCTGCACGCGGAACTGCTGGCACGCGGTGTGGCGTTTGCTCCAGGTGCCTACGAAGCGATCTTTGTCGGCCTATCCCACACGTCAGAAGTCATCGACGAAGCACTGGCTGCCATTGCTGATGCGGCGGCCGCGGCGGCCGGTTGACTTCGGGACTTCGGGACTGCCGCCTAGCGGTTGCCTTTCAGCAAGCCCGTCGAAACGCGCGTAGCCAACCTGCCCATGCGGGGCGAGCGAATAGCTAGCTGAGTCAGCTTCCGCATCAGACCAGGACGGCCCAGAGCGCGGGTTGTCAGTCGCCCGAAGCGGTGATATCGCTGCCAACGCGAAGTCAGCTCAGCCTCGTAGCGTCGAAGCTCCAGACCGTCGTCGGCTTCAAGCGTTTGCGCGATGACTTCAGCCGCCAGCCGCCCGGTTGCTAGGGCCGGGCCAATGCCGTCGCCGTTCCAGGGATTGACGCTGCCCGCAGCATCGCCGACTACCACCCAATTCGGCCCGGATCGTGGGCGCACCGCTCCGCCCATCGGTAGTCGTCCGCCTTCCGGCTCACTGTGTGCTCCGGTGGGATCGATATTCCAACGCTCGGGTATTTGTTGGGTCCACTGTTCAAACAGCCGCTCAAGAGAGATGGCTTCATTGCCGTAGTGATGGCTGAGAAGGCCCACTCCGACGTTGGCCGTGCCATCGCCTACCGGAAAAACCCAGCCGTAACCGGGTAGCTGGCGCCCCGCGCTGTCGGCTAAAGCAAAGACAGACTCAATCCACGGTTCGCGGTGGTTCGGTGTGGGGTAATAGGCGCGCATCGCCAGACCTTGGGCGTAAGTCCGGGTGCGGACAGTCCCCAGCGCGCGGCCGAACCTCGAACGCGGACCATCGGCCACGACGACGTAGCGAGCGCGCGCAATCACGCCCCCGGGCTGTTGTGCGGCTGACGCGTCGAGCGGTGTTGCTGTTGACGGTTCGGCGCTGGCAATACAGCCACGCAGATGGCCGTGAGTGATCAGCGGAGCGATGACCTCGGTGCCGGTGAGCACCCGCGCTCCCGCTGATTGCGCTGTGGCACACAACAGCGTGTCAAGCTGCGAACGACGCACCACCAGGCCGTAGTCGGGCCACCGCTCAACTTGAGGCCACCGCACTTCGAGGCTTCGACCGTGGGCTGTGATACGCAAACCGCGATGTCGATGCCAACGCGTGGCATCAAGATCGCAATCCATATCGATCAGTTCCCCCACGGCAATCGGTGTCAGGGCATCGCCGCATACACGCGTCCGGGGGTGAGTGGAGCGCTCAATAAGCAACACGTCGCATCCAGCGCGCGCCAGCCAGTAGGCCGCGGCGCAACCCGCCGGTCCGCCGCCAATTACGAGAGTCTCGCAATTGAGGGTCTTAGTGACCGCCGCCTCCACCCATATCGCCCGCGGCACCTCCGCCCAAGTGTTCCCACTCGGCATCACGTTCAGCGGCCACTTCATCGCTGATTGCTTCGCCGCCGATCACTTCGCGGGCGTAGCGCGCAACCGCGTAGAGCTGATGACTATTGAGCACGCCGCCGAACGCAGGCATGGCAGCCGCGTTGGGGCTGCCACCGGAGATGTGCGCGCCGCCGGGTCGGTTCGGATCGCCGTAAATCTCTCCTAGGCCGATGCCTTCGGAGCCCACCTGGAGCCATTCAATAAGCGAGTCGTCCAGGTTGGGGAATGTCAGCAACACCTCGCCGTTCCACAGCGGACGCCCCACCAAACCTCCGTCCGAACCAGAACCGTCACCACCGTGACAGCTAGCGCAACGCACCGCATAGACGCTGGCTCCCTCGTTGATGGCCGTAATGGGCTCGGGCGGAGGTTCAGTCATCTGCACATACACGAACGCCCAAAGCGGCAAACACATCAGCACCGGCAACACCCAGATCGGAATCCGGTGCCTGCGACTAGCCGCTAGGACCCATGACGGATCCGGCGGGGGTTCCTCTTCAACTTCAAGTCGTGCCGCCTCGCGAGCGGCTGAGATCATCTCCGCTTGGGAAGGTCCCGCCGCTGGTGTTGTTGCGCTGGCGGGCGTCGCTGCGCCAGTAGCAGCGCCCGCGCCGCTGCCGTCGTCCTCAAGCACGCCCAAGGCAATGCGCCGCTGTCGCGAGCGCTCTAGCAGATACTCAGGGACTTCGGTCACGTGATCCTCCGCGGGGTTGCCCCCAGGGGTTGCGGCACGGGGCCGGGACAAAAATCAGCTTCGATCAACTTCTTCGATCAACTTCGCAGGGCACGATACGCGCTCAAGCGCGCCGAGGCGCAAGTTTGCCACGCGGTCGTCGGCTGGCCACCTTCGCGATGACCCTCCAAGCCGACCATGTTGCTGACCATGTTGCTGACCATGCTGCGGGGCAACTCAGTCGTGCGGAGGTGGCAGACGTGAGCTGTCGTGCTAGAACATCGCGCGCCGCGCCCGGAGCGCCGGTAATCTTTCCGGTGGTCTTGGCTAGGTGGTCTTGGCTATACGTCTTGGCTACACGTCTTGGCTACACGTCTTGACGACGCGTCAATGGTTACAGGTAAGCGGGAGGAAAAGCAGAGTGGTTGCGCTAGTCACTTCAATCCTCGCTACCGCGCTGATGGTTGTGCTGTTCGTGTGGTACGGCAAGCGCCGCCCGAGCGACCAGCCGACCACCTGGGGCGAAGCCATGCTTGGCGCGGCCTACGTTTTCATGTTGCTGATGTTGTTGTTCGGCATCGTGCCCGACCGCTGGATTCGCCTGACCGACAACGAGTGGGGATGGTCGGTGGAGCGCTACTTGGTCACCGAGGGCCAGTTCATGACCTCGCCCATTACGTTCCCGCCGATGCGCATCGACCTCAAGAAGGTCAGCGACATAGTCGTTGTCATCGAGCATCTGGTCGCGTTAGCTGGGCTTCCAGTGCTGGGGTTGTGGTGGCAGCGACGCGACAAGGCTTCAGAGGTCCCAGAGCCGATCTCCGACTACGGCCGGCCGTTGGTGAAGAGCAACTAAGGGCGCAAAGACATGGCAGCGAACGACGCAAACCCTCCCATGCCCAAGTTTCGGGACGACTACCTGCTGCAACAGGTAGATGCCTCCTACCTGGAAGCCGCCGTCAAGCCGAAGCAGTTCATCAACATTGACCAGTCCGAGTGCATCCAGTGCGAAGGCTGCGTGGACATCTGCCCGTGGAAGTGCATCTGGTACGTGTCCACCGACGCAGTTGATGAAGCAGTCGGTGTGGAGCAACCCGGGCTGGACCCTTCGGACAACGCCATCTTCATCATTGACGACGATGTGTGTACTCGTTGCGCCTTGTGCGTAGATCGCTGCCCGACCGGGGTGATCACACTCGGGCGAGTCAGCAACAATCCCCCGCCCTCGGGCGATGTCCACGGCCGGACCCACACCCACGGCTATGCCTACGGAATGCGTCTGTAGCGTCGGCGGGGTGCTTGACATCGCGATGCCTGAAACCATGCCGGATCTGGCCCAACTAGCCCAATCCGACTAGCCCCATCCGACTAACCCAGCCCAACTCAACGAATAGAGCCAGAACGAAGAGACATGGCCAACACGCTCGAGTCCCCCGACACCAAGCCGAAGCTGCCACAGCGCATCCAAAAGGCGCAGCAGAACGCGGCTGACTGGATGCAAGACAGCCAGTTTTGGACGTCGATCTTCCGGCCTGGGTCGATCTTCCGCAAGGGCTACACCGACAGCCCTCGGAACCGTTCGTACGTCATCATGAACAGCGTTCTGTATCACCTTCACCCGGTCAAGGTGAAACGGCACGCGGTGAAGGTCAGCTACACCCTGTGTCTGGGCGGACTGAGCTTCTTCCTGTTCATCCTGCTGACCATCACGGGCATTTTCTTGATGTTCTTCTATCGGCCGACTGACACGGCAGCTTGGGCGGATATTGAGAGCCTCCACACCCAGGTGGCGTTCGGTCTGCTGGTGCGCAACATGCACAGATGGGCAGCGCACCTAATGGTCATAACGGTGTTTTTGCATATGGCCCGTGTCTTCTATCACGGCGCCTACAAGGCACCGAGAGAGTTCAACTGGGTCATCGGCGTCATTTTGCTGCAGCTAACGCTGCTGCTCAGCTTCACCGGCTACTTGCTTCCGTGGGATCAGCTCTCGCTGTGGGCGGTCACGGTGGGTACGAACATGATGGGCTTCACGCCGGTGTTCGGTGAGCAAGTCCGCTTCGTGCTTCTCGGTGGCAAACAGATCGGAGCCGAGACGCTGCTGCGATGGTATGTGTTGCACGTGTTGATGCTTCCTTTTGTGATTGTCATATTTATGGCGATCCACTTCTGGAGGGTGAGAAAGGACGGAGGTATTTCGGGCCCGCTATAAAAGCAGGAGCGTCCCGAAGCCATCGCCATGACCGAGATCCCCGAACATCTTCTGCGCCGAAGTGCCGAAGCCCGAGTTCGCGCGACCGGTGCCCCCGCAGCCGCCGCAGACGAAGCGCCAGTCGGCGCACCGTCCGACGACGACGGTGTCACTATTCCGCGGTCCCTACTGGAAGCCAGCCAACAGCCCGGTGGAGCGCCCGCTGTCGCTGGCCTGGCGCCATCGGGCGCAGCATCTGCAGGTTCAGCGGGCGCGGGTGTGGCGACTGCGCTACCGCCGCTCATGGCCGGACCCGCTGGCAACACTCACCGACTTCTGACCGTCGTCAAGTCAGGCTCAATTCAAGACGTCAAGGCCAGCCCCGGCGACAAGGTCCATGTGTGGCCGCACCTGTTGGCGGCTGAATTCACAGCAGCGCTGTTCATCACGGCCTTCACGCTGGTCTTCTCGCTGTTCATCAACGCTCCGCTGCTGGAGCTCGCGAACCACAACGAGACGCCGAATCCGTCCAAGGCGCCGTGGTATTTCCTGGGCTTGCAAGAACTGCTCACAATGTTCGACCCGATGATTGCTGGCGTGACGATTCCGGGCGTCGTGCTAATGCTGTTGGGAGCCGCCCCCTACGTTGACAAAAACCCATCTCTGCGGCCCGAGGATCGCAAGTTCGCTATCTCGATCCAGACGATCCACCTGATGTTCTGGGCTGTGCTGGTGATCATTGGCTCCTTCTTTCGGGGGCAGGGCTTCAACTTCACCTACCCGTGGGACACCGGTCTGCACGGCATCTTCCACCTGTAGGAGCACGCCAGCATGTCCACCGGAACGATTCTGGCGATTGCCGTCCCGATCATCGTGGCGCTAGGTGCTGTAGTTGCGTTCGTGTCTTTGCGTCGTCGGGATGCCACCGGTTTGGGTTATCTGTCGCGTGAGACTCGGCGGCGTGACGAAATGGCCGCCAACCCCGGTGCTCTTGGTGGCGCTGGTGGCACTGACGATGTTGACGGTCCGGGCGCGTTTGGTATCAGCGCGCAAGCCCAGGTGTTGGAACGCTCGGTAGCTGCCGAGCGTCGCCCAGCTCCAGTTGCCACCGTGGAGCCCGAACTGCCTGCCGACTGGGCGCCGCCTCCGTCCAGCGAGGTGGGTGTCACCCGCCGTCAGTTCCTGAATCGGTCTTCGGTTTTGCTGATGTCAACCGGTCTGGGCACGTTTAGCGCAGCCATGCTGGCATTCTTGTGGCCGCGCCCTACTGGCGGCTTTGGTTCAAAAATCAAAATCGGCACAGTCGCTTCGGTGGACGAGGCAATCGCCTCTTCCACCCCGGCGGAGAACTTCTCCTACTTCTCTGAAGCGCAGAGCTACTTGCAGCCCTATCCGACCGACTCAGCGACGATGTCGAACGCCGAAACGGTGTATGGCGGTGCCGTGCTTGACGGCATGCGCATGGGATACGTGGCGTTGTGGCAAGTGTGTCCGCACTTGGGCTGCAAGGTGCCAGTGTGTGGTAGCTCGCAGTGGTTTGAGTGTCCGTGTCATGGTTCCAAGTACAACCGCGTCGGCGAGAAGAAGTCCGGACCAGCTCCGCGCGGCATGGACCGGTTCCCGGTGACCATTGAGAGCGGCAACGTCTATGTAGATACAGGCACCGTGTCGCAAGGACCGGCAATCGGTACCGACACAACAGGCCAAGGTCTTGAAGGACCGCACTGTGCCTGAGTTCAACCAAATGCTCGCCGCCAGCACCGAGCGCTCTATTGCGATAGTGCTCTTGGCTGTTGTCGTCGTTGGCTGGGCTATCTACGTGTTCGTCAATATCCGCCAGGCCAAGGCGGAAATAGGCAGCGAGATCGAACTAGCGCCCAATCGGGGCAACCTGCCCGACGACGAAGAACTTGAGGGTCGTCGGCTGGAGAAAGTCCAAGCATTTGGTGTCCTAATGCTGCTGGTAATGGCGCTGGTGCTGCCGATCTACTGGATGCTGGAAGGCGGACGCCGCTCGGGTGCTGAGACGGCTTTCTCTGAGGCAGCCGCTAACCGTGGCGAGGCGCTCGCAGCCGAGCAGGAATGCACGGACTGTCACGGCGCGGATCTGGGCGGTGCCCGCTTCGCGCCCGTGGTGCTGGACATTGGCCATCAGTTCTTGGACAAAGAGTCCTTCGTCATCAATACAACCTGGGAAGGTCCCTCCATCGACGACGTTTTCACGCGTTTTGACACTGACGCTGAAACGTTGGACGAAGTCAGCGAGGTGCGCCAGATCCTCGTCTACGGCCGTGGCGTTATGCCCGCGTGGGGGCTTGAGGGCGGCGGTCCTTTGAATGACCAGCAAATTGACGATCTCGTTGCTTGGCTGTGGCGGGAGCGGATTAGCGACGAGGAAGCTCAGGAGCGTGCCGCGTCTCGCAAGGCTGTCGAGACTGCCGCTAACCCGGACAGCTCAGAGGGTGAGGTTCTGTTCAACCTGCATTGCGCACGCTGCCACACGCCGCGTTGGCCAGGCCGGGGTCCTGCTCAATTGCCCAACAACGGCGGATCGGTGGAGGTGTTGCCGGGACCGTCGGGCGCGGGTCGTTATGGCCCACCGCTCAACAGCGTCAGCTTGGAGCGACTGTTCCCCGATATTGAGGACCACATCTCGTTTATCGCCGATGGAGCCGCCGACAATGTGCCCTTCGGCGAGTTCGCGCGGCTGGGAAATTACGGCATGCCGGGCTTCGGACGCGTATTGACCGAAGATGAGATCCGGGCCATTGCTGAATACGAACGCGGCTTGGATCCCCAGGCTCAGTCCGCAGTCGGCTTCAATCTGCTGCACGATGCGGGAGACGACTCGTGAACGCCGCCATGACTACCGAACAGACGCTGGGCCCGATACTGGTGGATCAGACGTTGGGCAACCAGATTTTGGGCCAAGTGATGGCGATAGTCAGTTGGGACCCAGTTCTTACGGGCTACTTGGCCGTCATCATCAGCGTGGCAGTGCTGTGTGGGTCTGTGTATTTGCTGCTGGCCACCAACTTGGGGATCCGGCTCGGTTTCTTGGTGGCGTGGACTGGTCTGTGGGGCTGGATGCTGCTGATGTCCATCGTTTGGTGGATCTTCGGCATTGGATGGATCGGCGGCCAACCTGGTTGGAACGTCCTGCAGGTGGCGACCAACCCAGCCGTGGTGCCGATTGAGCAGGTGCAGCAGCTACCGGCCGGCGCTTCCGAGCCGGTGCCCGCCGATTGGGCAGAAGTTGACGAGGCTGATGCCCGCTCAGCAGCCGACAGCCACGTTGCGTGCAGCGACGCCGATCCTCGGCGGTTGCTGGCCGTGAACTCGTGCCTCTTCTCGGCCGCTACTGACTATTTCACCCACCGTGTGGTCATCACAGGCGGCGAGCGCTATCGCCCGCTGGGCATTCCCGACAACGTAATCACCCAGTATTTCTTCCCGAGTCGCGGTAAGCCGAACTACGCGGTAGTGCAAATCCAGCCGTATGCGCCGAGGGCCGACTTGGATCCCAACTTGGTGGACGACGAGGGCGCGCTCATCTTGCCAGAAGCACGGATTGATGCCAGCGCTCCTGTTTATTCGGTCGTGATGGTTCGAGACCATGGCAGCGTCCGTCTCCGCCCTGCCCTGCTAACGATCTTCTCTGCCCTGCTGTTCGGCTTGGGCTGTTACCACCTGCATAGACGGGACCAGGCGATTTGGGCGGTACGCGAGGCTGCAGGTAAGTGATTGGTCGGCTGGGCCAGATTCTCTGTGGACAGACTTGCGGCCAGACTGGGTGCGGTAACTGAACACCGACGCGCTGAAGGGGACTGGGTCATGAGGATCGGGGCATGAACAGCGACTTGGCCGAATACCTGCCGGTGTTGGTTCTCGCCGTGCTCGCTGTCGTGTTTGTGTTCGGGAGCATCCTGGCGTCTCGACTGCTGGCGCCTCAGCGCAGCACCAACGCAAAGCTGGCGTCCTATGAGTGCGGCATCGTTGACCAGTCAGCTATTCCAGAGCGATTTCCGGTGCGCTTCTATCTGGTAGCGATGCTGTTCATCATGTTCGACATTGAGATCGTCTTTCTGTACCCGTGGGCCGTGGCGCATGGCGAGCTCGCTTTGTTTGGATTCGTGGCGATGCTGATCTTCGTGGCGGTCTTCTTCTTGTCGTTCGTCTATGAGTTGGCTATGGGGGGCCTGGAGTGGGGCCCGCGCAAGCGTCGCGTCCTCCCGCTCCCGCTCGCGGCCCGCACCGAAACTGGTCCCAGTGAGCCCGGTCCCAGTGAGCCCCGTTCCAGTGAACCCGGCCGCAGCGAAGGTGGCGGCGTGCGTGTGGTCGGGCTAACCGGACGCGAGCATCTGGTGGGCGACCCAAGCCAATCCAGCGGCGTGACGGCGGCGGACTGATGGCGGGAATCGACAAGCTCAAGTCCCGTCTCGGCATTGATGACGGTCTCGCCGGACTCGGCCACAACGTCTTTACCGCGCCAGTAGAGGAGCTGGTGAAGTGGGCTCGTCGTCGTAGCTTGATGCCAGCCACCTTCGGGCTGGCCTGCTGCGCCATTGAGATGATGGCGACGGGTACCGCGCACTACGACCTAGCTCGTTTCGGCATGGAGACGTTCCGCGCCTCTCCGCGTCAAGCCGATTTGATGATCGTCGCAGGCCGGGTCAGCCAAAAGATGGCGCCAGTGCTGAGGCAGATCTACGACCAGATGATGGAGCCCAAGTGGGTGCTCTCTATGGGGGTGTGCGCGTCGAGCGGCGGGATGTTCAACAACTACGCCATCGTGCAAGGTGTGGATCAGGTCGTGCCGGTTGATATGTACGCACCTGGATGCCCTCCGGGACCCGAAACGCTGCTGCACGCCATCCTCGCGCTGCACGAGAAAATCCGTACCGGCGAACTGACTCAGCGTCGAGACGAACGTGGCTCGGGTGCTGGCATCACCTTGACTTCGGGAGCAGATCCAGCGGCGCATGGCGCGCCGTCAGCTAGTACAGCGGCGCATGGCGCGCCGTCAGCTAGTACAGCGGCGCATGGCGCGCCGTCTAGTACGCCGGTGTCGCGCTGATGTCTGACGAAAGTGCCGTAGGCGATACCGCTAGTGCTGAACCCACGATGTTCGGTGTGCGGTGTACCGACGAGCGTGGCCAGCTCGTGTTGCATCCGACTCGGGACGAGTACACCGATGTGCTTCGTATGGCTGCTGCTGACGGTTATGAGATGTGCGTGGACGTATGCGCTGTTGATGGGCTTACCAATCACAACCGAAGCGCGGCTCCCGGTATCGAGCCGGAACGCTTCGAGGTAGTGGTGAACCTGCTGGATCTGCGCGGCCGGCGCCGACTGCGTGTACGTGTTCAAGTGCCTGGCGACGACCCGCAGGTGCCATCCATCGTTGGGCTGTATCCGGGGGCCGAGGCACCCGAACGGGAAGTGGCCGACCTGTTTGGTATCAGCTTTGGTGATCATCCTGATCCCAGTCGTATTCTCATGCCGCCCGACTGGGAAGGCCACCCGTTGCGCAAGGACTATGCCATCGGCGCCATACCTGTGCAGTTCAAGGCGATCGAAGGCCGATGAGCGCCACTACTGATGTCAAGACAACTGGCGCGACGCTCGCCGCTGCTCGCCGACCCGACGACGCAGTGCTGCGCATCAGCGAAACAGACGCAATGGCAGCCGATGTTGTTGGTGAGCACGAGGCCCCCAGCAGCGACGATGGCCCAATGCTCATCAACATGGGGCCTCAGCATCCGTCCACTCATGGTGTGCTGCGCATAGTGATGGAACTGCAAGGCGAGACGGTGCTGCGATCCAAGCCGATCATCGGTTACTTGCACACCGGGATGGAAAAAACGGCTGAAGACCTCACGTTCCTGCAAGGACCTACCAACGTCACGCGCATGGACTACGCCTCGCCGCTGTTTACCGAGCTTGTGTTCTGTCTCGCGGTTGAGGACCTACTGGGAACGCAGATCCCCCCCAGAGCTACCTGGATCCGCATGCTGATGTGCGAACTGAACCGCATGAGTTCACATTTGTTGTTCCTCGCAACGAACGGCATGGACCTGGGCGCAGTTGGGATGATGCTCTATGGCTGGCGCGAACGTGAGGAGATACTGCGTTTTTTTGAGAGCGTCACTGGCTTGCGGATGAATCACAACTACATACGTCCCGGCGGCGTGGCAGCCGACTTGCCCGACGGTTGGCAAGACGATGTGGAGCACATATTGGCAGTGCTGCCCAGCCGACTTGAGGAGTTTGACACTTTGATGACCGGTCAGCCGATTTGGCGAGACCGCACCCAGGGCGTCGGTGTCATCACTGCAGATGAGGCCATTGCAATGTCAGCCACGGGGCCACTGTTGCGCAGCACCGGTGAAGCTTGGGATCTGCGTCGCACCATGCCGTATCTGGCCTACGACGAGGTGGACTTTGATGTCGTGGTCGGAGCTTTCGGCGACACGTTCGATCGATACTCCATTCGCCTGAATGAGATCCGGGAGTCGATGCGCATAGTTGCGCAGTGCCTGGACAAGATGCCCAAGGGCCCCTACCGCACTGAGGATCGCAAGGTCACGCCACCTCCGCGGGCTCGCATTGACGAATCAATGGAAGCGCTGATTCACCACTTCAAGATTTTCACTGAGGGCTTTCGGGTGCCTGCTGGCGAGACCTATGTGGCGGTCGAGTCGCCTCGTGGCGAACTGGGCTGCTACTTGGTCTCAGATGGAGGACCCAAGCCACAGCGTGTGCATATCCGCGCGCCTTCGTTCGTGAACCTGCAGAGTCTCCCGCATCTCATGTACGGCGGCTTGCTAGCCGACGCCGTTGCCATCATCTCCTCTGTGGACCCAATAATGGGCGAGGTGGACCGGTAATGAGCTTTTTCACCGATGAGAACCGCTCGCTGGCGCTTGAGATCATCAATCGCTACCCCAAACGCCGGTCTGCGATGATTCCCCTTTTGCATGTCGCGCAGGCACAAGCTGGCTGGGTGTCTCCCGAAGCGATGACTGAGATCGCTGAACTCCTCGACACGACACCAGCTCAGGTGCTGGGCACCTGCTCGTTCTATGGGATGTTCAAGCGGGAGCCTGTTGGCAAGTATCTGGTGAACGTCTGTGTCACCATGTCGTGTGCCCTCGCCGGTGCCACTGAGCTCATGGCACATGCGCAACAGCGCTTGGGCGTGCGTGTTGGCGGCACTACTGAAGATGGCATGTTCACGCTTGCCTCGGGTGAGTGCCAGGCTGCCTGCACCGAGGCGCCTTGTCTTCAGGTGAACTATCGTTATCGCTACCGAGTCGACGTTGACGCATTTGACCAACTCGTGAACGACTTGGCGGCGGGCGCCCTAGATGACGAAGTCCCGCCTCACGGCGTCGTGGCACGTGTGCGACAGCGCATCCCAGCAGAGCGGGCCGTCGGTGCGCTACCGCCGGAGCAGGTCAACACGGCACCTGTCTGGCTGGAAGCTCCCGCGCGACAACCCGCAGCACCGGCCCGGCCCGCGGCAGCGAATAACGGTGCTGGCTGATGGCGTCTTACACGATTACTCACGCGGCTGGATTTGTTGCTAATGATGCGCCGCGCATTGTGTCTGAGCGCTTCGATTACGCCGACAGCTACACGCTCGAGCGTTACCTGGCCACGGGGGGTTACGCAGGTTTACGGGCCGCCTTGGATCGTGCCCCGGCCGATGTGCATAGCGAAGTGCGTGATGCGACGTTGCTGGGCCGAGGCGGCGCTGGCTTCCCGGCCGGTGTCAAGTGGGGCTTTTGCCCTCCGGGAGTGTGGCCCCGTTACTTGGTGGTCAACGGCGACGAGTCAGAGCCGGGCACCTACAAAGACCGCCTGCTCATGGAAATCGACCCGCACCAGCTCATCGAGGGCAGCCTCATCGCCTGTTATGCGATTGGGTTGTCGCAGTGTTTCCTCTACATCCGCGGCGAGATGGCGCTGGCACAAGAGCGTGTGACCCAAGCCCTGAATGAGGCGTACGAAGCCGGCTGGGTCGGTCGCAACATCGGTGGAACCGATTTTTCGGTGGACATTGTCTTGCACTCAGGTGCGGGTGCGTACGTGGTCGGCGAGGAAACAGCACTTATTGAGAGCCTGGAAGGCAATCGCGGCATGCCACGACTCAAGCCGCCGTACTTCCCTGCTGCCATCGGGCTCTACGGTCAGCCCACCATAGTGAACAATGTGGAGACGTTGGCGAACCTGCCGTGGATTTTGCGGCATGGGGCTGCGGCGTACACCGCCATTGGTACGCCCACTTCGCCCGGCACCCGCATGGTGGCTGTGAGTGGGCACGTTGCGCGGCCAGGTGTATTTGAGATAACCAACGGCACAACCACATTCAGAGATCTGATCTATGGCGATGACTATTGCCGGGGCCTGCTTCCGGGTCGGGAGCTGAAAGCGTTCGTTCCTGGCGGCGGGTCTGCGCCGTGGTTCACGCCAGCGCAGCTTGATCTTCCATTTGAAGCCTCCGAAGTGGGGCCGCAGGGTTCAATGTTGGGCTCCGGAGCGGTGATGGTGATGGACGACACCACCGATATTCCCGCTGCGGCTCTCACGCTGACGAAGTTCTACGCCCACGAGTCGTGCGGCAAGTGCGTGCCGTGCCGCGAAGGTGCCACCTGGCTGGAACGTGTGCTGCGACGCATCTGCGATGGCACTGGCACGCCGCGCGATCTTGACTTGTTGCTTGACGTGGGCGCTTCTATTTGTCCTGGTGACTTTCCCCATGCTGGTGTGCCCGAACGGGCACTTGAGCCGAAGCCGTTTCCGTATCAGATGACCACCATCTGCTTTGTGGGCCCGTCAGCGTTTGCTC
Source organism: Acidimicrobiales bacterium (assembly GCA_965116245.1). Lineage (GTDB taxonomy): Bacteria > Actinomycetota > Acidimicrobiia > Acidimicrobiales > Poriferisodalaceae > Poriferisodalis. The sequence goes on along the minus strand of OZ220497.1, from coordinate 861,111 downwards.
CGGTGCATTCGGCTATGACGCTGTTTCCGGAGGAATTCGAAGCGCGCGTGGCGCCAAACGCCCACCTTGACAACGGCCACCTCGACAACGGCCTGCGTGACAGCGCCCAGTTTGAAGGTTCGCCAGCCGCGGAGGTCTCGATCCGTGTCTGAGACGGGCGTGTCTAAGACAGACACTGAACCGGCAACTCCTAACACTGTTGAGGTGCCAACGGTTGAAGTAACCATCAACGGTGTCACTGTGGACGCGCAACCGGGTGAACTTGTCATCGCGGCTGCCGAACGGGCCGGGGTTCACATTCCGAGGTTTTGTTACCACGAGCGCATGAGTCCGGTTGGCATGTGCCGCATGTGCCTAGTTGACATCGACACAGGGCGCGGACCACAGCTACAGCCGTCCTGCATGGTCCCAGTTTCGCCGCAGATGACGGTCGATACCACCAGCGCGCGCACGCAGCGAGCGCAAGAAGGCGTGCTGGAGCTATTGCTCATCAATCATCCGCTGGACTGCCCGGTCTGCGACAAGGGCGGCGAGTGTCCGTTGCAAGACCAAACCATCGCCTACGGGCCGGGCGAGTCCAGGTTCGTGGAAGAAAAGCGACACTTCCGCAAGCCGATTCCCATCTCGGGTTTGGTGGACTTGGATCGGGAACGCTGCATCTTGTGTGATCGTTGCACCCGGTTTGCAGACGAAGTGGCAGGCGATCCGCTTATCGACTTCATCGAGCGTGGCAACGAAACCCAGGTGCTCACATTCCCTGGCGAGCCCTTCTCGTCCTACTTTTCGGGTAACACGGTGCAAATCTGCCCGGTGGGGGCGCTCACGGCATCGCCGTATCGCTTCAAAGCGCGTCCGTGGGACCTCGCCCAAGTTGAATCCACCTGCACTACATGCGCCGTGGGCTGTCGCATTGCGGTGCAATCATCCCGCAATGAACTGGTGCGCTACCTCGGGGTTGATATCGATCCGGTCAATCACGGTTGGCTCTGCGACAAGGGCCGATTCGCGTTCGGTTCCGCTACTAGCCCGAACAGGGTGACCACGCCGCTTCGAGGGCGAACACGCACAGGTGCCGCACCTGCCAATCCGCCAGCCACCCCAATGGGCCCCGCTGCAACCGACCGAACCCAAGCCAGCCAGGTTGCAGAGCCGTTGCGCCGCTTTCAGGCGACCGATTGGGCTGATGCTCTAGGCGCCGTGGCGAACGCGGTGTCCTCAGCGCGACCGGGTGCCATTGCCGTGCTCGGCGGTGCGCGTGGCACCAACGAGGATGCCTACGCATGGTCAAAACTGGCCCGCACGGTGCTGCGGACCGATCACCTAGATGCTCAGCTCGGCGACGGACTGCCCGCGGAGCTGGTGTTGGGCTTGCCGTCAGCGACCATTGACGAAGCCTGCACCGCCGACACCACGCTGCTGGTGTGCGGCGACCTACGTGAGCAGTTGCCGGTACTGTACCTGCGAATACGAGGCGCAGCGCGCGCGGAAACCACTCGCTTGGTTGAGATCGCTCCGACCAAAACAAGTATGACGCGCAGTGCCGTGCGTAACTTGCAGTGCGGTGGTGGCGAGGCCGCATCGACGCTACGAAACTTGCTTGACAGCGACGACTCGTTGGCCGAAGAACTGGCATCGGGATCCGTGGTGGTGTTGCTGGGCCGTTCCTCTGTGGCCGAGTCCGCTGAAGCCACCGCTGAGGTGGCGTCGGTTGTGCGTGCGCGTCTCCCCCATGCTCGATTCCTGGTGACCTCACGTCGCGGCAACGTGCGAGGAGCGCTCGACATGGGTTTAGCGCCGGGTTTGCTACCAGGGCGAACGCGCCTCCCTGACCCTTCGCCGGGTTTGGCAGCAAAGTGGGGTGAGTTACCCACCGAACGCGGGCGTGACGCAGCGGGAATTCTCACCGCAGCCGCCCGCGGCGACATTGATGTGCTGTTTTTGCTGGGCGCAGATCCGCTCACGGATTTCCCCGACAGCGCGCTGGCGCGCCAAGGCGTAGCGGGCGCGGCCACGGTTGTGGCAGTGGAATCACTTATGAACCCCTCAACGGCGCAAGCCGACATCGTGTTGCCCGCGGCGGCTTTCGGGGAGAAGTCGGGTACCACCACCAACGTAGAGGGCCGAGTCTCGTCGCTTGGCAAGATGGTGACCGCGCCAGGCTCGGCTCGTCCTGATTGGATGATCGCCGCTGAGCTGGCCGTGGCGTGCAGTGCGGACCTCGGGTTCAGCTCAGTTGAGGAAATCACCCGCGAGATAGCTGCCGTTTGCACAACACACACGCAGCTAGTCGGCCCCGAACTGGCCGCCGACGGCGTGCTAGTGGCAGGAGCGGTCTTCGAGCCGGAGCTACCGGCCGAAAGCGTCTCACCCGCTCGAGACGCGTACGGCTTCCGCGCGATCTGTAACCGCAAGCTCTACGACGGCGGAGTCACGGTCACCCAAACGCCAGCTTTGGCGCCGCTTGCTGCGGCTACGGCAATGCGCTTGCATCCGCTCGACCTGGAGCGGGTGGGCGTTGAATCGGGTACCGAAGTTGAGGTTCATACCCGACGCGGTGCGTTGCGGCTGCCTCTGGTGGCAGATGCCGACGTTTACCGGGGCAATGTTGTGGTGCCTTTTCCGTCGCCTCATCTAGACGTAGGCGCCTTGATTGATGCTTCCGCCCGCGTTACGGACGTGCGGATCGAAACCCGAAACCCTGCTGCTAGCAACGCTGCTACAAGCAACTCAGGGTTGCCACGATGACCGGCGACCCACTCTTCACGGACGGTGTCGACTGGGGCGATGTCGCAATAGTGGGCATCAAGATCTTTGTGGCGTTCGCCGCGCTGCTGGTTGCCACGATGTTCATGATTTGGTTTGAGCGCAAGCTGATCTCAGACATGCAACACCGAATTGGCCCCAACGTTGCCGGGCCATGGGGCCTGCTACAGGCCTTCGCAGATGGCGTCAAGTTCTTCTTTAAAGAAGATCTGCGCCCGGCCAACTCAGATCCGCTGGTCTTTCGGTTGGCGCCGTACATCTCGGCGGTGACAGCATTTGTGGCGTTCGCGATCGTGCCAGTTGGTGGAGTCTTCAGCGATGCTGGTGCATTGGGTGAACGCAGCGGCACTGTCACGCTATTCGGCAAGGAAACCATCTTGCAAGTGGCGGATCCGCCGGTCGGCATTCTGTTGCTGCTCGCGATGTCGTCGATTGCTGTTTACGGTGTCATGTTGGCGGGCTGGTCCTCGGGGTCGAAGTACCCGCTAATCGGGTCGGTGCGGGCCTCTGCGCAGGCAATTTCCTATGAAGCCGCGCTGGGCATGTCCGTTGTGGCGGTAGTGCTAGTTGCGGGTTCGCTCTCAACGCAGCGCATCGTGTCGCTCCAGTCCGGTGGGTTGGACACCTGGTTCTGGCTCCAGACCGGCATCGTGCCGTTCCTGGTCTTTCTTATCGCTGTGACTGCTGAGCTGAACCGCCCGCCCTTCGATTTGGTTGAGGCCGAGCAGGAGCTAGTGGGCGGCTTTCATACCGAGTATTCCTCGATCCGGTTCGCGCTGTTTTTCTTGGCCGAGTTCATGAATGTCATCACGATGTCTGCGATTATGGTGACGCTGTTCTTCGGCGGACCAGCCGGTCCAATCTTCTTTGGTTTGACCTGGCTATGGCCGACCGTGTGGTTCCTGGTCAAGGTGCTCGCGTTCCTTTTCCTGTTCGTGTGGTTCAGGGCCACGTTGCCCCGACTGCGCTACGACCAGTTGATGTCGCTGGGCTGGAAGGTGCTCATCCCGATCATGCTGTATTGGCTCATGCTGCTTGGCATGAGCCAGCTTGATACTTTCCAGGGCTGGCGGCGGGCTTGGATCGTGGTTGTGGGCACCGCGGTCGGCGCCATAGGTTGGTCGCTCTTGTCAGCAGCGCAGCGGGCGGCCAAGCGCAGGGTTGCAGACCCGGCTCTCTCGGATCCCAGATTGCCAGAACCCAGATTGCCAGACCCAGAACTACCGGACCCAGCACTGGCAAACCAAGAGCTGTCAAGCACAGCAGGCGGCGACTGATGGGCTATCTCGACGGCTTCAAGGTCACGTTCGGCAAGCTCTTCGGCGAACGAGTCACCACTGAGTACCCGAAGGAGAAGCGGCCGAAGCCCGTGCGCTTTCACGGCCGACACGTGCTCAACCGTTACCCCGACGGCATGGAGAAGTGCATCGGGTGCGAGCTGTGCGCTGGAGTGTGTCCAGCTCGCTGCATCTATGTGCGCGGAGCCGACAATCCATCCGACAGTCCAGTGTCGCCAGGTGAGCGCTATGGCTACGTGTACGAGATTAACTACCTGCGCTGCATTCACTGCGACCTATGCGTAGAAGCCTGCCCCACCGAGGCCATCACCGAGACGAAGGTCTTTGAGTTCAGTTTCCCCACCCGGCGGGATGCCATCTACACCAAGGAGGAACTGCTGACCGATGACGATGGACGCCCCCGGCATCAGCCGTGGGAACTGTGGCACGACGGTGACGACGAGCACACCTCTGGTTGGATGCGAGCCACCTCGCCCTCAGGTCAACCTGCCTATGAGGGCAAAGTGGGCTGGAGTGGCGAGCTGGGCTATGGCGTGCGCGCTCCCGAGCAGGGTCAGCACGCGGACTATCACGCGGATCACGCGGATCATGCGGACGACGCGGACAACGATGAGACTGATCACGACGAAACTGGTGAGACCAGCACACCGAGCAGCAGCGAAACCAACAGGACCAGCGCTGATGCCTAGCTGGGTTGGTGCCTGAGTTTGCTGATGCCTGAGTTTGCTGATGATTGAGGTAATCGTTTTTGCGGTCGCGGGCGCCGCGTGCCTGGCTGGCGCGGTCGGCGTCATTTTGTTCCGCAACCCAGTACACGCAGCTCTCATGTTGGTGATGACGCTGTTCGGCGTCGCTGTGCTGTTCGTAGCTCAGCAGGCGCACTTCATCGCGGCCGTGCAGGTCATTGTGTACGCCGGTGCCATCGTGGTCTTGTTCTTGTTCGTTATCATGTTGCTGGGCGTCGATAGGGCCGCGGAGCTAAGACTGGACGCACTAGGGGCCCAGAGGTGGACTGCAGCCGTGTTCGGTTTCGGCGGAGTGGCCATCGTGGTCTGGCTAGTCACTGCTATAGACCAGATCTTCGGGGGTCTTGGGTCGTATTGCGCCGAAGAAGCAGCCACGCTCGCAAGGTCAACGCTCCCGTCAAGCTCAAGTATTGTTTGCTACAACTTGCCGAGCGCTGGGGCGCCCGACGGCAGCGCTTCGAGCTATCTCATAGATGTCAGCGCTATCGCCCGCTCACTGTTCTCCGACTACGTGTACGCGTTTGAGCTGACCTCGCTCCTGCTCATCGTGGCGGTCATCGCGACCGTGATGCTGTCCCGCCAGGGCGGATCTAGTCTCGGCCAACCCAATCTGGGCCAACGCAATCTGGGCCAACCCAGTCTGGGCCAACCCAGTCTGGGCCAACCCAGTTCGGGCGGAGACTCCCCAGTTCAGCGACCGCAGCAACAGGAGCGCCAATGAGCGGCCTAGAGGTGACGACCGGCTGGTATCTGACGCTCGGGGCATTGTTGTTTGTGCTTGGTGGTACAGGCCTGTTGTTGCGGCGCAACCCGTTGATCATGCTGATGTGTGTTGAGCTAATGCTCAACGGTGTCAACCTCAGCTTTATTGCTTTTGCTGACCGCTTCGGCGATGTGCATGGACACACGGTGGTGCTGTTCGTGCTAGTTGTGGCGGCCGCTGAGGTAGTGGTAGGGCTCGGGTTGGTGGTGGCGGTTCTGCGGGCTTCGCCTCGTGCGACAGCAGATGACCTGTCAGCCTTGAAGGGCTGAGACCGGGGGATCAAGGCGATGGTTGAGTTGGCATGGCTCATTCCTGCGCTGCCCCTTGCCGGCTTCGCAGTGCTGTTGCTGGCCGGTCCGCGCCTAGGCGAGCCTCGTGCTGGCTGGGTGGCAACTTCGGCCAGCGCGCTGTCGTTCCTGGTGACGGTGGTCACTTTCATCGGGTTGCTTGGCTTAGACGAGGCGACCACTGGCGGCGCAGGCGGTCACGGCGGGCGCTCACACGTCTCGACACTGTTCGAGTGGATGCCGCTGAGCAACCTTCAAGTAAACGGCAACCTTCAAGTAGATGCCGCGCTGCTGGTGGACCCGTTGTCAATAACGATGGCGCTCTTCGTAACTGGCGTGGGGACGCTCATTCACCTGTACTCCATCGGCTACATGCATGGCGACCCCAAGTACTCCAAGTTCTTCTTGTACCTCAACTTGTTCATGTTCTCAATGCTCATGTTGGTGTTGGGAGAGAATTTGGTGGTCACGTTCCTGGGCTGGGAAGGTGTCGGCACTTGCTCCTATCTGCTCATCTCTTTCTGGCACGAGCGACCTACGGCCGCTTCTGCTGGCAAGAAGGCGTTCGTCACCAACCGCGTTGGCGACTTCGGCTTCATGGTGGCCACGTTCTTACTGTGGACGACCCTGGGCACGGTCTCCTACGTCGGGATCGCACAAGCGGCTCCGGCACTGGCCGACGGCACCGCTACTGCTGTTTCGCTGCTGCTGCTGCTGGCGGCCGCGGGCAAGTCAGCGCAGCTACCGCTGTACGTGTGGCTCCCCGATGCCATGGAGGGCCCAACTCCCGTTTCGGCCATGGTGCATGCCGCCACCATGGTGACAGCCGGTGTGTACCTGCTGGTGCGGCTCAACCCGGTGCTGAGCGATTCGGCGCTAGCTGTCATAGCAGTAGTCGGAGCCGCAACGGCGCTGTTTGCCGCACTGGCCGCGGTAGCCCAGCACGACATCAAGAAGGTGTTGGCGTACTCCACCGTTAGCCAGCTCGGCTACATGTTCTTGGCGATCGGCTCCGGAGCGTACGTGGCGGCGATATTCCATGTTGTGACCCACGCGTTCTTCAAGGGACTCTTGTTTTTGGGTGCCGGTTCGGTCATCCACGGGCTCGGCGACAAACAAGACATGCGACACATGGGCGCACTGCGCGCTCTCATGCCTGTCACGGCGGCCACGTTCATCGTGGGGTGGCTAGCCATCGCCGGAGTGCCGCCCCTATCGGGGTTCTGGTCCAAGGACGAGATTTTGTTGGCCGCCTGGGAACAGCACTGGCTGTTGTGGGCAGTCGGACTAGTCACAGCGTTACTCACTGCGTATTACATGAGCCGTCAGACTTTCTTAGTGTTCTTCGGCGGCCAACGCTGGGACGACAGCGTCCATCCGCACGAGTCGCCAGCGACCATGACAGCGCCGCTGGTGCTGCTGGCGGGCACCGCAGCGGTTGGAGGCGCAGTCAACTTGCCGCTGGTGGGCGACTGGTTGGTGCTAGAGCACTTCTTGGAGCCGGTGCTCGCCCATCCGCACGCGTTCGCGTCGGCGACCGGCACCAAGCTCGCGCTCGCTCTGATGGCTGCAGCAACTGCGCTCGGGGGTATCGCGTTCGCAGTCTGGGTGTGGCTGAAAGCGCGCGTCCCAACAGACCGGCTTGAACCGGCTTTGCTTGAGAACGCCTTCTATGTGGATTCCAGCATCTCAAACTTCGTCGGCGGCCCAGGCACTGCTGCGTTCAACGCCGTAGCTGAGGCAGATCGGCGTTTCGTTGACGGTGCGGTCAATGGCATCGCGCGACTGGTGCGAATGCTGGGTGAGGTTCTGCGACCGCTGCAATCGGGCTATCTGCGCCACTACGCATCCGCGGTCGCCGTCGGTGCGATCATCCTCGTCACCTGGCTTGCGTTGCGGGGCCTCGCCTAATCATGGCCGCGTCTGTGGGCACGCTGGTTGCCGTTTCGGAGGCGGCGCTCAACTTCCCGCTGCTAAACGCGCTCATTTTTGTGCCAGCGGTGGGCGCATTGGTTGTTGCTTTGTTGCCCCGCGGTCGTCCGGATCTGGCCCGCCCAATCGGCGCACTGTTTGCCGCTATCGGTGGGGCACTGGCCCTGGCGTTGGCGTGGCAGTTCAACACGGCAGAATCTGGCTTTCAGTTTGAGAGCGCGGTGTCGTGGATCCCGGCACTCGGCATTTCTTGGAAGGTAGGTGTTGACGGCATCTCGCTCTGGCTGGTGGTGCTGACCAGTCTGGTGGTGCCAATAGTGCTGGCGGGCGTTGATCCGCACCGCGATCCCAAGCCGTATACGGCCTGGATGTTGCTGTTGCAGGCAGGCGCGGTCGGCGCCTTCGTTGCGCTTGACCTCTTCTTGTTCTTCGTGATGTTTGAAGTGGTGTTGGTGCCCATGTACCTGTTGATCGCAGGTTGGGGCTACGAGGGTCGCCGCTACGCCGCTACGAAGTTCTTCATCTACACGATGGCTGGCTCGGCACTGTTGCTGGTGGCAATCGTGGCAACCGCAGTGCTGGGTTCCCCCAATGGCGAACTCACCTTTGACTTGGTGGCTTTGGCTGAAGCGCAGCAGTTACCAGTTGAGACCGCTCGTCTTTGCTTCGTAGCCTTCGCGATCGCGTTCTTGGTGAAGGTGCCCGTTGTGCCGCTGCACACATGGTTACCTGATGCCCACACCGAGGCACCCACCGCGGGTTCGGTAGTCCTGGCGGCCGTGATGTTGAAGCTGGGCACCTATGGTCTGCTGCGGTTTGGCCTGTATCTGTTCCCGGAGGCTTCCAACTGGGCGGCTCCGGTGCTCGTAACCGTAGGTGTGGTGGGTGTCATTTGGGGGGCGATTGCTGCGGCCATGCAGCGCGACCTCAAGCGCCTGGTGGCGTATTCCTCGGTGGCGCACATGGGGTTCGTGGTGCTCGGCATTTTCGCTTTCACCGCGCAGGCGGTGAGTGGTGCTGTGATCCAGATGGTCAACCATGGCATCAGCACTGGTGCTTTGTTCTTGTTGGTCGGCATGCTGTACGAGCGTCGACACACTCGTCAGATTGACGAACTCGCTGGAATCCAGTCGGCGGCACCGATCTATGCCGGGGTGTTCACGCTGGTCATGCTGGCATCGGTGGGCGTGCCCGGTCTGAACGGCTTCGTGGGTGAGTTCCTGATTTTGATTGGGTCATTTGAAACGCGGCGCGCCTGGACAATCATTGCCGCAGCCGGGGTGATCTTGGCAGCGCTGTACTTGTTGTGGGCTTACCAACGGGTGTTTCATGGGCAGCCTGGGGCGGCCGACCGTCACACACCCGATCTGCGGCGCGCTGAGTTGTTGACGCTGGCTCCTTTCGTAGTGGCAGTGGTGGTGCTGGGTGTGTACCCGAAGCTGCTGCTCAACAGCGTGGACCACTCTGCTGAACGGCTGCTGACACACCTCGAAACACACAGCGACTTCACTGTGCCTGATCCGGCGGACCCGATAATCATGAACCACGAGGACGGCCACTGATGGGCCAGATTGGCGAGCCGCTATCTGGCCTGTTCCTAGCGCCGAGTGTGGACTGGTGGGTGCTGGTCCCGCAGATCATCCTTGTGGGCGCCGCGCTTGGGTTGTTACTTGTGGCCTCACTAGCTCCGCGGGCGCTACCCGATTGGGTTTCCACCGCATTCGCCACTGCGGCTGGCGCCGGTGCAGCCCTTGTCGCTGCAATTCAGTGGGGCTTGTGGGGACCGGAGTCTCGCTCAACCCTGGCAGATGCCTTCGTGAGCGACGGCTTCAGCCGCCTGCTGACCGTGCTGGTTGGCGTCGGCGTGGTTATGACAGCGCTGGCTGCGCACTCCACCTTTGACCGCTACGGCATGTCGCCGCCGGAGTTTGCTGCTCTGCTGCTTGCGTCGGCTTCGGGTGCGATTGTCATGGCAGGCGCGAACGACCTCATCGTGCTGTTTTTGGGTCTTGAGTCGCTGTCAATCGCGACCTATGTGTTAATCGCGCTGGCTGGTCGACGTGGGTCAGCTCGCGAAGCTGCCATGAAGTACTTCGTGCTAGGAGCGTTCAGTTCTGCCTTCGCGTTATACGGCATAGCGCTGCTATATGGCTCCACGGGTAGCACCAAGCTGGCCATGATCGGCGATTTTCTCAGGGGCTACGTGAGTATTGAGTCAGTCGGTGGCACCAGCTACCTGTTGCTTGCTGGAATCGCATTGCTGATGGTGGGCCTGGGCTTCAAAGTCGCCGCTGTTCCGTTCCACTTTTGGGCGCCCGACGTGTATCAGGGTGCGCCTAGCCCTGTCACTGGCTACCTGGCATCGATTGCCAAAGCAGCCGGTTTTGCAGCGCTGGTGCGTGTGCTCTACGTAGCGGTCATGTCCCAGAGCGTGGAGTGGACACCGATACTGATTGGGCTGGCATTCGCCACGCTGGCTGTTGGTGCGGTGATGGCCATCTGCCAGTCCGATGTCAAGCGCATGTTGGCCTACAGCTCGATTAGCCACGCTGGTTTTGTGCTTGTCGGCTTGTCGGCTGTTGGGGGAGCCGATGGGGTCCCGCGATGGATGGTGACGGTCGCAGACGGGGTAGCCAGCGTTGCTATGTCTGGTGCAGCGGAGATAGCGGACGCAACGACGATTGGTGCCCAAGCTGCGGCTGTGGCATCTGGTGCAGCTTCGTCGGCAGCGTTTTATCTGATCGTCTATTCGTTCTTGGCGTTGGGCAGCTTCGCCATCTTGTCAGCCCTGGGTTCATCAGACAGTTACGGTTCATCAGACAGTAACGGTTCATCGGGTAGCCGCGCGCCTGAGGGTCACGCTTTGACCCGCTACAACGGTCTGGGTCGTCGCCGCCCAGTGCTGACGCTTGCCTTCACTTTGTTGCTGTTGGCGCAAGCTGGCGTGCCGCTGACGGCTGGCTTCGTGGCTAAGTTGGAGGTGATCAGGGCCGCAGTGACCGGGAAGGTCTACGTGCTTGCCGTCGTTGCCATGATCACCGCCGTAGTGGGCGCTTTCGCCTACTTGCGCGTCGTGCTGGCGATGTACGCCCCCGCTGTCGACGAGGGGCCAGATTCACCCGATGTGACTTCGCCGGTGGCGCGAACGAGCCGTCCGCGTTGGGGCGGTTTGCCCTTGTCCACAGTCATTGTCATCACGCTCGCGGTGGCTGTCACGCTCATTGTTGGGGTTGTGCCTCAGACACTGCTCGAGTGGACCACCGACGCCGTCTCGTCACTGGTGTGGTAGCCGACCGTGGTCAACATCGGGCGCGCCCAACGTCGGGGCTGGCTCATCCGGCGCGCAGAGACATCTAGTCGCTAGCGTTGCGGTCCGTGTCCGATCTGTTGCGGAGCTATCTGACCGTCGCGATCTTCGGTGCCGCAGCAGTTCTAATGGCGTTCACGATGTTCGGTGTAGCGCGGGTACTGCGGCCTCAGCGACCTACGCCCCAGAAGCTGATTGCCTATGAGAGCGGCGTCGACCCGGTTGGCAGCGACTGGACTCAGAGCCAGATCCGCTACTACGTCTTCGCGGTGTTGTTCGTCCTGTTTGACGTGGAGGCAGTGTTCATTTTCCCGTGGGCAACGCGGCTTGAGGTCTATGGCCTGTTCGGTCTGGTTGAGATGGCGATCTTCATCTTCATCCTCGTGCTCGGTCTGTTCTATGCGTGGCGCAAGGGTGTCCTGCGTTGGGTGTGAGGGTCTGAGGAATTACGATGGCGCTGGTTGACAAGGTAAAACTGCCAAAGCCGCTCAGTTGGCTGCTGAACTTTGGCCGGGCTCGCTCGCTGTGGGTATACCAGTGGGGGCTAGCTTGCTGCGCGATCGAGATGGGCGCCGCGTTCGGTTCGCCTCGCTACGACGTTATGCGTCTCGGCGTAATCCCTTTCCCGGCCAGCCCGCGCCAAGCCGACTTGGTGGTGATCTCCGGCACCGTGACGGACAAAATGGCGCCGGTTATCCGCCGTTTGTACGAACAGATGCCAGAGCCGAAGTACGTCATCTCAATGGGATCATGCGCCAACTGTGGCGGCCCGTATTGGGACAGCTACTCGGTCACCAAAGGTGTGGATCAGATCATTCCGGTGGATGTGTACGTGCCCGGTTGCCCGCCGCGTCCCGAAGCGCTGCTTGAAGGCATCGTGCTGTTGCAAGAGCGAATCCAAAGAGAAGACATGCAGGAACGCTGGCGGGGCGAGCCAATAGTTGTGCCTGCGGCACCAACCAGACAAGCCGCTCCAAACGGGGCTAGCTCAGATAGGGCAGCCTCCCATAGGCCAGTTTCCGATAGGCAAGTTGCAGTCAGATCGGCGCAGGCGTAGCTATGTCCGAAAGCACCGCCAGCAGCGCAGACGCCCAGGCTGAAGACTCAACCGTTTCTGGCGATGAGGCGCGTGAAGCGCTCGCAGCCGAACTTCGCGACCTGCTAGGCGAAGCCCCATCAGGAGTTCTGGTTGAAGTAGACCACGAGGCGGGCCAGAACCTCTGGCTGCGCGTCGACATCCAGTCGTGGCATGAAGCGATGACTGCGTTGCGTGATTTCGGCTTTACGTACTTCGGATTTCTTTCGGCAATCGACTGGTCCGACGCGCCCGAAGGTCGCTACGAAGACACCCAGCTTGACGCTGCGGGCACCGGAGACTCCAGCCAAGCAGACGATGACAGCTCCAGCGCTACGGCAGCCGAGACCGTGCGGCGAGGAGGCGGCGACACCAGATTCCAGTTGCTCGCACAGTTGCACTCGCCTGCCCGGCATGCCGCCATCATCATCAAGGCCGATGTGACCGAGTCTGAGGGTGCGCTCACGACGGCGCCGTCAGTCATTGATGTATTCGCCGGTGCCGATTGGCATGAGCGCGAAGCGCACGAAATGTTCGGCATAGTCTTCGACGGCCACCCGAACCTGGCGCCCATCTACTTGCCTGCCGAGTTTGAAGGTAATCCCTTGCGCAAGGACTTCCCTTTGTTGGCGCGCGCAGTCAAGCCTTGGCCCGGCGTAGTTGACATAGAGGAAATTCCGCCGGAGCTGGAAGCCCAACTCGAAGCTGAAGTGATGGCCGAGTTCGAAGCCTCCGGAGCGGGCTCGTGACTTCGGCAGCCACGCAGCGTGAGCTGCCTACCCAGCGTGAGCCAGCTACTCAGCGGGAACAACGTGCCTATGTCGCAGCGCAGGCTGCTGATGCCCGCATCAACGTTGAGTTGCAAACAGGCGACATGACGCTGAACATAGGTCCGCAGCATCCAGCCACACACGGCACTCTGCGTATCGCCTGCCAGCTCGATGGCGAGCAGGTCATTTCAGCCGAACCGCTCATGGGGTATATGCACCGCGGCTATGAGAAGCTCTGCGAGGTTCGCACCTATCCCCAGTGTACGACGCTCATAAACAGGATCGACTGGCTGGGCAGCTTCGCCAACGAGGTTCCGTTCATTTTGGCCGCAGAGCAGCTCCTCGGCGTGGAAGCTCCGCCTCGTGCCCAGTGGATTCGCACAGTTCTGTTTGAGCTGAGCCGCATCGCCAACGTCTCGCTTTTCTTGGGCGATATGGGCGTGCAGGTCGGCGCTCTAACACCGGTTTTCTTCGCCTTTCGGGATCGCGAGCGAGTACTAAACCAGATCGAAACAGTTACCGGCGGCCGCTTCCATCCCAATTTCGACCGTATCGGCGGCCTGCTGGACGACATTCCCCGCGGCTGGATTGCTGAGACCCATGCTGTGATGGCCAAGATGCGCGGCTTTTGTGATGAGATGGAAGACCTGCTGATGGGCAACGAGATCTTCCAAACCCGCTGCCGCAGTGTGGGCGTTATTCCCGGTGACGTGGCGCTGAGCTACGGACTGTCAGGTGCCAACCTGCGAGCTAGTGGCGTGGACTGGGACTTACGCCGAGATGCCAACCCGGGACTTGCCTGGGACCAGGTCGATTGGCGAGTGTGGACCCACCCCGACGGCGACTCGTTCGCGCGCTATTGGGTGCGTCTACAAGAAACCCGAGAGGCCACGAAGATCGTTGACCAATTGCTTGATGGCATCCCCTCAGGGCCGATCATGGCCAAGGTGCCGCGCATCATCAAGGTGCCCGCCGGCGAAACGTATGTCTCGACTGAGAACCCCCTCGGCGAGATGGGCTACTACGTCATCTCCAAGGGCGGTTTGGGTCCATTCCGAGTGAAGATACGCACGCCCAGCTTCAGCAACATCTCGGTCGTGCCATGGGTGATGCGCGGTACCTACGTACCAGACATCATCACCATCCTCGGCTCGTTGTACTTCATTCTCGGAGACATTGACCGATGAGGTCAAGCGTTGAACACAGCCCGATGAGGTCAAGCGTTGAGCACAGCCCGATGAGGTCAAGCGTTGAACACAGCCCGATGAGGTCAAGCGTTGAACACAGCCCGATGAGCAGACTCCAATGAGCCCAGTCCAATGAACACAGCGGCAGCAGAGGCTCTGGGGCTCGCCTACTGGGCGGAGACTGGCATCAAATTGGGCGTTGCGCTCGTCGTCATCCCGACGGCTGCTTTGCTGCTGGGCTATTTGTTCTTGCTCAAGATGATGGCCTTTATGCAGAGTCGGCTGGGTCCCCAAGATGTTGGCCCCTACGGCACGTTGCAGCTCATAGCCGACGCGGTGAAGTTCCTCCAAAAGGAGGACATTCACCCCGCCGCCGCCGACCGGCGCGTGTTTCGCGCCGCCCCGGTGGTGGTACTTGCTTCGTCGTTCCTGCTGTTTGTGGTGTTACCAACAGGTCCCGACGCGGTAGTTGAGAACCTTGACACGGGGATCTTCTATGCGATGGCGGTCTCTTCGCTGTCGGTGCTGGGCGTGTTGATGGCGGGCTGGGCGTCAGCCAACAAGTACGCACTGCTCGGCGGCTTGCGGGCAGCCGGTCAGCTCATTGCATACGAATTGCCGCTGATTCTCGCGGTCATGGGCGTCGTAATCCAGGCTGGCTCGCTCAATCTGCAAGAGATTGTGCGTGTTCAGGCGGAGGGTGAGATCTTCGGCTTCGGCCTCATTGGCAACCCGTTTATCCTCACCCAGTTCATCGGGTTTTTGATCTTCATGATTTCTGCCCAGGCTGAGTTGACTCAGACCCCATTTGACATGCCCGTAGCCGAAACGGAGCTTGTAGGCGGCTTCCACGTTGAGTACACGGGTTTCCGTTTTCTGCTGTTTTTTATGGCCGAAGTCGCTACTGCGTTCGCTTTCTCTGCGCTCGCAACCGTGATGTTCCTGGGCGGTTGGTGGGTGCCCGGCTTTGACTTCGACTCGTCGGCACTCAACGTGCTGGGTCCGGTGGTGATGCTCGTCAAAATCTTGGTGGTGGCCTTCATAATCTTCTGGATTCGCTTTACCTATCCTCGCCTGCGTGAGGACCAGCTCCAGAAGTTCGCCTGGAAGGTCCTCATTCCGCTTTCGCTGGCGAACATCGTCGTGACTGGCGTGTTCAAGGTGGTGGTTTAGATGCCACAACTTCCTGGACTGCTAAAGGGCCTAGGTGTCACGGCTCGTACCGCGCTGCGCACGCTGTTTCCCAAACGCGGACTGCGAACGCTGATTCCGGCGCCGCAACAGGGCTCGGTCACCGTGCAGTACCCGCACGAAAAGGAAGCACCGCCCGACCGCGCTCGCGGCGTCATTGCGCTGCATGAGGAGAACTGCACCGCCTGCATGTTGTGCTCGCGTTCGTGCCCTGACTGGTGCATTTACATTGAGGGCCACAAAGTGAAGGCCCCGCCTCGGCGCGCGGGGGGCAAGGCGCGTACGGTCAACATGGTTGACCGCTTTGATATTGACTACGCGCTGTGCATGTATTGCGGCATCTGCGTGGAGGTGTGCCCGTTTGACGCGCTCTTCTGGTCGCCGGAATACGAGTACTCCGAGCCACACATAGCCGATCTCCTGCACGACCGGACCCGGCTCGGTGAATGGATGGAAACCGTGCCGGATTTCTTGGCCTACGAAGCAGGTTCGGAACAAAAGGTACGTAAGGTGCCCGACTTCGGTCCTGACGACATGGCACCAAAACGCAAACTTGAAGCCGACTTGCCTGAGCCAGACCAGCTCGCGGCCAGAAACTAGTCATGGTTGCGCAGAACATCGCCTTCACCATCATCGCGGTCATAACTGTTTTGGCTGCACTGGGGATGGTGACGACGCGCAACATTGTGCATGCGGCTCTATTCCTGGTGGCCGTGTTAGGCGGTTTGGCCGCAAACTATGTGCTGCTGACAGCGGAGTTCATCGCCACTACCCAGGTGCTGGTCTATATCGGTGCGGTGATGGTGCTGTTCTTGTTCGGCATCATGCTGACCCGAGCGCCGATAGGGCGAATACCTCAGATGACCGGCGCTAGCTGGCCAGTTGCTGCTCTGTCGGCACTGGCCTTGGGCGGCATTACGGTCTATGTGCTCATTGACCACTTTGGTGCTGACTCGCTGGCCGAAAACAGCACCGTCTTTCGGACAGCCGATGTATCTGACTCGGTCTTCTCGCAGTACATCATTCCATTTGAAGCTGTGTCGGTGCTGCTACTAGCGGCGCTGATCGGCGCGGTTGTTTTGGCACGTAGGGACTGAGCTGTGTTTATTCAACTAAGGCTGGCACGATGCTGCTGAATCAGTTTCTGCTGCTTGGCGCGGTCCTGTTCGCGGTTGGCGTTTATGGCGTGCTGGCGCGTCGCAACGCCGTCATGGTGTTGATGTCAATCGAGCTGATGCTGAATGCCGTCAACCTCAATCTGGTGGCTTTCGGCCTGCAGCACGATGTCGTGTCGGGGCAGGTGTTCGCCCTGTTCATCATCGCAGTCGCGGCCGCCGAGGTCGGCGTCGGACTGGCGATAGTTCTGCTGCTGTACCGCAACCGGCGATCAATCGCGGTTGACGAATTCGACCTGATGAAGGGCTGAGCGGCGACATATGTCCTTCCCCAACAGTCTTGACTGGTTTCTCAGCAACGCGTTCTTGATTCCGCTGATCCCGGCGGTGTCTTTCGTGGTTATCTTGCTGTTCGGCCGTCGCATGATCGGCGTTGAGCGGGTCCAGCGCGTGGGCATTGCTGCGGTGGGCATCGTGTGGGTGTTCTCGCTCATCGCTGCGGCGGCGTGGATCACTCGGGTCGAAGACAGCGCTGGGTCACATGGCGAGTCTTCGCATTCTGGGGAGTCATATCAAGCACAGGAGCTTGAACACGGCGCCGGGTCAGATGCCGACCATGATGATGCCAGTCAAGGCGCTGGACATTACAACACGGCCTACACAGAGCCGGTTATCTCACAAGTCGGCGGCTGGTGGTCGAGTGGAGGCATGGACTTCGCCGTGGGCACGTTGGTGGACGGCCAGACCGTGCTGCTATTGCTCGTGGTCACTTCCATCTCGCTGCTGGTTCACATCTACTCCAGCGAGTACGTGAAGGGCGACCGGCGTTTCGTCCATTACTACGCCTTCTTGAGTCTGTTCACAGCCTCGATGCTCTTCTTTGTCATGGCCCAGAACTTGGTCCAGATGATCGTGGGCTGGGAGTTAGTGGGTGTCTGCAGTTTCGTGCTTATTGGACACTGGTGGGAGGAACGCCCCAACACCGACGCGGCACTGAAGGCGTTCTTAACCAACCGGGTAGGCGACATCGGCTTGCTGGTCGGGTTGATCATCCTGTTCGGCACGTTCGGCACGTTCGGTATCGACGAGATCAACCGACGAGCTGGCGAATCTGGCGGCGATCATCACCTAGCCCTGCTAGTGGCGTCAATAGCGTTGATGGCGGCGGTGTGCTCTAAGTCGGGTCAGTTCCCGCTGCACACCTGGCTGCCTGATGCCATGGCTGGGCCTACACCAGTATCAGCACTAATCCACGCCGCCACGATGGTCGTGGCGGGTGTCTTTATGATTGGCCGTTTGTATCCGGTGTTCTTTGAGGGTTTTGCCATTGGCACCTCGTCGATCAACCTGATGTCGTTCATCGGCGGTTTCACGGCCTTGGCGGGCGCTGGGCTGGCATTTGCCCAGTGGGACATCAAAAAAGTGCTGGCGTACTCCACTGTGAGTCAGCTTGGCTACATGGTGATGGCTCTGGGTGTGGGCGCCTGGACCGCAGCGATGTTTCACCTGTTTACGCACGCTTTCTTTAAGGCCTGTCTGTTCTTGGGCGCCGGTTCGGTGAGTCATGCCGCCCATCACACGTTTGACATGCGGGAGATGGGCGGCCTGCGCAAGTACATGCCGCACACCTACAAGACGTTTGTGATCGCGACCCTGGCGCTGGCTGGAGTGTTTCCCTTCGCCGGGTTCTGGTCTAAAGACGAGATCTTGTTGGGGGCGTTCGCGGGGCAACAGAGCGCTTATCCGCTGATGCTGGCTTTCGGGGGTGTTGTCGCTTTGCTGACCGCTGCCTATATGACGCGAGTCATCTGGTACACGTTCTGGGGCGAGTATCGGGGTCATGGTCATCCGCATGAGTCACCCAAGGTAATGACCGTGCCGCTGTGGATTCTGGCAGCGATGGCGGTTGTGGCCGGTGCGTTCAATCTGCCCACGCCGGTGCTGTCGATCTTCGGCTTGGAACGCTTCGCTCATATGGTTCAGACGTACGCCGAACCTACGCATTACTTGAAGGCCATAGGTCTGTCGCATCCAGACCCAGAGCTGTGGCTAGCGCTTGTTGGCTTGGCGTTGGCCTTGGGGGGCATTGCCATCACGTTCTTCTATTTCTGGCGCAACGCTGGACCACATGGTCTGACCGAACGCAACCGTTACGCCAAAGCGGGATACACCTTCCTCGACCAGAAGTACTACTTGGACCACCTTTACACAGACATAGTGGTGGGTTCAATCAAGGCGCCGATTGCTCGGGCGGCGAACTGGGTCAACAATCACGTTATTGATCGGGTGGTCAACACCGTCGGCGAAGGTTCCCGTGACGGTGGTCTTTGGATCTATCGCCGGATTGATCAGGGCACTATCGACAACACCGTCAACGCTCTGGGCAGCGGCTCCAACGCTGGCGGCCAGGGCTTGCGAGTGATGCAGACCGGCAAAGTCCAAAACTATGGCTCGCTGCTGTTCGGCACAGCAGCCGTAGTAGCCATCGTCTTCGTGATAGTCCTGTGAGCCGCCCAATGAGCCGCGCAGCGAGCCGGGCAGTGGCCCGAGCAGCGAAGTCAGTACAGGGCCAGCAGGCACCTTTGCCAAGACTGGAACCAATACACAGCCGTAACCGAGAGGGAGCTTCCTAGTGGACGCAACTGGATTCGACGCTTGGGTGCTGACGCTGGCGGTATTCCTACCTGCAGTGGGCGCACTCGTCATGATGACGGTGCCACGCGCCCGCGAATATGAGCTGAAGATGATTGCGCTGGTTGCGTCGTTGGCTTCGCTCGCCGTCGGCGTCTATCTGCTGTTCACCTTCGACTACAGCAACGCTGGCACGTTGCAGTTCGTGGTTGACAAGAGCTGGATCAACGCCATCGACGCCGACTATGTAATGGGCCTTGACGGGCTGTCGTTGCCGCTGTTGATCCTGTCAATGGTGATCATTCCATTGTGCGTTATCTACTCCTGGGAGCACATACCTGAGCCGGGCAACGCTAAGGCGTTCCTGATCTTGATGCTGATCTTGGCTTCGGGTATGAACGGCACCTTCCTGGCGCAGGACCTGATTTTGTTCTTCGTCTTCTTTGAGGTCGTGCTGCTGCCGATGTACTTCATGATCGGTGTCTGGGGTGGCGAGAACCGGCGCTACGCCTCGCTTAAGTTCTTCCTGTTCACGTTGTTCGGCTCGGCGTTGATGATCGTCAGCTTCGTGGCGCTGTACTTCTTGGACATCGGTGGGGTGGGCGCTGGTGGCGCAGCGCTGGATCCGAACAGCTTTGATATGCGCGTATTGAAAGATGCTGCTGGCGGCGATCTGGCGCGAGGTACGCAGGCCATCATCTTCGCGGGCTTGTTTATGGGCTTCGGCATCAAGGTGCCGATGTTCCCGTTCCATACGTGGTTGCCTGATGCGCATACCGAGGCGCCGACGGTGGGTTCGGTGATCCTGGCCGCAGTGCTGCTGAAGCTCGGCACCTATGGATTCGTGCGGATTGCGCTGCCGTTCTTGCCGGAGGGCGCTGCGGCTTGGGCACCGTGGATTGGGCTGTTGGCGGTTATTGGCATCATCTACGGTGCGTTGGGCTGTTTGGCTCAGTCCGACATGAAGCGGCTAATTGCGTTTAGTTCGGTAGCTCACATGGGCTTTGTGATGCTGGGTATCGCTACCTTGACGTCGTTCGGTATCAACGCAGCCGTGTTCGGCATGGTGGCGCACGGCATCATCACCGGGATGCTGTTCTTCCTCGCTGGGTCAGTGAAAGAGCGCTATCACACGCTGGAGATCAGCCGGCTGGGCGGCTTGCTGAAGTCAGCTCCTCACATGGGCTGGATTTTGGGTATCTCGGCTATGGCTTCGCTGGGACTGCCGGGACTGGCCGGTTTCTGGGGTGAGTTTCCAGCGATCCTGTCGGCCTACAACCCGGGCGCTGGCCTCTCGCAGGCTACGTTTCGTACCTACATGGTGATCGCCGCGGTTGGCACGGTGTTCGCTGCTGGCTACTTGCTTTGGCTGTTCCAGCGCACCGCGTTCGGCGAACCGCGCGCCGAATGGGAGGGCCACACAATCAGCGATGTGAATCGCTACGAGTGGGCGGCTTGGACGCCGCTGATCATCGCCATGGTGCTCTTCGGTTTCGTTCCCGGCCTGATTTTCGGTGTCGTGGACGACGTGGCAGTTGACATCGCGGGCAGCATCGCCAAAGCGGTAGTCGGGGGCTGACGATGGACCTAGTGGCGTCGCTCGCATTTGTGCGGCCTGACCTGGACTGGCACGCCCTCGCACCTGAGTTGACGCTGCTTGCGGTGGGCACGCTGGTGACCGTCGCCGACATTGCGTTTGATGATCGAGCCAAACGGCTGATGCCGACGTTGGCTGGCGCTGGCCTGCTGATCACGTTGGTGCCCATCTTGACGCTGGCAGCCGACGGTGCCGAGCGATCTATGTTCGGCGGCGCCTACGTCGTTGACGACTTCTCGCTGGTGCTCAAGGCGCTGTTCATCTTGGTTGGTTACGTGATCATCCTCATGTCGGTCGACTATGTGCGCGAGGGTGACTACTACGAGAACGAGTATTACACGCTGCTTTTGACGTCGTTGCTGGGCATGGTGACGATGGCCAGCTCACGTGACCTCATCAGCTTGTTCGTGGCGCTGGAGTTGCTATCAATTCCGGCGTACATGCTGGCGGCTTGGCGTAAGGGCGGGCCTCGTTCTAATGAAGCTGGCCTGAAGTATTACCTGATGGGCGTGTTCGCTTCGGCGGTGATGCTGTATGGCATGTCGCTGGTGTTCGGTGTGGCAGGCAATACCGACTTTGGGACAATCGCCGCCGCTCTGCGAGGCGAGGGTGCCAGTCCGATTGTGATCGTGGCAATCCTGTTTGTGTTGATCGGATTCGCCTTCAAAGTGTCGGCGGTACCGTTTCATACGTGGGCGCCGGACACCTACGAGGGAGCCCCTACTCCTGTGACGGCTTTCTTGTCGGTGGCTTCCAAGGCGGCGGGCATGGT
Source organism: Acidimicrobiales bacterium (assembly GCA_965116245.1). Classification (GTDB taxonomy): domain Bacteria; phylum Actinomycetota; class Acidimicrobiia; order Acidimicrobiales; family Poriferisodalaceae; genus Poriferisodalis. The sequence continues at coordinate 839,677 of OZ220497.1, read as the reverse complement.
TGCGCTGCTGGTATTGGTGTTCGTGGCCTTTGAAGGGGCAGCGGAGGTTGTGCAGCCGTTCTTTTGGGCACTAGCGGCCGTGACTATGACCGTGGGCAACCTAGTGGCCTTGCGTCAAACGAACATCGTGAGAATGCTGGCTTACTCGGGCGTAGCGCAGGGCGGTTTCATGCTGGTGCCGTTCGCGGTGGCGTTTGAGGGCGACACCTGGCGGATTCCCGGAACGGACATTGAAACGACGGTGCTGTCCGGCGCGTATGAGGCAGTCATCGTGTACGCCATTATCTATGCGTGTATGAATCTGGGTGCCTTCAGCGTGGTGCTCGCGGTGTCTAGACGTACCCGCTCGGGGTCAATCTCAAGCTATGGCGGACTGTTCAGCTATGCGCCTGGTGTAGCGGTCCTGATGACGCTGTTCCTGGCTGCGTTGGCGGGTATTCCACCGGCAGGCGGTTGGTTTGCCAAGTTCGTGATCTTCCGGGCTCTAGCAGATGCTGGCACGGCGGCTGGTTGGGTGCTAGCGGTGATTGTGGCAGTGAATGCTGTGATTGCGTTCGGGTATTACGCGCGGGTGCTCGTGCAGATGTGGTTCCAGCCAGTACCCGAATCGGTAGCCCTAGGCACAGACACCATTACAGACCCTGAAACTGATCTTGCCGCTGATGTTCAACACTCGGAAATCCAACCCAGCGCCTCGGAGGGTTTTGCGGCCACGCAGACGCGGCAGCCCACAATGATTGCTTACAGCCCTGGCCCGATACCTATAACCGGGGCGCTTGCCGCCGCGCTGGCCATTACCGGCATCGCAACGATCGTGTTGGGTATTTTCCCTGGCCTAGTGAGCCACTTCGGTGAGGTCGCTTCGCTATACCTGGGCAACTAGCGGCCCGGCGGCTGACCGGCAGGACTGCTCGGTGCGTTTTGATGAGTACATGGATGCGGCGCTCTACGGCGCTTCGGGGTTCTATGAACGCGGTGGGCGACCCGCGGTTCGGCGCCGCGATGGTGATTTTGCAACCTCGGTTGAGCTAGGAACGCTGTTTGCTAGATGCATCGCTAGCTATCTGGAGCGCACCTGGCACGAGCTGGGTCGGCCAGACCCGTTCTTTGTCGTGGAAGGCGGTGCTGGAACCGGCACGTTGTGTCTCAATGTGCTTCAACAAGTCGAATCCTGCAACGCAGACCTGTTGGCTGCATTGACCTACGTAATGGTTGAGCGAGTCGCCGCGAAGCGCCGGGTCGCTGAGGCCCGGATTGTCGAGGCCAAGCCGACAAGCTGGCCCCAGTTGGCGGTTGCTGTGCCGGATCTGCCTGACTTGTCTAGGGGGCCGATGGCTGGTGTCGTGATCGCCAACGAGTTGCTCGACAATTTGCCGGTCCGTTTGCTTGAGCGCTCCAAAGACAGTTGGCGAGAAGTACATGTGAAACAAGTGGGCTCAGTCTGGGTCGAGGTGTTACATCCGGCGGCTGCCGATGCTGCCAATGCGGCTAGCGCATTAGCACCCAGCGCGGCGACTGGTGTGCGGATTCCTTTGCAGTTGCGAGCAGCCGTGTGGATACGTCGTGCGATGAGGTTGCTGAGTCGTGGTCGCGTGCTGGTCTTCGACTATGGCGTGCATCGAACCGCGGAACTTGCAACTCGGCCCCAAGCGGAGTGGCTCCGCACATACAAGTCTCATCGTCGCGGCAGTGACGTATTGCGCGATCCAGGATCTACTGACATCACCTGCGAGGTCGCCTTCGATCAACTGCCTTCCGGCGCGACGCTGAGGCCCCAGGCCCAGTGGCTCACCGCAGCAGGAATAGACGCCATGACCGCACGCGCACGTTCAATCTGGCTACGCTGCCGGTCAAAACCGACGGCTGAGACGCTCGCAGCGCGGGCGCTGCTTGACGAAGCAGCGTCGCTCACCGATCCCCGCGGTATGGGTGCCTTCCAGGTAGCCGAATGGGACCTCCCAGCCTTCCGAAGTGCCGTATCCCCTGTCTGCGTTACGGCAAGTCTGGCTACATGAGCCTCAGGAGCAGTCTTAGTAGTCTCAGTGCTAGGCGTTCAGCGTTGTTGTTAGACATTACGCCGTTGCTGTCCAACCTGAGACAATATTCGGTTGATCTGGTGCCCTTACCGCTAGCGCTGACTGCACGTAGCTGTACGCACACCTGCTTGCCCTTCAAGCCGGATAGCTCAAATTTGGTAGTGGATGCGCTTGAGTTGGGTACCGTTGTCCAATCGGACCAGCCATCGCCGTTATTTTTGTTTTGGCGATATTCGTACCTGACGATTGAACTATCTCCCGGGTCTAGCCACGTCAGATAGATTGTTCTACCTTTAGAGCGCAAACTAAGCCGTGGTTTGGTAGGCACGGCTGGTCTGGTAGTAACGGCAGGCGTACCTGCGCGCGGCTGTGTAGTAACACTGCCACCGCCACTTCCTCCGCCGCCACCGGCACCACCTGAAGGTGGTTGCGTAGTAGCAGTAGTAGTTGCTGTCGTTGTGGCTGGCGCCTGAGTCGTAGTAGTAGACGTCGTAGTCGCAGGCGTGGTTGTTGTAGTTGGAGGTGTTGTCGTTGTCGTTGTCGTAGTTGTAGTTGTAGTTGTAGTTGTCGTAGTTGTTGTTGTAGTCGTTGTTGTTGTTGTAGTAGTAGTAGTAGTAGTAGTAGTAGTAGTAGTAGTCGTAGTCGTAGTCGTAGTCGTAGTCGTAGTCGTTGTCGTAGTTGGAGGTGTTGTTGTAGTTGTCGTAGTTGTTGTAGTTGGCGGCGTTGTTGTTGTAGTTGTGGTCGTTGTGGTAGTAGTCGTCGTAGTAGTCGTTGTCGTTGTTGTCGTTGTGGTGGTAGTAGTAGTTGTAGTTGCTGCAGCAGTGGTCGTAAACTCGCTTGATCTACCGAGAGCCCACTCCTGCTTGCAAGCAGCCTCCGTGCCGTGATCGGTTCGACCCGCGATGACGACCACTCTATACTCTGTTCCAGGCGTCAAGCCCGTAAACTCATGAGTTAACCCCGAGATATCCGCATTCGCGGACGTGATTGGAGAAACGGAGTCTTTGAGATAGAGCCGAAGCCTGTATTTGTTAGCTACACACGCCCCCGTCCCAGCCTTCCAGGTCACCTCAGCCGACGTACTAGACGGATTAACCCGAATATCAGTAGGCAAGGCAGGATCCACAGCCGTTACCACCGTCGTCGTAGTAGTAGTAGTCGTGGTGGTCGTCGTAGTAGTTGTGGTTGATGTGGTTGTTGTAGTTGGTGTGGTTGTCGCAGTAGTTGTCGTTGTGGTGCTTTTGGTAGTCGCTTGTACTGTGTCTGAAGCGGGGCTGTTGCCTTTGTCGTTGACTGCGCGTATTTGGTACCGGTACCGCGTAGAGGCGTCCAAACCTGTTACAGTGTGGCTGGTGGTGTCAGCGTCCGAGTTAGCTATGTCACCCCAGCTACCCCAACTAGCACTGCCTTTTCTCTGGCGGAGTTGGTATTTGGTGATCGAATCGTTATTCGGATCGGTCCAAGACAGCATTACTTGAGACTCAGCTGCTGTTGCAGTCAGTCCTGAAGGTGTGGCAGGCTTTGGGTCATCATTAGCCAGGGTCAGGACAATTGCGTTACCGTTCCAACCGAGCTCGTTCGGAGTCTTGCCATCACCAAACAGCGCCACGTAACGACCTTTGGAATCAGTAGTAAAATTATTAATCGTAGTATGTAAACCCGGAGCCAGGACTATGGTCTCGTCGGGTTCCTCAACAGTGTCACCAAAAATGCGCACTTTGAAAGTCGTAGAGGTCTGGCCTCCAGATACTGTTGGCAGAGCGCCGTCTACAAAACAGAAATCATCGCCAGCGAGCCGGTTTGCGCAGTTAACTGTGTGGGTGGCGGTGCTGTAATCTTTGTACGCTTTCGGTTTTAGGTCGATCGGGAATCCATAGTCGGAATTGAATACTTCTGACAATGTGAGCGTCACAGTCACATCTTTGGAGCCTTTGTCGCCTTCCGTGACGCTCGTGTCGGTGACAGATAGAGTTATCTGTTTAGACTTCTTGTCCTCACACACTTCGTCCGATGCTGGGCCTGAGCCGTTACCGTTCTTTGCGCGAATTTGAACACAAATCTGGGCATCAGTGAGGCCAGTTAATGAGTGGGATGTGGCAGCAGCACCCGCACCTGAGATATTCTGCCACTCGCCCCAATCAACGGAGCTGCTACTGCGGCGCCGATATTGCCAACCCGTAACAGAACTATCACCCAAAGCTGGCCACAACATACTCACACCACCTGTAGTAGTCACAGTCACCAACAACCACGACGGCTTGACTGGAAGCGCACTCGTCGTCGACGTGGTCGCGCCGACGGCTGTAGTGGTCGTAGTAGGGCTGTCGTCGTCAAGTATCGTGATCTTCAAGGGCTTGCCATCGCCCCAACCTTGTGTGTCATGGGTGACTCCTACATAGAATATCTCATCAGGCTCAACAAAGGATTCGCCAAAGATATTGTAGGTGATTGACGCCGTCTTTGTGCCTTCAGCAACTGTGACACTCCTGTCGGCTGGCCAACAATAGTCTGCACCTTGGAGGTAAGTGCCGCATCCATCAAGCCAGTGGGCCTGGGCTGACCCTATTGTACGGTTGCTTGAGTCTGTGGGCCGGTCAATCCTAAACGTTAAGCCGCCAGAAGGAGCATTCTCAGATAAAGTCGCCGTAATGGTCACAGGAGTGAGGCCCGAGTCGCCTTCGGCTACGCTGGCAGAAACCGCTGAGAGTGTCACACTCTTTGCGTACGAACGACTGGGGATCGTCCCTGAGCTCTTGCTGTTACCGTTGTCATTAACGGCACGCAACTGCAGCTGCACGGGCCCTGGATCATGTGCGAAGCTGAATTCGGTTGTTGTCGCGTCTGAATCAGGTATCTCAGTCCAACTCCAAGTATCCGTGGCTCTGATCCTCTTGCGATATTCATAGCGTGTAATTGAAGAATCGCCAGGATCTTCCCACACGAGATGGACCATTCGATTGCCCGAATAGACAAATGGCTTCGGCTTGTCTGGCGGCTTGGAACTCGTACTCTGCCCGGAAACCGCCGACGGAACCAGACTCAGTCCCGCCGCCAGCATTGAACAGACCGCTAGCAACAGCCCCCAACGACGGGCGCGCCGGGACCTATCCACGCTCGTGCTGACGCCGCGGGCGGGGGGGGGGGGGGGGGGGGGGTCAGCGAGGCGTCGGAGCGTGAATCGTCGACACGTGTCACCAGATTGAACTCCTCATCGTGTGAACTTGACATTACCGTGCTGCCAGAGGCCCTTCCGATTGCCGGGACTCGCCGGTTGCGGGGACTTACCGGGACCTAGGGTACACGTAGATTCTGTCTATGTCGCCCAATATGAGCGCCAAGCACCGCACTATGCAAGTAGCCCACCAGGCAGCGACGTTCCTGGCTGCGGTTGGTGCCTTTTCGCCTGGCGGGTCGAAGTCCAGAGTTTGCCGCGAGTAGGTGCGGGGCGAGTGCGCCCCGGCGGCCTCTTAGGGGCTGCGGGCTGCGCTGGGTGGTTCTGGGCTGGGTGGTTCTGGGCTGGGTGGTTCTGGTTTGTTGCTGTCGCGGTCGTGGCCGTGGATCTGGTGGTGGTGTTGGTGGCAGGTTTCGCATAGGAGGGTGAGGTTGGGGATGTTGGTGGTGCCGCCGTGTTTGTAGTGGACGATGTGGTGGGCTTGGGTGTGTTCGGTGGTGAGTTCGCATTGGGTGCAGCCGCTGTCGCGTGCGGCGAGGATGAGTCGTTGAGCGTCGCTGGCGTTGCGGGTGCGTCCCAACGCGAGTTGGGTCCAGTCGGCGCTGAACACCGCGGGCAGAATGCTTGCTTCTAGAGCGTGTTCGGCTAGCTGTCGCGCTGAGAGTGGTGTGTGGTCGTCTAGGCGTGGGTTGGTGAGTTGGTCGTTTACTACGTCGTAGTCGGCGATGATCAACAGACTGGCATTGCGGGCAGCGGCTGGCCCGCCTATCAGGTTGGCGATGGCGTCAGCGGTGAGTTGCGCTCGTGTGGGCCCGTCAGAACTGTCGCCAGTACTGCCGTTGCTGGCGTTGGTGTTGATGTCGTTGTGGTTGTGGCGTAGTGACCGTACTGCGGTTTGGATGGCGGTGTTGAGTTGTCGGCCGGTGATGGTGTCGAGTTTGGCGTTGAGGTGCCACATGCCGTCATCACCGAGACGCATTGACCCACGTCGCTGGTGTCGCTGAAAAGCGATTTCTGTGTCGATTGGGCTGAGTCCTTTGGCGGCGGCTTCTTCGGCGAGGTCTGCCCATACTTGTTGGCTCTGGTACGCCAACGGGTAACGCGCAACTAAATCAGATGGGTAGGCGCGGCAGAGTTCGAGGAAGTCGGTTTCGCTGCGGCGGTGTTTTTTGGGGGCTTCGCGTGCGATGACTTTGGCGTGCGACGCGTGTATTTGTCCAGCTTGTAGGGCGTCCAAGGTGTCAGTGAACCCTCCAGCAGTTAGGCGTTCGCCGAGTTGGGCTTCGCTGCGGGCTTGGGGGCCGTTGAGGCGTGTTTGGTCGCGTAGCACGTAGGCGACGCTTTGGGTGCCGGTACGAACAGCGAGTTCACCTACCGCGGCGATGTAGCGGCCCTCGATGCGTGCGCGTTCGTCAGCGAGGCGTAGTACGAGTTCTTTCAGTTCCCTAGAGGGAAGTTGCCGCAGACCCGCATCGTCGCTGTCCGAACCATCACTGGCAGACACTCCAGGTGTTGTTTGGCGCGATCCAGCCGAGGCGGTTACATCGCCGACAGGCCTCGAGTTGGAGTGCACGGAGTTGGTGTGCTCGGGGTCGGCGGGACCGAACTGGCCACCAGTCCAAACAGTGTGACCGGTGGGCCACACCGACTCGGCTGAACCCCACACCGACCGACCATCCCGGGCGGCATCGCGAGGCGCTTTTTCGCTGCTGGCGGGTTCCCGCACGGCCTCACTGAACATACAGTTAGTATACACGCGTACAACAGCAATTGCAAACATTAGTCGACATATCACACGTCTGTTTACTCGGCCGCTTCAGCGACGCTAGTGGCTCCAGCCGAAACGCTGGCGCGCAGCAGCAGGTAGCCGCGCCCGCCTCAGGACGCCGTCTACGATTTGTTCGTGAGAGCCTGCTCCGGCGGCAACTACTCTGCGAAAATGGCCGGGTGAAGCTGGCTGACTGCCGATCTACCCCAGTCCACAGCCTCGCCGTTACGTAGGCCAACTGCGTCGGCTGGCGACATGGGCGAGGCCGCACTCTTGCCAACTTCAAAAGAAGCAACACGAAACGGGAGCACGATGACTGACAGCACCAGCCAGCCGACCACCGCAGGCACCGACTACGCAGCCGCAACCATTGAGGACTACTACGTAGAAGAGCGGCTCTTTGAACCCACCGCGGAATTTCGCGCAGCGGCACTGACCTGTGACCAGTCGTTGTACGAGGAGGCCGCAGTAGATCGACTGGCGTTCTGGGCACGCCAAGCCCGGGAGCACGTCACCTGGTTCACCGATTTCCACACGGTACTAGAATGGGAACTACCGTTCGCCAAATGGTTCCTTGGCGGCAAGCTCAACGTCTCCTACAACTGTCTCGACCGCCATGTTGAGGCAGGCCGCGGCGACAAGGTCGCCTACTGGTGGGAGGGTGAACCGGGCGACACTCGCACTGTCACCTATGCCGATCTTCTCAATGAGGTGTGCAAGTTCGCCAATGCGCTGAAGGGCTTAGGTGTTGAGCGCGGAGACCGCGTATGCATATACATGCCGATGATCCCCGAACTGCCAGTGGCGATGTTGGCTTGCGCTCGCATAGGTGCGGCACACTCGGTGGTATTCGGGGGCTTCTCGGCTGACTCGCTGTCGGACCGCATCACCGATGCCTCAGCGAAGCTGCTCATCACCGCCGACGGTGGCTACCGGCGAGGCGAACCGTTTGGACTGAAGGACACCGCGGACGCGTCAGTAGCGGCGACATCCACCATAGAGAACGTGGTCGTCGTCCGACGTACCGGCCAGGACATCTCATGGAACGACGATGTGGATCACTGGTACGACGACCTTATGGACGACGTCTCCGCCGACTGCGCGCCCGAACACATGGACTCAGAAGATCTGCTGTATCTGCTGTACACGTCGGGCACGACAGCCACGCCCAAAGGCATCATGCATACGACAGGCGGCTACCTAACTCAGGTGGCATTCACGCATCGTTACGTGTTCGACCTCAAACCCGACGTTGACGTCTACTGGTGTGCGGCTGACATCGGTTGGGTGACCGGCCACAGCTACATCGTGTATGGGCCGCTGGCTAACGGCGCCTCCTCGGTCATGTACGAAGGTACACCCGACACGCCACGCCCTGAGTTTCGCGACGGCGACCGGGCATCATGGCCCAAAGACCGCCTGTGGGACATCGTTGAGCGTTACGGCGTGACTCAGCTATATACGGCACCGACAGCTATTCGCACGTTCATGAAGTGGGGCGCGTCCGAGGTGGAACGCCACGACGTGTCCAGCCTGCGAGTACTCGGCACTGTCGGCGAGCCAATCAACCCGGAAGCCTGGATGTGGTACCACACTCACATCGGCGGCGCTAGCTGCCCCATCGTGGACACGTGGTGGCAGACCGAGACCGGCGGCCACATGATCACGCCGCTGCCGGGTGTCACCACAACCAAGCCAGGTTCGGCAACCTATGCGCTGCCGGGCATCTCGGTAGAGCTGGTGGACGACGCTGGCAATCCTGTTGAACGCGGCGGCGGCTACCTGACCATTACCGAGCCGTGGCCGTCAATGTTGCGGGGGATATGGGGCGACCCTGAGCGTTACCGGGAGACCTACTGGAGCACCTACGAAGGCCGCTACTTCGCGGGTGACGGAGCCAAGTTGGACGACGACGGCTACCTGTGGCTGCTCGGCCGAGTGGACGACGTGATGAACGTGTCCGGTCATCGCATTTCCACAGCGGAGGTGGAATCGGCGTTGGTTGATCACCCGTCGGTCGCCGAGGCTGCGGTAGTGGGCGCCACCGACGCCACGACGGGACAGGCCATCGTGGGTTATGTGATCCTGCGAGGCGGTCACGAGGCGACCGATGTGCTGCGAGACGAAGTGCGCCAGCACGTGGCCACCAAGCTCGGAGCCATCGCCAGACCCAAAGCCGTGGTGCTGGTTCCCGATCTGCCCAAGACCCGCTCCGGCAAGATCATGCGAAGGCTGCTGCGAGATGTTGCCGAGGGTCGCCAGCTCGGCGATACCACAACGCTGGCCGACTCAAGTGTCGTGGAGGAGATACGCACCCGTGCTGAACAAGCTCCCAGCGAGGACTGAGCTGCTGACAGGCTGCAAGTCTGTCTAGTGGACCAATGTCTGGCAGACCTTTGTCGCTAGCCTGAACTGTGCCCTAGACGGCAACTCCTAAAACGAGGTAGAGCACAACGTGCGTAATACAGCCAAGACCACCGTTCTGCTGGCTGGCTTAGCGGGCCTGATCCTGTGGATCGGCAGCTTCTGGGGCCAAAGTGGCCTCACCATCGCCGTGATCATCGCACTGGTCATGGTGGGCGGCAGCTACTGGTTCAGCGACAAGCTGGCGATTCGCTCCGCACGAGCCCAAGAAGTCGAACCGCATCAACTGCCCGAATACTGGCGGATCATGCGGGAGCTCACGACGCTGTCGGATATGCCGATGCCGCGGCTGTATGTCTCGCCCGACCCGCAGCCGAACGCTTTCGCTACGGGCCGCAACCCGAAGAACGCTGCGGTCTGTGTCACCGAGGGGCTGATTCGCCACCTGGACTGGTATGAGATCCGTGGCGTTATGGCTCACGAAATGGCGCACATCCGCAACCGAGACATCCTCATTGGCTCGGTGGCTGCTGCTGTGGCTACGGCCATTACCTTCGCCGCTCGAATGGCGCAGTTCGCGATGATCTTCGGAGGCGGCAACCGTGACGGCGACCGCAATCCGTTCGGCGAACTATTGCTGATCATCCTGGCCCCGATTGCGGCCGTGCTATTGCAGATGGCCATCAGCCGCAGCCGCGAATATCAGGCCGATCGCACAGCAGCGCGGATGATCGGCGATGGCGAGCCGCTAGCTCGAGCGTTGGAGAAGTTGGACGTGGCCTCCAAGACCGTGCCCAGCCTGGCCGACGCCAATCAGGCTCAGATGTACATCGCGAATCCGCTGGCCAGCCGTCGGATGGGCTTCAAGGCGCTGTTCAGCACACACCCGCCGATGGAGGAGCGCATCCGCCGACTGCGCAACAATTCCTGGCAGGAAGCGGTTTAGTCTCGAGATTCTGGGGCAAGCGGCTCTGGGGCTAGCTGCAGCCGCCTCAGTCGCGGAAGTTCTCAAACTGCAGCGGCACATCGAAGTCGCCGTCTGTGAGTTCGCTGATAACGGTTTGCAGGTCGTCACGCTTCTTTGAGATCACGCGTAGCTGATCGCCTTGAGTCTGAGACTGCACTCCTTTGATGCCGAGACCTTTGATGAACTTGTTGAGTTCCCGGGCTCGCTCGGACGAGATGCCCGCGGCCAGCTCTGCCGCTTGGCGGACTGTGCCACCGGAGGCATCCTCAACGTTGCCGTAGTGGACGGCCTTCAGACTGACTTTGCGACGCACCAGCTTCTCTTCCAGCACTTGACGAATCGCCGCAAGCCGGTCCTCGGTGTTTGATCTCATATTGATGGAGTCGGTGCCGAGTTCCACGGCGCTGCCGGTGTCGCGGAAGTCGTAGCGGTTGGCAATCTCACGCGACGCTTGATCTACGGCGTTGCGGATCTCCTGCATGTCCACTTTGGAGACGACATCAAATGAAGGCATAGCCGCAAGCTACCGATCTGATGTCTAGGCTGCGTGCTTCGTTGGGTCGGTGCCCGAGTGGCCAAAGGGAGCGGGCTGTAAACCCGCCGGCTTCGCCTACGGAGGTTCGAATCCTCCCCGGCCCACGAGATGCTTCAACGGCCAGCGGAGAAGCCCCCGTCAATGGGATAGAGACTGCCGGTGATGAAGCTGGCATCGTCAGAGGCCAAGAAGGCCACTAGCGCAGCTACCTCGTGGGGTTCGCCGTAGCGCTGTACCGGCATTCGCTCGGCCACCTGCTTGCGGACTTCGTCAGCGTCCTCGCCGCCCATGAAGGACTCAAGCGAGCGCATCATGCGTGTCTCGATTGGTGCCGGACAGACGGCGTTCACGCGCACCGCAGATGTAGCCAGCTCCAGAGCAGCCGACTTTGTTAGCCCCGCTACGGCGTGTTTGCTCGCCGAGTACGGCGAAATGCCCCTAGACCCGAACAGTCCGGCCACTGAGGCCGTGTTGACGATCGCCCCACCGCCACCGGCGATCATTGCTGGCGCGGCGTATTTGATGCCTAACCACACACCCCTCACGTTGACCGCGATGACCTGATCGAACGCTTCCTCTGGGTACTCAGTCATCGGCGCGAAGGTGCCTTCGATTCCGGCGTTGTTGAACAGCACGTCAACTCGACCGAAGTTGTCTATGGCTGCCTGCACATACCCGGCGACCTCATCCGACTTGGTCACGTCTGCTCCGACAGCTAGTGCAGTACCGCCTGCAGATTCGGCCGCTGTCACCGCAGCGCCCAGGTCGGCTGTGGCCAGGTCCACCGCTACTACCGTTGCGCCCTCAGATGCGAACCGTTCGCAGGCAGCCAGCCCAATGCCGCCCGCAGCTCCGGTCACAATCGCGACTCGTCCCGTGAACCTGCCCATGACGACCCCTTGACTTGCTTGAAGAGTATCCCTGGAGAGCTGTCTCAGAGAAGCTGTCTCAGAGAATACGTTATGTTCAGCGATACTTGAACCTATGCACGTACACGCAAGTCAAGAACAACTAGACGCTGTTGGGGAGGGCGACAGCGACGAATCGGTGGTGATGCTCAACCTGCTGAAGTACCGAGATGTCGCTGCATCTGGCTTCGGTGTAGATGGCATGACCGGCGAAGCTGCCTATCGGGAGTACGGTCGGCGTTTCGCAGAGTTGCACCCGCGCTTCGGTGGTGAGCCCATCTGGATGGGACGTGCGGGCAACACGGTCATTGGCCCAACTGACGAACGTTGGGACATCGCAATCCTGGTGCGTTATCCCAGCCGAGCCCAGTTTGTGGCCATGTTCCGCGATCCTGATTATCAGGCCATTGCGCCCATACGGGCGGCGGCACTCGAAGATTCGCGCATCATCGAGACCACCCAACTGTTACCTCGCAGCTAAGCCGTCCAAGCGCCCCAGATGACTTCATTGATGCAACGTGTTTGGTGCAGCGTGCGTCTGATGCGGCGTGTTCGATGCAGCGTGCGTCTGATGCGGCGTGCCTCGGCATTAATGGGCCCGTCCAGCATCGGCGCCGTCAAGACTGAAACGACCAAGACTGAATCGACCATGACTGAATCGACCATGACTGAATTGACTAAGACTGAATCGACCAACATAGACATATGACAAGAGAAGAAGCCATGAGCATGAATGACGCTACGAGCAGCGCGCTAACGCCATCGGACGAAGTGCTTGTGAGGGAGCACGCTGGCAGCGGCTACGAAATGATGGCGCCGATTATTGGCCGAGTCGTCGTAGCCGCTTCGTCGGCGGACGTCTGGGCCGCCATCAGTCCACCTGGCAACCTCACCAATATCCATCCGTTCTGTGAGCGCAACCATGTAGACGTTTGGGATGGTTCGCGCAGCCGCGATCACGTCCGGTACTACAGCGGCGTTCATTATCAGCGAAAATTCCTCACTTGGATTGAGGGCGTGGGCTACGACCTCATGCTGGGGCCGCCGCTAGCTCGAACCGCGTTGGTGCGCTGGCGCATTGCCGAAGCGGATGCGGATAGCCAGTTCACCATCAAGGTGGTGGCGCTGCTGCGCGACGACGTGCCGCTCGATCAGCGGGAACACTACGCCGAACATATGATCCGTCGGCCGCTGCCTTCATACCTCGAATCGGTCGTGCGTGGTGCGGCCTACTTCGCCGAGACCGGCAGGCCTGTCGCCAAGAACCAGTTCGGGTCGCATCCCATCTATTCGCCAGCGGACTAGCCGTAGACCATTCACCCGCGCTGGCTCGCCATGCTGCGTCGCAGATAATCACCTCCGCACACTGTGACGGCACCAAGCACTGCCGGCCAGCACTGCCGCCCAGTATTCCCACCTTGTCTATTCAGTGTCACCGTTAAGAGCCGCTAGGTAGCACTGCCAATCAGTGCAGCGCTGCATGACCGGGGTGCGAAGGCTAGGTTCGGCCGACATGGGTGAATTTTGTTATGCAGAGCGCGACGGGCACCTGTTCGTCGTGACGATCAATCGGCCGGAGCGGATGAACGCACTTCACCCGCCCGGCAACGCCGCTATGTCGGAGCTGTTTGATGAGTTCCAGAGCGATCCGGAGCTGTGGGTCGCCATTGTGACCGGCGCTGGTGATCGGGCATTCTCGGCCGGTAATGATCTGAGGTACCAGGCGGAGGGCGGTGACCGTTCGGCCATGCCGTCATCGGGCTTCGGCGGTCTGACATCTCGCTGGGATCTTGACAAGCCAGTCATTGCCGCCGTAAACGGCGTTGCGATGGGTGGTGGATTTGAGATTGCGCTGGCTTGCGACATCATCGTGGCTTCCGAGAATGCGCTGCTGGCGTTACCCGAGCCAAAAGTGGGTCTGGCCGCGTTGGCGGGCGGGATGCATCGGTTGCCGCGCCACATCGGGCTGAAGCGTGCTATGAGCATGATGCTGACCGGCCGTCACGTGCCAGCGGATGAAGCGAAGGAACTGGGCATCGTGGCCGAGGTGGTGCCCCAGGGTGAGGCGCTTGCGTGCGCCCGTCGTTGGGCCGAGATGATCCTCGAATGCTCGCCTATGTCGATTCGGGCGACCAAGCAGGCGGTTATGCAGGGTCTAGACGAGGCTGGCGTAAGGGCTGCACATGAGGGTCGCTACGAGGCGGTGCGAGCCATGGCCGAGAGTGCCGATTTCATCGAGGGTCCTAGGGCGTTTGCCGAGAAGCGGCCACCTAAGTGGCAGGGCCGTTAGAGGACCAGACAGACTTAGCCACTGCTCAGCCGCTGTTAGCCACTGCTCAGCCGCTGCGGGTCGCCCTGCGTCTGCGCCGCCACCCGGTACCGCACTGCCTAGTGTTCATTAGAAAGGGTGAAACAGGGCTGAGACTGGGGGCTGACCATGAGCACATCGCAGGCCGGTAGCGCGAGGGCGTTGGAGCGTGCTGTGGCGGTCGCGGACGCGATGGACGACATCGCCAAGATTGACGCGCACGGCCGCGAGCATGGTGGCATCGACCGTGCTGGCGTTGCCCGCATCAAGGAGAGGTTGCTAGAGCTGGCTTCCCGCGAAGAGCTGTTCCCGCCAGCGGACTTCCCTGCGCCCGATAGCGAGCGCGGCTCGTGCAACTATCGGATCGCCCAGCGGGGTGACGGCACACTGGCGCTGTATGTCCAGAGTGTCGGTACTGGCACCTCAGCTCCCCCGCATGAGCACAAGACTTGGGCGGTCATAGCAGGCATGCGCGGCCAGGAGTTGAATCGCTTCTACGACTGTTGTGCCGGTGAAGGCGAACCGCGGGTTGCACGAGAGGAGGTGGTTGAGCGCGGCACAGGCGTCGCAATGCTCGGCCACGATGTGCATTCGATCCATATTGAGGGCGCAGCAACCAATCTGCACTGTTATGGGTTGGCGATGGAGCGAATGGCAGGGCGTCGTTATTGGAACGTCGAAGCGCACGAATGGCGGGTCTTCTCCGACGACTCAAGCATCATCGAAGCGCGCCCGGGCTATGCCTAGACGAAGGGACGGTGTGCCGATTTGACATTCGGTTGACGAGGCGCCGCACCGATTCGCAGCAAGCTTTGGGTTGCTGTCGGCAGAGGCGCATAGGTGCAGAGGGGGGTGGCCCCATCACGAGCAAGTTGAGCGACCGAGCGTCGGATTGTTGTTGGTGGGGTGGGGGCCCCCATGTCGTCTAGGGTGCGCGGGCTGGGTTGGTGGATTGACGGGTTGGACTGACTCCTGATTCTTGATCGGCCTGTTCAACGGTTCCTGGCTCGGTTTGCCAGGTGCCGTCGGGTTGACGGACGAGCTGGTGGCCGTGTTCGTGTAGTTGGTGGTGGTGTCGGTGGCATAGCAGGACGAGGTTGTCGATGCTGGTGGGTCCGCCGTTGGCCCAGTGGATGACGTGATGCGCGTCGCAGCGGGATGGTGGTTGATCGCAGTCGGGCCATTGGCAGTGACCGTCTCGTGCGATAAGCAAACGGCGGAGTCCTAGTGGGACGGTGCGGCGTGCTCGCCCCACATCGGGCGAGCCGCCTGGTCCGCCCAAGATGATGGGTATGAGTTGCGCGTCGCAGGCCAGGCCTCGTACTACTTCGGATGGGAGTTCGATACCGGCGTCGGTGACGCCTGTTGTGTCGGTGGATTGTCGTAGCGCGTCGAGGTCGATCAGCACACTGATTTGCGCTGGCGGCAACCGCGGCGCCGAGTCGGTGCTGCTTGAAACAGTGTTGGTTGCACCGGTGTTGCTTGCATCGCGGTTGCTTGCATCGCGGCTGTTTGCATGGCGGCGGTTGTGGTTGTGTAGCCGGGTGACTGCTTGTTCGTCAGCCGTGTTGTTGGTGAGTCCTGCGAGTGCATAAGCGAGTACGTCAGCGTCTCGCTGAGCGGGACTACGCCGACCGTTGCGAACCTGCTTGTCGTTGATCCAATACTGGGATCGCAGCGCTTCAAGGGTGGCTTCGATTTGTGCTGCGGCACGCGGATCGAACCGGGCCCATAGTTTGAGCATTCCCTCGTGATCCCGCCGCCAGCCAGCACCGCGGGCTTCGCGTTGGCGTTTGAAACGCTGGATCGCGGTTTCGTTGACGCATTCGGCTTCGTAGACGCTTCGACGAGTCTGATCAGAATCCTCCACAACCGCTGCGGTAAGCAACTCGGCACGCACATCGTCGGTGACGCGGGCGTCGCATAGCACTTCGGCTTGGGCAGAGGTGATGTCGCCTTCCGAGAGCGACTGCAACACCTGCACATGTTCGCGGGCTTTTTGTGCGGTGCGTGTGATGCGGCGAGCGTCGCGTTCGCTCACGCCTGTGGCTTCGCGCAGTTCCACATGTGGGCTCACGTCGGGCACGCGGCCGTGGCTGTCGAGTTGGTCTAGTGCGCTTAGGACTTCGATTCGGTAGCCCGCTGTTTGGTTCTCATGACGCTGAATATCACCCAACACACCCAGCAGCTCACCACGCTCCAGCCCAGCAAGACCCCCAGCGTCCAAACGACGCAACACCAACACCTCAACCGCGTCTGTCGGGACGGTTGCACTAGCAGCATCGGCAGCTTCAATTGCGCCGAGCCGTGTGTCGGTGTCGACAGTACCACCGCTACCGAAAGCGCCTTGATCGACCGCGGCGGCCTTGTTTGGGGTGTCAACGCTGCCCACAGCACGGACCGATTCATCCACCTGATTGGCTCGGCTGGTGCGGCTCGATCGTTCCTTCAACATGACAACAACCGTACGAAAGGGGTGTGACAGAAACGAGCTGCCATGCGTGGGGTACAGGTGACGTCGGTTGCTTGGCTGGCGTTGTTGGCTTCGTCCCTCAACATGACGGCAACCGTACGAAAGGGGTGCTACACAAACCTGCCGCCAGCCGAAGGGCACACGCAGCGTTCGCTGTCTGAGCCACTCGGTTCGCCTCGCTGAGGCCATCGGGCTGATCTCTCAACATGACTACAACCGTACGAAGACGGTGTGACAGAAACGGTGTCTCCAGCCGTGAGGTGTGTGCGGTTGCAGCCGCGCGAGCCGCTCGGTTGACTCGGCTTCTTCTACTGGTTCTTCTGGCCGCTTCGTCCCTCAACATGACGGCAACCGTACGAAAGGGGTGCTACACAGACTTGCCGTCAGCCGAGGGGCATATGCAGTGTTCGCTGTCTTGACTACGCGGTTGGCTCGGCTGGTGCGGCTCGATCCTTCCTTCAACATGACAACAACCGTATGAAAGGGGTGTGACAGAAACGCGCTGCCGGGCGTGGGGTACAGGCGGCGCCGGTTGCTTGGCTGGCGTTGTTGGCTTCTTTGCTCAACATGACGGCCACCGTATGTAGGGGGTGCTACACAGACTTGCCGTCAGCCGAATGGCATATGCAGTGTTCGTCGTCTGGGTTGCTTGGTTTGCTCGGCTGGCGTTGTCGGGTCCGTCCTTCAACATGACAGCAACCGTGCGACAACGGTGTGACGCAATCATCGGCTGTGGCAGCGGCACGGGATGGACAGCAAGGCGGGCGACGGCAGCGATCCGGGGCACAACAACGTGAACCACCCTGAGGTGTTGCCCAGGCTCGCCCCAACAGCCTGCTACCAACCCATCAGCCTGCTACCAAACGGGGGCGAGCCTCCCCGTAGTGGTACTGGCTTGGCACACTGCTCGCCCCATCAGCCTGCTACTAAACGGCGGGCGGGCCTCTCCGTAGGTCTTTCCGCGTATGCGTGTCACTGTTTGGGGGTGGGGTGGGTGGCAGCGTAAGTGCGTATGGCTCAGCCAGTAGCAGAACGTAAGTTTGTACGTGATGGCTGAAGTTCGAACTATCACAGTGACCGCTCTGATGGAGCTACATCGCACACTGCTGCGCGGTGACGGGACGGAGCTGGCGCTCTTGGACGCTCGGGCGCCCGAGAAATTCACGCAGCGGCACCTGCTGTATGCCGCCAACCTGCCACTGAGTCACGTGGGGCTTGAAGCTGCTGCACGCATTCCACGCGCAGCTACTTCGATAGTGATCTGCGACGACGGCGCAGGAGAAGCCGCGGCGCTCGCGGTTGAGCTCACCGCATTCGGATACACCAATACCGCCGTGCTTGATGGAGGCATCGACGCATGGGCGGCTGAGGGCGGTCAGCTCTATTCCGGCATCAACGTGCCGTCGAAACTGTTCGGCGAGCTGGTCGAGGGGCACTTCGGCACGCCGCATGTTTGTGCTCTTGAGCTATCCAGTTGGCTCGCTGAAGGTCGAGACCTGGTGGTGGTGGATTCGCGTACCCGCCGAGAGTTCCACCGCATGAGCATTCCGACTGCTCGGTCATGTCCGGGCGGCGAGCTGGTTCGTCGAGTGCCTGGCCTAATCGGTGAGCGTGACGACACCACGGTGGTGGTGAACTGCGCCGGGCGTACCCGCAGCATCATGGGCGCGCAGTCGCTTCGATTGGCCGGTATGGACCGCGTGGTCGCACTGAAAGACGGCACTATGGGCTGGGAACTCGCCGGGCTCGAACTGGAACACGGCCGTGAGGAATCGGTCGGCGAGCCGAGCCCTGAGGATCGACAGAGAGCGCAGGCTGTGACAGCGGCAGTAGCCGAACGCTGTGGCGTACAAACCATTGACGGTGCGCTTCTTGAAGCGTGGTTGGACGACCCCACGCGCACGACGTACGTCATGGACGTGCGCACTCCCGAAGAGTACGCCGCTGGCCACCTGCCGCACGCCACCTGCGCTCCAGGCGGTCAACTGGTGCAGGCCACAGATGAGTATCTGGTGACCCGCGGAGCCAGAGTGGTGCTGGTTGACCACGATGGCATTGGTGCCACGATGACAGCTTCGTGGCTAATCCAGATGGGCTGGGAAGTCTGGCTGGCGGAACCTAACTGGCTGTCTGAGCGCCAGAACTTGGCGACTGGTAGCGACGACGAAGCAGAAGCGGCCCGCCGTTCACGTCAGCCGCCGCTGCCGTATGACCCGGTTGACACCGATGTAGCTCGCTTGGCAATGCAGGCCTATCTCGACTGGGAAGTCGCCCTACCTGAGCAATACGCGCAGGACGACTTGGTGGCGTTCAGACTTCTCTCATAGTGCCTGTCGAGTTGGGCGGTTCTGGTAGCGCGCATGAGTTAGCGCGGCTATAGCAAGCACTGTGCCGTTGTAGCAGCGCTGTTTCTGCGCCGCTGTTTCTGCGCCGCCGTCCCTACGCCGCTGTTTCTGCGCCGCTGTTCCTAGGCATTGATTGCGCGTTGGTGGACGATTGCTCAGGCCTTCTACAAGTCGCTGAAACGCTCGATGGTCTCGGCCCATGCGCTGGCATCGTCGGGTGTGGCGATGACGGTTTGCAGCCCGGCCATCGGCGACACCGGTACAGCGATTCGGCTCACGCCCCGGCGCGCCAGTTCAGGAATGGCCTCTAGGTCCTGTGGCAGTTGCACGGTTATTTCCAACGCGTCTGGGTCCCGGTCGTGCTCGGCAGCCGTTTGGCGAGCCAGGTCGATCAGCTCCCACGGCGCTCCGCGAGCTGGAAAATAACCGTCCCCCAGCCGCCCGGCTCGACGAGCCGCAGCCTTTGAATCTCCGCCCACGATGATCGGCACCGAGCCACCCACTGGCTGCGGTCGGCAGTAAGCAGCATCAAAATGTACGAACTTGCCGTGGAATGTGGGCCGATCGGCAGACCACAGCTCCCGCATAGCGGCTATGTACTCGTCGGTGCGGCGCCCACGGTCATCGAAGTGATCGCCCACTCCAATGGCTTCAAACTCCTCGCGCATCCAGCCCACGCCGATGCCCAGCAGCACCCGCCCGCCGGACATGTGATCCAGCGTGGCGATTTGCTTCGCGCACACCACCGGACTGTGCTGCGGCACGATCAGAATGCCCGTACCGAACTTGATGGTGGAGGTCACCCCAGCCATGTAGGCCATCCACATCAACGGGTCGGGTAGCAGCAAGTCTTCTACGCCGCCCGCCATTTTTCCGTCTGGGCTATAGGGGTATTGGGACTGGTATCCCGATGGAACCACGGTGTGCTCCACGGTCCACGCAGATTCAAAGCCAGCGGCTTCACCTGCTTGTACGAGTTCGGTGGCGAGCGCCGTGTCGTTGGCGAATGGGCCGGTGTTGCAATATCTGAGGCCAAATTTCATGCTGTTGTGTCCTCTGTTTTGACTGCCTGTCTCGGCTTTGCGTTGTGCCGGGCTGGGTCAGTGGCGGTTCGCAGTCTCGCACGTGGCGGACGCGCGCATCGCTCGTCGCACGTAGCCCGCCGCACGCCTGGCCCGCCACACACTGCGCCCGCCGTACGCTTTGCCCCGCTGTCCGTACCAGACTGTTCAAGTCCAAACGCTCGGCGTCCAGTCCCGTCTTGTAAATCGGCCCTTGGCCTCGGAGCCCTTATGCCGTTCTTGCCTCATGTATCGGACATCTTTGACTCGTCGCGTTGGAGCGTGGTTGACGGGTTCGACTTCACCGACATCACGTATCACCGCAGCACCGAGCACGGCACGGTGCGCATTGCATTTGACCGACCCGATGTTCGCAACGCTTTCCGTCCCCACACAGTTGATGAGCTGTATCGGGCTTTGGATCATGCTCGCCAGTCGCCGGACGTGGGTTGTGTGCTGCTGACCGGCAACGGCCCTGCTCCTGCCGATGGCGGCTGGGCGTTCTGCTCGGGCGGCGATCAGCGCATCCGCGGCCGGGACGGCTACCGATACGCCGACGGCGAGACTGCCGCCGACATCGATCCAGCCCGTACCGGGCGCCTGCACATCCTGGAGTGTCAGCGGCTCATTCGGATGATGCCGAAGGTTGTGATCGGCGTGGTAAGTGGTTGGGCCGCTGGCGGTGGACACAGCTTGCATGTGGTGTGCGATCTGACGATCGCCTCCGCCGAGCATGGCCGTTTCCGTCAAACCGACACCAACGTCGCCAGCTTTGATGGCGGCTTCGGTTCGGCTTACCTGGCTCGGCAGGTAGGCCAGAAGAAAGCTCGGGAGATCTTCTTCTTGGGTCGTACCTACAGCGCACAGGAACGTTTCGAGATGGGCGACGTGAACTGTGTGGTGCCGCACACCGATCTGGAGGCGACGGCGCTGGAGTGGGCATCGCAAATAGTGTCTCGTTCACC
Organism: Acidimicrobiales bacterium; assembly: GCA_965116245.1. Classification (GTDB taxonomy): domain Bacteria; phylum Actinomycetota; class Acidimicrobiia; order Acidimicrobiales; family Poriferisodalaceae; genus Poriferisodalis. The sequence continues at coordinate 818,775 of OZ220497.1, read as the reverse complement.
CACCGCTCAGCGCATGGCCAAATTCGCGTTCAACTTGATAGACGACGGGCTGGTAGGTCAGCAGATCTTCGCTGGAGAGGCCACCCGCCTGGCCTACGGCACGGACGAGGCGGTGGAGGGCCGCGACGCTTTCCTACAAAAGCGGGATCCTCAGTTTGAACAGTTCCCTTGGCACTATTGAGCTTGGAACTATTGAGCTGGAGACTATTGAGCCGCCTGATTGACGTTGAGGGAATCGATGTAGCGGAAGTGCTGTCTCGAATCTCGCCTCCCGATGCGGGAGCGATCGACGCGGCCAGGTCTCGCCAGGCGCAGTTGACTAAGCCGCCGGGAAGCCTGGGACAGTTGGAGGATCTGTCGGTGCAGGTCGCCGGTGCGCTTGGGACCGACCGTCCTGCGCTAAGGGAAAAGACGCTGATTGTCGTCGCCGCTGATCACGGCGTAGTCGCAGAGCAGGTCAGCGGATACCCCCAGGAGGTGACGGCACAAATGGTGTCCAACTTCCTGGCGGGTGGGGCAGCGGTCAACGTCATGGCACGTAGGGCCAGCGTGGAAGTGGTGATCGTTGACGCTGGCATAGCGAACCCGTATCCGGTCGACCGAGACATATGGGTTGTGGGTGCAGGTCGGGGGACTGGCAACATTGCCCAAGGCCCGGCGATGAGTCGTGTGGAGGCCGAGTTGTGTGTTCGTGCGGGCATGAGGCTGGCAATTGACTGTGCCGATGCGGGAGCCGACCTGATCGGTACTGGCGATATGGGCATCGGCAACACGACAGCGGCGAGCGCGATCACAGCGGCTTTGACAGGCAGGCCAGCCAGTGATACGACGGGTCGTGGGACTGGTCGGAGTGACGACGAACTGGTGCGCAAACGTGTTGTTGTTGAGCGAGCGCTGGCGGTCAATCGGCCCGACCCCGCTGATGGCATGGACGTGCTCGCCAAGATTGGTGGCTATGAGATAGGAGTGCTCAGCGGTGTCGTTTTGGGCGCAGCGGCTTCGCGTCGGCTTGTGGTTCTGGACGGCTTCATCTCGGGAGCAGCGGCGCTGGTTGCTTGCTCGCTGTGCCCGCAGGCTCGGGAATACCTTGTGGCTGGGCATCGTTCAGCGGAAACTGGGCATCGGATAGTGCTTGACTATCTCGGTCTGCGACCGCTGCTCAATCTGGGTCTAAGGCTCGGTGAAGGCACGGGTTCGGTGCTAGCTATGAGCCTGGTGGAAGCGGCGGCTGGGTGTCTAAGTGAGATGGCCACCTTCGCCGAGGCCGGTGTCTCGGACCTGCCACCCAGAGGCGCCAGTCCTGAACTTGCCAGTCCCGGACTTGCCAAGTCTGAGGTTTCCGTCACCGGGCGTTCCGGCGAGCCGTAGCGGTGAGAGGCCTGCGCGACGCCTTCGGGTTCCTGACTGTGTTGCCCGTCTCTGCCCTGTCGGCGTCTTCACGCCCTGAGTCTCTTGGGTCTGCTGGATGGTCTGCTGGATACGTAAACGGAGCGGCCTCGCTAGGGCCAGCGCGCGCATGGTTCCCGCTGGTGGGACTTGTGTTGGGCGGCGCTTTGGCGGGCTTAGATGCGGTGGCGCGCCGGGGCCTGCCACCGGCCGTGGTAGGCGCTTTGCTAGTTGTGGCGCTGCTCGTCCTCACTCGAGCGTTGCACGCTGAGGGGTTTGTGGATTGCTGCGACGGGCTCCTCGGCGGCTACACGAAGGAGGAACGGCTACGGATTCTTCGAGATACCCACGCCGGTTCGTTCGCTGTGATCGGCGGCAGCGCACTTGTGCTGGTCAAGGGGAGCCTGTTGGCTGTAGTTCCCGATGGCGCTCGGGTTGAACTGCTGCTGCTATTCCCCTGTCTGTCACGACTGTCCATGATGATCACCATCGCGCTGTTTCCTTATGCACGCCCGCAGGGGCTGGGCACTTTGTTTCAGAAGAACCGCCGCTGGTGGCAAGTAGCGGTCGGAGTACTCACCGCTGTTGTGGCCGCAGGTCTTCTGCTGGGGCTCGGCGGAGTGATCCTGCTGGCCGCCTGCGTTGCGGTGGGCCTGGGCTTTGGGATGTGGATGACCAGACTGCTCGGAGGCATGACCGGTGACACGTACGGCGCGGTGAACGAGCTGAGTGAAGTCGCAGTCTTGATGCTGGGCGTGGCGCTGATTCCCAACGTGTCAGCGGTGTTCGCTCCGCCACTGTGGTAGGCAGGCCAACCGGCGCGTTGCTCGTGGGTCGCTGACGTTCGCTTCGCCTAATGCGGTGTCAAGGCAAATCTCGAAGGGTGGAAGTGAGTCATGTGCAAGGGACTGACCCTGATTACGGGAGGTGTACGTGCGGGCAAGAGCGCTTTCGCCCAGCAGTTAGCCGCCGCTGGTAACAGTGTGCTATTTGTTGCCACCGCCGAGGCCGGGGACAATGAGATGGCCGCCCGCATAGCGGCGCACAAGGCCGAACGGCCCGCCAACTGGGACACGCTGGAGGAACCCGTCCATATAGTGCGCGAGATAGTGCGCGAGCTTGGACTGGTGTCTCCGCGTTACGACACGATTCTGCTTGACTGCCTCACGCTGTGGGTCAGCAACCTCCTTCTGCAATCCGACCGAGCCGAGAGAGCCGTCAGCGACATATCGGGCGGCATCTTGGGAGACATCTCGCGGGAGACCGAGAGACTGCTGGAGGTGTGCCGCAATAGCCCTGCTTCCTGGATCGTGGTGACAAATGAGGTCGGGCTAGGGATAGTGCCAGAGAACAAGCTGGGGCGCATCTACATAGACGCCCTAGGACAAGTGAACAAGATGGTCGCAGCCGAAGCCGACAATGTTCACCTCATGGTCGCGGGACTGCCTTTAGCAGTGAAGGGTGTTCAGCAACAGTCCTAGCCCAGACCACGAAACCATGGGCGGCACACCCGCATCACGCGCTAACAGCCTCACTAGAACTGACACCTAGTATCACCAAATTGGCTATCCTCAGGCGAGCCGTGACCGCATCCTGTCGCAAGCGGAGCTACTCCGCCTTGTAAGCCCAGAGTGGATGGGAGTTCGCGCTGCTGTATGGACAACATTGGCCTCGGCGACATCCAGGAGTGGCGTTGTGATGGTAAGGTGAGCCCATGAAGTTGGGGGGGCCTAACCAGGCTGATCGAACGATGTCGTTGGCACTGGAGGATCAAGTTTGGTCCCTAACGATTGATCTGCCTGGTAGACCGCGTTTTTCTAAAGTGGAGTGTGTTCTTACCGAATTGGCTTCTAGTCCCTTGGATGAACTGAGGCGCGATCGAATAGTAGAGCAGTTTATCAAAGACTGGAACCGGATGCCGCAACATCGTACAGAAATGTTGGCAGCGAATCTGCCTTTGCCGGGGCATCCGTTTGATATTGCCATTACGTGTGCGGTTGTGCATTGTTTGTGTGAACGTGATGGACTTGAGATTCCGTCGTGGGTTGAGGGCACTCGAATCTCGCCGCCGAAGACCTACTGTGGCAATGATATTGATGACGCGTTTAGCCTATATGTGGTGTCGCAGGCACCACGTACGTGCGAGCAGTACGGCGTGTATTTTGAGCGAGAGTTGTTGGAGAGTTGAGCCAGTAACCCGCGGTGACGGTTTAGTCAGGGCTAAGCGAACCGCCTTCAGGGTCTTAGGTTGGGCGTAGGCGTTGCATTAGGGTTACGTCTAGCCAGCGGCCGAACTTGCGACCTACCTCCCGCTCGACGCCTACTAGCTCGAAGCCGTGCTTTGCGTGGAGCGCTACCGATGCTGCACCGGCGTCGGCAATACGCGCGAACACTGCATGGAACCCGTGTTCATCAGCCAACGCGACCAGGTCCCTCAGCAGCACATCGCCGACACCGCGCCCTCGGTGATCGTGATGCACATAGATGGAATCCTCCACGCTTGTGGAGTAGGCCGCGCGAGTCCGATAGGGCGAGAGCGACGCCCAACCAAGCACCAGCCCGTCCGTTTCTGTGCCGTCTCGCGCTGGCCCGTCGGGTTGGGGGCCGTCACCGGCTGTGGGCACCGCCACTATGCATGGGTAGACGCCCGAGTGCTCTCGCATCCAGGCAGCTTGTTCGCTAGCAGAGCGTGGGACGATGTCGAAGGTGGTTGTGCCTTCGGTGACTTCGCGGTTGTAGATGTCGGCTATCGCGGCGGCGTCGGCCGCTGTGGCCAGCCGGGTACGCATGGTGGCGAAGCTATCGGCGGTCTGCCGGTAGACCGGTAGGCTCATTGGACCCAAACAACCTACAGAACCTTCAGTAACTTCCTAAGCGTCAGACTTGAGGTGCGTCGCCCACTCAGTGACCGAAGAATGCAACCGAGGACTTTTGACCGATGGATACGCCTGAGGGGATGCGCCATTACTCGCCCCGTTAGCTCAGTAGGTAGAGCACAGCCATGGTAAGGCTGGTGTCGCCGGTTCGATTCCGGCACGGGGCTCGTATCACGATTGGCACGCTCGCCAACGGTGGCGTCGGTAGGCTTGAAGAGCCCTACACGTGGGCGTTGTCCTGGCGGGATAGCTCAGTTTGGTCAGAGCGCACGGCTCATAATCGTGAGGTCCCGGGTTCGAGCCCCGGTCCCGCTACGCATTTCAACTGCTCCGTTCGCGGATACGATTCGCTGCCGGTAGCCTGTTACGGCGGACATTCCCCAAGAAGGCCCGCACCTATGTGTCACCCCCCTGCATCGCACTTGATGCACCGACGCTGAGGGCAGTAGCTCAATTTGGTAGAGCACCGGTCTCCAAAACCGGCGGTTGCGGGTTCGAGTCCCTCCTGCCCTGCACTTCCGCCGGTTAGGACCCAACCGGCCAGATAGACGATGCCCCCAGCTACATCCAGCCCACGAAATCACCCGCACTTCTGAAATCTCGAGTCGGAGACATCCCCGATGGCCATGAATCGACGGACCCGCCGTCACCTGCAACGTCAGGGCGAGATGGGGGCTGATGGCGCGCCAGCAAGCAATCGCGACCGGCGCCAAGCAGCATCAGCTTCGCCCACCACTGAGCGGTCCGGGCCGACTCAGTTCGTGGGAGAAGTCCGCTCCGAGCTGAAGAAGGTGATCTGGCCCACCCGCGCTGAGATCGTCAACTATTCAATCGTCGTGTTCATCACCATCGTGATCTTGACCGCGATGATCGCCGGATTCGACTGGATACTGGGCGAAGGTGTCCTGCGCCTGTTTGACGTGAACTGACGTGAACTTCAGCAAGAATTGACCAGCATCAATCTGCATTGCAAGCACCTGAACTGACGAACATGAGTGATCTGACCCACACCACTGCCGAACCCGAAACCGATCCGATGACGACAGCCCGTCGACTCCTGGGTGCGCAATCAGCGACCACCCTGATGGGTGCTGATCCCGAGCCGCCCGACCCAGACCCCGCCGAGGCTGAGGTCTTTGATGTGCTCACAGAAGAAGAGCTGCTCGCCGCCGAGGAACCTGAGGCTAAGCGAGTCTCACCTTTCGACAGACCAGGTCGCTGGTTCGTTGTGCATACGCAGTCGGGCTACGAAAAGAAAGTCAAGCAGAATCTTGAAGCCAGGATTGGCACGTTTGACTTGGAGGAGCAGATCCTTGAAGTCGCTATTCCTATGGAAGAAGTCATTGAGTTCAAAGGCGGCCGTAAGGTCATCGCCAAGAAGAAGGTCTTTCCGGGCTACCTGCTGATCCGCTGCCATCCCACTGATGAGGCCCACCACATGATTCGCAGCACGCCGGGTATCACCGGCTACGCGGGGCCAGGCGGCAAGCCGTCGCCGCTGCGTCGCAAAGAGGTAGACGCGTTCCTGGCCGAGCCCGACGACGGATCAGACACACCGCGCCGCACCAAGCCGTCAATGATCTTCGAAATCAGCGAGAACGTGCGCATCAAGGAGGGCCCGTTCGCCGACTTCCAGGGCCAGGTAATTGAGATCAACGAAGAGCAGTTGAAGGTGAAGGTGTTGGTGAACATCTTTGGCCGTGAGACGCCAGTTGAGCTCGATTTTGTGCAAGTCGCCAAAGTCTGAGCCCTAGCACAAAGCCAAAAAAGTAAGCAGTCAAGGAGCGCCTCATGGCAAGCAGCCCAACAAGGCCGACTGGCCGCAAGCGAGTCAGCGCGGTTGTGAAAATCCAAATACCGGCAGGGCAGGCATCGCCTGCGCCGCCGGTGGGAACAGCGCTGGGCCCGCACGGCGTGGCAATCATGGACTTTTGTAGGGACTACAACGCCAAGACGGAAAGCCAGCGTGGCACGATAGTGCCGGTAGAAATCACGATCTTTGAAGACCGATCGTTCAGTTTCATAACAAAGACTCCACCGACGTCGGTGTTGTTGCGGCAAGCGGCGGGGTTGGAGAAGGCGGCCAATCTTCCGGGCCGTGAGACAGTGGCACAAATCACGCGGGCGCAAGCGGCCGAGATTGCCACCACCAAGATGCCCGACCTCAACGCACGTGATCACGAAAGCGCGGTGCAGCAGGTCATCGGCACCGCCCGTTCGATGGGCATTGAAGTCGCTGGCTGAACCGGCACGACAAGCCACTGCAAGCCAGCCCAGCAACAGCGCAGCACGACACAGCACAGCGCAGGAGAATCGAAGATGTCAGGGAAGAAATACGTGGAGGCGACTCGCCGCTATGACCGGCAGCTAATGCACGAACCCGACCAAGCGATCGACATTGTGCGAACACTGGCGACAGCGAAGTTTGACGAGTCCGTGGACTTGTCGGTCCGCCTCGGTGTGGATCCGCGCAAAGCCGACCAGATGGTGCGCGGGACCGTCGCTTTGCCTTCGGGCACCGGTGGCGATGTGCGTGTTGCGGTGTTCGCGCAGGGCGACGCTGCGGCTGAGGCAACCGAGGCTGGCGCCGATGTGGTGGGTAGCGATGACTTGGCCGAGCGGGTCGAGGCTGGATTTACCGACTTTGATGTGGCCATCGCGACACCAGACATGATGGGTGTGGTTGGCCGCTTGGGTCGCGTCCTCGGTCCCCGTGGCCTTATGCCGAACCCCAAATCGGGCACCGTGACACCCGACGTGGGCAAGGCAGTAGCTGAGTTCAAGGGTGGCAAAGTTGAGTACCGCACAGATCGGTACGGCAATGTGCATTTGGCGATTGGCAAGGTGAGCTTCACCTCTGCGGATCTGAGCGCGAACCTTGGCGCAGTGATGGATGAGCTGGCGCGGGCAAAGCCAGCGAGTGCCAAGGGGCGTTACGTCCGCAAGATGGTGATGTCCTCAACCATGGGCCCAGGAATACACATCAACCCCGCGATCTACAACTAGCACTGCGATCAACCTCGAGGGCGTGCGCCCCGAGGGTGTGGGCACAGCAAAGGTGAGACCTTCCCGTGGTACGTTCACCGGGCACTTGCTGCCAGAGCTTGGCAGTCGAGAACTCGGAAGTATTGTGCCGATGCATCTTGTGTGATGTGCGTTTTGTCTGGTGTGGTGGTTGGGGTTGTTACATTAGTTTTAGGAGTAGTCTTAGGAGTGCTAGGGCTACGCGTTCTCCGTTGCGGGCTGTTAGTGTGCCGGTTTTGAGGTTGAGGCAGTATTCGGTGGTGCCGATGGTGTTGCCGTTGGAGGTTACTGCTTGTAGTTGGATGCATATTTGGTTGTTGGTTGTGCCGGTGAGTGTGTGTTTGGTTGTGGCGGCGTTTGAGTTGGGTATGGGGATCCATGTTGTCCAGTTGTCGCTGGTGGAGTTGCGTTGACGGTATTCGTATCTGACGATTGTGTCGTTGTCTGGGTTTGGCCACGTCAAATTGATTTTGCCGGTAGCAGGGTCCACTCGAATAGAGAGCCGCAGCCCTGTTGATGCTGGCGCAGCAGAAAGAGTAGTAGCAGTTGTAGTGGCTGTGGTGGTTGTGGGTTGTGTCGTAACCGTCCCGGAACCACCACCACTGCCGCCGCTGCCGCCGGATCCAACGCTGTTGGTTGCGCGGTCGTCGTCGATGATTTTGATTGTGAGTACCGGACCGGCGCCCCATCCTTGACTTTTCAAGGTAGTAGTACCGGTTTTTTGTTCTTCGATGTGTATGTGGAACGTTTCGTTGCCTTCGACGCGGTCGTCACCGATGATGCGCCACACAAACGCTGCTGTTTTGCTTCCAGCCGCGACTGTCACGCTAGACACGTTATTCTCACAAAAATCGGCGCTGGCGGGACTCAGCGTGACACAGTCATCACTCGAAGTCGCTGTAGCACCCAAATCGGTCCTAGAAGCAACCGGAACGGTTAGCCCACCAGCCGGCGCGTTCTCGGTTAGTGTCACCGTGAACGCGATAGCAACCCGTCCAGTATCGCCCTCCATTACACTCAAACGCGGAGTCGACAACGAAGCTACCTTCGCTTCAACACTATTACACGCAACCGCAGATGCCTGACTCGCGCCGTTACTGTTCAGAGCCCGAATCCGCACACAAATATTGTTCTCAGTCAAGCCAGTAATCGTGTAACTAGTAGTAGACGCGTCCGAACCCGGAACCGTAATCCAATTCGTCCACCGAGCAGTTGTCGTACCGACCTCCGCTTTGCCGTACGCATACTGCCAACTAGTAACAGTACTATCACCCAGAGCCTGCCACGACAAAAAAGCGCTACCAGCACCAGCGTTCACGCTCAACCCCTGCGGCTGACCCGGACGGCCCACCGGCGCAGTAGTCGTAGTCGTCGCAACAGTAGTAGTAGTAGGAGGACTAGTAGAAACAGACACAACCTTTGACGGATCACCAGCGCCTCTGTTGTTACGCGCCCGAATCTGGAACCGATACTCAGTATTAGCAGCTAACCCATCAATATCAGCAGACACCGTGCTCGAATCTGAATCGTCAATAGAAGCCCAATCACTAAAACCACCCCATTTGCCCCCAACCTGCTTCCGTTGACGATACTCAAAACTCGTAATCGTATCATCACCAAGATCAGACCACGACAACCTAACCGACCCCGACGTCAACCTAGTCGCAGTAAACCCGATAGGCTTCGCAGGCTTAGACGCAGCCAAAGTCGTAGTAGTAACCGCAGCAGCAGTAGTCGTAGTCGCTGCCGGTTCGTCATCGTCCGTGATCGTTACCTTAATAATCGGACCCCCACCCCAACCAGCGCTAATAGCATCCGTAACATAAACAAAAAACGTCTCATTCGGCTCATCACGAGTATCACCAACGATACTCAACGTGAACGTAGCCGTCGTCTCACCCGCAGCCACCAACACACCAGCAGCAGGCAAATCCCCCAAACCACAAAAATCCGCACTACCAGGCGAAACAGGATCACACCCACTACTCGACGTAGCAGAATGACCCAAATCAGACCGCCGCGCCACAGGCACCCGCAAACCACCAGCAGGCGCCGCCTCCGACAACGTAACCGTAAACGCCAAATCCGTCTGCCCAGAATCCCCCTCAGCCACCGTCAGATTAAAATTATCATCTGACCCAGACACCGACAAACTCGCAGCCCTGCTATACACATCCGCGCACGCCATATTAGACCACTTACTGTTAGTCCTAATAGGCCTCACTTGCCCGCAAACCACCTGACCAGCGTTCAGTGGAGAAACATCCAATTGAGTCGTAGAAGCATCCGTCTCCGGAACCTTGTCCGGATGCTGCACCCACCAGGTTCCGTCGCCCGAGTTTCTCGACTGCCCATGAGCGGAATTATAACCCGTAATCGAAGAATCACCCGGATCAATCCACCGAAAAAACCCCGTACGACCCGTCGAACTGAAACCAGTCGTAACCACCAACGACGTAATCTTCCCCCCAGGCACCACAGTCGTCGTCGTAGTAGTCGTCGTCGTGGTAGTGGTAGTAGTAGTCGTCGTAGTACTACTAGTGGTAGTGGGGGGTGCGCCGCCTGTCGTAGCAAACTGACTAAAGATCTTCCTAGGACCATTATTCGGATCACAACTACCCGAATACGGTGACACAGCAATCCGATAAGTCGTGCCAGCGGATAAGCCAGTGAAAGTATGACTCAGCCGTGGCGTCTGCACAGCCACAGACTTACCCCGGACTTGCTTACCCCCGATAGTCGCCGGAACGTTTGAAGTCGCGTGATAAAGAAAGACAGTGTGATGCGTAGCCTTACAACCACCCGAACCCTCCGTCACTGTAGCGGTAACAGAGTTATTAGTAACCGTAACAGACACACTAGCCGCAGCCGTCGGAGCCGCAGCCGAAACCGGATCAGCAACCAACACCACGCTCGCCGCCGACAACGCAACTGTTGCTACCCACAACCCCCAACGACGAAACCGCGACCTAGCCACGCCAGCACCCCAACCACGCCGCGGGGGGGGGGGGGCGGTCACAGAAGCAGACACGGCACCAAACCGCGCACCATCAACGCTAGTCACAGAACTGAACTCCTCACCGCGCCAACCCACGCGACAGTTTTGCCAGACATAACCGCTACAGTATACACGCGAAATACACGCGAAGGTGTGTACGCGAAACGACCTGCCAAGTGGCCGGGCGGCCCGACGGCTGTGTGGCCATGTGGACTGTCCCACTGGGAGATCCGGCCCACTGGGAGATCCGGGCTGTCGGAGGCGCTCGACTAGCGGACGAACAGGCCGCAACGCTTTGCTGCGGTGGTGAGGCCGCGCTGGCGCTGCTCCCTTGGGCCTGGCTCCTTCGGGCCTGGCGCGCATCGGGCTTGGAGCGGCTAGTGTCTTGTTGGCGGTGTTGTGTTGCCGATGCTGTGTTGAATGTACCGGTGTCGTGTTGATTGAGAACGCGTTGATTGAAGCTGTCAGCCCGGTAGCATTGCGCACCTGAAAACCTGCTCGCCGTAGAACTCCGGTGGCCTTGGCCTGAAATCGGCCTGTGCGAACTTCGTTCAAGCGTCTGCTCAGTTTGGGTAGACGACCACTTGGGCGGGTAACACGGGCTGGACCTGATGAGGCGGATGCTCCTCCTGGACGCGGCACGCGTTGGGATGCGGCTTCGTCTGGTCTGCGGACCGGTGCCCCAAACGGGACCGGGAGCGGTCCCACCCCGACGACTACCGCAGCCCAAACAAGAGTAACCAGGAGGTTGCCAGCGTGGCCACATCAACAACGGCAACGACTGACCAGCGCGCGCCGCGGGCCGACAAAGTCGCGGTGGTGGACGAGGTTCGCGAGCGGTTTAGCGAGTCAGAGGCGGTGTTGTTCACTGAGTATCGCGGCTTGGATGTGGCGCAGTTGGCCGACCTGCGAGGCCGCCTTCTTGACGCGAGCTGCAACTACAAGATCTACAAGAACACCTTGGTCCGGCTGGCGTTGTCAGACTCTGTGCCGAGCGAAACGCTGGAGTTGCTGTTGGGCCCCACAGCGCTCGCCTTTTGCGGCAAGGATCCATCGGCTGCCGCCAAAGCGCTGCGTTCCTTCGCTGCGGAGCACGATGCGCTGATCATCAAGGGAGGTGTCCTAGCGGGAGCGACGCTCAGCGACGCACAGGTGCGCCAACTCGCCGACCTACCAGGACGCGACGAACTGATGGCACAGATGCTCGGCGCCTTCGCTGCCCCGCTCAACGCGCTGGCCTCAATGATGAACAACCTGCTCAGTGAGCTGAGCGGTCTTGTTCAGTCTCTCATTGAAGTAAGGGAAGACAGCTCAAGCGCTGACAGTCCCGCCTGACCTGTGACCTGTAGTTAGCCCGACACTGGCTAACTGTCGACACTGCCCCAAGACCAGCACTAGACCAGCACTGTCCAACCAACAACCCACTCCAACCAACAACCCGTCCAACAACAAACACCGGCAACACCAGGGAGAACAACCCATGAGCACATCCACCGAAGAGATTCTTGACGCCATCGGAAACATGACGGTGCTGGAATTGGTAGAGCTAAAGAAGGCCTTTGAAGAACGTTTCGATGTCACCGCGGCTGCGGTCGGGCCGATGATGGTCGCGGCCGCTGCTGGCGGCGCCGATAGCGAAGGCGAAGCTGAAGAAGAGGCGGCCGATGAGGTCACCGTCACTCTGACCGCCATTGGCGACAAGAAGGTGCAGGTCATCAAGGAGGTCCGCTCGCTGACCAGCCTGGGCCTCAAGGAGGCAAAGGACCTGGTTGAAGCAGCACCCAAGGCGGTGCTTGAGGGCGTCCCCGCTGTAGAGGCCAACAAGGCCAAGGAAGTTCTAGAAGGCGTTGGCGCAACCGTTGAGCTGTCCTGAGCAAGCCCGACTGGGCAAGCCTGACTGGAGAGGCCCGACTGGGCGCGCGGGCGTTTCTTGAGGGGAGATCCCGAGGGCGGTTGCGACATCCGGTTCTGCCAGATAGCCTCAGCAAGGCCGTGGCACAGGTGGCCTCCTCATTCGCGCACCCACCAGTCCCCAGCATCGAGGTCCAGCTCTGGGCCCCCTGTGTGCTGCGGACGCATGCGCCAGCGCGCGTCCCAGAATCTAGGCCCCCAATACTTGGCCCCCAAAATCTATGGCCCCCTGCGGGCTACCGCCAGCGCTCAACTCTGAGTTCCATCTTGCCCAGATCCTTGCCCAGCTTCAATCCGCACAATTGAATTATTAGGAGAGTCTGTTGTCGTCTCGTGTCGGTCGCGAACGCTATTCGTTCGGCAACCTCGACGAGGTCTTGGAACTGCCGGACCTCGTATCTATCCAGAAGGCTTCGTTCCGTCGATTCCTTGATGTCGGTCTAGCTGAGACATTTGCCGACATCAGCCCAATCAGTGACTTCGGCGGGAATTTGCAGCTCGTCTTCACTTTCGACCCCGAAGACGAAGATCTACGCCCGCCGCCCAAGTTCTCCGTGGAGGAATGCAAAGAGCGCGATATGACCTACTCGGCGCCAGTTTTCGTGCGCGCCGAGTTCAAGAACGCCCACACGGGCGAAGTCAAGGCCCAGACGGTGTTCATGGGCGACTTCCCGATGATGACATCCAAGGGCACCTTCATCATCAACGGCACCGAGCGGGTCGTGGTGAGCCAGCTAGTTCGCTCTCCCGGTGTCATCTTCCAGCCCGGTGAGCGCTACCGGCTCCGCAACATGTCGAAGCATCAGTTGGTGACGGCCACGATTCATCCCTACCGGGGTGAGTGGATCGAGTTTGACGTTGAGCACAAGCCGGGCAAGGACCCAACCGCGGGCAGTCGAGTGGCTCGCAAGCGTCGCCTCAGCATCTTTTCGCTGCTGCGAGCGCTGGGATACGACGAAGACCGCCATCCCGGCCTGCTTGAACGCTTCGTCGAGCACTTCGACTTCTTGGAGCCGCAGTGGGAGAAAGACAGAGATGTCGCACCTACACAGCAGGAGTCGCTGCTGGAGCTTTACAAGCGGGTGCGTCCCGGCGAAGTGGCAACACCTGATGCCGCGTCCAACTACTTCCAGAACGCCTTCTTTGACGAGCGCCGCTACTCGCTGTCCAAGGTCGGTCGTTACAAGCTGAACCGCAAGTTGGGGCCCGAGCTGGACCGCGTGTCGGAGCTGTTCGGCTTGACACTCGTTGACGCCGACCACCCCGACGCGCTTGAGTATCCCGAGTTGATCCGCCCCGATCCTGATGCCACGGTGCTTACACGTAGCGAGGTTCTGGCCACCGCTAGCTACTTGTTGCATCTGGCGAACGCTGAACCTGGCTACCGGCTGGACGACCAAGACCACTTTGCTAACCGTCGCATTCGTTCGGTCGGCGAGCTGATCCAGAACCAGGTACGTATTGGCCTCAGTCGTATGGAACGAGTTGTGCGCGAGCGCATGACAACCCAAGACGTTGAGGCCATTACGCCGCAAACGCTGATCAACATTCGACCGGTCGTGGCTGCCACGAAGGAGTTTTTTGGCACCAGTCAGCTAAGCCAGTTCATGGACCAGGTGAACCCACTGTCGGGCCTCACGCACCGGCGTCGCCTGTCCGCGCTCGGCCCAGGTGGCTTGTCGCGAGAGCGAGCGGGCTTTGAGGTGCGCGATGTGCATTTCAGCCACTACGGCCGCATGTGCCCGATTGAGACCCCCGAAGGTCCCAACATCGGCCTGATCGGGGCACTGGCCACGTTCGCGCGCGTCAACGAGTTCGGCTTTTTGGAATCGCCATACCGAGTTGTGCGCGACGGCAAGGCCACCCGCGAGGTGCGCTATTTGACGGCAGATGAGGAAGAGCAGTATGTGGTAGCGCAGGCCAATGCGCCGCTCAACCCCGACGGATCATTCCGTAACGCTCGAGTACTCGTGCGCAAGAGCCCCCAAGGCGCCAGCCTGGAAGACCTGCGCCTACAAATGGAGCGCGATACCTACTTCGCTGCCACCACCGAAATCAGCTACGTGCCAGCATCCGAAGTCCAACTCATGGACGTCTCGCCGAAACAGATCGTGTCGGTAGCTACCGCGCTGATCCCGTTCCTCGAGCATGACGACGCCAACCGGGCCCTCATGGGCGCCAACATGCAGCGTCAGGCGGTGCCGTTGCTGCGAGCCGAAGCGCCCTATATCGGCACAGGTATTGAAGGCGTTGCCATGGCCGATGCGGCAGAGATGGTGCTGTCTGAGAGCGACGGCACGGCGGTGGAGGTCACCGGCGACCACATCGTGCTGGAGACCCCAGACGGCGAAGAAGATTTCTACCCGCTGCTCAAGTTCCGGCGCTCCAACCAGGACACCTGCATCAACCAAAAGCCCCTCGTAAAGCCCGGCGACAGCGTGTCCGCGGGTCAGGTGATTGCAGATGGCCCCTCAACTGATCACGGAGAACTAGCGCTAGGCAAGAACCTCCTAGTGGCCTACATGTCTTGGGAGGGCTACAACTTCGAGGACGCCATCATCTTGTCTGAGCGTCTAGTGAAGGACGACGTGCTTACGTCAATTCACATTCACGAGTACGAGATTGATGCGCGCGATACCAAGTTGGGGCCCGAGGAGATCACTCGGGACATCCCGAATCTGTCCGACGACATCCTCGCGGACCTGGACGAAGACGGCATCGTGCGCATCGGTGCCGAGGTTGAGCCGGGCGCCGTGCTGGTGGGCAAAGTCACGCCCAAAGGCGAAACCGAGCTAACACCCGAAGAAAGGCTGTTGCGTGCCATATTCGGCGAGAAAGCCCGCGAGGTGCGTGACACCTCGCTAAAGGTGCCTCACGGCGAAAACGGTGTCGTCACCGACATTCGGGTACTCAGCCGCGACAACGATGACGAGTTGCCACCAGGCGTCAACCAGCTCGTGCGCGTATATGTGGCCCAAAAGCGCAAGATCAGTGTGGGCGACAAGCTGGCTGGCCGTCATGGCAACAAGGGCGTAATCTCCAAGATCCTCCCCGTGGAAGACATGCCGTACCTGGCAGACGGTTCGACAGTGGACATCATTTTGAGCCCACTAGGTGTGCCGAGCCGCATGAACGTAGGCCAGGTACTTGAGGCGCACCTGGGCTACGCAGCGCGCTGGGGTTGGAACGCTGCCGACAAGGATGGCGACTCCCAGATGGTCGGCAACGAGCCGATCAGCAACACGGCCCGCAAGACCCGTCCCACCACCGAACCCTCGGTGTTTATTGCGACGCCAGTGTTTGACGGCGCTCGTTGGGATGAGGTCGAAGCTGCTGGGCGTCATCCCACCATCCAACAGACGCTTGAGAACTTGCGGCCAGAATCGGCTACGGGTGAGCGCCTGATGACGCGCACGGGCAAAACAGTGTTATTCAACGGGCGCACCGGCGAGCCCTACGACGAGCCGATAATGGTCGGGTACAGCTACATCTTGAAGCTGGCCCACCTAGTTGACGACAAGATCCACGCTCGCTCCACGGGCCCATATTCGATGATCACCCAGCAGCCACTAGGCGGCAAGGCGCAGTTCGGTGGTCAGCGCTTCGGTGAAATGGAAGTGTGGGCGTTGGAGGCGTACGGGGCCGCGTACTGCCTGCAGGAGCTGCTCACTATCAAGTCCGACGACGTGCTGGGCCGAGTGCGGGTCTATGAGGCAATTGTCAAGGGCGAGAACATTCCTGAACCCGGGATTCCCGAGAGCTTCAAGGTGCTCACCGAGGAGATGTTGGCGCTGTGCTTGAACGTCCAGGTACGTGACGTTGAGGGGGGCGCCATCAACTTGCGAGGCAGCAGCGACGACGAGATCTACCGCGCCGAAGAGTCGCTGGGCTTCGACATCAGTCGGTTTGAACGTGGAACCGACGAGGAGGACGAGATGCGTCGTCAACAGCGCATGTGACCAGCGCCCCAATTTCTCTCAAAACCCACTACTACCAGCACTAGCACCTATCACCCAGCACAGCACACACAGACACAGGGCCGTGTACCACCCATGATTGACGTCAACGACTTCTTTGACATCCGGATCGGTTTGGCGACCGCTAAGGACATCCGCGCGCAGTCCAGCGGCGAAGTCCGCAAGCCGGAGACCATCAACTATCGCACGCTCAAGCCCGAGAAAGAAGGCTTGTTTTGCGAGGAGATCTTCGGCCCCACAAAGGACTGGGAGTGCTACTGCGGAAAGTACAAGCGGGTCCGGTTCAAGGGCATCATCTGCGAGAAGTGCAACGTAGAGGTCACCCGGTCCAAGGTGCGCCGCGAGCGCGTGGGGCACATCGAGCTGGCAGCGCCCGTCGTACACATCTGGTATCTGCGCGGTACCCGCTCTTGGCTGGCCTACTTCCTAACCGGCCTGGACCCCAAACAAGAACTCAAGGCCAAGGCGCTGGAAAGGGTCATCTACTTCGCGGCCAGCCTTGTCACCAAAGTCGATAGCGAGAAACTGCAGGCAGACCTGGACCATCTGCGCGCTGAGAAGGGCGAAGAGATCGACATCATCGACCACGAGCTCGCCGAGCGGCGAGCGGAGCGACTCGCCGATCTAGAGGAGCAACTCAAATCGCTGGAGGCCGACAACGCCAAAGAGCGAGATATGCGCGCCGCCGAACGTGATGCAGAACGCGACCTTGAGGCTCTTGACGAAGAGGCGGCCCTTGAGAGAGACCTGGTGGAGAGCGCTTTTTCTGCTTTAGAGGGCATCCGCGAGCGGACGATCATCGAAGACGAAGACCTGTGGCGAGAGCTGGTGGATCGTTACGGTCAGTACTTCGACGGTGGCATGGGTGCAGAGGCCATAGCGGATCTCATGGCCAACATGGACTTCGATAAAGAAGAGGCGGAGCTTCGCGCTGCCATTGAAGCCTCCGACGGACGCAAGCCGCTACCAGCGCAGCGCAAGCAGAAGGCCATCAAACGTCTGAAGATCCTGAGTGCGTTCAACCGTCGTGACGAACACGGGCGACGCATTAACGATCCGCGGGCGATGATTCTGGACGTAGTGCCGTGCATCCCGCCCGATCTGAGGCCGATGGTGCAGCTTGACGGCGGCCGTTTCGCGACCTCCGATCTCAATGATCTGTATCGGCGAGTCATCAATCGCAACAACCGTCTGAAGCGCCTGCTTGACATTAAGGCGCCGGAGATTATCGTCAACAACGAAAAGCGCATGCTGCAAGAGGCGGTGGACGCGCTGTTTGACAACGGCCGGAGGGGCCGTCCTGTGACAGGTCCCGGCGGCCGCGCGCTGAAGTCTCTGTCGGACATGTTGAAGGGCAAGCAGGGCCGTTTCCGTCAGAACCTGCTCGGTAAGCGCGTGGACTACTCGGGGCGCTCGGTCATCGTGGCGGGACCCACGCTGCGTCTGCACCAGTGCGGGCTACCCAAACTCATGGCGCTCGAGTTGTTTAAGCCGTTTGTCATGAAGCGGCTGGTGGATTCGGAGATAGCCCAGAACATCAAATCGGCCAAGCGCATGGTGGAGCGTCGGCGCGCCGATGTCTGGGACGTGCTGGAAGACGTCATCAAGGAGCACCCGGTGTTGCTGAACCGGGCGCCCACGCTGCACCGGCTAGGCATTCAGGCCTTTGAGCCACTGCTCGTGGAAGGCAAAGCGGTCCAGATTCATCCGCTCGTTTGCGCTGCCTTCAACGCTGACTTTGACGGCGACCAGATGGCCGTACATCTGCCACTGTCCTCAGAAGCGCAGGCTGAAGCGCGAGTGCTGATGCTCTCGGCCAACAACATCTTGAGCCCAGCAGACGGTCGGCCAATGACTGTACCCAGTCAAGACTTGCTCATTGGTAGCTACTACCTGACAGAGTTGCGCGACAGCGACGACAGTTCTGACGACAGTTCTGTCGCTGATGTTGCAAATGGGCTAAACGGGCACGCCGGGCGTGCTGGGCACGCCGGACAAGGTTTGAGGCCTGTATTCCGTCATTTGCACCAAATTGAGCAGGCTCTTGAACTCGGCCAGGTCAGGTTGCAGCAGCAGATTGAGTGGCGCACCCCTCGGCTGAGCGACGGCAACGGCGGCTACGAACCCACCACACCAGGTAGAGCGCTATTCAACGCGACGCTTCCCGACGACTTTGAGTTCGTTAACCGTCCGGTGCGCAAGAACGACATGGGCACCATCGTGCGCGCGTTGTCCGACAACTACGCCACCAGCGAGATCTCTGTCAGCCTCGACCGAATGAAGGATCTCTGCTACGCCTACGCCAGCCGTTCGGGTCTGACGATCTCGGTTGATGACGTGCGCACCCCGCCCGACAAGGCGGAGATCCTGGAACGCCATGAGGGAGAGGCGCAACGCGTTGAGACTCAGTTCCGGCGCGGCATCATCACCGATGGTGAGCGCCGCCAGAAGGAAGTAGAGATCTGGACCGACGCCACAGACGAAGTGCGTCGCTCGCTGGAAGCTGAACTGGCCCGCTCCACGTTCAACCCGATTGACATGATGGTCGGTTCAGGTGCACGCGGGAACATGATGCAGGTGCGCCAGATCGCCGCGATCCGCGGACTGGTCGCCAACCCACGCGGCGACATCATTCCGCGCCCCATCAAGTCCTCCTACCGCGAGGGCCTAGCGACGCTGGAGTACTTCATCTCCACGCCAGGTGCCCGAAAAGGTCTTGTGGACACGGCGCTGCGCACAGCCGACTCGGGTTATCTCACTCGTCGTTTGGTGGATGTTGCCCAAGAACTGATCGTCAACAACGAGAACCCGTTTGAGCGCCCCGGTCCAACTGCGGGGCTGTGGATCGAAGATGTCTTTGCGGACAGACCCGACAAGCGCACCCACCTTGACACACGGCTGTTCAGCCGCTGTCTGGCGGCGGATGTGACGCTAAGCGACGGGACCGTGCTTGAAGCGGGCCGGTTGATTGGCGAGGACGAGATGATCGCGCTGCGCGACGACCCTGAGATCACGCGCGTGCGGGTGCTATCGCCGCTTACAGATGAGTCCGAGTTTGGCGTGTCGGCAATGGCCTATGGCGGATCGCTGGCCACCGGCAAGCTCATTGAGGTGGGCGAAGCGGTCGGAGTGATTGCCGCTCAGTCCATCGGCGAGCCTGGCACACAGCTAACCATGCGCACTTTCCATACCGGCGGCGTCATTGGCGGTGAAAACATCGCTGGTGGTCTGCCTCGAGTGGTTGAGCTGTTCGAAGCCCGCACACCGCGTGGCAAGGCCGTACTAGCGCGTCGTTCGGGTGTGGTTCGTATCGGCGAGGATGACGGTCGGGGACGCCAGATTGATGTCATCGGCGACGACGGCTCCGAAGACACCTACATGGTGCCGTCCATATCTCGTCTAGCGGTATTGGACGGCCACGACATCCGCGCCGGTGATCCACTGGTTGACGGACCGCGCGACCCGAAGGAGCTCATTGAGATTCGCGGTGTGCGCGAGACTCAGCAGTACCTCGTCTCAGAGGTTCAGCGGGTATACCGCGAGCAGGGCGTATCAATCCACGACAAGCACATTGAGTTGATCGTGCGCCAGATGACAAGGCGGGTGTATGTCGGCGAGCAAGGCGATTCTCCGTTCCTACCCGGCGAACAAGTTGATCAGCGCAACTATCGCGAAGCCAACCGCCAGCTCGTAGCTGAGAATCGTCGCCCCGCGCAAGGTCGTCCCATCATCATGGGCATCACCAAGGCGTCGCTCGCGACCGAGTCGTGGCTGTCGGCTGCGTCCTTCCAGGAGACAACCCGCGTGCTGACCGAAGCAGCTATTGAGTCTCGCCTTGACTATCTGAAGGGCCTCAAGGAGAACATCATCATCGGCAAGCTGATCCCGGCCGGTACCGGACAGACTCTGTATCGCAACATTGACACAGTCGCTCCCGACTATGAGCCCATGGAGTTTTGGTCGTCCGAAGACGACCAGGACCCGGCCGTCTGGCTGGCTTCGGCCAACGACGGGGCTGGCTTGCGTGACGCCGCGCTCCAACGCAACGCACCCTCAATCGTTGACGCGAGCTGATCCCCGCCGACTAGCCCCCGCCAACTGAGCCTTGTCAACCAACTCTTGCCAACCAACCCAACAGCAACTAAGCCTTGCGCCTAAGTGAAGCGGAAACTGTTGAGTGAATTGGGTATGAATCGGGAGTTGCAGTGTCCGCGCACACTGCCTAGCCTTCTAGTCGGTTGCAGCGCATGGTCTGGTGGGACACTGCATAGAATTGTGCGACTGGCAGAATTGCCCGACTGATTCGCCCGGCCCCTACTCATCAACCTGTACTACCGACGGCCCCGTATCGCACGGGCCCCCTAATCACCGAGGTTCTGGTGCCGACGATCCAGCAACTGGTCCGCAAGGGCCGCAAGTCCAAGCCCACGAAAGTGCGCACACCCGCACTGAAGGGCTCGCCCCAGCGCCGTGGGGTCTGCACCCGCGTTTACACACACACACCGAAAAAGCCCAACTCGGCCCTGCGCAAAGTCGCTCGTGTGCGACTCACGAGCGGAGTTGAAGTGACTGCCTACATCCCGGGTGAAGGCCACAACCTGCAAGAGCACAGCATCGTGCTGGTGCGCGGTGGACGTGTGAAGGACTTGCCCGGTGTCCGCTACAAGATCATCCGCGGTTCGCTGGACGCGTCGGGAGTTAACGCTCGCCGCCAAGCACGCTCGCGCTACGGCGCCAAACGGGAGTCCTGACATGCCTCGCAGAGGTGCCGCTATTCGCCGCGACATAGCCGCGGACCCTGTCTATGACTCGGCGTTGGTGACGCAGTTCATCAACAAGGTGCTAAGACGCGGCAAGCGCTCGCTGGCTGAGCGCATTGTGTATGGGGCGATGGACAAAATCGGTGAGCGGACTGGTGCTGAACCGCTTGAGATTCTCAAGCGAGCGGTTGACAACACCCGACCGCAAGTGGAGGTCAAGAGCCGCAGGGTCGGTGGCGCCACCTACCAAGTGCCTGTTGAGGTGCGTCCTCGCCGTGCGACAGCATTGGCGATCCGGTGGATCGTGGGTTTCGCCCGTGAACGCCGTGAACGCACCATGTCGGAACGACTGGCGAACGAGCTGATGGATGCTTCCAACGGCATCGGCTCAGCCGCCAAGCGCCGCGAGGACACGCACCGCATGGCAGAGGCCAACAAGGCTTTCGCCCACTATCGCTGGTAACTGACACTGGTAAATGACCTCCGCCGAATCGGCCCGGACTGTGCCGATCGGGACATCTGATCAACTGGACTAACGCTGAAATGGCTAGAACGCAACCCCTCAAACGCGTCCGCAACATCGGGATCATGGCGCACATTGACGCGGGCAAAACCACGGTGACAGAGCGAATTCTCTACTACACCGGCGTCAACTACAAGATCGGCGAGGTCCACGACGGCGCCGCCACGATGGACTGGATGGAACAGGAGCAAGAGCGAGGCATCACGATTACTTCGGCTGCTACCACTTGCCACTGGAACGATCACGTAATCAACATCATCGACACGCCAGGCCACGTCGACTTCACCGTCGAAGTGGAGCGCTCATTGCGGGTGCTGGACGGCGCCGTTGCAGTGTTTGACGGCGTAGCGGGCGTCGAGCCGCAAACCGAAACGGTGTGGCGACAGGCGGACCGCTACGGCGTGCCGCGAATGTGCTTCATCAACAAGCTGGATCGCACCGGCGCTTCGTTCTTTGACTCGCTGGCCAGCATCGAAGATCGACTGACCCCAAACACAGCAGTCTTGCAGCTTCCAATCGGACTTGAGGCTGGTTTTGAGGGCGTCGTTGACTTAGTCGCGATGAACGCATTGGTGTGGAAAGGTGACGATCTCGGCGCCACCTACGACATCGTTGACATCCCCGCCGATATGGCAGATCAGGCGGCGGAATACCGCAGCAAGCTGCTTGAGCGACTGGCGGATGTAGACGAGGACATCATGTTGGCCTATCTCGAAGGCGACGATGTCGACGAGAACACCGTGCGACGCGCCATCCGCAATGGCACGCTCGCTGGCCAGATCGTGCCAGTGCTGACGGGCAGTGCATTCAAGAACAAGGGCGTTCAGCCACTGTTGGATGCGGTGACGCTGTACCTGCCATCACCGGTGGACATCCCCGCAATCGCGGGTCGTTCTCCCAATGGCAGTGATGAGCTGGAGCGAAAGCCCGACGACGACGAACCGTTCTCGGCGTTGGCGTTCAAGATCATGACCGACCCTCACGTCGGCAAATTGACCTACTTCCGCGTCTACAGCGGCAGATTTGAGCGCGGCGGCCAGGTGCTTAACACCACTACAGGCAACCGCGAGCGCATTGGACGCATCTTGCAGATGCACGCCAACAACCGCGAAGACCGCGACAGCATCGCCGCGGGCGACATCGTCGCGGGTATCGGTTTGAAGAACACCCGCACCGGCGACACGTTGTGTGATGCGTCTAAGCCGATCGTGCTGGAACAGCTCGATTTCCCTGACCCGGTTGTGCATGTGGCTGTGGAACCGAAGTCCAAGGGCGACCAGGACAAGCTGGGCAAGGCCTTGACGGCACTCAGCGAAGAAGATCCGACATTTCAGGTGAAAACCGATCACGAGACCGGCCAGACGGTGATCTCGGGCATGGGCGAGTTGCATCTAGAGGTGCTAGTTGACCGCATGCTGCGGGAGTTCAAGGTGGATGCCTCAATCGGCAAACCGCAGGTGGCCTACCGCGAGACCATCACCTCACCCGTGGACAAGTTCGAGTATCGCCACATCAAGCAGACAGGCGGTTCGGGTCAGTACGCAGTGGTCGTTATCAACTTACGCCCGTCCGAGCCTGGTGAGGGCTACGTGTTTGAGGACCACATTCGCGGCGGTGTGATCCCGCGCGAGTACATCTCCTCGGTTGATGCGGGTCTGCAATCTTCGTTGGACAACGGGCCACTAGCAGGCTTTCCGCTAGTGGATGTGGCGGTTGATCTGGTGGACGGGAACCATCACGATGTCGACTCCTCAGAGATGGCCTTCAAGATCGCTGGCACTATGGCGATGCGCGACGCGACCCGGCTGGCTAAGCCGGTGCTGCTGGAGCCGGTCATGTCGGTTGAGGTGGTGACACCCGAGGATTACATGGGCGACGTCATCGGCGACCTCAACTCGCGTCGTGGCCGAGTGGGGCAGATGGAGTTGCGTGGTGTAAATCAGGTGATTGACGCCAAGGTGCCACTGTCGGAGATGTTCGGCTACGCCAACGACCTACGCTCCCGGACGCAGGGCCGCGCCACCTACAGCATGCAGTTCGACAACTACGAACAGGTGCCTCCCAGCATCGCCGAGGAGATCATCAAGCGCATTCGCGGAAGCTGACCCGGCTTGGGCTGATGCGGCTCGGGCTGATCTGGCTTGGGCTGGCCCGGCTTGGGCTGGCCCGGTCTGCGAGCCGCAGCCGGGCGCTGAACCTCTATTGGAACTAGGCCCCCGCATCCCTAGCCTCACACCGTTCAAAACAGCGAAACAACTAAGCGATAACAACCACCCTGCACTCACTCACGCCCCATAGGCGAGCAGCACCCCGAAAGGCGGGTACGACATGGCAAAAGAGCGATTCGAGCGGACCAAGCCTCACGTCAACGTGGGCACGATGGGTCACATCGACCATGGCAAGACGACTCTGACGGCTGCCATCACCCGTGTGCTGGCCGACCAGGTCGGCGGTCAGGCAACTGCCTTTGACGAGATCGACAAGGCACCCGAAGAGCGCGAGCGCGGTATCACCATTTCGATAGCGCACGTTGAGTACGAGACGGCGAACCGGCACTACGCCCACGTTGACATGCCGGGCCACGCTGACTACATCAAGAACATGATTACCGGCGCTGCCCAAGTGGACGGCGCCATCTTGGTGGTGTCGGCTGCTGATGGTCCGATGCCTCAGACGCGCGAGCACGTGCTGCTGGCTCGTCAGGTCGGCGTGCCCTACATCGTGGTTGCGTTGAACAAGGTTGACATGGTCGACGACGAGGAGCTGCTGGAGCTGGTTGAGCTGGAAGTCCGAGAGCTTCTAAGCGAATACGAGTTCCCGGGCGACGATGTGCCGGTCGTGCGCGTCTCCGCGCTAGGTGCGCTAGAGGGCGACGCGGCTGCCGCCGAGCAGATCGTGGAACTGATGAACGCGGTGGACGAGTATGTGCCCGAACCCGAGCGCGATACCGAACGCCCGTTCCTGATGCCGATTGAGGATGTCTTCTCAATTACTGGTCGTGGCACAGTTGTGACCGGCAAGATTGAGCAGGGCATCATTAACTCCGGCGACGAGGTTGAGATTGTCGGCATCCGCGATACTCAGACCACCACGGTCACCGGTGTTGAGATGTTCCGCAAGATCCTGGACCAGGGCCAAGCGGGCGACAACGTTGGTTTGCTGTTGCGCGGTACCGGCAAGGATGAGGTTGAGCGCGGCCAGGTCTGCACCCGCAAGGGAGCGATCACCCCGCACACCAAATTTGAAGCGCAGGTTTACGTGCTCGATAAGAATGAAGGTGGGCGCCACAAGCCTTTCTTCTCCAACTATCGGCCACAGTTCTATTTCCGGACAACCGACATCACCGGTGTTGTAGAACTGCCGGAGGGCACCGAGATGTGCATGCCTGGCGACAACACCGAGATGACCGTTGAGCTAATCAATCCCATCGCGATGGACGAGGGCTTGCGCTTCGCTATCCGTGAGGGCGGTCGCACCGTCGGCGCAGGCCGAGTCACGAAGATCATTCAGTAGCCTGAGCACATCCGCAGTAGGTAGCCCGGAAACGGCCCGGGTCTACGGCGAATAGTCTCCAAACAATCAACTTCTAGGCGAACGAACAGGCACTCAGATGGCAGCTCCTCGGATCCGCATGCGGCTCAAGGCCTACGACCACGAGATCGTGGACCAGTCGGCGCAGAAGATCACCGAGACCGTGTTGCGCACTAATGCCAAGGTCCGCGGACCCGTACCGTTGCCGACCGAGAAGCATCGCTACACGGTTGTGCGGTCCCCCCACAAAGACAAGGACTCGCGCGAGCACTTTGAGATGCGCATCCACAAGCGTCTCATTGACGTGATTGAGCCCACCGACAAGACAGTCGACTCGCTACAGCGTCTCGACCTACCGGCGGGCGTAGAAATCGAACTAAAAGTCCAGCCCTAGCAACCCGTCGGCTAGGCGCTGACGAGGCGCTTGACTTGCCAGGTGTCTGGCTGACTAGGCTGTTGGTTGATAGGTGCCTGACGAAACAGAGGCTTCGCGGCCTTGGGGGGAGCGGTCTTGGGGGGATGAGGGTCCGTTTGTCGGAGCCAAAGCCCTGCCGGGACTGGTGTTCGCCTAGCGCCGAACCCTGGAGAGAATCAATGGCTCGTGATTCCGTCAAGACGCGGCTGATGTTGCCACAGATCGAGGTAATTGACGTGCTGGTGGACGAGCGAGATCGCCTGGAGGTGGCGGTTCGGTCAACAGTGCGCCACCCGCGATGCCCAGAGTGCTCGGAGCGCTGTGAGCAGGTGCATGACCACTGCTGCGTGAATATCCGCGATTTGGACGCGTCAGGTCGGCCGGTGACATTGGTGTGGAAGCGGCGTCGGATGATCTGCGATAGCTGTGGTCACCGGTTCAGTGAGCAGCACCCAGCATTTGAGGGAGATCGCACAGTACGTCTAGCGCGTCGAGACTGGTAGCTGACGCGCCTCACATGCATCTCTGTCCTTGACCTAGGGCTTGCCCTCGTTCAGCGCGAGGTCCTGATACGCGGTCTGGTGCCCGGCCGCCGGTTGATTGAGAAGCTGCTGGTTTGCGAAGTGCCTGCCGGTCCGCAACTTGCTTCCGCAACTTGCTGGGTTGTGGCTTGTGGGCTCGCGGTTTGTGTCACACCCCCCGTTTACGGTGACGGTCATGGCATCAACCGCACACCGGCAGCGTGTCGATGGCCAGGTGTTTGAGGGCCAATTGGTCGATAGCCAGGTGTTTGAGGGCCAGCCGCCTTCTGGCCGAATCTTGGTTGACGGTGCTTGTTTGGACAGCGCTGGTTTGGGGGTGCTGCGCGCCAAACTAGTGCGACGCTGCCTACTTGCAGACGGCAGCGGTGAACGTGCTGTGCGGGATGCCGTTGATGCTGCAGTCGGACCGCTGACCGACGCAGGTCCGTTGGTGGATGTAGGTGCAGTGCAGTCGGCTAGCGACCAAGATCTGGTCTGGTGTACCCAGGCAGTGCAACGTGCCCTCAACATGCTGGAGGGGGCACGCAGCGCGCTCACCGCTGAAACAGTGCGACGTCGCCTGCCAGCGCGCCGCGGCGAAGCGACAGGGGCCGAAACGCTAGTGAACGCGACATCAGTGGGTGGCGCGTTGGCGCGGCGCATCGAACGCGACGCTCAGACAGTACACGCTCAGCCACCGGTAGCTGATGCGCTCGGTCGCGGTGAGATCAACGCTGATCAAGCCGCCGTGGTCGCTGGCGCAATCGTGCCCGACACAGTACGAAGTGAACTGTGTCAACAGGCGAAGCATCAAACAGCAGACCAAACAAGACGTTCTGTGCTTGCGGCCGAAGCTGCATCGCGTCAAGAGAGCGACGCGCAACGACTGGCTCGCCAACGCGCGGCCCGATCAGCTTCAATGTGGATCGACGCAAATGATGGCATGTGGCACCTGCGTGCAAAGTTCGATGCGCTGACCGGTGATGCCATCAATCGTCGCTTTGTACGTGCCATACAACGACATTGGCGAAGCGACAAAGACCGGCCCGCATCACAGCGGCGCAGCGTTCCACAGCGAGCCGCGGACGCACTGGCAGCGCTGCTCAGCGAGCCCCAGGGCAACATTGATGCCACTGGATCTCAGGGCTCTAGTGATGCCATCGGGTCTGCGCCAAGCTCAGCCGAGATGATCGTCGTCACCACGCTGGACAACCTGCGCAGATCACAAGACTGCCCAGGTGCCAACGAGGGCGCGGATGCCCGTGCCAGCTCTGTCGTGTCTGGCCCGTCTGCAACCCCAGCTCACAGTCTGCGCGCATCGCGGGACGAGCTGTGTGAGGGTGTCCGTGCGGGTAGCCCAGGCGAAGGTGCTAGTCGCTCGGCTGCTGCCACGACCGCAACTACTGATCTCTTGTCGATTGCAGGTGCGGCGGCGATCACTGAGAACGCCACAGCGCTCACCGCCGCCGACTTGCGCCGGATTGCCTGTGATGCCCGCGTCATACCAATCGTGATGGGCGGAGCCAGCGAAGTACTTGACGTTGGACGCGCTACTCGCACAGTCCCAGCCGCAATTCGCAGAGCCCTAATCGCACGCGATCAGGGCTGCGTCTGGCCCGGCTGCGACCGCGCTGCGGTCCATTGCGACGCACACCATATTGAGCACTGGGTCCACAACGGTCCTACCAGCCTCGACAATCTGGCGCTGTTGTGCCATAGCCATCACCAGCGTTTGCACGAGTACGACCTGGTGCTGCACCCGCCGTGGGGTTCCGCACCGAACCATCACAACGCGAAAAGTCAGCAAAGCTGCCAACAAGGCTGGAGCGTCACCCCGGCACCAACCAGATCCAACCTGCAACAACGCCCGCAACTGGAATGAGCCAGACTCAGTATGAGCAGACCCAGTATGAGCCAGACGCAGCATGAGCAGACCCAGCACGAGCCAGACTCAGTGCTCAGCGTTCCGTTCCATGTGCTGGTCCACGTCGTGGCTTCCACCTGCCCGTCCAACGCTCACATAACCCGAAGCCGCCGAACCCGGCAAACCCACACCCTCCCCCCAAAACAGCGCAACCCAAAATAGCGCAAACCAAAATAGCGCAACGGGCCGACAAATTGCCTTTGACTAGTCGCCCGGATAGCTAGCCGTTCGCCGCCAGCGGGTTGGGTTGGTTTGTCAGCCCGTATGGGGGACGGGTTTATCCACCTGCGAGTGGGTGGCTGTGTTGGTTGATCGGTCTGCTAGTGGGTGGCTGTATTTTCTTACCCCCCCGCGAGCGGGCGACTGTGTTTTCTTATCCGCCCGCTAGCGCGCGGACTAGGTGTACTTCTGAGCTGGTGGTTAGTTCCTCGAGCATTGGGTCGGGGATGATCTCGCCATCGATGGCGACAGCGGTGGCTGAGGTTTCTACAAGGTGAGCGTTCAGCGATGGGTAGAGCGCTGCGAGCTGTTTGATCAGATCGCGCACATTTGAGGCGCTGACCGTTACCTCAGCGACGCCCGTGTGCTTACGTTGATCGGTTGAGAAATGAACGACCGCCATCCCGCCTCACGTTGCTACCCAGATTGGTTTTTCAGACATCCAGACCGGCTCCTCGGGCCGATCGCCCAGGGTGGTACGGCGACTGCCCATATCTGTACCGCGAGTTTGATCTGGCCAGTTTGATTTGGCCAGTTTGATTTGGCCAGTTTGATTTGGCCAGTTTGATTTGGCCAGTTTGATTTGGCCAGTTTGATTTGGCCCGTTGGCGACTAGCTCGCGGTCGAGTTCAGCGCTGCCAACACTCGCGGCGGCGAGAGCGGCAGGTCGCTGATGCGCACGCCGGTGGCGTCGGCCACAGCGTTGGCCATTACAGGCAGCGGCGGCACGATGCCCACCTCGCCCACACCGCGTACACCATAGGGATGCGCAGGATTTGGAACCTCCACAATGACCGTCTCGATCATCGGCAGATCTGACGCCACCGGCATGCGGTAGTCCAGAAATCCAGCATTCTCAAGGTCGCCGTCTTCGGAGTAGATGTACTCCTCATTGAGCGCCCAGCCGATGCCCTGCACAACGCCGCCTTGCATTTGGCCTTCGACGTAGCTCGGATGGATCGCCGTGCCAGCATCTTGCGCTGTCGTGTAACGCTCAACGGCTATTTGTCCGGTGTCGGTGTCAACCGAGACGTCGGCTACCTGAACCGAAAATGCGGGACCGGCACCGCGGGCATTCAACGATGCGGTGGCGCCCAGCGGCCCGCCGGTGCGCTTCGCATTGCCACAGATGGCAGCCAGCGTCAAGGGTTCGTGGCTCGCCTGGGTGTGTACGGCGGAGCCGTCTTCCCACACAACCTCGATCACATCGCAATCCCATGTCTTGGCAGCGCGCTTGCATAGCTGCTGCTTAAGGTCACGGCAGGCTTCCACGACGGCCATTCCGGTCGCGAAAGTGGCACGGCTGCCCTCGGTGACGTCGGTAAAGCCAACGACCTCAGTGTCACCCACAATCGGTTGAATCAACTGCACGTCCAGACCCAACTCTTCGGCGGCCATGAGCGCCATTGATGCTCTGCTTCCACCAATGTCGGGACTGCCAGTAATCACGGTGGCCGTGCCGTTTTCGTTCAAGTTGACGGTCGCACTAGATGCCTCACCGATGTTGAACCAGAACCCGCTGGCTACGCCGCGCCCGCGTCCGGGCACCAGCTCAGATTGGTAGTGATCGCTATCGCGGATCGCTTCCAGGCATTCCCGCAGACCGATCGTCGGCCATTTGGGCCCGTACGGTGTTGGATCGCCTTGGGCGGGGCAGTTACGCAGGCGCAAATCAATCGGATCCATACCGACACGCTCAGCAATTTCGTCAACCACGGAATCCATCGCGAACGCTGCCGCGGGGGCCGATGGCGCTCGGTAAGCGGCGTTGACTGGCCGATTGAGTACCACGTCGTAGCCCTCAACGTAGAGATGATCAAGCGTGTAGGCAGACACCACGCACATGCACCCCAGCATCGCGGCGACGCCCTGGAACGCTCCATTCTCGTAGGCCAGCCAGGCTTTCGCGGTGGTGATCGTGCCATCGTTGCGGGCACCCACCTTCAACTTGACAATCGACCCCGGAGCGGGCCCGGTAGCCCGGAATACGTCCTCGCGGCTCATCACAATCTTCACGGGCCGACCCGCCTTCGTGGATAGCAGCGCTGCCACTGGCTCTATGTAGATGGTCGTCTTTCCGCCGAAGCCGCCGCCAATTTCTGCGGGAATCACCTTGATGCGCGACGTGTCCCAACCCAGAACGGTGGCGGTTGAGGCTCGCACCATAAAGTGGCCTTGGGAGGAAGCCCAAATGACTGCTTTGCCTTCTTGGTCGCAGTCCACAACGCAGGCGTGAGGCTCGATATAGCCCTGATGGACCGCCTGGGTCGAAAACTCCCGCTCCACCACGATGTCGGCTTCCGTGAATCCTTGCTCCACATCCCCGCGCTCGTAGACGGTGCGGGCTGCAACATTGGAAGGCTCCTGTGGCCGTGGATCAACGCCACGCGTGAACAGGTTGTCGTGCAGCACCGGCGCATCGTCGGCCATCGCGTCGGAGATGTTCAACACGTGCGGTAGCAGCTCGTAGGTGACCTCAATAGCTGCGGCAGCCGCTGCGGCTTCGCGGCGCGTAGTTGCGGCCACCGCCGCTACCGCATGGCCGTTGTACAGCACCTTGTCGCGCGCCATCACTGTACACATCAGCCCACGGGTAGCGCCCTTCGCCGGAGCCTCCGGGAAGTCAGCCCCAGTAACGACAGCCTTCACGCCGGGCATCGATGCAGCTTTAGACGTGTCGATCGAGACAATCCGAGCGTGAGGATGCGGCGAACGCAGGATGTGTCCGTACAGCATTCCCGGCAAGACCAAATCAGCCGCAAACCGGGCCTTGCCTGCAACCTTGTCAATCCCGTCGTGACGGACCGGGCGCGTGCCCACCCAGCGGTAGCTGGCACCGTTGGAGCTGCCATTGCCGTTGGCAGTAGCGGACTTGCTGGAAGCAGCCTCGCTGGTAGACGAGGCTGCGGGAGCTTCAGTGGTACTCATGTTCAGACTTCCTTTAGGGATGCTGGTAGTGATGCAGGTAGGGATGCTGTGCCTTAGGCAGTGCTGGCTTGGGCAGTGCTGGCCTGTAGTGAGACTGGGCGCCGTGTGACGCAGGGCGAGCCTTGTTCACGAGGCGGGGTTCAGGCGGTGGGGTTTAGGTGGCGGGGCTCAGGCGGCGGTACGTATCTGGACGGCGGCCTCAAGCACTGAACGAACGATCTTGTCGTAGCCGGTGCAGCGGCACAGGTTGCCAGCGAGCGCGTAGCGCACCTGCGTCTCGGTTGGTTCTGGGTTTTCATCCAGCAGTGCTTTGGCGGCGATGAGGAAGCCAGGAGTGCAGATGCCGCATTGCAGAGCGGCGCCCTCCAAAAAGCACTGCTGCAAAGGGTGCAGTT
The DNA here is from genome assembly GCA_965116245.1 of Acidimicrobiales bacterium. Lineage (GTDB taxonomy): Bacteria > Actinomycetota > Acidimicrobiia > Acidimicrobiales > Poriferisodalaceae > Poriferisodalis. The sequence goes on along the minus strand of OZ220497.1, from coordinate 787,387 downwards.
CATCGGAGCTGGCAAGTCCCTCACAGGTAGTGATGGCGGTGCCGTCAGCCTCGGGCGCGAAGACCAGACACGAGCACTGCAGGCGCCCGTTCATGATGATGGAACATGCACCGCAATCACCGGTACCGCAGCCCTCCTTCGCACCCATGAGCCCAAGCTCATCCCGCAGTGCGTTGAGCAGCGATTCGCCATCTTGGGTCAAGAAGTCGACAGCATCGCCGTTGACTTCGCAGGTTACGTGGGTACGGGTCATTGTGAGGCCCCATTCTCTTTGTCGGTCTCATTGCTGGAAACTCGTCCGTTTGATGCGCGGATTCGATCGGCAGCTATGCGCGCGGCTCGACGGGTGAGCACACCGGCCACCTGGCGTCGGTAGTCAATCGTGCCCCGCTTGTCATCGACGGGATTGCAGGCGTCACTGGCGGCCGCCGCCGCAGCGGCCAGCGTTTCGTCGTCCAAGCGACTGCCGACCAAGACCGCTTCCGCCGCCGGTACACGCACAACGGTCGGCGCCACAGCGCCCAAAGCCACCGCGGCTGCGCTAACTGTGTAGCCCTCAAGAGAGCCCCCTTCAGTCTGGCCCCCATCAGGAGGGCCATTGCCAGTTGGGTCCTTGCCAGCGGCATCCTGGCTGGCCAGCGTGAGTCGGACAGCGGCGCCCACAACTGCGATGTCCATCTCGCTACGCGGGGTGAGCCGCAGGTACGCATCGGAGGTAAGCGCTGGCTGGCGAGAGAACTTAAAGCACACGACAATCTCATCGTGCGCCAGGGACGTCCGACCGGGACCAGTAACCACGTCGGCTACCGGGACACGCCGCTCTCCGTGCGTGCCTGCTATCACGGCGAGAGCGTCGTTCACGACAAGTGCCGGGACCGTATCCGCAGCGGGAGACGCATTGCAGAGGTTCCCACCCAGGCTTGAGCGATTCTGGATCTGGTCCGATCCAATGAGGCCAGCAGCTTCGCAGAGGCCCGGAAAGTCGCGGTTGAACTCGACATTGCGGGTTAGCTCCGAAGCTGGAACCGCGGCCCCCACACACCAAGTGTCGCCATCTCGGCTAACCGACATCAGACGGTCGATCTTCTTGAGGTCAACCAGCATCGCCGGTTCGGATTGGCTGGCGCGCAGTTGTGGCACCACGTCAGTGGCGCCCGCAAACAAGATCGCGTCGGCGTTAGCTGCGAGCAGCGCGCGAGCTTCATCGACGGTGGTTGGAGCGGCGTACTTCATCTGCGGGAGTCTCCCTATTTTGTGGTGAAGTGGTGAATTGGCTTTCGTGGTGAGTCGGCTCTGCTGGCCCCGTTAGATCTGTTGGCTCGGTTAGCCCTGTTGGTTTTATCGGCAACTGACGTACTGGGAAACTGACGTATTGGGAATTCGGCGACCGGGCGGTGACTAGCAATGACTGACTAGCAATGACAAGGTGACTAGAACCGACAAGCAGTACCAGCCCCCGGCAGCGGACGATAGTTGTGCCAGACGGTGTTCGCCGCGTCCGGATCGTGTCTAGGCCAACCGGATCTTGTTTAGGCCAACGGATCGTGTCTAGGCCAACTTGAGATATCAGGTTGGAGTGTGCAGCGCCTGCCGCTAGCCTCGCTCGCTCGCGGCGTGGGGTGTCCTGCGCCGAACCGACGTCCGGCTAGGCCGGGTGCGTAATGCAGCTACGCAGAGCGCACGCGGAACCGGTCGGCATAACTTTCAGAACCGCTCCGCCGGCCAGCCCGTGCGGAGCGTTCGCATGGTGAAAGCCATTACGAGAGAGACGCGCACATGGCGAACAAGGCGCTCGTCGCCACTAAGGTCGGCATGACACAACTCTGGGACGACAACAATCGGGTCGTCCCAGTCACTGTGCTGCGCGTTGACGACTGTCGGGTCACTCGTGTTCGCACCACAGAGCAAGACGGCTATACCGCGGTCCAGGTCACCTACGGCCACCGCGAGGCCCGCAAACTCAACAAGCCCACCATGGGTCACTATGAGCGGGCCGGAATGCAGCCCGGCGTAAGTCTCGTAGAACTCCGGCTCGACGATGTGAGCGAAGTAACGGTCGGCACCGAACTCGGTGCCGACCTCTTTGATTCTGGCGAGCTTGTAGATGTCACGGCCACTTCCAAGGGCAAGGGCTTCGCTGGCACCATGAAGCGACACAACTTCTCGGGTCAGCGAGCCAGCCACGGCGCGCATCTGGTGCATCGGGCTCCCGGAGCTATCGGTGCTTGCGCCACACCCTCGCGGGTATTCAAGGGCACCCGCATGGCCGGACGCATGGGCGCAGCGAAGGTGACCACGCTCAATCTCACGGTCGTTGAGGCTGACGCCGAAAGCGGCCTGCTGCTCGTGCGTGGCTCGGTGCCCGGGCCTAAGGGCGGCACCGTCATAGTTCGCAACGCGGTCAAAGCACCGGCTAGGGCCGAAGGTTGAGGCCGATGTCTCCTACGCGGATGTCTCTTACGCCGATGTCTCTGACGATTGATGTCCGCACCCCTGAAGGTGGTGTTGCGGGGACAGTGGAGCTTGACGAGGCCATCTTTGGCATTGAGCCGAACATGGCGGCCCTTCACCAGGCGGTCGTGGCTCAGTTGGCAGCCCGTCGAAGCGGCTCTCACAGCACGCTTACTCGTGCGGAAGTGCGTGGCGGCGGCGCTAAACCTTGGCGTCAAAAGGGCACCGGTCGGGCTCGTCAAGGCTCAACCCGCTCGCCACAGTGGGTCGGCGGCGGAGTGGCACACGGTCCTAAGCCGCGTGACTACCGCAAGAAGATCAACCGCAAGACCGTGCGTCTGGCGTTGCGGTCTGCTCTCAGCGACCGCGCTCGCAGCGAGCGGGTAGTAGTTGTTGACCAATGGCGATTCGCTACACCGCGCACGAAGGACGCCATTAATGTTCTTGAGAACCTGTCCCTAAGCGGACAGGTTCTGGTGATTTTGGGCCAAGGCTCGCAGCACCAAACCGCCGATCGCAGCTTCCGCAACCTGCCGTCGGTGCATTCGGTGGACGTGACCGAACTCAACGCTTACGACATCTTGCGCTCGGATTGGCTGGTATTCACCCGCGACACTTTGCCTACCAGTGATCCTGGTCCTACCAGCGATGCTGGGCTTACTAGCGATGCTGGGCTTACTGGTGATGCTGGGCCTTCGGCCGATACTGCGAGTGAGGACACAGACCAGAGCGAGGGCGAGGAACCGTGAAGGACCCCCGCGACGTTTTGATCGCCCCCGTGGTCTCGGAAAAGTCCTACGACTTCCTAGAGGACGGCATCTACGTATTCCGCGTTCACCCGTCTGCCAGCAAACCGGAGATCCGCCAAGCCGTTGAGTCGATCTTCGATGTCAAGGTTGCCAAGGTCAACACGCTGAATCGCAAGGGCAAGACCCGCCGCAACCGCCGCAGCAACACGACAGGCAAGCGGCCAGACACCAAGCGGGCCATCGTCACCCTCGCTGAGGGCGACTCGATCCAGATCTTCAATTCTTAGCTAGGGCGTCATGGGTATTCGAGTACGCAAACCGACCAGTCCCGGTCGAAGGTTCCAGACAGTCTCCGACTTCGCGGACATCACTGCCACCAAGCCTGAGCGTTCGCTAATCGCTAAGCAGCATTCCACTGGCGGTCGCAACAGCTACGGCCGCAAGACCTCTCGTCACCGGGGTGGCGGTCACAAGCAGCGCTACCGCGTAATCGATGTCCGACGCAACAAAGACGGCGTACCCGCCACAGTTGCAACCATCGAATACGACCCCAACCGCAACGCAAGGATTGCGTTGCTGCACTACCACGACGGAGAGAAGCGCTACATCTTGGCGCCTGCGGGGCTGAAGGTAGGCGACAAGCTTGCGAACGGCCCCCAAGCGGAGGTGCGTGTCGGCAACGCCATGCCGCTGCGGTACGTGCCAGTTGGCACCACCGTGCATAACGTGGAACTAAAGCCTGGCGCTGGCGGCCGCATGGCACGGGCCGCGGGCGCCAGCGTGCAGCTCGTGGCCAAGGAGGGCGCCTACGCCACCTTGCGTCTGCCCTCCACGGAGATGCGTCGAGTGCCGATTGATTGTCGTGCCACCATCGGCTCGGTCGGCAACGCCGAAGCAGACCTAATCAAGATTGGTAAGGCTGGCCGCAATCGCTACAAGGGCGTGAGGCCCCAGTCGCGCGGTGTGGCCATGAACCCCGTAGATCATCCGCTGGGCGGCGGTGAAGGCAAGTCCTCAGGCGGTCGTCACCCGGTATCGCCGTGGGGGAAGCCCGAAGGCCGCACTCGATCTAACAATCGTAAGTCCAACGACCTCATCGTCCGCCGTCGCCGGACGCGCGGGTCACGGAGGTAGAGCGATGCCGCGCAGTCTCAAGAAGGGACCGTTCGTTGACGATCACCTGCTCTCAAAAGTCGACGCACTTAACGAGAGTGGCGAGCGCAAAGTCATCAAGACGTGGAGTCGGCGCTCCACGATCATCCCAGAGATGATCGGTCACACCATCGCAGTTCACGATGGACGCAAGCACCTGCCCGTCTATGTCACTGAGTCGATGGTCGGCCACAAGTTGGGCGAGTTTGCTCCGACGCGGACATTCAGGTTCCACGCTGGCCAAGAGCGCGGCGGTAGGCGTCGATGAGCGGACTAATCAATCTTGACCTCATCGCTGGCGCGAAAGCCAAGCTGAAATACGCCCGCCTGTCGGCCTCGAAGGCTCGAGTGGTGCTGAACCTCATTCGCGATGAGGACTTGGGGCTCGCCAGGGACCGGCTCCGCTTTTGCGAGCGGGGTGCCGCTGAGGTGGTGTCCAAGGTGCTTGAAAGCGCAGTGGCCAACGCCACCAACAACGAACAGCTTGATGCTGAGGAGCTATACGTGGCCGAGTGCTGGGCGGACGAAGGCCCAGTCATCAAGCGTTGGCGTCCGAGAGCGCGCGGTCGTGCGACCCGCATCTTCAAACAGACCTGTCACATCACGGTGATAGTGGCGCAGCTCAGCACCGAAGAGCTGGAGATGCGCGAGACTCGCCTCGCAGCTTCTGGTTCACAAACCGCGGCCGCTGCTCGAGCAGCTCGCGTCGCCGCCAGTCGCGCCGCTGGCCCTGCTAGCGATACTCCCGCGCAGGAACCTGCCGAGGCCGCCGCTGAGGCATCCACCCAAACCTCTGCAGCGGATGCTGTTGCCGACACCGATGCTGTCGCCGATGCCGATGCCACCAGCGCCGATGATGCCGACGCTGCTGCTGCCACCGAAGCTGCTGCTGCCACCGCCGATGCTGCTGCCACCGACGCCGATGCCACCGACGCCGGTGCCACTTCAGGCTCCGATGCGGGCTCGGACGCCACCTCCGGCTTAAACCCCGAAGAAGAAGAAAGCAAGTAGCCATGGGTCAGAAGGTCAACCCGTACGGTTTCCGGTTGGGAGTCACCAGCGACTGGAAGTCTCGTTGGTACGCCGACAAGGAGTACCAGGACTACCTCATTGAAGACTGGAAGATTCGAGACTTTCTGCGAACCGAGCTGCCGCATGCGGCGATCAGCCGCATCGAGGTGGAACGAACTCGTGACCGCTTGCGGATTGACGTGCATACGGCCCGTCCGGGCATTGTCATCGGCCGCCGAGGAAGCGAGGCCGATCGCCTGCGAACAAAGCTCAGCAAGATCTCCGGGAATCCTAAAGTCCAGCTAAACATCCAGGAAATCAAGCAGCCCGAACTTGAGGCTGCCCTGGTTGCTCAAGGCGTAGCGGATCAGCTTGCTGGGCGCGTCGCATTTCGACGAGCCATGAAGCGTGCCGTGCAGAACGCTCAAAAGGCCGGTGCCCTCGGCATTCGGGTCCAGTGCTCGGGTCGGTTGGGCGGCTCGGAAATGGCCCGCACCGAGTGGTACCGCGAAGGCCGCGTGCCGCTGCACACGCTGCGGGCAGACATTGACTACGGATTCCGCGAGGCCCGCACCACAGCCGGACGCATCGGTGTCAAGGTGTGGCTCTACAAGGGCGACATCCTCCCTTACAAGGTCTCCTCTGACGAGCGCATTCACCGTGAGGCGGCCATGGCCGCAGGCCAGACTTCGGGCAGCGACGCTCCTGTGGGCGGCGTTGTTTCCTCAGCAGGTCGCCGGGGGGAAATCGAGGATCCGTCCGCGGAGCCCGCCCCGCTGCTGCGCGAGGCCGACCCCGAATTCGAACGCCTGCTGGAAGAAGAAGAGCAGATCGAGAGGGCCACACGCGACCAGTCTCAAACACCCAACTTTCGGCCTGGAGACGACTGATGTTGATGCCGCGCAAGGTAAAGCACCGCAAGGCACACCGCGGTCGCATGAAAGGCCGCACCAAGGGCGGCACTGCTGTGCATTTCGGCGACTACGGCATTCAGGCGCTGGAACCAGGTTGGATTACGGCCCGCCAGATTGAAGCGGCGCGTATCGCTATGACCCGCCATGTCAAGCGTGGCGGCAAGGTCTGGATCAACGTGTTCCCCGACAAACCGGTGACTGCCAAGCCCGCCGAGACTCGCATGGGTTCGGGCAAGGGCAATCCCGAGAAGTGGGTAGCAGTAGTAAAGCCCGGCCGAGTCATGTTTGAGCTGGGCGGAGTCAATGCCGAACTGGCGCGTGGCGCGATGGACCGCGCCATACAGAAGCTGCCGATACGTGCTCGGGTTATCTCCCGTGAGGAGGCCATCTGATGGCGGCTGCCGCGACACTTCGGACACTGTCCGACGACCAGCTTCTGGATGAGCTGGACAACGCAAAAAAAGAGCTGTTCAACCTGCGCTTCGCGTACGCCACAAGTCAGCTCGACAACTCGGCGAAACTGTCCGCCACCAAGCGGGACATTGCGCGCATAAACACCGTGCTGCGCGAGCGCGAGATCGCGGCAGCGGACCTGCAGGCCCAGGCACCACATGACACAGCCGCACCCGCTGCGCCTGCTGCACCCGCAGCGGCATCAACAGGAGATCACTCATGAGTACTGGGACTGCTGAAGCTGGGCCCACTGAGACTGGGCCTGCTGCGACTGGGGCCGCTGAGACTGGAGTCGCAAGGTCTGGAGTCCCTGAAGCTGGGGCCGCTGAGACTGGGGCCGCTGAGACTGGGCCTGCTGTGACTGGGGTCCCTGAGGCTGGGGCTGCCCAGGTTGCTGAGCGCAATCGGCGCAAGGTGCGCGAGGGCATCGTCACCTCCACCAAGATGGACTGCACGGCGGTGGTTTCGGTGACTGAGCGCGTGCGGCACCCCCGCTACTTCAAGACGGTTCAGCGCACGAAGAAGCTGTACGTTCACGACCCGGCTGGAGATACGCGCCCCGGAGACCGGGTGCGCGTCATGGAAACGCGACCGGTCTCAAAGACCAAACGCTGGCGCGTCGTAGACATCATCGAACGAGCGCGGTGACGCAATGATCCAGCAAGAATCCAGACTGAGAGTCGCCGATAATTCCGGTGCCCGCGAGGTGCTTTGTATCCGCGTGCTAGGTGGCACCGGGCGACGCTACGCCTCAATCGGTGACGTGTTCATAGCCACTGTGAAAGACGCCATCCCCGGCGCAAGCGTACGCAAGGGCGATGTCGTGCGCTGCGTAGTTGTGCGCACGCGCAAAGAGCGTCGCCGTCCCGATGGCAGTTATATCCGCTTTGATGAGAACGCGGCTGTGCTGGTTGACAACAACCGCCAACCACGCGGTACCCGCATCTTCGGCCCAGTAGGGCGTGAGCTGCGCGACAAGCGCTTTATGCGCATTGTGTCGCTCGCCCCAGAAGTCCTGTGATGATGTCCCCCGTGATGATGTCCCCTGTGATGATGTCCCCCGTGATGAGGTCCCTTGGCGGGAGTTTCGCAATGGCGGCCCACAACACTGCAACCACGGCGGTAACAGAGCAATGACACGCCAGAAAAACCAGCTACCGCGGCTGCGGGTCCGAAAAGGCGACACCGTGCGCGTCATCACCGGCCCCGATAAGGGCAGGGAAGGTGAGGTGGTGTCGGTGGACTTGGCGCATCACCGCATCACGGTGGAAGGCGTGAACGTAGGACGCAAACACCTGCGACCCTCCCAGCAAAACCAGGAGGGACAGATCATTGACTACCTGTTGCCCATTGACGTTTCGAACGTAGCTGTGGTGTGCCCGCGAACTGGCCAGCCAGGCCGTGTGGGGTTCCGCTTTGAAGGCGGTCGCAAAGTGCGTTACCACCGGGCCTCCGGAGAAGAACTTCCATGAGCGTGACCGAAACCCAGCCGCAGGAACAGCCTTCTGACGCCAACGATGCTCTGCCAGAACCTCGTATGCCTGAACCTCGTATGCCAGAACCTCGTATGAAGGTGCTCTATCGCGACACCCTGCGCGCTCAGTTGCAAGCCGAACTTGGGCTCCCCAACATCATGCAGGTGCCCAAGCTCACGAAAATCAGCGTGAACATGGGCGTAGGCGCGGCGCTGACAAACCGCGGGCTGCTTGATGGTGCCGTGGATGATCTCAGCCGTATATGCGGCCAGCGGCCCGCGATTACCCGCGCGCGGCGCTCTATCGCAGGGTTCAAGCTGCGTGAGGGCAATGCCATCGGCGCTCGGGTCACCATGCGCCGAGACCGGATGTGGGAGTTCTATGACCGACTCGTGTCATTGGCTATTCCGCGCATCCGCGACTTCCGGGGCTTGTCGCCGCGCAGTTTCGACGGCCACGGCAACTACACGTTCGGAATCACAGAGCAGCTTGTGTTTCCTGAGATTGACTACGACAGCGTTAACCAGGTCCGTGGCATGGACATCACCCTTGTCACCTCCGCCGTCAACGACGCTGGCGGCCGGGCCCTGCTGGTTGCACTCGGATTTCCATTCCGGCAGGCCCCTAGCTAGTTCCAGCCAACAGCCCCTAACCAAAAGGGCCCCAACAAATGGGGCTCCAACCAAACAGCAAGACAACTCCACTCAGCTTCCAAACAGCTTTGATTAGCTCCAATACACAGCTCCAATAAAGGGCAGCAAGATATGGCCAAGAAGGCACTCATCAACAAGCAGCAGCGCACCCCCAAGTACAAGGTGCGCGCGTACACACGCTGTCGCGTGTGCGGTAGACCGCGTTCGGTCTACCGCAAGTTCGGGCTGTGTCGGGTGTGCTTACGAGAGATGGTGCATGCTGGCGAGGTGCCCGGAGTGACTAAGGCGAGCTGGTGAGGGGCCAGCCAATGAAGGGTCAACCGGTGAGGGGCCAGCAAATGATGGGCCAGCAAGTGAGTAGGGAGGTGCCCGCGTGTCAATGACCGACCCTATTGCTGACATGCTCACTCGTATCCGCAACGCCAACATGGTGTTCAAGGACGAGGTGGTCATGCCATCCTCCAGACAAAAGGAACGTCTGGCCGCGATCCTCAAGCGTGAGGGTTATGTCAGCGATTACCGGGTCAGTGACGACGAGGACGGCCCAGCCAGAAGGCTCACGATTGACCTGAAATACACCGGAGATCGGGCTCGTACTATTTCCGGATTGCAGCGAGTGTCAAAGCCAGGGTTGCGGGTGTACACCAAGTCCGACAAAGTTCCCCGCGTACTGGGTGGCCTCGGCATCGCCGTGCTGTCCACGAGCCGCGGCTTGATGACCGATCGTGAGGCTCGCCGCAATCGCATGGGCGGCGAGATCCTCTGTTACGTCTGGTAGGAGGCGATCATGTCACGCGTGGGCAAGACGCCCATCTCAATTCCCGACGGGGTCACCGTCATCGTTCAGGACGGCACCGTTCAAGATGGCACCGTTCAAGATGGCAACACACACGATGGCTCGGCGGCCGCCGCGGTGGGCTTGGCCGGTGGGCCAACAGTGATCGTCAAAGGTCCCGGCGGCGAACTCACACAATCGCTGGCCGCAGGCATCCGCGTATTGCTTGACGACGACGGTGGCGACGGCAGCGACGGCGGCGAAATCGACAAAGGCAGGCAAGCGGTGGTGGAACGTGCCGACGACAGTCGTTCCCAACGATCGCTACACGGTCTGTCCCGAGCCCTCGTTGCAAACATGGTGCAAGGTGTGTCGCAGGGCTACTCCAAGGAGCTGCAGATAGTTGGTGTGGGCTATCGCGCGACCGCCAAGGGAGCCTCAGCGCTTGAGCTCTCGCTGGGATTCAGTCACACTGTGACGGTCTCGGCACCCGATGGCATCAGCTTTGAGGTCCCTAGCCAAACCTCCATAATCGTCAAAGGCATTGACAAGCAGCTAGTCGGTCAGGTCGCAGCCAACATTCGCGCGTTGCGCAAGCCGGAGCCTTACAAGGGCAAGGGCATCCGTTACCTAGACGAGCGTGTGCTGCGCAAAGCCGGAAAGGCGGCTAAGTGAGCGCTCCAACGAAGGCAGCGGGGCGCGAGCGACGCCGTCGCCGCGTCCGCAAGAAGATTGCTGGTACACCGTTGCGTCCTCGTTTGGCGGTGTTCCGGTCCAACCGTCATATCAGTGTGCAGCTCATTGACGACGAATCTGGCCACACGCTGGCGGCAGCGTCCTCGTGCGAACAAGGCGTGGCAAGCGGCGGCAACGTAGCAGCCGCGGCCCAAGTCGGTCGGCTAATTGCCGAGCGAGCCAAAGCGGTAGGAACCACCACGGTTACGTTTGACCGAGGTGGCAACCGTTTCCACGGCCGTGTCGCGGCCCTTGCAACTGCCGCCCGCGAGGGCGGCCTGGAGTTCTGAGGGAGGACTCGTGACAGATGTACCAACCTCGCAGAACCGTCCAGAACCGCAGCGCAGTGCTGGCGAACGCGGTGGTGAACGCGGCGGCGGTCGCCGCCCTCGTGATCGCCAATCCGATAATCCTCGTCACAGCGGTGAGGACGGCCTGCGCGAGTCGCGGGTCATTGACATCAACCGTGTGGCCAAAGTCGTCAAGGGCGGTCGCCGTTTCTCGTTCTCCGCGTTGGTAGTGATCGGTGACGGTGCCGGCCGGGTCGGTTTGGGCTATGGCAAGGCCAAAGAAGTGCCGCTGGCTATTCAAAAGGGAACCGAAGAGGCCCGCAAGAGTCTGTTCGCGGTGCCGCTGGCTGGTGCGACCATCGTGCATCCCGTGCTAGGAGTTATGGGCGCTGGCAAGGTGCTGCTTCAGCCTGCGGCCCCCGGCACCGGGGTTATCGCTGGCGGTGCTGCCAGGGCGATCCTTGAGGAGGCGGGCATTCGAGACGTGCTTGCTAAGTCCCTCGGGTCGTCCAATCACATCAACGTGGCCCGCGCCACTATCGCTGGCTTGGCTGACCTCAAGCGTCCCGATGAAGTGGCCAAGCTGCGCGGATTGTCGCCTGAGGAGTGCATCCCCGCCGGGCTGCTGGAGGCATATCGGGACTCCGAGCGCACCCGTCGGGCAGATGAGGCCACCGCAGGGCAGCCGTCATGAACGCAGCGAGCAGTAATCAAATCGTGGTGACCCAGGTGCGGTCCGCTATAGGCGCCAAGCCCAAGGCACGCGGCGCTTTGCGCGCGCTGGGGCTGGGCAAGATAGGCCGCAGTCATGTGCTACCGGATCGACCAGAGATCCGCGGCATGCTGCGCAAGGTCAATCATCTAATCGAAGTGCAGGAGGTCGGCAATGCTGAGACTGCATGACCTGGCTCCGCCGCCAGGCTCGACTCGCAAGCGAAAGCGGGTGGCTCGTGGTACCGGTGGCAGGGGCGGCAAAACTGCCGGTCGTGGAACCAAGGGAACTCGGGCTCGCGGCACGGTTCCCGTCTGGTACGAGGGCGGCCAGTTGCCATTGCAGGTCCGTCTGCCGAAGCGCAAGGGCTTCAAGAACCCGTTTCGGGTGGAGTATCAGCCGGTCAACCTTGACACTCTCGAAGCCTGCGGCCTTGACGAAGTAACGCCCGATGAGCTGTTGGCCCGCGGGTTGGTATCCAAAGGCGCCATGGTCAAAGTCCTGGGACGCGGTCAGATCACCCGATCTGTGGCTGTGAGAGTTCACGCAGTTTCGGCCTCGGCCCGTGCAGCCATTGAGGGCGCCGGTGGCAGCATCGAGATTCTGCCGCCCACTTTTGGCGGTCCCCGCCCGCCAGCCCAAGGCAACCAGCACACCAATCGCTAAGGGATCCGTCGTGCTCGGCCACATGCGCAACATCTTTCGGATCGCGGACTTGCGCCGCAAGATCCTGTTCACACTGTTCATCATTGCGGCCTACAGATTGGGTTCGCAGGTGCCAGTGCCGGGCATCGACTTTGATGCCATCGTCTCGCTGCGCGAGCAGGCGAGTTCTACCGGTGGCGTGTTGGCGCTCTTGAACCTGTTCTCAGGCGGCGCACTCACCAACTTCGCGATCTTCGCGTTGGGGATCATGCCGTACATCACGGCGTCAATCATCATTCAGATCCTGACCGTTGCGATCCCCCGCTTTGAACAGCTACAGCAACAAGGTGCGGTAGGGCAGCGCAAGCTGACGCAATACACCCGCTATTTGACGCTGGGTATCGCCTTCGTGCAGGCCACCGGCATCACGTTCATCTTCGGTCGCGGTCAGGGCACAGCGCTTGGCAACACTGCTGCTGTCATCGTCATTCCGGATTTCACGTTCAACCGGGTGGCGTTGGTGATCTTGTCGCTAACGGCTGGCACCGCGCTGCTTATGTGGATGGGTGAGCTGATCAGCCAGCGCGGTGTGGGCAACGGCATGTCACTGCTGATCTTTGCCTCGGTCGTCTCGACTATCCCCTTCGATGGCGCCCGCCTAATGGCAGTGCAAGGCACGGTGTATCTGGCGGCAGCGATTGTCGTGGCCACCGGCATGATGGTGGCGATCATCTTCATTGAGCAGGGCCAGCGGCGCATCCCGGTGCAGTTCTCCCGCCGACAAGTGGGACGCAGGCTCTATGGCGGGCAAAACACCTACATCCCGCTGAAAGTCAACCAGTCGGGCGTCATCCCCGTCATCTTTGCTAGCTCGGTTCTGTTCTTGCCGGTGCTGCTTTCCAACGTGGCCAACTGGGGCTGGCTGCAAACCGCCGTTGATGAGTACTTGACTCAGCCCGACAACATCGCCTACATCTTGTTCTTCGGCGGGTTGATCGTGGGCTTTGCCTACTTCTATACCGCCATCACGTTTGACCCGGTGCGCCAGGCAGACAACATTCGCAAACAGGGCGGCTTCATTCCTGGCATCCGCCCGGGCCCACAGACCGAGCGCTACTTGTCCAAGGTGTTGAACCGCATCACGCTGCCCGGTTCGTTGTTCATCGCCGGGGTGGCGCTACTGCCCAGCGTGCTTCTATCGCTAACTAGCGACCTGGATGCACTGGGAAGCGGTGGTGCTGGCACGGCTATCGGCTTCGGCGGTGTGTCGATCCTGATCGCGGCAGGCGTGGCGCTGGAGACGATGAAGCAGGTCGATAGCCAATTGCTGATGCGCAACTATGAGGGGTTCTTGGCCTGATGGGTGTGCGTCGATTGGTCATTTTGGGCAAACAAGGAGCGGGCAAAGGCACCCAGTGCGAGTTGTTGGTGAAGCGTTACGGTATTGCTCACATCTCAACGGGCGACATGTTGCGAGCGGCCGTAGCTGCGGGCACAGATCTCGGTAAGCAGGCCAAGCAGGTGATGGACGCGGGCGAGTTGGTCAGCGACGAGTTGATCTTGGGCATCGTGGCCGATCGACTCGGCGAGCCGGACACGGCAGCGGGCTTCCTGCTTGACGGCTTCCCCCGCACCGAAACCCAGGCCGCTGGCTTATTCGCTTTGCTCGCTCCCAACAGTGTGGACCGCGCGATCGACCTAGATGTACCCGACGAAGTGGTGACTCAACGGATGTTGGAGCGGGGCCGCGCGGACGACACGCTTGAAGCGATAGCGCGGCGGCTGGAGTTATATGAAGCGGAGACAGCGCCGCTGCGCAAGGTGTTCGCTGACCAGGGAGTCTTGGTCACCGTTGCAGGCCTGGGAACCCCCGCTGAGGTGCATAGGCGCATAGTGGCTGCCATTGAGGAGAGGTCGTGACCCCTATACTTGTTCGTTCGCCTACATCGCAGGTCACCCGATGAAAGTTCGTCCGAGCGTGAAAAAGTTCTGTGACAAGTGCAACGTCATCCGCCGTCACGGACGTATCCGAGTTATCTGCTCGAACCCGCGGCACAAGCAGCGGCAAGGCTGAGACAGGAGTTCGGTATCGATGGCCCGAATCGCTGGCGTTGACCTGCCACGCGAGAAACGTGTGGAGATCGCGCTGACCTACATCTACGGCGTTGGCCGCTCAGCTAGCCAGCGACTGTGCGATGAACTGAACATCGCTGGCCGCACCCGCGTACGCGACTTGACCGACACCGAGGTTGCTCGCATTCGCAACCACATTGACGCCAATCTGACTGTGGAAGGCGACCTGCGGCGCGACATTGCACAAGACGTCAAGCGCAAGATTGAGATTGGCTGCTATCAAGGCGTTCGCCACCGCCGCGGACTGCCGGTGCGGGGCCAGCGAACCCACACCAATGCGCGCACCCGCAAGGGCCCGCGCAAGACCGTTGCGGGTAAGAAAAAGGTGCGCAAGTGAATCAGCAGCCCCGGCGCGTACGGCGTAAGGAACGCAAGAACGTTGGCGACGGCGTGGCGCACATCAAGAGTTCGTTCAACAACACGATCATCACGTTCACTGATGTGCAGGGCAACGTGGTGTCGTGGGCTTCAGCGGGGAACGCTGGCTTTAAGGGATCTCGCAAGTCCACGCCGTTCGCTGCCCAACAAGCAGCCGAACAAGCCTCTGAGCGTGCCCTGGAACACGGTGTGCGTCGTGTGCATGTGCATGTGAAGGGCCCCGGTTCTGGTCGCGAGACGGCAATCCGCTCTATCCAGAACTCCGGCATTGAGATCAAGGGCATTCGAGACATGACGCCGGTGCCCCATAACGGTTGTCGCCCCCCCAAGCGCCGGAGGGTATGAAGTGTCTCGCTACACAGGTCCTAAGGCGCGCGTCTCGCGGCGGCTCAATACCAACATTTGGGGCACAGAGGGCGAGACGAAGGCGCTTGACCGACGCCCTTACCCGCCTGGTGAACACGGTCGTGGCCGTCGTCGCAGCCAGAACTCTGAGTTCTTGCTGCAACTGCAAGAGAAGCAGAAGTGCCGCTTCACCTACGGCATCACCGAGCGACAGTTTCGTAACTCGTACAACGAGGCCGCCCGCCAGCGCGGCGTGACAGGCGAGAACCTGCTGCGGCTGCTGGAGCTGCGGCTGGACAACATCGTGTATCGGGCGGGCTGGGCGGCGACTCGCCCACAAGCGCGCCAGTTTGTGAGCCATGGTCACATTGACGTAAACGGACGCCGGGTTAACATCCCCAGTTTCCGGGCACGCAAGGGCGATGTGATTGAGTTGCGGACTAAGGCACGAGAGATCGTCACAGTTCGTTGGAATCTGGACGTTCTGGACCGGACGCCACCCGCATGGCTGGAGCCAAGCGACGGGTCCCAGCGGGTCACTGTGCGCGAACTACCGATCCGATCCCAGATTGAGATCCCGGTGCGCGAGCAGCTCATCGTTGAGCTCTACAGCAAGTAGTCCTGAATCTGCGCCCAATAATGGGTGCCCAAGAAGGGGTAAACGTGTCTGCTTCTGACACTTTGGTCATGCATCGACCGACGATTGAAGTTCTAGGCGAGCCGGAGGGCAATCGCCAGCGTTTCGCCATCGGCCCGCTGGAGCCCGGATTCGGCCACACGCTTGGCAACTCTTTGCGCCGCACGCTGCTGTCGTCAATTCCCGGCGCGGCAATCACTCAAGTACGCCTCGATGACGCGCTGCATGAGTTCACGACCATCGAAGGTGTACTTGAAGACGTCACCGACATTGTCTTGAATCTCAAGGACGTGGTGTTGCGATGCCACAGCGACGAACCGGTGGAAGTACGCCTGGATGAGCGTGGCGCGGGACCGGTGTTGGCGGGGCACGTGGACTGGGGGGTAGACGTTGAATGCCTCACGCCGGACCTGCATCTGGCGACCCTGAGCGAAGACACCCGCCTGGCTATGGACCTCACGGTGGAGCGCGGTTGGGGCTACGCGGCTCCAGAGAGCGAGCGCGCTGGCAACACCATCGGTGTGATCGTCATCGATGCACTGTTCAGCCCGGTGCGGCGGGTGGCCATTGAGGTTGAGCCAGTGCGAGTTGAGCAATCCACTGACTTTGACCGACTTGTGCTTGACATTGAGACCGATGGCGCACTGAGTCCACGCGACGCGTTGGCCTCAGCGGGTAACACCTTGTGTCGACTGATGCTCATGATTGCTGAGTTGTCGCCGGAGGCGACAGGTCTAGCTATCGCCGAGATCGCAGTAGGTGGTGGCCGCAACAGCGACCTTGAGCGGCCTATTGAGGACCTCGGACTGTCCGAACGCGCCCGCAATTGCCTAAAGCGAGCGCAGTTCAACACCATCGGCGAGCTGCTGGACCAGACGGTGGACGAGCTCATGACCGTTCCGAACTTCGGCCAAAAATCGCTTGACGAGGTAATTCAACGTCTAGACGAGCGAGGTCTGGCCTTGCGCGGAATGAGTCCGTCGGCACAGCCTGAAGCAGGGCAACCCGAGGCTAGCCAGCCTGTTTCTGAGCAGCCCGAGGCCAGCCAACCCGTGCCTGAACAGCCTGGGCCCGAACAACCTGCACCTGAACAGCCTGAGTCTGAACAGTCTGTGTCACACCAAGCCGAACCAACGGTGGTTAGCTAGCCATGCCTGCTCCTACCAAGGGTCGACGCCTCGGAGGCAGCGCCAGTCACCAGCGTTCCATGCTGGCCAATTTGGCGGCCTCGCTATTCGCAGCCGAAGCCATCGAGACCACCGAGGCCAAGGCCAAAGCGTTGCGGCCCTACGCCGAGAAGCTCATTACTCAGGCTCGCAAGGGTGGTCTGGCGCGGCATCGTCGGATCGTTGCCAGTCTCAACGGCGACCAAGAAATGGCCCAGAAGCTCATTGACGAAATCGGCCCGCGCTATGAGGGCCGGCCCGGTGGCTATACGCGCATCTTGAAACTCGGACCACGCCGGGGCGACAACGCCCCTATGGCGCTCGTAGAGCTGGTGTAGGAGCTGGTGTAGCCCGCGCGGATACCAGCCGGACGATGCCTGCCCGACTGAGCCGCTTTTTGTTGCTAGTCGAGCGCCGACTGTTGCGCTGACGACTACTGCGCTAGTGCTGCTTCGTGGCGAAGCGAATCGCGTGTCTCCGCGTAGCGCTCCGCTAGACGCTGACTCACCCGGCCAATCCGTTCGATTAGTTGCATAAGCCGCTCGCGTGCCGCCTCGGCGATACCTGAGAGTTCTGTCAAACCCGGCAGGTTCCAATCGCGCAGGACCACGGGCCGCAGGATCTGGTCGTGGTGTATCGCCAAGTCGTATATCCCGGCTTCGGCGATGACGCGCGAGTGCATCTCGAAATCAACGATGCCCGAACCGGGCATGGCAAAGCCCTTGACTTGATTGGCAATAGCTACCACTGCGCTGGAGGGGTCGATCTCAACAGCAGCGCTCATTACATCCCGGTAGAACAGGAAGTGCAGGTTCTCATCGAATGCGACCCGCCGCATGATGGCTTTGCCAGCGGAGTCGTCAATGTGCTGTCCCGTGTTGAAGTGAGCGATGCGCGTGGCTAACTCTTGCAGCGTGACGTATGCGAGACCCTCCAACAAGCTTGGCGGCTGAGGTACTTGCCCGCACTGCACTTGGGCCATGCGCGCCCGTTCAAGTGCTACGGGGTCAAGCGCACGGGTAACGGACAGATAGTCGTATATGACCCGACCATGTCGCCCTTCTTCGGCTGTCCAACGCCGCACCCATTCCCCCCAGGCACCGTCGCGACCGAACAGACGCTCGCTGTCACGGAAGTAGTAGGGCAGGTTTTCCTCGGTGAGCACGTTCACGAACAGCGCGCTGCGAGCTTCGGGGCTGAGGTTTGCCTCCTCGGGTGACCATTCGTAGTCAGGCGCGAAATCCTCGCCCCTGCTCCACGGCACCAACGCATGTGGATGCCATTCCTTGGTCTGCCGCAAATGACGGCCGAGCAACTGCTCAACCGTTGGCTCAAGATCGGCAAGCGTTCGGACATCCGTCTCTATTGCCTCTATCGCCATTGCACCTCGATCACAGTTGAGGGCCATCATTCACCATGCCGGACGAAGCCTAGTAACACACTTAGGTTCTGGGTACGCGCCTTAACGCTGCGTCTTGACGGTGTATCGCTTGTGTCACTGACACGCCATCACTAAGCCGCCTTCAAGCAGCTAGATGCACTGCAACCAAGTACGGCTGCTGTTTCTGCAATCAGGTGCGACTGCTGCTCTTGCTACTAGGTGCGATTGCGCAGCGCAGCCGCGTAGTTGGCGGAGGCGAATTCCCAGCAGACCAGGTGTTCGACGAATGCGTCCACGTACGCAGCCCGCGCGTTCTGATAATCAAGGTAGTAGGCGTGCTCCCACACGTCTATGACGAGCAGCGGCACGAGTCGTGAGGCTGCCGCAGTTGAAGCCGTAGCTGAAGCCGTGCGGGCTGCGCTGGTACCGGCTATCGGCGTGCTGGCGTCATCGGTTTGCACGATGCGCAATGTGCCGTTCAATGTGCGGCTCAAGGTGCCAGGTTCGGTTCCCGAAGTTCCAGCCGCCGAAGACTCGGCTTCCGAAGCGCCGGTTCCAGCGGTTCCGGCACTGTCGTAGACGAGCCACCCCCAGCCAGAGGCGAAGTTACCCACGGCTGCCGCAGCGAACTGGCGCCGGAACTCATCGACGCTGCCGAAGCTGGCTTCCAGTGCATCAGCCAGGTCGCCCGCGGGCTCCCCGCCGCCTGCGGGCGACATTGAATTCCAGTAGAAGTCATGATTCCATGCTTGTGCAGCAGCGTTGAACAGTTTGGCGTTGTTGTCGCCGGGAATGAGCGAGCGCACGAGAGCTTCCAACGAAATCTCGGCGTTGGGAGTGCCGACGGTTAGCTCATTGACTGCCTTTACGTAAGCGGCGTGGTGTTTGCCGTAGTGATAGCCGATGGTGCGTTCGCTGATGTGCGGCGCCAGGCCATTGGCTGCGTACGGAAGTTCAGGAAGCTGAATCGTCATTTGGGTGTCACATGTTCGTCGGCTGCGGTGAGTATGCCAGCGGTTGACGTTGCTTCCCCCAACTGAACCCGATTTTGGCCACAGCACGCGCCGATAGCGTGCGCGCCATGCGACGCACAGGCATCAAAAGCGCGGGCATCGACAGCGCGGGCATCGACAGCGCGGGCATCTACGGCGCGGGCATCCGCGGCGCGGGCATTGACGGCATTGGGCCATCGCCGGTCCGTCAGGTTCGCTGGCACAAGTCCGTGGCTGCGTTGTTTGCGTCCCTTTTGCTGGCGGTTGCGTGCGCACCTGACGGCCCAGACGCCGCGCTAGGCACCGACGACCAGATCGATGTCGCCGAAACCGCGGCACCCACAACTTCTGAGGCCCCCGGTGAAGGTGATGATGAGCCCGCCGAGAACGCTGGGCCCGCTGACGATGCTGACGATGCAACACAGCCCGCCAATGATCCCCGAGACAATGATCCGACAGACACAGAGCCGTCGTCACCCGATGATGAGACCCGTGCGGGCGCGTTTGACAACTATGACCCGACAGACCTAGACGCCACTCCGCTGCCCGTTGATCCGGCGGTGTTGATTGGCGAGCTGCCGAACGGTCTCGCTTACTACCTTCGTTCCAACGACTCGCCGGGCGGCTCGGTAGTAATGCACCTAGTCGTCAATGCCGGAGCCGTACTGGATCCCGTTGACAAGGAAGGCACAGCGCACTTCTTGGAGCACATGCTGTTCAACGGCACCGAGCGTTTTTCCAAGAACGAACTGGATCAAGCATTGCGTGATCTGGGCACGGACTTCGGACCAGATCTCAACGCTTACACCAGCGCGGATGAGACGGTCTACAGCCTTGACGTCTTGCTAGACGATCCCGAAGCGATCCAAACCGCGTTCACTGTGCTGTCGGAGTGGGCGTCGGCCGCGACCATCCTGCCCGCCGACGTTGAAGACGAACGCGGCATCATCCTGGACGAGTACCGCCTGAGCGAAGAGTCGGCTGATGGACGGATCTCAAACTTGCTGAATGAGATCTACTACCGCGGCACGGTCTATGAGGGCATTCAGGTTGGCGGCAGTTTGGAGTCCAACTCCGCCATAACTGCCGAAGATCTGCGGGACTTCTATGAGACTTGGTACCGACCCGACAACATGGCCGTTGTCGTGGTGGGTGACGTGCCCGTGTTGCAGTTGGAAGCGCTGGTAGCCGACCACTTTGCGGATTTCTCAGCACCTACACCCGCGGTGCCAGCCCAGCCAGATCGCAGCGCTTTCACAGTGCAGTTCGTGTCGGAGCCGTTTGCTGACGTCATCACCCATCCTGACCACGGCAGCAGCTACGTCTCGCTGGACTGGCAGTTGCCTGCATGGCCAAACGGCACCGTCGGTGGCGAGCGGCTCATAGTGATGGAAGAGGTGATTGCCCAGATGCTCGGCATCCGATTGGATGCTGCGTACCAGGCAGGTCTGATGGCTCAAGCTACCCAGCCCCGGTTCCTGACTTTTCCAGCAGCCAGAGGACTGCGCCTGTATGGCACCAACTACCAAGGTTCCGACTTGGCTCAGGCCACAACTGACTTTGTGTCAGTCGTGGCGGGGGCAGCTCATTTCGGGTTCACCCCTGATGAGCTAAACCAGGCAGTGGAGTCGCTGCGCACTTCGGCGCGGCTCCAGCTAGAAACGGCCGAGACGCGCCAGGACGCGCAATACGCATCCCGCTACACGCAGTATTTCTTGAGCGGCGCCGACATTTCCTCGGAATCGACAAGGTTTGAACGCCTCACGACCTTGCTCGACACCTACTCGGTGGAAGAACTGACTGCGCATTTGCGTTGGCTGCTGGACAGAGCGTCGCCACTCGCTGTTTCCATAGGGCCGGACCCATCGGCTGTGCCCACAGCGCAGGAGCTGCTGAGCGCGATCGACGCGGCTTCGCCGTTGGCTCCGCCAGCAGCCGCAGAGGCGGTAGAGAGTCTGATGGAGCGTCCCGCTGCGACGACGCCTTCCAGCGAGGCTGCGGTGGACTTGTTTGAGGATGCCTACGAGTGGCGGTTCCCCAACGGTGCTCGAGTCGTTTTCGTGCCGTCCAACATCGCCTCGGGCGAAGTAGACGTGGTCGCAGAGAGCCTGGGCGGCTGGTCGACACTGTCCGTCGGCGACGCGGCCTTGGTGGGGCACGCGGCTGCCGCAGTCGCTGCCAGCGGTGTGGGCGATATTTCGGCGACGCAGCTAGATGAGTACCTAGCCGCCAATACTGCCAGGGTTGTTCCGTTCATAGACGAGTTCTCCGAGGGGTTCTCGGGCACCTCCAGTCCCGATGATCTCGAAACTCTGTTCGCGCTAATGCACCTGTACATCACGCAGCCCCGCGTTAGCGAAGTCGCCGTCGGCGAGCAGATCCAGGCCATGCAGACCCGGCTCGCCAACTCCACTGCATTTCCGCAGTGGATCTCCGAACTCAAGCTCCTTGCAGAGCTGCATCAGGGCAGCCCGTGGTATCAGTTCATTGCCGCTCCGGCTCAGATCGATGCAACAACCGCAGAATCGTTGCTGGGCCTTTACCAAGCACGGCTGAGCGATGTGGACGATCTAATGGTGGTTGTGGTTGGCGACATTGACCGCTCCGCTGTGGCCGACTTGGTGGCGCGTTACATCGGCTCGCTGCCAGCGGGCGCCTCGGACACGTTTGAGAACCGTCGTCCGGGGTTTCCCTCCGGCGTGCGGACCATCAAAGTTCCTATAGAAGCTGACTCTGGCACGGCTGGTTTTGACATCCTGTTCGGTGCAACAGCGCCGGTCAACACAGCTTCGTCGGTGATCGCCGAAGTAGCCCAGGCAGTCCTCAACGACCTGCTCACTGTGCGAGTACGCGAAGAACTCGGCGACACTTACTCGGTTGTCGCACGGGTGACGCCGAACGCGACCCTGGGCACCTGGCAGGGACGCATTCTCTCTTCGGGCGCTCCGGCTGGCCTCAACACTGGGCACTCGGAGATCATGGAGATACTGCGTGAGCTGATCGCCAACGGGCCAACACAACGTGATCTTGCGCAAGCAATCGCCGTTGTTGGAGACAACTACGCGCTGGTGTCAAATCCGCAGATCGTCAACTCGCTGCGGAGCCGTCATCACTTGGACGACGCAGACATAGCGACGCCCGCTCGCCGACGCGCCGCCTTACCAAACGTCACTGGGGCCGATGTGCAGCAGTTCATCGCTTTGCTGTTTGATCCAGACAATCGTGTTGAGGTATTTCGTGCAGCCGAGTAGCGAGCCAGTCCAATAGGCCAAGCTGGCCATCTCATTGATCGGCCCAGTTGATAGGCCCAGTTGATCGGCCCAGTTGAGAATCAGACTGATTTGAGCGGCGCTTGAGCAGCGATTGAGCAGCGCTATAGAGCAGCACTTGAGCAGCGCGATTGAGCACCTCGTCCGTGTTGCGGCTGGCGTGTTGCGGCTGGGTGTTACGACCAGGTGCTACTGGGTGTTGTCGCCGTAGCGGACCGCTACGAGAGTCAGCCCATGCGCTGGCGCAATTGGCGCTGCCTTGTTGCGATTGCGCGCTGCCATCACCGAGGGGACGTCATCGGCTGAGCGGTCGCCGCGACCTACCGCCACGCAGTGGCCCACTATGGCCCGCACCATTTGGTGACAGAACGCGTTGGCCTCAATCTTGAACGTCAGCCGCACGCCCCGAGCCGACCAACCTGCACGCAACACTGTTCGTATCAGCGTCGCTTCCGTGTAGCCCGTCTGGCCCGTGCGGCCTTTGGGTCGCCGACAAAACGAGGTGAAGTCGTGCTGACCGACGAAGCACTCTGCTGCCGCGTTCATCTGGCTGACATCTAGGGGCACACCAATGTGCCATTCCAGGTCGCCGTAGCGGGGATCAGGATGGACTGCGTTACGGATGCGGTACTCATAAGCCCGGGAGGTGGCCGAGCGTCGAGCATCAAATCTTTCATCGGCGAATGAGGCGGCGGTTACAGCGATCTCGGGCTGCAACAGTCGATTCAACGACGAAGCCAACCGTGCTAGTTGGGAGTCTGGTCCCGGTCGGGCGCTTGGGTCTAGTTGGGAATCTCGGGGCCAGCGGTCGCTTTGGAGCCGAAACGACACCACCTGACCAACCGCATGCACGCCCGCGTCGGTACGACCGGCCACAGTCAGAGCAGGAGTCTCACCCAGTATTCGCTCCAGGGCCGCGCTCAGCTCCCCAGCCACTGTGCGTACACCCTCGTTGGCCGCGAAGCCGCGAAAGCCCGTACCGCGGTAGGCCAGATCCAGCCGCACAGTTAGACCGTCCTGGGCATCCGCGCTAGCCGCGTCTGGCCTAGCTAGTGACATCGGCACTTAGTGACGTCGGAGTACTTGCTTCGTTACTTGCTTCGCTGTTTCGCATTGTCCTGATATTCGCTGTGTTGATGGTTAGCTGCGCAGCGTCGGCGCTTGACCCCGCCGCCGATGCTCGCACTCGGCTGGCAAGGTAAGTTCGCGCGTAGCTGCGCAGCGACTATGCCGTGCGGCCATGTCTGAGGGGAGCAGGTCACGTGTTGGATACCAGAATTGCTGGCGGCACGATCATTGATGGGACGGGAGCGCCGGGTGTCAAAGGCGATCTCGGCATCCGCGACGGACGCATCGTGGCAGTCGGCGACGAAGCAGTGCAAGCTGCTGGCACAGCCGAGCGCACTATAGACGCGTCCGGTATGGCGGTAGCACCCGGTTTCGTTGACATACATACACACTTCGATGCTCAGGTTTTCTGGGACACCACGTTGTCGCCATCGCCTGCGCATGGCGTTACCACTGTGATCGGCGGCAACTGCGGATTCACCATTGCCCCGCTGGAACCCGACCACGGCGACTATCTGATGAGGATGCTGGCCCGAGTTGAGGGCATGCCGCTCACATCGTTGCAGCAGGGCGTGCCGTGGAATTGGCGCAGCTTCGGTGAATACCTCGACTCAATCGATGGCACGCTGATGCCTAACGCAGGATTCCTCGTCGGTCACAGCGCGCTACGCCGCGTGGTCATGGGCGAACGCTCGGTCGGCCACGAAGCCACGCCCGACGAACTTGAGACGATGAAGGCCATGCTGGCCGAGTCCATCGCCGCCGGTGGGTTGGGCTTCAGTTCGTCATGGGCTGCGACTCACAACGATGCCGCTGGTGCGGCGGTTCCCTCCCGACACGCTTCCACCGGCGAACTCATTGAGCTGTGCTCGGTGCTGCGCTCCAGCCCTGCGGTGGCCATTGAGTTCATTCCGACCGTTGAACGTTTCGACACCGACGTGTACCGGCTTCTGTCTGACATGTCGGCCGCAGCGGACCGGCCGCTGAACTGGAACGTGATCTTTGCCAATGGGCGACATCGCGATGTCATTGCGCAAAAGTTGGAGGCCAGCGACTTCGCTGCACGCAACGGCGGACGTGTGTTGGCTCTGACCGCTCCGATGCCCGCCGTCAGCCGCCTGTGCTTCGAGAGCGGCTTCTTGCTTGACACGCTGCACGGTTGGGCCGAGCCGATGGCTCTCCCGCCGAGTGAGAAGCTGCAACTACTAGCCGATCCGAATCGCCGCGCTGAGCTGAACGATCTAGCCCAACAGCCGAGCGCCTTCCGAGGCGTGGCTCGCTGGGAACGTCTAACCGTGGGCGAAGTCACCAAGCCCGAGTTGGCGCACTTTGAAGGTCGCACGATTGGCGACATCGCCGACGAGCAGGGCGTCTCACCATGGGACGCGCTGTGCGATCTCGTGGTGGCCGACGACCTCAAGACCGGCTTGTACCCGCGTGCGGCGGGAGACGACGACGATAGCTGGGAACTGCGCCGGGAACTGTGGAATGACGACCGCTGCGTAATCGGCGCCTCGGACGCAGGTGCGCACCTCGACTTCTTGGCGACGTTCAACTACTCAACATATTTGTTGGCAGCAGCTCGCGACCGTCAGATGCTTGAGCTGGAACAAGCAGTACACAAGCTGACCGACGTGCCTGCTCGTCTGTACGGGCTTGAAGGCCGAGGACGCTTGGCCGAGGGCTGGCACGCCGACGTGGTGGTATTTGATCCTGCGCAAGTTGCGCCTAGGCCGATTGAAGTGCGCGAAGACTTGCCCGGCGGCGCTTGGAGGCTTTACGGAGAAGCCGATGGCATCAACACAGTGCTGATCAACGGCGAAGTGGCTGTCAGCGGCGGCGAGTTCACCGATGCCCGGCCGGGGACTCTGCTGAGGGCGGGACGCGACACTGTGCCCGTTACTACATCTGGGCCAGCTACTACATCTGGGCCAGTGATCGTAACTGGCTAACGGCCCAACTGAGAAGCCGGTGGACAGATCCGGTGCAACAACCGATCTGGGGTATTCCTGCAAGTACTGACCTGTCAGTGCTGATTGGGGCGGCGCCAGTGCGGATGTGCCTTTGACTGCGTTGGTTGTGCTGACTGTGTCGCTAGTGCTGTCGCGCCATCGGGACCGTTGCCCGATAGCCTTACACAGTCCAATCCGGTCCAATCTCAAGCGCCGACTCATGGTGCAGGGACCACACCGGTTCCACCTAATCGGGAGTTCAGCGTGCGCACTTACGCCCCCAAGGCATCAGAGATAGAGCGCGCGTGGTTCGTTGTAGATGCCGAGGGGCTAGTGCTGGGTCGCATGGCAACCGAAGTTGCCAGAATCCTGCGCGGTAAGCACAAGCCGACTTTCGCCCCCTACATTGACGGCGGCGATCACGTCGTGATAGTCAACGCAGACAAGGTCGTGCTTACAGGCGACAAAGCCGCGCGGAAGCTGGTACACCGCCATTCGGGTTACCCCGGCGGTCTGCGCAGCGAGGCGTACGGCGACCTGCTAGCGCGGCGTCCCGCCGATGCTGTGCGGCGCACCATCGGGGGCATGTTGCCGCACAACAGGTTGGGCCGGGCGCAGTTGCGCAAACTGAAGGTGTATGCGGGGCCGAACCATCCCCATAGCGCCCAACAACCCCAGCCGTTGCCACTAACCGACGCAATCGCCCGATAAGCCAGCTAGCTGCTCTCGACCACGCAAAGCCCGACCCGCCCGAGCAGTCCGACCAGAAAGAAATCGATTTCGTGCCCGCTCCGTTGACGCAGACCACAGGCCGCCGCAAACACGCTGTCGCTCGAGTGAGACTGCTGCCCGGTAGCGGCAGCATCTCAGTGAATGGCCGCCCATTTGAGGAGTACTTTGCTTCCTCGGTCCATCGCATGGAGATCACCGCACCGCTGCGTCTAACCGACACATCAGAGAGCTACGACGTCAGCGCAACAGTGGATGGTGGCGGTGTCGCGGGCCAAGCTGGCGCCTTGCGCCTGGGGATTGCGCGCTCATTACTCGTGATTGATCCCGAGATGCGGTCAACGCTGAAGTCGGCTGGCATGTTGCACCGCGATGACCGCAAGAAGGAATCCAAAAAGTACGGCCTAAAGAAGGCACGCAAGGCGCCTCAGTACTCAAAGCGCTAGAAACGCCGGATACTAGAGACCCGGATGCTAGAGACCCGGATGCTAGAGACCCGGATGCTAGAGACCCGGATGCTAGAGACCCGGACACTCTAAACTCGGGACGCTACGGACCTAGAGCGCCAAGGAGCCGCCACGCCAACCTCTGGGATCTCAGACAGCCCAACTGCTACGAAGCGGGTAACAGGCACTCACGTCCCACCCACTTGAGGCGCTATCGCCTAAGTTCCTATTACCCAAATGACAGCTACTTGAGACGCAGTGGAACTCATATTCGGCACCGACGGCGTTCGTGGACTGGCATTCGCAGAACTTGACGAAGTAGTAGCTCATGGAATCGGGCGAGCCGCCAATCGAGCATTGTTCGCGGACAAGAACGCTGCTCAGTGGGTAGTTGGCCGTGATACTCGAGAGTCTGGTTTCGCTCTGCAATCCGCTCTAGTTGGCGGTCTACGCGCAACTGGCGCGCAAGTGATTGACCTCGGCATCGTTCCCACTCCGGTCGTGGCGTTCGCAGCTCAGCATCTCAACACGGCTGGTGTCATGGTCTCGGCGTCTCACAACCCATGGCACGACAATGGCATCAAGCTGTTCGCCCCCGGAGGCCTGAAACTCAACGACACCACCCAGCATGCGGTCGCGCAGTGCCTCCGCGATCTGGGGCTTACCCACGCCGAGCGGCCCTCGGCCACAGACCTAGCTCGCCGCGTACAACTTGGCTCCGCCCAGCTTGACGGTAACCAACTTGGCTTTGGCCCCCTGGCTGGAGGCCAGCTCGGCGACGCTCAAACTGGCGGCGACCCTCCTTATCCGCCCACTCGTGCTGATTGCCTCATTGACTCAGCGACGATCGGGAATGCGTCGGCCTTTGCGGACTCGCTAACCCTTGTGCATCACGCCTACGAAGCGTCGCTGCGTGAGGCCATCGGTGGCCGCTCGCTTGACGGCGTACACGCAGTGGTGGACGGCGCCAACGGCGCAAGCTCATCGCTTGCGCCCGTAGTGCTGCAGCGGCTCGGCGCTCAAGTAACAGCCATCTTCTGTGATCCCGATGGCCGCAACATTAACGAAGGCTGCGGTTCGGTGCGGCCTGATGCGCTGCGAGCAGCAGTGCTGAACCTCGGCGCCGACATCGGCTTGGCGTTCGACGGGGACGGCGACCGGTTAATCGCCGTCGATAGCGACGGACTAGTCATTGACGGAGATCGTCTAATGGCGTTGTTCGCTGTTGACCTGGACGAGCGCGGTCTGCTCCGGGGCAACACGCTCGTTGTGACAGTGATGTCCAATCTGGGACTGCGCCAGGCGATGAAGGCGGCCAATATCACAGTGGTTGAAACAGCGGTAGGTGACCGAGCAGTGCTTGAAGCACTGGACGCTGGACACCACAGCTTGGGCGGTGAGCAATCAGGCCATATTGTTTTTCGGCGCGAGGCAACCACCGGCGACGGGCTGCGTAGCGCGGTACACCTGGTTGACCTCATCGCTAGACGCTGTGCCGAGGACTCGTCACGCACGAGCGCTCAGCTAGCACATAGGGCGATGCAGGCAGCTCCGCAAGTGCTCCGCAGCGTGTCGATGCGACCGGCATCGCTTACCAACTCGGTTCGGCGTGCGGTAGATGACCTAGCCGCGCGAGCGGGTCCGCAGGTGCGGGTGCTGGTGCGCCCAAGCGGCACCGAGCCCGTCATTCGAGTCATGGTCGAGGCCCCGACGCAACAAGCCGCCCACGAGCTGGCGGATCGTCTCGTGGCGCTAGTGGCCACGCGCATGGACACCGCAGACGAGGCTGCCCACTAAGGGCTGTCCAGTAGGGGCTGTCCAGTAGGGGCTGCCCAGCGAACCGACTGAGGCGTCGCCGGTAGCGCAGGTTGCGCGCTATCAGGTGTAGACGTTCAGGAACGCTTCGTTGAGCCGACGGTCAACGTAGAAGACGCCTTTGCCCAACTGTTCGGCATCCCATGTCCGCTGAGGGACATCGGGAAAGTAGATATAGCCGCCCGAGAACACCTCGTTGCGGTTGCCCGATGGATCCCAGAAGTAAATGGTCTGACCGCGAGTAATGCCGTGCCGTGTTGGGCCGATATCAACGGGGATGTCGTAGCGGCTCATCACGTCACCGGCATGAGCCACATCGTTCCAGCTCTCCAAGTAGAACGAGACGTGGTGGAAGATGCCGGGCTCGTCAGCAGCCACGAACGCCACGTCGTGAGCCTTGCTGGCGCACGTGAGGAACGGCGCTATGTAGGACCCATCGGGTGCCTTGACTACTTCGGCGAGTTCAAAGTCCAGCACCTGTGTGAACAGTTCGACAGTCTCGGCGATGTTGGGACCGTAGAGCAGGCAGTGATCCATCCTGGTGGCCCGCATCCCGCGAGGTTCTTCATCCCACACGTCGGGGTTGTGCGTCGGTGGTGTCTTGTCGGCAATAGCCATGTCGGCGTACAAGTGGATCGTGTGCCCTGCCGGTATCTGAAAGCTGACCACCCGACCTAGCCCGGGTTGTGATCCCGGCTCCAGGTGCTCCACCTCAACACCGTGCTCATATAGCCGCTCGGTCAACTCGCTGAGGTCCGCGTCGTTACGGACTTTGAATCCCATGAAGTCCATGCCGGGCTGGTCGGCTGGCCGCAGCACGACGCTGTGGTGGTCAAACTCGTCGTACGCCTTCAAGTAGACGCGACCGTCGTCGCCCGTCCCCGCAACCGAAAGACCTACCCGATCTCGATAGTGGACGATGGACGCTTCCATGTCGGTGCAACGCAACTGGACGTAGCCAGCGCGCATCACTCCCCTTATGGCCATGGCGATTCCCCCTAGAAATTCCAATGAGCCAGTATCCACATCAGACACCTACGGCAACATCTAATCACGCAGCGGCACCGTCGGCTGACAGCCGTGACGCGCCGGTCGCCTCAACTCCGGGTCGCCTCAACTCCGGGCCGCCTCAACTCCAAATGAGGCGCTCGGTACCCTCGGTTGTGTGTGCGGGATTGTGGCAGTCATCGGTCGCCGCGACGACCGGCTTGCGTTGGAAACCGGCGCAGTTTTTCCCCTGCTGCAAGAAGCCACAGATGTGCTCGCGATGGCTGTGTCCGAGTGCAAATTGGTTGAACCGAAAGACGGCAACCACCTAGTCGAGAGACTCGAGGCTGCTGGCGCACTATTGAGAAGCGCCGACGAGCAGTTGCGATCTCTGCCCGGTGTGCGCTTGCTGATTTCCGATGCCAAGTGCGCGCTGGAAGTCGAGACGGCCTTGTCTGTAGTGGACGGGCTCGTGGGCGACATCGACGCTGCGGTTGATTCGGGGGGAGTACTGAGCAACCACAACCAGCACAGCGGCCACAACGAGCACAACAGCGTCCGCATTGAGCGAATTACGGCCGCATTGAGCGAAGTCAAAGACCACGCCTTTGCACTGCGCAGAGATCGTCTACGGACGGCGCGAGAGATAGTCGCGCTCTGGGAGGGTGGTACGCCCCCGCAGCCCGCTTTGGCTGGACTCTGGTCAATACAGGTGGCCCTGTCGGCACTGGATCGTCTCGAGGTTCGCGGACGAGACTCGGCCGGGCTACAGGTATTCGTGTACGGAGCGCATCTCGACTCGCACTCGCACTCGCACGGCGCTGGCAGCCGACGACTCACTGACCAGCTCTTCGGGGCTGGCGCAGTGCGCGATACAGGCAACGGCGTCGCCTTTGTCTACAAGACCGCCTCAGAAATTGGAGAACTTGGCGACAACACGGCGGCGTTGCGGGCCCAGATCCGTGACGACAGCCTGCTGCGCTGGGCTCTAGCCGCGCAAGGTGCTCGCGCCGTGGTGTTGGGTCACACTCGTTGGGCCAGCGTCGGCATTGTCTCGGTACCCAACGCACATCCGCTTGACGCGGTAACGCTCACAGAGCCGACCACACAAACTGCTGAAACACTCGACAGCGACGTTTCGCGCGTTGCTGGGTTGCTTGGCGGCAACGTTTCGCGCGTTGCTGGGTTGCTTGGCGGCAACGTTTCGCACGTTGCCGCTGTTCTCAATGGCGACGTGGACAACTATGCCGATTTGATTGCGCAACGACGTTTGCAGATCGCTCCCGAGATCACTACCGACGCCAAAGTCGTACCAACGATGCTGCATCAAGCCTTGGCCGCGAGTTCGGCTGGCCAGCGCTCGGGAGCTGCGCCACACCAGGCAACACAGCCAAACCAGGCCGACCAGCCAGACCAGTCAATACAGCCACACCAGGCGGACCAGCCAGACCAGCCAGACCAGTTGCGGCAGGCATTTGCCGACACGGTCGCCAGCTTTGAGGGTTCGGTGGCCATCGCAGCCCATGCCAGCGAGATGCCGGACACCTTGGCGTTAGCACTGCGAGGAAGTGGGCAAGCTCTCTATGTGGGCGCCGCGGACTCGGCCTACGTCGTAGCCAGCGAGCCCTACGGCCTGGTCGAGGAATGCCGCCAATATGTCCGCTTGGATGGCGAAACTCCGTCCGATTCGACTAACCCAGTGGGCAGCCGCGGCCAGATCATGCTGATTAATGCGCCACCTGAGTCTGCCGTTGATCAACCGCCCCTGGCCCAGTGCGCGGCTATCCAGCACTTCTCCTACGACGGCACACGACTACCAATCACCGCAGACGACATCGTCACCGCTGAGGTCACTACTCGTGACATTGATCGGGGCGACTATCCCCACTATCTGCTCAAGGAGATCAACCAGGCTTCCAGGTCGCTCGCATCCACACTGCGCGGCCGCATCGGTACGACCCAAACGGGGCGAAAGGCTCGCCTGGGTTCCGACGCCCTGCCCGCCGATGTCAGGTCACGGCTGCGAGAAGGCTCTATACGCCGCATTGTGGCCATAGGTCAGGGCACAGCGGCTACCGCAGCGTCCAGCTTGCCGCACTTCTTGACGCATCTCTTGGCACGTTCGCATGCCTTACGCGGCATTGAGGTCACGGCGGCGCTGGCCACAGAGTTCAGCGGCTTTGGTATGACCACAGACTTGTCTGACACGCTGGTCGTGGCGGTCAGCCAATCGGGCACCACGACCGATACCAATCGGACGGTCGATCTAGCTCGCGCTCGAGGAGCGGCTGTGGTGGCCATCGTCAATCGCCGTGGTAGCGACTTGACGGACCGAGCCGACGGAGTGCTCTACACCTCCGATGGTCGCGACGTGGAAATGTCAGTCGCCTCCACCAAGGCCTTCTACGCGCAGGTTGCGGCCTGCGGGTTGCTAGCTGCCGCAATCGCTACCGAAATTCGCCCCGGCGACGCTGCGACTGCCAGCGCCATCGGCGAGCTACTAGATGCACTAAGCGAACTTCCCGAGGCGCTCGCAACAGTGACCGCTTCGCACGATGAGATCGCTCGGATCGCTCATCGTCACGTGGGAGCCCATCGTCATTGGGCTGTCGTGGGCAATGGTGCGAACCGGATTGCGTCGCGCGAGATACGCATCAAGCTCTCGGAAGTCTGCTATCACGCTGTCGCTGAGGACGACACCGAAGACAAAAAGCACATCGACCTGTCCTGTGAGCCCCTCATCTGGGTGTGTGCAACCGGATTAAGCGGCTCGGTTGCTGACGATGCCGCTAAGGAAGTCGAGATCTACCGGGCGCACAGGGCGACCCCAATCGTGGTGGCCTCCGCCGACAGCGGACGCTTTGATGCCGCTGCCGAGTTGATGCAGGTTCCAGCCGTGCATCCAGTAGTGGATTTCGTGCTGGCTACCGCGGCTGGTCACCTGTTCGCCTATGAGGCGGCTCTCACGATTGACGGGCTAGCCGATTCGCTGCGCGAGATGCGCGCCCAAACCGAGTCTCTGCTTGCTGAGTCCCTGGTTGCGACGCCCCTGGGTGTGGCTGCGGGCTCGGACCAGTCCACGCAGGCGAGGCACGCTCAAGCCGACAGCTCGGCAGCGTCCCATGCAATAGGCGCGAACCTCCTGGCCGTGCTGGCTGAGCGTATGAGTGTTCCGGCCAGGCGATTCCGTGACGGGGTGCGTGCAGGCAGCTATGACGGGCATTTGCGTGCGGGAACAGCCGCGCGCCTAGCAGCGGTCCTGCGTTACGCGGTCGGCGCGTCACCGTTAGAGATGTACCAAGCGGACATGGGCAAGGTGGGGTTGCCCTCGGTCGTGATTGACGACTTCACCGATGCACTGAACCTCGCTATTGACGAGCTCACGCGGCCGGTGGACACCATCAAGCATCAAGCCAAGACAGTGACCGTGGGCATCTCGCGTGCCGATGAGACTCTGCTCCAATCAAAGCTGGTGGCCGTCTCGCTGGAAGCTGGCGCGCCGAGGGATCGGCTGTCCTACGCCACGCTGCGCACACTGGCGGCGCTTGATCCCGCCATCGCTGAGGTCACTGGTTGGTCGCGCTACCGCATTGAGGGCGAGGTGTCTTCGGCCAGCAGCCCGCAGGCCACGATTTGGTTGACAGATCGGGGCGGCACCGCACTCGGCATTGAGTCGCGCACGGTGGCCAACCCGCAGCTTCGAGGCAGCAAGCACCGTGCCGCCTACGAACGTGAGGTCACCGTGGCGCGTGGTAGTGACGGCCGCACCGTGCTCCACATTCCCGAGACAAAAGACGGCAGCACCACTGGGTTGACGCTGTTGCACTGTCGCTTCGTGGAGCGATTACGCGCCCCGGTGATGCGCGCTGTGTTGATGGGCTACCGCGGCCGCTACGGAGCACTAGCCGACGCGGTCACCGAGACACTTCCCTGGTTCCGCGACGACGTACTCGGTTCGCTCAGTGTCATTGACTTGCTCACCCGACCCGTCTACGTGCTCGCAGACAACTGGCTAGGTGCAGGTGTCGCAGCCGAAGCGGAACCAACATCTACTGGCGCTGCGGACACTGGGTCCACAGAGATAATCCCGACTAAACGAGCCCCGGACTAGACGGGGATCGGCTGAGTGAGGCGGTAGCCGCGTGACCACTTCAATAGGGCTTGACATTGTGGACGTTGAGCGATTTGCCGCGGCGCTGAAACGGCGCAGCGGTATACGCAATCGGTTATTCACCGACGACGAACTCGCCTATGCCGATCGGGCTGCCAACCCCGACACTCGCCTCGCTGCCAGGTTCGCCGCAAAAGAAGCCGTCATGAAGGTGATGGGCGTCGGCTTGGGTGCTTGCCGCTTTCGTGACATTGAAGTGGCACGCCAACCCAGTGGTCGCCCCGAACTCGTACTTAGGGGCCTCGCGGCCCGCCGAGCGGCGGCCGCAGGCCTGTCCGAGTGGCAGGTGACGCTGAGCCACACCGAATCGATAGCCGCAGCCATGGTGCTGGCCCAGTGAACAGCGGCCGATTGCATTGATCCCGATTGTTACGCCCACAGAAATGGCTGCCATAGATGCGGCCGCTCCAGAACCCCCTGATGTGTTGATTGGCCGTGCTGGTGCGGCAGTTGCCATCGCAGCTCGCCGATTGATGGGGGGCACTTACGGTCGGCGGGTGTTGGTAGCTGCTGGCAAAGGAAACAACGGCGCAGACGGACGCGTCGCCGCGAAAGCCCTAACGCGATGGGGTGCTCGCTGCCACGTAGCTGCGCCGCCAGAGGCGCTCGATGCCGTGGCCGAATCCAGCGCCCAGACATCCAGTACCCGGTTGCCGGGCACGACGTCATGGGACCTCGTCATTGACGCTGCATACGGAACTGGCCTGCGCGGTTCATGGGGTGCTGCTCATGTACCCGCCGCACCCGTGCTAGCGGTTGACATCCCGTCTGGCATAGATGCGCTAACCGGCATTGACCACGGAAGCTGGCCAGCAGCGTTGACCGTGACGTTCGGAGCGCTCAAGCCCGGGCTGCTACTACACCCTGGAGCAGCCGCCGCTGGCAAGGTGGAGTTGGCTCCGATCGGGCTTGACACCGCAGGCGCGAAGTCTTGGCTGTTCACCGACGCCGACGCAGCAGCGGTGTTGCCGTTCGCCGAACCGACAGATCACAAGTGGCGTCGGGCAGTGCGCGTCATTGCAGGCTCGCCACAGATGCGCGGCGCCGGACATCTTGTGTGTGCGGCCGCTCAGCAAGCAGGTGCTGGCATGGTGGTAATCAGCTCGCCGGGCTTGCGCGCAGCCGATGTTGCTCGGCCCATCGAAGCGATTGCCCGAGATCTCCGACCTGGGGAATGGGCCGCACCTGCTCTAGATGGGATAGAGAGATTCGGCGCAGCCGTCATTGGGCCGGGTGTCGGCGCTGACCCCACATCTCTGGCTCAGATGGCTCGCTTTATCGCCGAGTGTCCCGTACCGCTGGTGGTTGATGCCGACGCTCTCACGGCGCTGGCGGAACATCCCGAGTGCCTGCAGACGCGCGCTGGGATGGCTGCGCCGACTGTCCTCACCCCTCACGATGGCGAGTTTGCTCGGCTCATGGATGCACCACCCGCAGCCGACCGGTTCGAAGCGGTGCGCCAGGCCGCAGACCGGTTCCAAGCAGTCACCCTGCTGAAGGGTCCGACCACACTTGTGGCCGCCCCGTCTGTCCGCAGCGCTGCCGACTCTGGTGACTGCGGCGCAGACACCCCATCGGCCACGGCTGCGGCCACAGTGCTGGCGATTACTTCGGGCACCTCTCGCCTGGCGACCGCTGGATCCGGCGACGTGCTCTCGGGCGTGCTCGCAGCCGTGCTGTCCGCTGGTCCAGCCGAATCCGAGGATCAGTTAGCGAAGTCTGGACTGACGAAGGCTGGGCTGGCTAAGGCTGGGCTGGCCAATGCTGGGCTGGCCAAGTCCGTACTGGCAAGGGCAGCGGCCGCAGCACACTGGCACGGCCGCACAGCGACACGTGGCGTTCGCGACACGGCTGGCGAGCCGCTACTCGACGGCCCGATGCCCGGCGACCTGGCGCCCGGAGCGTTAGCGCTGGCCGAGCTGACGCCGCTCACGGCGATGCGCCAGGTTGAAGCGCTTGGGCCAGCGCGAGCCGGACTCAACTGAAGGGGACATATAGCGTTGACTAGGCGGCGACGCGGGTTCGTGTGACACCGGTGGGGGATACTTGGGGCATGGCAGCGAACTTCGCAAATCGGACTCTGTGGATAGATGACAACTTGCCCGTGTTGCGAGGGATCAACAGCGAGTGCGTTGATCTAGTCGCCACGGACCCGCCGTTCAACAGCAAGAGGCTCTACAACGCCCCGTTCGGATCGGCCTCAGCAGGCGCGCAGTTTGATGACACCTGGACACTGGACAGCGTAAAGATGGAATGGGCCGAACTGCAAGAGGTTGCCAATCCTGATCTGTTTCATACCGTCGTCGGGGCTGGGCTTACTGCTGGTGACTCAATGCAAGCGTATCTCTCGTTCATGGCCCCGCGACTTATTGAAATGCACCGGGTGCTTAAGCCGACTGGCGCTCTCTACTTGCATTGCGACCCGCACGCGAGCCATTACCTGAAACAGTTGCTTGATGCGATATTTGGGGCGCGCTGTCTGAATGAGATAGTTTGGAAGCGTACAAGCACCAAGTCGCTGGGAGCCAAGCGATACGCCCGCGATAGCGACCGGATACTCTTCTACGCCAAGTCGTCAAGATGGACGTGGAACCAGCAATATCGCGAGCACGATCCTGAATACATCAAAAAGAACTACCGATACGACGACAACGACGGTCTAGGCGCCTACCAGCTTCAGCCATTGACTGGCGGCAAGGCAGGCGGACCGGACGCATACGGTCGATTCAAAGGTGCTCTGCCATCAAAAGGGAGGGCGTGGGCACCGCCTCGACGTGACAAGTTTCCACTCGAAACTCAAGAAAAACTCCCCGACAATTATGAGCAACTTGGCGTGCTAGACAAGTGCTTTGCACTCGATGAGGCAGACCTACTGCACTGGAGTAAACGCGGCAACCCACGTTACAAGAGCTATCTGTCAATCAAGCAGGGCAATCCCGCGAGCGACATAATCACGCACATATCCCCCGTTTCCGGCAAAGAGAAGACAGACTGGCCGACTCAGAAACCCCTAGAACTCTACGAGCACCTGATTGCTGCGGCCACTGTTACCGGCGACCTTGTGTTTGACCCTTTCGCAGGCTGCGCGACCACGATGGTTGCAGCCGAACGGCTGGGCCGCGAATGGGGCGGTGTTGATATTGACGAGGTAGCGACCGGCATCACCCTCAAAAGGCTGCAACAACACGCCGACGGTTCAGCGTTCCTTGATCTGTCTACGCAGACTGTATCGCTGCCGTCTACACCACCCAAGCGTACTGACGGCAATGCGCCTCAGCGGTCACGCAATATCCGGGAGATTCTCTGGCAAGCGCTCGGCACTAGTGATAGGCGGCCTTGCAACGGGTGCGGGCGCGAGAAATACTACGACGATTTCCAGCTAGATCACGTAATGCCGCGCAGCAAAGGTGGGCCGGATATTGATGACAACTTGCAACTGTTATGCGCAGCCTGCAACGGCAGGAAAGGCAACCGACTCACAATGAGCGAACTACGGGCAATGTGGGGGCTAGAAGAGTGACCGAGTAACTTCAGATGCGTCCTACTTGGTGTGATATTGACCTTGCCGCGCTTGAGGGGAATCTGGCGGCGATTCAACAACACTGCGGCAATGCGGAGGTGGTGCCCGTCGTCAAAGCCAACGCCTACGGTCACGGCATTGCTCCCATAGGGCGCGCCTTGCAGCAGGCTGGTGTTTCCTGCGTTGCGGTCGCTTATGTGGAGGAGGCGTTGGCATTGCGCGCAGCAGACGTGACGATTGACATCCATGTACTGGGTGGTGCTGTCGAACGTCAGATCCCGCTGTTCCTAACCCACGATCTGATCCTCACGGCGCCGTCCATTGACAAGCTGCACCAGATAAACCAAGCAGCCGCTATGGCCCGCACCAAAGCGCGTGCGCATCTCAAGATTGACACTGGGATGGAACGCATCGGCGTCCACCACTACAATGCCGACAGTCTGTTCTCGGCATCGCTGAATTGCCGTTCGGTGCGCGTCGAGGGCGTATTCAGCCACTTCGCCAACGCTGACAGCGCCGATCTGGCCGACGCACGCACTCAGCTAGACCGATTCACCGAGGCACTGAGCTTCTACGAACGACACTCGCTGCCCACACCCGTACGGCACATGGCGGCGTCGGCTGCCATCGCTCGCCTGCCCGAAGCCCATCTGGACCGCGTTCGCCCGGGCATCTTGCTGTACGGCGTTGCACCAACGCCCGAGATCGCAGCGGCTTTGCCGACCGAACCGGTGCTGAGCTGGCACAGCGAAGTCGTGTATTTCAAGGTTGTGCAGCCTGGAGCGTCCGTGGGTTACGGCAGCGCCTGGACCGCAGATCGCCAGACCCGCGTAATCACCCTGCCTGTGGGTTACGCGGATGGTTACCCCCGCTCTCTGGGCACCGAACCCATCAATAGCGCCCTCAGCCCTAGCGCCCCCACCGATAGCTGGCCCACCCCCAGCGGCCCCCCCCATAGCGACACAGTGCAGGAACGGCCAGGGTCTCAAGCCGCGGGCGTGCTCATTGATGGTGCTCCCTATCCGGTCGTGGGTCACGTCTGCATGGATCAGACGATGGTGAATATCGGCGACGCCAGTGCATACAACGGTGACCACGTGACGCTCGTCGGCCAACAATGCGACCAGCGCATCACTGTCGCTGATTTGGCTTGTTGGTCGCGTCGCAGCCCCTATGAGGTACTAACCGGAATCTCGCAGCGCGTCCCACGCCGCTACCTTCGCAGCGACGCGGCAAGCTAGAAGAAGTACCCCGCTAGTGGAGCAACCCGCTAGACGAGCAACTCGTCAATGGGAGCGACTCATCAGCAATATGGGAGAAATATGGGCGCTAGCCGAGCCTGCGAATTAGGCAAGATAGGTCATGCGGTTTCGCACCACCAGCGCCGAAGGGACGCGAGCCGTCGCGGCAGCACTCGCCCCGCTGTTGCGCCCCGGAGACGTGTTGCTGCTGTCGGGTGACCTGGGTGCAGGAAAGACTGTCTTCACCCAGGGACTGGCGGCAGCGCTGGGTGTGGCTGAGCCAGTAACCAGCCCCACTTTCGCGCTGGCTCAGCGTTACGAAGGCCGTATGCGATTGCACCACCTGGACACGTATCGCTTGGAGAACCTAGGCGAGGTGCTGGATCTGGACCTGCCCGAGCTGCTCGAAGACGATGCTGTCGTTTGCATCGAGTGGGGCGAGGTCGTGATCAGTGAGCTGCCACACGATTTCTTGCGGCTGCGTATCGAACTCGCTGGACCCGACGAGTCGCCCGACATCCGCACTTTCGAGGCTGAGCTGGTAGGCCCGAGTTGGCGAGCGCGAGCCAGCGCCCTTGCTGGCGCATGGCACTTCGCCGACAATCCCCCAACGTCGCAGCTCTAATGCACGAACGAGCGGAGGCAGCACTTTGCCAGTACCAGAGTTGTCAATACCAGCATTGTCAGTACCAGAGTTAGTCCCAGCACCGTGTTAGTACTCGGCATCGAGACCGCGACACCGCAGGTCGGCGTAGCCATAGGCGGACATGAGGGCATCATCGCTTCGTTTCATTCAACCCGCGATCGGCG
The DNA here is from genome assembly GCA_965116245.1 of Acidimicrobiales bacterium. Classification (GTDB taxonomy): domain Bacteria; phylum Actinomycetota; class Acidimicrobiia; order Acidimicrobiales; family Poriferisodalaceae; genus Poriferisodalis. The sequence goes on along the minus strand of OZ220497.1, from coordinate 748,332 downwards.
ACACGCCGAGACGCTCGTACCCGCCATTGGTTTCCTGTGCGAGCAAGCGCAACTGAAGCTGTCGCAGATCAGCCTGGTGGCAGTTGACGTAGGTCCGGGCCTGTTTACGGGTTTGCGGGTGGGTTTGGCCACGGCCAAGTCCATTGCCTACGCCTGCCGGGTCCCAATGATCGGCGTTTCCAGTCTGGACCTAACTGCGTTCCCGGCCCGCTTCAGTGATCGCCTCATCGTTTCCACGGTGGATGCACGTCGAGGCGAGATGTTCTATGCCACCTACCGTCGGGCTCCGGGAGGCATCCAACTCCTGAGCCCGGCAGCGGTCGGGCAACCGGCAGACATCGCAGCACAATTGATGGCGCTTGGCCAAGAAACGCTGATCGTTGGCGATGGCGCAATGCGCTACGCCGAGGAGTTAGGCGCAGTGGGAGGTGCCGAGATAGGTCGGGAGGGATTGCGACATCCCAACGCTGGCGCATTGGTGGAGCTGGCTCACGCCCGTGCGATACGCGAGGAGTTCGTCAGCCCATCCGAGATAGCGCCGATTTATTTGCGCGCACCGGATGCTCGCATCAACTGGCAACAGCGGGAGCGGTCGTGAGGTGCTCGGCGGTGCCCGAAGTTGCACGCCTCGTTGTGGCCAATGAGCTGCTCGTGTACCCGATGACCCTGGCGCATCTGCGAGAAGTCCGCCAGATCGACAAGCTGGTGTACCCGCGGCCATGGTCCATGTCGTTGCATCAGGCCGAGCTGAGCCGCGGCGGTGAGCGGGTGTACCGTGTGGCCTGCCAAAGCCGACCGAACGGTGAGAAACCGCGCGTAGTCGGGTATGGCGGGTTCATGATTGTGGCTGGCGAGGGACACATCACATCGGTGGCTGTCCACCCCAAGTTCCAGGGTCGGCAGGTCGGAGCGCGTCTGATGCTGGCGCTACACGCCGAGGCCCGCCGCATTGATGGGCTGGGGGCGTTGACGTTGGAAGTCCGATCTTCCAACACGGCGGCGCAGCGTCTCTACCGTTGGTTTGGCTACGCGCCGGTGGGGACGCGCAAGGACTACTACCGCGATGGGCTCGCAGGCCGCGAGGACGCTCTGGTGATGTGGTGCCATGACATTGACGAAGCCAACCACGCCGCTCGCCTAGAGCACATAGCCGCGACCCTTGGCCTGGCCGCCAACGAGATACGCAGCAACCACATCAACTCCGGCACGCGACACCCCGCATCGCCGCAAGTGCAATGACAACAATTCTGGGTATCGAGACGTCCTGCGATGAGACGGCCGCAGCCGTCGTGGACGACGGTCAAACAGTCCGCTCCAACATCGTCAGCAGTCAAGTGGAGTTGCATGCCCGCTATGGCGGAGTGGTTCCCGAAATAGCAGGACGCGCCCATGAAGCGCTGATTACCCCGGTGTTGGCTGAGGCGCTGGTAGAGGCTGGCGCTGCCGATGACGACATTGACGTCGTGGCAGCTACGTGTGGTCCCGGCTTGGTGGGCAGCTTGCTGGTTGGAGTAGCGGCAGCTAAGGCACTGGCGCTGGTATGGGACGTCCCCTACATCGGCGTCAACCACCACGAAGCCCACCTATATGCGGCTCTGCTCGATGAACACGACGCGCAGGTGCAGTTCCCGCTTGTGACGCTGTTGGTGTCGGGCGGGCACACCATGCTCATTTCGTTTGAGGGGCACGGCCGTTATCGCCTACTGGGCGCAACACGCGACGACGCCGCCGGAGAAGCCTTCGACAAGGTGGCCCGCTATCTCGGACTCGGCTACCCGGGTGGTCCCGCAATTGACCGTCTGGCATCCGAAGGCGACCCGACGTCGGTGCCGCTCACGCGGGCGATGCTGAACAACAACGACTACGACTTCTCTTTCTCGGGCATCAAAACAGCGGTCATCAACTGGGTCCGCGCTCACCCCCAAGTGAAAACCGCCGATGTAGCGGCATCGTTTCAGGCCTGCGTTACAGATGTTCTCACCCACAAGACCCGCCTAGCGGCGCGCGAAGTAGGGGCAGCGGGCATTTGCTTGGCTGGCGGCGTGGCCGCCAACAGCGCACTGCGGGAACGGACGCTTGACATCTGCGTGGAAGACGGCATCTACGCCTACCTGCCCAGCCGGGCGATGTGTACCGATAACGCCGCCATGATCGCCGCCACAGCTTGGTACCGACTCAACAGCGACGGCCCTTCGGCGCTTGACGGCGGTGCCGATCCCAGTTTGAGCATCGACTTCTTGACCTAGCAGTCTGGCCTTGGCTGCCTTGCTTGGTCGTCTGGCCTAGCCCGCTGGGCCTTGTTGCTAGGCCCAGCCGTTTGGCCTTGTCGCCCGTTCTGGTGAGGCAGTCCGCTGTCAGTTCGAGAGAGGTTGTGGGTGAGGTTGTGGCCGCGCAGCCATCCTCGTATCGTTAGCACTCGCCTGGTGAGAGTGCTAACTGCTACCGGGTTGTTACATGACATGGCCCGCCAGCAAGGGCCCAGCAAGGGCAATAGAGCCACAGGAGGCATATCAGACCATGAACTTGAAGCCACTTGAAGACCGAATCGTCGTACGGCCGAGCGACGCCGAGGAGACCACCGCTAGCGGTTTGGTCATCCCCGACACCGCCAAGGAAAAGCCTCAGCAGGGCGAAGTACTTGCTGTTGGTCCCGGCAAGCGTTCCGATCAGTCAGGCGAGATCATCCAGATGGATGTCGGCGTAGGCGACACCGTCGTCTACAGCAAGTACGGCGGCACTGAGATCACCGTGGCTGGCGAGGATCTGCTGATCCTGAGCGCCCGCGACGTCCTGGCCATCGTCGCCTAGCACGGCCGCTACAGCGACAAAGCGACGACAACAACACGACAGGGAGAACTCAAACATGCCCAAGATCCTGAAGTTCAGCGAGGAGGCCCGGCGCGGCCTTGAAGCTGGTGTAAACAAGCTGGCCGATGCGGTCAAGGTGACGTTGGGACCTAACGGTCGCAACGTTGTGCTTGAGAAGTCATTCGGTGCCCCCACCATCACCAACGACGGCGTCAGCATCGCCCGCGAGATTGAGCTGGACGACCCGTTTGAGAACATGGGTGCTCAGCTCGTCAAGGAAGTGGCAACCAAGACCAACGATGTTGCCGGTGACGGCACCACCACGGCGACAGTGCTCGCCCAAGCCATGGTGCGTGAAGGGCTGCGCAATGTGGCCGCTGGTGCCAACCCGATGGAGCTCAAGCACGGCATTGAGAAGGCCGTAGCAGCGGCCGTGGACGCAATCGGCGAGATGTCTACCGACGTCTCCGACGACAAAGACAAGATCGCCAGCGTGGCCGGTATCTCGTCGGCCGATGCGACTATTGGCGAGACGCTTGCTGAGGCATTCGACAAGGTCGGCAAAGATGGCGTCATCTCGGTGGAGGAATCCAACACGTTCGGAGTGGACCTTGAGTTCACCGAGGGCATGCAGTTTGACAAGGGCTTCCTCTCGCCGTATTTCGTCACCGACCCAGACCGCCAAGAGGCCGTCTTTGACGATCCCTACCTGCTGTTCGTGAACGGCAAGATCAGTGCCGTGGCCGAGATGGTCCCGGTGCTTGAGAAGGTCATGCAGACCGGCAAGGGTCTGGTGATCATCGCTGAGGACGTTGAGGGCGAGGCGTTGGCCACGCTTGTTGTGAACAAGATTCGCGGCACGTTCTCATCTGCAGCAGTGAAAGCTCCGGGCTTCGGCGAGCGCCGCAAGGCCATGCTGGCCGATATGGCGATCCTGACCGGCGGCGAGGTCATCTCCGAAGAAGTCGGCCTGAAGCTGGAAAACACCACTGTTGACTTGCTGGGCACCGCCCGCAAAGTGATCGTCACCAAAGACGAGACCACCATCGTTGACGGCGGCGGCTCCAGCGCCGATGTAGAGGGGCGCGTAGTCCAGATCAAGCGTGAGATTGACGAGACCGATTCCGACTGGGATCGCGAAAAGCTGCAAGAACGTCTGGCCAAGCTGGCTGGCGGTGTGGCCGTGATCCAAGTTGGCGCGGCCACCGAAGTCGAGTTGAAGGAAAAGAAGCATCGCATTGAAGATGCGGTGTCTGCGACTCGTGCAGCGATTGAAGAAGGCATCGTGCCCGGCGGCGGTACAGCGCTGCTGCGGGCTCGTGCTGGCGTGGCAGCGCTCGACCTCGACGGTGACGCTGCTACCGGCGCTCGCCTCGTCCATCGTGCGCTAGATGGGCCCAGTCGGCAGATTGCACAAAATGCTGGCTACGAGGGCGCTGTCATCGTGCAGCAGATTGAAGCCGCCGATGGCCACACGGGCTTCAATGCCGCTACCGGCAAGTCTGAGGACTTGGTGGCGGCTGGTGTCATCGATCCAGCGAAGGTGACTCGTGCAGCACTTCAGAACGCTGCGTCAATCACGGCACTGATGCTCACCACCGAGGCGCTGGTGACCGACAAGCCAGAGGAGCCAGATCCCGCTGCGGCCGCCGCGGCTGCTGCCGCAATGGGCGGTGGCGGCATGGGCGGCATGCCGGGGATGATGTAGCGAGGCTGTCTTTTTGAAGCGCAGTCTGTTTGGCAAGCAGGTTTGGCAAGCAGCCTGATTGAGAAGCAGGCTGTGTCAACAAGCAAGCTCATTGACTCGCAGGGTCGGCGTTCGCGTCGGCCCTGCGTCGTCGTTAAGGATGCGTAGTTGGTAGTCAACGCCATGTAGTTGTGGCTGTGTAGCTGGGCTGTCTAGCTGCGGCTGTCTAGCTGGGACTGTGTAGCTGACGGCTTGTGGTTTGGGTCATTCGGGGGGTCCACAGGGCGTCGCACGTCCAGCGTTACGCTCATTACTCCCTCGAAATCCCCTCGAATCTGGTTCCCTGGAACCTGGATTCCTTGAACGTGGCTAGCCCTAACGTGGCGCCGCGGCGGTGCAAGACTCATGCCCCCACACTCGCCAGCGCCCAGCAAGGTCGCCCATCCAGTCGCCCATCCAATTGTCCTAGTGGTGGACTTCGGCGCGCAGTACGCGCAGCTAATCGCTCGGCGAGTGCGCGAAGCGCGGGTCTATTCCGAGATAGTGCCGCACACGGTGACGGCTTCCGAGCTGGCTGAGCGCTCGCCCGCAGCGATCATCTTCAGCGGTGGACCGGCGTCGGTACACATTGAGGGTGCCCCAGATATCGACCCAGGCGTGTACGAGCTGGGTGTGCCCATTTTGGGCATCTGCTACGGGTCGCAGTTGCTGGCCCGAGACTTGGGCGGCAGAGTCAGCCGCAGCGGCCCGGGAGAGTACGGACGCACACATCTTGACCGGACCGAAGCCACATCTGAGTTGCTGATCTATGAGCCAGGCTCTACCTCGTGGCCTGCGCCTGTGTGGATGTCTCACGCCGACGCCGTGACTGAGCCTCCGCCAGGTTTCGCCGTCACCGCATCTACCGCCAACAGCCCAGCAGCAGTCATTGAGGACCCACGCCGCCGACTCTATGGCGTGCAATACCACCCCGAAGTCGCACACACTCCTGGCGGTCAGGCCCAGCTCGAACGCTTCTTGTACGAAATCTGCGAGATCAGCTCCGAATGGACGATGACCAACGTCATCGCCGAGAGCATCGAGGCCATCAGGGCTCACGTGGGTTCGGCACGAGCCATCTGCGGGTTGTCAGGCGGCGTGGACAGCGCGGTGGCAGCGGCGCTGACTCAGCGAGCTATCGGCGGACAGCTCACGTGCGTGTTTGTGGACACGGGGCTCATGCGTGCGGGCGAGGGCGAGCAGGTCACAGACACGTTTCGTCGCACTCAAGGCATTGAGCTGATCCATGAGCGGGCCGCCGAGGAGTTTTTTGAAGCGCTAGCAGGCGTGACCAATCCGGAAGAAAAGCGCAAGATCATCGGCGAGAAGTTTGTACGGGTCTTTGAGCGGGCCGCCGGAGGCATAGACGATGCCCGTTTCTTGGTGCAGGGAACGCTGTATCCGGACGTAATTGAGTCGGGCTCGCCTACCGCGGCCAAAATCAAGAGTCATCACAACGTGGGTGGGCTGCCGCCCGACATGACTTTCGAGTTGGTGGAACCGCTGCGCAACCTATTCAAAGACGAAGTGCGGGCTGTGGGAGCCGAACTGGGTCTTCCGGCTGAGATAGTGCAACGCCAACCGTTCCCAGGGCCAGGTCTGGGAGTCCGCATCGTAGGCGAAGTCACGCCCGAAGCTGTCGAGACTGTGCGGGCCGCCGATGCCATTGTGCGAGAAGAGGTCTCGCGGGCAGACCTTGACGACGAGGTCTGGCAGTGCTTTGCCGTGCTGGCGGACATCCGCAGTGTCGGTGTGATGGGCGACGAACGTACCTATGCCCGCCCGATCATCGTCAGGGCGGTAACCAGCGAAGATGCAATGACCGCTGACTGGGCTCGTCTGCCTCACGATCTACTGGAGTCGATCTCTTCAAGGATCGTAAATGCGGTGCCCGGCGTGAATCGAGTTGTGTACGACATTACGTCCAAGCCGCCAGGCACAATTGAGTGGGAATAGGCGAGTGGGAATAGGCGAATGGGAATAGGCAAGCGGGAATAGATGGCTAAGACCTCAACGACCTCAACCGGCACAGCGGCAGTGGAACTGCCGCAGGGCTTTAGCTGTCATGTCGGCAACGTCGGCATGAAGGACGATTCCAACGACATCATGGTTATGGCTGCCGAACGTGTAGCGGCGGCCGCAGGCGTGTTCACCCAGAGCCTGTTCGCGGGCGCCAGCGTGAAGCTCAGCCGAGCAAACGTGGCCGACGGGCAAGCGCAAGCAGTTGTCGTGGTTTCCAAGAACGCCAACGTGGCGACCGGCGAACAAGGCGAACGAGACGCCGCGAACCTGGCGCAGCGCGTCGCGGAGTTAGTCGGATGCCAGCCGCAGCAGGTATTGGTGGGTTCAACCGGCGTGATCGGCGTGACCTATCCCGAAGGCGCCGTAGATGCCTACTTTGACCGGCTCAGTGCTGCTTCTGGTTCTGGCACTGGCTCCGGGCCTAAGTTCAACTCGCGCGACGCCGTAGCTGCTGCGACAGCGATCATGACCACCGACACCCATCCCAAGACAGCCATGGCACAGCTAGCCGCCGGGAGTGGCGTAGCCACCGTGGTAGGTATCGCCAAAGGTGTTGGGATGATTGAGCCGGACATGGCGACGATGATCTCAGTCATCACAACTGATGCGCAGGTGGCATCAGAACGACTCAACGCCATGCTGCGGCGGGTCTGCGAAGTCACCTTCAACGCGCTAAGCGTGGACACCGACACGTCAACCAGTGACATGGCGGTGATACTGGCGAGCGGGTCTGCCGGGCCAGTGGACGAGTCGGCGCTTGAAGCTGCGCTCGCGCAGGTATGCCTGGACCTGACTCGCCAGCTCGCGTTCGACGGTGAGGGTGCGCAGACACTCATCGTCGTGACCGTGAACGGTGCCCGCGATGATACGCAAGCGAAGCGTGTCGCCAAGTCCATCGTGAACTCGCCGCTGGTCAAAACTGCCGTACACGGTCGCGATCCCAACTGGGGCCGGGTAGCGATGGCGATAGGCAAATGCAGCCACGAAACCGACATCAACCAGGCGAACGTCAAGATCCACTTTGGCGATTACGAGGTGTATCCCACACCCGCTACGCCAGCAGTGCTTAGCGATCTTGAGACCTACCTTGCGTCCGACGAGGTGCATATCCGCGTCGATCTGGGTGTGCGTACAGCAGTTTCAGGTGGTGTGTTCACGGTCTACGGCTGTGATCTCACAGATCAGTATGTGCGTATCAACGCCGACTACACGACCTAAAGCAATGTCGGCTCGCCTGATACCCCAAATCCCAGCGCAGCAGGCCAACTCGGCCCCGACCAGTCCAGTCCAGTCCAGTCCAGCCCAGCCCAACCCAGTTGAGACCAACCCAGTCGAGGCCAGCCCAACACCGGCCAGTCCGGCACAGCTCAACCCGGCTGCGCAGACCCCAGGCGACGACCCCATCCTGGCACCGCTCAATGCTGGCCAACGAGCTGCGGTGAGGCACGGCGACGGTCCTGCACTGGTAGTGGCCGGGGCTGGGTCGGGCAAAACGCGGGTGCTGAGCCACCGCATCGCGTATCTGTTGGCCTATCGCCAACTGCGCCCGTTTGAACTGCTGGCGATTACATTCACCAACAAGGCCGCGGGGGAGATGCGCGAGCGCATAGCAGGCCTGGTCGGTCCTGTGGCGCAACGGATGTGGATCTCCACCTTCCACAGTGCCTGCGCCCGGATCTTGCGCGCGCATGCCGACGCGCTGGGCTATCCAAGCTCTTTCAGCATCTACGACCAAGCCGATTCGCGCCGCCTCACCCGCTACGTGGTGCGAGATCTCGACCTGGACCCCAAGCGCTACACCGAACGTGCCGTACACAGCGCGATCTCCAGCCTGAAAAATCAGCTCATTACACCGGTGGATGCCGCTGAGCTAGCCGAGTCACCCGATAACCGCAACCCATTTTCCATTGCGGTAGCTCGTGTCTACTCGGAGTACCAGAAGCGACTAAGGCGCGCCGGAGCGATGGACTTCGATGATTTGCTGATGCTCAGCGTCAAACTGCTCAGCACCAACGAAGAAGTGGCCGAGCACTACCGACAGCGTTTCGCCCACATTCTGGTCGACGAGTACCAGGACACAAACTTGGCACAGGTGCGACTCGTTGGGTTGCTAAGCGGACCCGCAGCCAACGTCTTCGTTGTCGGCGATTCAGATCAGTCAATCTATGCATTTCGTGGTGCCGACATCACCAACATCTTGGAGTTCGGCGCCACCTTCGCGAACCCCTCAACCTATGTGCTGGATCAGAACTACCGCTCAAGTCAGACCATCTTGGACGCTGCCAACGCAGTGATCCGCAACAACCGCGGCCGACCGCCCAAGAACTTGTGGACCGATCAAACAGGCGGCACTAAACCGATTCGGTACCGCGGCGCGGACGAAAAACAAGAAGCACGGTACGTCTGCGCTGAGCTGGTCGGCCTGCGCGACGCTGGTTCAATCGATTGGGGCGACGCGGCAGTCTTCTATCGGTCCAACGCCCAATCGCGTGCGATTGAGGAAGAACTGGTAGCCAATGAGGTGCCGTATCAGGTCATTGGCGGCACCCGCTTTTATGACCGCAAGGAGATAAAGGATGCACTGGCGTTCTTGCGTGCCACCGTCAACCCGTCAGATGAAGTCTCGCTCAAGCGCATCGTAAACGAACCCGCCCGCGGAATTGGGGCTCGAACTATCGCCAAACTGGACGATGCGGCGGCGCGGGGCGAGACATCATTAGCTGAAGTGATCAACCGCGTCGAGTCGCTGGGTTTGCGCGGCACGGCCCGCAGTGGCCTACTGCAGTTCCGCGAGCTGCTGAGCAAGGCCCGAGCCGTTGTCCCCCAGGGCCCTGCAGCGGTACTTGCATTGACGCTGGACAGCTCCGGCTACCGAGACGAGCTACGCGCGGCCCGCAGCATCGAAGCAGATGGCCGACTGGAGAACCTGCAAGACCTAATAGGCGCAGCCGAAGCGTTCGAGTCGTGCGAGGAGTTTCTGGAGCAGGTGTCACTGGTCAGCGACGTGGACGAAATGTCCGACGCTTCGCAGGTGTCGCTAATGACGCTGCACGCCGCCAAGGGTCTCGAGTTTGATGTCGTGTTCCTGACCGGCATGGAGGATGGCGTCTTCCCGCACTATCGCTCCATCGCCGATCCCCACGAGCTGGAAGAAGAGCGCCGGTTGGCTTACGTAGGTATCACGCGGGCTCGCAAGCAGCTCTATTTGACACACGCATGGAGTCGCATGCTGCACGGTCAGACCAGCTACAACCCGACCAGTTGCTTCATTGACGAGATCCCCGCCGAGTTGATTGACGATCGTTGCGACGACGCGCAGCGTTTCGGCAGTTCGTGGCGACCAGACACCAGCAGCTCGAGCCACACGAGCTACAGGGACCACACGAGCTACAGCGATGTGACTGGTCGATTCAGCGAACCTCGCCAACGCGATTCGGTTGAGCTTGACGACCGGCGCCCAAATCGCAGCCATGCTGCCGGTAACGACACCGGCGTGGCCAAGAATCGCGAGGCCCGCCGTGAAGAGGCCCGCCGCAGGGTGGCTGCCCGATCCGCCGAGCGGTCCCTGGACCCCGCAGCCAGTCTTACCTATGGCGTAGGCGACGATGTGCGCCATGGCACCTTCGGCGCGGGCGTCGTGCAGGACATTCGCCCCGATGGCGATGACTGGGAGGTCACGGTTCACTTCGCCGATGTCGGCACCAAAACGGTGATAGCCAGCTTCGCCAAGCTGCGCCCCACACGCTCCTAGATCGAGCTCCTAGATCAGGCCCACAGAACCATGCCCACAATCGGGCTTGCGCTCCTAGGCTCCCCGCCGTGGATCTCCTTGAACATCAGGGCAAGCAGTTCTTTCGGGACTACGGCATGCCCGTTTCCGATGGCGAAGTCGCCTTCAGTATTGACGAAGCAGTCGCGGCTGCGCAGCGACTGGGAACGCCGGTGATGGTGAAAGCCCAGGTACACACCGGCGGGCGCGGTAAGGCAGGTGGTGTCAAATTCGCTGCCACCGTTGACGATGTCCGCACTCACGCTTCCAACATCTTGGGCCTCAACATCAACGGCCACATCGTGCGGCGACTTTGGATCGAGAAAGCGTCAGATATTTCCGAGGAGTACTACGCCAGTTTCACGCTGGATCGGTCGGCCAAGAAGCACCTCGGGATGCTGTCGGCCGAAGGCGGCGTTGAGATTGAGACGGTTGCGGCTGAGAACCCTGACGCGATTAGCAAGGTGCTGGTGGACCCTGCCGAGGGACTCAGCGAACAAGCTGCCCGCGATTGGGTGGAAGGCGCCAACCTTAACCCCATTGCGACAGATCAGGCGGTTGAAATCCTGCGCAAGCTGTACGCGGCCTATGTCGAGGGTGACGCTGACCTGGTTGAGATCAACCCACTCATCTTGACGCCCGAGGGCCGAGTGCATGTGCTTGACGCCAAGGTCACGCTGGACGCGAACGCCGTGTTCCGGCACCCGGACTACGAGGCGTACGACGAGACGCAGCCGCGCGACGAACGAGAGCAGGCCGCTCACGCCAAGGGTCTGCAGTACGTGGGCTTGGCGGGCAGCGTCGGTGTCATCGCCAACGGCGCCGGACTGGCCATGAGCACCGTCGATGTGGTTAACCAAGTGGGCGGTCAGCCTGCCAATTTCTTGGACATCGGCGGTGGCGCCGACGCGCAGGTGATGGCGAATGCGCTTGAGGTCATAAACAACGATCCCGACGTGAGAGCCATCTTCATCAACATCTTCGGTGGTATCACGCGTGGCGAAGAAGTGGCCAACGGCATCCTCGGTGCGTTGGAAGCGGTCGACATTGAAGCGCCGATCGTGTTGCGCCTAGATGGCACGAACGCCGCGCAGGGGCGGGAGATTCTGGCTCCGCACCTCAACGAGAAACTGGTAATGGAACCGACCATGCTGGACGCCGCCCGTCGAGCCATCGCAATGGCAGCGGCCTGATCTGGGGTCTAATCGGGAGAATGTGACGTGAGTATCTTCGTCGACAAGGACACCAAAGTCGTCTACCAGGGCCTAACTGGTTCGCAGGGACGCTACTACGGCTTGCTGAACCGCGACTACGGCACCAACGTTGTAGCTGGTACTAATCCCCGCAAAGCCGGTACCGACGTGGACGGCATTCCGGTATTTGCTAACTGCAGCGACGCGGTGGCCGCGACCGGCGCTGACGCTGCGTGCATCTTCATCCCCGCTCCCGGCGTGGCGGACGCCGTAATCGAAGCCGCCGAGGCGGGCATCGAGTTCATCGTCTGCATCACCGAAGGCGTGCCTGCACATGACGAAGCGCGCTTCTTTAACGTGCTGGCTCGCGACTATCCCAATGCGAGACTGCTAGGCCCAAACTGTCCAGGCGTCATCACGCCAGGCGAATGCAACATCGGCATTACGGCCGGACACATCGCCGAGCCGGGTGGACCGGTGGGCATCGTTAGCCGGTCGGGCACCTTGACTTACCAGGCGCTGTATGAGTTGCAGCAGAAGGGCATCGGCGTCACCACTTGTGTTGGCATCGGTGGCGACCCCGTGCCAGGCACATCGTTCATTGACTGCCTTGAGGCGTTTGAGGCCGATGCTGACACTGCGGCGGTGATGCTGATCGGCGAGATTGGCGGCACCGCTGAGGAAGAGGCTGCGGAGTTCATCAAGCACCACATGACCAAGCCAGTATCGAGCTATATCGCTGGTGTGACGGCACCGGCGGGCAAAAAAATGGGCCACGCGGGCGCCATTGTCTCGGGAGGTAAGGGCACCGCGGCGGCCAAAATGCAAGCACTGCGCGACGCCGGTGTGCGGGTTGGGATGAACCCAACCGAGGCGGGCGAACTGATGGCGGAGATAGTCGCCGCCCTATAGAAGCACGATCGCTCGCTGTGTCGGCTTGCTTTGATGTCGGTTTGCCTTGATGCTGGCGTGCTTTGATGCAGGCTTATTTGGGCGCACACTCTGGTAATCGTGCTGCTCAAATGTCCGCATAGATCGCGGTTAGCGCGTCCGCGTGCGCTCTCGGGCCAATTGACTCAAGCGGCCCAGACTCACCTGACTCAAGGCTGTCCCACTTAAGGCTGCCCGGCTGAAGAGCTTGGTTGATTGCTCGCGACAGAGCGCTCGAATCGCCGGGTGCAACCAGTAGGCCATTGACACCGTGGTTAACGAACTGGACCGCGGCACCCACGGCTGTAGCTACAACGGGACGTCCCGCCGCAACCGCTTCTGCGATCACCATGCCGAAGCCCTCGCGCCTACTTGGCACGCACACCAGTCGGGCGCGCCGGTACCAGTCGGCGACGCTGGCGGGCGGAACCGCTCCGACAAAATGAACGTTTACACCTGCTTGGAGTGACTGAGCTTTGAGAGCGGCGCGATCGGGCCCATCACCGACTATGACCACATCGGGTCGCAGGTTCGGTTCCATGAGAGCCACAGCCTCAATCAGCACGTCGAAACCCTTTTCGGCCATGAGGCGTCCGACGGCCACCACCGGACCCGCCGCGGGGGTAGGCGTAGCGGGACCGATTCGCTCAGTCGCAACCGGCATTGAGACGATTCGCAGCAAAGGCCAGCTTGCACGTTCCTGCGATTTCGCGTTCGCCGAAACCCGAGCAGCGCGATGCCGCGGCATAAGCGACGAAGCCCAGCCGCGCAGTTCTTCAGAGACGGCAACGACAGCGCCCGCGCGTCGCAGCACCCGGCGCGCCAACCATCGGCGCACGACCGTGGTGGTCACTGCGGCGTCCGAACCGTGCAGATGCACAACACTGCTCGTGCGCCGTCCGGCTACACCGGCGGCTGCAACGGCAACCAGTCCGCACGGGAACCACCAATGCCCGTGGATCACAGCAGTCGTCCCGGCTCTTTCGTCGGGGCTGAAGACGCGCCTGGCATTCGCCTCGCGTCTAGCTACTCCGTCTCGAGCCAGGTTCTGAGTTGCATCGGAGTCCATGGATACGTCTTGTTCAGTTGAGCGTTCCGATGGGCGACGGGCCAGACGCGCTGCGCGAAGCCAAAGCCGGACGATCATCGGGATGACCCACAGCGCCGACACGCCCGCTAACACCCGGTAACTCTCGCCGCGAGCAACGCGAGCCTCCACGCTGGCGGGCGCAAACCTCAGCCGATGCACCTCGATGCCGCCTACTTCGTGACGGCTAGGAGCATCTGGATGAGCTGGGCAGACCACCGTCACTGCGACACCTGCTGCGGCTAAGGCTCTCGCGTGCTCAGCCAGGAACGGCTTATGGTGATCGTCAAGCGTGGTCGGAAACCCGGGGCTCACGAGCACAACTCGCACCCGCCCAGTCTCGCCCGCGCGGTGCCGCGATGTGGCCCAGTCTCACGGCACGGACGCGTCCGTTCAATATTCGTTGAAGTTGGGTGTCACACGGGGGGGGGGGGGGGGTTATAGAGGTTGAGGTTGTGCGTGATGGAGGGTCTGTTGCGTTGTTGCTGTCCGGTGTGGCGGTGTGCCTCGAAGTGTTGGAGGTTTTTTGTGAGGCGTTTGTTTGTGTTGGGTGTGGCGGGTGCGCTACTTGCGTCGGTGTTGGCGTTGGTGGCGGGGTCGCCTGTGCAGGCCGCGAACACGGCTGGTGAGTATCTGGTTGACACCAATGATGACGGTAAGCCGGATTCGCGTGCGTTTGCTGGCAGGGATCGGTATGAGACGGCGTTGTTGTTGGCGAAGCATTATGCGGGTTCGCCTGGGCGGGTTGATACGTTGATTTTGGCGTCGGGTGAGACGCAGATCGACGCCGTCTCCGCGGCTGGGCTGTCTGGTTATGAGGACGCGCCGGTGCTGTTGACGCGTAGGGATAGTTTGCCTGCTGGTGTGGCGCGGTTTATTGAGGATCAGGGTGTGTCGACTGTTTTTGTGGTTGGTGGCACAGATGTGGTTTCTGATGATGTGGTTGAGCTGGTGGAGGGTTTGGAGTCGAAGCCGACTGTGACGCGGGTTTCGGGCGCGGATCGGTATGGGACGGCGGTTGAGATCGCGAAGCGGATTCGGTCGTCGGCTGTGTGGTGTGGTTCGAATGATGAGACGGTGTTGTTGGCGAATGGTGATTTGATGCCGTATACGTCGGCGGTGTTGGCTGGGCCGATGTCGTATCAGATGGATATGCCGTTGTTGTTGACCGCGTCGGATGAGTTGTCTTCGGCGACGGGGGAGTATATTGATGATCAGGATCTTGATCGTGTTGTGATTATTGGTGATACTGATGAGGTGTCTGATGATGTCGCTGACGCGGTTGAGGAGCTTGGCCCGGATGTTGAGCGGTTTGCGGGTGATGATGCTGCAAGCACGTCAGTGAAAATCGCGCAGTTGATGTGGAACGACTGTAACGGCCTCGACGTCGACAAAACGAGTGTCATGTTGGTGAATGAGACTGCGACGGTTGATGGTGTGACTGCCGGTCCGGTCGCTGGTATTGGTCTTGCTAGGAATGGTTCGGCGATTCCGATTCTGTTCGTTGGTGGCAAGCTACCTGCTTCAGTACGTGATTGGCTAGCAGCTACTCCGCGTTTTACCGGTGTTTTGAACGATTTTAGTAGCAAGTTTACGTCGCATTTGAAGGTTGTTGCGGTTGGTGGTACGGCTGTCGTGTCGGCCTCGGTGATGGCGCAGGCTGTGGAAGCGGCTACGACTGGTCCGAAGTTGGTGGCTACGTTGAAGGTTGATGACGCGTCGCGTAATGGTGACCAAACCGATGATCCGACAGAGTTCGAGATTGTGTTCAACGAAGATGTGGGTGACAGCGATCCTATAAAAATGCCAGCTTATCTGCAGCGTATTGTTCGTGTCAACGGTCAAAAAGTGACCATAGCTGATGACGCTGACGGCAACGCTAAGGTTGAAAACACGAGGGCGGGTAGTATGAAGCCGCCGGATTGTGGTCAAAAGCATAAGATTACGGTGCGTTTGGGAACTTTGAAGTTGAAGGCTGGGGATAAGATTGAGTTGCGTCCGGGTGATGAGCCGTACGGTTCGCTCGCTAACGCCAATACTGGGACTAATGATTTGCGTCCGTTGCAGCCTGCGAGTGTGACGGTTGGTTTGAAGAAGCCTACGCCTATTCCGGTGCCTAAGGTTGATTTGGTTTTGGTTGAGGGTGAGAAGAGTTTGTATTTGCGTTCCAATTTGAAGCCTGATTCTACTGTTAGGGATGGTTTGACGCGTGTGGATGATAAGATTACAATCAAGACGAAGAATGGTGCTAAGGTTAAGCTTGTCGACGATATTGGCTCTTTGACTTCTATTAGTGCGGATTCTAATGCGTGGGCTCCGTCGTTGGCACTTGCTGAGGCATTTGATTATAACAGCGATAATGATACGACTGATACTCTTGAGGCTGCTGATAGTGCGTATTATTTGCGGGCTGGTGATACTGTTACGGTTGAGCGCGGCGCGTTCATGAATGCCGATAAGGTGTCTTCTAAGCTTGTGCGTTTGACTGTTGAGAAGCGGAAACCGAAGTTTGGTGTCACGTCGGTTGTGTTGGGTGAGCCTGACAAGTCGGAGGTGAACGACGATCCTGCTGACGATAAGAAGCCTGGTGGTTTGCCGTCTGACCGGTTCCAGGCGCTGATTGTGGGTGGTACTCGTGCGCTTGGTTATGTGTCGAGGCGTCCGTTTGTGACGTTCGGTCCTGGAGATTCGACTCCATCTGTTGGCGGGGTTTCGTATGCTAAGAATGATTTGGTGATGTTCGCTAAGTGGGATGGTGTCGCTGCTGGTGCTAAGGGTAATCATTGGGTTTTGTATACTAAGTTCGCTGACCGCTATGATGAGGATAAGCCGCTCGAGATTGATGTGCAGATGACTAGTACTGGTGGGGTTGGTAAAGAAGCTGGCCGTATTACGGTGACGTTCATGAACGGTAAAGCTAAACTGTCTGATGTGGTAAAAGCGTTGCGCAACGATTCAGAGGTGTCTAAGAACTTCACGGTCGGTTACGTGGCATGTGGCAGAGTCTCTAGCAGCGTTCCGAATAAGACGGTAGGTGCGAAGAGTACGTCTAATATTTGGCATGATAAGGCTTGGTATTTTAGGGGTGGCGTGTCGTCTGTTGGTATTGAAGTGACGTTCGATGATTGGGTTAGTACGCTGTTCAAGGAAAGTCAATCGAACGTTGACCGGACTGCTACCGCTGATTATTTGGGTAACCGTTTGCGTAATAGTGTGTTGAAAGCGGTCGTGCCTGGCTACACTATTTCTGGTACCGATACTACCAATTTTGGTGGTGCTACCTTTGGTGCTGATACTAGTGCTAACTTTTATGGTACGATTGGTTCTACGCCCCTTCTTTTGAGGCATGCGTTCGAGTCTCCGGCTGGTCAGAATGTGTCGGTGGCGAATGTGTCGTTCAAGGCTCCGTCGAAGACGGTTCATATTCGGTATACGACTCAGAATCCGTTGAAGTTGGCTGGGTTGCGTGCCGGTCCGGATAAGGGCATCGTGAAGCTGGCTGGTACTTATTATGGTGCGGCTACGGGGACTGACGACTCCCCTGTGTACAACTTCGTGACTAGTAATTTGCAGGTGGCTGCGAACTATTTGTATGAAGCTAAGTCAGCCCAGGACGATAATGATGAGTTCGGGAAGTATGTGGATCCTGATGAGATCCCGGATCAGATTAATGACGATAAAAGCGATGATAGTAAACCTGCAACTGACGACGCGAGGATCGGTACCAACGTCAGCGAACCGGTTGACTTTTTCAATCGTGGCGGCAGCGTTCGGGTTCGTTCAGGTACAGTAGACTCATTCGTCGGCAGGTACGACACTTCTAGCAACTTGGACGCGACGCTGTCGCTTGGTGAGTGCTTGGGCGACGCCGACGACTCGGACTGCAACAAGTAGCACACAAACATACAGACAAGTTTGATTGTGGAAACCGATACACCGGCTAAACCCCGATAGCAGATAGCACAACAAACAAAACAACACACACGAAAAGGGGCCTCGGGAGTGCACCACACTCCCGAGGCCTCCCTCGCGTACACCCCGTCACTTTCCAATAGCTCGGCCTGGACTGACATCTCAAGGCCACAGCCATAGGCCCGAACGGCATCTGGGGTCGCCGGTACGCTCGGAGGGATGCTGGCGGGACGCCCAGACTTGCGACGTCCGTGGAGTTCGGATTCGGATTCGTGATGGCCCCGGACGAGCGAGAAGGGACAGGCACGACACGGACACTCGCTGGCTCCCTACTGCGGTGGTTGCTGGTATTGGCAACGGTGACCATGATCGTCTGGTTGGCTGTCCGCAGTTGGGACGATGTGCGCCAGATTCACCTCAAGTTGGATGCAGTGGTGCTCGTGCCCGCTGTCATCATTTCGATGACCGCCACAGTATGCCTGGCGTTGGCATGGCGCGAACTCGTAGGCGGCTATAGCAATTCAGTAGCGAGCAATCCAGTTGCCGCGAGCATTCCGGTAGCCGCGAGCATTCCGGTAGCACGGAAAACGGCAAGCACCCCAGCGGCGGGCACACCGGCAACCGGCAACTCAGCAGCGGGGACCCCAGTGGCAAGAAACTCGGTACCGACGGCCTCTGTAGGGAACATCTCCGTGGCGGGCAGTTCCCTAGCGCGTGGGCCTGCGTTGCGTATTTGGCTGCTGTCACAGGCCACTCGTTATTTGCCGACCGGGCTCGTGCCGGTAGCTGCCAGAGCAGCGATGGCGGCACCTTTCGGTGTGCCCCACGCTGCTGGCGTGGCCTCTGTGGTGGTTGAGACTGCCACACTGCTCGGCTGGGCAGCATTTGCGGCGGCATTTTGGGCCCCCAGCGACTGGCTGGGTAGCGCTGGAGGTTGGCTTGCACGCATCCTGATTGGCGTCGGAGCTGGTGTTGGGCTCGTGACGCTGCCGTGGACGCTGGCCGGTGCGGGCGCTTGGTGGCAGCGCATTGAACTCTTGTTGCGGCGCACGCCAACGGGTCGATGGCTGTGCGATCGAATCCGGCCAGACACTCTCAGCGCGGCGCGCCCAGCAGTGTGGCGAGCCACATTCATCTACGGATGCGCCGTCGCTCAGCGCCTAATTGCCTCAGCACTGCTCGCGGCGTCGTTGCTAGCCGTCGGTTTCGAGGATGCCCGGCTGATAGCTGGCGCGGTGGCGGCTGGCATCGTCGTCGGCATGGTCGGAATCACCCCTGCGGGGCTAGGTGTACGCGAACTCGTTGTAGCAGCGCTGCTGGCGGACCGCTTGGGTGTCGGCGATGCAACTGCTTTTGCTATTGCGTTGCGGGTGCTGGAGTTCGCCCACGAGCTAGTTCTGCTGCCAGTTGTCGTCCTGGCAGATCGCTGGCGACGGTCAGCTCGCATTCATGTACCACGCCGCGGTGAGTAGCCACGGCCCGATGGCCCCAGCCATCGGCTGGGGCTGTTTCTTTTGTCGTTTCGGCCCGGGCGCTTTCAGGCGCGAACGGCACGAAAGCGAATCGGTAGTTCCTTGAGCGGCCGGAGCATGAAGCTGAACTCGTGCGGCAGGTCATCGAGCGGACGGGCTAGCTCAATTTCATCAAGCCGGTCCAAGAGTGCGGTGAATGCGCAGCGAAGCTCTGCCCGGGCTAGCCATGCGCCGACGCAGAAATGGTTGCCCCAGCCGAACGCAACGTGGTCCTTGGCGTTGGGGCGTTCAATGTTGAACGTTGCGGGATTTTCGAACTTGGCGGCATCGCGGTTAGCTGCCGCGTAGCGAACCATGACAGCAGCTCCCTGCGGGATGTCAGTGTCGCCCACGACCGTCGGGCAAGTGGCCGTGCGCCAAAGCCCGGCGACGGGACTGTCGAAGCGCAGGCTCTCGTCGATGAAGTTGTTCAACAACGACCTATCAGCTCGCAACTTTGCCATCTGATCTGGGTAGCGGATGAGAAGCCACAGTCCAGTGCCCAATGCTGCGGTCGTCGTTTCGAAGCCGCCGGTAATCAGTTGATGTAGAAGATCTTGTAGCTCTTCATCGCTCAGCGGCTCATCTATCGCGGCAGATTTGATCGATGCGGTGTCGTCTTCAAGATGGGCGTGAACCAGCCAGGAGATGATGTCGTCAGCGGGCTGGGTGCGGCGTGCCGTGAACTCTCGCGCCAGATGGTGTTGCGCTTCGAGCTCGGTTTCGGCGTAGTCAACTGCCTCGGTGGGGGTCAGCACCTTTTGTGCCGTAGCCAGCATGGCATCAGCCCAGCGCTTGAACGTGGGATACTGCGACGCGTCTAGCCCCAACTGTTCGCAAATGAGGACGCCCGGCAGGGGCAGAGCGAACTCGCTCACGAACTCGCATCGGCCAGTGTCGGCGAACGTGTCGATGAGTTCATGGCAGAGCTGTTCAATGCGAGGTACCAGCGACTCCATGCGTTTCGCAGTGAACGCTCGGCTCACTAGCCGCCTATAGCGGGTGTGGGTGGGCGGATCAGTTCGTTGCAGCGTCTTGGCCCGCACCCAGCCACGCTCAGTGAACACCTGAGCCGCCGCCCGGCTGGCTTGGCTATTGCGCCGCGACGTGCCGGTTGGATCGTTGGAGAACGTCTGCGCGTCGGCTAGCACCGACTTGGCATCGTCGTAGCGCGTAACCATGTACAGATCGTTTTCGGGTAAGAGATGCACGGGGCATCGCTCGTGCATGAGTGCGTAGGTGTCAAAAGGGTCGTCCTGGATCGCTGGGTCCAGGAAGCTGCCTATCTGAGGCTGGCCAGCGCTAGATCCACCTTCGTTGGGTCCATCAATCTTGGGCGCGATAGTGGGGGACCCAACGCTCGATGTCTCAGCCTGCGATTTTCCGGTCCGTGATGTCTCGCGCGATGAGTTGCTCATATCGGTTTCCTTCCCGCGTCCTTCCGCGCAGCTAGCTCAGATAACAGGCTCTTCCGGTTTTGGCGGGGTTGGTTGGTGGGGAGTAGGTTACTGTTGGGTTTGCCTGTGTAGAGGAGTGCTCGGATTCGCCAGTTGCGGTGTTTGGTGATTCCGAATGCGACTCGTTTGACTCGTTTGGGGAGATTGTTGATGGCTTCGGTGGGACCGTTGGACACGCGGCTGGCGTGCCAAGCGCAGATTTGGTGTCGCCAGCGCTGCAGAGTCCGCCCGAGGAGGTGCGCTTGGGGTGGGTGGTCGGGGTCTTGGAGATAGCGACCGAGGCGGGTCACGAACTTGAGCGCTAAGTCTGGGTCGGTGTGGTCGTAGATTGAGCGCACGACCTGTTTGGCGTGCCACATCGTTCTGACGTCCCCGTGGGGATCACCCGCCCCGAGCAGACCCAACAGCTTGGAGTGGCCTTTGTCGTCGAGACGTTCATCGGCTTTGGTTAGTAGTCGGCGGGCTCTATATGGCGGATCGTTCTTACGTCCGCGATGCCCGAAAGTGTCGTTTTGGACCCTGCGACGGCATTCATCGAGGCGGCTGTTAGTGAGCTTGTGAACATGGAAAGGATCCGCGACTTGGGTGGCGTGGGCTAGCACGGTGTTGACCACGTGACGGTAAGGGCCTGACAGGTCAAGGGTCGCCCATTGGATCGCGTCTCGACATTCATCTGGCCGCTGCTCGAGCCATTCTGCCGGTTTGGTTGAGTCGCGGCCCTTGACTACGTCAAGGAGCTGGCCAGCAGCGACATCAACGATCTGAGTTGACCACTGCTGGGCACCGAACCGGCCCGTGCGGGCGCGTAAGGTTTCGTCCATCCCTATCGCTTCTACATTGCCGATCCGGTTTGGGTCATTGACCAGCGCTTCGCCGTAGGCGACTACGGCGTCCATCACCGCATCCCAGCTCGCGCCCAACTCACCGGCAACACTGCTCACCGCACGGCCCTGTTGTCCTACCTGGTCGGTGACCCACCGCCCAGCCCGAACCGGTTAGCCGCTGACGCGGCGCAGCTATCGTCTCGCACGTCTCAGTGAACGAACCCGCACCACATCCAGTCGCGCAGCGCCAACGAATCTTGCGCCATACCAACACCGTTGACCGCCCGAAACACGGCAGATCAGCGTGCTCGACGTTGTTGCGGTCTTTCACATGCACAGCCCCACCGCAGCCGCCACAGACCGGACGCGGCAGCCTGGTTTCGATCATCACCCGAAGCCCACCGACATCGGTTTCAGTGACTTCAAGTACTGCCACATCATCCAAACCGACTAGCAACTGACACATACGCGTAGGATCAACACACACAGGGGCTCCAGACTCGGCGATATAAGAGAGCACCGATCCTGCGAGCCCCTCACCCGCGTTCCACCCAAACCCGACCAGATCACCGCGTCGCACCCGAACCCGGTCAGATCACACGACCCCGCTCAGACCGGAAGAGCCCTTTTGACCCCGAACCGTCGCCGCGTTGTGGTGGAGATGGTGCGCGACCGGTTCGGGGTTTGTGAACGGTGAGCATGCCAGGTGGTGGGTCAACACCGCTGCGCTCAGCGGCTCACCGCAGCGCAGATGAATGACGCGCAGCGTCAGCTGAGGTTGTGGTTGAGGAACTTCTCCAAGCGTCGCCCTCGTTGGGGTTGGCGGCGAGCAGCCAAAATAGCGCGACGCGCTGGCTGTGGTGTGAACGACAAGCGAATAAAGCGTTTGTGGCGCGATGAGGGTCTGCGCGTGCCTCAACGTCGCCGCAAAAGGCCGCTTCGAGGCATCGGCGCCTACCTCGGGGCTATGTCACCAATCCGACCCAACGCGCTGTGGGCGATGGACTTCGGTTCGATGTCACCGCTGATGGTCGCAGTCTGAAACTACTGAACGTCATCGACGAGTTCACCCGCGAGGCTCTCGCCACCGACGTTGATCGCAGCCTCAACGCCGACGACGTTGTCGCTGCCCTTGAGTGGCTCGTTGCTGTTCGAGGCCGAGCACCAGCGTTCGTGCGCTTCGATAACGGCCCCAAGTTCGTTGCTAACGCCGTAGCTGACTGGTGCCGCTTCTCGGGCACAGCTTGTGTGTTCATTGACCCCGGATCGCCATGGCAAAACGTCTGGGTCGAGAGTTTCAACGGACGACTCCGCGACGAACTACACGGCCGCCAACCCGACAGCCTCCTAGAAGCCTGAGTTATCATTGAGGACTGGAGAACCGATTACAACAACAACCGGCCCCACAGCGCCCACGGCGACCTCACCCCAACCGCACTCGCCAACCACTGGACCAACAACAACAAACAACCCGCATAACACGCGGACCAACAAACAGAACCCCCTCAGTCACGCCGAGCCTAGCCAGCCCGATCAGCCACAACGAAACGGTGGTGGTGGCGATGGAAGGCTCAGGACTGTATGGGCGACCTGCTGCTGGGGTGTTGACCGATCAAGACGTCATCGTGGTTGAGGTGCCCCCACATATGACCGCTGTTACTCGCCGCCGTCAACGCATCCGCTTCTAAGACTGATCCCCGCGACGCGCTCGCGATCGCCCGAGTTGCGCTCAGCGAACCGTGTCTGTTGCCACCGCGTCCCAGCGGTCCGGTTGAACAACTGCGTTGTTTGGTGCGTTACCGGCGAGAACTCCTAGCTGACCGCACCCGCCAAACCAACCGGCCGCACGCCGACACGTTCGGATTGAGCGGCTTCAATAAGCGGCTAGTACTGCACGACGATCTCATCAATGGCTTGAATTATCAGATCGTGGCTTCGCATCAACTCCCCAAAGAGACATCGCGCTGGAGCACGACGCTCGTCGACGAAAAGACTTCCCATAAGACTTAAGGTGCGTGTGCGACGATCTCAGCTGTCGGTCAACGCGGTATCGAACAGCATCATATCGCTGATACTCCCAGCGATATCAGCGGGAGCGCTAATGTCGTCGGCGGGTTCGTAGCTAGTGTAGCCGAAGTTCATTTGCACATCTAACATCTCTGCGAATTTAACCGGGAATTCGAGCCCGTAATCTTCCGCTGAGTTGAGCGCAGCGACGATGGTGTCCCTGTCAAGGGTAACTCTACGAATACGTCCCTCGCTGTCGATCCATGCGTGCATCGGAGTACCAGTATAGCTGAATAATTCCTCAATAGCAGCGTCGATAGTGTCGTGGCTAGCGAGGTCGTCAATGCCCCAAAAGCGGTTGTTGGCTGCCAAGAACCGCACATGGGTCCAGTCGAGGTCGCCTAGCGAGTCGTTCCCGAACTCAGCCGCTATAACTACAGAAGCGAGATCGTGAACCTCACCGGCGGAGCAGAATACTGCTTCGAGGTTATCGCACAGCAAACCGAAGCTGTTGAGACCGAGGCTGGCCAACTCGTCACCGGTGACTGTCATCCACCGGTCGGCGTGCTCACCGATCAGCAAATCCGCTATCAAGGCATCGTCGCCGTTGATCTTGATCTCGTGGAATCGGATGAATGTTTCACCGCCTACGACCATCATATCGAAGCTGAACAAGAACTCAACATCCAAACCATCCACGTTGTCGCTGACGGTAACTATCACGGACTCCACCCGATCACCGTCGCTGTCAATCTCAAAATCGGCTCGCGCATAAACCAAATCAGCGGATCTGAGAGTGATCGTTCCAATGCCGGGCTGCCCAGCGTTGCCCATGAGCGCTTCGGTTACCTCCAGGTGCGCTTCCTCGGTCGGATCGGACACGAACTCGGTCACCCGTGCTGCGACCCGCTCAGCGACCTCCTCAAACTCCGGAATCGTGTCCCCACCAACCACATCAGCCACAGAACCCGAAGCAGAGTCATCGTCGGCAGTGCGCACTCCATCCGTGTCCTGACCGGCGCCACATGCCGCCGCTGCGACACACAACACCAACGCCAGCACCCCAGGCCGAGACCGTCGAACCATACCGTTCACCTCAAATCAAAACGAGCACAAGTCAAGCATGACTACCAGCCCCGGCGCATCTGCCCTAGAGGGAACCATACCCGTATTTGACCAAAGCGGGTCACAGCAGCTCGTCAGCCAGCACTAGACTTGGGATCGCCTTGTGGAGGGTTCCCATCGTGATCGCTCCGACGCCGAGCCGCTCGGCGGTCCCTGTGAACGCTTCGGTTACCTCCAGGTGCGCTTCAGCGGTCGGATCAGACACGAACTCGGTCACCCATGCTGCGACACGCCCAAAAGTCCGGCTCGTGTCAAAGCTGGCCTAGCCGGTGAAGCCTCTGTCCTCGCCAACCTCCGCACTGCTCCCTCCGGAGACATCCGGTGTGTCTCCGCCGACCGCAGCGACAGAACCCGAAGCAGAGTGGTCGTAGACAGTTCCGTCGACGACCATCTGGCATAGGTTGACGCCACGCTGCGGAAGTGAGAGCGGAACGACAGCCGCTGCGGCCACGAATCGCAACCCGAAACCGGGCAACGTCGCATGCCAGCCGTCCCCCTGCTTCTTGAGCGCGTTACCCAATATTGACCAGCATCCGGCCGCCCCGTTTCAACACCCGCACAACGTCACCCCCACCGTCCAGCCTCAGATCACACCTGCCGAGCGACGACTCACCGTGCAACGACGGAAAACTCAAAGCAGCCACATCGGGCCCTTTTGTTCAGTGTGACCACCAATACAGCGACCCGGCCCTACGCAAGCCCCCCATGCATCGGCGCGGGTCGTTCTGCCCGAGCGCGCACGCCCTAGCCAGCGTTCGCTGCAAGCATCGCGCTGGCAACCTCGGCAGGTGCCGCCGCAGCCAAAGGGGAACGGTGCAAGCGTGCAGGCCTAACGCTCGCTCATACTGAGCCGCCCTGGTTCCCCATACTCGGCGCCATGTCACGGCTCACTGTTCGCTCCGAGTATCTCGTCCCATATCACCTCAACCGCGAACAAACAGAGCTTCACGCCACCCAAACCGACGCCCCATCGAACGGCAGATCGCCCCGTTTCTAATGCAGGCAGGGGGGGGGGGATCAACACACACACAGAGGCTCCAGACTTGGCGACAGGACAACACCGATTCTGGGAGCCGCTCTCCCGCGTCCCACCCAAACCCGATCAGACCGGAAGTGCCAGACAACAGCTAGCTCAGATGACTCAGCTAGCGCTCAGGCTCTCTAGTTCAGGGCTTCTAGGTCAGCTCGTCGAGATTCTCCCAGCTTTCCAGGTCTTCAACGGCTTGGAACGGGCGGATGGTCATGGCGTCCAGCAAGGCGCGACCGCGCTCATTGGCTGGCTCCAGATCCGAGACCACGGTGACCGCCCAGGCTTGCTGCAGCAGGCAGTAGCGGTAGTCGCGCCAGCACCGTTCAAACGTGTACTCGTCGGTGACGCCGTTGGCCATCAGTCGAGTGTGGTAGTCGCGCACGATGTCGTGTTCCCATTTGCGACGATTCTCAGTAGTAACAGACGCGCCCAAGAAGTTAGCTATATCCCAGACGCCGACATGTCGCGTGCAGAGCTGGAAATCCAAGACGGTGGTGGCTGCGGCGCCAGCAGATCCGCCGAATAGGTAGTTGTCGGCACGGCAGTCGGTGTGCGTGAAAGTGACGTTCCCCTGTGCGGCCCACCAATCCAACAGTTCGCCATAGCGCGGGGTGATCTGCTCAATGCACTCAAGCACCCTGCCAGGCAGTTTGTTGGCCCAGCGTTCGGTGAAACTGTCCCACAGAGCTGCCTGTATCGCTGGGGCACCCTTGTACAGGTCGTTGTTCATGGGAGGCAGCCAGTCAAGGCGGTACAACTCCTCGGACTCCCAAAAACGACTGTGCAGGATCGCCATTGACTCCACCACGCTGGCGCAATCCGCTCGGCTGGCGCCCGCTAGCTGGTCAACCATCCGGGCATCGGTGATTTCCTCCAGAAGCAGCACGAACGGGATACCTCCTGGTGCCATGTCGGCCGCGTAGCAGCGCGGCACGCGCAGAGAGATCTGGGAAGCGATCTGATTGTAGAAATTGACTTCGCGCACATAGAAGCCCATGGCCTGCGCAAGAGCAATGTTCTCGGGGAAAGCCGATTGGCATTTGGCGATGAGCGTTGCTGGTCCGCTGTGACCCTCGGCGTAGGTCAGCTTCAGCCGCGACAACTCGCCCAGGATTCCAACACCGACTCCCAGGGGCTCCCTTGCGAGATCAACCACCGTTCCAACATCGGGATTATCTGCTAGGCGTTTATTGAGCCAGTCCACGGTGATGTTTGCGGTTTGTTCTGGTATCACTGCGATCCCCCTCGCGCTGCGTCTCTATTCTCATGCTTCGGCAGGCCACTCAACGCTGACCTTCCCCCTGGTACAGGTCAAACAGCCACGCTCAAGGCCCAACTTGCTGGCCTGAATCTATGGCACGAATCCCTGGCACGAATACACGAAACGCGTCTTGGCCCGAGACGTGGCCCCGAATCATGGCCCCGAATCATGGCCCCGAGTCATGGCCCCGAGTCATGACCGCAGTCTTAGGCACTGCCAGCGTGGCCGCCTATGGTTAGCCACGCTATGACCAACACACCGCAGCCCGATCCGATCGCCACATTAGTCCATCGCTATGCCGATGCCGTGGTGCATTACGACGGTGATCAGTGGGGAGAGACGTGGGCCCCAGACGCGCATTGGGATCTCGGGCAAGGCCGTCGCCTGGACGGACGCGAGGCCATCGTTGAGTTCTGGCACGGTGCCATGAGCCGGTTCGCAGCAGTAGTGCAAATGGTGTTGAACGGAACCTATGAGCTAGACGCCGAAGCTGGCACCGGCACTGGACGTTGGTATATCGCTGAGCACTTCCAGCGCGTCGGCGGCGAGAAGGGCAAACTCCTCGCCCACTATGACGACACCTATGTCCTGACCGATGACGGTTGGAGATTCGCCAGCCGCGAGCTAACTGTGCATTACGGCGGACCCCAGGATCTCTCCGGCTCGTTCCAAAACGCCTGGTCTTAAACAGAGGTCCGTTGAGCGCCCGGCGGCGCGCCTGTGACCACGAGCAACTGAATCTTGGGGCCAACCACCCAGCATTACTCGGCATTGCCCGGTATAGCCCAACGGGGAGAGCCTGCTTTTGCTCAGTTGTCAGCGGTCGGTGTGGGCGGTGTTGAGACGTGTGATGTCGTGCGCCCAGCGGGGGAGTTCTTGAACATCTGCTCCGCGTCAAAGCCGATGCGCACGTCGGGTTCAATTTCGATGATCACTCGCCCGTCGGTGTCCAGGTGATCGCAGAATGCTGCCTGAGCGGTGTCGTCACCGGGGCGCACTCGCGCTGCTAGTGCCGGATAGAACCATGCTTTGGTCGCGTCATCGTCGTGGACGGTGGCAGTGCCCTTGTAGGTGACAGTTTGGCTAATGCCGATGTCGGTGCCGCGGCTGGTGATCGCGAGGGCGACGCGTGGCCGAGCCATCACGGCCGGTACTCGCTTGCGCTGGCGGGTGCAGGTAACCCAAAAGCTCCCATCGCGCATCACGAAGTTCATGATGACTCCGACCGGTTCCCCGGCGCGATTCGTCCACATGAACGTGCATTCAGTCTGCGCGTCAAGCAGTCGGCGCTCGCGAGTGTCTGACAGGCCGAAGACCGACACGTCCTCATAGCTGTCTACATAGGACTTGCTGGACTTGCTGCGCCGCATAGAGAAGTTCAAACTAGGCCGATCATATGGTTGGGCGGTGGCTAAGCGTTGAGGCCGGGAAACACCTGGAACACATCGTCGGGGATCGTGTCTGATTGTTGAGGCCCTAAACCAGCGTCGCTTACGGCATCATGCGCGACCCCAAGATGACGTTCTTCCAACGCTGCCACACCCATACGCTGCCGCCCCTCGACGACACCAGCGTCGCGATGTTCTTCCACCGAGCGATCCGCGATGCCGACGGCATCTGCGAACCGGATGTCATCCAACGGATGACTCACGCCGTTGACGGGTTCCCCTACAAAATGCAGATCATCGGCAACAATGCATGGCAGTTCGCCGAGGCCCCGCGACAGCCAATAGACACAGCGTCAGCCGAACTAGCCATCTCAGCGGCGGAGCATCTCCTGAACTCGACCATCTACAGGCATGTGTGGGAGACGCTGTCACCGACCGACCAGCAGATTCTGCGGACCGTGGCGTCGCACGGTGGCCGCATCGCCCGCAGGGAACTCGGCGCAGCCATACCTGTGTCTTCGAGCTATCTCACAAGCTGCGTCAATCGTCTCGTCGACTACGGCTGTGTCACCAGACCGGAGAACATTCAGTCGGAAGTGCGTCTGGGCACGCTCGCCCCGTTGAACTTCGTCACGGGCATCGTCCAAGAGGCAGCCACCTACAAACCGCCGCCAGCGGAGGCGTTCACGGGCAGCCGTGCAGCCAAGCCCGGATCGCGGGGCAGACCCCGATCCGGCCAGCGCTGTGGTAAGCGCCTGAAAACTAAGAACGTCGACTGCATGCTCCCGGCAGGGCACAACGGGAACTGCCGGTCACGTTGACATTGTGGCTCTCGTCCGCGTCACCGGTCGGGTCATGTTCGGCTTGGGTTCGTTGGCTCGCAGGAATCTCGCGCGAGATAGCTTTGGACGCCTGCCAGGCACCGCTTGGAGCCGCAGCGTCCTGAGTGGCCAAGAGGTGCAACGCAGTGTCCCGGGACTCGGCTCATCAGCTTGCAGCATCTCGATTGTTGTGCGGTTTTTGTCATACCGAACTGGATGTGCTATAAATGTCACATTAACGGAAGGTGTGAGACCATGCCAGTCTCCTACTATGGGATGCGCTCAGCTAAACGTGTGGGCATCGCTGTCCGCGACGCACGCACACGGGCCAACTTGACACAATCCGCGCTCGCGGATGCAGCCGACATCAGCCGCGAAGCGGTGTCCCGAATTGAGAACGGCAGGCACAGCGCTCGCGTGACGACACTGGTCGCCTTGCTCCAAGAACTCGACCTGGAAATCGTGTTCTGGCCCGCCGCTGTCACCATCCCAGACGTCCCCGACTCCATGTCGCAAGGCGGCAGCGATGAATGACCTGGTTGTGTTCATCGACGGTGTGCCTGCTGGCACTATCACCGAACGGCGAGACACTCCCGAGTTCCGCTACACCGATGACTACCTCAACCGCTCCCAGCCGACTCCGCTGTCTCTCAGCATTCCGCTCACGACAGACATGCATCCAATCGGAACCTGGCTTGACGGGCTGCTGCCGGACAACGACGCCGTGCGTCGCGAATGGGCGGATCTCAGCGGAGCGAGCGACGCTCGGCCGACGTCACTGCTCAGCACACACATTGGTCTTGACTGCGCTGGTGCGGTGCAGTTCCGTCCCGCTGGCGACGCGCCCGATGAGAGCGCCGCCCGACGCGACAGCGGCACCGAACCGCAAACCGTCGGCGATATAGCGGCATGGATCCGTCTGGCTCGTGAAGCATGGCACAACAGCGGACGCATCGGCACCCGCGGACAATTCAGTCTCAGCGGCGCACAGTCCAAATATGCGCTGCATCGAGACGGCGATGCATGGGCAGTACCGTACGGCAACACGCCGACCACCCACATCGTCAAACCCGGCATGGTCGGCCACGACGACGTAGACCTAGTAGAGCACGCCTGCCTACGAGCTGCGTCTCTGACAGGTCTCGACGCTGCCAGCTCAGAGATCGTACGGTTCGAAGACGAGCGTGTACTTGTAGTGCAACGCTTCGATCGTGCAGAGCGCGACGGAGAACTCGTCCGGCTGCATCACGAAGACCTGTGCCAGGCGCTCGGGGTGTCACCTGCCCAGAAGTACCAGTCTTACGGCGGTCCGACACCGCGACAGATCGTCGATTTGCTCCGTGACGAATCAAACAGACCCAGAATCGACGTTCAGCGTTTCATTGACGCACTGGTATTCAATTGGGCTATTGCTGCCACCGACGCTCACGCAAAGAACTACAGCCTCATCTTGGATCGAGGCCGCGTGAGGCTCGCGCCTCTCTATGACGTCATCTCCTACATCCCGTACGCCACGATTCCGCAGAACAAAATTCGTACCGCCATGCGAATCGGACGTGACTACACACTCCGCAAAGCCGACCGCCCATCAGCGTGGGAACGCATCGCAGAATCGCTGCGTCTTGACCCAGCCGACACGTTGGAACGCGCCGCGGACCTGCTCAAGCGCATCCCGCGCGCACTCAACACCGCAATCGGAGAATTGAACGAAGCCGATCAGTCGGTTCCCGCGGTCCAAAAGCTCGCTGATCAGGTCGGCAGACGCGTGGACCGGCTCCGTGTCGATTTCGGACGCGCTGCAAGCATCGCCCAAGTCAAGTAGCCGCCATCAGGTCACACAAGCCAGTCAAAAATCAGGTCACAATGAGTAGCCCTACAGACGCTGCAGAAGATCACGGCACGTCCTCCTAGCTGTCTACGTAGGACTTGTTGCGCCGCATAGACCTGTTCAAACTAATGTCTCGGGCTTGTGAGCTACAGAACTGCCGGTGAGCTATCGCGTCACGCGCCCGCTTGTACGGTCCTTTGGCAGCCCCACCGCGACTAACTCTTATCGCAACTAGGCCTTATCGCAAGCGACACCATATGCCTGCCTTCGCCAAAGCCGCAGCCGCCACAGATCCGACCGGTTTCGCTTTGGTTGATCCCTCCGGTGAGATGACGTGGGCACAGGTTGATCTCGCGTTGAATCGCTGCGCACAGGCGTTGCTGGCGACTGATTTAGGACCGCGTCGGCGTATCGCCGTTTTTGCGGAGAACGCAGCTCAGGTCGCTCTCGCTCACTTGGGAGGGCTGCTGGCGGGTTGCTCGTCGGTTCCGGTGAACTTCCATCTCAACGACACTGAGGCCGCCTACCTTCTGGCTGACTCCGAGACCGAGATCCTCTTCGTCGGCCCGGCTACAGCCGAACGCGGGGTAAGTGCAGCGCGCACAGCGGGCGTCGGGCACGTTGTCGGGTGGGATTGCGATGGACTCACCGAAGTGCTGCGGCGTGACATCGTGCCGTGGGAGCAGTTTCTTGCAGCGGCCAGCGATGCCGATCCGCCTAGCGAAATCACTCCGCTGCCTAACCTGCTTTACACCTCTGGCACCACCGGTAGACCCAAGGGCACCGAGTTGCCGCCCACCATGTTCGCTGGCGGAACCACCATGGGCGAGCATCTAGCGGCTCTTGGGAGCGGGCGATTCGCTGGATCGGGTACCCATTTGGTCGTCGGACCCATGTATCACACCGGCCCTCTGTCGGGAATGCGCTTGTTGGCAACCGGGACCCCATCGGTGATCCTGGGTCGCTTTGATGCTGAGGCCACGCTGGCAGCCATTGATCGCTACCGCACTGGCAGTTCGGTCATGGTGCCTACACATTTTGTGAGGTTGCTGGCGCTGCCGCGTGAAATCCGAGACCGCTACGACATCAGCTCACTGCGCACCGTCGCACACACGGGGGCTAGCTGCCCTGTTGAAGTCAAGCAGGCGATGATTGAGTGGTGGGGCCCAGTGTTCACCGAGGCCTACGGCGCTACCGAGGTGGGCACCGTGTGCTCAATCACGAGCGAAGAATGGCTAGAGCATCCAGGCTCTGTGGGCAAAGCGATTGCGCCGTTTTCGGCAGTGGTGCTTGATGAGACTGGCAAGCGCCTGACAGCCAACACCGAAGGCCGCCTTTACTTTCGCGACGCCACTGGACGCGGCATGGTCTATCCGAACGATCCCCAAAAGACCGCTGCCTCAAACCCTGAGCCCGGCTTGTTCACGCTCGGCGAAATAGGGCGCATCGACGAGGACGGATACGTCTACATCACCGATCGCTTCAGCGACATGGTCGTTAGCGGTGGAGCGAACATCTATCCCGCAGAGGCGGAACAGCTACTGGTGGAACACCCCACGATTGCGGACATCGCCTGCATAGGTGTGCCGCACCCGGAGATGGGCGAGGAACTCCGAGCGCTGGTGGTGCCCCGCGTGGCTCCAGATGCGGCGCACGGCAGCTTCAACGCTGAAGACGTCGCAACTTGGCTTGCGCAGCGACTGACTCCGATGAAGTGCCCACGCAGCTATGAAGTTGTTGGCGATCTGCTCCGCAACACCATGGGCAAGATCAACAAGCGACAACTGCGCAAGGCGTATCTGGCAGGAGAACTCCCACCAGCTTGAGCTACCAGCGCCGCGACCGGGGCACTCGCCTAATCGCCTCGAGGTCCCCAAAGCCAAAGCTGCCTACCAAAGCTGACCTATGTCGGCCGATATGGGGGGCTGCTGTGGGGCATCTTCGCTGCGTTACTGTGGATGCCGCACCAAAGCACGCTGTAATGGCTCAGCGCTGTGGCACGAACCGAGGGGGGACAATCGCGTGCATCCACCTAAGGGACATCACCAGGCATCGGCTATAACGCGAGCGCCGACAATGTCGGGAGCCGGAAAGACGCAATATTCATGAGTGAAGTCATCGAGAGCAATGTCACTGAAATAGTCACTGAAACAAGCGTGAGCGCGATAATGGGGATCAGCCGCGCCAAGGCCGCTGAGCCTGAGCTGAGTTCGCGCCCAATTACCGGTGAGCGCTACTACAGCGCAGACTTTGCGCAAGCTGAGTGGGACGCGTTGTGGCCGCGTGTTTGGCAGGTCGCCGGACGTATTGACCAGGTGCCTCAAGCAGGCGATTACATCACCTACGAGATGGGTCGCGATTCTGTCCTATGTGTTCGCGGCGACGACGGCCGCATTCGTGCCTTTTTCAATGTCTGCCAACACCGTGGCAATCGGCTGGTCAGCAGCGAAGTCGGCACCCTGGCGACTGGTGAGTTCCAGTGCGCCTACCACGGATGGCGCTTCGACACCGCTGGCGTGCTGCGCCGGGTACACGACGAGGATGATTTTCCCCAAGGCAGCCCTTGCGGCAACAGGAACCTGGTTGAGATCCCTTGCGACACCTGGGCTGGGTTTATCTGGTTCAACATGGACCCTGCGTGCGACGACTTGCGTTCGTGGCTGCATCCGGTTGCCGACCACCTCGATGCGTACCGCATGGAAGACATGAAGCGCACCCACTGGGTCACCATCATCGGCGACTGGAACTGGAAGTGCGTGCAAGACAACTTCAACGAGAGCTACCACCTGCCCTTCGTTCACCCACAGACACTGCATTCAATGAACGAGCATCACAGTGGCTGCCAGTTTGACATGTACCCCAGCGGCCACGCCCGAATGCTGATGCCGGGCGGCGGGCCCGGCCCGCACTATCAGGGACGCACTGAGCGAACTTTGCAAAGCCTCAAGGCCGATATGGAGTTTTGGGAACTGGACCCCGAGCCGTTCACCCAGGACGTGAGCGGTCTACGGGTGGCCCTGCAGCAACGCAAACGTGAGCTGGGCGCCGACAAGGGCTACGACTTTGCTTCCTACTCAGACGAACAGCTCACAGATCACTACCACTACACCGTGTTCCCCAACCTCAGCTTCTCCATGAAGCCCGACGGATGCATCTGGTTGCGAGCCACGCCGCATCCCTACGACCCGCAGAAGTGCATATTTGACATGTGGTACCTGACGCTGTTTCCCCACGGCGCAAAGGAGTACTACTCCAACTCGATGCGTGACTGGGTGTCGGTTGACCACCAAGTGGAACACCAGATCGGCAACGTGGGTGAGGTGTCGTGCGGACCTGGCATTGATCAAGATGTTGCGATTTGGACTACCCAGCAACAGGGCCTGCGTTCCAGGGGTTATCGCGGTGACTACATGCCAGCCCAGGAGCGCCGCATTCGCTTCTTCCACGACAACATCGACCGCTACCTCGCTATGGGGCCCCTATGAACAGTGGCTCTGGCAACAGCGTCTCAGGGAGCAGCGTTGCAGGAAACAGTGTTTCAGGAAATAGGGCCGCGGGTGGCGAGGCCGAGCCAGCCTCTCCCGACCACACCGACTGCGTCCTCATCGGTGATTTGAGTGATCTGCGCGACGGTCAGGTCACGTCGTTTGCTGATCTTGGCACCCATGGTGTCGTCGTCTGCCGCGTTGACGGGCAGCTCTATGCGTTAGTTGATAACTGCAGCCACGCCGATACACCGCTTAGCAGCGGCAGACTGCGGGGTCCGGTGCTGGTTTGCCCACTGCACGGCTCCGGTTTCGATGTGCGAGACGGCAGCGTGCAGGGGCCTCCAGCGTGGGAGGACGTGGCGACCTATGCGATCAACGAAACGGCCGAAGGTGCCGTTGTTGACTTGAGGCCGCGCATAGACGACGTCGACGACGCCTCTAACGTCGGCGCTCGACTAAGGACGCGCTGAGCTGGCGCAACAAACAACATCTAGACAACATTTGACAGGGGGGAGGCGTTGATGCTGGACAGGTGGATCACCGACTATGAGCCGAGCAAACGATGGCCGCACTACACACGGGCCAACGCCGGGGAGGTAATGCCGTCGCCGGTGACTCCCCTATGTCAAAAATTCACCTGGGATGAAGGGATCATTCACGGCGCGGCTCAGGGCTCTTGCCGAGCGAGCCTCTATGAGGCCGAAGAATACGACCCCATCTTGCCGGAGGTCTTCGGTTTCTTTGGCGGCTACTTCTATAACAATCTCGCGAACATCCGAATGCAGGGAGTTCGCAATCCGGTGGTGACTGTTGAACAGTTGGATACTGCCTTCTTTGGCGATCACCCCGATGTGCCGCCATATGTAGAGCACCCGCTAGATGCCAAGCCGCACTTGACCGACAGGATCATGGCCCACATCGGCTGGATCATGACCCGCACCGAGTGGCCAGAGTTGATGGACGACCGTGACCACGTGAACAGGGTTCGCAACGAGCGGCCCGACCTCACCGAGCTGAGCGACAAGCAGCTACTTGAGCGGGCTCGCTCCACCCAACCGGATCTGGTGTGGGGCTTCGATCAGCACTACATGTCGTCGTCTTCTTCAGGCGTCGCACCGGGGATCCTCGGTGTGGTCGGTGAGGCAATCGGCGATACGACAATTCCGATGCGTTTGGTAGCAGGCCTCGGCGATGTCGATTCAGCAGCGCCGAGCCACGCTCTTTGGGAGCTGGGACGCAAGATTCGCAGTACAGCTTCGCTGACGGCACTGTTTGATGCGGGCGTCAATGGGCTTGAGCAGCGACTCCGCTCCTCACCTGACGACGCGGTGCAGGAGTTCGTGGCCAACTTCGATGCCTTCTTGGTTGAGTTCGGCAGTCGCGGACCCAACGAATGGGAAATCGGAGCCGAG
Organism: Acidimicrobiales bacterium; assembly: GCA_965116245.1. Taxonomy (GTDB): domain Bacteria; phylum Actinomycetota; class Acidimicrobiia; order Acidimicrobiales; family Poriferisodalaceae; genus Poriferisodalis. The sequence continues at coordinate 712,733 of OZ220497.1, read as the reverse complement.
ACTTGGGAGACGAAACCCGAACTGGTGCTGGTCATGTTGGACCGAGTACGTCATCAAGATGACGAGGAGTCGCCGCATCAACGTGCTCTAGTGCGGGCCGCCGAACGTGAGGCCCTAACAGCGCAGGTTCGTGGCCAGCTCGCAGAGCTCGGCAATGACGAACTGGCGGGACAGTTTGAGGCCGCGCTGGTAGCCGCGAACTTCATGGTGTATCGCGAGCGCACCAAAACGAACATCATCAAGACGGTGCATGAGGGTCGGATGGTGTTCCGGGAGTTGGGCCGCCGTCACGCCGCCGCTGGCAACATCAGCGACCCGTTCCACATTTTCATGTTGCTCTCGCGGGAGCTAGACGATTTCGTGGCCGACCCGGCCTCATTTGGCGACACCCTCGCTGAACGTGAGGCCCAGTGGCGGAAACTGGCCGATCTCGAACCTCCGTTCATCATCGCCGATGGCAACGTTCCACCGCTGAGTGAATGGCCTCGCAGGGACCAAAACACAGCCAGCTCAGCCAGCGAAGGCGATGTACTCGCGGGAGTGGCTGGCAGCCCAGGTGTGTACAGGGGACGGGCGCGCGTCATCACCGATCCTGCCGACCCCGGCGCGCTCCAGCCGGGCGACATCATGGTGGCGCCCAGCACCGACCCGGGATGGACACCGCTGTTCATGACCGCTGGAGCAGCGGTCGTGAACGTTGGTGGTCAGATAAGTCACGCCATCATCGTGAGCCGGGAGCTGGGGTTGCCATGCGTGGTTTCTGTTGAAGGAGCCACCGACATCATTCCCGACGGGGCGCTAGTTGAAGTCAACGGCAACACTGGTCAAGTAACGATTTTGGAGGCGCACCAGTGAAGGTGACCCAATGAGTCGGCCTTTTCGTTTTGGCGTTCAAGCCTTCAGCGCCGACACGGCAACCCAATGGAAGGACCTGGCCCGGGCCGCTGAAGATCTTGGCTATAGCTGCCTTCATCTGGCCGATCATTACCTTGGCCCCGGGGCGGCGATGACAGCCGCGAGCCACCCACCCCAAAATCTCGCAGCACTGCCCGCGATGGCAACGGCGGCAGCCGTCACCGAGCGCCTGCTCATAGGAGCGAGGGTGATGTGCGTTGACTATCACCAGCCGGTCGTGCTGGCCAAGTCGCTGGCCACGATTGATCTGTTGTCAGATGGCCGGCTGGAACCGGGATTCGGTGCCGGGTGGGTCACCAGCGAATATGAGGCAATGGGAATCGCAATGGAGCGCCCTGGCGTCCGCATACAGCGGATGGTTGAGCACGTGCAGCTAGCACGGGCCTTCTTCGCCGGAGAAGAGCTCAATTTCAACGGCACCTATGTGCAGGTAAACGACATGGCCGCTGTGCCCGCGTCGCCCCAAACCGATGGGCCCAAGCTCATGATCGGTGGCGGTTCGCCGCGTGTGCTGCGTGCAGCAGGCGAGCTAGCCGACATCGTGTCAATCAACTTTGACAACTCGGCTGGGAAGATTGGTGCTCACGGCATCGGGTCGGGCACCGCATCGGGCACGGCTGCGAAGATTGGCTGGGTTCGCAAAGGTGCCGGGGATCGTTTTGACGAACTTGAGCTCGAGATAGGCGCCTACTTCACAACAGTCACCAACTCAACGCAAGCCACGTTGGATGCCATGGCACCGGCTCTGGGCATGACACCAGAAGTGCTGGCCAATCACCCGCACGCATTGATCGGCTCCGTAGACGAAATCTGCGAAACACTCCAACAACGCCGCGACGAGTACGGCATCAGCTATGTAACGGTCGGTGGCGCCAACATGGAAGCGTTCGCCCCGGTGGTTGCGGCGCTGGCTGGCACCTAATGCAAAGGGATCATGTAGCTGAATAGGCAGAGTACGCTTATTCATGTCACACCTGCTTGCGACACTAAGGACATGGCAGAAACCAAGAAGGCCCCCGGCAAGAGCTTCCGCAAGGGAGTCTCGCGCATCGAGATCTTGGAGATGTTTGCTGAAGAAGATGGGCGAGATTGTCGCTCGCGTGAATGGCAAGCGGCTCACTTACGCAGCACTGACAGCCAATGCGCTGCCGGGCACTGTTGCTGAGCCGGTTCACGGCGAGCCGTGGTAACGAGAGGGACCCGCATGAAGCGAGAGATCACTCTGCCCGTGATCGACACACCACCCGATCGTGTAGCGCAACGGTTGTTCCGGCAACGGCCCGCGGAGATCGCAGTGTCGAGTATTCCCGCTGTCAACGTATCGTCGGTGCCCCAGCGCAGCCCGCTGCGGTACCCAGGCGGCAAGACGTGGCTGGTGCCCCACATTCGGCACTGGCTCGCTGAGCCGTGCGGCATCCTCGTTGAGCCGTTCGCCGGTGGCGGCATCGTGTCGCTGACGGCAGTGATGGAAGGGCTAACTGAGCGTGCGCTGATGGTGGATCTAGATCGCGACGTTGCGGCGTTTTGGCGTGCTGCGCTGATGCACGGCGACGAGCTTGTCGAGAGGGTGTTGACCTTCGACGTGACCCGCGAGAACGTCGCCGAACTAGAGCAACAGCGCCCTGCGTGCGTCGTGGACCACGCGTTCCGCACGCTGGTGCTGAACCGCACCCGCCGCGGCGGCGTGCTCGCCGCGGGCGCGTCGCTCACACGGTCCGGCGAGAACGGCAAAGGCATCGCTTCGCGCTGGTACCCCGAGACGCTCGCTAAGCGGCTCGCCGCGATCTCTGAGCACATTGATCGCCTCACGTTTTGTGAGGGTGACGGTGCCGCAGTGTTGGAGATAACAGCCAACATCGACGGGGTGCGCATGTTCGTGGACGCTCCTTACACCGCCGCCGGTGGTAAGCGGGCAGGCAGCCGCCTCTACGCGCACAACGATGTGAATCATCGGCGCATCTTCGAGACGCTTGCTGCTGCGGGTACCGACTTCGTGATGACCTACGACTGCTGCGACGAAATCGTCGAGCTTGTTGCTGAGCACCGCTTTTGTGCGGTCACTGTCGAGATGCGCAACGGGCACAACAGCCGCATTTCTGAGCTGGTCATCACACGGGATCGCCTGTTCGCGTGACCAGCTACGGGATAGCCGAGTGGTATGGCCACGACCTGCTCAACCTGACCCCAGGCGAGCGCCAAGGCCACGCTGACGCCGCAGTGAACCGCCGCGAGCGGCCATGCCCCTACCGGCCCGGTGCGTGCAACAAGACTGGCGGGGTGTGTTCGATGCGCCAGTATGACGAGGAACGCGGACGCATCACGTCCGTGACCGGTCGAACCGTCATCATGTGTCCCAGCCGCTTCGAGCAAGACAGGCTCTTGCTCGGATGGCTGAACGAGATCGTCGGTTTTGGGCAGGACGCGATGCTCGCCCGCGAAGTGCCGTTCATGGTCGGTAACAGCGGCAAGCCAGCCGGCAAGATCGACCTAGTGGTAGCGACGGAGCAGCACGATCTTCGCTGGTTCGGGCTAGAAATTCAGGCCGTGTATTTCTCCGGGCCGGGCATGGACGACGAGTTCGTTCGGTATCTGCGAGACGAAGGCACAGAGCCGCTGTACCCGAACGGGGTGCGCCGACCGGACTGGCGCTCATCGTCGGCTAAGCGGCTCGCTCCGCAGTTGCAGGTCAAGGTGCCGACTCTGCGCAGGTGGGGATCGAAGATCGCCGTAGCTGTCGATGGTCCGTTCTTCGAGTCGATAGGCGGCCCATCTGCTGCCCCGTCGCACGACTTGGACGCAGGCGACGTGATCTGGCTGGTGCCCGAAGTCGTGGACGGGCAGCTAGTCCGGCGACACTGGGAAGTGCTGACACTCGAAGCATCGTGCGAGAAACTGCTGGCAGCGACACCAATCCCGCGTGCTGACTTTGAGCAGCAACTACGTGAACGGCTGCGGCCGTTCAACGCCAGTGCTTAGCTACGCATGTAGTCCATTAATGCAAAGGCAAACCTATGGTTGAGAATCGCACCGCGGCATCCGCGGGCACCGTGGACCTGAGAGATTTCGGGCTTTTTGACCCTGCGATTCAGCAGTGCCCTCACGCCTACTACGCCAGGATGCGCGAAGAGGCTCCGGTTTTTGAAACCGCCCTGGGTGACACTTCGCTGTATCTGATCACCCGCTACGAGGACATCGTTGAGGTAGTCCGCGACACCGACACCTTCTCCTCGGAGTTCGACACCAGCGGCTACATCAGTAGCGAACTGGCTGAACGACTGGCCGACCTGTACCGGACCGAGGGCGGCTACGCGCGTGTGCGGACCATGCTGACAGCAGATCCGCCAGCTCACACTCGCTTTCGACGTCTGATCAGCAAGGCGTTCACGCCCAAAGTCATCGCAGACCTAGAGCCAGCTATCCGCCAGATAACCATCCAACTGATAGACGAAATGCTGGCTGCAACGGCTAACGGCGACCCGATCGACTTCGTTGAAGCGTTCGCGGTGCCTCTGCCGGTCACAACGATCGCTAAGGCGCTGAACGTTCCCGATGATCGCCTGGCCGACTTCAAGCGCTGGAGTGATGCATCCATCGCGGGCATTGGCACCAACATCAGCATTGAGGAACGCGTGGAAGCCGAACGGGAGGTGATTGAGTACCAGAAGTACTTTGCCCATCAGATTGAGATTCGCAAAACCTCGCCACAAGATGACCTTTTGACTAATCTGCTTCAAGCTCGCATAGACCGGGACCAAGACGGCATTGACGACAGCGAGGTGTCAGAAGAACCGCTCACCATGGCGGAGATGCTCAGCATCATCCAACAGTTGCTTGTGGCTGGCAACGAAACCACGACGAAGATGCTCACCGAGATGATGCGCCTGCTGGGCGAACATCCTGACCAGTGGCAAGCGCTGCGCGCCGACCCCGAGAGCGCTCGCGCAGTGGTTGAAGAAACGCTGCGCCTATCGACGCCCACCCAAGGCATGTTCCGAGTAGTGCGCAAAAACACCACCGTCGCCGGAGTTGACATCGCGGCAGGCTCACGTGTGGTGGTGATGTACTCCGCCGCTAACCGCGATACCGACATGTTTGACGACCCAGAGTCGTTTTGCCCTCAGCGTGAGGGAGCCGCCAGCCATCTGGCGTTCGGCCGGGGCATTCACTTCTGCGTGGGGGCAGCTCTGTCGCGACTAGAAGGAAGAGTGGCTCTTGAAGAACTGACCCGTCGCCTAGCCACTATTGAGCTTGACGCCACCAACACGTTTGAGTACCACCCCAGCTTCATGCTGCGCGGACTGAAGCGCCTCGACGTTCAGCTAACACCTGCCTGAGCGCAGATCCAGCGTCGATAACCAGATAAGTCGCTAATCAGACAATCAGCAACTTAGAAACTCAGACAACCAGAGTGAGAATCAGAGCGAGTCAGCCGTTGGTGCTTTGGTCATTCAGTGATCATTCAGGCGGTCTCACCTAGCGCCCAGCGAATCGCGCGTCGCAGCAACTCGTAGTACTGAGGCTTCGTCCACGAGCACCGCTCAATAGTCGGGTAGTACGCCAGCACCGGCGCCATGTCCCAGTGCCCTCGGCAGTGGCCGAGTGTGTTGTAGAGCACGGCACCGTCGCCGACCGGCCGCAAGTACTGGATTAGGTGTGTGCTGTCGTGGTCCTCGCCCTCCCAATCGGCCTCGGCGAAACCGCGCGCATTTCCCGACCAGTGCGTGTGCAACAGCGGATGCAACGCCTCTCGGTCGTGGTACTCCATCAGGTACAGCTCGTCGTCGGTGTCGAACGGCTCAATATCGGCGACCAACCAATGGGCTGGGTCGGCTACCTCAACGGGATAGGGCTGAATCGGCGGATGCGCTATGAACTGGCTTCCGAGTGTCTGAGCCCACTTCGGAAACACCCGGGGTGACTCCACACCGTTCGGACGCCCTAAATCCAGTGCCGCGTTCGTGCCGTGGAGAGCAACCCAGCGTCCACCACCGCGCACCCACTCGGCAATTGTGTCTTGCGCCTGGAGAGAGGGGCGCACATCGCAGGTGTAGCTGACCAGGAACTCGCCTTCACAGATGGCATCTGCGGCCTCGTAGTCGGGCCAGACTGTCACACGCACGTGAGGGTGCTCGGCGAGCAGCCTTAGCAGCTCAGCGCGCGCAAAATCAATGTCGTGATACTTGCCGCCTGCCACCAGATGTGCGTCAACGCGCGCTGGCGGATTGACGACCGGCCCGTCGCTGCCATCACCAGAGGAACTCAATAGTTGACTCGCTTCGTAAAGCCACCGTCCACCGTCAGGTTCGCACCGTTGATGTGCTTCGCGGCATCTGAGGCCAAGAACACCACCGCGTTAGCAACATCTTGCGCTGTGCCCAGCTCGCCGCCTGGGTGCGATCTCTCAGTGGCGGTGTAGAAGTCGCCCATGTGATCCTTGATCCGGTTCCAGTCACCGCCCTCAATGAAGATGGGACCAGGCTGCACCACATTGCAGCGAATGCCCTGCGCTCCGAGCACCTGAGCTTGGCCCAAAGTCCAGTTAGTGACTGCTGCCTTGAAGGCCGAATAGCTGCTTGAACCCGTTGCGAAGTGTTCAACGACTGCGGTTGTACCGATGCTGATCACTGCGCCGCCGCCGTCGGCTAAGGCCTCTTGCGCCGCACTCACTCCGCCCACAAGTGCAGTTAGATCAACGTGGAAGTTGTTGATCCAGTCGTCCAGCTTGCGTTGAGGCTTGGCCGAAGTGTTGTGTACGTAGACGTCGATCCCACCAAGCTGCTGCGAAGCGCCCTCGACCCATGCCGTCAAGCTGGCGAGGTCACCCGCATCAACCGCGCTACCCCAGACAGTTCCTTGGCCGGATAGCTCCTCCACCGCAGCCGCAACACCGTCCGCATCGCGCGCACAGATAGCGACCGACGCACCCTCTGCAAGCAGCGTTTCAGCCACGGCGCGTCCGATGCCCTTGGTGGCGCCGGTTACTAGCGCCTTCTTGCCATTCAAACCGAGATCCATGTCAGTCCTCTTTTCTGTTCGTGTCTGTTCTGCCTGTGTCTGTGCTGCCTGTGTCTGTTCTGTCAGTGTCTGTGCTGCCAGTGTCAGTCTGATTGTTTCAACAACTGGGGGCTAGCAACTTGGGGTTCACTCTTGCTGGTGGCCCGACCCGCTGGGGCCTCAGCGGGGAATGTCGCTCCAGGGCACGCCACGGTCTACTCGAGGTTCTGAGGGCAACCCCAGCACCCGCTCGCCAATGATGTTGCGCTGCACCTCATCGGAGCCGCCTGCGATGCGATAACCGGGAGCACCCAAAACATGTTCACCCCATGCGTAGGTGCCCCACTCGCCCGTGTCGGCCACCAGGCGAGGGCCCAGGATCGCCGACACTGTGTCGGACATAAGCCGCATGCCCTCGGTCCACTTCAGCTTGCCGAGCGAACCTTCCGGTCCGGGAGTGCCACCACGGGCCAGATCGGCAGCGCGGCGGTTCAAGTGGCCTTCGGATTGCAGCGCGACATACAGCCGCATCATCGCGTCCCGCACCACCGGATTGTCGGTCACACCCAACGCTTCAGCCGTCGAACGCAACTGGCGCCACGACCCGCCCGGTCTACGCCCACCACCCGAACCGCCACTCGCCGAATGGTCGCGCTCAAAACCGAGCGTGGTAAGCGCTACCTTCCAACCTTCGCCCTCAGCGCCGATCCTGAGATCGTCACTTAGGCGGGCATCGTCAAAGAACACTTCGTTGAACGACGTCCCGCCGCTCATCTGCTTGATCGGTCGCACTGTCACTCCAGCCAGGTCAAGCGGCAGCAAGAACGCGGTCATTCCCTTGTGCTTGGGCTGGCCGGGGTCCGACCGGGCGATCAGCAAACCGAAATCGGCAAACTGCGCGCCCGAACTCCAAACCTTCTGCCCGTTTACTATCCACTCGTCCCCGTCGCGGACCGCTCGGCAGCCCAGCGAAGCTAGGTCGGAGCCAGCGCCGGGCTCCGAGAAAAGCTGGCAGCAGTACAGGTCGGTTCGCAGCAGGTCGCCGATGAACCGCTGCTGTTGCTTAGGTGTGCCGAAGGCTCGCACCGTGGGCGCCATGAGGCCCACCGTCACGCTGAACAACTCGTGGCTGTCAGGCACTTGGTAGCTGCGCTCAAGGCGACTGTATGCCCGCGCATGAGCTGGAGTTAGCCCCAGCCCGCCGTGGGCTACGGGCCACACCACCGCGTGGTAGCCCTGTTCGGCCTTGCGCTGGTTCCAGCTTCGGAGTCGCTCCAGCAGCTCTGACTCCTCGGCGAAGCTCAGATCATGGAACACCGACACACTGAAGTCGCCTTCGCCCCAGGCGACTCCCTCAGCCTGGTCGCTTGCTGGCTCAGCGTCAGACTTCGGTTCGGCGTTCTGGCTGAGCCAGTGACCGGCTTGCGCCGCGAATTCCTCAACGGTGGGTTGCGTCATGGCCTCTGATTCAACTGCTCAGTTGGGGCTGCGCCGCCCAGCTAACCCCAGCCTGTCCCGGCGGCCCTGCCCACGCAGTGAGGTGGGCTGGTTCAGCCAATGCCGTTCGCGTGTACAGCGCGGCCATTCGTAGTTGCCGAAAGCCTGATGCCCAGGACGGCTTGGTACTCCTCGGATTCATACGCAGCTCGGGCTGCCTCCATAGTCGGATATTCGATGACCACTGTCTGCGCGCCAGCGTCGCCTTCGGCGATGACCGATGCTGGATCTAGCACCAGCAGCTTGCCACCTCCGGCCATGATGGGCGCCGCGCCGCGCTGGTATTCCTTGTACTTGTCAGGGTCAACTACGTCGTAGTTCGCAATGAGATATGCAGGCATGTGGACGGTCTAGCAGGCCGTGCGACGTGTCGCAGGCGGTGACTACGGTGAACCTATGAGCGAAACAGAGCCTCAGGGCACCAATATCAGCACAGCTACCAGCACAGCGAGTCAGACTTCAACGAACGGTTACGAGCGAATCACTTACGAAACGCCAGCCGATGGCGTTGCTCGCATCATTCTGAATCGTCCAGAGACGGCCAACGCGCAAGACAAGTTGATGCTGTATGAGCTGACGCGCGCATTTGACACCGCAGCAGGCGACGACGATGTAAAGGTGATCATTCTCGGCGCCAACGGGAAGCACTTCTCCTCGGGCCATGATCTGCGCGACCGGTCCTCCATGGACAGTTTCGGCACCGTTGGGCCGGTAGCGGGCTTCGCTAAACCTGGTGCAGAGGGTTGGATGTCAACCGAGCAAGAGATCTACATGGGCATGTGCGCACGGTGGCGCGACATACCCAAACCGACCATCGCCCAAGTTCAAGGCAAGGTGATTGCTGGCGGCTTAATGTTGGTCTGGCCCTGCGATCTAGTGGTGGCTAGCGAGGATGCCACCTTCTCCGACCCTGTCGTGGCCTTCGGAGTCAACGGCGTTGAGTACTTCGCGCACGCGTTTGAGCTGGGCGCCCGCCGAGCCAAGGAGCTGTTGTTCACCGGGGAATCAATGTCGGCTGACGAAGCACGCGATGTAGGAATGGTGAACAGGGTGGTACCGCGTGAGGAACTGTCGCAGGCCACTCTGGACCTCGCAATGCGTATTGCATCGCGGCCGAGCATGGGTTTGAAGCTGGCGAAGATGTCGGTGAACCAGTCGGTAGACGCAATGGGCTTTCCGCAGGCACTGCAGCAGGCATTCGGCCTGCAACATGTTGGTCACGCGCACAACCAGTGGGTACACGGCATGTTGGTGGACCCCACCGGTGCTCAAGTCATTCGGGCCGACGCTGCGGCTGGAGCCTAGGAGGGCTGTCGGGGCCTAGACGCAGCGGGACTCAACCCGCGTCACTAACACCTGTCGCGCTATCGCCCGATGCTCTTCTTGGCGGCATCACAACCTCAACGTTGCCGTCGCGCCACATCGGGATGACGGTGCGCTCACAGATACGCCAGCCGTCTGCGGTCCTGACGTATCCATCCTCGTAGCGGCCGCCGATCTCGAATATGTCACGTCCGTCGGGCATCTCGCGCACATGCTGAGCGCGCAGGTAGCAGCGCCCACGTGCCGTGTCACCGTCAATCCGCACCTGGTGATTGCCCACGAAGTGCTGGCTGTCGTCTAGTGGTGTGAGCGCACCTGCGATGCGGGCGATGATTTCATCGACGCCTCGTTGACCGCCCATACCCAAGTCGGTCACTGCGTCTGACGTGAAGACGCGGCGCAACACCTCCCAGTCACGTGTGTCTAAGGCCCAGCAGTAGTCGATAGTGAGCTGAACGATCTCGGCCCGGTCGGCGCTGCCGATGTGCCGGGGCGGGTATGGGTCGCTCACTGCGGGACCCTGGCCGGGTCGCACAGCACGCGGAAGCGTGTTGGTCGCGTCGGTCCTGTTGGTCGTGTTGGTCATATGAGTGTCCATCCTCCATCGACGGCAAGGTTCTGGCCGGTGACGTAACTGGATGCGGCGCTCGACAAGAACAGCACGGCATTGGCGATCTCTGCGACCTCAGCGGAGCGCCCAAGCGGAATGTTCGACGAACGCTGCGCCATCAAAGGACCCATCAGGCCACTAACTGAGGGGTCTTGTGGCCAAAGTGGTGGAAGCTCGCCGGAGCGCATTTTGGTCAGCGTCGGCACGGGTACGTGGCCGGGACTGACGGCGTTCACACGGATGCCGTGCGGCGCCAAATCAACGGCGAGGCTGCGTGTGAACTGGATGGCGGCGGCCTTGGCCGAGTCGTAACCCGTCCCAAGACAGGGCAGCACACCGTCAACTGACGCGATGATCACGATTGTGCCTTCGTGACCGCTGTTGACCATAGATGCCGCCGCAGGCTTGGAGCAGTTGAACAGCCCCGCCAAGTTGACGTCAATGGAGCGTTGCCAGCTCTCAACGGATTGATCCAAGATGCTGCCCGCCTCGCGATAGGTGCCAGCGTTGTTCACCAACAGGTTGAGCCCGTCAATGCCACCGACTACCTCGTTGGCCTGCACCGGGTCGGTGACATCTAGTCGCACCGCCTTCCCACCGATCTCCCCGGCGACGCGCGTGGCACCGGTCACGTCAATATCACCGATAGTCACTGATGCCCCGGCGGCACTAAGTGTGCGGGCGATGCCTTCGCCGATGCCGGTCGCTCCGCCGGTAACCAGCGCGACTCGGCCGTCCAAGCTCAGCAGTGAGCCAATAGAAGCATCCACAGCGCACAGCGTAGACACGCGGCGTAGATGAGGGCCCCGCCCACCCACTGTTGGCAAGCCAATGCTGGGGGCACAGTCTTGGCTACGTCTGACTTGGCCCCAAGCCCGCCTCGCACAGTGCGCAGTCGGCACGTGTCTACAATCCCTTCGGGGCTAAAGGGTTACAGAGCCACGGGCTACGTAGGCAGGGGTTGATGGCCGAACTCGCTGGACTAGTTGCATGCATTACGGGCGGCACACGCGGCATCGGGCGCGCCACAGCGGAGGCTTTCGTGCGAGAAGGCGCAAGCGTGGTCATCAACGGCCGCAGTCCGGATAAGGGCGCACAAGCACTGGAAGAGATGGACGCTGGCGATCAGGTGCATTTCATTGCTGGCGATGTGAAGCGGCGAGCTGACTGCGAGGCCATCGTCAACGGCACAGTCGAGCGGTTCGGCCAGCTTGACATCCTGTTTGCAAACGCTGGCGGCGCGAGCGGCCACGCCCCAGTCGCAGACCTAACCGATGAGGCTCTTGCCGATTCGCTGGAGTGGAATCTCTGGCACACCTTTTGGACGATGCGGGCAGCGCTCGGCCACATGATTCCTCGCCGCACCGGCCGCATCATCGCGATGTCGTCGGTTGAAGGCAAAGTCGGTAAACCCGGAATCTCCATCTATGTGACCGCGAAACATGCCATCAATGGCCTGGTGAAGTCGGCGGCACAAGAAGTGGGCCCGCTCGGCATAACGGTGAACGCTGTATGCCCCGGCGCAATTGAGACCGACATCATGGCTGTGGAGGGTCCACCTGCAGCCGAAGCCATGGGCCTCACCTATGAACAGTTGCTGGATCAGTTTGCTCAGGAGTCCGCCATCAAGCGGTTGAACGAGGTCGGCGACGTCGCCGAGTTGTGCGTGCTGCTGGGCTCACCTGCGGGAGGCGGGATCAGCGGTTCGTTGATCTCCATTGACGGCGGCACCGCGCCGTATTAGGCGGCACTGGACTAGGCGGCATTAGACCGAATTAAGGAAACTCATGGCCAGCGACACGAAGCCAGCGACATGAAATCGGGCGGTTCAAGCAAAGCGGCTGCAACCGACATCGCCCCTAAGTTGGCGGGGCGCGTGGCTTGCATCACCGGCGGCACGCGCAGCATCGGTCGAGGCATGGCCGAAGCGTTCCTGGCCAACGGCGCTCAAGTTGTCGTCAACGGACGCGATGTCAGCAAGGGACACCGTGCCATTAGTGAGATGTGCGAATCACTCGGCGTCACCGAGGCCGACGTAGCGTTCTTTGCAGGGGATGCCGCTCGCCAGGAGACCGTTGAGGGCCTGGTTGATTTCACCATTGAGAGGTTCGGGCAACTTGACATCTGCTGCCTGAACAGTGGCGGTGTCAAACAGACCGCGCCTGTGTTTCAGATGACCGATGAAGAGTGGTCCCTTGAAGTTGACTGGAACTTGAACCACGTCTTTTGGGGAATGCGCCGGGCACTTCAGCACATGGTGCCGCGCCAGTCGGGCCGCGTGATCGTCACCTCCTCGGTGGAGGGCAAGCTGGGCAAGCCTGGCATTCCGGGATACGCCGCCACCAAACACGCAGTCAACGGTCTGGTAAAGGCCGCAGCAGCCGAGGTGGGCACCTTGGGTATCACGGTGAACGCCATTTTGCCCGGTCTGATCGAGACCGACATTGTGCGCGACACAGGACCGGCCAGCGCGCAAGCCATGGGCCTCGACAGCTATGAGGCTCTGCTGGAGGCATTCGCGCAGGAGTCGGCCATCAAGCGCCTAAACACGGTTGAAGAGGTGGCAGCGGTCGCTGTGTACTTGGCGTCCGATGCGGCGCGCAACATGACCGGCAGCATGTTCCCAGTCGATGGCGGCACGCTGCCCTACTAGACCGCGCGTCTAGGCGGCGCGTCTAGGCCGCAAAGACAAGGCCGTAACGCAAGGCCAGCAGCTTCGCTGGCGGCTACAGCACCTGAACTGCCTGGATGTCAACCACATGGTTCAGCATGCGTGTTGTGTACGCCTCAGCCCAAGCAGCACCTCGTTCGTTGCCGGTGTCGAATGTGCCGATGAGCGCCATCGCGCCAGACAAGTAATACAGCGCCGCCTCTCGGTACGCCTGGAGTGCATCGTCGAAGGCGTAGCTGACGCCACGACCCACGACACCGTCGTGCCATCGACGAAGCAGAGCCTCCCAATGCTCCAAAGCGAGTTCATGCGGCAAGCTGGTGCCGACTAGGTAGGCCACGTCGGCGACACCGCGGCCGGCCAGCGCAAGCTGAAAGTCAATGAAGGCGACATCTCCGCTGCCGTCTTTGGCGAAAAAGATGTTGTCCAGCCGGGTGTCGGTGTGGATGAGAGTCGTTGGGCCACCTGCGGTGCGCTCCAGGATCTCTTCAAATTTTGGATCGAGTGCCAAAGCCACGTCGATGGCCTGTGTTGGAACTTTGTCGGCCCAGTCGGATTGCAAACTCTCCAGGCCAGCCCTATAGAGACCTGGCACTACGGCTGTGTACTGCGGTGCGTTCGGCTTCGGTAGCCACGTCATTTCGTCTAGTTCCGGATGCTGCCACCAGTGGGCGTGGAACGCGGCCAACGCATCCACGATTTGGCGGGCTTGGCTAACTGTCGCTCCGACGATCTGATCTCCAACCACCCAGTCATTGCTCATGTCTTCGAGCAGCAACACGAAGTGGCCGTCAGTGCCACGCGCCACCAGTCGGCACGCGGGTGCATGCATCGGCGAGCGCTCCAGCACATGCTCGAACATGTTCATCTCGCGCTCATAAATGCCCAGCATCAAAGCGACATTGAGGTTTGCCGGTTCGGTGCAGGGCATCTTGGCCACCAACGAGGTGGTTGAGCCATCGTCAAGCGTTAGCGACAAGCGTGCGATCTCACCGAAGATGCCGGTGCCATCGCCGATGTTCTCATGTGCGACTCCCACGATTGTCCGACCCGCGGTAACAGCGCTTGCATCGCCGCCCACTTCGTCGTTCAGCCACTCAGCGCTGATATCAGCAGGTGTCATCGGCAGTGTCATCGGTTGCCTCCCCGGCCTGTAGCCGCGACTCGTGTGGCCGAGCGCTGCCATCTTTGCGCTTGCATAGCGGCCCCCAATCGCAACGATCTCTCCGGAAACTAGACGCGCAGCGTGGTCGCGGAATCGCTCGCTGCTGCCATGAGGCCGCGCTCAGCCACGGCGGACAGGGCGGGCTTGTCGCAACACCGTGCGCATGGCGTCCGCGCTTGCGCGCGCAGCCGTCGTGACATCGCCCTCCCACAGGTGCTGCGAGCAGACTTCGAGCCCGATTGGTGCAGTTGAGCCCAGCTCATCGAGGATTCGGACCATGGCGGCCAGCGCGAACTCGCCGTGACCGGGCGGTACTCGATTCGTCAGACAATCTTGCAGGTAGTCGGGATGGGCAGGCACGATGGTGCCATCGTTGAACTGCGTCGCAAATATCTTGCTCCCGTCAAGGCAACGCAGATCGTCAAGGTTGTTGGTGGATCGGACGAGGTGCCAACTGTCGAAGCAGTATCCTCCGTTGGGCCGATCGGCCTGGCTGACGATTGCCTGAGCAACGGCCGCGCTGTCGATGTTGGTGAACGAAGGAACCCACTCCAGCCCTACCAGCAGACCGTGGTCGCCAGCGCGGTCACACAGCGACGCGAATCCCTCCGCCGCTTGGTCAATTGAGCCGCTGTAACTGCCGATCGCTTGCAGGTAGCGGCAACCGAAGCGGTCGGCCATTTCGTAGGCCAGTGCCTCTTGGTGGCTGCATTCTGAGTTGGCACCGTTGGGGCTGGCCCAGCCCCGCACTACCTCAATGTTGGCTATCACCAAGCCAGTCTCGGCGAGTGCTTGCCTGATTCGTTCGACCTCTGCGGCGTCGGTCCGCAGTCGTTCCCAGGCACCCAAGTACAACCCGATTGCCGCAAAACCAGCGTCGGCTGCGGCTCGTATCCGTGCCGGGACGTCATCGAAGCGAGGCCGACTGAAGTGATCCCAGACAAGGTCGCCGGGCCCGAGGTCATGTGCGTTATTGGTCACTGCATTCTTGATCATTGCGGTGTTGGCCATCGCTCTCATATTTTGCTTTGTTGATCATCTAGTTGATGAGCTAAGTGAGTCTTGCTTGTTCGGCCACCAATGCAGCTACTGTCCGATGCATGGGCGGGCGATGCGGGGATTCGGGAGTTGACCAAGAGGGCGAGGCGCCCGGAGCGGCACGCGGTCCAGGCTTGACTCTGCGCGAACAGCTTCTGGCCGATCCCATTCGGCCGCCAGCGCCGTTGCTGGTGGAGTCGCCGTTGTTTGAGGGCGACGAAGACCTCTCGTTTGAGCCGTACCTCAGCGCTGCCTTCGCCGAGCTTGAAGTTCGTCACGTGTGGGGAAAGGTGTGGCAATGGGCCTGCCATGTCGACCACATTGCTCAGCCGGGCGACTACTACGTGTATGACGTAGGTCCCTACTCGGCGCTGGTGTTACGCACCCACGACGGCGAGATAAAGGCTTATTTCAACTCCTGCATGCACCGCGGCACGCAGTTGCGTCCCGCTGGTTCGTGCGGGTTCGCGCAGCGGATCAAGTGCCCGTTTCACGGCTGGACATGGACGCTGGAGGGCGACCTGATTGACGTGCCGTCTAGCTGGGACTTCCCCCATGTCAACTCCGAGAGTCACCGTCTAGCCGAGATGCCGGTCGGGGTGTGGGGTGGTTTCGTGTTTGTGAGCTTCGATCCAGGCGCGGAACCGCTAGAGCAGTATCTGGGAGTACTTCCCGAGCACTTCGCTGAGGTTTGTGGCGAATGGGATCTTGAACACCGCTACATCCAGACGCATCTACGCAAGCGCTTGCCGTGCAACTGGAAAGCGGCGGCAGAGGCCTTTATCGAGGCGTATCACGTGCGTGAAACCCATGCCACAGGCCAGCCCGGCGACGAGGTGACTGCCCAGTACGACATCTTCGAGCCGAACGTCTCACGCTTCATCCACACCATTGGCATGGACGGACCTGAACGTCCGATTGCTCGGACTGAGCAGCAGATGCTGGATCATCTGACCCGCAACCTCCGCCATGGGATGGAACCGCTGATACTCCCCGACGGTATGCGAGCGCGTGACTATTACGCACAGCTCACAAAAGAGCAGATGGGGGCCCAATACGGTCACGACTTTTCGGGCCTCAGCCAGTCAGTGACGCTCGACAGCATCGAGTACTACCTGTTTCCGAACGCGTTTTTCTTTCCAGGGTTGTCGCTGCCGATGGTCTACCGATTTCAGCCGGACCCCGACGACGTTGACGTCAGCTACTTCGAACTGTTGATGATGCGGCCACGACCGGCCGACGGTGAAGCACCACCGCCACCGCACGTCGTCGAGCTAGATGTCGATGACAGCTACACGCGGGCGAGCGGGCTCGGCGGGCTGGGGCGGGTATACGACCAGGACACCGCCAACTTGGCAGCACAGACTCGGGGATTCAAGGCCAGCGCAAAGCAGGGCCAAACACTCGGCAACTATCAGGAGTCGAGAGTACGGCACCTGCAGCGACGTGTGCGAGAGTGCATAGCCGCTGGCGAAGCCGCAGAGTGCTGAAGCGCTGAGCCCTAAGCCCCCATGTCGTCGGCCAGTAAGTCGGCCAGCCAGCTAGCCAGCCGGTCACCTAGCCGACCAGTGCTGGCAAATTCGCTAGCCAGCCGGTTAGCCAGCCAGTCGGCTTATTGGCCCGTCGGCGACCAGTCCGCCCGTCACCCAGTCAGCAGCTCAGCCGTGCGTCGCTGTAGTTGACCCGGTCCACAGCGGATCCGGGGCGTTTCCGCGTCCGCTCGGTGCCCAGCGCTCGCCCATTGTGGCTTCGATGCTCTCAACCTTTGTCCAATCGACCCGCAACCAGCGCTCAGAGATCCTCCAGCGCCCGTCACGTTCGGCGAAGCGATCGATGTAGCGACCGTTGAATGTGTGCAGTCGCGCGCCTTCTGGAGAGTCTTCCCAGTGATAGGCCAGGATGTAGCTTTCAACCATCGCTGCGCTGTCCATGTCGGCACCCGATTCGTTCCCGGTGTCGAACTGGATGTTGATGTTGCTGATCCGATGCTGTGTCGCGGCGAACTTGGCTTCAAGCGACGCAGTGGCCCCGTGTGCGAACTGCTCAATGGATAGCGGTTCGGGGCCGTAGTCGTTCAGCAGGGCGCCGGGGTGGAAAGCCGCTGAGACGAGCTCCGGTCGCAGCCGATCAATACCGCGGCAATACGACAGCAACGCATCGTGAATCTGGCGTCGTGCTGTCGCGCGCTCGGCCGCATCGAAGCGCTCGTCGGAAAAAACGGACATTACGCGCGTGCGCCCCCGTCAACCACCAACAAGTGCCCGTTCACGAAGCAGGACAGTTCGCTAGCCAAGAAGAGCGCGGCGCGGGCTATGTGGTCCGGGTGCCCGGCAGTGCGCAGCGGATTGGCGGCTATCACTGCTTCGATGTCCACTCCGCTGGCCAATAGAGCTGGGGTTTGGTCTCGGACACCCGGAGTGTCAATGACACCTGGAGCGATCGCGTTCACCCGGATGCCCTCCGGTCCGAGTTCGTTCGCGAAAGCCCGTGTTAACGCCACCAATGCTGCCTTGGAGGCACTGTAGGCCGAGATGTGTGCTCCACCGCCGAGAGCCGCAATGGACGCCATATTGACGATGCATCCGCCCTCAGGCATCCGCTTGGCTGCTTCCCGGGCAGCACTGAACTGTGCCCTGACGTTGACCTCAAGCATGCGGCCGACAAACTCGTCGGTCGCTTCAAGCATCGATCCTGTGGTCGGATAGATGCCAGCGTTGTTCACGAGCACATCAATGGAGCCGTCGGATCCTCTACTGGCAGCCGCTAGTGCGCCAGCTAACGCCATTGCGTCGGTGATATCGCACTGCACGAAGCTCGCACCGAGATCTGTAGCTGTGGATGCCGCTGCGGGGTCGACATCAGCGATGGTCACCGTGGCGCCAGCTTCGATGAATCGAGACGCAATGGCGCGCCCGATGCCTTTGCCCCCTCCGGTCACCAGTGTCCGTTTGCCGCTGAGATCAATCAGTGCTTCGAGTGGCTGCGAGCCAATGCTGTTCTCGTTCACGCGGCGACTTTAGATGCCGCGCAGCCCACGCAGCCCGCTCGGCAAGTTGCTGCTAGCACAAGCTGGCGCGCTGTGCGTTCGACGTGCGTGAGGCTGCGCGAGTCTTAGTAGGGAGTCTGCTGCGCTGAGTCGGCTGGGTTCGTAATTTTGTCAGCCGGTGTGGGTGCGCCGAAGAGCACTACCAGCAGATATGAGACCTGAAGGCATGAGACTAGAAGGCATGGAACCGGTGAAATGAGGCAGGTGACATGAGAACTGAGAATCGCGGCGGCGACGTGCCGCACGAAGTTGACGTTGTGGTGATGGGCAGCGGCGCGGCCGGACTGGTCGCAGCTATCACCGCCGCCGACAGCGGTGCCTCGGTTGCGCTGGTTGAGAAGTCAGATCTGATTGGCGGAACTACTGCCATGAGCGGCGGCATCATCTGGATGCCTGTCAATCACCTACAAGCCGAGGCGGGCATTGCCGACAGCCGGGAGCAAGCGCTGGCGTATCTTGAGGCGCTGTCGTTGGGCCAGATTGACTCCGAAATGGCAGCGACCCTGGTTGACACCGGCCCCGAGGCTCTGCGCTACCTCGCCGAACGCACACCGTGCCAGTTTCATTTGATCCCCGGCTACCCCGACTATCACCCTGAGCATCCTGGGGGACTGCCGGGTGGCGGCCGCTCGGTAGACAACGCGCTGTTCAGCTTCAGCGGGTTGGATGATTGGGCGGCGTGCGTACGAAACGATCGCGGTCCCCACCCGATCACGCTGACCGAAACGCCACTGGGCGGAGCGACCGAACTGCCACCAGCCGAATTGCTCGCGGCGCGAGCGCAACGCCACGAGTTCGGCATGGGACTTGCGCTAGTAGGGGCGTTGCTGCGCGGCCTGCTGGACCGAGGTGTGGAACCGGTTCTGCAAGCACCAGCGCTGCGTCTAGTCACCGAAGAGCTGCCTGCGGGCTCAAGCGCGGACGGCTCCGACAACACCGGCTCTGACAGGACCGACTCTGACAGGATCGGCACGGCGGTGCGCGTACGCGGCGTGGAACTAGCAGACGGCCGCGTTATCCGCTCCAGAGCGGCGATCATTGCGACCGGCGGCTTTGAATGGAACCCTGAACTCACCGCAGCCTTCCTTCGAGGCCCCATGACGGCCCCCGCTGGCGCTCCGACCAATACGGGCGATGGGCTGACAATGGCAATGCAGGCCGGGGCTCGTTTGGGCAACATGTCAAGCGCTTGGTGGGTGCCAGGGGTGCGCGTGCCTGGCGAGGAGAGCTTCGGGCATCAGCGGACACGACTGATATTGCTTGAGCGAACCAGGCCGGGTTCCATCATGGTCAACGCATCCGGCAGCCGTTTCACCAACGAGGCTGGCAACTACAACGCGATGGGCGGTGCGTTCCATACGTTCGATCCATCGAGATTTTGCTATCCCAATCTCCCCTGCTGGCTCATATTTGACCACCAGCACAAGCTGAGCTACGACGTAGCCGGTGTGCCGCCTGGACCCACGACACCTAGCTGGATGGCCCGCGCCGAAACACTCGACGAACTCGCCGCGGCTATAAGCGTTCCAGCTAGACAGCTACAGGACACAGTGGCGGCGTTCAATGCCGACGCAGCGCAAGGACGCGACACCGAGTTCGGTCGCGGCGAAAGCGCGTACGACACATTCAACGGCGACCAGCGCATAGCTGGCGTCGGCGCGACGCTGGGTCCGCTGGTAACGCCTCCGTACTACGCAGTGGAGATTGAGCTAGGGGCGCTCGGCACAAACGGTGGCCCCAAGACCGACACCCGTTGTCGTGTGCTGGCCAACACAGGCGGCGTAATCGACGGTCTGTACGCGGCAGGCAACGCCATGGCTGCACCAACCGGGCTGCTGTACGGCGGCGCCGGTGGCACGCTGGGCCCGGCCATTACCACGGGCTACATAGCTGGCCGAGATGCCGCTGGAGCAACAGCCACCTAGCAGCCAGCGCCCGGCGCCTATATCGCCGTACACCCAGGCTCGCCGTACACCCAGGCTCTAGGAGTCTGGGTTGACAATTATTGGACTTGCTCTATGTAGTCCCCGAGAAGCTGCGCCACTCGCATGTGTTCAGGGATCCGGTCAATGCCGATGACTCTGTCGAGCTGTTCGTGCAGGTGCCAGATGCGGCGTTCTTGGTAGTTGAGGGGAATGCCTCGCAAAGCCGGTGAGTCCATGGATTCTTGCATCGGGGCCATGTTCATCATGTCTTCGTCCATGATCTGGTCGAACCCGGCGCGACGCTCCTGCCAATGTGGTGGAAGCTCATCGTCGGCCCAAGCGTGGCTTCCGTCAACAGTCGGTGCGTAGTACACCCAGTCAAGTCGGGTGGTGCGCTTGTCTATCGGCCAGAACAGCAGCACCGGGAAACCAATGCTGCCCAGCGGAATGACGATGTTTGGGAACAGGCTGAGCGCCGTACTGGTGCAGTCGACCATGGCGGGTACACGTTTTGCGGCAGCGAACGGGCCTTGGTCCAAGACCTTCCAGTCCTCCCAGGAGTCCATGCCCAACCGCTGACAGTTCTGCTTGGAGTAGGGCGTGATCATGCGGCTGTGACCGTTCGGATACAAGCCCATCGCCGCACCGCGATTGTCAAGCACCGACACGCCATTGCGAGAATGTATGTGCCGAAAGTGGTACACCTCCAAGAACGCCTCGGCGGTCACTTTCCAGTTGCACGGCACCACCACGCTTTTGCGGTACACCTCGCGCAACAGCTCACAATCGAATGGCTCAAAGATCTCCGCGATAGGGCCGATCCAGTCGGCCAAGGGTTGCGCAGAAGGGTCGCGATTCACGAACACGAAGCCTGCGAACGTCTCACATTTCACCTGAGGCAGGCAGCGGGTGGACATATCCAGATCGACGAAGTCGCGTTCATCCGGCAGTGACACAAGCGTGCCCCCGTCAATCTCATAGGTCCAAGAGTGGTACTGGCAACGCAGCCTGCGTGAATTGCCACGCGCCTCGCGCACAACCGGCGCGCCGCGATGTTGGCACGTGTTGTAGAAGCAGCGAATCCGGCCATCGGTGCCGCGCACAACCAAAAGCGGAACGCCCAAGTCCTTGAACACGAAATAGTCGCCTGGCGAAGCGACATCCTCGGCTCGCCCCGCTACTACCCATGTGCGCGGCCACATGTGCTCATTCTCAAGTAGGGCGAACTCATCGGAGGTGTGTCGCTCAACCGGAATGTCGTGAAATGCAGGGAAACCCTCCGGCGGGCCGGTCCGACCGAACTCATAGGACATATCTGACCTAATCCGGTCAACCCACGCGGCATCCACTAGCTCAACCGTCCACAGTCAACTAGGTGGCAGCGCACGGCCAACTTCTGTGTCACGCATCCAGTTCGTCGCCGCCCAGATAGCTCGCTAGCAGTAGCTCTTGGTGTTGTTTCAGTTCGGCGGCTGTGCCTTCCATCACGATCCTGCCGCGGTTCATCACGTAGGCCCGGTCCACGACTTCTAGTGCCATGTGAATGTGCTGTTCCACGATCAACACGCCCGCACCGGTGGACTCGGCGACATCGCGTACTATCGGCAGCAGTCGTTCGACGATGACTGGTGCCAGGCCGAGGCTCATCTCGTCCACTAGCAGTAGCCGTGGTCGTCCAGCTAGCGCCCGAGCCATGGCCAGCATCTGCTGCTCCCCACCCGACAACAGCCCGGCTCGGCGGTCCAGCAGGCTGCGCAATGCTGGCAGCAATTCCAACGCGTGCTCAAGATCTGCTGACTCGTCGTCGGACCCGCGCAGACCGAGCCGCAGATTTTCCTCCGTCGTCAGATCAAAGAACAGCGAGCGATCCTCGGCTACATGAGCTAAGCCGAGTCGAGCGTTTCGATGCGGATACTTGGTGTCGACAGCATTGCCGTCGATCCATATGTGGCCGACGAGCGGCTTGATCAAGCCGGAGATGGTCAACAACGTGGTCGTTTTGCCAGCGCCGTTCGGCCCCAGCAGCGCGACAACTTCACCGGGCCTCACTGACAGGTCCAGATCGCGCACCACGGCAACTCCGCCATATCCAGTGTGCAAACCTGAGATCGTGATGCCGTCGCTCTCAGCCTCTAGGCCGCCATCAGAGTCTGCTGCCTCGCTAGAAGGCGCAGAAGTCGCACGCTTGCGCAGCCCGAGTCTCATTGAGCGTGCCTCGCATCCTTGGCACCGGCCTCTTGCAGAGCACTAGCCGACTCGCCCAAATAGGCTCGAACCACCTCGGGATGCACTCTGATCTCGTCGGGTGTGCCCGCAGCGATGATCTTGCCGAAGTCGAGCACGTAGATGTAGTCGCAGACGTTCAGCACCAATCCCATGTCGTGGTCAATCAGAAAGACAGTGATGTCGTGGGTCAAGAACGAGCGCAGTTGGCTGCCCAGAGCCTGGCTCTCAGAGGTATCGAGCCCTGCAGCCGGTTCGTCCAGCAGCACCAACTTGGGCTGCGACGTCAACGCTCGGGCCACACCAACGAGCTTTCGTTGTCCGTGCGATAGGTCGCCGGGGCTCGCCGTGCGATGTTCACTAAGGCCGAGAACTTCCAGCGCCCAGTCCACCTGAGGCTCAACACCGGTCTTGCGTGACGGCTTGACGAAGTCGCCAAGGAAGCTGTACCAGCGCGACCTTTCTCCTGCCACCAGCAAGTTGTCCTCAACACTCAAATCGTCGAAGAGCTCCAATGATTGGAATGTGCGAGACAGTCCGGCCCGGGCCCGCTCATGCGGTTTCATGGCCAACAGATCCGCCCCGTCCAGATATGCACTGCCCGCCGATGTCGTAACGAACCCCGTAATTGCATCAATGAAAGTGGTCTTGCCAGCACCGTTGGGTCCAATGAGTCCGACGAAGCTCCCAGCCTCAATACTGATACTCACCGAGTCGTTGGCATTCAAGCCACCAAAAGTGACGGTCAAGTCCCGAGTCTCGAGCAGGCTCACGAAACGCCATCTTCGCTGTTGGCGGTATCGACGCCATTGGAAGCGGCACCGACAGTGACATCGACGTTGGCAGGCCGCGTCGTGTCTGGCGATTCGTCATGCAGGGGACCCCATGCGGGCGAATCGGGCGGCGGTACGTAGAACATGCCGCCCGTGCCGGTCGCAATCCGAATGATTGCTTGGCCTAGAGCGCGCACGTTCAACCCGATCCACACTGCCAACACCAACATCCAACTGTTGAAGTGTGCTTGGCGTGTCCAGACCAGCCATCCGAGAACCAGGCTGATTGCAACAGTCGGTGCGAGACGTACAAGCAGCCGCCGCCAGTGATGCCATCGGGCGTAGCGAACATAGTTACGCAGCGTCTGCATCAACTGCAGGTTCAACATCGCGATGCCCTCACCGTTGGTGATGATCGCGTTGAGGATCAGCCCAAGGGCACCGACGGCGGTTATGTAGTCCTTGGTGACATCGGGGAAGTGATGGCTAATGGTGTAGGCAAGAATGCCGCCCGCCGAGATAAGCGAGCCATATACCGAGCCCGATGCCATCGAGATGCCACCCAGATAGGCGAACGCCACAACTGCAATACCGACGAAGACGTTGTAGTTCTCAAATGAGATCGACGACAGCTTGTACGCGGTGAGCACACCGCCGATCCCTGCGAGAGCGGCGGCTATACCAAAACCCAGCAGCTTGTTGCGGGCTACGTCAATGCCAGCAGCCGCCGCAGCGCGTTCGTTGGACCGAATAGCCAAAAAGCGTCTACCGGTTCCGCCTCGACGCAGATTCGCCACCGCCAGCGAGCAGAGCACAACCAGAATGACAGCAAACACCGCGAACTGCCAACGGTCAGGATTGAACGTCTCGGGGTCTTGAACGCCAACATCCATACCCAGCAGGCTCGGCCGTGGCACCGGATTGTTGGACTTTGCACCTTCGCCGGACAAGAACTCGTTCTTCAGCACGAACTCTCTGATTGCGACGACGGCGGTAATGGTGACTACAGCTAGCTGCACACCGCGGATACGCAACGCCGGTAACGCAATGAGCAAGCCAGCGCCCACTGCGATGACGACACCCAAGACCATCCCGATCTCGTGTGGCCAACCGGGCCCGTCAACAATCACGAACTGAAATTCGTTTTGTTTGGTGCCATCTGACACGAGACGAACCATCATGTACGCAGCGACGCCGCCTAACGCCGTCTGCGCCAGGCTTATCTGGCCGAGATATCCGGTCAGCACCACTAGCGACAGCATCACCGGAATCGCAACCAGAGACGATGTGAATGCAACTTCCCACGGCCCGCTGAACAGCCAGATGCCCCCCAGTGCCAACAGCAACGGGAACACAGCAGTCACGACGGGGTTGCGAGTCTTGGGTGCGCGTGGCTGACCCTTCACGCCAACTGTTCCCCGCTCAGGCACCTTGTCGCCCCGCAAGAAGAGAAACAGCACCACGACAGCGAGTGGGATGATCTGCCGCACAGCTTCGGCGCGCAACAGTTCGGGCCACCAGTCTCGATTGGCGATGTTGACGAATCCCGATTGGACCATTCCCAAGCCGATTCCGCCCAGGGTGGCCAGCCAAACCGATTTGAGGTTGCCGAGCAGAGCGGCAACCAGTGCCGGGATAACGAACAGCGAGTAGTTGGAAGGCGTGAGCGTCGCAATGCCAACAAACAGCAGCCCGGCCGCGCCTGCCATGAGCGAGGCGAGGAGCCAATTCAGCAAAGCCAGGCGCTGCGGTGAGTACCCGAGCAGGGTGGCACCTTTTTCGTTTTCGTCAGCAGCTCTCGTCGCAAGGCCAAAATGTGTATGGCGGTAGATCAAGGCCACGCCGCCGCCCATAATCAGCGCAGCGACCAGCACCCACACTCGGTCGACACCGATGCTGGCGCCTAAGCCGAGAAAATTGTCGATGGAGCCGGTCGGCAAGAACCCTTGCTGGGTGCGCAGCGTGCTGCCAAAGTGCAATTGTGCGATTGACTGGAACCACAGCATGGCTCCGATTGATCCGATGACTTTCGCCAAAGCAGGCGAGTTGCGCAACGGTCGGAACACCAAAAAGTGCAGCATGAGTCCCAGCAGACCGGCCATGACCATGCCAAAGAAAATGGGTATGGCTTGATCCCAGAAGACACCAGCCTCTTCAAAGCCGGTGTCGCGCACATTGATCCGCACCGGCAGGTTCAACCAGTGCGTGGGCAGCGGATCGAACCATGGCAGATAGATGTCGCCGGTTTGACGCAGCTCCGACCAGGTGTAGGCGGCGTACATCGCGACCGCGCCGTGGGCAAAGTTGATAACGCCTGAGCCCTTGAACGCGGCCACGATGCCCGAGCCGAGCATGGCGTACAGACCACCAGCGCCGATGCCGATCGCGATCGCGATGAGCAGGTCGCTCATGGTGACACTGGAAGGTTGGTGCGAACTGTGTGTCTAGGTGCTGTTAGCCGCGTGGCACCTCCGTGGCAACCACCGCAAGCAGGTCGCGCACGTTGATCCAGGTGCTGGGATCGGCAGGGTCGTGCCCCAGGAAGTCGTTCGCCACGAACTCCTCACCGTTCCAGGTGAAGCTGGTGAAATGGAATGCGCAGATGGCACCCCATTCGGGCACCTTGTTGGCGCAGTCAAGTGGCGTGCCCGCAACGCGGTGCTGATTGTCAAGCGAACCCATAAACGCCTTTAGCGCTTGATGATCACTGGGGTCGCCACCGGTGGCAATGAAATCGCCGACGACCTGGTAAGCCATAACTGCGGTATTGAAACCGAGTCGCATGAACGTCGAAAGTGGCGACTCAGGCTGGCCTGCTACCAGGACTGCTTCGCGTTGGTTGACCTCCCACTGCCAAAACGGATGGAACTGCTCCAACAAAGAAGCGTTGTCGGGTGCGGGTGGACCATCAAAACCAAAGTGCTTGCCAGTCGCCGAAGCAGCACTTGTTACGGCGTCATCCACGCAACTGCCTGAGGGCCACACCTGGTGGGTGTTGCCCGCAGCGTCAAGGGCGTCGTTGTACTCAGCGCAATCCGCGGCAGCGATACCAAAATGCACTGCGCCGTTGCTGCCTTCTAGGAAGTTCAGGATCTCCTGCACAATCGCGTCGTTGTCGGAGGGGTCGCCTGGTGCCTCAGGGAAGCCGCGGTACTCAACTCCTTCGGTCTGCTCGTAGTACTTGTAAAAGCGCTCCTGGGTGTCGGCCCAGCACTCTTGACCGGGCGCGTTGTCGGAGTAGATGATGGCGATGCGGTCGTGGCCTGCTTCAACCATGGCTTGCGCCCCGCCGGGGAACGCCGAGACGCATGCGCCGCCCATGGCGAGCGAGCCGTCTGCGACGAAGTCTGCAACGAAGATGGGCAACGTGTCAATCACCGGGTACTGGCCAGCCCACACGGGCCAGAAAATCGGGCTGAAAAAGTCGATGCCCTTGATAATCAGGTCGGGATTGGCGGCGACGGATTCGGCTGCGCAGGCTTGCGCTTCAGCCGGGTCCAACGTGTGCGGACATGCTTCCAGCGCGAGTGGTCTGCCTGGCACGCCATTCTCAAGGTCCGCGCCGACACCGCCGAGCGTCGTGTTGATGTAGTTGATCCCAATCTGAAGGCCCTCACGAACTTCTGGGAACGATCCTCCCGGCGCTCCTTCCAGGTTCACCATGAACATCACGATCGGTTCGCCGTTGGCCGCCAGCGGGTTCGCTTCGCCTAGATGGACTGCACGCTCCCATTCCTCGGCGCCGTTGCCGAAGACTGCGTTGTCGCCCAGCATGTCACCCATGTGGGCATCGCTGTCGTCCATGCCATCGTCCATGCCCGTGTTGGCATCCGTGTCACCATCGCCCATGTCGGCATCGGTGTCGCCATCGCCCATGTCTGCGTCGCTATCGGTGTCACCGTCGGCCATGGCCGCCGAGTCATCTTCGGTTGTGGCCACACCGTCGGTTCCTGCGTCGTCGCTGCTGCATGCCGCAGCGATGAGCGTGAATGCGAACAGCAGCGCGAGCAGCTTCGCGAGTCCTGACTTTCTCACTTGGTCCCCCTAGGAGTTGGTGAGGTAACAGTAGACGACAACCTGAGCAAAGAGGTACCGCTCAGCCTTCGTTTTGCGCGGGTGGCCACAGCGGTTCGTTGACCGTCCAATCAACCGGTTCGCCCCATCTCTCGCTGAAGACCGAAAGGTGCGCGGGTTTGCGTTCGGCCACACCCCACCTGCCCAGTGGTGTGCCGAGTGGAACCATGCCGTGCATCTGCCACTGCTCGCCTTCGGGCACGCCCAGTAGGTGCTCGACCCGCTGCTGTTGCAGCTTGAGCAACGTCGTGATCGCTGTGCCCAGGCCTTCGGCTCGCGCGGCCAGGCAGAGGTTCCACAGGCACGGAAACGTCGTCGTCTCACCGCCGGGCTTGCCGAACACAAACACCAGGACCGGTGCTTGATGCAAATTGTCGGCGAACCACTGCGCAGAGCTGTCGATCCGTACCGCCCGTTGCACGGCTGGGTCGTTCCGATCACCCGAAGCCACTTGGCTTTGCACATACGCATAGCGCGTTGAGTTCAGCTCATCCAAACACTCGCGGTAGATGCGCTGTATCTCTGCCTTGGTGTTGGGCTGGGTGACGGTCATGAAGCGGAAACGCTGCTCGTTCCCGCCGCTCGGGCCGCGCACCGCCGCGTCAAACAGCTTCGGCAAAAGCGCAGCATCAAATGGTTCAGGTGACAACCGACGCATTGCCCGGGTCGTGTAGATGGCTTCGTAGACGTCCATGGCGGCAAGGTAGCCGGGTGTAGCTTGACGCAGCAGCCGAACGGAGGCGCACCATGGCTGAGCAATCGTCGCAGAACCATCCCGAGGAGAACTACGAGGACGTCACGGTGTATGACCTGGACGCCGACGTTGAAGAGCAGCTACTGCTGGCACACAACGAATGCACCTTCATATGGGCCAACCGTGAGGGCTGGCCAGTCGGGGTCATCATGTCCTACGTCTGGCGAGACGGACGCTTCTGGCTGACGGCATCGAGTCAGCGAGCGCGCATCAGTGCGGTGCGACGCGACCCGAGGGTGTGCATTGTGGTGACCAGCACCGGTTCGCCGATGCCACGCAACAAGGCGATCACCTGGAAGGGCACATGCACTGTGCATGACGACGCCGAAACCAAGGCCTGGTTCTACCCGGCCCTGGCCGCGGCGCTGCGTCCCGGTGACGAAGAGGGCCAAGCCACGTTCGTGTCTTTCTTGGACTCGCCACGCCGCGTGATCCTTGAGGTGGAACCGACACAGCGCATCGGATACGACGGCTCAAAAATGGCGAAGGCCACGGCGCGTTGGCTGTCGTCTCGCAACGGATGAGCCCCACAGCACACACCAGTCGCTCACCACGGCAGGATGCGCGACACCCTGAACGCAGGAGTTCACCATGAAAGTCGGGATCACACTCCCAGCGCAGTTTCCTTTCGCCAGCACCGAACAGATGCTCCCCCTATACGAACAGATGGGCGCCGATTCGTATTGGGCTCCCGATCACTTCTTGGGAGTTTTCCACCCTGATTTGTGGAGCGAGATACCACTGTCTGCGTTGGCGTCGGACCCCGATGCGTTCTACGACCCCTTCGTCTACGGAGTCAAGATCGGCACTCTGACCGACAAGCCCTATGGCATCTCGGTCACCGACTCGACTCGTCGTCGCGCCATCGACTTGGCACGTACAGCGCTCTCATTGAACGACTTGATTCCCGGCGGATTCATCCTGGGCATCGGCTCCGGCGAGGCGGAAAGCCTCACGCCGTTCGGCTACCCGTTCGAGCGGCCTGTGGCACTGCTTGAAGAGTGCCTAGCCGAGTTGCGCAGCCTGCTCGACGATGGCGTCATGCCCGAAGGCCCAGGCCGGATCGGACTTCCGCTAGAGGCTCCTGGACGCGGCAAACCTGCCGTGTGGGTGGCCGGACACGGACCGCGCATGCTAGGTCTGACCGGTCGCTACGCCGATGGCTGGATCCCTGCTTGGTGGATGTCGCCGCAGGAATACGGGCGCAAACTGCAGACCATCCGCGACCATGCTGCAGCGGCTGGGCGTCCGGCTCCGGAGGCGGCCATGTTGCCGTTCTGCTTGTTCGCGCAAAGTTCCGAACGCGCGGCGGAGATGTTTGAATCCGAACCGCTGGGAAAGCTCTTCGGGCTTTTCGCTATGGGATCAATTTGGGAGGCAAACGGGTTGGTCCATCCGTTAGGCAACGACTCCAAGGGCTTCATCGATGTGATCATCCACGACCTGAATGCAGACGAACTGCGCGATCTTGCGCCCACTATCCCCTTTGAGATGGTTCAACAGGTGCTCTTTGTGGGCAATGCGCAGGAGATCGGGTCGCAGCTAGAGGGTTACGCGCAAGAGGGACTTGAGCACGTGGTGCTCGCCAATCTCACTGGAGTGGTTGGAGGTATGGAAGAGATCATGGCTCGCGGCGCTGAGCTTCCCGAGCTGATGGCGGTGTTGCGAGAACTCTGAGCTGCCGCGGCTGTTGCTGAGTACTTTCGCAGCGTTGTTTCAGTCAACGCTGGAACGACACCTCGGCGCCGACAAACAGGTTGGCGAAGTCCTGCGCGGTCTCTGCGGCCACTAGGCGATCAACCCAGCCGTGGAACCGCTGACCGCCAGCTTCGTTGCGACCGAACAAAAACTCCGTCTTGGCGCCGGTTTTGACCGCTCGTTGGATCCGGTTGCCGGTGTAGTAGTCCTCGTCGCGCACTACGTGCAGCAAGAACGCCTTTTGGGCTTCAATCAGCTCGTTCAGCTCCTCGGAGGGCTGAAAGGCGGCAAGGAAGTGCTGGATTGTGCGTGAAGTGTCCGGGGTGTCGCCAGGGAACAGCGTTGAGATCATGTACATCCGGCCGCCGCCCGGCACGCCGTTGGCGCTCACTTTGAACCCTGCGACCGAAGTGTGTGGGAAGATTGTCCACACACCGGCGGTGAGCAACTCAATAGGCCAATCGTCGGCAGCGAGACCATCGATCGCCAAGATTCTGTGGTCGGGTGAGGTTACGCGCTGGTGTGGACCCCACGCGTCATAGATCGCCTTGTTGGAGTAGTCGGGCCCGAATGTCTCTCGGTGCAGGATCGGCAGGTGATAAAAGTCGAGATAGCCGTCGTAGGCCACCTTCCAATTGGGTCCGTCCACGGCCTGGTTGCCGACGTAGACGCAGCTCGCAAAGTCGTGATGCTCAAGCATCGCGCCGTAGCCGCATAGGTAGGTGTCGATGTCGAACGGCGTTTCTGGAGTTAGCGAGCCGAAGACAATGCCAGCCCGCTCAGCCACGGGAAGGGGTGTGAGGCCATGACAGTCTGTGTCGAGGTCGCCGAATTCGTCACGATCCAAAATCCCAACCAGATGACCCTCATTGTCGTAACTCCAGGCGTGATAAGGGCACGTGAACCTGCGGGCTTTGCCGGTTCCTTCCGGAACAACTATCGAGCCACGGTGGCTGCACATGTTCACGAATGAGCGCATCTGGCCATCAGCGCCGCGTGACAATATGACCGGCACACCCGCAACCTCAAGTGCTTTGAAGCTGTGCGGTTCAGATAGCTCGCAGCTAAAGCCCAACACCAGGGGAGTGCGCTTGAATACCCGCTCCATCTCCAGTTGCCAGCGCTGCGGGTCGTAGTAGTTCGCTGCGGGAACTCGCCCGATACCGGCCGCGAGCGGCACTGTCCCAGCGCGTGCGTGCTCAAGTGTGCGACGTGTGAGATCAACCAAGGTCTCGCGGCTCACTTGTTTCACCCTAATGGTTCCCTTGGTTCCTTGATGCGCCCTCAGCGGCTTCGCTCACTTGATGAATTGCGACTCGCGGACCGCCAATCCAGCCGCACACCTACGCCAGCAAACCCAACTGGAACCTACTCCACACCAACCAACCCCCCAAAACCGGAAGAGCCACAAGACTGACCGTAAAGTCGGCATGCATCATGCCGGATCGGCCTGCCGGGTCGGGCTCTCAGTCGCCGGGCTCACTCACGCGATGGTTCGCCACTTGCGGACCAGCAATCCAGTTGCACATCTGCGGGTCACATTCCCGCAACTCACCACTGACCCACTCGCCCTCGTGCGTGAATATACCTGAGCGGTCGCCATCGGTTACCACTATGTCGCCGATCTCGCCTTCGAGTTGACGCTCGTATAGCGCGCCGCTGAACGGATGGTGCAGACCCGAGGGCATCTCAACCGTCTCCTCGTTCCGCGGCGGGGAACCCGACGTCGCTAGCCCCTGCAGCGCTACCAGATATATGCACTGCCTGCTCGCTGTCTCGCTCAATCCATTCGGCCAGCTTGTGATGTAGCCAGCGCACTTTGGCTTCCTGGTAGTTGCCCAGTGTGATCCCCGGCTTGCGCGTGGTCTCAAGGCCGATCTGCAACTTCGACATGTTGAAGAGGTCCTGATTGAAGACCTTGCCGAGCATTCCTAGTTCGGGCGCGTCGGTGAAGGTCTCGAACTCTTCTAGCCAATGCACTTCGCAAGGCGGAGGTTTGTCACCTTGGTAGGGCGCCAAGAAAATGCACTCCATGATCGCGGAACGATGGTCGTCGCCGTTGGGTCTGAAGCGATACACGATGCGGTTGAAAGCGCCCCACGGGTGGAAGTTGGGGAACACGGTGTAGTCAATGCTGTCCATCATCTCCGCGTCGGACATTGCATCAACCCACTGAGAGCCAGCAATCGGCCTCCAGCGGGCTCGGCTGGCTTCGGCAGCGATGGAGCGCATGTTGGCCGTGTCATCAAGCTGCATTGGCAGCTCCTGATCGTGACGCACGTCAAGCATCGCTCGCATCATCTCCGCAGCGGTTGGTTCCCAGTCCAGTAGTGGGCTCGGCGTGCCACCCGGCGTTATCACCCGGGCGAAGTTCTCCCAAATGTCCACTTGAGAGTTCGTGTCGCCCAGGTAAGGCATGATCTGGGGATGGGTGGCGTTCACGTGATATGCCTCGCAGAAAGCTTCCTGCGCGATCTTCCAGTTGGCGTGGATCACTTTGGCTACGTGAGCCTGTTTGTAGCGCCGCTCCAGGTCCCACACCTCAAACTGGTCTACGATCTCGCCCAGGTAGTCCTTGAGTGACTCAGTGTTGTCGGGATCGGGGTTGATGAACACGAAGCCAGCCCACTCACCGACTTGCGCCTCGGGCAGTGTGAAGTTCTCGCGGTCCACATGAGGAAAATCCCAGTCTCCGGGAATGTCCTGCAGATCACCGTTCAAGGTCCATGCGAATCCGTGGAAGGCGCAGCGGATTTCGCTGCAGCGACCATTGAAGTCCTTTAGTCGTCGACCCCGGTGCAGGCACGCGTTCACATATGCCTTGATGCCGTTCTCGGTGCGCATGACAATGTATGAGTCGCGCACTATCTCATAGATGTAGTAGTCGCCTACTTCGGGGATCTCGTCGGTCCGGCAGGCGTACTGCCAGACTTTCTGCCAGATGTGCTGAACTTCGGCTTCGTGCCAAGCTCGGGTGGTGTAGCGGCTGACGGCTACATCTTCGCTGCCGAGGTAGCTGGGGTGGTCAAGTCGCAAGACGTCGGGCACCTCGTGTGTGTCGGCGTCTAGGAGCTGTTGGTAGCTGATTCCAGGTGATCTGGCTTCGCCCCATGCACTTGACCGGTTGGTGTCGATGGACATGTGGGTGTACCTCCCCCTCTGGGTCTCACTGGGAGCTAGCGCGTGTGTCGGTGAGAGCCCCAGCTTTGCCTGAGAAGCTGGGTCGTGTTGCCACGGGCGGCAGCCTCAAGTGCCGCGCAGCGATAGCTCATGCGGTGAAAAAGTCCGCTCTGGGTGTTCGCGTGTCGTCATAGACCGGTTCGGATAGATCGCAGCGGTGCTTGAGGACGTTCGCCTCCACGATGCCGCATTCACCGAGCATGGCCCGCATGTTGAAGTAGTTCGGGTGCTCAAAGTGGGCGGCCAGCGATGGCTCATCGGCCCACAGCTCGTAGACCGCGACCTGAGTCTCGACACACGGATCTGCCGAGAAGCAGTAGGCCATGCAGCCTGGTTCTTCCTGCCGAGTCGCCAGTTGCAGTGGGTGACTGAGCTCCACAGCACGGTCGCGATTGTCAGTTGTATCGAAGTTGATGACTCCAGCGATGATGATCAAAGCGGCTGCCGCCTTTCGTGTTGGTTGGCCAGTCTTGTTAGTTGGCCACCTTGTTGAACGTTCTGTTTTGTTGATCGACCAGTTGATTGACCACTCTTGTTGGCTGACACCGCTGTTGCTGCAGATGCACCGAAGCCCCAGCCTTAGCCCCGCCGCCCGGCCTCAGCGATTAGCGAACCCTCGCCGCGATGAAAACGATTCGGCACCGCGCCCGCAGCAGTGAACCCGGCATCCACCACTAGGCAGTGCCCGCTGACGTAACGAGCGTCGTCACTCGCGAGATAGAGCGCAGCATTGGCTATATCAATCGGCAAACCGCCGAACCCTAGGGGAGAGCCAGCGGCAATGTGCTGCTGCGCCGTATCTGTGTCGGTGTGATCCCCGCTGATGACTGAAGCGGTCATTGCGGTCACGATGCTGCCTGGCGAGATTGCGTTGGCTCGTACTCCGTGCTGCGCTAGCTCGTTCGCTATTGATCTCGTCAACCCAATCACGCCGTGCTTTGCGGCTGTGTAGGCGTGTGGGCCCAAACCTCCCACGACGCCCGCCACTGACGATGTGGAGATGATCGAGCCCGCACGCTGGTTGATCATCACGCGAGCCGCATGTTTGCACCCCAAGAAGACGCCTCGTAGCAAGATGGTCAGCGATTCGTCCCACGCCTGCGTTGATGTCTGGGCGATTGATCCAACAGCTCCCACAATGCCAGCGTTGTTGAACATGCAGTCCAAACGCCCGAACTCTCCAACGGCCGCGGCGACTGCTGCTTCTACGTCGGCTTCTTGGGTGACATCAGTGCGGCAAAATACTGCGGCGTCGCCCAGTGACGAGGCAAGCTCACGTGCAGCCTCCTCTTGGATGTCGGCCACCACAACGCGGGCACCTTCTTCCACGAAACGATGCACCGTGGCTTCGCCGAGGCCGCTGGCACCTCCGGTAATGACTGCAACTTTGCCTTCAAGTCGTCCCATGCGAGCCGTTCCTTTTACCGTTCCTTCTAATGGAGACGCGATCGGTTACGGCTCCGCTCGATCTATCAATGCTGGACCCGAGCCAGTCGAAGTAGTGGCGATAGAAGTGCCGGATCTTGGTTTCCTGGTAGGAGGCGAATATCACCTCCTGTTGTTCTTGGGCTCGAAGGCCCTGTTGCACCAGGGGCAGGTTCAGCGAGTCCTGCTGGAAGATCTTTGCTAGCGGACCCAGTTGGGGCGCCAGCGTCCAGTCGTCGTCCAACCCAAGGTCGTGGACTTTGGCTGGAGCGGGTCGGTCCGCTGCGTCTGGCGGTGCCAGCGGAAAGAGCATCACCTCAAAGATGCACTCTTGCGGGTTGTCGCCGTTAGGTCTGAACCGGTACATGATCGGATTGAAGCAACCCCACGGAGACCAGTTGGGGAACACCGAATAGAAGATGGCGTCAATCATCTCCGCGTCGCTGATGGCCTCAAGATCGACAGTGTCGCCCATCTCCTTACGTACCTGTGCTCGCTTCTGATCAGCTATCCACCCCCGGAGATTGGTCACCTCGGGTGGCGGTTCGGGCAGCATCAAAGGCACATCCTCCATGCCATCAAGCAGGGGCCCACCAATCCACTTGCACAGATGCGGGTCGGCTTGAGTCTGTGGACCGCCAAGGTGGTTGCCGTCGTCGTCGAAAGTGCTGACGTTGCCATCCAAATCGGTAACAGACACTTGAGCGTCGCCAATCCGTTCGTAGATGTGTCCGCTCATTGGGTGGCGCCATCGAGCGAATTGCTTGCCGTCTTCTAACCGCTCATAGGTCGCCATTCCGGCCAGGTGCGGGCTCGGCACACCATGCGCCGACATAGCCCTGCTGTAGTTGCCGAAGGCGTCGTATCGGCTGTTGGCATCGCCGAGGTTCTCCATGAGCGTCGGGTGAGTAGCCACCACGTGGTAACTCTCCATGAAGGCTTCTTGACAGGTTTTCCAGTTCATCGGCATCAGCTTGCGAACGTGGACCGCTTTGTAGCGGCGCTCAAATGGCACGAACGCGAAGTGCTCGGCCAAGTCGCCGAGATGCTCAGCGAGCGGCGCCGCGTTGCGGTCGGGGTTGATGAAAACGAAACCGTGCCAGACATCGACTTGGGCTTCGGGCAAGCCATATGCGGCCACATCTACGTCGGGGAAATCCCACTGGCAGGGAATCTCGTGCAGTGAGCCGTTCAGGTTCCAGCACCAGCCGTGGAATGCGCATCGCAGGTTGACTGCACCGCGCCCGTTCGTCTCGCGCAGCTTGCGTCCGCGATGCAGACAAGCGTTTCGATACGCCTTAATCTGATCAGGGGAAACGCGCACGATCAGGAACGACAGGTGGGCGATGTCGTAAACGTGGTAGTCGCCAACCTCTGGGACCTCCTCTTCAAGGCAGGCGAGTTGCCACACACGGCTCCACAGCCGCTCAACCTCAAGGTCATGTACATCTTGCGCGTAGTACACCCGCGCGGGAACGCGTGTGTTGCCCGGATGCCTCTCGCCCTCGCGTCGCAGCGCCTCCGACACGGGGTGCGTGTCTTCATTGAAGAGCTGCTCGTAGCTGATGGCTGCCGAGCGACCTGTTCCTGTGAGAGTCTCGGTCATACCGACAACGTAGCGACCACCGCGATCATCCGACAGCCAGCAATAATCCAACAGTCCAAGCTCATCCAACAGCCCGCGACCGTCCAACAACACAGGACAACGCTCGTGAGCGAATCGGCGACGGGGTCGGCAGGCTGTAGGAGTGCCGCACCGGGACATGATTGTGATCGGCGCTGGTCCCGCTGGAGCGGCGACAGCCATGCGGGCTGGCGCAGCGGGCATCAACGTAACCGTGTTCGAGAAAGCCCTCCCTGGCCGAGACAAGGTGTGTGGCGACGGCTTGACACCGCGTGCGGTGGCAGCTTTAGACGAGCTGGGTGTCACTCTGGACGACGCACATCGCATAGCTGGCCTGCGGATGATCGCCGGTGAGCGCGTGCGCGAGTTGGACTGGCCAGCTAGCGGCAAGTTTGGGTCCTACGGGGCGGTGTGGCCGCGTCGTCGACTCGATAGCGCATTGTGCGAGGGTGCGTCTGGCGCGGGCGCCGAACTCTTTTTTGGTAGTGAGGCGCTGCCGATCATCGAAGATGGCCGCGCAGTGGGGGTAACCGCCGGAGGCGAACGCTGGACGGCCGATCTCGTAGTGCTGGCTGCGGGTGCTCAGGGCAGCGCCGCTCGCATGCTCGGCGCGCTCCGCGACCCGGATGAACCGTTCGGTCTGGCCATCCGCACTTACGCTGAGACACCACGCCATGGCGAGCAATACCTGGAGGCATGCCTCACGTTGCGAGACGCGGCGGGCATAGCGGTACCCGGCTATGGCTGGTTGTTCCCTGCAGGAGACGGCACGGTCAACCTGGGCGTGGGCGCTCTCAGCACCATGAAGGGCTTTGCGAAGCTCAACTTGAACCGTCTCTGCGACAGTTACCGGGACCTTGTGGCCGATAGTTGGCAGCTTGGCCCCTACTTGGAGCGTCCTCGTGCGTGGCGCCTGCCGATGAGCGTGACCAAGCGGCACGGTCCGGGCTGGGTGGCTGTTGGCGACGCTGCTGGGCTGATTAATCCGATGAACGGTGAGGGCATTGACTACGGCCTCGAGTCCGGGATCTTGGCGGCTGATCTGTTCGCAGCGAATCCATCGACGGCAGCGGCTGACTACAACCGCATCGTGGGTGAGAGGTTCGATGCCTTCTTGCGCACCGGTCGGCGATTCTCGTTCCTGATAGGGCATCCGCGGCTACTGCGGGCCGGGCTAGCGATGGCGGTGGGTACCGATGCGGTTGCGCGCCTCACCTTGCAAGTGATGGGAAACCTGATCGACAACGAGACTCCCGGCGCTGCCCGACGGGTGCTTGCAGTTGCCGACCGGGCGCTTGCTGCTATGTCGCCCACCCTCCGACGCCTGCACGAGCGCCGCACGAAGCGCTCCGGGCCGATACGCGGTGGGGCCAGCTACGGTGGCGGTCCGTGACTGCCGTGTGGCTGAACGGCGAGGAATTGGCCGCACAGATCAAGGACGATCTGCGAGCCAGGATTGCCCAGCCCAGGATTGCCCAGCCCAGGACTAGCCAGCACGGTCGACAACCGGGGCTCGGCACGATCCTCGTAGGCGATGATCCCGCATCGCACAGCTACGTGGGCGCCAAGATCCGCGATTGTGCTGAGGTCGGTATCGCGTCTATTCATCAGGAACTACCCGGCGATGTCTCACAGACGGAGCTAATTGCCACCATCGAGCGATTCAACGCAGATCCAGCAGTTCACGCCTACATCGTCCAGTTGCCCCTGCCGCGCCACCTTGACGAAGAAGCTGCGCTGCTGGCCATAAGGCCAGACAAGGACGCCGACGGCTTGCATCCGGTGAACCTCGGCCGACTAGTGATGGGTGCTGACGGTCCGCTGCCTTGTACCCCTCGGGGCATTCAAGTGATGCTCACGCATTATGGCGTGCCGGTGGAGGGCCGCCATGTGGTGGTGGTGGGTCGAGGGCTCACTATCGGTCGGCCTATGGCGCTGCTGATGGCTTTGAAGCGGCCAGTTGCCAACGCAGCGGTAACCGTTGTCCACACCGGAATCAGCGACCTCGGCTTCTACACCCGACAAGCCGACATCGTTATTGCAGCGGCTGGCGTACCAGGTCTCGTCACAGCAGACATGATCAAGCCGGGTGCAGCAGTGATAGGAGCTGGCATTACGCGCGAAGGCCGCAAGATTCTGTCGGACGTGGACGAGTCAGTCAGCGAAAAAGCTGGCTGGGTGACACCACGTCTAGGTGGCGTCGGTCCGATGACGCGGGCCATGCTGTTGGCGAACACTGTTGACGCTGCCACGACCAGTATTGACTAACACGACCAGTCACCACCAACACGAAAATGGCCACATACGCCACATACCGGGAAACAGGGGAACAGGGGAACGCTGTGAATGCTGAAGACAGTGCCGCTAGCAAGCAACCAGTTCGAGTAGCGGTGACTGGAGCCGCAGGCCAAATTGGCTACAGCTTGCTGTTCCGGATCGCTTCGGGTGCCATGCTCGGTCCTGATCAACCCGTCGAGTTGCGCATGCTGGAAATCCCGCCAGCTCTAGGAGCGCTAGATGGCGTGATGATGGAACTTGATGATTGCGCCTTCCCGCTGCTGACCGCACGTGTGGGCACATCTGACCCCAACGAGGCCTTTGAAGGGGCGGATTACGCGTTGCTGGTTGGGTCGATGCCCCGCAAGGGGGGCATGGAGCGAAGCGATCTGCTGGAGGCCAACGGCGGCATTTTCACCGTTCAGGGTCAGGCGCTGAGCAAGGGGGCCAACCCTGCGGTGCGGGTGCTGGTAGTCGGTAACCCGGCCAATACCAACTGTCTGATTGCTATGCGCAATGCGCCTAACATCGCCGATGGACAGTTCACGGCAATGACTCGACTTGATCACAACCGCGCTATCGCTCAGCTCGCTAGTAAAGCTGGAGTGTCGGTCAACGACGTGACTCGCATGACGATCTGGGGGAATCACTCTGCTACTCAGTACCCAGACATCTTCCGTGCCGAGATAGGTGGCCACAATGCCGCTGCGTTGGTGGATGACCAAGCCTGGCTAGAAGACGACTTTATTCCTACTGTGCAGCAGCGTGGCGCCGCCATCATCAAGGCGCGAGGCGCCTCGTCGGCCGCCTCGGCTGCTTCGGCCGCTGTGGACCACATACGCGACTGGGCCTGCGACACACCCGGTGGCGATTGGGTTTCGATGGGTATCGCGTCTACCGGCGACTATGGCGCTCCCGACGGCATCATCACCTCGTATCCAGTGACCGTCTCTGCCGGTCAGTATCACGTGGTGACTGGCATAGAACTAGACCAGTTCAGCCGCACCCGTATCGAGGTCTCGTGGGCGGAATTGGTCGAAGAACGCGACTCTGTCGCAGCGATGGGCCTTCTCGGCTGATTTAGTTGGCCAATAAGGCAGCCCCAAGCGCGCGAATTCGCGAAATACAGAGATTAATCTCGTCTGCGCAGTTTGACTGGCGGTATTGCCCTGTTCTCAGAGGTTAAGTTGAGTCTTCGTGTTGTGTTCAGCTTAGTGGTTGGGTTGTTTACATTAGTTTGAGTAGTAGTCTTAGTAGTCTTAGTAGTCTTATTGCTAGGCGTTCGGCGTTTGCGGCTGATAGTGCGGGGTTTGGGCTATCTAGGTTGATGCAGTATTCGGTGGATCTGGTGCCGTTTCCGTCAGTGTTCACAGCTCGTAGTTGTACACAGATTTGTTTGTCTCCCAGGTCGGAAAGCTCAAACTCGGTAGTAGACGCGTTAGAGCCGGGCACTGTCGACCAGTCCGACCAACTACCGCCGTTACTGCCGCGTGTTCGCAGCCGGTATTCGTATCTAACGATTGAGTTGTCGTTCGGGTTTGGCCAATTCAGATAAACAGTTCCTGTTCTAGCTCGTACCGTGACTTGTGGTTTGGTTGGAACTACCGGCCCGTCTGCGCCTGACTGTGTCCCAACGGCATCACTCCCACCGCCGCCGCCGCCGCTTCCTCCGCCTCCACCGCCGCCTGAAGGTGGCTGAGTTGTAGCAGTAGTGGTCGCAGTAGTTGTGGCTGTAGTAGTGGTAGGCGGTCGGGTAGTCGTAGTGGTGGTTGTAGTAGTCGGCGGCTGTGTAGTAGTAGTAGTGGTTGTAGTAGTAGTTGTAGTGGTTGTAGTAGTAGTTGTAGTGGTTGTAGTGGTTGTAGTAGTTGTAGTCGTAGTCGTGGTGGTTGTAGTTGTAGTCGTGCTTGTCGTAGTAGGTGTTGATGCGCTAGTAGTTTTTGTCACCACATCGGAAGCGGGACCGTTGCCTGAAGCGTTGACAGCTCGTATCCGGAAACTATACTGTGTACCAGCCTCGAGACCATCAAACACGTGACTGCCAGTACTCGCATTCGTGCCCTCTATATCAGTCCAGTCACCCCAATCGTCGCTACCTTTTCGTTGCTGATACTGGTACTTCGTGATCGAAGCATCACTAGACGCAGTCCACTGTATCCCCAACGACTTGGAGGACGCCACCCACGCCGACACCCCGGCAGGCTTCGCTGGCTTCGGAATCGTAGTAGTAGTAGTAGTAGTAGTAGTAGTAGTAGTAGTAGTAGTAGTAGTAGTAGTCGTTGTGGTGGTAGTCGTGGTAGTAGTAGTCGTCGTGGTTGTGGTGGTAGTCGTGGTAGTAGTCGAGGTCGAAGAAGTGGTAGGAGCAGCAGTAGTAGACGTGGTAGTGGTAGCATAAACGCCGTCGTTATCTAAAATCGTAATTACCAACGGCTTGCCGCCAACCCAACCCTTTTTGAACAATTCAGTACCAGTTCTGAGTACAGGCAAGTACAAAGCAACTTGTTCGGTACCCTCCACATCCTCATCACCAAATATGCGCACAGTGAAAGTTGTCGTCTTGGTCCCGGCAGGAACCTTCACTTTCGAAGCTTCCGAATCGCCCGGAATACAAACTTCATCATTTTGAAAGCACGGCGCGGCGAACCGAGCCTTAGAAGTTCTCAACAGCCTCTGAACGTCCACCGTTAACCCGCCAGGAGGAGCATTATGTGACAACTTCACAGTAACAGTAATAGGCTGAAAACCGGAATTACCCTCCGTAACAGTCGCAGTATCCGCATCATCTACCAACAACTGAGCAACTTTAGGGCGGAACCACGCGCAGCGCACCGGGGTTGATTCGGCACCGTTACCATTCGTGTTCACAGCACGCAAATGAAAGCACGTACGACTCCCATTGGTGAGACCCGTCACCGTGTGAGTCGTAGTAGACGCGTCCGAGCCATCAATCCTGATCCACGAATCACCCACACTACCGAACGGGCCGCTACGATACTCCCACCGAGTTATAGAACTATCACCAGGATTTTTCCATAACAAATAAGCAGTAGCATCGCCGCCAGTAACATCAAGCGAAGGCGCCGCGGGAACCGCGCCCTGCCCAGAAACCGCCGACGGAACCAAACTCAGACCCGCCGCCAACAACGAAGCCGTCGCTACCAACAACCCCCACTGGCGGCTTCGCCGGAACCTACCCATACCAGCACCCCAGCCTCGGGGGGGGGGGGGGGGGTCAGCGCGGAGTCGGGCCGTGAGCCATCATCGCTTGTCGTCATACTGAACTCCTCCCATGGACGCAGCCGTGGTGTCAGACATCACCTGCCAATGTTACAGCAACCGAGCCGCCGCGACCCACCCCGGACAACGCCCCAGCCGTCCGACCCAAGACAACACCCGTACAGTTTCCGTTCCCAGTGTCATACCGCCGCCTGCAACGGCTGTTTGCGCCAGTATCCGGTCATGTGGACCTGATTGGCGGGAAAGTTGAGTTCGTTTCGCAGAAGCCGTCGGACTACGCTGATCTCACGAGATTCAGCGGCACCGAAGGCGTAGCTGCCGGTGGGTTGGGGTTGGAGTTGTCGTACCGCCGAGACCAGGTCGTGGCCTTCGCTCTTGGGGCCGAACCAGTGGCTCTCCAAGCCGGTGTGCGTCGGCCTAGGCGGTTGGTGAGACGTTGCCTGGAGCTTTGCCAGCAGGGTGACACGGTTTGAGCTTGGGCAGGAGTCGATGATGGCGGCAGTGGCCGCGAGACCGCTCTCGTCACAGACCAGCAGGATCTGCTCAGTGTCGTCCGGTGGGTAGTAGGCGCGTCGTGGCCCCCACAACACAACCGGTGCGCCAACAGCGACGCTTGCGGCCCATGCAGCGACGCCGTCTCCTTCGTGACCGTCGTGATTGTGTAGATAGATCCACAGAT
This sequence comes from Acidimicrobiales bacterium, assembly GCA_965116245.1. Classification (GTDB taxonomy): domain Bacteria; phylum Actinomycetota; class Acidimicrobiia; order Acidimicrobiales; family Poriferisodalaceae; genus Poriferisodalis. The sequence continues at coordinate 670,608 of OZ220497.1, read as the reverse complement.
CCATCTCTCCGCTGTGAATGCGTCGACTACGAGTTGTGTAGTAGGCACAGCGAGGCTGTTGCTCTGTTGGCAGCGAGTCAACATATGAGTACGGCATTCCTGCCCCAATAGCGTTTGGGTAGCCGCTTGGTGGAATCATCAAATAGCTAAACTCATCACCTCCGAGAGCGGGCATGCTGTCTAGCCCACCAATCGTCAGCTCCACCATATTCGTTGCTATACGGCGCCTGGAGAGAACAGAGCCGACCCAAGTTACTAGCTTTGAGTTTGCCTGGAGTTCAGCCTCTATGCTAGTAAGTACATGGTTGGGGTGAGCTTGTCGGGCCGATTTGAGCATGTTGAGTAGTTGGCTGCGAAGCTCTGGAACTGTCGAGACTATCTTGTCAAACTCGGCTTGCACGTTGATATGGCCAAAAGGCGTGACCACCGAAAACTGTACCGACATGGGATCGATTCGCGTTATCTGGGCTTCGCTAAGTGATCCCTGGTTATGAAGATTCTCAGCGATAAAGCGAACCGAATCGCTGTGGCCGCCTTCTAGGTGGTCAACGACTTCTTCGATTTGTGCTGTTGTCTGAGGGTCGAAACCTTCAATGGTTAGCGTGTTCATAGAGATGCTCTTCTGTAGAGGATAAAGTTGATAGTGTTCGGCGATCGGTCGGAACAACCAAAGGGTTGCCGGTGACCGGATCGTCAATCACGACGCAGTCAAGTCCAAAGGCTGTCTGTACCAGGCTGGCTGATATAACTTCTTTGGGTGTACCAATGCCCATGATCTCACCGTCTCGCATAGCGACGATGTGATGGGCATAACGACTGGCCAGGTTGAGGTCGTGTAGCACTAGAACTATCGTCCGTCCCTCTTCTCGGCTGAGCCGGTCAATCAGGTCGAGTATCTCGATTTGATGGGTAACATCGAGCGAGGCGATAGGTTCATCGAGCAGCAGTAGGTCAGTTTCTTGAGCTAGTGCCATTGCGATCCACACGCGTTGACGCTGACCGCCCGATAGCTCATCAACAGAGCGTTCGGCCAGGTCAAGTGTGTCGGTAGCGCTCAGTGCCCTGTGAACTGCTTGCTCGTCCGACTTTGACCATTGCTGAAAGAGCTTTTGATGCGGCGTTCGCCCACGCGCAACCAAATCCACAACCAAGATACCCTCTGGGGCAATTGGCGACTGTGGCAGCAAGCCCAGACGCCTGGCGACTTCGCGTGTGGGTATCTCGCTGATTTCCTGACCGTCCAGAACGATGTTCCCCTGATCTGGTGTGAGAAGTCGAGCGAGTGCTCGGAGCAAGGTTGACTTACCGCAAGCGTTAGGGCCGACGATCACCGTGATTGAAGCGTCGGGAATCTCTAGAAATAGATTATGTACAACAGTGACACTATCGTATCCGAGCTGTATGCCATCGGCGTAGAGTCGTGGCGGCTTGGGTTGTAATGCTGTGTTCTTCATTGCAGGTGACCTTTGCTTATAGGGCTCCGGTTGGAGATTGCCGGTAAAGCAACCAGAGCAAGTAGGGAGCTCCGATTACCGCGGTCATGATTCCTACAGGTAACTCAACGGGAAACAGTTGACGAGCGGACAGATCAGCCAAGAGGGTGATCATCGCACCTACGAAACCCGCTGAAACTACCGCCGCGCCCGGTGACCCGCTGAGTCGGCGAGCCAGTGGCCCGGACACGAAAGCAACAAACAGAATGGGTCCGGCGCTAGCGACGGCAAGAGACGAGAGCACCACTGCAATCATGATCAGTGTGAACTTTGTGCGGTTGATGCGTAAGCCCAGTGTGGCTGCTGTGTCATCGCCTAACTCCAGGCGATCTAGTTGCCGCTGCGCCAATATGGCTGCTGGCCCAAGCGCGGCGAGTGCAATGACAATGACTCGAACCTCATCCCAGCTTCGACCGTTTAGCGACCCAGTTAGCCAGACTGCAGCTCGCTGCACCTCGTTTATTTCGGCGCGAGTGACTAGGTAGTCGACTCCTGCGTCCAAAGCAAAGGCGGCCCCAAGCCCGACTAGTACTAATCGGTACGCTTGGATTCCTCGCCGCCAGGCCAGCACATAAACAACGACCGCAGTGAGGATTCCGCCAGTTACGGCTCCTAAAGAAACTAGCGCCGACGAACCCTGGAACAACAAAATCGCCATGACAGCACCGAGCGCCGCACCGGAGTTGAAGCCAATTATGTCGGGTGATCCCAGCGGGTTCTTTACTAGGGATTGAAATATGGCACCGGACATACCCAGCGCGGCACCCACACCGATTGCCACTAACGCCCTTGGCAGCCGAAGCGTACCTACTATAAACTTGGCGTCTTCGGTGGAACTGCCGAAGAGAGTCTTGGCGACGTCACCCAGCGGTATAGCGAAATCGCCGACGCTGAGCGAGACCATTCCAACTAAGAGCATCGCGACCGTAAGGGCTGCGCAGAGTTTGATCGAGCGGACATTCAGACGAACAGAAAATCGTTTCAACCGAACCACGTGGCCCCTGAGCGGGAGTGACTCAGGCTCAGTACTCATAGCTGAACCATCCGCTGCCGTCTTACCAACGCGATGAAGGCCGGACCACCTAGAACCGCGGTCATGATTCCAACCTGAATCTCGCCGGGTCTAGCCACGATGCGACCCAAGGTGTCGCAAAACAGCAAGAGCGCAGCGCCGGCTAGAGCCGAAGCAGGTACCAGCCAGCGATGATCGGGTCCGAACCACAGCCGAGCGGCATGGGGAACCACCAGACCGACAAAGGCGATAGGTCCAGCCGCGGCTACGGCTGCACCGCTCAGCAGAGTGATACCGAGCACGCTGACAGCCCGGGTCCAACCCACGTGAACGCCAAGCGCCACAGCGACATCATCGCCGAGAGCCAACGCGTTCAACTGTCGCGCCGCGCCCATGGCGACAAGGAGCGCAATCACCACAAACGGTGCTATATCGCTGGCCACTTCGTCACCACGACCGGCCAAAGATCCGACGGCCCAGAAGCGGAACCGGTCGAGAGTCTGCTGATCAATGAGGGTGATCGCCCGCGTAAGTGCGAAAAGCAGCGCGGCCACTGCTGCACCCGCAAGAGCTAAACGAACCGGCGTCGCTCCGGCACGGCCGGATGTGCCGAGCATGTAGACGACGATCGATGTGACCGCCGCACCTAGGAAAGCAAACCAGATCAGCCCGAACACCGTTTCAGTCTCAAACAACCAAAGCGATACAACTACTGCGAAGGAGGCTCCGGCGTTGACGCCCAGCAAGCCGGGATCCGCCAGCGGATTACGGGTGACTCCCTGCATGAGAGCTCCGGCAGCTCCAAGCGCCAGCCCCACTTCTAGACCAAGCAAAGTGCGAGGCTGCCGCAAATCGCGGACGATCAGGTGCTCCAGGCTGGCTGGGTCACGATCTGTGAACGCTGTGACTAACTCGGCTAACGGAATCCACTTAGTGCCAACTGCCAAAGAACCGATACAGGCGAGTAGGACAACAGCGATAAGCAGTGCGAGTCCAAACAGACGCCGTCCCAGAGTCGCCGAGCCGACACGGACGGCGGGAGCGTCCGTGTCGGCTTCGGTTCTCATACCTCAGCTCTCATACTTCAGCGGATCGTCGCCGTGCCAGCTCCTAGCTCAACCACCGGCGACGGTACCGAAGAACTCGGCCGATGGAACCACCGTATTAGGGTCGCCATCAAGTGCCAACTCAAGTTCGGGCACCATAGTGTCGATCACGTACTCGAGGCTGAGCGGACTGGAGTGTGAGAACGCGCCAGTCAGCAGAGTACTGGCAAAGATCTCGCCCCCAGTGGCATAAGCCCTAAGCGCAACCCTGGTGGGTAGTGCGTTCACCAATTCTGTGTACGACTCCTCGCTGCCTGCTACCCACACGACCAAATCCACGTCCAAGTCCTCAGGCATTGTTTCCGCACTTGACTCAAAGTAGAAGGCTTCACCGGCGGCTTCGTCGAACTTGGCTGGAATCACAAACCCAAGATCAACAAGGAAGCGACTGCGAGGGTCTTGAGAGTTATACGCACCAGGATTGCCGTCAACCAAGAAAGCTACGGCCGCTGTCTTTCCCTCCCATTCCGGGTGCGCTTGTCGGGCTACAGCCAGTTTCTCTTCGACCGAGGCGACTGCGGCTTCGGCTGCGGCTACACGGTCGGTGACTCGACCGAGGATCATGGTCTGCTCCTGCCAGGGCGTTCCATAGTCCAGATACTCAGCCGGTTGGGCAACGACCGGCGCTATCTGAGACAGCAGATCGAATTCTGCTTCGGTCATTCCCGACCAGATTCCCACGATAACGTCGGGGGACATCTCGGCGATTGCCTCATAGTTCAAGCCATCTTCACCGGCGACCTGACCCGGCTCCGCGTCTCCCAACAGCTCCTGCCCCCAAGGCCATACCGAGTTAGGTTGATCGCCATACCAATCGCGCACACCAACTGGCACCACGCCGATTGCCAGCAAGAAATCGTGTTCGTTGTAACCGATGGACACCACGCGCTGTGGGACTGATTCCAGGGTAGTTTCACCAAACTTGTGCTGAATCGTCAGTGGAAACTCGATTGCGGCCGCAGAATCATCGCTACCGGGCGCTGCGTTGATACCTAGCGCAGCAACGAGCCTTTCCACCATCAACTCGGCGCTGTATGCATCAAGGCGAAACGTCTCGGTGCCCAACGGCACAAGACGATCCTGGCGAGCCGCCGGGGTGACACCCAGCGTCGGATATACCTCAAGTGCAGTGGCGATGCTCTCGTCGGTGCCGTACACGAATAGCACTGTTGCATCGCCGAACTCGTCGGGAATGACCTCCGGTGAAAGACTGACTACATCACCACGCGAGCCCGAACCGGCCTCACCTTCAAGGTTGCTGCCCTCGGGGGAAACAACATATAGGCCGAGCGAAGTGAGGATACGTCCGTGGGCCGACTCGGCTGTAAAGATGTTCACTCCTCGTTCGCTGATGACACCGGCGACAACAGGATGCGAAGTGTCAATTTGGGCGGCGGCTTCCGCCAGTGTGTCCTCGAACTTCTTCGTGAGCTGCTCCGCTTGGGAGGACCTATCGGTGATCTCGCCGAGAACGAGCGCCAACTCTTGCCAGCTCAGGGCCGAGTAGTCCAGCACAACGGTCGGAGCTATCTCGGTGAGCAACTCGTATGCGTCCTGCGTGACCGCGTCGCCTCCGAACGCTGCTCCGACGATGAGATCGGGGTTCGCCAATGCGATCGCCTCAATGTTCACCTCTGGTCCCGCAATCGCGACGACATCTTGCTCCACCGCAATGTCGCCCCATTGTCGAAGGAAGCCATTGCTGTCCGCCAAAGGCGATGGCGGCAGCACCTGTGCAGCTACGACAGGGGCATCGATTGCCAGCAAGTGGCCGGTAGTTGTGGCGCTGGCGGAGACAACCCGGTCTGGAGCTTCAGGAATCACAGTTGTACCTAGAGCATGCTCAACAGTGAGTGGGAAGCTGCTAGCTAGCTCGGAAGTTGTTGCGGTAGTGGCTCCGGCTGCGGGAACCGTGCTTGAGGGACTGCCAGTGTCACCCTCGGAGGTGGCGCTAGTGCCGGTGCCCGAGTTCGAATCGGAGCCCGAAGCACAGCCAGCTAAGGCCAGCAGCAAGACTGCAAACAGGGGGACCAGGAGTTGCTGTCGGAGTGAATGCACGTTCGTTGCCTTTCGGTATCTGCGATTTGACTGTCGTGCGCAGCGAGCCCGCATGGCGAGCAGTTCGCTGACGACGGAAAGGCAGACTACCGACGTCAAGCATACCTAACAACATGAGATGTCAAGTTTGCTTAACTGTGCGTCTGTGTTCCTGTATTGCTGTGTTCCTGTATCGCTGTGCTCCTGTATCTCGGTGTTTCAGTGTTTCAGGGCCGCCGTGTTTCTGGGTCTCAGTCCGAAGGGCCGTAGGTGAATCTGGCGATCGCGTTCAGCGTGGACTGTCGCAGCGTGTTGCAGCTTCCGATGTGGATGATCATCGGGGAGTTGGCGATCATGGCGAACGTGAGCACATCGCCATTGGACGCCGTGCTGACACCAGCGATGGCTGAACTGTCGTTCAGTTGACCGGTCTTGGCGTACACAAGATTCGTTGAACCACCGCCCGATGACGGTCTTGGTCTACAGGTCTTCAGCGTTGGTGTTTTGCCCGCGATCGACAAGGAGGCCACGAAGCGCGAGTCGCTGCCAGCTAGCTGTAGCAGCCGCACTGCAGCGTTGCAGCTCATGCGGTTATGCACTGAAAGTCCAGAGCCGTCCACGATGACGATTTCATCGGCCACTGTTCCCAGCGCGTCACTGAGAGCGCTGGACGCTGCGGCGGCAGCGGCTGCCCTGGATGCGTCCCCATGATGGCGACCGACTTGTTTGAGCAGCATCTCCGCCACCGTGTTGTCTGAGAAGCGCAGTATCCACACCAGCATCTCCGACACCGACGGTGAGGTGATAGCGCCCAGAGCGGTCGACTTGCTATCTGAAGGGGCGTCGCCTGAGCGGGGTCGGCGGCTAATCACCATGCCGCGTGCTTCAAGCAGATCGTCAAAGTCCGACGCCGCTGCCTGGGCCGCGTCGCTGCTGCGGGCGTGGCTTCGACGGTCCCAGGAGTACGAGCCATAGCCGTCGTTGATAGCCAAACCCGACAAGACACCCACCAGGTTTGTGGATACGTACGACCGCTTCCACACCGCCGGGGAGTCATCAGTTGCATCGTCGGGGAAGTGCGAGGTGTAGTCCCTCTCTCCATCGGCGAACCATGAACCGTCCCCGACGATTGCGCCTTCAATCTTCTTAATGCCCTGGGCTTTGAGCGCTTTCATGACGCTGTCTGCAAGCTCGGTCACGTCCGTGTAAGGCCGCTTTTCGGGTACGCGTTTGATGTATCCCGGCGTGGCAAGCACCGGATCGCCGCTGCCGATCAGGTATACGTCGCCCCTCAGCACGCCATCGTCAACAGCATCAAGCGCTTTGGCCTCAACCACCACTCGTGTGGTGAAGGTCGTGTCGCCGCCCAGTTCGCTCAACGCCACGGTGGCGGTGGCGAGCTTGATTAGCGAGGCTGGCAGTAGAGGCGTATCGGCCTTGCGTTCAAAGACCGGCTCGCCGTTGCGATGCAGCGACATGCACATGTTCTTCGGCGCGGAGCGGGATCGCAGCGCTGCTGAGAATTCGGTCGCTAGCCGTTGCTGCCAAGCAGGGGGAGTGCCGTCGGAGTTGTCGTTGTCAGAGTTGTCGTCATCGCTGTCATCGTCGCCGTTGCTGTTGTCTTCGTCGTCAGAGTTGTCGCTGTTGTCATCGTCGCTGTTGTCATCGTCGGAATTATCGTCGCCGTTGGTTTGGCCGCCTGTGAGCTCCGCTGCTGCGACACCTACCGCGATCGCTGTTTGCCAGCGATCGGTGCCGAATACGCGGGTCATCTCGCGGTCTGCCAACTTGGCTTCCGGTACCGCCGCAGTCCCACCGACCACATAGCCACCCGATGCGGCTGATGCGAGCCGGTCAAGCTGTTCCTGCGGGAACGCCTCATCGCGCCCCCCAGCTAGCACTACGCAACTGCTCACCCCGAGCACGCCTGCGAGCGTCACGGCTGAATAGATGTCAGATTGAGCGTCGGCATCGGAAGCGACGATCACCGGCACAGCGTCGGTGCAATCGCCCAGCACCTCAGACGGCGGCAACACCACCGTGGCGGGCTCCTGTATGGCTGCCGCAGCGTCCTGCGCATCATCCTGCGCGCTTGCGCTAGCGGGCCACAGCCCCGCCAGTCCCCCAAGCGCCAGAGCTGCGGCCAGTGCAGCAGCACCCAGTCTCTTCGACGTGGTTCTCTTCGCTTTGGTCCTCGTCACAGGGGTCCTCTTCACAGTGGTTGTTGCAAAAGCGCTGGCTACCTACGGCGGTGCAACCGCGCACGCGGCGACGCTGGCGCAGGCTGACCCGGCGTTAGTGCCTGAACTGCCGCTCGCCGGTGAACAGCATCGCTAGGCCCAACTCGTCGGCTTGAGCGATGACTTCGTCGTCTCGCATGGCGCCGCCCGGTTGCACCACCACCGCGACTCCAGCAGCAGCAGCGGCTTCAACGCCGTCAGCGAATGGGTAGAACGCATCGCTGGCGCAAGCCCCGCCGGTAGCCCTGCCGTCGGCCTTAGCGGCAGCCAACTGGCCAGACTCGATGCGGTTCTGCTGACCCGCTCCGATGCCCCAGGCTGTTCGGTCACGCGCCAACACAATCGCATTGGACGTGACGTGCCCGCACACCCGCCAAGCAAAAGCAGCATCCGCCAGCTCACTAGCGGTCGGCTTGCGCTGCGTCACCACGCTCCAGCTTTGCGGTGCCGAAGCGAACGTCTGCGCCGATTGCACCAGCCATCCACCATTAATTTGTCGCAGCGAAATGCCGGTCTCGTCGGGCCGCGGCGCCTCTAGCACGCGTGTGTTGCGCCGTCGTGCTTTGATGCGTTCCACGGCTCCGTTCTCGTAGCCAGGCGCAATGATCAAGTCAGCTTGAGCAGCCGCTTCAATGCGCTCCACTGTGTCCAGGTCGACAATCTTGTTGAAGGCCACGATTCCGCCGAAGGCCGAGCGAGCGTCGCAGTCGTAGGCGCGTTGGTACACGTCGACTAGTACGTCGCCCGCCGCTGCGCCGCAAGGGTTGGCGTGCTTGACGATGACCACCGCCGCTGAGCCCTCAGCATCGCCGAGGTCATGCACGATTCGCCAGGCCGCATCGGCATCAAAGAAGTTCAGATAGCTGAGGGCTAAGCCGCTGTGCTGGAAGACGTGATCCCACCAAGTTAGTTGGCCCACCGGCCGGTAGCGGGCGCCAAGATGGTGCGGGTTCTCTCCGTAGCGGCACTCATCGGCACGTTCCAGTGCCAGATGCACCGTTGGTGGCAGGGGCGCCGGTACTGGGCTGCCACTATCTGGGCTGCCACTATCTGGGATGCCGCTATCTGGGCTGCCATTACCTGGGCCGCCGTGGTTGGGGTCACCGCTATCGGGGTTACCGCCATCCGGGTAGTTGCTGTCGGGTTTCGGTTCATCCAGCCACTGCACAATCGCAGCGTCGTAAGCCGCTGTGTGCGCAAATGCTGACCGTGCAAGCCTTTGCCTAGTCGCAAGGCTCAGAGTGCAGTTCGCGGTCAATTCTTCAAGCACCAGCTCGTAGTCGGCAGGGTCCACCACGACACCAACGCCGCCGTCAGCATCGCCGTGGTTTTTGGCAGCGGCCCGAACCATTGCGGGACCGCCAATGTCAATCATCTCTGGGCTCGGATCAGACCGAAACGGGTACAGGTTGCACACCACCAGGTCGATAGCCGCGATGCCATGCTCGTCTAGCGAAGCCCTATGCTGCGACTTCGAGCGATCTGCCAATATCCCGCCGTGGATGCGCGGGTGCAGCGTCTTCACGCGACCGTCCAGCATTTCCGGACTGCCGGTGACATCTTCTACCGCCAGCACGTGTACTCCCGCAGCGGTCAACGCAGCCGCTGTTCCACCGCTCGAGACGATTTCCCATCCGAGGTTGGTGAGCTGGCTAGCGAAGTCCTCAATGCCTGTCTTGTCCCAAACCGAGATCAACGCTCGCATGTGGCACCCGTCTCGCTATGGGTCTCTTCTTGCGTCTCGTTGTGGGTTACGCAGCCATCCGACTCTTCGGAGTCAGCCGAGTCAGCCTGATCGCGCAATGCCAGGCTGTCCAAGCGGACCAGATCGCCCAAAAAAGCACTGACTGTTGCAGGGTAGAGCTCGCGTTCTGCCTCTTTGATGCGCTCGTGCAGCGTCGCCTCGTCGTCACCGCTGTGTACAGGCACCTTTCTCTGTGCCAGCAACGGACCGGCATCCACTTCGGGAATCGCCATATGCACGCTGCATCCCGATTCGCTCACACCGGCGTTCAGCGCGTCGCGTACGGCGTGCCAGCCGGGAAACGCTGGCAGCAGCGACGGATGCGTGTTGAGCACTCGCCCCCGGTAGCGACCATCGTCCCAGGCGAAAAACGAGCTGTCCAGCACCGTTCCGAAACCAGCCATCGCCACCACGTCAACGTCACGTTCGCTCAGCACAGCGGCCAGTTTGCAGCAGTAGGCCTCTCGGTCAAACGTTTCCAGCCTGCCATCGTCGCCACCGGCCGTCCAGCCGCGTCGCGCTAGTAACACGGTGTCAATCCCCGCATTCGCAGCGATCTCCAACCCTCGGCTAGGTCGATCTGCCACCACTACTACCACCGGCAGCGCGGCCTCCAGCATGGCTTTGAGTATCGAGCCGGTTCCTGAGACCAGCACTGCCAAACGCACCGCACCGACACCTGTCGCATCAAACCGCATTGCACCCCAACCCATCACACCGCAACCCATCACACTGCAACCCATCGCACAGGGACCATCGCACTGCAAACACGTGCGCACTGAAAATACGTGCCAAACACTCGTCAAACACGGGCCAAACAAGCGTCCGAAGCGAGGGACAAGCGCGGTACCGGTTCAGGCACCCGCGCTCCACGGTAGCCTCACCGCTGTATGCGTCCACCTCAGGACATGCCGCCGCCATCATCTGGACCGCCCGGATCTGGACCCCCTGGATCCGGGTCTTCGGGATCTGGACCGCCTGGGTCTGGACCGCCAGGCGGACCTCAACGTCCCGGCGGCCCCCGGCGGACACCGCGCAGGCCACGAGGCCTGACCAAATTCCGTCTCATCATCGGAATAGTCATCGCGGTCGGCCTTGTGCTGCTGTTCTCTATCCGGGGACTGTCCGGCTTTTGGACCGACTATCTCTGGTTTGACAGCCTGGGTTACGCCTCGGTGTGGTGGAAGGTGCTGTGGGCCAAGATCGGTCTCGGCCTGTTGTTTACGGCGATCTTCCTCGTCCTGCTATGGGTGAACCTCTTCATCGCCGAGCGACTAGCTGCACGATCGACACCCACCGAGCCAGTTGAGGACATCGCAGCTCGCTGGAATCAGATGTCCCGCCGCAGCCGCGGCCTCATCCGGCTTGGCGTGGCCCTGATCTTGGCCTTCATGGTCGGCTCGGGCGTGTCGGGGCAGTGGGAGTCGTGGCTGTTCTTTATCAACGCCACCGACTTCGGCCTGGACGACCCGCAGTTCGGCCGCGATGTCGGCTTCTACATATTCCGGCTGCCGTTCATAAACTTCCTGGTCGGCTGGGCCTTCGCTGCGGTATTGGTGACGTTCATCTTCACCGCCATATGGCACTACTTGAACGGTGCAATCCGAGTGCAGGCCTCCTCGGGCAGTCGCGTGTTGCCATACGTGAAGGCGCACCTGTCGCTGCTGTTGGGTCTACTGGCGCTCATTAAAGCGGTTGGCTATTACTTTGACCAGTTCAAGCTGACGCTCTCCACACGTGGCTTTGTGGACGGCGCCACCTACACCGACGTGAATGCGCAACTGCCGGTGCTGCGGTTGCTCATGATCATCAGCTTGTTCAGCTTCCTGCTGCTGATTGTGAACATCTGGCGCCGCGGCTTCACCTACCCGGTGATCGCAGTGGCACTGTGGGTAGTGATTGCGGGGCTGGCGGGCGCTGCGTACCCCGCCATTGTGCAACGCTTCCAGGTGGAGCCATCGGAGTCCACTCGTGAAGAGCCCTACATAGAGCGCAACATTGAAATGACCCGCATTGCGCTCGGGCTTGACGATGTGGCGCCCCGAGAGTTCAACTACGAGCCGGAGCTGACCGCCACCGACATCGAAAACAACTTCGACACCGTGCGCAACGTACGTCTGCTGGACCCCGCCGTGATGCAAGACACTTTCCAGCAGACCCAGGGCATCAAGAGCTTCTATGACTTTCGGGACATTGACGTAGATCGCTACGAAATTGATGGCCAAGTAACCCAGATCGTGCTGGCGGCCCGCGAGCTGCGTCCCACCGAGTTGCCGACCGATACTTGGGAGACCGAGCACGTCGCTTACACCCACGGATACGGCATCGCGGCGGCGCCCGCCAATGGCGTTGACGCCAATGGTCGACCGGCTTATGCGCTCGGCGACATTCCTGGTGTTACGGCACCGGGCGCTGAGGAGCTGGAGTTGGATAAGCCAGGGCTATATGTGGGTGAGGACTTGCAGGGCTACGCCATTGTGGGTGCCCAGCGGGCTGAGGTTGATTTCCAAGACGACGACGATCGCACCGAAACGACCCGCTACGACGGGGCTGACGGGGTGGGAATCGGCGGGTTCTTCCGCCGCCTAGCGTTCGCGGTGCGATTCGCGGAGCCGAACCTGCTGGTGTCAGGTGAGATCCAAGGCGAGAGTCGAATTCTGTTCAACCGGGATATCACCGAGCGGGTGCGGCTGTTGGCACCGTTTCTTGCGTACGACAGCGATCCTTATCCCGCCGTTATTGACGGGCGAGTCAAGTGGATCCTGGATGCCTTCACGACCACAACCCAGTTCCCGTATGCGCAACGGACCAACTCGCGTGCCGCGACGCTGGGCAGCGATTTGCGAGAACCGCACAACTACGTTCGTAACTCGGTGAAGGCAGTGGTGGACGCGTACGACGGGACAGTCAAGTTCTACATCGTGGATGACGAAGATCCGATTGTGCAGTCCTATGCCCGCCAGTTCCCAGCACTGTTCGTTGACGGCCCGCCGCCCATGGAACTGCGGGAACATTTCCGCTACCCCGAGGATCTGTTCCGGGTACAGACTGATGCGTGGGGCCGCTATCGCTTGAGTGATCCCGCCGAGTTCTACGACGCCGCTGGCGCATGGGCTGTGGCGCAGGATCCGGGCGATTCGATCGGCCAAACCACGGTTGAGACGGTGCGAGACGAAACCACCGGTCAGGTGATCGCCACGGTTGAGGCGCGTATCGCACCGCAATATCTGCTTTTCCGATTGCCCGGCGACGATGCCGCCTCGTTTGTGAGCTTCCGCCCGTTCGTGCCGTACTCGGACGACGATTCTCGTAAGAACCTCGAGGGGTTCATGGCGGTCCACAACGACCCGGACCGCTACGGCGAGATTGAGGTATTCGAGATCAGATCCGACCAACCCATTGACGGTCCGGCGCTGTTCAACTCCAATATTCAGACCGAGGAGGAGATCTCGGAACGTTTGACCCTGCTGAACCAGAACGGTTCGGTGGTGCGGCCCGGCAACTTGTTGTTGATACCGGTGGAGAACTCGCTGCTGTACGTGCGGCCGCTGTTCATTGCGGCGACCGGGCCTACCGCTGTGCCTGAGTTGCAGCTAGTGATAGCGGGCATCGGGTCGAACGTGGTGATTTCCGAGACATTTGAGGGAGCGCTGGAAAAGGCCATCGGCGGTGCCGATATTGACTTCGGCAACGGCACGATACGAACCACTGGCACCGGCAGCGGCATAGGCACGGGCACATCGGCTACTGACGGTGATGCTGGCGACGGTGGAGATGCGGGTGAAGAGCCCGCAGCCAGCACCCCCGATGACAGCGCAGACGGAACAGGCGACGAACCAGGCGACGAGCCCGGGTCAACGCCTGAGACCCGCTCGGTGGGCGAACTGCTAACGCAGGCCGCCCGTGCCTTCGACCAAGCCGATGAAGCGCTGCGCGAGGGCGATCTGGCTGCATACCAAAAAGCCGTTGACGAGGCCGAGAGCCTGATAGCCAGGGCCGCTCGTCTACTAAACGAAGCCGCCAACGGCTAGCAAGCCCGCCGCCAGCTAGCGAGTTTCGACAGCGCGGCTTGACAACGCGTCTTGCCGATGCCAGCCGGTTTGCTGGTAAGGTGCTTCTTCTCGCCGCGGGGTGGAGCAGTCTGGAAGCTCGTCGGGCTCATAACCCGAAGGTCGCAGGTTCAAATCCTGCCCCCGCCACCAACGAGGAGGCCCGTAAACCCAACAGTTTCCGGCCTTTCTTCGTTGTCGACAGCCTGCGTGGTTGTCTGCGCGATGTACCCAGGATGTAAGAGGTCGTGACGAGAGTGGCGTCTACGTCAGGACGATGAACTCGAATCGCCCCATCGCTTACTTTTCATCGAAGCCGACCTGAGCGCTCTCTGCCAGGAGCGGTTCTGGCTGGGTGTAGGCGTAGGAAAGCCGAGCGGGGTCGGCTGCGGTCTCGATTCGGGTGAGGGGGCCTTCGAGTGTGCGAGGTGAGGCGGGTCTCGGCTTCGAGTCTCCTGGCTGCTTTGCCGAAGGGGGCGGCGCCCATGACGTCGTAGCCGTCGTTCTGCTCGGTCACGCCCCGATTGCTGGCTAAGTGGGCGAAGAGGGCGTCCGTATCGTCCGGACACCAGGGCTGAAGCTCGCCATTCCGGGCGAGCGCTGCGGCTGCGTCTCGGTCGAAACCCGTCTCGGCGAGAACGCCGATCCAGGACTGACTGAATTCGCTTGCCTCGACGCCGTGGTCCTTGCCGGGCCCGGTGGCCACCGCTGCCTTCTGCCGGGCCGATGCGGTGAAGTAGCCCAGATCGTCTCCGAGCCCGAGAACCGCCTGTCGGCGCGAGGAGATCGACATGACGACGTCACGGCTGACGCTCTCGATGTCGGTGAGACCCTTGTGGACGTCCTGCCAAGTGACGCCGAAACGTTGAGCCAACTCGTGGCGGAGCTGCGCACCTGAGAGGTATCCGGCAGTTGTGGCGTGAGCGAAGAGACCTCGCTCATCGAGCGCTCAACTCTGGCCGAGCGAGTTGGTGGCCATGTTGGCGATCACGACGTTCTCGTGGAGCTGCGGTTCGAGCGCAACGCTGGTTTAGTGCCGATCCGAGGCAGCGACCATACGGCCAGCGCTCTCTTGTTCTCACTGGCGGCGAACATGGCCCCGCTTCCAGCCACTCGATCCCGTCGCTAGCAGAAGGGTCTGCTCTGTGCAGGGGTCCTGGCCAAGTAACGCTCGACGGAGCACTTCAGCTTCGACATTCTCGCCGAGGTCGAAGTGCTCCGGCATCACTCCTCGGCCTCGCCAACGCCCCCGCCCCTCGGTGGAGTCGGCGACGTACCCGACGATCCCGCTCGCTGAGGATGATTGCGGGGAGGCAGCGCGACCTTCCCGCGATAGTTGATCGCTCGCCCGGAGCGACTGGGGTTCCTTGCCTTGGAGTTATCCGACGATGTGTTCCGCAGACGGCGCGATCGGCGAGCGAGTCCAGCGTCTGCGGTCGAGAAACTCAGAGCCGCTCAAAGATGAGTTGACGTTTGGTGAGGTCGCCATGCAGCGTGCCGCCGCCGTTGGCGCGAAGCTGTCGCCATGCGTCGAAGCCTTGGAGTACGGCTTGCTCTACTTCCCAGAGGTGGCGTCGATTCACTTCGAGGTCGGCGGTGTAGATCTGGAAAGTCCTGAGGGCGTGGTAGTCAATGTGGGCGACATCTTCGAGATAGTTGTGCTGTTGGGCGTAGGCGAACATAAACGCCGCTATGGCTTCTTCGATGACGATCGCTCGCCCGCCGTCTTCGACGGCGTCAGCCTTGGTCCCCTTCTCGCGTTTGCGAGAGAAGATCTTGGCGCGTGCGACGGGAGACCATCCGAGTATGGCTGCGTTAGCGAGGTGGAAGGCGTCGTGGAAGCGGTAACCGGTGTCGGCGTAGGTGTTGTCACCGAGCTGGTTCGCGACCTGCTTTCCTCTCCAGAGCACTTCGATGAGCGGCTGGGGGTCGTCGCTTGGTACTGGCCGGATTGTGACGGAGAACGTCCGTGGGAGCTGATGGCGCCGGGCTTCGTTGGCGTCCAGGTGGTCCTGTGGCTCCCGATTTGGGGGGCGGCTTGAGTCGCTTGAGCCCCATCGGTCGGCGGCCTTGGCGAGGTTGCGTTCCGCGATGCACTCGAGGGTGAGTCCGGCCTTCTCTGCCGCGTTCGCTAAGTACCAAAGGATGTCGCCGAGTTCCTCTTCGACGTTGTCATCGAAGAGCTCGTAGGCGGTTCCGTCCCTAAGTCGCTTCTTGTAGCCAGCGAGTAAGCTGCCGATTTCTCCGGCGAGGCTGAGGAGCGGGCCGAGGAGCGGTTCGCTGTCTGTGTCGTGTGGCGGGACCGGTAGGTGGTCGGTCCTTTGCGCGAGGTGTTGATATGCGTTGAGCGTGAGCGCGCTATTGGCCATTGCGGGTCCTACGGGTTGGGGGGTGGAGAGGTCCTGTGAGTGGTGGCGTCGACTGCTGCAGCTTCGCCGCCGAACGCCGCGAGGTAGTCGAGGGGTAGCCAGCCGAACCCTCCGGCTCCCCATCTCGGGCCCCAGGTGTTGCGGATGAGGAGGCATCGTCGGCTGCGGCGTCGACCACAAGGACTGCGTGGTAGGCACCGGTTGGGGCGTTGAGGGGCGGCACGGCGATGGTGCCGTCGGTGGTGGCGTCCTGGAATTCGTCGGTTACCTCGAGGACGAGGACGACGCAGTTGCCGGTGGCGAGGACGTCTTCGATGGGGTCTTCGATGCCGTCGTGGGCGAGCGGTACGTCGATCATTTCGGCGAGGTACCAGTCCGCGCTGGTGGCGGACGTAGGTGGGGGTTCCGCGTGGGGGCCTAGCGTGGCGTTGTATGGCCAGTTGGTCAGGGTTGGTTGGCCATCGGTGGTGAGAGCTTGGGCTACGGCGGTGAGTGTGGTGCCTTCGGCGGTAGTGAGCCCTGCCGCGGCGCAGGAGGTCCAAAGAGCGTCGGGTGCGAGTTGGTCGGGAGGCGCGGTCCGGCCAGCTTCGTGGGCGGCCGAGACACTGACGGGGAGGCAGAGGGGACGTAGCTCTTGGTTGATGACGGGCATGAGGAGGCCCCTGAGGTCGACGCCGGGCTGTGCGAGGCTGGTGTTGCGGCGAGTGGGATAGCCCGTCATGGGTTAGGCGGTTTCGGTCCGGGCGTATTGGTCAAGGCGTCCCGGCGTTGTTGGGCGGAAGGGACCCAGTCGTCGCCCCTTCCGACCTGTTGAAGTTCGAACGTGCCGCGTGGGGTCTCCACCGACGCCGTGAGTCGCCATTCCTCGATGGGGTCGGGGTCGTCGTAGGCGTTGTGCAGAATGAGCCGGACTTGGGTCTCGCCGGGTGTGTGGAGCCGGATGCCGATGACCCGGCGGCCGACGCCGCCAACACGGATCTCGTCGCTGCGAGCGTGGTCGACCGCTGCTGCTGACGTTGAGGCGTCTAGCCTGGCGAGGCGACGGCTGCGACGGGTCGACGGGTCCGGTTCTCGCTTGGCGCCGGGAGGGAGGTAGATGTCGCCGACGACTTCGGCGCGGCCGCCTGATATGTGCTCGCGCTGTCGCGGGGGTGCGGGTTCGGTGCTGCGGGCGATGTCTACCGCGGCGGCTGGCGGAGTTGGCGGCGTCTTGGTGACCGATGGCAGGTTCGCGAAGTCGCGTGGCACTGGAGGTGTCTCAGCGCATGGCGGGGGTTCTGGGAAGCGCGGCCTGGTCGGTGGTTGGTCGGTCTCGGCGAGGACCGCCCACCGGTATCCAGTGCTCCGGTCTTCGGGCAACGAGATGACGAGTTCGTCATTGGGGCGGACATTCAGTTGGTGGCCGTCCCAGGCCTGGTCGACGGGCCAGACGTCGGCGGTGCCGATCTCGGGTCGGCGCCCGGCACCGATCTCGGTCTTCACGCTCATTTGCGTGACGGCCAGGAGGTCTTGTTGCTCGGAGAAGGCGATGTAGTCGAGGTGGTGGAGCTGGCGTGTCGCGGCTTTGAAGCTGACGCCTGCTTCCCGGGCGAGGGCGTAGACGTCGCCCGGTGTAATCGTCGTGGGAGATCTGCGTCGCTGAAGGACACAGTTGACGAGTGGGGGCGGCATGAGGAGCGCTGCGGCGAAGAACTGGGCCAAAGTCTCTCGTTCGGCGCTAGTCCGACCCAAGACCTCGGTCTCGGTGTCGAGTGCGAGGTCGTTGCCGCCGTCGAGTCGCCAGTGCCCGAGCTCGTGCGCGGCGGTGTATCGCTGGATTGGGATCGATCGCTCGGTGGTGATGAGGATGCCGCCGGTGCCTTCGGGGAGGTATGCGCCGAGCAGGTTGTCAAGGGGGAAAAACGCAAGCCAGATCCCGAGACTCTCGATTAGCGCGAATACATCGATCTGACGCTGCTGGTCGATGCCTGCTTCGAGAAGGAGTCGGTTTGCCGAGTCGGCCGCCTGGAGTCGCCGGTCTCGTCCGGTGGGCATGGCTATTCCTCCTGCGGGTCCGGAGGTCGGCCGGGTTTTCCGGCGCCAGCGAGAAACTCTGCGAATCGCAGGACCTGTTCTTTGTCTTGGTCTGAGAGCGCGGCGGTCGCCCGGTAGAGGGGGGCGTTGGTGTCGATTTCGGCCCCTTCCTCTCCGAGTAGCCAAGAGACAGATCGGCGGTAGAGACGAGCTAGGCGTCGGAGTTCGTTCGACGAGACACGTCTCTTGCCAGATTCGAGGGCGGACACACTGGCGCGAGGGATGTCGAGCGCGGTTGCGACGTCTTCTTGGAGTAGTCCGACGTACTCGCGTGCTTCGCGCAGGCGTCTCGCTAGCGCGAGTTCCTCGTCGGATTCGGGTGTTGTCGCATCAGTGCCCATGAGTTGTCCTTTCATGCATCCGTTGGGGAGGCACCGCTGGTCCATTCACGAGTGGCGATTGCGAGAGCTGCTGCCCAGCCGTATTCGTGGGATGCGGAGACGTGGATTCTTGTGATGTCGAGATGGTCGGCGGCGCGCTGCGCGGCGCCGGTCAGCGCGATTTGGGGTGCGTCGGTTCGTCGGTTGTTGGTCACTTCCACGTCTAGGGGGTCGATGTCGGCGAGGCCGAGTCCGAGACATTTCATCGCCGCTTCCTTGGCGGCCCACCGAGTCGCGAGCCGGGCGGTGTCGCCGTTCGCTTCGTCGCGTTCGGTCTTGGTCCACGCGCGTTCGAGGAACGCGTCACCGCCCACGGCGATCAGGTGGTACAGATGGTCGATGGCGACGAGGTCGAGGCCTGTGCCGAGGAGCGCCCCGTGCCGCGTTTCGAGGGTCGCTGCGTCGTATGCGGACCGCACTACTCGGTGAGGTGTCGGGCTCAGACGGCTGCGGTCGGACATGTTGCTGCTTCGATCTGCCTTATGAGGTCTCGCGCCTTGATCTGGTGGCCGGGTTCGGCGTCCGCGAGCGTGGCGTGGACGAGAAGTTCGCCGCAGTCGGCCCCGGTCTGTTCGCACAGGAAGTGCATAAGTTGGCTGAGCCCGACGAGATTTCCGTACGCTTTGGTGATGAGGTGGTGGTGGCGGTAGACGGCGGCGCAGTGCAGGGTGCCGTCGAGGAGCGTCAGGTCAATGTGAACGAGGCATGGGAAACCGCGGGTCCGTTGATCTTCGACTGAGTAGATCTGCGCGCCGGGAAGCATCGCGCCCGGCTCGAGCGAGTCGGCACCGAGGTCGATGTCGAGGGTGTTGTTGGTTCGGCGGTTGGCGGAGAACTCTTCGCGCACGCGCTCGATGCGGCGTTGGAGTTGGTTGGTCCCCCCTGGTTCCTTGCCGGGCCAAGAGATCATCCGCGAGAAGTACGTTCCGAGTCTGTTCCTGGGCGCGCTGCGGAGGAGCGGGAGCATGTCTTCGTAGCGGCTGTAGAGGGCTGCGGCGGCGGCGTCGAGGGCTGCGGTCGCTTCGGGCTTGAGGTCCGGTCCCCAGGGGTAGCCGGGGCTGAGGTAGAGAGCGTCGGGGAAGATGGTGTTGGCGACGGTCTCGACGGACTGCTCGCCGGCCGCGACAAGCGCGGTGTCGATGTGTTCGCGGATCTCGACGGACTCGCTGCCCGGGCCGGTCACAGTCATTACAACATGCACGGCACGGCCTCGGGGCTGGGCCGCGGTGTGACGCAGCGCGTCCAGCCACGCGTCACTGAGCGACTCGCGCTGGGGTAGGAGGGTGCTCATGACGCAGCCGCGGCGAAGTGTTCGGTCATGCGGTGGTAGAGCATGCGGCTGAGTGCGCTCGGGGTCGCGAGGTCGTTCTTGTCGATTTCGCCGAGCTTGACGAGGCGGCCGCCTCCGAGGGCGGCTTCGACCTGGCTGATCGCCCACACAGCTACGAGGCTTGCGACCGTTTCGTTCTTGCTGGCGGGCGGGTAGCCAGCGGTCGTCAACAGGTCGCAGACGTGATCTTCAAACTGCGCCTGAGAGAACTGTCGCAGGTCGGGGTGTGCGACGGCGGGCGGCCCTTGCGGAGCGATGCTTCCGGGATCAATGTCGCATCTCATGACATCCATGTTAGATAATCCGACACAAATGTCAAACGTGTTTTGCCAGCTCGCTGCAGTAGTGGTGCTAGGCCGTGCTCTCGGCTGCGAGGGTCACGGGCGCGTCTGCGGTCCAAGGCAAACCCCATTTCGGGGGGTATCCAAGCGCTATCGGTTGCCGATCGGCGCGGTAGATCTGCTTGATCCGGCTGGGGCCGCCGTTGGAGCGTTCGGGGTGTGCGATGCGGGCGTACTTGTCGACCTCACAGAACAGGTTCTGGCAGTCGATGAGCTGGAGCGGGCGGCCCCAGAGGTCCTGGAACGGGGTTCGCGTGTCGTCGAGGAATTTCGGCGCGGCGTGGGTCATGGCCGCGATGACCTCGGTGGAGCCGAGGCCGCCGGTGTCATCGAAGCACTTGGCGATTCCTCGAAGAGCGCCCGGGCCAGGCACGACGAACTCCATCTCGTCGAAGTCGAAGTGCGGCGAGTAGTTGAGGTCGATTGCGTACTGAAAGGCAAGGAACGGTCCGAACGACGGGACCGCTACCAGCGTCTCGTAGAGCTCCCGGAGCGACGTGGCGCGGGCGATGCGAGCGACGGTTCCGTCTCTGAGGAGTTGTGCGAGAAGGGCGAGGTGGTTGTGGTGTTTGCGACGGCAACCGAGCTGTGGGTTCGGCATGATGTAAGCGGCGGAGTAGATGCGTCGATCGTTGTCGATGAGTTCGTCGAGGGTGCGGGCGTACCGTTCGGCGTCAAAGGTCGCGACGGTGGGTTCATCAACCGCGTCGGTGAGGTGCTCCCACGAGTCGGTGCGGTTGAAGATCTTGAAAAGCAGCGTTCGAAGGATCGTGTCCGGGGTGTCTCGAGGTTCGTCGTAGATGACGTTGTGGAGCAGGTACTGGCTGACTCGATCCGAGGCGCGGTAGGCGTTCGTGAACCGGTGGCGCTCAAGTATCGGGTCGTTGGTCCAGGGGGCGGGCTGGTTGAAAGCTCGGCGGAAGAAGACTTCCTGGCGTTCAGCGGCGAGTTTCCAGTACGACCAGAACACTTCGGTGACGACTACCTGTCGGCCGTCAAGCCGGATCGCCCAGGTGCCCCTTGGGGGATGATCGCGGTCGGCGCATAGCGGCTCCGCGTGCGTCATCGAATGTCACGGTAGTCGCCTCGGAGAGCGAGGGATGTGAATCGACAACCTCAGATCCCTACTCTCATCCCAACTCTCGGCTCGGGGTAGGGATGAGCGGCGGCATCCAACGGGGGGGGGGTCACGGTCATCGTAGGGGAGCGCGATACCCTGCAAACTCAGGGAACCGCTGTGAACGCAGGGCCCGCAGGTCGTCGGGCTCATAACCCGAAGGTCGCAGGTTCAAATCTTGCCCCCGCCACCAACCGAAGAGCCCGAGCGAGAGCGTCGCTGGCAGACTGGACTGGTGTCGAAGCCTGTGCTCAATCGTTGCCGCACATCGGAACTCACCCAGGCGGACGTTGATACAGCGCTGGCCCGGATCCGAGACCGCGATACCAAACTCGCTAGGGAGGCGGAGCACGTTTTTGATGCCCTGACGTGGGGCGAAGGCCCAGCAATGATCCGCCAGTCCAGTTTGCAGCAGTGGCTGTGGTACGCCGTTCCAACCAAGTATCTCACCGACGAGGTCGGTTACATGGGCAGGCTCGCAGAGACCGCAGCGGTTCTGTTCGACGAACTCGGACTCTATGGGTACTCGGCGATATGCCGATCAGAGGAGACCGCGAAGGTCCATGACGCGTTCGACCAGTCGAACAAATCAGGCCGCGCGGCGTTGCGGAAAGCGACCGAAAGGTCGGGGATAGACCCACCCGACTTCGATGACTTCGCGTGGTCGTCGGTTATGCGAACCGAAGAAGCCCGAGCCCGCTCCGCGGTCGAGGCAGCGTTGGAAGAAGCAATCTTCGTCGGTGAGTTGGCGGTGGGAGCGAAGAACTGGCGAAACATTCGGAGGAAAATCTGCGCCGCCGCACTCGACGGCGATCATCCTGAGATCCCGGGTCAGTCGTGGCGCACAGCGATAGTCACCGAACGTATCGAACAATGGGTCTCGGCGGCGCAAGGCCGAAGTTCCCAGCTCGCCGAAGCTCGAGCGCAGATCGCGAACCAGCTCCTCCACCCGGTCGAGATGCCCGCCGACGCGGTCGCGGCGATCCGCCCGCTGGTGTGGCTGCTGGACCAGTGGGGTGACGAGCAGCCGCTGACCCAGGCTGGCTACCTCAAACCGTCGTTCGTGCAATTGCTCCAGGCCGACCGGCCATGGACCGACGCGCTGCCGCTAGATCGGCCAGTCAAGACTGAACTCGACGACCCGGTACTGCTCTACCTGCGCGAATGGCTCCAACGAGTCGGAGCGCTCCGCAAGTACAAAGCGACCCTGCGCCGGACCCCGCTCGGCCGCGAGATGACCACCGACCCGGCTGGCGCGTGGCAGGCGCTGACCCGCAACCTCGCGGGTAGCGACGACTGGAGAACCTTCGTCGCCGAGACCGGGCTGCTTTTCCTGCTCGGCACAGAAGAACCGATCTCGGACGACTCACCACCGGAGTTCATCCGGAACTGCGCCATCGAGATGGGCTGGCAATCCACCATCGACGGCATCACAGAGGCCCCATCCCTGCAAGACGTTTCTTGGACTTTCATCGACGCTGGCCACGTCTGGAAAATCTGCAGGCTCACCGAGTTCTCCGGCGACTGGCACAACCGCCGGATCGCGCTCACCGAAGTCGGCCGAGCAGCAGCGCTCAGCTATCTGCGCCACGTTGCTGCTGGCGCCAAGTCTTCGCCATGGTGAGCAGCAAGCCACGGAAGCCCCCGCGTTTCGGTGCCGAGGTGTGGGATCAACGGTTCGGGCAAGAGTGGTCGCCGTGGGACCTCTGGTACTGCGTGGCGATCGAACTCGACCACGACGGCGATCCCGGTGGCTTCCGCGGTGCGCTAGTCGAGTCCCTTCGCTCACCCTCAACGTGCGTGACTATCACGGCGAAGACTGGCGAAGCGGCGAGCAGCGCTCGGGTAGCCTGACATGAGTCTTGACTACTAAGTAGCTAGCACTCATACTTGGTAGGTGTGGGAAGTCGAATTCACCGATCAGTTCGCGGAGTGGTGGCAAGGTCTCGACATCGACCAGCAGACGGCGCTCGGCCTGCGGGTCGATCTACTCGAAGCCCGCGGGCCGGATCTCGGCCGACCGTCGGTCGATCGCATCAAAGGCTCCCGGCATCACAACATGAAGGAGCTTCGTGCGAGCGCTGGCGGAGCGCTACGTGTGTTGTTCGCCTTCGACCGTCGGCGTCTAGTGATCCTGTTGCTTGGTGGCGACAAGTCGGGGCAGTGGAGCGAGTGGTACGACTGGGCAATTCCGGCCGCTGACGACCTGTACGACGACTACGTGAACGAGCTTCGAGAGGAAGGACTGATCGAATGAGTGGACATCGAAAGTGGTCCGAACTCCGCGACAAGATGATGGAGCGCCCAGGCGCAGCCGAATCTCTGGAGCGAGCGCGAGCGGAACTCGACGAAGAGTTCCGGCTCTACGAACTCCGGCGAGCCGAAGCGCTGAGTCAGGTCGAGGTCGCTGGTCGACTCGAGGTCACCCAGAGTGCAGTATCGAAGCTTGAGCACGCTGAAGACGTCCGAGTGTCGACCCTGCGCGATTACCTCGAAGCGGTCGGGGCTCGACTCGAGCTAGTCGCCGTGTTCGACGACGATGAAGAAGGTCGACGGGTGCCGGTGCATCTTGGTAAGGAAGCCTCCTGAGAAGCCGAGCGCACGTATCAACTGTGTAACTGAGTGGCGGTAAACGACGGGGATACACGGTCGTCGCTGGACGCCGGAGAAGACCACAAATTCAATGATTCGCTGCCAACACGGGGTCCGCTCCTTGTCGCAGTGGCAGTCGTGGGATGTGACCATGACGAGCGCCTGGCCTGCCGCTGTGTGTAGGGCGGGCTCGCCGGAGGGGCGGCTGCGGGTACAGCCTTCGACAGGTCCTGCTTGTAG
Source organism: Acidimicrobiales bacterium (assembly GCA_965116245.1). Taxonomy (GTDB): domain Bacteria; phylum Actinomycetota; class Acidimicrobiia; order Acidimicrobiales; family Poriferisodalaceae; genus Poriferisodalis. The sequence goes on along the minus strand of OZ220497.1, from coordinate 646,485 downwards.
TCAGCGTCCGACCGGGGTACTCCCGCTCGGGTAGGCAGTTTGCCCTTCCCATGCCACGCACCGGATGCCTTTAGATAGAGCTGCTCCTTCTCCGTCTCCCGGACGCGAGTCTCGATCCGTGTTTGTGCAATGACTTCAGCGCGTTCCGGTGCGGCAAGGAGTTCGCGGCGAAGATCAGTCGCACCCTTGGCGACCAACAAGAGCGGCGAACTGTCTGGATCGGGATCCCGCATGGCCTCATGAGCATATTCGCCGAACTCGTTCGCCGACCAATCAACGGTGTCGGCCAGTACCCGCAAGGCCCGCAGGTGCTCTTCGGTCGGCCGCCAGGCCTTCGATCTTGGAAGACCCGACAGACTCAACCCCGAGCAGTACGCTACTTGCGTTTTTTTCGATTTGCGATACGATGGGGTTGGACGTAAGGAGTTGTTGTGGGGATTGCATCGACCCTTGAACGCACGATTCTCCCTCCTGAGGAGCCACTTGACAGTCTGCTCGCGCTGCTGACGGGAGCTGAAGCACCAACCACGACGGTCACCGGACCCAATGGTGAGCGCCTCGTGCTGCCGCCCGAGCTATTCGAGGTACTGCGAGATGTCGCTACCGCGATGGCGAAGGGGCAGGCGGTCACTCTCGCCTCGGCTCACCAGAGACTCACAACTCAGGAGGCGGCTGATTTGCTCGGCATCAGCCGACCGACTCTCGTCAAGCTCCTCAACTCTGGCGAGATTCCCTTCGAGCAACCTGGCCGACACCGCAGAGTCCGGCTCGCTGACGTTCTCGCTTACCGAGCGAAGCGCTCGGTTCAAGCCCGAGAGTCACTGGATCTAATGGTGGAGATCGCAGACGAGAGCGGCATGTACGAGCGAACGGCGACGCCGAGGCGCACTCGCTGAACTTCGCCTGTGGCTTTCGCTGTGGTCCTTGATACGTGTGTGTTGTACCCGGCACACCTCCGTGACACGCTTTTGAGGTTGGCCGAGCTAGGGCTCTATCGCCCTCATTGGTCAGACGACATCGTTGAGGAACTCCGACGCAACCTCGTTGAGGCTGACATAGCGCCTGCCTCGGTCGAGATCGACAGCGTCCACCCCGATGCGTTTCGCCTCGATCTGCTTGACCTGTCGCCGCGTCTCATCATCGACGAGCTTGAACATCAAGCAGCGGCGAATCGACGCGAGCCCAGAACGATAGCGGCCCTGCTCGACGCGGTGGCGAGAGCTGGCGCACCAGTCTTCGCTGACGAGATCCGGCGTCTGATCGCGTGAGCGGCTCGATATTTCGGCAAGCGCAAATGTGGGGATATCTACCGTTGTTGCCATGAGCGCCGCCTAGGACCCGCTGCGGTCCAGATTTGATTCGTGCTGCAGCGCGGCGGCAAGGTGCCCTGGATTGCTTTGAGGAAACGGTGCATCCGTGACGAGGGATTGCTGTGAAGGAAGACCGCCCCATCCCTGATGTGCGTGTCGTGCAGAGCGACCGGGCGCTCGAGAGTTGCTTGTAGGTGACACACGTAGCGGCCGCCTCGGCCTGTATGCCGGACGGTGCCGAAGGAGGAGGTCGAAACGTTCATCCTGGATCGGTTACGAACTGTATCTTGCTCAAGAGCGACCGCAGCTACCGAAGGAATAGGCAATTCCCGTGACCCCAACCCTCTACCGCGACACCGGCTATTCCCTCACCCACTTGGTGGAGGACATCAAGCACGGCAACATTGCCCTGCCAGACATCCAGCGGCCGTTCGTCTGGTCGGCAACGAAGACACGTGACCTCTTCGACTCGCTCTACCGCGGGTACCCGGTTGGCACCCTGATGTTCTGGGAGACCGGCGCGGATGTTGGTACGCGCCAGGTCGGTGGCGGCGAGAACGACAAGGTCTCCAAGCTGCTCATCGTTGACGGCCAGCAGCGTCTCACCTCCCTCTATGCGGTCCTCACAGGCAGGCCCGTTCTCACGAAATCCTTCGAGGACAAGCGGATCCGGGTTGCGTTCCGGCCCAGCGACGAAACGTTCGAGGTCACCGACGCAGCCATCAGGAAGGACCCGGAGTTTCTTCCCGACATCACGGCCCTCTGGGACGATGGCTACCGGCCCACTTTGCGCAAGTTCCTGGCGCGGCTCGCCGACGGTCGCGGCATCGAGCTGACTGAGGAAGAAGAGGACGAGCTGGAGGATCGGATCGACCGGGTGTACGACCTCCAGAACTTCAGGTTCCAAGTGGTCGAACTCAACGCCGGTGCTGACGAAGAGCAGGTGGCTGAGATCTTCGTGCGCATCAACTCCGAGGGGGTGAAGCTCAACCAGGCCGACTTCATCTTGACGCTGATGTCGGTGCATTGGGAGAAGGGGCGACAGCAGCTCGAGCAGTTCTGCCGGGATGCAGTAGATCTGAAGGTGAGTGGTCCGTCGCCGAAGAACGCCTTCATTGACCCCAGCCCCGACCAGCTTCTGCGAGCTGGCGTGGGTCTGGCGTTTCGTCGCGGACGTCTCCAACACGTGTACAACATCCTCCGGGGCAAAGACCTCGAGACGGGCGATGTCTCCTCCGATCGCCGTACCGCCCAGTTCGACGAACTTCGACGCGCGCAGGACGAGGTCATCGATCTGACGAACTGGCACGAGTTCCTCAAATGCCTGACACACGCCGGGTTCAGAAGCCGCCGCATGGTCACCTCGGAGAACGCGCTCATATACACCTACATCCTGTGGCTGATCGGCAAGCGCGACTTCGGACTCGACCTCAAGACACTCCGCGGAGTCATAGCCCGCTGGTTCTTCATGGCCCATACCACCGGCCGCTACACGTCGTCACCAGAGAGCCAGATCGAGGGGGACCTCGGCAGGGTTGCTGATCTCGAGCCTGGTGATGGCGAGGCCTTCTGCGCAGAGCTAGACCGCATTGTCCGGTCGAACTTCACGGGCGATTACTGGACTATCTCGCTGCCAAACCGGCTTGACACGTCCTCCGCCCGTTCTCCTGTTCTGTTTGCCTACTGGGCGGCGCTGAATCTGCTCGACGCCGAACTCTTGTTCAGCGACTTGCGAATCCGTGAACTCCTCGATCCGAACATCACCGCACAGCGCTCGATCGAACGCCACCACCTGTTCCCCAAGGCATATCTCGCGGCGAGGGGCGTGACAGGAACGAGGCAGGTCAATGCGATTGCCAACATGGCCTTCCTGGATTGGCCAGAGAACGCAACGATCAGCGCCGACGATCCCTTCGAGTATTGGCCGGTGATGACCGACTCAATCGATGCAGACCGCATCAAGCATCAGACCTACTGGCACGCGCTTCCAGTTGGCTGGGAGCAGCTCGCCTACCCGACCTTTCTTGAACGCCGCCGCGACCTGATCGCCCAGGTCGTGCGGGATGGCTTCGATCGGTTGTGGGACGACCAGGGCAGCCCTGAGCTATCGACCACTCTCGCCGACCTGCTCGCCGTTGGTGAGTCCCAAACCGTTGAGTACAAGTCGACCGCTCGGTGGAACATGCACACGGAACAAGCCGACAAGAAGATGGAACACGTCATCACCAAGACGGTGTGCGGGTTCCTCAACTCCGAGGGCGGAACGCTGCTGATCGGCGTCGATGACGATGCGAATGCCCTCGGCCTCGCCGACGACATGCAGACGCTCGGCAGCAAGAAGGCCAACCGCGATGGCTACGAGTTGTTTCTGCGCCAGCACCTCGACAACAACCTGTCAATCCAAACCGCTGGGATCGTCCGCATCAGCTTCGAGCAGGTCGACGATGCCGATGTCTGTCTTGTGTCCGTGGCAGCGTCGGGCAAGCCCGTCTTCTCGAACCCCCACGAGGGAGGGCAAGGGCCGACCGAGTTCTGGGTTCGAATCGGCAACGCGACAAAGCAGCTCCACGGCGACGACATGGTTGAGTACCAATCGAACCACTGGGGTTGAGAGCTGGTCCCTGAGCGCAACGCGAACACCCGTGCCTATATTGCTGCCGTTGTGTCAGTGCGATTCGTTTGCCTCCGGCGTGTTGACCGCTCGGAGATAGCGAGGGAGCGGTGGCCGGTGGCTAACCACATCGTCGTTGCTCTTGACATAGTCCAGCACCGCGCCCACGAAGTCGTAACAGTCACTGTCGAAAGCAGGCGGCGGACCCCTGATGAGCAGTCATAGGTTTCGCCTCTGGCGAAACGGTTGCAATTGCGTTCGCGATAGACGATAATGAAGACATATCCCCCCAGTCGCTTCGGTGGCTGGGTGCAGGGCCCGCTTCGGCGGGCCCTTGCGGTTTTCGCTACCAGGATGGGGGCCTGCGGATCGTGCCCTGAGCGTCGTGGAGTACTGCGGGTAGCTGGGTCTGGGCGAGGACGTTCGTGCGGAGCTGCTTGAAGAACGTGCCCTGAAGACGGCGAGATCGATATTTCGCCTTGTGCGGATTGATGACGCCGACCTTGATGCTGGCTTCGGTTTGGGCGATGCGCACGGGCTCGGCCAGGTCCGAGTCGTTGCTGATGACGACGGCGGTGTCGCACCTCTTCTGGAACGCGTCGAGGAGCAGGTAGGTAGCGAGGTTGACGTCGGAACCCTTCTCCTCGGTCTTCATGACCGAGACGGTTCGGGTGCCCTTGGCTGGTGGGTTGGCGAGGAGCATCCGGGTCCGGCGTGTGACGAAGTGTCCGTGGTGGATATCAAGTAGGGAAAGCGTGGCCAGTGCCCGAAGGTAGGTCTCCTGTCGGACTGCTTGCTGAGGGTCATCGGGCCGCTCGCTGACGCGAGCGGTGAAGTAGCGGATCTTCACGATCTGGTCGATAGGCAGCAGTCTTCGGCACAGTGCCTGATAGTCCAGCCACTAGTGAGGGGTGCCCTTCAAGGCGCCGTAGTAGAAGTTGAATCCATCTATGTAGAAGACCGTCGACATGGTGAGTAGATCCTAGGAGCCGTGTACAATGGCGACAGCGTACGGGCATCGTGTGCGCTATCGACTACAACATCAACTGCCCCCACTTCGCCCACGGCGACCTCAGCCGAACCGAGTTCGCCGCCGATTGGATCATCCACCAACCTGACGACGCTTGGGAGCGAGGTTTCGCCTCTGGCGAAACTGTTGCAATTTCGCCCGTGATGGCCGATACTAGAGCTAATCCCCCCAGTCGCTTCGGTGGCTGGGTCAAGGCCCACCCGTACGGGTGGGCCTTTGTGCTTTCTAGGGCGCGGTGGCTACCAATCCCTCGGCTTGTAGATCTGGCGACCTCGGTTGCCGATAACGGGATTGGGCATCTGGCAGTCGGCCAGGATCCGATGGCGTAGCTGAATCTCGAAGCTGGCCACCTCTTTGAGATGTCGGCTCATCTTGTTGCGCCGGTGCGGGTTGACGACGCCTACGACGATGCCCTCGGCGACAGCCATCGCAATTGGCTCGGCGAGATCGAAATCGTTGGAGACCACGAGCGCCTTAGTGCAGGCGCCCTTGAAGACGTCTCGCAGGAGGTGCGAGGCGAGGTTGACGTCGGAACCCTTCTCCTCGGTCTTCAAGACCGCGACGGTTCGCGCGCCCTTGGCTGGCGGGTTGGCGAGCGGCATCCGGGTCGGGCGCGTGACGAAGTGTCCGTAGTGGATCTCAAGTAGCGGAAGCGTGGCCAGAGCCCGAAGGTAGGTCTCCTGTCGGACCGCTTGCTGAGGATCATCGGGCCGCTCGCTGATACGAGCCTTGAAGTAGCGGATCTTCGCGATCTCGTCACGGGGAAGGAGACGCTGGCTGAGTGCTTCGTAGTCCAGCCACTTGTGAGGGGTGTCCTTCACGGCGCCGTAGTAGAAGTTGAATCCATCTATGTAGACGACCGTCGCCATGGTGAGTCGATCCTAGGAGCCGCATCGAGCACCGCTCCCCAGGCGCGAGACTCGGTCGTTAGAAGCCAGAGCGCGAGGACTGTCCTGTGGCTACACCCCGGTGGTCGGCAGATCGAACAGCTCACAGAAGACCCACGGACTTGTGAGGAGGGGTGTGTAACACCGGGTAGTCAGTTCCGGCTCTAACCAGCGTTTTCGCGTTTTGCCCCTGGTAGTGCGGAGTGGTCCAACGTTCTCATAACCCCGAGGTCGCAGGTTCAAAAGTGGTCGGCAGATCGAGCAGTTTAGTTACAGCAAATGTTGTGGTTTAGTATCCGCAAAAGTTGTATTAGGCCCGGCTATCATTCGTTGGGTGACCGCCGACCTCTACCCGCGAGCCCTGGATCGTCTCGTCGCCGACGAGCTGCTGCCCTCGTTTCCGGCCGTCATGGTGGTTGGGCCGCGGGGGACAGGAAAGTCGACATCGCTGTCGCGGTACGCCGACACGACTTTGGACCTGTCCGTTGCTTCGGTTCGGGCTGCGGTGGCGGAGGACCCAGATGGCGTAATCGAGAGCGCCAGCGGCACCGTTTTTGTTGACGAGTGGCAGGAGTTGCCCGATGTCCTGGGTTCGATCAAACGCGCAGTGGACAAACCTGGTGGGGTGCATCCTGGACGATTCATCATCACCGGTTCTGTTAGGGCTCGCCACCAAGCAGCGACGTGGCCGGGAACAGGACGGTTTGTTCGAGTACGGATGTACGGCTTAACGCAAGCGGAACTTGAGCGCGATGGGTCCTACAACCCGATCGATACGTTCTTTGCAGCCGACACACCGACATTTGGACACTCGGACATGTCTCGGAACGATTATCTCGAGAGGATCACCGTTGGCAGATTCCCGGCCGCTGTTGAGCTTGTCGGAAGAAGCCGGACGCGATGGTACGCGTCATATCTGGAACAGCTTGTTGATCGAGACGCCCAACAGGTTTCGGAGCGAGCTATGCAAGCGGCGAAATTGCGGGCGGTCTTCACGTCATGCGTGGCCCGAACGGGTCGGGAGTTGAACCGCAAGGCGACAGCGCGCGATGCTGACGTCAACTTTCGAACAGCGGAGTACTACATCGGACTGCTAGAGGATCTCGCTGTCATCATTCAGATCCCGGCATGGCATTCGAACCGCTTAAAGCGGCTGACTCAGGCTCCAAAGGTCCATCTCGTCGATCCAGGTATGGCTTGCCATGTGTTGAATGCCGACGCCGCGGTGCTCCGCAGCGATGCAGTGCTTGTGGGTCAGATGTTCGAGACCTTCGTCGCAGCAGAGCTGGCCACGCACATCGAGACAGCGCTGGACGAGACGCGGCTCTTCCATTTTCGTGACCGCGATGGCCATGAAGTCGATCTCGTCTTGGAACAGAGGGGCCGCGTCGTTGGTCTTGAGGTGAAGTCTGCGGCTGCCGCCGATCGCTCCGATGCCAAAGGTCTGATCTGGCTAAGGGACAGGCTCGGGAAGGACTTCCACTATGGTGCGGTGCTCTACAGCGGCACCATTCCATTTGAGCTTGATGATCGAATCTGGGCTCTGCCACTCAGTTCGTTATGGAGGACACCGGCCTGATACTGATCTCAGTCTCGGTGAGACGATATGACGGGCCCGGCGGCTCGTGTGGGGGGAAGCGCGTTTGGGGACAACCGGCGGGCAGGTCTCTTGAGATATTAGACGGCTCTGGGTTCCGGCTTACCTACCTCCAGCTTTAGGTTTCCGATGGTAGGCGGGTCGGCCTCGTTCAGCGCGCGAACTGCAGGTTCGGTGTCATGGTGGTCCCGGACGAGGCGCGCGGTGCCGACCGGATCGCCCACGGGCTGGCGACAGTTTCCGTTGGCGATTCTCGACCGGGCCGAGGTGGCGGTCTTCGGGCGGCGCTCCGACTCTGGGTTCGACGCTGGCGTGATCGCCAGCGCCTCGGCCGACTGCGTCGCGATGTCCAACGTCTTCGGTCGCGCTGCGGCCGGTCCAGCCTCAGCGCTCTGCGCCGACTTCGGGTGCGAACAACCAGTCGTCGGGTACGAACGCGGCGACGATCTCGCCGAAGCGCGACGCTTCGGCTTCGAAGCTGTGGGCAAGTTACGCGTGTGTGGGCGGCCCTAGCGAGGCAGGTCGTTGACTGGGTTCGCCGCCGCTCAGTGGTTTTCGGGACGTTTCGGCAGGAGCCGGACCGGTCGGTCGCTTCTCGTGTTGCCCTTAGGACTGGCGAGCGTCCGCTCGAGATCGGTGAACAAGTCGAGCGCCTCGGTTGCTTCGAATACTCGATACCGCTGGCGGCCAATGTTGCGTAGTCGCAAGACTTCTGCTTCGGCCAGGGCGTTCACTGCGTCAGTTGTGCGCGCCTTGGATCGACCGATCAGTTTGCTGGCTGACTCTACGGTGACGATCGGCGCGCCCGGTAGGACGCGCAGCAGCAAGTCGGTACTTGAGTTGGCCCGGACACGGCCGAGCTTCAAACGCCAGGCGGCGATGATCTCGTCGATGTCTTCGCTGTAGGCCTTGGCGTCTTGGCAGGCTCGAGTCGTGGCGGCGGCGAACATGCGAAGCCACTCGACCGCGGCAGCGGAGCGCTCGGCGCTGTCGGGTTCGCTGAGGTGGCGGAACGTGATCAAACCGTTGATGTAGTCATCGGACCAAGTGGCCAGCACAAGGCTGATCGGTGGCACGAAGGCAGGTGCAAGGGCTCGGCGCCGGAGCACGACATGGATCAACGCTCGGCCGGTGCGCCCGTTCCCGTCGGCGAAAGGGTGCAGGGTTTCGAACTGAGAGTGGGCGATGGCGGCCTGGACGAGGGGAGAGTGGTCGTCGCTGTTCACATAGTCGAGTAGGTCAGCTAGCAGGTCTGGTAGGTACTCGGGTGGTGGCGGGACGAAGGCTGCGCTGCACGGGTTGAACGAGCTTCCTCCGATCCAGTTCTGCTCCTCTCGCACGACACCACCAAGCTCGGGGGTGGGGGAGGTGTCCATCAACGTGCGGTGAACCGACAACAGGTCGTTGAGTTCGAATCGATCGGTGCTCACGGCGAGTTCGACTGCGGACTCCATCGCAGCCATGTTGCCGAGCACTTCGACTGCGACGCGATCGTGCGCGTCTGCGCCGAGCGCGATAGCGGCCTCGGCTCGAGCGAGTCGGCGGGCCGCGACCTCCAGGCCTTCGATCTTGGAAGACCCGACGGACTCGGCCCGCAGCAAGAACCGTGCCAGACCTTCGAGGCTCATATGCGTGGTGCCAGCCTCGTTTAGCTTGCGAACGGCAGCTTCGGCGTCGGCGATATCGGCGGCGATGTCGGCGGGGATCGAGAGGTTCCAGTCGGCAAGTGGGTCGGCGAGGTATGCGTTGTAGTCGCTGCTGCGGCGATCTCGTCGACTCATCCCCTGAAAATTCGCGTCCCAACGCTTCCGCAAGTGTGAAGCCATGACTCCTCTAAGTAGCGGTTACAGGATAACTGTAACTTAGACTCACTCGGGATCAACAGTCTCAGAAGTCGGCGGTGTTGCTGCTGGAAGTCTCGGCGTTTCAGAATCGGCCCCGTTCAGGAGCGGTGAAACAACGCCGATACCAGCAGTCTGTTAATGGTTCTTGTCGGACGGTCCGTAGCGTCCTCTTATTCGCGGGTACTCGTTGACACACCGAAGCCACGAAACCAGGGGATAGCGCTCGGAGTTGGACACTGCGCTTGCGAGGTCGGAGAGCTTTACCGTCTCCACCCAACGACTTCGCCCCCTTAGCACCTAGTCTCACGGCGTGGCCGACCGGCAAGGCATCTGGCGCAGTGTCAACGGCGGACGGCCTGGCAGGCCTGCTACAGCTACAGCACTAGCGGTGGCGGTGTTGTGGTGGCTGGTGGTCATCATTGTCGTGCTACTCGCGTTGCTCGCAATCGCTCGCCTCGGTGCGCTGGTGTTCGGCTGGGTACCCGATGCCGTGCGAGAGGTCTGGTATGGCCTATTCGGCGAACCCCCGGTGGACTGCGGTTACGGTCGCCATTTGCCCGCAGGTTCGCGCCCCGAGGAATGCTTGTGGGGCGACTCGTAACTAACTGTTGCACAAAGTCCTAACTTGTGCTCGGACTCCTGCTAGCGACAGTTAGGAGACCACCATGACCATTACCCCGGTTGATGCCGAGCGCATCTATAGCGTTGCGGTAGACCGCATCAACTACACGTGCATTCACGGCACCGTTGTTTTCGCGCACTCATGGGTCGCGGGTTGAAGCCCTGCCCCCGCCCCCACTCAAGAGGCCCAGGTCAAGGGCCCCTATAACTTATCTTGAGGAAATTCGGACGCTTGCTGAGGGCCAAAATAATGTCGGTGTGGACCCCGACGAGGTGGCTGACATGTGTAATGCCGAATGAGGCCGTCACACCCAGCCCGTACGATTGATCTACGTAGTACTATCGCGCGGGGGGATCCGGTCATGGCTGATCGCTCAGGCATTGAGTGGACTGAGGTCACATGGAATCCAACCACGGGTTGCGACAAGACTTCGCCGGGTTGCGACAACTGCTACGCCCTCACACTTGCGAAGCGTCTCCGCGCGATGGGTCAGGCGAAATACCAGAACGATGGCGACCCAAGAACGAGCGGCCCCGGCTTCGCTCTGACCGTCCACGAGGACACTCTTGCCGCGCCTTTCAGGTGGAAGTCGCCACGCCTCATCTTCGTCAACTCAATGAGCGACCTATTCCACCCTGAGGTGCCGCTGGAGTTCATCCGGCGCGTTTTTGCCGTCATGGCCGAGACTCCGCGGCACACCTACCAGGTGCTCACGAAACGCTCTAAACGGCTGGCCGCCGTGACCGAAGAGCTGGACTGGCCATCCAACGTATGGATGGGCGTTAGCGTTGAGACCGGCCGCTACGACTTCCGGCTTGATCATCTGCGATCTGTCGGTGCGGCGGTGCGTTTCGTGAGCGCGGAGCCGCTTCTCGGACCGCTGCCGAACCTTGACCTCACCTCGATCGACTGGCTGATCGCTGGCGGCGAGAGTGGGCCTCAGGCACGTCCGATGGATGAGTCGTGGGTCCGCGATCTCCGAGATCAGTGCGGAGCGGCGGGAGTTGCCTTCTTCTTCAAGCAGTGGGGCGGACGAACGCCCAAGGCAGGCGGTCGGAAGTTAGATGGCGCGCTTCATGACGATATGCCCGAAGTCCGAGTTGAGCTGGTTTGAACGCAACGAGGCGTGAAGGCTGGGACTGGTGGTCCGAGATGAAGCTGCAGGTACTCGCAGACTACTTGCAGGGGTTCACGCGCGCAGTACGAGGGCGGTCGGCCGAGGCGATCTACCTCGACTTGTTCGCTGGCAGCTATGTCAACCAGCGGCGACACGAGAGCGGGACCTTCGCAGGCTCCACCCAGATCGCGCTCGGGACCGAACCGGCGTTCACTCGCTTGGCGCTCTTCGAACTGGCTGTCCCGGCTGACCGCCTCCGGAACGACATCGGAGAGGCTCGTCCTGATGATCGCCGTTGGCGCGTCTTCGAAGGCGACTGCAACGAGACCCTCCCCGAGGCGCTCGGGTGGCTTGAGCAGGTTCGTTGGGCGCCCACGTTCGCGTTCCTTGACCCGCGCGGTCTCCAGGTCGCCTGGAGCACCGTCCAGAAACTGGCCGAGTGGCGTCAAGACCAGAAGACAAAAGTGGAGCAGTGGATCTTGATGCCGGAGCCAGCGCTTGCGCGGGTACTCGGCCAGCGAGGAGTCAACGGCCGATGCAGCGCGGATCGCCTGGACGGGCTGTTCGGTTCACGTGATTGGCTACCGATCCATCAGGGCCGCCGGAACGGCTCACTCTCGGCAGAAGACATGCGAGCAGAGTTCGTCAATCTCTACCGCTGGCGATTGGAGGAAGTACTCGGCTACAAGACGACACACGCGCTCCAGATCGTCAACACCGCCAGCCACCCCTTGTACACGCTGGTGTTCGCCACGGACTCCTCACCCGGCAATGCCATCATGGGCCACCTCTACGACTCGGCTGCCACCACCACGATCCCCGCAATGCAGGCCAGAGCCCTGGTGGCGCGCCAGAACCGCAGGGAAAACGAAGCCGGTCTGCAACGGCTACCTGGCCTAGACGAGTTTGCGATCGAGACAGCAGCGCCAACGCCTGGAGAGTACGAGCACATTCCGCCATGGGAGCCGTCCCGGGTCACGGACGAAACACTGGACCTTGCGGGATCGCCCGACCTTGATCCGGATGAGATTGATTGGGCATAGGGCCTATTGGGTGATCGGGTTGCACAATCGTGGCCCATTACGATGCAGCTGACAGATGATGAAGCACAATTCCCGAGCTTGATCTCGCCCGAGTTCAACGCTGGATCGATGGCCGCAATGCCGCGATCCCGGCCCATGCTCGTGACCTGCTCCGATACGAGATCAACACCAGCAACCAGGCCATCACTGTGCTTGAGCGTCGCCCGCCGTGGCAGGGGCGACTCTGGCGTTGTATGAACTCACCGGCTATCAGCTACGGCTGTGCCCTGGCGGATGGACGAGCAAGGCCCGGCGAGGAGTAAGGTTCCAATCATGTCTGGCCTGCGAGTTGAATTGAACACGACAATCGGCTGGGACAACGGAGAGATCCCTGGTCCTGAAGAGATCTCGGATCTCTTAGTCGTGCTGGTTGACGAGCTTGACACGCTCGGCATTGAGCCTGAGGTTTCCTCCGAGGTAGCCGAATCTGACCTTCATGTCCGAATCGTTGCAGAGTTCGCATTTGGTGACGGCCCATTTGAGGCCATGGAGCACGTCTTGGTGATGGTCAAGACAGCGTTTCATGCAGCCGGGATTGGAACCGCTGCCATCGACCCGACAGTCGTTCGCAAGCGCAGACCGCAACCAGTGGTCCGATCGCTCAGGCACGGCGAACTCACCACCGTATAGATCGTCCTGGCCGATTAGGTCAGGGGGAACGGGTTAATCGTCTGGCTTGGCGAGCACGGAGCTGTCGTCTCGCCTGCCTTAGGCCCTGCGTTTCTTGAGCAGGAATCGGTGGTGCCATCGGATCATGGCGGCGCGCCCATCAAGATCACTTCTGCGTCGGATCCCCTCACAACACTAAGGTCGTAAGTTGAATTCCTACCCCCGCCACCAACGAGGCAATGCTGGGGTAACCCCCCGATTGCCGAAGGGCGAGGGTGCGAGCGATGAGTGATGAATCGACTCAGAGGGTCCTAAGCCTCGTCGATTTCCTGCAAGCGCTCCACGCACAGAAGTATCCGCCGGTCCGTGACATCTCTAGCTACGGGCTCTACGAGCTCGAGCGTTCGGCTCTGCCCGATGTCTCGGGCGTGAGACTCACACCAGCCGACTCGGTCTGGTTGACGGTGGACTTCGTTGAGCTTCCGACCCGCCCAGCTTTTCCCGAACATCTCGCATGGCTCCTCGGGCCAGCGGACGAGCTAAACGCGCACTCGCCACCATGCTTGAGCTTCCCGACGACCTAACTGAGGACGATCTCGCGGTCGCCGAAGCAGCCGAGTCTTGGATCACTACAACTTGGAAACCGTGGGCCGGTGCCTACAGGGATGCTCGGAAAGTCAAGAACCTCTACCGTGAGCTATTCGAGCAGCGGGAACGACTCCTCGCTGACCGAGAGTCACTCGAACTCGTATGGGGCTTCGGGCGACTTCGATACGAGGCTCAGCCTGGTGAACTCATCGATCATCCACTTCTTACCATTCCGGCCGAGATTGAGATTGACGAGAGCACACGTCATCTCTCGGTGTGTCCTGCTGGAGCGGTTGAGGTGGAGTCTCTCTTCCTCACCGATATTGAGAAAGATGAACCCGGAGGCTTCAACGCGATTCGACGTGCAGTTGCCGACGACGAGTCCGCAATCGACCCCTGGGACGAGGATGCGACGCGGGAGCTACTACGGAGGCTGACTCAGAGTATTGACCACGAAGGAGGCCTTGCTGGCGAAGTAGACCGCCGACCTGGTGTGGCCTTGGCCGACGAGTCCTGGACGCTATTCCTCCGGCGCCGTCGCCCGGACTATCAGGGCTTTCTGGACGATCTTCGTGAGCTCTACGGCTCGGGAGCCATTCCGCCCGACCCTCTACAGGCGGTCGTGATCGACTCTCCTTCGACGTTGGTTGAAGACCCGACGCCCCGGAGTACCAGCGCCCGAGAGTCTGTGCCGATGAGCCCAAGCAGCGAACCACTGCTCCTGCCGCTGGAATCGAATGAGGAACAGCAACGAATCCTGAAGTTGGCTCAGCACCGGCCAGGAGTAACGGTCCAGGGGCCACCAGGAACTGGCAAGTCTCACACCATCGCCAACCTCATCAGCCACTACGTCGCCTACGGGCGTCGAGTACTCGTGGTCGCCGAGAAGGAACAGGCCCTCAAAGTTCTCGCTGACAAGATCCCTTCGGAGATTCGCGACTTGACAGTGTCGGTCCTTGGGACGGACGAAGAGGGGCGCCGACGTCTGGAGTCGTCGATTAGAGAGATTCAATCGAGGGTCACTGCGATTGACAGCGACTATGTGGGTGACGAGATTCATCGACTACAGCAAGAACTGGACTCGATAGACCGACGAGTCGCCATCGCCACCGACCGTCTCATGACTGTCCGCTTCTCCGAAGTAGAGCAGCTACCGGGCACTTGGGCTGCTGGCACCAAACTCACGCCAGCGAAAGCCGCCGAGTGGGTCGCTGCGCACTGCGCTCAATTGGACTATGTCCCCGACGCATTACAGGTTTCGACCTCGGCACCGTTTGGAGCAGTTGAACTAGCTGAATACGTCGATCTCGTGACACGAATCGGTGTTGAGCGCGCCAAAACCTGTGCCTTCACACTTCCGAATCTGAGCGAGCTGCCCTCCGCTGCTGAGCTTTCTGAGCGATTTGAGTCGTTGCGAAGCGCAACCGAAGGGATCCAACAAGCTCATCCGCACATCGCGAGCTGGGAACGAGTCGACGCCGCAGACCCGTCGATGCTTCGCAAGCTGCGCATCAACATCGAAGACGAACTTCACTGGTTGACTGCAACCACCGACGGGTGGGAGCAGCGCCTCCGTGAGCAGCTAGAAGATGCTGCGCTTGTCTCAGGGTGGGGGAACTTCTCTGCCGAGTGCCAGCGCAAAAGAGAGGGGCTGCTCCAAAAAGGACGGTCGCTTGAAGCGCACGAGATTGAGGTCGCCGGGGAAGCCAGCCGCGAGTTCGTGAGTGCTCTCGATAGAGCGGAAACTCGTTTACGAGAGAAGGGAAGGCTCGGCACATTCGCCCGCGAACTCAAAAATACGCTGGAGCAGTGCTTGGTCGACGGGCGGGTACCAGCGACCGCTGAGGAGGTCGGGCTTTGCCGCCGCAAGATATTGCTGGATCAGGCAAGGCGGCAGCTTCAGACTTTATGGGCTAATCGTGTTGCCCGTATAGACGGGCCTGCGCTTGAGGGTGTCGTTATTGAGGACCTGATCGGGCCTCATCTTGAAAGGTTGGACAAAACGCTCAAGGAAGAACGTCGGCAAACCCAGATTGCCCTCGCTCTGGCCGATCTAGGGATCGACTGTCCTCCCAGACCCGCGATCTCAGTTCTGGAGCTCCTTCGACACGTCCTTGAGCTGCTGCCACACAGGAACCAACAGCTTGCTGAACAGCGTTGTTTGCAGGAACTCCGTGACCGCTTGGCTCAAGGAGCAGCGCAAGGAGGTGCCTCCCCGTTCTGGTTGCTATTGGCGGATGCCGTGGACCGGGAAGACACAATTGCCTGGAATCAAACTTGCTCGGAGGTTGAAGAGCTTACGTCGATTGCGCCGCTGGCTATGCGCTTGCGCAAGCTCCACCACGCGCTTCGCGGTGTAGCTCCGATCTGGGCTGAGCAGATTGCGACCAATCCTGATGCGGCAGGTTCTCACGACAAGTTCGATTTGGCTTGGCAATGGCGCCAACTCCGTACTTGGCTTGATGAAGTCAAGGGCACTGGCGACCCTGCCGTATTGCAGCGAGAGCTAGATGAACTGACGAACGAACGCCGTCGGACAGTCACGTCCCTCGTGTCAGAGATGGCTTGGCTTCGGCTCGCGAACAACATCGGCGATGCCGAGCTACTAGCTCTGAATAGCTATCTCCAGGCAGTGAAGCGCTTCGGCAAGACCGGCGGGAAGTTCGCGGCCCGATGGCTCACTCAGATTCGCACGGCGCTCAACGAGTCCAAGGATGCCGTGCCTGTCTGGATTATGCCAACCAATCGTGCGCTCACTAGCTTTCGTCCAGACGTAACCCCGCGATTCGACGTTCTCATCATCGACGAGTCCTCGCAATTGGGGTTGGAAGCGCTCCCGCTTCTCAGCTTGGCCAAGTCAACCATTGTGGTAGGAGACGACAAGCAGACAAGTCCAGAGAACGTCGGTCGTGACCGTCAATTGGTCTTCGATCTCCTAGAGCAGCATCTGTCCGGTATTCCCAAGTACCAGACCCTCTTCGATCCCGACAACAGCCTCTACGATCTCGCCGCGCAAAAGTTCCCAGACATCGTGATGCTGACCGAGCACTTTCGCTCGCTTCCGCAGATCATCCAGTTCTCAAACTTCCATGCCTACGACAACAGAATCTTCCCACTCCGAGATCAGCTACCGAGACCGGGCTGGTCTTCCGTCGGTGCCATCGAGGTAGAGGACGGATATCGCAGAGGTGACGTGAACGAGCCAGAAGCGCACGCGGTCGTTGACCTGCTCGCTGAGTTCTGCGACAACCCCGACTACGAAGGTATGACGTTCGGCGTCATTTCACTATTGGGTACGACACAGTCCAAGTGGATATGGGAACTTATCTATGACCGGCTCGGCCCTGACGTGATGCAGGAACGTGAGATCAGATGCGGTGAACCAGCGAACTTCCAGGGCGATGAACGCGACGTGATGATCATCTCAACGGTCGTGGCCACCGATCCGATGAAGCCACAGGCTCGCATAGGAGCCATGACTGGAAGACCTGCAGAACGCCGCATCAATGTGGCCGCATCGCGAGCCCGTAACCAAATGTGGGTCGTACATTCTGTGGAGCCGGATCGCTTTCCCAATGGTGACCTGCGTGGTGAACTGGTCCGACACTGCCGAAACCCCGAAACGCGCACCGTCGACCTAGATCGCCTTGAAGAGAGGTGCGAGTCGGAATTCGAGCGGGCGGTCGTTCGGGCGATCCTCAAGCGCGGTTATCAGATGGTCAAGGTCCAGTACCCCGTCGGCCGGTTTCGAATCGACATCGTAGTTGAAGGTCCCGACGCCAGGCTGGCGATAGAGGCCGACGGCGACCGATGGCATGGCGAAGAAAAGTGGGAAAGTGACCGCGCCAGACAGGCGCTGCTCGAACGCGCTGGATGGACCTTCGAGCGCATTCGGGGCTCGTCGTTCTATCTCGACCGAGACAAGGCGCTTGAACCGCTCTGGAGACGGCTCGATGAACTGGGCATACCCACCGGTGACGGATGGATCTCGCAGCCAACAGGTTCGACTGTCCGCACTGTTCGAGGCGCTGGAGCCTCCGCAGTAGAACACGAAGACGCGGCTGAGGATCTTTCTCACGAGGTCCGAACTACGGAGATGCGCTTCCCGAGCACGGCTCCTGTCCTGCCGACTCGCGACGCTCCGCGCTGGCAACGGGATCGCCCAGAGTCCGACCACCGCGATGGAGAAGCTCCCCCAATGGCTGGCCCCGCGGCGACTGAGATGAAACCGCCCCGGCCGAGAACCGCCTCAGACCAAACCGAAACCCGTACCCATACGCCCTCATTGAACCACAACCGACAGCCTCTGGACTTGAGTCCGTTTCGGGAGTGGCATCCCCGCCCGCTTCCGGATTTGGCTTCCGCCACCCAGGAGGAAGTCATCTCCGGGCTCGTCGATATCGTCTCAGCAGAAGGGCCAATGCATGCCCTTCGTGCCTATCAGCTCTACACCAAAGCGGCCGGTGGCAACCGTGTTGGGAAGGAGATGAAGCGCGTCTTTAACCGGGCTGTTCACCGGGCCGTACAGTCGGGTCAGCTCGAGCAGGTCTCCGATTCGCTGGATGGCCAGATCGAGAAGACTATCTACTTGCCGGGCAGTCCACCGGTCGTTTCCCGACAGCGTGGCTCGCGTCAGCTATACGAGATTCCGCGTTCAGAGGTCAAGCTACTCCTCAATACGATTGGTCCGGCAACGTCAATGGAGGAATTGAAGCGGACGGCGCTGGAAGCTCTCGATGTGCGGAAGTTGACTCAACGAGCAGGCGAGTACCTCGAGGAGTGCCTGGAATACCGCTGTATGACATCTTCCTAGCATTCCCAATGTTCTCTGAACATGACACGAGCCTGGTGCGCAACTGGGCCCACTACAGGACGCCCCCCGGAGCGCCGCTGACCCGACCTGCATCTTCTGGAGCTAACTGATCGCCGATCTTGCGCTAGATGGACGGTCATGGACTCAGTATGAAGCTCACACCTTCGGCACGCAGCATCTGGAACGGATTCATGTGCGACACACCGTTGGCGATGGCGGCGTTGGGAATCTTGATTGTCCCTCTGCTATTGCTCGATTTCTCGTGGGTGACGACAGTGTGGCCTCCCGGCAGCGCATGTCCGATGAGGAAAGAGTCGGCGGCACCGGCGAACTTGTTCTTTGCCGCTGACTCGTAGTTGGGTGAGTTGTTCGCCCATCGGTTCACGGCCCTAATAGCTTCGAACTCGTCCTGCGTCGTATGTCGAAAGAAATCCATGTGAGTTTTCGCCCAACTGGATAGGTCGTCATCGCGGGCATTGAGTTCGTTTTAGACAGCTTCGACGCTTTGCACAAGGCCCGCTGCGTTGGCCTGCTCCAGCGAGTCCCAGAATCCGGGACAGAGGTCGAACCCGTAGTGATGGTTTCTGGCGCGGATGAATACGTTCGAGTCAAGTAGGTACGCCTCTAAAGACCCCGAGATGCTCACCGAGGCTCTCAAACGTTGAGGTTTTCTTCACGCTGAGCAACCTGAATGCCTCGGTATATGTCGTGTGGCCCTCAAGTGTGCTGGCGATGAGCTCGCGAGCAAAGCGCTTGCCGACTTGCACTGGCTTGGTGTTGTAGTAGTTCCGGCCCGAGCCCCTCTCGGCAGCGATCTCGGCGATTCGTTGGCGCTCAAGCCGCAACTCCGTCATGAACTGGTCCCATGAGAGCGCGCCAGCTTCCCCAATACGCCCGAGAATGACCTGCGTCGACACTCGGAACCGTTCGGCCAGCGGTTGCAGTTGCTCACGGATGCCGCCATGCACATCGAATGCCTGGCGGAACTCAGCCATCGGAACCAACAGCTCGGCGGCGACCTGGTTGCACCACCGCTCGTCATCGAAGGACCGTGTTGACTCTGGGTCGACATCGGAGAGCGCTGTGGAACCCAGCCACAGATGCGCCAACTCGTGGGCCAATGTGAACACCTGGGCGGCTTTCGAATCGGCTCCGTTGATGAACACCAGCGCAGCGTGCTCGTCGGCGAGCGCGAACCCCCGAAACTCCTCGGGGTCGAGCTTCCGGTGTGTGTTGGAGCCGACAACGCCGGAGATCATCACCAATACACCCGCCGCCTCTACGTTCTCGCGCAACTTCGTGAGGGCCGCGTCCCAGCTACCCAGACGAGTGCGAGTTACGGTTGTCCAACCGAGGACTTGTCGCATCTGGTTAGCGACGGTCGCTGGGCTTGATGCCGTGGTAGCACTGGCAACGAACGCCAATGGCTGTTCACCTTTCAGTAGCTGGTTGTCCCGGTACCACTCCTGGCGGGCTTGGCAGAGGTACAGGGTGTCGAGCAGGTCGGCAGACGCGACCGTTGGAACTGGACGGTCTCCCATCGTCCGAAAGTCCGGTATAGGCACGCTCTCGTTAGGTGGCTCATCAAGGAAGAAGTAGCCGACCGGCGTGTACGTCTTCCGGGCGAACTCTTGGAGCTGCTTCAGCGTCGGTATGCGCTCGCCAGCCAGCCACTCGTCATAGCGAGTGAAGCGTGTAGCCCAGGTCTCGTCATCGATCCCCGACCGAGCGCGGGCCCACTCCAAGAGCGCTGGTTGCACCGCGACCCGTACCGACACCCACCCAGTATCGCCCTTGCGGTAGGGCTGCGGTCTGACGGTGTGCCCAATCCGCGCATTGGACCCAACCGCGTCAGCTAGAGGAGCGCTCTACGCCGACGACCGTGTCCGGCGCGAACGCCCCATAAACGGCGTTCCTGTGTCACGGCAGAAACGCAACAGCGCTCTGACGGGCGCTCACTCGCCAGCTCCAATCCTGGAGGCTGTTTGCTAGGTTCAGCGGTCGTGACGAAGCTCGGGCCGGATAATTGAGAGTTATCGCTGGTGACTGACCTGTGGGCGGTTCTGGGGCATGCCCAGGTCGCAGATGACGTCGCTGACGTGCTAGCGGGTGAGTCTGAGATGCCTGTCATCGAGGGCCCGCCAGGATCGGGCAAGTCGTCACTCGCTCAGCAGATTGGCGGTATCTGGGACGAAAACGGTGGCACGACGATCGTCGCGCTTGGCGACCGGCTGCAAAGCCACGTCGACTTCTATCCACTCGCCTCCGCGATCGCCCCGCTGACGAAGGAATGGCGGGCGTGGGCTCGAGCTCTTTCCAATGCAGCGCCAGCAGGCGAAGCGCTCACGCTCGGGACGGGCGGCAATATCTCAGGTGTTGTTCGCGCACTCTCCGGTTTGCGTCGCCGGAAGCGGCGTGCGAGGCGGCTCTTCGTTGGTGACCACGAGCAGCGGGTGCTCTTCGATCTCGAGCGGCTCAGTCGCAAGAAGCCTCTTCTGTTAATCGCGGACAATCTGCACTGGTGGGATCACGATTCGCTGGTGTTCCTGGGTCGGCTCCGTGAGCCGCGGATGCTGGAGTCGTTCCCCTTTCTTGGACAGCTTCGCGTGCTGGCGGTCCAGACGCCGCCGCCAGATCAGGAGATCGCCAACCCGGCGGCGCACCAGGCCCTGCTCAAGCCGTCGACGACGAGACGGTTCGCACTGGAGCGGGCGCGCCGCGATCAGTTCGCAGACGTCCTGGTGGGGCTCGGCGCGCTGTCAGACCTCTCGCCCGATGTGTACGACAAGGTGTACGAGTTGACCGGAGGTCACCTTGCACTTGCGAAGCGATGCGCAGCGCGCCTTGCTGAGGGAGACGAGGACCGCGCTCGCTTCCTCGCACAGATGGATTCCAGCGACTTCGTCCACAAGCTCCTCACGGAGCGAATCGAGTCGCTCGGGCCGTTGGGGCAGGAGGCGGTTTGTCTCCTGCAGACCGCAGCGGTTCTCGGGCTGAGCTTCCGGCGAGATGAGATTGTCTGCGCCACGGAGAGCGAGACACCGGTGTCGCCCATCCTGCGCTACTGCCGTGCCCAGGGCATGCTCGAACCGACGGAGGACGGGGCAAAGTTCGTGCATGAACTGTACCGAGACCACTTCCTGCGGGCCCCGAACTTCGATCAAGTGGCGGTCCATGAACGTTTGGCCGAGTGCTTTCAACAGCTCCGGCCTGCTGACTACCAACTCAGATGTGAGAACGCGATGAAGGCTGAACGCCCCGGAGACGCCGGAGTTCTTGCCGTCCAAGCCGTCATCGCCAACCATCTCAACGGACGGCGGCGTTCGGCGCTCCAGCCGATCGTCGCCGACGCCTTACAGGAAGCTGACATGGACGGGGTTGCGTCCAGGCTCGTCGAGGCGCTCACACGGCTCGATAGGTCCGACGCAGAAGCGTCGACCGCCGCGCTGACGGAGTTGCCCCACGATCTTCAGCCAATGATACGCGCTGAGGCCGACCTGATCCACGCCTCGGCACTGCTCTTAACGCGCAGCGGCACCGACCGAACCCGGGCGATCTCGATGCTGGAACACTGGACGGCAGCTGAGCTGGACGAGCCGGACCTTGACGCCAGGCTGCTTCGCGCCCAGCTCTACGGGAGGTCGCTCGAGCAAGACAAGGCTGTCGCTCTCGCGCTCGAGTGGCAGTTGCGTTCGCTGCTCTCGAATCGATCGGCTGTGGACCAGAGCGCAGCGGATGAGCTCTACACACTGGATCGGTGCGCCGCCGCTGTCCACGAGCCGGAGGTCGCCCGTCGCCTAGTGAAGCGTTCGGTCGAACACTTCGACGATGGCGAGGCGGACACGATACGGAGACCGACGGAGTACTACTTCGCGCTCATGAACATGGCGGCCGAACACATCATCGCGGGCGAGTTCCGTGAGGCACTGGAGACATCGGAGCGCCTCAATCAGCTCGTCGACGAGTTCGAACCCGGAACATTCCAGAGGCTCGACTTCCCGCGCTCGAACCAGCTTCTCGCCGAGTTCCGCCTGGGCATCGCCGACCCGGCCAGCGCGGCCGAGCGTCAACGACAGATCGTTGAGCGTCATACCAGCGCCGACGATCCCTTCTACCCCGAGAACGCCCATGCGATATTTCTCGCCTTCGCAGGCGACATCGATGGAGCCCTTGCGATCTACGAGCGGCTCCTCGACGAACTGAATCGTCGGCGAGAACCCGAGACGAGCATGGTCTACGTCCTCCGGGCGAACCGCTGCGCCGTGAGATTCGTGGCTGGTGACCGCTTCGGGGTAGTCGACGAATGGACACGACTCGATGAGGTCGTCCAACAGATCGCCTATCCGATTGCGCACTTCTACGTCAGACGGCACGAGATGTTGCACGAGGTGATCCGCAACGGTGAGACCTGGTCCATGAACTCGTTCGACACGTGCTTGACCGCCACCGGTCGACCACAGATCGGGCCTCAGTGGGAGCAACTGGGACGCGGATTTCGGTTACCAGAGATCATGTGGTGGCTGTAGCTCGGCGTGACCCTTGGTGAAGATCGCACCGGCCATCAGCACATGCAGGAACTCGGGATAGGAGAGCCCGAGCTGCTCGACCGACACGAACAGTGCCGCGCTGCGGGCCCACCCCGGTTCGATGGCAACATCGGTCAACCACGGCTCACCCGAAGCATCGATCCGGTAGTCCATTCGTCCGATGAAGTCGCTCTGCATGATTGCGAACGTGCGGCGGGTGGTGTCGGCCATGGCCGTCATGAGAGCGTCGTCTCCGTCGAACGGCACGTAGGCGACCGCGCCAGCCTCGAAATTGTCGTTCAGCGTCAAGATCGAATCAGGATCGTTCGGAGCCTTGGCGATGATCTGCTCGATCGGTGGTGTCGTCACCAACTCCGGGAGCGCGAGGATCGGAACGCAGACCTCGCGGCCGCTGATGAACCGCTGAAGGGTCACCGGCTGACCGATCGTCGCCGCTATCCCGTCCAGTCGCGACTCGGTGGAGTCATCGACAAAGAAGACAGAGTCCTCAGTGACACCGACCGACCACGCCTCGTACGTCGACTTGGTGATCACCTTCGTGCCTGCGGCGGGGCGGTCGCCCATCCAGCCCCGCTGCGGGTGATAGTGCCAAACCTCGGGCGCCTTCACACCGAGCGACCTCAGCAAGACGAACGAATGATAGCGATGCAGCGCTATCGACGAAGTGTACGCATCGGAACTCGTGCCGATGAGCCGATACGAGTCAGCTAGCGCCGGAATCAGGGACTTGTGACCCGGTTGAAAGCCATCCGTCGTCACGCCCCATCCGATGCCGTTGTGAACCACGTTGTAGCGACGACCCAAGGCCGACAACCGACCGTTCACGAGGGCGTCGATGAACGGAAGTTCCTCCTCGAAGAGTTCGACGTAGCTTCCAATCAAGCGGAAAGCCGTGATCAGTTCGCTGAGCTGCGCATCGGGGATGCAGCGCTGAGCGTAGGCGACCCGTGCGATCGCTGGTCGTTGATCCACGAGACCCGGCCGGGCAAACACGAGCGATAGCGCAATGTCAGGACCGATCCGAACGACAGCATTCGCGATCTCGGAGAGCCGCTCGCTGACATCATCGGCCCCGCCAGCGATAACTCTCAATTATCGCGAAGCGGTAGTGGAGATTCGGCTTCGTTCCTGTCGGACTCATCGGGTGTGAGCCCTGGCGACGTTCTAGGGCCGTTGAGCCGTCTCTGTCGTGTCGCGGAGGGTGCGGCCGATTACGTCTGCGTTATCGAGCGCTTGCCTTAGTGCGCGGTCGGAGACGTGGGTATAGATCTCGGTCGTGGTGAGGCTTGCATGCCCTAGTAGGCGCTGTACGTAGCGAATATCTACACCCGACTCGAGCAACTGTGTCGCTGCCGTGTGCCGCAGGCGATGTGGCGTTATGTGATCAGGAACTCCAGCTCTCTCAGTGGCGATGGCCAGCCGGGCACGCAGGGCAGCTACAGATAGAGGATTGCCGCGGTTGTCGAACAACAGCCGATCGTGGACGATCTGGCGGCTACTGCCAATCTCATCAACACGCTGCACAAGCGCCTTCACCCAAGGATTGGGGATGTAAACCTGGCGCTCACGTTGTCCCTTGCCCACAACGCGAATCGTGCTGTTGGGCAGGTCTATGTCACGGACATGGATCGTCACGACCTCGCCGCCGCGAAGCCCGGTGGCGATCATCAAGGCCACCGCCGTGAGGGTTACATATGCGTCTTCAGACCTATCTGATTCGGTCGTGGCTGGGTGGTCACCGGCTTGCTGGCGCAGGTAGTCAACTAGGCGCTGGAGATGGTCAAGCCTGACGGGGCGTGGAAGGTGGCGCGGTCGTCGGAGATTGAGTTCGAGTTCGCTGGCCGGGTCTGTGGTGGTGTGCCCTGTCTTGGCTAGCCAGCGGCCGAATCCGCGGTAGGTACTTGCGCGGCGTCGCAATGATGCGACAACATCGCCGGTGCGTCTCCGAGAATCGATGTCGTCCGCGAGCACAGCAGTGTCAAGCTGCGTGACCGGGCAACTAAGGCCGCAGGATTGGGTGAGACCCGCGAGGTCTGACTCGTAGGCCCTTAGTGTGTTGGCTGACAGGTTCCGGGTTTGCCCAAGAAATCGGATGTAGGCCTGCGCTGCTTTTGCAATAGTCGTCACGCCGAGTTACCTACCATCGGGTCTGGCTGCACCAGACGGGTTTCGGCGCGGATCATCGTTCCGCTAGGCGACATGCACGCTGATACGAGCGTTGCCGCTTTGGTCATGGCGGCTGGATTGACGACGGACCCGACAGCGACGCCCTCGTTGGCCCGCTTGACCGCCTGGCTACTACCTGGGTCTTGCCTCGTATGACCAAGGGGCGTGAAGTTCCGTAGGAGCGGAAGTGCCTCTGACGCTCGGCCAGGTCGCTTGACTAGATGTCAGCACCTATGCCGACGTGAGTGCGTGTGTCGGCCACAGTTGATCAGGTCATCACCTGCCAATACCGCAGCGAGTCGCCGATTGTCGCGTTCACCGCCACGCGTCTCAAGACCATGGACCGCTGACGGTGGCTGTTTGGTCGGCGCTCGTTGCACCGCGGGCATTACGCAGGAGGCCGCAGACAGACTGCCCTTTTGGACAGTCCGTCGGTTGTCTAACGGGGCTATTGACTCAGTAAGGGGCCGACCTGTCTGAGTGCGAGCGTCAGTCCCTCCTCCGCTCCCATCTCTAGGATCTGGTCCATCGCCTCGGCCGATCCGAAGCGTGACGTGATCGTCATCCGTGCCAGTCCCTCGTCAACCTGTTGGAGGCGAATCTCGCTGATAGTCGTTGGCAGGTCGTCGTCCGGTTCTCCGTCGTCATCGGCGAATCCGTCGGTGAAAACGAGCGTGGTTGGAGGCTCTACCGATTCCACGATCCACCAGCCGGGGTACTTCTCACCCTCGGGACCGGTCATAAAATACGAGACTCTTCCGCCAGGCGAAAGGTCGTGATCGACGACAGTTGCGGGATAGCCGGGCGGTCCCCACCACTGTTCTAGCTGGCGTGGATCGGCCCAGATCTGCCAAAGGCGTTCGACCGTGGTGTTGAACGCCGACACGATGGTGAGAGTGAGGGCGGCGGTGTCGCATTGAACTTCAACTGCAGTCATGTTGGCTCCTGCGGGTGAAGGTTGGCGATCAGGTCAAAGACTCAGCGGCGCTGCCGATGCTCTAGCGCCAGAGCCAAAACTCCTCAAAATGCACTGCTGAAAGACTATTGCATGTCCTCTCTACGGCAGGGTGCCGCAGTTGGGAGCACAGTGCCACAGCAACACGTCCTGAATTGGTCGGGGGGACCGAGCCTCATGCGCCAGCGCAAACACGAGCCGAAGTAGGCGCGCCCGTCGCAGCCGCCGTTGACGGGGCAGTAAGTCTGATGCTCCATCATGAACAAATGTCTCGGAGTTGACGGCCGCCATTGCGTTGGGCGATACAACGGCGAGCAAGCCGCTGCTCGGGCCAGCTTCGCAGTCCGGTGCTCCGTTGCCTTGTGGGTGCGTGTTTGCTGGCTTGTGGTTTGTGTCACACCCCCCGTTTACGGTTGCGGTTATGGCATCCACTGCACACCGGCAGCTTGTCAAGGGGCCGCTGTTTGAGGATCGGCCGTCTGTTGGCCGGTTCCCCGCCAACGGTGCTGGCTTGGCAGCGCTGCGCGCCGAGCTGGTGCAACGCTGCCACACTGAAGACAGCAGTGACAGTGCTGTGCGGGAAGCTGTGGACGCCGCGGTAGGGCGACTGGCCAATGCGGGTCCGTTAGTTGATACAGGAGCCGTGCAGTCCGTTAGCGACCAGGATCTGGTGTGGTGTACGCAGTCGGTGCAGCGAGCCATCAACATGCTGGAAGGAGCACGAAGCGCGCTTACCGCTGAAACCGTGAGGCGCCGTTTGCCAGCACGACGCGGCGAGGCGACAGGAGCTGAAACGCTGGTGAACGCGACGTCCGTCGGCGGTGCGCTAGCGCGTCGGATTGAACGTGACGCTCAGACTGTTAGCGCTCAGCCACCGGTGGCTGACGCGCTGGGTCGCGGTGACATCAACACTGATCAAGCTGTGGTGGTAGCCAGCGCCGATGTGCCCGACACGGTGCGAAGCGAGCTGTGCGAGCAAGCGCAGCACCAAACCGCTGATCAAACAAGACGCTCGGTTCTTGTGGCCGAAGCTGCGTCGCGCCAAGAAAGCGACTCGCAGCGGCTAGCTCGCCAGCGTGCAGCTAGGTCGGCCTCAATGTGGATCAATCCAAATGATGGCATGTGGCACCTGCGAGCGAAGTTCGATCCGCTGACCGGTGATGCCATCAACCGGCGCTTTATGCATGCCATTCAGCGGAATTGGCGAAGCGACAAAGACCAGCCCGAATCACAACGACGCAGCGTCCAACAACGAGCAGCGGATGCACTATCGGCACTGCTCAGCTCATCCCAGAGCCACAGTGAAACCCGAGGCCCTCAAGGCCGCAGCGATGCCAACTGGACTGCACCGAACTCAACTGAGATGATCGTCATCACCACACTTGACAACCTACGAAGCCCACAACACAACCCCGACACAGATACGGATCCCGGTGCCACTGCGGATGCTGCTGCCAGTCTGATGGCCGATCACTTGTCGGTTCCAGGCGCGGCGGCGATCACCGAGAACGCCACGGCGCTCACCGCAGCCGACCTGCGTCGGATTGCGTGTGATGCCCGCGTCATTCCAGTCGTAATGGGAGGCGCCAGCGAAGTACTTGATGTCGGACGCGCCACGCGCACGATCCCAGCAGCGATCCGCAGAGCCCTCATCGCACGCGACAAGGGCTGCGTTTGGCCCGGCTGCGATCGCGCTGCGGTCCACTGCGACGCGCACCACATACAGCACTGGGTCGAAAACGGCCCAACCAACCTTGACAACCTGGCACTGCTATGCCACAGCCACCACCAGCAGTTGCACGAATACAACCTGGTGCTGCACCCGCCATGGCACCCGGCACCACGCGACCCAAACGCGCGGAGCCAACAAGGTTGGAGCGTCACGCCAGCGCCGACTGGATCTAACCCAATGCACCGTCCGCTATTGGAATGAACCAGAGACTGTATTCAGCAGGACCGCATTCAGCAGGACTGCATTCAGCAGGTCAAGCGTGTGGTTGATGATCTGCTGGTTAGTTGACTCGCTTTTCTGACTCTTTTCTGACTCACTTATCTGACTCGTTGCTGTTAGGCGCGGCGAACGCCAAGAACTGCAAACCTGTGCATTCCTAACGGCACACCCAATTGCGCACGCCCAAATTGCAAACTCGCCCTGATTGCGAACTCGCCCTGACTGCAACTCGCCCTAGTTGCACACGCCCTCTGCGCTGACACCGCGATCGATGTAACACATCAACGTGGCCTCAACGCTGCGAACAGTAAATCCGCCAGCGCTACGAGCAGCGAACACGCGCAGCCGGTATCCGCGGATCGAATCATCAGGCTGACCGACAACGTCGACCGTCACCTGGCTGATCTCTCCACCGACCGTCGGCTCACCAGAAATGCGCACACGTGACTCAGGCTCCTGCGAAGCCACTGCGCCTGCCACTTTCTGGCCCAGAGCCGTCAGATTCGCTGCGCTGGGCGTAGCGCCGAGACGCGTCGCCAACTCCGCTGTCATGTCCAAGGTCGCTCCCAGCGGCGTCACGTATTCGCCGCTGACCCACCCGCGCACACCGGCAGCATGCACTTCGTGCCAAATCACCTCGGACAGTTCCCGCGAATTGCCGGTCGGGAGGACTCCCGTTGCTGTCGAGTCAAGCCTTGCAACGATCTGACCGCCCGGTTCGTCACGCACGTTAAGCGTGCTGTCGTGGCTGATGCCCACCACAGACAACAGCAGCGGAGCCTCAGCAGCATCATCGGTTGCATCGTCTGTTTGGTCGCTGGGCTCAGCGGCCGTCGTGGCCGTCACGACCGGCCCCCCAGTGGTAGTCACGGGCGGCAGCGTCTGGACAGTGCCGATCGTTGTGGCAGGCACGGCGGCGGGAGCTGTCGTTGCCGGAGCCACAGTGGTAGCGGTCGTGCCGTCATCGCCACTTGCATCACCGTCGGAATCCCCGACTGCAACGACAAGTGCCGCGATCGCAACGATGAGCGCAAGCAGCGCAACGCCTAGCGGCAATCGATCCTTCACCGCAACCAAGCCCGGTGAAGGCGGACCTCCAATGGCTTCGGTTTCCGGGAAGTCAGTTGGACCGGTCATCGGTGTCCTTCGTGTAGCTCTCGGCGTCAAGTGTGGAGCCGAATCGACGATTGCTGTTCGGATTGCCGCTCGGGTTGTCGCCCGGACCATCCGGCACGCCGGTCCACCCAACGATGTTGATTCGCTTGGCGTAGCGACGCATGAGTACCGAGCGTACGGCTTTGCGGCTCGGCGGGAACAGCAATAGCAGGCCGATCGCGTCGGTCAAGAATCCGGGAGTCAGCATGAAGGCACCGGCCAGCAGGATCAGTAGTCCGTCAAGGAGTTCGTTGCCGGGCAGGGCGCCCTGCGCTAGGCGGGTGCGTATCTGGTTGAGCACTCCGATCCCCGAGCGCCGCACCATCCAGGCGCCAACGACCGACACGGCCACCAACAGCAAAATGGTCTGGCCGACACCGAACTCACCCGCCACCCGCACGATCACAAACAGCTCCACCAGTGGCACCGAGACGAGCAGCACAATCAGCATTGCCAGCACGCTGCTCACTCTACGGTCACCCCCAACGGTCATGCCGCATGGCCAGCATCTATGGCCATCTCGCACACTTGCTACGCCGATGCGCTAGGTCGCGATGCGGAGTCAAGGGGCCGAAGAGTGCTAGCTGGCCGAAAGTCACTAGCACGGTGTCGTTAGCAGGACATCGTCAGCAGAATGATAGGCTGGCTTGCCGATGTGAATTCTCGTACGATGGGTACCCGACCAGGAGCAGCACATCTCGCTTGGTATCAGTTCGCCTGCGCTCAGTTTGACGTGAGCGCCGATGCCTTGAAGCGGCCTTTTGCGGCGACGTTGAGGCACGCGCAGGCCTTCCTCGCGCCACGAACGCTTTATTCGCTTGTCGTTCACGTTCCAGCCCGCGTGTCGCGCTATTTTGGCTGCTCGCCGCCAGCCCCAATGAGGTGTGTCCTTGGTAGTGGTCCAGTTGTTGTGCGAGTCTGATAGGAGGTGTATCTATGACTGTGACGAGGAAGCGGCGTCGCCATAGGTCTGAGCAGATCATCCGCAAGCTGGATGAGGGGCATCGGCAGTTGGTTGCGGGTAAGGGTCTTGATGAGGCGTGTCGGTTTTTGGAGATCGCGGAGTCGACTTGGCATCGCTGGCTAGCGCAGTACGGCGGAATGAAAGCCAACGACGCGAAGCGGCTCAAAGAACTCGAGGCCGAGAACGCCCGCTTGAAGAAACTGCTGGCTGAAGCCGAGCTGGACAAGGCGATGCTCAAGGAGATAGCGGCGGGAAACTTCTGACCCCGAACCGTCGCCGCGCTGCTGTGGAGATGGTGCGCGACCGGTTCGGGGTTTGTGAACGGCGAGCATGCCAGGTAGTGGGTCAACACCGTTCCACTCAGCGGCTCACCGCAGCGCAGATGACTGACGAGGAGCGTCAGCTGAGGTTGTGGTTGAGGAACTTCTCCAAGCGTCGCCCTCGTTGGGGTTGGCGTCGAGCAGCCAAAATAGCGCGACGCGCTGGCTGGAGCGTTAACGACAAGCGAATAAGGCGTTTGTGGCGCGATGAGGGTCTGCGCGTGCCTCAACGCCGCCGCAAAAAGCGGCTTCGAGTCATTGGCGCCTATGTCGGGGCTATGTCACCAATCCGACCCAACGCGCTGTGGGCGATGGACTTCCAGTTTGATGTCACCGCTGATGGTCGCAGTCTGAAACTACTGAACGTTATAGATGAGTTCACCCGCGAGGCTCTAGCCACCGACGTTGATCGCAGCCTCAACGCCGACGACGTCGTCGCTGCCCTTGACCGCCTAGTTGCTGTTCGAGGCCGAGCGCCAGCGTTCGTGCGCTTCGATAACGGCCCAGAGTTCGTTGCGAACGCCGTAGCCGACTGGTGCCGCTTCTCAGGCACAGCTTGTGTGTTCATTGACCCCGGATCGCCATGGCAAAACGCCTGGATCGAGAGCTTCAACGGACGACTCCGCGACGAACTACTCAACAGCCGCCAATGGGACAGCCTCCTAGAAGCCCGAGTTATCATTGAGGACTAGAGAACCGATTACAACAACAATCGGCCCCACAGCGCCCACGGCGACCTCACCCCAACCGAATTCGCCAACCACTGGACCAACAACAACAAACAACCCGCATAACACCCGGACCAACAAACAGTACCCCCTCACCAAGGGGGCGACGCTTGGAGAACTTCCTCAACCGCAACCTGAGCTGACGCTCCGCGTCAGTCATCTGCGCTGTGGGGAGCCGCTGAGTGGAGCGGTGTTGGCCCACTACCTGGCATGCTCGCCGTTCACAAACCCCGAACCGGTCGCGCACCATCTCCACCACAGCGCGGCGACGGTTCGGGGTCAAAAGTAGTTTCCCGCCGCTATCTCCTTGAGCATCGCCACCTCCAGCTCAGCTTCAGCCCGCAGCTTCTTCAAGCGAGCGTTCTCGGCCTCAAGTTCTTTGAGCCGCCTTGGCGTCGTTGGCTTTCATCCCGCCGTAGGGAGCCAGCCAGCGATGCCAAGTCGACTCCGCGATCTCCAAAAACCGACACACCTCATCAAGACCCTTACCCGCAGCCAACTGCCGATGCCCCTCATCCAGCTTACGAATGAACTGCTCAAACCTACGGCGACGCCGCTTCCTCGACAAAGTCATAGAAACTCCTCCTATCAGAGTCGCACAACAACCGGACCACTACCAAGGACACACTTCACGTCCATCGGCAGGGTCGCGGACTTCTGCGACAACGCGCTAGCAGAAACCATCAACGGCCTCTACGACACCGTTGGCCAGCTTGAACTCGCGACCCTCACCTGGATCCACTGGTACAACCAGCAACCGCTCCACAGCACTGCAATGACATCCCACCAGCAGAACTAGAAACAGCCTTCTGCACTCGCCAACCAACCCGCATAACACCCGGACCAACAAACAGGGCCCGCTCACAGTTGATGCACCAAACCGACCGTTTACATCCCGCTCCTCCTCGCTATAACGACGAGTCGCCGCATCCCTGGCAACTTCCCTCGCAACATAACTTAATCCTGACTCGCAAGAAAATGTCTCTGCTAATAGACACCAAAAAGCCGTGGCTTTAGCCCCCAGCAGGTGGCGGTGCCGTTGGTGCGTATCCCACACGAGTACCCGAATCCGGCGGTGATGGCTTTGTATTTGCCGTCAGGAACGTCAGTTTGATCGAATGGGTTGTTGCCCCAGCAGGTGGCGGTGCCGTTGGTGCGTATCCCACACGAGTGCCCAGCGCCGGCTGTGATGGCTTTGAATTTGCCGCTAGGGACATCGGTTGCCCCACCTTCGTTGTAGCCCCAGCAGACGGCGGTGCCGTTTGTGCGTATCCCACACGAGTGATCAGAGCCAGCCGTGATGGCCTTGTAACTGCCGCTCGGCGCCGTTGATTGTCCTGACCCGTTGTTGCCCCAGCAGACGGCGCTGCCGTTTGTGCGTATCCCACACGAGTGATCAGAGCCAGCCGTGATGGCTCTGTATGTGCCACTGGGCACTGTCGATTGGCCGTCTTGGTTGTAGCCCCAGCAGACGGCGGTGTTGTCTGTGCGTATCCCACACGAGTGCAACGATCCGGCTGTGATGGCTTTGTAACTGCCGCTCGGCGCCGTTAACTGCCCTTCCACGTTTCTGCCCCAGCAGGTGGCGGTGCCATCTGTGCGTATCGCACAAGAGTGATATAGGCCTGCCGCGATAGCTTTGTACTTGCCCTCAGACACATCAATTTGCCGATAGTCGTTGTTGCCCCAGCAGACCGCGCTGCTGTTTTTGCGAATGCCACAAGAATGATATAGACCAGCGGCAATTGCAAAGTAGTCGCTCCCGGACGTGCTAACGATAATCGTCGGGATAGTCGTAGTCGTTGTAGTCGTTGATGTCGTTGATGTCGTTGTAGTTGTAGTCGTCGTTGTTGTCAGTGGCGTGGTAGTCGTCGTGGGCGTAGTAGTCGTAGTAGTAGCTGTCGTTGTAGTCGTGGTTGTGGTGGGTGGTGCTACGCAAGTCTCATAGAACATGTTGCCACCGGTGTAGCTATAATCAGTGGCAGGATTGATTGGATACGAGGCCGCGTTCGGATTTGTTTTGCTGCGTTTCCATCCACCCGCTTCGTAGCATTCCTGATACGTTTCGAATGCGAGCCAGTTTGTTTCTGTGGTGAATGTGCTGGACCATACGGTCTCGCCTTGACCCGGACTGCACGAAGTGGGTGCTTGTGGTGTAACTCCGATTCGATACGACGTGGCCGCCGTTAGCCCCTCAAACGTCTTGGACGTGACCGTCGCAGGCACAGTCACGACCTTCGAACTAGCGCTGCCTATTTCATTGAGTGCTAGCTCGTAGTTCTCTGGTTCGCAGCCTCCTGATCCTTCAGCGAACGTCACCGTTGCGGTATCGTGGGTGACACCTGACACTGTTACGTTCACAGGTGATGTCGGCGCGGCTGCGGCCGCTGGCTGTGCTACCAGAGCGAGAGTTGCGACCAGCAACGAACCGACTAGCGGCACTACCTGCCACCGACAGCGACCGCGCGCCGCTCTCCGACCCCGATGCTCGTTGCCTGCTGTTGCGGATGGTTGGTTTGCGCCGCGAACTTGTAGTCGTGACCATGTCATGCAATTTCACCTCACTCGATAGTGAACGAGGCAACACTATAGGCATCCACGGGGGCCGAGCCAACATTGCAGGCCTCACTACAGCGATTGCTGTTGAGTGGGACGAAGACGCCGCCTGCCAATGGGTCCCAAAAAGCTAGTGGCTGCCCTCGCGCTTGTCGCGTTCGGTGGGTTCCCAATAGGTGTTGCCTTCAACTTCGGCGGGTCGATGTTGTTGGGGGACCCATCCGCGTGGGTCGTCACGGGGGTAGAGGTAGCCCTCACCGTGGCCCAACAACGCTGCACCCTGGTAGTGGGCGTCGCGCAGGTGAATGGGTACCTCACCAGCGCCGCCAGCGCGGGCATCTGCTTGGGCTTTGCTTAGCGCGATGGTGACTCGGTTTGATTTGGGTGCTGTGGCTAGCCGTACCACCGCGTGGGCCAGGTTGAGTTGCGCTTCGGGCAGACCTACATACTCAACGGCACGTGCTGCAGCCTCTGCTACAAGCAGCGCGGTGCTGTCTGCCATGCCGATGTCCTCAGAGGCCAAGATCACCATACGACGCGCTATGAAGCGTGGGTCCTCGCCTGCGTCCAGCATGCGAGCGAGCCAATACAGCCCAGCATCAGGGTCCGAACCGCGCAGCGATTTGATGAACGCGCTGATCGTGTCGTAGTGACTATCGGCGCCATAACGCACTGCTTTGACGTCCGCTGCGTGCTCGGCGTCAGCAAGCGATACGTGAGGACGTGTGGCCGAAGCGGACGCCGACCCAGCTTCATGGGTCTGTGCGTCATTTTCGGCGACTTGTGGGGTGGCCGCGTCGTGGCGGCGCGGTGCGAGCGCTATCGCTACTTCGATGCTGGTAAGGGCGTGACGGCCGCCACCACCACTGCGCGCTATCAGATGATCAACAGCCTCCACATCGGTAGTCCGTAGAGGAGTTCGTTGCCGGGCAGGGCGCCTTGCGCTAGGCGGGTGCGTATCTGGTTGAGCACTCCGATCCCCGAGCGCCGCACCATCCAGGCGCCCACGACCGAGACGGCCACCAACAGCAAAATGGTCTGGCCGACACCGAACTCACCCGCCACCCGCACGATCACAAACAGCTCCACCAGTGGCACCGAAACGAGTAGCACAATCAGCATTGCCAGCACGCTGCTCACTCTACGGTCGCCCCCAACAGTCACGCCGCGTGGCCAGCATCTATGGGCACCCCGTGCGTTCGCTACGCCGTTGCGCCAGGTCGCGATGCGGAGTCAAGGGGCCGAAGCCGGAAGAGCCGGTTGACTGGCCGCATCTACGCGTGGTAGGATCTCAAGCAGGTCCGCTCGCTCCCCCTGGGGGCGTCAAAGTCCCCTGGGACGGTGTTCTATGACAACTGATCGGCACGAAAGTGCAAGCAGCACGCTGACCTTGCCCCCCCCCCCCCCCCTCGAGGCTGGGGTGCCGGTGTGGGTAGGTTCCGGTTGCGTCGTTGGGGGTTGTT
Source organism: Acidimicrobiales bacterium (assembly GCA_965116245.1). GTDB lineage: Bacteria > Actinomycetota > Acidimicrobiia > Acidimicrobiales > Poriferisodalaceae > Poriferisodalis. The sequence continues at coordinate 611,570 of OZ220497.1, read as the reverse complement.
GGTAGCGACAGCTTCGTTGTTGGCGGCTGGGCTGAGCTTAGTGCCATCGGCAGCATCTGGACAGGGTTCGGTTCCGGCGAAACCGCGTCTTGCTACTCGATCGGGTATCGGATACATGCAGGTTCTTTGGGAAGATCCGGACGATAGTTCGATCACTCATTATGAGGCTCGCAGTAAGGCAACTGCCGGTGCTACAACTTGGTCGTCTTCATGGACTACGATACCGGACTCGGACTCGTCCACTACTGAGCATACGTTTACGGGTTTAACTGGCAATGGGATATGTTATGCTATTCGTGCCGTCAATGCGAGTGGTAACGGTATCTCTTCCAATACCAATTGCGAAACACTACGTACTAAGTCTGCTGAGTTGTCGACGGATACTCTTTATGTTACTGAAGGTGATGCCGGGACTAATACTGATGTCACCTTTACCATAACACTATCTAATGCTGCTCCGTCGAGTGGGCTGACGGCGTTTTCGGATTATTGGTGGGATTTAGGTACGGCTGAAGAGAAGGGCAATTGCAACGGTTTGACATCTGCCGTGGATGTTTGCGCGTTAGAGCATACTGCAACCATTGCTGCGGGTGAGACGACTAAAGACTTCAAATGGCGCATAATTGGTGATGATGGTGATGAGGGTGATGAGACTTTTGTTATATTTATTGCCGAGCACCGTACGACTGGCAATTGGAACCAAGTGTTGGAAAATCGAGGTTTCTCTGGCGGTGCGGCGTTGACGGTTACGATTTGTAATGATGATGGCCCAACTTCGTGTCCGGATCCATCTGCGACTACCACCACTTCCACTACGTCTACTACATCCACTACAACTACTACTACCACCACCACGACTACTACTACCACTACAACGACTACGACCACTACGACTACAACAACGACTACTTTGCCTAAGCCTGCGAAGCCTACGGGGTTGTCTGCGTCTGCGGTGTCTACGCGGTCAATAACGTTGCGGTGGACTGATCCTGACGATGATTTGATTACTGGATATCAGTATCGTCAACGAAAAGGCACTGGTAGTTGGAGTGGCGCGAACGATATTGCTAGTTCGAATGCTGACACGACTGCTCATATTGTTTCTGGGTTGGATGTTGGCACGTCGTATCGGTTTCAGGTTCGTGCTGGTAACAGTGCGGGTTGGGGGCGGTACTCAAATGCTGCTTCAGCGAGGACTAACACTGCTTCACCAACCACAACTAGCAGTACAACTACCTCAACGACTACCACTACAACCACTACAACAACGACTACTACAACGACAACAACAACAACCACGACTACTACTACGACAACAACCACTACTACCACTACCACTCCGGCGCCTGTGACGACTACAGCTACGACTACGGCTACTACTGCGTCTACTCAGCCACCTTCAGGCGGCGGCGGCGGTGGAGGAGGAAGTGGCAGCGGCGGTGGCAGCGGCGGTGGTGGCGGCGGTGGAGGAAGCGGTGGCGGTGGTACTGTTGCGACGCAGTCACGCACAGACAGGTCCCCCTCAAAGCCACAAGTCACGGTAAACGTTAAAGCAGGAACTGTTTATCTGAAGTGGCAGAACCCGAACGATAACTCAATCGTTAGATACGAATACCGGCTGCGAACACGCGGCAGCAATAGCTGGTCAGACTGGACAACGGTACCCGACTCGGACGCATCCACTACCGAGTTTGAGTTCACTGATCCTGACAGCAAACAAGTCTGTATACAACTACGCGCTGTGAACACTAACGGTAACGGCAACAGATCTACCGAATACTGTGTCAACCTAGAAGGCAGCAGTACCTTATCAGCAGCAAACGCGGAGCGCCTAGCCCTAACACTGCTAAGACTGCTACTCAAACTAATGTAAGCAAAATGACCGCGTCTCACCTATCAGATGGTGGTACCACGCGTACATTGAGCCCGGGGCGGTTCACTCATTCTAACTGCACAGCAGATCTTGTTTGTCTGGTGCTTGTTTGGCTCGCTTGGCCGGTGTTTACCGGCTTGTGTAGGCGGAATCTGTCAAGGGTTGATATTCATGCCGCGGGATTGACGAGCCTACCTACGAACAAAATGGCTTGAGTGTCACGGTGGACAATTGCCCAAAGGAACGGATGATCCGCGACGATCTTCACTTCAGGCAGTGGTGGCGCAGCGCTCTCAAATGAGAGCTGCGTAACGGCAGCGGCCTCGGTGCCCTTCTCAGCGACTATCACCTTCGCGCCGTGCAGTGCCGACGAAATGAAGAGATCCGGTGCGATGCCGTCAAAGCCCGCACCCGCGCAGAAACCCAAAGGACACATCCATGCGAATAGATCTGTGGGCGGCAGCGACTGCTCCCACTTAGGCATCGTGAGGTCCACCAGGCTCTCTTGTGTTGTTCTAGACAGTGCAGCCACCGTCGCAGCGTTGAGGGAGTCCTCGACAGCTCCTAGATCGCCGGGTTCGTGCGGGACGATGAGCCACATGGCCAAGTCGTGGCCGACGTAGGGCAGTTCCACTGCGTCCGCGCTGTCCATCGGCACGTACCGGCGAACAAGCGGATCGGTATCGCGCATAAATGGGACCGTCACCTCCTGGCCTGTGTCGGTGGTGAACGTGCCGTCGCTGGTGAAATCGGCCACGAACGGATCCACCCAGTCGGCCTTGAGGTACACCGTGTTCACCAGTGTCAGTTGCTGATTCTGGACAGCTTGCCGATCAACAATGCTGGGAATGAGGCCACGAGTGTTTCCGGACACCCAATCGTTGATTGTGTCCGCCGCAAGCTCACCGTTAGACGTGTCAACCGGTTGCAGTGTCGCGTCGTAGTGCAAGGCCGCTGTTTCCAGAAACTCTGGACGCGGTGTGAAGACATAGTCGGGAAAGAGGCCATTAGCGACCTCCAGCGTGTTAGGGGTAGCTGAAGCTTCGGCCAGTTCAATATCGACAGCGTTGGCAGCTTGATGGATGCTGGCTGGAAATTCAAAAATCTTGTCAAGTATCTCCGCCGTGTCGGCAGACGCGCCAGCTCTACTCAGGCTGAAAGCGACACCTATGCTCATCGGACTGGACACAGCGTTGCCCTGAAGGTGTCGGTGGAAGCTCCAGCCAGCCGCGTTTACCCCCGCCACCCACTCAGCCGTTGGACTAGCGGAGTCGGACGGCAAGCGTTCAACGACGGGCTCAATGGCCGCTGGGACCGTGGCCGAATTGCCGCAAGCTGCCACAGCCAAGGAAACCAGGCCGATCAGCACCACACGACCGAACCTGATACTGACCGGTCGTACAAGCCGTCTTGCAGAAATCTGTACAGACAGCCACACTGTCAGTTTCGGTGCCATGCAGCCGACAGTAACGCTGCACAGTTCAGTTTTGTTGTCGGGTTTGTTGTCGGGATGGATACCTAGAGGTCTAACCCGATCGCAGCGATCGGCGTCGTCATTTGCATCTGCGGCGGCGATGCCATGAGTGCCGTGAATGCGCCCATCGCTTGCTGCATGGCCTCGGACTGACCGTGGTTCTGCATTGACGAAGCGTCACTCATGAGGGCGAAAAACCAGAACGTGTTGCCCTCGCCGCGGTGGTAGGAGTAGATCTCAATTCCAGGCTCTTGCTTGGCGGCTTCAACCATTGAGGCCAGAACGGCCTCCATCTCCTCGGCTTTGCCGTCCTGGCAGTCAAAACTGCCAATCACTGTTGCCTTGCCCATGATCATTGCTCCCAATTTGAATCACCCTCGGCGTTGCACTGGTTTGACGGTTGTTAGACCCCGCCGCCCAGCGCGCCGCGACAGGGTAGGCCGGAGCCGAGCACGCTGCGTCAGCGCAGCCGCATCCAGACTGGTCTGGCTGAACTGGTCTGGCTGAGCTGGGTTGGCTGAACTGGGTTGGCTGAACTGGGTTGGCTGAACTGGGTTGGCTGAACTGGTCTGGCTGAACTTGTCAGGCCGAAATGGTCAGGCTGATAGGGCCAGGCCCCAGACCCTGGTTAGGACTCGGACCATATTGGTGGATTCGGCAATGGGCCCCGAGCCGCCTCATATGCTGCTGCCAACGCCAGCGACAGCGTCTCCTCGCCACCTCGACACATGAACTGCATGGAGGTTGGCAAGCGTCGAGCTGGATTCCCCGGCGTTGCGGGCATGATCGGTGCTACACCAGTCGGCACGCTTGTGGCGCAGAGAGCCAGAAAATTAGCTGCCCGTGTGAACAGTGCCGGAGTGTTCGTCTCGTCGGCCTCGTTGATCGGCAGCGGCAGCATCGGTGTCGTGGGCGTCACCATCGCATCGAAGCCACGAAAAGCCTCCGAAAACTCAGCTTGATCTGCGCGCCGCTGCAGCTTGGCTGCGATGTAGTCACTCGCCGTGATCGAAGCGCCAGCCAGAACCCGGGCGCGCACACGCTCGTCCACCTTTGATTCAGGATTCTCCATCAGCTCGCCGTAGTAGTGATACGACTCCGCAGTCACAATCACGAAACGAGTGTTCTTCATCTCCTCAAATGGTGTCGGCAGCTCAAACGGCACAATCTCTGCGCCCAACCCCGCCAGCACGTTGAGTGCAGCGTCATAGCCAGCGAGCTGCGCGGCTTCAACTCCCGCACGCTCGACCTCGCCAAGACACCCGATACGCCGCCCCCACAGACCGTGCTCAAGTGCGGCTTGCACCGCTGCATGGCGCCCAGTGCTTGCTGGCCAGTCATGTTTGCCAGGAGGCGTACCCGCCATGGCGTCAAACATGAGGGCCGCATCATGCACAGTGCGGACGAGTGGTCCCGGCGTGTCCAGCGTGTGCGACAGCGGAACAATCCCGTCGGTCGGAAGCAGCCCTTCGGTGGTCTTTAGCCCGACGATGCCGCACAGCGCTGCGGGCAACCGCACCGATCCGCCCGTGTCTGTGCCCACCGCGCAAGGCACCATGCCCGACGCCACTGCCACGCCGGACCCCGATGAAGACCCGCCCGGAGTACGTAGCACATCGGGGTCCCACGGATTCCAGGGAGTTCCCATGTGCTGATTTGTGCCCCAACCGCCCATGGCGAATTCCACGGTCTTGGTCTTGCCTAGCAGGATGCCGCCAGCATCGAGCAGTCGACGAGCGATAGTGGCCGTACTCGGCGACACTCGGTTCGCCCACTCAGCCGAGCCCGCTGTCGTCACTCGTCCCGCAACGTCCACTATGTCCTTCAGCGCGAACGGTATTCCGAAGAACGGTCCCGTTTTCTCGCCAGCCTCGATGGCATCCTTTGCGGCACGCGCGGCTGATGATGCCTCATAATCGTAAACCTCCTGCCAGGCCCCTAAGTGCTCATCCAGCTCGTCAATCGCTGCGAGACACTCCTCGGTGGCCTCAACCGGGTCGCGGGATCCGTTCCTATATCCCGTCGCTAGCTCAGCAATCGTCGCTGCCATGCTGGCCCCCTTGTCTCCAACCAAGCGCAGTTTGGCGTCAGTCAAGTAAGTTCGGGCAAGTAGGTTCGCGTCAGCCAACTGGCTTAGGCGTTGCTGCGCATAGCAAGCGCATAGCAAGCAGGGGGATCGAAATGGCAAGTGCTTCACAACCAGCACACCAAGACGAAGACGAATGGATGTCCGCACCCGCGGTGACAGCGGTATGGACGGCTGCGCTGATTGGCGGCTTGTTTCTGTTACTTCTTCTGACTCAGTGGGGAGTTCTTGACGATGTGCCCGCGGCAGAGGCCGTCATGGGCGTCGCAGTTGGCACCAGCAGCGGCGTAGGGATCGTGGCGATAGGCGGCTGGAACGCGATCGGCCTTTTTGCAATTGGAGGTGCCAACTCCATTGGAGTGATCAGCATCGGCGGACTCAACAGCATTGGTGTTGTTTCCTTTGGCGGCCTGAACTCAATTGGCTTCATCGCGTTTGGCGGCCTCAATGCCGTCGGCTTTAGAGGGTCGTCAATCTTTGGATGGGCCCCCCGCCCGATTCGCAACGGCTCCAGCTTCGTCAGCTAGCCGGACTAGCCGGTAGCGCAGCGACGTGTCAAACTGCCTTGTGAAAGGTCGCTGAATCGGGGGCCGAAACTGGGGAGTGAGCATGTCGCTAGAGAGGCTGGAACTAGCGACAGTGCGCATAGACGGTGACGGACCGGTACGCCACCTGGTACTGAACCGGCCCGAGGTTCACAACGCCATCAACTCCCAGCTAATCGCCGACGTCCATGCTGCCTGCCTGGCGCTAGATGCCGACCCCGCAGTGCGGGTTGTGATAATACGCGGCGAGGGCCGCAGTCTGTCCTCGGGTGCCGATCTCAAGCAGCCCCGCACCACCAGCCTTGACGCAATGCTGGGCTCCAAGCAGGGCGCACGCATGTACGACACGCTGCTCCATCTCAATGCGGTCACCATATGTCTGTGCCACGGCTACATGATCGGTGGCGGTGGAGTGCTGCCTGCCGCTTGTGACTTCCGTATTGGTGCTCCGTCGATCAGCCTCACGCTCAACGAAGTGAGCATCGGTTTCAACCTGACGTGGCACTCGGTCCCTGCCTTGGTCAACTTGGTCGGACCACATCGCGCCAAAGAGATGCTGATCCTAGGACGCACCTACGGGATGGACGAACTTGATTCGTGGGGCTTTTTCACCGAGACGGTCTCCAGCGACGATGAGCTGGTGCCCGCTGCCGAGCAGCTAGCCGCAGCCATCGTGAATCAGCCGCCGGTGCCGGTCACGACATCAAAAGCGTCGATCAATGCGCAGGCGATGCCTTTGGGACGAGCAATCAATCATCTCGACCATGTCGCTGTCGGCTACATGGGCAAGAGCGAAAGCTCTCGCACTGCGGTGCGCAGCTACTTCGACCGAGACGGCCATGATCGAGACGAACATGATCGAGACGACCAGCAAACGCGCAAATGGTCCGATGATTGACCCGCACCAGCAGAGTCCTGTCGGCGATGCTGACCGTGGCATCAATCGCGAAGAAGGGCTATCTGAGGCTGAGCCCGCCAGAGACCATCCACGACCCCTAAGCCATACCGGCAGCCCCACTAGCAGCCAAGCGGGTATTGGTAAACGCGAGTCAGGCTGGCCAAATCAACGAACTCTGTTGTTGTATTTGTTGGCAGGATTGCTGATTGCAGCGATTCCCGTAGGACTTTCGCGCTTTATTGACCAGCCCCCCGCGCAAACTCACACCATCGACATCCCGCCCGGTACAGCGGAACGCCTGGCCGCGGGAGACGATGTCGAGATCATCCCCGATGAGCTGAGATTCAAGCTGCGTGACGTGCTGATCATCGTGAACCGTGATTCGGTGACGCACACCATCGGCCCCTTCGAGGTAGAGCCCGGCCAGACGCTCGAACGCACCTTCGGAGAAGCCGCCGCTTTCAACAGCTACTGCTCGTTGCACCCCGCGGGCAGTATCAGCATCTCTATTGGCGACGGCTAGACCTGATGGCTAGAACTGACGGCTAGAGAACTGATTGCTAGAGCTGACGGTTAGCAAATGATGTCAACAAGTGCTGCGTCATCAAGTGCTGCATCATCAAACTTAGTGTTCGCAGTGGATCGTGCCAGCAGCTACACGCCAGCAGAGACGGAGCGTGTCCAGCGGCGAACCGTAGTGGTGCTCTTGGCCAGCCAAGCCGCTGGCGGATTCGGACTGGTCGCCACCTACATAGTCAGTGCCCTGCTAGCAGAGGACATAACTGGCAGTTCCACGCTGGCGACGATCGCGGCTAGCAGCTTGTCCATCGGCTCGGCCACGGTTGCAGCGCCCATGTCGAAGCTCATGAACAAATACGGCCGACGCGCTGGTTTACGTTTCGGATATTTGGTGGGCGCTGGAGGCGCCACCATGGCGGTGCTGGGGGCGATTCTGCTCAGCTTTCCGCTTTTATGTCTGGGCGTATTTGGTGCCGGTGCAGGCAATGCGGCCAACCTCGCGACGCGCTACGCAGCATCGGACCTGGCAAGTGAGAACCGGCGCGCCAGCACCATCGCCATGATTGTGTGGGCGACGACGTTCGGCTCCTACACCGGGTCTGTGGTGTCTGGCTATGCGAGCGACATCGGCATCTCGCTGGGCCTACCTGACAAGACGGGCTCTTACGTATTCGCTGGAGTGATGTTCCTGCTGGCCGCAGCAATTGTGGAGATTTTTCTGCGACCCGATCCGCTACACGTGGCTAACGCAATGGCAGTCGAGCGTGCCGCCAACGGCACTGACACCGACGAAGCGAAACCGACAGTGCGCGAGGCCATCTCGCTGATCATGCAGAGCAGCCAGGCACGCCTCGCCGTGTTCGCAATGATCGTCAGCCAAGTGACGATGGTGGGGGTCATGGCGCTGACGCCGCTGCACATGAACGCGGGAGACCAGAGCCAGAACGTCATCGGCCACATGATGGGCTTTCACATCTTGGGCATGTACCTGTTCTCACCCCTGGTCGGCCGACTCACTGACTCCCTCGGCAAGTATCCGATGTTGGTTCTCGCAGGAGGCTTATGCACATGGGGCGCGGTGTGGGCGGCGGTGACCACACCCGACGGCGTGTTGGGCGTGTTCATGGGCAATTTTCTTATAGGACTGGGCTGGTGCTGCGGCGTGGTTGCGGCATCAAGCCTGCTGGTGGAACTGTTCCCCATCCATCAGCGGGTGTCGGTGCAAGGCGTGGGCGACTTCGCAATGCTGGGTGCAGGTGCCCTGGCGGGCCTGAGTTCGGGAGCGCTGTATGAGACGTTCCAGTACCGCGGCGTGAACTACGTAAACGCCATGTTCGGGATAGCACTGGCGTTGGCGACGGTCGTTACTTATAGGACCTTTAGGAGTCACAAGTCTCCTAGGGAGCAAAAGTCACAGGGTTCACAGGGCGCAAAGTGAGTCAACGCAGCGAGCGGGCAGTCGCTGCGTCGCCCGAGTCGCCCGGCCATCGCAAGGTAGCGTCAGATTTCAACTCAGGCCGAAGCAGGGGCTAGTTCACGCTGTGGCAAGCTGAGCCATGGCGAGTCAAGCAGCACAACGCTAAGCAGCAGACAGCTAAGCAGCAGAAGAACCACACCGCCGCGGCTAGTGCTGAACCGCCAGCTAGCGGCAAGGCGAGTACCTGCAAGCCAAGCAGCGAATGACAAGGGGGCAAGTACCAATGTCAAGTTCAGGACGGATAATCGATCTGTCGGTCGAAGTTGTTGGCAATGTCGACACGGTGTGGCGGGCAGTTGCGACTGGACCGGGAATCACGTCCTGGTACGTGCCTCACACACTTGAAGAACGCGCAGGCGGAAAAGGCACAGCGTCGTTTGGGCCCGAGCCTGAGATGCAGATCCAGGGCCGCGTTGCTGTGTGGGAGCCGCCGCGCCGGATCGTGCTTGATGGCGGCGAGGGAGTTGATGGGCTCACCTTTGAGTGGACAGTAGAGCCTCTCGGTAGCGACGCCTGCACAGTGCGGCTACGAAACACCGGTTTCAGCGACGACGACCCGCAATACGAAGCCATGGTTGAAGGCTGGAAGTTGTTTATGTTCAACCTGCAACTTCACCTCAAGCACTTTGCTGGCCAGACCGCCACGCCAATACTCGCCATGGTCATGTGGCCTACTAGCGCCGAAGAGGGTTGGGAAATCCTGACCGAAGGGCTCGGCATCACCCAAATGCCCGACATCGGCGACAGGCTGGATGTCGCCGCAGATGAGGAAACAAGGTTGGGCGGTTCCGTGGTTGACGTAGCCCCGTGTCGCATCTCCCTGCTCATGGACACGCCAGCCCAAGGCACCGCGTTCTTGACTTCAGAACAGATGGGCGAACAGATGGGCGAGCCGGGGGCCGGTGAGTCGGCAACTGGCACAGCGATGGTCTCAGTTTGGCAGTATCTCTACGGTCCCGAAGGCGCCGCCGCCGCGGAGCGCGACGATCCCCGCTGGCGTGCCTGGCTCAACAGCCGCGCTCCGCAACCTGAATGAGCTGGCCAGGCCAGCCAGGCCAGCCCGGCCAAGTCAGGCTGAGCAGGTAGGCCCCGAATCAGTCGCAATATCAGCAAGATCAGTCTGAGCCAATCGGCCGCCCCTACGCAGGCTTGAGCTTGAACTCAACCTCGCACCCAAGCGGGCGCCTACCTCAAACAGGCTCGGGTTCAGGCTTGTACTCAAACAAATAAGGCTCAAGCGTTTCCTGGGCGGCTACTCGCCACTTGTGCCAATAGCCGCCGCCGTAGTACGCCAAGCTGCCAGGCGCAGCTTCGCCGTGGCCGTTGTAGTACGACAGGCAGTCGCGCAGCGGAGCCGTAGTGATGTCGGCCTGCCGACAGTGCTCCGCGTATTTGATCTCTGATTCTTCGGTGATGTCCACCACGTTCCAGGCCTTGTCGCGCATTTCGGTCAGCAACCAAACGATGTAGTCGCCGTGAGTGTCAATGGCGTCGGTGAAGTTGAAGCTGCCGCCACCCCCCTGCGGACCAGACACGATGAACAGGTTCGGGAACCCGTGACTGTGCAGGCCGAGGAACGTTCGGGTGCCTTGCGTATGCCACTTCTCGCTCAACGTCACGCCATCGCGGCCCGAGATCATGTTGAACGTTGAGGTCGCCATCCACTGGAACCCGGTGGCGTATATCAGCACGTCAAGCGGGTACTCCACGCCGTCATGCACCACACCTCGTTCGTTGATTTCTTGTACACCCATCGGGGCTGTGTCCACCAGGTGTACATGGGCCAGATTGAACGTAGGCAGATACTCGTCATGAAACGTTGGCCGCTTGCAGCCGTAGGGGTAGTAGGGCTTCAGCGCCTCCGCTGTGGCCGGGTCTTCCACGATCGCATCCACGCGTGCCCGGATTTGTTCCATGATTCGAAAGTTCGTATCAAGTTGCTTTTCCACCAACTCCGACGGTGACAGCTTGCGGGTGTGCTGTTTGCGTTCCTTGAAGTCGTCAACACGGCCAGCTAGGTAGTCATCGTTGGCTTTGATCGCCGTGCGGCCCGAGGAGATGCGCGAGAACCGCTTGCGGCGGGCCTTTGCCCAGCCCGGTTCCTTGGACCACTCGGCAACTTCGGCCGGGTCGGTCTCTCGCTGATCGCGCACGTCTATTGAGGACGGCGTGCGCTGGAACACGTGTAGCTCGCCAACAGTTTTGGCTATCTCGGGTATGACCTGGACTGCCGTAGCTCCGGTGCCGATGATGCCTACCCGCTTGCCTTCTAGGTCCACGTTGTAGTCCCAGCGCGAGGTATGGAACGACTCGCCCTTGAACTTGGTCATGCCGTCGATGCGGGCCAGTTTGGGGCTGGTGAGGATGCCGTTGGCCAGGATCACATAACGGGCCTTCATGGCGTCGCCACGGTCGGTGTAGACGGTCCAGCGGCTGGCGTTTTCGTCCCACACGGTTGAGTCGACGGTGGTGTGGAACAGGCAGCGATCGTAGAAGCCGAACTTGGTGGCCATGGCCTGGCAGTACTCAAGTATTTCGAAGCCGGAGGCGAACTTCATCGTCGGGATGTAACCCATTTCCTCCAGCAGCGGCAGGTAGCTGTAGGACTCCACGTCGCAAGCGATGCCCGGGTACCGATTCCAGTACCAGGTGCCGCCGACGTCTCCGCCTTTTTCGCAGAACCGCACGTCGGTGAAACCTGCATCCCGCAGTTTGTGCCACAGCAGTAGCCCGGCGAAGCCCGCGCCGATTACCAGCACTTCGCACTCGTCGTGAAGTGCCTCGCGCTCAACCGGCGGTTCGGAGTACACGTCTTCGAGGTAGCGCTTGAACTCGCCCTCCATTGCCATGTAGTCCGCGGCACCTCGGCGGGCTTCTTTGAATTCCCGATACTTGGCCTGTTCTTTAGCGTTGAAAACGGCTCCTGGTGGGGGTGGGGGCAGCTCCTTTAGCTGTTCGTCGGTGTTGACCGAATAGCCCTTGCCGGTGATTCTCTCGGAGGCTTTGGCTGCTCGTGTGTTGAAGATCTTGCGCCCTGTGTCAGCGTCGACGCTGATCGCCGGGCGGCTGTTGGTTGTTGGCGGGCTTTGTTGCATTGGTCGATTCTCCCTGAAGACCCCAGAGAATGCTAGGCGCGCAGCTTCCGAGCAGGCTTGTGCGGCACGGGTAGCCGTAGCTGTAGCAATAGCAGCAGGAATAGCTGCGGCCGCCGTGGCCGTGCTGCACCAGCTCGCGCATAGGCGGCTCTGAGGCACCCGTGGCTGCGGATGGCTTAGCTACCTGCGGCGACGTGTGGCTAGTTCGGCTAGCCGTGACAGCCTTCACAGAGCTATGCGGAGCCGCGCCACGAGGGGCTGTTTGTGGGCCGTCATCTGGGCGGGGACGACAGTTGTGCTGGCCGCGCACCTTGGCGTGGCTTTGACGGCTGGCGGCCCGGTGGCTGTGCCAGATGTACCTGCCTATCTGGGTTTCGCCCAATGGGCTGGCGGTAACGGGCTTGCACTGAGCGATGCTCCGTTTCAGCCTGGGTACGGGCTACTGATTGCGCCGCTGGTAGCCGTGGCGCAGGTCTTCCAGCAGGGCATGTCTGGCATGTCTGGCATGTCAGGCGTATCGGGCATGGCTGGTGTGTCGGGCGTGGTGATACATCACATGGCCTTGGCATTCAATGCGCTGGCCGCGACCGCCGCCGTGGTGGTAGCGGGCCGTTTGGGCTGGGTGGCATCGTCGCGCCGGTGGGTGGCGTGGGTTGCTGGGCTTCTGGCGGCGCTTCATCCATCGCTGTCAAGCGCCTCGCGCATTGCATGGCCCGAGACGTTGCTAGTGCTGGTGATCCTCGCCTGTGCGCTTGCTGTTGTCACGGCCTCGGCTTGGAGGTGGGCGGGTCTGCTTGCTTCGTTGGCGGTGGCGCTGCATGCGCGCATGATCGTCTTGGTGATCGCAGTCGTGCTGACTGCGCTGCTGCATCGGATTGATCGACACCAGTGCAGAGCCCTCGGTGTGGGTCTTCTAGCTGGCGGGATCGTCACGGCTGTCGCGCTGACGCTCACCGGCACGTGGCCTACTCGGCGCCTGGGTGAGGCAGCGCAAATGGACCGGGGCCTGGAGCCGATTGCGACGGTGGCCGGCCAGCTCTTGGCACTTGGCGGCGGCACGGTCGGTCTCGGCTTAGTGGGCTTGATTGCGGGCCTGGCGGTAGCGATCAGTCGGGTTCGCAGGCCACCCGGCTGCTCAACAACACTTCCACCGCTGCGCAAGTTGAGCGATCCAGCCGAGGATCATGCTGGCGTGGTGAACCTGTCAGCGACGCCAACGCTGCCTTGTCCTGAGATGAGTCCTGAGCAGAGTGCTGAGCAGAGTTCTGAGGCGAGCCCTTCGACGAATCCCCCGACCAATCCTCCGACCAATCCTCCGACCAATCCTCTGAAGCGTCCTAGTAATGGCTTGCGGATTAACCCCACGGCGAGCCCGGCAAACACAGCGCGAACGGTCTTTGGTTCGTTACCAAAGGCGAACGCGGCGCTGGTCTTAGTAGCTCTGAGTGCGCTGGGAACCGTGCTGGTTGGAGGCTGGACCTTGACCGGCAGCGAACGGGCCGACGCGCTGCTCTACGGGCGTTATGTCGACCCGTGGGCAGTGCCGCTTGCGGTAACAACGTTGGCTTGGATTGTGACTGCTACTCAAAACCTTCACCGAAACCGTCGCGCCGGGGTGGTGGCTGGCTCTGCGTTGAGTTCAGCGTCGGGTTGGGCGTCGGATTGCGCGTCAGACTGCGAGTCAGGTTCAGTGCCGGATTCTTCGCCGCGCTCAGCATTCGGCATTGTGTTGATTGCGGCTATGGCCGCAGTGTTGGCGTGCGCTGTGATCGTGGTCGTCGCAGGTGGCTATGACGCCCCGGCGCGTCGCATCATGATTTTGTCGTTCAGCCTGTGGTGGACGTGGCTGGGTGATCATTTGAGCGCCGTAGCTCTAGCCGCCCTGGGTTGCACACTGCTCGGGGTTGTTCTCGTCGCAGGAGCACTTCGTGGCAATCGCACTGCGTTGGGCGTGTTGCTGGCGACAGTGCTGGCGCTTGGCGCGGTCACCACCGTCTCGAATCATCGTCGTCTCGCTGAAATCGGCGCAGTTGCGAGCGGTCAGGTCACCGCAGCGTCAGCGGTCAAGCAGGCCATCGCCTTTGACGGCTTGGCTTGCCTTGCCCACGACAGCGTCTCGGTGCCTGACTATGCACTGTGGCTGTACCGACTTGAACTGCCGCAGATTGAGCACGCCAGAGTGTGGCTCCAGGCTGGTGATCGCCCCTGTTCAACACTGCTCATTGCCCACGACAGCTTCGTTGAGCGTTGTGCTAATGCCCGTCAAATCGTTGACGAACCGGCCGCTGCGTGGGCCCTGTGGCATTTGCCCGGGGGCACATGTGCCAGCACCTCAGCACAAGCCGAGCCAGAAGCCGAGCGCTATGCACAGCACTACGCGGAGCGGTATGACGTGGCGACCACCTGAGCGAACATGCGCCGGTGCGTTAACGCAAGATGGTGTCACTCCGCACGCTTCGCCACACCATGCCTGACCCTTGGGTAGAGCACCGTGGCAGTAGCGTCACATGATGGAGCTTGATAGGCGAAGTCCTGGCCGATCCTGGTTGCGGCTGAAGTTGCCACCGACACCACGATTTGTCGGAGTCATGCTGATACTTCTGGCGGCGATGGCGTTGATTGCGGTGGCGTGTTCTGGAAGCCAGTCGCTTGAAGGTCATTCGGAAGATCAGATGGAAGATCAGCCGTCAGCCGACACCAGCGAGGCCGTGAGCGCTGGAACCGTGTCTTCATCGGCAACAACGACAGCCGAAGCATCGTCGTCTGGCACATCGTCGTCTGGCACACCAACGACTGCTGCACCGACGATTGCTGCACCGACGACCACATCGGCCGACGTTGCTACTACCGCTGTGGCTACGACTGTTGCGACTACGACTGTTGTGGTCAGGGACGTCAACGTCGCGCAGATACCTGGGGGACCGCGCGAATCCACCGTCTCGGCGCTGCGCGAGGGTATGACCGCCCCATCACTGCCAGAACCGCTGGTTGCTCCCAGCGAAGTCATCTCGGGCGGACCGCCGCCCGATGGCATCCCCTCAATTGACGCGCCGAAGTTTGAACGAGCAACCGACATCGATTTCGTGCAGCCCCAGGAGGCCGTCATTGCGCTGACCCTCAACGGCGATAGCCGCGCCTACCCGGTGCAGGTGCTGATTTGGCACGAGATAGTCAACGACACTGTCGGCGGCGAACCAGTCACCGTCACCTACTGCCCGCTGTGCAACACGGCCATCGGCTACTACCGCCAACTCGGGGATCGCATCCTTGACTTTGGTACTTCGGGTCGGCTCTACAACTCCGCCCTGGTCATGTACGACCGCCAAACTGAGAGCCTGTGGTCGCACTACACGGGGCAAGCAATCGCAGGAGCGCTGACTGGATCCCAGCTTGAACTGATCCCCGTAGCCACCGTGGCCTTCGAGACATTTCTCGCCGAGCATCCCAACGGCTTGGTCATGACCCGCCCTGCGGGTGTCCGACGGGACTACGGACGCAACCCGTATACGAACTACGACCAACCAGACGGCAGCCCGTTCTTGTTCAACGGCATTGCCGATCCGCGTTTGGCGCCGCAGACTCGGGTTTTGGTCATACGTCACGGCGGTCAAGCTGTCGCTGTCGTACACGAAGTGCTTGAGACTCAGGGCGTAATGACTGCTGTTATCGGCGACGTGGAAGTCGTTGCCTTTCACCTGCCGGGCACCGCCACGCCAATTGAGGATTCACAGGTAGCGCTGGGTAGAGACGTGGGAGCCACGGCGGTACACAATCCGACGGTGGACGGGCGTCAGCTCACCTTCACTCGTGTAGCTGATGCAGTCAGCTCAGCGGCGACAGCGGCTTTCATCGACAACGAGACGGGTTCAAGCTGGTCGCTGTTGGGACGTGCCCTAGCCGGACCACTAGCTGGAACGCAGCTTGAGTCGATAGAGCACGTCGACACGTTCTGGTTCGCGGCTGCCGCTTTCAACAGCGACATCCAGATCCTCGGCGCGGACTGAGTCTCTGGGTCTCTGAGTTACGACGTCTTTGGGCCTTTGGCTCTCTGGGTAGCCGAGTCCCCAAGTCCCCGCGCAGTCGCGCCTCTGGGTAGCGCTTCAGTCGCCTATCTCGATGCGCCGATCTTCGATGCTGCCATCTTCATTCGGCTATCTGGGACTGCAGGTAGCGCTCAACTCCGATGTCCTCGATGAGGCTTTGCTGAGTCTCAATCCAGTCCAGATGCTCTTCCTCACCTACCAGCAGGTGCTCTAGCAGTTCTCGGGTACCGGCATCGCCGTGATCCAGACACAAGCGAACGCCGTTGCGATACCGCTCAATCGCTGCTTCCTCTAGTTGCCGGTCCAGGGAGAGTTGCTCGGGCACTGTCTCACCGATCATCACAGCGCCCAAGCGCTGCATGTTGGGTAGCGCATCTAGTAGCAGGATGCGCTCAATCAGCCGGTCGGCATCGCGCATCTCCTCCATCGACTCCTCGCGATACTGGGAGGCCAATCGCTCATAACCCCAGTTGCTAGCGATCTTGGAGGCAGCGAAGTACTGGTTGATGGCTGTCAGCTCTGCTGTCAGAGCTTCGTTCAGGAAGTCGATGACCTCTGGGGATCCACGCATGAACAAGACTCTAGGCGCACAGACTCAAGGCGCAGCGGCGTCAGGCGCACGCAGCGACTCGCGGTCTCTTCTTTGGTGGCTTCCCTGGTTGGTGGCTTCTCTAGTTGCCGACTCTGATTTTCTCGAACGCGATGGAGTGGACGTGGTGGTGCTCGGGATAGAGGCTCTCAAGCAAGCACTGGTCAAGCACCGCCTGGATCGTCTCAACGCAACCGGCGCAGTCCGAACCGGCACCGCAAGCCAGAGCCACTTCGCGCACCGTGGTGCCACCGCGTGCATAAACGTGCCTGATAGAGGCTTCGTTCGTGGCAAGACACTGGCAGACGATCATGAAGGTGCCGGACCTCCGAACTGTTGCGAAGCCGACTCAGAGCCACGCACGCTTGATGACCTATGTTAGGCAATACTAACGATGCTCACACAACTTCCGCGCAAGCCAGCGCAAGTCAAACGCCAGCCACAAGCCGCGACAGCCACCGTCGACGGTGTCGGATAGCTTGTTGCTTAGCTTCAGGAGCAGCCTTGAGTGGCCCTCAAGTAACCAGGATGCGCTCGGCGGTGAAGGCGCTGACGCCCACAGTGCCCTCGCTCATCTCCACGGTGACAGTGCCGTCGGGTGACACTGAGATCATGGCACCAGTGCGGCCCGGCATGAGACCGGACTTCTCCAAGAACTCCAACTGGCCCGGCTCAAACTCCAGCTCTTCGGGAATACGCATCACGGTAAACGTGTGGTTTGTCTTGATTTGAGCGAGAGACGAGACATATTCAGGTGCCTCATAGTCGCTACCCGGAATGGGGTTGCCGTGGGGACAAGTGTTTGGATCGTCAAGCACGTCCATCATGGCTTGTTCCACTACGGGTGAGATCACGTGCTCCCAGCGGCCCGCTTCATGGTGCGCGTCGGCCCAACTCAGCTTGAGGATGTCGGTCAGGAATCGCTCAGCGAGGCGATGGCGGCGAACCACCATGGTGGCGATTTCCTCACCCTCGTCGGTGAGGCTGATGCGAGCGTTGTCGTCAACATTGACCAGCCCTTCGCGCTGCATGCGCCGGATCATCTCCGACACGGCCGGGCGCGAAACTTCCAGACGTTCAGCGATGCGGGCCTGAATGACCTCAACACCATCCTCCGCCAGCTCGTAGACAGTCTCGGAGTACTCCTCAAATGCTGGGTGGTACTCCACTTGCTTATACGACATAGCTGCCACCCTACTTGCGGTCAGTCACACCGCCGAACCGGAATCCCCCCAGCTCAGGCAACCCAGCTCACGCGGCCCAGCTCAGGCATAGGCATCCGAACCGAGATAGGCGTCTACGACAGCTTCGTTGACCCGAATCTCAGCGGGTGTGCCCGCTGCGATGATGCGCCCAAATTCGAGCACGTAGATGTAGTCGCACACTTCCAGCACCAGACCCATGTCGTGGTCTATGAGCAGAATCGCCACGCCCTCTGAGGCCACGTCAAGCAGCCGCACACCCAAAGCGATGCTCTCAGCAGTTGTGAGTCCCGCAGCGGGCTCGTCGGCCAACAAAGTCCGTGGCGCTGGAGCGAGCGCTCGCGCCACGCCGACCAGTTTCTGGCTGCCGAGCGGCAGGCTTGACGGCTTTGACTCAGTATCGCGGGCTAAGCCGACAAGCTCCATTGCCGTGTCAACCTGAGACACATCAGCGGGCCTGTTTGGCATCACAAAGTCGGCGAGCACGGAGCCGATCGAGGAACGTTCGGCAGCTACCTGCACGTTTTCTCGCACGGTCAGATCGTCAAACAACTCAAGCGACTGCCATGTCCGCGTCAACCCCAGCCGGGCCCGCGCATGAGGCGCCTTGCCGGTGAGCGGCTGTCCGCACAGCGTGACTTGCCCGCGTGAGGGTACGAAGCCTGTGAGCGCATCCACGAAGGTGGTCTTGCCAGCGCCGTTTGGTCCAATTAGCCCGACGATCTCGCCCTCCCGGACCTGAAGCGATACACCGTCAACAGCCGTTAGTGCCCCAAACCGCACGGTGAGATCGCGCACGTCAAGTGCTACGGGAGAGGTTTCAAAGTCTGTTGACCGCATCTTTCGCCGGTAGCGCCCAGCGGCGGGTACAGGCACCTTGCTGTCTGAGGTAGCTGGGCTGTCTGAGGTAACTGGGCTGTCTGAGGTAGCTGGGCTGTCTGAGGTAACTGGGCCCGCCGGGTTCGCTGGGTCCGCCGAGAACGCGGCATCGCGCCGGACACGCATGGCTGCGACTGCTTGCCTGCCAGCTCGCCAGGCTTTGAGTCGGCGCAGGTTTTGCCGGTACGCACCTGCAACGCCTTCAGAGAAGAAGATGGCGGTAAACACCAGTGCGAGACCGGCCCCCAACTGATACCAGCGACCCAGCGGCGCGATCCGGTCAACTGAGATATAGAAGATGCCAAGCGGCGCGAACAGTCCAGCCACAATCGCCCCGGCGACGCTGGTGATTCCGCACAGATAGGCCAAAGCCAGATAGCTCAGGCCGATCAGCACGGCAAAGCTGTCGGCGGAAAGCTGACCGCGGCTGAAGCCGATGAGCGAGCCGCCCACGCCAGCCAGGAACGAGGCGATTCCGAAGGCCAGCAGCTTGGTTCCCGTGACCGAGATTCCGATTGACGCTCCAGCTCGCTCATTGGATCTGATTGCCAAGAATCGCCGTCCAGTGGCGCTGCGGGCCAAGTTCCCGACAGCGATGGTGCATAAAGTCACCACAACGAGCACCAGAAACCCAAATTCCAGGCGAGCCAGATTTCGCCCCTCACGCATGCCCAGATTCCATCCGAACAGTGTCGGATCGGAGATGGGATTACCGAACAGTCCGGAGATGGAGGGATTGCGGAACACGAATTCTTCAAGCGCTACTGCCCCCGAAAGCGTGACCACCGCCAGTTGCGCCCCTCGAATCCGCAGAGCGGGAATGCCCACCACGACGCCAAATGCTGTGGCCACCAGCGTCGCCAGCAACGCAGACAACGGAAACGGCACGCCGAGCGAATCACCCAGTTTGCTGAGGGAAAACCCCGCAGCGCCAGCTATGGCAGCTTGGGCCAAAGAGATCTGGCCGACCAACCCGGTAAGCACCACCAACGACAACATCACCACTGTCATGATCATGCTGGTGATGATCCCGATGCGGTAGCTGCCTTGGGTCACCACCAACATCAAGCCCGCGGCCGCCACTACTGCGCCGACAGTGCCTGCACGCATTGGGGGGCGTGTGACTTCGGGTAGGGCGTCGGCTTGGATCGCGCCGCGATTAGGCAGCGTGTGGCCCAGCCAGAACAGCGCAATGACGATGACACCGAATGGCAGGGCGTCCGATATTCCTGTTATGGCCCAGTCCGGCCACCAAGGATTAGTGGTCTGGTAGACGACGATTGATTGGAAGATGCCGAGGCCGAACGCGGCTGCCACCGTGACCGCGATGGAAAGCAGCCGCCCTATCACCGCCGCCGCCAGGGCGGGCACGATGGCCAGTACGTAGATCAGTGGATTCAGCCCCAGGACTGGGGAAGCCAAGATGACCAGGAATCCAGCGACTGTGCTTGAAAGCACCCAGGTGGCACCCGCTAGCTGCTGCGGTGAGTAGCGCGCCAAACTGACTGCCTGCTCGTTTTCGGTGGACGCTCGTGTCGCAAGCCCCAGACGTGTGAAGCGAAACCATGCCCAGGCGGCCACCGCAGTTGCTAGGACTACGGCAGTTAGCCACAGACGGTCACGCGAGAAGCTGGTGCCAGCAAGGCTGACCGGCTCGTTGGGCAGAATGGGCGCTACTACGCGGGCGGCGTTCGTGAAGTGCATCACGATTAGCGCTTGAACAACCAGCAGCACGCCGACCGATGCCACGACGCGAGCCAGGATTGGCGCACGCCGAAGCGGTCGAAACACTCCGAAGTGCATCAGTAGTCCGATGAGGCTGCACGACAACACCGCGAGCAACATTGCCCAGGCGAACGGTACGGACTGTGAGGCGCCTCCCAGGCTCACCCGATGACGAATAACGACGACCGGCAGTATCAGATCGCCGGTGCTTCTTAGCTCGTCGTAGACGTAGGCGCCCCACATGGCCATAGCGCCAGTGGCGAAGTTGATAATGCTGGTACCCCGGTAGGTGATGACGAGGCCCATGGCGAGCGCTGCATAGACGCAGCCGAGTCCGAGGCCAACAATCGCGAAGAGAAAATACTGGTCCACGTTGGCCGCTACGCCTCACGCTGGCCTGTTGATCATCCGGCCTAGAGACCGCTGAGCGGATATGCGTCAAAGAGCCCGTCGCCAATAACTAGCCGACCCAGCGTTCCGTCATCTTTCTCGATGACCTTCCAAACCATGATGTGCGACATGCAATGCGAGGACTCAGGTGGCCATGGCGCTTGTCCGCATTTCAGATTGGGGCCGAACCAGCCTGGTGTCTCACCGGCATTGGTGAATGCATCGCTCACTGAGGCGGCTGTGATGGACCCCTCAATTGTCTCAAGGATGAACGCGATCTCGCGCCAGGCACCGTAGGGCGCTACAGCGAAGCCGTCGACGAGCAGCTCATGGCCCGCTGCTTTCATCTCCGAATCGTACGACTTGAGCCTGTCTTGAATCTCCGGCGGCGCAAACTCCTGCACCGACGTTGTCCACTGATCGCCTTGCGTGTAGGTGCCAGCCGCAGCGGACCCGAGCAAGTCAATGAACAACGTGCATGATCCGGCAAAGATGGGTTTGTCGAAACCACTAGCGGCAGCTTGGCCGACCATGCCGATACAGCCGAATTCGTCTAACTGGCCCATCATGCCCTCAACCTCGGCGGACTGCGCCGCGGCGATGGCTGCGGCCCAATCAGGCGCAGCCGCATCAACCACCACGAGTGTTGTCCTGATGTTGTGATACTCAAGGATCGGCGCGAAGACCTTTTCTACATAGTCCAAACCTGTAGCTGTGTCTTGCACCAGCAGTGCCACATGGTCAATACCGAGTTCGCTGAAGATCTTGGCGGGACCGACGGCAAACGCGCCGGTCGCTACGTGGAGCAGGAATGCGCCGGGGCTGTTCCGCTCAGTGGGGCCCCAAGAGTGAGACGAGACGTAGGGAATGCCAGCGTCCAGCCACAGCGGGAGCGCAGCTTCCGATGCCATCTCAATTCCCATGTAGGCCAACACCACATCTTCCTCAATGAGCTTGATGGCGCAGTTGATGGCGCTCTCAGGTGAGCCATCTGAGAGGCAGATGATCGGTTCGATGATCGCTCCGTGGATGCCGCCTGTCTTGTTGACGGTGTCGATAGCCACCTCGCCGCCTATGCGCAGCTCGGGCAGAGAGATGTTGCCGCCTTCGTTGTTTACGTAGCCGACCTTGATCACCTCACCGGTTCGATCCATAGACGGTGACGCGGTGTCCCTCCGGTTGTCTAGATCGCCCGAGTCACCAGCCTGGGAACCAGCGTCGCGCGCTGCGTTGCCCATGTCACTGCTTGCGTCGCCACCGACATCACGGTTACCGCCCGCGGCGCCCGATGCTCCGCCGCTGTCCCCGGCACTACTGCAAGCCGCCGCTGCGATGCAGCACGCCACGAGTAATGCCAGCCATGGCGTAGCGCTGGGTCTTACAGCCGTGGATTTTGTGAAAATACTCATGGGTGACCTGACGCTAGTCGTGGTCGCAGGCGCGCTTACCGAAGTAGCTGGCCTCAAGCACCTCGGGACGCTGCGCCAGTTCCTCAGTAGTGGCCGATAGCGCAAGTACACCGTGATTTAGAACATATATGCGGTCGGCTATGGCGAGAGCGGTAGGCACGTGCTGTTCCACGAGCAGCACTGCAGTGTCGGATTCGTCTGCAATGCGTCGCACCACGGGCGACAAGCGTTCAACGACAATCGGTGCGAGTCCCAAACTCAACTCGTCCACTAGAAGCAGCCGCGGATCGGCGATGAGCTTGCAGGCCAAGGCCAGCATCTGCTGCTCGCCGCCGGAGAGCAAGCCGGTTCGACGATCCAGCAGTCGGCCCAAAGTCGGAAACCAGCCCACGATGTCGGAGTCAGTTACCCCGCTGCGCCTGTGGCGGTGCAATCGCAGGTTCTCCGCAACGCTGAGTTGAAAGAAGATGCCACGGTCCTCGGGTAGCAGCGCCACGCCCCGCCGGGCTACCTCGTGAGCGCTCGCCCCATCCAGCGGTTCGCCGAGCACATCTACCTCGCCGTCAATGGGCCGCAGCACCCCCGCGACAGTCAGCAACGTCGTTGTCTTGCCAGCACCGTTAGGCCCGAGCAGTGCCACTACTTCGCCGGGATTGACGTGAATGCACAGGTCGCGTACCGCTGGCACACCGCTCCAACCAGCTACTAAGTTCCGCACTTCCAATGCTGGAGTCATTTGCTCACCCAAACGCGCTCACCTAGGTACATCAAACCCCCCAATCACTCTGCGATTCACTCTGCAACGATGAACTCGCCCGATGAACCTGAGTCGCGGGCACCTTTGATCTTCGCCGTCTAGGTTCAACGCGGCACTCTTAGTCGCACGCTTAGCAGCACGCTTAGGGGGGAACCACTCATGCGATTCAGCATCTTCTACGAGCATCAATTGCCGCGCCCTTGGGACGACGGGGCTGAGGCGCGGATCATGCACGAAGCTCTGGAGCAAGTTCAGCTCGCCGACAAGCTCGGCTTCAGCACTGTGTGGGAGGTTGAGCATCACTTCCTAGAGGAGTATTCGCACTCGTCTGCACCTGAGGTGTTCTTGTCCGCATGTGCGGCGACTACCCGCAACATTCGCATTGGTCACGGCATCATCCCGGTGCTGCCTGGTTACAACCATCCTGCCCGCGTGGCCGAGCGCATAGGCACACTTGACATCATCTCAAACGGTCGGGTGGAGTTCGGCACCGGCGAAACATCCAGTGACATGGAGCTAGGCGGCTTTGAGATTCATCGAGCCGACAAGCGGGCGATGTGGGAGGAAGCGGCGCCTGAGATTGCCAAGATGATGGCCCAAACGCCCTATGAGGGCTACACCGGCAAGTTCTTCTCAATGCCGGTTCGCAACGTCGTGCCGAAGCCGATTCAGCGCCCGCACCCGCCGATGTGGGTGGCTTGCAGTCAGCGCGACACGATCTTGATGGCAGGCAGGCGAGCTCTCGGAGCACTGAGTTTCTCGTTTATTGACCCCGATGAGGCCCGACAGTGGGTTTCGGACTACTACGCCGCCTTTGAGGCCTGTACCGATCCTGTGGGTTTGGTGCCGAACCCCAACATTGCAGTTACCTCCGGTTTCATGTGCCATCGCGATGAGCAAACAGCGATTGACCGAGGTCTTGATGGTTTTCATTTCTTCGCCTACTCGCTCTTGCACTACTACGCATTTGGCACGCATAGACCTGGACATACCGACATCTGGAGTGAGTTCTGCGAGAAGCGCGAGGAGATGGGTTTCTCGAAACTGAACGCCCAAGTGCAAGCATCGCTGGGCGCACCCGATGGCAACGGCGCAGACAACCTTGTGACTAACGGCGGGCTGGACTCGCTGCGGGGCTGCATAGGCACGCCGGACCAGATCCGAGAGTTCGTGAGGGCCTACGAGGAGGCAGGTGTCGACGAGCTGATCTTCGTCAGCCAGGCGGGAGGCAATCGCCATGAGGACATCTGTGAGTCGATGGAGCTGTTCGCATCCGAAGTGATGCCCGAGTTTGCCGAACGTGCGCCTGAGCGGGAGGCACACAAGCGTGAGCGCTACGGCGAGACCATTGAGCGGCTCCAGAACTTCCACGGTGTAGACACGACGCCAGACGTAGCCACCACTGTGCGGGCGGCTGCTAGCTCCTGATCGCTGCGCGTTGAGTCAGCGTGAACAGCGAGCGGCGCCGCGCGCTGCTCTACGTCGGCGGCCTCATGGGTCCGCTCGGAACGTTCGTGATCCTGCCGATGATCCCCGAATTGCGCGCCACCTATGCGGTTACGACCAGTCAGATCGGGTGGGCGTTTTGGTGTTACCTCTTGCCGTTCGCTGGATTCTTGTTGGTGTCGGGCACTATCGCGGACCGTTGGGGTCGCTCCCGTGTGCTGCGGCCCGCGATTGCGCTATACGCGCTGGCAACCGCAGGATGCGCCGTTGCGCCGTCTTACCTGTGGTTCCTGGCCGCGCGTGTGTTTCAAGGATCGCTGAACGCGTTCATTACGCCACTGTTGCTGGCAACGTTGACCGAGACGGTGTCGGCATCCGGTGTGGGCCGGATCGTGGGCCGCTACGCAGCAGGTCAAGCACTTGGACAGCTCGCGGCTCCTGTGCTAGGCGGCTTATGCGCTGATGTGAACTGGCGCCTTGCGTTCTTGGCGACAGCGGGCATTGGAGTGGTTATCGCAGTGCTGTTGCCGAGCATCGGTGACGCGAGAGTCCGTGTGGCAGCGGCTGGCGCTGGCTTGCGTGGCGCGTCGCCACCCCAGCTACGTACGTTGCTTCGTCGCCCGATGTTGCTGCTGGCCGCAACGGCACTGCTGAGCGCTCTGGGTCCTGTCGGGAGCAGAGTTCTCGTGGGCCTAAGTAGTCGTGACGTGATTGGTCTGACGGGTCTGGGGGCGGGGCTGCTGTTGTTCGCTGGCGGTGTGACCGGTATGGCGGCGGCGCCGTTGTGGGGCATCGTGTTGGATCGCTGGGGCGGCCGTCAGGCGGCCGCGGCAGCCATCGCTGTCTGCTCAGGACTTGTCGCAGTTCTGTCGGTGCCTAGTTCGGCTTGGACACTCGCTATCGTTTGGTCTCTTGCGGGTGCTGCCACACAAGCTGTGGTGGTTAGCTTTCAATCGTTGGCCTCGGTTGCCGCTCCCGACAATCGAGCGGGCGCGCTGTCGTTCACGCTGTCGCATCGCTTCGCGGGCCACGCCATCGGATCGGTGGTCTGGCTGCCACTGTTCACGGTCAGCCCGACAGTTGCCTATCTAGCGTCCGCGGCTATCGGCGTGCTGGCGTTCGCCGCCGTGTTGGCCAGTGGGCTGAGTACCGCCTAGCTCACTGCTGATTGGCTCGAATAGCTCGCTACGGAGCTGCCGTGAGCTCCGCAGCAACGGCACCTGCGGCAGTGGCGGTGCCAGCAGCGCCGGGCTCGCTTGCGAACGTGACTCCCTCATAGTCGCGCTCGGCAATCTGATCAATCCGGCGCTTGTACTTGGGAGCGCCGCCGTTGTACACGAGGTAGCGGATCGTGCCCTTTTCGTGTCCGTCCACGTTGGAGTTGTAGCCAGTGAACCAGCCCTGCGCTTTACGCATCAACATCATGGAGTACATCTCAATGACATGGTCGGTCCACTCCCGTTCAGCATCAGGTTCAGCCTCAAAGCGGGTGTAGCCATGCTCCCACACGAAGTCCAACATGTCGGTCACCCAGTCAACGCCGATCTCTATGCCTCGCGGGTAGTTGGAGGAGGCCGAGCCGCTTTGTGGACCTGCGATGGTCATCAGGTTAGGGAAGCCGCTGACCATTAGGCCGACGTAGGTGACTGGCCCTTCTGACCATTTGTCGCGCAGCGTCAGGCCGCCCGAGCCGCGAATATCAATCCGGTCAAAGGCGCCCGTCATGGCATCGAAGCCGGTGGCGTACACGATCAGATCGAACTCGTAATGCTGTGCGCTTGTTTGGATGCCGGTGGGTGTGATCTGCGTTATGGGTGTCTCGTTCAGATCCACCAAGTCCACGTTGGGTCGGTTGTACGTCTCGTAGTATTTCGTCTCTAGCGGGACTCGCTGCACCCCGAAACCGTGGTCGGTGGGGATGAGCTTGTCGGCGATGCGTGGGTCGTCGACTCGTTCACGGATCTTGTCGGCGATGAACGCTGAAAGCTCGGCGTTTGCTTTCTCGTCGAAGAAGATCTCGCGGAAGTTGGCCATCCAGATGCCGAATCCCGGTTCGCTGTAGAGCTTCTCCCACATGGCGCGCCGCTCGTCGGCAGGCACGTTCCAGAAGCCTCGACGGTCCGGTTCGTGTTCGAAGCCGCCGGGGGTGCGGGCGCATTTGTCGAATATCTCGTCGTAGCGGGCGCGGATGCCTGCCATTTCTTCGTCGGAGATTTCGCTGTTGTGCAGCGGAGCGCACCAGTTGGGCCGCCGCTGGAAGACCGTCAGGTGTTCGGCTTGCTCGCCGATGGCGGCGATGGCCTGTACGCCGGTTGCGCCGGTGCCGATGACTGCAACCCGTTTGCCCGCGATCTCTACCGGCTCAGCGGGCCAGTGGTAAGTGTGGAACGACGGACCCTCAAACACATCGGTGCCATCGGCGTTGACACCGTTGAGGCGGGGATAGGTCGGCGCCGACAGCAAGCCGAGGGCTGTTAGCAAGAACCGGCAACTCAGCTCACGTCCGTCGCCCAGGTGAAGACGCCAGATGCTGGCTTCGTCGTCAAAGTGCGCAGACTCCACTGTGCAGTTGAACTGCATGTATTGGCGCAGGTCAAACTTGTCGGCGACGTAGTTCAGGTAGCGCAGGTTTTCGGGCTGACCCGAGAATCGTTCCTTCCAGTGCCACTCTTCGAGCACTTCGTCGGAGAACGAGTAGCCGTAGGTGTAGCTCTCTGAATCGAAGCGACAGCCGGGGTAACGGTTCCAGAACCAGGTGCCGCCCAGGTCGCTGCCCATCTCAAGCACGGTCGCGTGGACGCCGCGTTCGGCCAGTCGATACATCTGGTAGATGCCGCCCACGCCAGCCCCAATGATGATCACCTCGTAGTCGGGTATGTGGCTGTCAGGAATATGCCTTTCGGTCCTGTGATCTTCAGCCATGCCGTTAGCGGTCTTGCTTTTGGCTGTGCCGTTGGCCGTGATGGGTGTCATAAGGCACTTCCTTTCGAGGTCTCGTGTCACAGTCTCTTGGGATCTGTCTTGCGCAGGTGTGTCTGGCGAAGTAGCGGATTCACGTCGCGGATTTGTTTGGACACGGCGGGGGTGCCCTGCCCAACGTGCAGAGAACAACAGTATGGCCTGCCACCGACAGATACCGCCAAAAGGTGGGGCTTGGCGTCCACGGTGACCGAACTGACGGTCCTCATTGGGGTTCTCTTCACCTGTTCACATTAGTCCCAAGGCAGCGCAGCGTTCCGAGCGCCAAATTGAACGCCGTGCTAGGTGAGCTCTCCCTTCGGGCCCCGACCTCCAGCGGCTGCTGGGCAGGGCGCAGACCGGCCGCAAGCGACCGACGCAGCCATCGACTTTGTGCTTACTGCCTCACCGCTACGCGAATGACGATGTGGCGCCGTCCTGTTTTGCCATAACCCGAGTCATTCCAAGACAGCGTTGGTGATCGCTGTGGTCAATGATGCGCAGCTCTGCGGTATCGCGTCGGTCGCGTCAGTTGCTGGCTTGTTCGACGAGCCAGCGAAAGCATGGGTCGGTGAGTGAGTCTGCCATCAGTTCGGGATGCCATTGCACGCCAAGTATCGGCAGCTCGGTGTGCTCAATGCCCTCAATGATGCCGTCTGGGGAATGTGCGGTGGCGATGTAGCCATCGCCGAGCTGATCAACTGCCTGGTGGTGCAGAGAGTTCACCGCCAGTTCGGTGCCGTACATCTGGCGTAGCTGGCTGTTGGGTGTGGTGGTGACTATGTGGGGCGTGGCGTCAGGCGTGCCGTCAGTAGCTGCATGCGCGGGCAGGTGCTGGTGCAGTGTTCCTCCGGCGGCGATGTTGATGAGCTGCGGACCTCGGCAAATGCCCAACACGGGCAGGCCGTCGGCTACGGCGGCGTTGAGCAGTGCAAGCTCAAATGCGTCGCGCATCGGAACAGTGCTGCTGTTGTTTGTACCTGGTCGGTCGGCAGATTCGGCGAACGCGTCGTCGCCACTGTATGTGGCACCGGCCAGCCGATCGGCGTAGAGGCTTGCGGCCACGTCCTCGCCGCCTGTCAGCAGCACGGCATCTAGGCGCGGCACGATGTCGGCCGGGTCCGCGTCAAGCGGCACATGCAGGGCGATGGCGCCCGCAGCATTGACGGCCTGGGCGTAATTGGTGATGTACATGTCGACTTCGACGTTGACGAACACTCGCGGGAAGCCTCTGATGCGGTCGCCGCAGCGGCGCCGCCCCGACAGTCCAATAAGCGGCTTAGGCACCGATACACCTTAGAGGCGCCCCTCTAAGCGGCACGCGTCCCGCTGGCTCTGGCGGCAGTCCTCGCGAGCGTGCAAGTACCGTTGCGAATGTGGCGGAGCAGCGCCCGCAAGAGTCACGCTGGCGCTGGTGGTTAGTCGCTGCCGTTTGTGTCGCTGCACTGGCTGTGGCGGTAGCGCTCATCCCGGCATTGCGGCTGAATCAGAACGGCGATGGCGCTGCGCCTGCTCTGCAGAACCCCGAATCACCGCTGGACCCAACGAAAGCCGCGTCGACCGCCTCAACCGTTGGAAGCGCCGCGCCAACAGCAAGTGTTTCGACGGCGACCACCGGTTCCACGGCAACCATCGGCGCTGCAGCGCCAGGCTCAACCATCGTGTCCAGCACGCAGTTATCGGGCACCTTTGGAGAGCCCGACCATCCGGTCTCCGGTGTGGAACCGCGCACGACACGCCCGGCTAACTACAGCGAGCCAGGTCCACCAGCAAACGTTTGCAGGGGCACCCTTCCCGCTCAACGAGTGCAGCTCCCGCTTCGTTTCGCGAGCACAAAGCCCGCGGGTGTCGATTACCTGTCGTGGTCGCCGGACTGTCGGCGCATGGTGTTCCGGGTCGGTAGCACTTTGTGGGCGGCCGATGGCGATGGCACGGGCGACGCGCCGTTTCTCACCGCCCAGCACGGCCTCAGCGCACCTGCGTGGTCACCCGATGGCGAGTGGATTGCGTTCGCGCAGGCAGCGCTAGTTGAAGGGGAACGAGCCAGCCACATCTACATCGTCAAACCGGACGCACTCGGACTCGCTCAGGTCACCTCTGGTGCCGTGCTAGATCAGCAGCCCGCGTGGTCTCCCGATGGCGCTCACATAGCGTTCTCGCGTCGCACTCGGCTAGCTGACAGCGCGGTAACGCCGGTGCTTGATCAACACCTGGTGATTGTTGAAGTGGCGACTGGCGCGGAGCAGGTGTTGGCCGCAGGTGGCGAGCACGAGGCGTGGCCTACGTGGTCTCCCGACGGTGAGGTACTCGCCCATCGGTCTGGCGACGCGCTGGTGCTGTTGAGACTTGACGATCTCTCACCAACCCGGCTGTTTGAGACTGTGGCTGGCCGCGGCGGCACCTGGTCTCCCGAAGGCACCAGGGTTGCTTCCTTCACCACCTGGAACGATGCGCAGGCAGCTATCGCAATCGGGTGGCCACAGCAATTGACAGCCAGTGAAGTTTCAGTCGCGCTTTCTGATGTGGCTGACTCAGGTGCTTCGGCGAGCGCGCCAACACTGCGGTGGAGCGAATCCGGCGAGCGCTTGCTATTCCATCACGTTGACTCACAGGGCGGACACTGGGCCTACCACGTCAACGTGCCCCAACCATCCGGGTAACCGAAGAACGCTGCGTATCAACGCTGTGTTTGCAGTCAGCCGATGTGTCGAGCCAGCCCATGTCAGGTCACGGCAGTCCGACACCCTCCGCCACAGCTCAGCCCCTCTTGGCAATCGGATTCCCGTGTTGCGGTTGCGGGGCGGGGGGGGGGGGTAGTGTCCGCTGTGCATGCCGCCGCTGGCGTGTTCGATCGAGACGATAGGTTTCAGCCAAAAGTAGAGAGGACTGGTGAGATTCAAGATGAGGTTCAACAGGAGAGCCAAGAAGCGTGGGCCGCTAGCCGGTATCGGTGCCCGTCGAGTTGGCTGGGTTGTGGCAGCGGTGACGATGTTGGCATCGGTGTTCGCCGTGAGCTCACCGAGTTCCGCTTCGGAAGCTGTTGCTGGTGTGGATGTCAGGCCAACTCTTGAGGAAGTCCCCTCAACAGATGGGGTAGTACTGACGTGGACCTATGACCAGGATGTGGGCCAAGCTGCTGAATGCCCGACCTCGCGACATGTGGTGAGAGTGTTTCATCGAGACGAACAATTGAGAGATGTGGTTGACTATGAAGAGCAAATTCCTTATCCAGGGAATACCGCTACAGCAACCGGTCTAACCCCCTCGACCCTCTATTTTGTTCAGGTGTGGGCATACTCTCAGCGTTGCGACAAGTACGGCAAAAATGGGCCACGCTGGACCATATTTCATACTCTTGCACCAACGGCTAAAGACTATTCTGTCTATACTACCTACCAAACCTGCTACAACGCTGGAGGTTGGAAGCGCAGCAAAAGTAGCACGGACGGCATAAGCTACGCAATAGACCCCGCGACAGACTTCACTTATACGGGCGGGGACATGTACTTTGAGGACTGTGTAGCGCCACCGCCTGATTCGCCTCCCTACACACCTATTGCTACGACTACATCAACTACGACAACAACTACAACCACCACGACAACAACGACTACTACTACTACTACTACTACTACTACTACTATCCCTCCAACGACTACTACCTCAACAACGACTCCTCCTGTTCCGCCTACTGAAGATGACAATGATGGCGGGAACGAAGGGTTTGTTTCGGTATCAGTGGGTGGCTCGCATACATGTGGGTTGCGCACGGACGGGACAGTTGATTGCTGGGGTGGCACGAACCGTCACGGCGAAACGGATTCCCCCTCGGGAGATTTCATGTATGTGTCGGCTGGGTATCAGCATTCGTGCGCGGTGCAAACTGAGACCGAGACCATTAGCTGTTGGGGCAGAAACCAGTATGGCCAATTGAACGCTCCGACAGACAGTGGATTTGTAGCTGTCTCTGCTGGCAAATACAATAATTGCGCTCTTGACTCCCGACATGGAGTTACGTGCTGGGGTAGGAACCGCGACGGTGAATCCGATGCCCCTCAAGGTAGTTTCGGCGCCGTCTCAGCCGGTGCCCGACACGCCTGCGGGGTTCTGCGGGATACAGGTGCCGTTACGTGTTGGGGGTATAGCCGTAATGGCCGTTCTGATGCTCCCTCAGGTGACTTCGCCGATGTTTCGGCTGGCCAGCGGCATACGTGTGGTCTGCTGACTGATGGAACCATAACCTGTTGGGGTAGCAATAGAAATGGCGCCCTTGATGTTCCGGCTGGTCAATATACAGCGGTATCAATCGGTTCCTGGCAATCGTGTGGTTTGCGTACCGACGGCACAGCGGCGTGTTGGGGAGACGGAAAACACACACTTGCTGAATCGACTAAGGCCATAGAATGGTCAGCTATATCCGTTGGCAACAAACACAGTTGCGGGCTTGACACCGACGGTAACGTAGTGTGTTGGAATGGAAAATCCACTGCACCCCCGACGACGACCACTACCACAACTACAACTACTACTACTACTACCACTACCACCACAACAACTACTGCGCCGCCGCCCAAACTAGTACAAGGCAACAAGACCATCGCAGCCGGATCAAATCATGCGTGTGCTATACGCCCTAACGGCACTCTAAGCTGCTGGGGAGCAAACTATTATGGGCAGGCAACCGCGCCAGCGGGAACATTCAAGGCTGTAACGGCTGGAGGCGCCCACACATGTGCTATACGTTCTGACAATACCCTTGACTGCTGGGGTAGTAACGTCTGGGCACAGCAAGCAGAGGCACCTTCCGGCACATATGTAGCTGTCGCTGCTGGTAATCAGCACGCGTGTGCTATACGTACCGACGGTACCATAAAGTGTTGGGGCGACAACGGTTACGGGAGGGCCAATCCGCCGACAGGCACTTTCAAGGCTGTCACCGCTGGCTGGGGCCACTCGTGTGCGTTGCGTACCGATGGTACCATAGTTTGCTGGGGCAATTACCTAAATGAGGAGAGCGAAGCGCCCGCTGGCACATTCTCACAAATATCATCTGGCTGGAACCACACGTGTGCGTTGCGTACCGATGGTACTATAGCTTGCTGGGGTCGTAGCCCTGAGTTCTCCGAATGGGGACCAGCTAGCGCGCCCTCAGGTACTTACAAGACCATTGAATCAGGTCAATATCACACATGTGCTATAGGTACCAACGGTAACATCAATTGCTGGGGCATGAATATCCCCGGATATGGCAGATCATCTGTACGTGCAGGAGGTGTAGGACTACCTGCCGACGTCAAGAATTCAATCTCAAGCTACGCTGGCGGGTACAACTTCACTTGTGCTATTCGCACCAACGGCACTATTTCTTGCTGGGGCAGCTTTGATTACAAGAAGACAACACCGCCGACAGGTACATTCAAGACTGGGTGACTATCGGTGACAATCCGGGTGACGGGCACCAGCGCTTCTGCGTTGGTGCCCAAACATCCCACCAGGACTGCCAATATGGGCGCAGAATAGCCAGAGTAGGGCAGAATCAACACTCTTGCCATCGTCGCCAATACGTCTCTCGATCCCCACGCTCCCCAGAAGCGCGAAGTTGTAACAACTCGAACAGCCACCAGGCGCGCCTGTGTCCCTAAAGGTCGCGCCCTTGAGATAGAGTTGTGAGCGACCCGCTGTCCGTAACGGACGGCAAGAAACGGACGGCAAGAAGCCGAAACGCTCCAATGGGCGCAAAGGCAAAGGCGAGGCAAGCTAGATGACGGCGTTGATGGCTGAGACAGCGGCGCCCTCGGTAGCCGACGCTCGCTGCGCCGCAGCGCCTCTGCTGGCTGCAGGCGCGGAAGAGGTATGGCTGTTCGGGTCTGTGGCTCGGGGCGAGGCTACGGTGCGTAGCGATATTGATATGTTGGCTTTGTTCGCGGATATTGACTACAGCGAACGCCTAACATTGCGACGCCAGTTGGAGACCGCAGCGGCGGAGGCGGTGGGTGGGCGCTGGCCAGTGCAGGTGTTCGTCACCGACCGACCGGAATGGAAAGCTCGCTGCGAGCAGGTTCGTAGTTCGTTTGAACATCGGATTAGCTGTTTGGAGATGATTCTGGTCGCCGATTCCGCGATTCGCGGGCGGGTTGAGTGGACCAAACCGATGGAGCGACCGATGAGCGATCTGGCAGAAGCATGGTCTAGGTTTGATGACGAGATTCTTGAAGAACTCAGCGCGTTAGAGAAGTTTACGGTTGCGGGTCATCGGGAGTGGGATCCGTATGATCGTGTAGGGGATCCGGATGGTGAGCGTCGCGGCCGATTGGTTCGTACTTGCACGCACGCGGCTATGGTCGTGGAAAAGGTCATAAAGAACTTGGCTCTATGGCACAGCGATCCGCCACCCGATAGCCGCGAGCTGCGCGCTGCGGGTCATGACATCGCCGCCGGTTTGATGCTGTTGCCGACTTCGGTCAGATTCGAAGTCGAAGACTGGCTCAACGCGGCCGGTGTCAACCAGCAAGTCATGTCATCGTGGCGTGCGGCTGCTACGTATCCTGACCATAAGAGTCTGATGCGAGATATAGCCGAACGAGAAGCTGAGGGGCACGTCATCGCGGCGTTAGAAACCGCGGCTGTCTTGCACTCCGATCTAGCCACCGCGAGCGACGCTACCAACGTAACGTTTCGCGCTATCAGCTTAAAATGGCGCGAGTATTCGACGTTTATCGGAGGACAAGACATATTCACGGGAAGGGAAACCCAGCGGCCATATCGGGAACGAGTATCGGAGCTGACGGGCCGTGAGACCTTGCTAGATGATGGCTCGAAGCGTGCTCTGCGGCTCGACTCCCCCGACACCACTGACATCTAGCCTGCCGGGGGACAGCGAACATGGCAGCTTTGTTGGTTGAGACGGCGGCGCCGTCGGTTGCGGATGCTCGCTGTGCTGCTGCGCCGCTGTTGGATGCGGGTGTGGAGGAGGTTTGGCTGTTCGGGTCTGTGGCTCGCGGCGAGGCTACGGTGCGTAGCGATATTGACTTGTTGGCCTTGTTCGCGGATATTGACTACAGCAAACGTCACGAACTGCGACGCCGGTTGGAGACCGCAGCGGCGGAGGCGGTGGGTGGGCGCTGGCCGGTGCAGGTGTTCGTCACCGATCGGCCGGAATGGAAAGCTCGCTGCGAGCAGGTTCGTACCTCATTTGAGCATCAGATTAGTTGCGGTGACATGATCCGGGTTGGGGTGTCGGAAAGCCGTGGCGCTGTGTGGTGGACCAAACCGATGGAGCAGCCCATGAGTGACCTGGCTGAAGCATGGTCCAAGTTTGATAGTCAGATTGTTGCTGAGCTTCGCAGGTGGAGGCGTCACACGGTCACGGATCCCGATGAGTTCGACTCCTTCTACACGACCATCCAACAAGAAGACGTGCGCTTAGCACGCATGGTGGACGTGTGCGCGGGCGCAGCTATGGTGATCGAAAAAACGATCAAGAACTTGGCGTTGTGGCACAACAACCCTCCACCTACTGTTGGTGCCTTACGCGACGCGGGACATAACATCGCTGCTTGTTTGCGTTTGCTGCCAGCCGGTGTCCGATTGGAGGTCGAGAGTCGTCACATTGGTCTCAGAATCGATCTGCAGCGCATGTCGTCGTGGCGTGTGGATGCCACCTATGCCGCTGAAGACAAACCGCTGCAACACAAAGCAGATCAGATCGCAGACCGGTATCACGTAGCGGCACTAGAAACAGTGTCGATCCTGTACTCGGACCTGGCCGCGGCCAGCGATACACAGGATGAACAGTTCCTAGTGCGGCACCGCGCATGGCAGCACCTGACCGAATTTCTCGCTAACCAGGATGTTCGCTCCGGACAACCTGCGCTGCGTCCCTATCGGGAACGAGTATCGGAGCTGACGGGCCGTGAGACCTTGCTAGATGATGGCCCGCAGCGTTCTCCGCGGCTGGACTTCCCCGACCCCACAGACCTCTAATCTCACTGGGGATGGCGATTCAGATTTGATCTGGTCAACTAAGCGAGTGAACGCTCAGCCTGACTCCCGTGTTCGTGGAGTCCGTGGCTCGCTCTCGCTCTCAGCTTGCAAAACTCGGTCTGTCACACGACCTGCCTGTCACTAGCTTCAGAACAGAGGTGCGTCGCACCGATCGCACCTCGACCACAGATGGAGCCTCGATGACTGAAACTCTGCCGATAATGCCTGAAGAACGCCTGGACGAGCCGACTCTTCGCGAGCGTGTTGCGAGAGCACGACGCGCGCGAGAAGAAGCAGCAGATCGAGTGGAGCGCGACTACGCGGCCATCAAGCCGGACAAGCGCCGATGGCGTGTACGTGACGAACTTGACCTCGGCTCCGAGCGCAGCATTGTCCGCTAGGGAATGAAGGCGAGATTCTGGACTTCTTTGTGCCTTTATTGAAGTCCAGAAACCACCACGTTCGCGCAGGTTGGCTCACGCGATCAACCTGCGAGCAACCTCTTGGTCGTTTATCACTAATGGCAGTATAGCGGTGGCAGTGTGCTACCGATGCCGCTAAGGCGCGCATTGCGACTGCTTGCGGCCTCGCGATTACCGTTTCGATGGTCCTCTTGGGTTTTGGATGTGCCGCTGGGTCGTCCGACTATGCGAACGAGCGCACCGCAGACATCCTCGCCGCCGAAACCTGGGCTGACGCGGAGTCTTCTAACCGGCAGGCTGGCGTGGGGATCTCAATCGAGGCAAACGAGGATGGGGTGGCCGCGTCGGATGGCTCGCCGTGTCGTGGCGTGTGGGAAAGCGTAGCCCAGATGACGGGCTGGAACCCGCGGGATCTGGCGCGTTGGCAAATGCTGTTGCGGAATGCATGGGTTGTCGGCTGGGAGCGACGGCTGGAAGATCTTGCGTTTGAAGTCGACACAATCCGCGCCGATACGCAGGTTCTGGAGGTAACACGCGAGGCCATTGCTGCCCTTGAGGAGATGGCTGCGGCTGGCACCGTTAGCGCCGAGGCACGTCGGATAGCCGCAGCGCGCTACCGAGAAGCTCACCTGCGGCATTTGGCGGCGCTCGATGCGCGATCAGACCTTGGGGAACACCGTCGCAGACACCCTGGCGAGGCGGCGAGAGATCTAGTCGTAGAGGCCGGATACGAGATGCCCGGCGGCTTGCTAGAGGATTTGCAGGAGTCGGTATGGGGGCGACTTGATGCCGCGGCCGAGGGACTCCACGTTGAAGTGCTTGCCGCCATCGCCGCTATCGAGCACCGCTTGAACTCATCAGATGAAGACGACACCTCGTATCGGTACCCGCCCGACTGGGCACCGGACGAGTCGAGTGACATTCGCTACGAGGCCTCTAACGATCCTCGGCGCTCCGGGTTAGCAGCACAGATGTACCCGTATCGGGACCAGGCTGGCGAGCCGTTCCGGAGCTTCTATGACCAAGTCGCCGAAGCCAAGGCGATGGTCACCGACATCGCCGCAGGTACCTCGCTTGCCTGCACCAGTCGCCCTTGAGCCGAGGTTCGGAGTTCACGGTTCTTACCTAATCGCCCGGTCACTCGCCATTGCCCCACCGAAACGCTGAGGCGTAGGTGCGTTCGTTGCGCCTGGATGACGCTAGTTGATGCCTATAGCTAGATTTAGCGGGTGTCGGGAGTGCGGTTGGCTAGGTCTGCTACAGCGGCTGGTGTGGTTATGCCCTCGGCCAGGTCCGCGGCGGGCGTCGGTGTCTCAAATCGGGTGGTGAGTGGCACTACACCGGCCCACCAGTGGCCGGTCATGTCTTCGGCCTCGTCAACTGGGTCACCAGACCGAACCTTGGCTGAGGCCTCTGCCAGCGGCAGCTCCAGCACCATCGTTGCACGCAAATCCTCGTCAGTCGGAGTTCGTGACGAGTCCCAGTTAGCAACTATGTGGTCGGTTACCAGCTTCAGGGCATGCCTCTTGGCGGACTCCTCGGTCACCCGGCGAGCGAGCCCGCGCACCACTACGCAACGGAAGTTCATGGAGTTGTGAAAGGGCGTGCGAGCCATCACCAGACCATCTAGGTGGGTTACTGTCACGCAGATCTCCGCCCCCTCACCCGATTTCAGCAAGTGGTTGGCCAGCGCTCCATGCAGATACAGGTACTCGTCGTCGCGGCCGTAAGCCATCGGCAGCACCAACGGCCCCTCCGGTGTTTCCACGCCAACATGGGCAATCAACCCGGCATCAAGAATCTCATTTACTACCTCGCGTTCGTAGCGGCCTCGTTCTGCCATTCGGCGCAACTTGGTGCGCTGCGAAGGCGCCTGGCCGGTTTGCTCGGCCAGAGCGTCTTGTTTTGAGGCTTGCGGGCCTAGGCCGTGCTGGTCCGAGCTTGGCTGGTCTGACGTGGCCGACTTGCTTGATTTGCTCACGTTCGCACGGTACGCAACGCACCTGGCTCCGACACGCCGACTGGTTGGCCGTCTCGAGTTAGCCGTCCCGAGCCACGCACTCGCTTACGGCCCCGACAGCGCCGACAAGCCCCGACATAGGATGACGTCTGGCCAACAGCGAGCCGCCAGCAAGAATCGGCCAGCAACTAAGGGCGTGTCATGAAATTCGGGATTTTCTACGAGCTACAACTTCCGAGACCATGGAACGAAGACTCCGAGTACGTCTTGTTCCAGCAGGCGCTCGACCAGATCGAGCTGGCCGACAAGCTTGGCTACGACTACGCCTGGGAAGTTGAGCATCACTTTCTTGAGGAATACAGCCACAGCTCGGCACCCGAAGTGTTCTTGGCGGCGGCGAGCCAGCGCACGAAGAACATCCGATTAGGGCATGGCATCGTCCAACTACCCACCAACCACCCAGCTCGCGTTGCCGAGCGAGTCTCCACGCTCGACATTGTGAGCGGTGGCCGGGTCGAGCTAGGCCTGGGCGAAGGCTCCTCGGTGACCGAACTACATCCCTTCGATCGCCGCTTCCGCGACAAGCGGGTCGTCTGGGAGGACGCCGTGCGCTGCCTTATGCCGATGTTCCAAAAGGTGAACCACAGCTACGACGGCGAGATCTTCAAGTTCCCCGCCCGCAACGTGGTGCCCAAGCCGTACCAGAAGCCGCATCCCCCGCTGTGGGTGGCGTGCAGTCAGCTTGACACCATCGTAATGGCAGCTCAGCGGGGCATGGGTGCGCTGGGCTTTTCGTTCGTGTCGGCCGACGCTGCTCGGGCCTGGGTCAACGCCTACTACAACAACTACCTCAACTACCTCGACCCACTCTGCGACTATCAGACCAACCCAGGTGTCGCTGTTGTCAGCCCATTCATGTGCGCGCCCACCGACGAAGAAGCTCAAGCCAAAGCCGAGGGCTGGACGTTCTTCCAGTTCTCGCTGGTGTTCTACAACTCCCACGGCCCAGTCGAGCCTGGATCGGTCAACTTGTGGGACGAGTACCAAGACTGGCGCAAAACCCCGAAGGGCCAAAAGGCGAGCAACAACGTCGGCCTAGTTGGATCACCCGACACCATTCGCCAGAAGCTGAAGATGTACGAAGACGCCCACGTCGATCAGATCATCCTGCTCAACCAGGCTGGCAAGAACACCCACGAAGACATCTGCTCAAGCCTGGAGCTGTTCGCCACAGACGTCATGGGAGAATTCCACGAGCGCGACGCTCAGCACCAGGACTGGAAATCAGCCGTGCTTTCCGGCGACGTCACGCTGGACGACATCGATACCGACCTCTACCAGGTGATAACCAACCAAACGCCCGTCGAAAAGCGGAACACGATTGAGCGCAAGAAGCGCGAAGCCCGAGCCCGCCAAGCCGTCGGACTCAGCTAAAGCCGGTCAACTAGAGCTGCGGTTCGCCAGCCAGGCAGCGATTGCTTGGCCGATCTCGTCGGGACTGTCTTCTTGACAGAAATGGTTGCCCTGAACGCTTACCTCGGTTTGATTGGGCCACTTGCGGCAGTACTCCAACTGGGGACCGTTCAAAATCGCGCCCGGCTCGGCGTTTATGAGCAGCTTCGGCACGTCTGAGGAAGACAACCATTCGCCGTAGTCGGCAACAATTTGGGTGACATCGGCTGGTTCGCCCTCGATTGGGATCTGGCGCGGCCACGTCAGCGTCGGACGTCGATGCTCAGGCTCAACGAACGGCCGCCGGTACTCGTTCATCTCCTCTTCGCTCAGTTTGCGCTGGACCGAACCGGGCAGAACCGCTTCCACGAAGAGGTTCTTGGTGATCACCATCTCCTCACCGGCAGGAGATCGGAAGCCCCGGAAAATCCCAGCGGCTGCCTCGGGCCACTCGTCCCAGGTCATTGGGCGCACAATGGACTCCATGTAGGCGATGCCAGCTACTCGATCGCGGTGCCGATTGGCCCAGTCAAAGCCGAGCGCGGAGCCCCAGTCGTGAATCACGAACGTGATGTTGTCGCCGAGGTTGAGATGGTCTAGCAAGCCATCTAGGTACTCGCGGTGCTCCACGAACCTGTACGAGTCGGGTCCGGTGTCGTCCAGCTTGTCTGAGTCGCCTTGGCCGATCAGATCGGGCACAACAACCCGGGCGTGCGGCCGAACGTGAGGCACGATGTTGCGCCACAGATACGACGAGGTCGGGTTCCCGTGCAAGAAAACGACAGCATCGCCCGAGCCCGAGTCGTGGTACGCCATTTGCTTGCCGTTGACCGTGGCATAGGACTTGGTAAGCGGTTCAGAGGAAAAGGTGGACATCGGCGCCCTTTCGTTTGGTTGATTCAGGTTGCTCTCAGATCATGTGCCCTTCAGCGCTTGAACAAGATCTGGAACTCCATGATGCCGTGGTCTTCGGCTGACAGCACGATCGGTACCTGCGGCACGGAGACGTCGAAGTCGGCGAACGTGACCTCCACTGAGCCTACTACGGCGATCACGTTGCCGACTAGTTGCGCCGCGATGTCAACTACGACAGGTTGAGTTACGCCGTTCACGGTCAGGTCGCCTTGCGTTGTAACCGTCATTGGGGCCCCGGCGACAACCGCGTCCTCAATTTCCAGCACCTCTGTGAGTGTGAACGTGGCCGTCGGATATTGGGACGTACCCAGCGCCCGCTGAACTGCACCATCGCGACGTGAGTCGTCGGTTCGGAGCGTGGTGAGGTCAACTTGGATCACCACTGAGGTCACCGTTTCGTCAACAATCTCCATCGTGCCGCTGACATCGCCGGTTCGACCCACCGCGGTGAACGCACCGATCTGAGCTAGTTCCTCCTTCACGCGGAAACCGGCGAACGAGCCGGTCGCGTCTTCCAGCGTGAATGAGCCCGCCTCAGTATCAACGCTCCAGTTGCCGTTGATGCCGTCTATCGGGGTTGTCGGGGCAGTCGAAGCTGGGAGAGTCGCAGTAGTGGCGGCGGTTGATGTGACTGTGGCAGTCGGTGCGCCTGTGGTAGCTGGCGTGTCAGCGACGGCGGTTGTTTCCGTGGCGGTCTGTGGCAAAGATGAAGATGTGTCTTGTGCTTGCTGCGCGTCAGCCACTGCCGCTGGCAGGCTGACCTCCTCGGGCGCAGAGCTGAGCACCCGCCAAATGCCCACAACCGCTGCGGCTGCCACTATCACCAACAACACCACAATCGTCACGATCTTGCGACGCCGCCTGCTCATGGCGCCTCAAGCTAGCTTGGGGAGCCGTATGAAATTGGAGGGCTTGAGGACCGGACTGACGTTTGACGATGTGCTGATTGTTCCGCAGCGTTCGTCGATCCGCAGCCGCAGTCACGTCTCGGTGCGCACCCGCCTATCCCGCAACATCGCACTGGAACTTCCGGTTATTGCAGCCAACATGGACACGGTCTGCGAGCATGAGATGGCGATCGCTATGGGCCGTCTCGGAGGCGCTGGCATCGTGCATCGCTTCATGCCCATTGAGGCTCAAGCGAGCCAGATTGCCGCGATCAAGCAAGCCGACAAGGGTGAAATAGTTGCGGGTGCCGCTGTAGGCACCGACCACGACATGGTGGACCGGGCCAGGACGCTGGTGGCGGCGGGCGCCGACGTGCTGGTGCTTGACATAGCGCATGGACACGCAGACCACGCCATCGAAGGCGTGCGTCGCCTCAAGGACCACTTCGCCAATACGGACATAATCGCAGGCAACGTGGCCACGATTGATGGCGCAATCGACATGGCTGAAGCTGGCGCAGACGCCATCAAGGTGGGTGTCGGCCCGGGCGGGGTCTGCACCACAAGGCTCGTGGCCGGTGTGGGCGTGCCACAACTCACTGCGATTGACAACGTGGTTCACGGACTAGTCGAGGCAGGATTTGACCTGCCAGTCATAGCCGATGGGGGCATCCGAACTTCGGGCGATATAGCCAAAGCGCTGGCGGTAGGCGCCGAGTCGGTCATGATCGGCAGCATGCTCGCTGGCACCAAAGAGAGCCCCGGCGAGGTTGAGCAAGGTCCGCACGGCCTGCGCAAACGCATCCGTGGCATGGCCAGCTTCGAGGCCATTGAAGCCCGGGCCGAACGTCACGGCGCCGAAATCGACGACGAGTACTTTGAGCAGCGGGCCCCCGAAGGTGTAGAGGGAGCCGTGCCATACAGGGGTGAGGCGGGCAAGCTGATTGGCGAACTCATGGCTGGCTTGCGCAGCGCCATGAGCTACACCAACGCAAGAACCTTGACCGAGTTCACCGAACGGACCGAGTTCGTGGCGGTGACACCGCTCGGGTTGGCTGAGAACACTCCGCACGCCACCGTGTCGCATTGATTTCCCCTGATTGATCCCCCTTCCCCATGAGGAGAAACGACATGGGAAGCGAACCGACATCTGAGCTCATTGCGCTTGATGACCCGTACCCGCAGCGCGACTACGAAGTGCGTTGCACCACGCCGGAGTTGACCTGCGTCTGCCCGGTAACGGGCCAGCCTGACTACGCCACCGTCGAAATTGCCTACCGGCCTGATCGCCGTATCGTGGAACTGAAGTCGCTGAAGCTCTACTTGTGGAACTTCCGGGACGAGCCCGTTCATCATGAGGCCATCACGAACCGAATCCTGGATGATCTGGTCGGCGCCATTGCGCCTAAGCAGGCGATGGTTGAGACTCGCTGGCTTGTGCGAGGTGGAATCACCACCACGGTCACCGTCCACCACCCTGAGCAGCCGCCTCTGAGCTGAACCGGCTCGGCCTGAGTTAGCCCAGTGTGGGAGCCCAGTGTGCGTTGGCTTGGGCGACCAGCCTCAGCAGCTAGAGACCCCAGCGACAGTCTCAATAGACTCGCTCGGATGCCATTGCTGGCGCCCGCCGACAGGCGCGTTCTGCATGAGCTGCTTGTCCGTGGCGGCATGGCCGAAATCGGTGACCTCAGCGCAGCGGTCGCTTTGGACAGCCATGCCGTGCGGACATCGTTGGCTTCGCTCGAACAATCCGGATTTGTGGCAAAGGCTGCCTCGGTGCCTGGACTGCGTGGTGATCGCTGGTTGCTCACTCCACAAGGCCGTGAAGTTGGACCATCGCTCATAGGGCCGGACATCGACGGTCTCATAGGACCTGATCTCGACAATCAGGCAAATGGGCGAGCGGCGACTGACGCCTCTGGCATATCCGGCGCAGCCGACCCAGCCGAGGGGTGGGGCTTTCCTTGGCGAACCCCGAAGCCCGAAGCGCCTCTCTACGCGTCGGGTCTGAGCCGACGCGCACGCCGAGTAGCGGATCGTGCCGTTATGGGATTAGCGGGACCGCAACCGAAGCAGCGCCGTGGTGGTCGAGCCATCCTGGCGACACTGCTCGTAGCGGCCACCATTGGCGTGGGCTTCGTGGCGATGAATGCGCTACGGGTCACCAACATCACCATTGCAGGCATTCATGACGGTGCAATGCTCCGGCCGGAGCAGCTAGCCGACGTTGTCCTGGAGTTCACCGTGGACGGCGGCGATGCCACCTCAGCACAAATGCAGTTTGGTGACCAGCCTGCGGTTGGTGTGCAGCGATACGACAACCGGATCGTGTGGCCGGTGCCAGAACTGGCCGAAGGCACTCACACGGTCACGCTGGACGTTCAACGGCGCTTCTTTGGTACGGCGACTGCAACCGTGGCGTTCACAATTGACGGGACTCCGCCCGAGGTGGATCTGCCCAGAGTCTTCGATCCGGTGACGCTAGGCGAGCCGGTGGTGTTGGCCGGGCCGATTGAGCCTGGTGTGTCGCTACAGATTGGCGATCATCAAGTTGACACGGCGACGGGTTCTTTCAGTCTCACGTTGCCCACACCGCCCGGTGGCCCGGTGCCAGTGGTTGCGACTGACGCTGCTGGCAACAGCACCACATTCGATGTCATCGTGCCCATCGG
Source organism: Acidimicrobiales bacterium (assembly GCA_965116245.1). Classification (GTDB taxonomy): domain Bacteria; phylum Actinomycetota; class Acidimicrobiia; order Acidimicrobiales; family Poriferisodalaceae; genus Poriferisodalis. The sequence goes on along the minus strand of OZ220497.1, from coordinate 567,914 downwards.
CTACCCGGCTACAACCGGAGTACATGTAACAGCGGCGGCGTGGAACCATGACGGGCTGCGCTCGTCGGTGCTGGAACTGATCAAAGAAGGCCGCATCAACGCTGTGCAACTGGACCTCAAAGACGAGGACGGTCGTATCGGACACCGCAGCAATGTCCCCCTAGCTCAGCTAATGGGAGCATCGGCAGACCTGTATGAGCTTGGGGACGCAATCGCCGAACTGCATGATCTGGGTGTGCGGGTGATCGGACGAATCGTCGCATTTCGCGACCCGACGATGGCTCGCTATGCCGCCGAGAACGACCACATGGACTGGGTGCTGCAGGGCCCTGATGGTCGCGCGTTGTCTAAGTATGGCGGTTTCAGCAACTTCAACCATCCGGTTGTGAGGAAATACAACCTGGACCTAGCAGCGGAAGCCGCTGCGGCCGGTATTGACGATGTTCTGTGGGACTACATGCGAAGGCCCGAAGGCGATCTTGGTGATATTCGAATTCCCGGCTGGGACAGCGGCGATCCGTCACCAGTAATCGTGAGTTTCCTGGCAGAGGCAGGTTCCATGCTGCGCGAGGAGCAGGTGTTTCATGGTGTCTCCGTGTTCGGCATCGCAGCGGACCGCGGGGAGTGGGTGGCCCAAGACATTGGCGCTATGTCCGACCACGTGGACTACGTGGCTCCAATGGTGTATCCGTCACATTGGGGACGCGGCGAGTACGGCGTGGTGCATCCAGAAGCTCAGCCCTATGACATCACCAAGGCTTCTCTGGCCGAATTTCAACGCGTGCTTGCGGGCACTAACACTGCTGTGGTGCCGTGGTTGCAGGACTTTTCCATGCGAGTGAGATACGGACCTGCTGAGGTGCGGGCCCAGATTGAAGCTGCTGCCGATCTTGGCATCTCCGACTGGCTGATGTGGGACCCCCAAGTCACCTACACCAACGAAGGCATGCCCGTCTCGCGTCCCTGACTAGCTGTGGCTGGGCTCGTTCCGGCTAGCGCGAATGCGTGGCAAAACCTCGTCGGCCATGAGGCGTTCGCTCTGGTCGGCGTAGCTCGAGGGGGAGGCTGTACTGAGGATGATGGTGCGTGCGCCAGCATCGATGTACTCATTCAGGCGGGCCACGCAGCGATCCGGATCGCCGACGATGGCGTACTTATGCACGAGTTGTGAGAAATCCTGCGCGTACTGTTTGGACAGTCGCTGTGCTGCGTAGGAAACGGCCGTGTCGTTGTCGGGGTGGCAGCAGAAAAAGGCGAACAGTCCGGGTTTCACCGGGGTGGGGTTGCTGACGTCCTCCCGATATTTGGCGATGGCCTGGTTGGACTCAGCCAAGCGCTCCGGTGTGTACATGTAAGGCAGCCAGCCAGCGCCAAACCTCGCCGCCCGTCGCCACGCAGCGTCCTGCCTGCCTGAAACCCAAACCGGCGGTGGCGAGGCTGGCTTGGGCGCCAGCGTCACCCCCGACAGCGTGTTGAAGCGGCCCTCGAAGCTGACATCGTCCTCGGTCCATAGCCGACGCATGATCTCAAGCGCTTCGTTGGTGCGGGCGCCACGTTCGTGTAGTGGCACTCCGCTGGCTTCGAACTCTGCTGGCATCTCGCCACCTACGCCGACGCCGAGATGGAACCGGCCGCCGGAGGCCACATCCAGCGATGCGGCCAGCTTGGCGCACAGCACCGCCGGATACAGCGGCACCAAAGTGATGGAGGACATCAGCTTGAGCGTGGTGGTGGCACCGGCTGCGACCGCAAGCGAAATGAACGCGTTGGAGGTGGGCACGTGAAAGAAGACATGCTCGCCCGTGGTGGCGTAGTCATAGCCGAGCGTCTCAATCTCGCGAGCCTGGCTTGCTACGTCGTCGCTGCGGCGAATCGCCAGACCAAAGTCAATCATCAAGCGCGAAGGTAGCCGCGGGTGCTATGCAAATCCTGTGAGCACCGATACTGACAACACGGACACTCTCAACACCGACAACACTGACAACACGGACACTCTCAACACGGACACTCTCAACAAGATGACCGAAAACGCAACAACCATCCGACAAGACCGAATCAAGACCCTGGTGGACCGCTGCAGACGAGAGGTTGACGCCGGACTCTTGCCGAGCTGCCAAGTCGCAGTCGGGTTTGAAGGTGAGATCGTGGCGCAGGCCACATTCGGCGACGCCACCGAAGAGACGCGTTACTGCCTCTTTTCTGCCACTAAGCCATTTGTTGCCGCCGCAATGTGGCAGTTGCTTAGCGAAGGACTGGTAGATCTCAACGCCACAGTTGCCAGCTACGCGCCTCAGTTCGGCGAGAACGGCAAAGACACCATCACCGTTGAGCAGGTGCTGCTGCACACCAGCGGATTTCCACACGCGCCGCTGCAGCCGCCCGCATGGGACACATCGCAATCTCGGCTAGTCGCCATGGCTAAATGGCGCCTGAACTGGGAGCCCGGCACCCGCTACGAATACCACCCGACTTCGGCACATTGGGTACTAGCGGAGATCATCAATGCGGTAACCGGCAACGATTACCGAGATGAGATTCACGATCGGGTCACTGCCCCGCTGGGGCTACCCCGTCTTCTTGGCTTGAAACCCGATGACCAGCACGGCATCGCAGAGCTGATCCTTGTGGGGGAGCCAGCCACCGCCGAAGAACTCAAAGCGACTTTCGGCGTGAGCGAGCTGCCCGAAACTGAGGTCACCAACGAAGCGCTGTTGCGCTTCAACGAGCCTTCGGTGCGCGAGGTGGGCGTTCCGGGTGGCGGCGGCTTCGGCACCGCCGCGGATCTAGCGCTGTTCTACCAGGGGCTGCTCCACAACCCGAACGATCTGTGGGAACCGGAGATGCTGGCTATGGCTATTGGCGAGGTGCGCAACACCTTGCCCGACCCTATGGGCATGGTCGCCAATAGGTCAATCGGGTTGTTCGTTGCAGGCGATGACGGGATGTCGAACATGCGCGGACTGGGCCGCACGGTGTCGCCGCTGGCGTTCGGCCACAACGGAGCTGGTGGGCAGTTGGCCTGGGCCGATCCCGCTACCGGCTTGTCACTTGGCTACACCACCAACGGATACGACGAGCACGAAGTTCGCCAACCACGTCGCGACACAGCCATTTGCAGTCTTGCGGGGCTCTGCGCGACTCCCTGAGACACGAGTCCCTGAGACACGACGCCTTGAGACACGAGTCCCTGACGCTCGCCGAAACACCAGCCAGCGTCGCTGCGGACCGAGCGGAACATCAGGGGCTAACTTCGGGCTGGCATGAGCCATGCAGACGAACCTCAGTTAGGTGACTCTGGGTTAGTCCACGGGGCGCTTTCGGGCCTGCGCGTCGTTGATTTGACCGGCGACGTGGGCCGGTTCGCGACGAAGCTGCTGACCGAGCTAGGAGCCGATGTGGTGCGGGTGGGTAGTGGATCACCGGGGTTGCCGCTGGCGGATCCCGCTGCTGCGGCTCTGGGTGGGGTCGCTGACTGGTGGTACGACGGTGGCAAACGTCGCTGCGCAGTGGACGTGAGCACATTGCAGGGACGCGATCACTACCGCCGACTGGCCGCTGTGGCCGATGTGATCGTGGAAAGTGAACGCCCGGGCCTCTTGGCGCAGGCGGGCATCGACTACAGCGACTTGTGCGAAGACAACCCAGGGTTGGTGCAGGTATCGGTCACGCCGTTCGGACGTACGGGCCCGCGAGCGCAATGGCTCGGCTCGGATCTGGTGGCTGCTGCTATGGGCGGCTTCATGGCCCTCACGGGTTTGGCTGATCGTCCGCTCAACGTGTGGGGTCGTCAGGCGTACAACTTCGCTGGTTTCGTAACGGCGACTTGTGCTATAGCGGCAGCGCTCTCGGCCCGATTGACGGGTAGGGGGGCGCACGTTGACGTATCCGTCCACGAGGTAGTCACCGGATCTATCGAGAACCTGTTCTTGCAGTACTTCTTCGACGATTTGTTGCCGATGCCCAAGATTGCGCCGCGCCAAGGCGCGCTGCACTGGCTAGGCGCCTATGACCTTGCCGAGTGCCGCGGCGGTGACGGCGGTTACGTGATGATCACGCCGACACCGACGCCGGACCTGCTCTTTGATTGGATGGTCGAGAGTGATCCGCAGGGTTGCGGTAGTGAGGCCAAGCGTTGGTTGGGCGCAGATCCCACAGATGTGCTGCTCGATGTCGTTGATGTGATGGACGCCATTCGGCGTTGGATCGCGCCGCTGGACGCGCGCGCTGTCTGGTGGGATGCGCAGCAACGGCACGTGGCGTTCGGCGGGGTACTGAACATCGCAGAGGTCTGTGCGAATCCGCAATTCGCGCATAGGGGCTTCTTGGCAGACCTCGATATGACTGCCACAGCTAACGATCCGGCAATGCCAGCTAGCGCCAAGTCCCGCCACCCACATCGGGGCCATGAGGTCTCTGTTCAAATGCCGAGCCAGTTGGCTCGCTGGAGCGACGCTGGGCGATCAGGAACAGTTCCGCCGAGACTGCCAGCGAGCGGCGATACGACCCTTGAAGATGTGCTCGCATCATGGGCGGAACCGCTCAACGAGACCCATAGCGGCGATTCTGCCACCACTGCCAACGAGGCCAAAGGCGCCAACGTCGGCGATGCTGAAGACTCCGAAAGCTGCAGCGATAGCGGTGCCGACAGCGGCAACGAGGACCGGCGGCCGCTCGATGGTGTCCGAGTCGCGGACTTCACTTGGGTGCTGGCCGGGCCATCGGCCACCCGTCTGCTTGGCGATCTGGGCGCGGACGTCATCCGTATTCAGTGTGAGGAGCGCTCCACGCTCGTCAATTCACCCGACTACCCGTACTACTTCGTGTGGAATCGTTCCAAGCGCAGCGCCACGCTCGACATGAAGCACCCCGATGCGCTGACTGCGGCCCGCCGGCTGATTGAAACCTGTGACGTGCTTATTGAGAACTACAGCGCAGGCGTCCTGGACTCGTGGGGTCTCGATTGGGAGACCGTGCATGCTTGGAATCCGCGAATCATCTACGTGACGATGTCTGGCTGTGGCCATGATGGACCGTGGCGCCATGTCATCTCGTATGCGCCGACTGTGCATGCGATTTCGGGTATCACGCACCTGACCAACTTCGCCGATCGAGGCGACGTGGGTCCCGGGTTCTCGCTCAACGATCACCTGGCGGGGTTTGCGGCTGCGGTCTCGACGGTTGGTGCCCTATATGCCCGTGAACGCACTGGTGAAGGGCAACGCATCGACTTAGCACAGCTTGAAGTAGGCACCTACGCCATAGGACCGGCCGTCATAGGTCAGACCGCTGGAGTGTCACCGCCGTGCCCTGAGGGCAATCGCGACGGCATTGCCGACCATGTGCCGAACGAGGTTTATGCGTGCAGCGACGGTTTCGTGGCGGTGACGGTGACCGAGCCGTCACAGTGGCTCGGGCTGGTCAGCGTGCTAGGCGACCCTCAACTGGATGATCCGACGTTGATCGAAGAAGCAACCCGTCGCAATCGCAGACCAATGATCGATGACGTGTTGGGAAAATGGGCTGCCAATCGCACCGCTGCCGATGCCGCCGACGCGCTTCAGGGTGCCGGGGTGCCAGCGGGACCTTTGCAGGATGCGCACCAGCTTTTCGCTGACGATCCTCAACACGACGCACGCGGCTACTGGCAATCGGTTGATCATGCGGTGTTTGGTGAACGAAGCAGCGACGCGTTCGCCGCCTTGTGGAACGGTCAACGCTGGCATCCGCGCCGACTGAGCCCCGCCTATCTGGGGGAACACAACTTTGAAGTCTGGGCAGATGCTGGTTACGCGCCGGATGAGATTGCTGAAGGCATCGGGGACGGCCTCTTTAGGTAGAAGCGATCTCAACAATCAGTGACAGGATGGCATCGGAGGTGTCGCGGTCCTGCGCGATGCGGTCGCTATTGCTTGTGTATGTGATCTTTCGGGCTATGCGTGTACCCGAGTCGCTGACGGCTGCTATGTGGGCGCGGTCCTCACCTCGCCGAGGTGGATTGGTGACAAGAGCAGCCGTACACGAGATGCCCGCAAGTGGTCCCGGCTGGCTGGTCGGCTTTCGCTTGGCGGACAGGTGCTTAGCCCTAGCTAGGCAGCCTTCCGCCATCGCCAGCGCGGCCGCATCAGAGACGTGCGGTTCAAGCTCGCTACCCATCAGCTCATACAGCGAAGCCACCGAATAAGGCACGGAGGCCTCCAGAAATGTGCGCGAGCCGCCCGGCACTGTCAGCAAGTCGCTCACGGCCAGTATCCCACCGCCTGTAACTGCTAACACGATCCGCAGCGGCGAGTCGTGAATTTGCCTGATGGCAGCCATTCGTTCGTCAGCATTCATGTACTTGATCTAGGTACTGGATCTATGTACTTGAGTTGCCAATTGAGTAATGAACATATGTTGTGTGTTTCGGTGAGTTGCGGTAGACCGCTGCGCACATTGAGGTTCAACCTGATTCGCTGCGACCAGCCACTGTGGTTTGCCATGAGATAAGGCTCTCAGCGGATGTTCCATAAGTTCCCTAAGGCGATGTGTGCTCATCCGATGGCACCGGCAGCGGCGAGTTCTATGACCCGGTCGTCGTCATAACCGAGTACCTCTCGTAGCACCATGTCGTTGTGCTCGCCCAGGCTGGGCCCCGACCTGGTGATGTGGTGAGGTGTGGCGCTGAGTTGAAGCCGCGGCGCCTCCACAATCATCCTGTCGTGTACCGGGTGTTCAACTTCCATCCAGTGGCCGCGGTGGATCAGTTGCGGATCGGTGGAGCAGGCGCGGCTGTTCTGACTGGCGTGCGCAGGAACCCCTACAGCTTGGAGTGTGGCTTGCGCCTGCTCCGGTGTGCGTGCAGCCGCCCAGCCCGCTATCGCGGCATCAACGTCGCCGCTGCGTGCGAGCCGCGCTGTGGTACCAAGTTCAACCAAGTCACGTGGCACGGGGTGACCGTCGCCCGCCAGAGCTTCACACAGCGACTGCCAGTGTTGCTCGCTCTCGCACACGATGGCAATCCACGGGTCTGGTGCTTCGAGCGGATTAGTCGAGTCGTCACCGCCGGGGTCGCACGCATACATGGCATGAGGGCAAAGAAATTGGTCGGCGTTGCCCGTGCGCGTCGCAGCTTTGCCGTTGACGGTGTGTTCAAGCACTTCGGTTGCAAGGAAGTGCATCGCCGCTTCTGCTTGAGCGAAATCAAGATGCTGACCGCCACCTGTTGGATCGGCGTCGCGAGCGTCCAGAGCGGCTAGCAGCAGCGGCACCATGTACTGCGGCGTGACGTAGTCGGTGTAGGCCAGGAACGGTCCTGCTGGCGCCCGATCTGGCCAGCCGGTCATCTCATAGAAGCCGGTTATGGCACCGGCCAGGTTGCCGAATCCGGCGAAGGTAGCGAGCGGCCCCGTTTGGCCCATCAGGCTGGTGCTCAGCATGATTAGCCGCGGATTGCGCGCAGACAACACCTCCCACCCGATGCCCCAATCGTCAAGAGTGCCCGGCGTGTAGGACTCCACGAATATGTCGGCCCATTCGGCCAGGTCGCAAAAGGCCTCTCGGCCCTCAGCGACGTTGAGGTCAATTGTCACGCCGAGCTTTCCAGCATTGAGTGTGCCGTATTGGATGGAGGCATCCGGGCTCATGTCACCCTTCAGCCCACCAGCTCCGCTGCGTGAGGCGTCGAACCGCGTCGGTCCCTCCACTTTGATGACGGTGGCGCCGAAGTCGGCAAGCACCCGGGTGGTGAACGGCCCGGCATAGACCCAGGTCGTGTCCAGCACCTTGATGCCCTCAAGGGGTAGCTGGGCTGCGCTGTCGTTGCTGCTCGCATGCAGCTTCGCTGAGGCTTCCAGAAGCGCTGAACGCGGTTTCGTCTTCGCAGCTTCGGTGTGGGAGCCCAGACTTGGCGGAGCGCCCAGACTGCGAAGCGGTGTGCTGGCGGGTTTGCACCACGCCCCAGGGGTGGTCACGCTGCCCCAAGCTGAGTCATTGATCGTGTCCCAATAGCCGCGTTCGTGGAAGTGCTCGATGTTCGTCAGCTCCGCGGGTGAATACACGGGGGCGAGCAGCAGCTCTCGCCTCTGCGCCTCTGAGAACAGTTCAGCTCGGGTGCGTGAGCTGGTCAGTCGGGTAATGGCTGCCTTGGCCGCTTCCAGTTGGCCGGGTGCGTTGTCGGGATCGGTGAACAACCGCATCCCGAACTCCACCCAATCCAGCTCCGCTAGCTCGTTGTCACAGCAGCCTGTCTCTCGCACCCAGTCCATCAGCCGGGCGGTGAAGCGCCCCATCGTGTCGCCGAACAGCAGCGTGATGGACACATAGCCGTCCGCTGCCGGGTATACGAACTGCAGGTGGAAGTTGAGCAGCAAGATGCCTCCGGAGGTCCGTCTGGCCGACGGGTACTCGTTGGGAGCGGCGACTATTCCTGGGAACGCGGTTTGCATCATCGCTTGCTGCGCTGAGACATCTACGTGCTGGCCGTATCCGCTCAGGTCGCGTTGGCGCAGCGCCAGTGCAGTGCCGACCGCCGCGTGTGACCCGGCGTGCAACCAGCTCTGTGGTGCGGTGATGCGTAGCGGTGCCCGGTCGGTGTCGCCGGTAATGGCGGCGCTGCCAGCGGCCGCAGCGATGGTGAGATCCGACGCTGCCCATTGAGCCTTAGGTCCCGTGCTACCGAAAGCCGTAACGGTGGTATGCACGAGGCCCGGATTGATCGTGCGCAGTTCTACTGGATCTAAACCGAGTCCGGGGTCGGGAGACTCGATTAGGGCGTCTGCACCGGCTACAAGCTTCAGCAACTCGTCACGGTCAGCGATTACGCAGCTTTGTGCGCCGCGTCTCAGATTCCACCAACTCAGCGAAGTGCCGTCGGGTCCACACTGGCGATGGCGGCGGCCTCGACCGTCGGGGCCTTCCACCAAGATCACCTCTGCGCCCAACGAACCCAGGATTGAGGTACACATTGCGCCCCGGTGGTCGGTGAGGTCTAGCACTCTGTATGGCTTCAGCATCGTCGCGACGTTAGCGACCGACCTGAGCCCAGATTGACGCAACGGCTAGCTTGCCTTCGGTGACGATTCGCGGGAAGGCCCTCATTGCGGGCGCGTACGAGCATCCTGAGCGTGAACTGCCCTACCGCACGCTGCCTCAGGTCCATGCCGAAGTAGCCGCGGGCGCGCTGGCCGACGCTGGGCTGACATTGGCCGATGTAGACGCCTACTACTCCGCTGGCGATGCGCCCGGCTTTGGTGCTCTGTCGATGGTGGAGTACTTGGGCCTCAACTGCAGCTATGTAGACGACACTGAGGCGGGCGGCTCGTCCTACCTGGTGCATGTTCAGCACGCTGCGGCAGCAATTGCGGCAGGCCAGGTGCAGGTGGCACTTGTCACACTGGCGGGTAAGCCCCGCACCGGCGGGGCGGGTCCGGGTGGCAGTGCCCGGTTCAGTTCGGCACCAGAGGCCTCATTTGAGAACCAGTTTGGTATGTCGGTGCCAGGCGGCTATGCGCTGGCCGCGGCGCGACATATGCATGAGTTCGGCACCACATCAGAGCAACTGGCAGAGATCAAAGTCGCGGCGTCAACCCATGCGCAGCACAACCCCAACGCATTTCTGAAAGACTTAGTCACGGTGGATGACGTGGTGTCCTCGCCGATGATCTCCGACCCGCTGCACCGGTTGGACTGCTGCGTGATCACCGATGGCGGTGGCGCCCTGGTGTTGGTCAGCGAAGCGATAGCAGCGTCGCTTGATCGTCACTGCGTGCCGGTTTTGGGCACCGGCACCGCGGTCAAACACACCGGCGGCGGCCGAATTGACTTGACCTACACCGGGGCTGTGCGCTCGGGTCCGCTGGCTTTTGCCGAGGCCGGTGTGACACCCGCCGACATTGACTATGCCTCCATATATGACAGCTTCACGATCACCGTGTTGATGACGTTGGAAGACCTGGGCTTTTGCGAGAAGGGTCACGGAGGACGTTTCGTGTCCGACGGCTCGTTGCAGTCACCGCATGGCGAGTTGCCATTCAACACAGACGGTGGCGGCCTCTGCAACAACCATCCAGCCAACCGTGGCGGCATGACCAAGGTGATTGAAGCCGTGCGTCAGCTTCGCGGCGAAGCGCACCACGCCGTGCAGGTACCCGACTGCGAGCTTGCGTTGGCGCACGGCACCGGAGGCAGCCTCGCCACTCGCATGGGCAGCGCCACGCTGATTTTGGGCAGGTCGCGGTGAGCGATCTGGGCCCTTCGGGATTGCCGGTTCCGCCGCCGAATCCGAACCTCGAAACGCAGCCGTTCTGGGATGCTGCCAGCGAGGGCCGACTGGTGCTACCTCGCTGCGAAGACTGCGACCACGTTGTGTGGTACCCGCGCCAGCGCTGCGACGTGTGCGGCGGCGCTTCGGTGTCGTGGTTCGAAGCGAGTGGGCGCGGCACCGTCTATAGCTGCACAGTCACCCGTCGTATTCCTGGTTCGTGGCGTGCAGCCGCACCGTTCGTGTTGGCCTACGTAGAGCTGGCTGAAGGCCCTCGTGTGCTCACGAACATTGTGGGCTGCGACCCTGACGCTGCGCGAATCGGCCAGTCCGTGCAGGCCGTATTCGACCCCACACCTGAGGGTTCGGCGCTGCTGCGGTTCGCACCAGTTTGAGCGACGCGTCTTTGAGTCACGCGTCGCAACGCGTCGCAAAGTGCTCAGTGGATGCGGCGCTCCGTGGATGCGCAAGCTCCGCGAATATTGTCAATCAAGTATCTATCAATCAAGTGTTCAACGCAATCAAGTGTTCAGCGAATGATGGCGTCGACTTCGATCTCGATGACGAGTTCGGGATCGACTAGCCCCGAGACTTCCACCAGAGTAGACGCGGGCTTGATGTGGCCGAACACCTCGCCGTGGGCGCGGACAAAATCGTCAACAAGCGCTATGTCGGTGATGAATGAGCGGGTCCGCACGACGTCGCTCATATTTGCGCCAGCCTCGTTCAACGCTCGCTCTATTACCCCAAGCGTGAAGATGGCTTGTCCATAGCAGTCACCTGGATGCGCCACGCCATCTGGTCCCAACGATGTCGTGCCCGCGACTGCTACCCAGTTTCCCACGCGCACAGCCCGCGAGTAACCGGCGACGTTCTCCATCGGTCCGCCGCTGGAGACGTTCTGCCGCTCATTGTTCGGCTCGTAGTTCATGTTTGTGTTCATGTCGTTGTCGCTCATTTGACTCCAATGTGGACGCAGTAGCCCAGTAGGTGAAGTGCCAATGCTCCAGGTGCTGGAAAAACCGGTGCTGAAGTTTCAGGTGCCGATTATCAAGTGATGGCACCGGCAATGACGAGGTCGGCTATCCGCTCGGTGTCGTAACCCAGAATGCCCTCAAGCACTTCCATGTTGTGCTCGCCAAACATAGGTCCTCCCCACAACGGCCGACCCGGCGTACGCGACAGCTCGAAGTTGCTGTTCTCCACCCAGGTGTGACCGTGCTTGGCGTGCGGCACCGACAAGAAATGATCACGGGCAATGATCTGAGGGTCCGCCACTAGGTCCGCAGCGTCGTTCACACGATGAGCTGACACGCCGAGTCGCTGCAGCTCTGCTTCTACGTCCGCTGCCTTCAGCGGCGCGGTCCAGGCGCAGATGGCTGAGTCGATAGCCTCGCTACGAACACGACGGCCCGCAGTGTCTATGGACTCAAGGTCCATGGCCGCGAGGTCGCTCGCCGCGCGATCCGGTGCAGTGCCAATTGCAGCCAAGGCGGCAGCCAGCCTGCTGTTGTCCTTCGATGCTTCCACGAGACATCCTGCCAGTGCGCTCCATTGAGCGTCGGTTTCGCAGGCAATAGCAACCCAGCAGTCTTCGCCAGCCGTCGGGTACACGCCGTGAGGCCACATGTGACGATCAGCGTTGCCAGCTCTGCCAGCGGTGCGTCCGTTGATTTCCTCGTCGGCTAGTTCCGTGGCCAGGAAGTGCAACGCGCCCTCCATCTGGGCGAAGTCAATGTGCTGACCATGGCCTGTGCGGTCCCGTTTAGCCAGCGCCGACAAGATCAGCATCACACCTAGTTTCGGAGATATGTAGTCGGTGTAGGCCGTGAACGGACCCGCCGGGATGCGGTCGGGCCATCCCGTCACTGGATAGAAGCCAGCGATGGCGGCGGCCATCGTGCCGAAACCGGCATACATGCGCATCGGACCGGTCTGACCCATCAAGCAGCTTGAGAACATCACGAGGCGGGGATTCACCTCGCGCAACACGTCGTAAGTGAGACCCCAGTTCTCCATCGCCTTTGGTGAGAACGACTCGGTGAGCACGTCGCACCACTTCACAAGGTCCAGGACCACCTCACGCGCTTGGGGCAGCGACAAATCAAGTGTCAGGTCCATCTTTCCAGCGTTGATTGAATGGAATTGCAGGGCGTTTTCCTGCCCACCTTCTTCGCCGATAAACGGATGGACGCCGCGCAGCACATCGGGCTTCAGCTCACTCTCTACCTTGACGACGGTTGCGCCGTAGTCGGCCAAAGTGCGGGTCGCTCCTGGACCGGCTAGAGCCCACATGAAATCAAGGATCTTGATGCCATCGAGTGGGCGACGCATCGGTTGCCGCGCGGGCTCACCTTCACTTCCAGGGTCGGCCGCGGGGCGCGTGCGGACCGCGCCGACCATCGCGTTGGCACCGTTGCAGGTAGACGCGGCATCGTTCACAGAAGACTCAGTTAGGTAAGACGCAGTGTGCTCTCCGAGCCGCGGTGCCGAGGGCAGGTCAACAAGCGGCTCGCCGGTTGTCTTGGCTAGAGCTCCGCAAAGCCGCACCGATGCGGGACCGTCGGCGCGGGGCATCTCAACTCGCTGCCAGTAGCCGCGTACCTGCAGGTGTTCCAGGGCTAGGACATCGGTCGTGGTGGTGATGGGAGCGACGAGCAGATTGTCCGATAGTGCCCGCTCTAGCAGCTCGTTCTTGGTCTTGGTTGCCACGAACGCTGTCAACGCAGCGATCGCCTCATCGAACGTGTCCATCGACTCGCGGCCCTCCACGACGGCCATGCCGAAGTCCACCCAGTCCTTGTCGCGCAACTCGGGCTCGCAGAAACCCTCCTCGCATATCCATGACAAGATGCGCCTTGTGAATGGGGCGATCATCGGGCCGAAGAGGAACGTAACCGTCACGTAGCCATCCGCGCACTCATACACCCAAGGGATCAAAAAGCCACCCAGGTTCACGGCACCTGGGAGTCGCACAGGCACATCGCCGCCGGTAAGCACCGTCATCATCTGAAATTGTGTGCAGTCCACAAATGACTGCTGGGCTGAGGTGTCTACGTGCTGACCCAGCCCGGAGACCTGCCGTTCGTGTAGCGCAATAAGCACAGCGCCAGCGGTGTCCACTGCGGCGTTGTGCCAAACCTGCGGAGATCCGATGCGCACCGGAGCGCGATCGCTGTCCCCGGTCAGCGACATCGTTCCGCTAGCAGCAGCGAGCGTGAGGTCAGTGGCAGCCCAGCCGGTTTTCGGACCGGTCTCGCCGAAGGGCGTGATCGACGCAGTCACGAGCTGCGGGTTATCGGAGCGCAGCGCATCGAGATCCACTTCAAGAGCGCCGCACGAAATCACCGCATCGCAACCGGCGGCAAGGTCGGCAATCTGTGCGGCATCTGTAACTACCACCGATCGCTTGCCTCGGTTGTAGACGAGAAATTCAATTGCGCGCTCAGGATCGGCTACGTCGTCAACGTATGGACCGCGGTGCCGCGTGCGGTGGCCGCTAGGCGGTTCGCATAGCACTACCTCGGCACCGAGTTGAGCCAGCAGCAGCCCGGCCAGGTGTCCGCGGTCGTCGGTCAGGTCCAGTATCCGGTAGCCGTCCAGCACGTCAAATCGCTCCTTTGCTGTAGCGATGGGTCGGATGGGCCGACCGAATGCTGGAAACTCTGCCAGAACCGGTGCCGTGCGCGCATCGTAAGGTCTTGTGTGGGAGCGGCACGGTGTTGTGCGCAGGTTGCGTTGCTGTCCGCGCCCGCCATTGAAGCCGTTTAGCTAGGTCCTAGCTTGTGGCCGCATGGCGGAGTTTCCTTCACTTGAACGGTTGATTGGTGCGCGCGACTTCTCGCAGCGGCGGAGGTACTTGGCTCGAGTCGTGAGCGCAGTTGCTGCGTTTGCGCTGCTGTTGGCGGCGTGTTCTGGCGGCGACTCCGACCCATCGCTAGCTAGCCCTACTACGACCGACGCAGCCGACATCACCACCACTGTTCCCGACGCAACCAGTGCGCCCGACCCAGAGGCTGCGTCGACCGGCGGCACTCTTGTGCTCGCAGTGGAACAGTGGCCTGAGTGCATCAACCCCGTCACTTCGTGCGCGAACGCAAGCTGGACGATCTGGTCGGTGTTCGCTCATCTGTTGCCGAGACTGATGGAGTTGGATCAGACCAACACATACGTGGCGTCGTCGCTGCTTACCGAGGAGCCGACAGTTGAGAACGGCGGCCTGTCCACTGCTGATGACGGGACGTTCACGCTTACCTACCGCTTAAACCCAGCCGCGACATGGAGCGATGGGGAGCCCATCACCAGCACCGACATCTGGTTCACGTGGCGTGCCGGGCTCGACACAACTGGCACACTGAGCACCATCGGCCTGTCTCTCATCACCGACATCGACCACTCCGATCCCCATACGGCGGTCATCACCTTCAGCGAGCCCTACGCACCTTGGCCGACGCTGTTTAGCGCGGTGCTGCCAGCTCACGAGCTGGGTCCCGACACCGACATCGCCGATAAGTGGAACGACCAAATAACCGTCTCAGGCGGGCCCTGGATTCAAGAGGAATGGAACTCCGAACAGCACATCTTGGTGCCCAACTACAGCTACTGGGATGCCGATCGCATCCCGATAGTGGATCGCATTGTGATGGTGCCTCGCGAAGACAGCGATTCGCAGCTGCTTGCTTTGCAGACGGGCGAAGTTCTTGTCGCTTTGCCCCAGCCGTTTCCCGGAGCCCGGGAACGCGTCGGCGGCAGCCTGACCTACTCGGTGGGCGAAGGCGTCTTCATTGAAGGCCTTTGGTTCAACCAGGACGCACCTGACCGACGTTTCGATCTGACGCTCAACGTGCGCCAAGCCGTCGCCCACGCCCTCAATCGGGAACGTATCGCCGACATAGCGTTGGGCACCATCGTCGGTGAAACCGAGGTGTTGCAGTGTGCTGGATGGAATCCCGGCTTTGGATCTTGGTGCAAAACCGATTTCAGCCAATACTCACAAGACGCGGCCAAGGTTGCAGAACTGCTTGAAGCAGATGGTTGGACGCGGCCAGACCCCGATGGTTTATGGATAAACGCCGAGGGTGAACCGCTGGTGCTGGCGTGGAACACCACCGCTGGCAACAAGCGTCGCGAGGATGTGCAAGCCCTAGTGGTAGAGATGACTGCGCCGCTGGGAATCGGCTGGGAGATTGTCAACTATGACCCGGGCGAACTGTTCCAGAATCGTCTGCCAGCGATGAACTTCGGACCAGCGGCGCTATTCGCCAACAGCACAGACCCGGATCCGTCGGTGGCGCGGTTCTATGACATTGATGGCATTCCCGCCGAGGAAAACGGTTACTCCGGTCAGAACTTCACCGCTTACCGTAACCAACAAGCCAGCGATTTGGCGTTCGCAATTGATGCCGCAGTTGACCCGACTCACCGCCTGGAGTTGGTGCATCAGCTGAGCGAGATTTTGGCGGACGACGTGCCGTGGATTCCGCTGTATGTCTTGCCCAACATGATCATCTGGGATACCGAGGCCGTGAGAGGTCCCGGTGCTTACGTTTCAAGTCCCTACGGAGGCTTCTTCGACATGTTCGACTGGCAGGTGCTGACGAACTGAGCACACAGACAGCAAAGACGGCTCCAATGAACGACTAATCCGCGGATGGTCTGGCAGGCTCTGCGCCGTGGCGCGCTACGTCCTGCGACGCATCGCGATAACGGTGCCGATATTGGTGGCCATCTCATTCGCGGTGTTCTGGGCGGCGAATCGAATTGCCAAGCCGGGTCGCGACCTTGCCCTGAATCCGAGAGTTTCCTCGGCGGACCGGGCGGCATACTTTGAGTCCCTGGGACTAGAGGACCCGCTGCCCGTTCGTTACTTGGGATGGCTAAGTGACTTCGTAACAGGCGATCTGGGTACGTCTCTGGTGCGCAACGGATCAGACGTGTGGCCCATCGTGCGCACCGCTCTCGCCAACACCGTCGTACTTGTGGGCACCGCGGTCGTGTTGTCGCTGGCATTGGGCATTGCTGTCGGAACCGTGTCGGCGGTGCGCTACAACACGTTCGTTGACCATGCCGCGACGACGTTCTCGTTCGTCGGGATATCGATTCCGGTGTTCTGGCTGGGGCTCATGTTGCAGTTGCTGTTCGGGTTGCACCTGGCAAAGTGGCTGGGCGTAGCGCCGCCCCTGCTTCCCACCGCGGGGTTGTACTCACCAGGACAGCAGGGGTTCAACCTGGTGGATCGGGCGCGACACTTGGCGCTGCCAGCGATGGCTTTGTCGTTGCAACTGATCGCGGTGTACAGCCGCTACATGCGGGCGAGCCTGCTAGACGTCATGAACTCCGATCACATCCGAGCGGCGCGCGGCAAGGGTCTGTCCGAGCGCACCGTGGTCGTGCGCCACGGTGTCCGTAATGCACTGATCCCTGTGACCACACAGGCTGCTGTGGACATTGGCCAGCTTGTTGGCGGACTGGTTGTAACCGAGCGGGTATTCCAGTACCCGGGCATGGGTCAGTTGTTTTTGGACTCCATGTTCGGCGGCGACTACCCGGTATTGCTGGCGACCACGATGATCGTGGCAGTCTCGGTAATCGGGATGAACCTGACAGCCGATCTGTTCTACGGCGTGCTGGATCCGAGGATCCGTCGTGGCAGCCGCTGAGGGTGGCGGCACCGAGCGGCCGCAGGCACGGTCTTGGCAACGATTCGCGCGCCGACGCACAGCATTGGTATCGCTGACGATATTGGTGGGCATCACCGTGGCGACGGTTGGTGCTGGAGTGCTCGCGCCTTATTCGTCGGGTCGCACGCATCCAACCAATGTGCTGGCCGAGCCAGGCCTTAGTTATCTGCTGGGCACTGACACTCTGGGCCGGGACACGTTTAGTCAGATGCTCTACGCCGGTCGTGTCACGCTCGCCGTTGGTGTATCGGTGGCCTTGCTTGCGACCATCGGCGGGACGATGATCGGCATGATCGCCGGATACTTGGGCGGTGCTGTAGATGCAGTACTGATGCGGCTGACCGACACGCTGCTCGCGCTCCCGAGTCTGATGGTGGTCATGATGCTGGCGCGTATGTTGGGCGACAGCATTACAGATGTTGTGCTGGTGTTGTCCCTGCTGGGGTGGATGGCCGTGGCCCGAATCATTCGAGGCAAAGTACTTGCCTTGCGGGAGCTGGAGTTTGTGGCTGCAGCTAGGGCAATGGGTGCAGGCGCTTGGCGAGTCATGTTCGGTCACCTAGTGCCGAACCTGATGGGAGAGATGGCTGTAGCGGTCTCGCTCGCGGCAGCGGCAGCGATCCTCGCCGAATCGGTGCTGAGCTTTCTCGGGTTCGGTGTCAGCCCTGCGCATACACCCACATGGGGTAACATGCTGGGCGGCAACGAGGGCTTCATGACAGTCGCTCCATGGCTCGTGATCCCGCCTGGTGCGGCCATCGCGGTTACTGTGTTGTGTGTGAACTTCGTGGGCGACGGGCTGCGCGATGCGTTTGATGTGCGCAGCGAGGCACCTAGTGACCGGCGAGCTTGATGCTTGTCGTAGGGTGCAAGCGACCCGCTATACCGATATACAACGGGCCGCAAAGCCATCACCTCGGGGTTTCCTATTGCGACTCATGCGCCCCGATTCACTCTGAGAGAGGAACTCAACCGTGGCCAACAAAGCAGACACCATCAAGGCAGTAGCTGAAACTGCTGGCGTAACCAAAGACGAGGCAGAGCGCACTCTGTCGGCGTTCTTTGATCTGGTTGTGGAAGAAGTCAAGGCTGGTGGAAAGGTGAGCTGGCCAGGATTCGGCTCGTTTTCTATGTCCGAACGCGGTGCCCGCACGGGCCGCAACCCCCAGACGGGCGAGTCCATTGAGATTGGTCCGAGTCGTTCGCTGAAACTGGCGACCGCTGCGGCCATGAAAAAGGAACTGATGAGCTGAGCCAGCTCCCAGATGCCCTAGCCCAGATGCCAGCGCCCAGATGCCTGCGGTGGCACCCAGCGGAGCTAGCGCTGTGGTGCTAGCGCTGGCGCTAAGTTGAGCTGGGCTCAGCTACCCGGCGTGAAGCTGATTGGCAATACAGCGGGGCCCCAGATGCCGTTTGACATCGGCTTCCATTCCACTTCGCCATCGAGTTGCAGATTTGGCATTCGCTTTGCTACCGCAGTGAGCGCCTCCTGCAACTCGGCTCGGGCCAAGAAGGCCCCGAGACAGTGGTGGATGCCGCTGCCGAAGGTCATGTGAGGCGTTCCCGACCGGCGGGTGATGTCAAAGTCAAGCGGTTCGGCGAACTTCTCGGCGTCGTAGTTGGCGGCAACCAGGCTCGGGAAGATGAACGTGTTGGGTGCGAACTCAATGTCGCGATAGATGATCGGCTCGCTGGCGTAGCGAGCGGTGCCGCGTATAGCGCCCAGGTATCGCATCATCTCTTCCACCGCACTGGGCGCCAGCGACGGGTCATCGGCGAGCAGTCGGAGCTGGTCCGGCCGCTGCGCAAACAACGCGACAGCGCACGCAAGCTGATTGCGGGTGGTGTCTGTGCCAGCGAGCAGCAGCGAGTTGGCTAGCGACAATAGCTCCTCAGTGGACAACCGATCGCCAGCTTCTTCTGCAGCTATCAGATCTGTCAGCAGGTCGTCGCGGGGGTTGGAGCGACGCTCGGCGATCATGGCCGTCATGTAAGTAGCCATTTCGTCCTGCGCAGCGACAATGGTCGGACCGTCGTGGTGAAGGTTGCGGTTGAATATGCGAAACACGTCTGTTGCGATGCGGCTGAAGAACTGCCAGTCCTCGCGCGGCGCTCCGAGCAACGCGCAGATGATCGGGATGGGGTAGGGGTCGCACACCTCGCTGACGAATTCTGCGCGGCCCCGCTGGCAGATCGGATCTAGCAGTTCGTTGATGACCTCTGCCATAAACGGGCGGTACCGCTCGGCCGATTTTGGGGTAAACGCTGGGCCCACTAGTCGGCGGAGCCGGTGGTGCTCTTCGCCCTCCATGGCCAAGATGTTGTTGCTGGTGCGCTGACGAAATTCTGCGTCGTTGTAGCCCTGCATTTCCGCGATGAGCCCGATAGCGGAGTGCCAGCGGCCGTCGCGCAGCATGGCGGCAGCATCGTCGTAGCCGGTGATGACGTAACCGAGGGGAGTACGCGCTATCCACTCGCCTGCTTCCAGCAGGTCAACCAACTCTTGTCGTTGGTCCTGCCAGGTCATCGGGTTGAGCTCAACCTCAGGCATCTCCACGTCGGCGATCGGCACGGCCATGGGCGAACCCTAATCACTGCGAGAAAAGGCCCCGTCCTCAACCCTGGCCGCCGCCCCGCCCGGGGCAGGCCCATCAGCCCGCGCAGGCCCATCAGCCCCGGCAGGCCACCAAGCGCAGCCGTAGCATTCGTTCAATGAGCCTCTCCGAACGCCCTAGCGACAGCTCGTCTTCTGACAGCACAGTGCCCGACAGCCCAAAGCCAGCCAGCCCAGCATCTGACGGTGCAGTGTCGTGGGAGCGTCACGACAGAGTGTTGCTGGTTCGCGTGGACGACGGCAAAGCAAACGCATTCTCAGTGCCGATGATCACAGCGCTAGACGCCCAGATCAACGCGGCCGAAGCCGATGACAACATTGGCGCGGTAGTCATAACCGGCAACCCGCGGACCTTCTTCGCTGGCTTTGACCTCAACGTGATTCAAAGCGGAGACAATGCGGCCATCAACGAGTTGGTTACCGCAGGTGGAGCGTTGGTCCGCCGGGTTTATGGCGCCTCGGTGCCCGTAGTGGCCGCATGCACCGGCCACGCTGTTGCCGCTGGAGCTTTGCTGCTGCTCGGGTGCGACCACCGGGTCGGTCCCGATGCGCCAGTCAAGATCGGGCTCAACGAGGTTGCCATCGGGTTGACGTTGCCGCGCTGGGCATTGCTGATCGCTCAGGAACGGTTGTCGCGACGTCACCTACAGCGCTGCGTTGCCAACGCCCGTCTGCTGAACGGCGCCAGTGCGGTCGAAGCGGGTTATCTCGACGAGGCCGTCAGCCCCGATTCTGTCACCGAACGTGCATTGGAGGTGGCGGCGGAACTGTCCGAGACGCTTGATGCGCGGGCCTATGCCCGTACGGCACAGGCTCTGCGTGCCGATCTGCTCACTGCTATCGACGCGGCGATTGAACAAGACCGAGCCTTGAGTGTCCATTCAGGTGGCCAGGGCCGCACATGAGCATCGGCGAGAATGCGCCCCTGCGATGAATGCAGCAGCGATTAAGGCAGCAACGATGAAGGCAGTCGTTTTCGACGAGCACGGTGACATTGATGTGCTGTCCTACCGCGACATTTCAGTGCCCGAACTTGAGCCAGGTGAAGTTCGCATTGCCGTGCGAGCGTGCTCGCTCAACTACCACGATGTCTTTACTCGCCGGGGCATGCCTGGCATCAAGGTGCCGCTACCGGGCATACCTGGCTGCGACGCTGCGGGGCAGGTAGCCGAACTGGGCGATGGCGTTGATGGCTGGTCGGTAGGCGATCGGGTGCTCGTAGACCCAGTCCACTGGGATCGCGAAACCGGCAAGATTCTCATGATCGGCGACACATTGTGGGGCGCGTACGCGCAATACGTCACAGTGCGTCAAAGCCAGCTCATTGCGCTGCCCGATGATGTCTCATACGAAGATGCTGCGTGCCTGCCGGTGGCTTACGGCACGGCGCATCGAATGATGGTCACTCGTGGTGAGGTCGGTGCCGACGACACGGTGCTGATTCTGGGAGCCAGCGGGGGCGTCGGCACAGCCGCGCTGCTGCTCTCAGTGATGCGGGGTGCCAAAGTAATCGGTGCAGCAGGGACCGATGAGAAGTGTCAACGTCTAACTGACTTAGGCGCGCACGAAACCATCAACTATTCCGAAGTTGACATAGCCCGCTACTGCCGGGAGAAGACCGGTGGCCTATTCGGCGGTGGCGGCTATGACGTGGTGGTCAACTTCACAGGTGGCGATACCTGGGCACGTTCGCTGCGGTGCGTACGCCAGGGCGGGCGCGTGCTCACCTGCGGCGCCACCGCTGGCTATGACCCTCCAACCGACCTGCGATACATCTGGACCGCCGAAATGGACATTCGCGGTTCCAATGGGTGGCAACGCAGCGACCTTGAGGAGCTATTGGCGATGGTACGCAGCCGCGAGTTGGCGCCGGTCATTGATTCACTGGTACCGCTACATGAGGGCATCGAGGCGCATCGTGCGTTGGAGGAACGACGCTTTTTCGGCAAGATAGTCCTCACCGCTGACGCTCCGGTTTGAGCCTCAGCGCCATGCAAGAAGTTGATCTCGCAGCCGATAACGCAGCTAAGGGCGCCTTGTCGGGCGGTGGTCACCAAGACGACCTAGCAGTCATCGATTTCCGGTTCCGACCGATCGGCACGCGCAGCTGGACACCTGAAACCACCTACCACTACCTCAAGCGCATGGGTCTTGAGCCGTGCCCTAGCTTCGTAGAGCAGTCCCGGGAGCTGATGTTTGCTGAAATGGACGCCGCGGGGATCACGCTCGGTGTGATAGGTGTGCCCGGTCCGACGGGCATCCGTGGACTGGACCCCACTGGCTCCGCGGAGATTCGCCAAATCGTCTCGGAGTATCCGGAACGATTCGTGGGATTCGGTTCGGTTGAGCCCAGTGATGTAGACGTAGCCGCTTCGGCTTTGGCGGAGTTGGAGGCTCAAGGCATGCGCGGTGTCACGATCGACCCGTCTACCGCACAAGTCAGTCGCCAATTCCACGACCGGTCGCTCTATCCGATCTATGAAGAAGCGCAGCGCCTCGGTCTCGTGGTGTCCACCACCATGAGCTGTCTGCTCGGTCCATACCAAGACGACTGTCGCCCCGAATACGTTGACCGCGTCGCTACCGACTTCGGGGAGCTGACGGTGTCAATTCAGCACGGCGGCTGGCCATATGTGCGAGAAGCAATTGGTGTGGCCTACAAGCAACCCAATGTGGTCATCGTGCCCGGCCAGTACGTCCACTATGGGTTTCCCGGTGCTGAGGACTACGTAGCTGCGCTGGCTCGCCAGCTTCCGGACCAGATCTTGTTCGGCAGCGTCTACCCCAACTGCGGTCCGCTCACCGACTTGCGCCAAATCGTCTCGAGCTGGCAGCTACCGCCACACATTGAACGCAAGTACCTGCACGATAACGCAGCGCGAGTCCTAGGCCTCTGACAAGCACCGCCAGCTCCACCAACCGCCCAGTCTCAAGAAGAGGTGCGAGATCCGGAGGCCGATACGACCAGACTCTCAAAGGCACCCTGAGTTTGAAGAAGATTAGCTTCTTCAGCAGTAATATCCATAAACTTCAGTAAACTCCGTCAAGCTCCTCATGTAACCGAATCTAAGAACTAGACCAATAGCAGTCAGTTAGCAGTCAGTTGGTAACAAATCCTCAGGGAACGTGTTTGACCGCGGGAGCTGAGCTTGATGAGTTCCTGAAGCGGGTTATGCCCTCGGTGTAGGGCCGACCCGCGTCTTTGAGCTGTCTAGAGCGAATAGGCGAAGTCGCGCAGCGCTGCGGCGGTGGCCGCGTAGACGTCCGGAATTGCGTTGAGGAAAATCACATCGCCTGCGTGGCAGGTGCCGTTGACCGTACGTGACTGGGCCGCATTGCCCGCAGCTAGCAGCTTGCGGTAGTACTCCAGGCCTTCGTCTCGCAACGGATCAAGCTCGTTGACGGAAATGACGTGCGGGGGAAGACCTTCTAGGTCCTGCGATGTGGCATGCAGCGGCCACGCCAGTGGGTCTTGGTCGCTGGCACCAGTTGGGTCATACAACCGCATCAATGCGCCCATATTGGCTACGTCCAAGAAGTACCCGTCGTTCTCGATCAGCGACGGCAGGTTGGCGGGCGGATCGGCATAAGCGCCGGAGATGTACGGGCACTGTGCGAACACGCCGTCAATGATGTCGAGGTACCCATCTCGTTTGGCCTTGAGTGTGCTGGCCAGCGTGAGGTTGCCGCCGCCTGACTCGCCCGAGACAGTGATGGTGCTGATGCCGAGCGCTTCCTTGTTGGCTGCCACCCAGCGCAGTCCTGATGCGCAGTCGTTCAGTCCGGCTGGAAACGGATGGCGGCCCAGTGCTCCGCTGGCGTTGCGGAACTCCACACCGATTGCCACCAAACCCAGAGCAGCGAGTTCGTCGCGCCAACGCGTATACGACTTGCCGGCTGCCTTGAGCAGCACCATGCCTCCGCCGTGGATGTGATAGACGCATGGCAGCGGGCCGCTGGCATTGAGGGGTGTATGAATGTACAGAGCCACCTCGTTGCCGTCCACGCCAGCAACTAGCTCAGTGCGCGAAGTCACGCCCTCAACCGGTGGCAATGAGTCGTACAGAGCGTCAAAGAGCATCTCATACATCGGCTCGGCACCATCCACGTAGGCGTGCATCTCTTCGATTGACGAGTCAGCGTCGACCGGTGTTTCTGGCGGCGCACCGGCCAGGCCCATTGGTTCCATAGCGGCGATCATCCGCGTGTCCGACCGAGGGTCTGTAGCCAATGTCATGGCCGGGTCGCCCAGCCGCCCCGGTTGATGTAGCTCTGGAGTTCTAGTGAGTTCTGCGGTGCTCATTGGATCTGCCCCCTGTTCAACGTCGCCTTGTTCCCGATGTTCCCGAGCACCCTGATTTCCCTGTGTCCCTTTGCTGCGGGACGTGAGATCTGCGCGTTGAGATTCGGGCTTGCCATGACATTAGCCCCGCTGCTGGGAGGCTCGCGCCGTTGACGCGGGGCGCGAGCGGGCCTGGTTAGGTGTCGGCTTCGATCAGCACCAGTAGTTCGCCATTGTCGATTTGGTCACCGACACCAACTCGCACCTCCGCCGCGTGGCCGTCGGTTGGTGCGGTGATCTGGTGTTCCATCTTCATGGCTTCAAGCACGACCAGCACCTGCCCCTCGCGCACGCGGTCGCCAGCCGCAACATTCACGATGAGCACCTTGCCCGGCATAGGTGCGACTAGTCCACCTTCTACGGTGGCCGCATGTGCATCGGGAAAGCGCGAACGTCCGCGCAGCGTCGCTGAGCTACTCACCAGATCGGCCGACGGGTCCGTCGTTAGGCCGCTCATGGGACCGGTCACGTACCAGTTGCTTGCACGGTGACTTACCTGCCACGTGCCGCGCAAGCCATCAATAGAGACATCCAGCGCAGCGTCGAAATCCCCTGCGGGCGGTGTGTCGGTAGTCTCGCTGGCGACGTCCACGGCCACCGGACGGATCTGGACCGAATGTGGGCGCATCACGAACTCGTTGAACTCGTGTTGGCTGGACGCGTGGTTCTCGTCGCCATTAGAGGCCGGGTCGATCGGCGGTGGGGCGTAGAGCGCGTCGGCGTCGCGCGGCCCCACATGCATACCAAAGCTGCCGTCACGGCGACGCCGGTACGCCACGCTGAGGTCAAGTTCGCCAACGTCAGACTCAACGGCAGACAGTGGCAACACTTCATCTGGCATGACGCTGTTTCGGTAACCCGAACTCATGAAACCCAGCGCAGTGGCCTCGGAGCGATTACGAGACTGGGAAGTCAACGCAACCACGCCAGCGGCGGCGTGTAGGAACTGTCCCCGTGGCGACAACGGCGACGTTGCCTCTCCCATTCGCTCAACGATGCCGGTCCGTTCAATGAAGTCAGTGGTGGTGTCGCCAGCCAGAAACTCCTCGCTGCGCAGCACAGCGGCAAGGAAGTCGCGATTGGTCACGACACCACCAATGCGAGTGCGGTCCAACGCTGCGGCCAATCCGAGCGCAGCCTGTGAGCGCCTCGGAGCGGCCACAATCACCTTGGCCAGCATTGGGTCGAACTCCGTGCCGACGACCGAGCCAAGTTCGATACCTGAATCGAATCTGGCCGGTGGCACAGCGGCTGGCTGCCAGAGTTCAACGGTGCCCGTCTGCGGCAAGAACTCGCGGGCCGGCTCCTCCGCATACAACCGGGCTTCGATGGCATGGCCCCCGATAGTCAGGTCGTCCTGGCCGTAGCCGAGCTCTTCTCCGACAGCCACGCGAATCTGCTCTCGTACCAAGTCAAGACCCGTGATTGCCTCACTCACCGGGTGCTCTACCTGTAGTCGAGTGTTGACCTCCAGGAACCAAAACTCGGCGCTGTCTCCCGTGCCATCCAACAAGAACTCCACGGTTCCCGCCGAGTGGTAGCCAATCGCACGGACAGCGGCGACCGCAGCGGCCCCCATGCGCTCTCGCAACGCCGGGGTGACTGCTGGAGACGGAGCTTCCTCAATCACCTTTTGGTGACGCCGCTGTATGGAGCACTCACGTTCGAAACAATGAACCAGGTTGCCGTGCATGTCGCCCAATACCTGAATCTCGACATGGCGCGGTGCGCGTAGGTATCGCTCCAAGAAAACAGTGTCGTCGCCGAACGCTCCTGCCGCCTCGCGACGGGCAGCGGCAACTGCGGCCGTTAGCTGATCTGCATCGTCAACGATGCGCATTCCTTTGCCGCCCCCGCCTGCGGAGGCCTTGACTAGAACCGGCAAGCCAACCTCAAGCGCAGCAGCACGCAACGCGTCGTCGCTCATGTCGTCAGTCACCCGAACTGAGGGCAACGTCGGCACTTCAGCGGCGACCATCACATCCTTCGCTGCCAGCTTGTCGCCCATTGCAGCGATGGCGTGCGGCGGTGGACCGACCCAGATGAGGCCTGCGTCAATCACCGCTTGGGCGAACGCAGCGTTTTCCGACAAGAAGCCATAGCCGGGATGGACGCCATCGGCGCCGCTGCGAGCCGCCGCGTCTAGCACTTTGTCGATATTGAGATACGAGTCGGTGGCTGAGCGGCCTCCCAGGCGCATCGACACGTCGGCGTCGGTTACGAACGGCGCATGCGCATCGCCATCGGAATAGACCGCCACTGTTGAGATGCCCATCGAACGCGCCGTGCGAAACACCCGACGGGCTATCTCTGCACGATTCGCTACGAGCAGTCGGCGTAGCGGGCGCGTCCCCGCAGAAACTGGGTTGTTCACAAGTCGGTCCTTACAAGTCTGTGCCCTATTGATCTGTTTTGGCATCGCTTTACATGCGGAAAACACCGAACCCGTCGGCGCCCTTAATCACATTGTTGTGGCACACTGACAGTGACATGGCGATCACGTCTCGAGTGTCTCGCGGGTCGATGACGCCATCGTCGGTAACTCGGCCACTGGCATAGGCCGCCAGCGACTTCAGCTCGTGGTAGTGCTCCACCTGCTCGGTGATCTTACGATCGGCCTCCGCATCGAATTCCAGGCCGCGGCGCATCGCCTGACCGCGTCGAACAATCGACATGACCCCGGCGATCTGCTTCGGGCCCATGATCGCGATCTTGGCGGTGGGCCACAGGTACGTAAATCGAGTATTGAACGCCCGCCCTGACATGCCGTAGTTCCCGGCTCCGTAGCTGTTGCCCAAGATGATCGTTATATGGGGCACCATCGAATTGGACACAGCGTTAATCATCTTTGAGCCGTTCTTGACAATGCCGCCCTGCTCAAAGTCCTTGCCCACCATGTAGCCGGTGATGTTCTGCAAAAACACCAGCGGAATGTCCTGCTGGTTGCAAAGCTGTATGAACTGAGCAGCCTTTTCGGAGCTGTCACTGAACAACGGCCCGTTGTTGCCCAAAATGCCCACTCCGAACCCGTGGATCGATGCCCAGCCGCAAACCAGAGTCGTGCCGTAGCGCGCCTTGAACTCCTCAAAGCGGGAGCCGTCCGTGATGCGGGCGATTACCTCGCGGCAGTCCACTAGTGCTTGAAGGTCTCGTGGCATTAGACCGAGCAGTTCCTGTGGATCGTGTACCGGAGGATCGGCAGGCATGGTCGGGCCTGGGCCTAGCTTGCGCCAGTTCAGGTGGGCCACGACCTCGCGGCAGATGCGCAGCGCGTCCGCCTCGTCTTCAGCCAAATAGTCGGCTAGGCCAGAGATCTCCGCGTGCATTTGCGCTCCGCCCAGCGTCTCGTCGTCGGAGTCTTCGCCGGTAGCCATCTTGACCAGTGGCGGTCCGCCGAGGAAGACCTTGGACTGGTTGCGTATGAAGATGTTGTAGTCGCTCATGCCGGGCTGGTAGGCGCCCCCTGCTGTGGAACTCCCAAACACCACGGCTATTGATGGGATCCGCAGCTTCGAAAGCTCAGTCACGTCGTAGAACAGACGCCCGGATTCAGCGAAGTGACTCTCTTGCTCGCGCATCTGGCGTTCGGGGTCGTCGTCTCCGCGCAAATCTCCGCCCGCAGACTCCACGAACTGGATGTAGGGCAGTCGGTTCTCGCGGCAGATCTCGATCGCGCGCATGATCTTGCGGCCAGCGAACACTGTGATGGCGCCGCCGAGCACGCTCGGGTCGTTGCCTTCGATCAGGCACTCAACGCCGTTCACGACGCCAATGCCCATGACTAAGCCGCCGCCGATGGCGTAGTTGGAGCAGTAGCCCGCCAGAGCGCTTATCTCAAAGAACGGTGAGTCGCGGTCCAGCACCATGGCGATGCGTTCTCGCACTGGCATCTTGCCCCTGCTGCGCATGCGCGCCATAGCTCCCGGCCCGCCGCCCGCAGCAGCCTGGCGCTGCAGTTCGTTGAGCTCCTCAAGCAGTTCAGACATGTCGTCGCGGTTCTTTGCGAACCACGCGGCGGAGGTATCGATGTGAGATCTCAGTTCTGGCATGTGACTCCCGCGAGGTGGCCATGCGCCCATTAGCGCCCGGCTAAGTCAAGCCGCGCAGACGCAGACTGGCGAATTCTGCTTGACCCGCCCGACGAATGCCTACCCGTCCGCTCCTGCCTTTCTGGGCTACTGCTTGTCTGGGCGACCTAGCTGTGGTCAACAGCGGTCAATAGCCTCTTGGCGTGGCTGACTTGGGTGCGTGGCCAGTGGATAGGCAGATTCTCTACCGTCGCGATGTTGACCGCAGCTACCAACTTTGGGTCGCACTGCCGATGGGTTATCGGGCTGATGCGACCAAGCCGTACCCGCTGGTGGTGTGCTGTGATGCGCCGTGGACGTTCGGCACAGCGGTGGATACCACCCGAATCCTGTCAATGTCGCGTGAGACACCGCGTTGTGTGGTGGCGGGCATCGCACATGACACGACCGACATGCGCGAGATGATTGATCTGCGCGCGGTTGATTTCACGGTGACGTCTGCGGAGGCACCACCCATGACCGGTGTCCGAGTGCCGGCTGGCGAAACAGGTAAGGCCGAACCGTTCCGCCGATGGCTCGCAGCCGATGTCCTGCCGCTGTTGCAAGAGCGCTACAACGTTGGCGAGGCCACCTACGTTGGCCATTCCTTCACGGCGTTGTTCGGTTTGCATGTGCTGTTCAATGCGCCCGACATGTTCGCTCGCTACCTGCTGGCAAGTCCCTCGGTTTGGTGGGACTACGACATCATGTTCCGACTCGAAGCCGAACACGCTGCCGCTGGCGGGGACCCGGATGTAAAGGTCTTCATGTCAATGGGGGAACATGAAACCGGCGAGTATTCGCCGCAAGCCAAGTTTCACGATCAGTTCAGTGCCCGCAAATACCGCAACATCGATCTGACATGGCGCGTTTTCGATGGCGAGAACCACAACACAGTGGTTGGCCCGGCCGTCAGCGGAGGGCTGCGGGCGCTGTTCGCAGACTGAACCGCTGAATGTCGTAGCGGCGATTTGTAGCTGTTCGCGACAACGTCGGCACAAAGGGGCAGAATTGGGGGAGACTGTCGTATGGCTAAGGCACAGACAAGAACACAGCCACACAAGGGCGCGGGGCCGCTGGCTACTAACGGCAAGGTGCCGGTCTACGACGCCGATGCGCACATCGCTGAACCGCCGTCGGTCTGGCAGGAATACGCCGATCCCAAATATCGGGAACTAATCATGCAATGCCGGATCATGAGCGACGGCAGTGACGCGGCGTTTGCTGAGGGCAAGAAGCTGCGCAATGGCATCGCGCCATCGTGCATTCCTCACGCCTACGGCACAAACGTTACTTGGGATGACATCGTGCCCGGCAGCTACGACCCAGCCGCGCGCCTGGAGGTAATGGACGCTGAGGGCCTGGACGCAGCGCTTATGTTCCCGTCGCTGATGCTGATTTCTGGTGACATCAACGATCCCCAAATCGCCGTAGAGAATGCCCGGGCCTACAACCGCTGGATGACAGACTTCTGCTCGCATGACCCGAACCGGCTGTTCGGGATGGGTGTGTGCCCTCTGCAATCGGTTGACGGAGCGGTCAAGGTGATCGCAGAGGTCGCCGAAGCGGGACTGACCGGTATCACCTTTCGCCCGGAACGCTACGGCGGGCTTGAACTGTTCTCGGCGGAGATGGATCGGATCTGGTCAGCAGCGGAGCATCACGACCTAACCGTGGGCATCCACGGCAGCTTCGGCTCGGGCATGCCCAGTTTCGCGAAGACGCGCTATGAGAATCAGTTTTATGTCCACATGGTGTGCCACCCCTTCGAGCAGATGGCATCGGTGATGGAGATGGTGGCCTCCGGTGTGCTTGACGATCATCCAATGTTGCGTGTGGGATTCTTCGAATCGGGCCTGGGTTGGTTGCCGTACTGGCTGGATCGACTCGACGAGCACAAGGAGGCCATGGGCCACTTGGTGCCGCGGCTACAGCGAGACCCCACCGAGATCTTCTCCGAACAGTGCTTTGTGACCATGGAGGCAGGCGAGGGGGAGGCCTTTGAGCAGGTGGCCGCCATGGGCCTGGCGCACACTGTGGTTTGGGGCTCGGACTATCCGCACTACGACTGCACCTTTCCGGGCGCTTTAGCAGAGCTGAACGACACGTTCGCCGGATTCGATGCTGATGTGAGCGCCCTACGAGAAGAGGTCGTCTACACCAACGCCCGCCGCTTCATGGGCCTCGCGTAGATTCCGAGCAATCTGCTGGCAGGCGCACTTGCTGGCCGCACGCCCCCCAAGACTCATCTACACAGGCGAGTCAGCTAGACATTGGCCCCATGGGACAGACTCTTTCCTTGACCGCTGCAGACGGCACCGCCTTTAGTGCCTACCGGGCGGAGCCGCAGGGGCCGCCTAAGGGCGGCGTCGTAGTCGTGCAGGAGATCTTTGGCGTTAACGATCACATACGCAGCGTCGCTGACGGCTACGCAGCCGATGGGTACCTAACGGTCGCGCCAGCGCTGTTTGACCGTGTGCGTACCGGTGTCGAGCTTGACTACAACGCTGAAGGTATGAATGTGGGTCGCGAAATAGCCTTTGAGGACCTCAGCGCGGATCAGGTCATGCATGACATCTCAGCGGCAGCTAACTGCGCCGCGGAGGCTGGCAAGGTTGGCATCGTCGGCTACTGCTGGGGCGGTTCAATGTGCTACGTGGCCGCCGCGCGTTTGGCTGACAAGATTGCTGCCGCATCGGGCTACTACGGCGGACAGATCATGCCGCACCTAGATGAGCGGCCCGAGGCACCGTTGCTTTTGCACTTCGGCAGCGAAGACAAGGGCATACCGCTTGAGAACGTGCAGGCCATCGCTGACCGTTGGGATCACATCACCGTGCATATATACGAAGGCGCAGACCACGGATTCAACTGCGACGCACGTTCCAGCTACCAGCCCGACGCTGCGGCGCTGGCAAAACAACGCACGCTTGACCATTTTGCGAAGCACCTGAGCTAGTCCATAGGTTCGGTCGTGACGACGAACACCGAGAGCGCCATGAGAACCGTTGTGCGAACACAGTGAGAACACTTCGAGGGGACAACACTGTGAAGACCTTGCGGCTGCGTGGGCCGGGAAGTGTGCTGGCTGCCGACGGCATCGCCGGAGAGCTAGTTTGGCTTGCCGCCCGTGGCCTTGTGCGCGGCCTGTTGTTTCGCGTGTCTCGGCTGCGCGCCACCGGCCAGGAACGGCTACGAGAAGCTGGCCCGCTGATTTATGCGCCGGTCCATCGCAGCCACCTAGATGGCCCGCTGGTCGGTAGTCTCACCCATCACCGTGTCCGCTATTTGGGCAAGCAGGAACTCTTCCATCCCAAACCGCTTGGCTGGTTCATACGTGCTGTAGGCGCGTTTCCTGTGCGGCGAGGTGAGGCCGACCTTGACGCCATGCGTTCGGCACTCCGCTTGCTGCGCGACGGCGAGGCGATCCTGGTGTTTCCCGAAGGCGCGCGCCAGCCCAGCGACGACATCGGCCCCATATATGACGGCACGGCGTGGCTGGCGGCCAAGTCGGGCGCACCGGTGCTGCCGGTAGGCATTGCGGGTACGCGCGAGTCCATGCCCAGCGGAGCGAAATTCCCAAAGCGCTCTCAAGTGGCGATTGTGGTGGGCGCAGCCTTGCCACCTCCCGCCGGTCCCCAGGGCAGCCGCGCCCGGCGAGAGCACATGACGACATGGACAGCGTCTTTGCGCGATGCGCTCAACGATTGCCAGCAACGGGCTCGAGCACTGGCAAACGAGCCTGGCAAGTTCCGCACTCCTATGCGAGACCTAGTGCCATGAGCGACCAGCGGGACCGCTCCCCGATCTGGCCGAAAGCCGAGCCGGGCGCGCTCGGGGGCATCCGCATCTGTGACTTCACGGGGCAACTTGCAGGCGCCGGTGCAACCAAGCTCTTGGCGGCGTTCGGTGCGGAGGTGATTCGCATTGAAGATCCCGTGCGGCAGGGCCGTTGGGACATCCTGCGAGGCACCCAGCCCTTTGTGGGCGAGCACCGCGGGGTTGAGGCCGGAGGCTCCTTCAACAGCCACAACGCTGGCAAGCTCGGCATCACGCTCAACCTTCGCGACGACCGAGCGAAGGCTCTGCTGCGCGAGTTGATCGCTGCCAGCGACGCAGTCACCGAGAACTTCGCAGCCGGGGTAATGGAGCGTCTTGGCTTCGGTTATGAGGCGCTCCGGCAGATCAAGCCCGACATCGTCTATGTGTCGAACTGCGGTTTCGGCGCCACCGGCCCCTATGCCGACTTTCGTTCTTGGGGTCCAATAGCCCAAGCCGTGTCCGGTCTCACGTATCAGTCGGGTCTGCCTGACATGCCGCCTGCGGGTTGGGGCTACTCGTTCATGGACCACACGGGCGCCTACTACATGGCGATCGCGATATTGATGGCGTTGTTTCACCGCAAGAGAACTGGCGAGGGCCAGTGGGTGGACTTAGCGTGTATTGAGGCCGCGGGCACGCTGCACGGCACCGCGTCTCTGGACTACACAGTGAACGACCGTCCAGCCCGCCGGGCAGGGATGCCGAACAGCAATCGCTCACAGTCGCCAGCGATGGCGCCGCACGGAATCTTCGCCTGCGAAGGCGATGATGAGTGGATCGCCATCGCGGTTCGACACGACGAGGATTGGCGGCGTTTCGCGCGAGCTGTTGATCAACCATGGTCAAGCGAAGCCCGCTGGCATCGTCTCGCCGGACGTTTGGCGCACGAAGACGAGCTAGAGCTGTTGGTAAAGGGCTGGACTGAGCACCGGGACAAACACGCCGTTTGGCGCCTGCTGGTTGAGGCTGGAGTGCCTGGCGCGCCGGTGTTGCGCCCGAGTGAGCGCATTGACGGTGATCCGCGCACTGCCGCAAGAGGCCTGTGGGTGACAGCGACACACAGCGCGGTTGGCGAAACACGAGTAGAGGGGCTACCCGTGCGCTTGTCGGAGACCGACTGGGCTATCGGCCGCGCAGCGGCATGCCTAGGTGAGGACAATCAGTATGTGTTGGGCCAATTGCTAGGCCGCAGCGCCGACGAGATCGCCGATCTGGAAGCGGCGGGAGTTATCTGATGACGATGCGAGACACCGCGTTGGGCCAGCATCGCCGACCGCTTGACGGGATTCGTGTCGTTGAGCTGACTTCGGAGCGGTGCGCGCTAGCCGGGAAACTGCTCGCCGACATGGGTGCAGATGTCATCGTGATTGAGCCGCCTGGCGGATCCGCGATGCGTACCTACGAGCCGTTCGCCGATGACAAGCCCGATCCTGAAGGCGCGCTTTGGTGGTGGCACTACAACACCTCGAAGCGTTCGGTCGTGCTCAACCTCGACGAGACCGATGGCGCGGCCGACTTTCGGCGGCTGGTGAGCACATCAGATGTGGTTCTAGAAGCAGAGCCACCGGGCCGCCTTGCGGCACTGGGTCTCGACTGGCAACAGCTAGGCGCACCGGCTGGCCCCGCCCCAAACACAGCAACCGACTCAGCGAATGCAGCGACTGACATTGCTCGAGCAGCGCGCGCCGCACAGCCTGGCAACGAACGGCTCATTTGGGTCTCCATTACGCACAACGGACGCGCGCAGCCAGACCCTCCGGCGACCGACCTCACCGTGCTTGCCGAGGGTGGACCAGTGTGGTCGTGCGGCTACGACGATCACACCATCCCTCCCGTACGAGGTGGCGGGAATCAGGGCTTGCAAACTGCGTGCCACTACGCCACTGCGACATTGATGGCGGCGCTGATGTGGCGTGAGGATTCGGGCTGCGGCCAGCTCATTGACGTATCCATGCTGGCGGCCGCGAACTTGACTTGTGAGTTCGCTACCTACTTCTGGTTGAACCAGCATGTAGACGTTCAGCGCCAAACCGGCCGCCATGCATTACCGGACTTGTCTGAACCCACTCAGGTTCTCTGTGCCGACGGTCGCTGGCTGAACACTGGCGTTCCGCCTAGACGGGGACCCGAGTTCGCTGCGTTGCAAGCCTGGCTGGTTGACCTGGGCCTGGCCGATGAGTGCTCCCATACGGAGTTGCTCAAGCTGGGAGAGACCTACGAGCAGATCAACATCTTAGATCTAGCTGCAGATCCGCTAGGCGCTGAGGTGTTCGGAGCCGGACGCGACACCATCAACTTCTTGGCCCAACGGCTCGGTGCTCATGAACTCTTCGTGGGCCTGCAGTCCATAGGACTCGCCTGCGGCGTGGTGTATTCACCCGAAGAAATGCTCGCCGACGAGCACTTTTTGTCTAGGGGCTTTCCCGTTGATCTGGACCACGATGGCGTTGCGGTGACTTACCCAGGTGCCCCGTATCAGTTCTCCGCGACACCGTGGAGGGCTACACGTGCCCCGCGCCTGGGCGAACACCAGGATTTGCTCGCAGAGTTGCCTCCCGAATGAGCTGCGTAGCGAATTCGCACCTCATTCTTAGCTAAGCGGGATTCGTAGCTAAGCGGGGCCGCTAAGCGTCCGCTTGCATTACTCGCCTACTAGCTGGGCTGATGGAAGCGTGCCGTCTTCGCCAGTTCGCGTACTTCGGCTCGCTCATCGGGTGTTAGACACTCAAAATCGGGTGCATGCACCTTGTCGGTGAGCGACTCAATCTCCTCGCGTGCATCGCTCAAATGGCTGACATCCGGATACGGCTTGGGCCACCCGAAGAACTCGGCGTTCCACTCTCCGGCGGGTCCCGACAAGATCGCCTCCAGTGGACCCATACCCAATGCCTGCACGGCCACGCAGTGACGGCCAAAACGTAACTCCCGCATGATTTGAGCCATGAAGAAGCCGTGTGCCGCACCGCCAGCTTCGGGTCGTGGCAAGTCCCGCCATCCGACGAAGGTAGGAGCGCCGTGCGGTGCAGCGGAGTCCACAACGCGTTCAAGCAGTTCCCCCAACCGCCCGGCTCCCTCCATGCCAGCGAGCCGCTGCTCACCAAACTCTGTGCAGATCTCGCCCCAGATCAACGCACCCGCGGATGGTCCCATTACAGCTCGCCCAGAGGCAACCGCTGCACGCATAGTTTCTGGGTTCCAGAAGAACGCGGCGGCAACGACGTTGTCAACCGGGCACTCGCCCAGTACGCCTAGTCGGCCGGTCGCGTAGGCCCCCAGACCCTCGGCCATGCCTCGTTGCGCTGCCCTTTCAAGCGTGGATGAGTCCATGAGCCAGTCCATAGCCAACATGCCGACTGAGCCGCGCATGCTGCGTGCCACTGCGGTTGTGTCCATGAGCAAGTCCTCCTTGTTCGCCTGGTTGGTCTCGTTCGCCTCAACGTCTCCTCAACCTGACGCTAACCGAGCAATCCGCCCCTACGCGGCATCGAGTCAAGAATCTGCCTAGCATTAGATTCTGGTCTTGACATCGGTAGGCCGGAACTAGGGGGAACATCATGCATGTCGGTTATTCGGCCGTATTCCAGAACCCGGAGAATGCGCTCTCAGACCGTGAGGTCTGGGATCAGGAAATCCGCATGGTGGAGGAAGCCGAAGATCTTGGCTTCGACTCAATTTGGACGGTGGAGCACCACTTCACCGACTACACGATGTGTCCCGACCCGGTGCAGTTCCTGACGTGGGTCGCCGCCAAGACCAACCTGCAACTAGGTACCTCGGTGATAGTGCTCCCGTGGCACGATCCAATGCGGGTTGCCGAACAGGTGACCGTGCTCGACAACCTTTCGGGCGGACGGCTCATCCTGGGAATAGGCAGGGGCTTGGCCCGCGTTGAGTATGAGGGCTTCCGAGTGGACATGAACTCCAGCCGGGAGCGCTTCTTGGAGTACGCCAAGATGCTCATAGAAGGTCTCGAGCAGGGATACGTGGAGCACGATGGCCAATTCGTGCAGCAGCCCCGACGCGAGATTCGTCCAAAGCCCGAGCGCTCCTTCAAGGGCCGCACCTACGCCGCTGCAGTATCACCTGAGGGCATGCCGCTAATGGCGCAACTTGGCATAGGTTTGCTGGTGATCCCCCAAAAGCCGTGGGAAGTTGTGGAATCCGACTTTGCCGCGTATCACGCGGAATGGACCAACCACCACACCGCGCCGCCGCCCCCGCCGCTGTCGGGCGGATTCTGCTGGGTAGACGCCAAAGCCGACCGTGCCGAAGAAAAGGCGATGGAGCACATTTGCAACTATTACGGCACGGTCATGAAGCACTACGAGTTCGGACCCAAGCGGCCGCACGAGGGCGTCACGGGCTACGAGTTCTACGAGGGCATCTCCAAATACATCGATCGTCATGGTGCCCGCGGCGCAGCCGAGGACTTTGCCCGCCTGATGCCATTTGGCACCCCCGACCAGGTGCTAGAGAAGATCCAGACCATCAAGGACAAGATCGGCATAGCCGCGTTCTTCCCCAACCTCTGCTTTGCCGGTATGAGCTGGACAGAGGCGCGACGTAACCGCGACTTGTTCGCCACAGAGGTGCTCCCTGTACTCAAGGAGTGGGACGCGCCGCCGGTAGGCCTAGCAGCCACGGATCTAGCCGCCGTAGCCGCATAGCCAAGCTTAGCCCCTAAAGGTCAGAACGTTCCGCGAACACTGCTATAGATGGTTGGGTCGCTGGCTTGCTCACTTCCCTCACGAGGCGTCTGGCGGTGACCAGAAGCTAGCTCGCCTGGGCTCAAGCGGTGCCCTCAGCAAGTGCCTTGATTCCCTCGACACAACGCGTCATGTTCGCGAGGTGCTCGCCCTGGCGTCGGAACAGGATGCGAGGCTCCTTGTCTGGTGTTGCCGCGATTGCTACCGAGAGTCCCGAGGGGCCCGGACCGATTCGCACAGTGTGGCGTAAACGGCAGCGCTGGCCGTGCAGGACATCAATCTCGTAACGCCAACGAGCGCCAGCAACGTCTTCAGTTTCACCCGTTGCCCAGCCGAATAAGACGTTCGGTTCGTACTCGGTCACGGTGAGTTCGAGGTTCCACTCACCAATGGCCGGGTGCTGATTGTGGCCGATGAACTTGGCACCCAATGCTGGCCCATCGAAGCCCGGTGCCCACTCTGCCCGCACAAACTCCTCAGAGAAGGCCGCGCCTGCGTTGATGTCACTGACAATCTCCCAGACACGTTCAGCAGAGGCATCAATATCAACTTCGACGGTGGCGCCTGGGCCCTCACTTAGCGAGCGAGCCGCTGACTCATCGCCGCGCGATTCCCAGGTGCGGCCCCAGCCATCCACGTATGTGACCTCGTTGGCGCGTCGACGCGGCACAGCACCGAACTCTGTGCCTTTTGACCATGCCAAGGGCAACAGCGCCACCGGTGTGACTCCTTGAGGAATCCCAAGTACTTCGCGCAGTTCGTCTTCTTTGTTGAGGATCGCCGTAGTCCACGCAGTTGCCAGCCCTCGGGCACGAGCCGCGAGGCAAAAGCTCCACGCCGATTGCAGAACCGAGTCGAACAGTCCCGGCTTGCCGCTGTTGTCGTGAATTCCCCACACACACGGAATGACATGTACCGGCACTTCAGCAAGATGCTCGGCAAGGTGGAACGCCGACTTCATCACTTGTTCCATCGGGTGACCGGTGCCCGCAGTGGCGTCGCGCCCCTTTTGCATGAACTCGCCGACGACCGAGTTGTACAACGCACCGATGGCCTGGCGCTGGGTGGCATCGCGGATTAGTAACCATCTCCGACTGGCCTGGTTACCGCCGCCAGGCCCCTGCTCGGCGAGGTCTATGCAGTCCAGCACCAGGTCTTGTGGGACTTCACGTTGCAGATCTAGCCGCAGTCGCACCGAGCGGGTAGTTGACAGCACACCGTCAACTGATGTTAGGTCAACTCCCGATACGTCGTAGCGGGCGGGCACATTAGGGTTCAGTTGCGCTTCGGGCATGGTGTCAGTATTGCTGCATTAACCGTCGTCTCGCTGCGTAGTTTCTCTGAGTGTGACGAGACGTCAGTCGACGCGTCGGCGCAACGCTCGGCTGATTGCCGCCAGGAGTGTTCGTGCCTGCGCATTATTGGTATCCCTGGCTGGGCTTCTGGTGCTGTTGAGCGCATGCCAGTCGGGCACATACCAACTGCGGGAGCCTGCTACTTCGGTATCAACGACCATGGCCGCGCCAGCGGTTGCAACAGAACCTGTGACTTCAACTCGAGACTGTTCACCGCGGGCTGTGACGCAATACGTCGCGCCAACCAATGATGAACCCGATACCGCTGTCTATGAACTCCCGAAATTTGATTCGTCTGCATTTGTGCAACACAGTGTCGAGATGTCGCGTGCTCTCTACGACTGCGCCCACGAGATCGGTCTGGCGTACGCAGATGACCCCGAGGCGATTGTCACGCTCGCCGCACGTGAGATACGCGGACCGCTGCTGTTGATCGAATCTTGGTCCGCAGCTCATCCCTCGACTGAGATACAGCGCCTCGCGCCGGAGCGGATAGTTGCGGCGGGCATCACCCAGCAACAACTCCACCAACATCTCTCTGGCCTAGATCTAGCCGATTTTGATGCTGACATAGACATTGAGTGGGTGCCGGTTGATCCGTCGGCTGTACCTCCCCCTCGCAGTGCATCCGCTGACATCGTGTGGATTGTCGAAAGCGCCGAACGCGCAGCAATGCTCGAATCTGTCGGGGCGCAGGTCAACGCAACGGCCGTGGTTGTGGCCCGCGACCAAGACTTGCGAACTCTGCCCGAGAGCGACCGCAACACTCTCCGCGATGCCACGCAGATATTGATAGAGGAGCATCTAGCGCTCGACGCGCAGTGGCAACTAGAGGTCGTGCAACGAGGCGAGGAACTGCCAGGTGGCGGCTTGGTCATGTTTGGGCCAGGTCGGGATCGTCGTTTGGTGGCCATGTATGGCCACCCGTCTACTGGCCAGCTAGGCGTGTTGGGTGAGCAGGACCCGGTGGCGGGCGTGCAGCGACTGCGTTCTATAGCGCAGGGCTATGGCGCTGACGGTTCGGACATAGTGCTTGCGTTCGAGGTCATTGCCACCGTTGCGTCAGCCCAAGCCGGAGCCGACGGTGACTACTCCAACATGACCGCCCACGACGCGATCTGGCCGTGGATAGACGCGGCGGCCGCCAACGACATGTACGTCGTGCTGGATTTGCAACCGGGCCGCACTGACTTCTTGACGCAGGCCAAGCAGTACGAGGAGCTACTGCGACTCCCGCACGTCGGGTTGGCACTCGATCCCGAGTGGCGATTACGTCCCGCCGAAGTGCATCTGCGTCAAGTAGGAACCGTTGATGCTGCTGAAATCAACCAGGTGGTGCGCTGGCTGGCCGGTCTGGTTCGTGAGGAGGCCCTGCCGCAGAAACTGCTGATCGTGCATCAGTTCGCCTTCTCCATGATCACCAACCGCAACCAGATAGAGACCCCGACGGAGCTAGCAGTGATGATCCACATGGACGGACAAGGTCCGATCGACACGAAATACAGCACCTGGCAGGCGCTGACCACTCAACCCGATGCCCATCGCTTCTATTGGGGTTGGAAGAACTTCTACGACGAGGACTTTCCCACACCAACTGCGGAACAGGTGCTGGCGCTCACACCGTCACCACTGTTCGTCTCGTACCAATAGACAGGCCCTAACAGATCCAATAGACAGACCCCAATTGAAAGGCCATAGGGCCAGACCCAGTAATCAGATCAAGCAGGCAGGCCCGCTAGCTGATCCCAATGGAGATCCCGACCGGCAAGCCACCAAATATCAAGTGTTCATTCTGGTTCGTCTTCTAGCCTGCGCTGTGTGGGTCGGTTGCCGTATCTAAGTTCGCGTTTGCAGGGCTACCAGTCGACGATCTTTGCTGAGATGTCGGCTTTGGCCGTGCGAACTGGTGCGATCAACCTGGGTCAGGGCTTTCCCGACACCGACGGACCGAGCGAGGTGCTTGAAGCGGCGGTCGCAGCGATCCGCAGCGGCAACGCGAATCAGTATCCGCCGGGCATTGGCATCCCGGAGCTGCGTCACGCAGTCGCGCGTCATCAGGCTCGGTTCTGGGGGATGGAGCTTGACCCAGAACGTGAGGTGCTGATCACCGCCGGTGCCAGTGAGGCGTTGGCAGCGAGCATTTTGGCGTTGACAGAGGTGGGCGACGACGTGCTCACTTTTGAGCCCTGGTATGACCTCTACGGTGCAGTCATCTCAATGGCCGGTGCGGTGCGCAAGGTGGTTACTTTGCGACCGCCCGACTACGGCTTTGACCCTGATGAGCTGGCAGCGGCGGTCACGCCGCGCACTCGGTTGTTGGTGTTGAACAGCCCGCACAACCCCACCGGCAAGGTGTTCAGTGCCGCCGAGCTGACCGCCATTGCCGCCGTGGCTGTTGAGCGAGACCTGCTTGTGATCACCGATGAGGTGTATGAGCACTTGGTGTTCGATGGCAAGCACATCCCGCTGGCGACATTGCCGGGCATGGCTGACCGTACCATCACCATCTCCAGCGGCGGCAAGACGTTCGCCGTGACTGGCTGGAAAATTGGTTGGGTGTGCGCTAAGCCCGAACTGGTGGCGGCTGTTCGTACGGCCAAGCAGTGGCTGACATATGTCAGTGGCGGACCGTTCCAGCACGCCATCGCCACGGGCCTCAGTCTCGGTGATGAGTATTTCATAAACCAGACCGAAGACTTACGTGCCAAGCGAGACCGTCTAGCGGCAGGTTTGCGTGCGACGGGTCTGGAGGTGTTTGAACCTTCTGGGACCTATTTCATTACCGCGGACATTCGCTCCATAGGCCATCATGACGGTGTTGAGTTCTGTTGGGGCTTGCCAGAAAAGATAGGCGTCGCAGCAGTGCCAAACGTGGTTATGTACGACAACGTCAACGAGGGCCGCCACCTAGTGCGATTCGCCTTCTGCAAACAGCACGACATTCTCGACGAGGCCATTACCCGCCTGCGCGCTCTTGCTTAGGAATGCACCGCATAGGAACGGCCCGTTTAGGATTACGTGAGAAATATAGCGGGGCCAGCCTTTTGAGCGCCTAGTTTGGCTACATTAGCCGAAGCAATAGCCTTAGCATCGTTATCGCGAGGCGTTGCGCATTGACTGTTGATAGTGCGCCGTTGGTTCTGTGTAGTTTGAGGCAGTATTGGGTTGATTGGGTGCCGTTGCCGCCGCTGTTTACAGCGCGTAGCTGTACGCAGATTTGTTTGCCGGTGGTGTCGGTTAGTTCGAATTCGGTGGTGGAACGTTTGAGCCCGGCACGGTTGTCCAGTCTGACCAACCCTCAGCGTTGTTTTTGCTACGACGGTATTCGTATCTGACTATCGAGCTATCACCTGGGTTAGGCCACCTCAGATAGACCGTACCGGCCTTTGCGCGCAAGCTGAGTTTTGGTTTGGCTGGAACTACCCGCTGGTTGGTGAGTGTGTCTGTCCCTCGTTGTGTGGTAACAGCGCCACCGCCACCACCACCGCTGCCCCCGCCACCGCTGCCGCCTGAAGGTGGCCGAGTAGCAGCAGTAGTCGCTGTTGTTGTGGCTGTAGTTGTTGCAGTAGTGGTGGGAATGGTGGTTGGTGTTGTCGTGGTCGTGGTCGTGGTCGTGGTCGTTGTCGTTGTCGTCGTGGTCGTTGTCGTCGTGGTCGTTGTCGTCGTGGTCGTTGTGGTCGTGGTCGTTGTGGTCGTGGTCGTTGATTTGGTGGTGGCAGCGGTCGTTCTGAAATTTGTGTATACGGCCGAAGCCCATTCCCAACCGCAAGCACCGATGTTTCTATAGTCAGGACGACCTGCTGATAGAGCCAAAGTATAGTCCGTGTTAAGACTCAACCCCCCAAGAGTATGACTAGTCCCCGACGTATTGGCGCGAGGCAAAGAACCTGGGGGTCGATCCTTGGGATAAACATGCATGCGATATGTTGTTGCTTCACAGGCACCCGTCCGAGCCTGCCAGTTAAATCTAGCCGACGTACTGCTTGGTGTAATTCGGACATTCTTGGGCTGAGCGGGCCGCACCGCCGTAACTGCCGTAGTAGAAGTCGTTGAAGTCGTTGTTGTTGTAGTAGTAGTTGAAGTTGTTGTTGTTGTTGTTGTTGTAGTAGTAGTAGTAGTAGTAGTAGTAGTAGTAGTAGTAGTAGTAGTAGTAGTAGTCGCTCCACCTGTAGTGGTAAACTGACCAAAAATAACCCTCGGACCCTGAGCGTCCCGCGCCCCGCAACTCACCGAAAACGGCGACACAGCAATCCGATACGTCGTACCAGCACTCAAACCCTCAAAAGTATGACTATTCGACGACCCAGACTTACCCCGAATAGTTTCCCCATTTTGAATTCTTCGCCAGAACATCTAAAGTCGCATGATAAACAAAAAACGCATTATGCGTCGGTGCACAACCACCACCGGCCGTTCCCGGCGTCACCGTAGCAGTAACAGAGTTGTTAGTAACCGTAACAGTCACCGCAGTCGGAGGATGTGGAGGCGCAGCCGCCACCGGATCAGCAATCAACACCAGGCTGGCCGCCAGCATACCCCCCAATACCAAAAACCGCCAGCCCATGGAAGCGTAACCTGAAATCACGCGAGCATCGGGGGGGGGGGGGGGGCCCTGGACGCGTCAACGCGAAGTCACCGCGTGGGCTAGAATGCGGCTAAAACGGCTTTGTCACCTGAAATCACCTCACGACGTTCTCCGGCCAGCGCTTGCTGCACTGGCTTGGGCACCAGGCTCCTAACGGCCCACAACTGTAGCGTGTGTGCTTGTTGGGCTGTGTGATTTACGTCTAGCTGTAGGCAGGTCTAGGTACGGCCACGTAGCGGAGCGATTACGCCTTGGGCGAATTCGTTGAGCATGGCTAGCTCCTGGTCTTGTGTGAAGTAGCCGACGTGGTGCCACAAGAAGAACTCGGTGACACCTAGCTCTTCGTGCAGCGAGCCCACATGGTCAAGCTCCTCTTCACGGCTACCGCGCCAGACACGGCCCATTGGAACTACGTAGGGAGGCGCGTTGTAGGCCCAGTTGAACAACTCCTCAAAGCCACCGTAGAGATCCGCGGCTTCGACCGGTGTGCGACCCATCGTGAGGTGGCCGCCGATGGCGAGCCCGTCGGTGGGAGTGGTGTTACGCCCGGCCTTGTGAGCTTCCTCCAGGTATACGTCGAGTGCGGTACGTATGAATTCCTGGCGTTCAGGAGCAACGAAGCTGACCATCTTGGCGCCTTCGCGTGCCCAGAATTTTGAGGTCTCCATGCTGTAGCTGAACGGCGCATACACCGGCGGGTGCGGCTGTTGCAGCGGTCGGGGCACGATGCCGACCTCGCGCAGCGTCTTGTCGCCGTCAACCGCAGCCGGGTCGAAGTCGTCAGTTGGTGGGAAATGCCATTCCATCTGAGGCGGCACCTGCCAGAACTCACCGTGGATGGACACCTTGTCTTGTGTCCAAAGCGATTTCACCAGATGCCAGTTCTCGTAGAGCGCCCGACGGTTGCGTTGGTCGGACTCAGATTTGTCGGACTCGGTAGAGGTAATGGCGAGATGTTGGCCGAATGTGCCGGTCCAACGTGGTGTGTTGCCGCGCGAGAAACCCACAAAGGTCCGCCCGCCCGTGAAGTGGTCGAGCATCGCAACGTTCTCGGCCAACTGGATCGGATTCACCGCAGTGAGGTTCATGCCGAGCTGACCTACCCGCATCCGCTCGGTGTGCTGA
Source organism: Acidimicrobiales bacterium (assembly GCA_965116245.1). Lineage (GTDB taxonomy): Bacteria > Actinomycetota > Acidimicrobiia > Acidimicrobiales > Poriferisodalaceae > Poriferisodalis. The sequence goes on along the minus strand of OZ220497.1, from coordinate 524,381 downwards.
GCCACGAAATAGTCCCACATCAGCGGATTAGTGGTGGTCTCGATGCCCTCCACCTGTAGGTGTTGCTCGGTCATAGCGAAGCCGTCGTAGCCCACCGACTCGGCGAACTGCATCTGAGTTCGTACCTGATCCATCAGCGTCTGCCAGCGCTGCGGGCTTGAACCTGCTAGCCCCACCTGCTCGCCGCGACGGCGCATGTAGGGCACAACCAGGATTGTGAAGCGGAAGTCGTCAGTCATCATGGCTATTCGGCTCCCCGCAGCGTGCTCTCGTGGCTGTACCCCAGCAGCGATCTGGCGGGAAGAATGTCCCAGCCTGAAACACTAAGAGCCAGAACTCTAGAAACCAGGAATCTAGAAACCGGAATTCTAGAAACCTAGAGACAAGGAAATCTCACATGGCAAAGTTTGAGCCGGTCGCCAAGCGGGGTCTGCACCCCATCGAGAATGCACCGATCCCGCAAATCCGAGACCTGCAGCTAGAGCGGTTGCAGTGGAGCCTCGCGCACGCCTACGCGCACGTACCGGTCTACCGGCAACTATTCGACCAAGCCGGTGTGCATCCATCAGATCTGCGGCGCCTGGCGGATTTGCAGCGGTTTCCGTTCACATCCAAAAAGGAGTTGCGAGACAACTATCCCTTTGGGATGTTTGCCGTGCCTCGACACCGCGTGGCTCGAGTCCATGCATCGTCGGGAACCACCGGCAAGCCGACAGTGGTGGGCTATACCCAGGCTGATCTAGATATGTGGTCTCACGTGTTTCAGCGCTCTTTGGTGGCGGCTGGTGTGCGGCCTGGCGACATTGTGCATGTTGCGTACGGCTACGGCTTGTTTACCGGCGGGCTGGGCGCCCACTACGGAGCCGAGCGGTTCGGTTGCACGGTTGTACCCGCGTCGGCTGGCCAGACAGCTCGCCAGGTGCAGTTGCTGGTTGACTTCGACGCCGACGTGCTGTGCGCGACACCGTCGTACGCGTTGGTAATCGCCGATGAGTTCCGCAACCAGGGGCTAGACCCGTCCTCAACATCGCTGCGTGTAGGCATCTTTGGGGCCGAGCCGTGGTCCGAAGCAATGCGAAGCGAGCTGGAAGCGGCGTTCGGGATAGACGCGGTGGACATTTACGGGCTCTCAGAGGTGATCGGCGGTGGCGTGGCGAACGAGTGCGTTGAGTCCAAAGATGGGCCGACAATTTGGGAAGATCACTTTTATCCCGAGATCATCGACCCAGACTCGGGCGAGGTGTTGGCGGAGGGCGAGACCGGTGAGCTTGTGTTCACATCGCTGACCAAAGAGGCGATGCCAGTAATCCGGTACCGCACCCGCGACATCTGCTCGCTGCAACCGGGCACAGCACGTTCAATGCGACGCATGGGCCGCGTTGCTGCTCGAACCGATGACATGCTCATCATTCGCGGTGTCAACGTGTTTCCGAGCCAGTTTGAGGAGTTGGTGTCGGCTGATCCGAGGTTGACCGGCCACTTCTTCCTTGAAGTACATCAGCGGGGTCGGCTTGAAGGCATAACTGCTGTGCTGGAACCTAGGTCCGACGGTGGTGACCACGATGCCATCGCTCGGGACTTCGCCAACACGGTGCGACAGCGTGTCGGCATCGCAGTTGAGGTCCGCACCGTTGAGCCAGAAGGCATCCCCCGCTCGGAAGGCAAAGCCCAACGCGTACGCGACCTCCGAACTTGAGCTCACTTGGACGCTATTCGCGTCCCTTGGGCCTGAGTGCGGGCGCGTGCGCTACGGTTCGGCGGCGCTGGGTCGTGCCAGCTTGAGCCAGACTGACCGGACTTGGCTGTCGGGCGTATAGCGGATACGGCTGGGCGATATTCCCTAGCAACAAACAATAGTTCCTATTAGTCGGTGGTACTTATCAATCAGTGGTTCCTATAGGGAGGCGGGGCAATCATGAGCTTCGTGGAAATGCGGCGCTACCGCTTGAAGGCCGGCGGCCCCGATCGTTGGGTGGAGACCTACTTTGACAAGGGTTACGAGGCGCAGCGCAAGCACCTTGGAGAGCCGGTCGGCTACTACACGACCGAGTTTGGCGGCATCAACGAGGTCATTCACATGTGGCGCTACGACTCGCTTGAGGAGCGAGCCCGCAAGCGCAAGGCGCTCTATGCGGATCCAGCCTGGCGCGAATTCGTGACCGAGGCCGTCGGGTTGATCGAAACGCAGGAGAACACCATCCTGCGCGACATCTTCGAAGACTGATAATTGACGGCTGGCGGTAACCAAGCGCCGCGCATCGCTACCGGCAGGAGGAAACAAACATGTCAAACAAGATGATGGCCACCTGGGCAGCGGGCGGCGAGACGCTCGGTACCTGGCTATCGATGGCCTCCAGCCACTCAGCCGAGATCGCTGGGCGCGCTGGCTTTGACTATGTGTGCGTCGACATGCAGCACGGCATCGCTGACTACCAGGTTGCGGTGACGATGATGCAAGCGATTGAGATGGGCGGCGGCACACCGATTGTGCGGGTGCCGTGGAACGAACCCGGAATCATCGGGCGCGTATTGGACGCGGGAGCGCGAGGCGTGATCATCCCAATGGTGAACTCTGTTGCTGAGGCCACCGCTGCGGTGGCAGCTTGCAAATACCCCCCTTTGGGGGCTCGTAGCTTTGGTCCCATCTTGGCGGCGGCGCGTGCTGATGCAGGTGAGAGTTACTTCGACGTCGCCAACGACACAACCGCTTGCATCCCGATGATCGAGACTCGCCAAGCTGTGGATTCGCTGGACGACATCTTGGCAATAGAAGGTGTCGATGCCATCTATGTAGGACCAGCCGATCTGTCCATCAGCTACGGCTACGGACCCGGATACACCGACGATCACGCCGAATACAAGGCCACGCTGGAGCACATAGCAGAGCGCTGCGCTGCCCACGGCGTGGTGGCTGGCATTCACTCCACAGCAGCACTTGCAGCGGACCGACGCTCTAAGGGCTTCCGCATGCAGACAGTGTCGGGCGACGCCTTGGCGCTCGGTCGTGGCCTAGCGCTTGACTTGCGCACTGCACGTGAAACCGGTGTGGCTTCAGCCAAAGGCGGCGCTGATTCCAAGATCTACTGACGCTGCTCATTGGTGCAAACACATCGGCATGAACCCCGTCGGCCTGGACTTGGCTGAACAGTCCTGAACCGCTTTGAGGTGAACTGCAGGAGCTTGACCCGATCTGGACAGAGTCGACGGGTACTGTCGGGTCGGAGAGCTGCTTGACCGGCAGGCAGCCAACGCGGCGAGGAGCTACCGGCTATGCGCAGCCATGAAGTCGACTATCAGGTCTTCGGCGATGACATGCAGTTCGTTGAGGTCGAGCTCGACCCGGGCGAGACCGTCATCGGCGAAGCGGGCACGATGATGTTCATCGAAGACGGCATCTCGTTTGAGTCGGTCATGGGCGACGGCACCGAGCCGAAAGCAGGCATGTGGGGCAAGCTCAAGGGTGCAGGCAAACGCGCTATTTCCGGCGAGTCGCTATTCCTTACCCACTTCACCAACACCGGTAACGGTGGCAAAGCCAAGGTCGGCTTTGCGGCTGGCTATCCCGGCAAGATAATCCCAGTGGATCTCGCCGAGATGGGCGGCGAGATAATCGCTCAACGCGACGCCTTCCTGTGTGCAGCGATGGGCACCAAGCTGGATATTGCCTGGCAGCGCGGCATCGGCACAGGGTTGTTCGGCGGCGAGGGTTTCATTCTTCAACGATTGACAGGCGACGGAATGGCGTTCTTGCACGCAGGTGGCTCTATCAAGGCAGTCCAGCTCAACAATCAGACCGTCAGGCTTGACACAGGTTGCTTAGTCGCGCTGCAGCCATCGCTCGATTACAACATTGAGCGAGCTGGCAACCTCAAATCGATGTTCTTCGGCGGAGAGGGACTGTTCCTAGCGACAGTGTCGGGCACCGGATGGGTGTGGCTGCAGTCGCTTCCGTTTGAACGACTGTCGTCGCGGGTGCTGTCCAATGCCGTTGGACCCGGCTCTGACGACTCCCGCGGACTGCTAGCGGGACTGTTCGAGCGCAGCTAAGGCCGTCGAGCCGAGAAAGCAGCCGAGAAAGCGTAGAGTTCGGGCAGAGACTCCGAGCAGAAGCACAGCGTCACAACCATGCCCACAGCAATGCAGCTCGCCTCCAATCGCATCACCGTTGGCGACTTCACCGAAGCTCAAGAGGTGTTTCACGCACGGGGATGGACAGACGGTTTGCCGGTGATGCCGCCGACGCAAGATGCGGTAGAGGCGTGCTTGGACTGGGCGATGCTGACACCGGACCATCTCGTAGGCATCGAACCGGTGCGCGCACGCCCCATCACGGCGGAGAAGGCTGCTGTCAATGCAGTAATGGCCGGATGCCTGCCGCCGCACTTTCCGGTTGTGGTGACCGCGCTCACAGCGCTATTGCAGCCCGAGTTCGGACTTCACGGTCCTACGGCATCCACCGGCGGCTGCGCAATACTGCTGATTGTCAACGGTCCGATTCGACGCGAGCTAGGTATGGACGCCACGTTCAGCGTGCTTGGGAGCGCCGACCGATCCCGCGCTGCTATTGCTCGAGCAGTGCGGCTGGTCCTGGCCAACGTGCTTGACGTGAGGCCCGGCGGTATCGACCGCTCCACACTTGGTCATCCCGGCAAGCTCGGCTATTGCATAGCCGAGGACGAGGAGGCAACGCGCTGGGTCTCGCTTGGCGATCGACGCCTCGGTACAGCAACTGCTGAACGCGGTCACGTGTCGTCGGTGACCGCAGTGGCTTCAATGGCTCCCCGTCAGATAATGAACGAGTGGACTACCGAGCCCGACGAGCTCTGTGAGACCATCGCCGCGGAGATTCGGGCGAACCAGCTCAACTACTCCATTTGGCCTGGCAACTATGTCGTGGTGCTGCCGCCGCAGTTGCGGTCCCACTTTGACGCTGCTGGCTGGACTAAGGATGACATTGCCCTTTGCGTGTTTGAACGAGCCTGTGTGCGCCGAGGCGATTGGGCCGCTGTAGGTAAGACAGCGGTTGTCAAGGATCGGGCCGAACGCAGCTATCCCGCATTGGAATCACCCAAAGACCTGCTGATCGTTGCGGCTGGCGGACCCGCAGGTGGATTCGCGGCGGTCATCCCGCCCTGGCTGGGCACACGTAGCCACGCGGCCACCGTGGCGCTGGGTGCATGCGTGGACTGTGAAGTGAATTGAGGTTGAAATGGAGCTCTTAGATCCCACTCACGAGCAGGACCCTGTCGGATTCGCGACACCTCAGCGGCTCGCTACCTTGCGGGGCGCAACCGTCGGCGTTATCTCCAACGGCAAAGAGAACACCAAACCTTTTTTTGACCAGGTTGAACGTTTGCTGCGTGACCATCACGGCGTAGCTGAAGTAGTACGCCGCACCAAAGCCAACTACAGCGCTCCCGCGCAACGCGAGCTGATGGCCGAGGCCATGGGCTGGGATGCCGTTTTGGCTGGTGTCGGCGACTGAGGAAGCTGCTCGTCGTGCAGTCTGCACGACGCCGTAGCTGTCGAGCGGGTCGGAGTTCCCGCAGTCAGCGTGATGACGAAAGCCTTTGCCGACGCAGCCGAGTTGATGGCGCGCGTCCAAGGCGTGCCCGACCACCCGTTTACCGTTATCGAACATCCCATCGCCAGCGCGGGCAGCTCAGGCCTTGAGGCTCGCGCACGAGCAGCAGTGGCACAGGCAGTAGAGATACTGGTAGCCCGCTAACTGCCAGCGCGTGTGAGGTTGCGACACTGTGTCACCCAACTGCACGGTTGCCCAACTGCGCTGTGTCGCCGTACTGAGGTCGCTGTACTGAGCGGCCACCAGACCAAGTGTCTGTTGCATACTGCGCCTTCTCCTATGGTGTGAGCCACAAAGCACGAACACAGGAGAAGGAACGATGGTTCAACCTATTCCCGACGACTATCCGCGTGTTTCCATCGCAATGAGCGTCGACGGTGCCGACGCAGCTATCGCCTTCTACACCCAGGTTTTTGGTATGACCGAGCGGATGCGTGTGCCTATGGGCGACAGGGTCGGTCATTCTGAGCTGGTACTGGGCGAGTCGCTAATCATGGTGGCAGACGCATTCCCGGAGATGGAGTTTGAACCGCCCGGGCACTACGGCGGCTCGCCGGTGCAGATGAGCATTTACGTGGAAGACATCGACGCCACGTTTGCAGCCGCTCTCGCGGCAGGTGCCACAGAGGTGCGGCCGATTGAGGACCAGTTCTACGGTGACCGCTCGGGCATGATCCAAGACCCGTGGGGACATCGATGGAATCTGGCGACCCACATTGAAGATGTGGATCCCGACGAGATGGCGCGACGTTCGGAAGCCGCTATGTCGGAGATGGCCGGGGGCTAAGCGGCTGACGCTCAGCCGTCGCTGACGTGTGAGCGTCTAGCTACCAAGGCAACTGGGCTTGCCGATATAGCAAACACGCTGGCCGCAATGGCCAGCGCTAGAGGCACTGAGACGAACCGCGCCACCGCGCCCAACGCTAGGCCTCCTACGACTTCTCCCACCGCTTCGGCTTGGCCCAAGAACGAAATCACCGTCGCGCGAACCATCGATGGCGCCTCGCGATTCGCCATGGCCTCAGCGAGTGGGTAGGTGGTTTCACCAGCTACGTCCAAGACAGCCCAGCCGCCCAGAGCCACTGCGAAGGATGGGCTTATGGCTAGTGCCATGGTGCCGATGCCGACGACGAGCAGCAAGCGAGCCAGCAGCAACGCGTCGCGCCGACGTTCATGGTGACCAGCGTGTTGGCTGCCAGTACTCGGCTGGCCATCGGCACTCGGTTGGCTGTGACTGTTGGGCTGTCCCTGAACGTGGCGGGCTAGCCACACCATTGCCGGGATGGCCATGGCTGACATGACGAACCAAACCGCTCCGAAGAACACCACCGCGCCAGCGCCGTCAAAGTCTGCGAGTCCGAGCTGAACCAGGCGTAGCACGTCTAGCCGCTCAACTGCCTCTGATGCCGCGCCAGCCAGTGCAGCGGCCAGCACTACCGCTAGCAAGGTCGGACGTTGGCGAACTAACCGAGCGCCCTGTGTCCACAAGCGCGCCGCATCCCGCCAGCCGCTTGTGCTGGCCACCGGTGGGCACTCGGCCGACTCGTGGCCGCGGCCGCCTCGAGCGGGCCGGAAACCAGCCTCGCTCATAGTCACTGCCAAGAATGCAGCCATTAGCGCCGTCGCGCCGCCCATCACGACCATTGAGCCCCGCAACGACCAAACACCCAATGCGCCCGCAACCAGAATCCCGGCCATTACCCCGACCGATCTCCAGATGGCGTGTCGCACTATCAGGTGGTCCGTCATCTGGGCACGTGCGGTGAATGCCAACTCGTCGGTCATCCACGCCGTAGCGGCACCGCTTTGCAGTGTCCAACCGATGCCCCACAGAACTTGCCACACCAGCAAAAGCCAGTAGGTCTCGGCAATCGGCGCCAGCGACATTGCTGCACCCATGACGATATACGCGGCCACGACAGAGCGTTTGCGGCTATACAGGTCGGCAACTACGCCAGTGGGCACTTCAGCCACGAGAATCGTAACGACCAGGGCCGTGCCCAATAGCACCAACTGGATAGGGCTGAGTGCTAGCTGAACCACCCACCAGACCACAGCGGGCAGCCCCCACGCGAGCGAAAACCCCTGGGTGCCGCCTGTCAGCAGGAACAGCCGATCAGGCCGATGCCGCACGACAGCGCAGCCTACGGACGCCCCGGCAGGCAAAATGCAAGGAGTTGACAAGAGTCGACAGCAGCAAGGAGCCCATCGCGGTGAACACCGACGACACCCAGCAGCGCCCATGAGTCAAACATCACGGGTGCCTTGTGGTCTGCGACTGCGCGCAGACGCAACACAGGCTTGCTGGTGGGGCGAAGGCCACGAAGACTACGAGCAGTACCACGACACCGAGTGGGGTATGCCGGTAACCGACGACATGGGGCTGTACGAGAAGATGTGCCTGGAGGGATTCCAAGCTGGCTTGTCGTGGCTAACGATCCTGCGTAAACGCGAGAACTTCCGGTCGGCCTTCTGCGGATTCGATCTCCACGCTGTGGCCAACTTCGGCGACGCCGATGTTGAACGCCTGATGGGCGACAAGGGCATCGTGCGCCATCGAGGCAAGATTGAGGCCACGATCAACAACGCCCGTGCTGCGCTCAACACGGTCGAGGCGTACGGCAGCCTGGCCGCCTTGTTCTGGTCGTTTGAGCCGCATCCCGATGATCGGCCTGCGGTCATTGACTACAGCACGCTCACTGCGATGCCAATAACTCCAGAATCAACTGCGCTCAGCAATGCGCTGCGCAAGCTGGGTTGGCGGTTCGTGGGCCCCACCACGTGTTACGCGCTGATGCAGGCCTCAGGCATCGTCAACGATCACATTGAAGGTTGTTGGCGTCGCACAGCAATTGAGGCCGCACGCGCAGACCTCAACCGGCCAGATCGGCTTCCACCTCAATGATGCCGTCGGGGGTCGCGAGGTGGGTCATGGCGATGTCGTGAGCATCGCAGGGCAGCCAGTCGAAGATCAGCTCACGGCACGTCACGCCAACACGGGGACAGTTGCGAGGCAACCGGGCCAGCAGTTCGTCGAAGTACCCGAGACCGTGGCCGAGCCGCGTGCCGCGCCGGTCGAAAGCCAGCCCAGGCACTAGAGCGAGCGAGATGTGTCGGGGTGCCAACTCAATTGCATCTTCCATGGGTTGAGCGAAGCCGTAGCGGTGCCGTGCCATTGAGCCGATTGCCGGGTGCAGCGTGAGCGGACCATCTTTGGGTGTGCGCGTTACGGCGAAGCGCTGCCAGCCGAGGGCGTCGGCCAATGAGTCCAGCGACAACTCACTTGGCATCGCGCGGTAGAAGAGCACCAAATTGCTTACCGGCAGTGCCGCAGACCGCGAAAAAGATGCCGACCGTCGGTCGCGTGATTCAATTAACGCTTGAAGGTGTGCGACGACAGCAGCCGTTGATGCTGTCGCGACTGGGCGCCGATGTGCTCGAAGCCATCGGCGCCATTCAGCCTTGGACGACTCGGGTCCAGGTGCTCCGCCCATCAACCAGACACCCATCGACCAGACACTAGGTGTCGCCCGCAGACTTGAAGCGCTTCGCAGGCCTACACGGTCATGTCGCCAACCAAATGTCCCGAAGGCCAACACTGGGTTGTTCTTGCAGGCGTGCAGGTCGACGTAAGCTGGGCATCGTGGGGATCGGGGAGGTTGTCCTCCCGCCGCTGTATGAACGGCCGCCTCGACCGCTCGCGATGACGCGCTGGCTGGTCACCAAATTCATGTGGTGGCAGAACGGACTGTGGATCGTCGTTGGCATCGCCTCATGGATGTGGCTGACGCCCTCCCTCGACAGTTTCTCGACTCCTGCAGGTTGGGCAGTTGTGCTGGTGTACCTGCGCAACGTCGCCTTGATGGTCGCGATTGTGGGGGGTTTGCACTGGTGGCTGTACATCCGACGTAACCAGGGCACGCAGCACAAGTACGACGGACGATGGTTGTCGGTGGGTCGTCGCCCGTTCTTGTTCCGCAACCAGACCCGCGACAACGTCTTTTGGTCACTAGTCAGCGCATGCTCAGTAGGGGCGCTGTATGAGTCGCTGATGCTGTGGCTCTACGCCAACGATCTGCTCCCAACTGTGTCGGCGAGCGGCGGAGTTGCCAATCTTGCTTACACCGCAGCTTTGACGCTGGCGATGTTCCCGCTCGTCTCGGTGCACTTTTACGCCAACCATCGGCTGCTACACACCCGGCGCCTGTATCGCTGGGTGCATTCGTTGCATCATCGCAATGTCAATGTCGGCCCGTGGGCTGGCGTGTCGATGCATCCACTTGAGCATGTGCTGTATTTCTCTGCACCGTTGATGTTTTTGGCGATCCCCGCGAATCCGTACTTGATCACGCTGACTGCCACCTACCTGCTGCTCTCACCGGCACCATCGCACTCGGGTTTCGACCGCTATGTCATTACTGGAGAGGTCACCGTTGCCGGTGGTGATCGCTTCCACACGCTTCACCACCGTTACTTCGACTGCAACTACGGCACCTCATTGGTGCCCCTAGACAAGTGGTTCGGTACCTGGAACGACGGCAGCGAGGAAGCTCGCGAGATGGTCAAAGAGCGTAGACAGCGGCTCACAGCGCGGAGTGCAAAGGCGGCAGCTCGGCAGGTTCGCCAGATCTGAACTGTTCAAGTGCTAGTTCATGGCTTGTTCAAGCGATGGTCTCAGGTTCAGTAGAGACGAGCAATTCCGCTACCGACGCAGTGTTCGGCAGTCGCAAGATGGTGGCGAGACACTGGGCTAGATCGTCGGCTTCGATCATGATTGACGGATCCACACCGAAGTCCGATGTCATGTCGGTGCGCACATAGCCCGGGCACACTGCTGTGCATCTGATCCCATCGGCAAACGTGAGATGCCGGATCGAATGGTGCAACGCCATGGCGGCGTGTTTGCTCATCGCGTAGCCGGGAGCGAAGGTGCCACGCACACGCTTGCCAGACATTGAGATCACGTTCACGATGCGACCCTCGCCGCTGCGGCGCAGGTGGTCAAGCGTTGCCCGCAGCATGCGGAAGGGCCCCTTCGCGTTCACCTCCCACATCTCATCCAGCTTGTCCTCCGACAACTCCTCAAAGGCCTCTGTGTACGCGACACCCGCGTTGTTCACCACACAGTCGATCCGGCCGTGAGCTGCGATTGTCTCTGCCGTCCAGCGTGCTGGCGCGTCGCGGTCGACGGCGTCGTATTGGTGGAGTGTCACTGGCGACCCGCCATTGTTGCGTCTATTGGCAGTCTCGCCGGGACCTGCGCGGTCTGCCCGATTAGAGCGGTCGTCGGTGCGGTAGCGCGACGCTGAAGTTTCCAGCGAAGCAACATCGCGAGCGCCCAGCGACAGCGTCCAGCCATCGGCATGTAAGGCGGCGGCAATTGCTTCGCCGATACCGCGATTGGCTCCGCTGATCATAGCTACGCGGCCGTGAACGTTTCGCATCCAGTGCCCCTTTCGACAAGCTTGTATTGACTATCTGTACCGAAAACTGTCCCGGAGACCTCTGGGCACGCAGGGACATCCGGGCCCGCAGCGATACTGCGCGTTAGCGTTCCCAGGCGGTCCGAGGTCCCGGTGCCGATCTAGCAAGCCGACGGGGAGGCTAGGACGATGGTGCAAGGTACGTCTGCTGGCGCAGAGCATCTCAAGTACCTGCCGGGCACACCTGAGCGCGAGGAGCTTGCTCGGCGCACCATCGGTGTCCTGCAACTTGGCGTCATCCCTGGCGGCCTCGCCATGACGGCGTCGTTTTCGGCCTCAACGTTGCTGGCGGATCAGATGACCGGCAGCGAGACAAAGGCGTCGCTCGCGGCAGTGTGCCTCAGCATTGGCGGCACGCTCGCTGGTATCCCGCTGGCTGCGCTCATGGCTAGGCGTGGACGCCGTTTCGGTCTCGCTTGTGGCTACCTCATAGGAGCGGTCGGTGCCACTCTGGCGCTGCTGTCGGCATTCGCTGGCCGCTACGCGATGCTTGTTATCGGCATGGTGCTGATCGGCACCGGCCAAGCCGCCAATTTGGCGGCTCGATATGCAGGCGCCGACTTGGCCACCGATGAGAATCGGGCTCGCTCAATCAGCCTGGTGCTGTGGGCCAGCACGGTTGGCTCAGTGCTCGGGCCTACCGTGGCGCTCGGCCTCAAGAGCACGTTCGCCGACACAGAAGGGTTGAGCGGCTTCGCCGTTCCGTACGCACTGGCGCTTGGACTGTTTGTGCTCGCAGCGGGCAACGTCTATCGCCGACTGCGTCCCGATCCGCTGCATGTGTTGGCTTCAGACGCAGGCGCGACGAGCGTCAAGCTGCCGAGCTTGGCCGAGGCGGGCCGCATTCTGGCCCATCCACTTGGCTCAATCGCCCTTATTGGCATGATGCTGGCCCAAGCCGTCATGGTCGGCGTCATGACGGTGTCGCCGATTCACATGTCGCAGGGCGATCAGAACGCTTTGGTCATCGGCGTCATGTTGTCGCTGCATATTGCTGGAATGTTCGCGTTCTCACCGTACGTGGGATGGTTGGTGGACCGCATAGGCGGCCAGATCGTCATCATTTTGGGTGCGCTGATTCTCGCGGTCGGAGCAGTTACAGCCGCACGAACCGATGCCGAGCATGCCACAGGTCTGTTGGCGGGCCTTTTCCTCGTGGGAATCGGCTGGAGTTTCTGTGTAGTAGCAGCCAGTTCGCTGCTGACCGCTTCGTTTCCGGTGGAACGGCGCGTCAGCGTGCAGGCCACAGCCGATGTGTTGATGACTGCGCTTGGCGCGGCCGCGGGTGTGAGTTCCGGCTTGGCGGTTGAACACCGGTCCTACGCCGATTTGGCGGGTTGGGGCGCGTGGGCAGCAGTGGCGCTGGGCATCGCGGCCGCTGCGATGCTGGCACGTAACTTTCGAGTCACTCGGCGGCTTACTGCCTGAGACTGCATTAGGCACGAAACAAGGCACGAAAAACAGCGGTGCCAAGAGATGGCCCTCAGGCGCTGCCTCAAAAAAGGCCATCCAGGCAGGCAGCTAGCTTTGAATCGGAGCTGGCTGGCAGGGCGGTAAGACGTGACAAGAATGTCACCGAGACGTAGTCGCCCATTACAGCGCCGGTGTCGACTTCGGCGGGCATGTCAACGGCATCGCCCCACTGCATGGCAACTCGGAAGGCCTGGGAGTTGTCGGGATGCGGCTCAAGGCTGGCCGAGGTGATTGAGCGCGGCGGCAAGGTTCCTATCTCGGTGAAACGCCAACCTTTCATGTCGCTCACCTCACAATTTGGCACGTTGAGGTTCACGGCCCACGCCGATTCGTGTTCGTCGGCAAGCAGACCTCCGAGCACGACGCTGGCTATTTCGGCCGCCGAGTGCCATTTCTGATCGGCGATGGCTTCGTCCCAGCCCTGTCCCTCAACGCCAAACCCCTCCACGGTCTGGCTCACAGCCAAGCCCGGGATATTGCCGTTACGACCGGTTAACACAGCTCCAACGGTGCCCGAGTGGTACACGGAACGACCAACGTTCGCGCCGGGGTTGATCCCCGACACCACCAAGTCCACCGGACCGAATGCGCCCAGACGAGCGAACATCACGCACAAAGCCGGTGCCCCAGAGACTGCCCAGGCATCGGCGACGCCTTCAAAGGGCACCTTGTGTACCTGAGGATCCATCAAGTGCAGCGGACCGATCGCCGCACCTGCGCCCGAATATTCCGAGTCTGGAGCAACAACCACCACATCGCCGTGAGCGGTCATTGCGTCGGCCAGCACCCGTAGTCCTTCTGATTCGATTCCATCGTCGTTCGTTACCAGGATTCGCACCCGGTTGAACGTACCGCCCCTAGGTGACGGATGGGCGCATGGCTCCCCAACGACAAGTGAACGCATCGTGGCAAGCTGTCGTGCTGTGAGTGTGCATGGATCGCCCAAGACGGGGTTGTTTGAAACTGGGTCGCGCGAGATGGAGTCACGCAGTATCGGGCCGTCTCAAAACGGGCGGCGAGCCGCTCAGCCGTTGCGCGTGCTGCACACCTCAGACGTGCATATAGGTCACGTGCGTGGGCCGCACGGCGCTCACCTGGATGTCTGCCAGTGTCCTATTCACGCCCTCGCTGCGACTGTCGCAGATCAACAAGCAGATGTCTTGTTGATCGCCGGTGATCTGTTTGACCATGCCCGGCTGAACCGCTCGGACTTCGCGTACACCATGCAACTGCTTGGCAGAGTGGATGCATCGGTGGTGATTATTCCTGGGAACCACGATGTCCACGACAAGCACACGCTGTGGGGAACCCACGCCGATCACGAGCATCGGCTTGAAGTAACCGGTGCGGGCGTGGTCTTCTTGGACGACCCCGCTGGAGCTGTCTTGCACTTCGGCGAACACGATTTGACACTGTGGGGAAGGGCGATGCATGCGCACGAACCCGACTATCGTCCCCTAGCTGGCGTACCTCCACGTCCCGAGCAGGGCTGGTTTATTGCGGCTGGACACGGGCACTTCCAGCGGACCGCCGATGACATGCATCGCTCCTCGCCGATTAGTTCCGAGGAGATTGAGGCAACCGGAGCCGACTATGTCGCCCTCGGTCACTGGCACGTACCCACAGATGTCTCGGTCGGTGAGGTGACTGCTTGGTATCCGGGTGCTCCGATGGGTCTGCCATCCAATGAAACGGCCTGCCTGGTCACGTTCACCCAGCATGGCGACAGCGATGTCGGCGCGGTTTCAGTGGAGCACGTGACGGTCGCTGCGCCCCAAGATGGGTGCGCCTAGCGACCCGCTATAGCGCCCGCGCCAGCTTGATCTGCGCGCCTACGACCGGTTCGCCTCGCGGCTTTCGCTGCCAGGGCATCGGTCGGTTAGGTGCGCGCGGCCACTCGGTCAATACGACGCTGCAACGCCTCGCATTCGGACATGTGGCCCATCGCCTCAGATTTGGCAGCGTCGTAGTCCTGCGCGAGCTGGCGGGCATGCTCGGGGTCGTCGTAAGTGCCCGGCTCAGCTAGCAGTGCCTGCAGTTCTGCGACGCGATGTTCGGCCGCTTCCCAAGCGCGTTCGGCTGCAGCTAGCTCCCGGCGCAACCCCGATGTGGCATCGTGGTCACTCCTACGTTTGCTGGCTCCCTCGCGGCGACGCTCCGCCGCGCTCGTGCGCGGCGTTGGCTTGGTGGCGTGAGTGCCGGTGTTGTCGGCGCTGCGGTTTGTTCCATCTGGCGCGGTGCTGCCGCCTGCGGTACGTCTCGTGCTGGGTCCAGGCGGTTTCAGCAACTCTTCATCTACGCCTTGATGTTGTGTGGCGGTGCCGTCGCGCACCACGATGAGCGAGTCCGCCACGCTGCGGATGAGATGTCGGTCGTGGGTAACGAGCAGCACTGTGCCCGGATACACAGAGAGCGCATCCTCCAGTAGGTCGCAGCTCGGCAGGTCGAGGTGATTGGTGGGCTCGTCCAATATGAGCAGGTTGACGGGATTGGCCATGGTGATCGCCAGCGCCAGACGGGTCCGTTCACCGCCCGAGAGATTGGCCACCTTGCGGTCCGCGGTACCACCGGGAAATCCGAATCCGCCGAGCATTGTGCGCACATTGCGTCCCGGCTGTTCGCCGACAGAAGCGGTGAATTCCTCTAGCACGGACCGTCGCGGATCCATCACTTCAGTTAGATGTTGGGCGAACGTTGCCATGTCCACGTTGCGACCACGATGCAGCTCGCCGCTAAGCACACCCAGCTCGCCTTGTAGCGCCCGCAGAAGTGTCGTTTTGCCTGCGCCGTTGGGCCCAACTACACCCACCTTGGCGCCGCGCTCAATGACCAGGTCCACGCCAGCTAGCACGGGGGCGTCGCCGTCTGCATATCCCAAAACGGCATCAATGAGTTCCACGACGACTCGCGAGGAGCGCCGCGGCGTGCCAAAACCGAAGCGGGCTGCCATGACTTCGCGGCTCGGGACCTCTACGGGCTCCAGCTTGGACAGTGACTTCAGCCGGCTCTGAACTTGGCGAGCCTTCGTAGCCTTGTAGCGGAAGCGCTCAATGAACCGTTCGGTGTGAGCTCTCTTGCGAGCCTGCTGTGCTGCTGCGGCTTCTGCTGCTGCAATTCGTTCCTCGCGGGCTGCTACGAACTCGGCGAAGCCGCCGACGTGTTCATACGCGCTCGTGCCGTCCATTTCGATGACCCGGTTGGCGACTGCGTCAATGAAGTCGCGATCGTGGCTGACAAACAGCAGACCGCCTTCCCAGGCGGACAGTTGATCTTCCAGCCATGCCACCGAGTCCACATCTAGGTGATTGGTGGGCTCATCAGCCAGTAGCACATCGGGCTTGGCTAGTAGTAGCTGCGCAAGCGCTACCCGCATTCGCCAGCCACCTGATAGCTGGTTTACCCGACGTTGCGCATCGTTGGAGGCGAACCCCAACCCGGCTAGCACTCGGTGAGCTTCCGCTTCGAAGCCGTAACCGCCGATCTGGCGATAACGGGCCTCCAGCTCTCCGTAGCGGGTGAGAATGGCATCATGATCGCCAGCTTCGACATCGGTCAAGCGGGCTTCAAGTGATCGAAGTTCGGCAGTCATCGCGGTGATATCTCCGGCACCGGCAAGCGTTGCCTCAAGCACGGTGCCTTCGGTGATCTCGTCAAGCTCCTGAGGTAGGTAGCCCACGGTCAGCCCACTGCGACGATGCACCTCGCCCTCGTCCGGCTCCTTGATTCCGGCCAATATCTCGAGCAGTGTCGTTTTGCCGATGCCGTTTCCGCCGACTAGCGCCACTCGCCGCCCGGATGAAAGCTGCACGTCGATATCGCGGAACAGTCGCCGCGGCGGATATGACTTAGCCAGCGAGGATGCCCACAGCACAGTCTGAGTCTGCCTTTGAGTAGCGCTGGGTTGCGCTCGCTGCCTCGGCCAGCCAGTATTTGTTGGGCGCAGCTAGCGCAGGTCGAGCGGGCCTGAAGTACGCACTGGCCGCCCGAGCTGGTTAGGCGACCTGAGGTGCTACGTCCGACATGAACGTACGTAGCGCGTCGAGCCGACCCTCAATGCCACCGCGCACAACCGGGTCAAGCACGAAATGCGTTACTCCAGCATCTGCGATCCGCCCGAGGGTGTCGATCATCTGCTCGGTGTTGCCAGCGATCGACACTTCAGGCTTCATTACAGCCGCCGGATCGAGGTAGTAGCGCAGAGAAAGTGTGATTTCGCTGCGGTCGCGGCCTAAGGCATCGCATGCCAGGCCTACTTGGTTCCAGCCCGAGGCCACGTCTTCGATTGTTTCGAATGCCGCGTGAAATCCGTGCCCATATTGCGCTACTCGCTTGTAGGCAGCGGCGCTGTTGCCACCCACCCAGATCGGTACTGGGTCCTGTATCGGCTTGGGTTCGAAGCCGACTGGGTCAAAGGCATAGAACTCGCCACCAAAGCTCGGGTCGCGCTCAGTGAACAGCGTTCGAAACACCTCAATCTGCTCATCGGAACGCTTACCGCGACGGTCCCAAGGCATGCCCAACACCTCGGCCTCCTCACGCATCCAACCCACGCCCACACCCAAGATGAGCCGACCGTTCGACAAAACGTCGATGGTTGCGAGACGCTTTGCGGTCTCCACTGGGGGTCGATACGGCAAGATGAGCACGCTGAAACCCAAGCGCAGCCTCTCGGTGACCGCTGCAACGAATAGCAGCGTGCCGATCGGGTCGAGCCATCCCGTTTTGGGTGGTGCCGGGAACGAGCCGTCGTCAGAGTACGGGTATTTTGAAACCAGAGCGGCTGGCCAGCAGACGTGATCGGATGTCCAGCCTGAGTCAAACCCGAGCCGGTCGACTTCGGATGCGAATGTGATAAGACCGTCGCGAGTCCCGACGCGTCCCAAGTGCGGCAGAGTAACTCCCCATTCCATGGCCACCCACGCTACGTCAGTCTGCGTTCGGGTGCCCTGTATGAAGTTGGGCATCCGATCCTGGGCATTGCCTATCGCCAGACAGTCCAAGAATTGCGATGTCGTGACATGGTGATGACATCGCAAGCAATGTCTGTCAACTGCGCATTACGCTCGCATTCACCGTTCGAGCGGGTCGTTCGGGGAACGGCCCTAGATGCGGTGTGTTTTGTCGTCTTTGGGCGACACCAGGTCGGCCGGGCATCCGGACCGATTTCCACGGAGGGGATGGATCCATGCAACTGTTCAAGAGTCTCAAGTTGCGCTTGCTAGCGCTGTTGTTTGCGTCCTTGATTGGGGCGGCTGCTTGCGGCGGCGGCGATGACAACATAGGTGATGCTGATTCCAGCGAAACCAGAGTTGAGGAAGAGGAGACGACCAATACAGACGAGTCGACCTCCGGCGGGGACGAGCCGACTGATGACGAGCAGATTGAAGATGCTGGCGGTCTCAGCCAGGAGGTCATTGAACAAGCGTCCGAAGACAATGGTGCGGCCTCCGACGACAAGGAGATGGCTGAGGGGGAGCAAACGCCGATGATGGAATTTGATCGCTCCACCATGGAGGGCATATTTGAGGAGGCCGAGTATCGGCGGGCAGCGGTCGTTGAGCGGATCAGCTCGCATATCGAATCTGGGGAATGGGGCGTCGGCGACGACAATATCCTGCGGGGCCCTGAGGGCTTCATGATTGACCTCAACGAGTGCCCGGAAGACTGGTCAAACTTCGAGGGCATCACCGACGATGAGATCCGCCTGGGCCAGACCGGTCCACAGTCCGGCACGCTCGCGTTATACGGCAATGCCCGTCTGGGCTGGATGAACTATCTCGATTACGTCAATGGTGAAGGGGGTATCGCTGGGAAGAATGTCGTCATGAAATCCTACGACGATGCCTATGTGGCGGCACAGACCATTGAGTTCGTGGAAGAGCTGATTGAGAACGACAATGTCTTTTCGATTCACACGCTCGGCTCGCCGAATACGTTGGCCGTCTACGACACTCTGAATGCCGAGTGCATTCCCCAGCCGTTTGTGTGGACCGGTCATCCTGCTTGGGGTGATCCCGAGCAGCACCCTTGGACCACTGGCATTATCTTGTCGTACTCAACTGAAGCCGTGTTGTGGGGCAACTGGATCAAGCAGAACTTGGCCGACCAGCTGCCGGTCACCGTGGCCGGTTTGGTAATGGACAACGATTTCGGTCTGGCCTATGAGTTGGGTTTCGAAGAATATGCTCACAACAACCCCGATGTGGTCGCGAAGTTCGTCCCAGTCCGCCATGACCCAGCTGCTCCAACGATTACTAACGAGATCACAACAATTTCTGCTAGTGATCCGGATGTCTATATCTCCATGACAGCAGGCAATGCCTGCCTGCTGGCCATCCAGGAGGTAGCGGCGTCGGGGTTAAAGGAAGAACTGTCTGCAGCATTCACGCCATCGGTTTGCAAAGCGCCTGCCAGCTGGATCGCGCCCGCCGGTGACGATGGCGACGGATGGTTGATCGTCGGCGGCGGCGTTAAGGACACCACGGATCCGGCGTTGGTCGGCAACGATGCCTTCATTGACTTCATTGTTGAGAGCCTTGAGGCCAACGACCTTGATCCCACCATCTCAATGTTTGGCAACGGCTACATGCTCGGTTATCCGTACGTGGAGGCGCTTCGCATCGCTGCTGAGCTGCCACCCAGCGCGAACAATCCAGCAGGTTTGAACCGGGTGAACTTCATCTTGGCGGTACGAGCGATCGACATTCATCATCCGATCTTCTTGGACGGCATCGAGTTCACGATGAACGGCAACGCCGATGCGTTCCCGATTGAGGGCACTGACTTCAGTGAATACGACGCGTCTACACATTCGTGGGTTGTTTCGAACATCATTGACGTGAACGGTGCTTCGGGCAACTGCGCTTGGAACAAGGACGAAGGCGGCTGTCACTAGTTGGGGCTGGCATTTGTTTGCGCGCATGACTGAGAGAAGTGAGTGGCCGTTGCCGCTGGGAGCAATCCCGGCGGCGGCCGCTTCTGCGTCGCTTTCTCAGAGCGTCAAGGACCGTGCCAAGAACAAGAATTCAATGTAGACAGGCTTCTAACTGGTGTTGCCCGCTTGTCAGGCGTCAATCAGCACACCGGGGTTGAGAACGCCGTTGGGGTCAAGTCGCTTCTTGACCACACGAACGGCCTCGGCGAATAGCTCCGGACGCTGACGGTCGTACGCATCCGGGCGGTGCATTCGGCCAACCGCATGGTGGTGTGTGACGGTTCCGCCTGCCGACACGAGCGCTTCGTTGGCGGCGTCCTTGACGATCTGCCACTGTTCAATCTCGCCACCCTGGGTTCCCATACCGGACCACGTGTAATAGGGAGCGGGACCGTCGGTGTAGACGTGTGTGAACCGACACGACAGCGAATGGTGCTTGCCGAACACATCAGTCAACACCGCCCCAACCTTCTCGCGTACGACGGCGTCAAACTCGGGCCAACGGTCCCAGGTGATAGCGGTCTCGAAGGTGTCGTTGACTAGGCCCAACGACGTTTCCACGCCGTTGCCAACCCCGATAAAGGCGTTACGCCAGGCACCGACAGCGCCGCCGCGTCCGGTCGGCGCTCCTGAGCCATCGTCAATCTGGATCTCTTCTGCGGGCACATGGCCGCCGCAGTCGCGGGCGATCTCAACGGCCTGAGCGATGTTGTGCCGCTGTGTCAGCTCGGCGGATTCGAACGACACGATGACAAGCGCGTAGTCGCCATCCATGCCGGCTGCTCGACCGGCTTCGGTGGGGTCGAGTATCCGCAGGTTGGCTGGCCACAGTTTGGCCTGAGCGATATGTCGCACAGCGTCGTAGCCCTGCGCCCATGTTGGAAAGGTGATACCGGCGGTAGCGCGAAACGTAGGACGCTTTTGGATTCGCATCCACGCTTCAGTGATGATCCCGTAGATGCCTTCCGATCCGATAACCATGCGATCGGGGCTAGGACCGGCACCGGAGCCCGGCAACCGACGCGACTCCCACCAACCCGACGGAGTGATCATCCGAATCGACTCCACGAACTCGTCGATGTGGGTGTGGTTGGTGGCGTAGTGGCCGCCCGAACGAGTTGCGATCCAGCCACCGAGCGTCGAGAAGCGGAACGACTGCGGGAAATGACGTAGCGTGTGTCCGCTGGGTCGCAACTGATCTTCCAGATGTGGGCCGAACACGCCTGCCTGAATACGCGCTGCGCGCGACACTTCATCAATCTCGAGCACCTGGTCAAGCTGGTCCAGCGAGATGACCACTGTTGGGCCGCGATCTTCAGGTGGCGTGACACCCCAGACCACCGACGAGCCGCCTCCGTAAGGCACGGCGATATAGCCGTTGGTGTCGCACCAATCCAGCGTCGCTTCGACTTCGGTTTCATTGCGAGGGTGTGCCACGACATCGGGCGGATTCCCAAAGTCCAAGTTGAACGCTCGCACGCGCTCAGTGAAGTGGGCACCATAGGCGTAGCGAGCTCTGTCATAGGTGCTGACCGAACACCAAGGGGCCACCGAGTCAGCAACAGCTATGCGTGATGGACGCAGTTCGGCATCTTCAACTGAGGGCACAGGCTTAGCTGTGATCTCGGTGCCGTACTCCGCCGAGAGCTGCGCGGCCAGCTTGGCCCGATCCGCGTCAGTCGGTTCTTCGGATTCCAGGCACCACGCCCAAAACGACTTGCGGTCTGCCATCTCTCATGCCTCCACGTCGAGGTATGCCAACTTAGATGCCAAAAGTGCCGTGGGCGCAGTGAGCCAGAGCGCTGCCGTCAGATCGGCGGACCCAGACCGTCAGTCGTCAGCAAGTAGGGCGCGGCTGATGACCAGCTTTTGGATCTCGCTGGTGCCTTCCCCGATGATCATGAGCGGTGCATCTCGGTAGTAGCGCTCCACCGGATATTCAGTCGAAAAGCCATTGCCGCCGTGGATGCGCATGGCATCCAGCGATAACTCGGCAGCGGTTTCGGATGCGAACAGTTTGGCCATGCCCGCTGCCAGATCGACACGTTCGCCTGCATCGGCCTTGCGGGCGGCGTCGTAGGTCATAAGGCGGGCAGCGTGCAACTTGGTGGCCATCTCCGCGATCTTGAAGGCAATGGCTTGGTGCTTGGCGATGGGTTTGCCAAACGTCTCACGTTGTTTTGCATACGCCACCGCTGCGTCGTAGGCGGCCTGCGCAACGCCCACACCGCGCGCCGCAACGTTGATTCGACCTAGCTCCAGCGCAGCCAGAGCCCAACGGAGCCCATTGCCGATGCCCTCCTCACCTCCCAGCACCCGATCTTGCGGTACCCGATGATCCACGTAGGACATTTCCACGGTCTCAAGTCCGCGGTAGCCGATCTTGTCGATCTTGCGGCTAACGGTGATTCCACCCGACTGTTTGCCCGGTGTCTTATCCACCAAGAAACACGTGACGCCCGATCTGGCTCCTGCATCGCCTTCAGGTACTCGCGCTAGCAAGGCCACGATGCCCGCTCGCTCCCCGTTTGTAACCCACATCTTCGTACCGTTGATGACGAACTCGTCGCCATCGCGCACTGCCCGACATCGCAGGGCACCTGCGTCGGAACCACTGTCGTGCTCTGAGAGTGAGAAGCAGCCGCGTAGCTTGCCCGTGGCCATCTGCGGGAGTGAGCGGCGTTGCTGATCCTTAGTGCCGAATCGAGAGATCAACTTGGCACATATGAGGTGGCTGTTGACGATGCCCGCCAGTGACATCCATCCACGCGAGAGTTCCTCAATTGTCCGAGCGTAAGTGAGGTAGCCAAGTTCAAGCCCGCCGTAGGCCTCGGGAATGGTCGCACCGAACAAGCCGAACTCTTCCATCTGTTCGGCCATCTTTGTCGGATACTCATCGGCGAGCTCCAAAGCGCTGGACTCTGGCACAACTACCTCGTCTACCCAACGGCGCAGAGTGTCGATGATCTCGTCGGCCGCGTCGCACCCAGCGGTGCCTGTCAGCGTTTGAGCATCACCGTCAACGTCCATTGCCCATCCTCCTTAGTCTGATACTTCTAGATCTCAGGAACCAATCGTGTTCGCTATGTTCGGCACGACACCGGCACGCCGGGGCTCCTAAGATTCGCCCGATCGAAACTCAAGGCCCGCTGAACACAGCAGCCAGCGCAACGGAGCACAATGATGAAGATATCCATGGCTATTGGAGCAGGTGCGAGCTTGGACCCCAAGCGGCTTAGCAAGCACGTGGCTGACCTCGAAGCTGCCGGGGTTGACATGATCTGGGGCGGAGAGATCTACGGCTTTGACTTGGTGTCAACGCTGGCGTTCATTGCCGCCAAGACTGAGCGAGTCCAACTAATGACCGGCATCTTGCCCGTGTATTCGCGTAGCCCCGCGATCTTGGCCCAAACGGCGATGACCATTGACGCGTTGTCTGAGGGTCGGTTCATCCTGGGGCTGGGGACTTCGGGGCCGCAGGTCATCGAAGGCTGGCACGGTGTCCCATTCGCGAAGCCCTTGGGCCGCACGCGTGACGTCGTTGAGATCTGCCGCAAAGTATGGTCCGGTGACCGGGTCATTCATGAGGGTCGCGCCGTGAACCTGCCCTACGACGGGGGCACGGGTCTGGGCAAGCCGCTGAAGCTGATGGCCAAGCCCCTTCGACGCGACATTCCTATAGCAGTCGCGTCAATAGGCCCACGCAACGTGGAACTGACAGCCGAGCTGGCCAACGTCTGGCAGCCCATTCACTTCTTGCCCGAGAAGTTCAACGACGTGTGGGGCGACTCGTTATCGGCAGGCGGCTCCCGCCGCTCCGGTGAATTGAGCGAACTGCAAATCGTGGCAGGCGGCGCCGTGGCCATGGGATCGGGACCCATGGTGGACTCCGTCCGCAAGGGTGTGCGCGACAACGTGGGCTTCTATGTGGGTGGCATGGGCGCTCGCGACAAGAACTTCTACAACGACCTGTTCAAGCGCTACGGCTACGTGGATGAGGCCGAGAAGATTCAAGACTTGTTCCTGACTGGAAAACGAGACGAGGCATTTGCAGCGGTGCCTGACGATTACGTCGACCGGGCCAGCTTGACTGGCGACCCAGAGCGAGTGAAGGAACGAATCGAGGTGTATCGCTCTGTCGGTGTTTCCTACCTGGACATCTCGATACCGCCCGAAACCGAGAACCCGCTTGAGGTGATCTCCCAAGTGAAGGCCTGGGCCGAGTAGCTAGACGATCAACCGGCGTAGGCGACTAGCCGGATAGTTGGCCGAAGAAGTGGCCGACACTGAAGGCACGCGCTCGGCAGCGCCGCTACCGAGCGCCTGTGCGCGTTTCCTGGCCCGCGCGACGGCACGGGGCGTGGCGCCGGAGATAGTTCGCTTTCCAGAGGGAACTCACACGGCGGAGCAGGCCGCCTCTGCTGTGGGTTGCGCTCTAGGCCAGATCGTTAAGTCGCTGGTGTTCCTCTGCAACACCGATGCGGTACTGGCGCTGACATCGGGCTCCAACCGGGTCGACACAACGAAGTTGAGCGCCGTACTGGGCGGCACGATCACACGCGCCGATGCCAACGGGGTGCGAGAGGCGACCGGCTACGCGATTGGCGGAACGCCCCCGTTCGGCCACGTTCAGCCGCTGCGCACGGTCGTCGATAGGGCGCTGCTGCATTATGACACCGTTTGGGCAGCCGCCGGATCGCCGGACACAGTGTTTGAGTTGACACCTGATGAGCTGGTGCATGCCAGCGGTGGCAAAGTCGCCGATTTCGCCATCGACTGAGTTGCGACTGAGTTGTGGCAATTGCCTTGCTCACACAATCTCTGCCTATACGTCATAGTAGCGGGCGCAGAAGCGCTAAAGTCTCGTGCGGCTTGCCCAAAGAGCCCTGCCGCACTGGGTGCGGTGGTTGATCCCAATATGAAAGAGGCAACAATGAGTTCAGTACTGTCCGACGTGAACCGGGGTGAGTTAGCTCCCTCGGTTCGTCCTCAACGACGAGCGTCGCTGCATCGCGCCCCCACAGCCCTCCGGGCTGGATTGGCGCGACGCCTAGCAATCGTGTTTGCAGCCGCGGCGATGCTGTTCGTAACCATCCCCGCAGCCGCCGCGGCTGAAATGGATGGCGACAAGAGCATGGACGCCGACATGCCCGCTTACGCGATGCGTTGGTGGAATGTGTTGACGCCTGAGCAGATGGTGGCTGCGTTGCATGGTGATGGTGCGTCTGAGGCGCAGATGATGGCTGCGAAGAAGATGTATGCCGATTTGGATGAGCAGACTCGTGGTTTGGTGAATGCGGCTGCTAAGTCGATTTATCAGGGTGGTCCGTTTGCGAGTGTGGGTTCTTGGTGGGAGTCGTTGGATTGTCGTTTGATGCGTGTCGCTGCGGGTGATGGTATTACGGCTGATTCTTCGAGTAAGTTCTGTGCGCACTATCCGGGTTCTGATCATGAGAAGATCTTGATGGAAGATGCGTTGATGCATGTGAACAAGGTCGGCATGGCGCTGCTAGGGCATGACGATGCTGGGACGTATCCGGCGGCTGAGGTTGATTATGCGATGCGTTGGTGGAATGTGTTGACGCCTGAGCAGATGGTGGCTGCGTTGCATGGTGATGGTGCGTCTGAGGCGCAGATGATGGCTGCGAAGAAGATGTATGCCGATTTGGATGAGCAGACTCGTGGTTTGGTGAATGCGGCTGCTAAGTCGATTTATCAGGGTGGTCCGTTTGCGAGTGTGGGTTCTTGGTGGGAGTCGTTGGATTGTCGTTTGATGCGTGTCGCTGCGGGTGATGGTATTACGGCTGATTCTTCGAGTAAGTTCTGTGCGCACTATCCGGGTTCTGATCATGAGAAGATCTTGATGGAAGATGCGTTGATGCATGTGAACAAGGTCGGCATGGCGCTGCTAGGGCATGACGATGCTGGGACGTATCCGGCGGCTGAGGTTGATTATGCGATGCGTTGGTGGAATGTGTTGACGCCTGAGCAGATGGTGGCTGCGTTGCATGGTGATGGTGCGTCTGAGGCGCAGATGATGGCTGCGAAGAAGATGTATGCCGATTTGGATGAGCAGACTCGTGGTTTGGTGAATGCGGCTGCTAAGTCGATTTATCAGGGTGGTCCGTTTGCGAGTGTGGGTTCTTGGTGGGAGTCGTTGGATTGTCGTTTGATGCGTGTCGCTGCGGGTGATGGTATTACGGCTGATTCTTCGAGTAAGTTCTGTGCGCACTATCCGGGTTCTGATCATGAGAAGATCTTGATGGAAGATGCGTTGATGCATGTGAACAAGGTCGGCATGGCGCTGCTAGGGCATGACGATGCTGGGACGTATCCGGCGGCTGAGGTTGATTATGCGATGCGTTGGTGGAATGTGTTGACGCCTGAGCAGATGGTGGCTGCGTTGCATGGTGATGGTGCGTCTGAGGCGCAGATGATGGCTGCGAAGAAGATGTATGCCGATTTGGATGAGCAGACTCGTGGTTTGGTGAATGCGGCTGCTAAGTCGATTTATCAGGGTGGTCCGTTTGCGAGTGTGGGTTCTTGGTGGGAGTCGTTGGATTGTCGTTTGATGCGTGTCGCTGCGGGTGATGGTATTACGGCTGATTCTTCGAGTAAGTTCTGTGCGCACTATCCGGGTTCTGATCATGAGAAGATCTTGATGGAAGATGCGTTGATGCATGTGAACAAGGTCGGCATGGCGCTGCTAGGTCGCGACGATCCGGGCAAGTACCCCGCTGAGATGGCAGACGACGACATGGACGGCGATAAGTCCGGCGATGACATGGACGACATGATGGACGGGGACAAGTCCGGTGACGACATGGACGGCGACAAAGCTGACGACATGATGGACGGCGATAAGTCCGGCGACGACATGGACGACATGATGGACGGCGACAAGGCCGACGCCATGAAATCAGATGGCGTCTATTACACCGTGAAGCCGGGCGACTATCTCCGGAAGATCGCTGAGATGTACCTCGGACACGCGAGCCATTGGACGAAGATCTACGAGGCAAACAAGGGCAAGAAGCAGGCCGATGGCCGAACCTTCACTAACCCTGATCTGATCATCGCTGGCTGGGTGCTTCACATTCCCGGCGCGTAGTTCAAATCTCTTTGCGGCTGACCCCGGCTGCGGGCACTAGCGCAATTTCAGGCGCTGGTGCTCGTGGCCGGGGCAGTCACATTTTTGAGGCCACAGCGCAGCCCATTGGTGGGGTGAGTTGGCCTACCACTAGCGGCGATTTCAGCTTCGATCACCACCGTGCAACCGGTAACCGATGCGAGCAACTCGCTGCGACTTTGAGCAGTGAACAGTTCTACCGACGTGTCTGCGTCGGGCGCAACCCGGGCGATAAGGCGTAATTCGGCGTTGTGTGCTCGCGAACTAGCTGCCATGGATTTCACCGCCCGTACTCGGGTTACGACTTGGCGGTTTGAGCGGTCAAACCCGATGGCGACACGCAACATGGCCGCCATCCAGCGCACCCTATTCTGATCGACCTTGCTAAGCGAAGCAAACTCTTCGTGCTTCAGCTTGGGAGCACTCTTACGGTGGTAGCGCGCCACCTGCGCGATGATCTCAATCTCTCGTTCGGTGAAACCGTTCAGGTGCTCGCTGTTGCGAATGAGGTAGTAACTATGGCGGTGATGGGCACTGTGCGAGACAAACATGCCGATGTTGTGTAGCAATGAGGCTGCTTCGAATAGTTCTCGATCTTCGTCATGGAGCCTGTGCATCGGGTGGAGACTGTCAAACAACTCAAGCGCCAGATCGGTTATGTGCTCGGCGTGTTGTAGATCTTCGTGGTAGCTGTTGGCCACATACATGACACCCGAACGCCGCAGGTCTTCAAGGCGGCGGAACGGGTCCATCCCCGGTATTGCTGAGCGTCGCATCTGTTCAAATAGAATGCCTTCGCGCAGCGCATAATCGGAGACCTCCATGCGATCGATGCCTAGCTGGCTAAAGGTCTCTGCGAGTAACAATGCGCCGCCCACGATGATGTCGGCCCTGCGTTCTTCCAGACCGCCTACTGCGAGCCGCGCCTGGGGCGTCTTGGCGGACGTCACTTCGTCGGTGAGCGATTGCAGCTCTTTGTTGTTGAACGACAGCCGACCGGTGCGGCTGAGACGGTCGCCGCGTCGTAGGGCGCACATCCGCGCTACGGCTGCGATGGTGCCTGAAGCGCCCACAGCGGTCTCGAATCCCAACTCGGCGATCTCAGCCGGTAGGCGACCTAGGAACGATCGGACGTAGTTGCGGCACTCTCGAACGGTCCGCTTGCGCGTATGGCCTTCGGGAAAGAAGCGGTCAGTGAGTCGGATCGAGCCCAGCTTCAGGCTGCGCAGCAGCAACGGCGCAGGGCCGTCGCCGATGATGAACTCGGTAGATCCACCACCAATGTCAATGACGAGGTGGCGCTTGTCGACCAGTGGCACCGCTGCGATCACGCCGAGGTGGATGAGCCGAGCTTCTTCAAATCCGGAAACCACCTCAACATCCACGTTGGCTTCTGCGCGGGCCCGTCGGGTGAACTCGTCGCGATTGTCGGCTTCGCGCACCGCGCTGGTAGCCACCGCTTTCAC
The DNA here is from genome assembly GCA_965116245.1 of Acidimicrobiales bacterium. Taxonomy (GTDB): domain Bacteria; phylum Actinomycetota; class Acidimicrobiia; order Acidimicrobiales; family Poriferisodalaceae; genus Poriferisodalis. Next base: position 496,312 of record OZ220497.1, on the reverse strand, counting down.
CGAAACAGCGCCAGCATGATCTGCGATGCGACGCATCCTGGCGAGCGTGACTATGCCGCGATCAATGGCCTCGGGCGCAAGTAACTTCATGTCTTCACCACCCGAGCCGAGCCGAACTGGCTCGCGTTCGCGTGTCAGCACCTCAAAGTGGCCTTCACCATTGACGTCGGCGACGACGAGATGGAACGAGTTAGTGCCCACGTCAATCGCCGCAACAACACTCACGTGCCATAACGCTAGGGGTAGCGGTCCTTGGCACCCGAGTTGAGCCTCGAGGCCAAGGGGGGGCGGCGGCGGAGCTGGTCGCTGTTGTTCAGTCCGACAGACGGCAGCCATCGGTCCGCCGTAACGTTGCACCCATGGCAACTCACGCGACTCAGCTTGTGCCTCGTTTCGGAGAGCTAGACCCCTACAACCACGTAAATCACGCGGTCTACGTGTCGTATTTCGAAGCTGCTCGCTGCCTGGCACTGGAATCGGCCGATCTCGCGTTGCCGGACTTGTCAGACCAGAACGTGCAGATTTTGGTGACTCACCTTGAAGTCCGCTTCCGTCAGCCCGCGACCGCACGGGACACACTGCGAATTGAGACTGAGCTAGTTGAACGTCGTCGCGCGAGCACGCGCTGGCAACAGCGAATCCTGCGTGTGAGCGACAACGGTGAGGACACAGTCTTGGTGGAGGCACATTTGACCGCCGCGATCTGCGACAACAACGGCAGACCCAGGCGACCACCGCCAGGTCTGATGAACAAGTTCGACGCACTCGCCCCCAGCTAGTCAACTAACGGGTGCCCGCTGCGCACCCTATGCGAGCGAGGTTGGTCGCGTGGCAGACTCATCTGAGCTTGATTCAAAGCAGGAGAGCGAACCAATGGATCCCACCTACACCGAAGAGGCCGAGGACTACCGCGAGAAGACTCAGGCCTTCTTGGCTGAGCATCTGCCGTCCAACTGGGCTGGCATGGGCTCGCTTGACGAGGAGGCTCGGGAACAGTTCACCGAGGAATGGCGAGCACTGCTGTCGGAGAACCAGATGCTCGCAGTGTCGTGGCCCGTCGAGTACGGCGGTGCTGGGCTCAGCGAGGTTGAGCGCGTTGTGCTGGCGGAGGAGTTCGCAAGAGCGGGAGTCCCGGTAGGTGGCGGCAACGACGGCTTCAGCATCACGATGGTGGGCAACGCCATCATTGAGTGCGGCACCGACGAGCAAAAGCGACACTTCTTGCCCAAGATCATCTCGGGTGAGCATCGTTGGTGCCAGGGTTACAGCGAACCCGACAGCGGCTCGGATCTCGCCAACTTGGGCACGCGTGCGGTGCTGGACGGCGATGAGTGGGTAATCAACGGCCAAAAGATCTGGACCTCCAGCGGCCACACCGCCAACTGGATTTTCGTGCTCTGCCGCACCAACCCCACCGAGGCTAAACATCGGGGCATTTCGTTCCTGTTGGTGCCCGTGGACCAGCCCGGCGTTGAGATGCGCCCGATCATCAACATCAACAACCGGCACGACTTCAACGAGGTCTTTTTCACCGACGCCAAGACAGCCAAAGAGAACGTGGTTGGCGACGTGAACGATGGCTGGCGAGTAGCGAACGTGCTGCTGGGCTTTGAGCGAGGCCACGGCGCCACGACCGATGCGCTTCGTTTCCGAGACGAGCTTGACCGTGTGACCGCGGTGGCTGTTGAGCGGGGAGCTGCTAGCAATCCGCTAGTGCGCCAGAACCTTGCTAAGGCGCATGAGAAGGTCGAGATCATGAAGTGGATGGGCCAGCGCAATATCACCAACGTGCTGGCAGGCAAGGCACCTGGGCCGGAATCTTCGCTTCACAAGCTGCTGTGGAGCGAGTACCACCAATGGCTCACAGAGTTCTCGCTGGATCTGCTGGGCATGGATGCCACAGCACCCACTGGTAACCCCTCGGTGAACGGCATCAATACCGATGCTGTGGGTGCCGAGTTCTCGTCATTGGCGTGGGTGCAAACGTTCATGGGCGCTAGGCCGGGGACGATCTATGCGGGCACTTCGGAAGTGCAGCGCAACATCGTGGGCGACCGGGTGCTTGGGTTGCCCCGGGAACCACGCGCCGACGGTGGTCCGTGGAATCAGATCGGGAAGAGCTAGACCGGAACTGCGTGGCTTGCGTATGCATTGTTCGCACGCGCTTTGGCTACCGACACTCATAACGCACGAAGGGGACTATTCATGGAATTGCGACTGGACGGCAAGACAGCGCTCGTAACCGGTGGCTCTGCTGGTATCGGCAAGGGCATCGCCAAGTCCTTCGCAGATGCGGGCGCGAACGTGATGATCACGAGTCGCAAGGCTGACAAGTGCGAGGCCGCGGTCGAGGACATAGGCGGCGAGTGCGACTTCGTAGCAGCGCATATCGGCCATCTAGATCAAGCTGAGCGTGTGATGGGCAGCACCATCGAGCGCTACGGATCGTTGGACATCTTGGTGAACAACGCGGCGACCAACCCGTGGGCGGGCCCGATGATCGATTGCGACATGCCGCGACTTGACAAGACCTACGAGGTGAACCTGCGGGCACCGCTGCAGTGGACTCAAACGGCGTGGCAGCGGTGGATGTCCGAGCACGGCGGCTCGGTTATCAACATCGCCTCCGTGGGTGGTCACCACACCTCTGAAGCGTTGGGTGTCTATTGCATGTTCAAGGACGCGCTCATGCACATGACCCGTCAGCTCGCCGCGGAGCTGGGACCGAAGGTGCGCGTGAACTGCATCGCTCCCGGACTTATCCGCACAGACTTTGCCCGGGTGCTCTGGGATGGGCCGCGCGGCCAGTTGATCGCCGATCAGTTGCCGATGAAACGGCTTGGGGAACCGTCCGACATTGGTGAAGCAGCATTGTTCCTGGCCGCCAGTGCGACTTGGCTGACGGGTCATGTCATGGACATTGACGGCGGTGAATGCGTCAAGATCTCCGGGGAGTTACCACTCGAAGACGGTTAGCGCCGCTTTGGTGGCTAACCGCCGGTGCCGCGTGGATTTTATTCGCTGCGCTGTTATTCGAATGGGTTGGCTAGCTCTGCGGGGTCGCGTTCGGCAGTGATGGCTTGACGAAGCGCGGCCAGGCGCGGTGCGGCCCGGTAGTAGCGCCCACGCTTCTCGCCTTCGGGCAATAGCAGACCAGCATCGGCGAGGCGGCGCAGATCTCGGCTGGCTCTCTCCTCACTCAATTTCGTTGTCTGGTCCGCTGTCATGGCGCGATACGTCGCGTTTCTGACTCGCAGTCTGCTAGCTGCCATGGCGAGCGCTTCAAGGGAGCGCTCCGGCAACGAGAGTTCGGCGGCTATGTGCTCTAGCTCTTCCCAGAGTCGCATCGTCTCGCGTAGGCGACGTAGTTCGATACGGCCTTGACGCAGATGTGCTGTGAGTACAAACCGGATCCACGGCCGGGCATCTCGGTTCGGCTGCCACCTTCCACCACCGACTGTCGCGAGCACGTCGTAGTAGGCCTGAGTGTTCGCGCCTAGGTACTCCTCAAGCGAGCCGAATACAGGATCGCCAACACCTTCTCGCGCCAGCACCAGCGATTGCAGGCAACGAGCCATGCGTCCGTTGCCGTCGCGGAAGGGGTGAATCATGAGGAGGTTGAGATGCGCCATCGCAGCGCGGATGATCCCCGACTCGCCGCCATCGCCGACGGGGTCATTTAGGGCGGTGACCAGCTCGTTCATCAACTGCGGCACCTCGTCAACCTCGGGGCCTTGATAAACGACGACCTCTTGCGCCTCGTCCCGGACGAAGATGTCACCTATCCGCCACTGACCTGGTCGTGCGTCTAAGTCATGATTCATGATCATGAAGTGCAGGCTTCGTAGGAGGTCCGCGCTGTAGCTGGGTTGCGGGTCGTCTGCCAACTGCGCGACGTAGGTCATGGCGTCGCGGTAGCCAGCAAGTGCTCGGCGCGTGTCCTGCGTTGAGTCCAGGGCTTCGACGCCTTCGCCGATCGCGACAGCGTCGTCTAGCGATGCGTGGTGGCCCTCAATGCTGTTGGAGCCCTGAACGGCCCGAGCGCGTGCCATCCGACGTAGTGAGCCGTGCCATCGGCGTGGCTGTCGCAGGCGGTAGCGCAATTTACGACGCTGCTCATCAATTTCGGCTACGACTGCGCGCTCAGCCTCGTCCAGTTGTGGAGTTTCAAACAACATGCCAGTAACTCAGAAACTATTAGGTTGGAAGCAAATAATATCTGAGTTGATGATAATTTGTAACTGGTTATCGTAAATTGGAGGGATAGCCAGCAGCCCGCCATCGCAGGTGCGAAGCGAGCGGGTGGCGAGAGTTTCTAGCTCATCCAGGTAGGCGTTCGATTACCCGACGGGCGTGGAAACTCTCTCGGGGTGTAGGCGAGTCCGGCATAGTGCCGTCTCGTGTCATCGTGGCCGTTCGCCGTAGTCGCCGTGTGGCGCGTCGCGCTCGGAGATGACCTGGCGGAATCCCTTGGTCTCGAAGTCCTCCACCCAGCGGTAGGCCTCCTCGGTGTGGCGTGTCACGCCGTCAAAGAAGGTTCCCAGCAGTTGACTGGTGCGTAGGCCCATGTTCTCGTAGGCCTGGTTGATGAGCAGTTTGTTGAGTGCGAGCTGATTGGCAGGAATGTGCGCAAGACGCTGGGCGAACGCCGCAACCTGGTCGTCGAGTTCGTCGGGCGGGTATACGTATGCGACGAGTCCGATGCGGTGAGCGGTGGCGGCATCAATGGAATCGCCGGTCAATAGGAACTGCTTGGCGTGTTCCAGGCCCAGCCGATACACCCACATCATCGTTGTAGGGGTGCCGTAGATGCGCGATGGGGCGTAGCCGACGTGCGCGTCGGAGGCCATGAAAAGCAGGTCGCAGCACAAGATCATGTCGGTGGCGCCGCCGATAGCCCAACCGTGAATTTGCCCTAGCACCGGCTTAGGGCATTCCCAGATTTTCATGAACCGTTTGACGTTGTGGCCCATGAACTGCCAATCTCGCACCGGGTCCCAGGCGCCCTCGCGAGGTTTCGGGCCAGGTGCGCGATAGGGGCTGGTCCACGCCTCGTACACCTCGTCGGTGCCGGATGCGGTGCTTGCGCCGGGGTTGAGGTCGTATCCGGCTGTGAGCGTCGGGCCGTTGCCACGGATCACGATGGAGCGGATATCGCGGGACGCTGTCGCGCGGTCGATGCCGTTGGCTACTCCGGCGATGACACTCTCGGTAAGAGTGTTCATCCGCTCGGGTCTGTTCAAGGTGATGTAGGCGACCGTGCCGATTTCGTCGTAGATCACCACTGGTGACGACAGCGGTTCCTCATCACTGCCGTTGTCGGCCTCCGGCCCGCCTGCGGTCATTGTGTGCAAGGGCCTTAGGTGATGAAGCTGAGGGCGTCGGTCCAGGTGGGTGCTGCCAGAGCGATCAATGCCGACAAGACGATGCCAACGAGCCAGTAGTGACGATGCCGCGCGGCGCGGCGGTCTTCCTCTCGCTGTGCCGCCATCTCAGCGAACTGTGCTGCTACCGCAGCGCGGTCTTCGTCTCTCTGCGCTGCCATCGCGGCACGGTCTTCAGCTCGTTGTGCTGCCATCGCCGCGCGATCTTGATCTCGTTGTTGCATCATCTCGGTGCGCAACGAGTTCAGGCCAGCGTCAAGGTCGTCTTTGGTGGCGAACCGCGACAGTTCGGCCGACAGGTGGTCCTTGGTGACGAAGCGCGACAGTTCTGCTGTGAGGTCGTCTTTGGTGGCGAAGCGTGAGAGTTCGGCTGACAGGTGGTCTTTGGTGACCAGGTCCGAGAGGGGCACGGGAGCCAGGCTGGCCATTAGGTACTCGGCAAGCCGTTCGTCGGCGTGATCACACATCCAATTGTAGAGCCGGGTCCGGTCAAGTTCTGACATGAAGATCTCCTGAAAGCGGTCAGCCGATCGTCCAACCAAAACATATCTTTTCGGTAATGTCCATATGTTTATGATTGATTGCACACAGCGCGTTGCCTCTAGCTGCTGAAGCGGTGTACACGCTTCGCGTGTTGTTCGTAAGCGCTTGTGTGAGTGCCCGCGGACTTGGCGAGGTGCGCCAGCGTCTCCGGGTATGTGCGCCAGACTTGAGAAGCGGCGCGAGCGGCGGACGCGGGTTGACAGGATGGCCGGTGTGGATGGAGTAACCGCTAGCTAGCGATGCCGACAGATCAGAGCCAGACCGTCACTCCGATGGAGAGTCCCACCGAGACGACGGTGCCAAGCAGCCAGTAGTGGCGGTGTAGGGCGGCGCGGCGGTCTTCGTCTCGTCGTGCAGCCCTCTCGGCGCGGTCTTCATCGCGTTGCGTAGCCCTCTCGGCTCGGTCTTCGGCTCGTTGTGTCGCCATCTCGGTCTGCAAAGAGCAGAGGCCGGTGTCGAGGTAGTCTTTGGTGGCGAACCGCGATAATTCGGCTGTCAGGTGGTCTTTGGTGACGAAGCGCGACAGCTCTGCCGTGAGGTCGTCTTTGGTGGCGAACCGCGATAATTCGGCTGTCAGGTGGTCCTTGGTGACGAAGCGCGACAGCTCTGCTGTGAGGTCGTCTTTGGTCGCTAAGCGCGATAGTTCGGCCGTGAGGTGGTCATTCGTTACCAGGTCTGCGATAGGCACGGGTGCCAGGCTGGCCATTAGGTACTCGGCGAGCCGTTCGTCAGCGTGTTCACACATCCAATTGTAGAGCCGGGTCCGATCGAGTTCTGACATGACGGTCTCCTTGACTCGAGCTATCGCTAGTCAAGAGTAGAGAGACCCTTTCAGCTATTTCCATATCATTTTAAACGAGCGCAGTCTGGGTGCCGGTGAACGACAGCCAGCTCCCGTCCACTTGGTTGACTCTGGCCGCCCAATCGATACTTGGCCGCAGCTAGGCCAGCGGATCGCCGACGACGGTCACGAGTTCGACTACCTCCACCAGCGGCTGGGTGAAGGCGTCTATGTGCTGTGCCTGCATCCCCAGTGCATCGGTCGAGGGAGCAGAATGCTGATGCTAGAGCGCCTCATTGACCGCATGACGGCCGCCGATGGCGTCCAGTTCCGGACGATGGAAGACGTGGCGGCCGACTTCCGCAAGGCCAGCCGATGACAACAAAGAAAACTAAACAGCGATGACCCCTTAGGCGAAAGCGAGCTGGTTCTAGAGGTGGTCGTGCCAAGCCGGGCCGTCGAGATCAGGAAGTCGCCTCAAGGTGAGTCCAGATCAATCGGGCCGATGTTCGCAGGAGTGTCCATCGGCTCGGCACGGTGCGTCAGTGTGTTTCGGGCGGCCAGCCAGACTTGCATAGCTGGAGCGGACTCGGATGCACTCTATGCGATGACCCCAAAGGAGTTGAGCCAGATTGATGTTAGGACGGAGAGTCCCATCGAGATGGTGGTGCCAATTTGCCAATAGTGGCGGTGCTGAGCGGCGCGACGGTCTTCGTCTCGTTGTGCTGCCATCGCAGCAAACTGCGCTGCGGTTTCGGCACGGTCTTCGTCTCGTTGTGCGACGGTTTGGGCACGGTCTTCGTCTCGTTGTGCGGTGGTTTGGGCACCGTCTTCGGTTCGCTGTGCTGCCATTTCGGCGCGGTCTGCGGTTCGTTGTGTCTCCATCTCGGTGCGCAACGAGTTCAGGCCAGTGTTGAGGTCGTCTTTGGTGGCGAAGCGCGACAACTCGGCTGTGAGGTAGTCTTTGGTGACCAGGTCTGCGAGAGGCGCAGGGGCCAGGCAGGCCATTAGGTACTCGGCGAGCCGTTCGTCGGCGTGTTCACACATCCAACTATAGAGCCGGGTTCGGTCGAATTCTGACATAGCAAACTCCTTAGAGCGATCTGCATCAGCCGAACTTAGACAGACTCTCTCAGTAATTTCTATGTATTTTGTATACTGCACACAGACTGCGATCTCTAGCTGCTGACGCGGTGCTTACTCTTCATGTGTGCTTCGTCAGCACTTGCGAGAGTACCCGCCAGCCTGCCTAGGTGCGCCTATGTCCTCGCTAGCGTACCCCCAACGCGAATTGAGGTCATTTGCGATTGAAAGTGACCGCCTTGCTGCAAATTGGTCACTTTCGAGCTAAGTCAAGAGGCAAGCCGACTCGTGCCTGCGCTCACCCGTCGTGTGTGCTCTTTGGCGGGATCGTTACAGCAGTCCTCTTCAGCCAGCCGACCTAGCTGGCCGACTCGCTCTACGGTCCCAGGGTTTCTGCCCACGGCTACTTCTGGCCTACTGCAGGTACTGACACAGGCTCCTTCGCAGGTATTGGCCGTCGCCGCGCTGGCCTAGGTACTGGCCTCTGTCTACGATGCGGCGGCCGCGCAAGAACACTGTGTCCACATGACCAGTCACCTCAAAGCCCTCATAGGCAGAGTGATCAATGTTCATATGGTGGTTCTCGACGCTGATAGTCCACCGCTGCTCGGGGTCATAGATCACGACATCGGCATCGGAGCCAGCCGCGATGATTCCCTTGCGTGGGTACAGACCCATCATCCGTGCCGGAGTGGTGGCGCACAACTCCACCCAGCGAGCCAAACCGATCTCACCGCCGACTACACCCTGGAAGATCAAGGCCATGCGGTGCTCCACACCGCCAATACCATTGGGAATTGCCCGAAAGTCGTCCAGCCCCAGTTCCTTTTGCTCCTTCATACAGAACGGGCAGTGATCGGTGGAAACAACCGCCAAGTCGTTAGTTCGCAAACCCCGCCACAAATCGTCCTGATGACCCTCGGCACGAGAACGAAGTGGCGTCGAGCACACGTACGCCGCCCCCGCAAAGCCAGGACGGGCCAAGTGTTCCTCCAGGCTCAAGTGCAAATACTGCGGACACGTCTCGGCAAACACGTTCATGCCAGCGTCGCGAGCCAGCGCCACCTGCCCAAGAGCCTCAGAGGCAGACAAATGTACGATATACAGCGGCGACGCCCCAACCTTCGCCAACTGGATCGCTCTGTGTGTGGCTTCTGACTCAAGTTCAGTACGACGCACGTAGCCATGGTTGACCGGCGCTACCTCACCCCGCTCGTACGCCTGGGTAGCCAGCACATCTATGGCTAAGCCGTTCTCCGCATGCATCATGATCAGCCCACCGTTGCCGGCTGCCTGCTGCATTGCCCTCAGGATCTGCCCGTCGTCCGCGTAGTACACCCCCGGGTAAGCCATAAACAGCTTGAAGCTCGTGATGCCCTCGTCCACCAGCAGGTCCATCTCCTTGAGCGAGTCGCTATCGACATCACCCAGAATCATGTGGAAGCCGTAATCAACAGCGCAGTTGCCCTCGGCCTTGGCCATCCATGTATCCAGGCGCTCCCGCACACGCTCGCCGTATCGCTGCACCGCAAAGTCGATGATGGTGGTGGTACCGCCCCAAGCGGCGGCTCGCGTGCCCGACTCGAACGTGTCGGAGGCTGTAGTTGTACCGAAGGGCAACTCCATGTGTGTATGCACGTCCACTCCGCCGGGCACCACCAGCCGCCCGGCTGCGTCCACAACTTCGGCGCCGCGCTCGGCTGCGGCCGCGATAGCGCTGCCGGGTTGCAGAACAGCCACGATCTGCTCTCCGTCAATGAGCACCTCGGCCAGGTCCGCCCCAGTGGGGCTGACCACGGTGCCTCCCTTGATGAGCGTCGCCATATCCAATAGCTCCCTTACGACTCCTGAGGTCCTCGCACTTACCGCAGCCGGTTGCAACGTCGGTGCGATCGCGTCGCCGCAACCGGCGCTACCTCCGACACTAAGCGTGCCTGATCGGGCAGGATGTACCGATGCCGAAACGCAGCACCACCTTCCGCGGTTGGAAGGTGGTGGGTGCCGGGGCAGTAATGCAGGGCCTGCAATCGGCACTGGTCATGCATGCCATGGGCTCATACCTAGTTGAGCTCGAAAAGGAATACGGCTGGAGCAAGACTGCCCTGTCGGGGGCGTTCGCGATGAATCGCGCCGAAACCGCGCTGCTCGGCCCGATCCATGGTTGGTTGCTTGATCGATTCGGTCCCTGCGCGATTGCACGAGTCGGAGCAGTGTTCCTAGCAGTCGGCTTCGTGAGTTTCAGCATGCTGCAGACGCTGTTGCACTTCTACTTGGCATTCCTGTGCATAGCGGTGGGAACCAGCTTCTGTGGCTTCGTCACAGTGACCGTCTCAATCGTGCGCTGGTTCGAAGCTCTGCGAGCCAGGGCGCTCTCCGTTGGAGGCATGGGCCTCGGTGTAGGCGGCCTTTGCGTGCCGCTCGTCGTGTTGTGCTTCAACCGGTTCGGCTGGAGGACTACGGCCATGGTGACCGGCGTCGGGAGCGCTGTGGCGGCGTGGTGGCTCGCGAAGTACCTCGAAGGCCGTCCCGAGGACTTCGGCCAGCAGGTTGACGGTGGCGCAAGCGTCGTCGCCAACTCCAATACAACCAGAGCCGAGGGACTCAGCGACATCCACTTCACAGCCAAAGAAGCGCTGCGCACACGTGCATTTTGGATGATCTCGCTTGGACACATGAGTGCGCTGTTCGTCGTTGGCGTTGTCATGGCGCACCTGCAGCTATTTTTGACCTCAGAACGCGGATATTCGCTGCAAGAGGCCAGCTTCGTGGCTGCCACACTCCCGCTCGTGCAGCTAGCTGGCATGGCGCTCGGCGGCTATCTGGGGGATCGGATCAATAAGCGACTGATCGCCTCGGTCGCAATGTTCGGACACGCCATCGCGATCCTGTTGCTGGCATGGTCGCCCAGCTTCTGGATAATCGCGCTGTTCGTCGTGCTGCACGGCTTGGCTTGGGGAGCGCGAGGCCCTCTAATGCAGGCACTGCGTGCCGACTACTTTGGCTCGTCTTCGTTCGCCACAATCATGGGCATCAGTTCCAGCATTGTGCTAACTGGCACGGTGCTTGGCCCGCTGTGGGCGGGTTGGGTTGCAGATGCGACCGGTAGTTACACGCCAGCCTTCGTCGTACTGTCCGCCCTGACGGCGTTAGGAATGATCTTCTTCGTGTTCGCTAGACCGCCGGAACCGCCGCAACGTCATAGCAGTCGTCCGGGTTCTGTTAGCAGTCCGGGCACCGGCGGCAGTCCAGTCAGAGGTAGCAGTCAAGTCGAAGTTGGGGCGGACACGAACCGAATTGGGGGAGCGATCTCGTGAGAACACCGACGTGACATCAGTCAGCCAACCCGCAGCAGAACGGCCTCTAGCAACACAGCCCGCAGCGGAACCGCCTGCTGCACAACAGCCCGTCGCTGTACCGATTCGGGTTGGAGTCACGCCCGACATCCAGCTCTGGTCTCGACCCTGGGAGCAGCGCCGACGCCTAGTAGAGCTGGTCGCCGAAGCTGGTTTCGATCATATGTTCTTTGCGGATCATGTCAGTTTTCGGACTGGGCACGGCAACGATGGCATGGTGACCGCTGCCGCACTCGCCAACCTCCATCCGACGCTGGGCGTGTATCTCGGCGTTTACCTGCTGCCGCTGCGACATCCGGTCCCCGTGGCACGACAACTGGCGAACTTGGCCGAAATGGCGCCCGGACGCATCAGCTTCGGTGTAGGTATAGGCGGCGACGATCGGCACGAAGTTGAGTTATGCGGTGTAGATCCAAGCACCCGCGGCAGGCGGGCCGATGAGTCGCTGCAGATCATCCAGCGATTGCTCAGCGGCGAGACCGTCGATCACCAAGGCGAGTTCTTCTCGCTCTCGCAAGCCCGAATCACTCCAACGCCTAGTCCGCCGATACCGACCTACGTCGGCGGTCGATCAGATGCAGCAATTCGGCGGGCTGGCCGATTCGCCGATGGCTGGCTGGGAGTGTGGTGTTCGGTGGAGCGCTATCGGGCGGCGCTGCAGCTCTTTTCTGAAACCGCCGAGGCTGAGCGTGCCGTGCCGAGCGAGGTTCCTGAAACTCCGGACCATGGCATACAGCTTTGGGTGGGGATCGGTGACAGCAAGCAAGCCGCAGCGACCAACGTGGCCACGGAGCTGGAGCGCTTCTACCGCGTATCGTTCAAGGCGTTTGAGAAATACACGCCCTACGGCACCGTTGACGACATAGTTGATTTCTTCATGCCGTACATCGAGGCTGGCTGTAGACACGTGAACATGACGCCTTGTGGCCAAAACCCCGACGAAGCTCTACTTGCTGCTGGCGAGGTGGCAAAGCGCCTGCGGGCCGCCGACCCGCTGGCGGTGTAGCCGCAATAGAGGCACCTTCAAGAACTTGTTGCGGCCGTTTCGCACACTGACGAGCTACGACGAATGTAGACCTGTGGTTCTATGCGGCAAAGTTCATGGAACCAAAACCGTCCGACCGGAGTCTGAAGTAAGGCAGCCTTCGTGGGGACTTGGAATGGCCGACGCATTAGTCGCATCAACGACGCCAGAACTGCGACTCGTTATCGCGCTGTCGGCCGTCACGCGAACGGGCGCCGGAGCGTTCAGTTCAGGCAAACTTCGCGCTGGCAGGTTCAGTTCAAACATGATCCAGCTAGGAGCCGCCGTGAACGCGTCTGAGGACCAATCGTTCACTGGCGCCGTGCCTGCGGACACAGTGGCCGTCCGGTTTGAGGACTTCTACGCAACCAATCGAGACGAATTGGCGCGGGCGCTCGGGCTGGCGCTGCGTGATGAAGCGCTAGGTGCCGAGGCTGCCGACGAGGCGTTCGCGCGAGCATGCCAGCGATGGAGACAGGTAAGCGCTTACGCGAACCCGCAGGGCTGGATCTACCGCGTCGGCTTGAACTGGGCCAGGTCATGGCTACGACGAGTCAAACGAGAGCGTGACCGCCGAGCGCTGCTGGTGCAACCGCACGCAACAGAGGACCGAATACGCGATGTTGACCTTGAACGAGCACTGACTTCGCTCAGCGACGCTCACCGAGCGGTGATCGTGGCCCGCTTCTATCTTGACTGGTCGGTGGACGTGACCGCAGAAGCGCTGAACATATCGCCGGGGACAGTCAAGAGTCGCCTCTCTCGGGGCCTGACACATCTGCGGGATGTGCTGGAAGTGGCACCCGATGAACAGGACCGGCCGTGAGCACTGAAGATCGCCTCCGCAGCTGGCTGCACAGCGCAGCCTCGTCCATGTCGGTGGGCTCGGCATCGCTGTCCGATGTGCAGCGGCGGGCGGCTCGGCTGCAGCGCCGACGCAACGTCACGCGCGGCGGGTTGGGAGTGTGCGCATTAGTTGCCGTAGCAGCTATCGGTGTGGGGATAGTGCGCTCCGGTCAACTTGGTGATCTCACCTCAACAGTCAATGGAGGCTCCGACGAAGAGATGCAAACGTCTGCAGTAGCTGAAGCCGCTGAAATTGACATCGCGCAAGACATGTGGCGTGGTGTTGAACCCGGCTCTGACGCTGCACCGCCAACGAGCGTCGTGAGAGTGGCCAGTTCGGAGCCATCCCGGGACGAAGCCACAGAGTCGTCGGCGAGTATCGCCGGTCCGTCTGACGGTGAGCGTGCCGACTCGCAGATCAGTGATGCGACGAGCGAGGAGACATCAGACGACTCGGCTCAACTAGGCGAGACTGCGAGTGGAAGTAGTACTCAAGAAGTAGCCGAGTTTTCGACGACAGTGAGAGTCGTTACACCCCCACAAACGGCCGAAGATGGCCACTGGCAATACTGGTTCAGCGGTGCGCACGCTGTAACCCAAGCAGCAAACCAGTGGTACACATTCGATGGAGAAGCCTGGACCAGCGTTGGATTGCCTGCCGATCTTAAGGTCGTCGCAGTTGATTTGTCCACGTCGGGGCGAAGTGCGATTCTCGGTGTCGTCCGACCGCTTGAGTGTCACCGAGAGCAGGTAATCGGCGTATTCGCTGGCGGCAACTGGAGCTACGTCCGCGTCAATAACGATGTGCCCACGATGGTGCGCCGGGATCTGCTCGACGCTCGGATACGTGTCACAGATACCGCCATTGAGATTGAGCGCCTTGAGTATCTGTGGCTTGACGAGGCATGCGCCGAAGACGAAACACTGTCAAGTGAGTCATTGCAACTGGTTGAAGATCTGCAACGACTCGGCGATTTCTATCGCATGAGTTGGCTGCATGTGCCGTTGGATGGGGGCTTCGCCGAACGTTGGCCTGCTGTGGCAAGTGCTGACGCGAACACCGCTGCTCAAGCCGATGCCCGTCTGGATTGGATTCGCACTCGTCCGCCGCAGAACTCGATCAACGCGCCTCCACCATTGAAGGAAAGGCGCCCCGCGAGCGACGATGTCGATTCGCAAGGTGCTGGCTCGTTGATTCTGCACCAGACGGTTGTTGGGGGCGTTGAAGCGATGGTGCATGTAGTTGATGGCTCGGCGATTCTGGAACGTGGTAGCCAGATATGGGAAATCTGTCCAGTCTCCGACGAGGAATTGGATTACGTATTCGGGGTGATTGGTAGCGCTGGCGAGCATCTAGCTGTCGTCATCGGCAAGCCGGAGCAGGAGCTGTTCATCGTGGAACGTTCCCAGTAGCAAAAGGACAGCGGCAGGCGGGGTCTGTGATCGCCCGCTGGCTGCCTCTTGCTTGCGACGTGCCACTTGCTGCGCTGACTGCTGAATCTCGTCGGCTATGGACTAGTTACTGGCTTACGTTGGCCCCGTCGCGGACGATGTAGGCGCTTTGGATTACCTCCTCCAGGGCGGCTGCGAGGTCATCACCAGCGATCACACCTTCGCTAAGGCCCTCAGGAGTCAAGAATTGGAACACGATCCGTTCCACTTGCATGCCTGTGGCCTGCTGGGCGCACCACGCGTAGGTGGCGCCCTGCAGCCGGTAATAGAAGGTTTTTTGGTCAATACTGGCACCGTCGTTTAACGAGTCTGTTTTGAAGTCCACAACCACCAGTTGGCCTGCTTGGGTTTCGTACAGCAGATCAATGAAGCCCTCTAGCACTAGTCCGTCCGGCAATGCTGCTGAGACGAACACCTCCTGCCAGTAGCGACCGCGTGCCGCGGCGGCCAACGTGGGGCTTGACAACGCAGATTGCACCCGTCGGACGATCTCACTCGCGTACTGGGGTACACCGTGGTCGCGGGCGGATGTTTCTGCCAGCACCCGCACAGTCTCGGAGTCGTGCGAGGCTGTGTCGGCAATATCAATGTTCTGCAAAACTGCGTGTACCGCACTGCCCAGCGACGTGCCGTAGCGTCCCCGGCGCGCCAGTGGTGTCGCGCCGATACCGAAGCCACCACCAGATCCAGCGTCGGCAACATCAACTGCTGACTCGGCTAACAGGTCGTCCTTTGACATCCCTGCTGCTTCAAGTTCCGCGCTGGCTTTTGCGTGCCCCCTGTCCGTGAAGCCGCGATATGAACTGCTCGGGTCGGCGCTGAGCCTGGTGGCGGCAGCGTGGTGTTTGGCGAGAGCGGAAGCGCTGAGGTTCGACACGGTCCTGCTGGCCCGGCCCGCGGCAGTGTGTCGCTGTAGCCACTCCTCGCGGCTAGCAAAGTTCACCGTTAACTCCGCTGAGGCATCATCGTGTCGGCTGGTGTCGGCGCTCCAATCGTTCAGTTCAGTATCAGGCAACCTGGGTTGAGCCGACGCGGCATTCTTGAGGTACCCGCCGGGTATGGCATCGAGATCAAACTGGCTACGCCAATCGCGCAGTTCTCGCCACGTCAGACCGGGCTGTTGCTCATCTGTGTCGGAGCCGTCGGAGTTGATCAGGGCCGCGCATAAGAGTTCGCCGCTTTCCGAATTGTGGCCTGGATTTGCTTCGGCTGCCAATTTTGATGCCAGCCTCTGCAACTGCGCAAGAGTCCTCGGTTCCCCTTGCGTTGGCTGTGCATCATCAGCGGACTTTGTCTCGCGACGTTCTTTTCGATGCACGGAGACGATCAAATGGTCGCGAGCCCGAGTGCAAGCCACGTACAGCAGCCGTAGCCGCTCATAGTGCAGTGCCTCCAGCTCTGTTTCGTGGTGATCATCGAACGCGCGCGAGCTCACGTCACCACGCAACCGGATTTCGGGACGCGAGCCTTCTTCTTTGAAGATCGTTTGCACCCCTGCGCGTTTGCGGGGCTTGTCTTGCAATCCGGTAACGATGACAATCGGAAACTCAAGTCCCTTAGCAGCGTGAATCGTCATCACGCGCACGGCCTCGTCGTCAGACTCCGGCAATATTGACTCGGTAATGCGAGAGTTCTCTGAGGCCTGTCCCTTGGCCCATGCCAGAAAGCCGCGCAGGCCGCCGTGTTGGCTATCTGACCAGGCCCGGGCCTGATCGACTAGGTAGCGGATTTGTCGCCAGCCGTCACGCGGACGTGATCTAGTCGCAACCTGCTCGTACAGTCGACGCTCTCGCACCAGTGCATCAAGTAGCTCGGCCGGGCCATGCGTGGATTTGCGCCGATGCAGTGACGACAGATGCCTGAGCGCGTCAACAACCGGTGTGCTTGGCGCGTTGCTCAGTCTAGGATCTGTGTAGTTCCAAGCGCCTTGGTGGTGTACTCGATGCCGGTACAAGTCGTCATCGCCGCAGCCGTATATCGGCGTTCGCAACGCGCTCGCAATTGCGAGGGCATCGGTGGGGTCTGATATTGCTCTCATGCACATCATGAGGTCGCGCACCATCTGCGTACGCCACACGAACGATGCCGCTTCAAGCCGAAACGAGATTTTGGCTTCGCTAAGCGCATCTTCGAGTTGTGGAAGACAAGTTCGCTTGGGAATGAGCACGGCGATATCGCTCGGACGTGCGGCCCGCGCTTGGTAGGTGCCTGGGTCGATGACAGTCCAGCGTTCGCGCATAACCTCTGAGATTGCGAACGCGACGTCTCTGGATTCCACCTCCCGCACCCATTTGATCGACTCTCTACGGTCGTGCGGAGACAAGCCCAAGATGCTGACGCGAGGAACCTCGCTGTTGTGTATGTAGGAGTCGGCGTTCTCGCTGCTGGTTGTGTTTCGAAGTTCTTCTGGCAAGGGGCGACCGGCCGCCAAAGCGTTGTACGGAGGCTGAAGAGTTGCCACTTCGGTGATGAGACGGCCAAACACCTCGTTGACCCAGTTGATGATGCTCGGCAGCGTCCGGAAGTTGGTGCGCAACGTGAGTACCGATCCCAGCTCTTCACCGAACATGACTTGGGCGAGCCTGTACTGCTGAATGTCGGCTCGACGAAAACGGTAGATGGACTGCTTTGGATCGCCGACGAAAAAGAGCCTCTCGGGCTGCGCAGAAGCTGTGCCAGCGCCATCGGGAGAAGCGGTTAGTAGAGCCTTGGGAGACAAGACTGAGAGCATCCGTAGTGAAGCGGCGTCAATGCCATCAGGAAATGCGATCAGCCGCGCCAGCTCTATTTGAATTGGGTCTGTGTCCTGGAACTCATCCAGCATCAGCCGCTGGTATCGTGCCGCGAGCGTAGTGCGAACCTGCTGCGCTGCAGGACTGTCACGCAGCAGCCAGCGCGCCTGGGTTAGCAGATCGTGAAACTCCAGTGTCCCGACGCGCCGACGATGCTCGGTGCCTTCAACGGTGAAGGTGCGAAGTCTCGCGGACACTTGGGCTAGTGCTTCGTCTGCTACCGCACGTACCGCGAACGTGATCTCGTTGGATAGCACATCAAAAGCCATACGAATAGTGGCGATGTCGCTCCAGTTGTCCTTTCTTCCTTTGTTGCTGACCTTGGGTACGTACGCGTTCGCTAGTTCTCGGAAGCGCTCCCGATCATTGCGCGCGTTGTTGAGACGGTCTAAGAACTGGGCTATGGGATCGAATGAGTCGTACAGCTTGCAATCTGTGGGTTCCTTGCAGAAGCTTCGCTTTTGAAGAAGAGCGACCGCCATGTGCTTGATGCGCGCTATGTCAAGCACAGTGTTGCGTGCGAGATGTTCCGGCCATTCCATGCGGTCGGAGTTGTCGTTGAATGCTCGGGCCAAATCGCGCAAGTGCTGAGTTGTGACTCCAGCAGCGTCGAGCATGCCGATTGACCAGTGCATCGTTTCGTCGGATAGCAACTCTGCTAGATACTCGTCCCACCGCTCATTGAACGCCACTTCGGAAGCGATTTCGTCAAGAGTCTCAAATGACGGAGGCAGACCGGCTTCAACTGGATGCTCCGCCAGTATGCGGCGAGCGAAGCTGTGCAAGGTTCCTACGGCGGCACCATCTAGCTCGCTCAACGCGGCAATAACCAGGTCTCGGCCGTCACCGGACGCTTCTTGTAGTGCTTTGTTGAGTTCGGCTCGGACGCGGTTGCGCAACTCGGATGCCGCCTTTTCGGTGAACGTAATAGCGGCGATGGCCGACATCGGCACCGGATCGAAGCTGCCAGTGCCCAACACCATCGACACGATTCGCTTGATCAGCACCGTCGTCTTGCCAGTACCCGCGCCAGCCTCAACAAACAGCAATCGATCCGAGTTGGTGGCGATCAGGTCGCGCTCGGCTTGATCGGTCAGTTTCACTGGTCGTCACTTCCTGGGCCTGCGGCCAAGCGAGCGAAGTCGGCTAGTGCCTCGTCGTCCCGTTTGCGCTGCCACAGGCGAGAAACGTTGGTAGTGCCGATCCCGTCGGGGTCGCAGTAGGGACACAGAGAGATACCCGTGGGTTCGTCTTCTTCGCCTACGTAGCCGATGAAGACACCGGATTCGATTCCGTTTACGATGGTTCTGAGCACCTCGTCGAAGCGTTGGAAGTACTCCTCGTCCATGTGGCGAGTCACCCACGCCCAATTGGCGCGACCCGACACGAACCAGTAAGCGGCTTGGTGTACCGCTGAAGTCACAGCTAGGCCGGGAGCGAAGTGGTGCGCGGCGGCGAGCGCGTAGACGCCTAGCTGTAGCCGGGTGCCGCGCAGCGTTGGGTCATCTGGACGGCGTGCGCGTGATGTCGGCACGCGGATCTTCTCATATGGGCGTTCGCTGCCAGACTTGTAGTCAATGACCACCAATCGTCCGTGCTCGCGTGAGGGGTCGTCTTCGGAAGACTCGTCGATTATGCGCTCTACCCGGTCAATGGCTCCACGAAACAGCAGCACGCGGCCGGGTTCAATTTGGTATGGCACCGCAGGGGCTGCATCTTCGGTATGAGACCATCGCCCCGGTCCGAAGCGATGTTCCGAAGCGATTACGTGGCCGCGAGTCGCGGTATCTGAAGAATCAATGCGCTGCTGGTCGCGAGCCAGCACCTCAGCTAGGTCGGCGAGGACTGTCTCTCGGTCGAAAGTCCACAGCAGCGGGAAACCAGTGGCGCCTGCCGCTTCAAGCTCTGCTGCCTTCGCGGTGCCAATCTCTCGGAGACGGTTGTAGTCCGATTCGCTGTATCGGCGTCGAGGACCGGGCAAATCAGCGGGTGTCGAGGCAGCCTCAATCAGCTCGCGCAGAAGCTCGTCCAAAGATTCGTGAATTAGCTGACCCCGGTCAATGGGACTGAGACGAATGACTGATTCAGGCTCAACTACTTCGTCAATGCCTAGGAGATACGAAAACAGATACTTGCGTGGACATGTAGCCCACGTCTCCAAACGGCTGGCCGACAGGACTCGATCGAAGCTCGCGCTCTCGTCAACCTCACCGCTGAGATTGCCATCAAAACGCGTAAATTCAGAACTCTGACGCTCCCTCCACAGCTCGACTCCGCGTGCAAAGGCAGGGTCCCCTTCGTCAGTGAACAACCAATGGTTGTCAGCTTCGATGGCGGCTTTTGCGGCGAGCAGTTCTTGACTGTCGTACTCGGCTTCAGTTGCGGGGAATCGAGCCTGCACCAGCCCGCTTATGAACGAATGGCTGGCGCTCAAGCCGGGAATGGACCCCGAAATCGCCGCTGAGGTCAAGTTTTCGGCATCCAGATAGCCGCCGGAGAAGTTGTCGCTTGGCGATTCGGCTGCTACAGCAAGTCGCTGAACCGTTGGCAACAGCCAGCGCGTTGGCACGTTTTCGGCATTGCGGCGCAGGTCGCCGCGCGGGATAGTGACTGTGCTGCGGCCGGTGCAGCACGCTAACGCAGCCAGCAGGTCGCGATGCTGAGCGTCGGTCCGGTCTGAGCGGGGGGTTAACGCTCCGCGCTGTCGATCCGCATCACCGATAAGGCCGTCGGACAGTTGGCGACTCGGGTAGGTGCCTTCGGCCATGCCCAGCAGGTACATCCGCTGCCGGGGAACTGCGGCATGGGTACCGACTGTGCCGACAAACACACCTGCGCCGACGCGTCCACTCAACCCGTGCGGACTGGCCAGTTGCGACTGCAGTGTGCGGAGAAGCAGCGAGGCATCGGCGACGGGCTCTATGGCACTCAGCGTGCTGAGACCTTGCGTGACGCTGTCGATTCGCTGAGCGGCTGCACGCTCAACCTCCCAGCGAGCCTCGGCGTCCCCGGTCAGCGTTGTATGGTCACGTCGCTGCGGAATCCTTTCGACACCGCTGCCGGTGTTGTTGTCCACTGTGTCGCCGCTGCCGACGTTGTTGGTGTCTTTGTCGCTGCTATCTGTGTTGTCGCAGTCAGCACTTGCGATGTTGCCGTATGCGGCGGCCGCTTCGGCTACCCAGTTGTCGTCGGTGGTTCGCCCCAAGTAGTGCGTGACCTGTTCGCGCAGCCAGGCCGAGAGTTCATCCCAACTGCACAGTGATGCGGCGTTACGAATGCGCTGCCACAGTTCGTACACGAACTCGGCCAGATCGCCGCAACGTTCACGGTCTGCGCGCAAACGATCAAGTCTGGCGTCGCTGGTTTCGGGGTCGGACTCCGCGGCGGCTATCTGCGCGTCAAGCAAATGCATGAAACGGCCCAGCCGGGTGTCTAAATCACCGGTGCGCGCTGTCTCGCGCTGCGACGCCACCCAATCCGCGGCGTCCACCACGTTGGCGGCGCGCGCCAGTCGCTCCCATGCGGCTGAAGGAACTGGGACGTAGCTCTGCTTGCCATCAGAGCGTTGGATTGTCCGCCTTACTGGAGCTTCGTCCAACAACGCCATGACATCAATGCGCCGCATCTGTTGTTCAACGACGAGCCGTGTCAGGTTCAACACGAAGCGCCCGACGACGCTCTCGGCGAGTGATTGAGCAGCGCCACCGTTCCACGTGATGCCAGCCGCGTCTAGCTGCTCAGTAATGATGCGTGTGTACGGGTCCCGGATGGGGATGAGCACCGCAATGTCGTTGGCCGCTATGCCATTGCTCAGGTCCTCAAGTAACGAGCGCACCACCGTGCGCACCTCGGTGTCTGGATCGGTGACGCTGATCACACAGTCGGCGACCGCCTCTTCGATACCGGCTGCCTCAAACGACTCGGCCCATTCTCGAACCGATATCGCAGCAGACCGTCCCAGCGCTTGATAAAGCTGGAGCGCTGGCCTGTCCGCTTCCGGGTTGCCGGAGATGCCCAGATGCACTTTGAGTTCGGTGGTGTCAGCCACTGCGCCGACTAGCCGGGCTTGGTTCGGCGAGAGCGCGCGAGGCAGATGCAACACAACGCGACCCAGTAGCCGCTGCAGTCTTTGGCCATCGGAGTCAGCACGATTCAATAGCCAATCAGACACATGTTCGTATAGGGCGTCGGTGTCGTAGTAGCGCTCAGTCTCCAACCGCTGTGTGACCCGCTGGACAAAGCTGACTATCTCGCGCGCGCGTTCGGAGCCAGACTCCAATAGTTGCTGACGCTGGTCGCTGCGAAGTGAGCGCACGTCAGCAAACGTGCTTGCGAGTGACATCTCGGTGGCGATGTGATCGGCGATGCCTAGGAATATGCCTGGCGAATCTTGCAACTCTCGGCGAATGGTCGCAGCGAGTACAAGGTCATTCACCGGCCTCAGGTCGCGTGCTCGAAGATGCGCCGACCCCAACTCATCGGCCAATCGCCGCAGCGTCCAAAACTCAATAGCAACAAGCCCGCTGTGGAATCCCGCATGGCCCGCTTGAACTGACCGCATCGCTCGTTGCCGCGCTAACGCGCGGCGCAACGCGACTGCCTCATGGTTGCTATGCACCAACACAGTGACCGGCGAGAACGGATCCTGCGCCTTAGCGGAGCTCACAAACGCAGCGAGCTCATCGCAGGCTGGCTGCCCATAGCCAACTAGACCAAAAGAAATCGGTGGCACCTAGTTGAAGCTACGTCAGCGGTGTGACACAAACCCCCAGACTCCCCAAAAACAGCAGTGTGGAATCACCGCCACGCCAATAGTTGCTGAACCGACGCTGGCGCTGTGACCGTCACGTGAGTCTTTGCAGTGTGCGCATGTGCGCCCTGAGAAGCCGATCAGGTGCCAGCCAGCCGGGCCACAACAGGTGCCATTGCAGTCACTTCGGGATCGTGGATGATGATGTAGCTCGCACCGTACGCCTCGCGATGATGATGCAGTTGTTCACAGATGTCGTCAACGGTGCCAGCTAGCACCAAAGGCACCTCTTGAGCCTCTTGGGGCGTCAATCCGAACTCCGGCGCAAACTCAGCGAAGACGCTGTCGGCATTCTCGGTGACGAGTGCCATGAAGGTATTGAGCTGGATCTCAATGTCGGCGAGTCGGTCTCCCGCAGCATCGGCTATCCACTGTCGTCGCAGCGCGAACTCGGCCGCCACCGAGCTACGTGCTGCGTCGGTGCCGACGGTGCCGGACCGCAGATTCGGGTTCAGGCCGATGATGTCGGCACGGCGAGCGGCTTCTGTTAGCACACGCTTGCCACCTCCACCAATAATGACCGGCGGCCCACCCGGAGTGTGCGGCAGCGGACGCCCAACCATCCCCGAGATCTGATAGTGCTCGCCGTGGTAGCTGAACGACTCGCCGCGCCATAGACCTTGGATGACCTCCAATGCCTCGATCATGCGATCTATGCGTATCCCGGGCCGCTCCAGCGCGATACCTGCCTGTTCGTAGTCGTCGGTTAGCCAGCCAGCACCGATACCGAACTCTGTGCGTCCCTCCGCAACAAGATCAAGCGTGGCAAAGTCCTTAGCCAACACCGCTGGATGTCGGTAGTCGGCGGCGTACACCAACGTGCCGACCCGCAGAGTCGTAGTGACCTCCGCTGCGACCACAGGATGCACAATCGCAGACCAGCTATCCCAGAAGTGATCATGGCAAAACAGGGACGAGTAACCCAAGTCCTCTACTTTGCGCGCAGTCTCACGAAATGCCTGCGGGCTTTCCGGCTTGCCGTACTGGACTCCAAACCTGAATGGATGCAAGGCGCAGCAGTTGAAAGAGGCAGTGAAAAAGCGACGAGCGGCAGTTGTCAGACCTGTGACTGCTGGACTAAGAATGAACGTTCGGCCAGGCCGTGCCACTCAGAGATGCCATCACGGAACTGCCGCCACGGCCCCAAAATGGCGGCGAAGCGGGCGTCTTCGTCCGCAATCGCATCAAGTACGTTTTCGGTCTCTGCCTTGAACGCCTGCATCATGTCGTCAGGGAACTGCCGGATGTTGGCGAACTCTTTGACTCGCTGCAGGTCGGCTTGATTACGTACGTCGTAGTCGGCGATTGTGTTGATGTTCGCCGACGCTGCCGCAATCTCAATTGCCGCCTGGTACGCCTCTGGCAGGTCATTCCACAGCGACAGCGGAAACTGGACCTCCAACGCTGTTCCGGGCTCCCACCAGCCTGGGTGGTAGTAGAAGAGGTCGCCGTCAAACTGATCCAAACCCAAGATGAGATCGTCGGTTGGGCCCACGAACTCTGCCCCGTCAATCGCGCCCTGCTGGATAGCTGGGAGGATCTCTCCGCCAGCCAAGGTGACCTGTTCGCCGCCGAGGTTCTGCAGCACGCGACCGGCGATGCCTGGAATACGCATTTTGAGGCCCTGAAGGTCGTCAACAGAGTTGAGTTCCTTCGTGAACCAACCACCCATCTGGCAGCCGGTGCCGCCAGCAGGAAACGCGATGATGCCGTGCTCTTCGGCATAGAACTCGTTGAGCAAATCAAGGCCGCCGCCCTTGTACAGCCACGCGTTTTGCTGTCGCTGCGTCAGACCGAACGGGACAGCCGTGCCGAACTGCTGAACTGGGCTGAGGCCCACGTAGTAGTAGGACGCAGTGTGACCGGATTGCACCCCGACATCTCGGACGGTGGGCAACACCTCTAGGCCGTTCACTATTTCGCCCGCTGGACGGGCATTTATCTTGAACTTGCCGCCAGTGAGCCGACTCACCTGCTCGGCAAAAAACTGGGCCGAGCCGAAGAGCGTTACCAGCCCCGCTGGCCAACTGGTTGCCATCTCCCACTCAATCTCAGGCCCATCTTGGGTAAGCGCCACCGACGTGGCGGGCGCGTCGGTAGCCATGGGGCCAGATGAGGTGGTGGCAGCGCTGTCATCGTCGGCATCGGAACTGCAAGCGTTGAGCAAGGTCGCCGCAGCAGCGAATCCGGCTACGCCAACGCCTGCCTTCAGGAACGATCGGCGGTCAAAGCCCCCATCAAAGCCGTTGTGAGAGCCGCCATCTTGAACCTCAACAGGGTCAATCGCCGAGTCTCTGCCATTTTCGGTAGCCATCTGTGGTCCCTTCTCCTTAGAGCGCCGAGCAACTGATCGTAGCGATGCTAGCACTCGCCGACGCAAGGCCCGTCAATAGCTCAGCTCGTTGAAGCGCTGACAATATCCAGCGACACGGCCCAGTTAGCTGAATAGCTCAAGCGAGGTATAGGTGATGCCCGGGAATATGCCGAGGATGACAAGTGCGAGCGATTGCAGTGCCATGAAGGGAAGGGCGCCCTTGTGGATGTCGGCGGTGCGAACCTGTGGCGGTGCCACGCTTTGTAGGTAGAAGAGCGAGAAACCCACAGGTGGCGAGATGAAGGCCATGTTCAAGTTGACGGCCATCATCACTGCGAACCAGATCTTCTCGTCGGAAGTAAAGCCGAGCACTTCCATGGCTGGCACGAAGATGGGTACCACGATGAAGGTGATCTCCAGGAACTCCAGATTGATGCCCAGCAAGAACACCGCGACCATCGCAATGAGAACGAAACCGAGTTTGCCACCGCCAATCGAAGACAGCCAGGCTGAGGTTTGATCGGAGCCGCCGAGCTGGAAGAACATTGCGCTGAAGAATGTGGAGCTGAACAGCAGTGTCATCACCAAAATGACGACACTGGCGGTGGACTTACCGGCTTCTACTGCAGCGGCACGGTTGAGTCGCCACTGTGGAGCTATATGGCTAGCGCCTTCGCGTAGCAGTAAGCGATCAAACAGCCAGTTCAAACCGGTGAGCGCCAATGCCCCGAAGACGCCTACCGCACCGGATTCGGAGGGCGTAGCAATGCCTTGGAAGATTGACACCAGTACGCCGAGTATCAGCACCACAATCGGCACGATGGCGATTAGCACCTCGCACGCCAGCATTCTGGTGACTGACATGATCGCCAGGCTGACAGCGAACACCAGGGCGGCTGCGATAGCCGCAGTCCGCAAATTCGCCAACAACATTACGCAGCCGACCATTAAGCCCAGCAGGATCGCGATTAGCACCTTCGTCTGGATTGAAGGGTTGCCTTCCAGCTTTCGTTCGGCAACCGGCATTGCGGGGCCTACGTTCGGTTTCCACCAAGACACGATGAGCACGTAGGCCACATATAGGCCGCTGAGCATCAGGCCGGGAAGCAGCGCACCGGCGAACAATCCCAGAATGCCGACACTCATCTGTTGGGCCAGCAAGATCAGCACGATGCTCGGCGGCAAGAGCTGAGCCAGCGTGCCCGAAGCAACGATGGCACCCGTCGACAGCTTGTCGTCGTAGCCGAGTCGCACCATTGCTGGCAGCGACAACAGGCCCATGACGATGACAGTCGCAGCCACGACGCCGGTTGCGGCTGCCAACAGCGTGCCCACCAACACAACCGCCGCTGCGACGCCGCCGCGCAGTGCACCCATGAGCATGCCGACGGCGTTCAGCAGCCGCTCAGCCATGCCTGACCGTTCCAAGATTGCGCCCATAAGAACGAACAGCGGCACTGCCAGCAGCACCGGGTCGCTAATGGCGACAAACCAACGCGCTGGCAAGGTGTTGAGCGTGGCTGTGTTGAACGAGCCAGTGAGATCGCCAATGAACGCGAATGCCAGTGCCGTTGCGGCAAACGAGAACGCGACGTTGTAGCCGGTGAGGATCATCACCATGAACACGATGAACATCGTCAGCGCCAAGAAAACGCCGGTGTCCATGCCAAAAATGGCCAGCAGATGACTCACAGCTCAGCTACCTCAGTTACTCAACACGCAGCGGTGTCTTGAGTTCAACGAGATCGCCTCGTTTGTCATCGCCGATGATCACAAACCCGGTCTTGGTTATCTCCGCCAAGATCTGTAGGCCGAACAGCACGAAAGCAACGAGGAGCATCACCTTGATTGGGCCGACCGGCAAGGCGCCTGCGTCTACAGCCGATTCCCAGGATTCCCAGACGCGCCAGCCGCTAGGCCACTCACCGTTGTGCCGCCGGCCCAGCGAAGTAGCGGCATAGCTCTTGAGAATGCGGATAGCCATCACAATGAACGGCAGCAGCAGCGCCGAGTGAATAACAAAGTCAAGCCAGGCTTTGCGCTTGGCGCTGAAGTTGGCCCACCAGAAGTCGATGCGCGGGTTCACTCCGTCGCGCACGCCGAAGTTGACGGCTAGGAGGAACATCAGCCCGAACGACTGCCAAGCCAAGCTGGTTGTCTCGCCGAACAGGATGTCGGTCTCAACCAGGTCGTTGCCGTAGCGGGTGACTACGTTGAATAGCTGCAACAAGAAGACAACCCAGGCCAATATCCAGGCGATTGTTTTGCTGACTGTGGCGATCGACTCGATGCCTCTGCGCATGCGATCCAGGCCGTCGTGCCATAGGCCCATTACGAAGGCGCCAGCTAGTACCAGCCAGTTCCACCAGGCCAGATTGCCGATCCAATAGTCGGTGTTCACGAACAGTGTGACGATGACTGCTACGACGATGGTTGAAGCCGCAAGCCAACCAATGGGGTGAAGCCGTGTCCCGCGCAGTGTCTGCATCAACGAACCTGCACTCGCCAGCGCTGTGCCAGCCAGCCCCGCAATAGGCAAACTTGTACTCGCGGATAGGGCACTAGCCTGCAACCTCAGCGAGCAGGTCATCGATGACGTGGGCCATTTGGCTGTAGTCGGGCCGTTTCGTTACGAACGCATCGGCGCCGAGGTCATAGGCACGGGCGCGGTCTTCGGCGGCGTCCTCAGTTGTGAGCGCAACCATCATCACCTTGTCAAACTCGTCTTCATTGCGCACCTCGGCCAGTAGATCGAATCCGCTTACCACTGGCAGCTTCAGGTCAAACAGGACCAAGTCAATCTCCGATGCCCCGACCGAGCGAATAAATGCCAGGGCGTTTGCGCCATCGTGAGCAACGCGAAGTTGGTTGCGAGTGCCAGCTTCAGCGAGCGCCAGGGTGATCACATCTACATCGTGCTGGTTCTCTTCGGCGAGGAGCACGTGAACGGTGTCGTCGGGAGCATGCAACACCGGTGGCTCGAAGTTGCCTTGGCGTTCCACGGTCTGCGTTTGCGCTGAGATGTGCTCAACGGGTACGCCGAATCGTCGTTTGAGGCGGTGTGGCAGATCTAGATGTAGCCATCTGCTGGCGCCAGCAGGCAAGGTGCTCAAAATGATGAGATCGGGACTCAACCGGTCAATGGCCAACTCCACCGCTACAACTGGGTGAGCGGGACCAATCTCGCCGGTGACTTGCGCCCCCAGGTCGTCCAGCGCTTCGAATCCCTGGCTGAGGCGGCGCCGAGCGCCCGAAAGAGCTCGTACTGGATCAGGACCGTTGGCGCCCGTGGCTGGCACGACGATGTGGAACCTGGTATCGGGATCAACCGCGAGGATGTGCTCAACGCGTTCGTGCAAGTGGCTGCCGATGAGCGTTTGATTGGCCACGATCAAGACATGTCGCATCTGCATCCCCCCTTTAGCGCGTTGTGTCAAATCGGGAAACTAGAGCATGGTGAAGCTAGAGCATGATCAGGTGGCTGTGTGTCCTTCGTTTGACGATGTGTCGCGCACGGTGTTGCTGGCTACCAGGGCATCAATCTCAGGTTCGGTAATGCCGGAGGCGGCCAGCACCGCACGCGTATCGCCCCCCAGCCGCGGCGATGGTCCCCGAGGACCAACCTCGGCGTTTGCAAATCTCATTGGGATACTGACACTTCTATAGGTGCCGATCTCGGGACTGTCGAGCGTGGGGAATAGGCCCAGTGCCTCAGCTTGCGGATCGTCTACCACTTCGTGTAGCCCGAGCACGGGACCCCAGATGATGCCATGAGCATCGAAGATATCGCCCCACTCGTCGCGAGTCCGGTGAGCCAACGCCTCATCAATGCCTGCGACGATCTCGGGCATGTTGGCGAAACGGCCGCGAATATCGGCGAAACGTTCGTCTTCAAGCCAATCGGTTCGCTCAATAGCGCGACACAGCAAACCCCAAGCGCTTTCTTGAGGCATGTTGAGCACAACCCATTTGCCGTCACCACACCGATACCGATTAGCCGTCGGAATGATCATGTTCTCTCGCGCTCGCTGACGCAGCGGCGCCCGATCCATCGCGGTGATGGCGTAGTCAGCCGCCTGAGTCCACACCGCCGTCTCATACAACGAAGTCTCAACTACTTGGGCCTCTCCGGTACGTTCAGCTAGGCGTAGAGCGGCGAGTACAGCGCCCACGAGTGCAAGGCCGGTGGTGTGGTCGCCTTGAGCGGGGCGCGCCATGGGCACCGCGCCATCTGGTCCTTCCCGCATCGCGTCATAGATGCCTGAACGACCAAAAAAAGCGGTGACGTCGTATCCGGGACGCATGGCTTCTGGGCCGGTGGTGCCGTAGCCGG
Source organism: Acidimicrobiales bacterium (assembly GCA_965116245.1). Lineage (GTDB taxonomy): Bacteria > Actinomycetota > Acidimicrobiia > Acidimicrobiales > Poriferisodalaceae > Poriferisodalis. The sequence continues at coordinate 467,597 of OZ220497.1, read as the reverse complement.
TGAGGGTGGCATGCACTATGCGCGGATTGACTGCGGTCACTGCGGCCGGGTCAAGTCCGAAGCGTTCTTGGCGATGCACGAGCAGATTGCACATGAACACATCCGCGTCACTTAGGAGCCGATTGACAACCTCTCGGCCCTCAGGAGAGCCCAAGTCGACAGCTATTGAACGCTTGCCCCGGTTGTCCACGTCAAACTGGAAGTCATAGTTCTTGATTTCGGGCGGCAGCTTCGCTGGGCGGCTGAAGCCGCGAGCCGGGTCTCCGTCGAGCGGCTCCACCTTTATGACATCGGCACCGAGATCGGCCAGGATCGCTCCTGCCGATGGTGTGGCCATCCAGCTATCAACCTCAATCACCTTTACGTCATCCAGTGGTGCTGTCATCGGGCCTCCGCGTCTATGCCTGCTCTTCTCAGGCCAAAGCTGACACTGGGTTTATCGCAGACGCCAGCGCCAGCGCTCTAAATGGGTGACCCTGTGATTCTGGCGCTGCGACTCTGGCGCTGCGACTCTGGCACCGCAACTCTGGCGCCAACGCCATGCGCTATCCCACGCTCCATTACGCTGCCAGGCCATGAATCTTGAAGGAAAAGTGGCGGTTGTTACGGGCGCAGCGAGCGGAATAGGCGAAGCGCTGGTTGAGCGATTCAAAGCTGAAGGCGCTCGGGCGCTAGTGGTCGTGGACCGTGACGAAGTCGGCGCGCAGGCAGTGGCGGACAGGGTCGGCGGCACGGCTGTTGGACTTGACGTCACCGATGAGGCGGCCCTCAAGTCGCTGGTAGCTGAAACTGTTGCGGCCCATGGCGCTCTTGACGTGTTTGTGTCTAACGCTGGTTACGTGACCGAAGGCGGCTTGGAGACTTCCAATGATGAAATCCAGCGCATGTGGGAGGTGCATGTGCTCTCGCATGTGTATGCGGCGCGAGCCGCGGTACCGGTCATGGTTGAGCAGGGTGGCGGCTATCTCCTCAACACCGCCTCAGCGGCGGGATTGCTGACCCAAATCGGCTCATTGCAGTACACGATCACTAAAGCAGCCGCGGTCTCGCTAGGTGAGTTCTTGTCCATCACCTATGGCGACAAGGGCATCGTGGTGTCCATGCTGTGCCCGCAGGCTGTCGACACAAACATCTTGGCCAACAGCCCCGACCAAATGCGAAGCGACAACGAGGAACGAGGCACTGCTGGAGTCGCCGCAGGCGACGGCATATTGCAGCCAGAGCAGTTGGCCGACGTGGTGGTGGAAGCTATGGCACAGGAGCGATTCTTGGTGTTGCCCCACCCCGAAGTGCAGACTTACCGCGAGCGTAAAGCCTCCGATATCGACCGCTGGCTGTCGGGCATGCGACGTTTCCAGAGCCGTCTCTACGCCGAGACCTCATCAACCCCGGCTGACTGGCTGCTTAGTTGACCCTCATTGCTTAGACCCTCGTTGCCTAGTTAGTGCCCTGGATGTTTGGGGCCTGCTGCGCACATATGCAGCCAACAGCAACAACGCTGAATACACGAAGAACTCGGACTTGATCAGGCCGAGCCAGCCACCCTGAGTCACCCACCCGGGCCGGTCAATCAGCCACACAGGTAACAGCACCAAAACGGTCGCCGCTGGCACCGTCATAATGAGCCTGCTGCCGCCGATGGCCGCGCTGCCGAAGGCGATTGTGAGCGCGAACAGCTTGATGGACAGCTCTTCTGGGTAGAGCACCTGGTCGTTGAAATTCACCGGCACCAGCATGAGCGCGCCTGAGAGTCCAGCGAGACCACTGCTTAGCCCGACTCCAGCCAATTGCAGGCGATAAACCGGGATACCGAACGCCCCAGCCGCAGTGGGCTCATCTCTAGTGGCAATCAGTGCCCGACCGACAGGTCCACTCAACAGACGATGCAGCAGCCAGAGCCCTGCGACAGCCCACGCCGCCACAATCCAGAACTCCCATATGTGCTCGTCGTTGGGTGCGATGCCCGTCCACGTGGGCGGCAGGAACTCTCCGTTGAGAAGGACGGGCAGCGGTCCGTCAAGTTGTCGCAGCACAATCGGATATCCCACAGCCGCCGACAGTGTCAGCAACGCCAAGTACGCCTTAGGCAGACGCAGCGCAGGAATGCCGAGCAGCGCTCCGATAGCACATCCGGCCACAAAGCCAGCCAGTGGCATTGCCATCAGAGGTAAGCCGAAATCGTTGGCAGCGTGGAGTGCCGAGTAGGCCCCGACGCCTGCCAGCGCGCCGTGCCCGACCGACAGCAATCCCATGCGATGCGTAAGCAGCCAGAGTCCGGCGAACACGAGGCAGAACGCCGCGAGCCGCGTGAAATTGGTAACGAACGTCGGCGAGGCCCGCAGAGGAATCACAAGTGCCAGCACCGCTATAGCCAACATGGCGGCTCGGGTTGCCCAGATGGACCACGAGGTCTGCGGCTCGCTCATAAGCCAGCGCCGGTTCGCGCGGCCCGTCGCGACAGCAGTCCTGATGGGCGTATCGCAAGCAAAACGATCAGCACACCAAGTGCCCAAACAAGAGTGACTTGACTATCGATGAAGCCGACATAACCCGACATCATCGTTTCGGCCAAAGCAAACAGGTACCCGCCGAAAAGCGCTAGCGCAGGGCTGCGCAAACCCCCGAGAGTGGCGGCGGCGAGACCGAATATCAGCAGACGTTCCATCATGTCGGGTCGGACGTTTAGTTCGCCAGCGATGAGGCCACCGGCTAGTCCTCCCAAGGCGGCCGCCGCCGCCCAGCCGCCCATTACCGCTCGCTCCACCCTTATTCCCACCGCAGCAGCGCTGTCGCGGCTTGAGCTGATGGCCCGAAACGCGAGACCGATCTTGGTTCTGTGCTGGACTAGGGCGAGCAGGCTTATGGCTGCGAGCAGCGTGAGCGTCAAACCGATGGTGTCAAACCACAGCCGCGCGCCGCCGATGGAGAAATAGTCACTGCGCTCTTGAGGGAACGGGGAACCGAGGAACCTCTGGCGAGCCCCAAAGTGCTTGACAACGAACACGCCAATCAGCAGATACAGCCCCAGTGTCGCACCGATAGTCGGCACTGGGTCGCCGTGCATCGGCCTGATGACCGCATATTCCAACAGTGCGCCAATAGCTGCCGACACGACGACCGCACCCGCTACCGCAGCCCAGACTGGCCACGGCGTAGCAAACGGTGTGAGCCAGCCCGAGAAGGCCACGCCGGGATTCGCGCCGGAAGCGAACACCACCGCTATGTATGCGGAGAGCATCGCCATCTGGCCCTGCGCGAGGTTCAGTACACCAGTTGAGCGGAACACCATCGATATAGCCAAAGCCAAGGCCGCATAGGCGGAGCCATTGGCCGCCGAGTCGAATACCCGCTGCAAGAAGAGGCTCACGAGTGTCCCATTCTTACGCTGTGGTGAGAAGATGGAGCGGTGGACAACGGTTCAGACGCTTCGCCGATTGACATTCGCTACCTAGCCGATTTCGTTTTGACCTGCGACAGCGACTTCACGATGATTGAGCGGGCAGCGGTAGATGTCGGTGTGGATGGGCGCATCGCATGGGTGGGGCACCTCAGCGAGGCGCCGAGCAGCGACGCACCTGTCAATGATCTAGGCGGCCTGCTCATGCCCGGCTTGGTCAACACGCATGCGCATACTCCAATGACCTTGGTGCGCGGCGCAGGTGACGGCTTGCCGTTGATGGCATGGCTCACCGAGGTTATGTGGCCGCGTGAGGGGCGCATGCGCCCTGAGGATGTCTGGTGGGGTATGACACTGGGCACCGCTGAGATGCTGCGCTCCGGGGTGACGACCACGTGCGAGATGTACGCATTCGAACACGAAGTGATCGACGCTGGACGCGCCGCGGGCATACGGCTCGTGATGTGTCCGGGTGTCATAGCGACTTTGCATGCCGACGAGTCGGGCAGCGTGACCGACCGCGTGTCCGACATTGCGCGGGTACACGAAGTCCAGCACGATCCTGCGGGACTCACAACGGTCGGTTTCGCTCCCCACTCCGCCTACGACTTGGGCATAGATGCGTGTGCGGAGATCGCTGTTGCCGCACAGGAGCGAGATGCGCTGATGCACATCCACCTTGCCGAAACCAAGACCGAGGGCGATGCGCTGTCGGCGGCTCACCGTGGCGCCAGTGTTCCCCAGTTGCTGGCCGAGGCTGGCGCGTTTGACGGTCGCGTGCTGGCGGCCCACGGTGTTTGGCTGAGCGATGCCGACTTGGATGTCTGCGCAACGGCGGGTGTAGCTGTGGCGCACTGTCCCATCAGCAATATGAAGCTCGGTTCTGGTGTGGCCAGGGTGCCGGAAATGATTGAGCGGGGCATCAAAGTGGCGCTCGCCACCGATGGACCGGCTTCCAACGACAACCTGGACTTGTGGGAGGAAATCAAGGTTGCGTCGCTGTTGGCACGGGTCACTTCGCTCAACCCGACCGTGTTGAGCGCGCAGCAGGTGATCTCGATGGCGACATCTAATGGCGCCGATGCTATGGGCCTTCAAACAGGTGTACTCACTGTGGGTCGCTGGGCCGACATGATCCGCCTCGACATTGATAACGCTGCGTATGTGCCGGTCACGGACCCGGGGGAGCTCATATCTCATGTTGCTTGGGCGGGAGGCAGCAGACACGTCACAGACGTCTGGGTTGGAGGCGAACGAGTAGTCGCTGGCGGCATGTGCCTTAGCGTCGATGAGTCACGGGCTCGCTATGAGGTTCAGCGCCGAGCCAAACGCCTAGCTACCGAATCGTGTAAGTGAACGCGAACAAGACGAACCGAAACACGAGATAGGGGGGCATCGGCAGCATGAGCGGCGTAGGACAATGAGCGACACAGGCGCAAACGGCACCGCAGCGACGGCGGCTGAGCGGGCCCCGGTCGGCATCATCGCTGGAACCGGCTTCTATGAACTGCCCGGTCTCGCCGATAGCGAGCGTCGCGCAGTGAACACCGACTGGGGTGAAGCTCACGCCATGACCGGACTGTGGCATGGGCGCCGAATCGTGTTCGTGCCGCGCCACGGAGGCGACCACTCGATTCCACCGTCCGCCATCAACTACCGAGCCAACATCGCAGCCATGCAGGAGCTAGGCGCGAAAGCCATCTTTGCGGTGAGCGTGGTGGGCTCAATGGTGCCCGAGCGTGGTACTGGGTCGTTCTTGCTGCTTGACGACTACTTGGAGTTCACGACAGGCCGCGCTGTGACTTTCTTCGATCAACCGGGTCAAGTCGTACACACCGATATGACCAACCCGTATGACCCCACGCTGCGTGAAGCTCTAGCTGATGCGGCTGAGGTGGAGCAAATCGACATAGCGCTCAGCGCCACCTACGTCTGCGCGAACGGTCCCCGGTTCGAGACACCCGCGGAGATCCGCATGTATGCGCAGCTGGGCGGAAGCGTTGTCGGAATGACCGGCTATCCGGAAGTGGCGTTGGCCCGTGAGGCTGGTATTCCCTACGCCGGTGTGGCGGTGGTGGCGAATATGGCGGCAGGCATGTTCGACGGTGAGATTTCGCACGAAGACGTATCAGCGGCGCTTGAAGCCACCAAGGCACCACTGTTCGCGCTGTTGGGCAACGCCGTGTCGAGAGTCTGATGACATGCGCGGCCCGGGTTGATCGCCGGTTTGGACGTAAAATCGGTGTTGTCCGCTCGCAGAGAGGGAGGCGAGCATGCGCCACTGGGACTCAATGAGCGAGTTTGAGGCTTTCCTGGATGCGGGCGGGCTGGTGGAACCCCACGATGCCATGCCCGACCCATACCGGCAGGCGGTGTTTCGCTTCATTGAGTTGCATGCCAACAGCGAGTACATGGGCGGTCTGACTGAGAGAGACTGGATTGCCAAGGCACCAGGGCTGGCTAACAAACTGACCGCGTTGGCCAAGACACAGGACGAGATTGGCCATGCCCACTTGCTCTACATGGTGGCAGCAGACATGGGCGTCAAGACCCGTGCAGAGATGACCGAAGACCTCCTAGCGGGCCGCACCTCATTTCATAACGTGTTTCACTACCGGGCGCACTCGTGGGGCGATCAGATCGCGATTGCCTACCTGGTTGACGCGGCCGCGCTAGCCAGCCAACAGGCCGTGTTCAAGCGCTGCAGTTACGGCCCCTACAAGCGCATTCTGCGGCGAATCATTGCCGAAGAGGGCTTTCACATGCGTAACGGGGAAGAGCTGCTGCTGAAAATGGCTACCGGTACGACGCTTCAGCGCGAGATGATGCAGGAAGCCATTGATCGGTGGTGGTGGCCGTCGGTGCAGCTCTTCGGTCCTGACACCCGAGCCGATGATGTGCTGCTGCGTTGGCACATCAAGTCCGAGCGCAACGAAGTGCTGCGGGATCGATTTGTGCAAAAAATGGTGCCACAACTGCAAGCAGCGGGCTTCACGATCCCAGATCCGGACCTGCACCAGGATCCCGAGACTGGCCGCTGGATTAGCGGCGAGATTGACTGGGGAGCCCTGAAGGAGGCGATCTCGGGCCGCGGCCCCGATAGCGCTCGACGCCTGCGCGATGCACGCAACGCTCGGCACGCAGCGGCCTGGGTTCGGGCAGCGTTGGATGAAGCCGCACAGGAAGCCGCAAACGAGGATGCGGCGGCGGTGCCTGCATGAGTGGCGACGCACTGCTGGCGGCAGCCATCGTTGAGGCGGTGTCGTCGGTGTGTGACCCCGAGTATCCCGACATCACGATTGCCGAACTGGGCATCCTCGAACGAGTCAGTGTCAGCGATGATGGCAGCGCGGTACGGATTGAGTTGGTTCCGACCATGCTCGGCTGCCCCGCACTTGATATGATTGCCAACGACGTAGCTGTTGCGGCGCGCTCCATCTGTTCGGGCAGCGACCTGGCGGTGGAAGTGGTGTTTGTAGACGACCCAGCGTGGACGCCGGATCGCATAGCCCCCACGGCGGTGGAGTTGCTGGCGCAGGAGTATGCGGTGGCCGTTCGAAGCGCCACCTCCGGCGCTATGTGCCCAATCTGCGGCAACGACGCCTTAGAGCACCGTTCGGATTTCGGCCCAACGCCGTGCCGCAGCGTGCATTGGTGCCCGAGCTGTCGCAATCCGATCGAAGTCGTTGGCCGGGTTGCCATACCTGAGTTCAACGGCCCGAAGGTCAATAGTGCCGAGGCAAGAAACGCAAGGCACCAAATCCGTAGGTTCGAGGACTCGGTACTCGCATGAGGACTTACGAAGTGTTCCTTAAGCGTGCAGGCAAAGACCCGTTCACGCATGTCGGCGCACTTGAGGCGCCCGACGATGATCTGGCACTTAGCTTCGCTCGTGATTGCTACACGCGTCGCTCTGAGGGGGACCAGATGTGGGTAGTGGCCCGCGATGATCTGCTGATTGGCGACACCACTGAGCTTGAGATGGCAGATCGTGCTCACCGACACAACGACGGGGCGCTGCTGCGGGAGCTGCGTCAGCTTGGCTCGACGTCTGGCTCCCCGCCAGCCACATGACGGCCGAGCGGCAATCGGAATCGGACGGCGCGCGCGCAATCGTGCTGGCGCTGGCTGATGACGAGTTGTGTGTAGGCCAAAACTTGGCCTGGTGGATCGCAGTGGGGCCCTTCCTGGAGGAAGACCTGGCCCTGACCTCAATCAGCCAGGACGAACTGGGCCACGCCCGGGCGCTGTATGCCTTGCTGAGCGACGACGTTGACGCATTGGCCTATGGACGCCAGCCACACGAGTATCTCAGTGCGCATCTCACCGAGTTGCCGTGTCGCGACTGGGGTGAGACGCTGGTCCGGCACTTCCTTTACGACACAGCCGAAACCGTGCGCTGGTCAGCGCTGGCGGAATCGTCGTGGGAGGCCCTAGCAGCCGTAGCACGCCGTGCGCTGGCAGAGGAGCGGTCACATTTGCGTCACGCCTCGGGGCTGGTATCACGACTGCTTCGCACACGAGCAGGTTGTGAGCGACTGCTGCCCTTGTTTGATCAATTCGCGCCTATGGCGTATGAGCTGTTCGACTTGCCGTCGGACTGTTCCCCAGAGAGCATCGTGACTGCCGGTGTGATGACTTGTCCGCCAAGCGATCAGCGTGCCGAATGGCAGGCCACGGTAGACGCAGCCCTAGCTGAGGCCGACCATGCAGTTCGCTGGCCAGCCGAAAACGGTCCCAACTCGCCTCCAAGTGGTAGAGCAGGATCGCGTTCCCCTTACTTCAAGACACTGCACGCAGAGATGATCGAAGTTCTCTCGCTGGATCTCGCGGCGCGCTGGTAACTCGCCTGCGGCAGCAAGCGAGCATGACCGTTGACAACAATCCTTGACAACAACGACACCTTATGTACTCTGGGCTGTTAGCCCCTGGTAGCACGGTGTTGTCGGGCCAGCGCAACGAGGAGATTGATCTGATGACACGCATTAGTGTCTCGCGGCCCGATGCCGCGTCAACCCCCCCTCTTGGCTGGACAGCTCACATGGGTAGGTTCCGTCTTCGCGCCCGTCGCTGGGGACAGTTAGTAGCAGTTAGCGCTTTGCTAGCAGCGAGCACTGTCTTGATCGCTAGTCCAGCTTCGGCTGCGGCTCCGGCTGTTCCGTCCAGCATCTCGGTTACACATACTTCAACTACTGCCACGGCTACGATCGTCCCGGGCACGGGCTCATGCATGGCGACGAGACACACGTTTAATCTTCGCATATACAGGGGGTCTGCAGTAGGTCGGGGTATTAGCTATCCGGTGGACACATTAACTCACACTTTCTCCGGCTTGACAACCGGCACAAAATACCAGATCGGCATCATAGCGTTTGCACCTCCAAGTCCGAGCTGCAGCAGCAGCTTTGCAAGCCGAGTCTATTCGGAACCGTTTACACCAGGTGGCGCTACGACTACCACTACGACTACATCAACTACGACTACTACTACTACTACAACAACAACAACCACAACTACGACTACTGTGGCGCCTGGTGCTCCGGCGAAGCCGGATCCGATTTTGACGACGGGTGCTGGGAAGGCGTATTTGTCGTGGACTGATCCTGATGATAGTTCGATTACTGGTTATCAGTATCGTCGTCGGGTGAATACTGACGCTGCTTTAGGTACATGGACAAACGTTACGGGTTCGAGCGCGGCTTCCACTAGCTTGACTATTTCTAGTATTACAGATTCTGAGATTTGTTTGCAGTTGCGTGCCGTTAGTACTGCTAAGGGAGTCGGTGCGGCGTCTGATGAGTCGTGTGCGAGTGTGTTCAGCAAGTCGGTCGAGTTGTCTGCGATAGTTGGTAGTGCCACCGAGAAGGACACGACTCATACTGACTTGACAGTGACTGTTACATTGACCAACCTAGCGCCTTCTGGTGGGTTAACGATCCCGCTCGATACTTTGTCAGGTCTGGGTTCGGCCACGATAAGATATAATTGCAGTACAGCTAGTCCTGCTAATGCTGATTACTGTATTGTGGGTGGCTCTAGTGTGACTGTCTTGCAATCTACTAAGACGGGTTCGTTTACGTTGCGTGTGTTAGGTGACACGGATGATGAGGGTGACGAGGTAATCGCAATTCATGCCTGCCCCGACTGTGGTAATCCTACGTTAGCTCAACGTAATTGGGGTGGTGGCGCTCCGTTACGGATCACGATTGTCGATAACGACGCTGCCGCGACTGCACCGGCTCAGCCTACGGGCTTGTCCGCAACTGCTGCAGGTAGAACGTCAGTGAATCTGTCGTGGACTGATCCTGATAACAGTTCAATCACAAAATACCAATTTCGTTATCGGCAGAACCCAGGCAACTGGGATAGCAGCACTTGGACAGATGTCAGTGACTTAGGTGCTGACACAACCAGCCAAACCGTCAGTGGGCTTACTGCGGGCACAACCTATGTGTTCCAGATACGCGCGGTCAACGACGCAGGCAACAGCCCCGCGTCCGCCAACGCAGAAGTAACCACTACGAGCCCACCAACCACCACCACAAGCACGACTACAAGTACCACGACTACAACTACTACCACCACTACAACTACTACAACGGCTACGACTCAGCCTGTTGCGCCAAGGACACCTACAACTGCGGCTACAACACAGCCGAGGGCCACAACCACGTTTTCGACGACTGCTACTACTCAGCAGCCGACTGTATTCTCCACCACCACTACTACCGCTCGTCGAAATGCTACCACGACACCGAGCACTATTGGTAGCGTGGGTGGACAGAGTTTGGTAATAGAGATACTAAAGCTAATCGTGGGCATGCTCAAGTCTCGGTAATCGAAAAAAGAACGAAGACCGAGAAAACGCAGAATGACAACAGCGTTCTAGGCCGATACACAATAGGCTCCGCATCGTGACACTACGAGGAACGCGAGTAGTTCGGCGCGAGGATGAAGCTCTGCTACGCGGACAGGGTCGGTTTGTAGCCAATCTCACCGCGGATGCGGAGTGGACTCCCACGGCGCACGCCTGCTTTGTGACATCCACAGTTGCCCATGCCAACATTTCCAGCTTGGATGTGAGCGCTGCGCGCACGGCACCCGGCGTCATTGATGTCGTCACATCAGTAGACGTGGATCTGGCGTCGTACCCGTCGCCCAGCCCAGCCTTCGACAGCGCCATCGTGCGGCCACTGCTTGCAGCGGATCGGGTGCGGTATGTGGGTGAACCCATCGCTGTCGTGTTGGCAGAAAGTCCCGCGGAGGCGTGGGATGCGACTGAGAGGGTCATTGTTGACTACGACCCGCTAGCAGCGCTCGTGGACCCCGAGCAAGCCCTTGACGGGCCAGCGCTTTTTGACGGCATGGCCGAGCCGAACGTCGTGGTTCGGTTGTCGCTCGACGACGAACAGCCCGATTTCGACTCATGTGAGGTTGTAACGGAGGTACGCACAGTCAACAATCGGATCGCGCCTTGCCCCCTAGAGCCACGCGTTGCCGCCAGCCGTTGGGACAGCGACGGGCGCCTACATCACGTGAATGCTGGCCAGGGCCCTCACCCGGTGCGCGCTGGACTCGCCAAGATTCTGGGACTCGACCGGTCCCAGTTGCGAGTGGTCTCCCGCGACGTGGGTGGCAGCTTCGGGGCCAAGGCAAGGCCGCATCCCGAAGAAGCCCTATTGGGGTGGCTAGCAGCCCGAGTTGGCAGGCCTGTTATGTGGGTGCCCTCTCGCACAGACGACATGGTGGGTCTGGTTCACGGTCGCGCACAGATCCAGTACTGCCGCATAGGCGGCACCCGCGACGGCCACATCACCGCGTTCGGCGTGCATGTATTGCAACAGTCCGGTGCATACGGGAACATGGGCGCTGCGTTGCCCAACAACGGCTTGGCGATGCTGGCGGGTTGCTACGACATCGCCACTCTTGGTTTCACGTCTGTGTCGGTGCTTACAAATACCACGCCGACCGGTCCATACCGCGGCGCAGGCAGGCCCGAGGCCGCGGCAGCTATCGAACGTGCTGTAGATGTGTTCGCTGCCGAGATCGGCATGGATCCAGCCGAAGTTCGCAGAAAGAACTTCCTGCAACCGGAGGTGTTCCCGCTCACCACCCGTACTGGAATGCCCTATGACACTGGCCGCTACGAGGCCAGCTTGGATGCGGCCCTCAAAGCCGCCGACTACGAAGCACTGCGAGCGGAGCAGGCGCAGCGCCGCGCCAACAACGACTACAAGCTCCTGGGTATCGGTCTGGCCACATATGTGGAGCGCACTGCGGGCGTTGGTCGCTCCGAGTATGGAGCAGTTGAGTTGGTCGCGGGCGGTCGCATTGTGGCCCGCACCGGCTCGTCGCCATATGGGCAGGGACACCACACATCCTGGGCGATGCTGATTGCCGATCGCACAGGTGTACCCATGGAGGACATAGAAATAGTCCATGGCGACACCGATGAGGTGCCCCGAGGCGAAGTCACGGGTGGTTCGCGCTCGGTGCAGCTAGCGGGCGTGGCCATTTGGAACGCATCCGCCACTCTGGTTGATCAAGCCCGGTCTGTAGCAGCGACCCTGCTTGAAGCCGACCCAGCCGACATAACTCTGGACACAGAGCACGCCGAGTTTCACGTTGTCGGCACCCCGGCGGTCTCGGTGAACTGGGCATCGGTAGCTGAACACCTTGAAGCGACCAACGATGGCGACGAAAACAGCGTCAGCGGGCCGCGCTTGTTGCATGCCGAAGAGGTGTTTGACTCCGAAGCGCCAACTTTCCCGTTCGGCACCCATGTGGCTGTGGTGGAAGTTGACCGTCACACCGGCGAGGTGGAGTTGCGCCAACTCGTTGCTTGCGACGACGCTGGCACAATCCTCAACCCACTGCTCGCAGCCGGGCAGGTGCATGGAGGCTTAGCTCAGGGCGCAGCCCAAGCGCTGTATGAAGAGTTCGTGTACGACAGCGACGGAAATCCGCTCACAGGAAATTTTGCTGATTATCCGATCATTTCGGCAGCCGAACTGCCATTCTTTGAGCGCGTAGTGCTTGAGACACCAACGCACATCAACCCCCTAGGCGCGAAAGGCATCGGAGAATCGGGCACAGTGGGTGCCACACCGGCTGTCCAGAATGCGGTCGTTGATGCTGTGGCTCACCTAGGCGTACGTCACATTGATATGCCACTCACACCTCAGCGTGTGTGGCAAGCCATCACTCAAGCCGCTTCATCTAGCTAGAAGGCGCGGGCGTTTGCGCCGCTAGCCAGTACCGGTGCCGCCACGGTCTAGTTCGCTCGAGTTGATTGGCCCAGCGTTAAGCTATCCGGACGCCAAATCCGGCAACTCCGCAGCGTTGACCGCTCGCACATCCAACTCAACGGGGCTTGGTGTGTTGAGCTGATCGTTCGCAGCTACCGAGCCCAGCTCAGCGAAGCGGCGCGCTTGTGGCAACACCATGCGCTCAAAGGAGCCGACGCTCTCGTTGTAGGCCTTGACCGCGCTGTTTAGCCCACGACCCATCTTGTCAACGTGACCGATGTAGGTCGAAAGCCTGGAATAGAGGTCCTTGCCCAGCTTTGCGACCTGCTCGGCGTTGTTGGCGATGTCCTGTCGTTGCCACGCCAAAGCCACTGTTCGTAAGAAGGCGATCAGCAAGCCGGGAGTTGCGATGAGCACACGGTGTCGGTGCCAAGCATCCTGCCAGACACCGCCGTCAAACCGCATGGCCTCATCGAGCATCGGATCGGTGGGTACGTACATGAGCACGAAGTCGGGTGACTCGGGCACGAATCGTCCGTAGTCGCGTTGGCCTAGCTCCTTAGCGCGCTCGCGCAGCGCCGCCGCGTGCTCCGCCATGGCCTGCTGCTGTTCAGCTTGATCAGTGGTTTGCATAGCCCGCTGGTATGCGTTAAGCGGAGTCTTGGCGTCGATCACGACGTTTGCTCCGCCCGGCACTTTGACCACGACATCGGGCCGCGATCGACCTTCGCCGCCAAGCTCGCCGAACACCGGCTGTTCGAGGTAGTCGATGTGCTGACTCATGCCAGCGGCGTCAATAACGTTGCGCAAATGTTGTTCACCCCAGGCGCCACGCATCTTGGAGTCACGCAGAATCTGGCGCAGGTCACTGGTCTCTGACACCAACTGATCGACGCTTTGGGCGACTTTGGCTGTGTCGGCCACACGGGCCTTGTCCGCCTTGTCGACATGCTGGCGAAGCTCCTGTAGGCGTTCTCGCATGGGTTCCACGAGCTCGGAAACCTTGCTGCCCGCTGTCTTGGTTTGCTCAGCAGCTAGATCGCGGAACTCCTTCATGAAGTTTGCGCGGGTGGTTTCGCTGACCTCGGCGGCTATTTCTTTGAATCGCGCCTCTAGCTCCGATTGTCTCTTCTCCATTTCTTCTACGCGGGCGTCACGATCTGCCTCAACTCGGGCCAGTTGTGTTCGCAAGTCAGATGCAGTCTCACTCTGAGCCGTCGACTCCTCGCTGGCGTTGTCGCGTTCAATCCTCAACTCATCACGTTCACGTGCCAACGTCTCGCGTTCAAGTGTCAGCACCGAACGCTCGCTGTGCCAACGCGTCGAGCGGCGCACCAGCACCGTCCACCCGCCAGCGGTGCCAAGAACTAGACCCACCAATACACCTGTGAATACTGCCAATCCTGTGGTCATAATGCTCCATACGCTGTCGGGGAACTACGGCGCGCCACTAACGTCAGCACTCGTGCAGTGCATGACGGCTGGCGAGCCCATTATGGCTAGGGCTATGGATGGCTAAGGCTGGCATGTCTAGGGTTGGCACGGCCAGGTCTCGAAAGGGTCAGGGCTCCTGTTAGCTCAACGTGTCTATATCGCGGCCTGCGCAGCTCTCATGGTGCTGTCAGGTGCATGCAGCGCCACAACAGATAGCTCCACAGCGGAACAGTCGCCAGGTTCCGACGAAAATCCAGTCACTTCAGCCGTTGCGGGCGGCGGCCCAGGCACCGAAGGCGCAGGAACTGGGGGCACCGGAACTGGGGGCGCAGGCACTGCGGGCACTGGCGCTACGGGAACCCAAGGACTCACCGCTACGACGGGCGACGGTGCTCAGGGTGGTACGGCCACCACGGCACCTGGCTCAGTGTCGACCGCGCCACCGGATACGGCACCACGCCGTGGCGGAACGCTGCGGGTGTTGCTGGCTGCCGACCCCACGCCAATCGTTGGCTGGACGCCGTGGGATCACACCTGTGCGTGGTCGTGTCGCAACGTGTTGGACCATGTGCTCGAAACGCTCACAGTGGTGCTGCCCGACGGGTCGGTTGAGCCGTGGCTAGCTCAGTCGGTGTCGGCCGATGACTCGTTGCGGCGATGGACGGTCACGCTGCGGCCGGGTATCAGCTTCACCGATGGGGAACCTCTAACTGCTCTGGCGGTCAAGACCGGCATCGACGACTATTTGCGCTCTGGTCGGGCCAGCGGCAGCCACCTGCGCGATGCGCGCATCACCTCGGTCGTAGCGGCCGCTGAACTATCGCTGGTCTTTGAGCTGAGCGAACCCAACGCTGGCCTACCCGCCGCGCTAGCCGGTCCGGTCGGGAGAGTTTTCTCGATAGCCGCTGCCAAAGCCGATCCGGAGACGTTCGCGAGAGAGCCCGTAGGCACCGGACCGTTCATTTTCGAGCGTTGGTCACCGGGCGACCCGGTAGTGCTTGGCGCCAACCCTGACTATTGGCGAACCGCCGAAGATGGTTCAACCTTGCCTCGGGTAGCTGAAGTTGTTTTCAGCGAGATTGCCGATGAGCGTGGACGTCTTGAGGCACTGCTTGACGGCCGCGCCGACGTCTTGACATCGCGATCGGCGGAACTCTCAGCGGCAGCGGGCGCAGCGAACGACCACGATGGCCGTCCTATCAGCGCCATCCGACGATTCGATGACAATGCCAGCGCCATACTGTTCAACCTGCTTCGCGCTCCGCTTGACGATGTCCGAGTGCGGCGCGCGCTGCTGCGCGCCACCGACGCGTCTCAGCTCATCGCCGCTCTCGGTCCCGAAGTTGACTCTCCAGCCGCAACGCAGTGGTGGTCGCCTGCGAGCATCTGGTATTCCGAAGATGTCGCCTCTGCCTGGCCGACTGCCGACGCGCAGCGTGCCGATGCTCTTCTTAAGGAGTACACGCAAGATCCCGAACGTTCCGACGGCCGCGACGTAGGCGAGACCGTGCGAGTCAAAGTGCTATGCACCGATGACCCCGCGCTTGCGCGCATGACAGCCGAGCTGGAGCGCCATTGGGAAGCCACAGGTTTGGTGGAAGTAGATGTGGAGACGGTTGCGCGCACCGGGCTCATTAGCCGCGTAATGGGTTCGGTAGTTCAGAACCCGTCCTTCTCTGGCGATTTTGGCGCAACTTGTTGGCGGGTCGGAGGCGAGTCAGATCCGGCAGTGTTGGTAGCTGCTGCGGTAGGTCCGGTCCGCACCACGCCACTGAACGTGTCCAACTTCGCCGATGAGTACCTGGCCTCGCTAGCGAGCTTGATCAAATCGGCCACCTCAGAAGCAGAACGCCGCCGCGCTGTCGCTGATTTCATGATGGAGCTGGCCAACCAAGCGCCATACGTTTTGTTGACTTACGCGTCAAGCGTGGTGGCAGCGACGGCTGACGTGGTGGGACTCGGACGGACCACGCTTCCGGGAGGCGGGGTTGTTGACGGCCAGCGACTCGGCGTAAGTCGCTACGACGAGGTGTGGCTGCACCGTGAGTGACGGCGCGGAGCCGCTTGCTGTCTCAGAAGAGTCGAGAGTTTCTTTGGCCCAGCTTGGCTGGTGTCGACGCTCCGACACCACACAGCAGAGTCCGCCTGGTCACGGCTTTAGTCGCGTCGCTGTTGAGCACCGCGGTGCCTATGAGTTAGTCAACGAGCGAGGCATAGCTACCGGTGCGCTTGATGCAGCCGCACGCGACGCAGCGCAGTCGCCATTCGATTACCCCACTGTGGGTGATTGGGTGATACACACGCTTGAGCCGCGCCACGACCGTAGGGTGGGGATAGCCGCCGTGCTGGACCGCACCTCCTTACTGTGCCGCCGTGCTCGGGGAGCTAGACCGCAACCGCAGTTAGTAGCCGCCAACGCCGACGTGCTGGCAGTGGTCACAACAGCGAGGCAGGCTGGCGATGTCGCCACTTCACCAACGACCAGCCCCACAACCAGAACTGGAACCAAGATCGGAGCTAGGTACCGGGCCAAGACCAGAACCAAGATCAGTCTCAAGAACGATCATCGGATTGAGTGGTATCTCACAGCGGCGTTTGGTGGTGGTACTCAACCGGTGATTGTTGTCAACAAGATTGACACAGTGTCGCGTTATGACTGCGAACAAACCGTCGACGCTCTGCGGGTGCGGCTAGGTGCGGCCAACGAAACAGTGCCGATCATCATGACCAGCGCCATCGACGGTCGCGGACTTGACCAACTCGGAGACCTAACCGGCAACGGTGCGACGGTCGCGCTAAGTGGACCGTCGGGTGTCGGGAAGTCATCGTTGGTGAACAGGCTCGCCCGCGCGGAGGTGGCCGCCGTGGCTCCCCTAAGTCCCGATGGACGCGGCCGTCACACCACAGTGCGTCGCCAACTGGTGCCGGTCGGCGGCTCCAGCGGAGGGACAGTGGTGGATTCGCCCGGCTTGCAGAATCTGGTTCCGTGGGCGGGCGATCTGGGCCTGTCGGCGTACGCGGGCGCACTTGACGGGTTGGCGACCACCTTCAGCGACGTGGCTGAGTTGGCGCAGCACTGCCGCTTCGCTGATTGTGCCCACGGAGCCGAGCCCGATTGCGCTGTCGGTGCAGCAGTTGAGGCCGGTGAGATGGCGCCTGCGCGCCTGCGCACTTACCTTCACCTAGTTGCCGACATGGAGGCGGGCAGTACACCCGGCGCCTCACCTAGCGGTTCACCCGGCCGCTATCTCCGCAGCTAGCGCAGCGCGGCTCAGCGACCCTTGAACTGGGGCGGTCGCTTGTTCATGAACGCGTCAACGCCTTCGGCATAGTCGGCGCTGTCGAAGCAGGCTTGAATCATGGCCTGCGCCTGGGTGAAGTCGCGTTGAGATTCAGGTTTTTGCCATTGCGTCATCGCTGTTTTGGCCGCAGCGATTGTCAAGGGAGCGTTTTGGACAACCAAATCGGTCCACTCTTTGACCGCTGCATCGAGCTGCGTTGTTGGAACGACCCGGTTGACGAGGCCCATCTGCAGTGCCTCCTGTGCTCCAAAGCGGTCAGCCAGGAAGAAGATGCGCTTCGCGGCTGATGGGCCGACTAGGCGCATCAGCATGCCAAATCCCGATACGCCATAGCCGAGCCCCAGCCGCGCCGCGGGGATGGTGAACTGAGCATCGTCGGTGGCGACACGCAAGTCGGCTGTTAGAGCTACGGCGAGTCCGCCTCCGATGCAGTAGCCGCCGATGGCGGCTATAAGCGGTTTGGATAAGCCGAGCAACGCCGAGTGGGCTCGCGATGTGGTGTCGTCGTAGTCGCGATTGCCGCTGGCATCAGAACGTCGTTCACTGAACTGGCTTATGTCGGCACCCGCGGCGAACGCACGCTCGCCTGCGCCGCGTATCACCACCACGCGAATCTCCTGGTCGGCTTCCAGTTCGTTGGCTGCCGCGGTAATGCCGCCCCACATCTGCGCGCTGATGGCGTTGTGGCGTTCGGGATGATCTAGGACGATGCGCCCAATATGGCCGTTGCGCTCAAGGTGAACCTGTCCACTCACAGATGCTGACGCTACTGCGCGGGCGGAATCCAGGTGGCGTCTCGGCGCTCGCGGAACGCAGCGATACCTTCGGAGGCCTCATCGCTGCCGAAGAGCTGTTGGCTCAGTTCTGCCGTCCATTCCCAGGCTTGCGCCCTTGGCATCTGCGGCACCTTGGTGACGAGCTGTTTTGTGTTGGCCAAAGCGTTGGGACCGCCGCGCAACAGTCGCTGCAGCGTCTTGGAGACCTCATTGTCCAGTTCGTCAAGCGGCACAGCGCGATTGATTAGTCCGGCGGCTGCGGCTCGAGGGGCGGGCACGCGTTCACCCTCTAAGAAGAGCTCGCTGGCGTCGGCGCGGCGCAGTTTGGGCAGGCAGACAACGGAGATGACTGCGGGCGCTACGCCGATGCGAACCTCGGTGAAGCCGATGATTGCGTCGTCGCTCGCGATTGAGATGTCCAACGCTGCGGCTAGGCCGACACCACCTGCCGTGGCGTGACCCGCAAGTCTTCCAACTATTGGCTTTTCGCAGGTCATGATCCGCTCGAGAATCTCCACGAAGTTGTAGCGCAGGGTTGGCTGGTTTATGCCGGGCTGAGCAGCACGCAAGTCGGCACCCGCGCAAAATGTGTTACCGACGTGAGTGAACAAGATGACTCTCGCGTCAGCGTCGGCGAGAGCCGCCTCTAGGGAGTCACCCATACCGTTTACGATCTCAACGCTTAGAGCGTTGCGGTAGTCGGGCCGGTTCAGCGTGATAGTGGCCACCCCGCCAGCGACTTCATACAGCACCGGTGGGGAAGTTCCGTTGTGAGTTTGATCCCCGCTGCCTGCGGCCACTGCATCGTTCGACATTGCAGCGATGTTAGGCAGCTCACTGTCTCACTGTTTCACTGTCTCGCTGGCTCACGGGCGATGTAGGCGCCTGCTTCTAAGCTCCTGGTTATGAGGCAACTGCTTGCACAAGCCGAATCTGCCACCGACGCGGTAGATGCCCTCTTGGAAGCCAGCAGAAGCGCCGAAGTCTGTGGCACCGAGCCGAGCTGGGTTTGCGAGCGCATTTTGGACTGGACCGGCAGCGAGGGATTTGCGTCCGCTTCGGTGTGGATCGTGGACAAGCCGCTCACAGTCTTGGTGATAGTGCTGCTGGCGATAGTTGCCCGCCGGGTCATGCGACGTGCCGTCGATCAGCTTGTGGCCCGCATTGCCTCTGACAAAGAGCACGCGCAAGAGGATGAAGCGGAGCGAACCCAAACTGAGGGTCGCGGTTGGGACCCGGAGCGGCTCAAGTCAAAGCTGAAGCAGCTAAGCGATCGAACCGAACGGTCAAAGCAGCGGGCGGCCACCCTCGGAACACTGTTCAAGAGCATCGCCACCACCATCATCTGGGCTGTAGCGCTCATGATGCTGCTTGGCGAGTTCGATGTGAATCTCGGTCCACTCATTGCTGGGGCTGGAATCGTGGGTGTCGCTGTCGGTTTCGGAGCCCAGTCACTTGTGCGGGACTTGCTCACCGGCATCTTCATGCTCATCGAGGACCAATACGGCGTCGGTGACTGGATTGACCTCGGCGAGGCCTCAGGAACGGTGGAGGCTGTGGGCTTGCGCACGACCCGCCTGCGTGATTTAGGGGGCACCGTCTGGTACGTGCCGAACGGCGTCATCAGCCGAGTTGGTAACTACTCGCAGTTGTGGGCGCGCGTCCCACTTGACATTGACGTCAGCTACGACACCGACCTCGATGAGGCCATAGCGATCATCAAGCGAGTGGCTGATGGGGTGTGGCTCGAGCAAGGCGAAGATACGACCGTGCTAGAGGAACCCAACGTGGTGGGTGTGCAGGCCTTCGCAGCAGATTCGATCACGATTCGGGTCATGCTCAGAACTGAGGCGTCGGAGCAATGGGCGACCGCTCGCCTCATGCGCAAGCGGGTCAAAGAAGCCTTCGATGACGCGGGAATCGAGATTCCGTTCCCGCAGCGAACCGTGTGGATTCGCAGCGAGAACTCCGGCGGAACAGATGGAGGGTCAGACACAACGCCGCCCGCTGGCGAGCGACTCGGCGCGCCCGTCGCTACACGCCCGAGCGCGACACGTAAAGCGGGCCCGGAGCTGGAACCAATCGGCGAGGCCGACGACGGCGAAGGGTGAGCTTTAGAACCTGAGCTTTAGGACAGCAGCGGGAGCGGCATCACGGCAGACACCTCACAACAGACAAGTCGCCGCAGGTGCCTCACGACAGCTCTGGCGCTAGCACCACCTCAGTGACGGGACGCGTCGCAACATCGTTGATGATCAGAGACAGTTCCTCAATGTGTCCCGCGTCTATTAGGTCAGACCGGGTTGTCTCCAGAGTCGCGAGGTCAGAAGCGCAGGCTGTCACTGTCACCTTCGCAGCGGGAGCGCGCAGGGTGCGGCGGGCTTCGGTTTTTGCGCGTCGAACGTCGCTCAACACCGATGAGGTGAGTTCCAGGGCGCCCGCGGCGGCTTCAGGTGCTATCGCGGCGATCTTGTCCGGGTCTGGCCACTTGGACCGGTGGAGCGAATCGGTGCGCCACCACGACCAGATCTCTTCGGTTACGAACGGCAAAAACGGTGCAAAGAGGCGCAGCAGAGTGTCGAGCGCCACCGTCAATGCCAGGTGGGCATCATTGGCGGCATCCTCGCCGCTTCCTCCATAGGCGCGGGCCTTTACCAACTCCACGTAATCGTCGGTGAAGTGCCAGAAGAACTGTTCGGTCCGTTCAAGCGAGCGGGCGTAGTCGAAATTCTCGAATGCGTCTGTTGCGGTGCGCACCAGTTCTGCTAGCTCCACCAACATTGATGCATCCAGCGAGTTGGCGAGGACCGAACGAGAACCCACTACTTCCTCCAGCGAAGCACCACCGGTCATTTTCAACACAAACTTGCCAGCGTTTGCCAGCTTGATCGCCAAGCGGCGACCAATCTTCATCTGGCCTTCATCAAAGGCGGTGTCGGTTCCGGGCCGACCATTGGCCGCCCAGTAGCGCACAGCGTCGGCGCCGTAGGTATCAAGCAAATCCATCGGCGTTACGACGTTGCCCTTGGACTTGGACATCTTCTTGCGGTCCGGGTCCAGGATCCAGCCCGATAGAGCGCAGTGTTTCCAAGGGGCGCGGTCGTGGCCGAGGTGGCTGCGCACGGCTGTGGAGAACAGCCAGGTCCGGATGATGTCATGGCCTTGTGGGCGCATATCCATTGGGTAGGTGCGTTCCCACAGGTCTGTGTCCTCACTCCATCCGCATGCGATCTGCGGCGTTAGCGAGGACGTTGCCCAGGTGTCCATCACATCGTGATCGCCTATGAAGCCGTTCGGCTGGCCGCGCTGCGATTCGTGGTAGCCATCTGGCACATCGCTGCTTGGGTCCACCGGCAGAGCAGCATCACTTGGCACTAGGGGTTTTTCCCATATGGGTTGACCGGCGTGGTCGAGCCGATACCACAGCGGGATCGGCACGCCGAAATAGCGTTGACGACTAATCAGCCAATCGCCGCTCAGACCTTCAATCCAGTTCGTGTAGCGGCCCTGCATGTAGGGCGGGTGCCAGGTCATCTGCGAGCCGCGGGCGATGAGGGCGTCGCGCAGCGCGGCGTCGCGGCCTCCGTTGCGGATGTACCACTGTCGGCTTGAGACAATCTCCAGCGGCCGGTCACCCTTTTCGAAGAACTTCACCGAATGAGTTATCTGGCGGGGTTCGCCGATGAGAGCGCCACAGTCGTGCAGCAGCTCAACGATCGCACGGCGGGCGCCTGCCACAGTCTTACCGGCAAGCTGCGCGTAGGCCTCGCGCCCAGCGGCTTCGGTAATGTCGGGCGGAGGCTCGGCTGTGATGCGTCCTGTGCGATCCACAATGGCCCGCACTGGCAGGTCGAGTTCGCGCCACCACGTGACATCTGTGGTATCGCCGAATGTGCAGATCATGGCTATGCCGGTGCCCTTTTCGGGTTCGGCTAGGTGGTGAGCAACGACGGGTACTTCCACTCCAAACAGTGGAGTGCGCACGCTGGTGCCGAACAGGGGCTGAAAGCGCTCATCTTCGGGGTGAGCCACCAATGCCACGCACGCCGCCAGCAGTTCTGGACGCGTGGTCTCAATCTCAACAGTGT
This sequence comes from Acidimicrobiales bacterium, assembly GCA_965116245.1. Classification (GTDB taxonomy): domain Bacteria; phylum Actinomycetota; class Acidimicrobiia; order Acidimicrobiales; family Poriferisodalaceae; genus Poriferisodalis. The sequence continues at coordinate 445,352 of OZ220497.1, read as the reverse complement.
CGTGCCCAACTGGGTTTTTTCCAACTGGGTTGTGTCCGACTGGGTCTTCGGCTGGGTCGTCGTGTGAACTCGGCAGGCCAGTGCGACCGAAAGCGAGGCGGTGGTAGGCACCTGGCCGTTCTCGGTCCTCGAGCTCGGCCTGGGCCACAGCGGTACCGAAAGTGACATCCCACAGCGAAGGAGCCTCGATTTGGTAGGCCTCGCCGCGGTTGAGATTCCCCAGGAATGAGCGCTGCGCTATTCGCTGGCAGCGCTCGTCAATAGTCGCGTAGGTCATTGACCAGTCCACGCTGAGCCCGAGCCGTCGCCATAGAGCCTCAAATGCACGCTCATCCTCGGCAGTTAGTACATGGCACAGTTCAATGAAGTTGCGGCGTGAGATCGCTATATCGCCCCGGGCTTCCACTGCTTTGGGGTCGCCGCTGTCAACGGGTGGCTGAAAGTGCTCGTCGTAGGGCAGCGAAGGGTCGCAGCGCACGCCGAAATAATTTTGCACGCGCCGCTCTGTGGGCAATCCGTTGTCGTCCCAGCCCATCGGGTAGAAGACTTCGTAACCCGCCATGCGCCGATAGCGAGCAATGTTGTCGGCGTGGGTGTAGCTGAACACATGGCCCATGTGCAGCGAGCCGCTGACTGTGGGAGGCGGGGTGTCAATGCTGAATACCTGATCGCGACTAGCGGTCCGGTCGAAGCGGTACACACCTTCGGTTTCCCAACGCTGAGACCACTTCTCCTCAAGCCCGTCAATGGTGGGCCTATCGGGTACTGCGGTCATGTGCGGCAAAGCTATCGGCGCGCCCCGCAACCGACGGAGTCTGTCTAACTGCCGCTGAGTCTGGCGCTTTGGGTCTGGTCTGTGGGTCTGGCGGACTGCGTGTCTCCTTAGGCCGCTTAGCCCGCGTCGTGTCGGCACTTCGTCGCGTCAACGCTGCCAGCACGGTCATCAAAATGCAATATCTTTGCCGTAGTCGCAACTACTGTGAGCTGTGCTGGCGGCTGGAGTTCGCTGGCCGCAACTTGAGCCGAACTGTTGACGAAGGGGGTCGTTTGGCATGATGGCGACAATTTTGACGTTGATTGTCCTGGGCATGATCTTCCAGGGCGCAATGGTGGTTGTGGACAGTGTCCTCGATCAATTCAAGGTAAACGAGGTACTCAAGGCCATCCCGATAGTCGGGAGCAACCTCAACTTGATCTGGGCCTACTTGTTCGTGTTGATTTCACAGATCAACGCTGGCTCAGGCATGTTTGCGTACGCGGCCAGCCTTGAAGTGCTGGGACTGGGTCGTTTCGGCATGGACGTAGCCACGGCCATTGTGCTGGTCGCGTTCATCCCTGTGCGAGACGCTGCCATCAGCGCCCTAAAGCAGGGCATCGGAGGACGCGGCAAGGGCAAGTGAACGCTGGCGGCACAAGCGCGACTGCCAATCCGATTCACCACAAGGCACCACAAGCCAGATTCGCAATGAGCCCGGCATCACGGGGAATCTGGAACCACGATTACGTTGCACTCTCGTAGCGTTTCGATCTCGTCGTTGCTGTAACCGAGTTCGCTAAGAATCTCAAGGGCATGCTCGCCGAGCAACGGAGCATGACGTCTCAGCCGAGTCGGTGTTGCTGAGTAAACCACCGGATCGGCTACGTAGCGGTAAGCCCCTTCGCTGGGATGATCGGAGACACTCACGAGACCTACCGCGGCGAGCTGTGGATCTGCGTCCAGCTCGGCTAGATCCATGACTCTCGCAGCCGGAATCGAGTGCTCGTCGCAGTAGGCGATCCACTCCTGGGTGGTGCGTTGAGCCGAGAGTTCGCCGAGCAGCGCGTACAGCTCGTCCACGTGAGTGATGCGCGTGTTGTGGTCGGCGAAGCGCGGATCGTCCGCTAGTTCCGGTCGGCCAGCGAATGAAAAGAAGGCCCGGTAGTGCTCATCGCTGTAGGGCAGCACGCACACCCAGCCATCCGAGGTTGGGTAGGGACGCCGGTGCGGAGTCAGCAGCCGTTCGTATCCAAATGGCCCCTCCGGCGGTTCAAACACGGCGCCCCGGTAGTGCTCTACCAGGTTGAAGGCGACCATCGTCTCAAACATCGGAACTTCAAGGGTCTGGGCAACACCGGTGCGCTCGCGGTGGAACAGCGCCGCCAGCACGGCCTCAACGATGTGCAATCCGGTGACCTTGTCGGCGACAACGGACGGCACGAATCCCGGCTCGCCAGTGACGCGGCCAATCAGATTTGATAATCCCGATGCTGCTTGGATCGCGTCGTCGTAGGCTGCTTTTTCGCCATACGGGCCATCGCTACGGTATCCGTTGGCCCTGCAGCAGATCAGTCGGGGGTGCAGGCTTCGCAACGAGTCGGCATCAAGACCTAGGCGCTCTAGTGCTGCGGCCCGCATATTGGTGACCAGCACGTCGGCGGTCCCCAATAGCCGTTGCATCGCCCACCGGCCAGCCTCGGTCTTGAGGTCCAGGGCCAGTGAGCGCTTGTTGCGCTGGATGTTGAGGCTAAACCCGGACATGCCAGCGGACCGGGCAGGATGGCCGTTGCGCGTGGAGTCTCCGTGCAGCGATTCCACCCTGATCACATCGGCACCGTGATCGCCGAGCATTCGGCACGCCATCGGCCCCATCAGCACGGTAGTGAGATCAACTACGCGGATTCCCTCAAGCGCGCCGGGAGCTGCGCCGCCAACCGCTGCTTGCGCTGCTTGACTCATTGGCGCTCCTCGCGCTCAGCGGCCTTGATGCCGTGGCTCATCACAATTGTGGGCGCGAGCAACATTGACCCAACCACAAGCGCTACGGCGATCAAGGTGCTGAGCAGCGGTGTGTATCCCCAGCGGATACCGATAGCGCCTCCGATAAGCGAAGCGACATAGAGGCCGTACCCCGCGCGCTGGCCCAGGCTGGTGATCCGCTTCAGCCGCGCTCTGCGAACGAGAACATCGTCCACCTGCGGGTCTGCTGCGGCCACGCTGTCGTCGGCTACATCACCGCCGCTGGTCGAGCGCACATCGGACTTATCAGCATTAGCCACGGCGCCATTATCGCGGCTATCGCCCCATCCCGTTAAGTAGACTCGTACGTGGCGCTTGCTGTGCAAGTTGGGTCGTTTGGGCACGCTGGGCTGTTGCAGCGCGCTGGTGACCGAGCGTCTGACTCACATGCCGAGTCGCCTGCTGCTTGCGGCTATCGGTAATCGGGTCGCATCAAACGCTGTCAAGCCTGCCCGTCTCATGCGGCAGGGCTTCGCCGTGCCATGAATCGTCTGACCACAATTCACCGGCCTGAGACTCGCCTGGCGCCGCTTCATCGGGCCACACTCTTCGGAGCCCCATCTCATCAGGCACCGCTTCTGCGAGCATGACTTCGTTAGGCATGATTTCGCTGGGGCCCCATTCCCTGAGCCCATTCTCTCCGGGCCCATTCTCTCCGGGCCCATTCTCTCCGGGCCCCCTCTCTCCGGGCCCCCATTCTCTGGGCCACGGCGCGGGGGCGGGCCACGGTGCTGGTTCTACTCGCGACAACCAAGCTGGCTCGTTGTTCGGTTGCGCCACCTTGGGCTGCGCCAAGCTCGGCTGTGCCACGCTGGGCTCTGGCACGCTGCCAGCAGCAGCGGGGCGAACCCGCGCAGGCGACACTGCAAGTAATGGCGTTGCAGGAGACAGCGGCGCAGCGTCAGCCAGAGCCGGCTGCTCCAACGTTGCAGCTTGTCCCGCGGGCCTCAACACAACTGAGGCATCCTCGTGATCACCGCCGTGGCGCCTCGCTGCCAACTCCCGCCGATAGCGATGTCGTGCGGTCGGTGACATAAGCCGGAAGCCGACATTGGCTAGCCCGGCGGCTGTAACCAAGTCGCCCAGCGACACTACGTCACGTAGTGGCGCAATCGGGACAGCACCGCCCAGCCACGCGGCGATCGTCGCGTCGTCGGACCAACGGCGAGCTGCACCCAGCAGCACCCGTTCAAGCCCCTCAAAGTCAATGATGTCCGCAGCCACGACAGCACTCTCACTCATCGGCAGGTAGCCGTTCACTAGCAATACGGCGAGGTTGGCGACAGCGCCGACCGCAACGATGCGCGCACCAGCTATGTGTTGGTTGAGTAGGCAACCTGCCAACAGCAGCGCCAGGGAGATGCCGAGCGCGAATCTGCCAGCCAACATGTTGGCATCCAACGTCACTGCAAGAGACAGCACCGCCGCGAGTATCAGCACCGGCCAGTAGCGGACTCGCAGTAGACGCAGCCGACGGACAACTTCAGCAGGCCTATTGCCGGAAACAACCGCGGCGACGAAACCGAAGCCGAGTCCTAGCAAGGCCATGAGAGCGATGAGCAACACCGCGTTTCAAGGGTAGCGAACTAATACTCGCCAATTGTGGATATGCGAACCAACTATCCGCCGTGCAAACCGGTAGGGGCAACCCGGTAACGGAAAGCTGCGCAGGTCCAGCCAGCGAGGGCTGCCCGGAGTGTGCTGTGTTGGGGATGACGCAGCCAGACCTAGCCTTGACGCTCAGTGGGCGCCGCCGTTGCCTTTGAGGGTGTTGTCGCCCTGCTGGGCCGCTTTCCAGCGCTGGCTGGCGTGAACCTGCGCATAGAGACCGGCGAAATGGTGTGCCTGCGAGGACCCAACGGAGCGGGCAAGACCACGCTGTTGAGGGCATGCGCGGGGTTGATTCCCCTGCGAGGCGCGCGAGCCGAGGTGCTCGGATTTGATTTGCGGGCGCGACGCCGTGCAGTCGGAACGCACGTGGGACTGTTGGGACATCGATCACCGCTCTATGGGGATCTACGGGTTAACGATCAACTGCGCTACTGCGCTGATGTGCATCGTGCCTCTGCGGTGGAGGTATCGGCTGCGAGGGAACGCTTTGAACTCGCCGGTCGCCTTGGCGATGTTGTAGTCAGACGATTGTCCGAGGGCCAGCAGCGGCGCGTCGCGCTGGCGTGCCTGGCTATTGCGCGTCCGCGGCTTTGGCTGCTGGATGAGCCTCATGCCGGGCTGGACACCTTGAGGCGTGATGCGCTCGACGAATTGTTGATCGAAGCGGTCCAAGCTGGTGCCACTGTGCTATTCGCATCGCACGAGACGGGACGCCCTTGCGTTGACGCAACACGCCAGGTAGTTCTGGTCGGTGGTCGCGTCCAGACAACGGCACCGGCTCCAGCCAAGTGCAACCCGACCACGCGCAACCCAAACAATGCTGCGTGAGATCTGGCTCGTCTGCCGCAAGGACATCACCATTGAGCGGCGCGCTCGCATCACCCTCGTCCGCATAGTGCCGATCGTGATGCTTGTGCTAGTCATATTCGCTTTCGCCTTCGACGCGAACCCGTCCTTGCTGGGGGCCGGTGCAGGCGGTCTGTTCTGGGTGGCAGTGCTATTTGGGGCAGTGCTTGCAGCAAAACGCAGCTTTGATGTTGAAGCCGAGGGCGGCAACCTCGACGCATTGCGCCTGGGTGGACTCGCGCCAGCCGCAATCGTGTGCGGAAAGGCAGCCGCGCTGGCTGTTCAACTCATGATCATCAGTGTGTTCACCGCCGCGGGTCTAGTGGTGTTCTATTCGGTCACAGTCCAAGACTGGCTGCTGGTTGTCGTTGCGGGGCTGTGCGGCTTGTGTGCGCTTGCGATCTGCGGGGCGCTCTATGGGGCGATGACGGTAGGTCTGCGGTCGGCAGATACCCTGCTTCCGCTGTTGCTGATACCGGTGGCTGCACCGGTGTTATTGGCCGGAACCCGGGCGTTCGACGTGGCGCTTGGGACTAACGCCGACCAAGGCTGGAGTTGGGCGGCACTATTGGCTGTGGTGTTGGTCACCTACATGGCAGTGGCCTGGGCGGCGTCAGGCCCGTTGCTGGAGGATGCCTGAGTCATGAAACTTGGCGCAGGATGACCGAGCTTGCCTCGCGGTCGTCAACCGGCAGCGTGGCGACTCGCGTGCTCGGAGCGATTGCGATCTCCGCAGCGGCAGTGATGGCGCTCTTGGCACTGTGGGTCTCGCCAGCTGATGTCGTCCAGGGTGACGCTGTGCGGTTCATGTACATACATGTGCCCTCCATCTGGGTGGCCTATGGCAGTTTCGCGCTGACCGCAATTGCCAGTGTCATGGTGCTGCTGCGGACTCGCAGCGGCCACGGAGCCGACTACGGCTTACTCTCTGACCGGCGAGCGCGCGGCTGGGATCGTGTTGCTGGTTCGGCAGCCGAGCTGGGAGTGGTATTCACCGGCCTGACGCTCGTGACCGGTTCCCTGTGGGGGAAAGTGACCTGGGGTACCTATTGGCAGTGGGACGCCAGACTCACCACAACCGTGCTGTTGTTTGTCACTTATCTCGGCTACCTCGCGCTGCGGCAGCTTCCTGCCGAATCACGAGCCAGGGCGCGACGATGCGCTGTGATGGCGCTCATCGCTGTGGTCAACCTTCCGATTGTGCATTACTCGGTGGACTGGTGGCGCACACTGCATCAAGAAGCCAGCTTGAACCTCCAGCCGGGAGGAGACCTCAATATCACAGGTGAGATGCTGTGGACGCTCTTGTATTCCTTCGCCGTGTTCACGGTTGTCGCAGTTTGGGTTGGCATTCATCGCTACAGGGTGCTGCGCCTAGAGGAGCTGGCTGAAGAGGAAATGCTGACAGAACTCCTTGCGCAGCGCCGCAGCGAACAAGCGGCCGATCAGTGACACACGCCGCGAACGTGATCTCGGGCTACCTGCTCACAGCAGTGGCCACGATTGCTTATGTCGTATGGGTCATCCGCCGTGGCCGCAAGCTGAGTCGGAGCCTGGAAATCGGCGCAGGCACCGATATTTCGGAAGTCAGCGCTGCAAAAAGCAGCGCAGCGAATACGACCTACGACAATGACAGTGCCGCCGATGATGCCACAGCATCCCACTCCCATGGCTGACCTCAGTCCCCGACATCCGCTTGGGGCACCTGCCGACCGTGCGGCGGCACGTCGCCAGTTGGGCCGCCGACGCAGAATTGTGATCGGTGCCTTTGTGCTGGTGCTGCTCATCGCTGGCGGCATAGCCGCGATCGCAGGCCTACGTAACGCCACGCTGTTCTTCCGGAACGCAGATGAAGCGATCGCTCAGCGTGTCGAGTTGGGCGATCGACGCTTTCGCTTGCAGGGACGCGTAGTGCCAGCTTCGGTGGTTGTTGATAGTGGCGTGACCACCTTTGAGGTGATGCACAACTGTGCATCGGTCTCAGTGCGGCACTCAGTTGATCCTCCCGACCTGTTTGAGTCGCCGTGGATTCCGGTGGTACTTGAAGGGCGCTGGCGGCGTGGTGATGTCGTGACTCTGTCTGGGCCCGACACTCACTTCTTCTCAAGCGACAACATGCTCGTGAAACACACCAACGAATACGCGGCAGCCAACGCGGATCGGGTTGGCGACCCGGATGAACCGCCAGAGGGTTTTCTGGACGACTGCCCATCGGGAGTGCCCCGGCAGTGATCGCCCTGCTGGGCACGCTGGGCGTAGCTGTTGCCCTCATGAGCGCGCTGGGCGGAGCAGCAACTCTGATCGGCGCGAGAGTTGCTCATCGGCCTGATCGCAGCCGTCGCGCACTGGCATGGATAGCGGCTATGGCCGCTGGCTGCGTGCTGGCTGTCGGCGCAATGGAGTTTGCCCTCTTGAGTGACGACTTCTCACTCGCCTACGTAGCGCGTAACTCCACCATTGCCACCCCTTTCGTCTACAAGATCGCCACGTTTTGGGGCGCGCTCGAAGGCTCGATCTTGTTGTGGGCGCTGGTGCTGTGCGGCTATGTGGGCGCCGCGGCATGGAGATTCCGAACACGCACCACAGAGCCGACCGTCGCATGGGCATTTGTGGTGATGCTGGGCGTGTGCATCTTCTTCTTCGCACTCCTTGCGGGCCCCGCCAACCCCTTCGCCACACTGTCCGATCCGCCACTCGATGGCGGTGGCTTGAATCCGCTACTGCGCAACCACCCTCTAATGACCATCCATCCAGTGATGCTCTACCTCGGTTACGTGGGGTTCACCGTGCCATTCAGTTTCGCTATCGCAGCGCTGATCACGGGTCGCTTCGACAGCCGCTGGCTGGCTGACACCCGCCGTTGGACACTGTTCGCATGGGGCAGCTTGGGCGTCGGGATCATGCTTGGCGCCTGGTGGTCATATGAGGTGCTGGGCTGGGGCGGCTACTGGGCGTGGGACCCGGTCGAGAATGCCTCGCTACTGCCCTGGCTGACGGCGACCGCCTTTGTGCATTCGCTCATCACTCAACAGCGTCGGCAGATGCTGCAGGTGTGGAACTTGTCGCTGCTGATCATGACATTCGCGTTGACGATTTTCGGCACCTTCTTGACACGCTCGGGCGTACTTGAGTCGGTACACGAGTTCAGCGAGTCCTCGCTAGGGCCCACCTTGTTGGCCTTTTTTGCGGTGATCGTGCTCAGCGGGGTCGTGCTGGTTGGTTGGCGCGGCGAAGCGCTGCGAGGCCCCGCGAGCGTGATGTCCGTCTGGTCCCGAGAAGGATCATTCTTGGGCAACAACTTGCTGTTTGCGGTGGCTGCGTTTGTGGTGCTGCTCGGCACGGTGTTCCCGCTGCTGGCCGAAGCCATGGCCTCTGAACGCTTGGCCGTAGGGCGGCCCTACTTCGATCGGATGCTGGCACCGGTGGGCATTGCGCTGCTCGCGCTCATGGCTTTGTCACCGGCGCTGAACTGGCGTGACACATCGCCGGAGCTGCGCTCTAAGCGGTTGTTATGGCCAGCGACGGTTGGCGCGACGACGATGGTGCTGGCGTTGTGGGCTGGAGCTCACGGCCTGTGGTCGGTGCTAGCGCTGGGCCTGGGCGGATTCGTTATAGGCAGTGCCGGACGGCTGTTGTGGCTCGGAGCACGACGTAACGGTTGGCGCGGGCTGGTTGGACGCACTGGCGGCGGAATGATCGCCCATATCGGAGTCGGCGTAATCGCCTTTGGTTTCATAGCATCAAGCGCATACGGATCAGCTGGCGAGTTCACATTCTCGCCGGGGGATTCGGGCACCGTCGCTGGCCGACAAGTCACCTATCTGGGTCTGACCGACGGAATTGAGAACGGCAATCGAGTCGTACGTGTGCGTGTTGATGTTGAAGGCCGCGGAGTCTTCGAGCCAGCGGTGACGCGCTTCGCCGAGTTTGGCCAGCCGATCTCCACGCCATCTGTGGCTACGAGCCTGATTGACGATGTGTACCTGTCGCTCGCGACCATTCCTGACGAAGGCAGTGATGAGGTGGCGCTGCGCGTGCTCATCAAGCCGTTGGTTGCGTGGATGTGGCTAGGCGGTGCGGTGCTCGCGCTGGGAACGGCCGCTGCGCTTGCACCGACTCGAAGCGGGGCGATTCGCAGCCAGCGAACTCCTAGTGGCCCGACGCGAGCGCGAGGTCGGGGCTTGCGCCGCGGCAACAAACGGTTGCAGCGCGACTCGACTGATGCAACAGATGAGCGAGCCGTTGTCTCGGCGCAGGAGAGCCGCCAATGAAAATTGGCGAACCTGAGCCGGTGAGCGAACCGGTGGTGCCGAGCGAGCAGAGCGTCGAAGCTGGCAGCCAAGTCGATAGTTCACGAATCGATGGATCCCGAAGCGCTAGCACCCGAAACCGGAAAAAAAAGAGCGCGTGGGTGCAGGTCGTAGCGGTGCTCGTCGGCTTGGTCGCGGTGGGTCTGATAGCGCTCTTGGCAACTCGTGATGCAGACGGGGGAGCTATCCGCGCCGCGAGCCCACTAATCGGCGAACTGGTGCCGCCACTGAGCGGTGAGGTCATCTGGCCAGCCGACGTCGCTCCCGATGCACTGGCCTTCCCCGGCGTACGGATGGGTCCTGAGGACGTGGCTCGCTTCGACATTGATGCTGTGGGTCCGCTGTCGTCGAATCCTAAGTGGGTGTTGGTCAACTTTTTTGCCTCTTGGTGTGTGCCGTGCGAGCGCGAACACCCTGCTCTGGCGACTTGGAGAGACACTCATATTGATGACGGTGTCTTGGTAGCCGTGCCGTTCGGTGACCGCACATCCGACGCTGTTGCTTTCTACGAGCGCCTAGGCGGCCACTGGCCGGTAGTTAGCGACCCCGATTCGCGTTGGGCGGTTGAGTTCGGCGTGTTGCGGCCACCTGAGTCGTTCCTGATCACTCCCGAGGGCATTGTCGCGGCTCGCTGGCAGGGTCAGATCAGCGCTGATGACCCCGATGCGGTCATCGCTGCATTGATTGACTTAGCTGCCCAAGAAGCCGAGACGCGCAACGCTGAATCTCAGCTAGGCCAATAGACCAACCATGAGCGCCCCAGAATCGACTAGTACAGCGTCGGGCGAGCCAGAATCGGCTGATCCAGCTCCGATTGTTTCAGATTCAACTGGGCCAGAGCCAGCCAATTCAGCGTCGGCCAAAACCAATAACGCGGGTCGCTTAACGCGGCGCATTGGCTGGCTGGCTATTGCCATGGTGGCTGTCGTCGCGTTGGTTGTGGCGGCAAGAGCGTCACGCACGCCTGCTACCGAGGCAGAACGTGCATACGACCTGAAAGCCGCCACTCTGTGCCCAGTCTGCGATGGCCAGAGCGTGTTGGAGTCAAACGCTCCGGCTGCGGCCGCCATGCGTAGGCAGATTGATCTTTGGGTGGACGCTGGACGCAGCGATGTCGAAATCAAGGCCGAGCTGGCGGCTGTCTACGGCGACGATGTCAACGCACTGCCTCCCGGGGAGGGCATAGGCACACTGGTGTGGGCTCTGCCCGTAGCTGTTTTTGCCGCGGCCGCGGCGGGACTGTGGTTCGCGCTAAGGCGCTGGAAGCTCCAACCCACTGATCGCCGCATCACTGATGGTCCCCTCACCGATAGTCCAGTCACCGAGCGTCCACTAGACAGTGGCGAGCTCAGTGCCGCTGCGATGCCGCTGCGCACCAAAGGAAGCCGAAGACGGCTGCGCCTGGTCTCGGTCCTTACGGTCAGCGTCTTGGTCGCGATAGGCGTGCTGGCGGGCGTGGCGTTGGCCCGCTCAGCGGGTTTGCGGCTGTCAAGCGAGACCGTCACCGGCGACATAGACCGATCGGCTCGATCCTTGTTGGTAGACGCGCAGCGGCTATTCGCTGCCAACCAGCTAGATCAGTCGCGCGACACCTTGGAGGAGATCTATCGGTTAGATCGAGACCTACGAGGCGCACACTTGCTGTCCGCTCGTTTGCATCTGCGTCAATGTGAGGCACTATCGGCGCAGGATCCGGACAGTTCCGGCCAGCCAGACGGACAGCTCGGTGCTAGCTGCGATCTGCAATCGGCTCTGGTGGATCTTGACCGCGTGCTTAACAGTGACCCCAATGACACCGAAGCGTTAGCGCTGCGGGGCTGGATTTTGGTGCGCATCCCCGATCGCGAGCTGATCAGCGCTGGCATAGTTTCGCTGGATGCCGCTCTCGCACTGAACCCGGGCGAGTTTGACCCGTGGGTGTTTCGGGGGTACGCCGCTCGTTTCATTGAAGTTGATCTGTCGGGTGCCATCGGCTACTACCAAGCGGCTCTTGAGCGCAGTCCGCCGCCTGCCATGGCTGCGGCGCTGCAGAGTGCTATCACCGAAATGCAGAGCGAGCAGCAAAAAGAGGCCCTGTCGTCTGGAGGGGACACAGGACGCGACACAGCAAACGCCACTGCAGCGCCGGGTGAATGACCCACTTGAGGTCAGCGCAAGCCGCGCTAGTAGCGTTTGGAGCGAACGATAGGTGCGGCTGCGACGCCGGTGCAGTCACCATGCAGTCACCACGCGGTAGCCGATCGCAACCGGCCAAAGGCACCCAGTGAAGGGCAAGCGTCGAAGATCAGCCTCCAACGGTGGCTCGGTGGGCATTACCGATCAGCAGTTGGCCGCAGCAGTTGCTGAGGTAATAGACCCCGAACTGCGTCGACCCATCGGCCAGCTTGGAATGCTGCGGGCTGCTGCAGTTGCAGGGCGAGCCGCGCAGGTGCTGGTGGCTCTGCCTTCCAGTGACTGGCCCGCAGCTAGTCACGTATCGCATTCCGTCAGCGAGGCTGGCTGCGCGCTGGAAGGCATTGACGATGTGGTGGTGGAGTTCACAGTTATGGACGAGGCTGAGCAATCGGCCTTGCGGGCGCAGCTCATCGGCGATCCTGCGTCCTCTGCAGGCACAAACGAGAGCCACGGTCATGCTGAGGGCCGCGAGGTGCCCTTCGCGCAAGCTGGCAACAAGACTCGTGTGTTGCTTGTAGCCAGCGGCAAGGGTGGTGTCGGTAAGTCCAGCGTGACCGTGAATCTCGCAGTGGCGTTGGCTCAGCGAGGTACCCGCGCCGCTGTTATTGATGCTGACGTGTGGGGGTTTTCGATCCCCCGGATGCTCGGCGTGAACCGCCCACCGACCGTCATTGATCAGATGGTGGTGCCGACTCAGGCGCACGGTGTGCGTTGCATGTCGATGGGGTTCTTCGCCCGCGAAGACCAACCCGTGATTTGGCGGGGCCCTATGTTGCACAAGGCACTTGAGCAGTTCTTGACTGACGTTTTCTGGGACGAACCTGACCATCTCCTGATTGATTTACCGCCAGGCACCGGTGATATTTCGCTCTCGCTGGCACAGTTCTTGCCCCGATCGGAGCTGCTGGTGGTAACCACGCCGCAGCCAGCCGCGCAGAAGGTCGCGCAGCGTGCCGCCCATATGGCGGGGCGCGTGAACCTGCAGGTGCGAGCCGTAATTGAGAACATGAGCTGGTTTACCGGTGACGACGACAAGCGCTACGAGCTGTTCGGCTCTGGTGGCGGCCAAGCGCTGGCCGATGAGCTGGACGTACCGCTGCTGGGTCAGGTGCCCCTGGTGCCGCAGTTGCGTGCAGGCGGCGACGATGGTGTGCCAATCACCGCCGCGGACCCCGACAGCGAGGCGGCTGGCATCTTTCGAGAGATGGCGCGTTTGCTATGTGAGCAGTATTTGCCCACTCGTCGATACAACGAGGGGTTGAAGCTGCTGTGAGCACCGTGAGTGAGGCACGGCCGGTTGCCGCTTCGCCGGTTCATTCGGTTCCGGATTCGGCGCTGGTGGGTGCGCGGCTACCTATCGCCTCTCTGAGCGAGCTCCGCTTCGACAACCGATTTACAGCGGCGCTACCAGCCGATCCCGAGCCAGCCAACGAACGTCGCCAAGTGATGGGCGCTTGTTACTCACGTGTGGACCCAACACCGGCGCCAGCGCCGGAGTTGCTCGCTTACAGCGCTGAAGTGCTTGAACAATTGGGCTTCGACGCTGAGCTGGTGCATGACCCGCAGTTCGCCGCTGTGTTCGCTGGTAGCAGTCTGCTCAGCGGAATGGATCCCCACGCTCATTGCTACGGCGGTCACCAGTTCGGATCGTGGGCGGGCCAGCTTGGTGACGGCAGGGCGATTGCGCTGGGTGAGATTGTTGATCGCGACGGTCAACATCAGATGTTGCAGCTAAAGGGGGCAGGACCAACGCCGTACTCGCGCACTGCCGATGGACTGGCCGTGTTGCGCAGCTCCGTACGGGAGTTCTTGTGTAGCGAAGCTATGGCGCACCTTGGCGTACCCACCACCAGGGCACTCAGCCTCGTGGGCACCGGTTCCATGGTGATTCGAGACATGCTCTATGACGGTCATCCGGCGCCGGAGCCTGGGGCGGTGGTGTGCCGGGTCGCGCCATCGTTTGTTCGATTTGGCAACTTTCAGATTTTCGCTTCGCGTGGCGAGATTGACACGCTGCGTGTGCTGACCGACTTCGTCATTGACTCCGACTTTGCGCACTTGCGTGACGAGCCCGCGCCCGACCGGTATGTGCAGTTCTTTGAAGAGGTGCTAAGGGCAACAGCGGACATGGTGTGTGAGTGGTTGCGTGTCGGTTTCGTTCACGGAGTGATGAACACCGACAACATGTCGATCTTGGGCCTCACCATCGACTACGGCCCCTATGGCTGGCTGGACGACTACAACCCGGACTGGACCCCGAACACGACCGACGCGGCTCATCGCCGTTACCGCTTCGGCACTCAGCCCGCTGTCGCTCAGTGGAACCTCATGCAACTGGCCAATGCGTTGTATCCGCTAGTTGGCGAGGCCGATGGGCTGCAGGCGGCGATGGATGGCTACGCGCCTTACTTCGAGCAGCAGTGGTCGGCGATGATGGCGGCCAAGCTCGGCTTGCCCAAGCTGGAGACTGGCGGCGATCTCGAGCTGGCAACCGGTGTGCTGGAAGTGCTGCGGCTAGTCGAAACCGACATGACTGTGTTTTGGCGGCGGCTCGCGACGGTGTCCACGGCTCAAGACGTTGCGCCCATCGCGCGCATAGCGCCGCTGACCGACGCCTACTACCGACCCGCCGATGTCAGCGATGAGCACCGCTCGGTCACCAGCGGGCTGGTTGAGCGCTATGCGGCACGGTTGCGAGGCTTGGGCATCGCTGATGAGGCGCGGTCCGAGAAGATGAACGCGGTCAACCCCGTCTACGTCTTGCGGAACTATCTGGCTCAGCTCGCAATTGACAGCGCCACCGAAGGTCAACCCGAGGCGATAGCCGAACTGCTTGATGTGATGCGTCGCCCCTATGAAGAGCAACCCGGCAAAGAGTCGTACGCTGCGCTGCGCCCCGACTGGGCGCGCACTCGCGTTGGCTGCAGCCAGCTCTCCTGCAGCTCCTAGTGGTTTGGGTGTAGCTGTTTGGGTTAAGCGGTTGAGTGTTGCTTCGGATTGCTGCGAACCGGCCTTTGCTGCTGTCGGGGCTGCGGTGGCGGTGCCACCGGTAGCCTGCCGCCATGGACATCCGGATCGGCATCACGCACGGCGGTCGCGAAATCAGCGTCGAAGTTGACGATGAGGCTGGCGAAGGTGTAGCCGCAGAGCTGGAAAACGCATTGGGTGGCGAAGCAGTGGTTCTCTGGCTGACCGATCGCAACGGCCGTCGCGTCGCAGTGCCCGTCAACAAGCTCGCCTACCTTGAGCTGGATCCGGCTGGGGATCGACGCATCGGCTTCGCCGCGGACTGATATTTCCGCGGACTGAGATTCCCATGAGGGCGTCCGCTGATCGGTCGCCATCGGATGCTGATGTGCGTCACCGTGCCGATGATGGTCCTCGCAGACATATTCGACAGCTCATGTCATGGTGGTCGCTGCTGGCCGACCTGTCATTTTCGGACTTGCTGTTGTTCGTGCCGGGACGAGTGTCCTCCCTTGACGACCTGCCCGATGAGGTCTCTGAGCCTGACGCGGACGTAATCGACGGCACGGCTCGTCCCTGGCGACACCTCAACACTGACAGCCCGTTGACTGTGATCGGTCAGATCCGTCCCACGACTGGTCGCACGCTCTACCGCGATGATCATGTCGGACTCTGCGTTACTGCTGGTGAACGACCGTTGGTGTCAGAGGCGTTTGCTCGCGGTGTGACCGTTACAGGCGAGGGTTTGCGTGTTCCAGGCGATCGGCGTGCCCGAATCACAGCCGTGCCGGTGATGTTTGACGGTGTGACGATCGCGGTCATGAGCAGAGAGGTCACGCCGCGCTTTGTTGATATCCGCGATCCGGGAGAGCTGGAACGTACGTATATAGCTACGTTTGACCGCCTCGCTCGCATGGTCGCCACGGGACAGTTTCCGTATCGAGATGCGGAGGATACCGACGAGGGCGCGCCAAGGGTGGGCGACGGTCTCTTCCTCACAGATGAAACGACCCGCATCGGGTTTGCATCTCCGAACGCTGTCAGTGCATTGCACCGAATAGGCGTAGGTGGCAACGTTCACGGTCGGCGCGTGCGAGACCTAGACCTGGGGCCAGACGTGGTGGGCCATGCCATCAGCGGAGGGATTCCGGTGGTTGGCGAGGTAGAGCACCGTTCGGTGACGGTGCAGCTACAGGCGCTGCCACTCACCGACACCCCCGTGCGCAATGCCCTAGTTCTGTTGCGCGACGTAACCGAGTTGCGTCGCCGTGACCAGTTGCTCATCTCTAAGGAAGCCACGATTCGCGAGATTCACCACCGGGTGACCAACAACCTGCAGACCGTCTCTTCGCTGTTGCGTATCCAAGCTCGCCGCTTGGAATCGCGCGAGGCAAATCGAGCGTTAGAAGAAGCTGGACGACGTATCCGCGCTATAGCGCTTGTTCATCAGACGCTCTCAACTGAGACGACCGATGATGTTGATTTTTGCAGCGTGGCTGAGACGCTCACTGAAACCATGCGCCAGAGCATCACCTTCCCCGAGCGGCCCATTGAGTTCACTGTTTCCTGCGAAGCGGGGATGCTGCCCTCGCAGATGGCGACCTCGTTGGCAGTGGTACTCAATGAACTTCTACAAAACGCCGTGGATCACGCCTTTCCTAAGCTGTGGGCAATCGAGGACCATACGTTCGCACAGCCACCTACATCAGACTCCTCTGGGCCAGATGAGCCAGAACAGGACGAGGTCCCTCTAGGTTGCGTGGAAGTCGAAATTTCCCGACTGCCGGGGGACCGGCTGTCAATGGTGGTGCGAGACGACGGAGTCGGAATCCCGGAGCGCTACAACGCTCAGCGCTCAGGTGGGCTCGGAACCTCGATTGTCCGGGCGCTGTGCGGGGCAGATCTAGGCGGCACCTTTGAGGTGCGGCGTCGCACGCCTCCGCCCGGCTCGGAAGCGGTTGTACAAATCCCGTTGCGGAACGCCACCTGAGCCTTGCACTGAGCCAGCCCGACCAGCGCAGCCATGTGCAGTCACCCAAGACTGAGTCGGTCGAGCGGCACGGGCACCGCTAGGCGCAGCACGTCGGGCACCCACTCCAACTGGAGCTGTCTCGTATGGCCTAGGTGGTCACCGTCGAGCTGGTGACCGAATGGGCGTGACCCGGTCACGGTGACATCTCGCACATCATCGAAGCGTTGCACCACGCTCGGATCCACCTGGCTCAGATTGCCGTTGACGCGCAATACTGCCGAAAACACCTTGAGCGCGTCGGCGAACCGCAGCGACTGCAGCCCAACCACAGAAAGTCCCGTGTGCAGGGATGCTGCGGGTGCTATCCGGATAGCGCGACTGCCTAGGAATGTGTATGGATCGGTGTTGGCAACGATGACCATGAAGCAGCCGTCTATGGTCGCCACCGCTGGCGCCGTTGTTCGGACGCTGAGCGTTCCTATCCGTCGATCGCAGCGGCGCATCAGCGTGTCGATACCCGCCAGCAGGAATAGCGGGTGACCCAGGTACCGCTTCAGCGTCAGGTGTCGCTCCACCTGCTCAACCACCTGGGCGTCTAGCCCGATGCCGCAATGAAACAAGAAGTAGCGGCCGCCAGTGCGCCCGAGACCCGCTGTCGTGACTCGGTTGGATTCGAACGCGTCAAGGACCGCCTCGGTTGCCAACATTGGGTCATCGGGTGTGCCGATGGTGCGCGCGAACACGTTGGTCGAACCGCCAGGCAGCGCTGCTAGCACGCAGTCGGTGCCCGCAATGCCGTTGGCTGCCTCGTTGAGTGTGCCGTCGCCTCCCAACACGATCACCGCATCGGTGCCAGCAGTCGCTGCTCCGCGCGCCAGACGAGCAGCATGACCTCGTCGGTTGGTGAAGGCCACCTCGGTGTCGTGTCGTCGCGAGAGCGCGGTGTGGATTAGCACACGTGTCCGCGCTGTCGTGGATGACGCAGAGTCGTTCACAAGCAACAAGACACGCACCGCGCAAGTCTCGCCCCAGACGCGAGCCTTGCGAGCGCCATCGAAAACGGTGAACTCCGCAAGGGCCATCAAGCACAACAAGCACCCTGAGCACAGCGAGCCTTGCGAGCGCTGTCAACACCGCGAGCCTTGCGAACTTCATGGGCTGTCCATGTGGCAACGGTGTTGCGAGTCGGCAGACTCTCGCTCCATGAAGGTCGTTGTGTGCGTCAAGCAGATCCCAGATCCAGCTATTCCGGGTGAGTTGGTCCCCGAAACCTGGACGTTGAACCGAGACGACAAGCTGATACTCGACGAGTCTGACTCTTACGGTGTCGAGATGGCACTACAGCTTGCCGAGGCCGCTGGTGGCGGTCAAGTGTCGTTGGTGTCTATGGCGCCTCGTTCGGAGACGAGCGGTTTGCGGACGGCCCTCGCCATGGGCGCCGACGATGCTGTGTTGATCAGTGATGATGCGCTTGCGGGCAGCGACGCGCTGGGTACTGCCAAGGTGCTTGGAGCTGCCATAGCTGAGCTTGAAGCGGATCTCGTGCTGGCTGGGGTTGAGTCCAGCGACGGCTACACCGGAACAGTTCCCGAGATGATCGCCGGTGTTATGGGACTGCCATCGGTCACCTTTGCTAAGCAGATCGAGATCGCCGACGGCGTGGCGAGCATTCAACGCCAAACCGAAGCTGGCTATGACCAAGTGGAGTGCGCGCTGCCAGCAGTTGTGTCGGTTACCGCTGGTGTGGTTGAGCCGCGCTACCCCTCGTTCAAGGGAATTATGGCTGCTAAGAAAAAGCCTGTTGATGCTAAGGACCTTGCAACTCTCGGTATTGACTCAGCGTCAGTCGGCGCGGCTGGTGCCCGTCAAGAAACTGTCGAAGTTACTGAGGCACCTGAGCGCGAAGCTGGCGAGATCATCACAGATGAGGGCGACGCGCATACCAACATCGTTGAGTTTCTAACCGAGCTCAAGGTCATCTGAACCAAGCGTCTTTATTCGATAGCCCTCGGCCTTCGGCCCCCGAAACTGACTGGAACTACTCGCAATGACATTCGCACAAATTCTGCTCTTCGCTGAAGGCGATGCCGATGGACCCTCTGGTCTGACGCTGGAGTTGGCCGCCAAAGCCCGGACCTTGGCCGATGTAGTCACGGCTTTCGCGCCGATGCATGGCGAGGCCATGGCAGCGGAACTGGGCGCGCACGGCGTATCAACTGTCTATGCGCTGGACGGTCTGGACGAAGCGGTGGTGGGAGTTCACGCTGCCGCCGCACTCGCCCCACATATTGAGGCCACGTCGCCCGACGCCGTATTCTTTGGCCAAACCACGGATGGACGCGATACGGCGGCTCGCTTAGCGGTACTGATGGATCGTCCAGTTTCTACCAACAACGTTGGCGCGCAGATCCGTGATGGGGCGCTTGTCACCGAAGAGCCGGTTTTTGGGGGCACACAGAATGTGTTCACCGCTTACCGGGCACCAGCACCGGCGCTTGCGATGTTCCGCCCGAAGAGCTTTGAGGCGGAACCCACCGGAGGCGATGCGGCTGCTGTGACAAGCATCGCTGCGGTACACCCCGGCGAGGCAGGGCGTGCCAGGGTGACTGGTCGTCATGCCGAGGAACGCTCGGGACCGCAGCTAGACGACGCTGCTGTGGTGGTATCAGGGGGTCGAGGATTGGGACAGCCCGAGGCGTACTCAATGGTGGACGAGCTCGCGGGTCTGCTGGGCGCCGCGTCCGGGGCCTCGCGAGCAATTGTGGATGCTGGCTGGGTTCCCTACGCCAAGCAAGTCGGCCAAACCGGCAAGGTGGTGAAGCCGAATGTCTATATCGCTTGTGGCATCTCAGGCGCTACCCAACATCTTGTGGGCATGAAGGGCGCCAAGAACATCGTGGCAATCAACAAAGACCCAGAGGCGCCAATCTTCGGCGTTGCCGACCTCGGCATAGTCGGCGACGTACACAAGGTCATGCCTGCGCTGATTGAGACGTTGAAGTCCCGCTAAATCAGCGGCTGTTTTGTGACCGCTGGTTAGACCAGCGGCTGTGTTGCTACCGCTGGCTAAACCAGCGGCTGTGTTGCTACCGCTGGCTAGACCAGCGGCCAAGGCCACCTGCGGGCGCCATCGTCGTCGGGGAACTTGCCGAAGTTGGCGAGCCAGTCCGCGCGTTCCGCCAGCGCGCTGAGTTCGTTTGATCGAAGCCACTGCCCAAGTTCGGCTGGCGGACTTGCGGCTGATCGAATGGCGGCACCAAGTTCGCCATCGAACGCTTCACCACCGAAGTCCCAGATGACGGTGCGCAGCTTGAAATCGCTCGCGAAACACAGCCCCTGGTCAATGCCAAATATCGGACCCCAGCGTGATGCCAAACAATGACCAGACTTGCGGTCGGTGTTATTTGCGATGAAGTCGAAAGCACATATTCGCCGCAGGTCGCCATGGTGTCGATACTCGCGAACAAGTGTGAAGTAGTGTTCGGCGAAGTCGGCATCAATGAACAATTGAACCGAGCCCACTCCTAGCGGGCCTTCCCGCTCAACGGTTGGTGGGATTATGTGCCACCCCAAGGCCTCCGACAGCTCAAAAGCAGCGATCTCGCGTCGGTACAGTCCGGAGGGGAAATCCCACAGCGGCCGTTCGCCCTTGGCCGGTTTGTATATGGCGGCAGTGGGTGTTTTTGGGTGATCAACGCGCACCAAGAAGGTGGCATTGCTGCTGTAGGGCATCCGTCCCAGAATCGAAATGTCACCTTGACGCAACACGTCTAGGGCAACCATCGCTGGCGCGTCTCGGATGACCGGCAGCGTGAGTTGCTCACCGTTCTCGTCGGGGGGCAGCGTGTGTTGAGGGGCCGGTTCGTTCATGGGAGAGGGTCAGATGGCTCGCCCCGCAGTGAGTGTCGTTATCACTTCTCGCGGCGGGGACGGTGTCCGTTGCGCATGCCGAAGTTGCGGCCTTCCTCAACCAGCAGTATCGCTTGTTGGGCGAATCCGAGCGCCATCGCGTAGGTAAGGTGGAAGCGCGCGCGAGAACCGGTGCGTTCCTCGTCCTCAAACAACATTTCGCCTTCCGCGTCCGCTTCTGGCTCCGTGTCGTCGTCTTCGTCTTGTATTTCGTAGGCGATGACCACGATCACCTTATTTTCAGTGTCAATCCCCGTCGCTAGCCGACCAATCGTCCACGCTGCGCTGACTGGTTCAACCAGCGGTGCGAAAGCGCTCGCAGGACCTTCGTAGTCTTGGTCGCCAAGCAATTCCCTTAACAACCTCGCCAGCGCCCAGACTTGTCCTTTCTCCAGCTTCAGCGATATGACATGTCCCGCCTCGGTGGCCTGCAGGAAGAAAATGCGCTGTCCGGGTGGTCCCACGGTGCCTGCCGCAAACGTGTCCAGATCGCGCAAATCAAAATCATCAGTCATGCCGGTGCCAATGCTGCTAGGTCGGCTGTGCTGTTCGTCGCCAGTACCACCGGACCGTCAGCCGTATACAGGATCGCAGTGACCGAGCACGGCGACACCACGATTCGCTGAAACAGGTCCAGGTGGGTTCCCATAGCGTCAGCTACAAGTGCCCGAATGGGATCAGCGTGGCTGACTGCGACAACGGTTGCGCCGCGATGGCGGTCCGCCAGTTCGCTCGCTGTAGCCGTAATGCGTGCCTGCATTTGGCGGAACGTTTCACCTTCAGGGAATTGAAAGCCGCTGGGGTAGCGCTGCACCTGCGACCAAGCCGACAGCTTTCGCAGCTCACTGAGTTTGCGCCCCGTCCAGCGGCCCATGTCCGCCTCGTTGAGGCCGTCGTGGGTACGCACTTTGCGTCCAACAGCACCGGCGATGGGAGCGGCTGTCTGTTGAGCCCGTTCCAGCGGACTGGCGTAGACGGCCGCCACCTTGCGCCCTCCCGCTGCGATGCGCTCTGCGACAAGCTGCGCTTGCTGTGCTCCAGTCTCGGACAAATGCACGCCAGCTCGGCGGCCGTACAGCTCCACACCGGTGGTCGGAGTGAGGCCGTGACGAATGAGCAGCAAGAGCGTTGGTCGAGGTCGCTTCGGCACCGGGTCGAAGCTACTTGGCTGGCACACTCGCGTCGTGAACGCAGCAACCAACGTGGCGGGTCTGCGCCTGTTGAACGACGAGATTGCGACCTGCAAGCGTTGCGATCGGCTGGTTGCATGGCGCGAGAAAACCGCCACCGAAAAGAGAGCTGCTTACGCCAGCCAGACCTACTGGGGTCGCGGTGTGCCTGGATTTGGTGACCCTGGTGCCGCTGTCGTGCTTGTCGGATTGGCGCCTGCCGCTCATGGGGCGAATCGCACGGGTCGGATGTTCACCGGCGACCGTTCGGGTGATTTCCTCTATGCGGCGCTTCATCGCTGCGGATTCGCTAATCAGTCCACGTCTCAGCACTCAGGCGACGGGCTCGCGCTGAGCGATGCATACGTCACCGCTGCGGTTAGATGCGCGCCGCCAGCCAACAAGCCCACTCCCGCTGAGCGAGATAGCTGTCGGCCTTTTCTGCAGCGTGAGCTGGCGCTGTTGGCTAACGCACGCGTCGCGGTCGCCTTGGGTGCTTTCGCCTACGGTGTGCTAGGCGCTATGGGTGGCGTACGGCCTCGGCCCCGTTTCGGTCACGGAGTTGTTGCTCAAGTGGCTGGGTTTGGCGACCCGCCTGGTGGGCCAACGCCCTTAGCGGGCATCTCTCACATCATTTGCTCGTTTCATCCGAGTCAACAGAACACCTTCACGGGCCGTCTCACCGAAGACATGATTGACGCTGTCCTGCACGATGCGCGCCGACTGGCGGGACTCGCGGCTGGTGTTGGGGATGCGCTCGCTTGATGCGGGTGCGTCGCCTAGTTGCAGTCTGGCCCGCAGTAGCTGTGCGGGAAATCGCCTGTGCTGTGTTTAGCCGGAGTGCGAACTTGGTCGCTGCAATGGCGGCGATAGCGAGCCTGCTTGCCTGCTCGGCCAGCGTGATCGAGGTTGATTCAACGACCGGTGTGCCCAACGAGACGGGTTCCCAGGGAGCGCTTGTTGAATCGGCAACGGGCGATTCGGAACTTGACGACGCTGGCACACCGGACTCGCCGATGGCGTCCAGCGGTGACGCGACCCAACTGTTGGGGATTGAACTGCTCATCGCGTTCATGGATGCATGCACGGCCGAAGCTGATCTGGTGGGTCCCTGCCACTGTGCTGCAAGTCGCTTGGAGGGCAGCTTCACCGCGATCGATCTCAAGGTACTTGAGGATCGCATGTCCGGCGCTTTGGAGTTCCCGCCTGAACTGGCAACCGCACTCGTTGATTGTCGCGAGGCTTCAGCTCCGCCGCCGTGGCCCGAAGACCAGCAATTTGCGTACTTAGATGCCTGCTCTGAGGGCTCGGATCGATTGGGAAGCCTCTGCGCATGCTCACTGGCGCGTGCGCAAGAAGTTGTCCCTGCTCATCGGTTGAGCGACTTCTTAGCAAGCAACGAGGTTCAACCCGACATCGTGGACTTCGTCAATCCCTGCATCTAACTGACCCCGTCGCGTTGTAGCGGCGCTGGCTCTTGGTGGTTTTCTTGTAATTCGGTGGATGCTGGGTGTTCGATTGGTCTAGGTTGATGTGTGCCTCGCTGCCCGACATATGCGGCGGTTTGTCAGTTGCCAGATATGCGCAGAGTTGCGCTCCGACGTGCAGGAGGCTTGATGTCAGCTTCTTTGGAATCGACTGCCACTATGGACCAGAAACCAGACCCAGCCTCAGTTGTGGAACCGGCCAGTGGACCGTCTTCGCTAGGTGCGGTTGCCGTACCGGATGCTGGCGCGCAGCGTAGGTTCGTGCGGGGCAACGGTCGTACTGGGGTGTCGCCGACTGTGCTGGTCACCGTGTTCGGCGGCATCGTGACGGCCCTGCTGGGCGGCCAGATTGTCGTGATGACGACAATGTTTGGAACGGTGAATGAGCAGATTGCTGACTTGCGTGCGGAGGTGCATTCGGAGATCGGTGGCTTGCGTGCGGAGGTGCATTCGGAGATCGGTGGCTTGCGCGCAGAGATGCACTCGGAGATCGGTGGCATACGTGAGGAGATCGGTGGCATCCGTGAGGAAATCGGTGCCTTGCGGTCAGAGATGCAGGCCGGATTTCGAGAGATCCATGTAATTCTGCTGGATCACACTGACAGGCTCGCGCGGCTGGAGGCTCATGTCGGGCTGCTACCGCGCGGGTAGCCAGTTGGCGACCACCGCGACACCGAATACTCGGTGAAGCGTTCCTCCTCCGTTTGATGCTGTCGGAGGGCTGTCAGGGCTGTTGCGCGTAGCAGAAGCACAAGTGCAGACTGCCAGTGCCCCATACTGATCTTGAATGGTGCTGGCGCAGAGCACATCCACCAGCGAATGGGCAAATGCCAGTCGTTGTGCAGCCCGGTGATCTGGGAAGGCTCTACTTCTTGGAGGGTTCGGGTAGCAGTGCTGGTTTGTCCCAGGCGAATTTGGGCCAGCGAACGCGAGATTTCTCGCTGAGCTTGTGCATGAGCGCTATTGCACCTGGGTCATCGTCGCCAGGGCGACCAATCAGTGACCCGTCGGCAAGCATCTTCATGATGATCTCGCGGCCGATGTCGGTACGTACGATGGTTAGCGTCCAGTCGCTGTATTTTCCGATGCCTCCTGTAGAGATGTCGGCGTGCTCGGCCGCGAAGTCCGGGCAGTGGATGCAGCCCTCGCGTGTCCAGGCGTGGCACTCCTTCAGGTTGATCTCGTAGTAACCGCCATCGTGGGTCCAGATCTGGAAGACGCCCTTGATGTTGGTTTTACGAATCCGGTGGCGGTCAAGCCCGTACTTTTGCTCAAACAGCTCTTCAAAGATGGCTTCATCGAACGACTTGGAGCACAGCAGCCCTATGTTCAGTACAAAGCGGTTCCCGACTTTGCCGACCTTGCGGGATTTAGCCACTGGCACAATTGAGCTTTGGCAGCTCATACCAACTAGCGCGATCTTCTGGGCACCGGCTGCTATTGCTTCGTCATAGGCGAGCGTGTTAGCCGAATAGGTGTAGCGGCTGCCAGCGCCACGCAGCACGTCGTCGCGGTTGAATGCTACGCCTGGCGACGCGGTCCATTGATTGCCGTCGCCCTCGCCGACGTAAGACGTCAACGCAGCATCAATGTAGCCGTGGTCAAGTGCCCAGATCAGGATTGCTGAGACGAGGCCGCCGTCTTGGCCCACTTCATGTACGAAATCGTCGGATGCCCTAGTCAAAATGATGTCTTTGTAGACACCAGAGGGTTCTTCGGCAGTGCGGTGCCGTCCGAACATGTAATCGTCGGCCTCGTCCTCCCAGGTGCGAAAACGCGGGCACGCACGGGTGCAACTGGTGCAGCCCTTTTGACCGTGTCCGCAGTCGGAGAGCCCCAGCTCTTCCTCGAGGTGAAAGGGCGTGAACCCACCCTGTAGGTGCTCGTAGCCGATGACATCGTGAGGGCAGGAGATCACACAGCCCGCACACCCTGTGCATAAGCCTGTAGTGATTACCTCGTCGTATAGCTCCTTCCACTGGAAGGTCCAGCGCGGCGGAGCACCGTTTGATGCAGGCGGCGCGGCGGCGGTCTCAGCGGTCGTGGCCATGCCTCCAGGCTAAGGCAAGCACGTAGGGGTGCTGCCATCAGGTTGCTAGCGCCGAGAGCCCAAAACCGCGACTTTGGGACCCACTGGATTCCGGGAGCGGATCTGTGGCCTCGGCTCTAACGACTTGGTGTCGGACTCGGCGTGGGGGGCCCTAGCGTGGCCCGCCGTGACTGAGGTCGAGCTGTTCGCATTGCTGGACAAGGGTCGGGTGGCGACGTTGGCGACCATTCGTGCCGATGGCCGAGTCGACCTCGTGCCCTGCACCTACGCGTTCGATGATGATGTCGTGGTCACGGCGGTTGATCACAAGCCCAAGACGACTATGGACCTCAAGCGGCTGGACAATGTTCGGCGTTTCCCTGAAGTCACGATGCTGATTGAGCACTACGACGACACCAACTGGGAACGCTTGTGGTGGGTGCGTCTGCGCGGTCGCGCCGCGGTACACATTGAGGGGGCGCAGCACCGCCATGCGATTGAGTTGCTGTGCGAGCGCTACACGCAGTACGCAGCTCAGCCGCCGACTGGGGCTGCCATCGTCATCCAGCGCACCGAGTTGACCGGCTGGTCCGCCGCCTGAGCTGGCGCAATCGGCACAGTCGGCATGGCGCCGACGCAGCAAACACAGTCGGCATGGCGCCGACGCAGTAAACACAGTCGGCATGGCGCCGACGCAGCGCCCTCGGCAGGATTCGAACCTGCGCACATGGCTCCGGAGGCCACTGCTCTATCCCCTGAGCTACGAGGGCAGCGCGCCCGGACGGCGCTGGTTAGTCCGGACCGAACGTCTGCTCAAGCTATCTACCGCTGCCGCACGCCACTTACGTGGCGATCAGCTCTGCGATGCAACTGGAATCGCGATTTGGCAGGGCTAGCTTCGCTGAGTTACTGGAGTGTTGCGCATTTTGCGTAATTGTCGAAACTGTCGCGCTAACGGAGTTGGAACTGTGCTGATGGAGAGTGTGCTGGCGAATGCCATCTCGCAGGCGTTGACGCGTCTCGGCGTTGACGCGGATTCGTCGCGCATCGGCCTTGAACGTCCAGCTCGTTCATACCACGGCGACTGGTCAACCAACGCGGCGTTGGCGAACGCGAAACGAGCGGGAGTGTCGCCGCACGAGTTGGCCAAACGACTCGCTGCCGAACTTGATGGCGCCAGTTTGCCGCACCTAGAGCGCACAGAAGTGGCAGGGCCAGGATTCGTGAATCTGCACCTTGCTCCATCGTGGTTGCACGAGGTGTTGGCTGAGGTGTTGCGCAATGGGCCTGATCAATACGCGCGAAGCGAAATCGGCCACGGTCAAGTCGTAAATCTGGAATTCGTATCTGCAAACCCGACAGGACCGCTGCACGCAGGCGGTGGACGCTGGGGAGCATTTGGCGACAGTCTCGCCCGTCTCTTCCGCCGCTGTGGTTATGGCACTCACACTGAGTACTACGTGAACGACCGCGGTGCCCAAATGGAGTTGTTTGGACGTTCACTGGCCGCTCGATTGATTGGCGAGCCTGTACCCGAAGGCGGCTACCAAGGCCAATACGTAGTTGAATGGGCGAAAGAACTAGCTGAAGAGCTGCACGAGGATCTCGCTGAGCATCGCCCAGAGGCCAGCCGAGGTCGCGCTGGCACCTCGCCGCTGGCCGCACGGCGGGGCCAATCAGGCCCTCCATCACATACCGACATCCCTGCCGAAACCGCAGCCCTATTGTCTAGATATTTGAGCGCGCGAGGTGGCATCGAGTTCGCCGTGTCGTGGGGCAGGAAGCGGGCGTTGCGCGACGTTGATGAGTCATTGGCAGCCATGAACGTCGGATTTGATCGTTGGCAAAGCGAAGCCGCCCTAGTGGAGGCTGGAGCAATGGAGGCGGTAGTCGAACGACTTAGCACCGCAGGGTGGGTGTACGAACGGGACGGCGCTGTGTGGCTGGCAACCAGCGAGTTCGGCGATTCCAAAGACCGTGTGTTGCGGCGCAGCGATGGCGAACCCACCTATTTTGTGCCCGATATTGCCTACCACGACGCCAAGTTCAGCCGCGGCAACCACATCATTGACGTGTTGGGCGCGGATCATCACGGTTATGTCCCGCGAATGGCTGCCGCAATAGAGATGCTTGGTCATCCTGCGGAGTCCTATGAGGCCATCGTCGGCCAGAACGTGACGCTCATGCGCGACGGCGTGGTCATAGAGCTGTCCAAGCGCACCGGCACGATGGTTGAGGTTCGAGAGCTAGTCGACGCAGTCGGCCCTGACGTAGCACGCTTCGCGTTCTTGCTGCAGTCAATCGACACTCGCCAGACCATCGACATTGATCTGCTGTCGGAGCAGGCTTCGGAAAACCCAGTCTTCTATGTGCAGTACGCACACGCACGCATCGCCGCAATTGCTCGCCGGGCCGCGTCGGACGGTATCGCAGCGGTGCCGCCAGCAGGCACCGACCTCTCACCACTGGTGGGCGACCGGGAACTGGCACTCTTGCGTGCTCTGGAGGTCCTGCCCTCTGTGGTGGAACTGGCGCTGCGCGAACGCGCCCCCCACAAGGTGACTACTTGGGTACGAGACTTAGCTGCGGCCTTCCATGGCTTCTATCACGACTGTCCGATTCTGCGAAGCGATGTTCCACCGGAAGTGCGAGACGCCCGGCTCTGTTTGACCGAGGGCACACGAATCGGGTTGGCGATCGGGTTGGACTTGCTCGGCGTGAATGCGCCGTCACAGATGTGAGTGCTCAGCGGTGACTCAACATGACTCCTGAGACCACGAAGACGACTCAACCAAATAGCGTCGCGGCACCACATGAAGGGCCAACGCCCGATGCGCCGACTGGTGATGATCCCAGCGATCCCATCCCGTTGCGGCTGCTGCCCGACACCGCTGAGTTGACTGAGCAGGGTCATTTGCGCGTTGGCGGCTGCGACTTGGTTGATCTAGCCGCCAAATTCGGCACGCCACTGTTCGTTTACGACGAAGAGCACCTGCGGGCTCGCTGCCGTGAGGCTGTCACGGCCTTCGGCGGCGGAGTGGCTTACGCCGCCAAGGCATTCTTGTGTACAGCCATGGCCCGGCTCGTGATCAGCGAAGGCATGGACATAGACGTTGCCAGTGGCGGCGAACTGGCTACTGTCCTGCGGTCCATTGATGAGGACTCGGAAGTTTCGGACACTGTCGAGCGCATCGTGCTGCATGGAAACAACAAGTCCGTCGAAGAGTTGGCTATGGCGCGCGAGGCAGGTGTGGGGCGCATAGTTGTCGATTCCTTTGCTGAACTGGATCGTCTTGAAGAGTTGCACAGACGCGATGACGTCGTGCCGCGAGTGCTTCTGCGGGTAACGCCGGGTGTGCAGGCGCAGACGCACGAGTACATATCGACAGGCCAGGCCGACTCGAAGTTTGGATTCGGTATCGCAGGCGGTGTTGCCGCCGCAGCCGTAAAGCGCGCTGCATCAAGGCGATCGATTCACCTTATTGGCGTTCACTGTCATATTGGCAGTCAGGTATTCCGCGTGGCCAGCCTGGCTCGGGCGCTAGATGTCGTCGCGGAATTCGCGGCGCCGCTGTTTGGCGAGGAGGGACCAGCGGCGGGTTGTCTTGGCGAATTCTCCGTTGGTGGTGGCCTCGGCGTTGCCTATGTTGAGTCTGAACAGGCGCCAACCATTACCGAATGGGGAGATGCGCTGTCGAACCGATGGGCCCAACTTGCTCAACAGCACTCTCTTAGCGCACGGCTTGTCGCTGAACCAGGCAGAGCTATTGCTGCGGCCGCGGCAGTCACGCTTTACACGGTGGGTTCGCTAAAGCAAGTTCCCGGCGTGCGTACGTACGCGGCGGTCGACGGCGGATTTGGCGATAATCCACGCCCTGTGCTTTACGGCAGCGACTACACAACATTCATGCCCGCCCGTGCCGACGAGCCGCGTCCGGATCGGGTGCGGCTTGTGGGTAAGCACTGCGAGTCCGGTGACGTGATTGTGCGTTGCGCGCCCGTTCCAGTAGGACTCACCGTGGGTGACCTGGTCGCTACGCCGGTGACGGGGGCCTATGGATACTCGATGGGTGCGCCTTACAACCGCATTGGCCGTCCCGCGGTTGTTTTCGTGGCAGAAGGCAAAGCACGGCTGGTGATTCGCCGAGAGACGATCGACGACCTGCTGGCGCTCGACGTTCGCTAACGTGCCGCCGCCTCGGCGGTACCGTTTCGGCCGTGCCCGAAGCCGCTGTCGCGTCCGACCTCGTGAATGCAGCCATCAACCACGAGCGGCGGCCATTGCGCGTGGGAATCCTGGGCTGCGGCAATGTGGGCGCAGCGTTGTTTGCAATCCTGCAGCGTGACCAAGCGCACCTGGCAGACCGTACGGGGTTGGACTTTGAGGTAACCCGAGTTGCAGTCCGCAACCTCAGCGCAGAACGCTCAGTCGAGCTGCCGCCCGGAGTGTTGACCCGCGACAGCGAGGCGCTCGTGGTAGCCGACGATGTGGATGTCGTGGTGGAGGCAATGGGCGGCATTGAGCCAGCACGTCACCTAATTGCAACAGCACTAAGTGCAGGCAAACCCGTCGTGACCGCCAACAAAGAACTCATCGCCAACGTGGGCGAGGAGTTGTTTGAGTTAGCCGACGCAAACAGTGTGGATTTGGTCTTTGAGGCCGCCGTGGCTGGCGGTATCCCTCTCATAGGGGTGTTACGCAACTCGCTCAACGGCGAGCGGATCACCCGCGTTATGGGGATCGTGAATGGCACCACGAACTACATCCTCACCCGCATGACCGAGGATTCGGCCGAGTACTCCGATGTTCTGGGAGAGGCGCAACGGCTGGGATACGCCGAGGCCGACCCAACCGCAGACGTAGAGGGCTTCGATGCGGGAGCCAAGGCAGCGATCCTGGCTATGACGGCGTTCGGTGCCAAGGTTGTAGCGGGAGATGTCCACTGTGAGGGCATCAGCGGGATTGGTAGGGGCGATATAGCCGCTGCGGCTCGAATGCGTCACGTCATCAAGTTGCTTGCGGTGGCCGAACGTCAAGATGGCGAGATCGCTGTACGAGTGCATCCCGCGATGGTGCCGATGGACCACCCTTTGGCCTCTGTACGCGACGCCTTCAATGCAGTCTTTCTGCAGGGATCCTCTGTTGGAGACTTGATGCTGTATGGCAGGGGTGCGGGCGGCTACCCAACTGCTAGCGCCATGCTGGGGGACCTCATCTCGGTATCTCAGAATCTGCGCCGAGGCGTTTGCGATGGCTTCGGACTTCTAGCGCCGACGCGACTTCGACCCATCGATGAGACCCACACCGAGTATCACCTGCAGTTTGAAGTGACCGACGCGCCGGGCGTGCTCGCTGCGGTGGCTGACGTATTCGGTCGGCATGGAGTGTCGATCCGCTCAGTGGAGCAGACCACGCGCGGCGGCGAAGTGGACAACGTTGCTCATTTGGAGTTCATTACGCATCGGGCCCGCGAAGCCGACGTCGCATCAACTCTGCGCGATGTGCGAGAACTTGACGTGGTGCGGCGTATCGGCAACGCGATTCGCGTGATCGGTGACTAGCCGCCAGGATCAGACGATGCTCTACATCAGCACCCGCGGCGATGCCCCGATATTGCAGTTCAGCGATGTGCTCCTTGAGGGCTTGGCGGCTGATGGAGGGCTGTACGTTCCCAAAGAGCTGCCTGAACTCAGTGCTAGTGATATGCGGGATTTCGCCCGACTCGAATATCACGAGGTGGCGACTCGGGTGCTGGCTCCCTTTGTGGCTCCGTCGATAGATGCTGATGAGCTGGCGCCGCTGGTGCGCGACGCTTACTCCACGTTCACCCATAGAGACGTTGTTCCGCTCAGCACTCTGGCCACCGGTGAGCACCTAGCGGAGCTGTTTTGGGGTCCAACGTTGTCGTTCAAGGACGTCGCCCTGCAGCTCCTGGGAAGGCTGTTTGAACACGAGCTCACTCGGCGCGGCAGCTACATGACGGTAGTCGGGGCCACGTCGGGAGACACCGGATCGGCGGCTATTGAAGCCTGTCGAGACCGGGCCCCGATCGCAGTGGTGATGCTGCACCCCGCTGGCCGGATTACCGAAATTCAGCGACGCCAAATGACGACGGTGGCCAGTTCCAACATCCATAACGTGGCCGTGGAAGGCACGTTCGACGACTGCCAGGATCTCGTGAAGGCACTGTTCGCCGATCGACCGTACCGACAGCGACTGCGGCTGGGTGCCGTGAACAGCATCAACTGGGCGCGCGTCGCCGCACAGACCGTGTACTACGTGACGACCGCAGTCAGACTCGGCGCCCCGGAGCGGGCTGTCTCGTTTTGTGTGCCGACCGGCAATTTCGGCAACATCCTCGCGGGCCATGTAGCGCGTCGTATGGGTGTGCCCATTGACCGGCTGGTCATAGCCACGAACCACAACGACATCGTGACGCGCACTTGCCGTACCGGGGAGATGTCGTTGCGAGAAGTACGGCCCTCCATCAGTCCCGCTATGGACATTGGTGTGTCCAGCAATTTTGAGCGCTTGCTGTTTGAGTTGGGAGGACATCGCGGTCACGTCTTGGCCGCCGACATGTCTCGGTTTCGCAGTGAGAATTCGCTGACTCTGGCTCCTGCGGTCCTGGCTGGTCTCCAGGCTGGCTTCGAAGCTGGCTCTGCGAGCGAGGCGCAAGTGGCTGCGACTATCGCGACAGTCAGCGAGACCGACGGCCGACTCATTGACCCTCACACAGCGGTTGCTCTGAGCGTTGCGCGTCAGAGCGCGAGCATGGGCCACGGCACGTCACCCATGGTTGTCATGTCCACTGCGCATCCCGCCAAGTTTGGCCAAGCGGTGACCGCCGCTACCGGCCGACAAGCTGAATTGCCGGATGCTCTGGCTGTGCTGGTCGATCGCGATGAGCGTTTCGCTGCGCTACCGAATGACCTCGGTGCGTTGCGCGAGCTAGTGTCCGCAGCGGCCGCTGTGCGGTAGTGGCAGTCGGCGGGCGGCGCTAGCGTCCAGCGGTGATTGAGGGCTCACCCGTGAAAGGCCCGTTCGGGTCGGTAGAGGACCGGATCGCCGAGTTGGGCACCTTGACGCGTCAAACTGTGACAAGTCACTATGAGACACGTCGAGACACGTCGATGCGGGCCGCGTCAAGATGGGACACATCCACAACAGCGGACCCATCGCAGGGACGTAACCGCACACGACGCCGACCCATGCAGATCCTCTGCGCGTCGTGGGTGATGCCGCCACAACAGGCCGAATTCTCAGAGGTAGCCCGAGTTCTTAGAGGGAGCAATGTCAAACATGCCAGATCGTGCTTTGTTGGAGTCCAAGGCGCGGGACGAGTTAATGCAAATCGCCGCTGCTCTCGGCGTGGAGGTGCCTGCGCGAGCACGCAAGGACACCATCATCAGCGCGATCCTCGCGCCCGATGGCACCGACAGTGCCGCTGGGGATAGAAACGAAGCCGCCGGTGAGTCAGCGTCTTCGCCTCAGAGGGCGACGACTACGAGGCGCACTCGCACAGCGGAGCGAGACGCAGACGAGGTTGCCAACGACAAAGCTCGTCAGCCACCTACCGCGAACGGCGTTGACGTCTCAGACACCGACGACCCGGAGTTGAGCCAGCAGGAGTCGAACCAGCGTGAGCAAGACACCGACGACGCGCAGGTGGCCGAGGAGGGCAACCGTCGCAATCGAAGACGGGGTCGAGGGCGAGATGACACGCCTATTGTGGGTGAGACGGTGCATTGCGATGGTCTGTTGGACTTGCGCGACGAGGGCTACGGCTTCCTGCGTACCGCCGGACCTTTGCCATCGGCCGACGATGTTTATGTAGCTGCCCGGCAGGTGCGTCAGTACGACCTGCGACGCGGCGACCGGATTACTGGCGTGAGCCGTCCGGCTGCGCGCAGCGAGCGGAACCCCGCGTTGCTGCGCCTCGACACGCTCAACGGCGAGCCGCCACCGGAGGAACCGAACCGTTCGCATTTCGACCGTCTCACACCAGTGCTGCCCACTGATGCACTGCGGTTGAGTTCGGGTCCCGCGTTGTCGGGGATTGACGCTGCTGCGCTGATTGGGCTGGGTTCGCGCGGTTTGTTGACTGCAAGAGGCACACGCTCGCTGTCGCCGCTAATGGTGGCACTGGCTACCGCAATTGGTGATCTACATCCAGATGCTCACCTGATGGTTCTGTTGGTCTCGGAGCGGCCAGAGGATGTCACTGAGTTGACTCGTCGGCTCGAGACGTCCGGTGAGGTCGTCGCATCAACATTCAACCGACCTCCCGAAGAGCACCTTGCTGTGGCCGAGCTAACGCTGGAGCGCACGAAGCGCATGGCCGAAGCAGGGGGAGATGTGATTGTTCTATTCAACGGCCTGACCCAACTAGCACGTGCATACGCAGCTAGCGGCAGTGGACGACACCAGCCCGCCGACGCAGCGGCCGCAGCAATTTCTTCAACGCTGCGTTTCTTCGGTGGCGGCTGCAACCTTGAGGAAGCAGGATCAATCACCATGTTGGCAACAGCGCGCACCGCAACAGGAAGCCCAGCAGACGACCAAGTAACAGCCAGACTGCGCGAAGCCGCCAACCTAGAACTAGCGCTAGACGAAAACACGCCAGCCCTAGGCCAGCTAGAACCCAAGTCCGGCGAGTTCAGATTCGAAACAGCCAGCAGCTACAGCCAAGGAAACCACCACCCGTAGACCGCACCGATGACACGAGAGCCGCATTGAAGTAGACGCAGTTAGGCGCGCCCTAAACCCTTGGCAAAGCCAAGCCCCCAATCCGCGAGATTGGAACCAACTGGATTCCTGGAGCGAAGCGAGCAGTGGTTGACCGCACGAATGGCGCGAGAACGGCGTGTAAACGCGCTAGCGATAGCTGTTGGAGCGCAGCCCTCTTGTCCGCGAGATTGGAACCTACTGGATTCCTGGAGCGGGCAGGAGGGCTGCGCTCCAACAACGGGCGCAGGAGCGCGATTTCCAGCAATCGCTCCTAGCCTTGACGCGTCACAATCATTACCAGTGAATCAGGATTCAAGATGAAGAGCGACATCCATCCGAACTACCGGCCCGTAGTGTTCCGAGACGCTGGTGCCGATTTTTCCTTCCTGACGCAGTCCACCATTGAAACCAATGACACGATCGAATGGACAGACGGCAACACATATCCGCTAGCCAACGTGGAGCTGTCCAGCGCTAGCCACCCGTTCTTCACTGGCCAGATGAAGATTGTTGACACCGCTGGTCGCGTGGAGCGGTTCGAGCGCCGCTACGGCCAGCGGAAGCGCCGCCGCTGACTTACCGCCCTGATATGCCACATTGGGCGGCTGAGACTCTCGGCTGAGGTTTGGCCGCGTGCCGCTTGACTCGGACCGCATACGGGCACTCCATGCAGCAAAGCTGCGAGCCCTAACGCGAAGTGTGCTCGGCACTGAGTTGGCCGACCTCTCGGCCACTGATGACGGCGCGCTAGCCATCATCGGTGGGTCTTCACATGCTGAGCCTTCCCGCGCGGTGGTGTGTTTGGCACAAGAACGTGCCGAAAGGGCGCTTGGCGGCGCATTGGCGCTGGCAGATCGCAACGGTTGTGAACAGGTCCATGTCTTTGCTGAGCATCGCAGCGGAGTGTTAGCTAGAAGGGCAGGTTGTTTTGCGCCGAAGCCGGTGGTGTGGAGAGTGGTGGGTGCTGACGCTGCTGTTGCAAAACCAGCACCGCGGCCGGTTGAGTCCACGCCAGCTCGAGTGCCCGAGCTGGTTGCACTGCTGGCCGATGCTGGGGTTGATGTTGTCGCTGAGCACGGTGTCATCACTGGCGAGATAGAGGGCCTAGAAATCGCTCGCATCGTCTCCGCAGTACCCATAGGCAACGATGTGCAGCGCACAGACGGAGCTGCTGGCAGCGAATCGGTCAGCGACTGGCGGATCGAGGTGGGCGTGGGTGTCCACGATCGCCAGGCGTTCTCGGTGTTGCATGCAGATGAGCCGACAATCGACTCGATCCGACGTGTCGCTGAGACCGTGCGCAGGCATCGGTCGCCGGGAGCGTCACCGCATCCGCTCAATCGCCTGGCGGCAGCGCGATGGCTGCGGTCGCGGCTCATTGCTCAACCGGCTCTAGTAGGCGCTGGCCGCCTGCGGACCGCGTCTCCGCCGAGCGCGCGCGGCGGACCAAAGGACCCGGCCCCGGCGGTGGCTTACGGTCTGACCCCAGAGGGTCGCCGCTTAGTTGTGGTGGTGTGCGTCGGGGTAGATCTGGATGCTGTGCCGTTCGCCGCTGATGCCCGGCTGTTCCTGGATCCAGATGCCGAGCTAACGATTGCTCTACCGCGACGCGATGCTCATGAAGTCATCAGATCCATGGCGGCGCGGCTTCGTGACCCTGCGCAGATCGCTGAGATCGATGATGACTGGAGAGCGCCCGCCTAGTCTGAGCAGGTGCCGGGCGCCTTGGAATCATTGCGACTTGATGCCCTCAAAGCAGAACGGGCGGATCTGGAGCAGAAGCTAGGAGAGGACGCTGCTACAGCAGATCCCTCACGTTTCGCCGAACTAGGTCGACGCTTGGCGCGCATAGGCGAGATCATCCACGTGGCTAGCGAAGCGCGTCAAGCTCAAGATGATGCGCAAGCTGCCAAGGATCTTCTCGATGCCAGCGAAGGCGATGACGCTGTGGAGGCCGCTCAGTTGTTGGAGACGGCAACTCATCAGTTAGCGAACTACGCAGAGCGGTTGAATGTCTTGCTGCTGCCTCAGGATCCAAATGACGAGCGAGATGTCATTGTGGAGATCCAAGGAGCTGAGGGCGGCGAAGAAGCCAATATCTGGGCTCGCGACCTGTTCGAAATGTATAGGGCATACATCTCAGCGCAAGCTGGCTGGTCTATGGAGTTGCTGGGCAGTCAACACAGCGATATGGGTGGCTTTACGAATGTAACGTTCGCTGTGCGCGGCCCTAATGTGTGGCGGCGGCTCAAGCACGAAGGCGGGCCGCACCGGGTGCAGCGTGTGCCGGTTACTGAATCTGCGGGTCGTGTGCATACCTCGTCAGCGACTGTGAGCACGCTGCCCGAAGCCGAAGAGGTGGACGTCCAGATCGACCCTAACGATCTCGTCGTTGACACGTTTCGTTCATCGGGACCCGGCGGACAATCGGTGAACACCACGGACTCGGCTGTGCGAGTCACACACAAGCCCAGTGGGGTCGTGGTGTCGATGCAGGACGAGAAGAGCCAATTGCAAAACCGGGCCAAGGCCATGCGGGTCTTGCGTTCGCGGCTGCTGCAACTGCAACAAGAGGCTCACGCCGCCGAAATCGCAGCACACAAGCGGGACCAGGTTCGCGGCGGCGGTAGGTCGGAGAAGATTCGTACTTACAACTTCAAGGAGAACAGGGTCACTGATCATCGTGTCGGACTCACGATTTACAAGTTGGATCGAGTGCTCGCGGGTGAGCTGGACGAGATCATCGACGCCCTCGCAAATGCCGAGCGCCACCAGCAGCTAGCTGCTGCAGTAGCCGATGGTGGGAGCTGATGGCGTTGCCGATGCGGTGACCGGCTTGAACTCAGATGATGCTGGCTCGCTTGATCCTGGCCCGATTGAACCAGGCTCTGGTGATCTGGGCCGAGGTGATCCTGCTGTGCTGCGGTTGGGCGACCTCTATCGAGGTTTGCGCGAGCAGTTCGCGACGGCGGGTGTGGATGATCCGGAGGTGAGCGCGCGCTGGATCGCGGCCGAGGCCAGCGGTTGCAGCACAGCCGAAATCACACTGGCAGCGCAGATACCGATGACAACCCGCATGGTGGCCTATGCCGATGCCATGGCCGTGCGCAGAATCGCTGGCGAACCGCTGCAGTACGTGCTCGGGAGTTGGGGATTTCGCGAGCTCGACTTGGCGATTGATCAGCGGGCGCTTATTCCGCGTCCCGAGACCGAAATGGTCGCGGGCATCGCAATCGACTCGCTTAAAGAGGCTGCTGCACGGATGCCGGATGCGGCACTGAACGTCGTTGATCTAGGTGTGGGCTGCGGCGCGATAGCACTCTCGATAGCTCACGAGGTGCCACGTGCTCAAGTGTTCGCCACCGATAGCTCGGCCGATGCGCTGGCACTGGCAGCATGCAACTTGGCTGGCCTGCCGAGCGCGGCGACTCGCGTCACGTTGCATCAAGGGGATTGGTTCGAAGCGCTTGCCGGGGTGAGGGATCGGCACTTGCATGGTCGCGCTGCGAGGCCGCTAAGAGGACGCATTGACCTGGTGGTGTCCAACCCGCCCTACGTGGCCAAAGACGACCAGTTGGCACCTGAGGTTCGCGATTGGGAGCCGCACGTGGCCTTGTACGCCGGATCCGACGGACTCAGCGCGCTTCGTAGAATCATCACAGACGCCCGGCGGTGGTTGGCGCCCGGCGGTCTGCTGGTGCTGGAGTTCGCATCTACACAGTCATCAACTGTCGCTGCATTGGCAACGGCTCGCGGCTATGACTATGTGCGTATTGAGCAGGACTTGGCTGGCTTGGACCGAGCATTGGTTGCGTCGCGACCGCAAGACGAACCCGATGACGGTGAGCTGGACCTGGCCGTTGAGTGTCTTGCCGATGGCGGTTACCTAGTAGCGCCCACCGACACTGTGTGCGGAATCATGGCCCGCTATGGCGACGTAGATGCCGTGGCGCGCGTCTGTGATGCCAAGAAGCGTCCCTATAGCGAACCGATACCGATCCTGGTTTCCGGCCTGGCCCAAGCAGAGGAGCTTGTGGAGCTAAACCCGGTGGCGCGCAAGCTCACAGGTCTTCACTGGCCTGGAGGCCTGACTCTTGTTGCGAGACGCCGAGGTGGCCCCGATCCGCTGCACGGACGGGACACGCTGGGTGTCCGTGCGCCAGCTCTGGGGTGGTTGCGCTGGCTAATTGACGAAGTCGGACCGGTCACCGGCACCAGTGCGAACCGGCATGGTCAGCCCACGCCGGATAGCGCAGTCGAGGCGGCATCGCTGCTGTCACGACATCCGGGCAAGACAGCCACTCCAGCGGGTGTCATAGCTGGACGAGCACGCGGAGGCATTGCCTCCACCGTGTTGGATGTAACCGGCGACAAACCGGTCGTGTTGCGGGCAGGGGCAGTTTCAGCCGAGGCGCTTGAGCTGCCCAGCATGCTCAATCCTGGCGGCCTCTGAGCCACCATCTGGGTCGCCGCGGGCGCAGCGCGAGCGGTCTGTGTCGTCACCTTTTGCGTCCCGAGATCGCTGCTTCGCCAGTCTTATTGCTGCGCAGGTGTCACAAAGTGACGATGTCTCTGTAAGACTCCCTCGGTGGCAAATAGCACCCCGCGCACTCCCTCGCAGCTCTCTGTTGCGTTCGCTGCAGATCACGCCGGTTGGGAACTCAAGGATCACTTGGCGCAGCACCTATGCGCGTGTGGCTATCGGATCGTGGATCTCGGAACCAGCGGTCCAGAGTCGGTCGACTATCCCGACTACGGCGTAGCGGTAGGCGAGGCGGTCGCGTCTGGTGCTGCTGATCTGGGCGTTGCGGTCTGCGGCAGTGGTATCGGTATCGCCATGGCGGCTGGCAAGGTGGCTGGCATTCGTGCCGCGACCGTGCATGACCCGACTTCAGCTCGACTGGCCCGTGAGCACAACGATGCCCACGTCGTCTGTTTCGGCGCGCGACTGATCGATCATGAGATCGCTAAGGCTGCGCTTGACGCCTTCTTGGGAGCTTCCTATGAGGGTGGGCGTCATGAGGCTCGAGTGCGCAAGATCAACGATCTAGGCAGTGCTAGCACGCATCCGCGCTCGGCGAGCTGGGCGGCGCCTGGCGACCCCGAAGTCGAAGAGTTGCTCAAAGCCGAGCTTCAGCGACAAATGACGACGTTGCAGCTCATTGCTTCGGAGAACTTCGCCTCGCCCGCGGTCATGTCCGTCACTGGCAGCGTGTTCACCAACAAATACAGCGAGGGTTACCCACGTCGCCGCTATTACGGCGGCAACCTCAATGCCGACGTTGCGGAGCAACTCGCTATTGACCGTGTCAAGGCTCTATTTGGTGCCGAGCACGCCAACGTGCAGCCCCACTCTGGGTCGCAGGCCAACGCCGCGGTGTACCTGGCGTTGCTGGATGTCGGTGACACCGTGTTGGGCATGAGTTTGGACCATGGCGGCCACCTAACGCATGGGTCGCCTGTCAACGCCAGCGGCAAGTTCTACAACTTCGTGAGCTATGGGCTGACGAATAGCGACGAGCGCATCAACTATGAGGCCATGGCCGAGGCGGCTTGCGTGCATCGGCCCAAACTGATCGTGGCGGGTGCCACGGCGTATCCGCGCCGCATTGACCCAGTTCCATTCCGCGAGGTTTGCGACGAGATCGGCGCTGTATTCATGTTTGATGCGGCGCACATCGCTGGACTGATCGTCGCGGGCCAGCACCCGAACCCGGTTCCGTTGGCCGACATCGTCACTTTCACTACGCATAAGACCATGCGTGGGCCTCGAGGTGGAACGATCTTGTGTACTCAGGAATACGCCAAGCGCATCGACTCTGCAGTCTTCCCAGGAACTCAGGGTGGACCACTAGATCATGCGGTCGCGGCCAAGGCAGTGGGTTTCGCCGAAGCGGCCCACCCCGATTTTGCCAACTATCAGGAGCGCATAGTCGCCAACGCATCCGCCCTGGCCGATGCACTCGCAGCACATGGCTTTCGGTTAGTGACCGGTGGCACCGATAACCATCTTCTCCTGGTTGACTTGCGCACGTTCGATCCCGACCTCACAGGCAAGGCAGCCCAAGAAGCACTGGATGCAGCCGGAATTACGCTGAACCGCAATGCCATTCCAGACGACTCGCGTTCGCCGTTTGTGACCAGTGGCATTCGAATGGGCACAGCGTCGGTGACGACTCAAGGCATGGGGCCTCAAGAGATGACCAATATCGCCGAGTTCACCGCCCGAGTGTTGCGCAGGGCTGACGATCAGGAGGTCATCGCTCAGGTGCGCAGTGAGGTTGGCGAGCTCTGCGCTGCTTTCCCGCCCTACGAACGCTGAGTCTCCTAGCCTGTGTCCGTGGCGCGCTCCCCCCAAGCCAGCACCGTCCGTACCAGCACTGCGCGTACCAGCACTGTCCGTACTGGCAGCGAAGACGGACTGGCAAAGGCCATTGAGTTAGTGCTGACACCAGCATTGTTCGCGGCGGCTGGGTTTGGCTTGGATCGTTGGTGGGGCACCGGACCATGGCTTGCGCTCAGCTTCGGCATGTTTGCATTTGTCTTGAAGCTGCTGGTGGAGTGGTACCGATACGCGGAACGCATGCAGCTCCACGAGCAGGAGGTGGCCGCGCGTCGTCCAGCGAAGCAGCGCGGCATTGATCGCGCAGCCGTCGTAAACGAACCGGCGTCCTTACCGCTGGGCGTTTCCTTGGACACTGGTCTACGCGATGTCGACGTGGCTACTCCCAGCGCGACGGAACCCAGCGCGACTGCAGCAGACCGCGCGGTCCCTTCATGACGAGTCTTGACGCTGACGCGCAGATCCAAACGCGCACTGACGCGTCCCAAAACATCGTCGGCCATTCCCCGGAGCGCGCGATCGCCCGCGATATAGCGCGCCGGAGTCTGTGGGTGTTTCCCGCTTGGGTTGTGGCGAGTGGGTTGATCTGGGGCATCGGCGGAGCGTTGTCCTCAGCACTTGGATATGGCCTAGTTATAGGCAATCTCGCGACAGCAGCAGCTCTGATGGCTTGGGGAGCACGCACTTCGCCAGTCGCGCTGATGGGGGTCACTTTGGGCGGTTTCGTTGTGCGCTTGGCTCTGCTCGCAGGCATCGTGCTTGCTGTCGGCCAACTGGGCTT
The DNA here is from genome assembly GCA_965116245.1 of Acidimicrobiales bacterium. Classification (GTDB taxonomy): domain Bacteria; phylum Actinomycetota; class Acidimicrobiia; order Acidimicrobiales; family Poriferisodalaceae; genus Poriferisodalis. Next base: position 404,246 of record OZ220497.1, on the reverse strand, counting down.
CTTTGAGCCCGTTCCCATCGCGATCACCATCATCTCGAGCCATATCGGTCTACTTGTTTGGGAGATCCGATATGTTTCCCTGCGGCTCGCAGCCCCAGGCCTAGATCTTCAACGTCCCGGCAAGGAGCAGAAGTGGACCTGTTAGCGCTGACCTTCCCTGACATTGGCCACCTATTGGAGTGGCCGAACATCTTGCCAGGGCTAGATGACTCGGTATTGGCGCTGAACAAGGTCGGCATCATCTACTTGTTCGCCCTCGTTGCGCCGGTAGTGATGTTCGCGATGGCGAAGCGGCGCTATGAGCGCGCCGAAGTCATCAGCGCACCCCGCGGCGTTCAGACGGTGGCCGAAACCTCGATGGAGTTCATCCGCGAGAACGTCATCATGCAAACGATCGGGCCCGATGGCCTTCGCTACCTGCCGTTCTTGATGACGCTGTTCTTGTTCATTTTGTTCTCAAACATCACCGAGGTGTTCCCGTTCATCCACTTCCCTGCCAACGCCCGCATGGCGATGCCCGCTGTGTTAGCGGTGTTGGTGTGGGTGGTGTTCAACGCCGTGGGCATCAAGCACAACGGCTTCTTCGGCTACCTCAAGAGCGTGGTGATCCCGCCCGGGGTGCCCAAAGCCCTGCTGCCGTTGGTGGCGCTCATTGAGTTCGTCTCAACGTTCTTCGTGCGGCCATTTTCGCTGGCCGTGCGACTTTTCGCGAACATGCTCGCGGGTCACTTGCTGCTCGTCACCTTCGGCGTGCTAACGGCTGCCCTGTGGGATACCAGCGCACTATTTGCGATCGTGTGGGCGCCGTTTGTGGTTCTCATCGGCCTGACCGCCTTTGAGATTCTGGTGGCGTTCTTGCAGGCGTTCATCTTCACCATCCTCGCTGCGGTCTATATCGGTGGAGCGTTGCACCCCGAGCACTAGACAAAACCCCGACTGACTCTCTGCCCGAACATAAGCCGCACTTAGTGCCCTGGCGCTGCGGCCCTTACCCCATAATCCCGTACAACACAGGAGAACACGAGTAATGGACTTGCTCGCACAAGCGGACAATGCACTTGACGGCCTCAAGGCGCTCGGCGCTGGCCTCGGCTATGGCCTCGCGGCTATCGGCCCTGGCGTCGGTATCGGCCTTGTGGTCGGCAACGCCATCACCGCTATGGCCCGTCAGCCCGAATCAGCAGGCATGGTGCGCACCACCATGTTCTTGGGCATCGCGTTCACCGAGGCGTTGGCCCTCATTGGTTTCGTGGTGTTCATCCTGCTCAATTTCGCCTAGGAGGCAGCAGTGAACACCGCTGTAGCAGTGGGATTACTCGCCGCAGGCGAGGGCGAGGCCACCTCTAACCCGATCATCCCCGAATGGAACGAGGTGATCTGGGGCTCGGCGGCCTTCGCCATTCTTCTATTCGTGATGTGGAAGCTGGCGTTGCCGCCTATTCGCCGGGCAATGGAGGCTCGTACTGATCGCATCCAAGGCGATCTGGACTCAGCCGCGATGGCCAAGAGCGAAGCCGAGGAGCTGCGTGCCACCTACGACGCCCGCTTGGCTGAGGCCAATGCAGAAGCGGCGCGCATCATTGAGGAAGCCAGGAGCGCCGCAGAAGCGGTCCGTCAAGAGCGTCTTGCGGCAATTGAGCCTGAGATCGCGGAGCGTCGGGCCCAAGCCGAGGCCGATATTGAAGCGGCTCGTGCGCGGGCGATGGCCGAGGTACGCGCGGACATCACCTCAATCGCAGTGGGTGCCGCAGAGCAGGTGGTGCGCGCCAGCATTGACGAATCGGCTCATGCTCGGCTGATTGAGGACTACATCGCAAGGGTGGGGAACTGAACGTCCCTGCCTTAGACCCGACTGTGCTGTGCCGACTGTGCTGTGCCGACGCAGAAGCAGTGCCGACAGCGAAGCCCTGCTGGCATTGAGGTTGGGCACGGACCGGGACAGGAGTTGAATTGATGACCAGGATCAACCGATGAGCGAGCGCACTGCGGGGTACGCGGAAGCAGTCGTGGCTATCGCGCAAGCCGAAGGACAGCTTGACCGAGTAACCGAGGAGCTGTCGGTAGTTGGTCGTGCTGTTGAAGGGAGCGAGCAATTGCGCCGGGTGCTCTCGGACCGCTCGGTACCCGCCTCGCGTCGCATCGGCATCATTGAGGATTTGCTGGCCGAGCAGGCTTCGCCGGTGACGCTCAACGTTGTGGCGCTGCTGGTAGGCGCTGGACATGGCGGCGATATCAATGCCGTTGCCGACGAGGCACTCACATTGGCAGCAGCTTCACGCGGCGGTGCGGTAGCTGAGGTGCGGGCGGCTGTCGCGCTCACAGAGGATCAGATCACGCGAGTGGCCGAGGCGCTTAGCCGAGCCAGCGGTCGCAACGTCAGCGTTCACGTCGTAGTGGACCCCGAGATAATCGGAGGGCTAAGCGCTCAGATCGGCGACACGGTCTTTGACGGCTCGGTTAGCACTCGACTTGACCAGATGAAGGAGCGCCTGTCGTGACTGACTTGAGCATCAATATTGGTGACATCACTTCCGCGATTCGTCAGAACCTGGAGGGCTTCGACCCGGAAATCGAAGCTGGCACCGTTGGACGCATCCTTGAAGTAGGCGATGGCATCGCACGCGTCTCAGGGCTGCCTAGTTGCTCGGTGAACGAGATTCTTGAATTCTCCAGCGGTGACGTTGGCCTGGCGCTGAATCTTGATGAGAACTCAATCGGTGCTGTAGTGCTGGGCAGTGTTGAGCATATTGAGGAAGGTCAAGCGGTGCGGGCTACCGGCCGCATCCTCTCGGTTCCGGTGGGAGACGCAGTTCTCGGGCGGGTTGTAAACGCACTCGGCCAGCCCATTGACGGCCGAGGTGAAATCACCGGTGCTGTCGAACGACGCATGGAAATTCAGGCCCCCGGTGTGATGGGCCGCAAGCCCGTTCACGAGCCCTTGCAGACGGGTATCAAGGCGATCGATGCAATGACTCCGGTCGGTCGGGGTCAGCGTGAACTCATAATCGGTGACCGCAAGACCGGCAAGACCTCAGTCGCTGTTGACACCATCTTGAATCAAGCTGGCCTGGGTGTGAAGTGCATCTATGTAGCGATAGGGCAGAAGGGTTCCACGGTGGCCCAAGTGGTCAACACGCTGCGCGAGCGAGGTGCCATGGAGTACACCGTGGTGGTGTCGGCGCCTGCGTCAGACCCGGCACCGTTCAAGTACTTGGCGCCATACGCGGGCTGCGCTATGGGCCAACACTGGATGGAGACCGGCGATCACGCGCTCATCGTGTACGACGATTTGTCCAAACAAGCCGAGGCTTATCGACAGTTGTCTTTGCTGCTGCGCCGACCCCCAGGCCGCGAGGCCTACCCGGGAGACGTCTTCTATCTCCACAGCAGGCTGCTTGAACGTGCAGCCAAGCTGTCCGATGTCAACGGGGCAGGCTCGTTGACGGCCCTTCCGATCATTGAGACCAAAGCAGGGGATGTCTCGGCCTATATACCGACCAACGTGATCTCTATCACCGATGGTCAGATCTATCTGCAGGACGACCTGTTCAAGTCGGGTGTAAGGCCTGCGGTGGACGTGGGCATCTCAGTGTCGCGGGTGGGATCTGCCGCTCAGACCAAAGCCATGAAAAGCGTGGCTGGCACACTCAAGATTGACCTGGCTCAGTTCCGCGATCTGGAGGCGTTCGCTACCTTCGGCTCTGAGCTAGATGCCGTGTCTGCGGCGCAGCTTGGCAGGGGCTACCGGTTGGTAGAACTGCTGAAACAAGGGCTCAACTCGCCTATGCCGGTTGAGGAGCAAGTGGTTGTTATCTACGCCGGCACAAACGGGTATGTGGACGGCATCGATGTTGAAGATGTCAGTCGCTACGAGGAGGAGTTGCTCGCTTACATGGGTACGCGACACAGCGCGCTGATGTCGGACATCCGTTCAAGCGGCGATGTCGACGCGACGGCACTTCAAGCAGCAGTGGAAGCCTTCACAGCACAGTTCGTTGCGTCTAGCACAGCCGCCGGCGAGGCTGACTCTGCTGACCAAATCGAAGCTGGCCAAATCGAAGCTGACGCAGGCGAAACGGGGGCCTGATCATCGATGGCAAGCGGTCAGGAGCGCATTCTTCGGCGTCGCATCAGATCAATTGATGCCACTAAGAAGATCACGCGCGCCATGGAACTGATCGCCGCCTCGCGCATCGTGCGAGCACAAGCCCGGGTACGCGCAGCGCGTCCTTACAGCGACAAGGTGACCGCCGTCATTGCGAATCTGGCCTCTGCTGGCGGTGAAGCAGACCATCCGCTCTTGCGTCAACCTGAGCGGGTCACCAAGGTGGCCTACGTAGTGGTCGCCGCAGACCGAGGCCTGTGCGGCGGCTACAACAACAACGTATTGCGAGCCACCGAACGTGCCATCGTTGCTGACGCGGCGCAAGGCCGCGACTATGAGCTGGTGCTGGCGGGACGAAAAGCGCTCGGCTACTTCGGGTTTCGCGGCTACCGCATTGCGGACGGCTTCGAAGGCTTCAGCGATCAGCCCGGCTACGAAGACGCACAACGGATCGCTGCAGCCGCTACGGAGCTGTTCGAGAGCGATTGTCAGCGGGTGATGTTGGCCTATACGCAGTTCCACTCCATGGGCAGCCAATCGGTAGCGATTGTGCCGTTCATGCCGTTGGAGGTAAACGAAGCCAGCGCAGACCAAACCGACGCTGAATCGCGTGGTCCGACTGGGGGTTACGAGTTTGAACCCGAACCCGCCGCAATCCTTGAGCGTTTGTTGCCGCGCTATGCGGAGGCCCGGCTCTACTCAGCGCTGCTGGAAGCTTCGGCGTCTGAGCACGCGGCCAGACAGCGAGCCATGAAAGCTGCGACAGACAACGCCGAAGAACTAAAGACCCACCTGACACGAGTCATGAACCGCGCCCGCCAAGACGCCATCACCACCGAGATCATGGAAATCGTTGGTGGCGCTGAGGCACTTGCCCAAACTTCCGGCGATGTCGTTGACCTGCTCTCAGACACCATCGAAGCTCGCACTGCGGATTTGTTCCGTGGACGCGAGTAAGCACACCTAGCCTCTGCTGCGCTGCGAGGAGAAACAAATATGACCCTTACTGAGGCCAGTACGGCGAGCACCGCCGCAGAGTCGGATCACCGTGCCGACGGCCGCGTTGTCGCTATTGCGGGACCGGTCGTTGACGCTGAGTTTCCGCCTGGCGCGATCCCTGAGATTAACTCTGCTGTTCAGATGAACGTTGAGCTTGAGGGCAAGCCGGTCACCATTACCGGTGAGGTCGCTCAGCAAATCGGCGACAACCGCGTCCGGATCGTGTCAATGAAGGCCACCGACGGACTGACCCGTGGCATGGCTGTTGTAAACACTGGTCAAGGCATCACGGTGCCGGTCGGTGACGGTGTTCTCGGCCACATTTTCAACGTGCTCGGCGAACCGCTTGACGGTGCCGATATCACCGAGGGCATCGCTGACCGCTGGGAGATCCACCGTTCGGCACCTTCGTTTGACACCTTGGAGCCCAAGGCCACCATGTTCGAGTCGGGCATCAAGGTGATTGATCTGTTAGAGCCCTACGTGGAGGGCGGCAAAATCGGCCTGTTCGGTGGCGCTGGTGTGGGCAAGACCGTGCTCATCACCGAGATGATCAATCGCGTTGCTTCTCAGCACGGCGGTGTGTCGGTCTTTGCCGGAGTCGGAGAGCGCACCCGCGAAGGCACCGACCTCTATCTGGAGATGGAAGAGTCGGGCGTGCTCTCCAAGACAGCGCTGGTGTTTGGTCAGATGGACGAACCGCCAGGGGTGCGGCTGCGAGTAGCGCTCTCAGCGTTGACGATGGCGGAGTACTTCCGCGACGTACAAGGTCAAGAAGTGCTGCTATTCGTTGACAACATCTTCCGTTTTGTGCAGGCGGGTTCGGAGGTGTCCACGCTGCTGGGGCGGATGCCCTCCGCTGTGGGTTACCAGCCCAATCTGGCTGATGAGATGGGCGAACTGCAAGAGCGCATCACCTCAACCTCAGGGCACTCCATTACGTCGCTGCAGGCCGTTTACGTGCCCGCGGATGACTACACCGACCCGGCGCCCTTCACCACCTTCACGCACCTTGATGCTACCACCGAGTTGAGCCGTCAGATTGCCTCGTTGGGTATCTATCCGGCGGTGGATCCGCTGGCGTCCACTTCCACAATCCTCAGCCCTGAAGTTGTGGGTGAGAGGCATTACAACGTGGCACGGCGCACCCAGGAGATCTTGCAGCGATACAAAGAACTGCAGGACATCATCGCCATTTTGGGCCTTGATGAGCTCTCTGAGGAGGACCGCATCACCGTTGACCGAGCTCGCAAGATTCAGCGTTTCTTGAGCCAGCCGTTCTTTGTGGCTGAGGTGTTCACTGGCTTGCCGGGAATCTTCGTGCCGGTCGCTGAGACCATTGAGTCCTTCGAAATGTTGTGCAACGGCGATCTGGATGACCTGCCCGAACAGGCTTTCTTGAACGTCGGCAACGCCGAGTCGGCTATGGCCAAGGCCCGCGATCTGGCACAAGCCGGAGCCTGATCGATACCGGGATCAAGTAGCTCTCTGGGACATTGACGTGATGCAGGTTGAATATGCAAGTTGAACTGGTCTCACCCGAAGCCGTGCTGTTCAGCGGCGAGTGCAGCCAAGTGGTGACTCGTACGGTTGACGGTGACATCGCTTTCCTTGACCAGCATGCGGCGTTTATTGGTGCCCTTGACGTTGGGCAGACGCAACTGTGGGCTTCTGATGGTGTTGTGACGTTGGCGCTCAACCGGGGGTTTGTGGAGGTCGCCAACAACGTCGTGACGATCCTCAGCGATGCCGCATTCGCGGCCGATGAGATTGACGTCTCAGCCGCCCACGCCGACCTGGAAGCTGCTCAGGCCAACCTCGCAGATGATGCCGACAACGAAGAAGCCAAGGCTGCGTTGGCGTGGGCACAAACCCGAATAGCGGTGGCCGCAGCCGCCGATTGAGCCGCAGCTAACTCTGAGCCGCAGCTAACTCTGAGCCACAGCTAACTCTGAGCCACAGCTAACTCTGAGCCACAGCTAACTCAAATCTAGCTAGCCCACTAACCCATTTTTGGGCAAACTAGTTTCGATCAACGAGATGGCGTAACTGCTTCATGTCCTCCACTGTTCTGTAGTAGCAGTTTGGACGAGATACGCCAGAGGCATCACGAGTGTGGCACGCACCCTGGCCGTCGCGCCGCACCCGGTACAATAGCGAGTTCTGCTCACAGTTCACTCGCACATCCACTAGCGAGAGTGTGTCGCCCGATGTTGCACCCTTGTGCCAGATCTGGTTGCGCGAGGTGGAATACAACACGGCACTGCGGCGCTCAAGCGTGAGCCTCAGTGCCTCCTCATTGGCGTAACCGATGAACAGCACCTCGCCGCTAGTGACATCCTGCAGCACTACGGGAACGACCTGATGACCGTCTCGGCCAATCTGAGCGATCTTGGTGAAGTCAATGCCAGCGACGGTGCCCTCTTCGAGACAGTGGCTGCTGAGCTGTTGCGCTGGTGTCGCCACGTCGCTGTTGGCGTTGTTGATGCTTGTGTTGCTGGCGTTGTTGGGCATAGTTCAGGTGAAGTCAACAGCGGCGAAGGCGCTCAGCTTGTCAATGTCGTGAGTCGCCTCAATGTTGCGTACTGTGCCGCTGCGCGAGCGCATTACTAGCGACTCGGTGATGGCTCGGTGCGCGGCGAACTTCACGCCTCTCAGCAGTTCGCCATCGGTGATGCCGGTGGCAGCGAAGAAGACATCGTCTGACTGCACTAGATCTTCGATGTGCAGCACTCGGTTGAGGTCATAGCCAGCAGCCAGTGCTTCTTGGCGCTCGTGATCGTTGCGCGGCCAAAGCCGGCCTTGCAGTTCGCCACCCATGCACTTAAGAGCCGCAGCCGAGATTATTCCCTCGGGCGTGCCACCGATACCGAAGAGCACGTCGGTTGTGTCGCTCGCGGCGGCGCAAATTGCGCCAGCAACGTCACCATCGGGAATGAGACGAATACGCGCACCGCACTCCCGGATCTCCCTGATCAGCTCGCCGTGGCGGTCGCGGTCTAGCACCACCGCAGTTAGGTCTCGAAGACCTTGCCCGGTGGCTTCAGCAATAGCGCGGAGGTTCTCGGTGGGAGTGCGTCGCAAGTCGACGGCACCTTTGGCATCGGGACCAACGGCGATCTTCTCCATGTAGACGCACGGACCGGGGTCCAGCATGGTCCCGCGCGGTGATACGGCGATGACCGATATGGCATTGCCTCGGCCCAGTGAGGTGAGGGTGGTGCCGTCTATGGGGTCAACTGCGACGTCGGTCAGCGCACCGGAGCCGTTGCCGACGCTCTCCCCGTTGAACAGCATCGGCGCTTCGTCTTTCTCGCCTTCACCGATAACCACGACGCCTTCCATCGGCACGGTTGACAGCACGACCCGCATGGCGTCTACCGCAGCGGCATCGGCACCGTCTTTGTCGCCTCTGCCCATCCAACGTGAGGCCGCCATGGCTGCTGCCTCGGTGGTGCGCACCAGTTCCAGCGCCAGGTTGCGATCGGGTGCTTCCCTGCGTGGTTCACTGTGGTGGCTTGAGTTTTTGTCGCGGGAACGGCCACGTTCGCTGCGAGACCTGCGATTGTCATTCATCGTGGCCGACCATAGTGGTGCCACTCTCGCAGACCTACGACGCCTAGTCACACTGTGCTGGCTAGCTTCGCCTCAATGACCAGAGTCGCGACCTCGCCAGCTCGGGCTGATCTAGTCGTGGTGGGGGCTGGCATCATTGGCTTGGCCACCGCTCATAGGTATCTGAGCGATCATCCGGGCCGTCGTGTCGTTATCTTCGAAGCCGAAGAGCAACCGGCGTTGCACCAAACTGGCCGCAACTCAGGCGTGTTGCACTCCGGCGTCTATTACCGACCGGGGTCCGCCAAGGCATCTTTGGCGGTAGCAGGGCGCAGCTCCATGGTGCGGTTCTGCCAGGAGCACGACATATCGCACGAGGTGTGCGGCAAGGTGATCGTCGCCGTGGACCAACCGGAACGAGAGCGGCTGTCGGCGCTTGCTGAGCGTGCATCGCGCAACGGCATCGCTGCCGAGCTGATCGATGCTCGCCGCCTCGCCGAGCTGGAACCAGCATGCGCAGGCGTGGAAGCGCTGCTGGTACCTAGCACCGGGATCGTTGACTATGGCGCCGTGTGTCGAGTGCTCATAGACGCCATCAAAGAGGCTGGCGGCGAACTACGGACTGGCACTGCAGTCGTCGGCCTAGCGCTCGCCAACGACCGTGCTCGGGTCACCACAACCTCAGGTGAAATGGAGGCACGCTGGGTCGTTAACTGCGCCGGGCTACGGTGCGATCAAGTGGCGGAACTGGCTGGAGCGGCGGCTGGCTATCGGATCGTTCCGTTCCGTGGTGAGTACTACGAGCTGGTACCGCAGCGCTCTCACCTAGTCAACAATCTCATCTACCCAGTACCGGATCCCAGCTTTCCGTTCCTCGGCGTGCATTTGACTCGGATGATTGACGGCACCATCCACGCGGGCCCCAACGCCGTGCTGGCACTGGCCCGGGAGGGCTATAGCTGGAGCGAAATCAGCAGGAGCCAGCTTCGTGAACACCTCACCAATCGCGGTCTGTGGCGGCTAGCTCGGCGCTACTGGCGTACAGGGGTGGGCGAGGTTTGGCGGTCGCTGAACAAGGCTGCGTTTACGGGGGCGCTGCAGCGGCTTGTGCCCGACATCGAATCCACAGATCTGGTGCGCTCTAAAGCAGGTGTCCGTGCCCAAGCCATGGACCCGACAGGCGAACTCGAAGACGATTTCGCGGTCACCACGGCGGTTCGCAGCACCCACGTGCTAAACGCGCCTAGTCCAGCAGCCACTTCAAGTCTGGAAATCGCCAAGATGATTGTCGGTCGCATCGAGCACTGAAGCTGGCTGCACGCAATGAAGTCAGCTGCACGGATTGCAGCCAGACCTGCCTGGCGCACTTACCCTTAGCACGGCTTAGCTGCCAAGCGTTTCTAGCCAGTCGGTGACGTGTTCAACTATGGCTTGGCGAGCGGCGACCTTGGCCGGATCGTGTCCAGCACCTTCAACGAAGCGGATCGTCACAGGACCCTCAATGGCCTCGGTGTGTTTGATCAACTCATCGGGTGTGGCGAATGGATCGCGGGTGCCCGACACGAACAGGCAGGGCACGCGAATTCGATCAAAGTGAGTGCTGCGCAGGCGCTGCGGCTGTTTTGGCGGGTGCAACGGATAGCTCAGCAGCACGAGGCCTGCAGCCGCTGTACCGGCGGCTACCGCCATCGAACAGACCCGACCTCCGAACGACCGGCCGCCGATCACCAGGCTTGTTGCCGCCACGCCGAGCTCAGCCGCGATCTGAGGCAGTTCAGCGGCTAGCTCGTCGGCGACGATGGGAGCTCGCGGCGGCGACTTCCGACCAGCACGGCGATATGCGAACTCGTGTCGCCGCACGATCACGCGGTCAGCCAGAGCGGTCTCGATTTCGACGAGCGTTCGATGTTCCGAGCTACCTCCCGCACCCGGCGTCAGCACAAGCGCTCTTGCGGTACTCGGCGCGTCCATAGCGCCCGAAGCGCCTAGAGCACTCATAGTGGCCTAACTGGGTCCGCTGCACTGTGGGCGGCATCTACAGGATGCAACTGTTCAAGTTCGTGCCCACTTCTCTCGGTTAGCCACCACAGAGACAACGCTGTCGCCAGCAGAGGTCCGGCCCATAGCAGTGCAATCACATCGCCGAAGCTGCCCCAGGCCGTTCGCAGTTGGCCTGCAACAACAATGCCAACAGCGGCACCGATGACGCCCATAGCGCCAGTGAGCATCGCAGCGCGTGCCCGCACCGCGGTCGGGAACAACTCGCCGCGGTACACGCCCAGCGCTGGCAGCAGACCGGTTGACAACATCCCACCGGCCAAGCCAGCGAGCCACAGTGCCATGCCGGACACAGCGAACAACACCACCAGCGCGCCCAGCCCCGGCACCGCAGCGATAGCCAGGATTATGCGGCGACCGCGTGAGTCGGCGAGTCTTCCCGCTGCGTACACAGCCAGCCCGGCTGGCGTTGCGGTGGTCAGCACGAACAGTGACACCAAGGCTGCACTGAAGCCGTGCTCGTCTCTCAGATACTCGTTGCGGAACCAGTCGACCGGTCCCAAGAATAAGCCGAACGCCATGTAGACGGCGCCTAGCAGAGCAATGGGCCTCCAATAGCTGCCCATTTTCACACTTCGGCCGCGCTGGTCAAATCGTTGACTCTCTGGCAGTCTGCGAAGCAATGGTCGTGCGAGGGCCAGTGCGAGTAACGGCAGGGCGAACACCAAACGCCACGCCCATGGGGCTAGATCCGATATAGGTGCCAGCCAGACAACACCACCTGCGCCGAGCGCAGCCGCCATAGCCAGCACCGAAAGGCACCATGCCCGACAACCGGAGGGCATCTCCTCCATTGCCATCACGATGATGGTGACGCTGAGTGCAGCATTCGCTGTACGTCCGATCAACAAACACGCGCCAAGCCACACCATGCTCGGTGCCAATGCAGCGAGCGCGGCCGCGGCGATGCCTACGCCCATAGAGCTCGCTGCGATGCGTCGGCGACCGTGACGGTCAGCCAATACCGATACGCCGATTGCTAGGAGTGTCCCGATGCGCACGACCGCACCGAGCACACCTTGGGCGGCCTGGTCAGCGCCGAATTCATCTGCCGCGTAGGTGTGCAACTCAGATGGTGCATTGGCCAAGTAGCCGCTCAACATGGCTGCCACCGCGAGCATTGCCATAACAGTGGCCGCACGCGGGCTAAAGCGCTGCGGGGGAGCCCAAACCGGCTGGGTGCCATCCGCCGTTCGCCGGTTGCGCATGGCGCGGCGTACCACTAGATCCAATATGGGGCCGAACCACGGCACCGCCAGGCGCCATTCGACCGTCTCGGTCACCCGATGAGACGACGCCGCGCTGCGAGCCTCGGCACGCTCCGGGCGGGACTCCACGGAGGTAACCGGTGAAATCTGGACCGATCGCGAGTAGCTGGTGAACGGTCCGTGCGCCAGCTCGAATCGGTGACAGCGCCCGTGACCGGCACCTCGGTCACTGGCACCTCGGTCACTGGCATCTGGGTCGCTGGCACCTGGTTCGCAGGTGCCTCGGTGATTGGCGCCGATAGTGTCGGCGGTTAGCTCTAGCACTATGTCGTTTCGCGGCGTTAGCAACCGCTGAATCTCATCGGTGTCAGCGGTGAACGTGCGCACGAGGCGGGTCACGGCGGAGGGCCTTGCACATGAGTCGCTATGGCGATGGCACGATCGCGCAGCGCCGTATCGCTCGAAAGCTCCGAAGTAGTGGTAACGCTATGTCGATGGAATTGACTGCCCGCAGCGAATGCGACACCTTCGTGACCCGGCAAAGTCATGGACTCAACGGCGATGTCTGCATCAGCGGCGCCAAAAACAGTGTGCTCAAGTTGATGGCGGCTTGTTTGCTGGCGGAGGGACGACACGTGCTAGCCAACGTGCCGAACATTTCGGACGTATCGCTTATGTGTGAGCTGCTTGAAGCCATGGGAGTGACGGTGACACGCGATGAACACCGTGTCATTGTGGATGTGCCAGCCGATCTGAACACCGAGGCGCCCTACCATCTCGTGGAACGAATGCGTGCCTCCATTGTGGTGCTCGGTCCGCTGCTTGGGCGCTTCGGAGCGGCCCGCGTGGCGCTGCCAGGCGGCGACGATTTTGGTCCGCGACCTATTGATATGCACTTGCGCGCGCTTGAGAGCCTGGGAGCGACCTTTAGTACAGCGCACGGTGTCATTCGGGGGACGGCCGGGACGCTCATCGGGACCGAAGTTGTACTTGAGTACCCGTCGGTAGGTGCGACTGAGAACGTGCTGATGGCGGCTGTGCGAGCCAAAGGCCGCACGCTCATCGTGAATCCAGCCCGAGAACCCGAGATCGGCGACCTCATCAAGTTTCTCAACAATATGGGTGCGCACATCGGTCGGGTTGGCGATTGCTTGGCCGTGGACGGAGTTGAACACCTGGCGCCTGCCAAGTCTGAGCACGGCTACCGAGTCATCCCGGATCGCGTTGAGGCTGCCACGCTGCTGGCAGCGGTCGCCATGTGTGGCGGCTCGGTGTTTTTGCGCAACGCGGCAGGTGAGCACATGACGATGCTCGTTCGCAAGCTCAGTGAGATGGGGATGCACATCGTGGTTGAAGACTCGGGACTGCGGGCCACTGTTACGCGACGCCTCAGTTCCGCTGACATCTCCACTTTGCCGTATCCGGGTCTCGCCACTGACTACAAGCCGTTCCTGGTGGCATTGCTCACTACGGCGTCGGGTGTCGGGATCGTCACCGAGAACATCTTCACGGGCCGTTTTCGCTATATCGATGAACTGCGTCGGATGGGCGCCGACATTCGAACCGAAGGTCATCATGCGGTAATCCGAGGCACCGAGCACCTGTCCGGAGCACCGGTACGTGCGCACGACATCCGGGCTGGCGCGGCGCTGGTGGTAGCGGGTCTTGCCGCCGATGGTGAGACCGAAGTGGCCGGTGCTGCACACATTGACCGTGGTTATGAAGATCTGGCGGGCAAGCTCGCCGCTCTTGGCGCCACAATTTCACGTCGCTGAGAGGCAGCGCGGGACGTGGCGGACTGCCAGCACATCGCTACCGTCGGCGCGCCGATGACAAGCCTCCAAACTGCGCTGTCCGCCGACATGGCAGACTTGGTTGCGGCCGCCCGGGCCGGTCAGCGTCGCGCGCTGGCACGAGTCATGTCGTTAGTGGAGCGAGGCGGAGCGTCGGCGCGGGCGCTGGGCGCACTCACGTTTGCCGACGCGGGACAGGCCTACACAGTGGGCATAACCGGGGCACCCGGAGCTGGCAAGTCCACGCTGAACTCGGCCGTCGTTGGAGTGGCACGGGAGCGCGGCGAACGACTGGCGGTGCTGGCGATTGACCCTTCGTCTCCATTCAGCGGCGGTGCAATCCTGGGCGACCGCGTGCGCATGGCTGACCACACATTTGACGAAGGTGTGTACATCCGCTCCATGGCTACACGCGGACACCTCGGTGGGTTAACTTTGGCGACACCACTCGCAGTGCGGGTATTGGATTCGATTGGATGGCCGTGGGTCGTCATTGAGACCGTCGGTGTCGGCCAAGTGGAGACCGACATCGCGGGTGCGGCCGATACAACAGTGGTGGTCGTGAACCCGGGTTGGGGCGATTCAGTGCAGGCCAACAAGGCTGGGTTGATGGAAATCGCTGACATCTTTGTGGTGAATAAGGCAGATCGGCCCGGCACTTCGGAGACCTGCCGGGACATTCGCCAGATGTTGGAACTGACCGAACCGGGCGATTGGGATCCGCCGATCCTGACCTCAGTGGGCACCACCGGTGAAGGCGCAGCCGAACTGTGGGAGGCCATATGTGCTCATCGTGCGCACTGCACCGCCTCGGGAGACATGATCAGGCGGCGAGCTGCACGTGTCGAGGCTGAACTTGGTGAGGTGGTGCGTGTCGGGCTCGCAGAACGAGTCGCAGCACTCTCCGACACCCCCACCGCAGCGCACCTGCGCGAACGACTAGCTCAACGAGAGCTAGATCCCTACACCGCGGCTGAGCTGTTGTTGCGCGAGATTGGCTGATTCCCCGAGTAGGACGCCCGGTCAAGCGCCCCCGTTCAAGCGCGCACAGAGCGCCCCAGTTGAGTGGGCCGACCAGATGTGCTGTATCCCAGATGTGCTGTATCCCAGATGTGCTGTATCCCAGATGTGCTGTATCTCAGTCCAGTTCGCCCCGAGCCAACGCGAACACTGCCTCGCGTTCGCTGGGTCTCAGATTGCGATCCAGTAGCCGTAGGTCGGCCGCAGCCCTCAGGTGTTCTCTAATCTGGCGCTCGCCGAACTCTCTAAGAAACATGCTTGCGAAGCGATTGCGGAACAGGTTGATGACGGCACGCGCAGCGGCGTGATTGTCCGGAGCGGCCGTGCGCAACCGCACATAGGTAGACGCGGCATCGAAGGCAGGGTCACCGGCGGCCGCATTCGACCAGTCGATCACCACGGGGCCGTTGGTAGTTAGCTTCACGTTGTCGGGCTGCATATCCAGATGAACAACTGAGTTGCCCGCGGACACCTTGGCCCAATCGGCTGGGGCGGGCACCTCACCCAGTATGCGGTGCAGCCGCACCAGATTCTTGGCATGACGTACCGATAGCCACGGCTTGGCCGCCAGGTCTTCAAGCATGGTGGGACCGGAGAGCCGCTCCATAACGACGGAGTGGTCATCGGGCTGCTCAAAGACCTCTGGTGCCGGAAATCCATGTGTCCGAACATGACGCATCGCGGTGGCTTCGTGATTCAAGTCGCGGCCTCGCAGACTCATGCGAACAACGTGCGGGCCCCATGCGCGCACCTCCGAGTCGCGTCCCATCCCGAGGAGCATTCCGGGTTCGTGACCTGAGGGTCCCTGCTGTCGCTCCAGAATCCGAGCTCGTAGCGAGCGCAGGTTCTTGCGCCAGACGCGTTCAAGCACCGCTGAGGCAGGTCGCAGGCCCACCCGAGAGCCGAAGTACCACGGCAAGGTGAGTTCTTCAGTCCAAGTGAACAGAGTGCCCTCGTCGCTAGGCGTGAGCGTGAAGCGTCCCGTGCCACGCACAGCGCCTCGATGCTCGATACCGAGAGCGTGCGGGGGGCTCCACTCAGTCACCTCCATACGGTCTGTCGTCTGCAGCGGGCCGACTTTGGTTAGACAGTCGAACTTGGTGCCGACGCCCTCGGTAGTCGCCGAA
The DNA here is from genome assembly GCA_965116245.1 of Acidimicrobiales bacterium. Lineage (GTDB taxonomy): Bacteria > Actinomycetota > Acidimicrobiia > Acidimicrobiales > Poriferisodalaceae > Poriferisodalis. Next base: position 388,381 of record OZ220497.1, on the reverse strand, counting down.
ACAAAGGTGATGGTGTGGGCGTCAGACATCCATTCCACGTTGCGGGCCAGGTCAGCGGCGTAGTCCCACACCTCTTGGGGTGGAGCCGGGATGTTGATGGAGACCTCAATGCCCATGTCGCTAGTCGTCCAAGAGTTGTTGTCGGAGTTGTTGTCGGCACGGCTCGCAATAGCCCGCCCCGACGCTACACGTAACCTCAAGCTGTGATTGTCGGACCAACGCCGCAGACGACGCGTCCCGCCTATCTGGACTGCGCAGCGTCAACACCAATGCGACCACGCGCCGTCGACGCCATGATGCCGTTCTTGGAGCAGCAGTTCGCCAATCCGTCCGGTGCGCATCGCATGGCCCGCTGTGCTCGCGCAGCTATTGACGACGCTCGTGAGATTGCCTCAGAAGTACTGGGCTTCAGCCCGCACGACATCGTATTCACCAGCGGTGGAACAGAAGCCGACAATCTTGCGGTGCGCGGCGTGACATCTGCGACGGGAACAACAGCACTGTGTCCCGCCACTGAGCATCACGCTGTGTTGCATCCGGTTGCAGCCGTGGGCGGTCGTATTGTGCGCGTGGACGCCGATGGAGCGGTTGATCTTGAACATCTCGCCGCACAGTTGGCGCCTGATGCAGGCCCGCCGGTGGGTTTGGTGTCGGTGATGTTGGTCAACAACGAATCTGGACTTATCGCCGATCTGGATGCTGTCGCGCAAGTCATCGCTCGGCACGCTCCCGACGCTCTGCTGCACACCGATGCCGTGCAGGCGATCAACTGGGTTGATGTTGGCGAGGCTGCAAGACCGGCCGATCTGCTGTCGCTGAGCGCACATAAGTTTGGTGGTCCGAAGGGTGTCGGACTGTTGGCCGTCCGAGGCAAGGTGCCGCTGTCGGCACAGCTACTTGGTGGCGGGCAAGAAGCGGATCGCCGCAGCGGCACACACAACACCGCCGGGATCGCAGCATTAGGCGCGGCTCTCGCTGAACTGGCTGAGACACGTGACGCAGACATTCGCCGAATTGCTTTGATGGCTGGCCAGTTGGCGGACGGATTGGTGGCTGCTATCGACCGCTGCACGGAGACCGTTGCGCGGTCGCGGCGCGCTGCTGGCATCTGCCAGTTGCTCATTGGCGGCATCGAAACCGAGGCGTTGTTGGTGTTGCTCGACCGTGTAGATGTGATGGCTTCCGCAGCGGCCTCGTGCGCTTCGGGTGCGATGGAACCCAGCCACGTACTAGCGGCAATGGGTGTCGACCGGCGGGCTGCGGCTGGCTCGTTGCGGCTGTCGTTGGGCTGGTGTACTCAGCAGTGGGAAATCGACAAGGCTCTGCAGTCGATTCCCGACTGCGTGAACCAGTTACGACGAAGCCCATGAAATCTGGAGTTGTCGGGATCGGGCCGCGTTCGGATTCGGCAGATAGCCCCGTACTCGTCGCGATGTCGGGCGGCGTGGACAGTTCCGTGGCTGCGGCGCTGTGCGTGCGCGAAGGCCACGAGACGGTCGGTGTCACCTTGAAGCTTTGGGGAGGCCCCCAGGATCAAGGTTGTTGCGCCGTATCTGATGTGGACGACGCGCGCAGGGTGTGTCAGCAGCTCGGCATCGACCACTTTGTGTTCAACTACGCAGCCGAGTTTGAACGTGATGTGGTTGAGCCTTACGTGGATGCTCACCGGCGAGGCCTCACGCCCAACCCGTGTATCGCGTGCAACCGGCATCTCAAATTTGATGTGTTGTTGGACCGGGCTCGCCGCTTGGGTTTCGAGCGACTTGTCACCGGCCATCACGTGCGCATCAGCACACGCAACGGCTACAGGCGCTTACGGCGTGGCGCAGACGGCGCGAAAGATCAGTCCTACGTCTTGTACATGCTCTCGCAAGCCGATCTAGCGAACGTGCGATTTCCGGTGGGTGATTACCACAAGGATGACTTGCGCAAGCTCGCCGCGGAGCTTGGACTACGCACGGCCCACAAGCCCGAGAGCCAAGATGTGTGTTTCATCACCGAAGCAAGCGGTCGGGAGCGCTTCCTGGCTGAGCGCATTGAGCTTCATGATGCGGAGCTGGTTGATACCGCTGGTCGCCACCTTGGAAACACTGCAGCAGTTGAGTTGGTGACCGTAGGCCAGCGCAAGGGCTTGAACCTTGGTGGCGCACCCAAGCGGCGCTATGCAATTGACGTAGACATTGACGCCCGCCGCGTCACTGTTGGAGACGGCGCAGAGCTGGCAGCTAGCGGCCTTCGCCTCGTGGATCACCGGTGGGCGGCTGGACCTCACGAGGGCGAGATCCTGGCCCAAACCAGCGCGCACGGCCCGGCTTTGCCTGCACTTTTGGATGCCGCCGGTCAGTTGCACTGGAACGAACCGCAAAGGCGTGTTGCGGCGGGCCAGGCAGTGGTATTTTTCGAGAGCGACGAGGTGTTGGGCGGAGCGACTGCCGCTGGTCATCTCGCCACAAGCGCCACATTGGGCACGTCTGGCACATGAACCGCCAAGGGCCAGAGCACGATGCCAGCCAACGCAAACAGCAGCCGTGGGCGCTGCGTAGGGGCGTCTCCACAGCCATCACCATGTTCGTTCTGGTTGCCGCTGTGGGCATCGTGCTGGCCGTCTGGCTCACCCGAGGCAGCGATGCTCCAGGGGCCTACCCCAGCGGCATTCAGGCCGTTACCCCAGTGCCTGGAGCGAACGTGCCGCACCAGAGCCCTATCGGTGCCCGGCTTGAAGCGGGTTGGAAGCTAAGCCTGGTCATCAACGAAATCCCGATACCCGCAGAGCAACTCAACGCAGGCACGATCCAGCTAGGGGAGTACCTCTTCGCACCCGGCGACGGCAAGATCATCGAAAAACTGCGCAGCGGAACCTCGTGCGCTCGCCTGGCGGCCACCCCCACTATTGATGTTGAAGCGGCCGATTTCACCTACGAATGGTGTTTCACAACATTCTAAGCGACGGGGGCTCAACTCAGACTTACGGGGGCCAGCCCCAAGGTCAAGCGTGCCGCTGACGCTAACGTGCGAACATGCAAAACGAGGCCGCAATTGGTGTCGCCGAGAGAGCGATTTGCGACAGCGAGGCTAATTCGTTCGCCACCTTTGACTTGACGGGCACCAGCGACTGGGTGTTATGTGCCGATAACGCTGATGTGTTGCCTCAGCTAAAGAGCGAGTCGTTTCAATTGATCTATATTGATCCGCCGTTCAACAGTGGCAAAGTGCAACGCCGGAGCCAGTTGGCGACTTTTCGCAGCGAGAGTGGTGACAGGGTTGGATACGCTGGTCATCGGTACCGTAGTGTGCACCTTGGTTCAACTTCGTACGCTGATTCGTTTGGTGATTATCTGGAGTTTATTGGGCCACGACTAGAGCAAGCTCATCGGCTACTCACCGCCGATGGTACGCTGTATTTTCATATCGATTATCGAGAAGCACACTACTGTAAGGTTATGTTAGATCAGATATTCGGCAGGGAGTGCTTCATCAATGAGATCATCTGGGCCTATGACTATGGTGGGCGGTCACGACGACGTTGGCCAGCTAAGCATGACACGATCCTTATGTACGCAAAGGATGCCAAGTGTTACTTCTTTGATCAGGACGCTATCGAGCGAATCCCCTACATGGCTCCGGGGCTTGTGTCTAAGGAGAAGGCAGCGCGGGGCAAGTTACCCACCGACGTGTGGTGGCACACCATAGTCGCAACTAACGGTAGGGAGAAGACTGGCTACGCTACCCAGAAGCCAGAGGCTATCTTGCGCCGGATTCTTAGCGCCTCCTCACGGGAAGGTCACTGGGTCTTGGACTTCTTCGCCGGTTCTGGTACGACTGGCGCCGTTGCTCAGCAGATGAATCGACGCTTTGTGATGGTGGACAACAACGAAGAGGCTATTGAGGTCATGGCCCGTCGCCTTGGAGCGGAGAATGTACGCTATACGGATCAGGCTCTGGAAGATCTCAATATCTCGGTGAATCAATCCGAACAACTCAGTCTTGCTTATGAATAACTGACAACCGAGAATACGCGACCCAGAAGTACGAGAATTGGCAACCTATGCGCAGATTATTCACGCTGACTATGAGTCCACCGAACCGGATCCTTGGGAGGGAAGTCCTTTTGCTTGGATAAAGTACTGTGCTTCGTCACGCAAGCGCGGAGCTATCGGTGAGAAACTCGTTGCGGCTTGGTGTGCGGCTAAAGAGTTTGATGTTGCCAAGTCACCTGAGTCCCAAGCGGACAGAATAATCGAAGGTCACAGGATCGAGATAAAACTTTCAACCTCATGGGAGTCAGGGTTGTACAGGTTTCAACAGATTCGCGATCAACACTATGAATTTCTTTTTGCGTTGGGACTCTCCCCATTTGATGCTCATGCCTGGATTATCCCTAAATCGCACCTGCTTCAATACCCAAAAGGAGTCACGGGACAACACACTGGCGCCAGTGGTGTGGACACAGCCTGGTTAGGCGTCACAATCGGCGATGTGCATGATTGGATGGCGTCATACGGCGGCTCACTGTCACAAGCCCGCGATTATTTAGCTAGCTTAGGTCCAGGCCCTTGGGCTTGAACGAAAACTGTACTGATCTATAATGCGGCTCTTCGGGTTTTGGCGGGGTTGGATGGTGGGGAGTAGTTTCCAGTTGGGTTTGCCTGCGTGGAGGAGTGCTCGGGTTCGCTAGATGTGGTGTTTGAGGATTCCGAACGCGACTCGAGCGACTCGTTTGGGGAGGTTGTTGATCGCTTCGGTGGGTCCGTTGGAGACGCCGCTTTCGTGCCATGCGCCGATTTGGTGGCGCCAGCGCAGCAGAGTCCGCCCAAGGAGGTGAGCTTCGGGTGGGTGGTCTAGGTCTTGGAGGTCTTTGCCGAGGCGGGTCACGAACTTGAGCGCCAAATCTGGGTCGGTGTGCTCATAGATTGAGCGCACGACCTTTTTGGCGTGCCACATCGTTTTGACCTCACCGTGGGGATCACCTGCCGCGAGCAGGCCTAACGGTTTGGAGCGGCCCTTGTCGTCGAGATGCTCTTCGGCCTTTGTCAATAGTCGGCGGGTTCGATAGAGCGGGTCGTTCTTACGTCCGCGATGCCCGATGGTGTCGTTTTGGAATCTGCGACAGCACTCATGCAGAGGAGTGTTAGCGAGCCTGTGAACACCGAACGGATCCGCGACTTGGGTGGCGTGAGCTAGCAACGTGTCGAACACGTTGCGGTAGGGGCCTGACAGGTCGAGCGTCGCCCATTGAATCGTTGCCAGCTACTCAGGGGGCCGCTGCGTGAGCCACTCAGCCAGCCCGGTTGAATTGCGGCCCTCAACCACTTCAAGGACCTGACCAGCAGCGACATCAACGATCTGAGTTGACCACTGCTGGGCTCCAGATTTGGCACTGCGACAGCACCGATTCTGCGAGCCCCTCTCCCGCGTCCCACCCAAACCCGATCAGACCACGCGACACCGCTCAGACCGGAAGAGCCTCACTTGTAGCGGTGTTGTCCTGTGTGTCCTCGCTGCAGGATGCAGGGACGGCGAGACCGTGGACCTCGATATCCGCACGCTGCGAAGGTTGCCTGCTGTTTAGGTGTAGGCGGGATGGCTGGTGGAGAGAACGGAAGATCGTTGCGAGCGATGCTCCGTATTGCCCCGTCGGGATTCATCTCTCGGAGTATCTGGATCATCTCTGGTACTTCGTAGCGGATGTTGCGACGGCCGCCGGTCGGTCTGATGATGTCGGCATCGGAGAGCGATTTGAGCGCTAGGCGAGCGACTTGAGCGGAAACACCAAGTTTGGCGGCGACCATCGCAGTATCCATGATCGGCATCGACGGCAGAGCGTTCAACAGCGCTGCCGCGGTGCTGCCGGATCGGAATCTTGCTTTGCGGTGCCATTCAGATGCCAAGTATTCGACCGCGGAAGCCGTCAGTGCGGCCTGCGCATGAGCGTCGAGGCATGCATCCCTGAAGCATTGGAGCCACTGCTCAAAACTTTTGCTGCGCGATGCGATATCGTCGGCATCGCATATCACATGGGTCGCATTGAGCGACCGGTAGTAGCGCTGGCGGTCGTTGTTGAGTGCTGCGCTGATGGGGACAGCGCCGCTTGCCACACCGCGGGCGTTGAGCACTGTGTGGATCAGAGCACGACCTGTCCGTCCGTTGCCGTCCTCGAACGGATGGATCGTCTCGAACTGGGCGTGAGCGACGGCGGCTTGCATTGTCGCTAAGTGTCTCGTCGTGTTTAGGTAGTCAACCAGATCGCCTAACAGATCTGGAACAGCTAGTGGTGTTGGGGCTACGAATGATGCCTCGTCTATTCGGCAGCCTGCTCTGCCGATCCATATCGGCTCGGATCGCAGCAAACCACCTATCTCGCTCTGCTGCGTATTCTCAAACAGCGTTTCATGGATATAGAGAATGTCGTCTGTGGTGCAGATGTGTCCATCTCTTATCTGTTCGCCCAGTTCGACTGCTGCCGTTATCTGTCTCGAAGCGCCGAGGGTGAGGGCATCGTTTTGGTCTAACACTGGTAGTCCCGACTGTTCGCGATAGCGCGCCCAGGCGAGAGCATCGCCTGTGGACTGCACACCTTCAATAAGACTTGACCGAATACTCTCGTCGCGTGCCATCATCCAGTCGGCGATCGCTGCACCGACGTCGGTCTTGGGTATGTCTGCTATGGCGCGGATAGCGTCGGCTGCCATCGCGACAGCGTTAACGGCATCGTGTCCGAGCACAGGGTCCCAATCGGCAACCTTGTGCGGGAGGTACGCACGGTACGATCTGATCCCGTAACCGCCGGTTGGACCAACGAGCCAGTCCCGCGCTTCAACATAGCAACCCACACCAACATCTTAGCTCATGCGCTACTCGACGACGTTTTGTGATAGGTTCAGACTGTTTTCGTATCGCATGGGCTATTCGCTGTTTTGACCTCCCGCGGGGATCACCCGAAGCGAGAAGCCCTAGCATTAGCGAGAAGCCCTAACAGCTTGGAGCGGGTTTTGTCATCGAGACGCTCATCGGCGGTTGTCAATAGTCGGCGGGCTCTACACAGCGGGTCGTTCTTGCGGCCGCGATGCCCGAAAGTGTCGTCTTGGACTCTGCGACGGCACCGATTCTGCGAGCCCCTCTCCCGCGTCCTACCCAAACCCGATCAGACCACGCGGCACCACTCAGACCGGAAGAGCCTCTAATGCGCGGTAGTCACTGCAGTTTGCTATGGACTCTATTGGGCGCTCGCCGATGAGAACCCTAAGTGAGGGTTCCTTCGGATAGCAGGGCCTTTAGCCCTTCCTCGTTGAGGATTGGGATGTTCAGTTCTGTTGCTTTATCTAGCTTGGCTTGACCGGCGCGTTCTCCGGCTACCAGCGCGTAGGTGCTCTGGTTCACTGTCGAGGTCGCTTTGCCGCCGCGCTGGACTATGGCGCGTTTCGCTTCTTCACGTCCGATGAACCAGCCGTCCAGATTGCCGCTGACCACTACTGATCGGCCAGCCAGCACCTGCAGCGCGTGGATGCTGCCATCGAGGCGGTCGACTACATCGAAACGGACGCCAGCGCTGCGGAGTTCTTCCACTAGTGCGCGGTGTTCGTCGTCGGAAAAGTAGCCAGTAACGCTGGCAGCGATGATTGGTCCGATGCCGTCGATTTCTGCTAGGTCGTCGGCTGATGCCTGCATGATCGCATCCAGCGTGCCGAAGCGTTGCGCCAGCAGCTCCGACGTTGTGGGCCCTAAGTGTTCGATGCCCAGCCCTATAAGCAGCCGTGCTAGCGGTGTGCTGCGCGCTGAGTCAATCCTGGCCACGAGGCTTGTAGCGGATTTCGGCCCGATTCCCTCCAGCTTCAGTAGGTCGTCTACCTCCAGGCTGAACAGATCCGCTGCGTTGGTAACCAGTCCCTGTTCGCATAACAGCACGACTGTCCGCTCGCCGAGGCCTTCTATGTCGAGAGCGCCTCGGCTGACGAAGTGACCGATGCCCTGCAGCACCCGAGCGCGGCACGACCGGTTCACGCAATAGGTATTGGCGTCGCCTTCGCCTCGCACTAGGGGATGCCCGCAGGTGGGACACGAAGTGGGGAAGGTCCACTGTGGCAGCCCATCGGGGCGTTCGGCTAGAACTGGCCCGACGACCTCTGGGATCACGTCGCCAGCTTTGCGCACGATCACGGTGTCGCCGGGGCGCACGTCTTTAGCGGCGACTTGGTCTTCGTTGTGCAGCGTGGCCAAAGACACAGTTGATCCGCCAACTATCACTGGACGTAGCTGCGCAAACGGCGTAGCGCGGCCGGTGCGCCCTATTGACACCATGATGTTGCGCAGCTCGGTTGTGCGTTCTTCGGGCGGGAACTTGTAGGCCACAGCCCAACGCGGCGCACGGCTGGTGTAGCCCAGCTCGGAACGAAGGCGCAGATCGGCCAGCTTCACCACAACGCCATCAATCTCATAGGACGGCTTGTGGCGGTCCCGCTCCCAGGTGGCGCAGAAGTCCTCCACTTGAGTGAACTCGGCGAAGGTGCGGATCTCTGGGTTTACTGGCAAACCCAGATCGTCCAGGTAGGCAAAGACCTCACCCGCGCTGCTCAGATTGGGACCACCGACCAGCTCGCCGATGTCGTAGCTCCAAAACGACAGACCACGAGACGCAACGGTCGATGGGTCCTTTTGGCGCAAGCTGCCTGCCGCGGTATTCCGGGCGTTTGCGTAGTCAGGATGGCGGCGCTGAACATCAGCTTCAGTCAGCCGGGCCAGCCACTCCAACCTTCGAAGTTCGGCCGCCGGTATGTCCTGTTCGGTATCTGCGAGTCGTTCTCGGGCGTTATCGGCAGCCTCGGCGAGAGCGTCACGTGCTTGGGCCTGCGAATTGTTCAACTCGTTGAACTTGTCAAGCGGTAGGAAGATCTCACCGCGTACTTCAACGACCTCCGGTACAGGCAATGCAGTATTCAGCACGCGAGGGATGTCTTTGATGGTGGCTACGTTCGCGGTTACGTCTTCGCCCATGCGCCCATTACCCCTTGTTGCCGCTTGAGCTAGGCGACCGTTCTCGTAGCGAAGCGAGACAGCCAACCCATCGAACTTCAGCTCGCAAATCAACTCCGGCAACAGCGCGGCGTCAGACTCAACATCAACAGCGTTGACCTCCAAACCCCTAGCAGCTTCAAGCACACCCTCGCCGTCGCCATCGCCCTCACCATCGCCATCGCTGTCGCCATCGGCTGGCGCGGCGCGTGTTGCGGCGAGACCACGAACCACACGGCTGTACCACGACCGCAGCTCACCAAAATCCATGGCATTGTCCAGCGACATCATCGGCCGGCTATGAACCACCTCGCTGAACAGCGTCGACAGCTCAGCACCCACCCGTTGGCTCGGCGAGTTCGGATCGGCCAGGTCGGGGTAGCGCCGCTCAAGCTCAATGAGTTCGCGTTTTAGGGCGTCGTACTCACCATCAGGCACAGTCGGCGCCGCATCTCGATGATATTCGACGTCCCAGCGGCCTATCAGCTCCGCTAGGCGTCGCATGCGAAGCAGACTGCCACCGCGCTCAGTCTCGCTCGTACCGCCAGCGTGGCTGCTGCTAGCGGCATCAGCCCCCGAATCTGGGACAGGCGAAGCTAGGCGTTGCTCGCTGGTCGTGTCGTCGCTATCGGCGGGCATCGCGCTAGCAACAGTAGTAATGGCTGGGAAGGGCCGGTAATCAGTAAGAGCCCGTCCACGGTCGATTGCGCCGAGAGTCGTGGCGGCGAGACTTCGCCTGTGCGAGCAGTGTTTCAAGTTCATCCGACCCTGTGGCTAATGCGACTGTTGTGGTTGGCAATGCCGTGGAGCGTGGGTGCTGCAGCAACAGTTGCGTTAGACGCATGCTCGCAAACCTCGGCGCGCGTCTTGAGCGCTCAATTGTGGCTGGTGTGGGCGCTCGTTTTGACGGCCACGCTCGTGCGTCGACCTTGGGCGCTGACAGTCGTGCGCGTGGCCGCGCCCGCTTCAATCGCAGTTGGGCTCGGCTCGATAGTGCTTGCTGGGATGTGGGATACAGACTTGGCCATTACGACTGCTACGGCTGCCGTGGTCGGTGCTGCGCTCATGACCGCCCTAGCACTGCTACCTGAGACTGGCAATGCCATGGTCGATGGTCTCAGCTACGGAAACGAGCGCCGGATGCTCTTGCGCCCACCCTTCTTGCTGGCAATCGCACCTATCCCGCTGGCGTGGTTGGCGGTAGTTGCTGGAGTCGCGACACCGGCGTTGTTGTGGGCTAACGGGCAGTGGGTTTGGGCAATCGTGGCCACCCTCACTGGATTCGCGCCAGCGGTGCTGGGCTTTCGAGCTTTGCACCAGTTGGCGCTTCGCTGGGTGGTCTTCGTTCCTAATGGTCTTGTCCTGCACGACCGCATGGCGACTCGCGAGCCATTTCTTGTGCGTCGAGCAGAAGTCGCATCGCTGGGTGCTGCACCGGCCGATATTGAACTTGATGCAGACGACTTGGTTGATATCAGTGGGGGCGCGCTTGGACCCGTGCTGTTGGTCGTCCTCGACGGCCAAGTTGAGGTGGTTCCACGAACCACCGGCGTAGCGCAGGTGCGTGTCGTGTCGCGGGTGCTTTTCAGCCCTACACGCCCCGGTGCGGTTCTGGCAGAGGCGGCGCGGCGGCGGATTCTCCGTTGAGGCCACGCCGATACCCTGCGGCTCGCCATGGTAGAAGCGCAAGCTGTGATCAGTAAAGAGCAGGTGGCACACGTAGCGCGGCTTGCCCGGATTGAACTCACCTCCGAGGAGATTGAGCACTACACCGGCCACCTTGGGCGGGTTCTTGAACACGCCCGTGAGCTGGAAGACCTAGATCTTGCCGAGGTGCCGCCGCTAGCGCATCCCTATCCGCTCCGCAACGTGTTTCGTGACGATGTAGCCGATTCGACTCTGAATCGCGACGAGGTGCTTGCGCAAGCACCGGCAGCACGTGATGGCCAGTTTGAAGTGCCGCCGATCCTCGGCGTTGATTCTTAGGTCTGCGACGTTGTGGTTGCTAAGAACCTCATGGACGCGCACGGTGTCATGGGCAGGCCTGGACCGTCTCAGCGACTGGACCTCGGTAATCGGGGTTGGAGCCAAATGACGGGCGCACAATGACTGAGGCTCAACAAACTGGGGCTCTACAAGCTGGGGCTCTACAAGCTGGGGCTCGACAGATTGCACGCGATGTGCGCACCGGCGTGCGCAGCGCGGTAGATGTGCTTGAAGACTGCCTTGGACGCGTGGAAGCTCACGATGCTGACGTTGGCGCTTTCAATACGGTCACGGCCGAGCAGGCTCGTAGCGCCGCTGCAGCCGTAGACCTCGCCGTCCATGAGGGCCGAGACCCTGGCCCTCTTGCCGGTGTCCCCATTGCATATAAGGACAATCTGTGTACGCGTGGCGTAGCCACGACTTGTTCGTCGCACATGCTTGAGGGGTGGTTGCCTCCCTACGACGCAACGGTGGTGAAAGCCATGTCGGCGGCTGGCGCTGTAATGATTGGCAAGACCAACCTGGACGAGTTCGCCATGGGCAGCTCCACCGAGAACTCGGCGTTCGGCCCCACTCGAAATCCCTACGACTTGAGCCGGGTGCCGGGTGGATCTAGCGGCGGTTCCGCCGCAGCCGTGTGTGCAGGTTTCGCCCCTCTGGCGCTGGGGTCCGACACAGGAGGCTCGATTCGACAGCCTGCTTCGATTTGCGGCATCGTTGGCATCAAGCCCACATACGGCCGGGTAAGTCGCTACGGACTCGTCGCCTTCGCCAGCTCGTTTGACCAGATCGGTCCCTTAGCAGCCGACGTTGCAGATGCGGCGTTGGCGCTGGGTGTAATCAGCGGCCATGATCCAGCCGACAGCACTTCGATCCCCGCTGCAGTGCCAGACTTTGAGGCCACCCTTCAGCGTGATGTGGATGGCCTACGGATTGGCATCGTCAGCGAGTTGACCGGCGGTCCCGCCAGCGGAAGCACTGCGGGCGCGGCACCCGATGGCATTGATGCCGATGTGACCGAACGTGTGCGAGAGGCCGCTGACGCTCTCGCACAGGCGGGTGCGAAGGTAGGTTGGGCTTCGGTACCTGCAGTCAACTATGGCCTCACCGCGTATTACCTCATTGCTCCCGCTGAGGCCTCAAGCAACTTGGCGCGTTACGACGGCACTCGCTACGGACTGCGAGTCGATGGCGCAGACATTGAGGAAATGAACCGCTTGACTCGCAGCGCTGGCTTTGGGGACGAAGTCAAAGCACGCATCATGCTGGGCACCTTCGCTCTCAGTGCTGGCTACTACGACGCCTACTACGGGAAAGCCCAGCGGGTCCGAATGCTGACACGGCGAGACTTCGACGCGGCTTACGCCGACTACGACGTGTTGCTTGCGCCGAGTTCGCCGTGCGTTGCTTTTCGGTTCGGCGAGCGCTCCGACCCGATGACTATGTACCGCTGCGACACCTGCACTATTCCCTCCAACTTGTCGGGCGATCCCGCTATGTCGGTGCCATTCGGCACTGGTGCTGAGGGCCTGCCCGTAGGCGTGCAGGTCTTGGCACCAGCACTGGGCGAGGAAACGATGTTGAGGGCCGCCGCGGCTATAGAACGCGCAGCGCCGCCGTTGCCCGCGCCGCGCATGGTCGACAAATCCCAAGGCGTAGATGTGTGATGCCGTCGGCAACCAACAACGTGACAGCGCCGGACCTTGCTGGTTGGGAAGTGGTAATCGGGCTTGAAGTTCACGTCGAACTGGCGACGGCCACGAAGCTGTTCTCGGCCGCACCGAGCCGCTTTGGTGACGAACCGAACCTCAACGTCACTCCCGTGTGTCTGGGTCTCCCCGGTTCGTTGCCCGTGCTGAATCGTCGCGCCGTTGAGTTGGCCATGGCAATCGGCCTTGCCCTGAACTGCACGATTCGGCCGTCGGTATTTCACCGCAAGAACTACTTCTACCCCGACATGGCTAAGGACTATCAGGTAAGTCAGTACGACCAGCCGATCTGCTCAGATGGCTGGCTAGAGGTGCCTGGAGCGGGTCGAGTGGGTATCGAGCGCGCTCATTTGGAAGAAGACGCAGGCAAAACCACTCATCTTGGCGGTGCTGAAGGTCGCATTCATGGAGCGGTCGGAGCGCTAGTTGACTACAACAGGGCGGGTACGCCCCTTCTAGAAATTGTGTCCCGGCCTGACATCAACTCATCTGCCCAAGCCAGCGCCTATGTGTCTGAGCTGCGGGCCATATTGCTAGCGCTGGGCGCATCCGACGCTCGACTTGAAGAAGGCTCCATGCGCGTTGATGCGAACATCAGCGTCCGACCTTCGGGCTCTGATGAGTTGCGGACACGCTGTGAAGTCAAGAATCTCAACTCTCTAAGATCGCTGCGCAACGCGATCGACTACGAAGCCCGCCGCCATGTAGCGCTGTACCAATCAAACACAGCGCCGGTCCAAGAGACCCGCCACTGGTCCACAGACGGACGCACTCATTCGTTGCGCTCAAAGGAAGAAGCAGACGACTACCGCTACTTTCCCGAGCCTGATTTGGTGCCCCTGGTACCCGATGTTGAGTGGATTGAGCGAGTGCGCGCCCAGATGCCGCAATTGCCGGCGGCCCAACGCGCAGGTCTGTGCGCACTCGGCGCCAGCCCCGACGATGCGCAGGTCATAGTGAGCCGTGGATTGGCCTCACTGGTGCTGGCAACTACAGCAACGGGAGCCGACGCGCATCGCACTGTGACCCACGCGATCCAGAACCTCGCACTTGACGGGGCCGAACTGCTAGAACCGAGTCACTTGGCGTCGCTGGTCCAGATGGAAACCACAGGTCAGCTAACGGCTACACAAACCAAAACGGTGCTGGGCATCATGTGCGATCGAGCCGTCAACAACAGCTCGGCTGATCCGGCTGCGATCGCCGCAGAAATGGGTTTTGAGGCCATGACCAACGATGAGCTCCAAGCTCTGGTCAACCAAGCAATCGCGGATCACCCTGAGGCTTGGACGAAGTACTGCGCTGGCGAGTCCAAGGTGGCGGGCGTATTCGTGGGAGCGGTAATGAAGGCCACCCGTGGCCAAGCGGACGGCCAAGCGGTCACATCGCTGCTTGAGCAACTACGTAACACCTGAGCAGCGCTGCGATTGCCCAGCCGACTCAATGGGCTCCGGTGCGAAGCCATGCGTCGCCCCTAAAGCGCAACCACAGCGGCGCTGCGCGCAAACACATGAACCCAATGAGCGCGACCCACAACCAACCGATACCCAAACCAGCCAGACGAACGACTCCGCCCACAATTGCAAAGCCCGCCGCTGCACCGACCATTGCCCTGGCTAGAAAACCCAGATCTCCAGCGCCGATAAATATGCCATCGAATGCGAAGGCCACCGCGTTGATGGGTTGAGCTGCGGCGACGAATAGCAACAGGAATCCGCCGAGGGCGACTACGTCAGGATCGGTGCTGAAGATGCTGGCGATTTGGCTTCGCAACAACAACAGTGACACCGCGAAAACCATGCTGAGCTGGATAGTCATGCCGATCATTCGTGTGCTGGCAGCTCGAGCTACCGCTGGCCGGCTAGCGCCCAGCTCCTTGGCGACAATGGCCTGACCTGCGATGGCGACCGCGTCCAGCGCCAACGACGCCAGCGACCAGATCTCGGCTCCGATCTGGTGCGCGGCCAGCTCGGTGGTACCAATCCGAGAGGCCAGGATGGCGGCGAGTACAAGCGAACCTCGCAATGAGGCCGTTCGCACGAACATCTGCAGACCCACACGCGCATAGCGCCGCGCTGCGGCCATGACCAGCCGCAGCTTCGCGCCCACAGCCCGAGCTTGACGACGAATAGCGACGAAGAAGACGAGCGCGGCGGCCCACTGGGCGATGACAGTTGACCACGCCGAACCGGCGATGCCCATGTCCAGTCCAAACACCAGCACAAGCTCAATGAGCAGATTGGCGACAGCGGAACCGATAGCGACAACTAGCGGGGTCACTGTGTCCTGGGCACCTCGTAGGTAGCCCGTCGCCGCCATCGCCGCCAATAGCGCAGTGAAGCCCAACAGGCTGATCCTCAGATAGGTGAGGGCTAACTCACTGACCTGTGGAGTCGGATCAAACAGGCCCACGAGCCAGCCGGAGCTGGCCCACATGCCCACGCTGACTACAGCCCCTAGACCGATAGACAGCCACAAACCGGCGACTCCCTGCTCAACCGCTCGCTGGGGCGAACCAGCTCCAATCAATCGGCCAACCAGTCCAGTTGTGCCGTACGCCAAGAAGATCAAAGCCGCGTGCGCGCTGAGCAAGATGGACGATGCGATGGCTAGGCCCGCCAGCTCGGGAGTGCCAATCCTTCCCACGATCGCTGTGTCGGTGACTACGTAGAGCGGCTCAGCGATCAGCGCGCCGAAGGCTGGCACGGCTAGGGCCAGGATCTCTCGGTCATAGGCCGTGCGTCGAAACACTGCTATGGCACCAGTCCAGATACGCCGACAGCTAAGCCGACTGAGATCACTCGGTAGGAGATTTCCCAGTTAGGCGCCACACGCCTGATTCAATATCAATCACGTACATCTCACCGGCCCCGTCCACCGCGAATCCAACCGGGCGCGGAGTCTCAACGCCCAAATCCCAAACCTCGTCGGGCTGCGTACCGGGATTCACCTCCGCAGCGTAAATGTCGCCCCCGCAGAGGTCGGCAAACACATAACGACCTCTGAGCCACTCCAGCTCACTGCCCCTGTAAACGTGGCCTCCAATTACCGAACACAGACCCAGCCCGTGCCGATACTCAAAATCGGGCGCTCGGTGATTGCTCAACTCATCGCCTACGAAACGTCGGCTGCCCTCATAGGCGTTCCAACCCAAATTGGCACCACCCTCATCGAGATTCAGCGCAGTGACCTCCTCCATGCACTGCTGACCCACATCGGAGACCCACAAGGCGCCGGTTGTCTCGTCAAGCGACATGCGAAACGGGTTACGGATCCCGTAGACCCAGATGCGAGGGTCACTGCCGGGCCCGAGATCAGGGTTGCCCGGAGCGGGAACCAGTTGCCAATCGCGGGCATCAATGCTGAGGTTGGTGTCGACGTCCAGTCGTAACAGCGCACCCAGCGGGGTGGTGAGATTCTGGCCGTGATGGTGCGGATCTCCCGAACCGCCACCGTCGCCGAACGACACGTAAAGCAATCCGTCGTCATCAAACAGCAGGTCGCCTCCGTTGTGCTGCGCATTGGTTTGCTTAACTTCCAGAAGATCGGCGGGGTCGCCTTGTAAGGTCTTGCGATCCGCGCTGGGTGTGAGCACGGTCACCACGCTGCGCCCACGCTCGTCGGTGCGGTTGGTCCACAGCCGCCCGTTCGGTCCGAGCGTCATACCCACTAAGCCCTGGTCGTGCTCGATAGCTGTGTTGGATGAGAAGTCGGCTATGGGTTCCGCGCCTATGGAGAACCCAAAATCGCCACCCGCTTGCCCCCCAAGCGCTGTGCCTGACGATGACTCTGTGTCGGCCGACTCTGCGTCTGCCGTACCTGCCGAGGTGGTCTGGCCAGCCACGCTGGGCTCAAATCGCCATATGCGACCGCTGCGGTCGCCCACATAGCCGCCACCCGATTGGTCGCTGCCCAACTCTTGAGCTTTCGCGCCTGGGTCGTCGAAGACCATCACAGTCGCGCTGTCCAAGCTGAGGTAAGGCACCAGCCGCACAGTGTCGGCCGGGGTGTCGCTGCCTAGTGAGACTGCTCCAAGCTCAGTAAGTCCCTCTGGACACTGCGTGTTCGAAGCGATGTACTCCGGAGTTTGTGTATACGGCAGCGTGCTCGCAGTAGTCACAGCAGGATTAGCGTCATCGCCAGGCTCAGCCTGGGAGCAGGCGGCCGCTGTCGCGCCCACCGCAATGATCATGGCGCTAGCTGCGATGCTGGACCGCCATCGATACCGCACCCGGCGAATGTACTTCGGCGTGCCGTCAAATCTCTGAGACGCCCGGGCGCGACTCCCGGGATTCGACCCCCCCCCGTGTGCGGGTAGCGCGGCGGCGGGCTGCTTGCCAAGAAGCCGCGATTCTACTCTCGCCGAATCATCCGCTTCCGATGCGGGGTTGTGATGCGGGGTTGTGGCGCTCGGATTATTGAGACAGAATAGGCAGATGGCTAACACGGTGCATTGGCGTTCACGCTTCGCCGAGCACCCGAGCCGCGCCACAGCCCAATATGGCCCCGTCGCACATCGCGAAGCGGGGCACAGCAGTGAGTCTGGGTATGGCAGTGAATCTGGGTGGAGCAGTCTTGTAGGCGTAACTATGTAGGCGAGCCCATGATGACGTGCTCGCCTTGCCTCCCACTCGGGAGGCAGTTTTTTTGGAGGCACTGATTCTTGAGGCACTGGCCAACCAGAAACCAGGGCCAGCCAGTCACATTCATCACAGGCACATCTACCGAAGTCAAATCCGCCACAATCGGGACAGGAGGAACGTCATGGAGTTCACCGGCGCTCAAGCACTAATGCGAAGCTTGGAGATGAGCGGCGTAGAGGTCATGTTCGGCCTTCCCGGCGGGGCAATCCTGCCGGTGTATGACCCGGTGTTGGACTCGCCTATCCGCCATGTCCTGGTTCGCCATGAGCAAGGCGCTGGCCACATGGCGCAGGGGTACGCGCACGTAACCGGCAAACCGGGTGTGGCGATGGTCACAAGTGGGCCCGCGGCCACCAACATCGTGACGCCGCTGTGCGATGCGTTCATGGACTCCATTCCACTGGTAGTCGTCACGGGCCAGGTCGCGATGTCGGCGATTGGCTCGGATGCCTTTCAGGAATGCGACACCACAGGTATCACCATGGCGGTGACGAAGCACAACTACCTGGTCACCGACGCTGCGGATATCCCGCGCATCGTGGCTGAGGCGTTTCACATCGCCACCACCGGCCGCCCTGGGCCGGTGTTGATTGACCTGCCCAAAGATGTCAGCAACGAGATGATGACCTGGTATTGGCCGGACAGCACCGAGCTGCCTGGCTACAGGCCTCGCAGCGAGGTCGACCCGGCCGACATTGCAGCGGCGGCGGAGCTCATCCGCTCGGCGGAGCGACCCGTCATCTACGCAGGCGGTGGTCTGCTGAAGGCTCGTGCAGCAGAGGCGCTGCGTGAGTTCGCAGAAATGTGTGGCATCCATGTGGTCACCACGCTGATGGCCCGCGGCGTGTTCCCTGACCGTCACCGGCTCTGTCTGGGTATGCCCGGCATGCACGGCAACTACTCGGCGGTCACAGCGATGCAGCAGGCTGACTTGCTCATCAATCTCGGTGCCCGCTTCGATGATCGGGTAACCGGGAATCCGGCACACTTCGCCCCCGATGCCAAGATCATCCACGTCGATATTGACCCAGCCGAGCACGGCAAGGTGCGCGTGCCCGACGTGGCTATTGCTGGCGACGCTCGATTGGCTGTCGAAGCACTGACAGCGGCGATGCGATCAGCAGATGGCGGCAGCGCTACCGATGCGCACCCAAACCGGTTGCAATGGAAATCAACCATCTCAGGGTGGCAGGAGCAGTACCCGCTGCAATACGATCAGCCGTCGGAGGGCCACCCTCTCAAACCGCAGTACGTCGTGGAGCAACTGCGCGATCACACACCCGATGACACGATTGTGGTGGCCGGTGTAGGACAGCATCAAATGTGGGCGAGCCAGTACTGGAAGTTCGATCATCCCTATACCTGGGTCAACTCGGGTGGCCTTGGCACCATGGGTTTCGCGGTACCGGCGGCCATCGGTGCCAAAGTGGGCCAACCGGATCGCATGGTGTGGGCGATTGACGGCGATGGTTGTTTTCAGATGACAGCTCAGGAGCTGATTTCGGCCAGTGCCGAGAATATTCCGGTCAAAGTGGCGATATTGAACAACGCCTACCTAGGCATGGTGCGCCAGTGGCAAGAGCTGTTTTACGCACGGCGCTACAGCGAGGTGTACTTAAGTGCCGACCATCCCGACTACGTGGGCTGGGCCGAAGCCATGGGTTGTGTCGGCATCCGAGTTGAATCGGCTGAAGAAATGGTGCCAGCTATCAACAAGGCCAACTCGATCAACGATCGCCCTGTGGTGATTGATTTCCGGGTAGATACCGAGGAGAAGGTGTATCCAATGGTGCCCGCAGGTGGCTCCAACGACGACATCATCTTGGGTCCCGAAGGTGATGCCGATGCCGCATTGAAAGGTTCGGCACCGTCGTGAGCGGCCAGACTCACGGCGCCGCCACCGCCAGCGGGCACAGCGCCGACGCTGCCGTTGGCGGTATGCGAGAGCCCGACCTTCATATTTTCGCGGCCATTGTGGAAAATAAGTTCGGCGTGCTGGCGCGGATAGCGGGTCTGTTTAGCCGCCGTGGCTTCAATATCTTCTCGCTGGCTGTCGCACCCACCGAAGACCCTAGTATCAGCCGCATCACGATCGTGGTGGACGTGCATAACACCGACGTTGCCCAGATCGCGAAACAGCTTGACAAGTTGATCAACGTGATTCACATCAGCGAGTTGCATCCCACCGATTCAGTTGAACGAGAGCTGATGTTGGCCCGCGTCGGGGCGGTTGATCTTGCGGCTGTGGTTGATGTCATCGCCGAATACGGCGGCGAAGTGCTCGACCACACCGATGCTGAGGCGATTGTGAGTGTCAGCGCGCATCCGAAGCGGCTGGATCGCTGTGAGCGTCAACTGCGCCCGTTCGGTCTGCACGTGCTTCAGCGCACTGGGCGTATTGCGCTGCGCGCGCTTGACGCTCTAGAGCCCGCCGTAGGCATGACTAGCCAAGCGCCAACTAGCTGAGCCCCGGAGAGTTCCGCCAGACTGCGTCGAATCCAACCTCCCTATCCGACTGGTCTTTTGACAGTCAAGCGAAACAGACCAATTTCACAGTCCAACAGCCAACAGGAGTGCTAGAGATGCCCGCCACGATCTACTACGAGGAAGATGCCGATCTCGGCCAGTTAGCCGGTCGCACTGTAGCCCTCATGGGCTATGGCTCCCAAGGTCACGCCCATGCGTTGAACTTGCGTGACAGCGGCGTCGATGTCGTCGTGGGGCTAAGGGACGGCTCTTCGTCGCGTTCCAAAGCGCAGGCGGAGGGTTTGCGAGTCGCCGATGTGGCTGCTGCCGCTGCCGAAGCCGACGTCATCATGATGGCACTGCCCGATACTGATCAGGCTGCCGTCTACGAGGACTCGATTGCGTCGAACCTGCAACCGGGCAACGCCATTGCCTTCTCGCATGGATTCAACATTCACTTCGGTCAGATCAGTCCACCCGCCGAGGTCGACGTGTGGATGATTGCCCCGAAGGGTCCGGGCCACAACGTCCGACGCACATACGTGGAGGGCGGCGGTGTGCCAGCGCTGGTGGCTATCCACCAAGACGCCAGCGGACACGCGCTGGCCGACGCCTTGGCCTATGCGAAGGGCATCGGTGGGACTCGAGGCGGTGTGCTGACGACCACATTCGCCGAAGAGACCGAGACGGATCTGTTTGGCGAGCAGGTAGTGCTGTGTGGCGGCCTTACCGAGCTGATCCGGGCCGGATACGAAACTCTGGTAGAGGCCGGATACCAGCCGGAGTCCGCCTACTTTGAGACCTTGCACGAGGTAAAACTGATCGTTGACTTCATCTATGAGGCTGGCATCTCAGGTATGCGCTACTCCATATCGACTACGGCCGAATACGGAGACATGACTCGTGGCTCGCGCATCATCACCGACGAGACGCGAGCCGAGATGCGGCGCATTTTGGCTGAGATCCAAGATGGCAGCTTCGCTCGGGAGTGGATCAAGGAGAACCGTGACGGGTTGCCGAACTATCGTCGGATGGTCGCTGAGGGCAAGCAGCACCCCATTGAGCAGGTGGGCGCTCAACTGCGGTCAATGATGCCGTGGATTACCGCGGGCCGCCAAGACGTGACCGCCGCATCGGGCGGCGCCGTCTCCTAAGCACTCGCTGCTGCCAGCGCTCTAGGCTCAGCAACGGATCGGCTAGAAGCGATGGCTGAGGAGATCGCCAGTGAGTGAGGAACAGTGGAAATCGCCGGTGAGTGAAGCCGTCAGACCAAGCGCGCCCAGTCCGCAGAAGCGCACCGGTTGGGCCGAATTGGCTAGCGGTGAAGCCGTCGAGTTAGCAGATCTGCGGCAACGAAGTCGTGCTCGGCTTGTTGACATGATCTTTTTTGTGGTGCCAGTCTTAGTGTTCCCCATTGTAATCCTTATTGCACTGCCACTCAATCGGGACGCTTTGTTTTACACTACGCTTTTGACAATATGCGTGGTTTTCGTCGGTTACGAGGGCGTGCAGGTCGCTGTGTGGGGCCAGACTGTTGGTAGGCGCATCGCTGGTATCAAGGTGATCAGCGCCGCTAACGGCGGCGCGCCGGGATGGGTCAGGTCGTTGCTTCGCAGCGCGATCTCTATTGTGCCCCCCTTTTTTGGGGTAGCGACAGGGAGGGTGATCGGGACGATGTTTGGTGGAAGCTTACGAGACTTGAGCTTCCCTTCTTTTGCCCTCTATGCGTTTCTAGGTGCCCTGTTTGGTGTCATTTTGTTGCACCAGCGCAAGCGGTGTCACCAGGATGATTCGTATAGGTACCTGGTTGGCAAGTATAGGCCTTGGCATGATCGAGTGGCGGGCACGCTCGTCGTCAAACAGTAGCTGACCAGCAATGCCAGCCTGCCGCGATTTGTCCTCAGTTCATGTAGGTTGTAATCGCGTGAGCCGCTAGCATATTAATATCGGAGGATTTAGCAAGTGAGAAACACCGTCAGACCCAAAATTCCTAGTAGTGGCGACAGACTTACCGGTTGGGCTGAAATTGCTAATGGAGAGGTCGTTGAGTTGGCACCTCCGTCGCGCCGTTTTGGCGCTCGCATACTTGATGGAATCTTGCAAGCGATAATCCTGATAGCGCCAATTGCTGTTTATGTGGGGAGTGTCATTGGCT
The DNA here is from genome assembly GCA_965116245.1 of Acidimicrobiales bacterium. GTDB lineage: Bacteria > Actinomycetota > Acidimicrobiia > Acidimicrobiales > Poriferisodalaceae > Poriferisodalis. The sequence continues at coordinate 366,416 of OZ220497.1, read as the reverse complement.
TTGATGCTGAATATGATGAATCGCAAATCGCAAGTATTGAGTGGCCTCGGTTTGTAGGCATTGGCTTACTTTTGTTGTGGTTCGTTACCGCCATTGGCTACGAAGTTGTGCAGATTGCTATCTGGGGCCAGACCCTTGGTAAGCGTATGACAGGTATCAAAGTAATCAACGCTCTTGACGGAGATGTACCTGGATGGGGCAGATCCCTTGGTCGTTGGGCTATCCCTGGTTTGCTTGTGCAATCTGCTTTTTTCTACCCATTTGTTCCCTTCGTCATGCTGAATCCACTCCTTGATCAAGTTACGATTTTGTTTGCGTTGTTGTTACTCTATCTGAGCCTGACCTGGGATCAAGTGAATCAGGGCTGGCACGACCGAGTGGCGGGAACACTAGTCATCAAGCAGTAAATGTCCAGCTATGCCGGACTTCCATAGAGTTCACTGTAGCGCGTCTGAACTGTAACAACGTCGACCGCCACTAAGTGAAAACCTGAGGAGTTAGCCAGTGAGCAAAGCCGTCAGACCAAGTGAGTTCGTTGGGCAGGAACGCACCGATAAGGTAGATCTGGCGAGGAGAGACACTATTGTGTTCGCACCGCTGTGGAGCCGTCTCGCTGCGCGGATTGTTGACGGCATCGTGATCGTGGGAGTTTTCGCGCCACTGGTCGCTGTTCTTGGGACGGACGCAGTGGACCTCGGCAATGGGGGCGCTGTCAGCATCGTGTTCTGGGTGACACTTACCCTTGCTGTCATCCTCTATGAAGTCGTGCTGATCGCCGTTTGTGGTCAGACTATTGGCAAGCGCGCGACAGGCCTCAAGGTATTTGATGCTGCGGATGGCGGTGTACCGGGGTGGGCCAAGTCGGTCCGCCGTTGCGCTTCTATGATTCCCTTTTGGTTGATCATCCCTCTAGGAATGGTGACAGACAACTTCGCCGACTGGGTCCCGCCGCGACCGCTTCTATACGCAATCTTCAGCGGACTGCTCGGCGGCTGTACGTTGTGGATTGTGGTCGCACACCGACGGCAGCGACGCGTGTCCCCAATCGCAAAGCCGCAAGTCCCCGGAAAAGGGCTCGGCGATTATCCCAGCTGGCACGACAGGGCCGCGGGCACGCTCGTTATCAAGCAGTGAATGTCCAGCGATACCGGACTTCCGCTGGCTGCGCCGCAGCGCATGTAGGCGGCAACTACTTGGGGGGGGGGGGGGGGCCAGTGAGCGATGGCGATGTGCTAACGCCAGCGGTGTCACTAGCCGGACGACTCTTTTGGGTACTGGTTGGCGCGTAGCTGCCTTGGCACGACCGAGTCGTGGGAACACTTGATGTCAGACAGTGATAGCGGACCAGCTAATCTCGGCGGCTGCGGTCGTCGCGCTTCCTATAGCGTGTAGTGGTGGAGGCGGCTAATGAGTGACGGCAGTAGACCAAGTCCTTCCGGTGGGGAGCGCCGCACTGGTTGGGCGCAGTTGGAGAGCGGCGAGGCCGTTGAGTTGGCGACGCCGCTGCGTCGGCTGGGCGCTCGGCTGCTTGACGGCATCGTGATCGCGGCGATATTCCTATTTCTTGCCTTTGTGGTTTTGGGTGCCGCTGTCGCCTCAGACGATTCAATGACCTTGGGTATTGGTGTTGTCGGGTTTGTGGTGTTGTCCACCGTTGTCAGTCTTGGTTACGAGGTGGCCCTTCGCGTTTTTTGGGGGTGGGGGTGTTGGGTTCGGTGGTTTGAGGTTAGATGAGTAGGATGCCGCGTGCTTGGTAGTTGGCGGTTTGGGTGAAGCCGTGGGCTGTGCGGCGTAGGATTTGGAGTAGGTTGTTGGTGCGGTCGATACGGCCGTTTGAGGGTCGGCTGGTGTGGTGCCAGTTCAGGATTTCGGGGTACCAGTTGACGAGCGTGTCGACAGTTTCGTCGAACTCGGGTATGTCGCCTGTGCTGTAGAGGTCACAGAACCGGTCTAGTGCTTTTAGGGCGCCGTGGTGGTCGTCGGCGAGGTACAGGTTGTGCAACTCACCGAGAGCGTCCCACGCTGTTTTCAGTCTGGGGTGAGCCGCGAAGAGCCGGTGGAGTCGTTCGTGTTCAGCCGCGCTGAGTTTGTCGGGCCGTTTCAACAGCAAGAAGCGTGCCCGGAACACGTCAGGATCGAACCTGGGCTTGACACCATCTGGTCGGCGTTGAATGTCACGTCTGACCGCAACCAGGCCGTTTTGGAACCATCTGATGACATGGAACCGGTCCAGCACGTGACGGGCGTGACCGATGTGCTGGCGTATTGCTTGGGTGTAAGCAGTTGAGCCGTCAGATACGACAGTGTGCACACCGCGGCACCAGCGGCGCCCCTGGGCAGCGAAAAACGCTGTAAGTGCGGCTTTGTTGCGGTGCGCGACCATAGCCAGCACCTCACCGGTATCACCGTTCACTAGTACGGTTACGTAGCGGTGGCGGCGCTGTATGGACGTCTCATCCACCAACAACAACCCGCAACGCTGCCGGCGGCGGTTACGCGCCACCCCACCCGCATAGGCGCGCACGAGCGTCATGATCGTGTGCCAGCTCAGCCCGTAACGGCGAGCCACCGCGCTAATGGTCATGTCACGCGCGTCGGTGACTAGCTGACGCGCTAAGCGTGCTGTGAGGCGACCCTCAAATGTTGCGTTGTGCTCACTGAACCGCAAACCGCAGGCGTCGCAGATCAAGCGGCGCCGTTTCCACACCAACGTCACCGAACGACCAGAACTATCCAGATCACGAACTTTCACATCGCGGCGGTCATGCACCCTCCCACAACACTTCCCGCAACTCGGGCACAGCGGGCGACGCTCACTTGATTGAACCACTACCACCAGCTCATCGGGCGCGTCGACCAACACCGCGATCACCTCAACGTGCGGCAACCACAACCGCGAACAAATAGCATCCTTCACCATCGAGGCCCTCCAGGGTTCGGCGTTCTCCAAACACCGATCCCAGCAGGGCCTCGACCCCTACACGGGGACCCTCAACCCACCCCACCCCCCAAAAACGCGAAGCCTCTACGAGGTTGTGCAGATCGCCATCTGGGGTCAGACCCTTGGCAAGCGCATGGCAGGAGTCAAGGTGGTCAATGCTATTGACGGTGGTGTTCCTGGATGGGGCAAGTCCGTTGCCCGCTGGGTGATCCCTGGCCTGCTCTCGCTGATACCGAACTTTGGCTGGATCTTGGCCTTGTTGGTCTATGTGAGCTTGCTCTGGGATCGTGTGTATCAGGGCTGGCATGACCGAGTTGCCGGAACGCTTGTTGTCAAGCAGTGACGATCAGGCAATGAACGTCAGTCGGTGTGTTTCGGTGGCCGCGCTCGGCTCAGCGTGTCGCTTAGAGGTGGGCTGCGGAAGCTTCGGCTAAAGGCGTTCTACTACGTAGTCGATGCAGGCGGTTAGAGCTTTGGCGTCGGCTGGGTCAATTGCCGGGAACGCGGCTATGCGTAGTTGGTTGCGACCTAGTTTGCGGTAGCCCTCAGTGTCAACGATGTTGTTGGCACGCAGTGCGGCAGCGATGTCGTCAGCGCTCACACCTTCGAAGTCAATGGTGCATACCACGGGTGAGCGCATCGGTGGGTCGGTCACGAACGGCGACGCGAAATCGCGCGCTAGCGCCCAGTTGTAGATGGTCTCGCTGGATGTCGCTGATCGCGCGGCGGCCCAGCGGAGTCCGCCTCCTTCCAGCATCCATTCGGCGGTCTCCAGGGTCAGCAGGATGGTCGCGAGCGCCGGTGTGTTGTACGTCTGATTCTGGCGAGAGTTGCTGAGGGCGATCGCCAGGTCGAGAGTGGCAGGCTTGTAGCGGCCGGAAGCGTCGATTCGTTCGATCCGCTCAACGGCTTGGGGCGAGCACAGCGCCATGAACAATCCACCATCAGCGGCGAATGCCTTTTGGGGAGCAAAGTAGTAGCAGTCCACATCGGCAGGATTCCAGGCCATCGCTCCTGCGGCTGAGGTGGCATCGGCCAAGACCAGCGCCGGTGTGTGGCCGCCGCGGCACGCCTGGAGCCGCGGCTGCGTTAGCGACATCGTCACGCCGGTCGAGGTCTCGTTGTGCGTCAGTGCGTAGACGTCAATTTCGGCGGAATCTCTGGCCTCGGGAGTGGGGTGGCTGCCATATGGCGCGCTGATCACTTGGGGATCATCCAGATGTGGTGCCGCAGCGGTAACTGCTGCGAATTTCTCTGAGAACTCACCGAACGCCAGGTGCTGGGAGCGGCGTTCGATCAGCGAGAACGCTGCAGCATCCCAAAAGCTGGTGCTGCCGCCGTTACCCAAAACAACCTCCCAACCGTCGCCCAGTCCAAACAGCTCGGCCAGCGCTCCACGCAAACGGCCGACGACTGACCGCACCCCGGTGCGGCGATGTGAGGTGCCCATGTAGTCGTACACGCGGGACTCAAGCGTCTTGACCGCCTCTGGGCGCACCTTGGACGGACCGGAGCCGAAGCGACCGTCGGCGGGTCGTAGTTCTGCCGGTATCAGAATCTTGGACGAAGTCTCAGCCATGAGTTGCCACTATTGCGCCCGGCACCGGCGCAAACAACCATGCTTGCGTGCGCGTGTCCGAGGGAGGTCCGGGCGGGCGAGACTGTCATGCACTAAGTGGCAGCTTCACACCTGCGAGCTGCCGAAACCAACCGTGACAGACGGGAGTCTCTCGGTGCCCAATTCCACAGTGCCCCAAGCGCCAACGCCCAACTCAACTGCGTCAACCGGCAAGAACCGTGTCTCTGCGGCGCTGGCGGGTATCGCCCCATCAGCGACTCTGGCAGTAGACGCCAAAGCCAAAGCGCTGCGGGCGGCGGGAGAGAACGTGATCGGCTTCGGCGCGGGCGAGCCTGACTTCCCAACCCCCCAGCACGTTGTGGACGCAGCGGTGGCAGCTTGTAGCGACCCGGCAAACCACCGCTACTCACCAGCGGCAGGGCAACCCGCGCTGCGTGCCGCGCTGGCGGCTAAGACTCAGCGAGACAGTGGTCTCGACTGGGACGCCAGCCAATTCCTGGTCACCAACGGCGGCAAACAGGCCGTCTACAACACCATGGCAGCGCTGATCGACAGCGGCGATGAGGTGCTACTACCCGCTCCCTACTGGACCACTTATCCCGAAGCCATACGGGTCTTCGGCGGAGTGCCAGTGGAGGTGTTCGCTGGCATTGAGGCGAACTTCAGGGTCAGCGTCAAGCAGTTGGAAGCAGCACGAACCGAACGCACCAAAGCCCTGCTGTTTGTGTCGCCGTCGAACCCGACGGGGGCGGTGTACCCGCGTGACGAGATAGCGGCGATCGGTGCCTGGGCGGTGGAGCACGGGCTCTGGGTGATAACCGATGAGATCTACGAGCATCTGACTTACGGCGACGCGCAGCATCACTCGCTTCCCGTTTTGGTGCCCGAGATCGCTGACCGCTGCGTAGTACTAAACGGCGTAGCCAAGACCTACGCGATGACCGGCTGGCGGGTCGGTTGGATGGCAGGCCCGTCCGACATCATCGCGGCGGCTAGCAACCTGCAGAGCCACGCCACATCCAACGTTTGCAATGTGGCTCAAGCGGCGGCCCTGGCGGCGGTCTCGGGCGACCTTGACGCGGTGTCAATGATGCGCGCTGCTTTCGACGTGCGGCGCCAGCGCATCACCGAGATGCTCAATGCCATCAACGGCGTGGAGTGTCCCGAACCGGAGGGAGCCTTCTACGCATTCCCCAACATGGAAGGCATGCTGCGGCGCCGTCTTGGAAGTGTGGAGGTCAAGACAACGCTCGAGCTGGCCGCTGCAATACTCGAGCAAGCCAAGGTGGCGTTCGTACCCGGTGAGGCGTTCGGCGCTCCCGGCTACGGCCGCTTTTCGTTCGCGCTCGGCCTCGACGACCTGGTCGAGGGCATCAGCCGCATCGCCGACCTGGCCGCGTGAAATGTCACGTGTGTTGGTAGCTGAGAAGTTGGGCGATGCCGGTCTGGAACTGCTGCGCGCGGCAGGGCACGAAGTAGACGTTCGAACGGGGCTCAGCCCTGCTGAACTAACGGATGCCATCAGTGGCGCGCAAGCACTGATTGTGCGCTCGGCTACCCAGGTCAACGCTGACCTACTCGCGGCAGCGGATTCGCTGATAGTTGTTGGGCGCGCTGGCGTGGGTCTTGACAACGTGGACGTGGTGGCTGCCACAGAGCGCGGCGTGCTGGTCTGCAATGCACCGACTAGCAACGTGGTATCAGCGGCAGAGATGACTGTGGCGCTCATGCTCTCCCTGGCTCGCCACGTACCGCAGGCTCATACGGCTCTGACGCGGGGTAGCTGGGAGCGCAGCCGCTGGGGAGGCATGGAGCTGTGCGGCAAAACGGTTGGGATAGTGGGCTTGGGACGAATTGGACGCCTCGTGGCGCAGCGGCTGGTCCCCTTTGAGGTGACGCTCATCTCGTTTGACCCTTACGTGAGTGCCGAAGCGGGCAGCGCCGACGGTGTTGACATGGTGAGCTTTGGTGAACTGTTGGAGCGCTCCGACGTGATCTCGTTGCATTTGCCTTTGACACCGGACACGGAGGGCTTGTTCGGCGCTCAGAATCTGGCCAAATGCCGTCCCCACGCCCTCATCGTCAATACTTCCCGTGGCGGAATCGTGGACGAGGAGGCGGCGGCCGCCGCTCTTGCGCAGGGACAGTTGGGTGGCGTGGCTCTTGACGTGTTTGCTACCGAGCCAGCCACGGATTCGCCGCTATTCGGTCGTCCCGATGTGGTTGTGACTCCGCACCTCGGCGCCAGCACCATCGAGGCTCAGCAACGCGCTGGGACCCAAATCGCCGAGCAGATAAATCTGGCGCTGGCCGGTGAACTCGTGCCCAACGCCGTCAACGGCTAGCTGTTTAGCTCAACGACCGGTTCCCAACCGGTCGCGTAGCCAGTCGGAATCAAGAGAGCCTTTGCGGGCGATGAGGCTGACGGCGCAGCGTCTTGGCGTGGCGTTTGAGGAGGCTGCGAGCGGCGTTAACTCTGTTCGGGAGCCAACTGCCTGGATCAGGTAGTCGGTAGCGGACTCATCGTCATGAGTGTCCGCGACAGAGCTGTTTGGCACTATGCCAACTATCCCCTTGAGCCGGACGATCACCTTTGGCAACTCGGCTAGCAGTGATTCGATGGTCGGCATCGGAACGGGTGCATCAAGGACGACGGTTTGGGATTCAAACAGATCATCTGCGGCGGCCTCGAAGCCCTGACCTATTGGCGGAGCCGCAGAGCGCACGGGAGCGTGCATACCGCCAGCTAGGTCCGTGTGGAGTCCGAACACCAAGTCAACTGGAACCTCAGCGCGGCTCGCACGCACCACCGCAGCTCCCCCAGCGAGGCCAGTTAGCCAGTCGCATAGCGAATCGGTGTCTGCGGCGCTGTCCAGTAGGTCAGTCTTGTTGACGACAAGCAGGTCCGCAGCCGCCAATTGCATGCGGACGATGTCGGCTACCCAACGGTCACTTGCTTGTCGTCGCACCTGCTCGGCATCGGCCATCACGACCACCGCATCCAGCCGCAGGCCGGGCGTGTGGCCGTAGGCAGCGACTTGAGCCGGGTCGGCTACACCGCTGGCTTCAATGAGCAACCTCTCAGGCGGCTCCGCAGCCGAACGCACCGTGTTCAGTGCCACCGCGAAGCCGTCAGCCAGAGTGCAGCAGATACAGCCATTGGCGAGCGTGAGCTTGTCGCTGTCGGCTGCGACGATCAGATCCTCATCAATAGAGACTTCGCCGAAGTCATTGACGATCACTGCGACACGCTCGCTAGAGGACCGCAACGCATGATTCACCAGCGTCGTCTTGCCGGCACCCAAATAGCCGCCAACAACAGTGACAGGAATGCGCTGTGTACTCACTGTGTTTGCTCCACGTGACGGCTCCTCGGACTAGCCGAGACCAAGGCTGCGCTGAGACTTAAACCGAACTGACCTCGGCGGGCTGCGGAACACCCCCCAAAACAGTTCCCCACACACCTATGTCGCGCAACGTCATAGGGTCAACGCTTAGCGGGTCGTCTTCCAGCACCGCAAAATCGGCCAGTTTCCCGGCTTCGATGCTGCCAATCTCGGCGTCCAGCTTGAGCTGTCGGGCAGCGTCGATTGTGATGGCACGCAACGCATCAGGCACGCCGATGCGCTCGTCAGGGCCGAGCACCTGGCCCGACGCTGTCACCCGATTCACCGCGCACCATGCGGTGTGCAGGTGCCCCAACGGCGTGATTGGCGAATCCGAGTGGATTGAGAAGTTCACGCCGCTGGACAGCGCAGTGGCGCAGGCATCCATGCGGGCGGCACGTTCGGGACCGACGGTTACATCCCGGTGTTGATCGCCCCAGTAGTAGATGTGGTTAGAGAAAATGTTGGCGCACATGCCCAGCGCTGCCATGCGACGGTATTGATCGGGTGTCGTGAGCTGGCAGTGCTGCACTGTGTGGCGATGATCCCAACGCGGATAGCGCTCTAGCACCTGCTCCACAGCGTCAACGAACGCCTCGGTGGCATCGTCGCCATTGCAGTGGCAATGCACCGTCAAACCGGCTCGGTGGTAGGGCTCTATTAGATCGGCCATCTGGTCTGGGGCTGTTAGCCACAGGCCGTTGCCGATGTGCCCTGGCGGAGGCTTGTAATAGTGAGGCCAACTGATCCGAGCAGTAAATCCCTGGATGGAACCGTCCAAGATCACCTTGACTACGCCGAAACGCAGCTTTGAAGTTTGCTCTTGCTTCAGTCTTACTCCGAGTTCGGCCATCTCGCTCGGATCGGCTGGCGCTCCGAAGAGATTCGACAACGCAACCATCACGCGCGCCGGGTAAGCGGGGTCGCTCGTGACCTTTCGCCAGTTCTCCAGTTGTTCAGGGTCAAAGAGCTGCGTGGTACCCAGATCGGTCAGCAACGTGTGCCCGGCATTGCGCGCTTCGTTGGCGTAGCGCCAGCGAGCTTGCTCGGTGCGGTTGGCCCTCATCATGTCAACGAAGGCATCGCCAGCCAGCATCATGCCTGCCGGTTCGTGTAGTTCACCGTTCGGTAACCCGTCGCCGCCCCGGGCTACTCCGGGGCTGGTGGCAGTCTCGTCGATGCCGCAATGTTCCATTAGCGCTGAGTTGATCGTGGCCAGATGACCGCTGGCGTGCATCACCAGTGTTGGCCGATCGCCGGTCACTGTGTCCAGGTGATGCGCCACCAGCCGCTCACCCGGGAAGTAGATCGGGTCGAGCCCCCACGCCAGCAGTGTTTCGGAATCGTCAGTCAGGTCTGCGGCGGCCTTGCCCAGACGTTCAAGTACATCGCTGATTGATGTGCAGCCGGGCCATAGACGTCCTTGCGGATCGCGACGGTCGAAGTAGCCGACGTAGGTGGAGTTCCAAAGTCCACCCGACATGACATGGCAGTGGGCTTCCACGAAACCGGGCATCAGGACGTGCTCGGCGAAGCGCTGATCCACGCGATGTGCGCCCCAGCTAGCCAGTTCGGCGCGACTGCCGACACCCAGAATGCGATCGCCAGCCACAGCTACCGCTTCACCAAACGGGAATGCGGGGTTGATGGTGATGACCCGACGCGCTGGGTAGATCACGAACGGTTCGCCAGCCCTCGCATCGTGAGTTGGGTGCGTATTCATCGTTCTGGAATCTCCTGCGCCGTGCTGTGTTGGTTGCTCGTGGCTTTCGCCACGCTGTGTTGGTTGCTCGTAGCTTGCGCTACGAGGTGTCCAGGCTCAACTTCGACTAGCTGGACCGGTTCGGGGGCTGTGCCTGCTTCGAAGACTGGGCTGGGCACTTCGTCGGTGAGTACTGGACGGTCGGTACGACGCCTAGCGGGATCGGCAATCGGCACGGCGTCAAGTAGCCGCTTTGTGTAGGCGTGCTGGGGGTTCTCGAAGATGGCGCGGCGTGGTCCCAGTTCCACGATTTGCCCTAGGTACATCACCCCGACCCTATGGGCGATTCGTTCCACCACAGCGAGGTCGTGGCTGATGAACAGGTACGACAATCCCAAGTCTTCTTGTAGGCCCATCATCAGGTTGATGACTTGCGCTTGGATCGAAACGTCAAGCGCCGAGACCGCTTCGTCGGCGATTACCAATTTGGGACGCAGCGCTAGCGCTCGGGCGATGCAGATGCGCTGCCGCTGACCGCCGGAGAACTGGTGCGGATATTGCTTCATGTCATCAGGCGACATACCTACGCGGCGCAGCAGCTCCGCGACGACATGTTGGATCTCGTTCTTGGGTGCGGCTCGATGTATCTCAAGCGGTTCGGCGATCGCTTTTCCGACGGTGCGGCGAGGATCCAGACTGGCGAACGGGTCTTGAAAAACAATCTGCGCCTTGCGACGGTGGGGCCGCAGAGCTCGCGGCCCAAGATTCGTGATGTCGGTGCCGTCAAGACGAATCGTGCCGCTAGTTGGGTCGAGCAGGCGAATGATCAAGTAGGCCAGCGTCGACTTGCCGCAGCCGCTCTCGCCAACAACGGCCAGCGTCTCGCCGCGGCCAACCTGCAAGCTGACCTGCTCCACGGCATGCACGCGAGCGCCGTGACTAGCCGGGAAGTGCTTGGTGAGCGCTTCGACCTCCACAATGGGGGCTTCTGTGTCTTGCTGCGCCGTGACCGGATTTGTCACGAATCTGTACCTCTGTCGCCAAGCGAGGGCGCGCCGACAGGAACAGCATCTGCAGCAGCGCCAGCAGTCGGATCGATCAGTTCGAATCGCCGCGGCTCTTCGTGGCCGGTCATCGAACCGAGTCGAGGCACAGCAGCCAGCAGTGACTGGGTGTAGGGCTCGCCGGGCCGCTCGAAAATGTCGGCGACGTTGCCCCGCTCCACCAAGCGTGACTGCTGCATAACCACTACCTCATCGGCGATCTCTGCCACGACACCCATGTCGTGGGTGATGATCAGCACGGCCGCACCGGTTTCGCGCTGCATCTCGGCAATCAGAGCCAGTATCTGCGCTTGGATCGTCACATCCAGCGCTGTTGTGGGCTCATCGGCAATCAACACGGCAGGGTCGCACGCAAGCGCCATCGCAATCATCACCCGCTGTCGCATCCCGCCAGACATCTCGTGGGGGTACTGGTCAATCCTGCGCGCCGCGTCCGGTATACGCACCCGGTTCAGCATCTCCAAGGTGCGCTCGCGAGACTCGCTGCGGCTCATACCGCGGTGCAGGCGCAACGCCTCGCCGATTTGGCTACCCACCGTGTAGACGGGGTTGAGACTGGTCAGCGGCTCTTGGAAGATCATCGAGATGCGATCCCCCCGGATTGATCGCATCTGCGCTTCCGGCAGCGACAGCAAGTCGTCGACGTTGCCGTCGTCGTGTCGGAACCGCACCTGTCCACTGTGAATCCGTGCGCGGGTGCCGATCTCTATGAGGCGCATGATCGACAGCGCAGTGACTGATTTGCCCGAGCCCGATTCTCCTACTACCGCCAGCGTTCCGCCATCGTAGAGATCAAACGAGACATCGTTCACAGCGACGAAATCGTCGAAGCCGACGGTCAGGCCCTGGACCTCTAGCCTCGGTTGCGCGCTGCCAGACGGGCCATCTCCAGATGGGTGGTCTTCGGTGGCGCGAACGCTCATCGCTCAGCGTCCCCGAAGTTTGGGGTTGTACGCGTCCTGCAATCCATCGCCGATGAGGCTGAAACTCAGCACCGTGAAGAAGATGGCCAGGCCGGGGAACGTCACCGACCACCATGCGGTAAGAAAGTTGCCTCGGTTCAATCCGATCATCAGGCCCCAACTGGTGGTGTTGGGATCACCGAGGCCAAGAAATGCCAGACCAGCCTCAAACAGGATAGCGGTTCCCATGATGAGCGTGGCCGACACGATTAGTGGCGGCAGCGCATTCGGGAACACGACCCGCCGGATTATGCGCCAATCGGTTGCACCCACCGCGCGCGCGGCTCTCACGAATTCAAGATTCTTGAGCCGCAAAAACTCTGCTCGGGTTATGCGAGCGATCCCCGGCCACGCGACGATGCCGATAGCGAAGGCAATTGTCCATATTGATGGCGTGAACAGAGCGACCACCACCATTGCGAACAGCAGGGCAGGCAAAACTTGGAAGAACTCCGTGAACCGCATTAGCGCGCTGTCCAGCCAGCCTCCGTAATATCCGGCGAGCGCGCCGATGCTGATGCCAATCACGAGAACCATGGCGGCTGCCATAGCGGCCACGGTCAGGCTTGTTGTGCCGCCCCCGATGACCCCAGCAAGCACATCGCGGCCCAGATAATCGGTGCCGAGGCGAGCCTCGGCAATCTCGGCCGGCGGCGTAAGTGGCCTTGCCACAATGTCCTTCGGATCGTGGTCGTAGATGCGCGGACCCGCCACCGTCATGAAGATGATTCCGATGAGCATCACCACGCCAGCTACAGCCGCTCGGTTGCGCACGAAGAGCCGGAGAGTTTCTCGGCCCGGCCGTGACGCATCGCGTGGCGCACCTGCCGTCGGCACCCCCGCGCCGACTGGCCTGTCAGCAGACGGAAATTCGCCCAGGCCGGTTATTTCAGACATTGGTGCGCTCCCGCAGCCGAATGCGCGGGTCAATGATCGTGTACAGCAGGTCGGTCAGCAAGTTGGCCACGATGACCATTACCGACGAAACCAGCAACACACCGAGCAACACAGCGGTGTCGCGTCGCAGGATCGAGTCGAACGCGAGTCGCCCCAATCCGGGCCAGTTGAAGACGGTCTCCACCAGCAACGCGCCCGACAACAGCGCTCCAAATTGAAGACCCGCAACGGTCACCACCGGAATCACGGCATTGCGCAGCGCATGCTTGTACACGACGCGTCGCTCACTGAGCCCTTTCGCCCGCGCCGTTCTCACGTAGTCCGATTCGAGTACCTCCAGCATTGACGCGCGAGACAAACGACTGTACTGAGCCAGGTAAACCAGGCCGAGCGTGAGCGCAGGCAAGATGAGATGCTCAGCGACATCTAGTGCGTTGCCGAGAGCTCCCGCGGAGTAACTCACGTCATGCCACCCCTGCACCGGCAGGAGCTTCCACGCGGAGGCGAACAAGATCACCAACATGATGCCTGTCCAAAACACCGGCATTGAGAAGCCGACCAACGCCAACACCGTCGCGCCGTGACTTAGAGGGCTTTCGGGGCGACGCGCGGTAGCGACACCTACCAACGTTCCCGCAATGACCGCGAACGCCAGCGCGGTGCCAACGAGCAGCACCGTCGGCCACATGCGCTGAATAATCAACGATGTAACCGACTGGTTGAAGAAGTACGAGTCGCCCAGATCGCCTGTGGCGACTCGCCCTATGTAGGACACCAGTTGCACGATTACCGGCCGATCCAGCCCGTACTGGGCTCGTATCTCAGCTAGCAGCTCTGGATCGCCAGCACCGCTCTCGCCGACTATGACGGTGGCGGGATCGCCCGGCGTGATGTGAATCAGCAGAAAATTTAGACACATCACCGCCAGGATCAACCCAAGGGCTTGGGCGATCCTGGCGGTGATGGACCTGAGCATCAAATGCCGCGGCGTAACGACTGACGGTTTGCGTCAGCTACGTCGGAGCGTTAGCGCGCCGTCTCTACTGATTGAGCCAGACGTGGTGCATGGGCGACATCAGACCCCAGATGTTGTTGGTCGGCGGGTTCATGACCGCAGGGGTGGATGCCTGCCAGAACGGTGGTGTCGTCAGGAAGTAGATCGGAACGTCTTCAGCCACGATCTCCTGGAACTGGGCGTACAGCCTTGTGCGTTCATCTGCGTCCAGCTCCTGGCCAGCCGCGAGGAGAAGCTCGTCAACTTCGGGATTGCAGTAACCCGTGTTGTTCGTCCAAATCACGCCGACTCGGTTGTCGCACAGATAGGTGCGATGCACGCCGATCACGGGATCGCCCCAGTTCCAAACGTTGTTGATAGTCATTTGGTATTCGCCTGCGGCAACCCGCTGTGCCCAAGTGGGGAAGTCCGGAGAGACACTCAACTCCGTCTCTATTCCAACCTCCTCCAGTGCCTGCACGATGTACTCCGCATAGACAACTTGGGTCGGCGGAATGTAGTCGATGGTCAGTTGCAGATCACCCTCTTCGTAGCCAGCCTCAGCCAACAACTGCTTGGCTTTGTCTATGTCCTTGTCGTAGTGGTTGATGTTCGTGTTATGGAACGGGCTGGCGGTCACGATGCCGGTAGGTGCGGGGAACGTCAGACCCTGATCAATGACTTCAGCCAGGAACTGCCGGTCAACGGCGTAGGCGATGGCCTGGCGGACCCGTTTGTCGGACAGTGCTGGGTCATTGACGTTCAACTCCAGCCACTGGACTTGACCGATGGCCTCGTGACCCTCAGAGCTGACATTGACATCGGGATTTTCCATCAGCCGCAGAATGTTCGCTGAGGGTCCTAGCGTTGCCGACAGGTGAGTGGTGCCGTTCTCCAAGCCGAGCACGATGGCTGTGGCGTCGGGCGTGATCTCCATGACGATCTCGTCCAAGCACGGAGCACCCTCTATGAAGAAGTCGTCAAACCGTTCCATGCGGATGATGGTGCCCGGCTCGTATTCGGCCAGTCGGAACGGGCCTGAACCAACGAAGTCCTCCGTGTTGCGAGGGTGTGTCTTCATGTCTTGGCCATCATCAAAGATGTGCTTGGGGATGATCGGCAACAGACCGGGTGACATCGCCAACAGGATCGCCGGATGCGGTCGGCTGAGATTGATGACTGCTGTGTGCTCATCGGGTGTGTCCACGCTGGTCACCGGCTCATACATCGGCTTGAACGGGTGATTGGCCTGCACGGTCATGATCGAAAAAGCCACGTCGGCCGATGTGATCGGTGTGCCGTCGTGGAACACAGCGTCGGTTACCAGATTCAAGGTCACCGCGAGACCGTCGTCGGCAACCGACCAGCTCTCGGCAAGATAAGGCTGTGGATTGAACTGGTCGTCGTAGAGCAGGGGGCTGGCGTTTAGCTGAGTGCCGGGCACTGCCGTCGCATAGCCAGATTGGACGGTCCCGTTCAAGTGTCGCGGAACCTGCGTGCTGCCGATTATGAGCGTGCCGCCCATGCTCTCGCCGTTATTGCAAGCGGACATTGACATGCCCGAACCACCCGTGTCGCTGTCGCCTGGGTCGCTATCTCGGTCACCCATGTCGCTGTCGCCGTCGCTGGGATCCGCGCCATCACCGTCAGTGTCACCATCGCCGTCACCATCGCCATCGCCCATGTTGGCGGCCGCAGTAGTGGCGGAAGCCGTGTCTGCCGCTGTGTCTGCCACGGTGGAATCGACATCATCGTCGCTATCGCTGCCGCATGATGCAGCTACCAGGCTGATAACCGCCAGCAGCGCTATCAGCAGGCGGCCGCGCTTGAGCCGCCAGTCTTGCCATCGTGTTGTCTTGGCAAGAGGTGGGGTAGTGGGTGTTCTCATCGGACCGTTTCCCTTCGTGGGCGCAGACGTCGGTCACTTTACGACGAGCGCAACTATTGATATGACCCGGACAGGTCCAACGCTACGGTAGCTGGTGATGTCGCTGTCATCCACAACTCTGCATGCACTAAGCCGCGTGCGCTATGCCAGCGATCGCGGTGTCGGTAAGGCGGTCGTCCTATGAAGATCCACTGGTTTTTGCCAACCGGGGGGGACTCGCGCGACGTGTTGCCCGACGAGCCAGGCGCGCACCGGCGGGCACCGTCCATGGACTACCTGGCGCAGATTGCGACGGCTTGCGATCAGCTTGGCTACGAGGGGATGTTGACGCCGTGCGGAACTATGTGCGAGGACGCCTGGCTCTCCACGATTGCGCTTGCACCGCTGACCAAGCGCATCAAGTTTCTGGTGGCGTTTAGGCCAGGTTTCTTGTCGCCCACGTTGGCTGCGCAGATGGCTTCGACCTATCAGCGGCTCTCTGGAGGGCGGCTGCTCATCAACATTGTCACCGGCGCTGAGCCGCGCGAGCTGAACCGCTTCGGCGACTGGCTGGACAAAGACACGCGCTACGCCAGAACAGGAGAGTTTCTGCGCATCGTTCAGGCAGCGTGGTCGGGTGAGCCATTTGACTTTGAGGGCGACTTCTACAAGGTCGCGGCCGCTACCACCCGCCAGCCGCCCGATCCTTTGCCCGCTATCTACTTCGGTGGGGCATCGCCTGCGGCTGAAGAGATTGCAGCCCAGCACACCGATGTGTACCTAGCTTGGGGTGAGCCACCCGAGATGGTGACCGAACGGCTGGACCGTATGCGAACACGTGCCGCCGAGTGTGGCCGCACACTTCGTTTCGGTATTCGTTTCCACGTAATCACGAGACCTGAGGCGGCCGATGCGTGGGCTGTGGCCGATGACATGTTGGCTCACATGAGCGCCGAGGCGATTGCGGCTGCTCAAGCCGACTTCGCGAACACCATGTCGGAGGGGCAACGCCGCATGGCCCAGCTTCACGCCGAGGCCAACTCGGGGCCAGCCCAGTCACGTGCGGCTCACTCGGGGAAAGGCAGCCGGCTAGAGATTCATCCAAACGTATGGGCCGGTATTGGTCTGGTGCGCGGCGGTGCAGGTACCGCGCTGGTGGGCAGCTACGCCGAGGTCGCGGACCGCATTTGTGAATACCACGCGCTGGGTTTCGATGAGTTCATACTCTCGGGCTATCCGCACCTTGAAGAGGCCTACTGGTTCGGTGAGGGAGTGATGCCGATCCTGCGTGAACAGGGCCTGCTGGCCGAGGTTGACTCTGGGCATTCAGGCGCGGGAGACGCGTCGGTCTCATCGTTCCGCTGAGCGTCAGATCTTCCGAGCTGAACCATATTGAAGAAGCCTTCCGAACTGGGGAGCCCCGAGCTGACGACCGTTGAGCCGCACAATCCGGCACAGTCACCCGACCGATCTGACTTGTCCCTGTCGCGGGCGCCCTTGCGCTTAGGTCTGCTGCGTTGCGACGACCCAGTACCCAAGTTGAGATCTATCTGCGGCACCTACTCCGACATGTTCGCCGACCTGATCGCTCGGATTGATCCGAGCGTGAAGATGGACACCTTCAGCCTCCCCGACAGTGAATGGCCCGAAGACCTTGACGCCTACGACGGTTGGATGACAACCGGCACTCGCGCTTCGGTGTATGACGACGAGCGGTGGATCACCGGCTTCGCCGACTTCGTGCGCCGTTTGCACTCCGAGCGCCGCAAGATGTTCGGGATTTGCTTCGGCCATCAGATGATCGTTCATGCGCTGGGAGGCACGGTGCAGCGCGCATCGCATGGGTGGACAGTCGGAGCGAACGTGTGGAAGATCCAAGAGCATCGTCGCTGGATGGACCCTCCCGTCCACCGGATCCGACTGATTCACAGCCATCAAGACCAGGTTCTGTCACTGCCGCCCGGCGGCGTGTTGCTGGCTGGCGGCGACCGCTGCCCGATCGCAATGCTGGCAGTAGGCGATCACTTCGTTGGGCTACAGGGTCATCCCGAGTTTCAACCCGAATTCGTCGGACCGCTCTATGAGAGTCGCACCGAGCTATTGGGTGCAGATGTTGTCGCCGCCGCGAAAGCCAGCCTGGCCGAACCCTGCAACCAGGAACTCATTGCGGGCTGGATGTTGCGTTTCTTCAGGTAGTCGGCATCCAGGCAGGACGTGAGCTTTCGTAGCTGTCGATCTCTGACGCGCTGCGCAACGTGATGCCAATGTCATCCAGGCCGTCGAGGAAACGCTCCTGTGTCGCGTCGTCTAGCGGGAATGGCTCCTCAAGACCGATTGCCGGAGCGCTGAGCAATCGCCGCTCCACGTCAACTGTCACAACCAGCGCGGGGTCCGCAGCCACGGCGGTTCGCAGACGGGCTGCGGCCTCATCGGAAACTTGCACCGGTACCAGCCCGTTCTTGGTGGCGTTGTTGCGGAAGATGTCCCCAAATCGGGGAGAGACCACAGCTACGAAGCCGTAGTCCATGAGCGCCCACACGGCGTGCTCACGCGACGATCCGGTTCCGAAGTTCGCTCCCGCCACCAAGACCGTTGCGCCCGCAAACCGCTCATCGTTCAGCACAAAGTCGCGATCGTCACGCCACTCGCTGAACAGTCCCTTCCCGAAGCCAGTTCGTTCCACCCGCTTGAGCCAATCGCTGGGGATGATCTGGTCGGTGTCCACATCAGAGCGGTCAAGGGGCACTGCGCGCCCCTCGTGTACACGGACTGGTTCCATCGATGTGCACCCTCTCTCTCAGGCTGGCTTCAGTCGAGGCTGTCGGGAGCTACGAAGCGGCCTGCTATGGCAGTGGCCGCTGCTACTTCGGGTGAGCACAGGTGGGTTCGGCCACCTCGTCCTTGGCGACCCTCGAAGTTGCGGTTTGATGTGGATGCCGACCGCTCGCCGGGTGAGAGCTTGTCTGGGTTCATGGCCAAGCACATCGAACAGCCGGGTTCCCGCCAGTCAAAGCCAGCTTCAACGAACACAGCATCCAGACCTTCGGCTTCAGCTTGTTGCTTTACGGCGGCCGATCCCGGCACCACCAGGGTGCGGACCCCGTCGGCAACTCGGCGGCCGCTGGCCACTGCTGCTGCAGCTCGCAGATCCTCAATGCGGGAGTTGGTGCAGCTACCAATAAACACGGTGTCGACAGTTACATCGGCTAACCGCGCGCGCGCAGCCAAGCCCATGTAGTCAAGCGCTCGTTGGGCAGTCGCAGCTTCAATCGGGTCGTCGAAGTCGCTCGGTGCCGGTACCACGCCGTCAATTGGGATCACATGCGCAGGATTGGTGCCCCACGTCACGTGCGGGCGCAACGACGCAGCGTCAATGTTGACTGAACGATCGAAAGTGGCGTCGTCGTCTGTGACGAGCGTCCTCCAGTCGGTTAGCGCGGCATCCCACGCGCCTCCGCGAGGCACTGCACGGCGACCTTCCAAGTACTCGAATGTGACATCGTCGGGTGCCACCATTCCCGCCTTGGCTCCTGCCTCGATGGACATGTTGCAGACCGTCATTCGGCCCTCCATCGACAGCGCTCGGATGGCTGAGCCGCGGTACTCAATGATGTGACCGATACCACCGCCGGTTCCGATCCGCCCAATGATTGCTAGCACTATGTCCTTCGCGGTCACTCCCGCGGGTGTGGTGCCGTCAACGCATACCTCCATGGTGGCGGGCCGGGCCTGGGGCAGCGTTTGGCTTGCCAGGACGTGCTCCACTTCGGAGGTGCCGATCCCGAATGCCAACGCGCCAAACGCACCGTGCGTTGAGGTATGGCTGTCACCACAGACCACCGTCATGCCGGGCAAGGTGAGGCCCTGTTCGGGCCCTATGACATGCACGATTCCTTGACCAGGATCACCCATCGGGAACAGCGTGATGTCGAACTCAGCGCAGTTGTCCCGTAGCACCTCAACCTGTTTGGCCGAGATTGGGTCGGCTATGGGTAGATGCACATCGGCGGTGGGGACGTTGTGATCTTCGGTGGCCACCGTCAACTCGGGGCGTCTCACGGTGCGTCCGGACATGCGCAGTCCGTCGAAGGCTTGCGGCGAAGTGACTTCGTGAATCAGGTGCAAGTCGATGTAGAGGAGGTCGGGCTGTCCGCCGCCGGTGCGAACGACGTGGCGGTCCCAGACTTTCTGGCTGAGCGTGCGTGGGTTTGTGGTGGATGTCACGACTTCACGCTGCGCTGTTCTCAATGGCCGCGTTCTCGATGACATTCGACTCGATAGCACTGGACTCAATAGCGACAACTTCGATGCTCAACTGGTTGCCATTTGCCTCATAGCTAACGATGTCACCGACACGCGCCCCCCCTAGCGCTCGGCCCATCGGGGAACCTGGAGACACTACTTCGACACCTGCGGGGCGTTCTTCAATGGAGCCAAACAGGAATTGCTCAACCTCAACGTCGCCTTCGAAGCGGATGGACACCACCATCCCCGGCGTGACTGAGCCGTCGTCAACATCTTCGACGATCTCGCAGTTCTCCAGGATGGATTTCAGCCGCATGATGCGGCCTTCCATCTTTCCCTGCTCTTCTTTTGCAGCGTGGTAGTCACCGTTCTCGGAGAGGTCGCCTAGCAGCCGGGCTGTCTCGATTTGGGCTGCAATATCGATGCGCCCTCGCCCGGTCAGATCGGTCAGCTCGGCATCAAGCCGAGCGCGGGTGGCTGCTGAGATGTGATGGATCTCGGGCATCCTGGGAGGTTACCGATGGAGACTTGGGGCACACTCTTTGGGCATTGGTGCAGCAGTGCCGTAGTGCCGTAGTGCAGCGGCGCCCTAGTGCAACACAACAAAGGACACAAAGTGACTCATCGCATAGCGGTCATCGGCGGCGACGGAATCGGACCTGAGGTCACCTCAGTAGCGCTTGACGTGATTGCTGCGGTTGGCGCAGATGTGTCTACAACCAACTTCGAGTTGGGCGGCGAGCGCTACCTGCGCGACGGCACGGTGCTTGACGATGAGACTCTTGGGGAGTTGCGCACCTTTGACGCGATACTGCTAGGTGCGGTGGGCACGCCTGACGTGCCGCCAGGTGTTATTGAGCGCGGCCTGCTGCTGAAGGCCCGCTTCGAGCTAGACCTCTATGTGAACTTGCGCCCGTTTCGCATGGCCGACGGACACAGCTTCACGGTTGTTCGAGAGAACACCGAAGGTGCTTACGCGGGTGAGGGCGGTTTCTTGCGCAAGGGCACGCCGCATGAGATTGCTACGCAGGGCTCGGTCAATACCCGCATGGGAGCCGAGCGCGCCATCCGGTACGGCTTTGAGCTGGCCCGCGCACGCGAGCGTCGCCATCTGACGCTGGTTCACAAGACCAACGTGCTGACGTTTTCGGGTGACCTGTGGGAGCGCGCATTCAACGAGGTGGCAAGCGAGTACTCCGACGTGGAGACTGCCTACAACCACGTTGATGCCGCCTGCATCTACATGGTGGAGGACCCACACCGTTACGAGGTAATAGTCACCGACAATCTGTTTGGTGACATTCTTACCGATCTTGGCGGTGCGGTGAGCGGCGGTATCGGCCTTGCTGCTTCGGCCAACCTCAATCCGGACCGCACCGGCCCGTCGCTGTTTGAGCCGGTTCATGGATCGGCACCGGATATTGCGGGCAAGGGCCTAGCCGACCCAACGGCGGCCGTCTTGTCAGCAGCGCTCATGCTGGACTTCTTGGAAGAAGCCGATTGCGCGCAGCGCGTTCGACAAGCATGCGAAGCCGTCGTCGCCGACGAAACGCTCGCCGACGCGGGCACCGACCAGATTGCGAAGGCGATTCTGGCCAACGTTGACCAGCCTCGCTCCGATCAACTCGGTGACGGGCAAAGCAGCGATGGGCATAGCTGATATGGCCACGCACTCAGCCACATCTAGCTCATCTAGATCATTGATCAGTTCCGATGGCGCTGACGGAACTGACGCTGAGACCGGCTCTGCTGGACTGCTCGTGCGCGAGGGCGAACGTGATCCGGCATGGCCCGAGCGCGTTGAGATCTTCGACACCACGCTGCGCGATGGCGTGCAGTTTGAGGGCATATCGGTCTCGACTGATGACAAGCTCAAGGTGGCACGCCAGTTGGACGCGCTGGGCATCGATTGGATCGAAGGTGGTTGGCCCGGCTCAAACCCCAAAGACGAAGCGTTCTTCTCGCGGGCGGCCAACGAACTGCAACTAGAGCACGCCACCTTGGTGGCCTTCGGCTCGACACGTCGACCTCGCGGGCGAGTTGACGACGACCAGACGCTTGCGGCACTGGTAGCAGCGGGAACCTCCACCGTATGCATCGTCGGCAAGTCGTGGGACTATCACGTCACAGAAGCGCTGCGTCAGCCGCTTCGCGAAGGCGTTGCCATGGTCGGCGATTCGGTCCAGTTCCTCAAGGATGAGGGGCTGCGAGTTTTCTTTGATGCCGAACATTTCTTTGACGGCTACAAACGCAATCCAGAGTTCGCACTGTCCGTGCTTGAGGCCGCTGCTGTGAATGGCGCCGATTGTCTTGTGCTCTGTGACACCAATGGTGGTTCATTGCCCCATGAGGTGGAGACCATCGTGCGAGCCGTGGTTGGCCACTTTGATGGCATCCAGGTCGGTATGCACACTCAGAACGACACCGGCTGCGCAGTTGCTAACGCGGTTGCGGGCGTGATTGCGGGAGCGACCCATGTGCAGGGAACGGTGAACGGTTACGGCGAACGCACGGGTAACTGCGACAACACTGTGTTGGTTCCGAATCTGACGCTGAAGATGGGTATAGAGACGGTTCCACGAGAGTGTCTTTCGCGCTTCACCTCCGTGGCACACCACGTGGCCGAGCTGATGAACATGCCGCCCCAAAATCAGCAGCCGTATGTGGGCGCCTCGGCATTTGCTCACAAGGCCGGTTTGCACACCAGCGCTATCGCGCGTCGACCTGATAGCTACGAGCACGTTGACCCGGCGGCGGTTGGTAACAGCACGCGATTCTTGCTGGGGGATCTCTCCGGGCGGGCTTCGGTTGAGTTGAAGGCCGCCGAGTTGGGCATTGAGATTGACCGCACAGCCATATCTGAAGTTGTGGATGAGCTGAAACGGCTGGAGCACGCTGGTTACCACTTTGAGGTAGCCGATGCTTCGCTGGAGTTGCTGTTACGTCGAGCGGCGGGCCAGCAGTTCGACTTCTTTGCGGTCGAGTCGTTCAAGGTGCTGGTCGAGCGTGGCCGCAACGCTGACTTCGACACCGAAGCGACGCTGCGCATCGTCGTTGGAGGTGAGCGTCGGGTGACGGTAGGTGAGGGCGACGGGCCGGTGAATGCGCTTGACAACGCTTTCCGGCAGGCAGTGCGAGACTTCTACCCGGAGCTGGAAGCGGTTCGCCTCACCGACTACAAGGTCCGAGTACTGGACGCTGATCGAGGCACCGAAGCAGTCACTAGAGTGCTGATCGATTCCACCGATGGGGAGGCAACCTGGACGACCATCGGTGTTTCGGAGAACATAATTGAGTCTTCGTGGCTGGCGTTACGAGACTCGGTTATCTACGCGCTCGCGCGTCACCGAACCTAAGTCTCATGGCAGTCTCATGGCGGTCCGTTTCATAGACTGGACGGTGATGGCAGCGCCGCGTCATGTTCGAATCGAACCGCTCGGCGCGGTCCGCTCATACTCGTCGCCTGAAGTCGCGCCGCGGCGCTGGGCCGCAAACCGTCCCGGCGAATTGACAGGCGGCCAACCCACAGGCGCGTTTCGGGGGCACCAAGGCCCAGACCAAGGCTACGCATACGGACTGGTAGCCCTATTTGACGATCGGGTGCATCTGGTTGAGCATGAGGATCGTCGCGATGTCGATGCTGGTTGTGTGGCTATCGCACTGAAGCGTGCATCTCACTTTGGGCGAGCGCCGGTGGTTTGGGATCTTGAAGCCGCGTACCTGGTCTTCGGGTTCATCGACAAGCATCCACCAGCGGAGCTGGTCGCGCGCCGCGTTCGGCTGTTTGAAGGTGCTGCAGATGCACACGAATACAGCCACGTGCGCGAGTTGGTGGCCTGCGTCCCAACCGAGGTGTTGGCGTTATCGCCCTCAGCCATTCGGCGGCGCTACGAATCCGATCCAATGACAGTGACACGAGACCCAGATGAATAACCACAACGTCGCGAGCCAATCCGACCGGGAGCTTCTGCGTTTGCACCGGCGGGCGTGTACCGATTTTGCTGCCAGGATGAGATTGCCTGCCTGGGAGCACATGGGCGTACGACTAGCTCCGCCGTTGAGCGAATACTCCGTAGCTGATTTGCTTGGCAGGGCCGCAGACGGCAATCTGGCAGCCGCGGCCAGCATGAGCGGGCAGCCAGCGCCTGAGCCGGTTCGCTTACCGATGTCGACGACAGCAGCCGGATCGGCCTCTCGCTTGTCACGCGGTCGATCACCCGCATCGCTGCTTGGGACAAGCGCCGACAGCCGCGCCGAACCAACTCAGACTGTCATCGAGAGCATCCGCACGGTGCTCGCTGTGGCTGCTGGTCTCGATGCAGGTGCTGGCTTCAGTCCTGCTATGCGCGATTTGCTGTGGACGAGAGTCGTTGAGCTCACGGTTCTGGGATATGACCTGCAGCAGGCCATTGGCGCGGGCGCCGGTCTTGATGAGCTGCTAGTTGACCGCATCCTTATCGCAGCACCGGCGGTAGAGGTATGGCCCCGACTGGAAGCGCTGCGCGTTGAACTGTCCACACCGCCGCTGCAACGATTGCTCGCAATGGCCGGTCGGCCCGCAGGCCGCTGGGTGGAGATGAGCGACCCGTTTTGTAGCACCGGCCAGTGTTGAGCGACGTCCAGCGCGACTGTCGTCATCAATCTCGGCAACTTCGGTTCGCGCAGTCACTAGTCATGTCCGGCATCGTGTGAGCGCGCGACCGGCGCTGGCTACCTCGCCGGAGACTGCGACGCCTCGGCTGCGGTTCGCTCCCGCCCCCACTGGGTTGCCGCATCTAGGCACGGCTCGTACGGCTTTGTTCAACTGGCTCTACGCCCGTCACTGTGGCGGCGTAATGCTGTTGCGTATTGAAGACACGAATGCGGAGCTGGCCACTGCTGCTCACATCGCCGAAATCTTGGACATGCTGGACTGGCTTGGGCTTGACTTTGATGGCGAGCCGGTGTTCCAGAGCGAACGTGCCGCTCTATATGACGCAGCAGTTGACCGCTGGCTTGATGAGGGGTGCGCCTACTTGGACGACGGGGCTGTGCGTTTTTCTGTGCCCGATGAAGGTGTGACAGCGTTTGACGACATCGTGCGCGGCCGCGTTGAGTTCCCTAACGCGTCGATTGACGACTTTGTTGTCCGGCGCAGCGACGGAAGCGCGACGTTTTTTGTGGCTAACGCGGTGGACGATTTTGATCTGGGCATTACGCACGTGGTGCGAGGCGAGGACCTGCTGAACACGACACCGAAGGTGTTGTTATTGCGAGCCGCCTTGGGCTCCCGCGATGTTCCTACGTTCGCTCATCTGCCCCTCATCGTTAACAAGCAGCGTAAGAAGCTCTCCAAACGGCGAGACGATGTCTCGCTCACCAGCTACCGCGATCAAGGCGTGTTGCCGACGGCGATGGTCAACTACTTGGCGTTGCTGGGATGGGGGCCGCCGGACGGCACCGAGGTGCGGCCGTTGAGCGAGATCGTTGAACTGTTCGATTTGGCTGACGTAAACGCCGCACCCGCCATGTTTGATATGGACAAGCTCACCGCGATAAACGGCGAGCATCTGCGGGCGTTGGACGACGCAGGCTTTGCGGCGGCGATCCAACCATGGGTGCGCAAACAGTCGTGGGGAGCCGACCTCGACGCGACAACGCTAAGCAAGGCCGCGCCGCTTATCCGTGAGCGCACACGACTGCTAAATGATGCGCCCGACCGGATTGCTTTTCTCTTCACCGAACCCGAGATCGTGGCCAAAGACTGGGCCGCCGCGATGACGCCACCCGCGGGCGAGATTCTGGCCCGCGCGCGCGAAGCGTTTGCCGAGAAGAAGTGGAACAGCGAAACGCTGCACTCCGAACTGAGCGCAATCGCTGAGCGGCTCGGCCTCAAGCTGCGCAACGCGCAGGCACCGATTCGCGTCGCCATCATGGGCCGCGCGGTAGGACCACCGCTGTTTGACTCGTTAGTGCTGCTCGGTCGTGAGGTCGCGTTGGCGCGCCTTGAAGCTGCGCTGGCCGAATTAGCGAAAACGCCCACGAATCCTGGCATCGTCCAGCCCGTCCAATAGGCCCATTACGACGCAGCGCTAGCCTGGCGGGACTCTCGGGGATGGTGTAATTGGCAACACAACTGGTTCTGGTCCAGTCATTGGGGGTTCGAGTCCTCCTCCCCGAACCAGACGCTTGGCCCTGCGGCCCGTTGCGCGCACGCCACAGAGTTTTGACCTATAGTCACCCGCTGGCTGGAACGGCTAGTTGGTTCCACTTGGTTCCGCACACTGCGGGACTGACCTGATAACTTGCCTGCGGCCGGTTGGCTGATCGGCGAAGACCGGAGGGGGTTCAGCGCGTGGCGTTGCTTGAAGTCTCAGACATCTCCGTGCAGTTCGGCGGTATCCGAGCCCTTGACGATTTGTCGTTCTCGCTGGAGGAAGGGCAGATTCTCGGACTCATCGGGCCGAACGGTGCGGGCAAGACCACCCTGTTCAACGTGGTGAGCCGTATCTACGACCCGACGACCGGCTCGGTGACCTTTGATGGGCATGATCTACTGTCAATGCCCGCGCACCGGATCAGTCGCATCGGCGTCTACCGCACTTTCCAGAACTTGGCTTTGTGGCGCGGCATGACGGTGCTTGAGAACGTCATGGTGGGAGACCACACCAACACGAAGGCCAATTTCTTTACGGCTGCCTTCCGTCTGGGTACGCGTCGCGAGGAGAAGGACCTGCGCCGCCGTGCTTGGGAAGCGCTGGAGGAACTCGGTCTGGAGGAGTACGCGTACAACCCGGCTGCGGGCTTGCCGTTCGGCACGCTCAAGCGCATTGAGCTGGCCCGCGCCCTGATTTCTAACCCCCGTCTCATCATGCTGGACGAGCCAGCTTCGGGCCTAACGCACCAAGAAGTTGATTCGCTTGCTCAAGATGTCAAGGACCTCCGCGACCGGCACAACTTGTCGGTCCTGTTGGTTGAGCATCACATGCGTATGGTGCTCAACATCAGCGAGCACCTAGTGGTGCTCAACTTTGGCCGCAAGATCGCCGATGGTCACCCCGATGTCGTGCGTAACGACCCGGAGGTCATCGAGGCGTACCTGGGGAGTTCTTCATGACGAACTTGATGTTGGAGGTCAAGGACCTTCACGCGCGCTATGGCGCCGTTGAGGTGTTGCGCGGCCTTGACTTTGAAGTGCCCGACGGCAACGTGGTAGTGATCCTTGGCGCCAACGGTGCTGGCAAAACCACGACGCTGAGAGCGCTGTGCAACATGTGTACCACTTCGGGTACCATCTTGATGCAAGGCGACGATATTTCTCGAGCAAAGACCGCCGACATTGTGCGGCGTGGTGTGGCTCACGTGCCGCAGGGGCGCGGCACCTTCCCTGAATTGTCGGTGATGGACAATCTAAAGGTTGGCGCCTACACCCGCAGAGACAAAGAGGTCAACGCCGACATAGACCGTTGGTTCGAGATCTTCCCCCGACTCCAGGAGCGCCGCGATCAGCTCGCAGGCTCGCTCTCCGGTGGTGAGCAACAGATGTTGGCAGTAGCCAGGGCGCTGATGTCCCGACCACGCCTGCTACTACTTGATGAGCCGTCACTGGGTCTCGCCCCCCTGATCATTGAGGACTTGTTCGGGCGGTTTGCCGAACTCAACAAAGAGACTGGGCTGACGATGCTGCTGGTAGAGCAGAACGCCAATCTGGCACTAGACATGGCCGACTACGGCTACGTAATTGAGAGCGGTGAGATCGCTCTGCAAGGAGCAGCCGAAGCCCTAAAGAACGATCCTGCCGTGCAGGAAGCCTACTTGGGCGCCTGATCCATAAGTATGCGTGAGTACGGGAGCAGACTGTGAACTGGAACTGGGAGATTCTTCCGGAATTCATCATTAACGGGCTCCGTGATGGCGCCGTATATGGTGCGGTGGCGCTGGCCTTGGTGCTGATATTCAAGGCGACGACGCTCATCAACTTCGCTACCGGCGAGCTTGCGATGATCGGTGCGTTCTTCGTCTACGTGCTTAATGTAGAGCGAGGGCTCTGGCTCTGGTTGTCAATCGTCATCGCCATGGCGATTAGTGCAGTCATTGGAGCCGCAGTTGAACGTGCGTTAGTTCGACCGTTTGATCCTGAAGATCACCTGCCCGTAGTGCTCATCACACTCGGCCTCTTCTTGATACTAAACGCAATCGCGGGCGATATCTGGGACTATCAGGTGCGCGGTGTCAACGATCCGTTTGGAAAATTTCCGAGCTGGGTGCCGAACGGTAGCGAACTCAAGACCTCAAGCGAGGGCACCATTGCCTGCATGGAAAACGCGGCTGGCGACTTGGTTGAGGTGGCGGCCGGGACCGTAAACTTTGAGACCTGCGAGATGGTAGGGCGCTCATTCTGGGAGTTGATCGGGACACGCCTTCATTACCGCACAATAGGCACATGGGTGACGCTGGGCCTGGCCCTCGTTGCACTTGTGCTGATTCTAGGTAAGTCGAAAGCGGGGCTGGCGTTCCGTGCAGTCTCGTCCAATACCGAATCGGCCCGCTTAGTTGGTGTGAATACTGGGCGGACACTGGGCTTTGGCTGGGCTTTGGCCTCGGTGTTTGGCACCTTGGGTGCGGCACTGGTAGCGCCAGCTCTGGGCGGTGTTAACCCCAACATGATGGCGTTTATCTTGATTTATGCCTTGGCGGGCGCTGCTCTGGGGGGTCTAGACAGCCTCGGCGGCGCCATCATCGGCGGTTTAGCAGTTGGCCTCATTAAGTCAGTGCTTGTGGTGTGGTTCGGCGTGGTGGTGCTTGACCAGGCCTATTTCTCGATCTTGCAGCTAGCGATGGCATTCCTGCTGATATTGATCGTATTGCTATTTCGTCCTGCTGGCCTCTTCGGCACCCGCCGCATCGAGCGCGTCTAGCTCAACGACCCAAGGGGAGTTGTATCGCTATGAGTTCACCACTGCTCATTGTTTCCAAAGGCAGTACTCAACATCGCCAATGGCAGTTCCTGAGTTGGGGCTACGCTCTCGCGTTGGCCATATTGGTGCCGCTTGTCCTACAACCATTTGAGATCGGCAGGATGAACCGTGCGCTAGTCATGATGGTGGCAGTGCTCGCAGTCAATCTGGTCGTCGGTTTCAACGGCATGCTGGCTCTCGGACACTCTGCTTTCATGGGTATTGGAGCGTTTGTCAGCGCAAGCATGGTCCAAGACGAGCTCTGGGACTATTGGATGGTCATCCCGCTAGTGCTGTTGATGGGTTTTGCCGTTGGCATTATCGTAGGATTGCCAGCACTTCGCGTTAAGGGTCTCTATCTGGCTCTTGTCACCATAGCTCAGGCAGCAGTATTCCCGACGCTAGTGAACATTGACGAGTTGGGCATCGCACGCCGTACCGGCGGTCCGAATGGTCGAGATGTAAAAGAGGAGGTTGACAGAGTCGAGGCCAGTATTTCTGGCTTCTTTGATTGGCTTCCCGGCGTGGACGGACCTCGCGGAGCCAGCGCATACCGCTACTGGATCTTGCTGCTGATTACAGTTGTTGTATTTGCCTTGGTTCGCAACATCATTCGCAGCCGACCTGGGCGGGCCGTTCTTGCGATTCGTGATAGCGAAGCAGGTGCTGCCGTTTACGGCGTGAATCTTCCGCTGTACAAGACAGTCAACTTTGCATTGAGTGCTTCGTTGGGTTCGCTGGCTGGCCTGATGTGGTGCATGGATAAGGGCTTTGTAGCTGGGCAAGATTTTACCTTCCTGCTTGCTATAGATTTGATCATCGGCTTAGTTATCGGCGGTGTGGGCACACTGCAGGGCTCAATATTTGGCGGTCTGTTCGTCGTATGGGTGCGAGACCTCACCAAACGACTCCCCGTCATCCCGCTGGGCTTTTATGAACTTGACGGAGACGGACCGCTATCGGCCGCCATCTTCGGCATAATTCTCATATTGTTCACCTTCTTTGCCCCAGGCGGCATTGCCTCAATGGTCACCGCCATCCAGAAAAGAGTGATTCGCGTGGTACCACTTGCGCCCAGCGGTGAGCCAATTACCCCGCTGGAGGGTTTAGATCCAGGGCCGTCGTCAACACGTTCGATGACTGCACTGCGGCTTGCTGTTATCGGGCCAGTGCTACTGATTGTTGGCTGGGTGCTGATGAGATTTGATCATTTGATTGTTGGCACACTGGCGTTTATGTTGCGATTTGTCATAGTTGTATTGGCACCGATCGTGATATTCGTAGCAATGAATGAGATTCGCGCTGCCAAAGCCGGGCTCCGCGGTACCAATGCCGATACTGTCCGATCACGGGCGACAACTGCGGGCGTGATCGGCGTGCTTAGCTTTGCATATATCAAGACCTTTGCACTCAATACGGCGTTGCGTGCTCATCACGTTGGTCACTTGGCGCGCGAAGCCGTCTTCACCGTTGATGGCCAGACCGTTCCGGTGATACCGCTGGTTCGCGAGGCCGGAAAGTCACAGGATTTTGTGGGCACATCGGCTGAGTTTTGTGCTACCAATCCAGTGGGCGAGTACAACGGCCTGCCCGTCAGTGCGCTGTGTGACATTGCTCAAGAGGCGATCAATGCTGCGGAAACATCTGTGGGCTACTGGCTGATTGGTTGGTCAACGCAGAGCCAGCTCGCGCTTGTCTTGAGCGTCATTGCTGGGGTGGCGACAGTGGTTTTTGGACTTCGTTACTTCGTCTTTGGCGACGCCGAGCGGAACGCAACTGCGGCGTCGCACCAGCCTGAGAGCGCGGATACGCCTGCCTGACCGCAATCGGCCGGACCCCAGTTGGCCTGAATACTATTGGCCCATCTGGCGGACCAGGCTAACGCCACGATACGACGAACACTGAGACGTTGAGATGGATCTGGTTCTGCTGTTGCAGCGGATCTTTGACGCACTACTCAACAGCGCCATTTACGCCTCGCTCGCTCTAGCGCTGGTCATCATCTTCCGCGCGACCGGGCTGTTGAACTTCGCACAAGGAGAGATGGCAACGTTCACGGCATACGTAGCGTTCGTCCTGCTCGTAGGGCCAGTACCGGGAGTCACTGGCGGAGGGCTGGCATCATGGCTAGGCGCTCCGCTGGCAACTCCGCTGGCGATCGGCGGGGCGGTCGTGTTGGGCATAACTGTCGGAGGAGTCACGGAACGCGTGCTCATTCGGCCACTGAGGGAAGCATCGGAGGTGGCGGTCGTTACCGTCACGATCGGCTTATTCCTGGCGATTAACTCCCTTACGGAGCAGTGGTGGGGAACCAATCCTCGGTTCTTCCCGTCAATTTTCCCTGACGCGAAGGATGATTTTGTTGCCCTGGCCGGGGCCCGACTGCGCTTTACTACGATTGGCGCTTGGGCCACGTTGATGGCGCTTGTGACGTTGCTGGTAGTGCTGCTACGATATTCGCGCACAGGTCTTGCATTTCGGGCTGTGTCCATAGATCGCGAGTCCGCTGAGCTTCACGGCATCCGTGCTGGCAGGACGTTGATGTACGGCTGGGCCTTAGCAGCGGGCCTGGGAGCGGTCGCCGCGGCACTAAGTGCCAACTCTGTATTGCTGGAGCCGACGATGATGGTGCGAGTCTTGGTCTATGCCTTCGCTGCGGCGACACTCGGCGGGCTGGACTCACCGAAAGGTGCACTCATCGGCGGTGTGGTGATCGGCCTGAGCCAAACGCTGATCCCGGCGTATGTGCCGTTCATCGGGTTTGAGCTGAGCGTGCTGCCAGCGCTCGTCGCCATGGTTGCAGTGCTGATCCTGCGTCCAGCCGGATTGTTTGGCACTCGGCAAGTTGAGCGGGTGTGAGCAACGATAGCTGGCCGACGCCGTTGCCTCGTCCGGGCGAAGCAATTGCCGGTCCGGGTTCCCGCGTGTTTGAGCTGTTTGCTGCGGAGGGGGAGACGACCTCCCCGACACCGTCGCCGGAGGCCCATCAACCGCGCCCGGAACCTGTCCCGCTAGGACCTAGTGACGGTCGACGCAGCCGTCTGGGGCCGCTGAAATGCGTCGCCATCCTGGTTGTGTGCGTTTGGATAATCGTCACGCCTCTTGTCAGCTCGGTCACCGAGCTGCGCCAGAACACCGAGATCATCGTGCTGGTCTTGGCAGTGTTGGGCGTGAACATAGCAACCGGCTATGGGGGCATGATCAGTCTCGGCCACGGCGTCTTCGTAGCTGTCGGTGCGTTTGGCGCCGCATATGCAGTGGACGATCTGGCGCTGCCGTGGGCCGTCTCAATTCTGCTGGGCGCCGCAGTGGCTGGCGCTGCAGGTGCCGTGATCGGTCTGCCAGCTCTCCGTATCAAGGGGATCCATCTGGCGCTGGTGACCCTCGGGTTGGCGGTCGCGTTCCAGCCGTTGGCGAAGCGCTTCCCCGCATTGACCGGAGGTGTCAGCGGCCGGCCCGTGGGCGCCGAGCTCACGCCGCCTGCTTGGTTTGGCAGTTCTCGCTGGGCGGAAGGGCTGTACCACTACTTGATCTGCTTGGCCATAGTGGGTGCAGCCATATGGCTGACCCACAACCTCATCCACAGCCAGCCCGGCAGGGCCATGCGAGCTGTCAGGGATGATGACACCGCGGCGGCGGTGCATGGCGTCCATCTGGTAGCCACCCGAGTCAGTACGTTTGCTGTAAGCGCAGCGCTGGCGGGACTCGCTGGCGCGCTCAACATCATCTTGGTGCCCTTCGCATCGCAGGAGTCCTACCCCGCGCAACGGTCTCTGGTTCTTTACGCCGTAGCTGTGCTCGGTGGGCTCGGGTCGATCTGGGGTTCGGTTGCAGGTGTCGCCATCCGCGAAACGGCTTCTGCGATCGGCCGATTCCTGGCCGAAGTGGATGGCCTCGGATTGGTGAGCCAAGTCTTTGACCTGCTTGATGACGAGCGGTTCATATTCGGAGCGGCGCTGATAGCGCTCACACTTGCGTTTCCGCGTGGACTAGTTGGTCAACGGGTGGCACGGATTCACCGCCCGGAACGCAGCGCGTTCGTACAGCGGAGCTTGCGGAAGAGATCGTCGCGAAAATGACACAACCTAGCTCGGCGTGCCTACTAATGGCTGGGCTAGCCTCATGGCGCGCCGGTGCAGGTCTTTGCAGATGCTGCAGGTCCCTGGGAGGGAGCTTCGGCGACAACATTGTTCACCAACAAGGAGATAATGACATGACCAAGAGTCGATTGTGGAGATTGCTAGCGCTGCTATTTGCCTTCTCGCTCATCGCCGCTGCGTGTGGCGGCGACAGCGACGATACAGACGCTGACGGTGGTGGAGCACAGACGGAGACGGAGACAACCGCTGCTACGACCGATGATGATGACGACGACATGGAAGAAGTCGAAGACGGTGAGGGTGAGGGCGGGGGAGAGCAATCCTCACTCGGCGGCGCTGCCGACGAGGACGTCATTGAGCAGGCTGTCGCTGGTGAAGATGAAGACGAGATGCCCGAAGACGAGATGCCCGACGAAGAAGACACGATGGAAGAGTACGATCGTTCCACTCTTGAAGGCATCTTGGCTGAGAATGCTGCTCGTCGTGCTGACACTGTCGCGATGCTCACTGCGGGGATTGACTCCGGCGACTTTGGCGTGGGAGACGACAATATATTGCGCGGCCCGGCTGGTTTTGAGATTGACATGAGCGAGTGTCCTGCAGACTGGTCAAACACCGGCGGTATCACTGAGACTCAGATCCGTATCGGTCACACCACGGCGCAGTCAGGAACGCTGGCTGCTTACGGTGCCATCGCCAATGGCTGGGACAACTACTTGGCTTGGGTTGACGAGAACGATCCGATCATGGTCAATGGGGAGCCGCGCGAGCTGGAGCTGCTCGTCAAGGACGACGCCTACGTGGCCGCGCAGACAATCGAGTTCGTTGACGAGCTCATTGAATCTGAGAACGTGTTCGCTATCTTGACGTTGGGCTCTCCGAACACGCTGGCCGTGTACGACACACTCAACGCTGAGTGCATTCCGCAGCCATTCGTGATGACTGGCCACCCTGCATGGGGTGACCCTGTTGTTCATCCGTGGACTACAGGCTTGCAAATGTCGTACTCCACCGAGTCCATCCTGTGGGGAGCGTGGATCAAGCAGAACCTGGCTGACAAGTTGCCAGTCAAGGTTGCTGGCCTAGTGATGGACAACGACTTCGGTCTGGCCTACGAATTAGGCTTTGAAGAATGGGCTCATGCCAACCCGGATGTGGTGAGCGAGTTCAAGCCTGTGCGTCATGACCCGGCAGCTCCGACACTGACCAACGAGATGACAACCATTAGGGCCGAGGGCCCCGACGTGTTCATTTCAATGACCGCCGGTGCGCCATGTTTGAGTGCCATCCAAGAGGCTGGTGCGAATGGTTTGATTGACGACATCAATGACCGTGGTGGTGCTTTGTTTACGCCGTCGGTCTGTAAGGCGGTGGCGAACTATATGGCCCCAGCTGAGGAAGCTGCTGATGGCTGGTGGATTGTCGGCGGTGGTGCCAAGGATACCACCGATCCGAATTACGCCGATGAGCCGTTTATCTCGTGGCTGAACTCTAATCTTGACGCTGGCGGTCTAGACCCGAAGAACTCTCTGAACGGTACCGGCTATATGTTCGGCTATCCATATGTGGAGGCACTGCGGATTGCGTCTGAGCTGCCGGGAGGACTGAACCGGACAAACTTCATCCTGGCTGTGAGGTCGCTGAGCATCTATCACCCGATGATGTTGGACGGTATCAACGCTGAGTTCAACGGCGCCGCTGATGCGTACTTCATTGAAGGCTCGGACTTCAGTCAATTTGACTATGAGGCCCAGTCGTGGAACATTGTTGGTGACATCGTGGATGTCAACGGTAACTCCTCAAACTGTGCCTGGGACAAGGACAACGGCGGCTGTCGCTGAACTTGAGTGATTCGTGCTGACCTGAGGTCAGCGCGCAAAGGGCCGACGGGCATTCACCCGTCGGCCCTTTCGCGTCTTGTGCGTTTCGTTTGCGGAAACCAGATCGGGACGTTGGCTTACTCCAGACCGAGTTGGCGGCCAGCACGCCATGCTTCAGCAACATCGCACATTCGGGTGTAGTTGACGCCTAGGTCGTTCATCTGCTCTATCCAGCGTTCCATTTCGTACAAGCGTCCGCCTCGCCCAATCGCCTGAGGGTGGAACGTCACGGTGCATACGCCGTGGCACACTTCGCGGACCATCCATTTCACGTCCGATAAAAACGTGTTGAACATGGTGGCAGGATTCTGAAGGCCTGGCAGAGCTGTGTTCTTGAACGTAACGAACTCTAGATGTACGTAATCGTCTAGATGCCAACTGAATGGCAACTCAACTAGGTCTACCGGCGCGCCGAATTCGATCGGGCCATCTGTATGCAATTTGTCGCCGCTGCGTAGCCAGTAGGGCGAGTAGTCGTGGCCCATGAGCGACGAGTCGTAGCTGAGGCCGTACTCAATCAGCAAGTCAATAGTCCATGGATTGATGTCTCCCGACGGCGCTCGGTAGCCCTTGGGCGGCGCTCCGGTGAGCGAGTTGAGCTGGGCGAAGGTGCGATCCAGGATGGTGCGTTCTTCTTCTTCGCTGAGGCGAGGGCCGTACTCGTGCGCGTACCCGTGCAGCCCGACTTCGCATCCGGCGTCTACGATCATGCGGGCAGTGTCGGGGTAGGTGTCGATTGTGTGGCCTGGGATGAAGAATGTGCAGGGAATGTTGTGGCGTTCCAAGAGCCTCAAGATGCGCGGAACCGCCACCGCACCGAACTCGCCTCGTGAGACCGGTGTAGGTGTCGTCTGACGACGTGCCAACCACAGCGACGGACCATCGAAATCAAAAGTCAGGCAGACGTAGCCCGCAGGATTGTCCGGGATTTCCCTAACGCCAGACCGATCTTGGCTAGCGCTGCTGGCTATGTCGCTGTTACCGGACATGTTATGGCCCCTTAAACAATACCCTTCGCTTTATCTGGGAACTTGGATTGCTGGCCTGATCGACGCCAAGGTGCTTTGCCCCGACCTGCCCGCTTTGCCACCTTGTCGTATGTATCATTGGTACTTTCTGCGGTACTTGGCTGAGGTCGGGCTAGTTCAGTCGTCTCGGTCGGTGACGGGTTGGGCGTAGCCGGGGGCGGTGATCTTGCAAAGCCGATGAAGCTCGGCATAAGATTCCCGCCATTGAGGAATTATTTTCGTGGGGTCTTCGATATAATTGTTATACAAGTCTAGAACGAGACATCGATATGCGATGCTATCCCCCCAAAAATTGCCTACCCGTGGCTCTGTCGTAGCCTCCGTGTCGTCCCACTGAAATGACCGCCACCAATTGATTTGCCACGCCAGACGGTCGAGAACCTGAAACAAGTTTTGCTTATGCAGTACGATACGCGCTGGGCTCGCGTATTTTAGTTTAGCTGACCAGGACGGGTGGCTGTCTGGACCGGTCGTTGTCCGCCACCACACTGACCTACCTAACCGTTTGCCTCTATGGACATCAAGGTCTGGCGGTAGGACGCACCCGAAGTCCGAGTCGGTGCAGTGTTCAGCTATCTTCTTATTTCCTCGGTTAATCAATGGCACCCGCGGTGACCAATCTTCGGCCAGCAACAGCTTATAGAAGCGCTGATCCTTCTTGACTTCAGCTTCCGAGAAGATCAGTTTGCGGGCGAATTGGTCGCGCATCCACGGCGTGTAATCGGCCCAGACCTCCTCAACCAGCGTTTTGGCTTCGTCCTTGTCTAGAAGATATGCATCATTCTGGTCAACTCGTTCGCCATTTGCGTCCCGCAGTAAACATGCCTGCCATGCATACGAGTCGACCTGAAAATTGTTGTGGAAGTCGTCGGCATCCGAGTCGTAGCCACTGCAATAGAGACTAATGATGTCCGGGTCAATATACTGCGATTCAAGATCCATCTGGGTATTACTGAGATTCGCTCCGAAGAATGCTGCTATGAGCATCACGAGCTGAGTGAATAGAATCATTTCAGTCTCCTCGTATATGCAGAGAAGGGGCGCATAGCCTTCGGATTGCAGCGTGGGCAGAGCTTGGCCATCACGAGCACTGTCGCTAACCTTCGCACTGCCTTAGTCCAAATTTGGTTGGGCGTAGCCGGGTGCGATGATCTGACACAGCCGATTCAGTTGCGAGTACGATTCGTCCCAACCCGGCACCACATCGGCGATATCGCCACCATAGTCGTTATAGAGATCGAGAGCGAGACACTTGAAATCATGTTCGTGGCCATGTGTGCGGTAGTGCTCTTCGTGTTCAACAGGTGATCGTTCGTCTTGCTCCAACCAGAAGTGCCATAGGTCAAACGTGAACTGCCAGAAGTTAATGGTGTGAGCCAGTTCATGTAGTAGCACAAACCGATTCCGATTATGCGTAACAATCCGTTGTGGATTGGGCTGTGATAGCCTTACAATCTCGGTCCGATACTCGTCATAGGAGCTGTCCGAAGTCCACCACACAGATCTACCAAGCCGCCAAGCCGTACTTAGGTCATAAAACAAACCGCCTTCACTGCTACAACCTCTTACATCCGAACCACAGTGTTCCAAAATTTGTTTGCGGCCAGTGTGAATCATGGGCACTTTTGGTGCCCAGTTTTCGGGAACAACTAATTGGAGCCACTCACCATCTAGGTTGTCCGGAGCTTTGGGCCAGAATGCTTTACGTCTTACCTCTTGTTGTATCCACGGCATGTAGTTTTCCCAGACTTCCTCAACTAGCGCTTGTGCTTCTTCCTTGCTAAGCAGATAGTCATCGTTCTTGAGGGAATTACCCTCGGCGTCCTTTAGTAGGCACTGCTCCCACCTATACCACTCTTGTTCCTTCGCATAATTGTGGTGAAAGTCACTGCCGTCGTAGCCCGTACAGAAAGGAGCCACGCGGTCCGGGTCCCCATGGCGAGGCTCAATGTCCATCCGGGTGCCACTGAGATTCGCTCCGAGAAAAGCTACAATTAGCATCAGCAGATGAGTAAACGGCACCATAGCCAGTCGCCTTTCGGCAGCGAACCCTATGAACGGGGCCGGATGGTATCAAGATTTCTTGACTGCACCGTTTACTTGTCTGCGGCGGTGGAGTAGGACGTTTGGCTCTTCGCGTAAACTGGGGCGAGCCCTTGGGTGCCGGGGTTTGTCGTAGGCTCCGTAGTCGTATGCGATTGCTGACTAGCTTGCTACTGGTCTTGAACCTGCTTGCGATGGCTTGCACGTCAACAACGCAGTTAACCGCAACCAGAACGACAGTGCCTATTACGGCAACAGCAACCGCAGCCGACGATGTTGGCGCTGGGCGGACGCAACATTCAACGACATTGGGCAGCACGTTTACTACGACATCTCAGCCTCCGCCGACTACTTCGACTCCTCCGACGACAGAGACGTTCTTTCCTGGCACCGCCGATGGTCGGCCGTTTCTGGAGCTGGCGCTGCTGGAGAAGATTGACGAGTTCCTGGAACGGCCCAATACTGTGTTCGCTGGGAACATCTCAGCAGAGATGGGGTTGAGCGGCGATCAGCGGTGGGTTGCTTGGCTCCTGGACACACTGCGTTTAGGCGGCGCAAGCGATGTTCATGCAGCGTCGATGAGGGCGCTTCAGACACTCACGGGTATCGAGAGTTCCGGCGACTTCAGCACTGACTACGTTCGCTACGGCTCTTGGTACCGCACGGCCGGTATGGACCCTGGGGACGGTTACGAAACGTGGAAGCAGAAGCTATACGGCGAGGTGGATGCCCAATACGAGAAACTGCTGTCGCAGGTCAGTGACCGAATCACTCTCGGGGCGATCCAATGGGGTGGCGTGCGCCGTGGTGGCATCCCCGAGTTAAACGATCCGGATCGGCTGATTGTTGCTGAAGCCGACTTCATGACTGCCGAGGAGCTGGTTTTGGGCTTTGTGATCGGCGGTGAGGCGGGGGCGTACCCGGTGCGGTTCCTGGCACGCCACGAACTTGCGAACGACGTGGTTGGCGACATACCCGTCGCGCTGGGCTACTGCACGCTGTGTCTGACGGCGCTCATGTTTGACCGCCGACTGCCGAACGGCGATGTGCTGACGTTCCAGACATCCGGGCTCCTGATGGACTCAAACAAGATAATGATCGACAACGAAACCGAGAGCCTGTGGAATCACCTCTCGGGCACCGCGTTCGCTGGTCCGCTGGCCGGAACCAAGCTCGAGCAGTTTCCGGTAGCCACCGTGCGCTGGTCGGATTGGCTGGCCGACCATCCCAACACCTTCACCCTCGCCACACCTAAGCCAACGTTCTTCCCCGAAACTCCGGAGCGACCGCCGATTTCCTACGACTACACACCGGGTGCGGCGTACCGTTCTTACTACTCCAGCGAGGACTTGTGGTTTCCAACCTTTGACACACCCGATGTCTTCAAGCTCAAGGACCAGGTAGTCACGGTTGCCCGTGGTGGCCGCTCGTTGGCGCTGGAGTTAGCTGCGCTGGAAGGCTCAGAGCCATTCGTTTACGTGCTCGGATCGGAGCCACTCGTAGTCGTTCCCAACCCAGGCGGTGCTCGGATCTACAGCGCAGCCGACGTCGAAGGCTTGGCGACCGACCTATGGAGTCATGGAGCCCGCGTAGAGGTAGCGCCTCAAGGCGTTCGCCACGACGAGCTACGTGTAGTTGGGCTTGACGGGCGCAGCGGTATCAACGCCAGTCTGCCGCGCATCGTTTCATCGCAATCGTTCTGGTTCGCATGGTACGGCCTGCATCCTGACACCGAGATCTGGCCACCGGACGGGCAGCGTTAGCGCCGGGCCGTAGCGTCGGCCAGACGTAGGCGGCCAGTCAAGCTATTGCAGGGCGGTGGATATGCTGACGCCTCGTATGGCCCCCATCGTCTAGCGGCCAAGGACACCACCCTCTCAAGGTGGCGGCACGGGTTCGAATCCCGTTGGGGGTGCTTCAACCTCTCGAATTGTGGGCCTCAGACCTGGCCTCAGATCGTGGGCAGAGTGACACGCGAACAAACCGCGCAACCGGCGCAGTCCAAGTCGTCACAGTGCGCAGCCGGCGAAATCTCGGTCGTCACCCGCCAAGGACACCCCGACTTCTTGGACCTGCCTTGGCATAGCCCACTAACTCAGTGGGGAGACCTCACCGATCGCCTGGTTGAAGTCCGCCGAGGCCACAGCCGACACGTCGTGCGGATGGTTCGCTACACCGAGCGTGTTTACGCGCTAAAGGAAACCCAGCCCGAGCGGGCAGAACACGAGCACCGGTTGCTGCGCCGCCTTGAAGAGCAGCGACTTCCAGCCGTGCGGCCCATCGGCGTCGTAACTGGCCGACGCGACCGTGACGGAGGCGAGCTGGGCGCGGTTCTGATCACTCGGTATCTGGACTTTTCGCTGCCCTACCAGCATCTGTTTCGCACTCTGTCCGCAACATTGTTCTACGAGCGCTTGTTGGACGCGGCAGTTGTGCTTTTGTCGCGCCTGCACCTTGACGGCATCTACTGGGGCGATATGTCGCTTGCCAACCTGCTATTTCGACGCGACGCGGGGGCTCTCATGGCGTACTTGGTGGACGCCGAGACGGCGGAGTTGCATCCACAGTTGAGCGACGCGATGCGCAATCACGATCTGGAACTAGGTGCCGAGAACTTGGCAGCAGGCCTGCTGGACGCTCAATGCGCAGGTTGGCTTGATGATCGGTTCGATCCGTTCGAGATCGGGCGGGAGCTGATTGAGAGGTATCGGCGGTTGTGGGCCGAGCTCACTCACACCGAGATTGTGGCGGCTGACGAGCGGTGGCGCATCAACGCACGCATCGAGCGGCTCAACGAACTCGGTTTCGATGTTGAGGAACTCTCGATCGTAAGATCCGGTGACGGGACTCGCCTGCGGATCCGTCCAATAGTGGTCGAAGAAGGGCACGCTCACCTGCGGCTGCGGCGGCTCACAGGACTTGAAGTGCAAGAGAACCAGGCTCGAACGCTGCTCAATGCCCTCGATGCGTACGGATTGGTGCTTGAGAGGGAAGCTGGAGGGCCATTGCCTGAAGCCGTAAAGGCCTACCGCTGGCTAGCGGAGCGTTACGAGCCGGTCATTGAGGCCATCCCCGAGCGTTACCGAGACCGTCTAGATGATGCGCAGATGATCTACGAGTTCATCCAACACCGCTATGAGCGCTCAACAGCGGCTGGCCGTCAGATGCACAATGATGAGGCGCTGGTCACGTTCATAACCGACGTGCTTGATACGTTGCCCGTCGAGAGAATGCTGGCAGACGAGAGAACATTGGCCGATGGTGTCTGAGATCACCTCGGACAGGCAAGCAGACGGCCTTTGGCTTTGGCGCAGACACCTACAGGCCGGTCACAACCCAGTCTCGGTAGATCTGTTGGGAGGCGGCACGCTGCCTGCGGTCTGGCTGAACCGTTGGGCGTACGACTCGCAACGCGAGGTGCTGTGGGACGAGTGTGACCGCTGGGTGACCGGCGCCCAGCTTGCCATGAAAGCCCAAGAAGTTGCCCAACGCCTAGCTAACGCGGGAATCGTCGCGGGCGACCGTGTGCTGATGAGCGGACCCAGTTCGTCTCGATTGGTTAGCGCGCACACGGCCTTGCTCAGTTTGGGTGCCATCGCGGTCCCACTCAACGGTGCCTACCGAGCTGATGAAGTGCAAGCCATAGTTGCCGACTGTCGGCCGACGGCAGCACTGATAGAGCGTGTAGGCCAGCAACCTAGCCAGCATTCTGCAGAGCAGCCGGGTGAGTGGCGCCGGTGGATTACCGACGCCGATCCAGCCGTGCTAGTTGACGATTTTGATGCAGCGAACCTAGAAGCAGCCATCTCGTCTACCTCGGCGCAAGAGGACATTCAGTCGCTGGCTGTTCAGCGGCAGCCGAACGAACCGGCCCTGATCGGTTACACCTCGGGCACCACTGGCCAGCCCAAGGGCGCGGTATTGAGCCACACTAATCTGCTGGCCTCGGTTCGAGCTTT
The DNA here is from genome assembly GCA_965116245.1 of Acidimicrobiales bacterium. Classification (GTDB taxonomy): domain Bacteria; phylum Actinomycetota; class Acidimicrobiia; order Acidimicrobiales; family Poriferisodalaceae; genus Poriferisodalis. The sequence goes on along the minus strand of OZ220497.1, from coordinate 324,833 downwards.
GGAGCTGGCATGGCGCTGGACATCCGACGATGTCCTGATCCTGGCGCTGCCGTTGTTTCACATGCACGGGCTCGGCGTGGGATTGCATGGCACGCTCACTGTGGGCGCGCGCGCCGTATTGCACCAGACGTTCCAGCCAGAAGCAGTCTTTGATGCGATAGCCGATACCGCAGGAACGCTGGGCCATCGGGCGACCATGTTCTTCGGTGTGCCGACTATGTACTCCCGGTTGGTGGCCTCGTCGCGTGCCGCCGAGCTGTCACGACTGCGGCTGTGCGTGTCAGGTTCAGCACCTATGCCAACGGAGTTGCATAACGCAGTGCGGGAGATCAGCGGCCAGCACGTCATTGAGCGCTACGGCATGACCGAGACCGTGATGTTGGTGTCTAATCCTCACGACCATTCCCGCCGTGCTGGCACGGTGGGCTTCCCGCTGCCCGGTGTGGAAGTGCGGCTTGATGGGATTTCGGCGAGTGCCGAGCAGACCAATAGCGACCCGGCTGACAGCGACGCTGCGGAGATTCTTGTGCGGGGACCGAACGTATTTTCGGGCTACTGGGCACGGCCTGTCGAGAATGAGGCAGCGTTTACCGATGGTTGGTTTCGCACTGGCGACCTCGGCCAAGTAGACGACGGCTATCTGCGCATTGTTGGTCGGGTCAAGGAACTCATTATCTGCGGCGGTTTCAACGTCTATCCCCGAGAGGTCGAAGAGGTAATCGCCGCCCACCCCGATGTCATTGAATGCGCAGTCGCAGGCGAGCCGGACCCGGAGTGGGGGGAGGTAGTGGTGGTGTACGTGGTTTCCGAGCGGAACTTTGACGACGACGAGCTGAAGAACTACGTAGGCGAGCGTCTCGCCTACTACAAGCGGCCCCGACGTACTTATCGCGTCTCGGCGCTGCCGCGCAACGCCCTCGGCAAAGTGCAGCGACAGAAGTTGAGGCCAGAGCCGGAGCCGTAAGCTGGACCCCTAGTCGGCTTAGAGGTAGCGGACTTTGCCGCCGCGCAGCACCGCCTCAACGACAGCTACAGGCAAAACCGCGATGATTGGCTGGCTATTCGCTGACTTTGCTGCCGCGCAGCACGGCCTCGGCGACAGCCCGGGCAAGACCATGATGATTGAGTAGATGGTCGTGGATTATGTGACTGCGCAGTGCGGCCACGGCCCTTAGGCAGGTGATTCGTCGCGCTGTGGTGTGCTAGCGAGTCGCGCATCTGCCACCCTTGTATGCGTCATGTTTCAGCTTCATGAGGTGCAGCGTCAAGCACCGCTGCCAATTCGCTACGTAGCACCCGCTTCACTGGAAGAAGCGGTCAATCTGTTGGCTACTCACGGCGCCGAGGCTCGGCTGGTAGCTGGCGGCACTGATGTGCTGCTGGAGCTGAACCGAGGCGCTCGCACCGGAGTCGAAGTACTAGTTGACATCTCTGGCATACCCGGCCTTGACCGGATCAACTACAGCGACCGAAGGGTCACGCTAGGGCCGCTGGTCACCCACGCCGATGTCATTGCCTCGGCGCCGATGCTCACGGCGGGTCTGCCGCTGGCCCAAGCGTGCCTCGAGGTCGGTTCGCCGCCGCTGCGAAACCGGGCGACCGTGGTCGGCAATGTTGTTACCGCCAGCCCCGCCAACGACACCATTTCGGCCCTGGTGGCGTTGAACGCCGATGTCACGGTGACTTCGCTGACGGGCGAGCGAACCGTTCCCATAGGTGAGTTCATTACGGGCTTTCGCCAAACCGACCTGGCATCTGACGAGATGGTGACTGCTATCGCGTTTGACGCTCTGGACGGTGCAAACCGGAGCGGAGTCTTCGCCAAGCTCGGTCTGAGGCGAGCGCAGGCCATCTCGGTGGTTCACGTTGCTGTAGTAGTTGAGCTGCGAGACAACGATGTCGTTGATCTGACGGTCGCGCTCGGCAGCGTCGCACCAACCGTTGTCACGGTGCCGGATGTGGCGGAGCTGGTGCTCGGTCGAGGACTCAGCGAGGCTGTGGACGACATTGCCGCGGCTGCCCAGCGTGCAGCAAGCCCGATCGACGATCTACGCGGCAGCGCCGAGTACCGCTCACATGCGGTTGGCGTTGTGGTGAGTCGTGCCATATCGGCACTGGCCCTCGGCACCGAGGCGCAGTGCTGGCCCCACCGGTCTCCGAAGCTGGTGCAATCCCAGCAACCTCAAGATGAACCGGCGCGCAAGCCACCTAGCAGTCCGCACAGCGCAGCGTCAACGGCGACCGTATTGGACGGGCCGGATGATCGTGTTACCGCGACGGTGAACGGCGTGTCGCGCACCGCAACCGGCGCCGCTGGCAAGACGCTTTTGAACTGGCTGCGCGATGACCTCGGGCTGCCGGGCACGAAGGAGGGGTGCGCCGAAGGCGAGTGCGGAGCCTGCACGGTGCATCTTGACGGAGCAGCCGTGTTTTCCTGCCTGGTACCCGCAGGACGCGCCGATGGGGCCACGATCACCACCATCGAAGGCGTAACCGGGCCAACTGGCGGCTTGCATCCGTTCCAGCAGGCCATGGTGGACAGCGGCGGAGCTCAGTGCGGGTTCTGCACTCCTGGATTCGTGATGAGCGCTGTCGCGCTGCTTGACGAGGTCGCGACGCCCACCGATGAACAGATCGCAATTGGTCTGTCGGGCAACTTGTGCCGCTGCACTGGCTATTGCTCAATCATTGAGGCAGTACACGAAGCCGCTGCCCAGAATGCGCCAGCCAACACAGAACCAGCAGATACAAACGCTGAAGCCGGGGATGGGTCGTGACCCAAGGGGCCGCTGGAGGAACACTCGGCGCCGTCACCGATCCTCACTTTCCGCCAATTGATGCTGGCGCTGCTTCAGGAGCACCCGGCGCGGTGGTTGAGCTCGAAATGTCGGCAGAGGCAGCCGGAGGCTTGGGCCAGTCACCACCGCGTGCCGATGGACACGCCAAGGTCGCTGGTCTCGCTGGCTATCCAGCCGACCGGGTGCCTGCTGACGCGCTATGGGCCTTCGTGGTGTTCACCGACCAGCCCCACGCGCGACTTCGCCATCTTGATCTCAGTGCCGCGGAGCGCTCGCCGGGCGTAGTAGCGGTGCTCGGCTCCGCAGATGTTCCCTGTAACGAGTACGGGCTGACCAAGTTTGATCAGCCGGTGTTTGTTGGTCTCGAACACAGCGGCCGCAGCCACGTGCCGTGCGATGTCTCGCGCTGGGAGGCAGACCATTTGGCGCTAGTTGTGGCCGAGAGCCTGAGCCAGGCGCGAGCTGCCGCCACCGCTATCGACGTCGAATGGGAGCCACTGCCGATCGTGGCTGATCTGGACGCGGCACTGTCGCCTGACGCTCCGCTCGTCCACGCATATGACGGTGTTGGATCCAACTTGTATGAGTCCATGCGCACCCGCAAAGGCGACCTTCAAGCTGGATTTGCCGCTGCTGCTGTGACCGTTGAAGCCACCTACGAGGTTCCCTACCAAGAGCACGCTTACCTTCAACCCGAAGCGGGCACTGCCTGGATGGATGCCCAGGGAATCGTCAACGTTGAAATTGCGGGCCAGTGGGCGCATGAGGATCGTGAGCAGATAGCCCACGCCTTGGACCTTCCCGAAGACCGCATCCGGGTGCGCTATCCGGCTATCGGCGGAGCCTTCGGTGGGCGTGAAGACACCTCAATGCAGATCATCTTGGCGCTAGCTAGCTGCCGCTTGGCGGAGCGTGGCATTCGCCGACCGGTGGCAATGCGCTGGTCGCGCGAGGAATCCATAGTTGGCCATCACAAGCGGCACCGTGGGCGCATTTGGGCTCGGTGGGGGGCCGATCGCACTGGGATGATCACTGCAGCGCAGGCAGAGGCTTGGCTGGATGCGGGCGCGTACAACTACACGTCCAACAAGGTGATGGGCAACCTGCATCTAGGCCTCGGTGGGCCGTACGAGTTGGCCAATGCTGCGATCGACACCCACGTCGTCTACACCAACGCAACTCCTGGGGGAGCATTTCGAGGCTTCGGTGCCCCGCAGGCGGCATTCGCAGTGGAGTGTCAGGTCAACAAACTGGCACATGCGCTGGGCATGAGCCCCGTAGACATTCGCCGTGTCAACACGCTGCGTGAAGGCTCGCCGAGCATTGCCCACACGCCGATGCCAGCCGGTGTGACCATGCCCGAAGTCATCGAAGCCTGCGCCAGTGCCGCTGCTGCCCATGATGTAGACGCATCCTCAAATGGCATCAAAGACTCGGAAAACATCGCAAACATCGCAAACATCGAATACACCGAAGACTCTGAAGACCTCGAATGTCGCCAAGATGCCAAACACTCCGACAACGCCGGATACTCAGGAGGCGCTGCAGATGCCCAAGACACTGGAGTCTTGACTACCGACAGCGCAAAGACCAACCAAGCGCTGCCGTTCAGCCCGTTCGCTTCACTGCCAGCCCGTAAATCGTCGCTGCGCCGTGGCCGAGGCTTCGCTTGCGCGTTCAAGAACGTTGGCTTCTCCTTCGGTTTTCCCGAACGCTGCGAGGCCACCATTGTGCTGCACGGCGATCCTGGTGATGCCAGTCCTTCAGCGGTCGAGCTGTTCCACGCGGGAGCCGACGTAGGCCAAGGCGCACATACCGCCTTCTTGCAGATGGCCGCTGAAGCGACCGGGGTAGATCCGTCCAAGGTCGTGGGCCGATTCAGCGACACGGGCACGTCAGGCGATTCAGGTTCGGCGTCGGCTTCCCGTCTGACTTGGATGGCTGGCAACTCAATATTGGGCGCTGCCGAGGAAGCAGAAAAGGCGTGGCTCGAGGGAGACCGCCCGGCGACCGGACACTTCCGCTTCACGCCGCCACCTACTACCGAGCTTGACCCTGAGACGGGAGCTGGCATCCCGAACTTCGCCTACGGGTACGTTGCTCAGCACGTTGAGTTGACCGTTGATGTCGACACGGGTCATATCCGCATCGACCGTGTGGTCAGCACACATGACGTCGGTAAGGCTGTGAACCCACGCTTTGTGCTTGGCCAAATCGAGGGCGCAGTCGCTCAAGCTCACGGTTACGTGCTCAGCGAGGATCTGCGGAGCCAAGATGGCCGCTTGTTGAATCCCCGATTTAGCACTTACCTCATTCCGGGTATCGGCGACATTCCGACCAGAACCGAGAGTGTTGTGTTGGAACTGGCTGATCCGCTGGGCCCATTTGGTGCTCGCGGCATGGCCGAGATGGGCATGATCCCGTACGCACCTGCTGTGGTTGCGGCTGTCGCGGACGCCACGGGTGTTTGGATCAACGACTTTCCACTGACGCCCGAGCGAGTCTGGACGGCACTCAGCCAGATTCGCTAAGCGAGGCAGTTCTACACTCCCGAACGTGGCGAACCCTGACGCGACCGAACGCGTGATGGAACTCGTGATGTACCTGCTATCGCGCGACACGTTCAGAACGCGTGAGCAGATTTGGCGTGACACCGGCCTATACGGACCACAGCCACCCCCAACTCCGCGCCAGTTGGAAAGCGCTCGGGCCGCTTTTGAACGGGACAAGTCTCTCATACGCAACCTGGGGATACCCATTGCCGAGTTGATGGAGGCTGACGGCGCAACGTCATACACGATTAGGCGCAGCGACTATTTCTTGCCCGATTTGAAACTCACTCCGGGCGAGCAGCAGGCGCTCAGATTTGCTGCTGCTCAAGTTGACATTGGTGAGTCTTGGGATCTTGAGGCGGTCGTCAAACTCACGAGCACCGAGACGCCCACGGCAGATGAGTCGGCGGAGGTAGCGCTATCGACGACTGCTGAGCATCGCACCGATGGAAAGCTGCTGGCAGCGTTGGCCGCTGCGGCCGGAGACCGAGCGCTCGTGCGGTTCGCATATGCGGAACGGCAGCGGGAAGTTCAGCCATTGGCGTTGCTGTGTCGGGCGGGCCATTGGTACCTCGCCGCGCAAGAAGGTGGTGTGGCAAAGACGTTCCGTGTGGATCGCCTGGAGAGCGACCCAGAGATCGGGAAGCCAGGCGCGTTCAAGCGCCAAAAGGTTGATGTCGCAGCGTTGTTGCCCACCGAACCGATGGAGATTGGCTCCGGTGACGATCTGGAGACCCGAGTCCGAATAGATGCGACGATGGCTCAGCAACCGACGGTGGCACGAGGAAGGGTCATTGAGACACACGACGACGGCTCGGTGACGGTGACAGCCCGAGTACGTAACCGTGCGGCATTTCGTATGTGGCTGCTGGACATGGGCCGTCACGCAGTCGTGGAGTCTCCACCCGAGCTGGTGGACGACATCAAGTCATGGCTGCGGGCGCTCGCAGACGTAGCTCCAGGGGCCGAACGGTGAGTCGACCCAAGACCTCGGTTAGAATTGAGCTTCTACTGGCCATCGTCCCCTGGGTTACCGAACGCGGCGGTGCCACCGTGGGCGACATAGCCGAGCGATTCGGCGTGCAGCCAGACGTGGTCTACGACTTGCTATTCAGCGCGATGTGTTACGAGGTCGCAGGCGCAGGTGGCTACGAGACACTTGGCATAGTCGTATTCGGCGACCACGACGATGTCCAGGGGGCCTGGGTACACGTCGAGCCGGGCGTCATGCTGGATCGGCCACTGGACCTTTCGGTGCCTCAGGCGTTTGGCATCTTGGTAGCGGGCCAGTCGGCGTTGGCGCTGCGTGGTGCTGATCGGACGGGCCCTCTCGCCACTGCGCTTGAGAAACTCCGCCGCGCTTACGGAGAGCGTGTTCAGGTGTCGGTAGATCTACCACGCCCGCGTTGTTTGGCGGCGCTACAAGCGGCGCTGCGATCCGGGACCACGGTTGTCATCCGCTATTACACGCCGCACTCCGACGCCATCAGCGAACGCAGTGTTGACCCCCTGGCGGTTTCGTGGCTGGATGGCCATTGGTACCTGCAGGGTTGGTGTCACCTGCGTCAGGACTTCCGCCTGTTTCGAGTAGATCGCATCGAAGAATGCACAGAGACGGATGAGTTGCACGGTCGTACGCCGGAGACCCCTGAGTCAGTGTCGGCGGCACCAGCGGAGTCCGACGAGACGACCGATGTGGTGCTGTCGATTCCACGAAGCGATCTATGGCGTGTGGAGTCATTCCCTTTCCGCGAGGTACGAGCCGAAGGGGATCGGTGCATCGTGACGTACGCCTTGCGCAGTCCGTGGGTGCTGGGCCAGATGTTGCTGCGCCTCGGTGCAGAGTCTCAGGTAGTAAACGCTGCCGACTTGTCGCCCGAGTATGCGAATGCGGGCCGCAGCGTTGCCGCTGGAATCTTGGAGATGTACGGGGCTTAGCCCGTAAGAGTGTCCAAGAATGTCAGCAAGAATGCCTGCAGGCCAGTGCGTTCGCCACTGTTCTCGCCAGGGTCCAAATTCAATAGGTACCTTATTCCTCCTATTAAAGTGTAGGATTGGCGGCATGCGGGTTGAAGATCTAGTGCCTTTGCGCGTAGCTGCTGAGATGCTGGGTGTGGGCGTTGAGCAGGTGCGTCGCTACATCCAAAGGGGGGTGTTGCCCGGCGACAAGTTCGGCAGCGTATGGCTGACTTCAGCGGCTCATGTTCGGGCGCTGGAGTTCGCGCCGCCGCGTGCTGGGCGTCCGCTCACAGCCGATGCAGCCTGGGACGCCATACTCGCCGGTGACATTGACCTCAACGATCCCTGGCGCTACGCCAACCGAGGCCGACTGAGCCGCTGGGCGGCTAGCTGGGGTGCGGTGGGGGATCTTGTGTGTCGAAGCGACATCATCGTCAGCGGTGTCCACGCCGCCCGCGTTTTTGGAGCGCTGATGGATCCCGCACCCAAGGAGGCCCATGTATACGTACCCGAATCCGCACTGCAACGCACCCGGGACGACCTGAACGGTGCCCTGAGTTGTTTAGTGCCCTACGGGTTCGGCACTGTGCAGGTTCACGCGGTGCCAGACAGCTCATGGGATCGGGTCGTTGCCGCCTGTCCGCGCGTTGACGAATACGCCGCACCACGTTGGGCCGCAGCTAACACCCGTTACGTACCAAAATCTGCAGTCGCTCTCGATCTTGTTGTGTCACCCTATGCCAGGGAGCAGGACATCGCGGACGCTCTCATGACTTAGCTATGAACTTCACCGTGGAACTGCCACCGCTCATCGGGCAACAAGCCGCTGCATGGACTGCGCTGATGCTGCTCGCCCCCGATCTGGGCACGCAATGGACGCTGATCGGCGGTCAGATGGTGTTACTGCACCAAGCAGAGCGGCAGGGCCGCAGCACCTCCGGTATGCGACTCACGACCGACCTCGACGTTGTGGTGAACTTGCGAACTATCCCCGCTCAGCGCAACGGCATTCACCAAGTGCTCATCCAGCAAGTCTTCTATGCGCCTTGTCACCTCCGTGAGCAGAGAGGTTCAGTCAAGGTCGGTTCAGTCGACGAGGTCGACCGCTAGGCCGTAGTGATCTGATGGCATCACACCTTTGACTGGTTCGGTGCCTACGAGCTGAATCGCTGCGATATTGCCGCGGGGTACTGCACGCGGCGCCGACACGAAGACGTAGTCAATGCGGCGATTTGGCCACATGGCCTGCGACAAGTAAGGGTTTTGACCATTCCACGTATGGCCTGAGCCAACTCCGGCCTGAGCCCACGCGTCGTTCCAGACCAGCCCGTGAGCTGGCGGTGGCCGTTCGCCGGTTAGCAGACGGATCTCATCGGAAGTCGGCACTGCATTGAAGTCGCCAGCCATGACAACGGGGAAGCCCTCTGGATCGTGATGATGTGCTGCTAGCTCGCAGAGGGTTGCTACTTGGCGTTGGCGGACTTCGCTCAGATGAAATCGATGCTCAAGGTGCGTGCAGATGACGGTATTTGGGCCTTGGGGCTGATCGATCTGGGCAATCAAGGCGGTGCGATGAGCTGCATGGTCGCCAACGGCCAGCGAGTGAGACTGAGAAGCAATAATCGGCGAGCTAGCCAAAATCGCGTTGGAGAACGAGAGCCCGCTCTGGCTGAACCTTGGCTGATGGGCGACTTGCATGCCCAACTCCTCCCCAAGTAGTTCAGCCTGGTCAAGTCCCTCGCTTTCGGCCCAGACTTCCTGGCAGCACACGATGTCGGGCTTTAGATCGCTCAGTGTCGCAGCGATGGCCTGATGGCGTTGTTGCCAGTTGTCGCCGAAGCGCCACCAAAGGTTCCAGGTAACGATGCGCACGGTGTCACCGTAACCGCCACACGTCGCCTCGGACCCTGTCGCCTTGGACGCTTTGGCTGCAGTGATCTACCCTTGCCACCTTCGGCCGTTTGGATTGAGCACCTGGCGCAAAGCACCTATCGTCTGCAACGATGTTGTTCAAGAACCAAGTTACCGATCAGATATATCTTCGCGATGCCTACTCGCGTACTGCCGACGCGACCGTGGTCGCATTGCAAGATGATGCTGTCGCGTTAGACAGAACAGTCTTCTATGCGACTGGCGGCGGCCAACCCCACGACATCGGTGAGCTGACCGATGAAGATGGCGTCGTGTGGCAGGTCTGCGATGTTTACAAACAAGGTGACCTCATCTGGCATCGGGTGAATGCCGAACTGCCGCCTTTGCTGGGGAGCGAAGTCACCGCAACCATTGACTGGGATCGGCGATTCCAGCTCATGCGCACCCACACGGCGCTGCACATTCTCTGCGGTGTCATCTGGAACGAGTGGGGCGTACTGGTGACGGGCGGAAACATGGAACCTCTGTCGGCCCGAATGGACTTCGAATTCGGTCCGCTGCCAGAAGGCTTCGCTGAGCGTGTCACTGAGCTGGTCAACGCCGAGATCCAAGCGGATCGCACGATCGTGGTGAGCTTCTTGAACCGAGGTGCGGCACTGGCTGATCCTGAACTGATCCGTACCAAGGTGAACCTGATCCCCGAATCGGTCACCAATATCCGGGTAGTTGACATCGTGGGCCTGGACCGACAGGCCGACGGCGGCACACACGTTGAGTCAACCGGCGCGGTCGGGCGTTTTGAGATCACCAAAACCGAATCAAAGGGTAAAGGCAACAAGCGGGTACGAATGGTGCTCCACGACGATTGACGCCCGATGCTGGACCGGACACGTCTGAATCGCGAGTGTTCGGGGTGGTCTGCTGGCGAATGCGGCCTAGCTACCAAAGCTGCTCTTGCCAGGCGCGCGCTTGTTCGGGTACCTTGAGATGAATGGCTGCTTTGCAGACAGACGGCGGCGTGCGTTCGTCTGCCCGTCGCACAGCGACTTCTCGCTTTGGTGCTTCTCGCCGTGAAGGTCACGATGCTTCTGCGTTCTATGCGCGTTTTGTGCCGCCGGTGTTGTCCGATGACGACAGGGTGGCTCGCGGTCGGGAACACGATCTAGAACTGCGTCAGCGCATTGGTGATGGTTGCTTTTGTGGTGACGCCCGCGACATGGCGGCGCTGCCGGACTCGTGTGTGGCTCTGGTCGTTACTTCACCACCGTATTTCGTGGGTAAGTCCTACGAAGATGCCCTAGCCGCAGATGCGGACAGTCGCGTCCCAACTAGCTACTTTGATTATTTGAACATGTTGCGGGGCGTGTTCGCAGAGTGCGTTCGGGTGCTGGAGCCTGGCGGTCGTATCGCTGTGAATGTGGCGAACTTGGGTCGTAAGCCCTACCGCAGTTTGTCGGGTGACGTGGCCAGCATTTTTGAAGAGCTTGGCTTGTTGTTGCGTGGTGAGATTGTGTGGCGCAAAAGCAAGGGCGCTAGCGGATCGTGTGCTTGGGGTTCGTTCCGCAGTCCGGCTAACCCGACTCTGCGTGATGTGACTGAGCGGATTGTTATAGCTAGCAAGGGCAGATTCGATCGGGCCCGTTCAGCGTCTCAACGCCAAGTCGAAGGTTTGCCGTATCGCAGCAGCCTGACGACTGATGAGTTTATGGAAGCCACCCTTGACGTGTGGGATATAGCCCCTGAGAGTGCACAGCGGGTGCGCCACCCTGCCCCCTTTCCATTGGAACTTCCACGACGCCTGATCGACTTGTACACCTATGAGGACGACTTGGTACTGGACCCGTTCATGGGATCGGGCACCACCCTGGTAGCAAGCGTGCTAGGTGGTCGCCAGCCGGTGGGCTATGACCTGGACCCCGACTACGTGGAACTGGCCCGCTCACGAGTAGCTGCCGCTGCATCGGATTCGCTGCCAGTGCCGTCAGCGTCTCAGAAGACGCACAACACAACGCAGCCGCATCTGTTTGAGCTTGGCACGTCTAGACCATCGGGCCTATCTGATGGTCCGGTATCACGAGGGTTCTCGCCGACTCCACGAGGTTCTTCATCTGAAGGCAGTAGCGGCGCTTCAGCACCGATCAACGATGCCATGACCGCAGATGCGTTCGTGCGACAAGCTGCTCAAGCGGGTCGCAAGGCGCACGACATTGCCCGTGATCTGCTGGAAAGCTGCCGCTTTGAGGTGCTGCGAAGTCCTGCAGCGGTGCGCAGTTCGGGACTGAAATTCAGCTTTCTAGTCGCAGACCAGTCAAATGGCGAGTGGTGGATAGACCTAGCTGGCGCATTCACCACGGTGCGCCCCGGACTGCTACGCGCCGACACTCTATGGAAAGCGCTAGGGCGAGCATCGGTTCTGGCCTCAGCTCAGCCCGAATCACGATTGCTGCTTCTTACACCACTAGCGACCCGCCGCGCTAGCGAGGGAGACCGCGCGCTACGCACACTCGGACCATCAGCAATCTTCGACGTAATAGAACTATTCAACCAAGCCGCCACCGACCGGCTCAGCTACTACGCACAAGGCACATCAACACCGCTGCCCGGTTACTGGGATCAGGCTGAGCTTGGCACCTAGTTTGGCCTTCGCCGAGTGCTCCTTGTCGGCGTCACGATCCTGGCCATTGCGCCCTGACGCCGTGGCGGTCGGCACACTCATACACACCCTGACACCTTGCGGCGCGTCGAGGGGAACGTTGGCGCGCTCGCCATCGCAACCACATCGGCTCCGCGCGCTCGTCCACATCCGGTGCCCGAGCTGGACTACTGCGACGGTTTGCCGATGATGGTGTGGAAGTCCTCGGTAGTGCAGAGTGCGGTGTCGAAGTTCGCGATGCCCTTATCACCCTCCTCGGCCGCCCACCGCATCTGCACTTCCTCAGCGGCTTTGGCGTGGTTGCTCTCGACCTGTCAGAGCGCGTTCACCAAGTCGTTGATGTGCAGGGCGTTGGTGAGGTGGCATACATCGGTCGCCGATTGGCAGGAGTTGCTACTCGCGAACCGGGAGGTAGCGGAGGGTGATCGCTGCCCGGATCATTGTCCTCCATAGGGGAGCGGTATTGGAGCCGTATGTGCTGTCGAGGAGTGAGAAGATGCGCTCGTCGCCGGGCAAGGCGACTTCCTCTGCGCCAGCATCGTTTGCGTTGCCGCTCACAACCTGGCAAAGTTGCGAGCTGCCACCGAGAAGCTCTGGTAGGTCGCCGCGCCAGTCGGGCTCGAAATCCGACCCCTGGATCGCACCCATGACCGCCCCGTCGCTGCAACCTTGCTAATCAATTTAGGCTTGAAGGGGTCCGAAGAACGAGCGCATCACCAGCGCCAAGCGGGGACAGCGGCATTGCTTGGCACGCTTATGCGCGCTGTATCCGTTGTGAGCCGATGAGATATTCGGCGCGCACGATGCATCCTTCTAGGTGAGGACGTCTCGGGTCAATGTCACGACCAAGCCGAACGTCTCGCTTCCTGCGTGCTGTCGATCTAGCCAGCAAGAGAGCCCATTGTGCCTGTTGAGCCGCTTCGCTGGTGGTTCTACGGTTGGCCACCGGCACCGCCACCGGAGACCGGATCGCAATCCTCGCGAGAAGACTCGATCAAGTTGAGACGGAGGTGCCTATCCCGGCTTCTGCCTGTGATCACACTATGAATCTGGCGAGCGCGCGACACTTGCTTGATGGCAACCGAAACCGACGAGGAGCTTGCCGAGCGGCTGTTTGCCGAATGGGACTACGGCGCAGGAACTTCGAAGAGTGAACTTGAACGGCGCACTTGGGGCGACGGAAAGTCTCATGGTCGGAAGTTCGATCGCTTCGTTCGTGAGCACCTCGGCGTATCAACGGCGAAGCCCTCGAGGCAGACGAACCAGATCGAGGATCTTGAGCAACAGGTGAAGTCTCTCGGCCAGCACCCTGTCGGTACTAAACCCACGCAGTGGGAAGTGCAGTTACAGCACGCCCGGTCGGCGTGCCTCTCGGCTCTCCGAGTCTGGAACGACCCCATAGCAGACTTCAGAGCAGGAGCGTTCTCACTCCTGCTCGTCTCCGCATGGAATAGTCTTGCGTTGGCATTGCTCATGCGCGATGGGCTTGAGTGGCGTCGACTCGATAAGGAAGGCAGACCCCTTCTCAAGAACGGCGCCGAGCAATCTCTTGACACGATCAACCTCGTCCGGTTGGCATTCAATGCAGACACGAAGCGTGGACTCCGCAAGAACGTGAGGTTCTGGGTGGACCTCCGCAACACCGTGGCCCACCGACATCTGCCCGCGCTTGATCTGAGGACGATCCCATTCGCTCAGGCTGCGCTGCTGAACTTTGAGGGAGTGCTTGTTGACGAGTTCGGCGACATGTACCAACTCGGTGATCGGCTCTCGATCCCACTGCAGCTCGCCGGCTTCCGTAACCCCGATGTCCTCGACGTTCGGCGGCGAGCGTTGGCGGCACTGCCAATCGACGTCCAGTCTGTGCTATCTCGTGCTGACGAGGCTGACGCGGATCTGCTTGCGGACGAGACCTTCCTAATGCGAGTCGCGTTCGTACCCGTAGTCCCATCGTCGGGAAACAATCCTGACGCTATCGCTTACTTTGTCCGCCCCGGAGAGGTACCAGACGAACTCAATGACACTATTCAGCGCTACTTGGTTATTCCGAAAGCGGCTCGGGGACCTCGTCCCAGCTTCGGCGCTCGGCAGGTTGTCGACGAGGTAAAACGCCGGATTCCGTTCAGATTCAACACGAACGACCATGCTGCCGTTGCTCGGCACCTAGGTGTTCGCCCAGAACGGGGCGAGCCAGACCGCAGCCTCAACGAGCTGTTCTGCGAATACGTCACGGCAGCGAAGATCTATGTCTACAACCAACAGTGGATTGACCGCGTGGTCGCAGAGATTGAGAACGCTGATGGCTACCGGAGAGTGGTTGGCCGTAACCCTGTTCGCAAGTAGGCCCGAATGATGGGCCTCCTCGCGTGTAACCATCGAGTGGTATAGGCTCATCTAGTGGCTTGGGCCTAGTCAATGCTCGCCAGCATCGGTTCATGAGGCTTGGCATTTTTGGGACGTCAAAACCGCCACGGGTTAATACCTAAGTCCCGAGCTGCCACGGTAGCCGGTGTCCCGGTTCCAGCCGTAGCGCTCCTTGCCTTGAAGGGCATTTCCCCTCAGCGCAGGGGGAAGGTCACTTCGTGGGACGGTTGTCTAAAGGTTGTCGATTCGCTTGAACAGCTCCGCGCACCCGAGGCCTGCCTGCTGGCCGCTTGCTACAGCTACTGCACTCACCCAGTCTGCGAATCGTCGCTTCCCGGCGTCGTCGTCGGGACCGGAGATGCCATGAGTCGTCACGAACTGGCTTTTGTGGCATAGCAATGCTGCGGTCTTGGTGTCGATCCAATCGTCGACGTTCTCCGCATGGTCGGGCTCGTCTGCTTCAAACAACAGCAGCTCGTCGGGGCGGTGCGGTGCCAGGTCCTGTGCGCTGATCTGTTCGCTGAAATAATGCGGGTCGCGTGCGGCAACGATGCCTTCGACTGCTAACAGCCCAGCGTGTCGATGATCTGGATGGAGTCGGTAACGCTTCCACGGATCGTGGCCTAGAACCACGGCGGGTGTTAGCTCTCGAATGACCTGCGCGACTTGCGCTCGTGTGGCGAGATCGCTGCCGAGCTCCCCATCGACGTGATCACCGAAGCGCACTTCGCCTGTTGCGCCGAGGGCTTGTGCCGCTGCGCTTTGCTCAACCCGGCGGATTTGCACTAGCTCGGCTTGGTCGCAGTCCGGGTCCCACGTGCCCTTGGAGCCATCGGTGCAAACGAAGTAGTGGACTACCGTGCCACTGGCCGCCCATTTGGCGAGTGTCGCTCCGCAGTTGAACTCTGCATCGTCGGGATGGGCCGCTATGACCAGTGCTGAGGCTGGCGTCGGCAGGTCAACCGTGAACGTGCCAGTGCTGGAGGGCTGGCTAGCGACTAAGGGCGGGAAAACTGCTGCGGCGTCCAGGTCGTCCGGCGTGTCGATGTCGAATTCAAGTTCGGCGACCCGACGCACTCGCAGTTCAAGTCCGCAGCGCATGGCCTCGTCACAGTGGGCTGCGAACGAACCCGGCCCGTAATGGAACTCGAATCCCGTGCCGAGCGGCAACGACATGACGTTGGTGCCATCGAGGTGTCGATCGGGGACGATGGTCACGGTGCCCGGCTCAGCTAGACCGGCCAGTGACGTTGCATGTGGAAGGTCAGCGTGCGCGATGAGCACGTGGCCAGGCTCGGCACCGGCGTCAGCGGCAGCTTCAAGTACGTCAAGTGCGGCTGCAACAGCGGGGTTCAAACCGTCGGCGGCGACGTGGAGGACCTGGGCGCCCACCGTGCGGGCCCATGCTGCCACGTCTTCGTCGTCGCAGACGACCTGAACAGGCAGCGATCCTGCCGCTCTCACAACCCGAGTGGCCATGGACCGAGCCAACTCGGCGCGTTCTTGCTCGTTCAGACGGTCGGCTAGACGACCTTTGGCGAGTCCAAAGCCCTTCACGGGAATGAGCACAGTAGGCATGACGCCCGATGCAGTCACCCGCGGCAAGTGTACGGCAGGGCTCTATTGCCTCCCGCAAGTCTGCCTCCCGCAAGTCTTGTTCCAGCACATAACTGAACGAGAGTTACATCCAGACTGCTATCGGGGGGGGGGGGGGGGTTCTGAGCCCCATGAGCACTGCTCGGTCGCGACCGAAAACGACTGAGCGCGAGCGAACCGATCCGCCCGGGCTGATCCGCCAGAGCATCTGAGCGTCCAAGCAAAATCAGCACTTCGACCCTTAGCTGCATGATGTGCAAAGGCTGCGCTTTCGGCTGTTGGGGCGAACGGCCTTGCCTGTTGGTGCCGAAAAGCTCGGATACACCGAGCGCGGGCTTGCTTGGCGACACAGCCAGCTTCGGTCGCGCCGAGTACGGGCATGCTTGCCGCCGTGACGCTCTCATGACACTCATTCGCCTCTGCTGCCCGTTCGCCGCTGCTGAGCCGCTACGCGCCGCCCCTGTCGGGCTCACGGCCCGCGGGCTTGTTTGGTGGTCGGACGTGGTGCGGGTTTGGATTCTTGGTTGGCGTCTCGGTCGGTCTGTGGTTCGGTGTGCCAGGTCCTGTCGGGTTGGCGGATCATCTGGTAGTTGTGTTCGTGTAGCTGGTGGTGGTGCCGGTGACACAGAAGCACCAGGTTGTCGAGGTTGGTGGGTCCGCCGTCGGCCCAGTGGATGATGTGGTGCACATCGCAGCGTGATGGTGGTTGATCGCAGCCGGGCCACTGGCAGTGCTGGTCGCGTGCGACGAGCAATCGACGCAGCCGTTGTGGGACTGTGCGTCGCAGTCGCCCCACATCGGCTGATCCACCTGGTCCACCCAGCATCATCGGGATGAGTTCCGCATCGCAGGCCAGGCCGCGCACAACTTCGGGCGGCAGTTCGATACCGGCGTCGGTTACGCCCACCGCGTCTGTTTGTTGCCGCAGAGCGTCCAGGTCGATCAGGACACTGACTTGTGCTGCGGGTAGGTGCGGCGCTGAGCCTTGGCGGCTGCGGTTAGTGAGCCGTTCTACTGCTTTTTCATTAGTCTCGTTGTAGGTGAGGCCTGCTATTGCGTGAGCGAGCACGTCAGCGTCGCGCTGGGCGGGACTGCGCCGATTGGTACGAATTTGCTTGTCGTTGATCCAATACTGCTGTCGCAGTGTCTCCAGCGCAGCTTCGATTTGTGCTGCGCTGCGGGGATCGAAACTAGCCCACAGCTTGAGCATTCCTTCGTGGTCTCGCCGCCAGCCGCCGCCGCGGGCTTCGCGTTGGCGCTTGAAGCGCTGCATCGCAGTCTCATTGGAACACTCGGCTTGGTGAACACGGAGCCGCGTCTGGTCACAGTCCTCCAACACCGCCGCGGCTAGCAGATCGTCTCGCACCTCGTTGGTGACGCGGGCGTCGCACAGCACTTCCGCTTGAGCCGAGGTGATATCGCCTTGCGAGAGCGAGTTCAGCACCGCGTCGTGCTCGCGGGCTTTGTCAGCGACTCGTGTGATCCGGCGGGCGTCGCGTTCGCTTACGCCAGTGGCGTCGCTTAGTGCTACATGTGGGCTCACTTCGGGCGCACGACCGTCGCTGCCGAGCCGGTCAAGTGCGCCGAGGATTTTGGCTCGATAGCCCGCTGCTTGGTTCACGAACCGCTGAATCTCACCGAGCACGTCAAGCAACCCACGCCGTCCTAATCCATCGAGTTCCGCGGCGTCCAAACAACGCAACGTCAACAGCCCAACCCCGTCAGTCGTATCCGCCAAATCAACCGCACAGGCGGTCTCGGCAGAAGTGGTATTGCTGGCGGTACCAGCGCTGGTGGCTATACAAACGGTGGAGCTGGAGCTGCGGCGGTCGGTGCCACCGGACTCGTTCCTCAACATGACAACCACCGTACGAAGGGGGTGTCACACAAACTTGCTGGCAACACTGGAGTAAGGGCAGTCTCAGGCCTATGGACGACTCGGCTAGCTCGGATGGCGTGACCGGTGCTGCTGGACCCGTCTCTCAACATGACTGCAACGCCAAGCTGCATGGTCACACTGCGCTGCCAAGCTGCAATGCGGCAGAAATCAGGGCGAGCTGCATCGACCCCGTAGTGCAACTAACTCCGGGGCTTTGCTAGAACGATCCGGTGACACGTGAACCTCCCGACGGGTGGGTACGACCGTGGTGGGCGCAGCGCCAGTTGGACCCAGGTTCGGCGGCTTATCAACCGACACATAGCGAGGTTGAGTACTGGAGCGAAGACTCTCGCGTGCGCGACTGTGTGCTCGCCAACACGCTGGGTCGCTCTTGGACGACGATTGGCCTTCCCGAGACGCTTGACCGAGCTGCGGTGGATCCACGTGGATTAGTGGCATGGGCGCGCTGGTCGCTCGACTGGTGGGTTCGTGCCAGCGAGGAATGGGTGTTCCCTTCGCGGGCTGCCACTGTGCGGCAGCGTTTGGTAGACGACATGCCGGTTGTAGAGACGATTCTGCGAGTCGGTGGCGGAGATGTAGTGCATCGGGTTTCAGCAGCGCGAGGCGCTGCTGTACGGACAGACAACGCGGCGCGGCACGTCAAGAAGCGCCAAAGCAAGCGACGCCAACCGCTACGACGGTTCATGCGCAATGCCGAGCCACAAGCCAAGCGGCAGGTAGCCAGGCACAACGCAACCAGACGATTGCACATAACCGGTCTACTGCCCTTTTCGAAGTGGCGATCAGCCAAGCGAAATGCAGCCCAGCAAGCTGCAGCCGAGCGAGCAATAGACCAGCAAGAGGCAGACAAGCCCAGTCGAGTGAACACATCCGATGCCGCAGCGAACGCCGTTCCTGAGGTGTTCGTCGTTGAGATCGTCAATCGCACGCCAGCGCCGGTGGCGGTTGCTCTAGCTGCGCGGCCGTGCAATCTGGGTGCGTTTGAGCATGCGAACAGCGAGCACTGGGAGTGGTCGACTTCCTGGGGTATCAACGAGATCTCCGTCAATGGACCGGTGTTAACACTCGACGACGGACTCCATCCGGCGCTCGGTCGAGCCACGGTCATCTTCGATCGGGTGCCGGGCGACATCGTGGTGGGCAGCCACGGGACCGACAGCGCAGCACTGCTCGCAGCGTCCAACGACGCAACTAGTACACGGGACTCTGCGGAAAGGCCTGCTGCGACGACGTCTGCCGCGACAGGGCCTGTTGCGACAGGGCCTATTGCGGCTGGGCCTGATGGGGCTGGGCCTGTTGCGACAGAGTCTGCCGAGACTGAGCGGGCGGCTTCCGTGCAGGTTGGCAGCCATGTGCCAGACGCTCTTGGCGATACGGCGTCCGTGGCTGCGACACGGTCGGCTCGATCCGGGCAGGTTTCGGCAACGGTCGCATGCCCTGAGCGCTTGGCCAATGCTGCAGTTGTCTTCCCACTGGTCTCCGGTGCAACACTGCGCGCGGCTGTTGTCGGCCGCGGCCAGGCTTTCAAGTGGGACGACGCTGGCAGTCCCGAACTCGGCGCGGCCGTGCTCGATGCAGTTCCGAGCCTGGATCGGGTGGCCAGCGGCTGGCGTAAGCGTGTTGAGGCAGGTTGCAGATTGGAGTTGCCACCCGGTCGGCTCGCTACCGCTGCGCTGAGCGCACGTGCGGCACAGCTCCTATCGACAGCTCCGTTCGATGACGGGCCCGGTGTGGTTGGCCCCATGCTCGCATCGGCGCTGGACACCGACTGCAACCTTGCAGGAGACGATCTCGTGCAACTGTTCGCACTCGTAGAGTCTGGCTTGAGCGAGCAGGTGCGGGATCTCCTGCTTCGCCAGGCTCAGGCGCAAGACATCTCGGGCATGACCACCGCCATGGGCACCTCGGTGACGGGCACCTCGCTGGTGCTGGCCGAACATCTGCTGTCGTTGCATCCCGATCCTGCCTATGCGGAAGCCTTAGGGGAGTTTGTGACGTCTGGTGCGCGCTGGCTGCTTACGCGCCATGCGCCTCAGCAAGAAGAGCCATGGACTATCCGCGAGGGTCTGCGAGCTAGCTATCGATTGCTGCTGCGTCTAGGAGCCGAACGCGCGGCGAACGCGCTGCAACGTGAGGCAATGTCGCTGCCTGAGGCGTTGCGCCTTGATGTGCGGGTGGCACCGACGTCGGCAGTGTCGTACCGAGACCGCTGGGGACGCCTGCCCTGGGAAGTCTCGCGAGACAGCGCGCCGCGCGAATCCGGCCAGAAGTCAACCCGCCAGCAGCCAACCAGCCAACAACAAGCCAGCCAACAACGAGCCAGCCAACAACGAGCCAGCCAACAACGAGCCAGTCAGCGGTGGGCATGGGTAGCACACGACACTGGCCTATGGATCCAAGCAGCCGTGCCCTGGGCGCCACCTTTGCCGTTCGTAACCGCTGAGCCAGCCCTGTACACACCAGTGGATTTTGTAGAGGACGCAGCCACGTCATGTGGCTACGACCTCGTGGCCACCGCTCTGCTGGCATTTGCAGAGGCTCGCCCGGCGCCAGCTCGTGCCTTTGAGCGACTTGAGGCGCTGGTCTCGGTGGCAACACCAACGATGAACTGGCCGACGTTCATGCATCCTGAGTTGCGAACCGGCACCAACGGTACGGGTCATGATCTCGTTGTGGCGGGAATGTTCGTACGGACCCTGCTGCGATTGCTAGTTGATGCCCCCGACAGCGGTCTGGCCACCATTGCTCCGACAAACCCAGTGCCACCCGCGCTGCGATTCGCTGCGCATTGGCCAGCAGCTTGGTTGGGTCAGCCGGTTGAAGTACACGATTTGCCGAGTCGTATTGGATCTGTGTCGTGGGCAGTTCGCTGGCATGGTGAGCGGCCCGCGCTGTTGTGGGAGGTGAATCCTCATGATCCCGATGGCATTGCACCGACAGTCACGGCACCTGGGCTGGACGACTCGTTCACTGCTACAGGCCTGCGGGGAGAGGCTTTGCTGGCGCCATGCAGTCCGCCATCCAGCAGCCTGCCATCCAACTCCTCGCCATCCAGTTCGTAGTTTCGCCATGCAGTCCATGAAGTCCGCAGCGTCCAAGCGACCGAGCCTCTCGTTTGAGCGGCGTTGCTGGGAAGCAGGCGAGACGACGGTCGTAGGCGTGGACGAAGTGGGCCGCGGTGCTTGGGCTGGACCACTGACGGTCGGCGCCGTCGTAGTCTCGTCGCACGGCCGCGTGAACGGCATCCGCGACTCCAAGGAGTTGACGCACCGTGCGCGCGAGAAGCTGTTTGAACGCATTGACTGCTGGGCTCGTGCCTGGTCTGTTGGCCACGCCACTGCTGCAGAGTGCGACGAACTCGGTATGACCGATGCCATGCGCCTAGCCACCCGCCGAGCCCTAGAAGTGCTGCGACTTGAGCCGGACCTTGAACCGGACCGAGTTCTGCTCGATGGCAGCTTCAATTTCGTGGACTGGTGTCCTAGCCAGGCTCTGGTTCGGGGAGACCAACGCTGCCTGTCGATAGCGGCCGCCTCAATTATGGCCAAGGTTGTGCGTGACCGGATCATGACGTCGTTAGCAGAGGATTTCCCGCCCTATCGGTTTGAGTCAAACAAGGGGTATCCGGCCCCGGTCCATCGCTCGGCACTGCAAACACATGGGCCGTGCGCTATCCATCGTCTTAGCTGGTCATTCGCTGATGCGCTGCCCGATGCCGAACCGATACCCAACGCGGTGGCATCCCAACTCCAGGCGGTACTACCGCGTACTGCGCTACCGCATACGGCGCTGCGAGAGCGTGCTATGGCACACTCGCGGCCGTGATTGACGAACCAAGCTGGACGATAGGGATTGAAGAGGAGTATCTCCTCGTCAATCGTGACACTGGGACGCTGGTGAGCACGCAGCCACCCGGTCTGATCGAACGAGTCGCCGAGCTACGTCATGGTCTCGTTAGCCCAGAGTTATACAGCGCTCAGATTGAGATCGGCACCGGCATCTGTCGTGACATGAAGCACCTGCGCGGCGACATCGGACTGCTGCGTCTAGCGGTGACCGAGGCCGCTGCCGAATTTGGGCTTGCGCCGATTGCTGCATCCACCCATCCGTTCGCTAGGCCCGATCGGCTTGAAGTCACCGACAAGGAGCGCTACCGGGCTCTCGCTGAGGATCTCCAGGACATCACGCGCCAGCTAATTATCTCCGGGCTGCATGTACACGTGGGCATAGAGGACCCAGAACTGCGTATCGACCTGATGAACCAGGTCACGTATTTTCTGCCCCATCTCCTGGCCCTGTCCACTTCGTCTCCGTTCTGGATGGGCCGCGACACTGGCCTGGCCAGCTACAGGTCAGCCGTGTACAAGACACTGCCGCGTACGGGACTGCCTCCCAAGTTTGACTCGTGGGCGGAGTTTCGGCGCCATATTGACGTGTTGGTGAACGCCGAGATCATCGAGGACTCATCAAAGGTCTGGTGGGACATCCGCCCTTCGGAGCGTTATCCGACCATGGAGATGCGAATCACTGACCTGCCGACCCGCATGGAGGACACGATTGCCATCGCAGCCGCGTACCTATGTGTTCTACGCATGCTGTGGCGACTGCGAATAGCGAATCAGCGCTGGCGTGGCTATGCGAACTTTCTTATCGGTGAGAACTTGTGGCGCGCCGAGCGGTACGGTGCCAGCGGCTCCCTGATTGACCTGGGCAAGGGCGAGCTGGTGCCATGCCAGCAACTGGTTGACGAACTCATTGAGCTTGTAAGTCCCGATGCCGAAGCGCTCGGTTGTGTGGAGGAGATCCGCCACCTGCGCGTAATCAGCGAGCGAGGCACGTCCGCTGATCAGCAACGTGCCGTTTACCAGGCCGCGCTGGACGGCGGCGCTGACCACGATGAGGCGCTCGTTGCTGTGGTGCAACACCTCATCAAGGAGACCTTGGCGCCGCCGACCGATTAGCTGCTTGCCGACTGGCTACTCGCCGACCAATTACTTCGGGGCGCTGGGCCCCAACCGTTTACGCCTCGACTAGCCACGCCTCGACCATTTACGCCTCAACCAGCTACTCCGGGCGCTGGGTGCCGACCTTTAGCTCGCGGAACGGGCTCGTGGTATCAATGCCCGGTTCTTTGGGCAGCCCCAGTACGCGTTCGCCGACGATATTGCGCATGACTTCATCGGAGCCGCCGGCGATGCGCATGGCGGGGAAACCCAGCACGTAGCCAGCCCATGAGAACGTGCCCCACTCACCAGAGTCCGCCACCAGCCTGGGACCAATCGTGTTGGCTACGAACTCGCACGTGGCAGTCATCTGGCGCACCAGACCCATTTTGGATAGCGACATTTCGGGCCCAGGGGTCTTGCCTGCGCGCAGCGCATCCATGGTGCGCTGGTTTGACCAGGCCAGCACCTTGCCGTTGGTGTAGATCTCGGCGAGTTTCTGGCGAGCTAGAGCGTTGTTGGCCATGCCGTAGTGGGCGGCCATGGCGGACAGTCTGCTAAAGCTGCCTCCTCCGGTGCCGCCGCCGGATCCGCTCCCGATGGCTGCACGCTCGTTCATCAGAGTTGTAAGCGCCACACCCCAGCCCTGGTTCGTCTCGCCCAGGCGATGCGAGTCCGGCACGCGCACGTCGTTGAAATACACCTCGTTGAAATTGGCCCCGCCGGTCATTTGCCGTAACGGTCGCACTTCCACACCAGGTGCTTTCATATCCACGAGGAACCCAGTCAAGCCTTGGTGTTTGGGCAAATCGAAATCGGACCGAGCGATCACCTCGCCGATGTCGGAATAGTGAGCGCCTGAAGTCCACACCTTCTGACCGTTGAGGATCCACTCCTCGCCATCGCGTTCGGCTCGCATCTGCAGGCTGGCGAGGTCCGAACCGGCTCCTGGCTCAGAGAACAGTTGGCAGCCCACGATGTCAGCCCGGTACATCTTGGGAAGCACCTCGGCGGATACCTCAGGATTGGCGTGAGCCAAGATGGTCGGTGCCACCATGCCCAAACCGATGCCGAAGAAACCGCCATCGGGCGTGTCGAACTGGCTTTCTAGCTGACCCCAAATGCGCTCAAACTTGCGAGGCATGCCGCCGCCGCCCAGTTCGGTTGGACCGCTGATCCAGCCGTAGCCAGCGTCGTACTTCTTTGCCCGCCAGTTCTTTGACGCATCCAGTTCTTGCAGTTCGCGCTCGCGGTCGATCTCTTCAAACAGTGCCGCGTTGTCGGGCCCTTCGCCCCATACGAACTCACGCTGCTCACTTTTGCGTGTGGCATGGGCTTCCAAGAATTCCAGTGCCTCAGCAGCGAACTGCTCTTCGGTGATCTCGGTGGTGTTGGCAGTAGCCATGTCGGTCTCCTGTGTGTTGCGAGGCGGGGTATGGGTGGACGTGACTGGCTCCAAGCTACTGCTTTGTCTGGCTACGCTCATCGGCTATGGGTCAGCCCGTTCAAGTAGCAGAGCGACCGTCGGCAGTTCGTGCGGGCACAGTTCAGTTTGAGACCAATCGTCCGCTGACGGGTGCGGGTCATCGCTACTACAGCAGTGCCGAAGATGCCGCTAATGCTGAAGACCCGGCCGACCTGCTGGCATGGCGCCTGTTTCAGCGGGGCGGAGTTGACCACGTGCATGTGTATGGCAACGTGGCCACCATTGACATCTCCCGGGGCCACACCTCGGAGGGCATAGCTGAACTGATTCAAGAGCTGTTTACCCACTACCGGTAGCAGTGCTCCGTCAGTAGCCCGTACGCCGGTAGTAACACTGGACTCCGGCGGTAAAACTGGTGATAGCAGCACTTTTGCTATCAAACGTTCGATAGCAGACGTTTGATAGCAATCAGTGCAGTCGTAAGACCCCCGGTAAGACACTCATCAAAACGATTGTTTGTCTAGTCTGTTGTGGTGGCAGCAGAAGTGATGCGCTTGAGCGATGTGGCTAGCGGTCGCCGCGATCGGCTGTTGCCGGTTGCGGACGAACTCGTTCCGTTGTTGACGCAGCCGGGACTGGTCCGGGGATCGGTGTTGGCCGTTCAGGGTCCAGGGGCACTGACCTTGGCCACCGCATTAGTGGCGGATATTTCGCATGCCGGTGGGTGGGTGGCTGCGGTGAGCTTGGGACGTATGGGCATCTCCGCAGTAGCCGAGCGTGGCGCATCGTTGGATCGTTGGGCGTTCGTGGACGAACCTGGCGATACCACTGCTGGGGTGATTAACGCTTTGGTAGGCAACGTTGACGTGGTCTTGTTGGCTGGAGGCGTGCGACTGGCGTCTGCTCACAGTCGACGTCTTAGAACCCGCCTGCGCGAGCGCGGAACCGTGATGATTTCGATCTCTGAAGAACGCGCCGGGTCGCGTGGCGCCGGTTCTGGTGGGTCCGATTCTCGTGGGGCCGGTTCGCGTGGGATCAGTTCTGGTGGGAGCAGTGCGTTCAGTCCAGACGTAACTCTGACGGTGGAACGTGCAGCGTGGACCGGTATCGGGCAGGGTCATGGGCGGTTGCGGGAACGGCGGGCTGAAGTAGTCGCTGTAGGCCGTGGAGCGGCGTCGCTGCCGCGACGGGCCGTCTTGTGGCTGCCTGATGCCACAGGGCGTATCAGAACTGTTAGCGATGCGGCCAATAGCGTCAACCGGCCTGTCGACGCCGCTCGTAGCGATACTCAACGCATTGACCCAACTGGCAGTACAGACGCTGATGTGGTTGTTCCTCTGATGAGCCATGCGGGATAGCCGGACCGGTCAGCGCCACTCTGCCGATTCTGTAGATCTCCCGCCGCGGATGCTGGTGTTGGAAGTTGAGCACGACCCAGCGCTGGATGTCCGCAGTTTTGCTCCCGTGGTTGCAGCACTAGAGAACCTGACTCCGAGAGTGGAGGTGCTAGCACCTGGCCGCTGTGTCTTTGCCACTCGGGGACCATCGCGCTACTACGGCGGCGATGAGGCGTTGGCGGCGTTGGTACAAGAAACTGTCGTCAAAACACTGGCTGACGCACAAGACTGCGTACCGGCTGACGCATCTGACGAAATAGCCGACGTACCTGCTGAAATATCTGAAATATCTGTACGTGTAGGTATTGCCGACGGTCTCTTTGCGGCTGGCCTTGCGGCCCGGATCGCTCCAAAGGGTGTGCTGCCAAAAGAAGTGCTGTCAAAGGGTGTTCTGTCAAAGGGAGTGCTAGTGGTGCCGCCGTGCGGCAGTGCAGAGTTCCTGAGTGGGCTGTCACTAAGGACCTTGGCCGAAGAATGCTCTTTGCCGACGGGCAGTGCCACCGACGGGTCGATGGATGATCTGATCAGTTTGCTGTGGCAACTGGGGTTTCGTTCGTTAGGCGACCTTGCGGCGCTGCCTGTGGGGGATCTTCTCGGCAGATTTGGCTTGCTAGGTGAATGGGTGCATGCCTTGGCTAGTGGGCGCGACCCCCGTCTGAGCCAGCCTGCCGCCGCTCAGCCCGAGTTCAGTGTTGCGATTGAAATTGATCCGCCCGCTGATCGAGTTGACACGGTGGCCTTTGCAGCAAAATCTCTGGCCGATCAGCTTGGCGTTCAGTTGGCCCGGGAAGGTCAAGCGTTGGTGTGTGTGGAGATCAGTGCGGAGACTGAGCACGGTGAGACCAATAGCGGGCTATGGCGTCACGGATTTAGCTTCAGTCCGGCCGATGTGGTTGATCGTGTGCGCTGGCAGCTTGACGGCTGGCGCAAGGCCAAAGGTCGGAGCTGTCTCACTGGACGCGTCTGCGGTATTCGACTGCGAGCTGTCGAAACACGTCCCGATGAAGGGCGCCAGCTCGGGTTTTGGGGTGACCAATCCGAGACCGATGAGCGAGCTGAGCGAGCGTTGCAGCGAGTTCAGACCCTGGTTGGCTTCGACGGGGTCACTGTGGGTCACCTGGGAGCCGGTCGCCACATAGCCGATCTTGAGCAGCGCCTGCCGTTTGGCACAGCCGGTCCTCGTGGGACCGGCGTAGTAGGCACAGTCGGTCCTCGTGGGACCGGCGTAGTAGGCACAGTCGGTCCTCGTGGGACTGGCGTAGTAGGCACAGCCGGTCCTCGTGGGACCGGCGCATCAAATACAGCGCTCCTGTGCCCCCCATGGCCGGGCAGGCTCGGTGTGCCGGTGCCCGCTGAGGTGGCGGTCAAGCCCGAGCCGCTCATAGTGCTTGATGCAAACGGTGAACCCGTGGGTGTCAGCGGCAGGGCGCAGCTCAGTGCGCCTCCGGCCGTGTTGCGCTGGGCCGACGGGCGCTCAAGCCGTATCACGGCGTGGGCGGGACCGTGGCCTTT
Organism: Acidimicrobiales bacterium; assembly: GCA_965116245.1. Classification (GTDB taxonomy): domain Bacteria; phylum Actinomycetota; class Acidimicrobiia; order Acidimicrobiales; family Poriferisodalaceae; genus Poriferisodalis. The sequence continues at coordinate 297,861 of OZ220497.1, read as the reverse complement.
GGACGAACGCTGGTGGGATCCCTCAGCACGACGTCGCCAGGCCCGACTCCAACTGGTACTTGATGATGGCACTGCCCATCTGTGCGCAATTGAGCACGGTCGCTGGCAGCGCGAAGCCACCTACGACTGAGTTTGGATTCTGAATCTGGCTTCTGAAGATTGACTTCAGAACATTAACTTCACAGCGTCTCATGCCGCCAGCTATGGTGAGAAACATGGACGCTATGGACATTGTCATGATGACGATGTTCGGTACAGTGCTCGCGGCAGTGCTCGCAACACTGCTCACGTTGGTGTCGCAAGGTCGCACCACCACCGCGGAGTTCGCCGCCGTCCGTGCCGAGATCGCTGACGTTCGTACCGAAAATGCCGCCATCCGTGCCGAGATCAGCGCCGTGCGTGGCGAGATCAATGCTGTGCGTGGTGAGATCAGCGCCGTGCGTGTTGAGATTGGTAAGCAGTCGGCCCGTATTGACAAGTTGGTGGGTAAGGTGGGTGCGCTAGGAAGCGAAGTCGGCGAACTGAAGGGCCGTGTTGGTCGTGTTGAGGACCGGGTCGCCCACGTTGAGGACCAGATTACTCGCGTGGACGACCGGGTTGCACGCATAGAGGGACGTCTCGGAGTCGAAGCCGCTGTTTGATCCACCCCGGGCCATTTAGCGGGCTGAATCATCCCGGGTTTGGTTAGTAGTCGGCGGGCTCTATATGGCGGATCGTTCTTACGGCCGCGATGCCCGAAAGTGTCGTTTTGGACCCTGCTACGGCATTCATCGAGGCGGGTGTTGGCGAGCTTGTGAACATGGAACGGGTCCGCGACTTGGGTGGCGTGGGCTAGCACGGTGTTGAACACGTGACGGTAAGGGCCTGACAGGTCAAGGGTCGCCCATTGGATCGCTGCTAGCTATCCATCTGGCCGCTGGTCGAGCCATTCTGCCGGTTTGGTTGAGTCGCGGCCCTCAACCACGTCAAGGAGCTGACCAGCGCCAACATCAACGATCTGAGTTGACCACTGCTGGGTACCGAACCGGCCGGTGCGTGCCCGCAATGTTTCGCCCCTTCCCTATTGCTTCAACTTCGCCGAACCGGTTCTGGTCGTCGACTAGCGCTTCGCCGTAGGCGAACCCGCCCAGACCGGAAGAGCCGGTAATTGGCTGCTACGTCAGTTGCCGTTGGTGGACCAGTGCCACGGCTCGCTGGGCAAGTTGTACAAACCGTATGTAGCAGCGTTGGCCTTTAGCCATCTGAATGCCACCGAGTTTCGGCTAGTAACTGAACGACCGTTGTGTCGGAAATCAATCGCGAGACCCCGCTCATGCATGGAGCGTCCAGGTCGGGCCGTGGGCGGGCTGCACTGGTACGAAGGCTTTTGCCAGACCGCCCATTCGCTGGTGCCGCAGTGAGCCCGTCGCAACGCGATCTGCGAAGCAGCGCTCCGGTAGCCGCCACCGCTGAGCCTGATTCCATCACGCGCAGCGTGCTCGAGCAGGTTCAACACGTTGTCTGCAATCGACTCGTGTACCTGAATGCCACCTACCCACGTCAACTCACTGCGGTCGAAGTTGTTGCTGCCAGGTTGACCAGTAGTGCCTTCTCGCGCTCGGCGGGCGCGTTCAGCTTCCTCCAGCCTGCGCCGTTCCTCAGCCTCTCTACGACGCTGTAGCTCATTCTCGATTTTCTGCTGCTCAGTGATCGCGTTGCGTACACGATTCGCGGTTGCGGATACGGCGGCGGCGGCCGCGTCGTCTACTTCCTGTAAAGCAACTTGTTCGTACAGCAAAGTGTCGAGTTCGTCCTCGAGTTTCTCCAGCACTATCTGCTGTTGCTCGGCGGCTTCCAAGAAGTCCTGCAGGGCTTGCTCGGATTCGATGCGGCGGGTATCTCGCAGTTCCTCAGCACGACGTAGTTCGCGCAGCGCCAGTTCGGCGTCTATCGCGAGGGCTCTTACCTCATCAGCGGTGGAGTTCAGATCGCCGAGCGCTGCTCCAATCAGTACCCGGATGCGAGCGGCGTCATAGATATCGCCTGTGCGCGCCAAGCCATAGGAACCCTCCACCAAGGCGTCGTGACCGATATAGGTCTGCACGATTAGGTCAGTGCCACGCTGGCGCAGCTCATCAAGCTGAGTGTCAAGCGAGAGAAGACGCTGAAGGGCAGCCTCAACTGACGCCTCAGCGGCAGCCAGTGCCAGCTTGGCCTCCTCTAGGTCGGCCTGCTGCTGGTTCACCAACAGCTTCGTCTGATCTAGAGCCCCCAGCACCTCGTCCACATCGGCTTGTTGCAGGTTCACCTCCACAACTTTTGCTAAAAGTTCTGCCTGGGCTTCGTCGCGTTCGCGTTTCTCCTCAGCAAGCTGAGCTTCTAGTTCCTCTTGTTCTTGCTTTAGCTGTTCTTGTTGCTTGCGCAACTCAGCGTCGGATGTCTGTGACTGTGCCTCGGTGCTGTAAAGCGGCAAAAGACTGACCACAAGCGCAAGCAGAACGGCGGCTGCTCCGCGGCGCGCGACGTGTCGACCGCTTGATTTAGAGAGCAGTCTTGGTTGTGAACCTGGCACCTGGCGTGTCCTCGCTGAATTTGAGTTGTCTGTATCTGGGCTGCATCGGGGCCCGCTGTGTTGGGCCGTGTGCGTTGGGCCCTATGGCCAGCTCCGATTAGGAGCTGGCGCTGTCGTGGTCTGCGGTGTCCAAAAGCCGCTGCAAGCGACCGCTGGCACCAACAGACCACCGTACCGATGCGTGAGGCGTTGGCGAAGTCGTTTTTTGAGGGCAGGTCGTATTGCGGAAGCCGTAGGCGCTCGTGGCTGGCTAGCCAGTTCTCGCTAGTCAGTTGCGGTGCGGCGCAGCGTCTCTCCGCCTGCAGCTCGGATTGTGGCCTCAAATGCGTTGAGGTCGCTACCGCTCACCTGGCCACTCCAGGGTTCGCCGACGCCGTGGTCATCCAACGGTGCCTCAATTGTCACCTCTACGCGGGGGTTGTCGGTGCGCAGCACCAACGTGGCGTCGGCTCCGAAAGACCAGCGGGCTACCACAGCGGCGCGTCGCAAGCCGATGTCTGCCAGCAATAAACCCTCATTGGTGGCCGCTAGCAGCCGCTGTACGTTGAACAGCAGTTGATGGGCGACGACCGCGGCCACTATCAGCAGCCAGCCGATGCCCCAGGCCACAGCTAAGGCGGCGCCGAGGGCAAATGCGGCTACTCGGACGAACATGATTCGGCGGTGTACCGAAGCGGTCACCGCGTCTGTGACTACTACCGCTGTCCGCACGTTCGCGTCAAGTAGTTCAACGGCCCGCTCAAGCGCACGTTGCGACGGTTTCACTGCGGTTGTCGGGGCAAATCGCGCAGCGGGGTCAGTCCTCCGGCGTCTGCCAACTGTTGTGCCACTGCCAGCAGCAACGACTCGTCCCCGTGCGCGGCATGCAACTGCACGCCCAACGGTATGCCATTTGGATCGAGTGCGGTTGGCAGCGAGATGGCTGGCTGGCCGCTCAAGTTTGCTTGGTTGACGAACGCTGCCATCTCAGCCACGCGTCGGGCACCATCAATCGGATCTGACAGGTAACCCAGAGGCGGTGTGACATCCGCTAGCACGGGCGAGAGCAGAATGTCGAATCTGCCTTGTTGCAGTGGCCTTGTTTCGTGGACTGCAGTGCCCTCACTGGCGGCTCTGGCTTTGCCGACAGCACTGGTGTTCCAGAAGGCCATGACCCGTCTGCGCCATCGAGCGAGCTCATCTAGCGATTGCACGTAGGCGGACGCGGGCAAAGAGCGTCCCAGCTCGGCCGACCACCAGTTTGCTGGCTCCACGTCAACTTCGGTGATTGGACGCTCTAACCGTTGTGACCAGAGGGCTAGCTCCGCTGACATGGCGACGGTGCGCACCACGATCGTGTGGTCAATGACCTCGGGGCTGTACCAGCCGTCCGGTGTGCTATCGGGCTCAATGATGTGACCCAGTTCGGCCAGCAGTTGCGCGGTGAGCTCAACGGCGTGCCGCACCGGCTCTGTGGCCGCGCCGCGACGACCTGTTGTCAGAGCGATGCGCAATGGCGGTGGGGGCGACGCCACGACATCGGTAAACGAAGTCCCGGGGGCCAGTGGGGGAGCGATGTAGGGATCGCCTCTAGCGGGGCGGCCGATGACGTCTAGGCACCGAGCTGCATCGCGTACTGTGCGTGTCAACATTCCGTCCACTGCCAGGCCTGCGCGATGCTCACCAAGACGCGGCGCCACCGACACCCGCCCTCGACTGGGCTTCAGCCCCACCAGGCCGCATGCTGCGGCTGGCACACGAATCGAGCCTCCCCCGTCGTTGCCGTGCGCTAACGGCACAATGCCAGCCGCCACGGCAGCCGCCGAACCACCGCTAGAACCACCGGGAGAACGGGTCACATCCCAGGGGTTAGCTGTGGGGCCATAGACCTGTGGCTCAGTGGTGATGGTGGTGCCGAACTCGGGAGTATTGGTGCGACCCACCGAGATCAGACCCGCTTGTCGCAGCAGCTTGTACAGGTGACTGTCGAGCGAACCTCGCCAGTCCATCTCAACCAGGAAACGAGCCCCGGCGTGGTAAGGCTCCCCAGCTTGTTCGCAACCCAAGTCCTTGATTGCGGTGGGCACGCCATCTAGCGCAGCATCCAGCGAACCCAACCTCTCCACGTGTGCTGCTTCGCCCAGTTTGCGACGCCGATTCCAGCGCTTCGTGGCCGCGGCTGCCTCGGTTAGCGCTTGTTCTGGTCGCGGATGGACAATTGCGTTCAAAGTGGGATTCAGCAGATCCATGCGTTCGAGCGTTGCTTGCATCACTTCGAGAGGATTCGTCTCTCCAGATGCGAACGCCTGCACCAGCGAAGTCGCATCGCAGGAACGATGGTCGGCAGACATGTTGTGGTTGCTCAGCTATTTGGCTTTGTTGGTCTTGGCTTTGTTGGTCAGTTGCCTAGAAACCGGCACTCAGATTGTGCCAGCCCATAGGGCGGGAGTGCGCGCAGCCCATGGAGCCGCCCGCTCAAGCTGGCCCGCCAGTGATAGCAGCAACTCTTCGCCGCCATGGGGACCTACGAACTGCACTCCGACTGGCAGCAGATTGGCGGTCCAATGGAGTGGGACCGACATCGCTGGCTGTCCTGCTGCATTCCACTGTGGCGTGTAGTGCAGCAGGTCGTTGAGACGTCCGCGGCCAGTCTCGGGGTTGCGCAGTTCGCCCAGACGAGGCGGTGGCTCGGCCATGACCGGCGACACGAACACGTCGTTGTCGGCCCACCATGCGTTCAGTCTCCGAGTCCACGCGTGACACCACTCCAGTGCCGCTAAGTACTCGGCTCCACTCACTTCGCGACCTATCTGCAACAACGCCCAAGTATCGCCTTCGGTATCTGCCCGACTCATCTCACGGCCCAGCGCTTCTTCGTATCCCGCCATGGACGCCACGTTGCACACTGCCACAATCGTCCGGAAGTGCTCTAAGAACTCTTCGTGGAACAGTTCTTCAGGTGTTGAGTAGTCAACGTAATGGCCAAGACTCTCAAGTAGCTGTCCGGCGTCGCGGACCGCTTGTGCGCACTCAGGATCAACCGGACCCCAGTCAGAATGAGTACACAAGCCAATTCTCAGTGATGTCGGCTCTCGTGCCGCCGCCGACTCAAAAGTCCCCGATGGCGGCGGTGCCCAGTAGGGGTCGCCGGGCCATGGTCGGCTGATGCCGTCCAGCACCCTGGCGCTGTCGCGCACGCTGCGGCTGACGACGCCGTCAACGCTGAAGCCAGCCCAGCCATCGCCGGAGTTTGGGCCTAACGACACCCGGCCCCGGTTCGGCTTCAGACCGAATAGTCCGCAGTTAGCCGCCGGCACGCGGATTGAGCCGCCCCCGTCGTTGGCGTGGGCGATAGGCACAATGCCTGCGGCCACTGCCGCGGCGGATCCACCGCTGGAGCCACCGGTTGAATGGCCGGTGTTCCAAGGGTTGGCTGTGGGGCCATAGACCTGTGGCTCTGTGGTGATGGTTAGGCCGAACTCGGGAGTGTTTGTCCGGCCGAAGTTCACTAAGCCCAGTTCGGCGAACATGGTGGCCAGATGAGTTGTGATCTGTGAGACATGTCCAGCTTCGGCCAAGGCCGCGTTGCCAGCGTGGTAGGGGTGGCCTTCGGTAGCGCAGGTCAGGTCCTTGGTGAGAAAGGGCACACCTGCTAGCGGCGGCAGTTTGGCGTCGGTGTTGCTTTCGCGCAGCGCATCAAGCTGTTCAGCGTTTGCGCGTCCATGTTCGTCAAGTCGCATGATGATGGCGTTGATCTCCGGGTTCAGCCGATCTGCCCGCTCAATGGCATCGTCAAGCAAATCGACTGCCGACGCTTCACCCGAAGCGAACAGCTCGGCGGTGGCCACGCCATCTGGGATCGCCCCGGAAGGCCCGCTGAGTGAGGCTTCAAAGGCTGTGTTTGGCTTTGAGGTTTCGTCCATCGCAAGCAACGTAGCTTGTCCAGCATTTTCTTGAATAGCACGGGTTTTTGGCCAGTTTGCCCCAATAGCGCGTGAGAGACTTGGTTTGTTGGTCGAGAGTCGGCGTTTGGTGAGTCAAGTGAGTCACATATAGAAGTGAGTCACATATAGAAACGGCAGTTCTCGGAACGTTTGTTTGTTAGTGTTGTGTCGTGGGTTTCACGAATCCGGGCATTTCTTGGAGCGAGCTAGAGCGGCGGTTGTCCGACCGGCCGCCGTTTGCGGGTTATGGCAAGCAGCCCGCTGCCCTGGATTCCTCAACGTCGCCGAAGCGGTTGCTGCAGTCGGCAGGGCCCACGGTGCCGTACGCGGAGCTGCACGTCCACTCCAACTTCAGTTTCCTAGACGGAGCATCGAGCCCAACGGAACTAGTGGCAGAGGCAGTGCGATTAGGGCTAGACGCCTTGGCACTGACCGATCACAATGGGTTCTACGGCGTGGTGCGCTTCGCGGAGGCTGCGGCCGAAAGCGGCCTGCCAACAGTGTTCGGTACTGAACTGACGCTCGACGCTTACGGCGTTGACGAGTTGACGCTCAACGCTTACGGAGCCGACGAGCTGAGGTTCAACGCTCGGGGTGTTTCCAGTTCAGCGCTTACCAAGAACAGGCGAGTGCGGCCAGAGCGCACCGGGTGTGCTGATCCTGCGGGCTCCCACGTTGTCGTCCTAGCACGTTCGCCGTCTGGGTACGCCTCACTGAGCGAACTGATCTCGGCAGCGCAGATGACAGGCCGCAAACATGCTCCGCGTCTTAATACCAGTGAGTTTCTCGCAGCCGCAGCGGCACATCGTGACGAATGGGCGATCCTCACAGGACACCGCAAGGGTGCTGTCCCCGCAGCGCTCATCTCTGGGGGGCCTGATGGCGGACAGCGCGCCGCTGCTGCGCAGCTCAACCACCTCATCGAAGCGGCTGGCCGTCACAACGTCTTTGTGGAATTGTGGGATCACGGCGAACCACTTGACAGCGACCGCAACGACGCGCTAACTGCACTGGCAGCGCGGGCGGGTGTCGAATCAATCTGCACCAACGGTGTTCATTACGCCGCTCCCACCGGACGGCGATTAGCTACCGCTCTGGCAGCGGTGCGGGCTCAGCGCAGCCTTGACGAACTGGACGGCTGGTTGCCGCCAGCAGCTACAGCACACTTGCGATCCGGTGCCGAGCAAGCTCACCGGTTTGCCCGCTGGCCAGGTGTGGTGAGTGCCGCTGCCCAGCTTGGTCGCGACTGCGCATTCGATCTGTCATTAGTTGCACCCAATTTGCCGCCTTACCCATGTCCCGATGGTTATGACGAGATGTCCTACTTGCGGCATCTCGTCACCCGCGGCGCGTTGGATCGATACGGTCCTGCAGAGGCCGAGCGGGTGCGGGGTGCTTGGGCACAGATCCATCACGAGCTGGAACTCATCGATCAGCTCGGCTTTGCTGGCTATTTCTTAGTGGTGTACGACATCGTGCAGTTCTGCCACGACAACGAGATCTACTGTCAAGGCCGCGGCTCAGCGGCGAACTCAGCGGTCTGCTACTCCCTCGGCATCACCAATGTTGACTCGGTTGCACTAGGCCTGCTGTTTGAGCGCTTCTTGTCACCCGAGCGTGACGGGCCGCCCGATATTGACATCGACATCGAGAGCGGTCGGCGGGAGGAGGCCATCCAGTACGTGTATGAACGCTATGGCCGTGCTCACACGGCGCAGGTAGCAAATGTCATCACCTACCGGGCGCGTTCATCGGTGCGTGACATGGCAAGAGCGTTGGGTTGGGCACCAGACCAGGCCACCGCCTGGTCAAAGTCGCTGGACAGGTACAGCTCACTGCCCACTTCTACTGAAGATTCCAATAAATCAGCTTCCCATGACAATGGGTCTGATACCCCGCGTCGCTCGGGTGATCGCCCGCGTGTGCCGGATTGGCGCGACGCTGGACCGGAGCCGTCGGCCAAGCTCCCTTCGGCCGAATCCCCGTCAACCAACCCAAACAGCACTGGCTTAGATGAACCTGGCATTCCTGCCGATGTAGCAGAGCTAGCTGCAGAACTTGAAGGCGCACCGCGCCACTTGGGCATTCATACAGGTGGCATGGTCATCTGCGATCGGCCAGTGACACATGTGTGTCCCACCGAGTGGGCATCCAAGACAGATCGCTCGGTGTTGCAGTGGGATAAGGACGACTGCGCAGCAATCGGACTAGTGAAGTTTGACCTGCTGGGGCTGGGGATGCTGTCCGCCCTGCATTACGCCGTCGATCTGATCGCCGACGTACACGGTGTCACTGTTGACCTCGGCCAGCTCCCGCAAGAAGACGAGGTGTATGACATGCTCTGCCGGGCCGACAGCATCGGCGTATTTCAGGTGGAGTCACGTGCCCAGATGGCCACGTTGCCACGGCTGCGCCCTCGTTGTTTCTACGACCTGGTGGTGGAGGTTGCACTCATCCGTCCCGGCCCTATTCAAGGCGGCTCGGTACATCCCTACATCCGTAGGCGCAACGGCACGGAGCCGGTTACGTACCTGCACCCGTTGTTAGAGAACTCATTGAAAAAGACGCTGGGCATCCCGCTGTTCCAGGAACAGCTCATGCAGATGGCCATTGACGTAGCGGGGTTCAGCGCGGCCGAGGCCGATGAGCTGCGTCAAGCCATGGGGGCCAAACGGTCTCGTGAGCGGATGGGCCGCCTGCGCGAGCGACTGTTTAGCGGTATGGCCGAGCGGGGGTTGGTCGGCGGCGTGGCCGAGCAGATTTGGGACAAGATGGTCGCCTTCGCTGACTATGGTTTCCCCGAGAGCCACTCGGTGTCGTTCGCTCACTTGGTGTATGCCTCGTCGTGGATCAAGCTGCACTACCCGGCAGCGTTCTGCGCGGCTTTGCTGAATGCTCAGCCAATGGGGTTTTATGGCCCACATTCGTTGTGCCAGGATGCTCGCCGTCATGGCGTGGTGGTGCGCACGCCCTGCATCAATGCATCCGCCAAAGACGCCACGCTGGAACCGTGTGATAACTCCGTCGGCGAGGTGGCAGTGAGGCTCGGGTTGTCATCGGTGCGTGAAGTAGGCGATGACCTCGCCGGACGGATTGCCGAACAGGTTGCTGTTGAGGGCCCCTATAGCGGCCTGGAGGATCTACACCGTCGGATCGGCGTTGACTTGCAGGTGCTTGAGGCGCTGGCCGTGGCGGGAGCGTTCGATTGCTTCGGGCTGTCGCGGCGCGAAGCGTTGTGGGCTGCTGGAGCTATTCATCAGGGAGGTTCGGACCGGCTCGCGGGGATCGTGACTGGTGCGACGCCACCTCCGTTGCGGGACATGTCGGCGATCGAGACTGCTGTAGCGGATCTGTGGGCTAGCGGAGTTAGCCCTGATGGGCACCCGACGAGGTTCCTACGAACCGAGTTGGCCGCTGCGGGGGTTCGCACTGCAACTGAGCTGCAGGTCTGTCCGGTAGGGAAGGTTCGTGTTGCTGGCTTGGTGACGCACCGGCAGCGTCCCATGACAGCCGGTGGCACGATGTTCTTAAATCTGGAAGACGAGACGGGTCTGGTTAACGTGGTGGTGTCGCCGGGATGCTGGCAGCGGTACCGCTCAATTGCGCGCGACATACCCGCGCTGGTTGTATCTGGCCGTCTTGAGCGCCATGAGGGCGTGGTCAACCTGATCGCTGAGAAGCTTGAAGCCCTAAATGTGCCAGCCTCAGTGCCGAGCCGCGACTTCCGCTGAGAGCAATCTCACTTCAGCCCAGCGGTCGGCCGAATGGCAACTCGTCCTGCCAAGTTCGCAGAAACGACTCGGCCCTGTAGCAGGCAGCCATAAACGGGCCATCGCCATGGCCCGCGGTCTCCGACATGATCGCCTCAACGGTGTCAGCCGTGGCCAATCGCAGCTCGTCGTGGGTGAGCACAGCATCGGCCCACCAGCCCAATGCCGGGCCCACGGCAGCTACAAAATCGGCGGCGACCGGAGTGCCCGCCAAGCGCAACAGCGCCAGGGCTTTCGACGACACTGCTGCGCAGGAGAAGGCGACCACTGGCACCGAATCGGACATAGACGCTGCCTCTGGGGACATAGCGCCAGGCTTGGACCCGCAAAACAGCAGGTCCACATCGTCTTTCCAGACCATCCATGGCCGTTCAGGCCCGCCATTAGCTGACAGCGCCTCAACACACTTTTCGCCTTCAGCCAACCACGCATCGCTCAGTGTGACTGGATCAAACTGGCCGTTGGCGCAACCGCTAGAAGTGGCGACGCGCGCGATCACCGCGCCCGCGGCCGCCGCTTCGCGGGCGATGCCGAGCCCGGTCGATCCGAACCCCTCAATCGCAATGCGCTTGCCGTCCAGTCCGCCGAGCAGGCTGGCGGCGGCCACAGTGGCACCGACGCCCACTAGCTCATCGTTGAATGAGATGCCTTCGCGAGTTTCGTTGCCTATGAGGTTGCGTTGGTCGTGAGCCAACACCGCAGCGAGCGTCTCGGCGTCAAGCCGCAGGCCCGGACTAGTTGAGATCCGACCGCTGGAGAAGTCGTCGGCCAATTCTGTGGCTAGCGCCTCTACGGCTAGCGCGGCCTGCGAGGGGTCTGACTTGAGGCCGATACTGGCACCGCTGCGCTGCTGTTCCAGCGTGGCGAACACGTACGTGAGATGCCGGGCGAGCATCGTGGCGTTGCCGGGGATTAGACGTTTGCCTAGCCGCGTCTCCCCGACGTAATGCTGTGCATCGGGCAGGTCCAAGATGACGAATCCGGGCGTTGACTCAAGCTGGAGGGTCTCCACGAGCCAAGTCTGCCATCGTCCCCACGGCTAGGCCCATAGACACCCAAGAGACGGGTTCTTCGTAGACGTAAGTTGCGGCACACCTGAGCTACGGCCAACTCCATGCCTAGCCTGGAGCGACGTGAAACGAGTCGCGATCCTGCTGAGTGCCGTGCTGCTGGTTTATGCATGCGGCGACAACGAAACTTCCCCTTCAGCCGCTAACGGAGAGGCTGAGCCGACCACGGTGCCAAACTCCGATGGGTCCAGCGCCTCGCTTACTGGTTTGACGCAGGTTTCCGGCGCAGCGCTGCCGTCGTTCGAAACATCCAACAACGACTCTGCGGTTGGTCTCACGGCTCCGGTAGTAGTCGGCAACGACCTACTTACCGGAGCCGAAGTTCGATTTGGCGACAGCGGGCGTCCGTTCGTGGTGGGTTTCTACGCGCACTGGTGTCCTCACTGTCAAGCCGATGTGGCGACCCTCACCCAGTGGTTGGAGACAAACGAGCTGCCCACTGGAGTTGATTTTTACGCAGTCTCGGTTCTGGAGGAGCCCAGTCGTGGTAACCATCCGCCCGAGGAATGGTTACGCAGCGAAGGTTGGCAGCATCCCATCGTGGCTGACACGCCGCAGCAGTCGCTAGTTGGGGCATTCGGATTGACGTCGGTGCCGTATCTAGTCGCGGTGGACGCAAAAAACCAGGTCGTGTTTAGGCACGCCGGAAGTCTCCTGCCAGCGGAGTTGGCGGAGTTCTTTGGGATTTTGCTCCGGCCAGTCGAGTAACTCAGGCAAACGCGTTGACACGCCGGACATCCCAAGTACGGTCGGCGGCCCGCGTTTTAGTGCAACCGGTAGTAGCGCTGCGCTCGCTGCGTCCTATGCGGGGCCTGCTGGGTCCCGACTTCACCGGAGCCCGCCAGAGCCTCTTGGCACTCGCAGCTAGCAGCGTGACCGCTACGGCCGCCGGAGTGCTGCTCGCGGCTGTCACCGGAACGCTGGAACGCCTGCCGGGCCTGCTGGTGCTGGTTCCGGCGGCCATCGGCATGCGAGGCGACATTTTCGGTGCATTCGGCAGCCGACTAGCCACGACCATTCACGCCGGTACGTTTCGGGCGACTGCCCGCCGTGACACGATCGTGGGTCAAAACGTGATCGCTGCCGCGGTTCTGACGCTCCTGACCGCTGTCGTACTTGGCGTGATGACCAAAGTGCTGGCGCCAGTGTTTGGGCTCTCGGGCATTATCGGCATTGCCGATCTGATTGTGGTGTCGGTCGTTGGTGCCGAGATGGCGTCCGTTGTGGTACTCGTCGTCACGCTGGGTCTCGCGGCAATGTCAACTCGGCGGGGCTGGGACCTAGACAACGTCAGCGCTCCGCTCATCTCGGCGGTTGGAGACGTCGTCACCCTTCCAGCGTTGTTTTTGGCGAGCTACCTAGTGGGCAATGCTGTGCTCACGCCGATTATTGCCGTCGTCAGCGTCGTTGGTGCCGCAGTTGCCACAATCTGGGCGTTGCGCTCAGGATTGGATCAGCTCGGCCGGATTCTGCGTGAATCCGTGCCCGTGCTGTGCGTCAGTGGCTTCGTTCTCATCATTGCCGGTGTAGTGATTGAGCATCGCTTGGAGGACTTCGCCAATATGCGGGCCGTGCTCATTTTGGTGCCTGCGTGCTTAGCAGCCGCTGGCGCCATTGGTGGCATCTTGTCGAGCCGGTTGTCAAGCAAGTTGCATCTCGGAGTGATTGATCCTGGGGCGCTGCCGCAGCGTGATGCACGACTTGACATCCTGTTTGCTTTTGCGCTCACGGTTCCGGTGTTCTTGTTGAACGGTGTACTAGCGCACCTGTGCGCCATGCTGTTCTCGTTGTCGACGCCTGGACCACTTCGGCTGTTGACCATCTCGCTGATCGGCGGGATGATTGCGACTGCTTTAGCGTGTGTCATTGCTTACTACGGCACAGTGGTCTCAACTCGAGTTGGTGTTGACCCCGACACCTTTGGCATTCCGCTGGTGAACAGCACAGTTGACCTAGCTGGCGCTGCCGCGCTTGTGCTGGCGATTAGTTGGGTAGGCCTTACATGACAGGTCCACTGCATTGCCTACTGCAATGCGTGCCTTGCTGCCCTCTTGCTGCCCATCAGAAACTCGTTTCACACCACCGCGCCGCCATGCCTACGCTGACACAACGGTGCCTTTGCGCCCCCGATCCGAACGGAGCCCGCAGCGTCGCTCGCTGACGACCCGCAATGCCATCAGATTCTGAAGACAAGCCACGAAACCTGAAGTCCATGTTGGCTGAGGCCAAGGACGCCTCGGAGCTCATGGTTGATCTTGCATATGCCGCGCTCTACTTCGACGATGAGGGCATGGCCGACGCAGTGCTGGGCCTAGAGCTAGATATGTCTTCGCTAGTACACGAAATGCGATCCCTCGCGATGTTGGCAGTGCGGCATCCGCGCGAGGTGGACAGCATGAGTTCGGTGCTGCAGGTGGTCTCATCGATTGAGCAGATCGCCAATGCCGCAGTGGACATCTCCAAGATCGTGTTGCAGCACTTGGGCATTCCCCGCGCGCTCATCGTGGATCTTGCACAGGCGGCCGAAGTCTCGCACCGTCTGGTGGTGGCAGAGGGCAGCCATCTGGCCAACCGGCCTCTACGTGACATGGAGCTGCCCGTAGCGGTTGGTATGCGCGTTGTTGCCATCCAGCGAGGTCGACATTGGCTGACAGATGTTGGCGGCGACATCATCGTAGAGCCAGGTGACGTGCTGTTCATGCGCGGCGATCCGGCGGGCATCGTTCGACTAAGGGAACTGGCAGCCATGGAACGCTGGCGGCCTCCCGCACCTGATGCAGCACACGTTCTGAGCGACCTGGACCGCGCGGTGGACACGCTGGTCGAGATGAAGAACCTCTCAGAGGCGGCTATTGGGTTGGCGTATTCGGCGCTCGTATTGCGTGACCTGTCGCTCGCTCGCGAGGTGCGATCTATGCAAGAGCGGCTTGAAGGCATGAAAGTGTCGATACAGACGTGGGTGCTGCGCGCTGCGAGGGAAGGCACTGAAGCTGCTGATCCAGCGGCTCTACGTGGTCTGCTTCATGTAGCCGAAGCCGCAGAGGACATCGGCGATCAGGCTCGCAACATCATCACCTTAATCCTGGAGGACGAGGACATACACCCCGTGCTGGCACTTGCACTGGGTGACACCGACGATGTCGTCGTGCAGGTGCCGGTAGCGCCCGGTTCGCAAGCCGATGCTTCAACGCTCGGATCGCTCGGGCTGGCTGTGGATCCTGGCTATCACGTGTTGGCTGTCCGACGTGCCGCCAGCTACATCTACAACCCGACTCGCACGGTTCGGCTTCAGGTGGGTGATGAGCTTCTCGCATCGGGTCCTGAGGAGGGGCGCGACCGGCTCGCCGCGATTTGCGGCTACGCAATGAATGTTGACAACGAAACCGGACAGGTTGAGCTAATGCCGATAGCTTGACCGCCGATGTCGCAAGACGCAGAGCTGTCAATCCTTGCGGTGCATGCTCACCCCGACGATGAGGCGTCAAAGGGAGCGGGCACTATCCGCAGATACGCCGACGAGGGCATCCGCACCACGCTTGTGTGCTGCACCGGCGGGGAAGAGGGCGACATCTTGAACCCGGCTATGGACCGGCCCGATGTGAGCCAGAATCTCCATGAGGTGCGGCGAGCCGAGCTAGATACGTCGGCCGCAGTAATCGGATATGACGAAGTGGTCATGTTGGGCTACCGCGATTCGGGCATGCCAGACGCGCAAGCCAATGCCCACCCCGACGCGTTTGCTAACGCTGATCTTGACGAAGCGGTGGCCCGGCTAGTGGCGGTAATCCGCCGAGCGCGCCCACAGGTGATCTTGACTTACCCGCTGGTGCAGTCCCGCTACCCGCATCCGGACCATCTGCAGGTGACGGCAATCTGTGTGCCCGCGTTCGCTCATGCGGGTGAGGCGGCCTGGCGACCTGAGTGTGGACCTCCGTTCACCCCAATGAAGATGTATGCACCCGTTTGGTCACACAAGCGTATGGTCCTCATGCATCAAGCTTTCCTGGACCTGGACTTGGAGTCCCCGTTTGATGAGAAGTGGCTCGGACGTCCAGGTCGAGATGACCGCATAACAGCGGTCATAGAGGTTGACAATTCGGTGCGGCGTAAGGCACTGCTGGCTCATGCCACTCAGGTTGACCCGAACTCGCCATTCTGGTTCGGCCTACCCGACGATGTCGCCGACGCTGTCCATCCTTATGAGGAGTTCATGCTGCTTGAGTCGCGTACAGCGACTGACCCGATGGAGTATGACCTGTTCGCCGGGCTTCGTTGAACCGGCGGGGTTGACCTGGCTCAGTTGATACAGCATCTAGCAACTGGAGATCGTGTTGATGGGCTTTTTGGACGATGCGTTCTTGGCGCAGTGGTCTGATAGCGAGGTGCCATCTGGAGCCTCATCGGGGCCGCCATCGCTCGCAACCGTGTCGGGCACTGTGGTCGTAAAGGCCACCGGAGGTCCCGATGGCAACGTCGCAGCCAGCTTAATTTTCGAATCGGGTGTCGTAACTTCGGCAACTGCCGGATCTACCCGCGGCGCCGCTTTGACCCTGGAAGCTCCCTGGCAGATAGCTGCTGACATGATCTGCGGTGGCGACGACCCAGCGCGCCACTACATGGCAGGCGATCTCAAGGTCTCTGGCGACATGTCGCTCTGGCTGGAGCTGCTGGTTGCGTGGCGCGCCGCGGGTACCTTGGGAGTGACGAACCACCTAGACGAACCCGAGTAACGAATCGGGCTACCCGAATTGGGCTACCCGAATTGGGCTACCCGAATCGGGCTACGCGGTGTGCGACCGCTGCACCTCGCGTAGCTGCCGATACCCCACGAGCCGGATATCGCTGCGCTCTATGTGGGCACGCAGCTCGGCATTGTCGCGTAGGTGGAGCAAGTCCTCAACGCGCGATCCCCATTCAGCGGTCAGCGATCGCAACTCCGGCAAATCCGCTGCGGGCTGGAGCTGCAGTTCGGTCAGGCCCGGTTGGAGCGAATCCAGCAGTGCTTCGATGCGTCGGTAGCGACCCATGGTCCCTGGCGCAATACGCACGACCCGATCGGGTGTAAATACGCCAGCGGACTTGATCAGTTCCTCTGCCGGGAATCCCAACCGGCGTCGGCTATCCGATGAGATCAGCCGAACCGGCAAACCGAACTCAACGGCCAGCTCCAAATACACGTCAAAGAACTCCGGTCGCACGCTTAGGACATCCAAGTGACTATCCAGGTGTGTGACATCAAATCCCCACAGGATCGCCCGTTCAATCTGCACACGGCATTCGCGCAGTACCTCATCTAGATCCGCGTGGTCCCACACGTCACTTACCGTGCTGGGCATGCCTCCATTGCCGTCAAGCAGTGATGGGGCGTAGGTAAGCGGCCCCCAGCGATAGAGCGCGAACTCGGCATTCAACGTCAGGGCTACGCCTATGTCCTCGCCTCGGAATCTTGCGGCGGCCTCGCGTGACCACGGACATGGCACAAGCAGCGTTCCGGTAGTCGCCAAGCCGTCACGCAAAGAGGCGTATACACCTTCGTTCATCGCGTGGCAGCCGCCAAGTCCGGCTGCACTAATGATCAGCAGCCTGTCGTTAGCGTCGTACCCGAGCCGCTCCGACAGCGGTGCCACACCGACACGCTAACCGATGCCCTCAAGCCTGCGGTTGGGGCCGCCGCATTTTGCCCAGATACCTCTGCGTTCAGCGCGCGCCTCTGCTTCGGCCGCGTCAAGCACGTCCCGGTGCTCGGTATTCGGCTCAAGGTGCATGGTCCCGGCGAAACCGTCAAGCGTCAGGTAGAGATTCAAGAACAGTCCATCGGACGCGCGGTAGACGTAAGCCAGCAGTCGGCCATAGCGATCTTGCAATTCCACATCGCGCTGCAATAGAACCTCAGTTCCGGGTGGCAGCAACTCCGCCAGCCGCTGCGTCGCTTCGTCGCCACCGCACTCAGCAGGCAGGTAGCCCCCAGTCTTTTCTGGTGTGTCAATACCGATGAGCCTCACCGTTGTTCGACGACCGCTGAGGTCAACCTCCACCGTGTCTCCGTCAATCACATCCAGCACAACGGCGTTCGGCTCAAGCGCGTGCTCAGCGGCGCCCGAATCGGCCTCGGGCATGCCTAGAGCACTTGTGCCTGAGACCATGTCGCGCAATGTCGGTCCAATTGTCGCGCCAGATGCAGGCCCCGATAGCAGTTCGGCTACTGGCTCCGCGCGGTCAGTCAATTGCCAAACAGCCGAACACGCGACCGCAGCGGCTGAGATGAGCGCCAAATTTGATTTGCGAAGTCTCCGGCGAGTGTGTGACCCCTGGCCGCTTTCTTGAACATCCTCGCTCGGCGAGGACTGCAGTGGTGTGTTGCTCAGAGCCGCTCAAGCACGGTGCCGGTGCCTAGCCCACCACCGCAGCACATTGTCACAAGTGCCGTGTTCAAGTCGGCTCGGTGGAGTTCGTGAACTGCCTTCGTCAGCAAAATCGCGCCAGTTCCGCCCAACGGATGACCCAGCGCGATAGCTCCGCCGTTGGGATTGACCGTGTCCATTTCCGGGTCTACCTCGCGCTGCCAGGCCAGCACGA
Organism: Acidimicrobiales bacterium; assembly: GCA_965116245.1. Taxonomy (GTDB): domain Bacteria; phylum Actinomycetota; class Acidimicrobiia; order Acidimicrobiales; family Poriferisodalaceae; genus Poriferisodalis. The sequence continues at coordinate 279,971 of OZ220497.1, read as the reverse complement.
CCGAAGCGAACGCCTCATTGATCTCAACTAGGTCAATGTCGGACATTTGCATGCCGTTGCGTTCAAGCAGGTGATTGGTGGCCTCAATCGGGCCAGTCAGCATCAGTACGGGGTCGCTGCCGACCAGGCAGGTGTCAACGATCCGAGCCAATGGGCGCAGGCCCAGCTCGGCTGCACGCCCAGCTCGCATGAGCATCACCGCGCCGGCGCCATCGCTGATTTGTGACGAGCTGCCTGCAGTATGCACGCCGCCCTCCATCACTGGCGAAAGCCCCGCTAGACCCTCAGGTGTAGTTGGCCTGATGCCACCATCACGCGTTACGTGGCGGACCTCTTCGGTCGGCTTGTTGTTCTCGTCTAGCACCGGAGCGCCAACTGGGATGATCTGGGTGCCGAAGCGGTCCTCTTCCCAGGCCCTAGCCGCATTAATTTGGCTACGAAGGCCGAAAGCGTCGCATTCGCCGCGGCTGATTCCCCATTTCTCAGCCAACAGCTCCGCGCCCTGGAACTGCGTTGTGTACTCGTAGTGCTCCTTATAGCGGGAGGTCGCTGTGCGTTTCCCCTTCTGGAAGCTTGAACCCATCGGATTGCGAGTCATTGACTCCACGCCGCATCCGATGGCCGAATCAACTACTCCGCTGCGCACCAAGCCGTACGCCAGGGTGGTCGCCTGTTGGCTTGAACCGCACTGCGCATCAACTGTGGTGGCTGCTACCGATAGGGGATAGCCCGCGCCCAGCCAAGCAGTACGCGCAATGTTGGCCGTCTGCTCCCCGGCTTGGCTCACGCAGCCACCCACCAGTTGACCGATACTGGAGGGATCAACCTGCGTGCGTTCCATCAACGCAGAGAGCACGTCGCTGAGCAGATCCGACGGATGGACTCCGCTCAAGTCGCCGCCACGTCGGCCGACTGGCGACCGGACGGCGTCAACAATGACAATGTCGTCGGGGTGCTGATTTGCTGGAGTGCTGCTCATGGTCGGCACTGTAGCTGCGGAATCAGGCGGCGTTCAGATCAATTTGGGGTGGAGGCGCCGTGTTAGCCAACGCGGCCCGAGCCCGAGCGACCCCCCGCAGGCCTTCCTGGCGGGTTTCTCGGTTCAAACGGCGAGGCATGCGACTAGTTGTGATTAGCCGGAGTTGTGGTGCGAGATCATGCTGTTCAGCCATGAGAACAGTGTGATTGAGGGGTGTTACACAATGACCGCGAGGCCCTGCTCCTAGCCCTCACTTCCCTCACTTCACACAGTCGCAGAGCCGCTGCCACAGAGCTGCCACCCATTCAACACGACTGCGCTTACTAGCCTGCGTGCCGTGACCGACGATCGAAACCGCTGGCGCTATGGCATAACGGTCCCATTTGGTGATCCCCTACATGCCCAAGCCGATCTCTACCGTGAGCTTGCCGACCTCGGCTACACCGAGTTCTGGAGCTCCGAAGCGGACGGCACGGACGGCTTCACGCCCCTTGTGTTGGCCAGTCAATGGGTGGCCGATGTGCGGCTGGGTATTGCCATTATTCCGGCTTTCACTAGGGGCCCAGCGGTTCTAGCTCAGCAGGCTGCTGCTATCTGCGAAGCCGCGCCCGGACGTTTCGCCATGGGAATTGGGGCTTCATCCAACGTGATCGTTGAACGCTGGAACGGCATACCATTTGAGGCGCCCTTCAAGCGAACGCGGGACACAGCGCGATTTCTGCGCAAAGCGCTCACCGGCGAGCGGATCAGCGAGACGTACGACACGTTTGAGATACAGGGTTTCCGGCTCGGACGCCCGCCAGAACAACAACCCCCCATCCTGCTGGCGGCTCTACGGCCCGGCATGTTGAGGCTGGCTGGCAGCGAGGCCGATGGTGCGATCATCAACTGGCTTTCAGCCGACGACGTCGCCACTGTGCGCCCCTATGTTGACGAGGGCGGCGACAACAAAGAGGTAGTCGCCCGCATCTTCGTGTGCCCCAACCCAGACACCGAGGCGGTGAGGGCAGGTTTCAAGCGCGCCATCGCTGCCTACCTGAATGTTGGTGTCTACGCAGAGTTCCATCGCTGGCTGGGCCGCGGAGAGCGACTCGCTGCCATGTGGCAACGCTGGTCCGAGGGAGACCGACGAGGCGCGCTTGAAGCCATCGACGACAGCCTTGTGGACGAACTGCTCATTCACGGTCACCCAGAATCGTGCCTAGAGCACATCGATCGCTATCACGCGAACGGTGTTGACGTCTCGGCCATCTCGATCATGCCGTTTGGCGACATAGACCCAGTGCAGGCCGCTCGAGATCTCGCCCCTGCCGCACGGAACTAGACGAGGACCAATAGAGGACTAGACCAATAGGGGACCAATCATGGACTTGGCAACTATCGCTTATGAGGTGCGCGATGGCGTCGCGCATGTGCGTTTCAACCGTCCCGAAGGCGCCAACGCTGTCAATCCACAGTTTTCGCGAGAGCTGCGCGCCGTCATGCTGGAGATTGAGTTCGACGACGCCGTCAAAGCAGCCTCGGTAACCGCGGAGGGCCGAGTGTTCTCCGCTGGCGGCGACCTCAAAGAATTTCACGCCGCAGGCGACGGCCTGCCGCAGCTCGCATCAGACATGGTGATCGACCTCCACGGAGCCATCAACAAGATGAACCGCACACCAAAGCCGTTCGTAGCGGGAGTGGGCGGCAGCGTCGGCGGCGCCGGTATGTCGCTTGCCGCCTCGTTTGATCTGGTCGTTGCAGGTGAGTCTGCGAAGTTCACCATGGCCTATACCCGGGCTGGCGTGACGCCTGATGGCACATCGTCCTATTTCTTGGCGCGTCACATCGGGCTGCGCCGGATGCTTGACCTGACGCTTACCAACCGTGTGCTCAGCGCGCAAGAGGCTGAACAGTGGGGCTTGGTCAATCGGGTTGTTCGCGACGAGGAGGTCGACGCGACGACAGCGGAGCTAGCCCAGTCGCTGGCCGACGGCCCAGCCTGGGCTCTGGGTCACGCCAAGCGGGTGGTGTACGCAGGCATTGACTCGCCGCTTGAACAGGCGGGTGAGTTTGAAGGCAAGACAATCACCACAGCCATGCAGACCCATGACGGGCGCGAGGGCATCGCAGCGTTCGTGGAGCGTCGCGCGCCGAACTTTACGGGTAGCTAATTTGTCTACAAGGTTGCAACGGCAACTAACGCGCGCTGCGAGTCGGTTTGTGCCTCAGTTGCTGTGGAGTTCGGGGTTGATGCCTTCCCAGCGGCTTGTATCGGCGACCCGCATCTCGATGGCACCGGTAGTGCTGTTGCGGATCAGCAACATGCCCGAACGACCAGATATTTCACTGCCCTTCACGACTGAGCCGTCGGGCAATGTGACTCGGCTTCCGGCGGTGACGTAGAGACCGGCCTCCACTGTGCAGTAGTCGCCGAGCGCGATACCGATGCCGGAGTTAGCACCCAACAGGCAGTGCTCCCCGATTGAGACCCGTTCTTTGCCGCCGCCTGACAGCGTTCCCATCGTAGAGGCACTGCCGCCTATGTCCGAATGAGCCCCTATGACAACACCGGCAGAGATGCGCCCTTCGACCATCGCGGGTCCGAGCGTGCCAGCATTGAAGTTGACGAAACCTTCGTGCATAACGGTGGTGCCATCGGCCAGGTGTGCGCCTAGGCGGACTCGGTCTGCGTCGCCGATGCGCACTCCGGGGGGGATCACGTAATCGACCATGCGCGGGATCTTGTCGACAGCGGCGACAGTGATCTGCTGGTTAACCGATGTGGCCGCAACACGTAACTCGTCAAGACGTTCGGGAAGCACCGGGCCAGCGTTGGACCAAGCACAGTTCGTCAACAATCCAAAGAGGCCGTCAAGGTTGGCATCGTGTGGCTTGATTTCGCGGCGACTCAACAGGTGAAGGCGCAGGTAGGCGTCGGCGATGTCTGCTGGCGGAGCATCCAAATCCTCAATCGTGACCTCGATGGTCTCGCCGATATTGAAGCCGAAGTAAGCGGCTGGGCAGGATCGGGTTGGTGGCGAGTCTGCGCTAGCGCCTGGTGGGAACCAGGCATCAAGTCGTGTTCTGGTCGCCGCATCCACGTAACTGTGCCCGACCGCGCTGAAGCTGGCGGAGATACTCATGGGCGCATCCTGCCATTGTGGGCTGCCAATTGGTCACTTCGCCCACCTGCAATTTCTCGCACCCGATGTTTCGCCCACTATCGCTTCAGCGAGCCAGTTCAGCGGCCCGCTAGTTTTTGGGTATGAAGACGCCGGTATGTGAGATGCTGGGCTGCGATGTCCCGATCGTAGCTTTTACCCATTGTCGAGACGTTGTGGCCGCAGTGAGCAAGGCGGGAGGCTTCGGGGTGCTCGGCGCAGCCGGTCATACGCCTGAGCAGCTTGATATCGACATGGGCTGGATTCAAGACGAGGTGGGTGGCCGTCCTTTCGGTGTGGACATCATCGTGCCCGCCAAATACGAGGGCAAGTCCGATGGCGAGCTGTCGGCTAAGGATCTCAAGGCGATGATTCCGCCGCAGCACCGGGAGTTCCTTGATGACCTTATGGAGCGTTATGACGTTCCGCCGCTGCCCTCCGATGACAAGCCAGCTGCCCTAGAGGGTGATGCGGAGCCGCCTATGACCTACGCGCAAGCGGTTCCGCTCATGGACGTAGCGTTTTCGTACCCGATCAGGTTGGCCGTTAACGCGCTTGGTCCGCCGCCTCCCGACATGATTGAACGGGCGCACAGCAACGATGTGTTGGTGGGTGCCCTGGCTGGCAAGAAAGTTCACGCTGAACGTCACGTGGCGGCCGGTGTGGACATCGTCATTGCGCAGGGCCACGAGGCTGGTGGACACACCGGTGAAATCGCCACGATGGTGCTGGTACCAGAGGTGGTTGACGCCATAGCACCGGCGCCGGTGCTGGCAGCGGGCGGCATCGGCAGCGGACGTCAGGTGGCGGCTGCGCTGGCGCTTGGCGCGCAGGGTGTTTGGTGTGGCTCGGTGTGGCTCACGACTCAGGAGGCCGAGACGCACCCTGTGGTGAAGGAGAAATTCTTGGCAGCCGGATCGTCGGACACTCTGCGCTCGCGCTCGCGCACCGGCAAGCCAGCCCGCCAGCTTCGCTCTGCTTGGACCGACGAGTGGGAAGGCGAGAACTCGCCCGGAACGCTGCCCATGCCGCTGCAGCCAATGTTGATTGGCGCAGCTAGCCGTCGCATCGACCGTGCCGCTATGAACCCCTCGAACAAGGGGGCGGTAGAGCTGTCCAACTACTTCGTTGGTCAGGTGGTTGGACAGCTAAATGAGTCAATATCGGCTACGCGCGTCGTTGAGGAGATGGTTAGCGAGTATCTCGATGTCATGGAGCGCTTCGAAAAGCTGAACGCCTGAACCTCGGCCAGGTATGGCTGCCGCAGGGACGGCGGGTGGCTAGCCGCTGGATGGTTGACCACTGTCTTGGTTGCAGTTAGAACAGCGGCCATAGAGATCAAGGCTGTGATGCAAGGGGGTGTAGTCGGCTTCGTGGGCGATATCGGCCAGCATTCCAGTTAGCTGTTGCTCAAGAGTGCTGTCGAGCTCAATGTCCTCAATGTCAGAGCATTCCACACAGATCAAGTGATGGTGATGATCAACTAGAGGCTCTGCCAGCTCGAAAAAAGCGTGATCACCGCTGGCACTCAACCGCTCAACTACACCGCAGCGTTCCAGCGTCTCTAGGTTGCGGTAGGCCGAACTGCGGGCGAGTTCAGGTGCATGTGCTTCAATGTCCGGCAAACGCACCGGGCGCGACGCAACGGCGAGCACCTCTATCAGACGACGGCGTCCAATCGTGTAGCGCAGACCAGCGTCGCTAAGTCGCGCCGCTGTCTCAGCGTGAATTGCGTCAAGGTCAACGCTGTTCGCGTTAGCGCTTGCAGAGCGGCCTTCGCTCGAGAGTTGAGGCCGAACTTGCACGGCTACCATCTAGGTCTCACGCTGTCTAGGTCTCACGCTGGTTCACCTGCCGCCTAGATTGTGCGGTCCAGATGCGGATCGCACCGCTCTTCAACGAACAACAGCGATGGGTCGCCACCACCCGCGCCTACTTCTAGCCGCGTCAGTGCGTTCTCGCCAAATGCCGCAACCATGCCCATCTCATTGAGCACCTTGTCGGGCTGGCCATCGGCCAACACAGTGTTCTTCAGCAACACGATGCGTTCACACAGCCGCGCTTCGCTGAGATGATGCGTAGCCATAACGACCAACTTGTTGCGCAGCCGTTCTGCCTCCACGACTTCAAGCACGATGTCCTGGCTTGGGATGTCCAACCCGGTTATGGGCTCGTCAAGTAGCAAACATTCGGACTGCGACGCGAGTGCTGTGGCGATGAGCACCCGCTGACGCTCACCGCCCGAGAGTTGGGCGAATGAGCGTTTGCGAAGATCAATGATCTTAAGTTGCTCCGCGGCGCGGTCCATCGCTTGTCGGTCTGCCGAGCGCATGCGCCCCAGCAGGCCGCGATGGCGGAACCTCCCGATGGAGAGTACTTCATCCACCGTCATCGGCATGTAGGCGTGCGGCTGGTGATGCTGGCTCACGTAGCCGATCGTTACCTCGCGATCTGTGCGAATGGTGCCTTTCGTCGGAGCGAGCAGGCCAGCCAGCAAGCGCAGCAACGTTGTCTTGCCCGAGCCGTTGGAGCCCATCAGCGCCACCGTGCTACCGGCCTCAAAGCGCAGCCGGTCAACAGCAAGGGCAGTGCGATTGCCGAATGCCACCACGACATCGTCAAGAGTGAACACGGGTCCTGCTTTCGATGACTGCACCAGGTGGGACGTTGACGTTGGGCTACCAGCAGCGTTGGGCCTTTAGTGCCTGAGTGAGTGGGTCAGTGAGTGAGTAGTTCAGTGAGACAGTGGTAGTGAGAATGAGTCTCACTATAGTACGCGTCATGTACAAGCATATTCACCAATCCGTCGCCGCATCTGAGCGCGACGAACGACAAGCCGCCAAGGGCAAACCTATGGCGGCGCGGTTGCCGTCGCTGGTGGCAGTGATGGTGTTGTTCGCCGCCGCCTGCTCCGATAACGGATCCACGTCTGATGGCCCAGCATCGACTGAACCGGCTGCTAGCGACACAGTTGCGAGTGATTCAGATGATGGCGACTCAACAAGCGGCAGTGCAGAACTGCCGCTGATTATCGCGACCACATCTATCTGGGCCGATGTCGTCAAAAACCTAGCGTGCGGGGATATTGCAGAGATTCAGACCATCATGCCGCCGGGCTCAGATCCCCACACGTTTGAGGCGTCGCTGCAAGACCGCTCCGACATGGCAAACGCAGACTTGGTAGTAGCCAACGGGCTCGGACTGGAGATCAACCTTGACGACACTCTGGATGCGGTGGAGGGCGAGGGAATTCCCATCTTCCGCTTGGGAGATCACATTGTTGACGCGCTAGAGGGTGGCCACGACAGCCATAGCGATCACGAAGATCATGACGACCATGGCGACCACGAAGATCACGGTCATGAGGACGAGGCCCACGACGATCATGACGATCACGGTCATGAGGACGAGGCCGATGATGAACATGGGCACGATGACCATGGCCACGAGGACGAGGGCCATGATGACCATGACCACGAGGATGAGGCCGATGATGATCATGAAGACCACGAAGATCACGGCCATGTGGACGAGGGCCATGATGACCATGACCACGAGGATGAGGCCCATGATGATCATGACGACCACGAAGATCACGGTCATGTGGACGAGGGCCATGATGACCATGACCACGAGGACGAGGCTCATGATGATCATGACGACCACGAAGATCATGGCCACGACGATCACGGGCACGACCACGGCGAGTTTGACCCGCACATTTGGTTCGATCCTGTGCGGGTCTCAGATGCCCTTCCCCAACTCGCGGCAGCCATTTCCGCAATCGAAGGAGTATCCGACGCCGATGTGGAGACCTGTCTCGCCGCGTATCAGACCGCACTTACCGAAGCCGATTACCAGGTAGCTGACATCGTCAAAGCGCTTGACCCTGAGGACCGAATATTGGTTACGAATCACGACGTCTTCGGCTACTTCGCTGATCGCTACGGATTCAACGTTCTCGGTGCTGTCATCCCGTCGTTTAGCACCACGGCTGAGTCAAGCATCGCCCATCTTGAAGAACTGTCAGAACTCATCGCTGAAACAGGCGTACTCGCAATCTTCACGGACAACACTCACAGCACCGACACGGCGGAAGCAGTGGCGTCGCATCTACCCGGTGTGGAGGTCGTGGGCTTGGCAACGGGAAGTCTCTCCGAAGCCGACGGTTGGGCGAATACCTACATCAACATGCTGACCAGCAACGCTCAGCGCATAGTGGACGCATTGCAGCCGACCGGCTAAACCTCGGATATGCGTTTTTTGGCCGATCCAGTCGCGTGGTGGATCGACCCTTTTGTGCAGAGCCCGTTCATGCAACAAGCGTTATGGGCAGCGCTGCTCACCGTGCTTACCACCTCAGTCGTGGGCACGTGGGTAGTGCTGCGCGGCATGACGTTCCTGGGTGACGCATTCGCTCACGGTGTGTTGCCGGGCATTGCTGTGGCCTACATCATCGGCTTCAGCACCACGCTAGGTGCGCTCGCCGCTGCCCTCGCGATGGTTGCGGGCATCTATCTCATCCGCCACTATTCGCCACTGTCTGAGGAAACCTCCATAGGTGTTCTGTTCGTCGGCTTCCTGGCACTCGCCGTAGTGGTGATTTCGTCCGGTGCAGGTGCCTACTCGGGCGACCTCACACGCTTTTTGTTCGGGTCCATCACGGGCGTGGACAGCGACGACTTGCGCAGGCAGGCCATAACCGCCGCGGTCTCGGTCACTGGTGTTGTGGTGCTGCACCGAGCGTTCTTCGTGATGACATTTGACGAGTCGCAAGCCCGGCTAGCAGTGATGCGTCCGAAACTCGCCCACGCTGCGCTGCTGGCATTGCTGACAATCGCAGTCGTGTCGTCGTTTGAGGCTGTGGGAAGCCTGTTGGTGTTTGCGTTCTTGGTTGCGCCAGCAGCCACAGCGAGCCTGCTGGTACGTCGAGTGCCGCACATCATGGTCTGCGCAGTAGGGCTGGGGTCGGCGGCCGCAATCATTGGGCTGCTAGTCAGCTATCACCATGGAACCGCGGCCGGTGCCTCCATGGCGTTGGTGACTGTGATCCTGTTGATGGCGGCACTACTGGTAACTGGCGTGATGAAGGCGACAACTCGCTTAGAGCGCTGTCCGTGCCTTTGCAGCAAGTGTTGATTGTGATCGTTCGTCTGACCCACATAGTTCCCGTGCGACGTTCCCGTATGACATCACCGCATGCTGTGTCGCGGTCGGTGTAGTCGTTGGTGATTACTGTGGTGCAGGCCCCCTTCAGCGCAGCAGACCTCGATTTGGGCAACGGGGTAACTGGGCGTAGCGGGTCCCCGGCAAGGTAGCCGGGCAAAGTAACCAGGAAGGAAGCAGGAAGGAAGACGGTCATGGAACTTAGCGAGGCAGCCCTTACGTCGATGACGACGCGGTACTTCACCACCGACCCTGTGTCAGACGAGACACTGGAGCAGGCATTCGACTACGCACGCCATGCGCCACAAGGCGGCAACCGACAGCCTGTGCGGTTCATTGTGGTTCGCGACGAGGCGAAAAAACAGCAACTGCAGGAGTGGTATCTGGAGCCGTGGAAGGCCTACCTGGGCATGGCCCGCTCCGGTGATATTGAGATCGTGGGCGAGAAGGCAAACCGTCTGCTTGACAGCGCCGACTACTTCGCTGAGCACCTGGCCGAGGTACCGGTCATAGTGGTGGCATGCGGCTACATCGATGGAGTGCATCCCACCGACACTGAGCTTGATCGCCTAAGCGTCGTGGGCGGTGGCTCGATCTACCCGGCGGTGCAGAACTTCCTGCTGGGCTGTCGCGAGGCTGGCTTGGGGACAGCACTAACGACGCTGCTGTGCATGTATGAACCGCAAGTTGCAGAGATGTTGAACATTCCAGAAGGCGTTGCCACGGCCGCTCACATAGCGGTCGGCTACCGCACCCAGCCGTTCCCCCGCAAGCTTGACCGCTTGCCGCTGTCGGAGATTGTCTTCAGCGAGACGTGGGGCGATTCGACCTACTAGCTGGTCGCGCGGACCTGGTACTAAATCAGCCGGTGCCAGTCTGCGCTGTGTTGATCTGTCCCTACAGACTTGCTCTGTGCTGATTTAGGCTGATTTAGCCAGCGCGTAAGGTCCCGTGCCGAAAGAAGGGAATCCGACGTGGCTATGACTGATACTCAACGGCGCGAGGCGGCTGCGGCTTTGCTGCATGCCGAGAACACCGGCGAGTGGATCGACCCGATCACAGACACCTATGCGGGTGCCGACATAGAGGACGCCTACGCCATCGGCCAGTACGTAACCGACGCCAAGGTTGCGGCTGGTCGCGTCGTCAAGGGCCACAAGGTGGGGTTGACCTCCAAGGCCATGCGCTCCACGACCGGCGCCACCGAACCCGACTATGGAACGCTGTTTGACAACTGGTTCCTTGATGAGGGCTCGATTGTGCCCGCCTCCATCCTCAACGTGCCGTTGGTGGAAATTGAGATCGTTTTTGTGCTTAAGTCCAACCTCGGCGGCCCCGACATCAACGCGGTTGATGTCATGCGAGCGACAGATTTCATCCTGCCAGCCATTGAGGTAGTAGATCGGCGCTACAACCGGCGCAGCACGCAAGCCGGTGTGGTTGACAGCATTGCCGACGCGGCATCGTGCGGGTTCATCATGGTGGGCGGCCGCCCGACCAGGCTGACCGACGTTGACATTCGGCACATCGGCGGAGCGCTGTATATCAACGGCGACTTGGAGGAATCCGGTACTGCCGCGGCTGTCATGGGCAACCCCCTCAACTCGGTTGCTTGGCTCGCCCGCAAGCTCAGCGAGTTCGGCGTCACCATGTCCGCGGGCCACACCATCTTGTCGGGCTCGTTCATCCGGGCCCGCACTGTCCGTCCCGGCGATGCTGTGGTCGCAGACTTCGGCCCGCTGGGCCAGATCAGCTTCGGTATCGGTGACGTTGAAGTTTGACGCTTTGCTGAATGTGTTGCTGCTCTGGATGCGATGTCGCGCTGGATGCGCTAGTCGTTGACGTAGGCCACGAAGGTGCAGGAGATTTGCGCGGGCCCACCACCCTCCACCTTCATGTTGTGACGAGCGGGTCGCGACTCGGGGTTGGGGAAGCGTTCCAGCCATGGTCCATTCAGCGCTGGCCTCGATGCCGCTGGATCGGTGACATAGAACGTCATCTTGGCGACGTGGTCCCACGTGGCTCCTGCACCGTCAAGCATCTGGTCCACATGGGTGAACAGATTGTCGATCTGCGCCTCGAGCGTGTCTGGGATGTCGCGGCTGCCGGGGGTGGTCGGAGGCGTGATACTGGACATCACCAGCGGCCCGATCCGCGTTGCGGCGGGGATCGGGTTCGCGTGCTTGAAGCCCTCGATCTCAATCGACTTGCGGCTCATTTCGGCTAACTCCTCGTAGTCAGATGCAAGGCAGTGGATGCCATGATGACATGATTTCCTTGCATTGGGCTCTTGTAAGCACAAGGCACTCGTAGGCGTCGCATCAGACCGAAAAGTACGACCCGAAGAATGCGGTGGATGGTGGATGTTGGTTTGGTCTATGTTGGAGCGTGCCTCGCTGCCCGGCTACTGCGGCGGTCTCTCAGATACCAGATATGCGCAGAACTGCGCCGCGACCTGCAGGAGGCCCGATGTCAGCTTCTTTGGAATCGACCACCGCCATGAACCCTCAACAAGGCCCGAACGCAGCTAGTGAGCCGTCTACGGCTACCGAGTTGTCGGTAGCCAGTGTTGCTAGGGATCCGGCTGGGGTGGAGGCAAGGAGCATTGGGACCCATGGCGACAGGCGTGCTGGAGTGTCGCCGACAGTGATGGTCACTGTGTTCGGTGGAATCGTGGCTGCGCTCCTCAGCGCCCTGGCCGTCGTTATGATGATGCAGTTCGCAGCGATAAACGCGCGGTTTGATGCGATGAACGAGCAGTTCGCGGTGATGAACGGTCGTATTGACACCCTAGCGAGCGAGTTACGCGCCGAAATAGGTGACCTCGGCAGCGAGTTACGAGCCGAGATGCAGACGGGCTTTCGGGAGATCCATGTCATCCTGCGGGATCACACCGACAGGCTTGCTCGGCTAGAAGCTCATGTCGGGCTGTCGGTGCGAGATTAGTTTGCGGTGGGCGAGCGTTACGTCTCCAGCGAAGCGACACAGTGTCTAAATCGTCTAGTACCGGCGGTTGAGTTGTTATACGCCCGAAACTACGACCATCTGTAGTTCCGCCGCGCCAGCTCTGACTTCTCGCGCGCGCCGGTATTGCTCAGAGTCGTAGAAGCTCCTGGCCGTTTCCATATCGGGGAACTCCAACACGACGATGCGCTGTGTCTCTTCGGGTCCTTCGAGGGTGACTGACTCACCGCCACGCACAATGAACTTCCCGCCGCTCTCGGCTACCGCGGCAGGTGACAACGCCTTGTATTTCTCGTATTGAGCCGCGTTAGAGATCTCAACCCTGGTTATGACGTACGCAGCCACAGTGTTCCCTCTATGTCTTTCAGCAGCGTCTGCACAGTGACTCCGCGCCTAGCCCGCCGAGTTCAAAATGGCATCGCGTTCGTGCCGGAATTCCGCTGATGAAACGCTGTGGTTGAGTGCCAGCTCGGACTGCGGCTCGCCAGCTATGCGGGTGTGCCACATTTTCCGGGGCTGGGACATGTTGAATGGCACCCCCTGATGCATGAGCCTGCGGTTATCCCAGATGACTGCTTCGCCTGCAGTCCATGCGTGCTGGTAGATGCGCGGCGGCACGCAAGCCTCCGCGTTCAGCCGATCTAGCAGAGCCTCGGATTCAGCCGGTTCCATGTCAACGATGTCGTGAGCGTGGCGGCCGATCAGCAGGTTCGTGCGTCCGGTGTCGGGGTGGACCTTCACCAAAGGACGCAATGGCACTTCCATGTCGTGATAGCCGTACATGCCGTAAGAACCGTCGTCCCTTTTCTGCGGCAAGTAGCCCATGCGGCCTTGGCTGTAGTACAGCGAGTGGTAGGCCTTGAGCGTATGGACGAGTTCGCGGTCTTCGTCTGACAGCGCCTCGTATGCGGCGCGCATATCTGCCCAGCCAGTGTCGGCTCCGTCGGCGGGCACCAACTCGGCGCTGAAAACGGCGCCCTTGGCTTGAATGGGCATATAGGTGCTGTCGTGGTGCCAGCCCCAGTTGCCCTTCAGTGACTTCACCAGATCGTCTTTCGCGTCATGGTGGACGACACCGTTCTTGTCGACATTCGAGATGGGGGCTGCGTTGAATTCCAAGTTGCCGAAGCGAGAGGCGAACGCATCTTGCTCGTCGTTGGTGAAGAACTGGCCTGAGAAGATCAGCAACGCGTACTCAAGCCAAGCCTCGTGTAGCGCCTCAAATGTGATTTCATCTATGGAGCGAAGCTCAATGTCGCGTACCCACGCGCCAAACGTGGCATCAAGCGGCTCAATATTGAGCGTGGTGGCATTCATGGCAGGATCGTACCACTGGGCACCAAATCGCTTTGGGCGTAGCTGCATCAACCACGCATCGAAGCGCTACCCAAGCGAAGCGCTACATGGTGAAGCGCAGGTTGCGAGCGGCGTGCGCGCCGATCTCCGAATCGCCGGACCAGGTCAGTTGGCCTGCGGCGATGGGCCCTTCTGGGTCGATCCTCCCGCAGGCGAGATCCATGAAGGCCATTGAGTCACAGTGCAGCGTGACTGTTGGGTCCTCAACGTAGGCAGCCTCGCGGGCTCGCCCCTCTACCTGTACGTAGATGTCTCGCTGGACTGCGCCAGTGACATCGAAGCGCATGGAAGCGCCGTCTGGCAGTCCGACCTTCTTGCCAGCGATGTATCCGATTGAGAGGTGGACCTCATTGAGCGCCATCTCGGCTGCCGGGCCGCCGTTGTCTGTTGGAATGCCCAATGGGGTGCGGCAGTCACGCTCGTGCATCCAATGGTCAAACTCGCGTATCGCCATGAAACGTCCGTAGGTGCCAGGTCCCACCGGGGTGATTGACGGGCGCTCAAAGACCTCCTCATCAAGCGCGTCAAGCTCAGCGGCACGTCTGTCCCACACATCTGCCGCCAGCTTCGCCAGCTCCGACCCGCTCATTGCCATGGCTGTTGAGACGTAGCCAGCGATGTCGCCAAACGGCGGGGGAGTATCGACCGATTCGGGCAGCCATCCTGTCAGAGCCTGTTCAACCGACACTTGGTGTGCGAGCACTCCGTGAACGGTCCAGTCGGGGCAGTGCGACTGCACTTGCCATTGGTCGCCACTTAGGGAGCCGTATAGCTCCTTGCAGCTAGCCCAACATGCCTTGAGATTGTCAACGATGAGTTGTGGGTTGGGTTGGGGCTGGCTCATGAGATCCGTCCGTAGGGGGTTGTGCGTTCGGCTGTTTGAAACCGTTCGTTGTGACTGTTCGTATTGTGTCAGGTTGACTCGCTTTTAGGAGGCGCGGAAGGCTCGCCTGGCGTACTGGGCCCTTAGGTCTGGGCCCACTGGTCCGGCGGTAGTTGCTTGAAGACTCTGACCGGCTCAGCCAGTCTCAGCGGCAATACGTTCGCGGATTTCGCCCAAGCGGTCAATCATCGCTTCCACCGAGCGCGCACCCGCTTGGAAGACTGCTGTCGCGTTAACCGATGTCCAGTCAAACCCCAGAGCTGCCACGACAGCGGCACGTTCGCCTATGAGGTTCAGGTCGCCGTAGAAGTTCTTGTCTGCCTCAGTGCGCGGCGGCGGCGCGAGCATCAGTTGCATGCCGATGGAGCCGGGATCACGTCCATAGTCTTCCTCGGCTCGGCGACGAATCTCCGTCATGCACTCAAGGGCACGCTCGTCGCTAACGCCCGACGCCATCCAGCCGTCGCCTTTCTGGGCAGTACGGCGCAGCGCGGCCGCGCTGTCCCCGCCGATCCAAAGCGGGATGGCGGCACCCTGCGGGGAAACCGGCTCCATGCCCATGTCGTGGCTGCGGTAGTGCGTACTCGAGAACTCAATTCGGCCGCCTGCCCAGTAGGTCCGCATTAGGTCAATGGCCTCGTCCATGCGTCTGCCTCTGGTATGGAAATCCTCCTCTAGGGCGTCGTATTCGGAGTCTTGCCAACCTACGCCGATACCGAGGCGTACCCGTCCACCAGAAAGTGTGTCCAGCGTTGAGACCTGTTTGGCAACCAGCACCGGCTGGCGCTGGGGCAGCACCAGCACCTCGGTAGACAGCGAAACCCGTGTCGTGACGGCTGCGATATTGGCCAGCAGTATCAGCGCCTCGAGGATTGGGATGTTGGCGGGGTAAATGGTGACCCGTCCCTCACCTGGGTGCCCCATAACTACATGGTCAAAAGCGGCAATTTCGTCATAGCCGAAGTCTTCAATGGCTTTCGCCAAGTCGAGCACCCGCTGGGGTCCTTCGCGGAATGCGATCGACGGGAAATCAACGGCGACTTTCATGCTCGATTCTCCTTGGTCGCAGGTCTTTGGGGCCGTGGCTCGTCGGTTCCTGGCCTTAGCTGAGACTGCAAGGCGTTGAGACTGCAGGGCAGGCGGACCTTAGCTGTGGCTGGCATGAGCAGCCGTTGGTCCCCGGCGTGCTCAGTTACGTCTAGCTCAACGATTCCTGTTTCAGAATCTACCGATGTCACGGTGCCTGAGAACACCAGCTCCTCGCCCGTGAGTCCGCTATCGCGATTCTGCCAGGTGACGCCGACCAATCGGGCGGTAGGTCCTGCCCAGTCCATCACGTACTGAGTGAGCCACGCTCCCTGCAACGGCCCATGCACGATGATGTCTCGGTGTCCTTCCACACGCGCATAGTCGCGGTCGTAGTGGATGCGATGAGGGTTGTGGCTGGCTGCGCTATACAAGAACAGTCGGGCTTCGTCGGGGAACTTGCGCATAGCAGGCAGTGTCTGGCCGACCTTGAGGCTCCTCAGGTCAGGTGCTGCGGTGTCGGTGGCCGCGTTAGGTGCGGTGTCGGGTGCGGTGATTTCGCTCATGGTGTGACCTCTTGGGTGTGTAGCGATCTGTGCTGCCTCGTCATCTAGCGATCTGTGCTGCCTCGTCATCTAGCGATCTGTGCTGCCTCGTCATCTAGCGATCTGTGCTGCCTCGTCATCTAGCGATCTGTGCTGCCTCGTCATCTAGCGATGCCTATAAGCCGGGAGCGGGCAACTTCTTCACCGAATTGGTTGACGAAGGTCGTCTCGCGCACCTGCCGGACGAATGGGCCTTTGCGACCTTCCTTTTGGTCAAGCGCAGCGAGTCGTGTTGTGGCAGTGATCTCGTCACCAATGCAGACCGGTTCGAGGAAGTCCCATTCCTCGCCTCCGAACATCATCCGGTTGACCCGCAGTTGCACGCCGCTTCCGTCACGGTACATGCCATCGGCGCGCAGGTTGGATGCGGACCGTGGTTGAACCACAGCATGTGAGACGTAGGTAGGTGGCGCCACCAGTGTTCGGTATCCCGCTGCCTGGGCTGCCACCTCATCGAAGTAGATCGGGTTCTCGTCTCCCACCGCGAAGGCATACCGCTGCGCCTCGCGTTGGTCAATGACCACGGTCACGGGGCCTGACATCACATCGCCTATGCGAGCTAGCGACTCTGCGGGTATCAGCGAATCACTCATCCCCGGGACATTATTCCGCCAGAGCCGCCAAGGGTCCGCCAGAGCCGCCAAGGGTCCGCCGGGCATGTCAAGGGGACACACTGCTGGGTCCGAGTCATGGGGCTTGACAGGTCGCTCGGCTCGATGCTGCTGCTGTCGTGCTGACGCATCTCCTCACCTTCCCAGAAGTTCCCCAAGTAACTTTGAACCCCTCGGGCCTGAAATGGGCTTGAAACACCGCATTCTCAAGTGCAGTAGGAGGAACTGACGTGGCGTTGTGGTCTAGCAAGCTGGAGATACCCGAAGCTGATGCTGCGTTGCCCGGACGTAACCAGACGATGCCGGTGGCTGCGGCGCACGTCGTGCTCGGAACGACGATGACGCCACCATTTCCACAGGGTTTCAGACACATCGTGGTTGCCATGGGCTGCTTTTGGGGCGTCGAACGCATCTTCTGGCAGCAACCCGGCGTCTACACCACTGCAGTGGGCTACGTCGGCGGCTCCACTCCCAACCCCAGTTACGAAGAAGTCTGCTCTGGATTGACCGGGCACACCGAAGCTGCGCTCGTTGTGTTTGACCCCGCGCAGACCAGCTACGAGGCGATGCTCAAGGCGTTCTGGGAAGGGCACGACCCCACTCAAGGCATGCGGCAGGGCAACGACATCGGCACTCAGTACCGATCGGGTATCTACGCAGCGGATGAAACCGACCTGGAACTCGCCACTGCCTCACGCGACGTGTACCAGGCCGTGCTTGACAGAGCCGGGTTCGGTCAGATCACTACGGAGATTTGTCTCGCGGGCCCCTTCTATTACGCAGAGGACTACCACCAGCAGTACCTGCACAAGGTTCCGTGGGGATACTGCGGGCTAGGCAGCACTGGCCAGACCTGCCCGGTGGGGGTTGCAACTGCCGAATGACCGGACGTGACTCGGCGCGCCTGACGCGTTGTGGCGCGCTAGCGGCAGTGTTGCGCCTTGCCTCTACACAACGTTCAGATGCGATTGAGATGCCACGTGCAGATGTTGGGTACCGGGGGCTGGTACTGACGGTGGCCGCAGCCAGGCAGGAGGTAGGGTGAGACCACCAAATAGCGGAACTGTCCTTGCAGACTTCGGGAGCCGGGAGGAACCAAGATGACCAAGACAACCGAGACAACTGAACCGACTCGGATGGCGGAGCCTCGCATCATTTCCGACGCACTTGAGGTCATCGATCACGCACTGGGTGACTTTTTCAGCCGTGAGTTGTTGTCGTCCGTAGAAGTCACCGATGTGCTGCTAGACGTACGGACACTGCTGCGCCGCGGTGACGACTCAACCGACCTGCAGGCCGGTGACAAGAACGATCAGGACGTAGCCCGCGCCTGAGACCCAGTTACCGGAAGCCCACTTGCCGGAAGCCCACTTGCCGGAAGCCCAGTTACCGGAAGCCCCAGTTCAGGGAAACCCAGTTACGGCAGATCCAGCACTTCAGCGCGGATCAGCGTCGCATTAGCCCGAACGCGATGCGCCCAATTGCGTCACCGAGCGCCGCCCCCGCTATGACATCGCTGGCATGGTGCAAACGCACATGGATGCGTGAGGCGGCCATAATGACAGCCGCCAGTCTGTAGAGCGGACCGAGTCTGGAACCGCGTGACAACACCACCGCCGCGCAAAATGCCGCTGACGCGTGGCCGGAGGGAAAACTGGACGTGATCGGCTGGCGCAGACGGTAAGCGGTTTGGTTCTCAGCCGCAGTGCCTGGCCTGCGACGCGAGAACAGCCGCTTGACGCCTTGATTCACCACCAGCGACTCCAGTGTCATGAGAGCGCTGAACCGCAGGGCATCCGAGGCTTCTCGACTGGGTGCCAAAGCTCTAATCGCACCCAGGACGTGCCATAGCTGGCTGAACTCCCCGACATCGGAAGCTCCGTACATCAGCCGATCTGCGAACTTGCGGCCACGCAAGAGCTCCCACCATTGGTCAATAGCGCTGTCAAAGCGGGCTATCTGGCGAGCTGCGACCGACAGAGGATCCTTCTCGTTGGCCGGATTGTGAGCGGCATTGGGCATAGGCGAGACAGACGACATAGGCGACGCAGGCGACGCAGGCGACGCAGACGACGAAGACGACGCAGAGGGCGCAGAGGGCGCAGAGGGCGCAGAGGGCGCAGACACAGTGGCACAAACGCTACGGCGAGTTCGGAGCTGTGGGCGGCGGCGCGGAGGTGGTCGGCAACAGCGGCGGGAGGATGGGATTGGTCGCAGGTGCGATGGTGAGCAATGGTCCGGCGTCGGGATCCGCTGGCGGCGGGATCATCAAGGTCTGCCCCACGAAGATCTTCGTGGGGTCCGCGATGTTGTTAACCCGCACCAGGTCATTGAGGTGAATGCCATAGCGGTCCGCAATCCGGATCAGCGTGTCGCCTCGCACCACCGTGTACCGGGTAAGCAGTGGAGGCTGGGTCGTGGTGGAAGGTGCTGTAGTGGGAGCAGACATGGTTGTTGAGGAGACTTGGGTTCGCGCAGTCTCGGTGAACATCGTGCATCCGATGACCATGGCGCAACTCGTTATGGCCATCGCCATCATCTTCACGGCCCGATCCTCACATCTTGGCCTTCAGCCTTCACACCCCGGCCTTTGCGTCCCGATTTCAAGCGCAATATGCCTCATTGGGACTTATCGGGATAGGTAGCGCATCATCGGTTCACGTCACTGTGGGGTGTCGGCGTCAACCACAGTGGGCGGGATCACTAGCTGCTCGCCAATACGCAGCAGTGTGTCCTCCTTGCCGTTCTCTGCCATGAGTGCCTCCACGGTCACCCCGAAACCAGTGGCGATCTTGCCTAGCGTGTCACCAGGTTGAACGACGTAGATCCGCCTCTGCGGTGGCGGCGCAGCCATGGTCGTAGTGGTGAGCTGAGGGCGCAAAGTTGTCAGCACAGGCAAAGTACTGGGGATCGGTTCGGTCTCGGGCTCGGAGCCGCAGGCACCCACAAGCGCGGTCACGGCCATGAGTGCCGCTGTCGCCGCAGTACGCAGCCGCGGCATGGCTCAGCGGGTTCGGGCGCCAGCGGTACTTAGCTGCCGGGGCCAGTTGTCGGGGTCAAGCCGGCTCGCGATGCTCGCTGATAGAAACGGCTGGCGTTCATCTTCTCCCACTGTCAGCAGTTCTACGCCATCATCGGTCACTAGCACGGTGTGTTCAAACTGTGCCGAACGGCTGCCGTCAGCGGTAGGCGCCGTCCATTGGTCGTGCCAAATCTTGCCGACGCGGGGGATGCTCGGTGCGTCTGGTTCAACGATGGTGATCATTGGTTCCACCGTGAACGTCATGCCTTTCCGTAGCTCGGTGCGTGCCGATGGGACGTAGTTGTGGGGAATGTTGGGTAGGCAGTGAAACACCGGCCCAACGCCATGACCGACGAACTCGCGCACAACACCGTAACGCTGCGTTTCATCTTCTACCCGAGCTTGAATGGCACGGCCGATGTCGCGTACCTCAGCGCCTGGCCCGATAACTGCGATGCCGTGGTACATGGCTTCACGGGTGACCTCCACAAGACGCCGCGAGTCCTCATCAACGTCGCCCACCAGGAACGTCTCGGAGTGATCACCGTGTACGCCATCAAGAAAAATCGTGACATCACAGTTCACTATGTCGCCATCGCGCAACGGCCGATCGTCAGGAATGCCGTGGCAGATGATCTCATTGACAGACGTGCAAAGCGACTTCGGGAAATTGCCCGAGGCGTCGTGATCGGGATCTAGCGCAGGCGGTCCCGGATAACCCAGCGGACTCGGATAGCCGCCCTCGGCGATACATGCGTCATGGCAAACCTCATCGAGATGGTCGGTGGTGACACCTGGCGCTATCTCGGCTGCTACTCGCGCCAATACCCGTCGAGCCGCGCGGCCAGCACGTCGCATGGCCTCAATGGCGGCTTCGTCTGCCACATGCACATCTTTAGACAGTGAGGCTGACGTTCGCGCGTTGGCACTGGCACGTGCATATGGCGGCCGCTCAATAGCGGACGGAACAGTTCGACGTGGCGAGAGGTTGCCTGCCACGATCGGCTGGAAGCGCGCGGACCTGATGCGTCCCGCTGGCATCCTCCGCTTGCGCCTGCCCATCTGGGACACGTTACCGGCGGTCCCCGTGGAGCTATAACCCCGCGTAAGTGTCAGCCGTGCCGGGCCGTGCTGGGCATGTATCAAACAGCGTTCTCGTCTACCTAACGGCCCGCTCGTCAGGCGAGTAGCTCCCTGTCACTTTCTGCAGGTAGTCAGTCCAGCAGCTCTTCGAGAATCTCATCGTTGTGTTCGCCCAACTTGGGTGCGCGTCGGTATATGCCCGGCGGTGTGGCACTCATGCGGATAGGCGGTGCGATCTGCACGATTGGACGACCCACCGGTTGCTCCACGGCTACCAACATCTTGCGGGCCGCCACGTGCGGGTCGGAGAATAGGTCCACCGGATGGTTGACAGGGCCACATGGCACCTTGCCTCCCACTGCCTCCAGCACCTCAGCGTTAGTGCGCGAAGCGGTCCACTGCTTGAGTGCGTCGATGATCTCTTCGCGGTGATGGAACCTTGCACGAAGCGTTCGGGTTTCTTGCGCGTGCGCCCATTCCGGCTGGCCAATGGCAACTGCTAGCTCGCGCCAGTGGTTGTCGGTGGGAGCGCCGATCGCTACCGCGCCATCTACTGTGGTGAATATGTCGAATGGCACAATTTGTTGGTTGCGATTCCCGCTTGGCGGGACGTCAGGCTTACCCATCACGCTGTAGCGGGTCACCCCGACTTCACAAAGGGCCATCACCGCATCAACCATTGACACGTCAACGAACTGGCCTTCGCCGGTTCGTTGCGCATGGAAGAGTGCGGCCAGCACTCCCATGGCGCCAACGGTTCCAGGGTAGGTGTCGCCTATGTAGGGACCTACGACGTGGCGGTCTTGCGGACCTCCCCCGTTTGCGGACACCATGCCCGACATGGCCTGAGCCACCACGTCGTACGCTGGCCAATCCACGTATGGGCTCTCCTCCGAGCGTGGGTCTCCGAAACCGCGAATGGCGCCATAGACCAGACGTGGGTTGCGTTCGTGCAGCACCTCCCAGCCCACGCCGAGAGCGTCCATCACTCCTGCGCGCATGTTCTCAACGAGCGCGTCGGCAGTGTCGACCAGTTGCAGGAACTGGTTGCGCTGGCCGTCCTCGGTCAGATCTAAGACGATGCCTCGCTTGTTGCGGTTGTAGTTGGCGAAACCGGCTCCGAAGTGTCGTTCGGTGTCCTCGCGTGTGAACGGCGCCATCTTGCGGGCGATTTCGCCTCTCGGTGGCTCAACTTTGATGACATCTGCGCCCAGGTCGGCCAGCATCATTGTTGACCACGGTCCCGCAAGCGCGTGGGTGCAGTCAATTATGCGAACGCCTCGCAGAGGACCCGAGTTTTCCGAAGCCATTGGAGGCACCCGCTCGTGTGCGCTCAGGTGTAAGTCGTCCGGCTGACCTACCGGCTGGTCCAAAGGTGCCATTTGGGTCGTCCCCCTAGTTGCGTGCGTTACGTGTGGCAGTCAAGCGAATTTGGGTGGACGCTTTTCGACGATGGCGGCGTGCCCCTCTCGCACATCGGCGCCAGTAAAGCCCAGCATTTCCAGCGCGGCTGACGTGTCGAAGATGGGTCCCGCCATTCGCATCCAGTTGTTGAGGCTGTACTTGGTCCATCGGATGGCGCTCTGGCTGCCCTTCGCAAGCTGGCGGGCGACAGCGAAGGCCTCGTCAATCACATCGGCGTCGTCAACCGCTTTGCTCACGATGCCCATGTCGTCGGCCTCGCTACCGGTGATGGAGTCGCATGTCAACAGGTAGTACTTTGACTTTGCCATGCCGCACAGGATTGGCCACACGATTGCTGCGTGGTCGCCCGCGGCTACGCCAAGTTTGGTGTGCCCGTCCATTATCCGTGCGCCACGACCGGCGATTGAGATGTCGGCCATCAGTGCCGCCGCCAGACCCGCGCCAACAGCGACTCCTTCGATGGCTGACACGATGATTTTGGAGCAGTTGATCATGTTGTAGACGATGTCGCGCGCCTCGCGCAGTGCCTTTTGGCGTGTCTCAAAGTCGTCCATGATCTCCTGGATCATGTCGAGGTCGCCGCCTGCTGAGAATGTGCCGTTGGCGCCCCGAATGACGGCCACTCGAGTAGCTGGATCGGCATCTACTGCTCGCCATACGTCCGCCAACGCCAGGTGCTTCTGCGCGTCTACCGAGTTCAGCCGACCCGGTGTGTCGATGACGATCTCAAGCACGCCGTCATCGTCGGGACCGGTGATCTGGAGCGCGGAAAAGGGGGCGTAGCGGTCGTCCATGGAGCTTGAAACTAGTTGCTCTAGTTGGCGATTGTTGGGCTCAACGATGCGCTGGCCATGAGCTTCTCGTGTACCGATCTGATGTCACTGGTGCCAGCGAATGCCCGTTCCCATGGGTGCAGCAAACGATCCCCTCCGTAGCGCGGTATCACGTGCATATGGAAGTGAAACTGAGTCTGGCCAGCGGCAGCGCCGTTGTTGTTGAGCAGATTGACGCCCTTGGGCTTTAGTCGCTCCTGTACCAGCGTCGCTACTCGCCGCGCTGCTTGCATAACGTGAGCCGCATCCTCGTCGGTGAGTTCCCAGACATCGGTCACGTGCCTGCGGGGGATCACGAGGCAGTGGCCGTCGGTCATTGGCAGCCGATCCATAAACGATATGGCGTACTCGTCTTCATAAACGATCAGCGCGCGCATCTCGCCTGCCGCGATCGCACAAAAAGTGCAACCCGCAATCCGGTTCGCTACAGGCGCAGGACTGGCCGAATGATTCACCATGCGAAGAGACTCTCGGGTTCTGGGTTATCGGGGCTTCGGGTTTCTGGGTCTGTGGGCTGCTGGGAACTCTGAGCGCTGCTGGGAACTCAGTGGTATCGGAGTTCTACGTGATCAACGGCGTGATCGGCACCCTTCGCGAACACCAAGTCGGCTCGAGCCCTCGTCGGAAGGATGTTCTCTTGCAAGTTAACGAGATTGATCGAACGCCAGATCGTTCGCGCAACCGCTTCCGCAGCGGCCGCTGGCAACTCTGCGAACTGCGCGAAGTAGGCGGACTGCTCGCGGAACATCGTCTTGCGCAACTGTTGGAAACGCTCCACGTACCATTCTTCTAGATCCTCGGCTTCGGCGTCGACGTAGATGGTGAAATCAAAAAAGTCCGACACGAATGGCGTGCTTGAGGGTGGACCGGTTTGAAGCACGTTGAGACCCTCCACGATGAGAATGTCGGGCTGCTTGACGAGCTGAATCTCCTGCGTCACGTCATAGAGAATGTGCGAATAGACCGGTGCCGCGACTTCGGGCTCGCCGTTGGCTACTCGTTGTAGGAACTCGCGCAGCTCGCCGCGACGGTAGGACTCGGGAAAACCCTTACGTCCGAGGAGGCCGCGCTTTGTCAGTTCGGCGTTCGACAACAAGAAACCGTCGGTGGTGACTAGATCCACTTCGGGATGGTCCGGCCACGAGGCCAAAACGGCTCGCAGGATGCGTGCAGTGGTGCTCTTGCCCGCCGAAACGCTTCCGCCAATGCCAATTAGGTAGGGCCGTGGCGGCAGCACTCTGCCAAAGAAGCCCTCGGTGGCGGCGCGCAGTTGACGCTTCGCAGCGAAGCGCAGGTTCAACAGGCGCGACAGCGGCAGGTAGATGTCGCGCACCATGTCGAGTGTCACGGGCTCAACCAGGCCAGCTAGTGCTTCAAGCTCACTCTCGGTCAAGGAGAGCGGTGTGGCATCGCGTAACTTGGCCCATTGCTCGCGGGTGAACCTGCAATGCCGGTCATCCGTGTCTGGCGTGGGCGCGCCCTCAGATTGCACGCCCCCGAACACAAAGGTGTCGGTCACCTGCCTAGCTTGGCCAACGCAGGGCTCCAACCGCAACCGGGTCTAAGCGCAAATCGGGATGGTAGGCACCTTGCGCTCGGACGATGCCCCGCCTCCACCGGCTAGGTGAACCAACCGCGGCACGAGGATAGTCCTCGAACATCCAGCGCGCGAACTGTCGACGAGTCCATCCACTGCAGTTCACCGCTCGAAGCGATAACTCGGCCAGCTTCGGGTGAGACAAGATGCCGCTGAGGCATCGCGCCAGCCGATGGTCTAGCGAAAACGCGGCCATTGCGTTGCGCGCGTAGCGGGCTGTAACGCTGCGTGGCGGACCGCCGCTTGCGATCGCTGCTGCCGCCATGCGTCCCATTTTCAGAGCCTGCCCGATGCCCTCACCGGTTAGCGGGTCGGCACCTGCGGCGGCGTCGCCGCAGAGCAACGTGCGGCCGTTTGCGAGCTCGATCGCTCCGAGTCGCGCCGGTATGGGCCATGCTCTTGTCGGGCTGTCGGGTTGGTGAGCGCCGAGCACGCTCGCGATATGGCGGCGCTCGGTCAGACTCGCCCACAACGCAGAGAGCTGTGCGCCGGACAGCGTGCCTGTGCCAGTTGAGCTGACTTGGTGACTATTGGTGTTCTCACTGTGATTTCGGGGAACGCCGAACCCGACATTTACCCGTCCGTCACCTAGTGGGAACGACCACGCGTAACCCGGCAACAAGTCGGGCTCAAACCACACCCACATGTCGCGCGCCGCGTCGCCGGTGGCTCGCAGGTAGCAGCGAAACGCATGCCAGTCGCCGCGGTAGCGTCTTGGCCCGATGCCCAGCGCCTTGCGCACCGAAGAGTAAACACCGTCAGCGGCTACCACGAATCGGGTCCTTACGCGGCTGCCGTCGCTGAGCCGTACAGACACTGCGTGTGCCTCAGCATCCGAGTCTTCGAAGCCGTCAAAGGCCACTCCGAGGCGAACGTCCGCTTGTGCTTGCATCGCAAGGTTGACGAGTTCTGCGTCTAGCTGAGTTCGGCGGCAGACGCTTGCAAACAGCCCATGGCCCGCTGGGAGCGGCAGCCGCACTACATGCCCTCTGGGCGTTCGCACGCACGCTGCGTCGACCGGCATCCATGATTCCAATCGTTCGGGCAGCAAGCCGAGCAGTTCGAGTTCGCGCAACGCGAGCGTGGTCAGGCCGTCGCCGCAGCACTTGTCACGCCCCAGCGCCGAGCGGTCCACGAGGATGACTCGGAGGCCAGCGCGCCGACCCCACACGGCGGCTGCTGCACCCGCAGGACCAGCGCCCACGATCAGTACATCTGCAACGGAGGCATCGGCAACGGTCATTGCCTTAGGTTGTTGCTGAGTCGCCGGTGTCGCTGTTGTCGTCGCCAGACGCTTCGTTGCCCGAGTCGTCGCCGGTGTTGTCGTCCCCTGCGCTGCCGCCGCCGGAGTCGTCATCGCCGGAATTTTCGCCGTCAGAACTGTCGTCCCCTGTGTTGTCATCGTCGGTGTCGTCTTCGCCTGTGTTGTCGTCGCCTGAACCGTCTTCGCCAGCGTCGTCAACGTCGGGGACCAGTGTGGTCAGGTCAACGCCGAGGCACGGGTCGTCGGGATATCGGGGTAGTTGTGATTTGCGTTCACCCGGCCGTTCGGTGCATTCAAGCGGTGGACACACCACGGTCGACCCGTCTGCGCGCTTGTCGCCGTCTCTAACCAGCGCCTCTTCGGGAACGTCAGCGGAGTCTTGTGCTCCTTGCGAGTTATCGCCGTCATCGCCAGGGGTGGCAGCCTGCAGCCGCGGATCTACGCACTGCCTCGGCACCGACCGCGTACCGTCGCAGTTGCGTCCCTCTTCGGGCCTGTACCTGGCTTTGAATGTGTCAACTTCAACGGTGCCGTCTAAGAACACTCGTGTACGGTCCGTGCTGACCCGGCGGCAATAGTCGCGTACTTCAGTCTCTGGCGCGCCGATCGTCACCGCTATGTTGCGAGTCGAGTACAGGTCGACGGTGATGGACGTATCGGTGTAGCTCGGCCAGATAAGCAGTCCGTACGGCGTTGGATTGGTGAAGGCCAGATCGGGCTCCGGGTACGAAATGGTCGGGTCCAAGCCGTACGGATAGCGCTTGAGATAGAGCGAATGGGTTTGGTATTCGTCAATCGTCATGCCAGCGTGGATCAAGGCGTTGAATATGGTCGTGGCGAACTGCGACACCCCGCCGCCGATGTCGTCAACTAGCACACCTTTTTGGATGAAGCCGCCCTCCACGAAACCCTTAGCGACGGTTCTCCGCCCCACGTGCGCATTCAGCGACAGACTCTGGCCCGCCTCCACGATGGTGCCGCGCATCAGATCCGCGAAACGCTGAATGTTCTTGACGCGCCCCTGGCAGCAAACGTGTTTTGTGGTGAATGTTCCGACCAGTTCAACGATGCCCAGCGATTCCAGAAGTTGTTGCTCCTCGCGGCTCACCGCAGGGCGAGATGGAAGCGCAATAGGGATTTGTGTGCGTGCCAACAGGGCCTGTTCGACTATCGCGCCCACGTCGTCGGCACAGCAGGTGACACCTCCATCGCTGGCCACCACCGTCGGCACTCCTGCGACGACAGCCATGGCAGCGGTCGTGATAGGTGCCGACACTGCAGTGAACACTTCTTGCAGGTACGGACCCACTTGTGCTTGGTCAAATGTAACTGTTGGGGGCTTCGCTTCTGGATCCAGCAGAAGCCAGCTTGCGATCGTCTCAAGGGAAAGTTCGTGGGTCAACTCACCGAACACCACCGTGAGTTCGCGGCCGTAGCTCCGCTGAGCCGTGTTGACCGCCTCCTGCAATTCGGGTGTATAGGCGATTGGTTCGCTGCGCGACAGTTCTGCATCTATCTCAATAGGAAAGGCGGAGCGTGCGATGCTGCTGAGCACCTGGTCGACAATCGCATCTGCGTCAACAGCTCGGCCGGGTTGGCCGAGGTCAACGGCCAGCCGGTCGTTGACGACGATGACCGAAGGTGGATTCGCCGTCACACCGATACCTGGAGCATCCGATAGCGCGGCTCTAGCCGTCAATCGATCAACGTGGTACCGCCGCTCGGCGAGCGCGGGGTCGCTAGACCAACCAACCCACTCCTGAGCAGCGCCATCGTCTGTGTCGTCAGCCTCAGCTTGCGCGGTTCTGAGTCTCTGAACCGCCTTGTGGGTGGCGTCTCGCGCCAGCGAGATACCCAGATCGGCCACAGTCAGCTTGAGTTCGCCGAGGTCAGTTCGCACAACAACAGGTGTGTTCGCTACCTCCGTTGCTAGAGCCGCAATCTGCAAATGCACGGCGTCGGGGCTCACCGATGTGAGTGTCTGCGGCGCTGTGGTGGCAGTGTGGCCAGACGCTGGCGTTAAGGGGGGTGCAGTGGATTCAAACTGATTGGTTGGAGCGGTCGCGCTGGGTTCCGCTGAGGTTGCGAGGCCAGTTGCGTCAGGAGTGTCATCAGAGTTCCTAATAGCCAGTGTGGCTGTGCCAAGGACTGAAGCGACCAGGATCGCGGTTGCCATGATGATCGACCAGCGAGGGGCCCACTTCGGCCAGTGCATGAAGGCTGATCGTACGGGCCGCTTGCTAAGTGTGGATGTCGCCCGTTGGGTGCACAGCCTCGTTGCGTGCGATACTCCCCGCAATCAGCGCGGCCTTAGCAGGCAACGTTGAGGGGAGCCGTATTACGTTGGCGGCCTAACCGCGAGGCTGAGCCTCCAGGCTGGAACAGAGAGGAATTTTGAACGTCATGAGCAAACTATGCGAGGACCGGGTTGTAATCGTGACCGGAGGCGCTCGGGGAATCGGGCGCGAACACTGCTTGATGCTTGCCGAGCACGGCGCGAAGGTGGTGTGCAACGACCTGGGTGGCGCCCGCGACGGAACGGGTTCAGATACCGGACCCGCCGACGAAGTCGTTAGCGAGATCAGGGCTATGGGTGGGCAGGCTGTTGCTAACGGCGACGATGTCTCTGATTGGGAAGGCGCTCAACGGCTCGTCAATCAGGCAATTGAGACCTTCGGTGATTTACATGGCGTGGTTAACAACGCAGGCATCTTGCGCGACCGCATGTTGGTGAACATGACCGAGGCCGAGTGGGACGCGGTCATCAAGGTCCACCTAAAGGGAACGTTCGCTCCCGCTCGCTGGGCCAGTTCCTACTGGCGGGAGCAGGCCAAGTCGGGCAAGCAGGTCGACGCCTCAATCGTGAACACGACATCGGTCTCTGGCATCTACGGCAATCCGGGGCAAACGAACTACGGTGCCGCCAAGATGGGCATCGCGGCGTTCACGATCATCGCAGCGCGCGAGCTGGCGCGTTACGGCGTTCGGGTTAACGCAGTCGCGCCAGGGGCTCTCACACGTATGACCGAAGATTTGGGCATGGGCCAAGCTTCAGAGGAAGACCAGGCTTTGATGCATCCCCGCTATATCGCGCCGATCGTGACTTGGCTGTGTTCAACCGACGCTGCTGGCGTGACTGGCCGCGTCTTTGAGGCCTCTGGTCAGTTGCTCGCGGTCGCCGAGGGCTGGCAGCGAGGTCCCAGGACTGATGCCATTGATGACCCCGCCAAGATCGGCGATGCTGCGCGTCAACTGGTGCGCGACGCTCGCCTCAACAGCGGTATGAACGGTGAGCCGACTGACGGTGGCATAGGCGACTGAGACCGGCACGAAACACGAAGTTGCATTCAAATCAATTCAGACAAGACAAATCAGACCAGACAGCAAAGGACATCAATCATGGGACTCAATCCAGAAGCGGTTGGTGCCAGCGGCACGCCTACCGAGCGATCGTGGACATTCCGCGACTCGCTGCTGTATGCCGTTGGTATCGGTGCTGGCGCGGAGGATCCCTTTGGATCAGAGCTGGCCTTCACCACGCACAATTCCAAGGACATCGTGCATCAATCGTTTCCGACGCAAGGTGTCGTCATCGGATTCGGTGCTGGCGGAGCTATGGCCAAAGCCGGTGACATTGACTGGGGCAAACTGTTGCACGGCAGCCAGGGCATTACGGTTCATCGTCCGATTCCGACCGAGGGTTCCGTTGAGATCACCGACCGCATCGCTGGTATGTGGGACAAGGGTGAAGGCCGCAATGCCATTATTGATACCGAAGCCAGCGCAGTTGATGCCAGCTCGGGCGACGTGCTCTTTGAACTGCGCAGCTCAGTAGTTATACGCGGCTCGGGGGGATTCGGGGGTGAGCCGGGTAGCACCACCCCGCTGGTCAGCGCGCCCGACCGAGACCCCGACTATGAGGTCTCCTACCGGACTCGCCCAGATCAGGCTCTCACGTACCGATTGAGCGGTGATTACAACCCACTGCACAGCGATCCGTGGTTTGCCACGGAGCTGGCGGGATTTCCTAAGCCGATCCTGCACGGACTGTGTACCTACGGCTTCACCGGCCGGGCGCTGCTGCACACACTGTGCGACGGAAACCCCGAACGCTTCCGGTCAATGGACTCCCGCTTCTCCGCCCCCGTGTTTCCGGGCGACGAGTTGACCATTCAAGTGTGGGATGACGGCGAGGGACGAGCGATCTACCGAACGGTCGCTCAGCAGGGCACCGACGAGCAGCGCGTTGTCATTGACAACGGCCTGTGTACCTACGCCTGATATCGCACCTGTTCCGTCGCGCCGAGCCCCAAGAGCGTGCTGGACGCAACAAAGGCGGCGGACCCGACACAGGTCGTAGCCCTAAAACAGCTTGAGCGTGTCGCTAGTGATGCCGCGTAACTCGTCATAGTCCAGCACGATGCAGCGGATGCCTCGATCTGCTGCGAACACTCGAGCCTGGGGCTTGATCTCCTGCGCGGCAAAGATGCCGCTCACAGGCGCCAAGCGAGGATCCCGGTTCAAATACTCGAGGTAGCGGCACAATTGCTCAACTCCGTCGATCTCTCCTCGACGCTTGACTTCCACTGCCAGGGTTGCGCCATCGCGATCTCGGCATAGCAGATCTACCGGGCCAATGTCGGTCCTGTACTCGCGTCGCACCAGGACTGCGCCTTCGGCCAGCGTCTCCGGCGAAGCAGCCAGCAGTTCTTGAAGATGTGCTTCAACACCATCTCGCTCCAGACCCGGATCGATGCCCAAGTCGTACGACGTGTCGCTGAGCACCTCCATCATGCCAATGAGCAGGCGTTCGCCGCGGTCATTGGTGACGCTCCACTGTTGATCTTCGCAGACAAGCCGGTTGGGTGCGTTCATCCAGTTGAGCGGTTTGTAGGCACCTCCGTCGGAATGGATGGCCACGCAGCCGTCTGCCTTCACCATGATCAGCCGCACTGCCTCCGGCAAGTGTGCGTCGAGTCGTCCTGAGTACTCAACCGTGCAGAGCGCTATGACCAGCCGCAATGGACTACGCAGCCGTTGTCAGCGCATAGACCGACGTGAGCTTCGGTTCGCAGCCGTTTTGGCCGTCTAGACCGGCTTGATCGTGTTCATCGAGTACCCGAGCGCGGCCAGTCTCAATCAGGTGGAGCATGTGGGCGTAGACCGAGCTTGCTGCGGGGTACCACAACCGCTTGTCGTACGCCTCATACATCTTCGGTACAAAGTCGGCTATGCGGCATGGACCGGGCCGCAGGTAGTCAATGATCTGTTGCTCCCGATCGTTGCGGTGCGCGATAAATGACCGCACATACGCCGTCGGCTCGGGGATCGCGGGGCCGTGGGTTGGCCAATAGGTCTCGTGGTCGAACTTGAGCAGCTTCGCTAACGAGTCCATGTAGTCGCGCATCGAGCCATCGGGTGGCCCCACGATGCTTGTTGCCCAGCCCATGACGTGGTCGCCAGAGAAGAGTGCATTCTCCTCTAGCAGCTCATAGCACAGGTGGTTTGAGCAGTGGCCAGGTGTGTGAATTGCGCGCAGCGTCCAGCCATCTCCCGAAACGATGTCGCCGTCAACCAGGGCGACGTCGGGAACGAAGTCGGTGTCGGCTCCTTCTCGCTTCAGTTCTTCGGGCAACTCGTCAAACTCAGCTTGGTACTTCTCTTGCTCGGCGGCGCTGATGTAGTCGGAGAAATCGACACGATCGTCCGGATCAAGCTTCCAAACACTGGCGTGCGGCCCGAAGCCATAGCTGAGAGCGCCGGTTGCTGTGAGCAACTCTCCAGTTAGGGGCGAGTGGTCACTGTGGGTGTGTGTCACCAAAGCGGCGCTGACCGTTTCGTTGGGTTCCAGCGCTGCGAGCACATTGTCAAGATGGCTGGTGAGCGGCGGACCTGCGTCTATCACGGCTACTTCGCCGCGGCCGACGATGTAGGTGCCTGTGCCGCGATATGTAAATGGTGTCGGATTCTGGCAGATGACACGTCGAATCATCGGCGTCACCGTGTCACAAACGCCGTAGTCGAATTTTCCTAGATCTCGATAGTGCTCAATGGTCACTGGCATCGCACCTCCAAGTGTCCCGAACGCACTCATGACGGTCTAGCATCACTTCACGGCCTGGCCGGGCAGCCGCCACGAGGGGGAAGCGGCTGCCCGGCCCGCTTGTCGTAGCGGGCTCAAACCTGCGACGCCGTTTGCCAACAGTAAATGTCGACTGTGAATGACCAATTGTGAATGACTGTGGGGAGGACACATGGCAGATCTGACTGACCGCTGCGGCGGTTACTTCGTCGGTACCCAACCTTCTAAGCGCTATCCCATATGGACTCGCGCCAATGTGGGTGAGGTGTTCCCCGATCCGGTGAGGATGAGCACCTTTTATTTCGCCTTCCAGGACGAAGATGGCATTCTCATGTCGGAGCTGGCCTTTCGCGACGCGTACGTGTCAATGGGTGCGTTCTCCTACGACGAGTTTGATCCGGATAACTGCGAGTTCTTGGGAGTCTTCGGTGGCTATACGTATCTGAACGCCTCAATCGGACGTGTGTTTGGTGCGCGTGCCCCAGGAATTGACGTGGACACTGTTGATCGCAACTTCTTTGGCGAGCAACCGGGCATCCCGCCCTACGAACCGCATCCCGCCGACGCCAGCCCAGCGGCCGAACGACGTATCGGCGAGACATTTTTGCAGTTGTTCACCGCCCCAGCTCTGCCGGAAGTCCATGACGATGAGCGCAACACGGCGGAGTTGCGCGCTCAGCGGCCCGACT
This sequence comes from Acidimicrobiales bacterium, assembly GCA_965116245.1. GTDB lineage: Bacteria > Actinomycetota > Acidimicrobiia > Acidimicrobiales > Poriferisodalaceae > Poriferisodalis. The sequence goes on along the minus strand of OZ220497.1, from coordinate 247,243 downwards.
TTGCGCAGATGAGCGATCACGAGATCGTTCAGTGGATCAGCGACTTTCTAGACACCGGATACGCGCGCTATGAGGACGGCACCGGCTTTCGCTTGTTGTTCGCGCGCCATCTAAAGGTGTCGTTCTTGGCGGCGGTTCCGCTGGGTGCGCTTGAGCAAGTGTGTACGGCGCTGGGTAGACCCCAAGACACGCTCAAGCTGGTGGCTGGTTTCGGAGACGTGGCTTCGGCAGCGCCCTCCGATGCGATGTGGAACCTCGGGCGCCAGGTTGCGGCATCAAGCGCCCTGAGCAAGATGTTTGATGGGGGGCCTGAGGGCTTGGCGGATCGCCTAGCTGCCGAGGCCGCTGCGGACCCTGCGAGCGATTTCGCAGCGTTCGCTTCAGCGTTCGACGCTTTTGTCTACGAGTACGGCTCTCGGGGGCCCAACGAATGGGAGATTAGTTGCCCGACTTGGGAGACCGACCCTGATATTGCGCTGGCAGCGATTGACCGCATGCGTCTGGCACCAGACGACGCCGAGCCTGCTCGTCGACGCGCGGAGCTAGCTACCCAGCGTGAAACCCTGACGAAGGAGATCTCGGCTGCGCTCGCGGCTGATCCCGAAACGCAGACTCAGTTTAATCTGGCGCTGGGTGCAGCGGCGGTCTATTTGCCTGGGCGCGAGCGGACCAAGACAAACTGTGTGCGTTACGTAAACGAGTGTCGAATTGCGGCGCGCGTGCTGGGCCGAAGGCTGCTCGAGCGGGGCCAGATTGATGCGATGACCGAGTTGAGCATGCTGAGACTGTCGGAACTACACGAGCTACTTGATGACCCAACTGGTTGGCCGGAAGTGATAGCTGAACGCCGGGATGTCTGGGAAAATGCGAACGCGCGTCAGGAGCCCTTCGTAATCGTCGGGGATCCGCCTCCAATGTCGTCCTGGCCTCTGCGCGGCGCCGCCGAATTGCCTGCGTTGAGTGCGGGGGAGGTGTTGAATGGATTGCCAGGTTGCCCGGGTATTGCTCGCGGACGCGCCAGAGTCGTGCTCGACAGCAGCGACCCCACCGCGTTGGCGCCTGGTGATGTGCTGGTTGCACCGCTTACTGATCCGTCTTGGACGCCGTTGTTCGTGAGCGCGAGTGCTGTTGTCGTGGATGTCGGCGCGGCGCTCAGCCATTCGGTCATCGTGAGCCGTGAACTGGGTCTTCCGTGCGTCATTTCGGCCACTGGGGCCACAGGGCGCATTCCGGACGGCGCCCTTATTGAGGTCAACGGCGACACGGGCGCCATCACTGTCTTGGAGGTGTGACGGGGTGTGTGACTCGAGTCATGGAGCGGGTTAGAGGCGGGCTGGCCACTGCGGAAGCCGACGCTTGGTGAGTGCAGCTACGCCCTCGCGGTAGTCCGGACTGGGGATCATCTCGTTCAGTAAACGATCCGACTCGGCCACTGCAGTGCCGACATCGCGGTGCTGGTCAAGGTAGATCTGGCGCTTAGTTGTGGCAAGTGAACTGGGTGCAACGCGGGCTGTCATGTCCTGCGCGTACGCGTAAACGCGGTCCATGAGTTCAGGGGTCTCCACGATCTCGTTGAACAAGCCCCAGCCTTCGGTCTCGGAAGCCAAGAACTTGCGGCTTGACAGCAACAGGTCATTGGCTCGTGTGATGCCAATAAGGCGAGGCAGCAACCAGGATAAGCCGAACTCCGCGGGCAAGCCCAACGGGCCGTGCGCAGTAGTGAGTTTGGCGTCGGACGCAGCGAAGCGCAGGTCGCAGTAGCAGGCGAGCACGAGTCCCGCGCCAGCTGCCGCACCGTTCACCGCAGCAATCGTGACCGTTTCAAGCGCCATCATGAACGCGAAGTTCTGATCGAACTCGGGGGACATGCCATAGCCGGGCATCGCTAAGTCTTCGGCGGTACCGGGGTCGTAACCGCCTTTGCGGCCGTGACCTTCCAGCGCCTGAGTGTCGGCGCCGACACAGAAGTCGCGGCCCTCGCCAGTAATGATGACGATGCGTACTGTCGGATCCTGCTCGGCTTGTTGCAGCACCCACCGCACCTCGGTGTGCATTCGACCGGTCCAGGCGTTGCGGCGATGTGGTCGCGAGAGCGTCAACGTTGCGACCGGACCATCAACGCGATACTCGGTTGTCTTCAGTTCCATAGCTCTAGGTCTCCAGCTCTAGGTCTCCGTAGCTCTAGGTCTCTGCATTTGGAGGTCTCCATTTCGCTTTGAAGAACAGCCATATCCCGACTAGCGGTTTCATGGTGTGCCCTCGATGGCCTTTCGCAAGGCCGCAAGCGCATCTTCGGCATATTCCGGGCGGCAAATCAGTAGATCGGGCAGCCACGGGTCGGCAAAGTTGTATTCCAGATCGGATCCGTCGCAGCGGCTGGCGTGTAAGCCCGCAGCGCGCGCCACGGCCACCGGCGCGCAGTTATCCCACTCGTACTGGCCTCCCGAATGCGCGTATATGTCGGCCATGCCGAGCACAACAGCCATGGCCTTGGCGCCAGCGGAGCCGAGCGTCATTAGCTGCGCGTCTAGCGCCTGCGCAACGATGACGGCTGCCGCAGGCGGGCGCGACCTACTGACGACCAGGCGAGGCCGACCGCTATTCGAAGCCGGATCTGGAGCTGGCAACAGCGGTTCTGGATCGGTGCATAGCGTCTTGCCGATTGCTGGCAGTGCTACGGCCCCTGCGGTGGGCACGCCGTTCTCAACCAAAGCCACATGAACCGCCCAATCTGAGCGCCCAGGCTCGGAAAACTCGCGGGTGCCGTCCAGCGGATCCACGATCCAAACCCGGTCCGCAGATAGACGGGTCAGATCATCTCGTCCTTCCTCGGACAGTACGGCGTCATTGGGTCGTGCCTCGGCCAGTCGCTTCACGATGTGTCGATGAGCCTCGGAGTCGCCGGTGTCACGGATTTCCCAGGTGCCAGCTCCTGAGCTGAAGAGCTGATCACGAACTTCCACCAGCACGGCCCCTGTCTCGGTGGCCACGCTCGAGGCAAGAGCGTGGTCGTCGGGGTCGGCCATCAACTAAGTGTGCCTCTTTGGTTCGTAGCAACCACCGGATTGAATCCGTAGCGGCTCTGCGATTGGCTCCGTCTGTCCGATTGAGTGGCACCGCTGGCGGCTGGCTCGCCTATGACTTGAGGCGTCTGGGCCGCAATCGCCTACTGCTAGCCTGCCGCTGAACGGGCGTGTCGGAGAGTGTTCACCGAGTGGTTACCTTCGCGCGAGCGCTCGCACATACTCAACAACTGGAGGGAATGCTTCCCATGATTGGACGAATTACAGATAGACGAATTGCACCGATTTCTCGGCGGTCTGCGCTGCGACTGTGTGGCGCGCTTGTGGCGATTGCGATGATTGCCGCCGCGTGCGGATCTGATGATGACGGTGATGCGGTGGCTGAAACCGACGAGCCAGCCGCAACAACTGTTGCAGCAGAACCAGAAACCGAAGTCACCATGGTGCAAGACACCGGTGACTTGCTCGCGGTTGTCATGGACCGTGGCTCCCTCAACTGCGGCGTTAGCGGTTCGGCGGTGGCCTTCTCTGAGACGCAGCCCGATGGCAGCACCAAAGGCTTCGATGCCGATTATTGCCGCGCAGTAGCGGCGGCAATTTTGGGTGACGCCAACGCCGTGAACTTCGTGCCGGTCACCGCAGCCGAGCGCTTTAGCTCGCTTGAGGCTGGTGACATCGACCTGCTGATCCGCAACACCACTTGGACCCAGAGCCGTGACACCGACCTGGTGCTCGACTTTGGACCGACCACCTACTATGACGGGCAGCAGATCATGGCTCGAGCCAGCGACGGATTCTCCGCCAACTCCACAGTGGCGGATCTGGAAGGCGCCAAGGTGTGTACCAATGCCGGTACCACCACCGAGAAGAACATCGGCGATGCTGCCGACGCGGCGGGCATCGAGATCAATTTGGCGACATTTGAAGACTTCGACATCGTGACAGAGAACTTCATCTCAGGTGCTTGCGATGCGGTAACCACTGACGGTTCCGCGTTGGTTGGTCGCAAAGTGAAGCAGGAGGGTGACCAGAGTTGGGTGATCTTCCCGCCGACGCCTATCTCTAAGGAGCCTCTGGGCCCAGTCTACCCGCAGAATCAGTCAACGTTCGGCGACGTGGTCAACTGGACCGTTTACGCCACCGTTATCGCTGATGAGAAGGGTATTACTTCGGCCAACATTGATTCAATGCTCGGTAGCGGCAACCTTGACGCCGAGGCAATTCGTCTGCTCGGCGGCGAGGGCGAGCTACAGACCAAGATGGGCCTGTCGGCTGATGCCTTCTACCAAGTGATCAGCCAAGTCGGAAACTACGATGAGATCTACACCAACAACCTCAGCGACGTGGGCTTGAGCCGTGATGGTTCCGCGAACGCGCGCTGGACAGAAGGTGGCCTGATCTACGCTCCGCCTGCTCGCTAGAAGCTGCCATATCGGTCGGGCCTTACTCGGCTAGTTGGTCAGACAAGCTCTCAGGCGATACAGCCGATAACAGCTTGATATGAAGGTGCGCCCCGGCGCACACAGCCATCGGACCTCGACCCAAGCGGGCCGAGGTCCGATGCGCGTTTGGGCGCCGGGCTGCATTGTCTCGCGATGACCTAACGCCGGATGACCTGTGCGCTGAGGACCTGATTGCTGAAGACACCCAATGGCAGTAGCCGCATCGCGTATGGTGACCTGCGGTGAATGATCCTCGACCAAAGGAAAGTGATAATCCCCTGAACACCCTGGGGGCTCGTCCGCCGTTCTATCGAGACGCCACAGTCGTGCGTTGGATCGCACAAGTCGGCACGCTCATCCTGGTCCTGGCAGCGATGTGGTTTCTCGCTACCGAGGCTGGTGACAGCCTGCGAGCTCGTGGCGCCAACATCGACTTTGACTTCATTTCCGACTACATCGGAATCAAAGTCGGCTGGGGCATCGATACCAATCCCGACTCGGGGGGCCGGGCGCTTTGGGTCGGCATGGTCAACACCATAAGGATGGCGGTCGCTGGCATTGCGCTCGCGTCGGTTATCGGTGTATTGGTGGGTCTGGCTCGGCTGTCGTCAAACTGGCCGCTGCGACGTCTCGCCGGGGTTTACGTAGAAGCGCTGCGCAACATTCCACTGCTAGTGCAGATCCTGGTGTACGCGGCGGTGCTGGCGACGCTGCCAAACGTGTCGTTCGACATGGGGCCAATCCCAGGATGGGTGCATCTATCCAACAAGGGTCTTTCGATCCCCCGTGTTTTCGTTGCCGACGGCTTCTACCAATGGGCCGTGGTTCTGTTGATCGGTGCTGCCATCGCCCATTTCGTGTATCGCCGACTGACGACTAGACGTGAACAAACCGGTAGCCAAACCAATGCGGGTGCATGGGCGACCGGCATTATCGCTGTCTTCGCTATCGCTGGTTGGTGGCTGCATCCCATATTCGGTTGGCTGGGCAACATCTTCAGCGCATTGGCCGATGCTGTTGACTCAGTTCCACCCGCAGCGGTGCAGATCCTTGCGGCGCTTGCATCGGCCGGCGCGGCGAGTTGGTGGATCCGTCGGTTCCTTGCGCAGCATCGAACTCCCGCTGGGAGGACTCGGCTCACCGATGACGACTGGTTTCGGATGGTGTTCGCTGTCGCGGCTGCGGTGATCGTCGTGTTGTTCGTTGCTTTGCTATGGCCGGGCCTGTCTAGTTGGGTCGTCAACTCCTCAAGTGACGGTCTTGGAGTCCTCGGAGACAAGTTTGGTAATGGGCGCAGTGGACCACCGATAGACGCGATGCGACCCGACATCGTGCAGCCGGGCAACTTTGCCAACTATGGGGCTGCGGGCTTGAACTTGCCCATCGGATTTGCAGCCGTCTATTTTGGAGTGGTCTTCTATACAGCGGCGTTCATTGCTGAGATCGTGCGTGGTGGCATCTTGGCGGTGCCCAAGGGTCAAAGCGAAGCGGCCCAAGCAGTCGGATTACGACGCTCAACGGCTCTGCGGCGGGTGATTTTGCCGCAGGCGCTCCGGGTGATCTTGCCTCCGGTAGGGAATCAGTACCTGAACCTCACCAAGAACACTTCGCTGGCGATCGCTGTGGGCTACAGCGACCTGGTGCAGATCGGCCAAACCGTCTACAACCAGACTGGCAAAACGCTGCAGGTCATGGCCGTGTGGATGCTGTTCTATCTAGCTTGCTCACTGACGATCTCGGCGGTTGTCAACTTCTTCAATATCCGGCTGCGGATAGTGGAGCGTTGAGGTGACCGATCCCGTTTTGCCAGCGGCATCGACTGTATTGGGGGCTGAGACCGTCGGTCCCCCAACTAGGCCGCCCGACCGTCCGAGCTTGCCGCCAGGTCGCTGGATCCGCGAGAATCTCTTCCCCAACGTTCGTAACTCAATCCTTACGATCTTCGCGGTTCTCATTGCGCTTTTCGCGTATCGAGGTTTGTTGAACTTCACCTTTAGCGAGGAGCGCTCCTGGGTTGCGGTTCGCACGAACCTGCGGCTGCTGTTTACTCAGGCCTATCCGGAGGATCAGTACATCCGTGTGTGGGTAGCTGTCGGCATCGTCATGGCGCTTGCGGGGTTGAGCGCTGGCATCTGGTCCAGTTGGGGCGGTGTGACGGTGAAGCGACTGATGGGCTGGTTGATGTCGGCGGGCGCTCTCATTGCGGTCGGTGCGCTGATACGTGAGCCGAGCGTGCTGGCTGACGCGTCGGGGGAAAGTGTGCGCGACAGCGCCGGTGAGCTAGTGCGCGAGTCCTTCGTTGCAGCGATGGTTGATCGAAGAGCTTGGTGGATCACTGCGATTGTGTTGTTCGGCCTCGGTCTGGTGTTGCGTCGCAGCTTCGACGACCTGGGACGTCGTGTCACGGAAGTTCCGGTTGTGTGGATCGTCCTAGGCGTACCGGCATTGCTAGTGGCATCAACCTGGGTTGTGCGCTACGGGCACTACGGCTTCGTCGAGGGTGAGTTCATTGCTGAACCAGGAAGCCTCGTGGCCTTGAGCACGAGAATGCCGTGGACAGTCATGTGGCTTCTGCTAGCGGTCGGCTACTCGGTCGGAAGGCTCGCGCGCGCACGCGCAATCGCCAGTGGACTCCAGGTATCTGGCCAACCAGCATTTGGGCAACCAGCATTTGGGCAACCGGCATCTGGTCAGCCGGTGTCTGGGCAACCTGTATCTGACTCCGCGACAATGACACACTCGACTACCGGAGGTGCGAGTAGCGCGGGTGATATCGAGGGCGACCAAACTGGCGGAGTGCTGCCGCGCGGTGCCCTGGCCAGGACGCGGACGGCTGTCAATCTGGCGTGGGTGCTGAGCCCATTTTTCATCTATTGGGTCGTCATGCGCGATCCCAACATCGATTATGCCCACGTGTTCTCAACTATTTTGCCTATGGCATTGGCGTTCGCAGTGGCGGGCTCGGCGGCTTTGTGGTGGCTCACACGCATAGACGCGGGCGAGGCGGGTCGCTTGGCCGCGATTGGCCTGTTGTTGCTCGCTGCGTTCCATTGGGTCGCAGCCTTCTTCGGCTGGTATCCGATGTTGCAGGTCGCCCGCGTCGCTTTTTTGCTGCTGGCTATAGCTGGATTGCTTGCACCTAACTTTTCTGGTGTTGCCGCGCAGCGTCGAAAGCTGGTGGGCGCTTGGCTCTTTGCAGTTACGGTCCTCTTCTACGGCGCGACCGTCGTCAACTCGCCATCGACGGTGGAGACACCGACCGACATGTTCATCGGCGGCTTCAGCGTGACGCTGCTTGTATCGGTGTTGACGATCATGCTGTCGTTCCCGATTGGCGTGTTGCTGGCCCTTGCTCGAACCTCGCGCCAGCCGATCTTCCGAGTGTTATCGACGGCATATATCGAAGTGATCCGCGGCGTGCCGCTAATCACCCTGCTGCTGTTTTTTTCGGTCGTACTGCCACTGTTTTTGCCCGATGGCATGGAGCTAGCGGAGCTTGCTGCCGCGATCCTCGGTTACACGCTGTTTTCTGCGGCCTATCTCGCGGAGAATGTACGAGGCGGGCTTCAGTCGATTCGCCGGGGGCAGTACGAAGCGGCTGATGCCGTTGGGTTGACAACCATTCAACGAACCGGCTTCATCGTGTTGCCGCAATCTCTGCGAGTGTCCATCCCACCCTTGGTCGGTCAAGTCATCGCGACCTTCAAGGAGACCTCACTGCTCGCCATCATCGGCCTATTTGACTTCCTGCGGATGGCCAACTCAGTGATTCCGAACCAATCACAGTTCCTTGGAGTTCGGCGTGAGGGATTGCTCTTCGTTTCGGCTGTCTACTGGGTTGTCGCATTTGCTATGTCGAAATACAGCCAGCGGCTGGAGCAGCGTGTGGGACTAGGACAACGATGAGTGCCAACCGTCGGCTGCGGTTGCAGATAGGGGGACATTGAACATGCCTAGGTCACCGACCCACGGCGATGCAACCATTGCAGTGTCAGATGAGCTCGCCGCTCAACCCGACATGATCGTCTGCCGCGACGTTGACAAGTGGTTCGGCGATTTTCAGGCTCTGAGCGGCATCTCCGCAACCATCAAAGAGCAGGAGATCGTAGTGGTGCTCGGACCTTCTGGTTCAGGTAAGAGCACGTGGATTCGGTGTATCAACCGTCTCGAAGCTCACCAGAGTGGCCAGATCATCGTGGATGGCATTGAGCTAACCAACGACCTGCGCAACATTGAGAAGATCCGTTCCGAGGTGGGCATGGTCTTCCAGCAGTTCAACCTGTTCCCGCACCTGACGGTAATGGACAACATCACGCTGGCCCCCATCTGGGTACGCCGCAAGTCGCGGCGAGAGGCGGAAGAGCTAGCTGAGTCGCTGCTGGAGCGCGTGGGCATTCCAGAGCAAGCGCACAAGTTCCCCGGTCAGCTCTCGGGCGGACAACAGCAGAGGGTGGCGATTGCGCGAGCGCTGGCGATGGAACCGCGCGTGATGCTGTTTGACGAACCTACATCGGCGCTTGACCCTGAGATGATCAAGGAAGTGCTTGACGTGATGGAGGAACTGGCACGTTCGGGCATGACAATGATGGTTGTGACTCACGAGATGGGCTTCGCGCGCGAGGTGGCCGACCGCATCATCTTCATGGAGGATGGTGAGATAGTGGAGGTTGGCACCCCTCATCACTTCTTCACTGAACCCGCCGAAGATAGGACCAAGCTGTTCTTGAGCCAGGTCCTATAGCCGTCCTGCCGGTCGAACTCAAGGCTTGGGCTCTCCATATGGCATGCCAGCTTCCTGATAGCACTTTGGGTGATAGTGCTCTACACGGTCCCACCGGTTGTCCACGTAGACATTGCAGATGATCTGTTCGGCGCGTACGCGTGCCCGGAATTTGATGAGTTCATCGCAGACCGCGCAGTAGGCCGCATTCCCTGCCTCCACTGTCCGTGATACGGCGCGGCTCTGCCATTTGCGGCGTTTAGTTGCAGTGCTGTCGGTGGCAATAGAAGTTGACGTAGCTGATGTGTCCGGAAGCATGGCGGGACTCTAGCGAACGCCCGCGCGCTACCGGCGGATTTTCGCGCGATTAGCGCGAATATTGACACATAGCGCGCGATGAATGTATTCACACGGCAGGAAGTCACATGGCAACAGCAGTCTGGAAGACAGCGCCGAGGACGAGTTCGGCTAGCAAACAGTTGAACCCGTCTGGGGTCAAGGCTGTCGGGAGTAAACCGACGCCGTTAGTGTTTTCGTCCGTGTCGGATGGCTACACCAGAGTTGACGACCCAACGGCGGCAGCAAACGCAGTGCTGTTTGACTTCGGCGGCGTCATCACTGAGAGTCCGTTCGAGTCGTTCAACCGCTATGAGGATCAAATCGGTGTACCGCGCGACACCATCCGGCAGATCAACGCCACCAATCCGGACAACAATGCGTGGGCCCGGCTGGAGCGTAACGAAGTCAGTGTCGACGAGTTTGCTGAGCTGTTCGAGGCAGAGGCTGCCGACAGGGGATACGCGATCTCCGGCTCACGGGTGCTGGCCTGCTTGAACGGCGCGTTGCGTCCACAGATGGTGCGCGCGCTGGAGATTCTCTCAGAGCGCGTGCCGGTGGGGTGCATTACCAACAACGTGAAGACTGGCTATGGCGCTGGGATGGCCAGAGACGAGAGTTCCGCTGCGGCAATAGCCGAAGTGATGCGATTGTTTGATGTTGTCGTTGAGTCGTCGGTCGTGGGTGTGCGCAAGCCCGATCCGCGCATTTACGAACTTGCCTGCGCCGAGTTGGGCAACGATCCAAACCGCACGGTTTATCTTGACGACTTGGGCATCAACTGTAAGCCAGCAGCCGCTATGGGCATGGCCGCCATCAAGGTCACAGATCCGCACAAGGCACTAAGCGAACTTGAGGCACTCATCGGTTTTGACCTACACCCCTAGCGCCCAGTTAGTGTCCAGTTAGCGTAAAGCTGTGCGCATCGCCACGTGGAACGTCAACAGCCTGAACGCCAGGCTGGAACGGGTTGATGAATGGCTGGCGTACGCCAACCCGGACGTGCTGTTACTGCAAGAGACCAAGATGTCTGATGAACAGTTCCCCCACGATCACTTTGAATCTTTGGGTTATGACTCAGCGCACCACGGTCAGGGTCGCTGGAACGGGGTAGCGGTACTCTCCCGTGTCGGGATCGACAATCCAGTCGCTGGTTTTTGTGATGGCCGCGAGCCCGACCGGGATGCACGCATCATCTCGGCTCGTTGCGGCGCTATCACCGTGAGTTCGGTCTACGTGCCCAACGGCCGCTCAGTCGACCATGAGCACTACCGCTACAAGCTGGACTGGCTCGGGCGACTGCGCGCTCACTTAGATGCCACCTGTAATCGAGCCGAACCGGTGCTGATAGGAGGCGACTTCAATGTCTGCCCCGACGACCGAGATGTCTGGGACCCGGAAAACTCCGAACCGCGAACTCACGTCAGCAGCTTGGAGCGCGACGCGGTTCAGTCGGTATGCGATTGGGGACTAGTCGACATTTTCCGAAATCACTACGACGCAGCGGGCCTGTATAGCTGGTGGGACTATCGAGATGGAGCGTTCTACAAGCGCCATGGCATGCGTATTGACCTGCTGTTGGGTAGCGAGGTTGTGGCCTCAACTGCACAGTTTTGCCTCATGGACCGCAACGCCCGCAAGGGCACTAAGCCCTCAGATCACGTCCCGGTGTTCACTGACTTAGCGTTCTGAACTGCTCAGCGGATCAGACGCACTTTTGATGTTGGCCCTATTGCCAGTCGCGTTTAGCGCATCACGTGCGGCCGCGACCCTCACCGCCGCGTCATCTGGTGTCAGAGGCGTAGCTTCGCTCACGGTGGCCATGATGGAAGCCAACCACGGTGAAGGACTGCGAGAGTCGCCCCCGATACCGCGCACTTCACGTTTGCGGCACCACGTTAAGTGCAAAGTGCGGATAGCACGAGAAACGGCTACGTAGAACAGCCGTCGTTCTTCAGGGTCGTTGCGTCGCATGGGCACCAGGCCATCCTCAACACCAGCGACCACGACGTGAGGCCACTGCAGTCCCTTTGCGGCATGGAAGGTTGCAAGTGTCACGGTGTCGTCAAACGCTGCGGCGCCGTCAAGCGATTCAGCATCAATACCAGAGCGGTCGCCGTCGAGCAGATCGGCAGTCAGTTCGCGCTGGTTGGCCGACAACAGTCCCAACCAGGAAATAAAGCCCTCTGTAGTGAGTCCGCTGCGGTGTGACTGGCGGCCCGAACCCTGTGTCATCTCAGTCAGGTAGGCCTGGGCGAGTTCCAGCATCCGCTCAATCACTGGGCCGCCTGACTGGGCATCGTTCGCCTCGGCACGCAGATCCTCAACCAGCGTGGAGAAGTGCGCGTTTGAGGCGCGTAAGCGTTCCAGCAGCTTCACCACAGTCGGCAGTTGCATATACCGACTTCGCTGTTCGGCAATTCGAGCGGGAATGCGATGAACCTCAAGTGCGGCCGCGATGTCTCGCAATTGCGCATTTGTACGCGCGAGCACAGCGAATGAGCCCCAGCGAACGCGGCCAATGTGACGATGAGCAATCCAACGCGCGATGCCGATGGCTTCAGCACCGACATCGTCGAAGGCTGTCACGGTCGGTGCTGGACCAGTTTCGTGCGGACGCGCTGGCATCTGGGTCGCTTGGCCGACTTTTTGGGTAGCCGTGTCTACCTTGTCGTTGTTGCCGCGGTCCAGGACTGCTTGCGCTGCAGCAACTAGCGATGGGTGGCTGCGATAGTTGAGTTCGAGCCGAACCACCTGCGCATCGTCGAAGTAGCGGTCAAACTCGGTGATGTAGCGGCTGTCAGCACCGTTCCATCCGTAGATCGATTGATCGATGTCGCCGACAGCGCAAATATCGGAGGCCCCGTTGCGCACGGCCTCGCGGCCGCCGAGCCACTCCTGCAAGAGACTCCACTGCAGTTGGTTTAGGTCCTGGAACTCGTCAACGAAGAAGTGGCGGTGAAGCCAGCGCTGGGCTGTAGCGAAGTGTTCGTCGCAGCGCATAAGGCGCGTGCATTCGGCCAGCAAATCGTCAAAGTCCAACAACTTGCGGCGCGACTTGATGCGCTCGAAGTACCCAAACAGCGAAGCGGCTGCTTCACCCGCGGCTGGCCCAAGCCTGGCCAGCGCGGGACCGTTGCGATACTCGGCTACTGAAAGGTCGCTCGCCTTCGCCCAGTCAATCTCGCGCAGTGCTTTGGCCACGGTGATGGGTGCCTTAGGGCCGAATGAACGCCGAAGATGTTCAGACAAGTCTTCGCTGAGGGCATAGCGGCTTGTCAACAACTGCCGCTGTGTCCGGTCGTGGTCAATGTCGTATTGGCGCACCTGTGCAAAGGCAATTGAGTGAAACGTGCCGACAGGTCCAACGTCATCTATCCCCAGTCGCCGCAGTCGGGACCAAAGTTCTCTCGCTGCCCGACGAGTGAAAGTCACCGCCATCGCTCGTTGGGCTTGCATTGACCCGGTTTCGATGCGCCATGCGATCCGATGCGTGAGGACGCGGGTTTTGCCGCTGCCGGGACCCGCTATCACCAGCAGGGCATCGGCCCCCGAACGCACAGCGGTCAGTTGAGCGGTATCAAGTCTCTCCTCGAGTGAAGTCGTCTCATCAGGGCCTGCGTTGTAGCGCCCTGTGGTCTGAGGACGCGCACTGTCGCGGTCTGTGCTGCCGAGGCCCTTAATGCTCGGTCCTGTATCGACGGGCTTTCGGGCAGAACCAGCTTCATGCACAGTGGCGAACCTAGGCCCATTCTCGTTGAGCTGGGTGACGAAGCCAGATGACTGGTAGCCACCCGATCATGCGAATCATCAGCCTCGTTCCGAGCGTGACCGAGACGCTAGCTACCTGGGGCATCGAGCCCATCGCCTGCACGCGATTCTGCGAGCGACCCGACCTCACGCACATTGGCGGCACCAAGAATCCTGACATCGCAGGCATCGTTGCGTTGCGACCGGATCTCGTTGTGGCAGACCGCGAGGAGAACCGCAGGGAGGACTACGAAGCACTCATGGCTAGCGACATCAGTGTCGAAGCGTTGCATATCGCATCGCTCCATGATGTTGAGTCCGAGCTAAACCGCCTCGCCGCGCGGATCGGCATCACCCCGAATGTCAACACCTTGCCAGCGCGTAGCGCCGTTGCGAAGCTTCCCTCGGGCCGTACTGTGCGCGCCTTCGTTCCCATTTGGCGACGCCCTTTCATGACGATCGGTACACGCACCTACGGAGCGTCAGTACTTGCCTGGTGCGGCATCGAAGTGGCATTCGCAAGTCGAGGGACCTATCCGACAGTCAGTCGCGACGAGCTGTCAAATGCGGGTATCGACATCGTGCTAGCACCCACCGAACCCTATCCATGGCACAAGCGTCACCTTGAGGAGCTGCACGCAGTAGCGCCTACTGAGCTGGTTGACGGCCAGGACCTGTTCTGGTGGGGCACTCGCACCCCGGCTGCGCTTACGAGAATGGCTGACACCATTTCGCAGGCACTGGGTAGAAATGGTCTAGATGGATCGTCTAGGTAGATCGTCTAGGTAGGCAGTCTAGGAAGATATGGCCTCGGGTAGAGCGCGCCTAGTTAGCGTGACTCGCTGATGAGGCCAAGTCTCCCCACCGAGCCGGAGCGCAGCGATGTAGATGCTGCGCCTCCAGGGCTTGATCGCAAGCTGGTACCGCTATACCTAGAGGCTGCCGCGGTTGCGGAGCTCTCTCCGGCTAGCGCCTGCGCGCTCGCACGACTGCTCTTGCGCAGCCTCATTCGGGCGACGGGGCTGCGAGGTAGGCACCTCGTACGCGATGTCGGCGAGCTGGTGTCAGCGGGTGCACCAGTCGGGTTATTGCGGGCGCTGGACGTGTTGAAGCTCAGCGATACAGAGGCCCGGCGGCCCGGCGAGCTCAACCTAGCCAATGGGCACCGCGACGCGCAGAATCTGCTTATGTTCATTCATTTGTTCACCCAGCGAGTCTCCCCACCCCCGTTGACCTCACCTCAGTCGACCCCACCTCAGTCGACCTCACCTCAGTCGACCCCACCTCAGTCGAATTGAGTGTTGAGGTCCTCTCAACGGTTCACACTGCGCTCGCCTGGGCGCTAGTGCTGAGCAACGGTTTCGCGGGCCTGTGGGCGTTAGGCGCGATTCGCTGCAAAGTGTTGCGACATCCAGCCATGTGGTGGCTAGTCGCGACTGCGTGGGTGCTGGTGTTTGTGCAGCTCACTGCTGGGGTCGTGCTGATGCGGGTTGCTGAGGTGGATGCACCTGCTTTTCATGTGTTTTACGGCGTGTGTTGTGCTGCGGCGGTCGCCTTCGTTTACGCCTACCGCCAGCAGATGGAACACCGTCGCTATGAGTTGTTCGGCCTCGGCTCGCTGTTCATTATGGGTTTGGCCATCCGGGCGATGTTTCTGGGTGGCTGAGAATCGCTGAGAGACCCAGTAGAACCGAGACTCTCATAACCGGGACTCTCAAAAACCGAGGCGCTGCTCAAGCAGGTCTAGCTGATGACGCATCTGCTGGGGGAGACGATCGCCCAAGTTCTCATAATGCGCTTCGATCATGTCAATCTCGGCTCGCCAATCGTCTTCGTTGACTCCAACCAGCGTTTGAATCTGTGCAGGGCTTAGGTTCAGGCCGCTCGTGTCCAGTGCTTCGGGCGGCGGCACAAGGCCGATCGCACTCGGTACGGCTTCGCCGTGCCCGGCGACGCGCTCCACCACCCATTTCAGTACCCGAGCGTTGTCGCCGAATCCTGGCCAGATGAACTTGCCATCCGTGTCCTTGCGGAACCAGTTCACGTAGTACAGCTTCGGCAGATGGGTTCCCGACTTGGCGCCTATATCCAGCCAGTGTTGGAAATAGTCACCGAAGTTGTAGCCGCAGAATGGAAGCATCGCGAACGGGTCCCGCCGTACTTCGCCAATCGTGCCCGCCGCGGCTGCTGTTTTCTCTGAAGACATCACGGAGCCCAGGAACACCCCGTGCTCCCAGTCGAAGGCTTCTGCCACCAGTGGCACTGTGGACGCTCGACGGCCGCCAAACAAGATTGCTGAGATCGGCACGCCAGCAGGGTCTTCCCATTCAGGTGCGATAGTGGGGCATTGTGAAGCCGGAGCGGTAAACCTCGCATTGGGATGAGCCGCTGGTGTCTCGGAATCGGGCGACCACTGGTTGCCTCGCCAATCGATCAGGCTTTCAGGCGCTGTTTGGGTGAGGCCCTCCCACCACACATCCCCATCGGGCGTTTGTGCAACGTTGGTGAAGATGCAGTTGCCCCACACCGTGGCTAGAGCGCTTGGATTTGTGTCATCGCCGGTGCCCGGAGCGACACCGAATATGCCAGCCTCGGGATTGATTGCGTGCAGTCTGCCATCGTCGCTAAACGCCATCCAGGCGATGTCGTCGCCGATGGTCTCAACTTTCCAACCCGGCAGCGTTGGAATCATCATGGCCATGTTGGTTTTTCCGCAGGCCGATGGGAACGCCGCAGCCACGTACACCTTCTCGCCATTGGGAGGGGTAATGCCCACGATCAGCATGTGCTCCGCCAGCCAGCCTTGCTCTCGCGCCATCGTGGAGGCGATGCGTAGCGCGAAGCACTTTTTGCCCAGCAGTGCATTGCCTCCGTATCCGGAACCGTACGACCAGATCTCGCGTTCCTTTGGGAAGTGGACTATGTACTTGCGGTTGGCATCACAGGGCCACGGCACATCGGCCTGACCCGGTTCCAAGGGCGCGCCGAGCGAATGGACGCAAGGGACGAAGGGACCGTCTCCTAGTACATCTAGGGCAGCCTGGCCCATGCGTGTCATGATTCGCATCGAAGCCGCTACGTACGGCGAGTCTGTGAGCTGAACTCCGATGTGCGCTATGGGCGATCCCAGCGGACCCATTGAGAAGGGAACGACGTACATGGTCCGTCCACGCATGGAGCCCTCGAACAAGCCAAGCAGCTCCTCGCGCATTTCATTTGGGGCTCGCCAGTTGTTATTGGGGCCCGCATCAAGCTCATTCTCGGAGCAGATAAACGTTCGGTCTTCGACGCGTGCGACATCACCGGGATCGGAGCGAGCCAGGTAGCTGTTGGGACGCGCATCGTGATTTAGAGGAACGAGTGTGCCGGTATCTACCATCTTGGCGCACAGTTGCCGATATTCGGCTTGTGAGCCGTCGCACCAGTAGACCGTGTCGGGTCGAAGCACGGTGGCCCAATGGTCAACCCAATCAATCAGCGGGCGGTGAGTGGTCGCAGGCAAGTTTTCCTCCGGGTCCGAGTCTCGTACCTGTTCGCGTTCCAAGACTGTGGCTCGCTCGTAAGCCGGGACGTTCGCTCCGGCTTCGGTCTACGCTGTCTCGCTTTGAGCGGTAATCCAATCAGGCATGCCCAAGTCCACCTCGGAGCCGAGACGCAGGCGTGTGGCGAGTCCTTGATCGTTGAGGTCGTAGATCACGCGCTGGCCTTGCCGCAACATACGGAATATCGATCCCTCCAGCGCGTTGGTGGCCAATTCATGCTCAGCACGTGTGACGTTGTCGGTCACGATCCCAACTCCCGATGCCGGGTCGTAGGACTTAACGACACCTTGCACATGCGCCTCCGTCCGATGGCTTAGATGTGATGGCTGGGACGTGCTGAGCTGCCTGAGCCGCTCACACACGCTCACACGATCAGCGGCACGCTACCACCGGCCATCGCGGGAGCGAAGTAGCTTCGGGGCACGTCGCGGTCAAAGAACCCGTGCGCGACGGTCAACCCACGCGAGTGTCAACTGACGCGACTAACAACTGGATTGAGAGGTGCGATCATGCAGGGCCGGTCCGCCCGCCCAACCTGCGGCCACAGCCGCAACTCACAAGCCGTAATCGAGCATCCGCCGATGCTGGACTCGCAGGCATTGGCAGCAGCCATGAAGGTCTACAGCGCGGCATTGGAGCAGCATCGGATCACCATTGATCGACTCAACGTATACCCGGTGCCCGATGGCGATACGGGAACAAACATGGCCATGACGTTGGCAGCCGTCAGCGAGGAACTGTCCAGCGCAGGCAGCGGTAGGGCCGAGGTTTGCCGGGCGATCTCCCACGGTGCATTGATGGGCGCGCGCGGCAATAGTGGCGTCATAGTGAGCCAGCTACTTAGAGGGCTTGCGTCGACGCTGGCTCCAAAAGGCGATCAGCTTGAGGCAGAGACGCCGATCAAGGCTGAGTTGTTGGTACAGGGCCTAGCGGCTGCGAGCGAGGCCGCCGACAGCGCGGTGATGCGACCCGTTGAGGGCACGATCTTGAGTGTGGCACGCGCCTCCGCGCGAGCTGCCCAGCGCACGCTGGATCTGCCGGACGCGAACGGACCCGGAATCAACGACGCCGCTAGCAGGCTGATTGCGGTGCTGGAGAGCGCCAAGAGTGCTGGTCAAGAAGCGCTGGAGGCCACGCCTTCGCAGTTGCCGGTGCTGGCCGAAGCTGGCGTAGTGGATGCAGGTGCGGCGGGTTACCTGCTACTGCTTGACGCGCTGTTAAACGTGGTGGACGGGCGACCGATTCCGTCGGAGGTGCAGCTTCCGCCAGATGTCGCAGCGGTGCTTGCCGGGGGAGATCCAGCATCAGTCACGGTTCCCCCGATCCCAGCCAGCCAAGTGCCAAACTCGCCAACCGCCCCCGCTTCTAACCCACGCAGTGCAGGCTTACACAGCGAAGACTTTCAGCGCCACCTGGCCAGCGACGACCACAGCGCTCACGATCTATCCAGCACGCGCTACGAGGTGATGTTCCTGCTGGACGCGTCTGATGAGCGCATTGATCAGTTCAAGGCTGCTTGGGATGTGCTCGGCGACTCAATTGTGATGGTGGGCGGGGATGGTCTGTGGAACTGCCACATCCACACCGACCACATTGGCCCCGTCATTGAGGCGGGCATCGATGTGGGACGACCTCATCGCATCCAAATCACTGACCTGCACGAACAGGTCGCCGGACTCAACTCGCATGGCGTGGCCGAGCCGAAAAATGGGGTCGGTGCGCAGCCCCGGCCAGACCTAGCAGAGCCTGGCACAGCAGAGCCCCTCACAGCAGCGCCGAGTACTACAAAGCCAGACACGGCGAAACAGGACACACCGCAGGTCGGCTGTGCCGTCGTCACAGTCTCGCCAGCGGCGGGACTAGACGAAATGTTCGGCGCGATGGGCGCTCACCAGATAGTCACCGGTGGCCAAACCATGAACCCCTCAACGGCCGAACTGCTCGCAGCGGTCAATGCAGCACCATCACAGCAGGTTGTGGTGCTGCCGAACAATCCCAACATCATCGCGGTCGCCCGCCAGCTCAACGTGCAAACCACCAAGCAGGTGGAGGTCGTAGCAACCCGCTCGTTGCCCGCTGGTCTCACAGCTCTGGTCGGGTACGACCCGGATGCGACAGCGTCACATAATGCAGCGTCAATGACCGATGCTGTCAGCGGAGTTACCGCTGGCGAAGTGACGAAGTCGGTGCGAGATGTGAGTACTTCAATCGGTCACATTCCCGCCGGGCAGTGGATAGGTCTCGATGCTTCCGGCATCGTCGCGACCGGCTCCACAGCAGAAGCTGCCGCCATTTCGTTGCTAGCCCATTTGCTAAAGCCCGAGCACGAGATCATCACGTTGATAGAGGGCGCGGGTGCTCAGTCGGACCAAACGCACGACATTGTGTCCTGGCTGACACAGCACCGGCCCGACGTCGACGTTGAGCTCTACTTCGGCGGTCAGGATCACTACCCGTATCTGTTCGGCATCGAATGAGCCTGTCCCGCCATGCCTCGCCGTCGGTGGACCGGCCTCTTGGCGATACTGGCTCAACTAGCGATACTGGATCAGCACGGACTAACGCTCGCAGCACAGCACTCGTCGCGCCGTTGACGCTGCGTGAACTTGACTCCATCGATGTTGAGCGTCTGAATGGTGTCGGCTCGCAGCGCCGCGAAGCCCTGAAGTCTCTAGGTGTAGAGACGGTGTTTGACTTGCTCACCTACTACCCCAGGCGCTACGTAGATCGCACAACTCAGGCTCTGATTGGTCACGCTCAGCTCGGGTCAGAAATCACCATCGTGGGTGAGGTGTCGGCCGTATCCAGCCGACGCCTACGTGGAGGTCGTCGGCTGGTGAGTGTTGAGATCAGCGACGCCAGCGGCTTAATGAGCGTTGTTTTCTTCAACCAGGCATGGCGAGAGCGTCAGCTCGCGCTGGGCCGATCGGTAGCGGTTTTCGGCAAGGTGGAGAACTACCGCGGGCGAAGACAGATGACGAATCCTGTGGTGGACTTACTCGGAGATCGGACCGGCAAGATCATGCCGGTATATCCCCAGTCGGAGACGGCTGGCATAGTCACATGGGACATCGCGAGCTGGATTGCTGAAGCGCAACGACGCTGTGTACCTCGGGGCATCGCCGATCCGGTGCCTGAGTGGCTTCGCCAAAAGCTGGATCTAGTTGATAGGGCCACCGCATTGGAGCACATCCACGAGCCGACATCCTGGACTGACCGGGCGGCTGCTCGCGACAGGCTGGTGTTCGACGAGCTTCTGCGTGTGCAGCTCATGCTGCGAAGCCAACGTCTTACACGCGAGTCCCGCGAACTGGGCATCGCGCATGAGCCCGACGGAGGTTTAGTAGAGGCGTTTCGCCAAAGTCTTCGGTATTCCTTGACCAATGCGCAGCGGCGAGCGATGTCCGACATAGAAGCCGATGTCTCCACATCGCGCCCGATGCACAGACTGCTACAGGGCGACGTCGGTTCGGGAAAGACGCTGGTGGCTCTACACGCGCTACTGATAGCGGTGCGCAACCGCTATCAGGGCGCTCTTATGGCACCTACTGAAGTGCTGGCTGAGCAGCACTTTATCGCTCTGCGTGAGTTGCTCAACGAACTAGAAGTTCCCGACAACAGTCGGCTCGATGGGAAGCGACCGCTAAGTCTGTGTTTGCTCAGCGGTTCAAGTCCGCCCGCGCAACGTCGAGAACTGTTGGCGGAAATTGCTGCGGGCAGCGTGGACATCGTGGTCGGCACGCACGCCCTATTGCAGGAGTCGGTGAACTTCGCTTCGCTCAGCATTGTGGTCGTTGATGAGCAGCATCGATTTGGAGTGTCGCAGCGCGCCCGGCTGCGCGAGCGTGGTCGTGGCGACGATTGCATACCCCATTTGTTGGTGATGACAGCTACGCCTATTCCTCGTACGGCTGCGATGACGGTGTACGGAGATCTGGACCTCTCGGTGCTCGACGAGCTCCCGCCCGGCCGGACCCCTATTGAGACACAGTGGGTTCATGGGCCGCTGGCGGTAGAGACGATGTGGGCCAGGACACGCGCCGAGATCGAATCCGGCCGTCAGGCTTACGTGGTGTGTCCGCTGATCGCTGACAGTGATCGCCTTGATGCCCGCTCAGCGGAGCAGATGTACGCCGAACTCACTGCAGGAGTGCTTGAGGGCCTTCGAGTTGGATTGCTGCACGGTCGCATGCCGCCAGCCGACAAGGAGCGGACCATGGCCCAGTTTCGGGCACGGGACCTGGACGCGCTCGTCGCAACAACGGTGATTGAGGTCGGTGTCGATGTTCCGAATGCCACGGTCATGGTGGTGTTGTCAGCCGACCGCTTTGGCATCGCGCAACTGCACCAGTTGCGGGGCCGAGTGGGCCGGGGCTGCCATGCATCTTGCTGTTTCCTAGTCAGCGACGAAGATCCGACACCTACCGCTGTGCAGCGATTGACGGCGCTGTCTCAGAGCGGCGACGGGTTTGAACTAGCAGAACGCGATCTTGAATTGCGTGGTGAAGGCACGTTGTTTGATGAGCGACAGTCAGGACGCAGCGACCTGAAGTTGGCGTCGTTGGCGCGGGATCGCATCTGGGTACAAGCGGCTCGCGACGCTGCCTTTGAGATCATCAAGGTTGATGGGGATCTCGATACCTATCCGGCGCTGGCAGACGAGATTGCCTGGTTCTCCGGTCGCCGCGACCCCGATTACCTGCAGCGCAGCTAGGGGTTACCAAGGCGCGTCGCCGGGGTGCATTACCCGAGTCGAACTAGACACGGCGCGTCAAGACAGTGACCACGGGTGTGCCGTACCGACGTACGCGATGGGTCTGCCAGTCATGGTCGGCGTCAAGTTCAATCTGGCGGTCCGATTCGCACACCAGAACATCCGCATTGACCAGTTCGAGCAGCTCGCACCATTTGTCGTATCGGTAGGGCGGATCCGCGAACGCGACATCAACAGGATCACCGACTTTGGTCAAGTACGTTTCGACATCGCTGCGAAGCACCCGCGAGTGTTCTGCGATATCAAGTGCCGCCAGGTTGGCCGTGATGGCGCGGCAGGCGGTTGCGTCTGAGTCCACGAACGTGGCGTGCGCAGCCTGGCGCGAGAGTGCTTCGATTCCCATTGCACCCGAGCCGCTGAACAGGTCCAGCACCGTGGCGCCGCTGGGTAGACCCAGGCTCGCAAGGATGTTGAAGATGGCCTCGCGGGCGCGTTGCGATGTGGGGCGGCTCCCATCGTTGCCGACCATCTTCAGGCGGCGACCTCCTAAGGCTCCGCCGACAACGCGCATGAACCCAAACTAGGTGCGTGCAACTGTGCGCGATTTCGTGTGACACTCAGAAGATGGTTGTTGGCGCCAATCGACCCATCAACCCACCTGCTCATCAACCTGGTTATCGGCTAGCCAATGAACCTGCCAGCAAGCCCGCCAGAGAGGACGATGTTGCAGTACCCGCCGAAATTGTCTGTGTTGACTGCGGCGGGCGTTGTGGCCTGCTGAGCGTGCCAGAGCCAGACTGGGGTTTCCAGCCGGGAGACGTTGTGGCCTATCGATGTGCCGATTGCGGTGACCGATGGGATGTTGAAGTTCCAGACTTGACAAACACCGATTGATACCAGACCGAGGGTCCCTCAAATTGCGGAGCCCGCGCGGTACGGTCAATTCACTTGGCGCGAGTTGATCCGGAGGAACTGTTTTCGGTGGTCATGTCGATGTATCCAGGATCATTTGATCCTGTTCATAACGGACATCTTGATGTGGTGTCTGCCTCGTCTCGGTTATTCAGTTCAGTGACCGTGGCTGTTATGCGGAATCCGTCCAAGGCGACGCCGCTGTTCTCCGATGATGAGCGCATGGCAATGATTGAGGAATCCACTAGTCACATGGGCAACGTTTCGGTGGTGCAATTCGGGGAATTAGTGGTAGATCTCGCCCGACGACTTGGTGCCGATGTCATAGTGAAAGGGCTCCGCAGTCAGAGCGATTTCGAGTCCGAGTTGCGCATGGCGCACATGAATCAGTCGGTTGCCGGTATCGAGACGGTCTTCGTGCCACCGCGGACCGAGCATCTCTTTATTGCTTCAAATTTCATACGAGAAATCACCAAGTTCGGCGGTGACTGCTCACACCTGGTTCCGCCTCCGGTAGCCGCCCGTCTCCGCCAGTACCAGGCGCAAAAGGGAAGCACATGAGCATGTCCGAGGCAGGCCTCAAGTCGCTGGCGTCGGAGGATTCCTTCGCGGCACCGCCAGACGCCATCGCCGCGCAAGCGCTGTCGGCTCCACATGCCTCACTTGGTGTGACGGTGCCCACGCCCGATGCACCCGTAGCCCCCCCATCGGCCCCCTCATCGCCTTCGGCGCAGGCTCGCGGCTCCAACCCGCTCGCGCCAAGGCCAGCGTCTGTCACGGCCGAGCAGTTCATTCGCGAAGCCATTGACATCATCGAGGCAGCGCGTCCGATGCCGTTGTCAACATCGGTCATGATTAACCGCGACGAGTTAGTCACCTTGCTGGAGTCCGCGCTGGCAGCGGTTCCTGACGAGACGCGCCAAGCCCGCTGGCTGCTACGTGAACGTGAGGAAGTGCTGGCCCGCGCACGGGTCGACGCCAACATGGTCATTGATGAGGCACGCAGCCGTGTTGCTCAGATGGTGCAGCGAACGGAGGTAGTGCGCACAGCCGAGCGACGGGCGCGCCAGTTGATTGACGACGCTCGAATACAAACCAGCCGCCGCCGTCACGAGGTAGACGAATATTGCGAGCGCCAGCTAGCGCAATTCGCTGGAGCTGTTGACCAGATCCAGATCGCGGTGCAAGCGGCGCGGCGCAAGTTGGCTAAGCGAGCAGCGACACCAGTAGCGCCCGCGTCGCCGAGCGTGCCTCCCGAGCATCTAGGGAGTCACACACAGGGCGGTCCCCAACAGGGCGGTCCCGCACAGAGTGGCCCAGCGACTGAACCAATCGCTGAGCGCGCCGAGGTCCGTCAGGCCGATACCCGTCCGGTCGTTTTTGACCAGGATCGCACCTGAGTTCTAAGGGCTAGGCGGGTAGGTGTAGCGAGAGTCGCGTGAGTGTCAGCAAGCATGAGCGGCAGCCAACGTTTAAGGTGCCCGGCCGCGACGCGAAACGCTCATTGGTAGTACCACTACGGCGCATCGCTACTGGTCCCTTGCAGTGGTCGGCGACAGTTCCAGCCGCGGTGCTGTTAGAGGCTGAGCCCACCAGCAGGCTGGGCATCGCCGACGTTGAGGTGCCGTTGGACACCAGCGTCCGCGTCGCGTTGGCGCTTGAGTTCATCAGCGGCGATCTGCTTGTCACCGGTGAAATCGAGGCAGGCTGGAGGGGTCCATGTGCTCGCTGCTGGTTGCCGCTGGACGGACACGTAAAAGCAGCGGTACACGAGACGTTCACTGCGCTACCTCGTGAGGGGGAGCAGTATGAACTTGGTCCCGAGTACGCGGATCTAACTCCGATGGTGCGCGAGGCAATTTTGTTGGAGCTGCCAATCAAGTCGATTCGTTGCCCGCATCCCGAACCGTGCCCGCACGTTCCCGCTGAACTTGGCCAAACCCATAGCGATCCAGCCCAAAACGACCCAGCTCACAATGACCGAGCCAACGACGACGAAGCTCAAGACCGCACAGATGCGACTTCAGACACACGCATAGACCCGCGCTGGGCGGCGTTAGATGTCTTGCGAAACCAGGTCGGCCCCACAGATGGCCAGCCATAGATGGCCAGTCGTGATCTCGGCACGACAACTGACGCGTCCAGGTCTTGGCCCCGCAGTCCGCTTGGGCGTGCCGATGGCTAGACTGAGTGCTCCGCTTGAGGAGTCCAGCCGTGGCAGTCCCCAAAAAGAAGACATCCAAGAGCAAGACACGGTCGCGTCGCGCTGCGGCGTGGCGCTTGCGCGAGGCACCGCGGAGCCTGTGTCCGCGCTGCGGCGCTGCCAAGCTGCCCCATCGAGTTTGCGGGCAGTGCGGCTGGTACGGCGGTCGCCAGGCCCTCGAAGTCGCCTGATCCAGCCGACTGACTCATGACACTGCCGGTTGCGGTGGACGCGATGGGCGGCGACGATGCCCCCGGCGCAATTGTGGCAGGGGCGCTGGAGGCAGCACGCGAGGGCATCGATGTCGTTCTAGTGGGCCGCCGTGATGCAGTTGTTGCCGCTGGCGGTGAATCGCTGCCCCTTATCGAGGCTTCTGAGGTCATCGAGATGTCTGAAGAGCCGAGCCGTGCTGTGCGGACCAAAAAGGACGCCTCCATCAGCCGAGCGGTAAACGCCGTACGCGACGGTGAAGCCTCCGCGGTAGTGAGTGCAGGCAATACCGGTGCTGTGGCGGCAGCGGCCCTGCTGCGCCTGAGACGTCTGCGCGGAGTAGCCCGCCCCGCCATAGCGGCTGCGTTTCCAGTGCCTGGAGACAGCGCCGTTCGCGTCCTGGTCGACGCAGGAGCCATGGCCGACTGCAACGCCCAATGGTTGCATCAGTTCGCCCGCCTCGGCTCGGCGTACAGCCGGATCCGTTTCGGCGTGTCGCAGCCCAGAGTCGGGTTGCTCTCGATAGGCGAGGAACCTGAGAAGGGCAATCAACTCGTCAAGGAGGCTCATGAGCTTATGGCCGCCGACGACGAAATTCGGTTCTTCGGCAACGTCGAGGGGGGTGACGTTCTTGACGGTCCAGTCGATGTCGTAGTGACGGACGGCTTCACCGGCAACGTTGTGCTGAAGTCGATTGAGGGTGCTGCCTCGTACTTCGTTCGCCTGATTGTTGGACGCCTCGCCGACAACGGACCCTCCGGCGAGCAGGCGCTTCGCAGTCTTGCGCCGCTGGCCGACCAGTTGAGTCCCGACAGTGTCGGTGGTGCGATGCTGCTGGGTGTGCGCGGTGTTTGTGTCATCGCGCATGGCTCATCGACTCCAAGGGCCGTGACCAACGCCATCAGAGTCGCGGATCGTATGGTTGAGGCTGACTTGCTGGGCGAGTTGGAGGCCGTAAGCCTCCCGTCGACTTAGGCGGGCCGCCGTAGGACCGGCCGCCGGTAGACTTGACGCGTGTCCGCTGGACGACTTCGCACGTCTTATTGGAACATGCAGACCCAGAACAAACAGACTCGGAACAAGCAGACTCGGAACAAACAGACTCGGAACAAGCAGACTCGGGACAAGCAGATTCGGTGTCTCGCAAAGACGCCCCGAGCTGACGCACCAATCCGACGCCATAGCCACACCGCAGCTTCGCGAGGCAGGAGTCACCATGCCGGCTGAGACCCATGTGCGCCAGAGTCCACCCGAGCGAGACGAGGTATTGGACCTCATCCGCAATCAGCTCGCGGACATTTTGGAGCTGGAGCCATCCCAAGTCGCCGAGTCGTCATCCTTCGTGGACGACTTAGGCGCCGACTCGCTTGCATTGATTGAGCTAGTTGAGGCGCTGGAGGAGGAACTCTCGGACCGCACGGTGGGCTTTCGTATCGAAGACGAGGATCTTGAAGACCTCAAGACCGTGCGCGATGCCCTGGACTATGTGATGGAGCGCGTCGGCTGAGGTGGAAGTCGTTGTAGCTGAACTCAATGAGCAGGCAGATCAGGCAGCTCAAGCCGCTACCGCCGAAGCCAACTGCGCTGAAGCCAACTGCGCTGAAGCCAGTCGGACCGAACAGGAACGGCTGACAGATCGGATCGGCTACAACTTCGTTGACGTTGGCTTGCTGAGGGAGGCTCTCTCTCATCGGAGCTGGTGTCACGAGCGCAAAGCCCGAGCATTGAATGCTGCCAACAGCACCTCCAACGAACGTTTGGAGTTCCTCGGGGATGCAGTGATTGACCTCTGCGTATGCGAGCTGGCGGTGAACCGCTGGCCGCATCTGGGCCCAGGTGAGCTCAGCGCAGTGCGATCGGCAGTGGTCAATGCGCGAGCGCTGGCCCAAGCCGCGCAGAGCTGTGAGTTGGGCCGAGCGCTGCTGCTCGGCAAGGGTGAGACAGCGACCGGGGGTGCAGGCAAGGAGTCGATTCTGGCTGATGCTCTCGAAGCGGTCGTGGGTGCGGTTTACCTAGATGGCGGACTAGCTGTGGCACGCGATGTTGTCGAGCGGTTGCTAGGCCCCCACCTTGCCGCTGCCGCTGGTGAACCGGGCGCCCAAGAGGCGAAGAACCGGTTCCAAGAACTGGTGGCTAGCCGATTCGGGAACGAGCCCAACTACGACGTAACGAGTTCTGGTCCGGCACATCGCCCCCGTTTCGTGGCCGTGGCACGTGTGGCTTCGGAAGTCTGGGGCCGCGGCATAGGTTCCACAAAGCGTGCGGCCGAGCATCAGGCCGCGCATGCTGCCTACCGGCGGCTCCTTGAGTCCCGCGATGACACTTCCACCAATGCGCAGGAGCGTGCCCATGGCTGAACTGCCCGAGATTGAAATCACTCGGCGCGACCTCGACAAGGAGATCGTAGGCCGTCGGATAAAGACGGTCGAAGTCCCAGGCACCAAGAAGTCGCTTCCGGCGATGCGCTCAAAGCAGCAATTCGCCGACCTACTGGAGGGCTGCAAAGTTGAGTCGGTAGCGCGCGATGGCACGTTGCTGCTGCTGGATCTTGGATCAGAAAAGATGATGGTGGTGCGCTTGGGCACGACGGGCACTCTGCGTCGGGCCACCTCTCGAACCCCCCTAGAGCCCGGTACCAAGGTGGTGCTGACCTTCACCAAGGGTGGACAACTGCGCTTGCTGGATTCGGGCGCAACGGCCACGCTGCGCGTGTTAGCAAAGAAGCGCTACCACAAGGTGTACCCGGACCAAGCCAATCTCGGATTTGATCCGGTTGATATACCGATGCCTTGGACCGACTTCGCTCTAATGCTGCGCGGTCGCCCGGAGACCATCCGCGATCTGCTGCTGGATCAGAGCTTCATCGTCGGGCTGGGACCGATGTACTCCGATGAGGTGTTGCATTCGGCTCAACTCTCTTATGAGCGCGTGGCCAGCGAGTTGAACACCCAGGAAGTCCGTCGGCTATACCGCGCCATCATCTCAACTGTGCATAACTCCATCAAGTATCGGGGCGCCGGGTTTGACGGCTATCTGGATCTCTTCGGCAAGTCAGGAGGCTTCGACACTTACCTTGAGGTCTACGGGCGGGAAGGCGAGCGGTGCCGCAACGGCAAGGGTTATGTCCTCACGACGGTTATCCGGGATGTGAAGCACCATTACTGCGATTACCAGGTGTAGCTGGCATCAGATTCAACAAACGCTCATCTCACCGTTTTTCTGGCTTCCGTGATTCTGGCTACCGTGATTTTGGCTACCGTCATCTTGGCTACCGTCATTTCGGCAACCGCGAGCTGATGTGTATCTTCGTTCTCTGACACTGGCTGGATTCAAGTCCTTTGCAGACAGCGCCACACTCACATTTGAGTCTGGCGTTACCGTCGTAGTGGGTCCCAACGGCAGTGGCAAGTCGAATGTTGTCGACGCCATTGCGTGGGTGCTCGGTGCTCAGAGTCCTCGCTCGCTGCGAGGCCAGCGGATGGAGGATGTTGTCTTTGCTGGCACCGATCGCCGCAAGGCCCTGGGACGGGCGCAGGTCACGTTGGTCATTGACAATGAGTCGCAAACGTTGCCTACCGCCACAGCAGAAGTAGCCATCACTCGGACACTGTTTCGCTCCGGCGAATCGGAGTATGCGCTAAATGGAACACCGTGTCGACTGATCGATCTGCAAGAACTGCTCAATGACGCTGGCATCGGACGCCAACAGCATGTAATCGTCGCTCAAGGTCAGATTGAACAGGTGCTGGCAGCGCGCCCCCCCGAGAGGCGCGCGTTGATTGAGGAAGCCGCTGGCGTGTTGAAATTCCGCCGCCGCAAGGAAAGAGCCGAGCGGCGACTTGAACGCACCGAGGCCAACGTGACGCGCCTTGTCGACTTACAGCGCGAGCTGCGTCGTCAAATCCGGCCGCTCGAGCGGCAGGCCGAATCCGCCCGCCAGCACCAGGAGCTCAGCGCTGAGCTAGCCGACATCCAGCTATATAACGCAGGCCGTGAGTTGGCAGAACTCCACCAGGCGCAAAGCTCCGCCGATGCCCAGCGAGAGGAGCTGGCAACTCAGCAAGAGTCTTCCGCAGCGATGATCTCCGAGATCACAAGCGCGATAACCGACGCACAGGCGCAGCTATCTCAACTCACAACCGAACCTGGCGAACGCTTGCCGCGCGTCGCCAGCTTGTCCGAACGAGCACGTGGCCTAGTGGCCCAGACCTATGAACGAATGCGCTCAGTTGAACGAGAGCGCAACGCCTTGCTCGATTCGGACGTGGTGGCGACGCTGACCGACGAATACGCGCGTCTGGAGGCTGAACTGGCTGCGCTTGACGCCACACCACCGCATGCTTCGCAGACCGATGCGGCGGCTGCGGAGGCCGACTCGTTTACTCACGACGCCCGGCAGATCGCCGAGGCTGAACACTTGCAGGCTCAGGAACGGCTCGCTGTCGCCGCGGCGGCGCTTTCCGAAGCCGAGCAGAATCGTCAGCACGCGTCGTCGGAGCTGCAGCACTGGATAGGACGATTTGAAGCACTCTCGTCCGCGGTGGCTGCTGCACGAGCCGATGCGGGTGTAGCTGCAACCGATGGCTTGATCGGCGTCGTGGGGGTGCTTGGTGACCTCGTGACGATTGACGACGGTTGGGAGGCAGCGGTTGAAGCGGCGGCTGACGGAGCGCTGTCGGCGGTAGTAGTACGCGATAACGCCGCCGCTGCTGTGACGCTTAGCGCGCTGGTTGGGGTCGAAGGCAGCGGCACGGTGATCTCGTTTGACGAGCTGCCGTCGACCGCTGTTAGCCGCGACCCTATTGGCCGTGACTCTGGTGGCCGCGACTCTGCTGACCGCGACTCTGATGTGCGAGAGGGCCATTCGACACTTGGGTCCTCTTCTGCCCCTGATTTGAGCGGCGACGTCGTGCGAGTTCACGTTCGAGTGGCGGTCGATGCTCCGAGTTGGTGTCACACCCAGATCAGCACGTTGCTGGACAAAGTGATAGGCGCAGCAATCTGCGTGCCTGGTGAATGGTCGAACGCATACCGGCGCGCCTTAGACGAGAGCCATGCTGTGTTTGTAACCGCAAACGGCGACCGCTTTGGACCTCGAGGTTGGCAGATCGGCACTGCCGGACCAATAGCGGCGGTTGGTGCGCTCCACCAGGCGCGCGCTCGGCTTGACGATCTGACCGTGCGCGACCGTGAAGCCGCGGCGGCATGGGTCTTGGCGCGCGATGCGCATACAGCCGCGCTGGATAACAGTCGAGTGGTACAGCACACGGTGGAGAAGCTGCAACGTCAAAGTGAAACCGCAGCAGCGCAGCGTGCAGCGCGGGACCAGGCTGCGCGGGACCGAGCTGGCGCACAACGTCAGCGCCGGTCGGCACTGGCGGAGCGACTTAGGGCTATATCTCAACGACTTGAGAGACATGAGCGGACGCGCGCAAACGCATCGGCACAGTTGGACCGTGTCGAGGCCATTGTGTTGGGGTTGGACCACCTAGCGCGCCTGCTATCGAATCATCGCCAGCGCCTAGATGTGCAGGAGCGACACTTGCGTGCTCGCCAGCAGACGCGCACTGAACTCGTGCGTCAGTTGAACCAGCGTCTCGATGCCCTTGCTCATCAGCGCGAGACAGCACACAATCATCAAGAGCAGTTGCGCACGCAGCTCGCTGCCCTTGACGTGGCCGATGCACAACGAGTTGCGAAGCGCGACGCAGTCGTCTCGGCGTTGCGCCTAGACCTTGGCGCCGACCCCACGACTGCTCTTGGGGCATCGCCACCGTCTCTGCCAGAGGGTGTCACTGCGGTGGAACATGAGCGCACGCTGCGTGCTGACCTGCAACGCCTTGGCCCGGTGAATCCGTTGGCACTTTCGGAATTTGAAGCCGCGTCGGAGCGCTTCGAATTTGTTGCATCTCAGCTCGCTGACGTTCGTGACAGCCGTCGAGAGCTTCACAAGGTGATCCGCGCCATTGACAACGAGATTGTCGACACCTTCGTGGGAGCGTTCGAAGATGTCGCCAGGAGTTTCGCTGAGCTGTTTGAGAAGCTGTTTCCGGGTGGTATCGGCGCACTGTCGCTAACCGATCCGCAAGATCCCCTCACCTGCGGCGTGGAGCTTGACGTTCGACCTGCTGGCAAACGCATCAGTCGTTTGTCGCTGTTGTCGGGTGGTGAACGTTCGCTGGTAGCTCTGGCCTATCTCTTTGCCGTATTCCGTAGCCGACCGTCGCCCTTTTACGTGTTGGATGAGGTTGAAGCAGCGCTTGATGATGTCAACCTGCAGCGCTTCTTGGATCTGGTAGCCGAGTTCCGGCGGGAGTCGCAGCTAATCATCGTGAGCCATCAGCGTCGCACGATGGAAGCAGCAGATGTGCTCTATGGCGTGTCCATGCCGCCCGCGGGTGCCAGTGTGGTGGTGTCTGAACGGCCTTCTCGCCTGCTCTGCGAGCCCACGTCGTCAGATTTCGCGGTAGCCGAGTCGCAGCAGCTCGCCGAGCCCGCGACAGCCTCTCGGTAGTCTCCGAACCGATGAACTCCACGACAACTCTCATCCTCATTTTTGTCGTGGCCATGGTGCTGCTTGCCGCCGTTCCGTTCGTTCAACGCACTCTCCAGCGTCGCCGCCAAGCAGGCGCGTCTGCCCAGCCAGACTGGGATTCTCAGGCGCCAGAGTCTCAGGACTCTCATGGGGCCGACCCAGCCCCAGCGCCGCCTGAAGCTCCTACTACGCAGGCCTCTGAGTCATCAACGGCTGGGCCACCGCCAACTGTGCCACCGCCAACTGGGCCATCTGCAACTGGGCCATCTGCAACTGGGCCATCTGCAACTGGGCCATCTGCGACTACACCATCGCCGCCGCTGCCGTCTCGGTCCGATGCCACCTATGCGAGCGGATTGGCTACCTCACGTCGCCGTTTGCGCGATCGGCTGGCGTTAATTCAACGCCCCCGTCTCGACGCGCAAACTTGGGAGATTCTGGAAGAGGTGCTGCTCGGCGCTGATGTGGGCGTTGCCACCACCATGGCAACCTTGGACCGGCTTCGAATCTGCGCCGAGCGAGAAGGCTTGGTTGATGCGCAAGGACTAATGAGAGCGTTGGCGGGCGAGATGCGCACTGCTTTTGTTACGGATCGCTCGCTGAACTTGCCGGATGATGTGCCCGCTGATGCGACGGTTGCGGCCTCTGAGAGCCCCACGCCAGTCTGGCTATTTGTAGGCGTAAACGGCGTGGGCAAGACCACCACGATCGGCAAAGTGGGCGCTCGTCTCGTCGCGCAGGGACGGCACGTGGTAATGGCCGCTGGCGACACGTTCCGAGCCGCCGCTACCGAACAACTGCAAACGTGGGCTGATCGGTGCGGTGCCGACTTGATCGCTGGCGGCACCGGGGCAGACCCAAGTTCAGTCGTGCATGACGCTGTCAGCGCGGCAACGGCCCGCGGCGCCGACATTGTTCTTGCCGACACCGCAGGACGGTTGCAGAATCGCAAAAATCTGATGGAGGAGCTTGCAAAAGTTCGCCGAGTGGCTGGTCGGAAACCGGGGACTGTCGCAGAAACTCTGCTCGTGATCGACGCCACCACCGGTCAGAACGGCTTGAGTCAGGCGCGCGCCTTCGCCGAGGCCACAGATGTGACCGGTGTGGTGCTCACCAAGCTGGATGGCTCGGCCAAGGGTGGGATTGTGTTCGCAATAGAGGCAGAGCTGGGCCTGCCGGTGAAGCTCGTCGGGCTCGGAGAGGGACCGAACGATCTAGTTGACTTCGACCCAGACAGTTACATTGAGGCACTCCTCGGCACCGACACCGATGCCACATCTCCATCAACTCAAGACAGACAACATGACTCAAACGGCGACAGTTGAGCGATGTTTGACACGCTGACCGATCGCCTCACTTCCACGCTGCGGGGTTTGCGAGGTAGCGGGCGACTACGTCCCGCAGACATTGAAGAGGCCTTGGCGCAGATCCGTCTGGCGCTGCTAGAAGCCGATGTGAACGTCCGGGTTGTGCGCCACTTCGTGGACCGCGTCCGCCAGCGCAGCACCGCCAGTGAAGTCTCGACCAGCCTCACGCCCGGTCAGCAGGTCACCAAGATTGTCGTTGACGAGCTTGTCAAGGTGCTGGGCGGCAGCCCTCTGCACGTCCAATTCGCGTCAAATCCGCCGACGGTTCTGCTGCTAGCCGGTCTGCAAGGAGCGGGCAAGACAACCGCAGCCGCCAAGTTGGCGCAGTGGTGCAAGTCGCAAGGTCGCAATCCGGTGTTGGTTGGCGCCGACCTGCAACGTCCAGCCGCAGTTGAGCAGTTGCGAACGCTCGCTCGCAGCATTGATGTAGAGGTATGGAGCGACCCAGGCGACCCGGTGGCCTGCGCGGCTGGTGGGCTCGCACATGCCCGGCAAGCAGGCAGAGATGTGCTCATCGTGGATACCGCCGGTCGGTTGGCGGTTGATGCCGAGCTAATGACCGAAGTGGCGCGTATTTCCGATGCAGTCGAACCCCATTACACCTTCCTCGTCGTTGACTCAATGGTCGGCCAAGATGCCGTAGTAACAGCGGAGACATTCCACGCAACGCTTGAAGTCGACGGGATAATTCTGACCAAACTCGACGGCGATGCTCGCGGCGGCGCGGCGCTGTCGGTAGCCGAAGTGGTCGGTCGTCCTGTGGCTTTTGCGTCGGTGGGCGAGAAGATCAGCGACTTTGAGCAATTCCATCCGGACCGTATGGCGAGCCGGATTCTCGGCATGGGCGACGTGCAGACGCTCATTGAGAAGGCAGAGAGCGTTTACGAAACCGATGAAGCCACCGCAGCCGCGCAGCGTCTAGCTGAGGGCACCTTCACGCTGGATGACTTCGTGGATCAGTTGCGGCAGTTGCGCAAGATGGGCAATCTGCGCAACATTGTCTCGATGATGCCGGGCATCGCTGACCAAGTCCGCGATGTTGACATTGACGACGACCGCATCACTACCGCTGAGTCCATCGTGTTGTCCATGACACCGGCTGAACGTGCGTCGCCGGAGATCATTGATGCTTCCCGACGAGCCCGCATTGCCGCTGGCAGTGGTACTTCGTCGGCGCAAGTTGGCAACCTGCTCAAGCAATTCACGCAGATGCGCAAAATGATGGGTCCTATGTTGGGCCTTGGCTCGCGGCGCCGGTCAGCCAGCCGCAAGGGTGGCAAAAGGCGAGGCAAGGGTGCGGCCCGATCGGGCGGCAATGCGCGTGGCGGCAAGGGACGTGTCGCCTCCCAGCAAGCGCCGTCGCTGGGCAAAGCGGGTGCTAAACCCGATGTGGGAGCTATCGATTGGGATTCGCTAGACATCAAGCTTCCTGGCCGCTGAACTGCTTGGTCACTGTCTGCTAGCTGAGATGATCAATAGCTATAGCCAGTGCCTCGTGAGCCAGTGCCTAATGGCTGCGTCGTACCTCGTTGCCGGAGTAAGGGTTGCCAGAGTAAGGGTTGCCAGAGTAAGGGTTGCCGGAGTTAGGACAGTGCCCCGTTAGGCTCACGTATTGGCGCGCCCGCTCGTGTCAGCACACTCATCTAATCGGGAGCAAAATGGCCGTTCGTCTCCGCCTCAAGCGCACGGGAAAGAAGAAGCAGCCCAGTTATCGCGTCGTCGCAGTTGAAAGCCGCAAACCCCGCGACGGTCGCGTTTTGGAGGTCATTGGCACATACGACCCTCGCGCTGAACCATCGGCAATCTCAATTGTCAATGAGCGCGCGGTTCATTGGCTGAGCCACGGCGCCCAACCCAGCGACACCGTGGCCAAACTGCTCACGATCTCCGGAGCGTGGGACCAATTCCGTTCCCAGCGTGTACCGACGCCTGCCATTGAAAGCACCGAAGCCACCGAAGCGACCGAAGCTGTTGTTGAGCCCGCGCCGACACCAGACCTAGTGCTTGATTCACATCCAGCACAGCCAGAACAGCTAGCACAGCCAGAACAGTCAGCCACGTCTGCAGCAGGAGCAGATGAGTCAGCATCACCTGAACCCCAGGAGGCCCCGTGACCCAAGGTCACACCGGCACAGCTAGCGAGACCACCGCTGCCGAAGAAGTTCTGTTGTATCTCATAGCCCAACTTGTGGAGCATCCCGACCAAGTCGAGGTCGAAATCGCGGAGTCGGGTTCGAAGTTGAGTTTGACGGCGACCGTGAGTTCCGAGGACATTGGTCGAGTCATCGGCAAACGAGGCCGTGTTGCCAACGCCATTCGAACTCTGGTGCGAGCTGCCGCCCACCGCGATGGAGTCCAGGTCGAAGTCGATTTCCGGGACTGACTCCGGCTGCCGATCAGGCCTTCTGGAGGTCGCAACGGTCGGACGCGCACACGGCTTGTGTGGCGATGTCGTTGTGTATCCAGTGACCAATCGGCTTGAGCGATTTGATACCGGTGCCAGACTCATCACTGCCACCGGTGAGCGAACAGTATTGCGGTCTCGTCGTGACGGCAATAGGTGGATAATCGGTCTAGATGGTGTAGCGGACCGCGATGGCGCTTCGGCACTGACGGGCACCAGCATCTATGCCGAGCCGCTAGATGATCCCGACGAACTCTGGGTGCATGAACTGTGTGGCAGATCAGTCATCGATCAGCACGGTGTCCACGCAGGCTTGGTCCGCAGCGTCATCGCTAACCCCGCCGCGGACTTACTTGAGCTTGATACCGGACATCTAGTACCGCTCACATTCGTTGTGCGCCTTGAGCCCGGCATTGTCCGAGTTGAGGTGCCCGATGGGCTCTTCGAACTTGGCTGATCCTGCGCCTAGTCCTGCGCCTCGCCTTGTAAAGGCTGCGGCATCTAGCGCAGCGGCGTCGTTGCGCATTGACTTGTTCACCATATTTCCAGCCGAGTTAGCAGCCATGAGCAAGCTGAGCATCCTCGGACGGGCGCAAAAAAGCGGCTTGGTGGACATCCGCTGCTGGGATCTGCGTCTAGCCACCACCGACGTTCACCGCACGATTGACGGCGCCCCTCTCGGGGGAGGGCCGGGAGTGATTCTGAAGCCCGCGCCGGTCTTTGCGGCTGTAGAGAAGGTGTCGCCACCGCGGCCGTTGCTTTTGCTTGACGCGGGTGGTCGGCGCTTCGATCAAGCTGTGGCTGCCGAGTTGGCAGAGTCCGGTGGCTTCAGCCTGCTTTGTGGCCGCTATGAGGGCGTGGATGAACGCATTCGAACCAATCTGGTGGACGGTTCGCTTTCCGTTGGAGATGTAGTGCTAGCGGGCGGTGAGTTCGCCGCCATGCTCATCACCGAAGCTGTCGCGAGGCTCGTACCTGGTGTGCTTGGCAACGCCGATTCCAGCTTGCAAGAGAGCTTCGCGACAGGTTTGCTTGAACATCCGCAATGGACGCGCCCCGCATCCTTCCGCGGACTTGAGGCACCTGCCGTGCTGCGCAGCGGCGATCATGCACGCGTGGATCGCTGGCGTCACGCCATGGCGCTAGTCCGAACTGCTTCGCAACGCCCCGACCTGTTGGCAGCAAGAGGCGTGAGCGACGAAGACCGAGAACTCCTGGCCGAGTTCGGTCTAGGGCTAGAGACTGATCGATCGGGCGGGCCAGCCTAGGCACTAGCTGTAGGTTGTGGCTGCGGCAAGGCGGCATTGGGCAGATCAGCAACTAACCTGCGACGTTTGACATCGCGCCACTAGGCCGCGTGAACATGTCGCGCAAACAGGTTGCGCCAAGAATGGGAGTTGGATCGACATGGGTAGTACCGATCTCGTCGAACAGCCTCGTCTTCGAGATGATCATCCCGACTTTGGCCCAGGAGACACGGTGCGCGTTCACGTGCGCGTCGTGGAGGGCAACCGTGAGCGCACTCAGGTGTTTGAGGGCTACGTGATCGCGCGGCAGTCGACGGGGCTTCGAGCGTCATTCACTGTTCGTAAGCTCAGCTTTGGGGTAGGCGTTGAGCGGACGTTCCCGCTGCACGCCCCAACGATCGCGAAGATTGAGCGTGTGGCAATCGGCGATGTGCGCAGAGCGAAGCTGTATTACCTGCGCGATAGAGTCGGCAAGGCAGCGCGAATTCGCGAGAAGCGCTACTAGCCGAGCGCTGCGCGCGTGGGCCGGGCGGAACGCGCATGACCAGTTGGCGTCAAGAACTGGGCAAACAAGGCGAGGACCTAGTGGAAGCGTGGTACAGCGAGCGCGGTTACCGCGTGCTGGACCGCAACTGGCGATGCTCGCAGGGTGAACTGGACCTTGTGGTGACTGACGGTGCGCAGTTGGTGTTCTGTGAGGTCAAGACTCGTTCCAGCGACCGTTACGGCACCGGATTTGAGGCAATCACCGCCGTCAAGCAGCAGCAAGTTCGGCGACTGGCAGCACATTATGTTCGCCAGCACGGCGGCTGGCGCGGGTCAATCCGCTTTGATGCAGCAGCCGTGACCGGTGGCGACCTAGCCGTCCGTCACGGCGTCTTCTAGCACGCGATGCATGCTGGGCCCGCTGTGATGCTCATCCGACCGGTCGTCGGCGGTCTCTAACCTGCCAACAGCCCCAATGCCAGTGGCGCCGCAAATCGGGTGCATCAACCGGCACTGCCACTACGTGGCCGACACCGCTGGGGATGGTGTTGCCGCAGCCGCCGCAGACGTACTGCTTGGTGGCCTGGTATGGCTGCATGGCTCGGACTTCAAAGCCAGGTGTTGGGACCAGCTTGCGCATCGCCGCCCTCAACCCAGTAAGGCCCAAGCCAACAGAACGATTGTCACCGTTGCTGCGGCAGCCACCAGTAGGTAATCAATTCTCGTGGCGCGGTGGTTGCGATACGGGTTGTAGCCCACCATCGCATTATTGTCGGTCGCGACTCGAGCCCAACCGCGACTCGAGCCCAACCGCGACTCAAGCTGAACCGCGACTCAAGCTGAACCGCGACTCAAGCTGAACCGCGACTCAAGCTGAACCGCGACTTAATCTGAACACTGTGTCACGCTGCTTCAGCAACGTCACACTCGAATCAGCCGGAGTCGTCGGTCTGGCGGAATCGTCGGTCTGCCGGAGTCGTCGGACTTGACGGAGTCTGCGTCGATGTATTGGTCGCAGTGGCGGAAAAAAGCGTTTTCGAGGCAGTGCTGCTGTGACCTAGGTTGCGTTCTAAGTTCTGCGAGCCAGCGGGCTATTGCGCCACACCGTTGATTCCGCTGGTCTGCTGACTCTGCTGATCGTGGCCCCAACTGGGCGGGCTTCCTCTTATTCGCCAGGCAACTTCGCGCAGCGATTTGCCCGGCACGAAACGCGAGAGGAGACTCATGCTGGCCACCGCTACAGCCGCGACGCTCGTTGGCGTCGACGGTCATGTTGTCACCGTTGAGGTGCATACGTCGAACGGCCTACCTTCCTTCACAATCGTTGGGCTGCCCGATGCGGCGTGTCGCGAAGCCCGGGACCGAGTGCGGGCTGCACTGCTCTCATCGGGCCTCACTTGGCCCGATAGTCGTGTCACGGTCAACCTGGCGCCGTCAGGTCTGCGAAAGGGTGGGGCAGTCCTGGACCTGGCCATAGCCGCAGCCGTTCTCGCGGTCAACGAGCAGGTGCCTGTGGAGTCGTTGCGAGGCCTCGCTTTCCTAGGCGAACTCAGTCTGGATGGAACTGTCAGAGCCACAGCCGGTGTGCTGCCGCTGACCGACGCGCTGCGAGATTGTGCCGTTGTAGTTGCGGCCGAGGCGTACCACGTCGCGCTCGCCGCCGAACCAAGGGAGGTCCACGCCATCAAGACGCTGGGTGAGTTGGCCTCAGTGCTCGCAGGTCGCGCTTCATGGCCAGCTCCGCCGCGCGTTCCGCCACGGCCGCCGCCGCCAGCTATTCCCGACTTGGGTGATGTCATAGGACAGCCACTCGCTCGCCGAGCGGTCGAAGTAGCTGCGGCGGGCGGTCATCACATGCTGATGCTGGGGCCGCCTGGAGCAGGAAAGACGATGTTGGCCCGCCGTTTGGTGGGCCTGCTGCCCGAACTGAGCCGCCACTTCGCGTTGGAAGCCACGCGGGTGCAATCGGCTGCCGGTTTGCCGTTACCGACAGGTTTGACGACCCGCCCCGCTTTCCGCAGCCCTCACCACACCGCCACGTCGGCCGCGCTGATAGGCGGAGGCACCTCTGCTGTTCGGCCCGGAGAGGTCTCGCTTGCGCATCGAGGAGTGCTGTTTCTTGACGAGTTGGGCGAGTTCGCGCCCAGCGTGCTGGATGCCATGCGCCAACCGCTTGAGGAGGGAGTTGTGCGAGTAAGCCGCGCCTCGGGGTCCTGCACCTTTCCCGCTCGTTTCCTACTCGTTGCTGCCATGAATCCGTGTCCGTGCGGCAACGCTGCTCGGCCCGATGCTTGCCGGTGTTCCGACAACGTTCGCCAGCGGTACATGCGCCGACTGTCGGGTCCTCTGCTGGACCGCTTTGACTTGCGCATCCAAGTTCAGCGTCCCGATGCTGATCAGTTGCTCGGCGGCGTTCGAGGTGAAGCAACTGAGCCGGTTGCCGAGCGTGTCGCTAGGGCCCGCGCCCGGGCCGTCGCCCGTGGCGTGGCGACCAATGCGGAACTGCTGCCAAGCCAAATCGAACGCCACGCACCCATAACTACGAACGCTCGTCGCGAGTTACGCGCACGCTTGAAGGCGGGCCTGTTGAGCGGACGCGGACTTCACCGCATCCGTTGCGTTGCCTTGACGCTGTGTGACCTAGATGGAGACGATGAGACAGTTGACGCAGAACGCTTGCACGAGGCGCTAGCGCTTCGAGCTTCCGTTGGTGCCCTGCAGGCACCAGCCATGGTTTCGTGAAGCGCGTAGCAGCCGAAGCCCTAGGTGCTGCGGCGGCCGCACAACGGCGTGAAGCCGGACAATGGCGTGAATCAGAGCGTGCAGAACTTAGATCGCTGGTTGTGTTGTGCTCGCTGCCTCAAATGGGACCTGCTCGCATTCGAGTATTGCTTGAAGGTCGCGCGGGAGTTGAAGCCGTTGAGGCTCTGCGTTCAGGCCAGGCGAGGCTGCTAGCGGCCCTAAGCGCTTGTAGTGGCGTGAACGAATCGCTGATCACTACTTGGCGCAACCACCTGGCCAGCGAGTTTCAACGGGCCGCAGCAAACGGCAAGGCAGCGGGCGAAGACCGGCTAAACGCTCACGAGCGGGCTGGAATCTGGCTGCACACACCACCAGGCGATGATGAAACCAGGTTGTGGGAGGGCGATCCAGAACCGCCGCCAATACTGTTCGGGCGCGGCCAGCCAATCGACGCTGACATGCGGCGCGTGGGAATTGTGGGCACTCGACGCTGCACTGCCTATGGGCGAACGGTGGCGCAACTGCTGGGAGCGGGCTTAGCAGCAGAGGGTGTAGCTGTGGTGTCGGGTCTAGCGACCGGCATCGACGGCATAGCGCAGCGAGCGGCCCTAGATGCCGGTGGACGGGTAGTAGGCGTCGTTGGCAGCGGCCTGGACTGCGTCTACCCGGCGGCCAACCGGTCACTATGGGCGGACCTGGCCCAACACGGTTCACTGCTCAGCGAGCATCCATTAGGCACACCCGCTGCGCCGTGGCGTTTCCCCGCTCGCAATCGCATCGTGGCGGCGCTGAGCGAGGTGCTAGTGGTGGTCGAATCGGGACCGACAGGTGGTTCTATGTACACCGTCGATGCTGCGACGGAACGAAATCGACCGGTGATGGCGGTGCCGGGACCGATTACGAGTGCTGCTTCGGCTGGCACTAACCGCCTCATCGTTGACGGGTGCGCACCAGTGTGTGGCGTGTCAGATGTCTTGCTGGCGTTGGGCGCCGACGCTCGTACTAGCGGTGCCCCTGTCGCCGCTCATAGCACCCCGCAGGGCATTTCGCACGCACTGCCCGATGATCTGCTGGACCGTCAGATTCTGGACGAGTTGATGGGCGGGCCGCGTTCGGTGGACGAACTGATCTTGCGGGTAGATGTCTCGCTCGCAGGGTTGTCATCAGCATTGGCGCGATTGCAGCTCTCCGGTTGGGTGCTGGAGACCGGCGGATGGTGGGAGAAGGCCCGATGAACCAACAACGGCGCCTACTTGCGACTGGTCTTGGCAACGCTGCTCGCGATCTCACTGATGCCAGCTCAATGGGGCGCGGCTCAATGGGCACAGCGCGGTACCGTGGTTGCGGTGGCCTTGGTGCCGCCGGTGTGGCGAGTATCCGATTTCCTTGTGTCGCTCACAGCAGCCTCGGCGTCCACCAAGCGTGCCTATGGCTCCGATCTAAGCCAGTTTGCCGAATGGGCAAACCGCGCTGGGCTCGCTGCACCCGGCGAAGTGGATCGACGCTGGCTAAGGCGCTACGTCGCGTTCTTGTCGGTGCGCGGACTGTCGCGACGTTCGGTGGCTCGCAAGGCGTCTTCGCTGAGACGCTACTTCGGCTGGCTGGCGCAGCACGGCGTCATCGAGGCCGACCCGACGCTGGGACTCACTGCGCCTACAGGCACAGGCCGCTTGCCGCGCGTCTTGGGAGCATCGGAGATGGCCGAGATGCTCGGCGACGGCACAGTGCCCAAAGATCCAACCGAGTTGCGCGACCGCTTGGTACTCGAATTGCTGTATGGCAGCGGACTGCGGGTCGCAGAGCTATGCCAACTCAACCGCACTTCGTCAAGGGCAGCAGACCAACACGTAGAGGTAATCGGCAAGGGCGCCAAGCCTCGTCGGGTCCCGCTCAGCGAGCCGTCGGTGGCGTTGCTCGCAGCGTGGCGGTCTGGTGGCAGCGACGAGTTCGACGCTCAGAGCCTGCGCGAGCCGTCAGGCCGAGATCCGGTGGCATTGGTCGTGAACCTGCGCGGCAACCGCCTCGGCGCGCGAGACGTGTACAGGATTCTGGATCGCTATGCGGCCAAGCCAACACATCCCCACGCGCTGCGACACACCTATGCCACACATCTGCTCGATGGCGGTGCAGATTTGCGCGTAGTACAAGAGTTGCTTGGTCACCAACGGCTCGAGACGACGCAGATCTACACCCGCGTAAGCAAGGAGCGTCTAAAAGCGGTGTACGAGTCGGCGCATCCGCGCGCCTAGCGACACGCTTAGCGACTGCAGGGGCGTGGGCAGCCACATTCTCGGTGGCTCTAGTTGCGGTGCTCGCTGCTGAAAGTAGTCCGGTCGCGGCGCAGGTGTTGCCTGAGCGAACTGATCCAGAACTCAACCCAGAAGTCAACTACATATGGCCGGTACAGGGCACGGTGGTGGATCCGTTCCGACCGCCAGCAAAGCGCTGGGGCTCTGGCAATCGCGGCTTGGAGTTTGCGACTCAACCGGGCTCGGCATTTTGGGCTGCGGAGCGCGGCGTCGTTAGCTTCGCTGGACCTGTTGGCGGGCGCTTGCACGTCACCGTGACGCATCCCGACGGATTGCGCGTCTCTTACTCCGGGGTTGCTTCCATGAGCGTGCGCCGAGGTGACAGGGTGCGTCAGGGGCAAAGCCTCGGCACGACCGATAGCCGATTGCATGTAGGCGTGCGCCGAGGTGACACCTATCTAGATCCGGCCCTCATCTTCGGCCGAGCCCGTCAAACTAACTCTTCGCCTGTTCGCGAGCGCGTTCGACTCGTCCCGACTTCGCTGCCTGTGTATCGGCTGCAACTGCGCTGGTTACAATCCGCCGCTGGCACAGCAGTGTTCTGAGACCCAACTTTAGGGAATCTAGGTTGTCGAAGTTCGGGTCTCGCTAACGCTGGAGTGCGGTAGGTATTGGCTGAACAGCCGGGGCGACCCCATGGTCGCTGCTGCAATAGCGGCGTCGTCCTCGGTGCAGAGTTTCGAACCATGGGGAGGAGCATGTATGTCCGCAGTCGTGACCATGTCCGACCTGCTAAACGCTGGTGTCCATTTTGGGCATCAGACACGTCGCTGGAATCCAAAGATGGAGCGATTTTTGTGGGGCGAGCGCAACGGCATCTACATAATCGACCTTCGTCAGACTCTTAGACTGCTTGAAGATGCCTACGCATACGTCCGTGATGTTGTGGCAGGCGGCGGAACCATCCTGTTCGTCGGCACGAAGCGTCAAGCGCAGCATCCGATTGAGCGTCATGCGAACGCGTGCGGCATGCCGTATGTGAACCAGCGTTGGCTGGGTGGGATGCTCACGAACTTCCGAACGATCCGCGGTCGAGTCGCCAAAATGTTGGAGTACGAGCGTATGCAGGCCGCTGGGGACTTCGACAATATGCCCAAGAAAGAAGCTCTACTACACACACGTGAGCTAGTTAAGTTGCAGCGCAATCTGCACGGCATCCGGAACATGGACAAACTGCCCGAAGCGGTTTTCGTGCTTGATACGCCCAACGAACACATCGCAGTCACTGAGGCAGCCCGTTTGAAGCTGCCGATCGTGGCTGTTGCAGACTCAAACTCCGATCCCGACCCGATCACATATGTAATCCCGGGCAACGACGACGCCATCAGATCCACCGAGTTGCTCTGTCGAGTAATTGCCGAAGCTGCCTTGGAGGGCCGCTACATGGCCGAACGCAGCGGTACTGCATCGGTGCCGACCGGAGAACGCTCACCCGAAGAACAAGCGCGCATTGACGCAACTCAGGCTGAGGCACAGCGAGCTGCGGTGGCCGAAGCTGCTGCTAGGGAGGCTCGGATAGCGGCTGAACAGGCCAAGAAAGCTGCCGCAGCGGCCACCGTTCCTGACATGCGGTCGGCGGCCGAAACGCAGCCTGCACACACCGCTACAGCAACTGTTGATCCCAGCACCCAAATCGGTGCCGACAGCCCAACGTCTCAGGAGCCAGCATCTCAGGAGCCAAAGTCTCAGGAGCCAACAGCCGAGGCACAACAGCCTCAAGAACAGTCCCAAGACGAACGACAAGCGCCCGCTGGTGAGGTTGCTGGCGCTGACACCGAAGCGCTTAGTTCAACCAGCGCGACTCCGGGAGACGCTTGACATGCCGACCTTCACTGCTAAGGATGTTCAGGACCTGCGCCGCGCTACTGGTGCAGGCATGATGGACGCAAAGAAGGCACTGACGCAGTGTGATGGAGACGCGGTAGCCGCTGCACAGTGGCTGCGCGAGAGCGGTATTGCCAAGTCGGCCAAGCGGGCCGACCGCGACAGCAGCGAGGGTGTGGTTGTAGCTCGTGCGGATCGCAGCGATGACCGCTCAATTGGCGCCATCGTAGAACTGCGCTGCGAAACCGATTTTGTAGCCAAGTCCGATGGATTTGGGTTGATGGCGGACAGACTGCTGACTGATGTAATCAATCACGGTGTGACTGCCACCAACGATGCCGCCGCCGACATTGACGATCTGAGGATTCAACTCAAGGAGAACATTGCGATTGGAGCCGTCGAGCGCTTCGAGGCCCCGGCTGGTGTCTGTGTAGACGTTTATGTTCACCGCCAAAATGGCCGCGGCGTGAACGCGGTGCTCGTGGAGATCGAAGGTGCCACACCCGAACTCGCCCATGAGGTGGCACTGCACATCGCTAGCAGCCGCCCGACATATATCCGCCGTTCGGAAGTACCAGCCGAAGTTATCGACCGGGAACGTGCAACATTTGAGGCAATAAGCCGGAATGAGGGTAAGCCGCCTGC
The DNA here is from genome assembly GCA_965116245.1 of Acidimicrobiales bacterium. GTDB lineage: Bacteria > Actinomycetota > Acidimicrobiia > Acidimicrobiales > Poriferisodalaceae > Poriferisodalis. The sequence goes on along the minus strand of OZ220497.1, from coordinate 202,832 downwards.
CGCTATCCCGAAGATTGTTGAGGGACGCCTTACGGGCTATTTGCGTGAGCACACGCTCCTGGAGCAGAAGTTCGTAAAGGACGAGAAGCGCACAGTTGCCGACCTCCTAGATTCAGCAAACGTGACGCGGTTCGCCCAAATCGAGATCGGTCGCTGAGCACTCTCGTGGCTGCGAGCCCCGCATCGCAGCGCCAACGTCGCGACGATGGCTCGCCCAAATGGGGCCGTGTGTTGCTCAAGCTGTCCGGTGAGGCGTTGGCCGATGTCGGAGGGCATAACGTCAGCGCCACTGTCGTTGACGGACTGGCCACCGAGATTGCCGATGTGTGGTCTTCACTGGAGATTGACATTGCCGTAGTGGTGGGTGGCGGCAACATTTGGCGTGGCATGGCAGGCTCCATCGGCGGCATGGATCGTGCCCAGTCCGACCACATGGGGATGCTCGCAACAGTCATCAATGCGCTCGCACTGCAAGATGCACTTGAGCGTAGGGATGTACCGACGCGGGTCATGACCGCAATTGGAATGGAGCAGATTGCAGAGCCCTACATTCGGCGTCGTGCTGTGCGGCATTTGGAGAAGGGCCGCGTCGTGATATTCGCGGCTGGCACCGGTAACCCATTTTTCACCACCGACACGGCAGCGGCGTTGCGTGCCGCAGAAGTTGATGCCGATGTCGTGCTGAAGGGCACCCATTCCGGCGTGGATGGCGTCTACACGTCAGATCCGCAAACCGACCAGGACGCCGAACTCTTAAGTGAGGTCACGTTTCTTGACGTGTTGACTAAGGAGCTGGCCGTAATGGACTCCGCGGCCATTGCCGTTTGCAAGGACAACGAAACTCCCATTGTGGTGTTCGACTTGATGACACGGGGCAATTTTCGTCGTGTCGTCGAAGGCGAGTCGCTCGGCACCCTGGTGTGCTGAAGGTTCTGGTGTGCTGAAAGTTGTAGTGCCCGCTAGCGCTAGCACAAGCGCCAGCAAAATTGACAGCCGCCGTCGGCGGGTCATAGGTACGCTGGCCGTGTGAGCGAGTTTGCCACTGAGATCTGTGTTGACGCTCGCGACCGGATGCGGGCCGCCGTAGAACACGCCCGCGGCAATTTCTCCACTGTTCGGACGGGTCGTGCCACTCCCGCATTGGTGGAGAAGCTCCAAGTGGACTACTACGGCACAGCAGTCCCGTTACAGCAACTGGCAGGGTTCTCCGTACCCGAGGCACGGATGCTGGTTATTCAGCCGTTTGACCGCTCCGCGCTGGACGCGATTGCTAAGGCAGTAATGGAATCAGATTTGGGAATCAACCCATCGAGCGATGGCACTGTCCTGCGGCTGCTGTTTCCCCCTTTGACCGAGGATCGGCGTAGGGACCTGGTGCGCGTGGTCAAGCAGATGGCAGAGGATGGTCGAGTTGCGGTGCGCAACTTGCGTCGCAGTGCTCGTCACGATCTCGATACCCTCGAAAAGGAGAAGGAAATCTCCGGTGACCAAAAGCGCGGCTTTGAGCTTGAGCTAGATGCCGACACCGCCAAGTTTGTAGGGGAAATTGACCGGGCCTTGGACGCCAAGGAGCAAGAACTCCTAGAGGTGTGACCGAATTGGTGTGTAGGTAAATGTCCGACAGCAGCGCACTTCCGCCGGAGCACGCTGGCGCTGATTCTGGCGATCCTAATCTCGACAGTCCTGCGGGTGAACACGACCCGCTGGGCGTAACACGGCCTCTCGTGAACTTCGATGTCGCTAGCCCAGATGTCGCCAGCCCAGATATCAGCAGTCCAGATATCAGCACCCCAGTTGTCCCCAGAGCGCCAGCGTCCGATGAACCGATCGAGCCGGGCGCAGGTCAGAGGGCGCAAGAGAACACGGCGGGCGCAGAGACGGGCACAGAGCCAGCGCGACGCGGAGGATCGCGCCTGTTCCCTCAACTGCCCGATGACCCACGTTTGGCCGGTGAAGCCCCGCCTCCGCCCATTCCGCCTGCTACGCCAACTGCAACGCCTGCTGCCAAGGTAGGCCAGCCGGTCGACGTGCCAGCGGTGCCAGCAGCCGTGGCTCCTTCCGCTGGTTCCGACCCCGCAGTTGCAGCCCCGGCCAGCTCCGCACAAGTACCGTCGCTGGCTGATCAAGCTGGCCAAGCTGATCAAGCTGATATAGACAGGCCATCCGATACTGACCGGCCATCGGATACTGACCGCTTCGCACAATGGGCCCGACTTGATGCGTCTGCATCACACTGGCGCGAGGGGAACCAGGACTATGAGGAGCGTGGAATCGTGAGCGATGAAGCCCGGACAGTGGTGCGCGACGCGCCTACCGACGTCGGCAGCGCTGGACGCAACCTGCCTGCTGCAACTGCCGTGGGTGTCGTTCTGGGCGCGTTGTTCTTTGGCGCACTCTGGCTGGGTGAGGCCACCACGGTCGCGCTGATCGCGATCGTCTTGGTGCTCTGCGCGGCGGAGTTCTATCGAGCTGCTAGGCCGCTTGGTTATCGCCCGGCCACGCTGGCAGGTCTCGCAGGTGTCGCCAGCTTGACCGTCGCCGTTCATCTGCGCGGTGTGGAGGCGTATCCGATTGTCTTGGTGGTATCTGCAGCGACCATCTTCTGCTGGTTCTTGTTCGGCGTCGAGCGCGAGCACCCGACAGCGAACATGGCCATCACGGCATTGGGCTTGTTGTGGGTCGGCGGCTTAGGCTCGTTTGCGGCGCTGATGTTGCGCCAGCCGAATGGCGATTCGCTGTTGATTGGCGCAGTGATCGGTACGGTCGTTTACGACGTGGGTGGCTATGTCGTGGGTCGAACGACGGGTCAGAGTCGCCTTTCAGCGCGGATTAGCCCCAACAAGACCCACGAGGGTCTTATCGGGGGCATTGTGCTGTCGACGGTCATAACCACTCTGGTCCTGAATCGTTTCCCCGGCGTGTTCCCTTGGACTGGAAGTCTCCTAGACGCGCTTTGGTTGAGTCTCGCGATAGCGCTAGCGGCGCCGCTTGGAGACCTAACGCAGTCGATGGTCAAGCGCGATGTAGCCATCAAGGACATGGGCAATCTGCTGCCCGGTCACGGCGGTGTCTTCGACCGCTTCGACGCATTGCTTTTCTCTTTGCCGGTCTCGTATTTTGTGGGCGTGAACGTCGTGGGCATGTCCACGTGAGCGCAGATTTGGTGCAGATGAACGCCCGCATGCGTGCGGTCCGGAGCACCCGCGCAGTCGGTTAGTTGCATGGGCGCGACAACCGTCGCAGTGCTCGGCTCCACCGGTTCGATCGGTACCCAGACACTGGACGTGCTGCGCGCTGAGCCGGACCAGTTCCGTGCCGTGGCACTTGCCGCCAACAGTTCTGTTGGCGAGCTCATAGCTCAAGCAGCCGAGTTTGGCCCCGAAACAATCGCTATCGGCGATGTGAGGTTGGCGCCAGAGTTGCGAGCGGGCCTTCCGAGCAGCGTGGAGGTACTGGCCGGAGCCGACGCATTCGCTGATCTTGCCGGAATGGCCGATGTTGTCGTGAACGGCGTCGTGGGGTTCGCAGGTTTGGGAGTCACCTTGGCGGCGCTGCGAGCTGGACGTCGCTTAGCGCTAGCCAACAAGGAGAGCCTCATAGCAGCGGGTCCGCTAGTGCAGCCGTTGAGGGCGCTGCCCGGGGCCGAGATCATCCCGGTTGACAGCGAGCACAGCGCCATACATCAATGCCTGGCCGGACAGGCGGCACCGCCGGAGCGGCTGATACTCACCGGTAGCGGAGGACCGTTCCGTGGCCGTGACGCGGCGACGCTGCGCGACGTAACGATGGCGGAGGCCCTGGCTCACCCCACATGGTCAATGGGGCCCAAAATAACGGTCGATTCGTCAACCCTTATGAACAAGGGACTTGAGGTAATTGAGGCGCACGAGCTGTTCGGACTGGACTACGGCCGGATTGAGGTAGTCATCCAGCCGCAGTCAGTCGTGCATTCAATGGTTACCTTCGCGGACGGCAGCACGATGGCGCAGTTATCGGTGCCGGACATGCGCTTGCCGATCGGCTACGCCCTGGCCTATCCCGAACGCATCGGAACGCCGTTCGGCGCAGTTGACTGGTCTGCGGTTGGGTGCTTGGAGTTTGAATTGCCGGATACCGAGACGTTCGGGTGCCTGAATCTGGCGTATGAGGCAGGCCGCGTGGGCGGCACCGCGCCCGCATGGCTGAACGGAGCAAACGAACGAGCCGTGGCAGCATTCTTGGACGGGCAGTTGAGCTGGCACGAGATTGAGAGTGTGATCCATCAAGCAATGCAGCATCATGACGGAGCTAGCGCTGATTGCATTGATGCCGTTGTCGCAGCCGATGCTCAGGGCCGTCTCTTCGCAGCCGAGGCAGTGCAGCAGCGCCAGTGTGTCTGAGGCAGCGTGGCTGAGGCAGCGTGGCTGAGGCAGCGAGGCTGAAGCTGTGGAACTCAAGCAGAACGCAGAAACCAGAAGAACGCAGAAACCAGAATAATGCAGAAACCAGAGTGATTCAGAAATAGGTATCTGAATATGAAAGGTCACGCTGACGAACAACCGGCACCAACGCTGAGCACCGTGGCGCGCACTGTGGGCGGCTTTGCGGCCGCTGCACTGCTGGCACTCGCCGTGTGGCGCTACCCGTTCGCTGTCGGCGCGGCGGCTGTTCTGGCTTTTGTGCTGCTAATGCACGAGTTCGGCCATTTCGCGACAGCGCGTGCTGTTGGTATGAAGGTCACAGACTTCTTCTTGGGCTTCGGTCCGCGGCTGTGGAGCTTCCAGCGTGGCGAAACTACCTATGGACTGCGTGCATTGCCGCTCGGTGCGTACGTGCGAGTCATTGGCATGTCGGCCAGCGATGAGGTGGAACCGGGCGAGGAAGACCGGGCCTATCGCGCCAAGAGCTATCCCCGTCGCCTGCTGGTCGTTTGTGCAGGCTCCCTCATGCACCTGGTGATGGCGATGGTTGCCCTGTTGTTCGTGCATGCAGTCTTAGGCGTACCAAGTCCCGATGATGGTCGCTGGCAGGTAGCAGAGGTGACAAGTCAGCGAGAAGGCGTTGCGCTGCCCGCTGGTGCTGCCGGAATCAGTCCTGGTGATCGCATATTGAGCGTTGAAGGAGTCAATACCGAGGACTGGAACGTCTTCGTGTCCCAAGTACAGGCTCGACCCGGCGAAACGGTGCAGATGGTGGTTGAGCGGGACGACACGCGGCGTGCCGTTGAAGCGACGCTGGCCGCCGACCCTGTGACCGGCTCCGGCTTGCTGGGTGTCAGAGCGACTCAAGCGATGACCTACGAAACATCGGATTTGCTGACTGCAACTGGTCGGGCCACAGCCGACCTAGGGCGTGCAGTCGTGGATTCGGTGCGTGGCATCTGGTCACTGTTCGCCAACTTTGGCGACCTAGTGGACAGGATCATCTCGCCGCCTGGAGACCCATCTGTCAACGAGGACTTAGGTACGCGGCCGCTGGGTGTCGTCGGCATCGTGGATTTAGCTTCAGATGCGCAATGGGAATGGTCAGAGCGGCTGTTGATGTTCGCTGTGGTGAACGTCTTCTTCGCTGTGTTCAACATGTTGCCGGTGCCGCCGTTTGATGGAGGCCATGTGGCGGTGGCGACCTATGAGCGTTGGCGGGAACGTGGAGGTAGGGGGCGGTATCTAAGTGATTCTCGGGCTCTGTCACCCGTTGTTGCAGTCGTGGTGACAGCGCTTGGGTTGCTTGCTGTGGGCCTGCTCTACCTTGACATCGCCAATCCGATCAATCTGTAGGAGTCTGAGCCGGATGGTCACGCCACAGCCCGCAGCCCGATGAACTTGCCGCTGAGCTATTCTCGTCGCCGCACGCGCCAAGTGCAGGTCGGTTCTGTGGCTGTCGGGGGCGCCGCGCCAGTTTCGGTGCAGTCCATGACCACCACCAAGACATCTGATGTGGATGGCACGCTTGCACAGATCTACGCGTTGGCTGGTGCCGGTGCCGACATTGTCCGGTGTACCGCGAACGACACTGCCGCTGTTGAGTCGCTGGCGCAGATCGTCCCCCGTTCGCCTGTGCCCCTTGTGGCCGACATTCACTTCCAATACCGGCTGGCGCTAGCAGCTCTAGATGCCGGTGTGGCCTGCTTGCGGCTGAATCCGGGCAACATTCGCAAACCGGACCAGATCCGCGCTGTAGCGACCGAAGCACGGGATCGAGGTGTGCCGATTCGCATCGGCGTAAACGGTGGCTCTTTGGATTCCGACATCGAATCGAAACTGGGCATGACACCGGCCGCACTGGTTGAGTCCGCCAAGCGGGAACTCGGTTACTTCGAAGAGGTGGGTTTCGACGACGTCAAGATCTCGGTGAAAGCCAGCGATGTGCGTCTAATGGTGGAGTCATATCGGATGCTTGCGGACGAAGTTGACTATCCGCTGCACCTAGGTGTCACTGAAGCTGGCCCGCCACCCGCTGGTCTGGTGAAGGCCACGGCGGGTATAGCGACGCTCCTAAACGAGGGCATAGGCGACACCATCCGCTACAGCCTTACCGCCGACCCCGTCCAGGAGGCCATGGCCGGTCAGCAGTTACTGCAGTCGCTGGGTCTGCGGGAGCGTTCGGGTACTGATCTCATTGCATGTCCCTCGTGCGGCCGTGCGGAAGTCGACGTGATCTCGGTCGCCCAAGCCGCGCAGTCGGCTCTCAGTGAGCTTGATCTGCCCATTCAGGTGGCTGTCATGGGATGTGTTGTCAACGGGCCGGGTGAGGCTCGCAACGCCGACCTGGGTATCGCAGCAGGCCGGGCACGGGGCCATCTCTTTGTCAAAGGCCAGGTGGTCTCGGTGGTACCTGAGGAGGAGATGGTCACCGAGCTGGTGCGCTGGGCTCAGATTGTCGCGGATGAGGGTGTTGAGGTCGCGCAGTCAAAAGCTGACGCGGGAGCAGTCGAGGCGGCGCAAGCCGATCGCGAGACGCTCTTGAGTGAGCAGGGCGACGACGTAAACCACGACGCTGAGCGGGTTGCTCTGATACGACGTCGTTGAAGGGGTTGACCCGCACGCCTGAGTCGCGGATGCGCTGGTAGCGTGGAGTGCTTAGAACAGTCTCGGCTGGTCGTGGGCTCTGCGTAAGCGCCTTTGCAGTTCATGTGCAAGCGCTTGTTCCGCAGGCACAGCTCCGAGAGTGGCTGGGACGTAGCGAACAGGGAGGTTGCGATGACTGACACTGCTTCGGCTTCGCGCGCCTCAACAACCGCTCATCTAGCCGAGATTGAGCAGCTCGTTAGCACCGCAGCGGCCGAAATGAGCTGCGCTATCTACGACGTGCAGTGGCGGGGTGGCACGCTCGTCGTGCTGGCTTCGACCGCCCCGAAGAACGTCTACCCAGCAGATGTCGACACTGCTGAATCCATCAGTGTTGACACGCTCGGCAAGCTGAGCCGCCGGTTGTCCGCGGCACTAGACGTTGCCGACTTGGTTGATCAACGCTACGTGCTTGAGGTATCCAGCCCCGGGCTCGAACGCCGCTTGCGTCGTCCGGAGCACTTCGCAGGTGCTGTGGGTGAGCGGGCGGAGATCCGCACGAGCCGAAGCGAGCATCGACGTATCCTCGGCGAGATTTTGGATGCCGACCAGACCGCTGTAACGGTTCGTGTCGAAGAAATTTCCGGCACTACTGCCGGAAATGCTGATCTCGGCAACTCTGATCTGGAGGGCACCACCCATACGCGAACGGTGCCCCAGACGCTGCCGGAAACGCTGACCGTTCCGTTAGCCGACATAACCAAAGCGCGCACACACGTTGACTGGGCCGCGCTGCTGCGACGCAAGCCCGATTCTGGCGTCCACGATTCTGGCGCCCACGATGCTGGCGGCCAGAATTCTGGCGGCCAACAGCGGCCTCAATCTCGGGCTAGCACAGCATCTAGAGCTAGCACAGCATCTAGAGCTAGCACAGCACCCCGAGTTAGCGCATCCGGCGCCCAGAACCAGCCGCCAACGCCAGCAGGAGGACACCGACGATGAATAGTCCGGAGATCATGGAGGCGCTCCAAGCGCTCGCTGCCGAGAAGGGCATGGCTACCGATGTCCTGCTTGAAGCTGTCGCCAACGGCCTCGAATCCGCTTACAAGCGTCAGGAAGGCGCCGCTGAGCAGGCCTACGTCATCATCGACGAATCGTTCAACATCACTGTTTACGCCCAAGAATTGGATGATGAGGGCAACGTCGTGCAGGAATGGGATGACACGCCCCACGACTTGGGTCGAATCGTGGCACAGACCGTCCGGCAAGTCCTGAGCCAACGCATCCGTGAAGTTGAGCGGGACATGAAATACGACGAGTACGCTGGACGTGAGGGCGACATCGTTACTGGCATTATCCAGCAGAACGATGCTCGTTACACGCTGTTGGACTTGGGCCGGGTGGAAGCGCTGCTGCCTCAGTCGGAGCAGGTTCCCTACGAGCGCCCCGAGCCCAACAGCCGCCTCAAGTCGTACATCGTGGAGGTCCGCAAAACCGCAAAGGGACCGCAAATCGTTGTCTCGCGCACGCATCCAGGACTGATACGCGAGTTGTTCAAGCTGGAGGTGCCTGAGATTTCCGACGGTGTCGTGGAGCTGAAGGCCTGCGCACGTGAGCCCGGCCATCGCACCAAGATCGCTGTCTGGTCGAACGATCCAAACGTTGACCCAGTCGGCGCCTGTGTTGGCGCTCGTGGCAGCCGAGTGCGCCAAGTAGTGAACGAACTGCGAGGCGAGAAAATTGACATAGTGCCGTTCTCCGACGATCTTCATGACTTTGTCGCTAAGGCGTTGTCTCCAGCTCGCGTCCGCGAGGTTCGCTTCCATACCGAAGAAGGCGTGGCGGAGGTCGTGGTGCCCGATCACCAGCTTTCGCTGGCCATTGGTCGAGAGGGTCAGAACGCGCGCTTGGCAGCCCGGTTGACGGGATGGCGTATTGACATCAAAAGTGAGACTCAGATTGCTGACGAAGAGGCTGGCTACTCCGGAGGGGAATGGGCCGAGGGGGAGTGGGTCACCGACTCCGAAACCGGCGAGCAGAAGTGGGTGCCAGCGGATGGCAGCGAAGCGATAACAGCGGGCGAGTGGTCGCAAGCTGTCACTGAGCGTCAGGAGTCCGATGAGGCTTCCGAGGTAGAGACCCGTATCGAAGATGCAACGGTTGATGATGCAGCAGTTGAAGATGTAACGGTTGATAGTGCAATCGGCGATGCTGTAACCGATGCTCCGGTAGAGGCTCCCACCGGCGCCGGTACCCTGCGGTAGGACGCAGCGACGATTTGACGCTGACGAGTCCGCTCGTGGCGTCTCCGATTCGAATTCCCATGCACCGCAGGGTGCATCAACATTTGCCGACAGAAAGAACGCCCGCTTGCCGAAGAAAGTCCGTGTTCACGAGCTCTCTAAAGAGCTGGGCATTTCGCTCACCGCGGTACTCGACGTGTGCGAGTCGCTGGGCATTGGTGTCAAGACGCACTCGTCCAGCATGGAGGACCAGCAGGCCGACCGCGTCAGGCGCAAAGCGGCGCGCGAAGGACTAGTTCCCGACAAACAACAGTCGGGCTCACGCAGTGAACGTCGGTCAAGTGCGTCTTCGGCTGCTCGGACTTCGCGAACGACCCAGCGGCGCTCTTCGGTAGCCGCGCAGCGTTCGCAGGCCAGAGGCAGGCAGGTCCGCCCCACCAGGACAACCCAGGCTGCCCAATCTCAGGCTGCCCAATCTCAGGCTGCCCAGTCGCAGGTTGACCAGTCGCAGGTTGACCAGTCTTCGGCGCCCCGGCCCGCTGCTGCCCAGTCGCAGGCCCCCCAGCCTGCGGCTACGCAGACCGGGGCTGCCCAATCTCAGGCCGCCCAATCTCACGCCGCCCAATCTCACGCACCCCAGCCTCACGCAGACCAAACTGCGGCGGCCCCAACCGCGGCGGCCCAAATTGCGCGAGCCCAGTCTTCGACCCCTACGACGTCGGTGGAGTCGCAACCAGCCGCTCAGACTTCGCCCGTTGCGCGCACTGCTCCGGCCACTTCAGATGCTGACGCCCGGCCGCCGGTAACTCCATCGCCTGCCGCTTCAAACCCAGTGGTACCAGCGCCACCGCCGCCGAACGTGCCGCCGCCAGCAACTGTGTCCTCGGACGGCCGCTCTTCGGCCGCCGGCGCATCGGAGACAGGCGCATCATCCCCGCGAGTTAGCCCGCCAGATTTGCCGCCACCGCGGCGGCTGGTCACCTCTAGCGGCCAGGAATCCGCTCGACCAACTCTGCCGCCCTCGGACAGTCCCGCAGCGCGCGCTGAGACACCAGAAACACCGGCAACACCAGCGACACCCACGACCGACGATGCGCCAGGAACCACACTGCCGCCGCCTCCTCGCTTGCCGATGCCACCCAAATCAACCGACGGTCGGCTGATCCCGCCACCACCTGCGGCACCCCGCTCAGGTCGCAGTAAACCGATACCGCCGCCTCCAGGTCCACCTCGCACCTCCTCACGCAGTGGAGGCCCACAGCGATCTGCCCCATCTGGTCGAACCGGGCCGCCGGGAGGATTTCGGCGTCCAGCGGGAGGTGGCGATCGTCCCCATGGAGGAGGGCCAGGAGGCGGACCAGGTGGTGGGCGCTCGCGCGTCGGTGTGCCGCCTGGGCCCGGCGGGCGTCCAGGAGGCCCCCCCGGAGGACGTCCAGGAGGTCCCCCGGGAGGGCGCCCAGGAGGCCCGCGTGGACAGCGTCCAGGAGGGCCACGCGGTCAGCGTCCGCGCCGTCGCCGTCGCCGTCAGCGCGAAGAGTTGCAGCCGCAACAGCTCACCTCCTACACGCCGGTCGATGCACCTGTTCCCGAGGGTGAGATCACTATTGAGCGAGGGTCTACGCCGCAGCAGGCGGCGGCACGATTGAACCGCTCGGCGGCTGACATTGTGCGATTCCTGCTGCAGCAAGGCGAGATGGTGACTGCTGCGCAATCGCTCAGCGACGACATGATTGAGCTATTCGCCGCTGAACTCGGCGCCGAAGTTCGCATCGTGGAGCCCGGCGCAGAGCAGGAAGACCAACTGCTGAGAACGCTTGAGGTCGATCTTGTGGAAGATCACGACGCGCCTGTGCGACCGCCTGTCGTCACCGTCATGGGCCATGTTGATCATGGCAAGACGTTGCTGTTGGACCGAATCCGTTCTGCAAACGTGGTTGAGGGCGAGGCGGGCGGTATCACACAGCACATTGGCGCGTACCAGACCATCCGCAACGATCAGCCGATCACGTTTATTGATACGCCCGGTCACGAAGCGTTCACAGCGATGCGAGCTCGGGGCGCACAAGCCACCGATGTGGTCGTCTTGGTGGTGGCAGCCGATGACGGAGTCATGCCCCAAACAGTCGAAGCAATTGACCACGCGCGCGCAGCCGAAGTGCCAATCATCGTCGCTATCAACAAGGTGGACCGGCCAGGTGCCGACGTTGATCGCGTCAGAGCTCAGTTGGCCGAGCACGGATTGGTGCCGGAGTCCTATGGCGGCGATGTGATAACCGTTCCGATGTCGGCTCTGACGGGCGAGGGTGTTGACGAATTGTTGGACCAAATACTGCTGGTCGCAGAACTTGAAGAACTTACTGCCACCGTCTCAGGACGAGCCGTCGGCATCGTGCTGGAGGCACACTTGGATCGCGGTCGTGGTTCGGTTGCGACTGTTCTGGTGCAGCGCGGCAGTCTGCGTATTGGCGAACCTGTAGTCGCTGGAGCGGCTTGGGGTCGTGTGCGCGCTATGACTGATGATCGTGGCGCTCCGATTAGTGAAGCTGGACCGTCTACTCCCGTGGAGGTGTTGGGCCTCGGCGAGGTGGCGCGTGCGGGCGACTTGCTAATCGTCGCACCGGACGAGAAGACCGCTGGCAACGTCGCTGAGACGCGCGAGCACCGACTGCGTCAAGCCAGCTTGGCGGGCACCGCCAGCGGTAGCGGCGGCGCCCGGTTGGAGGACATTTTCAAGCAGGTGCAGGCCGGAGAGACTGCCACCCTCAACCTGGTGCTCAAGGCGGATGTGCATGGCTCGCTTGAGGCAGTCACTGACAGTCTCCGCAAACTTGAACGTCTTGATGTCAAGTTGGCTTTTGTCAGCCGCGGCGTAGGAGGCATCAACGAAAACGACGTTCAGCTAGCGGCGGCGTCGAAGGCCACCATCATCGGTTTCAACGTTCGTCCGGACCGCAACGCTCGTCAGACTGCCGCGACTGAGGACGTAGAAGTCAGGCTGTATGAGATCATCTACGATCTCATCTCTGACGTTCGCAATGCCATGGTCGGACTGCTTGAGCCAGAGTTTGAGGAAGTTGTCGATGGCGAAGCGCAGGTACGCCAAGTCTTCCGCATTTCCGGAGTTGGCCCCGTAGCAGGCTGCGTTGTCGAACACGGCAGTGTGCGCAGCGGTGCCAAGGTCAGGTTCCTGCGCGACGGAGTGATCATCTGGAAGGGTTCGGTTGCCTCGCTGCGACACTTCCAAGACGATGTCGCTTCGGTGTCTGCGGGCATGGAGTGTGGCATCGGTCTGAGCGACTTCTCCGATTTGAAAGAGGGCGACGTGATTGAGACGTACACCGAACGCGAGATTGCACGCGTCGCTTAGCGGCTTCCATGGCTCGACGCTCCAACCGGCCGCGGCGCCCGATGTCAACGGTGCATCGCTACGAGCGAACCGATCGTGTCGCGCAGTTGGTGCGTGGCGTCGTAGCCGCAGAAATGGAGCGTCTTGATGAAGCGTTCGAAGGTGTCGTCATCACCGGTGTGGACGTTGATCGCGAGCTGAGCGCTGCGTTGGTGCATTACGACGTTCGCGACGACGATGCGGCGAACGCTGCGACTGAGGCATTCGCTGAATACCGTCACCGTTTTCAGCGAGCGTTGGGTGAAGCAACCAGCCTGAAGCGCACTCCTGCGCTGCGATTTCGCCAAGATCAGGGGCCTATCGCCGCGAAGAGAATCGAAGAGCTGCTGAGGGGCCTAGCCGACCCTAAGTCTCAAGAGCTGGGAATGCCAGAAGCTGCCACGCAGCAGGATCGGGGGCACTGAGGCGAATGTCGCGGCGCCGTCCAGCCAAAGTGCACGGCTGCGTAATCGTCGACAAACCGCCGGGACCCACATCCCATGACGTGGTGGCCATGCTGCGGCGCCGCTTCGGCGAGCGACGCATCGGCCACGCTGGCACGCTTGATCCGTCCGCGACGGGCGTGCTGGTGGTTGGAATTGGCAATGCGACTCGCCTGCTGAGGTTCGCCACTGCAGGGCGCAAGAGCTACGAATGCGAAATCGTGTTCGGTGTGGAGACCAGCACCCTGGACGCTGCTGGCGACCCGGTTGCAACATGGCCCATGAACTTGCACCCCACAGAAGTTGCCGACGCTGCCAGCAGCTTCACCGGCACCATTGCTCAGTTGCCGCCAATGGTGTCCGCTGTTCGTGTCGGTGGGCGTCGGCTGCACGAGATCGCCCGGTCCGGTGAGACTGCTCAACGCAAACCGCGTGAGGTCCAAATCTGGCGGTTTGAAGTTGCGCCCACCGACGATCCTGACATATACCGGGCCCAGGTGGAGTGTTCCGCCGGTACCTACGTAAGGACGCTGGGAGCTGATTTGGGCACTGCGCTGGGCGGAGGGGCGCATATACGTGCGCTCAGGCGGACCTGTAGCGGCACGTTTTCGTTGAGCGAGGCGCAGTCTCCCGACCAAGCGGTGCTGCGACCAACTAGTGAGCTGGTACGCGACATGGCTCCGCTCAGATTGTCCAGTGATGACGCCGCCAGAGTTCGCCAAGGCACTCATATGGCGGCTCACCGCTACCCAGGTGCTGGCCCCTGGGCGTTGCTCGATGCGCACGGGACGCTCTTGGCAGTGCATGAGCGTTCGGCTGGCCGCCTGCGAGCCACTGTCTTGCCTTCTGATGGGCTGCCTTCTGATGAGCTGCCGTCTGACGGGTTACCAGCTCAAGGCTAGACAGCGCTGTCTAAGTAACCTGGCACCTATGGAGGTCATTCGCGACCTGGACTGGTGCCCAGTGCTCGAGCACGGCAGCGTCGTAACGGTCGGGGAGTACGACGGTGTGCATCGGGGGCACCGAACCGTCATCTCGGAGATGCATCGCCTTGCAGCGGAGCGGGGATGCTCCACAGCAGTTGTGACGTTCGACCGGCATCCGGCCACCGTGGTGCGCCCCGAGTCCGCGCCCCTGCTGCTGTGCAACCTGGAACACAAGCTGGAGCTGCTGGCCGAGACCGGCGTTGACTTCACCTTGGTAGTTACCTTCGATGAGGCGCAGGCAGCCGTTCCCGCGGAGCAGTTCGCTCAGGAGATCCTTGTCAACTGTCTATCTGCGCGTGCGGTTGTGGTTGGTGCCGACTTTCATTTCGGCAAGGGTCGACGCGGCAATATCTCCACCCTGCGCGAGGTCGGCGCTTCGCATGGCTATGAAGTCGTGGGACTGCCGCTAGTGAAACAGATGACCGGCGATGGCGAGGTCATCTCATCCACCTCGATCCGTGAAGCGCTCGCAGTAGGCGATGTGGAAAAGGCGCATAGGTTGCTCGGCAGGCCGTTTGAAGTGCGTGGCGTCGTCACGCGCGGCGACCGCCGTGGTCGCCAGATTGGTGTTCCTACAGCGAACCTGCCCACGACGGCGGACTTGCAGGTGCCCGCCGATGGCGTCTACGCCGCGTGGTATGTAAGTCCAGACGGAGCCCAATACCCGGCCGCAGTCAACATCGGGCGTCGTCCTACGTTTTTTGAGTTTGCTGAACGATCACTGATCGAAGCGCATCTGATCGGCTTTCGTGGCGATTTGTACGACCAAGCAGCCAAGCTGCGATTCGTCCGCAGGCTGCGGTCTGAACGGCGCTTTGATGGCGTAGACGAATTGAAGACTCAACTCCGCCGAGACATCGAAGATGCCGCAAAGTGTCTTGCCTCGTGATTTGTTGCTGGCCCTGCTAGCCTTCATGTTCAAATAGAGACGAAGACACCGCCACACGGCTGGGCGCCCAGCCGGATAGTCGAAGCAGACCTTGCAGACCTAGATGCTGCACCAGTCGCTCGGCGTTACAGAACAGGGAATATAGCCACGGCATGAGTGCCAAGAGATCACGTCCAGCGGCCTCGGCGATTGATGAACATCGCCATTCGGAGGCCGATACAGGATCGCCTGAGGTGCAGGTAGCTCAGTTGAGCGCCCGAATTGACCACCTCACCGAACACCTCCAGACCCACAAAAAGGATCACCACAGCCGTCGCGGGTTGCTAAAACTCGTCGGCCGTCGGCGCAGGTTGCTTGACTACTTGATCGCCAACGACATTGAGCGTTACCGAGCTTTGATCGCGAAGCTCGGCCTCCGGCGCTGAGTCGATTCTTACCCCACAACAGGAGTAGACATGGCTGAAGCCATATCGGTCACCGGTGCCATCGCGGGCACCGACAAGACCATCAGTTTTGAAACCGGCGTACTTGCCCGGCTCGCTAATGGGGCGGTCACGTCTCGCATCGGCGATACGCAGGTGCTAGTCACCGCTACGGCATCGGATCGTCCCCGCGATGGCGCAGCGTTTTTCCCGCTCACGGTCGACATTGAGGAGCGCATGTACGCAGTGGGCCGAATCCCCGGCTCGTTCTTTCGACGCGAAGGGCGCGCATCTGACGATGCAATCCTCACATGTCGGCTGATTGACCGACCCTTGCGCCCGAATTTTCCCAGTGACTACCGGCACGACACCCACATCGTGGGCACCATCTTCGGCGCCGATCACGTCAACCCGTACGACCTCGTGGCGCTAAATGGCGCATCTGCCGCACTGTGGCTGAGCGACATTCCCTTTGAGTGCCCGATCGGTGGTGTGCGAATCGCATACTCCACGCAAGGCACCTGGATCCCGTTCGCAACGCACGAAGAGTCGGAGTCAGCGACGTTCGAGATGGTCGTAGCGGGTCGACAGCTAGACAGCGGCGACATCGCGGTGATGATGGTTGAGGCAGGCGGTACCGAGAGGGCCTTTGAGTTCTATGCCGAGGGAGCACCGAAGGTCACCGAGGAGGTGCTCGCCAGCGGCCTTGAGGCCTCCAAGCAGTGGATTGACGACATCTGTGAACTGCAGAAATCCCTGCGCCGCGCCGTGGAGGCACAATCCGGCCCCATCGTTCAGATGGAATACACATCCAGCACGGACTATTCCGACGCTGTGCTCGTGCGCGTGCGCGAGGTCGCGGCCGGCCGGATTCGAGACGTGATGGCTATTGCCGACAAAGCTGAGCGCGAGGCTGCGCAGTCGGAGTTAGCCAATGCCGTTACCGACGAAATCGCTGGGGAGTTCGCTGAATTGGATGGCGCGCAGCACCAGCTACGTGAAGCGGTCCGGTCGTTGTCGAAAGAGATCGTGCGCGAACGCATTGTGGCGGACGGTTTCCGTATCGATGGACGCGCGACCGACGAAGTTCGACCGCTCTCGTCGGTTGCGGGCTACCTAGGGCGAACCGCTCACGGTTCGGGTCTGTTCCAGCGTGGAGAGACTCAAGTGTTGAACGTCACCACTTTGGCAATGCCCCGGATGGAGCAAATCGTCGACACTCTGAATCCTCAAGACCGGCGTCGATTCATGCATCACTACAACTTCCCGCCGTTCTCTACCGGCGAAGCCGGTTTCATGCGGGGCCCCAAACGGCGCGAAATAGGTCATGGAGCGCTTGCTGAGCGCGCAATCGCTCCGGTGATCCCATCAAAAGACGACTTCCCGTACGCCATCCGGCTGGTATCAGATGTGCTCACCTCCAACGGTTCCACGTCCATGGGGTCAGTTTGCGCATCATCGTTGTCGCTTATGGACGCTGGTGTTCCAATCGTTGATCACGTGGCTGGCGTGGCCATGGGCCTGGTGTTCGCGGACGGCAAATACGTAACGCTCACCGACATTTTGGGTGCTGAGGACGCATTCGGTGACATGGATTTCAAAGTGGCCGGTACCCAAGATGCCATCACGGCGCTCCAACTGGACACAAAGATCGATGGCATTCCCGCCGAAGTGTTGTCTCAGGCGTTGCAGCAGGCGAAAGCGGCCCGACTACAGATCCTTGAGGTCATGCGGGCTGCCATTGCCGAGCCGAGGCCCGATGTGGGCGAAACAGCTCCGAAGATCACCAGCTTTGAGATTCCGATTGACAAAATCGCCGAGGTCATAGGGCCGCGTGGCAAGGTCATCAACTCCATCCAGGAAGAGACCGGAGCCGACATCAGCGTGGACGACGATGGCACCGTGGGCGTGGTCAGCATCGGTGCGACAGATCGCGATGTTGTGAACGAGGCCGAGCGACAGATCCGCTTGATCGTGAACCCACCGACACCCGACGTGGGTGCCACCTATGAGGGCCGGGTGGTCAACATCACCAAGTTCGGCGCGTTTGTAAACGTGCTGCCCGGCACTGATGGACTGCTGCATATCTCCAAGTTGGGCGGCAAGCGGCGGCTGAACTCGGTCAACGAAGTGCTTGAGCTAGGCGATGTCGTAAGCGTGATTGTGGAGGAGATTGATCCGAACGGCAAGATCAGCCTCGTGCCTGCCGATCCGACTCAGGTCGGGGGCACCGAGGAGGACAGCGGCGATGACAGCAATGCTGTCAGCAGAGATAGCAACGATGCGTCGCCGCGACGTGAGCGGACCCGCGACAGTGATCAAGCTCGCGGCGGTGGTCAAGGCGGCACAGTTGGCCGCACAGGTAGATCGCAGGCGACTGCCGATGACGCAGCACCGGCCGCCGATGTACCTGATTCTGCTGCGAATGGTGCAGCATCGGTACCGAGCGGCACCGCTCGCGAGGATGTGTCGTTCGGAGCTCACTTTGAGGCGCTGGCGCGAGACATATATGGCGATCTAGGACCCGAGCTTGAGCAGTCCGCACGCCGCGGTTCGGGCCGTAGACGCGGTCGACGCTGATCTCGCTGGGCGTCCATCAGCTCTCAAGTCCTACTGGTCAGCTCTAACTGGTCAGTACCAACTGGTCAGTACCGGTCGTATCGGCGGATATCGCTAATGTGACTGCCGTGAGGGTGCTAGTTTTTGGCGCTGCTGGACGCATGGGCGCGACTGTCTGCGAGGCTGTTGCAGCCGATGCCGACCTTGACCTTGTAGCAGGCGTGGATCCAGAGGCGGCTGGTAGCAGCGACATCACCGGCAGCATTGTTATCAGCGGCACTAACGACCAGGTAGATGCGGCGACGGTTGATGTTGCCGTGGACTTCACGTTGGCATCGGCAGCTAGACAGAACTTGGCCTGGTGCGCAGCGAACGGTGTGCATGCCGTCGTTGGGACTAGCGGCCTGGAGCCCGAAGACTACGAGCGGTGCAGGGCTGCGTTTAGTCGCAGCAATTGTGTCATTGCCCCGAACTTCGCTATTGGAGCAGTTCTCATGATGCGCTTCGCTGCGCTAGCAGCACCCTATTTTCCGACGGCCGAGATCATTGAACTTCATCACGACAACAAGATCGACGCGCCGTCGGGCACAGCGATGCAAACAGCTCGGTCCATGGCGGAAGCCTCCAGCGACTGGGCACCCGACCCCACCCGCGATCACGTGTTGGCGGGCGCACGCGGCGGTGAAGGTCCCGGTGGCATTCCGGTACATTCGGTTCGTCTGCGAGGCTTGGTTGCACACCAAAAGGTGCTGTTAGGCACGGCAGGAGAAACGTTGACGATCAGTCACGACAGCTTGAACCGGGAGTCGTTCATGCCGGGCGTGTTGCTCGCGTGCAAGGCAGTCGCCGAACATCCCGGCGTCACTATTGGTCTCGAGGCGTACCTGCAACTGTGATTACTGCTGCGGAGATGGCAGGCCGTCGCCTTGTGTGCATGCCCACGAATCGACCAGCGGCGCGGCGTACTCGTCTCTGAGTTTCCTCGCCGCTGGGCGTGGCTCGTTTAGCGCTGGAATCTACGGCTTGGGTGATCTCAGCAGTTAGGGCGTCCAACACGTCAACGTGTCTGGTTGCATCAAGCCAGCCGCGTGAAGTGATATTGGGAGCTGCCGCCAGGTTGCCGTCTGCATCCAGCGCCACCGTGATATGCACGAACCCGGCCGACAGGGCTAAACGCTCGTCGATGACGCTGGCATTGAGGTCGTCCAAGGTCCCATCCACGTAGTAGTAGGGGGCAGGCACGCCTGCGCCAATATGCAGGTTTTTGCCGGTCAGAGTGACCTGTGCGCCATCGGTCAACGTCAACACCCGATCGCTGCTCATGCCTAGCTCCCGAGCGAGCTGCGCGTGGCGGGCCAGCATGTGGAACTCACCCTCAATCGGCACGAACCAGCGCGGCCGGCATGCCTGGTGCAATTCGCGCAGCTCATCCCGCTGAGCGTGTCCGGAGGTGTGAACCTGTTCGTTCCCGTCGTGGATGACCTCGGCGCCGCGAAGCGCTAGCCGTGACAGCAGGCGCAAAACGGCGCGCTCGTTACCCGGGATCGGGTGACTTGAGAAGATCACCGTGTCGTTGGGTCCGGGTGTGACACTTGCATGGGCACCCGCGGCGATCTGCGGCAGCGCCGCGCCGGGCTCGCCTTGGCTGCCGGTGCAGACTATGCACACCTGCGAGTCATCAAACGTTGGCAAGTGTTCAGCTCCGAACAGGCAGCTCTCGGCGATATTCAGCACGCCGAGCTGGCGAGCGATGCGAACGTTGTTGACCATTGAGCGGCCCAACGGAACGATCACCCGCCGCTGGGCAATAGCGGCGTCGCAGATTTGCTGAATCCTGTGCAGGTGGCTAGCGAAACAGCTAACGATCAGACGCTTGTTCGGCCGCTCGCCGATAAGTCGCCGAAGATTGGTGCCGATGTGAGTTTCCGATGCTGAGCGCCCTGGGCGGTCGGCGTTGGTGGAATCGGCCATCAGCAGAGCGACACCTTCGTCTCCCAGGGCTCGCAGCCGTGGCAGATCGGTCAGCCGACCGTCTACTGGCGATTCGTCGATCTTGAAGTCGCCGGTGTGTACCAGCGCGCCGACCGACGTATGCACCACGATGCACAGGCTTTGGGGCACCGAGTGAGTAATCGGCAGTGCTTCAATCTCGAACGGGCCGATCCTGCGACGCTCGCCGTCTTTGATGACATTGAACGATGTGCGATCTGTCAAGCGCGCTTCGGTCACCTTATGTTCGGCTAACGCCATAGACAGAGCCGACCCGTACAAGGGAACACTGATGCTGCGCAAGAAGTGGGGTACGCCGCCGAGATGGTCCTCGTGCGCATGGGTCACGACGAGTCCAACGATGTCACGCGCACGCGAGTTGAGCCAACCCATGTCAGGTAGCACGTGCCGTACACCCAGCATCACCGCTGGATCGCCGAACATGACCCCGAAGTCGATGACCAGCAGGCGGCCTTGCGACTCCACCACGGTGCAGTTACGCCCGACGTCGCCGAGTCCGCCCAGAAACGTGACAGTTACAGGAGAGTTCAAAGTGCCGATAGTCGTCGGGCTAATCGTTGATGCGGACGAGGTCAGGTCCGCTTCAGACTGGCATATACCTCGCGGGCACGGTCTTCTAGACCTTCGGGTGTCGGGCCCATCGGTAAGCGGGGTTCACCGACCGGCAACCCCAGCGTGCGCAGCATGGCCTTAGTCGGCACGGGGTTAGGTGCAGCGTCGCCGGTCTCGAAGTCGTAACTGTCCAGCAGCGTGACGTTGATCTCGCGGGCCTTGGAAGCGTTCCCTGACTCCCATGCGTCAAACATGGCGACATGTTCAGCGATTGACCAGTGCGCTGCCACGCTGATCACACCAACTGCGCCCACTGCGAGCAGTGGCAACGTGAAGCTGTCGTCGCCGCTATATACCTCAAAGCTGGACGGCGCCTGAGCTATGACTTTCGCAGTCTCACCAGGATTTCCGGCGGCATCCTTGACGGCCACAATGTTGGGAACTTGAGCTAGTTCCAGCAACGTCGGCGTGTTGATTTTGCGCCCAGTGCGGACCGGTATGTCGTACATGATGACCGGCAGGTCGGTGGCCTCGGCTACGGCTGCAAAGTGCGCCGCAATACCTGCCTGGGAAGGTCTGTTGTAATACGGGGTTACCGCCAGCACGCCGTCAACGCCCAACTCGGCAGCCTTGCGGGTCTGACTCACCGAATGTGCCGTATCGTTCGTGCCCGTGCCAGCCACTACTGGAACCGTGACGGCTTCTGCTACACAGCGCCAGAGTTCCCAGTCTTCCTCGTCGGTGATGGTCGGTGCCTCGCCGGTCGTGCCCGTGAGCACCAACCCTTCGGCGCCCTCAGATACGAGCCAGCGCGCCAACTTGACACCAGCATCCACGTCAAGGGAGCCGTCGGCTGCGAACGGCGTCACCATCGCTGGAACTACCCGGCCGAATCGTGCGCTCATAGTTTTGAGACTAATGCGGCACGGCTGCAGCCGATGGCTTCAAGCCGGTGAGCCTTGCATGAACGAGCTGGCGACCTTGACACTGGAACCAATGTTGGCATCTATCCGGGCGAATCGGACGCATCAGACGCTGTTCTCGTCAGCACGGTTGATGCCTAGTGTGGCCAGCAGATCTTCGTGCAGTTCAAACCACACAGTGTGATAGCTGGGAATCATGGGCTTGGTGAGATAGTCCAGTTCACCGGCTTGCAATCTGCTCAATGCCTGCGCACATCGAGGTTCGTAGTTGCTGTAGCGCGCTAACACACCGCTGAGAGCGCTCAGCACTGCCCGCAGCTCCAGGTGCAGCGCCTCTAGTCGTTTGATGATCGCGGCGTCATAGTCGGGGTCGCTGTGGTCATTTAGCTGAGCACCGTCGCCAGGTCCTGCGTCGGTAGCTGCGGGGTGATCCTCCGGCAATACCTGCCAGTCAGTGCATAACTGCAGCATCTTGGGGTTCAGACTCAAGAACTCCTGGTAGGCGGCGTTGACGGCATCGCGGGCACTGGCCGCGTCCAGTTCGGCCGCCAACGCAGCCTCGCCATCGTCTCGTCCCGAAGGCGTCAGGATGAACTTAGGCACGCCGCCGATTTCACGGAACATGCAGTGTCCTGCCGCATCTAACTCCGCCAGCAGTGATTCGGTCGCGGCAGGCTCGAGCCCATGGACAGCCGCAACATCTTCGATTTCGCCGAGGCCCTTCAGCCGTAGCGCTAGCCACACCAGCAGCCGCGGCTGCGACACATACGCCGCGCTCATTCCACCACTAGATCCGCGAATCGGTCCCGCAGCGTTTTCTTAGAGAACTTTCCAGTCGAGGTTTTGGGAACCTCGTCGATGATCTGGGTAGCGCTCGGCAGCCACCATTTCGCCATTCGCGGTGTGAGGTACTCAATCAGCTCTTCGTGTGTGACCGTCTCGCCTGCCACAGGCACGATGCACGCCATGGGCCGTTCCATCCAGCGCTCGGAGGAAACGGCCACCACTGCGGCCTCTGCCACCTTGGGATGGCTCATGATCTCATTTTCTACTTCGGTAGAGCTGATCCACTCGCCGCCAGACTTGATGAGGTCTTTGGTGCGGTCAACTAGCCGGATGTAGCCGTTCGGGTCGCAGGTGGCCACGTCGCCGGTGCGAAGCCAGCCGTCCTCGGTGAACGAGTCACTGGCATCGGGCCGCATGTAGTACGAACCGGTCACGTACGGCCCCCGTACCTGGAGTTCGCCGGAGGACTCGCCATCGTGTGGTACCTGGTTGCCATCGTTTGGCGCCTGGTTGCTCGAGTTGGGTTCACAGATGCGGAACTCCACGGTCGGCAGCACCGCCCCTACCGTCGCACGCAGGTCAGCTTTCGCGTCTTCGTCCAAGTCTTGCTGGCCTGAACGGACGTGAGCGACCGAAGCCAGCGGGCTCGTCTCGGTCATTCCCCAGGCCTGCAGGATTGGTAGCCCGATCGCCTGCCGGTAGCTCTCCGAGAGTGCCTTGGGCACTGCTGATCCACCGCAAGGAATAGCGCGCAGGCTTGACACGTCACGCCCTTGCAGCTCACCAAGTACGCCCATCCAAATGGTAGGCACGCCCGCGGCGAGTGTCACCCGTTCGGTTTCAATCAGCTCTGCTAGTGGTTTGGGTGCCAGGTTCGGGCCGGGGTTGACCAGCTTGGATCCCGCGGCGACCGCAGCATGGCTCAGGCCCCAGGCGTTGGCGTGGAACATGGGCACCACCGGCATGACCACGTCGCTTTCGCAAACTCCCGCTGAGTCGACCAGCATCGCTGCCAGCGTGTGCAGATAGGTGGAGCGGTGGCTGTAGACGACACCCTTGGGGTCGCCCGTGGTGCCGCTCGTGTAGCACATAGACGCCGCTTGACGTTCATCGGCAACTCGAAAACCTGCCGGTGAGGCAGCCGCCAGCAACTCCTCGTAGTCAACGATGCGTGGATCGTCTGGCACCTCGGGGGCTGCGCTGTTGCTGCTGGTGTTTGCGCTATCACCTGAGTCGTAGCCCGAGTCGTCCATGATGACAACGTGACGCACCGTGGGCATCTGGTCCACCAGGGGCCACAGCAACGCCAGCAGCGACTGATCCGCAAAGATGACTTCGTCTTGCGCGTGGTTCGCGATGTAGGTGATTTGATCAGCGAACAGCCGGATGTTCAGCGTGTGCAGCACCCGACCCGAGCACGGCGCCGCAAAGTAAAGCTCAAGGTGACGATCCGTGTTCCAGGCGAAGGTCGCCACGCGCCCATCGGCGGAGATACCAAGGTTGTCAAGCGCGCCGCCGAGCAATCTTGTTCGCTCCGCCCAGCGACCGTAGTTCGTGCGTTTTATGCCGCTAGTTGTTGCAGTGACGAGTTCCTTGTCGGCGAAGAGCGACTCGGCGCGTTCAAAAATCGGGTCCAAAGTGAGCGGCCCGTCCATCATCGTCGATTCCATGGCGCCGCAGGTTAGAGGACTGGTCTTCTTGACCGAAGTCGCCGATGCGGGGTTACCGCCATTACCGCTGGCGCGTAGCCTCATTGGACGTGCAGGACGACGGCGAGGAAGATGCGACGACGGGCCTAGTCGCTTCCCCCGCTTCAGGTGCGCCAAATGAGCAAGCCGCAGCCCAAGACACCGCGGCGAAGCCGTCTGGTCTGGCCAAGTCTGGTCTGGCAATCAGCGATGCCGACCGGCGCCGGATGCAGCGACTGGCGGCAGTGCCCTTGGGCTTTGCCTTGGCGGCCTATGTAGGTCAGATCTTCTTCGCAGCCCTAATTGTGCGTGCCCCGTTGGTGCTGTTGTCTCTCAACGCAACTGACGCGGTTCTGCTTGGTGTGGCACGACAAGTTCCGCTGTGGGCGTTCATGGCAATCGGCGTAGTGCGACTCTTCATTACCGATCCATTTCTGTATCGACTCGGCTTCGATTACGGTCCCGATGCGAAGGCCTTCCTGGCCGCAGAACTCGGGCCTCGCAGCCGCGTCATCCGAGCCATGGATTGGCTGGAGCGCTGGTCTCGCAAGGCTGGCTGGATCGTGCTGTTCGCCATCCCCGGCTACCCGATGTGCTTGCTTTCGGGCATCGCAAGAATGCGCCGGTCTGTCTTCGTGGTAGCGAACTTGGCTGGCACGTTCGCTCGCCTAGCCGCGGTTTGGTGGGTTGCCGATGTGTTCGCAGGCCCCCTCGGAACCGTCATCAATTTCATCAATCGCTATTCGATCCCGTTCACCATTGTGATGCTGGTCCTAGTAGCCGTCCAGACCATTCGCAATCAGCGCCGCACCGCAGGTACTGAATAGGCGCCCAATAGGCACCTAGCCCGCTGCCTGCGGCCCTTGGCCCTTGCTCGGGTTGCCCCGGTTTCACGTAGACGAATGATCTGCGCACGAATGCCCTGCACACGAATGATCTGCACGTGAGCGACCTGCACGCGAGAGATATGTATGCGAATGGTCCGTCCGGCCTCGGTACTCTCGATGAAGTGAACAAGCGCGGCGCCACGGGGGCCAACAGCTCGCAGAATGCGCCCAGACAGCCGCAATCTGAGTTACCGCCTAAGTCGTCAGCGTCTGGCGGCGGTTTCGCTCAAGTGGTCCGCAACGCGTTGCACGGCAGATCCCGCGAGATAGTGGTTTTATCGCTGTTCGCGCTTGCAGTGATTTGCGCGTTGGGTCTGCTTGGTGACCGAGCCGGTGTCGTGGGTCGCATCTTGGAGAGCGCGCTCGCAGTGCTTCTGGGAGTGTTTCGCTACGTCGTTCCAATCCTGCTGGTGTGGATTGCGGTAGCGCTGACGCGCCGAAACAGCACAGAGCGAAGCGGCCGCGTTGCGTTCGGACTAAGCGTGCTCACTATCTCTTTCGCTGGTGTCGCTCACATGTCGGGTTCCGCCGAGGGCTTCGGCCCGCTATCAGCACTCCGAGACAGCGGGGGAGTGCTAGGCGCAGCAATCGCCGAGCCTTTGCGACGCTTAGTTGACGCCCCTGCAACCTGGGCGCTGCTTCTGCTCCTAATGGCCTTCGCCGCCATGATCGTCGCGAACATCGGTCTCGGTCAAGTTCTGCGATGGATATGGAGCGGTCTTTGCGCAGTGGGCAAGATGTTGCGCGGCTCGGTGTCCAAAGGTGCCCGTAGCTTGCAGCGGGTTGGCCAGGAACCTAAGCCGCCCTCCTTCGATGCGCATCACTACGACATCAGCGCAACCGAAAGCCACCAAATCACCTCTGGCGGCCTAGCTGGCGATCTCGCTAGCGACCCAACTGGCGACTTGGCTGGCGAAACAGGCGCTCACATAGCTGGCCCAGATCAGACCAGTCCAGATCAGCCCAGCCCAGATCAGTCCAGCCCAGGCCAGCAGTTGCCCTTTACGGAGTCTTCCAACCCCCAGTTTGTCACCGTCGCCGATGATCAATCCGCGCCTGCACCACTCTCAGGGGCACGCAGAGCAGCGAGTAGTTCAAGAGTTGGGGGATCAACCGACAACCAACGTCCTCGCTGGAAGCTGCCCAAGCCATCGGTGCTCAAGCGCGGTGGCGCCCAGCAGATAGACAGCGCTCAGTTGTCGGCGGGTGCAGCGGCGTTGGTCGCTGCGCTCGCCAGCCACGGCGTCGAGACACGTGTCACCGGATGGGAGCCCGGCCCGACTGTTACGCGCTATGAGCTCAAGTTGGGCCCTGGGGTGAAGGTGTCGCGTGTCACTGCTTTGCACAAGGACATCGCGTATGCCATGGCCGCAGCCGATGTTCGAATCCTGGCGCCTATCCCGGGGAGATCGGCGATCGGTATAGAGGTACCCAACGCCGACCGGCACTTGGTTGCGCTAGGTGACATTTTGTCCTCCACGGCCGCTGTGGAGTCGGTACATCCGCTGGAAGTGGCGATGGGCAAGGACATCTCGGGTCGCGCGGTCATGCTCAACCTGGCCACGATGCCTCACGTGCTAATTGCTGGCGCGACCGGCTCGGGTAAATCCTCTTGCATCAACTCCATCATCGCGTCGCTGCTCATGCGGTCCACGCCAGACGAAGTGCGGTTGATTCTGGTGGACCCCAAGCGAGTCGAGTTGGGTCAGTACGACGGCCTGCCCCATCTACTGACTCCCGTCGTGACCGAACCTCGCAAGGCTGCAAACGCTCTCGCTTGGGCGGTCAAGGAGATGGAGCGACGCTATGACGTGTTGTCCGAAGCTGGCTATCGCGACATCACCGGTTACAACGCGGCCGTGCTCGACAGCGCACTAGGCGTCGATGAAGGCGAGCTGGCATCGAGCGACCATCGGTATGAGCAGATGCCGTTCATCGTCGTGGTTGTCGACGAGTTGAACGATCTCATGATGGTGGCGGCCCGCGATGTTGAGGAGTCCATTACTCGGCTGGCGCAGATGGCCCGCGCTGTGGGCGTCCACCTCGTCGTTGCGACGCAGCGTCCGAGCGTAAACGTCATTACCGGGGTGATCAAGGCCAACATTCCCAGCCGGCTTGCGTTCGCCGTATCCAGTCTGGCCGACAGCCGCGTCATCCTGGATCAACCTGGCGCCGAGCGGCTAGTTGGTCAGGGCGACATGCTGCTTCTGACCGCCAACTCCAGCACACCGCGCCGCATTCAGGGCAGTTGGGTCAGCGAGTCCGAGGTTGCCCACGTGGTAGGCCACTGGCGCCGCCAGGCGCCCGAGGTCAAATATGTCACCAGCTTGGAGGGCACCGACGCGTCAAGCGACTCAGTGGGCCTACCGGGCGGCACGACCGGAGATGCTGGCGATGACGAGCTGCTGCGTCAGGCAATGACCATCGTGGTAGAGACGCAGCTAGGCAGCACCTCAATGTTGCAGCGCAAACTGAAGGTCGGATTCGCTCGCGCCGGACGGCTGATGGATCTGCTTGAACAGCGCGGCGTGGTGGGTCCCTCGCAGGGCTCCAAAGCCCGCGACGTGCTGATGACTCGCCAGGAGCTGGCTGATGCTCTGGGTGATGCCTCGGACGAGTGACCGTCAGAACAAAGGCAGCAGCAACAGGTAGTTCGACTACAAGTCGACGCCCTGACTTTTGATGCGCAGTTGCAGATTGCGAGGCCCACGCACCTGGACGCCGCCCCATTCCACGCCGCCCTTACCAACCTCAGTAGCTAGCTCAAAACTGGGGAATCGGAGAAGCCATTCCTCGATAGCAACTTTGAGTTCCATCCGGGCCAGGTTGGAACCCAGACAACGGTGGATGCCGAGGCCGAAGGCAAAATGCCGGTTCTCGGCACGGTCAATGATTACCTCGTCGGGACGGTCAAACTTGGCTGGATCGCGGTTGCCTGCGCCAAACGGGAGCAACACCTTATCTCCCTGAGAAACTGGACAACCGCCGATTTGGGCATCCTGCGTGGCGGTGACACGGGCCATCGTGACTGGCGAGTAAGCGCGCAGAAACTCTTCAATAGCTGTGGGGATGAGCGCGGGTTCGGCTACCAGGCGCTCGCGGTCAGTTGGGTGCGTAGCGAGGTGCAGCAGGCTGGCCGAGATGGAACTCCATGTGGTGTCGATACCCGCTAGCAGAAGCAGAAAGCTCGCACCGGTGATGTGATGATTGGCTAGCGGATCTCCATTAGGTAACCGCATGTCCAGCAGTTTCGACGGCAGGTCATCGGCCCTTTCCTGTCGCCGCTGATCGGTGAGTTCGCCGAAGTAGTGAAGGACTTCGCGAGTTGCGTTGGCCCGTCGCTCAAACTCATCACCGGTGGACTGCAGCACGTCCACCGCCCAACGAGTGAACTTCGGTTCATCTGACTCGGGTAGACCCAGGATGCGGGCAATGACCCGCACCGGGATGTGCTTGGAGTACGTCTCCGCTGCATCGGTAACACCGGCACGACCTTCGTTCGCGCCAGTCTCGACGGCGATGGCCTCAAGGCGCTCGCGGGCGATGCTGCGAGTCACCTCAACCATCTCTTCCACCGCTGAGGGCCCAAAGAACGGCAGTAGCAAGCGGCGAGCGTCGGTATGGAAGGGTGGGTCCGACGTGATCGGTGGAGCCGTTATCAAGCCACTGCCTTCCGGTGCAGGCGCAACCGTGATGTCGCGAGAGCTGAAGTTCTGAGTGTCGTAAGCGACCGCAGCGATGTCGTCCCAAGTCGTCGGCAGCCAATGCCCGCCGTTGCGGGAGCTGTGAGTGACCGGACACTCGCCGCGCAGTTCCTCCCAAACTTCTGCCGCGTTCTGTACGTACTCGTCGCTGTAGACGTCGAAATCCCGCTCCACAGTTGAGCGGTCAATGTCCGTGGTAGCGCTCATGGTGCCTCCCCCGAGTTTGCGCACTGCGCAGTCTTGTGCAGCCCAGTCCTACCTACTGATAAGCAGCGCAGTCCTACCTGCGGATAATCGTAGGCGACCGTTCTACGCTGCGCCCTAGCTGTATGCCTGTACTCACTATCCCTGTACTTGCTGACTTTAGGGGGGCCCATGACCGCGAATGCAGCGCTTGATGCCGCAACGCTGAGCGAGATTGCGCCAGGCGTGTTCAGCTACGTGCAGCCCGATGGCACATGGTTCATCAACAACATGGGCTTCGTGGTCGGATCGCGGGCTGTGATCTCCATTGACGCAACCTCCACAGAGAAGCGCACACGCGCTTATCTGGATGCGATCGCATCAGTCACACCTAATCCGGTCACGATCTTGGTGAATACGCATCATCATGCAGATCACACGCATGGCAACTACCTGTTCACAGAAGCGACCGTGGTGTCTCATTCGGCGTGCCGTGAGGTGATGATGGAGGCGGGCATTCCCGACTACAGCGCCGTGTTTCCGGGTGTTGAATGGGGTGATCTGCAGTTTCGTGCGCCCGATGTGACGTTTGAAGACGCTGCGGCGCTGCACCTGGACGATCGCCGAATTGAGTTGTCAAGCCTCGGGTTCGTGGCTCATACCGAAGGCGACATCGTGGCGTGGCTGCCCGACTGCAAGGTGCTGTTCTGCGGCGATTTGATTTTCCACGGGGGGACACCGTTCGCGCTGTTCGGCTCAGTGTCTGGGACGCTCAACGCACTCGACGTCATCGAGAACTACGGGGCTGAGGTGATTGTGCCGGGCCACGGACCACACTTCAGCGGAGACGACATTCCCCGCGTGCTCGGCGAACAGCGGTCCTACTTGCGTTTCGTGCAAGACGTTGCGCAAGAGGGCATAGCCGCCGGACGGTCGCCGCTGGAACAGGCTCGTGTGACCGATCTGGGACTGCACGCACGCGCTACCGATTCTGAGCGACTCGCAGGCAACCTGCACGTCGCGTACCGCGAGGCAGCACCCGACAACTACGACTTCCCCGGCATCCCCCAAGCGATTATGGACATGGTCGCCTACAACGGCGGCGCCATGCCGCGTTGTCTGGCCTAGGAGCAGGCGCCGCCGGCAAGTGGCGACCCAGAGTCACGGCGCCTACAACGGCGGCGCCATGCCGCGTTGTCTGGCCTAGGAGCAGGCGCCGCCGGCAAGTGGCGACCCAGAGTCACGGCGCCTACAACGGCGGCGCCATGCCGCGTTGTCTGGCCTAGGAGCGGGCGCCGCCGGCAAGTGGCGACCCAGAGTCACGGCGCCTACAACGGCGGCGCCATGCCGCGTTGTCTGGCCTAGGAGCGGGCGCCGCTTGCCTGCGCGAACCAGACTCGTGGAACGGTTGACCTAGGTTGGCGGCTATGAGCCACCAACGGCCGACTACTGGAGGAGTCAATGGGACGGTCACTGCGTGAACGCCTGGCTGCAGCGCCAATTACTTGGGGCGTGTGCGAGGTACCAGGATGGGGCTATCAACTCAGCCCGGACGAAGTGCTGTCAGACATGGCTGCATTGGGCTTTACCCATACGGAGTTCGGATCCGTGGGCTTTCTGCCTACCGACGGAGCCGAACTCGCAGCAGTGCTGAGGCGTCACGGTTTGTCGCTGCTCGGCGGCTTCGTCGCTGTTGTGCTCCATGATCCCGATCTCTTTGAGACGGAAATAGCGCGGGTCGCCGCCATCGTGGATCAGATGGCCACAGCAGGCGGTACTTGGTTCATCAGTTGCCCGATCTCCGACCACGATGACTGGCAACGTCCAGAGCTCAACGAAGCTCAGTGGAATCACATATTTGTCGGGCTAGCAGCCATAGACGAGGTCACCGCTAGGTCGGGAATGAACCACGCATTCCATCCCCACGTGGGTGCATTGGTCCAGGAAGACGCGGAGACGCGCGCAGTACTGGAACACACCGACACACAACTCGTGTTGGACACAGCGCACCTAACTCTGGGCGGCACCGATCCCGCAGCCCTGATCGAGAGCCACCAAGATCGCATCGGGCTGGTGCATCTAAAGGACGTGGATGCTGGAGTTGCGCGGCTGCTTCGCGCTGGTGATCTCACGTTGATGGGTGCCGTACAGCGAGGGCTGTTCCCACCTCTAGGGCAGGGCACGGTTCGGTTGACTGAGATAATCGCCACGCTTGAACAAAAGCGGCCCGGCCTGTGGTATGTGCTTGAGCAGGATGCCGCCTTGCGTGGCCCCCACGCAGATGAGGTGGAACGGTTGCGGCGCGGTGTCACTCAGAGCTTGGACTTTGTGCAAGAATGCGACGTCACCCGCTAGCACCCCATGCGGGGTGAGGGGGCGCGTGCGTGGCAAATTGCTCGCATACATACTTCGGGAGGAAGTACAGAATGAAGCGAATTTCACGACTGCTGGCAATGCTGGCCGTAACTGCTCTGCTTGCAGCGGCTTGTTCAAGCGACGATGGCGAGACGGCGCAAGAGCCAGCAGCTCCGGCTGAAACGACCGAGGCCGCATCGCAAGAGACCGAAGTGACGCTCGTACAGAGCGACTGCGACAAGACCTACCACGTCATCACACATGGCGATTCGGGAACCTTCTGGTCGGTAGTAGAAGTGGCGGTCGCCGATGCTGCTGAGGCCATCGGCTGCGACGTCGTCTACTTCGGTGCCAATAACGACGCGCAAGCGCAGTCGCAGGCAATTGAAGGCGCTATCGCCGATGGATCTGATGGCATCGCGATCTCGCTTGCGGATCCGGCCGGTCTTGAGGCTGCTGCTCGGGCAGTAGTCGCTGCGGGTATCCCGCTATACACGCTGAACTCGGGCGTCAACAATTACAAGGACCTCGGCGCGGTTACCCACATCGGCCAAACCGAGATCGTTGCGGGTAATGGCGCTGGTGAGCGGTTCAACGACTTGGGCGCGACCCACGTGTTGTGCGCTCGTCAGGAGCAGGCCAATATCGGTCTGGAGGAGCGCTGTCAGGGTCTGGATGAGACATTCAATGGCCAGGTGACTTCGGAGTTCATTGGCCTTGACGCGAATCCCGACGAGCAGGAGCAGACCATCGCTTCAATTCTCACTGCGGATGACAGCATTGACGCCGTTCTCGGGGTCGGTCCGAACGTGCCCCTGCGGGCACTTGATGCCGCTGAGTCGGCTGGACGCACGCTGTTGATCGGCGGTTTTGACCTGTCTTCGGACTTGATCACTGCGATTGAGGCTGGCGATATTGCATTTACGGTGGATCAGCAACAGTACTTGCAGGGGTACATCCCAGTCGTGCTGATGCATCTGCAGGCAACGAACCAGAACACGGCAGGCGGTGGTCTGCCCATCCTGACCGGTCCTGGTTTCGTCACTCCTGACAACGCTGCCGAGGTTGCCGCGCTCGTAAGCGCCGGAACTAGGTAGCGCTCACCAATGGCGGCAATCACCGCCGGCGAGGCCGACGAACGGCTCGCGTATCGCGGGCCGATACAGCAACTGCTAACTCGTCCTGAGATTGGTGCGTTGCTCGGCCTCGTCGGCGTGTGGCTGCTGTTCTGGCTTACATCGGAAGCGTTTGGTACCGCTGGCGGGACGGCCAACTTCCTGGACGTAGCAGCACTGTTGGGCATCATGGCGGTGCCCGTTGCGCTGCTGATGATTGGTGGCGAATTCGATCTGTCGGCTGGCGCGATGACCGGCGCTACCGCCGTCTTCGTCATATTGATGAGTCGTGAAGTCGGCGAACTCGGGGGAGCAGGGTTCAGCCTGCATCTCGCGGTGCCGCTGTCACTGTGTTTCGCGCTCGCCATCGGCTGGTTCAACGGCACGCTCGTAGAACGCACCTCGTTGCCGAGCTTCATCGTGACGCTAGGCACGTTCTTCATTCTCATCGGCGCCAAGCTTGGCTTTAGCAAGCTGTTCACCAACAAGGTCATCGTTGAAGGCCTCGATGATGCGCAGGGCTACCGCTTCTGGGATGACATCTTCGGTGCGGAGTGGATCCGCAACCAGCACATTTGGGATGGCCGCGATTGGGTTTGGGCGGGACTACTCGTCTTTGCGGGCATCGCCTTGTTGCTGGGTTTGTTTGAGTTGAGCTACGAGCGGCGCGCTGACGAGCGCAGGTGGGCCGCAGTCGGAGGTTTCGTCGGAGCTGTTGGAGCGCCCTTGTTTGGCTTCATCATGCTGTTGGTGACCGACGGTGTCATGTCAAATCTGTTTTGGGGATCGGCGATTGCGGTTGGGACATTGGGCGGAGTGGCCCGCTGGTGTACTGCTCGCTACGAACCCGCGCAGCGTCGCCGAGCAATACCGGGCAGACGTGCAAAGCGCACGATCGGTCTCGGCGTCGGCGCCGTAGTGGTGGCCATCTTGCTGGCGCTGGCCATGAACGCGTCAAACGCTGATCAGTTGGGCTTCCTCGGAGGCGGACTCGGACGATCAGTGTTTGCCTTGGGCATCGCGGCCACTGGCGTGCTGGCTGCGTTGGCCGCGATGGGACACGTCCGCACGAGCGCGCCGGTGATCGGTGTCATCATTGCGTTGCTGCCAGCGATCAGCTTCATGATGACGGTGCAAGCGGCGAGGGTGATGCTGTTCGGCGGTCTGGCGGTCGCCGGAGTGGTGGCATTGATGTTGGTGGCCGCGCGCAACGACCTGGCATTGTGGTTGCCGATTGCCACGGCCCTAATCGTGGCCGTCACCGCACTTGTGGTGCGCGCCGAGTCGGAGTCGCGCAAGCTGCGTGTAGAGCTGTTTTCGGTGTTGCTGCTGGTTGCGTTGGCGCTCGCTGCCACCGCAGTGGCTAGCGCTCTAGCTGAGCGCCGCAGCGCCGCAGTTTCTGCGCCGCAAATGGGGTCGTGGCCCCGCATCGCAGCCGTGGTCGGCGGAGCTGGCGCTGTCGTATTCTCGGTGATTGAGTTGATTGATGGCGACGGTCTGTTGTATGCGCTCTCAACCGGTGCAGCCAAAGGGGGTGTGATAGCGCTCTGCATCTACGCGGTAGCCACGTTTGTCAAGATGCTGTTCGGCAAAGACGCTGGGATGGGCCGACCTTTGATGACGGTGGGGCTTGCAGCCGCAGGATTAGCGCTTGGGGTCAAACTGATGTTCATCACCACCGTTGAG
Source organism: Acidimicrobiales bacterium (assembly GCA_965116245.1). Taxonomy (GTDB): domain Bacteria; phylum Actinomycetota; class Acidimicrobiia; order Acidimicrobiales; family Poriferisodalaceae; genus Poriferisodalis. The sequence continues at coordinate 169,030 of OZ220497.1, read as the reverse complement.
GAGCAGGCAACGCAAGCCGTTACTCGCTTTCGTGTCTCAGTGCTTTTCTACTTGCTGTTCGCCGCGTTGGGTGCCTGGGTGTTAGCGAGGACACGTTTTGGTAGCTGGACGTTTGCTGTCGGGGGCAACAAGGACGCCGCTCGATCGGTGGGAGTGCCAGCCGCTCGCACCAAAACAACGCTGTTCATGCTGGTGTCGGTATGTGCCTGGGTGGCGGGCATGCTAATCGCGTTTCGCCTGAACTCAGTTCAAGCCAACGTAGGTGACGGCAACGAATTCCGCTACATAATCGTCGCGGTCGTGGGTGGCAATCTGTTGACAGGTGGTTATGGCTCGGCGATTGGCGCAGCAATCGGCGCTCTCATTTGGGGCATGATCAGCCAAGGCATCGGCTTTGCACGCTGGAATACTGACTGGCGCTTCTTGGTGCTCGGCGGCCTGCTGGTGGTAGCAGTCATTGTGAACAACTACGTGCGTCAGCGAGCTGAGAGTTCGCAATCAGCTCGAGGTGATCCCCAAGACGGTAGTCCCCAAGACGGTGGTCCCCAAGACGGCGATCCCCGAGACAATGAGCGCCCCCAAGGCCTAGATGTTGCAGGCGCATCACCTCCGGGACTGGGAGTCGACTCATGAGCGACTCACTGATTGAACTGCGAGACGTCTCAAAGTTCTACGGCAACATCATCGCTTTGTCGGGTGTTTCTACGACGGTGAATCCAGGCGAGGTGACGTGTGTGCTCGGTGACAACGGTGCGGGCAAATCCACTTTCATCAAGGTTCTGGCCGGAGTGCATCAGCACGACGAGGGCCAACTGTTGCTACAGGGCGAGGAAGTCAAGTTCTCCTCACCTCGAGCGGCACTCGACGCAGGCATCGCCACCGTGTATCAGGACCTCGCCATGGTGCCGCTCATGTCGGTGTGGCGGAACTTCTTTCTGGGTGCAGAACCAACCAAGGGCTTCGGACCGTTCCGCCAGATCGATACCGAGAAAGCCAAGCAAATAGCCAAAGAACAGCTTGCGGAGATGGGCATTGACATCCGCGACACTGAGCAGCCTGTCGGCACACTGTCGGGTGGTGAGCGCCAGTCGGTGGCAATCGCGCGGGCCAGCTATTTCGGTGCTCGGGTGTTGATTCTAGATGAGCCCACCTCGGCGCTTGGAGTAAAGCAATCCGGCGTCGTTCTGCGTCGTATCACCGAAGCGCGCAACCGAGGGCTAGCTGTGATTTTCATTACGCACAATCCCAACCACGCTTACCCGGTCGGCGATCGCTTCGTGATTCTCAATCGAGGTCATTCCATGGGCAACTTTGCCAAGGAGCACATCTCGCAAGCTGAGTTGACGCAGATGATGTCTGGAGGTGCGGAGCTTGAAGCGCTGCAGCACGAGCTGGCAACGCACTGAGTTGGCGTGTCAGATCGGCGTGTCAGATCGGGGTGTCAGATCGGGGTGTCAGATTGAGGCACCGGGTCGGGCATACCAATGACGGGTAGTCCCAGTGAGTAGACCCCGTGAGCCAACCCAGTGAGTAGACGCCGACTTGGTATCGCTGTTGTCGGATTCGGCTGGATGGGTCAGGCGCACGCGCGTTCGGTTTTGCGCATTCCCAGTTTGTTCGCCGAGCGCAGCTACGCGCCCGAACTAGTCGTCTGTGCAGACACAGTTGGCGAGCGCCGAGCAATGGCTAGCGAGGGTTTTGGATTCGCCGAAGTGACCGAGGACTGGCGGGCGGCCGTGGATCGCCCCGACGTGGATGTGGTGTACGTAACAACGCCGAACATGTTGCACGAGCAGGTCGTCATGGCCTCCGTGGCCGTTGGCAAGCACGTGTTCTGCGAGAAGCCGGTAGGCGGTACCCCAGCTCAGACTGTTCGCTGCTTCGAGGCCGCCAAATCAGCCGGTTCCATCACAGGAGTGGGTTACAACTACCGCTACGCGCCTCTCGTACAACACCTCAGGTCCCTCATCGACCGCGGCGTACTTGGGGAGATCACCAACTACCGGGGACGCTTCTTTTCGATGTTTGGAGCAGATCCGATGGGATTGTTGTCGTGGCGCTTCGAGCTGGACCAAGCGGGCCACGGCGTCACTAGCGACATTCTCAGCCACGCGGTTGACTTATCAATGATGCTCAACGGTCCGATCACCAAGGTGACCGGCGTTGGCACCACGTTTATAGGCGAGCGACCGATAGCTCGGCCGGGCGCCAGCCACTACGCCCGGGGACAGCCCGGTGATCCGCGAGGCCCAGTCACTAACGAGGACTACTTCGCGGCGCTCGCTGTGTTCGCTAACGGTTCGCTAGGCACTTTCGAGGTGAGCCGAACAATGGTGGGTCCAGAAAGCCAGATGGCATTCGACATCTACGGCACCGAGGGGGCGGCTAGTTGGAATCTCGAAACCATGAACGAACTCCAACTGCACGTGGCGCCGCAGGGTGCTGACACCGCCGAGCGCGGCTACACGACGATACGAGCCGGAGACCGGCACCCCGGTCACGGCGCCTTCGTGCCCGGTGATGCCAACGCCATCGGCTTCGAAGATCTTGTTGCCCTCGAAGATCACCAATATCTGTCCGCCGTTAGTGACGGCCGCGCGCATTGCGCAGGCTTCGCTGAAGCCCTGGCGTACGTCAGCGTGCAGGCTGCCCTTTTGCGTAGCTGGAAGAGCGGCTGCTGGGAGGATGTCATCCCGCTAACCGCCAACAACGTGGACGAGTTGGCGCCGCGCGATCCCGCGGGCCTCGTCGCCCGGCAGGCCTAGTTGCTCGGCGAGCCAGCTCAGGTGACGCGGCGTTGCTCGGTGAGCCAGCAGCGGCGACGCGGCGACAGCGAGTCCAAGCCGAAGGGAGTCTCGTGACCTCAGATATGGAGCTGAGAATATGGAGCTAACGACAGCCGGTGCCATCGTCCGCTACCTGGCAGCCCAGCGCATCGCGCTTGACGATCTTGATCCTGATGTTGCGGACCAGTTGGTGGCGATCTCTGACGATGAATCGGTGCCGTTGTTCGGTGGCGTGTACGCGATCTTTGGCCACGGCAACGTGACCTGCCTCGGACCGGAACTGCACCGCTCGCGTCATGTGTTGCCTACCTGGCGTGGTCAAAACGAGCAGGGAATGGCGCTGGCAGGCGTTGGATTCGCACGCGCCATGAGACGTCGTCGGATCATGGCAGCGACTAGCTCCATCGGCCCAGGCGCCACCAACATGATCACCGCTGCCGCGGCAGCTCACGCGAACCGTATCCCGTTGCTGTTGTTGGCCGGAGACACTTTCAGCCACCGGTTGCCCGACCCGGTACTGCAGCAGGTGGAGCATTTTGGCGACCCATCTATCACGGTCAATGACGCGTTTCGCTCGGTAGTTCGCTATTGGGACAGGCTCATCACTCCCGAACAGGTTATGCAGAGCCTTCCGAACGCTGTGGCCACGATGTTGGATCCGGCCGACTGCGGTCCCGCGTTCATCGGGCTGCCACAAGACGTCCAAGCGCAAACTGGCAGCTTCCCCTCAGACTTCTTTGAGCCAGTCGTTCATCACGTGCGACGCCCACGTGCCGACCGGCGTGAGCTGGCAGCGGCTGCGCAGGCCCTGACGAGAGCGAAGCGTCCTCTGCTTCTAAGCGGTGGAGGTGTTCGCTGGTCAATGGCGGAGGCGCAGCTACGGTCGTTTGCTGAGCGGCACAATATTCCGATCGTGGAGACAGTGGCGGGTCGTACGAGCTTCCCGTCCAGCCACGCCCTGGCCTGCGGACCGATCGGCGTGACGGGATGCACCTCTGCGAATGCGATGGCCGCTGCTGCCGATGTGGTCTTGGCAGTCGGCACCCGTCTGGGCGACTTCGCCACCGGTTCCTGGACCCTGTTTGACCACCAAGCGACCTTCATTGGGCTGAACACAGCGCGTTTTGACGCCACAAAGCACAGCACTTGCCCGTTGGTGGCGGACGCACGCGAGGGCTTAGCTGAGCTGAGCGACATGCTCGGCGACTACACAGCACCCCCAAACTGGTCGGCACGGGCCGAATCCGAGACGGCCCAGTACCACGCTTATATTGACAAGCTCGCAGCGCCTGAAGCCCACAGTTCGCTCACAGCGCTACCTACGTACGCGCAAGTGGTGGGCGCTGTGGCCAGATCGGCCGACGAGCGGACCTACGTGGTCACCGCAGCCGGTGGTTTACCTGGCGAGACCGTCAACGGCTGGCGCAGCGACATTGAGCATTCCTTCGACTGCGAGTACGGCTACTCAACCATGGGGTATGAGATAGCCGGTGCCTGGGGTGCCAAACAAGCTCTGCCTCACCGCAATGTGGTTGCGCTAGTCGGCGATGGTTCCTACTTGATGATGAACTCGGACTTGTATAGCTCAGTGCTGAGCGGCCACCCCATCACTGTCGTCGTGTGTGACAACGGTGGCTTTGCCGTCATCAATCGGCTGCAGCAGGCCCAGGGCGGAGTGTCGTTCAACAATTTCCTCGCCGACACGATGACCCAAACCTCAGCGGGCGTCGAGGATCGGTCACAGACTGAGAATCTGCCACAACTGGTGCCTGCACGCGTCAACTTCGCAGCGCACGCTGCGTCGATGGGCTGCGAGACACATGCTGTTGCCACGATTGCAGAGCTCGAGGAGGCGCTGGAACGGGCGAAGTCTTCCGAGCGTACATATGTGATCGTGTTGTCTACGCATCCCACCGCGTGGACTGAGGGCGGCGCGACATGGCAGGTGGGCGTGCCCAACACCAGTCACCGGACCGAAATCACTGAAGCCGCAGCAGTGATGGCAGGCGCGATGACGTCTCAACGGCGGGGTTCGTGAGCGCTATATCGCTGAGTATGCCGGGCAGGCCGGGTATGCCGATGCGCGCCGACTCGGCAGGGATCGGCCTCATCGGCTGTGGCCGCATTGGTCAGATGCACGCTCGCCTCATCAACGACGTCGCTGGCCTGCACCTTGCGGCGGTATGTGATGCCGTGCCCGCGGCGGCGGAGACGCTCGCGGCACAACTGGACTTGCCCGTCGCCGACGGGCCCGCAGCGCTTATGGCACGCAGCGACGTTGACGCCGTGGCTATCTGCTCTCCCACTCAAACGCATGTTGATTTTGTAGTGGCAGCCGCACAGGCTGGAGTGCCCGCTTTCGTGGAGAAGCCCGTCTCGCTGGACTTGACCGAAGCTGGACGCGCAGCGAGGGCTGTTGCTGCTTCGGGTATCTCTGTTCAGTTGGGTTTCAACCGCCGTTTCGACCCGTCACATAAGGCTGTAGCGGATGCCGCCCGCGGTGGCGATCTCGGCGAAATCCAGCTTGTGCGGATCACGAGCCGCGACCCCGAACCTCCACCACAGGATTACATCGCCGCTTCGGGCGGCATCTTCGTTGACATGATGATTCACGATTTTGATATGGCGCGCTACGTCGTCGGCGCCGAAGTCGCTGAGGTCTATGCGACTGGTGCGGTGCGCCTCGATCCTGCCTTTGGAGACCACGGGGATTGGGACACAGCCGTAGCTGTGCTCAAGCACGTTGACGGAACCATTACGACGATCGACAACAGTCGACGAGCTGTCTACGGCTACGACCAGCGGGTCGAGGCCTTCGGCAGTGCTGGAGCGATGGCCTCCCACAACCCAACCGCTCACGATGCCGTGCGAATGGGACCCACGGGAGCCACTTCCGCGCCCATGCCGTGGTTTTTTGCTGAGCGCTATGTCGAGTCGTACCGCGCCCAGTGGGAAGCCTTTGTGCAAACGCTCGCGGGCCAGCCGCCACCGGTCACGCTGGAAGATGGCCGCGCGTGCCTGGCTGTCGCGCTAGCGGCCACCCGCTCGGCACGGCAAGCTCGACCAGTAGGTGTCGCAGAGGTCCTGGCTTAGGGTCCTGCTCTAGGCGCGCTGTGACTATCTGGCCGGGCCGCTTGACTCCCGCACGACCAATTCGGCTTGCAGCACTGAGGTCATCGCCGTGTCCCGACCGTTCATGCGGTCACTCAGCATGCTGACCGCCGTTCGCCCGATATCGGCACGAGGCAACCGTACCGTCGTCAACTCGGGTAGACCTGCGACCGCATAAAGGGAATCATCAAAGCCCGTGATGCTGATGTCATCGGGCACGGTCAAGCCGCAGTCGGCTGCAGCCAGGATGGCACCGCGGGCCTGAGCGTCGTTTACGCATGCGATGGCCGTTGGTCGCCGCGAACGGCGCAGCAGCTTGTCGGCTGCTTCGTAACCATCCGATTGCAGGAAGCCTGCTGGCTCAAATGAGACGTGTTCGGATATTCCGCTTCGCTCCATTTCGCCGGTGTAGCCACGCGTCCTCGCTGCGACGTTCGGCATCTGCGCGTCGCCGATCAACGAGATGTTGCTGTGGCCCAGCCGAATCAAGTGTCGGACAACGGAGGCCATGGCTGCTTCGTCGTTGGTGACGAGCGTGTCGTAACGATCAGAGCGCAAGTCGTACATCAGTGCCAATGTCGGCACCACGTCGGCGTACTCCTCAAGTTCTTGCGCTTCACGCCGACCCAGCAAACCCAGCGCAAGTCCGTCCACCCGATACTCGAGCATCCGGTCAATGACATCGCGTTCGCCGCCGACGTCCGGAGGGCTGGAGAGATACAGGGTTCGCATTCCGCGTCGACTGACCTCTTGGTCTACGGCGAACATGACCTCGCCCCAGAAGGCGTCAAAGAGCCCGGTGATCACGAACCCAAGAGTGCCACTGCTCGCACCAGCTAGAGAACGGGCTCCAGCATGCGCCCGGTAGCCCAGTTCTGCAGCCGACTCAATGATTCGCTGGCGAGTGCTCTCGCGAACGTGGCCCTCACCGCGCAGGGCGCGCGACACCAGTGACTTGGAAACACCTGTGTGTTGTGAGATGTCCTTGATAGTTGGGTAGCCGCCCCGTCGCTTTGCTGCCATGTTGTCCCAGACTCAGAATGGGAGCCTTAGCCCTGGGCGTGGCCAGCGGCCCACGGCGAGGTGACCCAAACCCGACAGCGTCACGTAAGCAGTGCGCATATCGTCGCCGCCAAAGCAGAGGTTGGTGGTAACGGTGTCGTCGGTTGGGGCGAACTCCAGCTCTTCGCCGTCGGGCGTAAAGGTGCTGATACCACCGGTGAGGATCGTGGCGACGCTCACGTTTCCGTCGGCGTCCATAGCTAGCGAGTCGAAGTACTTGCGACCGGCGGGCCGAGCCAAAAACCAACCCCGTGCTGGCACTCCAGCAGCCATTTTGCCAGGCCCTTCGAGATCGAAGGCGAAAACCGCACCTTGGAAGGTCTCAGCCACATACACCCGATCTTCGCCCGGAGAGATACCGACCCCGTTCGGCCCATCCATCGGAAACGCGACTTCTGCTATGTGGCTGCCGTCGGCTCTTGCGTAGTACAAGCCGCCACGGTCCCGGTCGCGAGCGCGGGTCTTGCCATGGTCGGTAAACCAGAAGCCACCAGTGGAGTCAAACATGATGTCGTTCGGCCCCTTGAGCGACACACCGTTTACATCCGCGTAGAGGATGTCCACCTCGCCAGTCTCTAGGTCGATGCGCTCAATGCGGCCCGTGGTGTAGTCAGACGCCACCTCTCCAGGCACTGTCCGACCTCGAATGGTGTGCCACTCGAAGCCGCCGTTGTTGCAGACATAGAGCGCTCCATCGGGACCCAGAGCCGCACCGTTAGGTCCGCCGCCTGGTGTGGCCAAGATGTCCTTGCGACCGTCGGAGACATCAATGCGGGTGATGGTGCCCCGCCCTATTTCCACCACCACCACCGAACCGTCCGGCAGAACTACCGGCCCCTCAGGGAAGAACAACCCCTGCGCGAGGGTCTCAAAGTGGTCAGGTCCAAAGAAGCTCACAGCAGTTGAAACTACTTGGCGGCCATGGCGCTGATTTCACTCCTGCGCTCACCGGCGCGTATGGCCCGCCCGCATTTGGCCCGGCGACGCCCTGCCACTTTCAAGCAGCCGCACACCTAGCTAAGGGCATCTCGCCATGGGGCTACGTCTATGCCGGGGTAGCGACGCTCCAGCGCCTCCACCAGCTCGTGCGTCCAATAGGGATGGCCCGGCAGCGGGGCCCCAAACAGGGCCAACTCGTCCGGCGTGCAGGTAGCCGCAAACTCAATCCACGAGCGCCCGACAGTGACCGGCTGCACGCTGTCGTAGCCGATCCAGTCCGCTCCGGCTGGCTTGTAAGACGCGCTCATCAAGAATCTGGCGCCACCGGGACGGGTCAGGTCGACGCCGCGGTGCCACACGTCGGGCCGATACGCGAGGAAGCTCCCGCGAACCCCAGCAGCGGAAACTCGGTCACCTGCGGGCGGACCTTCGTAGGGCTGCGCAGCGTCTGCGGGCCCGCCAGCAAGCTCGGTTGGCGCCACGCCAGCGTCCACGTCACTCAAGTACAAAAACCCCTCCAGGTTCCACCAGCCTGGCTCTAGCCGATCAGGCACCACGTTGTGATTGCGGTCCTGGTGAAACGGCTGCTCGTAGTTAGTCACGCCCGTGTACTTGCCCCAGATGCGAGCCTGATAGATGCGAATGTCGTTCATGCCCATTGCGAGGCGAGCAAACTCGCTGATGTTGGCGTGTACCTGCAGCCGGTTCAGTCTCGGCGATTCGTAGGGGAACAAGATGTGCCCTAAGAACTGATCAGGTCGAAACGCAGCCCCTTCACCGCCCGACTTGGCGAACTTATGTCCCTGATCGAAGCTGCGGCCGACGAAGTTGTCAAAATGTGTGCGATCGCCGCTATGAAACTCCTCGGGGTGCGGATAGAGGCTCCAGAGTTCCTCGACTGCGTAGTCAATATCTGCGGTCGGCACAAGTCCGTCCACCAGTACCCAGCCGTGTTCGCGCCAATGTTGCGCCGCAGAATCAAGATCGGCGATGCCTAGCCCTGTGGCGGCTGTGGCGGCCGTCATCCGGCGCCCTGGGCGTCGTCAACCTTGATGCAAGCACCCGAGACGAAGTCCGACAGCGGTGAGACCAGGTAGAGCAGCGTCGAGTCGAGCTGGGAGGGTGCGCCCAAGCGTCGCCGAGGGAACATCTTGGTGATGTCGCCCATGCGTTCAAGCATCCCGTCCATCATCTCGCTCTCGAATGCACCCGGAGCAATCACATTCACGTTCACGTAATGGCGCGCGAACTCTTGGGCCAACACTTCGGTCATTCGCACGACGGCGCCTTTGGTAATCGCATACATCGAGGTACCCAGGGGTGCCCTAAAGGCCGCTCCTGAGGCGATGTTCACTATTCGCCCCGGCAGTTCAGCGGCGATCAGTCTCCGGGTGACTTCACACGACAGATGGAACAGTGAGGTGAGGTTGGTGGCGATCATCTCGTCTACGAACGCCGGGTCCATCTTGAGTGCGAGGCGAGCATCGGGCTTGCCAGCGTTGTTGACCAAGATCTGCACAGTGCCTAGTTGCTCCTCGGCGGTGGCGACGGCTTCAAACAGTGAGTCGGTGTTGGTTACGTCCAGTGGGATCGGCAACACCGGGGCTCCAGCGGCTTCTAGTTCGCCAGCCAGTGCATGCAACCGTTCAACGCGCCGACCACTAATGGCGACTTTGGCTCCGCAGCCCGCCAGCACGGTTGCAAACCTCCGCCCCAGGCCCGAGGTTGTGCCGGTAACGAATGCCGTTTGGCCGCTCAGGTCGATCAACCCGCTCAAGTCGATTGAAGATGGCGCTGCCGCGCTGGCTGACGGATTCGATTCAGCGGCGTTGACATCGTCGTTCATGGAGTCTCCAGTTCTCGTCGGCTCTAGCTCGGTTGCTAGCTCGGTTGCTAGCTCGGTTGCTAGCTCGCCAGCTCACGCCGCAGCGTATTAGTCATCGGCAACGCGCTCGGCCAGCTCCCGGTCTCGGGTCATGGTGCTCTAAGTAGACCTCTAAGGGGACATGGTGCTCTAAGTGGACCTAGCCTCGCTTCAGTGAGGAGCGCAGCCCAGCCAGCCTTCAACAGCGACCTCGGCTCGCCCGCCGCGACTGTCTTCCGTGTGACACCACAGGTTGCTCAATCGGGTGCTGGTGCTACTCCCTCACTTGGCGCCACGGCGACTTCGCGACGACATGTCGCCGCCGACAGCTCAACACCAGGCGAAGCCGACATAGCAGACAAAGCAGACATACAGACCACCAGCGGCGCGATGCCGCTTGTGATGATGGGCCTGGTTGTGGTCTCTTGGGGTCTGGGGCCGCCCATATCCAAGCTGCTGAGCGCACCACCCATGGTGAGCGCCTTCATTCGCTTTGGCATGTCCACACCGTTCCTGCTGGCGGTGCTGGCGTTGCGAGGACGGTGGCTGTCGCGGCGGGTTTGGCGGCAGTCTGCTTTGCCGGGCCTGTCGTTCGGCATCAACATGGTTTTCGTTTTCGCCGCTGTGCAGCAAGTCACGATTTCGGTGATGTCGGTGATGATGGCGTTGCAGCCAGCCATGCTCCTGGCGCTCGTGGGCCCGATTTTCGGCGAACGGGTCGGTGTGCGCCAGATTTTGCTGACGTTCGTTGGTGTGGTGGGCGCAGTTGGTGTGATCTTGGGGGCAGGTGGCGAGTTCCGCGCCAGCGGCTTCGGCTTGTTCTTGACAGCTATGTCAGTGTTGACGTTCACCGTGTACTTCGTGCTAACCCGCATCGCCCGATCAACTGGCGCAGTAGATCCGATTGAGTGGATGACGGGTATCAACTTCTGGTCGTTCGTTGCGACCATTTTGCCCACGCTGCTGATGGTGACACCGAGACAATTTGCGGAATTCGGTGGACTGGACTGGCTGTGGATAGTAATCGTGGCTTTTGTGACGGGTGTGTTCGGTCACGTGCTGATGACGTGGTGTCACGGCCACATTGAGGTGTCTCGGTCTTCGCTATATGTGCTGGCCATGCACATTGTGGCGGTAACAGCCGCTTGGCTCATCCACGGCGAACCGGTTACCCCTATGCAGTTCGCGGGTGGCGCGGTGGTGCTCTTCTCGGTGGCCATGGTCATACGCACTCCCGCAGTACGCTCGGCGGCGCGCAGCGTTACATCCGCGACCTAGCTGTGCCACCTGACAACCAGACTCCCCTGAAACCCAGTATCCCTGAAACCCAGTATCCCTGAAACCCAATATCCCTGAAACAAGGAGAATCTTGATGGGCCGAATGGCAAACACCTGGCGGTTGACCAAAACGTCATGGTCGTTGTTGAAGCAGGATCGCGAACTGCTCTGGCTGCCGGTCCTGAGCATGGTGGCGATGCTCGGCCTGATAGCTGCTGCCGGTGTAGTCGCGTTCGTCGTCGGCGATGTGGAGCAGGGCAGCGTCAACGGTGCCATGGTGGTGCTGGGCATTCTGTTCCTGATGGCCTTGACCGCGGTGGGAGTGTTTTTTGAGGGGGCGCTTGTGGCGGGTGCCTACGACCGGATGTCGGGCGGCGATCCCACGGTTCGCAGCGCCATGAACCGGGCAGCGACGCATCTACCGAGCCTGCTCGGATGGGCAGTCATCACGGCCACGGTGGGAATCTTGATTCGTTTCCTGCGAGAGCGCCTCGGGTGGCTCGGACAGATTCTCTCTTGGGTGGCTGAGGCTGCGTGGTCCATTGCCACCTATCTGGTTGTCCCTGCCATAGTCGTTGACGACGAGCGAGCGGTCGCGGGCATCAAGCGGTCTACATCGCTAGTGAAACAGACCTGGGGCGAGAATCTGATCTCACAGGCCGGGTTCGGTTTGCTTGGCTTAGTGCTTGTGCTCCCCATAGCGATAGTGGGCGTGTTGATCGCCACGCTCGTGCCCGGCACCGTCGGGGTCGTTGTGGGTGCGGCGATTGGTGTCGCTGGCGCCGTGACGGTGATGGTCGTAGTCGGCGCTCTGAGCATCTATTTCAAGACGGCGCTCTATGTGTATGCGACACAAGGCGAGGTGCTCGGCGGTTACGAACTTGACCAGATACGGACTTCCTTCCGCTCCAAGTAAGTCTTGGTAGGCGGGAGCTTGTTGGCCTGGAACCGGGTAGCTCAGAACTGGACAGCCGGAGACTGGGTAAACCCGAACTGGTCGGCTAGACGCAATCGCGCTCTGGCGTGTCAGGACAACGCGTTGAAAGCTGCGTCAGCGATGTCGCAGGTGCGTTTGATGTCGCTGTCGGTGTGCGCAGTACAAACGAAGTTGTTGTGGTAGCTGAGCAGATAGGCACCTCGACGGATGCACTCCGCAATCCAGCGCGCATGGAAGCCAAAGCCCTCATCGCCGACGATGCGTAGGTATGGCATTGCTGGTACGCCGGTGACTCGCAGTTGGTGACCGTGAGCAGCCGCGACTTCCACAAGTGCCGCGCGTAGGCGGTCGCCGATAGCCGTAGCAGTGTGGGCGGCATCAGTGGCGCGCAGTTCCTGCAAAGTTGTTAGCGCTGCCGCCATTGATGCGGCGTTGAAGAACTGGGTGCCGGTGAAGAACGTTTCCCCGGCAACATCTCTGAGGGCGTCCCGGCCAGCAAGCGCCGACACGGGGTGCCCATTGCCGAGAGCCTTGCCAAAGCACCAAAGATCCGGTGTGAAGCCGTATGCAACGTTTGAGCCAGCCAAGTTGATGCGGAACCCGCTGCGCACATCATCCAGAATCACGACTATGCCCGCTGCGCGGCACGAGGTCTCAACGGCGTTCCAGTACCCTTCGGCGGGTTGTTCGTTGTCGGCAAACACGGGATGGTGGTAAGGCGACGAAATAAAGCAAGCAATGTCGTCAGGGTGCCTGTCGATGGCGGTTCGTAACTCGTCGGCATCATTCCACGGGACCTCAACGACTAACGCTTGATCTGCAGCAGTCGTGCCCTTGCTTCCCGGTGCTTGCATCCACGGAGCCGAGCCGTGATAACCGCCTTGGATCTTCAAAATGTGCTTGCGTCCCGTTGCTGCGCGAGCCACCATCACGGCCAGTGCGGTCGCGTCGGCACCGTTCTTGCCGAACAGCGCCCAATCGGCGCCATCCACGAGGTCAACGAGTTCCTCAGCTAGCTCAACTAGCACAGGCGCGGCGAGGCTCACTGTGCTGCCATCGGCCGCCTGTTTGTTGGCCGCTTGTTCTACCCCAGGGTGGTTGTAGCCCAAGATGTTGGGCCCGTAAGCACACATCCAGTCGATGTAGGAGTTGCCGTCCACGTCAGTGAAGCCGGCACCTTGCGCGGAAGAAAAGAACACAGGTCCGCCATCCATGACAGCGTGTCCGTAGTGGCCGTAGACGCCTTTTGGAATAACCGCTTGTGCCCGCTCGTAGAGCTGGCGTGATTTCGGCGTTGGCATCGGGTTGATCATCAGTTACCTAAGTAGCACGTCTCTTGTCAGTAGCACGTCTCTTGTCTTTGCGGGTGCCAGGTCTTTGCGGGCGTCAGGTCTCGGTGGGTTTCAGGACCCTGCCAAAGCCTGGCACATCAAACTCAGAACGGCTCAATGGGCTGCAGATCTTGGGTTTCAGGACCCTGCCAAAGCCTGGCCCATCAGACCCGGCCCATCAGCCAGCTCATCAGACTGGGGCGTACTTCTTGGATAGCGCGCGTGCTATGCGGTCGGTTTGGATCTCGGTGCTTCCGTCCACGTAATTGGCGATGCGGGCGGCTACTAGGTGCTGACCCCAAGGGTGGTTGCTGCGTAGACCCTCCGCGCCCATCGCCTGGATGCAGGTAGCGATGTCGGCCTCGGCCATTTCGGTTGCGAACTTTTTGGCATGCGCCGCTGGCAGGATTGCGCTGGACGCGTCTGCGGTCCGCATCGACTCGCTAACCGCCTCGATGGCTTGCCTGGTGAGCAGCCGAGCCGCTTCGAGACGGTTATCAACATCCGCCAGCTTCCAAGCAAGCCCTTGGTGGTCAATGATGGGCTTACCAAATGCCTCACGCTTGGTGCCATATCGCACTGCACCCGCCAGCGTCGCCTCAACCATGGCGCAGCACATGACCGCCACATAGGTGCGAGCTCCATTCACACTCGCCAGCGCAGCGCCGAAAGCCTGCCCGGCTGGCACGAGCTGGTCTTGCGCCGCGGCTATGTAGCCATCTAGGCGGAAGCCGCCGGTGCCGATCAAGTGGCCCCCTGCTAACTCGTACGGTGGCAGCCGCTCAAATCCGGGACGGGTGCCGTCAACTAAGAAAGCTGCTATGCCACGGCCACGAGCGCCGGGTTCCATCTGCGCGTAGCAGATAATCAAGTCAGAGAGCGCTGCGTTGGTGATCCAGGCCTTGGAACCGTCAAGTCGCCAGCCAGAGTCCTGTCTTGTGGCAGTGGTGGCGATGTTGGCGAAGTCGCTACCCGCTCCCGGCTCGCTCAGCGCTGTCGACCCGAACCGGCGACCAGCCATGAGGTCTGCGAGGTAGCGCTCACGGTGAGTCTCACTGCCAAGTTGAGCCACGCGGGTCGCAACATTTCCGGTATTCACCAAGCTGAAGGCGAAGGGCATCGACACAGCGCTCAGAACTTCAACAATGCGGCACTTCTGGGCAAAGCTCATCCCGAGGCCGCCCATTTCGGTGGGCACCTCCATCGACAACAATCCGAGAGATGCAGCATCTCGCAGAGCCTTGGGGGCCATCTGTTTTTGGCTCTCCCAGCGGGCCACATTGGGCGCCACAACGGTGTCCCGGAATACTTGGACGTCTCGCACAAGCGACTCGAAGTCCTCAGGGTCCATGCCAGCGGGCCCCACAGGGTCCACGCCAGCGGGCTCGGCAGTGGTCATTGTGGCGACGGTAGCAGTGGTCATGTAGCGGCGGTCATGTAGTCTCGGTCATGTGCAGCAGTGTCCCTCGAGGACACGCCTGAGCAAGCCTGAGCAGATCTGCGCTGGCGATCTACGCTTCGCTCCGTGTTCGCAGGTAATCGTCTTGTTGAAGCCTTCGGGGCCCAGCCCCTAGTCGGAGTGCTAAACAGGACTCTCGACACACCACACCCAGGCCCCACCGCAGCGGTAGCGACAGTCGTGCGCGCCAACGGCGATAGCCCCGAAGTGCTGTTCATCGAACGCTCCACCCGTGACGGAGATCCGTGGTCTGGGCACATGGCATTCCCCGGAGGACGTACCGATCCCGACGACGATGACACATTTGACACTGCCGTGCGTGAAAGCCGTGAGGAGATCGGACTGGACATGACAGCGCACGCCGGGGTGCGCTGGCTCGGTCGGCTTGATGACCTTGAAGGCAGTCCGCGCTGGTCAAACTCTGGGCTGCGGGTCACACCCCATGTTTGTTGGCTTGACGGTGACCGACCATCGTTGACGTTGAATCACGAGGTTGCCGACGCGTTGTGGGTGCCGGTGACCGAGCTGGCAGACCCTCGGCGCCACATTGAATACCGCTACGAGGCGCGACCGCACATGGCCTTCCCTGGCATCGAAATCACGCACGGCCGGGTGATTTGGGGTTTGACTTTGCGCATGCTTCAAGATCTGTTTGCAAGGGTCGGCCATCCGCTACCCATAGTCACAGCCCGGCCCGCTAGCCCAGTCCGTTAGCCCAGTCGGCTAGTCCAGTCAGTTAGCCCAGTCCGTTAGCTCAGTCCGTTAGCCCAGTCCGTTACCCAGTCAGTTAGCCCAGTCAGTTAGAACGAGGTGCAACATGAACGACAAGCTGGAACTTCTGAGTTCAGGGTGGGGTCTAATCGAAGGCCCCCGCGTGGATGCGCATGACAACTTCTATTTCTCAGATGTGCCAAATGGCGGCGTGCGAAAGCTAAAACCAGACGGCGAGATTGAGCTCGTAGTGCCCAAGAGGCGCGGCGTGGGTGGCATGGTGCTTCATGCCGATGGCGGCCTTGTCGTCAGCGGTCGCAACATTCAACACGTGAGTGATGCTGGCTCACAGGTGCTGTTCGCCCCCGACGTGGCTGGCTTCAATGACATGCACACTGACGCGCAGGGCCGCATCTATGTCGGTTCGTTGCGCCGCGACCCTTTTGATGAGTCCACGGCTGGCGAAACCGGTGAGCTATATCGCATCAACTTGGACGGATCGGTACAAGAAATCTATGGCGATGTCGGCTTGACCAATGGCATCGGTCTCTCTCCCGATGGCGGTCGCCTATACCACTGCGACAGCATTCCCGGGAGGGTCTGGGTTTCGGATATCAATGACGATGCCGTTTCGAACCGGCGCGAATTCGTAGCTGAACACCAGATACCTGACGGCTTAGCAGTGGATGTAGAGGGCGGTGTGTGGGTTGCATTGGCACAAGGCGGACGTGTGCAGCGCTACACACCTGACGGCGAGCCGGACGTTGCAGTCGCAGTGGCCGACCCTTTTGTTACCAGCGTCTGTTTCGGCGGTTCAGGCATGCGCGATCTCTACGTGGTCACCGGTGGGGGCACCCAGCTAGGCGGTTGCATTTATCGGACTCGGGTTGGTGTAGCAGGCATGCCAACTCCCTTGGCACGGGTGCCCCTAGACGGCGAACCAGTGCTAGCGAGCGTTAGCTGATGACCAACATCTTTCGCTGGTCCTATGGTGCGCACGAAGCACCTGTGCTGTTGTGCTTGCACGGAATCGGCTCTTGCGCCGACGCGTTCTTGGGTCAGCGACCACTGGCTGAGCGGCTTGGGGTAAGGCTCGTGTGCTGGGACGCACCTGGCTATCGCTATTCGGCGGACCCCGCTGGCGCTCCGGGCATAGACGGCTGGGCAGATGCCGCCGCATCACTGATCGTTGCCGAGACTGACGAGCCTGTCGCGGTGCTGGGCGTTTCCTGGGGCGGCGTTACCGCTACACGACTGGCGCTGCGCCACCCCGAGCTGGTCAGAGCATTGATCCTGGCCGATTCAAGTGCTGGCGCGGGCACAAAACCAGAACAGGCGCATGCCATGCGGGCTCGAGCCACTGACTTCGTGGAACTCGGTCCTGCAGCCTTCGCTACTGCCAGGTCGCATCGCCTCGTGAGTCCCAATGCCACCGACGAACTGCGGACTCATGTCGCCGACATGATGATTCCGTCAATCCGAATGCCTTGCTACCAGTGGGCTTGTGACTCAATGGCCGAGTCCAATCACTACCCGCAGCTTGGAGGCATCCATATGCCGACGCTGGTGTTGGTGGGAGCCCACGACGAGGTCACCCCGCCGCGGGCATCAAGACGGCTGGCTGAAGGCATCCCTGATGCCCGCTACGTCGAGATCGCCGACGCTGGCCACCTCGCCAACCAAGAACGTCCAGCGGCGTTCAACGACTCTGTTGCTGAGTTTCTGGCTGACGTTGACTAGGTTGAGATTGACTAAGTTGAGGTCAACTAGTCAGCGTGGCGGCAGCCGAATACCTCCATCGACACGGATTACTTCGCCGTTCATGTATGGATTGGTGATGCACTCCATCACCATGAAAGCGAGTTCCTCTCCGTAGCCGAGTCGCTTGGGGAATAACACGCTTTGGCCCAGATGCGCCTTGAACTGCTCCGACTGCTCGCCTTCGCCGTAGATCGGCGTGTCGATGAGTCCCGGCGCGATGGTGTTGACACGAATGCCGGTGGCTGACAGGTCTCGGGCTATCGGCAAGGTCATGCCCACTACGCCGCCCTTGGACGCCGAGTATGACGCTTGGCCTATCTGACCGTCAAAGGCAGCCACCGAGGCCATGTTCACAACTGCGCCGCGTGAGCCATCAGCGTCGGCGGGTTCGGTTTTGGCTATCGCTGATGCCGCCTGGGCCAGCATGTTGAACGTGCCGATCAGGTTCACGTTCACGACGAAGCGGAACTGTTCAAGATCCAAAGGCACGTTGTTGCGGTCAATGGTGCGCCCAGCGCGGCCCAGCCCGGCGGAGTTGACTAGCGCCCGCAGCGGCCCCATTTCCGATGCCGCGTCTACTGCGGAAGCTGCGTCGTCAACGCTGGTTACGTCGCAGCGCACGAACAAGCCTCCAACTGAAGAGGCGACTTCGGCGCCGAGATCATCTTGCAGGTCGGCGATGACCACGTGTGCGCCAGCGTCAGCGAGTTGGCGGGCGCTGGCCTCGCCGATTCCCGACGCTCCGCCGGTGACGATGGCCGATGCTCCACTGAGGTCAAGACGGGGCATGGTGCAGTCCTCCATAGTGTTGACTTTGCATGGTGTTGAGTTTGCATGGTGTTGAGTTTGAATATTGTTGAGTTTGCATGGTGTTGAGCTTGGATAATGTCGATATTGCTTTGGATCGCATTGCTGAGACATTGCTTGGATTGCATTGCCTAGACTGCATTTTGGCCAGGTTTGACCAAATTCGGTGCAACGAGAGCGCCGACGAAAGCACCGAGAAAGCTCGGTCGCAGTCTGGTAGCGGCAGCTAGGCAGCTAGTTGAAGCTAGCGCCGGATCACATACGCGGACGCGACTACCCCAGAGTTCCCGAGACTGCTACCGCCACAGATGTCTCATGTCGCTGGCCGCTAGTGTCGCAGTTTCACATGCTTGCTGGCTCACCAAGATGACCACTCCACGGGCGTCGGCGCCCGATCTACGCGAATCGCATGATCACAGCGACAGCAATGGCGACAGCAGCGGCCCGAAGGTCGCTGCTGTTGAACCCCCTGTTCGCCCTGCCTCTGTTCGCCCTGCCCCTGTTCGCCCTGACTCTGGCCGCACGCCGACATTCGCAGCTCTAGGCGAGCCAGCGTTTCGGGCTCTTTGGCTGAGTGGCGTTTTCTCGTTCATGAGTATCCAAATGCAGTTCCTACTGCGCGGCTGGCTGGCTTGGGAGCTGACCCGCCGCGAGAGCGCGCTGGGCGTCGTGATGTTCACTTTTGGACTAGCGCTGCTGATTGCCACACCATTGGGTGGTGTGGCCGCTGATCGGCTACCGAAGCGACCGCTGCTGCTGACCGGCCAGTTGATTCTGTTGCTGACCGCAGTGGGCATGGGCACAGCGCTCGCGACCGATGTCATTCAGTTTTGGATGCTGGCGCTGTCGAGCATGTTGCAGGGTCTTATGTTCGGACTCATTGGCCCCGCTCGCATCTCTATGACCAGCGATCTCGTAGGACGCGACCGGATGGGCAACGCAATTGCGCTCTCGTCATTGTCGCTCAGCGGCAGTCGAGTGATTGCGCCTTCGATTGCTGGAAGCCTGGCTGGCTGGGCACTATTCGGTCTTGCGGGCACCTATTTCGTGTCCTCGGTGCTCGCCACGTTGAGCTTTGTGCTGCTGCTGGGTTTGCCGCGCTCGACGAGGCCCTCAGTGAGCGGCGACGCTGACAAGCAGGTCTCGATAGCCAGCCGGAATCCGCTGTGGGAGGTCCGGGAGGGTGTCCGTTACGCCATGGCGCAACGTAGTCTGCGCCGGATCATCGTTGTCTCGCTGTTCGTGATGATGTTCGGATTCAACTACGTGGCCTTCATGCCAGCGTTGGTTGAGGGCGAGTTCGGCTATGGCGTGGCCCATGTGGGGCTCATCTCCAGCGTCGGGGCGGTGGGAGCGGTCGCCGCCGCGATGTTGCTGGCTAGCCGCGCCGACGGTCCGCTGGCCGGGCGCTTGCTAGTCGTCTTCGGCTTCGGTTTCGGGGCGACGGTTATTGTGCTGAGCGCCATGCCGAGCTTTTGGCTTGCAGCCGTTGTATCGCTGGGTGTCGGAGCGTCGTCAACCGGCTTCATGTCGCTAAGCCAGACGCTTGCGATGCGCTCCAGCGATGAGCAGTATCAGGGCCGAGTGCAATCGCTGGTCCAGTTGCCATTCGCAGGCTTCGCGATCATGGCGTTGCCCCTGGGAGTTCTGGCAGAAGCAATCAACGTGCGCACGGCATTGGCCATCATGGGCATCTTGGTCCTAGGCGCTATGGCGGCATATGTGCTGAGTGACAAGCCGATCCACCGATAGTCCGCTTCTTGCGATGTGTACATACCGTTCTTTGTAATACAATTGTACGTATAGAGTCTCGAGCAGGTGCTCGTTGCGGCTGGGTCAGCGACGGCTGGCCGCCCAGTCTGGGTGTCGCTCTTGGAGACGGGCATGCTGTAGGATACGTCTCGTATGTCTGATGGTACGGTCGCGTCAAGTGGACGCAGCGAGGAGATCGATCCGGTGACACACCTCAATGGCTCGCGGCGTGATGCCGCGCCGACCTTGCCCCCCCCCCCCCCCCCCTCCGAGGCTGGGGTGCCAGTGTGGGTAAGTTCAGGCTGCGTCGTTGGGGGTTGTTGGTAGCGACAGCTTCGTTGTTGGCGGCTGGGCTGAGCTTAGTGCCATCTGCAGCATCTGGCCAAGGCTCGGTTCCGGCGAAACCGAAGCTTTCTGCTCATGTTGGCTTAGAGGACGATGAAAAGTTTGTACAGCTTATTTGGAATAGAGGTGACAGTTCGATCACGCATTATGAGGTTCGTACTAAGGTAACTCGCGACGCGGCAACTTGGTCTTCTGATTGGACTAAAATAGAAGGCTCGGACTCGTCTACTACTCAGCATACGTTTAAGGGTTTGACTGGCAATAGTATATGTTATACGTTGCGTGCTGTCAATGCGAATGGTAGCGGTGCTCAGTCTACTCTAATCTGTAACCCACTACGTACTAAGTCTGCTGAGTTGTTGACGGATAAGGTGTACATTACTGAAGGTGATAGCGGGACCAATACGGACGTCACCTTTACCATAAGGCTATCTGACGCTGTTCCTAATGGGAAGACGATAGATGCGTTTATTAGCTTTTACTGGGATTTAGGCACGGCTACGGACAAGTTGAATTGTAGAGATCTAGCCAACCATGATGTTTGCGCTGTGGACCATTTTGTGACTTTTGCTGCGGGTGAGACGACTAAGGACTTTAAATTGCGTATAATTGGTGATGATAATGATGATGATCATAATGATGAGGAGGGTGACGAGACTTTTATTGTATTTATCAAGCCGGATACTTCCGTCAATAACGTCTGGGGGCGGAAACTGGAGGCTAGCGAATACGCCCATGGTGCGGCGTTGACGGTTACGATTTGTAATGATGATGGCCCAACTTCGTGTCCATCTTCTCCTACGCCTACGACTGCTGCAACTACGCCTTCTACTGCGGCCCCTACCTCTTCTTCGACTTCAACTACTACCACAACAACCACAACAACCACAACTACCACCACTACGACAACTACCACTACTACTACTACGATTCCGAAGCCAGCGAAGCCTACCGGGGTGTCGGCGTGGGTGGCGTCGTCGTCTTCGTTGGGGGTGCAGTGGACTGCGTCTAGTGATGCTTCGATCACGAAGTACCAGTATCAGCAACGAAAAGGTAGCGACGATTGGGGTGACTGGACTGATATAGCTGGCACGGATGCGAGTACTGGCAGTCACGTGTTTGGTCGTCTTGAGGCTGGTACACAGTATAGTTTCCGGATACGAGCTGTAAACCGTTCAGGCAACGGTGTCGCTTCCGATGTGGTGACAAAATCTACTAGCGCTACAACAACTACTACGACAAGCACGACTACAACTACAACCACCACAACTACTACGACGACTACTACTACGACGACTACTACTGTCGTGGTTGGTGTGAAGCCGGCTGCGCCTACGAATGTTGCGGTTACTCCGAAGAGCACGTCGGCGGATGTGTCGTGGGAGGCTGGGACGGGTTCCTGTTCAGCGACTAGTTATGTTGTTAAGCTGTTTACGACTTCTTTTGTTTTGGTGCCGGGTTCGCTTGATGATAGTGTGACGGGGTCGCCGCATAGTTTTACTGGTTTGAGTCCTTCGACTAGCTATATTATGGAGATTGAAGGACGCAACGCTAATCACGCTTCGGAGACTGCTTGTAGCGCGTTGAGTAGTGATCGCGTGCAAAAGACGTTCTCTACCACCGCCGCGCCAACGACGACGGCTGCGGTAACCACCACTCCCGCCACTACTGCTACAACTACTGCAACAACAACAGCGACTACTTCTGCTACTCGGCCACCTTCAGGCGGCAGCGGCGGTGGAGGAGGCGGTGGTACTGTTGGTACGCAGCCACGCACAGATAAGCCGGTTGTTCCTACCAAGCCACAAGTCACGGTACGGGCTAGAACAGGAACTGTTTATCTGAGTTGGCAAGACCCAGGTGATAGCTCGATCGTCAGATACGAATACCGGCTGCGAACACGCGGCAGCAATAGCGGTAGCTGGTCGGACTGGTCGACAGTGCCCGGCTCCAACGCGTCTACTACCGAGTTTGAGCTTTCCGACCTGAACGACAAACAAGTATGTGTACAACTACGAGCTGTGAACACTAACGGTAACGGCTCCAGATCCACCGAATACTGCCTCAATCCAGACAGCAGCACACTATCAGCAGCAAACGCGGAGCGCCTAGCAATAAGACTACTAAGACTACTACTCAAACTAATGTAAGACCCATGCGCATACTGCGACTAAACAGCGCCTAGTTATACACCCCGGCGAGATGTAGTTCGATCCGACAGCGTGGCGTAAACCATACTGAAGACCACCACGACCGGGCCCGCGCGACTAGCTCATCAGTCAGTCGGTTGTCGTTGTCTCATCAGGCTACGACGATGCAGCCAGCCCTGCCGATAGACTCTGAGCAGGCATTGACATGATTCTCTCCCGGATCCTCTCCAGCACTCGACATCCGGCCGCAAAAACTCAGACCCTACATATACTCAGACCCTACATATACACAGTACGGTTGGACAGTCCCTATGTTCCGTGTTTTCCGCCAACTAGCCGATTGCCTGCTGGTAGGTTCGGAGTTCTTCGGCGGTAAGTTGGCCTGCTGGGAGTAGCTCATAGTGCTTTTCTCGGGCAATAGTGATCTAGTTGTTGGATTCTTCGAACTCGAATAGTGCGATCGCTTTGTTGGGCATAAACTGCGCAGCAATAGGCCGTGCCAGGAGGTCGGGGAATTTCTGTTCAGCTATTCGGAAGTCTTGCCAGATTTGGACCACACTGAGGTTGTCTGAGCCCCCGTTGGCTTGGACTGGCAGGACCTTGTACTGGCAGGACCTTGTACTGGCAGGACTAACGCGCACCGTGCTCGTCTAGCCCCACGTAAAGATCGTCGGTTTCGACCTGAGATTGGCTGGGTTTGGCTTCGATAGCGTGCCTCACCGTAATGGAAGTACGCAGGTGACTTGCAATGGGTAACAGGCAAGACCGGTGAAGATGTCGAGTAAGCGGTTGTAGCGCAGTTTCGAAAGAAGAGCTTGTTCATCGTTCATGGCGTATTGCGCTATTACACCAGGGGTTGCGTCAGGGAGTTTGATGGTTCGGATGCCTTCACGGGGTTCGACGAGGTTGAACGGCACGGCCCTCAACACGTAGACAGCTTTACCGCCGGGAAATATCGCCCATTCTCTGTTGGCCCTTCGCGTTTTTTGGGGGTGGGGGTGTTGGGTTCGGTGGGTTGAGGTTAGATGAGTAGGATGCTGCGTGCTTGGTAGTTGGCGGTTTGGGTGATGCCGTGGGCTGTGCGGCGTAGGATTTGGAGTAGGTTGTTGGTGCGGTTGATGCGTCCGTTGGAGGGTCGGCTGGTGTGGTGCCAGTTCAGGATTTCGGGGTACCACCTGGCGAGTGTGTCGACGGTTTCGTCGAACTCGGGAATGTTGCCTGTGCTGTAGAGGTCACAGAACCGGTCTAGTGCTTTTAGGGCGCTTTGGTGGTCGTCGGCGAGGTACAGGTTGTGCAACTCGGCGAGCGCGTCCCATGCTGTTTTGAGTCTGGGGTGAGTGCTGAACAGCCGGTGGAGTCGTTCGTGTTCAGCCGCGCTGAGTTTGTCAGGTCTTCGTAGCAGCAAGAAGCGTGCCCTGTACACGTCAGGGTCGAATCTGGGCTTGACACCGTCTGGTTGGCGTTGAATGTCGCGTCTGACCGTAACTAGGCCGTTTTGGAACCATCTGATGACATCGAAGCCGGTCCAGCACGTGACGGGCGTGACCGATGTGTTCACGGATTGCTTGGGTGTAAGCAATCGAGCTGTCAGATACGACAGTGTGCACGCCGCGGCACCAGCGGTGCCCTTGTTCAGCGAAAAACCCTGTAAGTGCGGCTTTGTTGCGGTGCGGGACCATGGCTAGCACTTCACCGGTATCACCGTTCACTAGTACGGTTACGTACCGGTGGCGGCGCTGTATGGACGTCTCATCCACCAACAACAAGCCGCAGTGCTGCTGGCGGCGGTTACGCGCCACCCCACCCGCATAGGCGCGCACGAGTGCCATGATCGTGTGCCAACTCAGCCCGTAACGGCGAGCTACCGCGCTAATGGTCATGTCACGCGCGTCGGTGACAAGCTGACGCGCTAAGCGCGCTGTGAGGCGACCTTCGAAGGCTGTGTTGTGCTCACTGAACCGCAAACCGCAGGCGTCGTAGATCAACCGGCGCCGTTTCCACACCAACGTCACCGGACGACCAGAACTATCCAGGTCACGAACTTTCACATCGCGACGGTCATGCACCCTCCCACAACGCTTCCCGCAGTTCGGGCACAGCGGGCGACGCTCGCTTGATTGAACCGCTACCACCAGCTCATCGGGCGCGTCAACCAACGCCCCGATCACCTCAACGTGCGGCAACCACAACCGCGAACAAATAGCATCCTTCACCATCGAGGCCCTCCAGGGTTCGGCGTCTTCCAAACACCGATCCCCCCACGGCCTCGACCCCTACACAGGGACCCTCAACCCACCCCACCCCCCAAAAACGCAAAGCCTCCCCAAAAACGCGAAGCCTCTCAGTGCTGTCACGCTGACGCATCCACTCCATCCTATGACCAAGCTGACCAGCTACGCGCTTCACCGCGCCGCGCATAACCACTGCCCAGCTGACGCACCAAACTGACCGCTTACATCCCGCTCCTCCTCGCTATAACGACTCGTCGCCGCATCCCTAGCAACTTCCCTCGCAGCATAACTTCATCCTGACTCGCAAGATAATGTCTCCGCTAATAGACACCCAAAAACAGTGGCTCTTGTCCCCAGCAGATGGCTGCGCCGTTTGTACGTATCCCACACGAGTGAGCTGAGCCAGCAGTGATAGCTTTGTATTTGCCGTCAGGAACGTCAGTTTGGTCGAATCGGTCGCGGCCCCAGCAGGTGGCGGTGCCGTTGGTACGTATCCCACACGAGTGATAAGAGCCAGCCGTGATGGCTTTGAATTTGCCGCTGGGCACTGTCAATTGTCCGTATTCGTTGTTGCCCCAGCAGGTGGCGGTGCCGTTGGTACGTATCCCACACGAGTGATTAGAGCCAGCCGTGATGGCTTTGAATTTGCCGCTGGGCACTGTCAATTCACCGGCCGTGCGCTCACCCCAGCAGGTGGCGGTGCCGTTGGTACGTATCCCACACGAGTGATAAGAGCCAGCCGTGATGGCTTTGAATTTGCCGCTGGGCACTGTCGATTGTCCGTATTCGTTGTTGCCCCAGCAGGTGGCGGTGCCGTTGGTACGTATCCCACACGAGTGCCAGGATCCGCTTGTGATGGCTTTGTATGTGCCGCTGGGCACTGTCGATTGTCCGTATTCGTTGTTGCCCCAGCAGGTGGCGGTGCCGTTGGTGCGTAGCCCACAGGAGTACCAGAATCCGCTTGTGATGGCTTTGAATTTGCCGCTGGGCACTGTCAATTGTCCGTGCCAGTTGGCGCCCCAGCAGTTGGCGGTGCCGTTGGTGCGCAACGCACACGAAAGTGTGATGGCTTTGTAGGTGCCGCTGGGTACTGTCAATTGTCCTGAAACGTTGTTGCCCCAGCAGGTGGCGGTGCCGTTGGTGCGTATCCCACACGAGTGCCAGGATCCGCTTGTGATGGCTTTGTATGTGCCGCTGGGCACTGTCGATTGTCCGTCTTCGTTGTTGCCCCAGCAGGTGGCGGTGCCGTTGGTGCGTAGCCCACACGAGTGATCAGAGCCAGCCGTGATGGCTTTGTATGTGCCGCTGGGCACTGTCAATTGTCCGTGCCAGTTGTTGCCCCAGCAGGTGGCGGTGCCGTTGGTGCGTAGCCCACACGAGTGCCAGGATCCGCTTGTGATGGCTTTGTATGTGCCGCTGGGCACTGTCAATTGTCCGTGCCAGTTGGCGCCCCAGCAGGTGGCGGTGCCGTTGGTGCGCAACCCACACGAGTGATCCCGGCCGGTTGTGATGATTTTGTATTGACCGCTGGGCACTGTCGATTGTCCGTATTCGTTGTTGCCCCAGCAGGTGGCGGTGCCGTTGGTGCGCAACCCACACGAGTGATCCCGGCCGGTTGTGATGATTTTGTATTGACCGCTGGGCACTGTCGATTGTCCGTATTCGTTGTTGCCCCAGCAGGTGGCGGTGCCGTTGGTGCGCAACCCACACGAGTGATCAACGCCAGCAGTTATGGCCTTGTAACTGCCACTCGGCGCCGTTGCTTGTCCTAACCCGTTGGCGCCCCAGCAGGTGGCGGTGCCGTTTGTGTGTATCCCACACGAGTGCCACTTTCCGGCTGTGACGGCTGCAAATTGGCCTTCCGGCACGTCGGTTTGTCCGTGTTGGTTGTTGCCCCAGCAGGTGGCGGTGCCGCTTGCGCGTATCCCGCAAGCGTGCAACGCACCGGCTGTGATGGCCTTGTATTTTCCGCTGGGCACCGTTAGTTGTCCGAACGAGTTGTTGCCCCAGCAGACGGCAGTGTCGTTGGTGCGTATCCCACACGAGTACCCGAACCCGGCTATGACGGCTTTGTATTTGCCGCTCGGCACTGTCGATTGTGTGGCCGCGTTGCCCCAGCAGACGGCGGTGCCGTTGGTACGTATCCCACACGAGTGATCAGAGCCAGCCGTGATGGCCTTGTAACTGCCGCTCGGCGCCGTTGATTGTCCAAACCCGTTGTCGCCCCAGCAGACGGCGGTGCCGTTGGTACGTATCGCACACGAGTGATCAGAGCCAGCCGTGATGGCTCTGTATGTACCACTGGGTACCGTCGATTGGCCATTTTGGTTGTAACCCCAGCAGACGGCGGTGCTGTTTGTGCGTATCCCACACGAGTGCAACGATCCGGCTGTGATGGTTTTGTAACTGCCGCTCGGCGCCGTCAACTGCCCTTCCACGTTTCTTCCCCAGCAGGTGGCGGTGCCGTTGGTGCGCAACCCACACGAGTGATATAGGCCAGTCGTGACAGCTTTGTATTTGCCCTCCGGCACGTCGGTTTGCCCGTAGTCGTTGTTGCCCCAGCAGACGGCACTGCCGCTTTTGCGTATCCCACAAGAGTGATATAGACCAGCGGCGATTCCAGTATAGCTACTCCTAGACGAATTAACGATAATCGTCGGGATAGTCGTAGTCGTTGTAGTCATTGTAGTCGTTGATGTCGTTGTAGTTGTTGTCGGTGGCGTTGTAGTCGTTGTGGACGTAGTAGTCGCGGTCGTTGTAGTCGTGGACGTTGTGGTTGTGGTGGGTGGTGCTACGCAGGCTTCATAGAGCATGTTACCACCGGTGTAGCTGTAATCAGTGGCAGGATTAATCGGATACGAGGCCGCAGTCGGACTCGTTTTGCTGCGCTTCCATCCACCCGCTTCGTAGCATTCCTTATACGTTTCGAATGCGAGCCAGTTGGTGTTAGTAGTAAATGTGCTGGACCATACAGTCTCGCCTTGCCCCGGACTGCACGACCCTGGTGCTTGTGGTGTCACTCCGATTCGATACGACGTGGCTGGCGTCAGCCCCTCAAACGTCTTAGACGTGACCGTCGCAGGCACAGTCAAAACCTTAGAACCGGCAACACCGACCTCATTGAGTCTCAACTCGTAGTTCTCCGGTTTGCAGCCACCTGATCCCTCAGCGAACGTCACCGTTGCGCTATCGTGGGTCACACCAGACACAGTTACGTTCACAGGCAACGTCGGCGCGGCTGCAGCCGCTGGCTGTGCTACCAGAGCGAGAGTTGCGACCAGCAACGAACCGACGATCGGCGCTACCTGCCACCGACAGCGACCGCCTGCCGCCCTGCGATGTTCGCCTTCCGCTGTTGCGGATGGTTGACTTGCGCCGCGAACTTGTAGTCGTGACCATGTCATTGTAATTTCACCTCGCTCAATAGTGGACTGCAGAAATAGCCCGAGTGTAAACGAGGCAGCACTATAGGCATCCGAGGGGGCCGAGCCAACATTGCAAGCCTCACTGCAGCGATTGCTTTCCTCACTACAGCTATTGCTGTTGAGCGGGACGAAGACGCCGCCTGCCAACCGGCCAAAAAAAGCTAGTAGCTACCCTGGCGTTTGTCGCGTTCGGAGGGTACCCAATAGGTGTTGCCCTCTACTTCGGCGGGTCGATGGTGCTGGGGGAGCCACCCGCGTGTGTCGTCATGGGGGTAGAGGTAACCCTCACCGTGGCCCAACGACGCCGCGCCCCCATAGTGGGCGTCGCGCAGATGCATGGGTACCTCACCAGCGCCATCACCGCGTGCCACCCGAACCCGGTCAGATCACGCGAACCCGTTCAGACCGGAAGAGCCGCCAATCCGGACGCGCAGCGCCTTCGTGAGCTAGAGGCGAGGGACGAGTATAGGACCCAGCAGGTTCGGGGTCTTGCCCCCGGGGAATTGTCAGGATTTGCCTAGACAGATTTCATGACGGGCTGTTAGGCGTCCATAACAAACTAGATCTTGTGCCGAATCCTGGAGTACACAACGACCAGTGGATAGTCACCTGACCGTGCGGCCTCTGAGTGTCACAGCGCCTGCTTAGAGTTGGCCCCCAAAATGGCCAGCGAGCGGAGTAACCGGGGTGAGGGCAGCTATGGAGCATCTTGAAGTGGGCGAGTCTCGCCCACTTCCTCTTCCGGGCAGTAGTGCGTGGCCTACGGGGGCTGGAGTGGGTGATGCGCCGCGTCTAGCGACCAACGGATCGATGAATGCCTTAATGGCCCGAGATGCTCCCGCGCATGAATGGTATCGGTTCGTGTTGTCGTTTCCGCCGCATCTGGTACGGGATTATGTTTGCCGCCTTGGCCTTGACGGTGGCCAGAAGCTGCTGGATCCGTTCTGTGGTACGGGCACGACGCTGGTAGAGGCGAAAAAGCTGGGTGTTCCCAGCGTCGGCCTGGAAGCTGTCGCGGTTTCTCGTTTAGCGGCCGACACAAAGGTGGACTGGTCGCCCGATCCCGATGACCTCGCTGCCCACGCTCAGCTAGTCGCAGAGAAGGCGCTGGCTATGTTGTCCGCAGACGGTGTCACTGACGAGCCGATGGATATGGTGCCCGATGGTGTGTTGCTTCGTTCGTTACCGGCGCACACCGCCAAGCTCTTGCTCAAGAACTCAATCAGCCCGCTACCCCTGCACAAGGTGCTGGTGCTAAGGGATGCATTGGCAGCAGAACACGATGTTGCATTTGCTGCACACGAGTTGCTCGCGCTTGCCCGAGTGCTCCCCACCGATGTTGGCAATCTCAGGTTCGGCCCTGAAGTCGGTCTCAGGAAGATAAAGCACGACATCTATGTGGTGAGCCGATGGCTAGCTGCCGTGCTGTCGATGTCCGATGACCTGCGATACTTGGGAGTGTTAAGCACACCGCTTGCTGGTGCGATTGATGGAGACGCCCGCGCGGTAGACAAGTACATTGAACCCAACAGCATCGACGCGGTGATTGCGTCGCCGCCGTATCCCAACGAGAAGGACTACTCCCGCACCGTAAGGCTCGAATCGGTACTGCTGGGCTACATCTGTGACAGATCAGATCTTCAGGCGGCGAAGCGAAGGCTCGTCCGGTCCAACACGCGCGGCGTGTACCGCCACGACGATGACGACTCTTGGATTGGGAGCGACGCCGAGGTTGAGCGAATCGCCGCTGCTATCGAAGCTCGACGCGTTGCTCTAGGCAAGCAGTCGGGCTTCGAGCGGATGTACCACCGAGTCACTCGGTTGTACTTCGGCGGTATGGCCCGCCACTTCGCCTCTCTAGCCAAAGTGCTGAGGCCCGGCGCACGCCTGGCCTACGTCGTAGGTGACCAAGCATCCTACCTGCGGGTGATGATCCGCACCGGCCAGCTTTTGGCAGAGATCGCCGAACGCGCTGGATACGAAATCGAGTCCATCGACTTGTTCCGCACCCGCCACGCCACGGCCACCAAAGAACAACTCCGTGAAGAAGTCCTAGTACTCCGCTGGCCGGGCACCGCCTAAGCGTGACCAAATGATGGAGGCTTCGCGTGTGGAGGGTGGCCCCCAAGTCATCTAGGGTGCGCGGGCTTGGTTGGTGGTGCGGCTCGGCTCGGCTGCGTGTTCTTGATCGGCCTGATTTTCGGTTGCGAAGTCAGTGCGCCAGGTGCCGTTGGGTTGGCGGGTGATTTGGTGGTTGTGTTCGTGTAGTTGGTGGTGGTGGCGGTGGCATAGCAGCACCAGATTGTCGATGCTGGTGGGTCCGCCGTTGGCCCAGTGGATGACGTGATGCGCGTCGCAGCGGGATGGTGGTTGTTTGCAGTCGGGCCATTGGCAGTGGCCGTCGCGTGCGATGAGCAAGCGGCGTAGTCCTGTTGGCACGGTGCGGCGGGTGCGTCCGACGTCTGGGGATCCGCCTGGTCCGCCCAAGATGATGGGTATGACCTGCGCGTCACAAGCCAGGCCGCGTACTACCTCAGATGGGAGTTCGATACCAGCGTCGGTGACACCAGTTGCGTCGGTGGATTGCCGTAGCGCGTCTAGGTCGATGAGCACACTGATTTGCGCTGACGGCAACCGCGGCGCCGTGTCTGTGCTGCCTGCACCAGAGCTGCTTGGAACAGTGTTGCTTGGAACAGTGTTGCTTGGAACAGTGTTGCTTGGAACAGTGTTGCT
The DNA here is from genome assembly GCA_965116245.1 of Acidimicrobiales bacterium. Lineage (GTDB taxonomy): Bacteria > Actinomycetota > Acidimicrobiia > Acidimicrobiales > Poriferisodalaceae > Poriferisodalis. Next base: position 138,348 of record OZ220497.1, on the reverse strand, counting down.
TGCATCGCGGCTGTTTGCATTGCGGTGGCTGTGGTTGTGTAGTCGGGTGACTGCTTGTTCGTCAGCCGTGTTGTTGGTGAGGCCTGCGAGTGCGTATGCGAGTACGTCAGCGTCTCTCTGCGCGGGATTGCGCCGACCGATACGAACTTGTTTGTCGTTGATCCAATACTGGGATCGCAGTGTTTCTAGGGTGGCTTCGATTTGTGCTCCAGCGCGCGGGTCGAATCGGGCCCATAGTTTGAGCATTCCTTCGTGATCTCGCTGCCAGCCAGCACCGCGGGCTTCGCGTTGGCGTTTGAAACGTTGCAAAGCTGTCTCGTTGACGCATTCGGCTTCGTAGACGTTTCGACGAGTTTGGTCGGAGTCTTCCGCAGTAGCGGAGTTGAGTAGTTCAGCGCGCACGTCGTCGGTGACGCGGGCGTCGCATAGCACTTCGGCTTGGGCGGGAGTGATGTCGCCTTCCGAGAGCGATTGGAGCACTTGTACATGTTCGCGGGCTTTTTGGGCGGTGCGTGTGATGCGGCGAGCGTCGCGTTCGCTTACGCCTGTGGCTTCGCGCAGTTCCACATGTGGGCTCAAGTCGGATACACGGCCGTGGCTGTCGAGCCGGTCTAGTGCGCCTAGGACTTCGATTCGGTAGCCCGCTGTTTGGTTCTCATGGCGCTGAATATCTCCCAACACGCCCAGCAGCTCACCACGCTCAAGTCCAGCGAGACCCGCAGCGTCAAAACGACGCAACGTCAACAACTCAACCTCGCCTGTCGGGACGGCTGAACTAGCAGCATCGGCAGCAACTAAAGCGCCGACCTCTGTGCCGCCGCTGGCAGAGCCGCCGCTGGCAGAGCCGCCGCTGACAGCACCGACCGTGCCTGGCGCCTCAACGGTGCCCAAGGCACGCACCGAATCAGCCGCCCGATTGGCTCGGCTGGCGTCGTCCGATCCTGCTTTCAACATGACAGCAACCTTAAGAAAGGGGTGTGACAAAAACGCACAGTCGGCGGTGGGACACGAGCAGCGCCGGTTGCTTGGGTGACGTTGTTGGCTGCTTCGCTCAACATGGGCGCAACCGTAAGACAGGGGTGTGACAGAAATGCGCAGCCGACAGTGGGCTAATGCCTGCGTCTGCCACTTGGCTGGTGCTGCTCCATCCTTCTTGCAACATGAGCACAACCGTACGGAGGGGGTGTGACATAAGCCTGCTGCGAGCCTCTGGGGCATAGGCGGTATCGGCCACTCGGGTCGCTCGGTTGGCACGGTTGGTGCTGCTAAGAGCGTTCCTCAGCATGGGCACAACCGTACGAAGGGGGGTGTGACAGAAATGCACAGTCAGCAGTGGGACACGGGCGCCGCCGGTTGCTTGGCTGGCTCGGCTGGTGCTGCTCGATCTCCTTCTTGATATGAATACAATCGTATGAAGGGGGTGAGACACAATCGTGCCGCCAGCCGAAAGGCGCACGAAACGTTCGTTGCCTGAGCCGCGCGGTTCGCTTGGTAGATGCCGTTGAGACCGTGCCTTAAACATGGGTGCCGCCGTACGAAGAGGGTGTGACAGAAACGGCTCGCCAGCCGTGCAGCACAGAAACGGCTCGCTGGCCTTGGAACACAGAAACGGCTTGCCAGCCGTGGAACACAGAAACGGCTTGCCAGCACTGGAGCACAGAGGCGTCTGCTGCTGGAGGCCAGCATCGAGGCAGCGTCGGCGGCGTTGGCTGTTGGAGTCGCTCGGTTGGCTTGGCTGATGCCGCTGGGCCCGTCCTTCACCATGGTGACAACCGTACGCATGGGGTGGGACACAATCATCGGCTGCGGTAGCCGCACGAGCTACGACAGCGTGCAGGGCTGCACCAGCCGCCCCGGTTTCGACTGCTCGAACCGCTGCTTGGCACGTCGATTGTGATAGGCGCAGCGTGCAGGGCTGCACCAGCCGCCAGCCGCCAGCCGCCCCGGTTTCGACTGCTCGAACCTCCACGGGCTTGGCTCACGCTCAACCCATCACTGTGGTATCAGCCTCCATGTCCGCTGCATGCGTGTGACCTAGCATGTCGATCCCATAGTTTGAGCAACACAGTTTGAGCAGCACAGTTTGAGCAACACAATTTGAGCAACACAATTTGAGCAACACAGTGTTCAAGTAGCACAGTCAAAGCGGCAAAACTCCATTCGCAAGGTTCGAGCAGCACAAGATCGCTGTGTGATCCCTTAGAAAGCCGAGGCAATGCAAATCTCCATCACCGGTCGCAAAGTTCAGGTTCCAGACGACGTGCGGGCTGCCGTGGAGCGAAAAATCGGGGCACTGGATCGATTCGTGGGTGGCCTAGAACGCGCCGAGGTGGTGTTCCGCGGTGAGAAGAACCCGCGCATCGCGGAGCGAGAACAAGTTGAGGTAACACTGCTCGGTCACGGCCACCACGTGCGCGCCACGGTCGCAGGCGTTGACCAGCATCAGGCAGTCGACCTGGCGGTTGGCAAGCTCGGCAAGCAACTACGCAAGCTCAAGACCCGCGTCGTCAAGCGGCATCGACCCAATCAGCACCGCGAAGATGCCCATCACCCGCTAGCACGCCTAGAGAACGATCTCGTCAACGGCACGGCGGCGCCCGACACCGAGACTGGCCCCGACGATCCAGAGTGGGTTCCGCGCATAGTCCGCCGCAAGACGTTCGATCTCGAGTTGATGGACCCCACCGAGGCCGTTACTCGCATGCAGCTACTTGATCACGAGTTCTTCCTCTTCGTGAACTCCGACAGCACCAAGCCCAGCGTCGTGTATTTGCGCTCAGACGGCGATGCTGGGCTAATCGAAATCGACACCTAGAACCGCAGGCCGCCCCGCCTGAGGCAGGCTGCCCTAAGAGGCTTCACCCAATAATGCCCGAAGCGGGCGTGCGGGGTAGCGGTAGCCTGCAAACGTGGCCTTATTTCAGCGCGTTCTCCGTGCCGGCGAAGGCAAGAAACTGCGTCTGCTGACCGATCTGGTGCCGGAAATCAACGCGGTCGAGCCCGACGTCGAGAAACTCACCGACGAAGACCTTCGGGCCCGCACCGGCGAGTTTCGGGCAGAACTTGACCGTGGCGCAGACCTCAACGACGTGCTGGTGGATGCCTTTGCGGTCACTCGTGAGGCAGCACGCCGCGTCATAGGCCAGCGCCACTACGACGTGCAGCTCATCGGCGGGGCCGCGCTGCACTTCGGCTGGGTAGCCGAAATGCGAACGGGTGAGGGCAAGACGCTCGTGTCGACCCTGCCGGTGTACCTCAATGCGCTAAGCGGCAAAGGCGTCCACGTAGTCACCGTCAACGACTATCTGGCTGCCCGCGACGCCGAATGGATGGGCCGCATCTACAGGTTCCTGGGGCTCGAAGTCGGGCTGGTTGTGCCCGGTCCCTACGATTCGCAGCACAAGCACCGCCAATACGCAGCCGACATCACCTACGGCACCAACAACGAGTTCGGCTTCGACTACCTGCGAGACAACATGGCGCCGTCTCGTGAAGCCCAAGTCCAGCGTGGTCACAACTACTGCATCGTGGACGAAGTGGACTCGATCCTCATTGACGAGGCCCGCACCCCGCTCATCATCAGCGGTCGGGTATCGGATGGCGCTAAGCTCTACCAACGGTTCGCCCGCATAGCGGCAACGATGACCCGCGACATCGACTACGAGGTCGAAGAAGATAAGCGCAACGTGGCCGTGCTTGAGCCAGGTATCGCCAAAGTCGAGAGAGCGCTCGACATAGAGAACCTGTACGACGAGGTTTCGGCCAATCTCGTGCATCAGATGAACGTGGCACTGCGAGCCAAAGAGCTGTATGGGCGAGATCGTGACTACGTCGTGACACACGGCGAAGTGAAGATCGTCGACGAGTTCACCGGACGCATCCTGGACGGGCGACGCTGGGGCGAGGGTTTGCATCAGGCGGTCGAAGCCAAAGAGGGGGTGGCCATCAACGAGGAGAATCAGACGCTCGCCACCATCACACTGCAGAACTATTTCCGTCTCTACGACAAGCTCGCTGGCATGACCGGCACCGCCACGACTGAAGCGGCCGAGTTCAACAGCACCTACGGCCTCGACGTGATTCCGGTGCCCACACATATGCCCGTAGCCCGCGAAGACCACGGCGACCTCATCTACAAGACTGAGTCGGCCAAGCTGGCGGCTGTGGTTGACGACATCGTTGAGCGGGTAGCTAGCGGTCAGCCGATTCTGGTTGGAACGGTCACTGTTGAGAACTCAGAGAAGTTGTCGGCGGCGCTAGCTCGCCAAGGAGTTGAACACCACGTGCTCAACGCCAAGGAGCACACACGTGAGGCCGACATTATCGCTCAGGCGGGCCGATTGGGTTCGGTAACGGTGGCGACGAACATGGCTGGCCGAGGCGTGGACATCGTGCTGGGCGGCAACCCGGAGAGTCTCGCGCGCCGCGACTTGCTGCGCGACAAGCACGACCCGGACGATCCCACCAATGCTGAGGAGCTGGCCGCCCGAATAGCGCGCCATGAACCCGAGTGCCGCGCGCAGGGTGACGAAGTGCGCAAGCTAGGCGGTCTCTACGTGCTGGGTACCGAACGCCACGAGTCGCGGCGTATCGACAATCAGCTTCGAGGACGCTCCGGCCGGCAGGGAGATCCGGGTGAGAGCCGGTTCTACTTGTCGTTAGAGGACGACCTGATGCGGCTGTTCGCCACCGGAGCGGTGAACTGGGTTATGGACCGCACGCTGCCCGATGATGTGCCGCTCGAAGCCAAGATGGTCACCAAGGCCATCGAACGTGCGCAGAACACGGTAGAGCAGAAGAACGCGGAGATTCGCAAGAACGTTCTGAAATACGACGAGGTGATGAACGAGCAGCGCAAGGTGATCTACGCCCGGCGCGAGCAGATTCTCGGCGGCGGAGACCTGCGTGCGGAGTCCTTGGGATATGTGCGCGACGCTGCCGAAGATGTAGTCCTGAGCCACTGCACCAGCGAAGTTCCCCAAGAATGGGACTTAGATGGCCTGCTTGCCACAATCGGCACCTACTGGCCCACCGAACTCACCACCGCCGAGTTGTCTGGAGACGGGCTGCGAGACTGGTCTATAGACGACGCCGTTGAGCTGGTGTGCGACGACGGCGAACACCACTACCAAGCGCGTGAGACCGAGATCGGTCCCGATGCGATGCGCGAAGTGGAACGTCAAGTGATGCTCCGACTCATTGATCAACGCTGGCGTGAGCACCTAGCCGACATGGACCATTTGCGTGAGGGCATTCACTTGCGCGGTATCGGTCAGAAGGACCCTGTGGCTGAATGGCAGCGGGAGGGCTTCGACATGTTCGGGGCGATGCTCCAGCGGGTGTATCGCGACTTCGTGACCTATGCGATGCATGTACAGGTTGTGCCCCAGCAAACTGCTCGCGCTGCGGTGGGTCCCGCTGGAGATGCGTCGGCTGAGTCCGCTGGCAAGCCTGCTATTGGCAAGTCCTCTAATGGCAAGCCTTCTAATGGCGCCGCCCAGACGACCGACGTGCAGTACTCGGCCCCAGATCTCACACCTTCCACAGCGAGCACCGCCAACGGTGCGCCTGGTGGTGGCCAGGCGCGAGCGACCCAACGCGGTCCCGCCGACGGGTCACTGTCGCGTCGTGTAGCTGGCACGTCGACGGGCACGGTTGTAAAAACAGCCGCCGAGAAGCTGGGTCGCAACGATCCTTGTCATTGCGGATCGGGTCGTAAGTTCAAGCACTGCTGCTACGTCCGCTGAGGCACCGCCGTGAGCAGAACCTTGAGTGACCTCTCCGAGGCGTTGGCGGCATTGGAACGGCGGGTGTGCGAAGCCCAGCAGTATCTGGGAATCGACGCGGCTCGCACATTGGCGGATCAGCTCGAAACTGAGGCTTCCGAACCTTCGCTGTGGGACGAGCCGGATCGGGCCCGAGCGGTCACAACACGCCTGTCGCGTGTGCGCGACGACATCAACCGTTGGGAGCGCGCACGAGCCGAGGTTGACGACGCCACAGCGATGGCCGAGCTAGCAGCCGAGGCGGACGACGCTGAGCTACTAGCCGAAGTCGAAGCAATCGTCACCACCGCCGAGACCCAGCTAACCGACATTGAACTGATGGCGCTGTTCGGCGGCGAACATGATGAAAACGACGCCGTGTGCGAAATCAACTCAGGTGCTGGCGGCACTGACGCTTGCGACTGGGCCGAGATGTTGCTACGCATGTATCAGCGCTGGGCAGAGCGCAACGACTTCACTGTTGAGCTGACCGAAGCGACCGACGGAGGCGAAGCAGGCATCAGCTCAGCGACTTTCCTGGTCAAGGGGCGCCACGCGTTCGGTTTCTTGGCCGCAGAAAGGGGTGTACATCGGCTGGTTCGCATATCGCCGTTCGATTCCCAGTCTCGCCGCCACACGGCGTTCGCGTCTCTGTCGGTAGTGCCGTTCTTGGATGAGATCTCAGACGAAGTAGACATTGACGAAGGCGATTTGCGTATTGATACCTACCGCTCATCGGGCGCTGGCGGCCAACACGTGAACGTCACCGACTCTGCGGTGCGCATCACTCACCTTCCGACCGGCACCGTCGTCGCATGCCAGAACGAGCGCAGTCAGCACCAAAACAAGGATCGGGCAATGCAGATGCTGGCGGCCAAACTGGCCGACTTGCGGCGACAAGAGCGCGAAGCAGAAGTGGCGGAGCTAGCGGGGGAGCAGCGCGACGTTGCGTGGGGCAGCCAGATTCGCTCATACGTGCTTCATCCGTACCAGCAGGTCAAAGACCTACGAACCAACCGTGAGGTAGGCAACGTTGAGGCGGTGCTAGACGGCGACCTAAACGGCTTGATGGAGGCGTATCTGCGCTGGCGTCGTGAGCAGCTAGGGCGCGCATGATCCGTTTCGACAACGTCACGAAGATCTACAAGGGCGAAACGCGAGCGGTCGACGGAGTGACGCTCAACATCGACAAAGGCGAGTTCGTTTTCCTGGTGGGTCCGTCGGGTTCTGGCAAGTCCACGATGTTGCGACTCATGACCTGTGAAGAGAACGTCACTAGCGGCAACATTCACGTCGCTGGCAAAGACCTAACCAAGCTGAATAGTTGGCGTGTTCCGTACTTGCGCAGGAACATCGGTTCGGTATTTCAGGATTTCAAACTGCTACCAAACAAGACCGTCTATCAGAACGTGGCCTTCGCGTTGGAAGTCATAGGCCGGCCCGAGAGTGTCATTCGCAAGCAAGTGCCAGCGATATTGGAGCTGGTGGGCTTGAAAGACAAACACCGGCGCCTACCCGACGAGCTGTCGGGCGGTGAGCAACAACGTGTCAGCGTGGCCCGGGCATTCGTCAACCGGCCTCTCATTCTGCTAGCCGATGAGCCGACCGGGAATCTCGACCCTGACACCTCCCAAGAGCTCACGTCGCTGCTTGACCGAATCAATCGCACCGGCACAACTGTGGTCATGGCCACTCACGACCGGACGATCGTGGACAGGATGCGGCGCCGGGTGATAGCGCTGCGACAGGGTGAGTTGGTGCGCGACGAGCAGCGCGGCTCCTACGGCAGCGAACCCGAGATACAAACGCCTAGCCAGCCTCAGCCCGCTGAAGAGGCGAGCTTGTGAGCCGCGTCCGCTACTTCGCGCGGGAAACTTGGACCAATATCCGGCGCAACCTCACATTGACATTCGCTGCGATTCTCACCGTGGCGGTAGGTGTGATGTTGGTCGGCATGGGGCTGATGGCGGGGTACGCCAGCGGTAACGCACTTGACCGTTGGGAGGGCGGCGTCCAGTTTGAGGTGTTCTTGAGCCCTCAGATAGACCCCAGCCAGCTTGACGCGCTCGGTATCGAGTTGCAGAGTCACCCCGATATTGACCGCATCGAGTTCTTCAGCGCCGATGAGGCCTACGCGCTGGTGTCTCAACAGATGGCCGATCAGCCAGAACTGCTCGCCCAAGTATCGCCCGAAGCGCTGCCAGCTTCGTACCGCGTGGTGCCCCGTTCGGCGGAGTCCGAGCTGATTGAGTCGCTGGCGGCCCAGTTCCGTCAACGACCCGGCGTGTTATCGGTTCAGACCGGACGCGAAGAAGTTGATGCAATCCGGTCGTGGTTCACGTCGTTCCAGGGCATCGTGTTGTTGCTGTCGGTGGTGCTATCGGGCACCAGCGTCATGCTCATCTTCAACTCCATACGCGTGGCGATGTTCGCCCGCCGACGCGAGATTGAGGTAATGAAGCTGGTCGGTGCCACTAACAGCTTCATCCGGTTCCCTTTCATGCTCGAAGGCATGTTGCACGGCCTAGCGGGCGGTGTCATTGGAGCCATTGCGGCGGGGGCGTTGCGGGGCCACGTTGAGGGGCTGTTCTCGCGTTCGGAGATTCTGGCGTTCTTTCGGTCGTTCGTTGTCACTTCGAGTCAATTCACGACCGTGGTGTTCGTAACGGTCATAGCGGGAGTGCTCGTAGGGATGATCGGCTCCGCGTTTGCAGCCGGACGCTTCTTAGATGTGTGAAAGTGATTACATGAACAGAAACTGGAGTTCACCCGGGAGGGCACCATGGCGAAATTTGAGACGATCCTGTACGAGGTAGATGACCACGTAGCGACTGTCACGCTGAATCGACCTGAACGGCTGAACGCCTTCAACGGCCAGATGCTGCGTGATGTCATTGACGCTGTCGACCTCATCGATACCGACGACGATGTGCGGGTTGCGATATTCACTGGCGCTGGCCGCGGCTACTGCGCTGGCGCTGACCTAAGCGCGGGCCCGTCAACCTTCGATTTTGACAATCAAAACGATGAGCAAAAGGCGGCGCGAGCCGCCGAACGCCGCGCCAACGGTGAGCTGGAGTGGATGCGCGACGGCGGCGGTCTGCTCACGCTGCGCCTGTATCAGTGCAACAAACCGCTGATCGCGGCGATCAACGGCCCAGCGGTTGGCGTGGGTGTCACGATGACGCTGCCGATGGACATTCGGCTGGCATCAACCAAGGCGCGCATCGGTTTCGTCTTCGCCCGACGTGGAGTAGTGCCCGAGGCCTGCTCCTCGTACTTCTTGCCACGAGTAGTCGGTGTGTCACGAGCACTGGAGTGGTGCTTTAGCGGTCGTGTCTTTGATGCGGCCGAAGCTCTTGAAGGCGGCTTGGTGCGCAGTCTTCACGAGCCCGACGATCTACTGCCGACAGCACGAAAGCTCGCAGCCGAGATCGCCGAAAACACCTCTGCTGTTTCGGTGACCGTGATCCGTCACATGCTGTGGCGAATGCTTGCTGCCGACCACCCAATGGAGGCCCACAAGATTGACTCTCGGGGCATCTTCCACCTCGGACGTGGCGCCGATGCCCGCGAGGGCGTCGCCTCATTCTTAGAGAAGCGGCCACCAGATTTCACGCTGCGTCCTAGTCAGGACCTGCCCGAGTACTTCCCCTGGTGGGAGGAGCCTGAGTTCAGTTGATCGCCAGTCAGACAGCAAATCAGCCAGACAGCCACTCAGCCAGTCAGCTAGTCGCGGGCGGCGGATCGTCTCCCCAGCCCATGAGCAGCACGCCAGCAATGCACGCGGCGACAGCGAGCCCAAACACAGGCCCGAAGCTGCCAAATCGGTCGGCGATCACGCCGCCAAGTTGTGGCCCGACAGCCAATCCGAGTCCGAATACGATGGTGGCGACTCCGTAGGCAGCACCGAACTCGTGGCCCGCCAGGCTGTCGCTGATCCGGGCGGCGATTGATGCGATGATGCCGGTAAAGGCCGTGCCGAAGACAAACGCCGCCCCCCACGCCAGCGGCGGACCGCCGATTGCGAGCGCCGGATATGCCGTAGCAGCAGCAATCGAAACCGCCGAAACAGCGAAACCGATGGTGACTGTCCGCCGCCTTCCCAGCCGGTCCGCTAACCGACCAAAGGTTGGGCCACCGACGATGCTGCCGATGCCGATAAACGAAAAGGCCACAGCAGCGCTTCGAGTGTCAAACAAGTCGGCATAGCCCTCAAGATGGCTCACGAAAAACGTGAGCAGAGTCGTGATGACGAACGCGTGTAGTGCGTACGCAGCGATCACGCGAGCAGCTTGGGGCACTTTGGCGAGCGCGGCCCGTGCGCCCCCCATACCCATGCGCCCAGGCGTGCTTGACCATTTGCGCACGGCAATTGTCGCAACGATCATCACTGCCGCGCCGATGATTGCTTCGATCCGATACACGTTGCGCGCATGACTGAGATCAGCGGCTTGCATCACTGCGACGCTCAGGTCGGTGCGTCCGGGGCTGCTCAACATTGCGTCAATGGCCGCAGCTACCACCATGCCGCTGCCGACCCCGCCGGTTAGCCAGCCAGCGGCTGCACCTCGACGCTCGGACGCTACAAGCTCAGCGGCCAGCCCGGGTGTGCCGATCCACACGCCTGCAGCACACAAACCCGTCAGCGCGAGAGCGGCAGCAGTGATCGCAACACTCGGGCTCCAAGCCAACAACGCCAGGCCGACGATGTTGCCAGCGAGACCGATCCGCACGGCACCGCTCAGGCCCGTGCGTCCCACCGTTAGCGCAACCACTAAGGAACCCAGCACGTACATGAGCAGATTCAGCGAACCGAGCGCTCCAGCGGCGGCGTTAGAAAGCTGGAAACCGTCTCGCAGTTCTGCGAACAGCAGCGAGTAGGTGAAGCGGCCAAACGACTGCGACACGGCCGCCGCAGCGGCCAACGTCAACAGGGTGCCGACTCTGCGTGCGCGGCCGAAGGTCTCAACGTGCCCAGCAGAGATCACGGTTGATTCGCTAACAGACTTAGGGCCCCAGACTGCGTGGTGGCTAGCCTTGTGGCCGATTCCCGGCCGGTGACGGGGGACGTTGCCCGTAGATCGTCTCAGTCGCAATCACCCGTCGAGGCGACCGCTGCGTATCGGCGAACTTGGCGACGTCGTCGCGGATGACCTGGCGGTCGTTTTCGTCGCCGAAGAACCTCTCACGCAGGTCGGCGACAGATGCGAACGCGACCAATGCGAAACCGTCAATGGGTGGGCCGTCCAGAGTGGCGACAACGGATAGTTGGGTGTAGTCCCACATTCCTGGATGATGCCGCAACGCGAGCGGGGCGTGGATGTCGCGCCAGTGGCTATCGCAGTGCGCATGTGTCAGTTCCGGGTGGTGAATCAGCGGGAAGATCGCAGTCACGCCCGGCGAGGCAGTTCCTGGGTCCCCGTTGACCGGGCGTTCGCGAATGACGCGTGAGAACGCCACGTAGCGGCCGGTAGCGGCGGCGGGCGCCAGACGTTCAGTGTTGTCGGTCACGGCACGAACCAGCGTGCGATACGGCAGCTCGCGACCGTCGTCGGGGTCGGCTGCGTAGCACACCCCTCCAACATCGGCCGAGACCGCCCTGGCGATACTGGGATCGTCCCCTGTAACTACGAACTCGTACATGTCTGCAACCTAGGTGATACACCGAGGCGCTATCTGGTCCAGCTAGTGGCGTGGCCCAACACGATAGATCGAGACTGTGGATCGAGAGGTTTGTCCGCCATGATGCAGCCGTGCTTGACGTGGGTGAGACCGCTTTTGCTGATCTGGTGGAACAAGCGCTGGCAGATATACCGGACGCGCTTCGCTCGCTTATGGACAATGTCGCCATTTTCGTGGAAGACCGCGGCGACGACCCCGACATGCTCGGCGTCTACGAGGGCATTCCGCTGACCGAACGTCACGACTACGGCGGCTTAGCGATGCCCGACCGCATCGTCATATATCGGCTGCCGATCTTGGAGATATGTACGACCCTGGACGATGTCGTTTCGGAGGTGCTCGTAACCGTCGTACACGAGATTGCGCACCACTTCGGCATTGACGACGACCGACTGCACGAACTCGGCTGGGACTAAGAACTATTGACTAGTGCCTGTGTATCCAGTCAACAATAAGGTCGGCGGCTTCTGAACGCGCGTTCGGTGGTTCTCTCAGGTAGTGATCGCTGGCGAGAGTGTGAGCTTCAACTTCGGGTGCTCCGGGACGGTCGCGTAGCGCAGCCACGATCTTGGCGGTGTTCGAGGCGAAGATGCCGGTGTCCGCATCGGCATCGATGACAATTGCCGGAAGTGTGATTTTGCGTGCCTGGCTGATGTTGCACTGCGAATCAGTCAGGCTCCACATAGAAAGCCAGGTCCGTAGCGAGCTAACCGTTCCTACACCGAATATCCCGTAGTTCGCACGGCGCGGATCCCCCAGATAACAGCCAGGCACTTCGCGCCGACTGGGTTCAATAGAGCCGTCAACCATGCGTAAGTCGGCCCACAGTCGCGGCACCACAAATAGGCGCTCGCGGTGCCCGGATGCTGCCAGGCGGTCTAGCTCAGCTTTGCACCAAGCAGTGATGCGGGCGTTGCGTGCCCGCTGGGCATCTCGATACGCGGCTACGAACGTGTCTTCAAAGGGTGGTGGCCTGTTAGCTGCGAAAGGGTCCAGCGCGGGGTCTACGCTGAGCGGATCGTTCTCGTCAGTCACTGACGGGTCCATCCAGTCCGTCAGCACCTCCGCGCGGCCGGTGTGGGCCACCAACGACACGTACAGGTCGCCCCCCGCGAGTTCCTCGATTGCAGGGCTGAGCTGGCGTCGGCTGTATTCGGGCGTCAGACTGGGCGTGGTGGCTTGAGCCTGATATGTGGCCATGAGCGAGCCGCCGCCACTGTTGCCCAGCAGCACAATGCACTCAATGCCCCTGCTGCGTAGCCAGCGGACGCCAACGTCAATGTCGGCGACCGCTTGATCAGCCAGAAAGTACGGCTCAGCGCCTCTGAAGCGGGTGTTCCAACCGAGAAATCCCAGGCCACGCTCGGCGATGTAGTGCGCCAGGTAGTGCTCGCTGAAATCAATGTTGTAGTGGGTAGCAATGAGAGCCGTACGCGGTTCGTGGTTAGCAGGTCGGTAGTAGACACCCTGGCAAGGATGCCCACCGACACCGGACCGTGGCGCACCGGTGCTGGGCAAGGCGACAAATTCGCGGACGGTGCCCATAGGTCGGGTTGCTCGCCGATCCGGCTAGTCAGCTCAGGCTGAAGCGCCAGCAGTTGAAGCGCCAGCAGTTGAAGCGCCGGTAGTTGAAGCGCCGGTAGTTGAGTCGCCGGTGGGCAGCGGGGCACGCAACACCGCTAGTGCCCCCTCGGGGTCGGGCTGAATGCCGGTCGTGTCGGCACACAACTCGACCATGATGCCGTTTGGGTCCAAGTAGTAGTGCGACTTGCACCACCCGTGATCCAGCACCATGAGCGCGTCCACGCCCGCTGCGGACATTCTTTCTTGCACCGAGCGCTGCTGCTCCGGTGTAGCCCGAATAGCCACGTGATTGACCCACACCGGCAGCCCCACTGTGGTGCTGAGGTCGGTGCTGTAGTCGGCGCTTTCACCCATGTGACGGACGTAGAAGAAAGCGATGCACTCTCCATCTCCGATGTCGTAGAAGACATGCTTGAGATGGCCTGTGGGGCCACCTTCGGGTGATGGCCGTGTGTCCTGTTCGGCATGGACTAGCGGGAAGCCCATCAGCTCTTCATAGAAGCGGTGAGTTGCTTCCAGGTCTTTGGTGGCGTACGCCACATGATGAAGCCCCATGATGTCCCCCGTATTCCCCGTTGTCTTGATGCTGGTGCTGATACCTAACTTGATGTGCGCAAGGCAACATCTGCTTCCGCGCTCAAATCTTGCAGCAACCCAGCGGGATCCTCAGCGGTGACGAGAGCTTCACCGATTAGAGCTGCGTCGTAACCGGCTTCGGCAATTGCCCGCATCGATGTGCCTCCAGGCACGCCGATGCCGGACGCTGCTATGAGCAGGACGTGGTCTTCGATCTCTTCGAAACGCTGGCTGATGCGCGCTGCTTTGTTGTAATCAACAGTGAACTCAGCCGACTTGGGGTTGTCGCGCTGGTTGATCGCGATCATGTATGCACCTAGCTCAACTGCCGCAAACAATTCGGCTTCGTCGCGTACTTCGGTGAGCACATCCACACCAAGCGACAAGGCCAGTTCTTGCATGACAGGCAGCTCGGCGTGGTCAATGTCGGTCAGGATGACGAGCATCGCGTCAGCCCCCATAGCGTGGCTGTCTCGTACATCGTCGAGTGTGCGCAGGAAGTCCTTGCGCAAAACTGGGAGACCGGTCGCGGCTTTCGCTTCCTGCAAGTCCGCTGGCGAGCCGCCGAACCGCTCTGCGTCTGTCAACACCGACAGGCAGGCGGCACCACCAGCCTTGTATTGCGATGCGAGCGCGGCTGCGTCGGTGTCGGCCCGAATCGTCCCACGGGAGGGTGAGCGCCGCTTGATCTCAGCAATTATCGAAACTCCGCTATCTCGCAACGCGGCGGCGAAGCGGTGTCCGACTGTGTGCTCGGTGCTGTCGAAAGCCATAGAAACTACGCTCATTGTTCGGTCGTCTTTGACTCTACGTGGCTTGCTAGCTGGTGGAGGCCTAGTTCTAGGATGCGTGCAACATGAAGCGCCCAATATCCCACGGCGGCGGTGAAGCTGGCCCGCCGATTGCAGGTGACCCTTCGTCGTTCCCGACCGACGCTGAGTTATCGCGCACTCTGGTGGAGGCTTCGAGGACTGCCAGCCTCTCGACGCTCACCGCCGAGGGTTACCCCTATGGAAGTGTCGTTTCGTACGCCACCGACGACAGCGGCAACCCGGTTGTGCTCATCTCGGACATGGCCGAACACACAGTGAACGCGCGGGTTGACGACCGAGCGAGCATGTTGATAGTTGACGGCGCTGGCGAGGGCGACCCGCTGGGCCGCGCCCGCCTGACGCTGGTGGGCCGACTGAGCGTCTTGAGCGAACCGGGCGAGCTGCGCGACCGCTATCTGCTGGCACACCCATACGCGGCTTACTACGCAGATTTCACGGACTTCTCCTTCTGGCAACTGTGCGTGGAGCAGTGTCGATACGTCGGCGGCTTTGGTCACATGAGCTGGGTGAGTGATGCTGGCTACCAAGACGCGGGCGTCGACCCGCTATGGCAGGCCGCCGCCAGCATTGTTGAGCACATGAACAGCGACCATGCAGAGGCGAACCTTCTGTATGCGCAAGTTCAAGGTGGCCTCGAAGACGCCACTGAGGCAAAGATGGTGGGCGTTGATCGCTACGGGTTCACGCTGCGCGTCACGATCCCAGCAGGGCCTCGCATGGCACGCGTACCGTTTGCTACGCCGCTGAGTGATGCCGACGCCGTTAGGCCCGCGGTCATTGAGCTGCTACGAGTGGCTCGCGCCCAGCGAGGAAGTTAGCGAGGAGTTGACTGAACGCGTGCTCGGCGCAGCAACGAACATCACGCAATTTGCACGTGATGATCTTGCCGCCATGTCGAACGTGCGCCAAGTAATGTTGGTCGCGTGAACACACAGCCTGACGAGGCCACTCTGGCCGAATTCAAGGAGATTCTGGGCGATCCGGCGGGGCGCATCGAAGTCCACGACTTCATGAGCGACTTGACGTCGCGAACCATCGATGCGCTCAAGGGCGCCGACTGTGAAGGCTACGACGAATGCTTGCGCGCCTATGAGCAGGCGTCGGCTGACCTGATCGGGTTGCTCGTCTGCGGCGCGTACTTCGCCAACTGCGCAGACCACGACAAAGCTCTGGCACACGCTGTGCGATTGCTGGCTAACAGGATCCCATTTGAGAGTTCCGCTGATGGGCCTGCAATCAATTTGCAGCACCATGTAACGTTGCTTGCGATCTACGCCGTTGCGTTCGGTGCCGCTGCCGCGGATCGGCTCGACCCCCTTGCGAGGATCATCGGCACTGTGCGAGCCGAGGAGGACGGCAAGATCGGGCGGGTCACGTACCTGGTCAACCTGGACCGGCTCAAGAAACCAGCCGAAGCGCCAATTCAGGCCTCGCTTCGGCTATGGATGACGCTGCGGTCCATGACCGATGAGTTCATTCCTAGAACCAGCGAAGATGGCCTCTTCGATGCGGTGTTAGACGAGGTTGAGTATTTGCTGGGTGTGACCCACGGCAGGGACACAGCGGAAGGTACCGGCCCTGTGGGCTATGGGGCGATTCAGGTACTAGCGACCCGCATGGCGCCTGATCGCCTAGTGCGGCGCAATCTAGACCTGCTAATAGCGCACGAAGCCTTCCAGAGCCCCCACGAGTTCTATATCTGCCGTGAGCGCTACAACAAGGCCTACGCAGCCCAAGCCCGAACCTGACCCCCAATAGCAGAACACGCCAATTGATCTGTATAGTGATTCGCTACACTCGAAATGACCATCCGAGCATTTTTCCTCAAGCCAAAATGACCCAGTCACCGCGGTTCAGATCTACAAGATTGTGGATGAACCACCTAACGAAAAAGCCGGAACGATTGGCTAGCACCGAGGCGTCAGATGGCTCATGAAAATGCCTAATCTGCCGTAAGTCGCGATTGAAGTTACTCTGTGAACACAGCAAACGAATATAGCGATTTTATCACTCGCTTGAAACTCCTCATTCGCAAACATCCTGCTCTCATCACGACAACTTTGAGTAACGTTTTCACCATGCGTTTGATTGGCAACAAGACTCACGGCGATCTGGCAGAGATCGCTATCTCCGAATTTATCAATCAGTATATGTATGATTTTAGGTCAACTCATGTCGGAAAACGGTTGTACAGGGCCAAGTCAAAAGAGGAAGACATCGTTATAACAAACGAGGTCACTAATGTTGAACTACCCATAAGCCTTAAAGCATATGGCAATGGCCCATTACAGCTGTCCACGGACAAAAATTCCCTGATGTTCCCTCTATTGGAACGCGAATATAAGACAAATAACTCAATTTCAGATAAAAATCAGATAGCAGACATTCTCGATAGTGAGGCGTTCGCAGACTTTGGTGACATTAATGTGTTACCGTTAATATATGACGAGAGATCCCAACGCTGCAATATCTTGGTCTTCGACTATCGGCTGGCATGCGAATCAATTGAGCGCATTACTCGCGAGCAAACTGGTGCCGGAAGAAAGCACCCAGTTTACAAGTTTTACGGTGACAAGGGTGACTACATATGTGAGGTTCGTTATGGCAACGCTGAAGCTAATGCGCTCCAACGCGGGCTTTGGACGCATACCAAAAGAGGAGAAGGATACTTCGATAGCGTTACCGGAGGCTGGATTGACTACTCTCACAATCTGACATTAATTTCACTCTTTTCACATGCACTTGTGTCTTCCAAGGCTGGCCATGATGTCGCACTCAAGGAGATCATAGCTGACATAAGTGAACTAAAACGACGATCCGGAGTCGAGTAGTACGGTATGGATGCTCAACCTCTCCCATTGCCAGGGCTTGAAAGCAGCGCGCCTCTCACTCAGGGAATCAAATATGCCGGATCAAAGCTAAAACTGATTCCTCACATTCTTGAGTTAGCGCGCCTTACATGTGCTAGGACCGTGCTTGATGGCTTTTCCGGTTCAACGCGGGTGTCACAAGCTTTCTTTCAATCTGGCTATGGAATAGTCTCTAATGATATTGCGGTATGGTCAGAAATTCTTTCAACGTGCTATTTGCAAAATCGATGTGATGAAGCTAAATACGCGAAACTCATAAGATGTTTGAATAAAGTGCCTCCTAAGGACGGCTGGTTTACTGAGAACTATGGGGGCAAACGAAATAACGGCAGCGCGATTCAGTCTGACGGCCTCAAGAAACCTTGGCAGATTCACAATACGAGAAAGCTCGATGGAATTAGAGAAGAAATTGACAGGCTATCATTGTCTTCTATAGAACGTGCTGTGGCATTAACTAGCCTGATGTTGGCACTTGATCAAGTAGACAATACTATTGGACATTTTGTATCGTATTTGAGCAAATGGTCTACCAGGTCATACAACGACCTAGTTCTTCAAGTTCCTCAAATTCGCCCCGCAAATGGTCAAAGTGAAATAGTCAGAGGTGATGTATTTGATGTCTGTGACCGTGATGTGGATTTAGTCTACTACGATCCCCCCTATGGATCCAATAACGAGAAGATGCCGCCGTCACGTGTTCGTTACGCATCGTATTACCATCTGTGGACTACAGTATGCCTCAATGACGCGCCGCACCTCTTCGGAAAGGCTAGGCGGCGGACTGACTCATCTGACGATGTGGCAAAGTCTACTTTTGAGGAGTTTAGAAAAAATCAAACTACAGGTAGATTTATTGCGGTTGAAGAGTTGAACAAACTCATATCGGCGACTCGAAGCCGGTGGCTAATTCTGTCGTATGGTTCAGGCGGTCGCGGCACATCAGAAGAAATTGCCAGGATCGTTTCCGAAAGTGGAGAAGTGGTTTCTGTCGCCAAAATTGCTCACAGACGCAACGTTATGTCAAGTATGAAGTGGACTAATGATTGGGTGCCCGAGACCGAGGCTACAAACTATGAATATTTGTTCTTGATCGATAAACACTAGAGTTGTTTTGAAGCTGTGGTCATATGATTATCAGACCGAATATGTGGCTCTTCCGGTTTTGGCGCGGTCGGGTGGTGGGGAGTAGGTTCCAGTTGGGTTTGCCAGTGTAGAGGAGTGCTCGGATTTGTCAGTGGCGGTGTTTGGTGATTCCGAACGCGACTTGTTCGACTGGTTTGGGGAGGTTGTTGATAGCTTCGGTGGGGGCGTTGGAGAAGCCGCTGGCGTGCCAGGGGCAGATTTGGTGTCGCCAGCGCTGCAGAGTCCTCCCGAGGAGGTGCGCTTCGGGTGGGTGGTCGGGGTCTTGGAGATCTTTGCCGAGGCGGGTCACGAACTTGGAGCGCCAAGTCTGGGTCGGTGTGGTCGTAGATGGAGCGCACGACCTGTTTGGCGTGCCACATCGTTCTGACCTCAGCGAGGGGGTCACCCGCCCCGAGCAGACCTAACAGTTTGGAGCGGGCTTTGTCGTCGAGACGCTCATCGGCTTTGGCTAGTAGTCGGCTGGCTCTATATGGCGGATCGTTCTTACGGCCGCGATGCCCGAAAGTGTCGTTTTGGACCCTGCTGTGGCATCCATCGAGGCGGCTGTTAGCGAGCTTGTGAACAGCCAACGGATCCGCTACCTGGGTGGCGTATGCTAGCAACGTGTTGAACACGTGACGGTAAGTGCCCGACAGGTCTAGGATCGCCCATCGGATCGTGTTTAGCCATTCATCTGGCCGCTGATCGAGCCATTGTGCCGGTCTAGTTGAGTCGCGGCCCTCGACCAGGTCAAGGTACTGACCAGCGCCAACATCGACAATCTGGGTTAACCACTGCTGGGTACCGAAGCGGCTGGTGCGTGCGCGTAGTGTTTTGCCCCTTGCCGATTGCTTCTACTTCGCCGAACCGGTTGGGGTCATCGACTAGCGCTTCGCTATAAGCGACTACGGCGTCCATCACCGCATCCCATCTAGCGCCCAGCCCACCGGCAACACCACTCACCGCGCGTCCCTGTTGTCCTACCTGGTCGGTGACCCACCGTCCAGCCCGATCGGTTAGCCGCTGAGGTGACGCAGCTATCGTCTCGCACGTCTCAGTGAACGAACCCGCACCACAGCCAGTGGCGCAGCGCCAACGAATCTTGTGCCACACCAACGCTGTCGACCTGCCGAAACAAGGCAAATCAGCGTGCTCAACGTCGTTGCGGTCTTTCACATGTACGGCACCACCGCATCGAGCACAGGTCGGACGCGGCAGGCCGGTTTCGATTTTCACCCGAAGCCCACCGACATCAGTTTCGGTGACTTCAAGGACTGCTACATCGGCCAAACCGACTAGCAATTCGCACATACGCGTAGGATCAACAGACACAGGGGCTCCAGACTCGGCGTAACGACGACACCGATTCTGCGAGCCCCTCTCCCGCGTCCCACCCAACCCCGGTCAGATCACAAGACTCCACTCAGACTGGAAGAGCCGCTTATGCGGGCGTCTTGGCCCGTCGCCGCCGCCAGCAGCACTGATCGCAACCGCAACAAGGCAGCACTGACAGGGGTTTTTGGTCCTTCGCGTCTTTTGGGGTGGGGGAGTCTGGTTTGTTACATTAGTTTTAGGAGTAGTCTTAGGAGTGCTAGGGCTACGCGTTCTCCGTTGCGGGCTGTTAGTGTGCCGGTTTTGAGGTTGAGGCAGTATTCGGTGGTGCCGATGGTGTTGCCGTTGGAGGTTACTGCTTGTAGTTGGATGCATATTTGGTTGTTGGTTGTGCCGGTGAGTGTGTGTTTGGTTGTGGTGGCGTTTGAGCTGGGTATTGGGATCCATGTTGTCCAGTTGTCGCTGGTGGAGTTGCGTTGACGGTATTCGTATCTGACGATTGTGTCGTTGTCTGGGTTTGGCCACGTCAAATTGATTTTGCCGGTAGCAGGGTCGACTCGAATGGAGAGCCGTAGTGTTGTTGATGCTGGCGCAGCAGAAAGAGTAGTAGCAGTTGTAGTGGCTGTTGTGGTTGTGGGTTGTGTGGTAACCGTCCCGGAACCACCACCACTGCCGGAACCACCGCCGCTGCCGCCGCTGCCGCCGGATCCACTGCTGTTGGTTGCGCGGTCGTCGTCGATGATTTTGATTGTGAGTACCGGACCGGCGCCCCATCCTTGACTTTTCAAGGTAGTAGTACCGGTTTTTTGTTCGTCGATGTGTATGTGGAACGTTTCGTTGCCTTCGACACGGTCGTCACCGATGATGCGCCACACAAACGAAGCCGAATCGCTACCAGCCGCGATCGTTACGCTAGACACACTATTCTCACAATAATCCGCAGTAACAGGATCCAGCGTGTCACAATCATCACTAGAAGTCGCTGTCGGACTATAATCGGTTCTGGAAGCAACCGGAACAACTAAACCACCAGAAGGCGCGTTCTCAGTCAGTGTTACCGTGAACGCGATAGCAACCCGGCCAGTGTCGCCCTCCAACACACTCAAACTCGGAGTCGACAACGAAGCAACCTTCGCTGGAACCTTATTGCACACAACGTCCGACGCGGGACCGTCACCGCGAGCGTTACGAGCCTGAACACGCACACAAACATTGTCAAAAGTCACACCAGTAATCGTGTAACTAGTAGTAGACGCGTCCGAGCCCGGAATCGTCACCCAATCCGTCGTCCACGTATTAGCACGATTATCGCGTCTGTCGCCGTACTGATACTCCCAACTCGTAACAGTACTATCACCCAAGTCATTCCACATCAAATAGGCTTTACCAGCACCAGCGTTCACGCTCAACCCCTGCGGCTGACCCGGACGGCCCACCGGCGCAGTAGTCGTAGTCGTCGCAACAGTAGTAGTAGTAGGAGGACTAGTAGAAACAGACACAACCTTTGACGGATCACCAGCGCCTCTGTTGTTACGTGCCCGAATCTGGAACCGATACTCAGTGTTAGCAGCTAACCCATCAATATCAGCAGACACCGTGCTCGAATCTGAATCGTCAATAGAAGCCCAATCACTAAAACCACCCAATTTGCCCCCAACCTGCTTCCGTTGACGATACTCAAAACTCGTAATCGTATCATCACCAAGATCAGACCACGACAACCTAACCGACCCCGACGTCAACCTAGCCGCAGTAAACCCGATAGGCTTCGCAGGCTTAGACGCAGCCAAAGTCGTAGTAGTAACCGCAGCAGCAGTAGTCGTAGTCGCTGCCGGTTCGTCATCGTCCGTGATCGTTACCTTAACAATCGGACCCCCACCCCAACCAGCGCTAATAGCATCCGTAACATAAACAAAAAACGTCTCATTCGGCTCATCACGAGTATCACCAACGATACTCAACGTGAACGTAGCCGTCGTCTCACCCGCAGCCACCAACACACCAGCAGCAGGCAAATCCCCCAAACCACAAAAATCCGCACTACCAGGCGAAACAGGATCACACCCACTACTCGACGTAGCAGTATGACCCAAATCAGACCGCCGCGCCACAGGCACCCGCAAACCACCAGCAGGCGCCGCCTCCGACAACGTAACCGTAAACGCCAAATCCGTCTGCCCAGAATCCCCCTCAGCCACCGTCAGATTATGATATACATCTAACCCGGGCGCTGACAAAGCCGCCGATTTGCCAACCACTGTCACGCACGGTTTATTGGACCACTTGCCCTGAGTCTCACCCTTGACGGGCAGTACCTGCACGCATTCCGAAGCACCCACCGAAGCCGCCGCAGAAGCCTCAAATGTAGTCGTTGAACCATCCGATTCCGAAATCGGCACCTGTAAAGGTGACCAGGGAGTCTCCACTCCCCACGCCGCCCTATAACTCGTAATCGAAGGATCTCCCGGATCTATCCACCGCAAATATATCACACGTAGAGGATTAGTAAACGACGTATCGACACCAGCCGTAGCAACCAACGACGTAATCCTCCCCCCAGGCACCACAGTCGTCGTGGTAGTAGTCGTAGTCGTCGTGGTAGTAGTAGTTGTAGTAGTAGTCGTCGTAGTAGTCGTCGTAGTAGTCGTCGTAGTAGTCGTCGTAGTACTACTAGTGGTAGTGGTGGGTGCGACGCCTGTCGTAGTAAACTGACTAAAAATAACCCTCGGACCCTGAGCGTCCCGCGCCCCGCAACTCAACGAAAACGGCGACACAGCAATCCGATACTTCGTGCCAGCACTCAAATTCTGAAAAGTTTGACTATTCGACGTCCCAGTCTTACCCCGAAAAATTTGCCCATTTGAATCCTTCGCCGGAACATTGCGCGTCGCATGATAAACAAAAAACGTATGATGCGTCGGCGCACAACCACCACCGGTCGTTCCCGGCGTCACCGTAGCAGTAACAGAGTTATTAGTAACCGTAACAGTCACCGCAGTCGGAGGATGCGGAGGCGCAGCCGCCACCGGATCAGCAATCAACACCAGGCTGGCCGCCAGCATACCCCCCAATACCAAAAACCGCCAACCCATGGAAGCGTAACCTGAAATCACGCGAGCCTCCCGGGGGGCGGGGGGGGAGGGGGAGGTCACAGAAGCAGACACGGCACCAAACCGCGCACCATCAACGCTAGTCACAGAACTGAACTCCTCACTGCGCCGCCGGGACGCAACAGTGCTGGTATTCGCACCTGACCAAGTCTACAGCAATTGGTTCGCTGTGCGTGCCATCTGCCCTGTAGCATCCTGCTCCGTGGGCTGGGAGCCGCTCGGCATCGAGTACACCAACAACCGCCCCTCCATCCGAGAGCAGCATTTGCGCTGGTCGCTTGCGTTATCGGGAGATCGCGAACGTTGCCATTGGTACCCAGGCGGGGATCGAACCGACTGGGGTATTGATCTGTAGATACGACAATCCAGAGGTCTTGCCCCAAATTGGCATAAATTCTTTCGGTCAATCTGTGAGTTGCGGCCGCGGCCCGCTGGGTTGACGATGGGTGAGGCGAAGTCTTCCACAGGGGGGGCAATCTGTGGCTGTCACCGGCAAAGGGAAGTTTGACGACTACCGTGACGGGGCCACGCCGCTTCCCGCCCCGAACTTGGCATGGAACACCTACGGCACTGGTCTTGAGAGCGTTGGGCGCGATGGTCGCCCTGAACCGGTTGAGGTGTCAGGCCCAGCTCATGACCAGCTACTGGTACGTGTTGATGCAGTAGGGCTGTGCTACTCGGATGTGAAACTCATCCGGTTAGGTGGCGATCACCCCAAACTCTACGGGCGTGATCTCGCCGCGAACCCGACCCGCTTTGGCCATGAGGTCACGGTCACCGTCATAGAGGTTGGTGACAGCCTCAAGTCGAGTTATCGCAGGGGTGACAGGCTGGCAATCCAGCCAGACATCTACGAGGGAGGTCGGCACAACTCCTATGGCTACACGATCCCAGGCGGCCTGATCCAGTACCACCTCATCGGCCCTGAGATCCTGGATGCCGACGATGGCGCCTATGTGATACCGGTTGACGAGCGGATCGGTTACGCCGCGGCGGCGTTGTCGGAGCCCTGGGCTTGCGTGGAAGCCGCCTACACGCAACGTCGTCGTCTCTGGCCGCTGAGCGGAGGCACGGTCTGGATCATCGGACACCCCGAAGATCGCTGCAACTACAACTTCGGCGAGTCGCTTCGTGGTGCCGCTCGCCTGGTGCTGACCGGCTTGTCTCAAGACAGCCGCGCGGCGGTTGTCGCTGCGGCCCAGCCCGATGCGGCCACAGTCATGACCGACAGCTTGGAGCCGTTGAGCTATGAGGCCCTCAGACATGAGATCACTAACGGCACCGGGTTCGACGACATCATTGTTCTTGATCCATCATCAAGTGAGCAGGTAACCCAGGCTGCTCGGTGCATGGCATTTCGGGGCACTCTCAACCTTGTGGGTGAGCGTCCCCTAGACGGCCTGTGCGAGATTGATTTCGGTCGTTTGCATTACGATTACACAGCCTTTGTGGGAACACGTGGTCCGGATGTCTCCGCGGCCTACGGCGAGAGCCGAAACCGATGCGACCTTCGCCCAGGAGGAGTTGCTGTGTTCGTGGGCGCTGGTGGACCAATGGGCCAGATGCATGTGCAGCGCGCACTTGAGATGGTTGACGGTCCTTCGGTCATTGTCGGCATTGATTCTGACGCCGCACGACTGGCAGTGCTTGAGGCATCCCTGGGCGTTGTCGCCGAGCAGGCTGGCCAGCGCCTCATCCTGCTTGACCCCGACGAACCTGGCGAACCCGGCGAGAGCCTCGAGGACATCATCGCCAGCCTCACCGCTGGCGCGGGTGCTGACGATGTCGTAGTGACCGTGCCGGTCGCGTCCGTGATGGCCGACGCCGCCCGCCTGATGCACGCTAACGGGATGCTGGTGTTTTTCGCCGGGGTGGCCCATGGCACGACAGGTCCGCTGGACATGAGCCGCACCTACATGGGCAACGCCCAGTACACGGGAACCTCGGGCTCTACCTTGCAGGATCAGGCCGTGGTGCTGGACAAAGCAGTGAGAGGCGCACTGTCGCCAGCGTTGAATCTTGCCGCCATCGGAGGCATCGAAGCAGGCCGAGACGGTATGCAGGCTGTGCTTGAAGGTCGCTTCGCTGGCAAGGTAGTCATCTTTCCCCAAGTCAGCGGTGTGCCCCTCCTCGGCCTGCCCGAGTTGGCCGCGCAATACCCCCATATAGGAGAAGCCCTGGGGGAGGGAGGCCAATGGACCGCCGAGGCCGAGCGGCGCCTCCTGGAAACCCACGGTTTGGTTGCCGATCGGTGATCACAACGTTGACACCCAACCCGAGTTTTGACCACACGCTATGGGTGGACAAACAGGAACGGGGAGGGTTGATCCGGGCTTCAGCGGCGCAGGTTGAGTGCGCTGGCAAAGGTGTGAATGTGGCCCGAGCGCTCCGCGCCAACGGGCACGCGGCTCGGGCCGTCTACCCAGCCAACGAGAGCGGAGCGGCTGCGTTCGCCGTATCAATGGACAGAGATGGTGTTCGTGCCTGCGTGATTCCAGTCAGAGGCGCTGTCCGAACCAATTTCACACTTATCGAACCCGATTCGACCATCACAAAGATCAACGAACCGGGACCAGAGTTGAGTATGACAGAGGCGGAGGCCCTCGTTACCGGCGCGGTGACCGCCGCGGCTGACTCAGTTTGGCTTGTCGCAAGTGGCAGCCTTCCGCCGGGCGTACAGCCAAACTTTTTTGCGCAGCTTGCCGCGGCGCTGCCTGAGGCGGGCTGCGAGTTGGTGGTTGACACCAGCGGCTCGGCGCTCAGAGAACTGGTTGGCACCGCGTGCGCTGTCGTGAAACCCAACCTTGCCGAGTTGTCTGATGTGGCCAGTCGGCAACTTCACACAGTTGGCGATGTGGTGGACGCAGCGGCGGATCTTCAGCGCAGAGGTTGGCATTGCGTGCTGGTGAGCCTCGGTAGCCGCGGATGTGTGCTTGTGGACGATGACGTGCATTACGGCACGGTCACAGTATCCGATGTGCGTAACACGGTGGGGGCTGGTGACGCTTTGCTAGCTGGCTTCGTGTCAGCAGGCGGCCGTGGCCTCAAAGCGCTCGCTGAAGGGCTGGCCTGGGCCGCAGCCGCAGTCAGGTCTCCATGCACGGTCGCAGCGGCGGTGGATGACAGTGACCGTCGCGCTGTGACCATAAGCGCTGAGGTGCCGTCAGATCAATCGCTTAGTGATACGGCACTATGTGTTGCGACATGACCCATCGCGCTGTGACGCGAACGCCTGAGCGTTCCCGATGGTGCCGAACACGCTCTTGCGACGGTACGTACGAACAAGTTGGCGATTGCGCATGACCGGACCCTTCCCGCTGAGGATTTCGGTTATGTTTCGCCGAGGTGTAGCGGGATATGCCCGCAACTTCCTGCCCTTGACCGCTGCCGCGGTCGTTACTTTTGCGGCATATGGCGTGTTCCGCGTGCAGGCGCAAGCGGCTTTGGACCAGGAACGACAACTTCTGTCAATTGCCATTGACCTTGTTGGTCTAGTGCTGGCTGGCACAGTCTCGCTGCCCTGGTTTGCTTACGCAATTTGTGCCGCTCGCGGCAAACCGATCTACTTCTTGGCTCCCCTGCGAGACGGCCTGCAGTTTGTCGCGCAGTTCGTTTGTGCATTCTGGTTCTGGGCAGCCGTCTTGCTCGGCGTTCGCTACCTGTTCGGGATACCGTCAATAATCGCGGTGCTCTTGTACGGCTTCTACGGCTATGTGGTAGCGGATCGGGCGTCGAAGGGTGGCTTGCGCGCGCTAGGCACGAGTGTTCGACTCGGCAGTGGGCGTCGTGTTGCACTGTTTGCGATCATGACGTTGTTCATCGTGTTCAACTTCCTGGCGGCTATCCCGCTGGGCTACGGCGTGACTGCGGTGACCATCACAGGCACTGTTGCTGCGTTCGTGATCACCTCAAATATCACGATGGTTGCGGGTGCTTGCCTTTATGACGCTCTAACTGAGCAGTTGGATCAGCCATGACCGGGTCTGGCGAGCATCAAATTTGTGGCAGCCCGGCATCGGCTGGCATCGCTATCGGTCCCGCAGTTGTACTAAACCAGCCAGAAGGGGCAATCCCGGAAAGCGCAGACCCGATCACAGCATTCACGGCTGCAATCGCCATTGTGGGTGAGCAACTTGGCGAGGCAAGCCAAGCCGCCCAAGGCGCGGGGCGCGTGGAGGCGGGCAACATCCTGGAAGCTCAGGCTTTGATGTCGCAGGACCCCATGCTCATTGATGCCGTGACTGCAGCGCTCAACAGCGGCAGCACACTGGACGCGGCGCTGACGCAGGCCAGCCAACAGATCGCCGAGCTGTTGTCCGACATTGATGACCCCTACATTGCGGCGCGTGCCCAGGACGTAGTTGAAGTAAGCGACCGTGTCCGGCGTCAACTTGCCGGAGTTGACTCGCCGGATCTGGACCAGATTGAAGTTCCTTCGGTGCTCGTGGCTAAGAGTCTCACCGCGGCAGACACCGCCCTGCTTGATCCCAAACTGATTCTCGGTTTCGTTACCGAAACCGGTGGGGTGACCAGCCATGTAGCGATCATTGCACGATCGTTGGGGGTGGCTGCTGTGGTGGGAGCGGGCGGGGTTGTAGCCAATGTGGAACCTGGTGACCTGGTCGCCCTTGACGGCACCAGCGGCGAGGTATCTATCCGTCCGAGCGGGGACACTGTTTCGGATTTCACAGCACGGCGCGCCGCGGCGGAGGCTTCACTCAAGGCAGCAGAACAGTTCAAAGGAGTGAGCGTTGCTCTGGATGGTCGTCCTATAGGAGTAGCGGCCAATGTGGGATCACACAACGACCTTGAGCGGGCTGTCGCCACCGGTGCCGACGGAGTCGGATTGCTTCGCACCGAGTTCCTTTTCCTTGATAGGTGCGAGCCCCCCAGCGAAACCGAGCAGGTCGACTTCTATACCAGTGCTGCTGAGTCCTTCAGCGAACCGGTCGTTATCCGCACCTTCGATATAGGCGGCGATAAGCCAGCTCCATACCTTGATCTCGCGACCGAAGACAATCCGTTTCTTGGCGTCCGCGGTGCCCGGCTTTACAGTCAGTTTCCGGAGGTCTTCGCCACTCAAGTCAAAGCCGTTTTGCGGGCTGCGGCCGCTGGCCCGGTAGAGCTGATGTTGCCCATGGTCACCACCGTCGAAGAGATCCAAGACCTACGACGCGTGATTCAAGGGCAGGCCGAACAACTGGCTGCGCAAGGCGTTACCTACAGGCTGCCACCTGTCGGAGTCATGGTTGAAGTCCCTTCGCTGGCGCTAATCGCCGACACGGTAGCTAAGCATGTCGATTTCTTTTCGATTGGAACCAACGACCTAACCCAATACGCCATGGCCGCTGATCGCACTAGCGGGCTGCTTGATGGCTTCCAGGATCCACTTCATCCAGCGGTGCTCGCGCTCTGTGCCCTCACAGTTGCTGGAGCTAAGCGTCAGCAGATCAGCGTGTCAGTTTGCGGTCTTGCTGCTGCGGACCCACTGGGTGCTGCGGTGCTTGCTGCTATGGGTGTTGACAAGCTGTCGGTAGCTGCTCGGACGGTGAACATCATCAAATCGGTCATTGCCTCAATGGACGCTGCGGCCATTGGTCAGATGGTCGATGCTGCGCTCAAGGCCGAGACAGCCGCCGAGGTGCGCCAAATTGTCTCAGCGGTGCTGGGCCGCGGGTGAATGTTGTGCTTGACACTCGCCATATCCGAATCACCCGATGGTTACTGGCCCAGAACGGGCCCAGAAGCACGGCTGACCTCGCGGCCGACCTTGGTCTCAGTCAGCGGGTGGTTCGCTATCGCCTTGGCCACATAGAGCGTTATCTACGGTCCTGTGACGCCGAGTTAGTGCGAAAACCCGGCTTGGGGCTTGTGGTCAAAGTGCATCCCGAAACTCGAGAGAAGATTCTCGCCGATTTGGTCTCCTTGTCGAAAGTGCCGCGGGTCTATGCCCCTGAGGAGCGAGTCCACATACTCCTGGCGGCGGTGCTGTGGGCTGCCCCAGAAGTCATCTCGCTGGAAGTGCTCCACCATGAACTTGAGGTTTCCAAGACATCGGCGCGCCGCGACCTGCACGCATGCGAACCGTGGTTTGAGCGCAACGGTCTTCCGTTGGTTCGTTTTCCTGGTCGTGGCGTGTCAGTCGTTGGCACCGAACGCCGCATTCGTCGGTGTTTTGTACAACTCATTCTGGAAGCGATTCCCAGTGAGGTTCTGCGCTTGCAACTCAATGAGGACCCGTCTGCTCTCCAACAGGGATCCGTACGCATTCCAGTAGGGCTGCGCGAACGAATCTTCTCGCTGCCGATGGCAGAGACTTTAGCGATTGTGCGTTCCAGCGCAGTGGGCCAGACGCTCATGTCGGGCCACAGCGATGCCGTGTTCGCACTCTTCTTGGCCGTCTCGGTGGCAAGGATCCAAAACGGGCATGGTGTAGCTATGGAGACCGGTCTGCACCGCTCGGTTATGGACCATCCGATCGCCGCCAGCGTCGCGGACATCTTGCCAAGCCTTGAGAAACTTGCAGGTACATCGGTGCCGGACAAAGAGCTCGCGGCCATAACGGAGTATCTGCTCGGACTGGACGCACTGGACACAGCCCAGCCGGACGCGGCCGCTATCGGCTCGGATCTCGTTGACAGGCTCATGGGCATTGTCGGCAAGCGGCTCCACACGGCGCTCACCGAAGACCAGGAGCTGAGACGCGGTCTGTCATCGCATCTGGAACGGCTCGGTGTGCGTTTGAGATACGGATTGCCAATCCACAATCCTCTCCTTAGCGAGGTTCGCGAGCGATACCCCGAGGTTCACGCCGTTGCCGCCGAGATGGCCGAACTCGTCGAGTCCGCGATGCAGGTTCCGATTGTTGAGGACGAAGTTGGCTTCGTCACGATGTATGTCTCGGGTGCATTGGAACGAGCTCGGCTCCGACCGCGACACCGTGCTTTGGTGGTATGCCCCAGCGGCATGGCAATGGCGTGGGTGCTGGTGTCTCGAATCAAAGCCGAGTTCCCACAGTTGGATCTGGTGGAGGTGCTGTCGGAAAGGGGTTACGAAGAGCTCGCTCACAAGCAGTTTGATCTGGTGATCTCCACAGTGCCCCTGGTGGAGAACGAGGTGCCGGTTGTGGTGGTGAGCCCGCTGCTGCCAACTACCGATGTGGCCCGGGTGCTTGCCATCTCTGGCCAGCATCCGCAGTCTCGCGCCGGATTGTCGTATTCGACCGATGCCGTATTGGGAGTAGCGACCGGTGCCGCAACGTCCAAGAATGCACGACTAATCCAACACCAGGGGGGAACTTGAAATGCTACTACGTGTTCAACGCGTCGGCGGATTTCTATCAAGCATGGTCATACCGAATATCGGTGCGTTCATTGCCTGGGGATTGATCACCGCGCTGTTCATTCCTACCGGCTGGCTCGCGAAAACCAGCCTTGATTGGGACTGGGGGCTGATCTCCGGCAACATCGTTTCCCCGATGATCAAGTTTCTGCTCCCCGTTCTTGTGGCCTATACCGGTGGAAAGTTGATACACGGCCACCGCGGAGGCGTTCTCGGAGCTGTGGCTGTGTTGGGCGTGATCGGGGGTGCATCTTTCGAATTGGCTTCGGGGGCAACGGGTGACCCCCCTCAGTTCCTCGGTGCCATGCTCATCGGCCCGCTCGCTGGCTTGGTCATGAGAGAGCTTGACAAATGGCTGGAAGAAAAGCGTCCGGCCGGGTTCGAGATGTTGATCAACAACTTCTCACAGGGTATCGCAGGTGTGGTCATGGCCATGCTCGGCTATATCGTCATCGGACCGATCATGTCGAGTCTTGCTCAGGCGTTCGGCAACTTGGTGGAGAGCATCAGCGATTCCGGCCTACTGCCGTTGATGGATCTGCCTATTGAGGTTGGCAAGGTGTTGTTCCTCAACAACGCAATCAATCACGGCGTGCTGACACCTCTGGGCACCACTGATGTGACCGAAACCGGCCGGTCCATCTACTTCATGTTGGAGTCCAACCCCGGACCTGGCCTGGGGTTGCTGCTTGCGTATTGGTTCGCAGGCAAGGGTTTGGCCAAACTGTCTGCTCCCGGCGCGATCATCATCCACTTCTTCGGCGGCATCCACGAGGTCTACTTCCCATACGTGCTGATGAACCCGGTCATGATCGGTGCGATGTGGGCTGGCGGGATTCTGGCCGACATCGTATTCGTGATCTTCGATGCGGGACTCACCGGCCCACCGTCTCCGGGTAGCATCTTTGCTTACATCACATTTACTCCATCAGATGTGGCGGCCGCTACGGGCGTATATCTGGGCATCGCTGCTGGCGCTGCGGCCGCTTTTCTCGTGGGTACTATTTTGCTGCGGCTGTTCCCAGTCAAAGAGATTGATGACACGGCCGATGACGACAAGTCGCTG
This sequence comes from Acidimicrobiales bacterium, assembly GCA_965116245.1. Taxonomy (GTDB): domain Bacteria; phylum Actinomycetota; class Acidimicrobiia; order Acidimicrobiales; family Poriferisodalaceae; genus Poriferisodalis. Next base: position 107,064 of record OZ220497.1, on the reverse strand, counting down.
GAGGATGCCATGGAAGGTGTCCCCTTGGGCTGAATCGCGACGAGGTTGCGTTGCTTGACGCAACCGAAAGGGTTGGAGCGGTCAAGATGTGCTTGCCGTTCCGACCCGTTGCGTTGCGGCGTATGTCTCTAGTAAGGCTGTGTGTCCCTAGTAAGCCAGTTGGCTCAACAGATGGAGGTCAATCGTGGGAGACCGAGTTACGAAGGCAGCCAATGAAGTACAGCTCATCGTTTTTGCCTGCGAGGCGGGGATGGGGAGCAGTCTTATGGGTGCCAACCAGCTTAAGAAGATGGTCAAGAAGGCGAAACTTGACATCTCAGTTGTGCATGTGCCGGTCGGCCAACTGAAGGATGATGCAGACGTGGTGGTGGTACACAAGGGTCTAGCCGAGCAGGCTCAGGCGATGGTACCGAGCGCAATCATCGTGCCGTTTACGTTCTTCATGAATGATCCGGCAGTGAAGAAACTTGTTGCGGAACTCTCGGCCGGTAATCCTCTCGTGTCGGCGTTGTGAGAGCGCGAGTGGATGGGGGACTCGGCAACGTTCTGACCCCGGCAGACATAGTGCTGGGGTGCAGGGCGGACTCCATGGACGAGGCTATTGAGTTCGCTGGCGGCATGCTTGTGGCCCGTGGTTCGGTGTCGCCCGAGTACGTCGAAGCCATGTTGCAGCGCGAGCAGATGGTGTCAACCTACTTGGGCAACGGGGTTGCCCTTCCGCACGGAACGCTTGAGAGCAAGGACTTCATCTGCTCTACCGGGATCGTCGTGGCTCAGTACCCCGATGGGGTCGACTGGCGATCCGGCACTGCTCATCTTGTGGTCGGGCTTGCAGCCGTGGGCGAGGATCACGTGCGTGTGTTGTCGCAGTTGGCTGAGATTCTGCAGGACGAGAAACTCTGTCAGAGACTCGCGCAGTCTAACGATGCCTCCCTCATTTATGAATGTCTGAGTTCGCCGTCTGGTGACGACAACGGAGCGTAGGGGTATGCAAGGGTGACTCCCGTGGAGCAAGAACTGGTCATCACCAACAGCCACGGCCTGCATGCCCGGCCAGCGGCAGTGCTAGTGGAGCAGATGAAGGCTTTTGATGCCGACGTTCGTATTGAGGTGGGTTCCAAGGCCGCGGACGCAGCGAGCATTTTGAGCCTGCTCGCGCTGGGAGCTAGCCCGGGAGACAGGGCCTGCGTAATCTCTGAAGGTCCTGACGCGGAGGCTGCCATGGAGGCCGTGGTGACTGTACTCAAGGCAGGTGATTGAGTGGCTCGTCTTGATCACGAGGCCCTATCGGCGGCGGTGTCTGCTTCGATTGGAGCGTCGCCGGATGAGACCGGAGCTGCTGATCTGGTTTTTGACAAGGGTCTCATCGTGGTCGCTGCGCAGGTCTCCGAACTGAAGGAGGCCTTCAAGCGGGCCAAGAAGATTGACGGCTACCGGTGGGTGGCCATCAACCGCGAGGACTTGTTTGGTGCCAATCCCCTGTCGTTGGGCTCCAAGGTTGGCATTCTTGACGCTTACGGTCATGTCCTCAAGAACGCGGATGCGCCTCGCAAAAAGGTGTGAGCGCACCAGAGCGGTCTTCGTGACCGGGCGGACCTACTGATTGGCTCGCCTCGCTGCGCGTGCCACTTCTGCCGTAGGATCCGACCGTGGCCGCTACCCAGTTCAACAGCATCCCCGTTATAGACGTGTCGCCGCTCGCGGCTGGGCATGCTGCACCCAGTTCCCTAGTGGAGGAACTGACCGAGGCCTGTCACGAGGTGGGTTTCGTTCTGATCCTCAATCACGGCATCAGCGAGGAGTTGCAGGCCGATGTCTTTGAGATGATGCACCGTTTCTTCAGCCTTCCCGCTGACCGCAAGGGTCTCATCGACAAGCGTTCGTCGCGCCACTTCAGGGGCTGGGAACCGCTCGGCACCGAGTACACCAACAACCGCCCAGACATCCGAGAACAGATTGACTGCTGGACCGAATGGCCAGCTCGCGAACAAGGTGCCGATCCCCACTATCTGCGATTGTTGGGCCCTAACCAATGGCTCCCCGACGATGTGCTCCCCGGCCACAAAAAGCTCAGCAACCAGTGGTCGGAGGCGCTAAGTGCGGTTGCAGCGCAACTGCTGGGCGTGCTTTGGACCGGCTTGGGGCTGTCGCCGAGCCATCTGCGACAGTTCATCGGCGATGAACCCATGTCGCTTACCAAGTTGATTCATTATCCGGCCACGCCGCCTGGCGCTGCGGGGGTAAACGCCCATCATGACATCGGGTTCCTCACGATCCTCGCCACCGGCCAGACGCCCGGACTGCAAGTCCAGAATCCGGCGGGGCAGTGGATAGATGTGCCAGCAGTACCCGGTTCCCTGGTGGTCAACCTCGGCGAGAGCCTGCAGGCCATGACCGGCAACTACCTAGTAGCGACCCCACATCGGGTCTTATCTGAGGTTGAGCGTTACGCCAGCGGTCACTTCTATGGCCCGTCATTGCACGCCTCGCTAGAGCCGCTACCCCTAGCCACACGCTTCGCCGAGGCGGTTGCCGCCAGCCCGCGCCACACCAAAGCTGGTTTCATGGCTCCCCGAGAAGAGCTGCAGGCCGGAGTCGGCGACATGGCCAGCGATTACCGGCCCAGCACCTACGGCGAGCAGCTCTGGAACTACTTCGCCCGCAGCTATCCCGAGATAGTCGGCCAAGCCGAGTTCGTTCAGCAAAGCTGATCTGCCATCTTTTGAAGGCTGGCCAGACCTACTGCCAGATCTGCCAGAGTTGCCAGCTCTGATGGGGAAACAGCCCTTGTTGAGCAATTGTTGTGGCGCAATCGCTACAGCGAAGTCGCGTAACGCAATCGCTGTAGCAGAGTCTTGGCTGTAGCAGAGTCTTGGTGGTGGAGGTGGCGGGAATCGAACCCGCGTCCTTCAACGTTTCGGTGAGCCTTCTCCGAGTGCAGTCGCTGTGAGATTGTCGAGCGACCGAGGGCAGCGACACCCTGGCAATCGCCGTAGCCGTCTGTGCGTGTCCCCGTCACCCCGTCGGCACGGGCAGCGGGCGAGCCCTGCAGATGAAGGCACCGATGCCCGCAGGACTGGGGCTACCGGGCCGAACTCGCAACCTAGGGTTAGGCCGCGAGCACCAGATCGTCTTGATCGACGTTGGCGTTTGTATTTGTTTCCGGCTCTTTTTCGTGGATCCGGAGACCACGACTCGCTTCTCTCACTTCAACCGTCAAAGTCGAAACCGATCACCCCCGTGACATTTGTAGTCGCATGTAATCGCACCGCTGTGGAACACCGCGGCCAACTAGCACGCTAAGCCATGAGCCGGGCTCTACCAACATCATTGTGCCACCACCGGTCCGGTGGCGCCTGCGTCGTGCTGGCCGACGGAGCGCCACTGGGTCTGGGTCCACAGGCCCCAACTGGGTCGGCCCTTCTCCGAGGCCAGCATCGAGCAGGCAACGAGCTTGACACTCTGGCGCAGATGGATTGGCTCCGGTCCGCAGCACTAGATATGAGTCACGAGCGGCTGCGGCGAGGCCGCTGGGTTAGTTGGATTCGAGTGTTCGACGATGCAGCGGCGCGGCACCTCACCAGACGGTTGCGGGCGGCAGGCCACGCAGCCGTGCTGGGCCCGCCCGACGCTGCTCATGCGGTTGGCTGGATGAACCGCAACCGAGCGGTGCGCGTGAGCGACGATCTGGCGGTCTGTTTTCCGTGGGCCGATTGCGACGCTCCGGCGGTTGTTGAGATCGATCCTGGACAGAGCTTCGGTGCAGGAGCTCACCCGTCCACGCGTTTGTTGGCCTCATGGCTTGCCGAGCACATCGCTGGCGGTGAGCGAGTGCTAGATGTGGGCAGCGGCAGCGGGGTATTGGCTCTCGTAGCGGCTCGGTTGGGTGTCGCGGAGGCTGTAGGTATCGATATTGAGGCGTCGGCTGTGTCGTCTGCGAAGGCCAACGCCACCCGCAACAATCTCGATGGCGTAGCCAGTTTCAGCACGACCCCAGTCGGCACCACACAACTCGGCTCATTCGACGTTGTCGTCGCCAACATCACCGCAGACGTTCTCTTGGCACATGCGACAGACATAGCCGACCGTGTATCGCCAAACGGCCACCTAGCGGTCAGTGGAATCTCGGCGGCGCAGGCATCAACGGTCGCCGCTGCGTTTACCCGTTGCGGTATTCATCTAGGCGATTCGGTTCGCCTGGATGACTGGGTCTCGCTGGCTGGTAGCCGCGTTCAACCGAGAGCGCATCATGCGTAGCGTTTAGTCATGGACACGAGCTGCGGCCCCGCATGCCGAGAGTCGAACGCCGACTAGTGGGACGTTGAAGAGTCAAATGCCGAAGAACGGGGTTTTGAAGAGCGGGATGCTGAAGATCTGCGGCGCGCACGTCAGGTTCGATGGCGTCAAGGCGCTAGACGGAGTGGATCTCGCTGTCGGCGATGGCGAAATGGTGGTGCTGCTCGGGCCGTCGGGCTGCGGCAAGACCACGTTGCTTCGAGCCGCTTCCGGCTTACAGCCGCTGGACGCTGGCCGCATTGAGCTAGACGGTCGCGACCTAACCGGCCAACGTCCCGATCAGCGCGGAATCGGCCTGATGTTCCAAGACGAGGTGCTGTTCCCGCACTACGACGTTGCTGGAAACGTGGCCTTCGGCCTGCGTATGGCGAAAGTGCGTGCCGCTGGACGTCAGCGCCGAGTAGCCGAAGTGCTTGAGTTGGTCGGCCTAGCGGGCTTTGAGAGTCGCGATGTGGCCACGCTGTCGGGCGGCGAAGCGCAGCGGGTGTCGCTGGCTCGGGCGCTAGCGCCCGAACCGGGTGTATTGCTGCTGGACGAGCCGTTTGGGTCGCTGGATCAGCTCCTACGTCTGCGGCTGATAGACGAACTACGGCCCGTGCTGGACCAAGTGGGTGTGACAGCGGTACACGTCACTCACGACCATCACGAGGCATTCGCGTTGGCTGATCGAATAGCAGTGATGGCCGATGGGCGTTTGTTGCGGGTCGGCACTCCCGAACAGGTGTGGACCGATCCTCGTACTGCGCAGGTGGCAAGGTTCTTGGGGCACGCCAACGTTTTTGGGGCCGATTCCGCTGCGCTGCTGAGGCGGGTTGCGGGGCACGAGCAAGGCTTCGTGCTGCGTTCGGATCGCATCGAGGTGGATGCGGCGGCCCCAAGCGACGACAACAGCGACAGCAGCCGGGCTGGCGACAACAGCGACGACAGCCCGGCTAGAGAAAGCGGGGTTGTGCAACTCCGGGCCAAAGTGAACCGGAGGCGCTTTCGTGGCGACCGCTACGAATTGCGACTCGAAGCGGACGTTGACGGCGTGTCGGTTTCACTAGAGAGTCTCACGCCCCACGCCCCCCCGGTGGGTGCCGATGTCACAGTCCGCATCGGACCCAGCGCGGTGATCCCGTTAGAGAACTGAGCTGCTAACAGAAACAGCGTTACTTGAGAACGGCACCAACAAGCGCCGCGCAATCCGACGCTGTGCAATCCGACGCAGTACAAACCAACCCAGCGCGATAGGCAACACCGCTACCACCCAATCCAACGAACGCCACCAACCCAGGGTTGATCACCCATAAATGCTGTCACGCCCACGCACCTACCTACGCACCGACGCCAGCCCGATGACCAAGCTGGCCCGCGACAAGCTTCACCGTGCCGTGTTCAACCAACGCCCTGCTGGCGCACCAAACTGACCGCTTACATCCTGGCTCCCCCTCGCTATAACGAAGTGTCGCCACATCCTGGCGACTTGGCCAGCGGCATAACTTCATCCTGACTCCCAAGATCCTAATAGACACTCAAAAGCAACGAATATCGCCCCCAGCAGGTGGCGGTGCCGTTTGTATATATCCCACAAGAGTGCCAATCTCCGGCCGTGATGACCTTGTATGTGCCGCTGGGCACCGACAATTGTCCGTATGTGTTGTTGCCCCAGCAGGTGGCGGTGCCGTTTGTGCGTATCCCACACGAGTGATACTTGCCAGCTGTGATGGCTTTGTATGTGCCGCTGGGGACTGTCGATTGCCCGAATCCGTTGTTGCCCCAGCAGGTGGCAATGCCGCTTGTGCGTATCCCACATGAGTGATCAGAGCCAGCCGTGACGGCCTTGTAACTGCCGTTGGGCACCGTTGATTGTCCTGACCCGTTGTTGCCCCAGCAGATGGCGATACCGCTTGTGCGTATCCCACACGAGTGAAATTGGCCGACTGTGATGGCTTTGTATGTGCCGCTGGGGACTGTCGATTGCCCGAATCCGTTGTTGCCCCAGCAGGTGGCGGTGCCGTCGGTGCGTATCCCGCACGTGTGCTCGTGTGCGGCTGTGATGGCTTTGTAAGTTCCACTGGGCACGCTGGTTTGCCCGTATGTGTTGTTGCCCCAGCAGGTGGCGGTGCCGTCGGTGCGTATCCCGCACGTGTGCTCGTGTGCGGCTGTGATGGCCTTGTAAGTTCCACTGGGCGCCGTCGATCGCCCGTGTGTTTTGTCGTCCCAGCAGGTGGCGGTGCCGTCGGTGCGTATCCCGCACGTGTGCTCGTGTGCGGCTGTGATGGCTTTGTAAGTTCCACTGGGCACGCTGGTTTGCCCGTATGTGTTGTTGCCCCAGCAGGTGGCGGTGCCGTCAGTGCGTAACCCACACGAATGCCCAAGTCCGGCTGTGATGGCTTTGTATGTGCCGCTGGGCGCCGTTGATCTTCCGGACAGGTTGTTGCCCCAGCAGGTGGCGGTGCCGTCGGTGCGTATCCCGCACGTGTGCTCGTGTGCGGCTGTGATGGCTTTGTATGTGCCGTTGGGCACCGTCGATTGCCCAAATCCGTTGATCCCCCAGCAGGTGGCGGTGCCGTTTGTGCGTATCCCACACGAATGCCCACGTCCGGCTGTGATGGCTTTGTATGTGCCGCTGGGCACCGACAATTGTCCGAAGAAGTTGTCCCCCCAGCAGGTGGCGGTGCCGTTTGTGCGTATCCCACACGAATGCCCACGTCCGGCTGTGATGGCTTTGTATGTGCCGCTGGGAACTGTCGATTGCCCGTATGCGTTGTTGCCCCAGCAGGTGGCGGTGCCGTTTGTGCGTATCCCACACGAATGCCGATGTCCGGCTGTGATGGCTTTGTATGTGCCGCTGGGAACTGTCAATTGCTCTAAGCTGTTGCCCCAGCAGGTGGCGGTGCCGTTTGTGCGTATCCCACACGAATGCCAATATCCGGCTGTGATGGCTTTGTATGTGCCGCTGGGAACTGTCGATTGCTCTATGCTGTTGCCCCAGCAGACTGCGGTGCCGCTTGTGCGTATCCCACAAGAGTGATATAGGCCTGCTGTGATAGATGTATATGCGCCGGCAGGTACGTCGGTTTGTTCGTGTTGGTTGTTGCCCCAGCAGACGGCGGTTCCGTCTGTGTGTATCGCACATGCGTGCAACGCTCCGGCTGTGATGGCTTTGTATTTGCCGCTGGGCGCCGTTAGTTGTCCGAACGAGTTGTTGCCCCAGCAGGTGGCGGTGCCGCTTGTGCGTATCCCACACGAGTACCCGAACCCGGCTGTGATGGCTTTGTATTTGCCGCTAGGCACTGTCGATTGTGTGGCCGCGTTACCCCAGCAGACGGCGGTGCCATTTGTGCGTATCCCACAAGAGTGATCAGAGCCAGCCGTGATGGCTCTGTAAGTGCCACTGGGCACCGTTGATTGTCCGAGCCCGTTGTTGCCCCAGCAGACGGCGGTGCCATTTGTGCGTATCCCACAAGAGTGATCAGAGCCAGCCGAGATGGCTTTGTATTTTCCACTGGGTACTGTTGATTGGCCGTCTTGGTTGTAGCCCCAGCAGACGGCGGTGCCATTTGTGTGTATCCCACAAGAGTGCAAAGATCCGGCCGTGATGGTTTTGTAACTGCCGCTCGGCGCCGTTAACTGCCCTTCCACGTTTCTGCCCCAACAGGTGGCGGTGCCATTTGTGCGTATCCCACAAGAGTGATATAGGCCTGCTGTGATAGCTTTGTATTTGCCTTCAGATATATCAGTTTGCCGGTAGTCGTTGTTGCCCCAGCAGACGGCGGTGCCGTTTTTGCGAATGCCACACGAGTGATATAGGCCAGCGGCGATTGCAATGTAGCCACTCTCGGACGTACTAACGACATACGTCGGGGTAGTCGTAGTTGTCGTCGTTGAAGTCGTTGTAGTTGTCGTTGTTGTCGTTGTAGTTGTCGGTGGCGTTGTAGTTGTTGTGGACGTAGTAGTCGTAGTAGTAGCCGTCGTTGTAGTTGTTGACTTTGTGGTTGTGGTGGGTGGTGCTACGCAGGTTTCGTAGAGCATGTTGCCGCCGGTGTAGCTGTAATCGGTGGCCGGATTGATTGGATACGATGCCGCGTTCGGATTCGTTTTGCTGCGTTTCCATCCACCCGCTTCGTAGCATTCCTGATAGGTATCGAATGCGAGCCAGTTTGTGTCTGTGGTGAATGTGCTGGACCATACGGTCTCGCCTTGACCCGGACTGCATGACGTGGGTGCTTGTGGTGTCACTCCTATTCGATACGACGTGGCTGGTGTCAGCCCCTCAAACGTCTTTGTGGTGATTGTCGCGGCCACGGTCAGGACTTGAGAGTCGGCAACACCGATCCTATCAAGCTTCAACTCGTAGCTCTCCGGTTTGCAGCCGCCTGATCCTTCAGCGAACGTCACCGTTGCCGCATCGTGGGTGACACCTGACACCGTTACGTTCACAGGTGAGGTCGGCGCGGCTGCTGCCGCTGGCTGTGCTACCAGAGCGAGAGTTGCCACCAGCAACGAACCCACGAGCGGCACGACACGCCATCTACCGGGACGCATAACCCCCCCCCCCCCCGGAGTTAGTGGTTGGCCGTTGCGGCTGGTTGGTCTGCGCCGCCGACTTGTAGTCATGAATCCATGTCATGCAATTTCACCTCGCTTGACTGTGAGCTGCTGAGGCAGCCCAAGTGAACAAGGCAGCACTATAGTCACCCACGAGAGCCGACCAGACATCGCAGGCTTCACTACAGATGTCGCTGTTGAGGGGGACGAAGATGCGGCTGCCGACCGGTCGCAACAGGTCAGTAGTTGCTCTCGCGTTTGTCGCGTTCGGTGGGTTCCCAATAGGTGTTGCCCTCTACTTCGGCGGGTCGATGTTGCTGGGGGAGCCACCCGCGTGGGTCGTCATGGGGGTATAGGTAGCCCTCACCGTGGCCCAACGACGCTGCACCCTGGTAGTGGGCGTCGCGCAAGTGAATGGGTACTTCGCCAGCGCCACCAGCGCGGGCATCTGCTTGGGCTTTGCTTAGCGCGATGGTGACTCGGTTTGATTTGGGTGCGGTGGCTAGCCGTACGACAGCGTGGGCCAGGTTGAGTTGCGCTTCGGGCAGGCCCACGTATTCAACGGCCCGCGCTGCGGCCTCTGCTACAAGCAGCGCGGTGCTGTCGGCCATGCCGATGTCCTCTGAGGCCAAGATCACCATTCGGCGGGCTATGAAACGAGGGTCCTCGCCTGCGTCCAGCATGCGAGCCAGCCAATACAGCCCGGCATCAGGGTCCGAACCGCGCAGCGACTTGATGAACGCACTGATCGTGTCGTAGTGACCGTCGGCGCCGTAGCGCACCGCCTTGGCGTCCGCTGCGTGCTCGGCATCGGCAAGCGTTACGTGAGGGTGTGTGGCCGAAGCGGGCGCAGCTCCAGGTTCATGGGCCACATCGTCAGACTCGGCGACTCGCGGGGTAGCAGCATCGTGGCGGCGCGATGCGAGTGTTATCGCTACTTCGATACTAGTAAGAGCGTGACGGCCGTCACCACCACTGCGCGCTATCAGATGATCAACAGCATCCACATCAGCCGTCGCAGCCTCCGCTGTGAGTGCTCGGCCTATCAGTGTGCGCACTGCGGCGTCGTCCAATGGCACCAGCCGGAACAAGGTCGAGCGGGACAGCAGCGGTGGGTTCACCTCAAAATGCGGGTTCTCAGTCGTGGCGCCCATCAGCACTATCACGCCGTCTTCAACCGCGGGCAACAGAGCGTCCTGCTGCGCCTTGTTGAAACGATGAACCTCGTCCAGAAACAAAATGGTGCCCCGATTGTGCTCACCGATCCGCAGCCGAGCCTCGGCAATGACCTGTCGAACGTCTTTGACGGAGGCACTCACTGCTGACAGCTCGCAGAACTCCTTGGCAGTACACACAGCCACAACCCGCGCCAACGTCGTCTTACCCGTGCCAGGTGGTCCCCACAAAATCACCGACGACAACCTGTCGGCCTCAATCAACTCACGCAAAGGCCGACCAGGCGCGAGCAAATGATCCTGCCCCACAATCTCGTGAAGCGTGCGTGGCCTCAGCCGCGCAGCCAATGGCGCCTGCCTCAACAGCCTCTCCCTGCCCGCCGCCTCAAATAGACCCTCGCTCACGCTTTGACGGTAGACGTGTCTGTCATGTCAGGATCACAAATCGGGATGGTCAACCTCGTAGGCGCGGATGCGTTTGGCGAAGCTCAGGTCGTGTCCGGCGGGATCAAAGATTGCAAACATCCGCTCACCCCAAGGCGCGTCGGTCGGCTCGTGCTGCGGCGCTAAGCCTGCATCAAGTACACGTTGGTAGAGCGCATCCACGTCGGTGACATGAAAGATCACTCTGCCCCAGCCGGTCTCAACCTCGGCGGCGCTGGGCACGCCGATCAGATTCACAAAACAGTCGCCGCTGCGCAAGGTGGAGAACGGCGCGTCTTCGCCGCCGAAGCTCAACTGGAAGCCCAATGCAACGTAGAACTCAACCGATGCCGCCATGTCGGCGGTCCGCAACGTGATCGCGTTGATTGACCTTATGTTGCTCACTGTGTTGTCGGTCTCGGCGCTGCCGGTCCCTGGGGTGTCGGCCTCTGTGTCGTCGGTGCTGGCGTTGTCAGTCACGAGTCCATTCTCGCTAGCTGAAGCCCGTTGGCGTACATCCCCAGGCACATCCGTAGCATGAGCCAATGAGCACGTCCGCTCACGTTGAACTGCTTCCCACCGGTCCCGCTGATGTGACCTACCGGCACCTCTCTAGTGATCATGTGTCCACCGTCAGCGCAGCGGGTCGGCGATTCCTGCAGGTTGGGCCCGAAGCGTTACGGCTCCTAACAGCGGAGGCCATGCGTGACATTGCCCACTTGTTTCGCACCGACCACCTGGCTTCGATGGCCGCCATCCTGGACGACCCAGAGGCGTCCCCCAACGATCGCTTCGTAGCACTTGAGCTGCTGAAGAACGCCAACATCGCTGCGGGCGGTGTGCTGCCCAGTTGTCAAGACACCGGTACCGCGATCATCTGGGGGCACAAGGGGGAGCGGGTGCTGACCGGCACCGCTGAGAACCCGGACTACGACGATGCCGAGGCCATATCTCAGGGCGTCGCCGACACCTATCTCACCTCGAATCTGCGCTACTCGCAGCTAGCGCCACTTGACATGTTCACCGAGCGCAATACCGGCAACAACCTGCCTGCCCAGATTGAGATTTACGCCTCACCGGGAGACGAATACGAGCTGGTCTTCATGGCTAAAGGAGGCGGTTCGGCCAACAAGAGTCTGCTCTTCCAGGAGACCAAGGCGTTGCTGAATCCTGAGAGCCTCACTCGCTTCCTCGACGGCACCTTGCGCACGCTGGGCACCGCTGCGTGTCCGCCGTATCACTTGGCGGTTGTTATAGGCGGCACCTCTGCGGAGTTTGCTGTCAAGGTGGCCAAGTACGCGTCGGCCAAGTACCTGGACACGTTGCCAACGGCTGGCAGCACATCCGGTCACGGTTTTCGCGACCTTGAGTGGGAGGGCCGCATATTGGAACTCACCCGCCAATTCGGTATCGGAGCGCAGTTTGGCGGCAAGTATTTCTGCCACGACGTACGGGTGGTGCGCCTGCCGCGACACGGTGCAAGTTGCCCCGTGGCGATTGCCGTTTCGTGTTCGGCCGATCGGCAAGCGCTGGGGCGGATCACAGCGGACGGTGTGTTTCTTGAACAGCTTGAGACCGACCCGGCTCGCTTTTTGCCGGAAACCGAAACACGGGAGTTGTCCAACGACGTAGTGGCGGTTGATCTGGACCAGCCGATGGACGCAATCCGCAACCAGTTGACCCGACACGCCGTCAAAACCCGGTTGTCTCTAACCGGCACGCTGGTAGTGGCACGTGACATAGCGCACGCCAAGCTGAAAGAACGCTTAGACGCTGGCGATGGACTACCCGACTACCTGCGCGAAAGGCCGGTGTATTACGCCGGTCCGGCGAAGACCCCCGCGGGCTACGCATCGGGCTCGTTTGGCCCCACCACCGCTGGCCGTATGGACTCGTATGTGGAGCAGTTCCAGGCCGCAGGCGGCAGTCTCGTCATGCTCGCCAAAGGCAACCGCTCGCGCCAGGTGATTGAGGCGTGCGCCCGCTACGGCGGCTTCTATCTGGGTTCGATTGGCGGACCCGCAGCGCGGCTAGCAAAGGACTCCATCCGCAAGGTCGAAGTGCTGGAGTACCCCGAACTGGGCATGGAAGCGGTTTGGCAAATAGAGGTGGAGGACTTCCCTGCCTTCATAGTCATTGACGACAAAGGGAACGACTTTTTCAGTGAGGTCTCGACACCCGTTCAGATTCACTGACAGGCTCCCATCTAGTTGCGCCAGAACAGCGCTACCTCAAATGGGTTGATGTCACCGACTGCGAACCAGATTGAGGCAGCGATTCCCGCCGTGGCCAGCAAGATCATGGTCGCGATTGTTGAGCGGGGTAGCTTGCCGTCGGCATCGGAGGGGAGGCGTTTGCGGACCTTCTGTAGTAGACGATCAGCCCACGCCACATCTCGAGCCAGGATGGCCAGACCAGTCGCCACGACCAGCATGCCCGGACCCGGTAGCGGCATCATGATGAGCCCGAGTACGACGACGCCCGCGCCGAAGCTCATGCGGATCAGTCGGCGTAGCGAGCCGCTCCAGGCCTGTTGACGGGTCTCCTCGCGTTCGCCTGTCTCCAGCTCGGCCTCAATGGCCGCCTCGCGGAAGCGATCACTGCGGGTTGACTCGTCGTTAGTAGACGGGCTAGACGGACTCGCTGAAGAGGCAGAGCTAGTCGGACCAGTGGCGTGTTGGTCCAGCTCGTGTTGGTCGGGCCTGTTTCGCTCGGGCCTGTTTCGCTCGGGCCTGTCTCGCTCGGATTCATGCATGGTTCACCACAACATCTGGCTCGCTGGCAGGGCGGCCAGCCGCCCGATGCTGCCACTTGGATACCACCTACTCAATGCGAATAGTGTGGTGCTTCTGAGACGCCCCGCAACAGCGCAGCCGAGGCCGCGAATCTATGGTGCGAGACTTACGGGGGCGATCTGTACTCAATTGTCATTGGCTCGTATCGAAGACCCACGCTGATTGAGAGGTACTAACGATGCCGACCGTGGACAAGTCTGCGCCAATCTCCTGGACGGTGGGCAATGCGCAGCTAACGCGCGTCTCAGAGCTTGAGGTGCATTGGCCGTTCGACATCTTGTTGCCGGGCGCAGACGACGTAATCGACGACTACGAGTGGCTGCGACCGGACTTCGTAACCGACGACGGGCTGATGCGTCTGTCAATGCACTCGGTTGTTATCGAGTCGGGCGGGCAGCGCATGATCGTTGACACCTGCGTAGGTAACGACAAATCGCGCCCGGGAGCGCCGCCGTTTTCGCAGCTCTCGACGCCGTTCCTGGAGGACCTCACTGCTGCCGGTTTCGCCCCAGAGTCCGTTGATGTGGTCGTGTGTACACATCTGCACGTGGACCATGTGGGCTGGAACACGCGCCTAGTTGACGGCCAGTGGGTGCCCACGTTCCCAAACGCGCGGTACCTGTTCGTGCAGGCCGAATATGACTATTGGCGGTCCGAGCCGCAGCACTACGGGCCAGTGTTTGAGGATTCGGTGCAACCCATCATGGATGCGGGTCTAGCTGAGCTAGTCAGCGCTGGCTACCGCATCAACAACGAGGTGTGGCTTGAATCCACACCGGGCCACACGCCCGGACACGTCAGCGTCATCGTCTCCTCGGCGGGGGAGCAGGCCGTCATAACCGGCGACATGATCCATCACCCGCTGCAGTTCGCCCACCCTGACATGGCCTCAAGCGCCGATTACAGCGCCGACGGCACTTCCACAGCAACCCGCCTAGCAGCATTTCCTCGCTGGTCAGACGGAAGGTTGGTAATCGGCACACACTTCGCGGGAAGAACCGCCGGACACATCAAGCCAACCAACAAACCAAACACCTGGCGCTTCGACCCGATAGGTATGGATGCACTGCGCTCTTGACTGCCGCCAACCTGATGGCTGAGGCACAGGTGAGGTCGCAACAGACGCTGTTCCCGCCGTTGCCGGACACCGCGTTTGACATCATCTACGCCGATCCGCCTTGGGACTACAGAGGCCAACTGCAACATAACGGGCCTGGCGGTCGCGACTCTGGCGGCGCGGAGCGCCACTACCCAACCGTGAAGCTTGATGACTTGAAGGAACTTAGGGTCAGTGATGTAACGGCCAGTGACAGTCTGCTGTTCATGTGGGCCACCAACCCGCACCTAGATCAAGCAATCGAGCTGGGCAAAGCGTGGGGCTTCGCGTGGGCAACCGTTGCGTTTGTCTGGGACAAGCAACGCGTCAACCCCGGCTTCTACACCATGAGCCAATGCGAACTGTGCCTCTTGTTCAAACGTGGGCGTATCCCGCGGCCCCGTGGCGCCCGCAACATACGCCAACTCGTGAGAGCAGAACGGCAAGAACACTCCGAAAAACCCAACGAAGTGCGCGAACGAATCGATGCGATGTTTCCGGAGAAATCGAAAATTGAGCTGTTCGCTCGCACCTCCAGCAGCAATGGCTGGTTCGCGTGGGGACTGGAAGCGCATTGAACCGCACTTGCTTTTGTGGCAGAACGTGCGCGACTTCGACGCGATAACGCGTCATTTCGACATGCACATACGCCCGTTGCTCGAATTGGGCTTCGTGACGCAGATAATCGCCTCAACGCTTCAGCGCGGCGGTTAGATCAGCAGGTTGGCCCTCAGCATCTCTAGGGCTTCGGGTTCTAGTCCGTGAGCTCGCAGATAGCCCTCAGCACCAGCTCCGCCGTTTGAGCTGCAATGCCCGTACTGGTTGTCCAGTTCGCTTAGGACAGTCGCCATTACCTGGCGAGGTGCGCTCAAGATGGCGCGAACGTCGTCTATGGCGACGCCGACTTGCTCAAACTCGAGTGTGAGCTCCGCTATGCGCTGATGTGACCGAAGCTCGTTGGTGAGGCAATAGTCGTCAAGCACGCTGGCGCGGGAGACGCCGAGTGTTTCCAGCAACAGTGCAGACGCGATGCCGCTGCGGTCTTTGCCAGCGGTGCAGTGAAACAGCATCGGTAAGTGGTCGACATCGGCCGCCATGGCTGCCAACTGCGCGAACCGCTCGCCGTATCCGCCGACGATGCCTAGGTATAGATCGGCCATCTCGGATTCGTTGATTGACTTCAACCGGCCTTGGAGAATCTGATCCACCATCGAGATGTCCGCGTCCACGGTGTCACCAACCGGCAACGAAATATGCGAAACAACCCCTGGCCACAGCTTTGATGGGTCCCGCTCCATCTCGGGCGCAGCCCGAAAATCCACAACGGTGCGAATACCGCGACTACTCAGTTCGTCCAGATCGTCGTCGGTCAGTGCGCTCAAACGGTCCGAGCGGTACAGCGCGCCGGTGCGCACCTGGCGACCGACCGCAGCCGGGTAGCCGCCCAGGTCACGACAGTTGTTTGCTCCGTCCAGCACCACCACGGAGTTTCCGCGTACGGGATTTCCGCGCACGGGATCTCGGTGTACGGGATCTCGGCGCACGGGATCGCAGGCTAACCACAGGCCCGCTACCGTCAGCGCTCATGCGAGCAGTTGTAATTCCCGAATATGGCGGTGTTGAGGTCCTCGAGATAGTCGATGTCCCTGAACCAGAGCCCGGACCCGACGAAGCGCTCGTAAAGGTGACCTGCTCGGCTATGAATCGAGCCGACCTGCTTCAGCGGATGGGCCTGTACCCGGCGCCCGGCCCGAAGCCCGAATTCGAGATCCCGGGCATGGAGTTCTCTGGACGCATAGCGGCGCTAGGCGAGCGTGTAATGGGCTGGTCGGTCGGCGATGCGGTTATGGGGATCGTGTCCGCTGGTGCGGCGGCTGAGCTAGTCGTCACCCATGAGCGCATGCTCCAACGCGTCCCCGCATCGGTGGAGCTACGCGACGCGGCGGCCATACCCGAGGTGTTCATAACCGCGCATGATGCGCTAGTGACCCAAGGTGGCCTCGCATCGGGGGGTGCGGCGTTGGTGCATGCAGGTGCTTCTGGGGTCGGCACCGCAGCGATACAGATCGCCAAGGCAATCGGCGCTCGAATAGCCGTCACCTGCTCGACATCCAAGGTGACTCCATGCACCGAACTAGGTGCGGACCTCGTAATCGACTACACCGCGACCGATTTCGCTGAAGCAGTGCGCGACTGGACCGGTGGTCAAGGCGTGGATGTCGTACTAGATGTCATCGGCGGCGACTACCTGGCCCGCAACATCGCATCGGTACGCGTCCAAGGACGCATAATTCAGGTCGGTGTGATGAGTGCGCCAACGGCCACAATTCCGCTCGGCGCTCTGCTACCGAAGCGAGCGGCGCTCATCGGCACCGTTTTGCGCTCGCGGCCTATCGAACAAAAGATCGAGGCAAATCAGCGATTCTGCGCCGAGCTGCTCCCTCGTTTTGACGACGGCTCATTGCGCCCCATCGTTGACTCCCGTTTCGATCTGAGCGACATTGCAGCAGCCCACGAGTACATGGCAACAAATGCGAACGTCGGCAAAATCTTGCTAGACGTGAACCAGCAAGACAGTTAGCGAGCCTCAATCGGCACGTAGTCGCGAAGTCCAGGACCTGTGTACTTCTGACGTGGCCGGTAGATCTTCTGCTCAGGATCGCCGAGCATTTCCACCCAATGGGCCAGCCACCCAGGTGTGCGCCCGATGGCGAACAGAACCGTGAACATGTCCAACGGGAAGCCCATCGCTTCGTAGATGAGACCCGAGTAGAAGTCCACGTTCGGATACAGCCGCCGCTCCTTGAAGTAGGGGTCGCTAAGGGCAACCTCCTCAAGTTTCATAGCGATGTCAAGCAACGGGTTTAGGCCTGTCACCTTGAAGACCTCATCGGCGGTCTCTTTGACGATCTTGGCCCGTGGGTCGTAGTTCTTGTACACCCGGTGTCCGAAGCCCTGCAGCAGCACATCGCCGGACTTTGCTCGTTCGACATACGCAGCAACGTTGTCGAAGCTGCCGATCTCGTGCAGCATCCGAATGACCTGCTCGTTCGCGCCCCCGTGGAGCGGCCCGTAAAGCCCGCAAGTTGCCGCCGCTACGGCCGAGTAGGGATCGGCTCGGCTGGACCCAACTGTGCGCATCGTGGTGGTGGAGCAGTTCTGCTCGTGGTCCGCATGCAATATAAACAGCACGTCCAACGCTCGCGTCAACGCCGGGTCGGGTTCGTAGTCGGGGTCGGCCACGCTCCACATCATGCGTAGGAAGTTTGCGGTGTAGCTCAGGTGATTGACGGGATACTCATAGGGCAGTCCCACTCGGTTGCGATATGTAAACGCCGCCATCGTGGGCATCTTGGCCATCAGCCGGATGATCTGCACCAAACGGGTGTACGGATCGTCGATGTTCTTCGCTTCGGGATAGAACGTCGACAACGCAGCGATCGTAGACACAAGTGTTCCCATCGGGTGGGCGTCGTAACGAAAGCCCTTGATGAAGCGCGTGATGTCCTCGTGTACGTAGGTGTGAAACGTGATGTGGTGTAGCCACTCCTCAGCTTCGGCTTCGGTCGGCAGGTCGCCGTGGATGAGCAGGTACGCCACTTCCAGGAAGCTGGATTTCTCGGCTAGCTGTTCGATGGGGTAGCCGCGATAGCGCAGGATGCCCTCATCACCGTCAATCTCAGTGATCTTTGAGTTGCAGTTCGCTGTCGACAGGTAAGCAGGGTCGTAAAACCACAGGCCACGGTCAAGCTGACGCAACGCAGCCGCAGAGATCGTGCCGTCAACCACCGGCACCTCTACCGATTCGCCTGTCCGGTTGTCGGTGATCGTGAAGCTGTCCTGCGTCATGTGTCCCCCTTAGTCCCGCTGTCGAATGTACTCACTTTTTTGCCGAGCGCTCCCGCCGTGTGTGAATTCTCTGCGATTAGCGGTCCCGCTCGGTTAAAGGGGCGCATTGTCGTGGCGTCGCCCGGGTGATTGTTCGCGCTTTGTTGCCAGCATCTCAAGTGTGTCGAACAGCTCGCGACGCGTGTCGGCGGGATCGATGACGCTGTCTATGTAGCCGCGTTCGGCGGCGACGTAGGGATTTAGGTAGGTGTCTTCGTACTCGGAGACGTAGTCCGCAAGCTGATCTTCATCGGCGCCACGTTGGAGAATCTGAGCTGCTTGTGATGCGCCCATGACGGCCAGCTCAGCGCTGGGCCACGCCAGGTAGATGTCGTTACCAATCGTTTTTGAGTCCATAACGATGTATGCGCCGCCGTAGGACTTGCGCAGAACGACCGCTACTCGCGGCACTGTTGCGCGGGCGTACGCAAAAGCCAGTTGGGCACCGTGGCGGATCATGCCGCGCCATTCCAGGTCCTTGCCGGGATAGAAGCCGGGCGTGTCCACCAGCGTGATGAGCGGCAAGCCGAACGCGTCACAGAAGTTAACGAAGCGGGCGCCTTTCTGGCTGGCAGCGATGTCCAGTGTGCCCGCGATGCTCATTGGCTGGTTTGCAAGCACACCCACCGAGTGTCCGCCTATCGAGGCGAAGCCTGTCACCAGGTTCGGTGCCCATTCGGCTCGCAGTTCAGTGAGCCAACCTTCGTCGACCAGCTCGGCGATGATGTCGCGCACGTCGTAGGCGCCCGTCGGTTGAGACGGCAACAGTTCGCTCGCGCGAGCGGTAGAGCGGGTAGGGGGATCGTCGGTCTCGATGCGCGGCGGCAACTCGTCGCAGTGCGACGGCAAGTACCCCAATATCTCGGTCAGCTTGTCAAGTACTGCGTCTGGGTGTGTTACAGCAGACGCGATGCCTGAGGAGCGCGCGTGAATCGGGGCTCCGCCCAGCTCATCGGGCCCGATGACCACGCCTGTCATCTCACGCACCGGAACCGGTCCGCTCACGAACGCGCACGCGTCATCGGACATGACGACAACGTCTGAGAGCCCGATCAGCAGGGCGATGCCCGATATGGCCTGCCCGGTTACCCCGGCTAGCACTGGGATAGCCCCTGAACATCGCACGAGCATCCGCGCGGCCTCTCCCCAGCCGTGCAGGGCTGCCACGCCGTGATTGGCGTCGGCTCCGCTGGACGACAGCATGAGCACAGCGGGCAGGCGTTTAGCGAGCGCTGTTTGCAGGCCCGCGACGATGGTCTCGCTGTCGGCGGGTGCCAACGCGCCGCGTCGGTGGAGGCTGTCGGCTGAGATGAGCATGACCGTCCGGTTGCCGATCGTGGCGATGCTGGCGGTGACGTGCCCGGTTGCTCCCGAGCGCAACTGCAGGTCCACGGCGGCGAGGCTATGGGACCGGTGTGGGGGTCATGAAGCTGGGTTGAGCGCGGTGACTTGCTTGCTTTGGTGTGTCGGTCTTTTGGTGTGCCCGTCTAGGCAGTAGCGGTGACGCCGGGAATACGACGCGAGACGCTGAGGATCACCGAACGAAACACGTCGCGGGCTGCGGTGGCTGGAGCCGAGAGCATCCCGCGACGACGACTAGCCAGCGCAACCTGGCGAGGAGGCAGATCTGCCACGGTCAGCACGCTCCAGTCGCCGCGATCTGTCCAGGCTGGGATTGAGGTTATGGGCACTATTGCTGGTCCGTAACCCTGGAACGCCAATGTGGCGGTCAGACGAATGCCGTCAAGTTGAGCCATGGTTCGCAAGGTCACGCGTTGGCGGGCTGCTGCTGCGTCGATGCGTGCGCGCATGGCCGAGCCGGGAGGTCCCAGCAGCAGCTCGTGGTGCTCCAGTTCGGTGAAGCTCACCTCTCGGTCGCCTTGGTGTGCGAGCGGGTGCCCGGTGGGTGCGATTACGACGAACTCTTCACTGAATAGCGGCGTGGCTATCAGTTCGTCATGATCAAGCGGGGCATTCACTACCGCAAGATCCAGTTCGCCGCCTGCCAGCAGGCGAGTAAGCGCCAGTGTGGTGGAGTCCACGACAGTGGTGTCCACATCTGGATGCCGCCGCCGCAGTTCATCCAATAACGGAGGCAGCAGCCACCGCCCCGGTGTGCCGATGATGCCTAAATGGACTTCGCCAGTGACATGTGAGGTCATGGAAGCCACATCTGCTCGCATAGCTGCTATTTCGCCGTTGATGCGTTTGGTGCGAGCCAACACAACCTCGCCTTCGGGTGTCAAGGTCCCCACTGCGCGATCTACTAGCACGGCGCCTAGTTCTTCCTCCAGCTTTGCTATGTGACTGGAGACGTTTGACTGCACGGTGTGCAACGCACGCGCTGCGGCAGAAAACCGGCCATGTGTGGCAACTGCGGCCAACGCGTCTAGGTATTTCAGGTCCACGAACTCACCCTAGCGGCTCACGACATACCATCGCTTAAAGAGATATGAAGTATCTGCCCTAACTGTTGACCCGATAGCTGGGGGGTGTGTAACTTGTCTCTTAGCGGTCCCCCCCAGACTGCTACACATATCGCACCGCCGCACGGTGTCCCCCCACCCAGGCGGGCGAGAGCCGGATTGGAATCCCCCCATTCCGACCGGCAACAGGTCGAAGCGTTCCCCACGTCCAGCGGCCTGAGCGAAGAAGCCAGCCCTAATCTCGGGGCTGGCTTCCGCGCGTAACGAGTGTGGCGGGCGTATCAGGCGCAGCGAGACATGGCGCGCAGCGAGACTGCGAGCTAGCGAGATGTTGCCTAGAGCGAAGCTCGGATGATGTTGAGCGCTGAGCCAGCCGTGAACCACGCCACCTGGTCGTCACTGAACGTATGGTGAGTCTGAAACGTGAACGTGTCGCCCGATGGCTTGCGTACCTGCACCTGAACCGGTAGTCCTGGCGCGAGGTCTGCAAGGCCCAAGAACGAGAGTCGGTCGTCCTCGTCAATACGGTCGTAATCCGCCGGGTCTGCGAACGTGAGCGGCAACATGCCCTGCTTTTTCAGGTTGGTTTCGTGGATGCGTGCGAAGCTACGGCACAGCGCAACAAGACCGCCGCGGAAGCGGGGCTCCATAGCGGCGTGTTCCCGGCTTGAGCCCTCGCCCATGTTCTGATCGCCGATTACAACCCAGTTCATGCCAGTGGCGTGATACGCCTTTGCGATTTCGGGGAACGGCTGGGTTTCGCCTGTCAACTGGTTCTTGCCGTGCCCCACTTCGTAGCCGTCAAAAGCGTTCACCGCCCCCAGGTACAAGTTGCCAGAAATGTTCTCAAGGTGCCCTCGGTACCGAAGCCACGGGCCCGCCATTGAGATGTGGTCGGTAGTGAACTTGCCCTTGGCTTTGACTAGCACAGGCAGGTCGCGGTAGTCGTTGCCGTCCCATGCTGGGAACGGTTGGAGCACTTGCAAACGGTCCGATGTTGGCGAGACCTGCACCTTTGTGTCGCGTCGATTCGCAGGCGGAGCCACAAACCCGCTGCGGCCGGGATCGAAACCGTCCGGCGGCAACTCAACCCCCACCGGTGTCGGCAACGTAACCGGTTCACCCGCATCGTTGCGCAAAACGCCGTTGACGGGATCAAAGTCAAGCGTCCCTGCCAGCGCCAATGCCATGACAGTCTCAGGCGATGTGACGAATGCCAGCGTCGCTGCGTCGCCATCGTTTCGCTTAGGGAAATTGCGGTTATAGGACGTGACGATCACGTTCGGCTGGCCCTCAACGTAGTTCTCGTCACCGCTGCGGTCCCATTGGCCGATGCACGGCCCGCAAGCGTTAGCCAACACCACCGCACCCAGCGCTTCAAAGTCGGAGAGCAGCCCGTCACGCTCAATGGTGGCACGTATCTGTTCCGAACCGGGAGTTACCAGCAGTTGAGTGCGTGCCCGCAACCCTTTCGCGGCCGCATCGCGGGCGATGCCCGCGGCTCGAGTGATGTCCTCGTAGCTGGAGTTGGTGCAACTGCCGATGAGCGCTGCACTAATGCGAAGCGGCCAGCCTTCGTTGCGGGCCTCGGCGCCCAGAGCCGACACCTCACGGGCGAGATCGGGGGTGTGGGGGCCGTTGATGTGGGGTCGCAGCTTCGATAGATCCAGCTCAATCACCTGGTCGTAGTGAGCCCCGGGACTCGCCATTGCCTCATCGTCGGGTCGCAGGTGCTCGGCCACGGCGTCGGCAGCCGTCGCCACCGCTGAGCGCCCAGTCGCCGACAGATAACGAGCCATAGCGGCGTCGTAGCCGAACAGCGAAGTCGTAGCGCCGATCTCGGCGCCCATATTGCAAATAGTGGCTTTTCCAGTAGCGCTAAGTGATTCGGCGCCGGGGCCGAAGTACTCCACGATCGCTCCAGTGCCACCTGAGACCGTCAGGATTTCCGCCACCTTCAAGATCACGTCCTTAGGAGCGCTCCAGCCCGAGAGTTCGCCGGTGAGGTATACGCCTATGACTCGTGGCCACCTCACGTTCCAAGCGAAGCCGGTCATGACATCCACCGCGTCCGCACCGCCTACGCCCACTGCCACCATGCCCAGCCCACCGGCGTTGGGTGTGTGACTGTCGGTGCCGATCATCATCCCGCCGGGGAATGCGTATTGCTCCAGCACGACTTGGTGGATGATTCCGCTGCCGGGTTTCCAGAAGCCTGCTCCGTAGCGAGCGCAGACGCTTTCGAGAAAGTCGTAAACCTCCTCGTTGTTTTCCGAAGCGGCTAGCAGATCGCGCTTGCCGTCCTCGCGCGCTTCGATGAGATGGTCGCAATGCGTCGTGGTGGGCACTGCCACCGTGTCCAGTCCAGCCGTCATGAACTGGAGCCATGCCATCTGTGCGGTGGCGTCCTGCATGGCCACTCGGTCGGGAGCTAGGTCCACATAGGAGGCGCCCCGCGTGAGCTCCTGGTCACGATCTGATAGGTGTGCGATGAGGATCTTCTCGGACAGCGTGAGCGCACGCCCAAGCCGTTCGCGTCCATATGCCACGGCGTCTGCCAAGCCGGTGTACACCTCGTTGATCAGCTCAATCGGCGTGCTCGCGTGAACGGCCATTGGTCCTCCCGTTTTTCTGTTTCGCCTCTATCTGTGTCGCTCTATGAGGCTGCCCTATGCGACTGGTGTATGCGCGGCAGCTCCGGAACAGTCAGCCCTGCAACTGAAACCCAGCGCTAGATGTCCAGTACTAGAAGTCCAATACCAGAAGCCCAGTACCAGAAACCCAGTACTAGGTGCCCGCTACTAGAAGCTACGGGCCAACGCCGGTGGTCGTCGGTGCCATACAACGACACCGGATTAGCGGGGTTGCGTTCAGGGTCTGACTTCGTAGTAGAGATTAGCCGCGTCGTCAAAATCGTGCTCTGTGAAGCGTGAGAAACCTGCGGCCGCAGTCATCTCACGTGCCTTGTCGGGATGCAAACCCAGAGTGCCCAAGCCCATACCGTCAGGTTCGCTCAGCGCAGACTGCAGGCAACTCGTGACCGAGAATCCGTAGAACATGGCCAGCATCGGATTGCGCCGATCTAGGTTGAAGTCGCCCTTGGAGCGGATGTCCTTAATCAGCAGCGTGCCTTCGGCGTCGAGCGCGGCGCGGATTGCGAGCAGCGCCAAGTCCGGGCGGGGCATGTCGTGCAGGCAGTCGAAGGTGAGCGCCAAGTCGAAGTCGCCGCTGGCGGGCACGTCGTTGGCACCTGCCTCTACAAACCTCGTGTTTGAGAGCCCCTCGTCCCGGGCCCGTTGCTGCGCTTGGCGTACGGCGGTGCCAGAAGGATCGAAACCCACCACTTCGGACTGTGGCCACGCTTGGGCAATCAGGCATGCAGATACACCCGCGCCGCAGCCCACATCCAGCACTTTGGCGCCGCGATCCAGCTTGGCCGCTACGCCATCAAGGCCGGGCAAGATGATCGATGTGAGGTTCTGACGACTGAACGGCCCCGTGGTGCGCGCCAGACCGGCTGCCGCTCGGGGCCCCTGCTGCTCATAGGTGATGCCTATGCCGGTACGAAACGACTCCAGGATCAACTCCAGCGCATCGTCGCCCAACCCGCCGCGAAAGGCGCCCATGGCAAAGTGCAGCGAGCCCTCTTCATCAACCATGAGCGCTTCGGCTTCAGGCGACAACGAGAAGGCGCCATCGTCGTAGTTGACCAACCCAGCGGCAGCAACGCCGTAGAGCCACTCCCGCACCAGCCTCTCCGCTAAGCAAGTTGCTTCCGCGAGGTCGTGGCTGGTGGCAGGTTGTGTGTCTGAGAGGGCCCGAAACAGCCCAAGTTGATCGCCGATGCAAAGCAACGTGGACACCATCTCGCCCTTCTTGTATGTCCACACTTGGAAGGCGAGCTGCTTCAGGGCCTCGGGATCAACTTGGCGCTGTGCTGCGGTGGATCGTGCTGCGTCAGATCGTGCGGTTGTAGATCGTGCCGTTGTAGTTGGTGCCATCGCCTGACGCTAACCGACTTTGCTGTGGCGGTCAGTTGTCGCAGAGAGGGTCGTTCGCGCCGCGAGGTTGGTGGAAGCACAGGATCTCTTCTACGCCCACAAACGTGAATTCCCAGGGCTCGGGCACCGGGCCTTGCAGACCGCCATCGGGCGGATAGCTGGGGATCCAGCCGTGTTTTTTGGCCGCCGCAAAGTTGTCGTTTGACATCCACTCATACGCCGGTGAACTGCCAAACTGGCTATAGCCGACCTGGCCGATGTCGATCGCGTAGCCGGTGTGGTGTTTGGAGTATCCGGGCGGTGCTGAAAACTCCAGTCGTGCTGCAAATTGGTTGAGCGAATATGGAGCGCCGATTGGGCGCAGAAACACCTGGCGCTGATAGTCGTGACCCCGATAGGCGGAGTTCAGCCTCAATGTGAAGCCTTGCTCGCCAGCATCCCGTTGAAGGGCCAACCACGCCGCCGCGGCGGACTGTTGCAGCGGGAGGCCGCGGTCCACTGGGCGCAGCAGCGAGTCATCGGCGGGCAGAGGCCGACGCCGATAGCCGCGTTCGGTGGCCGTGACGCGGATGCGTTCATCCAACTCAGCCGAACCGGTGATAGCAGGCAAAGCTGAAACAGGCGCCAGATTTGCCAATGCGCCCGAACCGACTGCAGCGCTAAACAGCGCGTTGAACTCCGGCCCGCTGAAGTGTGGGAACGACAGCGAGTCCAGATCGGCGGGAACTAGGACTCTCCAATGAGCCAGGGGTTCGTGGATGGCAGACGGCGGTGTCCACGGTCCGACCATCGGCCCGTCGGTCCGAAGTTCAGGCGCGACAGCTCCCACCGTGAGCGCGCCCGGATACACAAGGCTGCCCAACCCGAGGGTTAACGCTGACAGCCCCCAACGGCAGCACCGCCAGCGCCCGCGAGGCCCAGCTCTAAACAAAGGGCCAGCGGTGTTTCGCTGCGCCCGGTCTGCTAGCAGCCCGATCAGCCGAGGTGGGTTCGGTCAGTGCCCAGCGGCGGCGCCACGCCGATGCCTGTGGACCCCCTAAGCCAGGGCTATTGGCGCTGTACAGCCGTCGGCGGGCAGCAAACCAGTTCCCGGTGGCGGTCTCGTCAGCGAGAGCTTCTACCGCAGCCTGCAGCCGGTGTGTGAAACTACGGCTGCTCTCGGCTTCGTTGAAGCTCAGCGGTCGGCCGAAATTGACTACGGACCGGGCTCGTCTAGGCCAAGCACGCCCCTTGCGCAAGATGTTGAAGGTTCCCCGAATGTGGACTGGCACCACCGGCACACCGGCCTGCTTAGCCAAGAATGCCGCACCGGGACGAAACTGCTGACCCCAACCGTCACGAGAACGGCCACCCTCTGGGTAGATCACCAGGCTCCATCCGTTGCGCAGCAAAGAGACCGCCTTGGCGATGGTGCGACGATTCGGTGCGGTTCGCTCTATCGGAATGGCACCCACAAACAGTGCCGAGATGGTTGAAGAGACTCGATTGCCAAAGAAGTAGTCGGCGGCTGCTCCTACCACAAGCCGGTTGCACCACGGCTCAGGAATTGAAGTGAGAATCACTGCAGTGTCGGCATGACTCTGATGGTTGGCGGCGAAAACTGCGGGCCCGTCAAGCTCGCTGAGGCGATCCACTCCTTTAATCGTCGGCTGGGCGTAGTAACGCACCAACGCCCGCGCAATCGTGTCGCGTGCGGCTCGCCGCGCGACTCGGGCTGGAAAGCGTCGGGCCCAGTCTGTGTCGTAATCCGACCCAACCTTGATAGCTCGGGGTGGCTGGCCGCGGGGGGTTGCGGCAGCGCGCAGCGGGAACTCGGCGCCGCGCACAAAGCGCATCACCGATGCTGTCGCATTCCGGCCGCGTTTGGCCCTCAGGTTCGGCACTTTCACCAGTTCAGGCTACGTCTGCCATCAACATGGGCGGATTGTGAATATGAGTTATTGACGGGTCGCGTCCAACCACGTCAGTTGCCATCTCCAGTGCGTCATTCAGCGTGGTGGCCGAACGGAAACCCATGCGCGCTGTGGCGGCCCTGTCGCCGCCGACGATGATCACGCCGCCCACGTGCTCCAGCGCGTGCGCGCACCAGTACCACATGTAGAACGGATGCACGCCGTGGTAGGCGTATGACGTCCGGTACAAGTGTCGATACCACTCATCTTGCGCATAGCGCTTCTCATATCGATGCTCGATGATCTCCGGATCGGTGCTATCGGCCAGCACTTCTTCAAAGAAGTCGATGTAGCTGGGATGATGCACAGGGTGGAACTCCCACGGCGTGGGGTGCGACATGATCACGACTCCACCGGGCCGCACCAGCGGTCGGCCTCGGTACAGGTTGAAAAAGTAGCCGAGGCCCAAGCACGCCACCAAGATTGGATTCATTATGGAGTTGACGTTGTAGGGGCCTAAGTAGGGGAGGCCCATAGTCAAGACATCGGCTTGGCCCTCTACTTGAACTAGATGCTGACGGTAGACGTGTTCCAGCGTCTGGCGATGTACTGCTTCTACTTCGCCCGCTTGGACAGAAGTCAGCCCATAGGGCGCTCGGATTCCGTGAAAAATGCGCCTCGCCTGGCGGCGGGACATCAGGTCCAACGCCGTCTTGGTGCCCATCAGCATCATGCGGTCGCGCGGGCTCATCTCCCATTCGCGTCGCTGCAAGAAGCCGTAAGGGGAAGGGAACGTGTCGTTGTTGAGCGTCGTTTCGATTTGAAATATCTTGACACCAGCCTGCGCCAATAAGCGCCCTTGACGCCAATTGCGGGTGTGCAGTTCGGAGCGCTCGGGGTCCATGAACGAGGTTGAATGCCGCATCGTATGTACGTTGTGGTGGTGGCGTAGAGCGGTGTAGGGCGACAGGCCTGTGGCGACACTCTTGTGACCGCCATCCATCGACACCAGATTGATGTTGACGTACACCAGAAGGTCTGACTCCACGGCACGCGTGGAGATCACCACCTCCTCACCAGCCTCGGTGGTTCCCAGATGCGTAAGCGCATCGGGATCCTCGGCATCAAAGTTGTAGAGCTGACCGTGCGGCGCGAAGGCGTCGTAGACGCGATCACCGACCGCATGGCGTAGCTCGGATTCGGTCATCCGTCGATGCAGCGCTAGCGCAGCGATCAGTTCAACATCGTCGACACCGGCCGCTGCCGCCATGTCCAAAACCTGCTCGATTATCCGACCGCGGATGTCGGGTGAAGCCATTGGAGGCAACGGCAATGAGATGTCGTCAAACGCGATAGTCAGCTTCATGCCTGGATGCATGTAGGCGGCTAGCGGTTTGCGGTCACCGAGGGGATTCGCTAGCGCTTGGCTTATGGCGTTCTCGGGATCGCGTATGGGCTCAATGGGCTCGTTTGGGTACACGACTCGACTGCCGATCGGCAGTTTCTCAAGCCGAAGCCCTTCACCGTGATGGAACAGGATCGGAGGTGTCGTGCGGTCAACTTCAAGCACGAGTCCTTTGCGGGCGGTCACCGACGGGCCCGCCCACGCTGAGTTGCACTGTTCACACTGGTGCCATTGGTAGCAGAGACAGCCGCAGCCCTACGTGACCTATGCATGCGATGTGAGCGGTGAGTGTTGGTGCGCGTGGCTGACTGCGGAGCGATCGGCAGCAGCGGCCTGGGGCCGCCAGGGGCCCGTTCCCAGTTCTCACAAAGCCAGCCTCGCTTATCGGCAATGGTCACCAACCGAGTCTCGGGATTGACCGCCACCGGATAGCCCACAGCTTCCAGCATGGGCATATCCGACGCTGCGTCGGCGTACGCGACTCCCTGCGCAAGGTCGAACCCTTCTTCGGCAGCCCAGTCCACCATGACTTGGGCGCGTACTTCGCCAGTGGGAGGCACATCAATCATCTCGCCGGTATAGCGCCCATCGCGACTGTCGATGCGCGCCGCGATGATGTGGTCAAACAGCGGCGCCAGCGGCTGGACTGCCAGCTCAAGCGCCCCGGTAATCAGCACCGTGCGATGCCCCGCAGCTCGGTGTTCGCGTACCCGCCGCAGACCAGCGGGGAAGGCCTTGGTCACGAAAAGGTGGCTGAGCATCTCTGCCGCGTCTACATCGAGCTGGTCTACCGGCGCGTCCTTGTAGCGCCGGTAAAAATAGCGCAAGAAGTCGGTGCGGTCGCGACGATCTCGCTTCCACAGCCCAGGTGTTTGTGCGAGTGTGCGCAATGCGAAACGCATTCGTTGCGGTGTGTCCAGCCGCCTGGTTGCTAGCCACGCGTACGTTTCGACCACGTTGCTGGCAATCAGTGTGTTCTCAAGATCAAACGCGGCGAAGTGCCGCTGCGGGTGCAGCACCGCGGTTCGTAGTCGCTCTTCGCGACTTGGTCCGACGCGAGGCTGGGGCGTGGTCTTGACGCGTGCTTGGGCGATAACGGTAGGCAGGTGTACATCGGCGATGTAGCTGGCCCAGTCAATGACGCGGGGATCAAAGCCGAACCGCTCGCGGTCGGCTGGCGGTAACGATTCCCACAGTCCTATTGTGCGGTCGATTTCGTATCGTGCTTCACACTTGCCGTAGGCGCCGTACAGCAGCACGTAATCGCGGATCTGCTCCAGGCTGGCTCGTCGCTGCGCAAGCTGGATGGTGAACTCGTTACGGCCACGCATCGGCAGTCGATGTACAACCTTGTCGACTGTGTTGAACAGCGACATGGCCCGATTTAGTTGTTCTTCCAGACCGCTCGCGCCAGCGAAGCGCCACTGGGTGCTGGCGGTGGGATGACCTTTGGAGTCGTAGACGGGGTGGTCTTGGAACCACTGCATAGTCGTTTCGGTCAGCACCTTGAAGCGCAGCGGATTTACAGCGCCTGATGCCACCTGGAATATCTCAGGTTCGGGCACCGGTCCCCGTGCCGCGAGGGCGATGATCGCAGCGGCAACCATGTCGACCGGTATCACGTCAATGATGCCTTCCGGGTAGCCCGGGAAGGTGTCTAGTTCGCCCTTAGCGAACGACACAAACAGCGGTTCTGCCATGCGAAATCCGCGGATCCAGCCCGGAGCGGGCTCGGCCAGCGCCGACTCGATGATGGAAGGGCGAACAATCGAGATGGGAACGTCGCCTCGCAGTTCTACGAGTGCCTGCTCACCCAGTGCTTTGGAATAGGTATAGACGTCAGGCCAACCCAGCGAGGTAGCGCGGCTGCGGCCAGCTAGCACCATCTCAGAGTCCACCCACTCGCGTCTCAGTTGTTCGGTCTTGGACGCCAGCATTGGCAAGCCTGCGGGGCCGAGTTCGTCGCGTGCAGCGCGATTTAGGCGGCGCAGACGTTCGGGTGAGCGGCTGGCTGCGTCGAGGTCGGCTCGAGCGCGCCTTGCGGCGCTAACTTCGGCTCGCCAGTCCACATCCATCGAAAACGGTGTGTCCGATAGGAAAGCCTCGGACGCTGACCCTCGCCTGTTTCCGGCTACGTAGCAGGTAGACACAGCGATGAAGTGAGGGCAACGGTCAGCCTGCTGGCAGGTATCAAGCAAGCGGTTAGGTCCTAGCAGGTTTGTCTCGACTGACGTGTCTAGTGGGCTGTCGAAGCTGACCGTGGCGGCGGCGTGGATCATGGTGTCGCAACTGTGAAGCAGTGCGAGGTCTTCTTCGGACAGCCCGAGCCCGTCGACGCTTATGTCGCCAGCAACAACCGTGATGCGTTGGTTGCAGATGTCGTCAAAGTCGTCGCCCCAGGTGGTGCGCAGACGCTCAAACGCGTCGTTGCGTAACACCTCGCGGTTGACGCGTTGATGCACATCGGCGCGACGCCCAGGCCGCACCAGCAGAACCAGCTCACAGTCCGGAACGCAGCGCAGCAGCCGTTCAACCAGCGCGGTGCCCAAAAAACCGGTTGCGCCGGTAATGGCGATGCGCTTGGCTGCCAATGCGTCGGCGATCACGGCGTGTTGTTTAGCCCCAACGAGAGCCAATTCCGCACATGGCGGATTGTTCGGTGGGCTTGTTGTGTAGTTTCGCTCAGCTTGCAGGCTGGGTTGAGCCCAACGTCGAGGCCAACGTTGAGGCCAGTTCTGTGAACAGGCGGGCGCACGCCCGTACGGCTCGCCAGCCGCATGAAAGGGCGTAACGCTCGTAGTCGCTGCCGGGCGGTCCGAAGGTGGCTAAATCTCGACAGGCAGTCGCATCGGCGGCGCCGCAGCGCTCCCATAGTTGATCCAGGTAGCTGTCGCTGCCGGGTGGTGGATCTTGGGGGGATCGACCCACCAGAGCGGGTGGCACCCCGTCGTCGCCCAACAGCAACGCGCAGTCCCGGGTAGTGCGGCCCCCGCATGTCCAGCCGAAGCTGGCATAAGGAGATCCGCCAGGCGCAGACAGCACTAGCTGCGCGCACGCACTAGCGCTGCCCCGCCCGCAAGCTGTCCACCAACTATCCAGCTCGGGAATACTCCCAGGCGCGCTGGATTCGGGCTCCAGTTCAACGCCCAATAGCCCGCCATCGGCGCCTTGGTCGCCGAGCAGCACGCTGCAGTGCAAATTCTCACGCCCGCCGCAACTGAACGCGAACGCCTCATATTCGCTACCCGCACGCGCTTCAAACAACAAAGCGTTACAAGCGCTGGCGGAGCCCTGCCCGCACAGGGTCCACAGTGCGTCCAGCGCTGCGTCTTCTCCGGGCGCAGCGTCACTTGGGTCATAGAGCTCGGGCGCACGAACGAGCGCTGCGGGCAAGGTCGCGTCCCGCTGTTGCGCTGGGGAACGTGCCTCGCTAACTGGCGGCGCGTCTGATGGCGTAGGACTTCCGGCCAATGCACACACATCTCGTGCGATGTCTGCGAGTGGTTGGTCGGCCGGGTCAAGCGGTAGCGCTGGCTCCGACTCATCGGCCAGACCTAGCGCAGCCCTCAAACGGTCGCGTTCGCACTCCGTGAGGCCGTCGCTGGCGCCGTGTTGTTCGTCGAGTGGCGTCGTGCCTTGTGAACTACTGCAGGATGCGCAGAGCAACACAACTGCGGTGATACAGGCACCACAGACAACGCCGAAGCGAACCCGGCGCCGGTTCACGCCAGCTTCGCTGCGATTGACTCCACCGAACGCAATGCCGAGCCATCGGCACCTTGGGTCACGAAGCTACGAGGAGGCTGCGACAACGCCTCCGCGATGAGATCATCTAGCAGCTCAATAAGGCTCTCGCCTTCGTGCGACCAGAAGTACCAGCTCAGCGAACCAGGGATCGGGTTGATCTCGTTCAACCACAGACCCGTCGCTTCGTCGCTGCCATTCCACAGGAAGTCAATACGCATGACCGAACGAGCCATCACGAGGTTGGACACTTCGGAGGCTGTGGCACGTAGCGCAGCCTCAACATTTGGCGGCAGTATGGCAGGTAGCTCGCGCGGCGCCGTAGCCATGCCGCCTCCACCGGTCAGGTACTTTTCGGCATAGGTGTAGATCGAACTGTCGGTGCGCAGCGGACGCTCCACCGCGCTCAGGCGTAGCTGAGGCCACGTCCGTATCGAGATGTTCAGATCGATGATGTCTTCGAGGTAACGCTGAACGACAGCGCCATCGCGTAGCAGCGGCGACGTGCTGGCGAGCGCTTGAGCTGTCGTGAGATCGGCGACAATTTCAATACCAATTGAGGATCCGCCAAATCGCGGCTTGACTATCAGTGGGCCCTCAGCCAGTTCGGACAGCTCGGCTAGCTCAGCAACGTCGCCGCTAGCCAGCTCGTCTGTTAGTAGCCACAGAGGCAACGTGGGCAGGCCAGCCGCCGCAGCGGTGCCGCTGAAGGCCAGCTTGTCCATGCAGATGGCTGCGCTGCGCTGCTGGGGGCCGGTGTAGGGCAGTCCCGCCAGGCTCAGCAACGCTGATAGACCCCCGTCCTCGCCGGGTCCGCCATGGCAGCAGTTGACGATTACGTCAAGCTCGAGTTGTCGGCGGCGTCGACCAGTTCGGACAAAGCCGCCTCCGGTGTGTGCTGCTAGACCGATTTCGGTTGCCGCGCGTGGCAAGCCCTCCGCGAATGCAGAGGCCTCAGTTTCGGATGGAACTTCGTGCCATGTACCGACGGGCGACCAGTACAGCGCCACGGGGTCGCGCCCGGCTTCGTTCAGCGCATGAACCGCTTGTAGCCCTGTGAGGATTGAGATGTCGTGTTCGGGTGACGGGCCACCGAAACACACACCAATGCGTGTCATGGGCACGCCACGAAGGAACCCACGAAGGAACCCACGAAGGAACTCAGTAGCTCGGCCACATCGGCCACACTGGTCATGCCGTTCATGCCGTTCAGTTTCTCATTACGGGACGCGATTAGGGATAGTGGTCGGGAAGATCGTTTTCGTAAAGCACAGCGTCGCCGTCACCCAGGTGTTTGCGAACCCACTCAACAGCCGAATCGCGGTCATCCACGCAGCGCACGGTGGCGCGTGCTTTGTTGCGCTCATGCACCAAGTGGCGCGCGGAGCGCCCCCGGGTTGCGCGTCGGGCAGTGGCGGCATCCCAACCGGCTGCACCAGCCAACAGCGCTGCTCGGTTCGTTCGTCCCACGATGATCACGTCGTCAGCGACCTCAGCGGCATGTTCGCCGAAGCGACTGTTCTCGTGAAACTGACTTCGGCCGAGTTCAACCATGCCCGGTGTCACCACCACGCGCCGAGCGGCCTGCGTGTCAGCCAGCATCAACAAAGCAGCGTGAGCGCCAGCGGGGTTGGAGTTGTAGGTGTCGTCTATGACAATTACGCCAGCCGGACTGCGTGCGCTGGTACGGCGGTGTTCGGGGGTTGGCAAATTGGCCAGGCGACTTGCGATATCGGCATCGGAGACGCCCAACACTGATGCAGCGGCCACGGCGCAGGCGACGTTAGTCGGCGCTGCGTCGCCGAGCGGTCCAGCGGCAATCTCCCTGCCGAACGCTGTTACGCGACGATTCACCGCAGACTCAGTCACTGTCGCACGGGCCGAATAATCCCCAGCCCCAGTCTCTGGGCCGGTCGCTGTCGCAGTCGCTGGCCCTGTCGCTGGATCTGGCTCTGGTGCAGGAGCTGGCGCAGACGCCGTTACGTCGGTCGACAGAACCGGCAGCACCGTCACGTCTGCATTCGGATCTTGCGCTGAGCATCGGATTACCCGCAAGCCCGATGCCGTCAGCCGATCGGCTTCGGCGCTCAATCCGTACGCGTCAACATTGAGAATCGCCGTTCGACTCGTGGCGAAGATCTCGGCCTTAGCAGCCACGATGCGCTCAAGACTGCCAAAACGCTCAAGATGCACAGGGCCAATAGCTGCCAGTATCGACACCGACGGGCGCACCCAGCGCGTCATGGAGGCGATTTCTCCTGCCCCGAAGGTGCCCATCTCGGCGACGAACACCTCCGTACCCGCTGTCAAGCGTTCGTTCACAGTGCGACAAATTCCGGCAGTGTTGTTGTAGCTGGCTGGCGTTACCACCACCGACCGGGATCCCTCCACTAACTGACGGATGTACCCCTTGATAGTGGTCTTGCCATACGATCCAGTCACCGCCAATCGCACTGGATCAACTGACTCCAGGCGTTGCTGCGCGCGGCGCACCCAGCGGCGAGACAGCACCGCCTCAAAAGGTGCGAGCAGTGCGAGCAAAACGTCCACCCATAGCGGCATGCCGAACAGCAACACCGCGACCACCGGTTCGCCCAGCGAGACAAGTATCCCGGCCCCGACCAACATCAGCCATGTCAGCGCCAGCGCCAGCGCCACGGTGCTCAATCGACGAGTCCAAGCCAGAGGGCTGGTACGTCCTCGAAGGTCCAGGCCGCGGGGGCCGAGCGCAACGGCTGCTGCTACCAGCGCAGGAGCCCACCAATAGGTACCGCTCAATACAACGCCGACGACAGCCACTCCCAACAGCGCGCGGTTTTCCCAGTTGAGTAGCCACCAGCGTCTAGCAAAACGGGAAGTGCGCCCAATGCCGTAGTGCTCACGCTGTGCAACGCGAAGCCAGCGGCTAGCGCTGAGTGCTCCAGCGAGCACCGAACTCCACAAGATGATCTGATTCACGAGAGCTGTGCTAGTCGACTATGCACGGCTGCAGCGAGCGCGTCGGGCGTCTCGGTGGGCACAAAGTGGCCCACTCCGCTGAGCACTCTTAGTTGAGCATCAGCGAACATCTCACCGGCACGTCGGGCAACTTCAACTGGCACCGCATCGTCGTCGCTGCCCCACACGAGTTCAACCGGTTGCTCAACGAGGCCCAGACGTTCCTCGTAGGTTTCGTTCACTGCCACCACCAGCACATCGCGCATGACTCCAACCGCACTCCGATAGTCGGCGCTTCCATAACGTTGCCGCATTCGCTCCATCGCGCTGTCGCTCAGGATTCTGCGGCGATGCAGGGAACGAACTACGCGGTACCCGAGTGAGAGTCTCGGCGCACGACGATCGCAGCGGCGTAGCAGAGGCACTCCGCACAACACCAGCGCGCCAACTACGTCCGGCCTGCGAATCGCCAGCTCTAGAGCCACCCGACCTCCGAAGCTGTGTCCCACTATCACCAACCGCGCAGCGCACTCATCCAGAACTGGTTCCACCAGGTCGGCGTAGGCGGCCGCGCCTGCAGGCTGCGTAGGCGCCGGGCTGGCCCCGAATCCGGGTAGATCCAACGCGACTGCGTTCATGCCGTCGAGGCATGTGAGCAAGTCCCGATGTGTGCGACCCCAGCCGTGCAGACCCAGCACGGCGGCAGGCTGAGCACCTATGCGGCTTCCGAACAGGGCGCCGCCAGCAAAGCTGACGAGTGGACTCAGTGCGCGTAAACCTCGCCGTGTGATCGGTTGATCGCCGACAGCAGGGCTCGAAAGCTGGCGGTGACGATGTTGGGGTGCAACCCAACGCCCCAAAACACGTCGCGAGTCGGGGTTTCAATCTCCACATATGCCGCAGCGGTAGCGTCCGCTCCCGCACCCACAGCGTGTTCGTGGTAGTCCACGACACTGATTTCGACACCGAGCGCGTCCACAAGAGCGCTCTTGAACGCAGACAGCGGTCCGTTGCCTCGCCCCTTTGCCCGCACTTCACCGTCGGGCCCTTCAATCGTCGCCTCCACTTCGGATTCGTCGGACGATTCCGAATCGAAGTAACTGCGGTGGCCGACATAGGAGTAAGGCGACTCAGCGTGGAGGTAAGTCTCGTCAAATGTTTTCTTGATGGTCTCGGGCAGAATCTCGCCGCCCTCGTCAGTTATGGCCTGAATGACACCGCTGAACTCAATCTGGAGCCGTCGCGGCAGATCAAGACCGAAGCTGTTTTTCATCACGTAGGCCACGCCGCCCTTACCAGACTGGCTGTTCACGCGGATGACATCCTGATAGGTGCGCCCTACGTGTGCCGGATCGATCGGCAAGTAGGGCACCTCCCAGAAGTCGTAGTCGTCGGCTAGTGCCTCGAAGCCCTTTTTGATGGCGTCCTGGTGGCTTCCGCTGAACGCCGTGTACACCAAGTCACCGCCGTAGGGATGACGCGGATGTACCGGAAGTTGGTTGCAGTATTCCGCGATGCGGCGCAGGTGGTCAATGTGGCTGATGTCCAGCTCGGGATCTACTCCCTGGCTAAACAAGTTCATTGCCAGCGTGATGATGTCAACGTTGCCGGTGCGTTCGCCGTTGCCGAACAGTGTGCCCTCAACCCGGTCCGCTCCTGCCATAACACCGAACTCCGCTGCTGCCACACCGCAGCCGCGGTCATTGTGTGGGTGCAGCGACAACACCACAGCGTCACGTGAGTTCACGTTTCGACCGAAGTACTCGATGAGGTCGCCGTAAGTGTTCGGTGTTGCCATTTCCACTGTGGCTGGCAGGTTCAAGATGATCGGATCGGTGTCCGTGGCTCCCCACTCGGCACTGACCGCGTTGCAAACCTCCAGGGCGTAGTCAATCTCTGTGCCGGTAAACGACTCCGGTGAGTACTCAAAACGAATTTCGCCACCGACATGGCGTTGCGCAAGCTCCTTGCACAGTCGCGTACCGCTGATGGCTATGTCCTTGATGCCCGCGGTGTCCAGTCGGTACACCACCCGCCGCTGCAGCTCCGAGGTTGGGTTGTAGAGATGCACGATGGCCTTGTTGGCCCCCGCGATGGCCTCATAGGTACGTGCGATCAGCTCAGGTCGACTCTGCGTGAGCACTTGAATCCAGACATCGTCGGGCACCAGGTCTTCTTCCACCAGCATTCTGCAGAACTCGAAATCCGGTGCCGACGCCGACGGGAACCCGACTTCGATTTCCTTGAAGCCCATCTCCACCAAGGCCTCAAACATTTGACGCTTGCGTGGCACGTCCATCGGGTCGATAAGCGCTTGGTTGCCGTCACGTAGGTCTACCGAGCACCACAGCGGCGCCTCGGTGATGAGCTGGTCTGGCCAGGTGCGGTCCGGAAGATGCGCCGCAAACGCGTAGGTGCCGTAAAGGTGGAACGGCATCGTGCTCGGCTGCTGAGCGCTGATGCGCTTTACCTCTGCCATGGAAGTCTCCTGAGCTTCTTGTACTTGAGCTTCTGGTATTGGGGCCAACAAAAAACCTCCTGGGCCGTAGGCGCAGGAGGTTGGGCGAGGACCTATGCGGTCCCCGCCTAGGCGAGAAGAAGCAGCCCGAATGCGGGTTGCGCCATGACGTACGTCGAAACGCGAATCACATCTGTCATGTTATCAAATCTGGAGTATCCAGCGGCGCCAAAACGACCACGCGGCGTCACTGCGGAGCCGAACGCGATGTCCACTAAAGCTGTTCGCGCCGATCGGCGTGTAGCGCCAGCATCTTTTCGTGAAGGTCTTCGCCGTGGCGTTGTGTCCACTCGCCATCGCTGCTGAGTTCCCAGCGAGCGATGCCATCATCGAGGTACATGTCGGTCAGTTGAACGAGTTCGTCCATCAGCGCAGGCGATTCCACCGGTGCGAGCGCTTCTACGCGGTAGCGCAAATTGCGCGGCATTGCGTCCGCCGAACCCAGCAAAATCGTAAAGCCGCGCTCAACAGTGCCGAAGCGGTACACGCGACTGTGCTCCAAGAAGCGGCCCACAATGCTGCGTACCGAGATGCGTTCGCTCATGCCCGCTACGCCTGGCACTAGGCAACAGATACCGCGCACGATGAGATCGATGCAACAGCCCTGCTGGGCAGCTTCGTAAAGCGCTTCGATGACTTCGGTGTCCACCAGCGCGTTCATTTTCATGACTATGTGCCCGTCGGGCTTTTTTGCTTCGGCAGCGATGTGCTCAACGAGGGACTGGCCGAGGCTGTGTGGCGCTACTGCCAGCTTGCGGTAATCGGTTTTGCGGCTGTAACCGGTCAAAGAGTTGAACAGCGCCGCTACATCGGCGGCGAAGTCTCGGTCGGTGGTGAGCAGTCCGAAGTCCTCGTAGATGCGCGCCGTGTCGGCATTGAAGTTGCCCGTGCCGATAAAGCAATAGCGGGCGATTTCGCGTGGCTCGCGTCGCACAACCATCGCCAACTTGCAGTGTGTCTTGAGCCCCACTACGCCGTATGCGACGTGAACGCCAGCGCGTTCTAGCAATCGTGCCCACTCAATGTTGGCGCGTTCGTCAAATCGGGCTTTGAGTTCCAAAACGACTACCACCTGTTTGCCCCGTTCAGCGGCCCGTATCAGTGAGTCCACTAAGCGAGTTCGCTCTGAGGTGCGGTACATCGTCATCTTGATGGCCAACACGTCTGGGTCGTCGGCGGCTTGGCGAATGAATGCGTCAAGGCTGGTGGTGAACGACTCATACGGCAGATGCACCAGAACGTCCTGGCGTTTGAGAACTTCAAAGAAGTTGACGCCGTTCTCAGGTTCATCCGCGCTGGTTTGGCGCCGTCCGGTACCGCCAGCGAGCAGCGCTTCGGCCTGGCCTGAGGCCCGCAGCGGCAGCGGCGTCCGCGGGTTGTGGGGCGGAGTCTTTAGATCGTCGCGGTCGATCTTGTATAGCTCAAACAGGTCTGCTAGCCCGAGCAATCCACTTGAGGTGTAGACATCATCGTGAGTCAGTTTCAACTCGCGTGTCAGCATCTCTAGCGCGTCATCACTCAAGTCGGGAGCGACCTCAAGCCGCACCGTGCCCCCAAAGCGCCGTTGGCGCAATTCCACTTCTAGGTGCTTGAGCAGGTCATCGGTCTCGGTGTCGTCAATGTCGAGGTCTGCGTCGCGGGTGACTCGAAACGTGCTGTGGCTCAGTATTTTCACGCCTGGGAACAGTTCGGCTAGGTGGCCAGCTATGACTGACTCCAGCGCAATGAAGCGGTTCTCGCCGGGCAGAGGCAAGAATCTCGGCAAGATCGGTGGCACCTTCACGCGAGCGAACGATGGTGTGCTACGGGAGCGCTCAACGAACACAGCCAGGTTCAGCGACAAGTCCGAGATGTAGGGAAAAGGGTGAGCCGGATCAACTGCAAGCGGTGTCAAGACCGGAAATATTTGTTCACTAAAGCGCTCCGCTGCCCAATCCCGACTGGACGAGTCCAGCTCTTCAAACTCCAGGAAGGAGATCCCCTCGTTGGCGAGCGCCGGGCGCAAACAGTCCTCAAACAGCGATGAAGCGTCGCGGAGTTGCCCGGCGGCCGCTGCCCTTATCGCGGCCAGTTGCGCTTTTGGGGTTAGGCCGTCGGCGCTGGCTTGGCGTACTCCCGCCTCAACTGACTCCAGCACCGTAGGCACGCGCACCTGAAAGAACTCATCCAAATTTGAGGCATGAATTGCCGCGAACTTGACACGTTCCAGCAGCGGCCGCCCTTCGTCATGCGCCAAAGCTAGGACGCGACGGTTGAAGTCCAACCACGACAACTCTCTATTGAGGTAGCGCTTGGGCGGCTGGGTCTCGCCATCTTGGGTCATGGCGACTCAGGCTGATGCGAACTCAAAGGACTCGTTGACAACTACATCGCTGCCGACAAACTCCGTGCGTTCCATGTCATTCATAAGTTGTGGATCGGTGCTTCGGGCCCACTGTCTGCCGTGCGGTGTTCGCACCGCCGCCAAGGCCACTTCGGGCGCTTCGCGGTTGTGCATCACGGTGTAGGCCTCAATAGTGGCGGCACCGGTGTAACTGGCATCGAGATCAACCGAACCGAACTGGCTTATCTCGTCTTGGCAGTTCTGGTGTCTGTATCCACCCTTCGGCGGCGTCGTTGAGTAGACGCCGAAAGCGTGCTTCGTGAGATATCCGCCGTTAGCGGAGCACAGACCGATGCTGCCGGGCTCCTTGCGGAGCTTGTCAGCCATGGTGGCAATTGAGTGGCCGACGTAGTTGTTGAGCGGGCCTCCAGCGAATGTAAGGCCACCGGTCAGCGTTAGATCGCGCTCTAGGCCCAGGCCCAGTTCAGTGGCCGAGACCTGCACTGCCGATGGGAAGCAGGAGTACAGATCAACGTAGTCAATGTCGTCGGTACCGATATCAGCCAGTTCCATCACCCGCTTACCTGCGACGCGAATGGCAGGAGAGCTGTACAGATTGCCGCGGTTGGACACGTAGTCGGTGTCGCGCCCGTCGGTTCCGGCGTGCGGGAATAGCCACCGATCCGTTGGTACTCCCGCGTCGGTCGCAGCCTCAGCGGAGCACAAGATGAGTGCAGCGGCCAGGTCCAGATCCCAGTTGGAGTTCATGCACTTGGTGTATGGGAAACCGATGAACCGGTTGGATGGGTTCGGTTCGCGTATCTCCTCTGCCGTCATTGGGTTTCTGACCCACGCGTAGGGGTTGGCGACAGCGGCCTGGTTGAACTTTTCCCATAGTGCCGCTACTCGGTCGCGATGCTCATCAATGGTCTCGCCGCGCGATGCCCTAAATGCCGATTCGAACAGCGGATAGATGTTGATCGGGTCACGCACGCCTCGCTCAAGTTCCACTTCGTTGTTCATGACCACGTTGGCGCCCAGCACCTCGTCGGGGGCCTTATCGACCTGGGTCGTATAGGGGATGCGCTGATTCGCGCGTCGGGCACGCCGACGGCTCCAAATTCCCTCGGCACCGGCAATCAGCACGACGTCTGCGTCACCACCAGCAATGCGACTACATGCCATGTTCACGAGGGATTGAGGCACGTTGCCGCCGTCGGTAGATAGACCGGTTTTGGCGGCTGCTCCAAAACGCTCGTTGAGCAAAGCGGCTGGGTCCGAATAGGGCCAAGCGCCCTTGACCACCCAAGTGTGCGTGGCTCGGCTGGCCAACCCGGGCGCGCTGGCATCTTCAAGCGCTGCCTCAAGTGCGGCAGCCATCATGGCGACGGGCTCAAGCGCTTCGAGGGGGTTATCAGGACGCTGCTTGAACTGCCCGGCGCCCACCAGAACGGGGGTGCGAGGATCTATTTGTGTGGAAGTCATGGCTATGTACCTCTTCTCCTAGTGGAAATGCTCCAGGTTGGAACTACTCAGTTGAGATCTCCCAGCCGAGATCGCTGTGAGACTGCGGTGAACTTCTTGGTAGTTGAATAGTGAACGCGACGCGACCCTAGTGTTGCGGGCTGGAGGCTTTCTGTGGCCAGTTCGCCCGATCATTACGCGGCGCTAGGTGTGCGCCCCGATGCCGATGCGGCAGATATTCGGCGCGCGTGGATTCGGGCTGCCCGTGCCAACCATCCGGATCGGCGCGGCGACGCTAGCCCGGAGCAGACCGCTAGCTCCGACCGCCGCATGCGCACTGTGAACGAGGCTTGGCGGGTACTCGGCAACGCAGAGTTGCGTCGCACCTACGACCAATCGCGCGCAGTTGGCAGCTCGCGACCGTCCGAACCCTCATCACCGACGAAACCAACGCCGCCGAGTCACGGTGGCTTTGAGGACAGTCAAGTCGAACCCGAAGAACCATGGCCGCCAGGCGGCGCTGGAACGGTAGAGCCCGGCGGACCGGGCGGCTTTGTTGTGCGTCACCGCAGCGCTGCGCTGGTTGTGCGGGTGTTGCCGTGGCTGCTGATCGCGGTGGTGGGTCTGGTGATTTTCGTGGCTAGCGCATATATGACCGCTAGCGGCAACGCCGAACGTTCCGCACAGGCAGCGCTGCGAGTGGGGGAGTGCTACTGGACTGCTCCCGATGGCTCGTTGGTCGCGGTTGCATGCACTTGGCCGCAGAACGACGGCGTGCTTGATCAGATCATCACTATGTCGTCGGGCGACCGTTGTCGCCATCGCGATGCCGTGGTTCACGAGTCGCCAATTGCGGGTCGCCGACTCTGTTTGGTGCCTATCGACCGATGGGAGCCACCAGCGAACGAGTAGCCAGCCGCAGAACGGTCTGCGGTTCAGTTGCCGATTCGGGTGGCCAGCTCAGTCGCGCGCTGTGAGCATGAGGCGCACACCGAGGTTGTGCTCTGGGGGCACGATGAACATCGCGTCTTGCAGCTCGCCAGCCGCGCATCGGTCGACACGCTGCGCTCGGGGAACCAGGCTCGGATCATCAAGCGCGAAGTGCAGCAGTTGTAGGCGGCCGGGTCGGTTGCCCATCCAGTGAACCAAGTTGGGCTCTGCGGGCTGAAGTACCTGCAGGCGCCATGGGCCCGACCGCAGCCAAACGGCCGTTCCTATGTTGGGGTCCGACCACTCGGATTCGCGCACCATCCCGAGCGGACCTTCAAACATGGCTGTCGCAGTTGTCACATCGGCGACAAGATGAACAACTTCGGCCAGCTCTGTGGTGCTGCGGTGGCGGGTTGGCGGCAGTGGTGGCGCGTCTGTCCATCCACCACCTGCGTCCCAAGCGATTTGGATGACTATGCCCCAGCTTTCTTTGGGGTGTATGAACGCTTCTTTCCACTGCGGGTTGGTTTCGTTGACGCCGATTACGTTGTAGCCCGCGGCATCCAGTGCCTCGATCGTTCCGGCGAAATCGGGTGTCTTGAACGTGAAGTGATGTGGCCCAGGGCCGTTGCGGGCCAAGAAGCGCCGCAGAAAGTCGCTTCCTTCATGTTCGATCGGCTCAAGAACCTCAATTTTGGTTCCGCCTTCAAATGCAATTTGGCAGAAGTAGAAGTCGTCACCGGCCTGCGATGCTGGGTCGTTGTCGGGGCCGCCGAGCCAACGGCCGCCCAGGTCGCGCCCGTACCGGATCACATTGTCCCAGGCGCGGTCGCTGACCACCGCAACGTGGTCCATCACAAGCTCGTCGGTCGGCACCTTGCCGAAGGCTACAACAAAGGGGGTTATACGGGATAGTGACACGGTGTTGGTCAGCGTCGGTCTTCGTGTACCACCCCTCTGTCAGCTTGTACTCATGGCTAGGAGCGTTCCGGGTGAGCATTACCGTAAGGGATTCACTCTCACTTCGCTGTTTGGCATCGCGCTATTTGAGGTGGTACCCGATGACAAGACAGCGGAGGCGTGGTTCGCCGCGAAGCGGTGGTGTTTGCACGAAAGGCATCAAGTCGCTGTGGTCGATGTTCAAACGTGGCTGCATCGGCACTTGTCACCACATGAACCGGGCACATCTTGGCAGATACGTCAACGAGTTCGTTGCACGGCATAAGGTGCGCGAGATGGGCGTCGAGCAGCAGATGGAAGCGATAGCGGGCGACATAGTGGGTAAGCGTTTCCACGATGACGATCTGGTAGCTGCTGGGCCTGTCGGCATTGCTGCTGGACCGGATCGCTCAGAGCTGTGGTAGGTGGCATGACTCCCGAACGCAAGCTCGCAATGCGGGCTGCGGTGAATGAGTGGATTTCGGATCGGTTCCCTGACCATCGGATGCTGCTCAGCCACGAAACGCCTGTCTATGAGCCGTCAGCGGACGCGTGGAACGTGACTCTGACCACGAAACGCAACGGCGTGCCTGCGGTGCCGCTCGGTGTGGTGGTGGTCGCTCACGATGGGTGCATCGTCGTTGCGCCTGAGCGTGCGGAGGTGCTCGCCAAGCTCCCCGACCACGTGCCCGCGCCTGTGCTCGCCCGCGATGTTGTGAGCGGCGATTGGTGGGACTTCCGGCACGGCGACGGCATCGCTGCGGCTGCTGAGCTGCCGAACCGCAGCATTGACTTGCTACTGACCGACCCGCCTTATGGCATCTCGCAGCGGTACACCTGCGAGACTCAGGTGCCGCGTCGGCTCCGCAAGGACGGCTCCGATTTCATCATGCCCAAGGGTCACTTCGGGGACTGGGACATCGTGGACCCGCACGAATGGACCGAGTTTGTGTTGCCCAAGGTCGGCGGGTGGGCGGTGACGTTCTGCGCGCAGGCACAGATCGGCATCTACACCGACATATTCACCGATCACGGCTTCGTCGCTGTCGGGCCGATGGTGTGGCAAAAGACCAACCCGGTGCCGTTCAATCACCGCTACAAGCCTGTGAACGCGTGGGAAGCCGTCATGGTCGGTAAGCGGCCCGGCACGCCGTTCGGCGGCGAGATGGTGCATAACGTGTTCGTGCATAAGTCCCCGTCGCCGCAGCAGCGCATCCACCCGACACAGAAACCGCTCCCGCTCATCTCCGAGTTCGTGGGGCTGTTCAGCGAATCGAAGGGGTTGGTGTTCGATCCGTTCGCAGGCTCAGGCACAACGGTCATTGCGGCCCGTCAGCAGGGCCGTGTTGCCATCGGCTACGAGTTGGACCCTGCACTGTTCGCTGTCGCGGCTCAACGTGTCGAAGCCGAACTCGCCAATAATTTGCTGCTGTGACGACACTTGCTGAGTACGAGGCGACATTTGACACGTCCACGAAGGTGTGGAAGGTGTTCGACGTGCTGCGCGACGGTAAGTGGCATTGCCGCCAGTGCGAGTACGCGCACGTCGGCAGCACACAGATTGCGGGCGGTTCAGGCATTCAGGGCTTGCAGCGCGGCACTGCGTCACGTCCGGGACTGCTTATCGAAAGCGGCGACCATCTGTGCTTGACCTGTGCGCAGAACACCCGTCAGGACCGTTGGCAGGGTCACTTCGCGCCTGCGATCCCGAGCGCGTCAATGCCTGCCAGCTTCGTGCGGCGTGCGGTGAGGTTGCTCGGTTCC
Source organism: Acidimicrobiales bacterium (assembly GCA_965116245.1). Classification (GTDB taxonomy): domain Bacteria; phylum Actinomycetota; class Acidimicrobiia; order Acidimicrobiales; family Poriferisodalaceae; genus Poriferisodalis. Next base: position 62,515 of record OZ220497.1, on the reverse strand, counting down.
CGCGACATCGTGGAACTCACCCCGCGGTCCCCGGGCGAGCTCACCGTTGATCACAAGCTGCCGATGATGCGATGGAGTCCGGCTGAGCAGCAAGCACAGACCGACTTCGCCAATATGAGCGACCGAGACATACGGGACCGGTTCCAACTGCTCAAGAAATCGAACGGCAGCGTCAGCCACAACCTGCTGAAATCGCGGGCCTGCGAGCGTTGCTTCAAGACCGGCAACCGAGGAGAGCCGTTCGGCATTCGCTTCTACTACGCCGGTGACGGCAAGTGGGCACCCGCCAACCGAGACGACCCGGACGGGTGCGTCGGCTGCGGGTGGTATGACTTCGACACTTGGCGCAAAGCACTCAACAAGACACTGCAAACGGGGACACCGTGACCGTCAAGTCACACGAACGCATCCGGGATGGCTCCTAAGAGTTGCCGCGCTGATGACATTGGGTGAATCGCCACCACGATCGCAGCCCGATGTGCTCGACCACCACATCGCCCACCCGCGAATACTCTTCGGTCTCTGCCAAGCCATACTGCTACGGCTGCGTTTTTGCACTATCCCGCACAAGCCCGCCAACAAGTCGTCAGGCTTACCCGTCAGCCGAAGTTCATTGCGGCGGGATTGCCCCCGTCGACCACAATTGTTTGGCCGGTGATGGAATCAGCGCCGCACAGCATCACCGTGGCGTTGGCGATGTCGATAGGGCTGCCTACCTGCCCCAACAAAGCGCTTCTACGAGCGCCCTCAGAGACTTCGTCGGGCAGGCGTGCAGCCATGCGGGTTCCTTCTACGAGGCCGGGCGCGACGCAGTTGACAGTGACCTCGGGCGACATCGCTACCGCCAAACAGTGGGTGAGATGGATAAGCGCCGCCTTGGAACAGCTATAAGCGATGCTGCTGGAGCCAGGTAGGAGACCGCCGACCGAAGCAATGTTCACCACTCGGCCACCGCCATCCGATGCCAACAATCCGGCTAGCGCTCGCGTCAATAGATAGGGCCCGCGCACGTTGGTTTCTTGCACCCGATCCCATGTGTTGGCGTCAAGCGTGTCAAGGTCTCGAAACGGAATGCCGATGTTCCAAGCCGCATTGTTGACCAACACATCGCAGCGTCCGTGTTCGGCCACGGCAGCAACAGCGGCTTCAATTGACGCTTCGTCTCGCTGGTCAAGCTGAACAACGCTCGCCGTGCGCCCCGCGGCGCGCACCAACTCAGCGCTGGCCTCGGCACGTTCCAGATCGCCAACGTAGGTCACGATCACGTCTGCGCCAGCCGCAGCCAGTGCCGCACAAATGGCGCGCCCGATGTCGCCCGATCCTCCGGTAACTACGGCCAGTTTTGCAGCTAGATCCATCTGATGTTCCCCTAATGCTCCAACGCCGAATGTTCAGACCTGTGCTGGTGATGATCAACCAGCGACCTTGTGCTGGTGATGATCAACTAGCGACTCTCAGCCGGTCGTGAACATCAACCGCCAACGAGCTGCGCCATCGTCTCGAGTAGTTTCGGCGGGCCCGCGATCTGCAGCGTTGTCACCACTGTGTTATTCCATCGCCGCAGATCGGCGGCAATCTTGTCGATCGGCCCGATAAGAGCTACCTCTTCCACCAGCTCAACGGGGATAGCGGCAGCCGCTTCGGCTTTGCGACCGTCCAGGTACAAGTCTTGCACCTCATCGGCTACGTGCTGGTAGCCCATTCGACAGAACACGTCGTAGTGAAAGTTGGCGTTGCGTGCTCCCATGCCGCCCATATACAGCGCCAACATGGGGCGAATCCGGTTAGCAGCAAGCTCAATATCGTCGCCAGGCACCACGCTGAGGGGACACACAACCTCAAAGTTGGCTGCGGGAGGGACACGACCATCGTCGCCAATCAGCGGTTTTCCGGCAGCCGCGAAACCAGCATTCAGAGCTTCCACATAAAACTGGTTGTCCTTGGGGGCAAAAAACAGCGGCAGCCAACCCTCACACAGTTCGGCCGCCAGAGCCACATTGCGGGGGCCCTCAGCACCCAAGTAGATGGGCACATCAGCACGAAGCGGGTGGACCGTGGACTTCAGTGGCTTGCCGAGACCCAGGCCTCCCGGGTAGGGCATCTGATAGTGATCGCCGCTGAAATCCACCGGTTTGTCGCGTTCCAGAACTGCACGAATAATCTCTATGTACTCCCGTGTACGCGCCAACGGGCGGGGATAGGGCTGGCCATACCAGCCCTCTACTACTTGAGGTCCGCTGACACCGAGCCCCAAGATGAACCGGCCGCCGCTGAGGTGATCCATAGTGATAGCGGCCATGGCAGTGGCGGCGGGGGTGCGCGCCGACAGTTGCACGATGCCCGTACCCAAACCGATGCGCTGGGTGTGGCTGCCCCACCATGCCAGCGGTGTCAGCGCATCGGAGCCGTACGCCTCTGCTGTCCAAAAGGAGTGAAAGCCGAGCCGCTCAGCCAACTGCAGTGTCTCTAATGCGTCGGGCGGTGGACCCGCTGCCCAGTAGCCAACTCCTGTCGCAAGTTTCATGTTGCGTTGCCTTTCAGTCCCAGTCAAGCCAGAGTTCCTCTGGACCCCGGAAGGTGATGTTGGGGAACGTTGAATAAGTCTGAGGCGCCAATCTAAGCGAAGGCACCTGCTCGCTCAGGATCTGCAGCGCAATTCGTGCTTCCATACGAGCCAGGTTCGCTCCCAGGCAAAAATGAATGCCCTTACCGAAGCTGATGTGGCGATGCGAATCGGGTCGAGCCAAGTCGTAGCTGTTCACGTCAAACCGGTCGGTATCAGCGAACGCGCCCGGTTCGCGGTTCGCTGCCGCGAAGTTCAAGAAGATCCGTGTTCCCTTCGGCACTTGGACTCCACCAAGTTCGGTGTCGCGGGTAGCTACTCGCCTCCATGCCACTTGGCTGGAGTCGAATCGCAGAGTTTCCTCAACTGCGGTAGGGATCAACGTTGGGTCAGCGCCTAGCGCCTCCCACTGGTCTCGCTGTGGCAGCAAACAACGAAGCGTGTTACACAACAGATTCGTAACCGGGTCGTGCCCGGCGAATGAAATTCCGTAGATGATTGACTCAACCTCGCGGTAGCTGAGGCCGCTGTCGCTCTCGGGGTCTGGGTCGGCGTCGTGCCCGTCCAGCAGTTCTGAGCAGAAGTCGTCGGTGCGGCTGCGGTAACGCTCCGCCACAAAGTTCCGGCAGTAGCGCCAATAGTCCAGCATTCCCTGGGCCATGCGAGTCTGCTCAATCGGTGTCGGCTTACCCCACGCGAATGCCTTACGGTTCACACACCAAGACTTCAGCATGAGGTCGTCGGCGGGCGGGAAGCCGATGAAACGAAAAACGATCTCGGCTGGCAACGGAAAAGCCACGGAGGCTACGTAGTCGGCGGGCTTGGGTCCGCGCAGCATCGCCTCAATCAGCTCAGTGGCGCGGGAGTGCATGTAGTCCTCAAGGGTGCGTAGCCGACGCACCGAGAACCCGGCTCGGGTGTAGACCCGGATGCGGCGGTGGTCGGGTTCGGCCCGATTCGACATGACCGCTTGTGGGTTGTAGTCCGGTGCCGATAGCACTTCAGCCGCCGCCGGTGCCAGCGGAAAGATCGGGTCCTGAACGTTGGAGGAGGCATAGGTGTCGGGGTCCATGAACACGGCCTCGATGTCGGCCATGCGAGTTACGACTACGTGGCCTATCTCGGAGGCATAGAAGACCGGATGGTCCTCGCGCAGCTTCGTGGCGATTGGATACGGATCGGCCAGATATTCCGCGCTCAGCGGCGACCAACTGCTGTGAACAGGGCAGCCCGCTGGCGCAGGTGAGAGTTGATCGGGTGGCGTGTGATAGTCGTCGGTACTCACTGTTCCTCCCCTGAGGGCCATTGCTGAGTGCCATTGCTGAGTGCCATTGCTGAGTGCCATTGCGCTGGGGAGTCCCCATGCGGAACGTCCCTGGGGACTCTCGCACGCTGCGCAGCGTAGGCAGGCTCTATCATCGGCGCATTGCGGGCGATTGGCTCAGATGGTTAGAGCGCTGCCTTCACACGGCAGAGGTCACTGGTTCGAGTCCAGTATCGCCCACTGAGGAGTCGCACGTCTAGAGCCCAGACTGCACATCTAGAGCGCAACCTGCGAGTACTGAGAGGTCTGCTGCGTGCCGCCAGCGGCATCCTGATGGCAGCATTGCAGCCGCTGTGTAAGGCAGGTGTATGGCCAACAGGGGGCGAACGATGACGCACACAGGTGCCACGAAGCGGTATCAAGTAGTGCGTGGCTGAGTTCCGCAGGCCCGATGCCGAGTTCGCGGCCTACGACGAGGCGTTCAATCGCGATGGCTCGGTACGACCGCTCTACGCAGCGATCGTGGAACGGTTCTCCAAGTTTGACGCGGCCGAGTTGCGCCGCCGCGAACGAATAATCGAAGAGGAGTTCCGCCGCCAGGGCATCACCTTCACGGTCTATGGCGACTCGCAAGGCACCGAGCGGACCTGGCCGATGGACTTGTTTCCGCGTCTCATCTCGGCATCTGAATGGCGTGAGATTGAACGGGGACTAGCCCAGCGAGTTACTGCGCTCAACAAATTCCTGGCCGACGTATACACCGGTGAGGGAGCGGCTATGGCCGATGGCGTGGTGCCTGCGTGGTTGGTGCGATCCTCAGAGGGCTTTGAGCGCAGCGCGTTCGGTGTCAGCGTGCCCCACGATGCTCACTGCGTCATAGCCGGTATTGACTTGGTACGCGACGCTCAAGGCCAGTACCGCGTACTTGAGGACAACCTGCGCAATCCGAGCGGGATCAGCTACGTAATTGAGAACCGAACGGCCATGACTAGGGCGTTTCCTCGCGTCTGGGAGGACCATACCGTTGAGCCGGTTGGCCAGTACGGCCGGATGCTGCGCACTGCGTTGGAGTCGGTAGCGCCCGCAGGTGCTAGCGAGCAGCCGCTGATAGTCATCCTCACACCGGGGATCTACAACTCGGCATATTTTGAACATGCATTCCTGGCCCGAGAAATGGGTGTGGAGCTAGTTGAGGGCCCCGACCTGGTGGTGGATGAACACGTGGTGTACCTGCGCACCATTGAGGGCCTGGTTCCGGTGGATGTGATCTACCGACGCATTGATGACGCGTTCTTGGATCCAGTCTCGTTTCGGCCCGACTCAAGTTTGGGAGTGCCAGGGCTGCTCGGTGCCATGCGCGCAGGCGCTGTCACGGTCTGCAATGCGGTCGGCAACGGCGTGGCCGACGATAAAGCCATTCATCCATACGTAACCGACTTGATCGAGTACTACTTGGCCGAACAAGCCATCCTCCCAAACGTTGAGACGTACGTAATGTGGGAGCCGGACCAGCGCAAAGCGGCCTTTGAGCGACTTGATGAGCTGGTGATCAAGCCAGTCGGAGCCTCTGGGGGCTACGGCATTTTGATCGGCCGCAACGCCACTGACGCCGAGCTCGCTAGCGCAAAAGAGCAGATAACCGCAGATCCACGCAACTGGGTAGTCCAAGAAGTGGTGGAGCTTTCGACGCTGGCCTCCCTATGCGATGACACCCTGCAGCCGCGCCACCTTGACTTGCGTCCGTTCGTGATAACCGGTGACCGCACGCAGGTGTTCCCTGGCGGCTTGACACGGGTAGCGATGCGACAAGGCTCACTAATCGTGAACTCTTCCCAGGGTGGCGGCTCTAAGGACACATGGGTTTTGGCGAACGATGGCGTGCCTGCCGCAGACTCTCACTATCCCGAGTACTCGCAGTGATTCTGGCTCGGCACGCCGATTCGCTGCTATGGGCTGGCCGCTATCTGGAACGGGCGGACACCATCGCACGATGCGTGTCGGTGGAAGCCAACGCGGTGATGTACCGGCAAGCCACCGAGGCGCGGCTGGCGTCCCGCCAACTTGTGCAAGCGCTCGGGTTGCAGGACTATTTCGTCGCAGCCCAGGTAGGTACAGGTCCATACGCCGTAATGGACTTTCTGGTTGCAGACGACTCGCATCCCGGCTCGGTGATGTCGGCAGTGGGAGCCGTGCGGGAGAACTTGCGCATAGTGCGTGACCGCATCCCGGTTGAACTCTGGGAGGAGGCGAACACGCTGCACATCTTGATGCAGAGTGCGAAATCTGTGGGTACCGCCGCGCGGGAACAAACCGGCGGCGAGGTGTCGCGTGTGTCGGTCATCACGGCTAGGAGGGGGTGTCGTTCGCTCAGTGGTGTCATGAGCGAGTCCATGATCCGAGATGAGGGCTACGCGTTTATGGAGGCGGGTCGGCTGCTGGAGAGATCAATGCTCACAGTTGAGCTGCTAAAAGTTGGTTTGGGGACCGGTCGGGGAGTCTTTGACGGAAACCGCCTGCTTGCGTTCACTCACTCGCTGCAAGCAGCCCGACGCGAGCTGGGTCACTCTCCGCAGTGGCATGCCGTGGCCAAGTTCCTGCTGCAACACGAGCATCTTCCTCGCTCTGTGTTGTGGTGTCTGGGCCGGGTGGAGCAACGCTTGGACGACCTAGCTGCAGCCGCAGGCGCGGTTGCCACACCCCGCCGGCGAGCCGGAGCATTGAGGGCGCGTCTGGAGTACGGCGAGCTAGACGAGCTGTTGCGCGATCCCGAAGCCGAGCTGGCCCACTTGGGCGCAGCGCTCGCGCAGCTCGCTGGCGACGTTCATGCCAGCACGGTCGCCAGATCAACTTCGGCTGACGTGCATGCGCAGTACGTGCGGCCGGGTGAACAGCCAAGCAGAGCTCGATGAGACTTGACATCGCCTACCGCTTGCACTTCCGGTACGCGCAGCCTGTATCAGAGTCACAAAACGAGATTCGGGTTCGTCCCCGCGATGATCCGCGACAGCAAGTTCTGTCGTACAGGTTGACGACTACGCCAGCAACTCGGGTGTTGCAGACGCGTGACTACTTCGGCACGACTGTGGACCATCTGGGCATACGACTGCCTCACGACGAGCTGCTGATCGTGGCCGAAGCATCGGTGGAGACGGTTACCAGCGAGGTCGCCTGTGAGCCAGTGAGCTGCACACGTTTGGCCGATCAAGACTTTGTCAACAACTACAACGAGTATTTGGCGCCCTCGCAGCATGTGCAGTGGGGGGATCTAGTTGACGAGGTCGCATCGTGGGCTGTCCGTGAAGCTGGCGATGACGTGAATGAGCGCGTGTTGGCAGTTGCGAGAGCAGTGCCAACGGTGCTCGCCTACCAACGCGGCTCCACCTCTATCGGCGTGACGTTGGAAGAGTTGATTGACGGCGGCCGAGGCGTCTGCCAGGACTTCGCGCATCTTGGCGTGGGCATGCTGCGCAGTATTGGCATACCAGCCAGATACGTATCGGGGTATCTGTTCGCGAGAGACGAAACATTCGTTCATCGCGACGCTGATCCGCACGACAGCTCGTCAACTGTTGTCTCGGTCCAGACGCACGCATGGATGGAGGCAGCGGTGCCCGGCCATGGCTGGTACGCGCTGGACCCCACCAACGGCGGCCCCATCAGCGAACGGCACGTAGTGATCGGCCATGGACGTGACTACAACGATGTTCCGCCAGTGCGTGGAGTGTTCAACGGCACCGCCGATGCCGAAGTAGATGCAGAAGTCATCATCGCTAGACCCAAGGCGCCAGTATCAATGGTCACCGAGCCGATCCGCCGCCAGACGCGCGTCACTGCACACGTATCGCCGAATGCGAACATCCACCAGCATGAAGCGCAGCAACAACAGCAGCAGTAGTAAGCAGCAGTACCTGACGGGGTTAGGGTGCGCGGCGTGAAGCCGACTGACGAAGTCTTGGCACAAAGGCGGGCGCGTGTCGCCCAGCGGTGGGATCTCAGCGATGAGGTCGTTGTTGTGAGGGCCGGAGAGCCCGCAGCCTGGCCAGGGACTGATCAGCATTTCGCATTCTTGCCTCATCCCGATGCGGTGTACTTGAGCGCTGTGGGCTCACCGGGCACGACGCTGGCCTTCGATGCCACCTCAGGCGAATGGGAGCTGTTCGGGCCCCGCTTCAGCCCCGAACGCCTGGTTTGGGAGCAGCCCCCCACACCTGTTGGCCGACCCTTGGATGAGTTCGAGGACTGGCTGGCGCAGCGCAGTGACCGCACCGTCGTTCAGTTGGGTGCTGGCGGCTCGCCTGAGGGGGCTGCGGTGCAGTTGAGTGCAGCGATCGCGCTGGAACGCATGACCAAGGACGAGGCCGAGATAGACGACATCCGTCAAGCAGCCACAGCCAGCGCGGCTGGCTTCGAGTGGATATATGAGAACACGAAGCCCGGCATGACAGAGCGTCAGATTCAGATCGGCCTAGAAGCAGCATTTTTTGCAGCCGGGGCACCCCGCGTCGCCTACGACAGCATCGTGGCCTCTGGCGCGCACGGCGCCTACCTGCACTACGTCTACGCTGGCGACGATCCACTGCGTCCCACCACGCGGGTCGTTGAGGCGGGCGATCTGCTGCTTATCGATGCGGGCGCGCAGTTTGGCGGCTACGCCAGCGATGTCACTCGCACCATGGTCGTAGGCGCCGACCCGAGCGATGAGCAGGAGTTCGTTTGGAACCTGGTGCTCAACGCTCAACGCGAGACCATCGATATGTGTCGTCCGGGCAAGGCGTGGCGTGATGTGCATACCGCAGCAGCGCACATCCTGGGCGCCGGATTGGTTGAGCTGGGGCTGCTACACGGCGATCCAGCGGAGCTGGTCAGCGAAGGTGCAGTAGCGCTGTTCTTCCCGCATGGGCTCGGTCACCTGCTGGGCCTATCGGTGCATGACATCACCAGCGTCCCCTACAGCCGGACTCCCAGCGATGATCCGCTGCTGTCAAGGCTGGGCCCCGATCGTGTCCTAGAAGAGGGGATGGTCACCACAGTTGAGCCTGGCATCTACTTCATTGATGCCCTGTTAGACGACCCCGCTCGGCGTGAGAAGATGGCGGAGAGTGTCGTGTGGGAACGCGTTGATGAGTTGCGAGGCTTCGGTGGTGTTCGTATTGAAGACGACATTCTTGTCACGGGCGCAGAACCCGAGGTCTTGACCGACGCCATCGCCAAGCCAATGCGAATCGGCTGAGTCTTGAGATGAGCGAAAGCGACTACGACGCCGTCATCGTTGGTGCTGGAGTCATTGGGACCGCCATCGCCTACGAGTTGGCCCAGCGCGGCTGGCGGGTAGCGGGCGTTGAACGCAACCCGGGCGCTGGACAGGGCTCCACAAGCTCCTCTTCGGCCATCGTGCGGTTCACATACTCCACGCGAGCGGGTGTGGCAATGTCCTATGAGGGGCTGCAGTACTGGTTGCGCTGGGTAGACCACGTAGGGCAAGCCGATGAAGCGGGACACGCCACGTTCACGAACTGCGGCATGGTCACGCTGCTCAGCGGCGAAGGTCCCCACCTGCTGCCGGTGCCGCACTTCGACGCACTCGGCGTGCCCTATGAGATTTGGGATCGTGAAAAAGCCAGCGCTCGTCTCGGCCACCTTGACTTGTCCAAGTTCGGACCGCCCAAGCAGCTAGCCGACCCGGAGTTCTGGTCGGCCCCCACATCACAACTGCAAGGCGCGTTATGGACCCCTGAGGCTGGCTACGTCGGCGATCCGCAGCTCGCCGCCCACAATCTCCGGCTAGCAGCGCAGGCCGCAGGAGCAGAGTTCCGCTTCGGTGTGACCGTGATGGACATTGCCACTGCTGGTCGTGCCGAAGGGGTCTTGCTGACCGACGGGACCACGCTGAGCGCACCTGTCGTAGTGAACGCGGCTGGTCCGCACAGCAGCGTCATCAACGAGATGGCTGGCGTAGTCGGCGATATGGCAATCAACACACGTCCGTTGCGCAAAGAGGTGTATCACGTGTCGTCACCTCAAGGGGTGGACTTCGACCAGTTGGGCACGATCGCCGATGACGACAGCGGCTGCTATGTGCGACCCGATGTGGGCGACAACATCCTGATCGGCTCGCTAGAGCTAGGCGCGACGGAGTTGGACTGGCTAGACCCAGAAGAAATCGACCGTTGTTCGCAAGATCTAACTCGTGAGCAATGGGAGGCTCACGTCTTGCGGTTCGCGAGGCGTGTGCCCAAACTTGGCCTGCCCCACCAACCACGAGGTGTTGTTGGCGTATACGACGTAGCTGACGACTGGATTCCGATCTATGACCGCACCCGACTCGACGGGTACTACGTGGCCATCGGCACCAGCGGCAATCAGTTCAAGAACGCTGCGGTAGCAGGCCACTGCATGGCGAAACTAATCGAGTCAGTCGAGGGTGGACAAGACCACGACAACGACCCCGTGATGGTGACTGGCAAGTACACGGGCTTCGAGATCGACATGGGCACATTCTCCCGCAAGCGAAAACTGCACAGCTCATCAATGTCAGTACACGGCTAAACCCACCGGTCAAGACCATGCGCTTTGTTGTTTGGTTCGCATGGTCAAGACCATGCGCTGTGTTTCTTGGTTCGCATGGTCAAGACCATGCGCTGCGTTACTTGGTTCGCTTGGTCAAGACCATGCGCTGTGTTGTCTGGTTCGCTTGGTCAAGACCATGCGCTGTGTTACTTGGTTCGCATGGTCAAGACCAAGCGCTGTGTTACTTGGTTCGCATGGTCAAGACCAAGCGCTGCGTTACTTGGTTCGCATGGTCAAGACCATGCGCTGTGCTACTTGGATCGCTTGGTCAAGACCATGCGCTGTGTTGTCTGGTTCGCTTGGTCAAGACCATGCGCTGTGTTGTCTGGCTCGCTTGGTCAAGACCAAGCGAACTGCGGCTGTTCCAGTTCGTCGACTCGGGTGGTGAGGCCCTCGTAGGCGACTGCTCGGAACTGGTAGAGCACGGCGCCCGTCGGGGCGTGAATTAGGTCGCCGCCGACGGGGACTTGCACTACCGGGCGATCGCTCTCGTCGATGCTCACCATGCGCGGAGAGTCGGGCCGCATCAGCTCACGCAGCGAAACCCGATGCACCGAGGCCACTTCGGACGGATTTGCAGTGGGTTCGCGTTCGTTGCTGAGCCAGAACACAAACGGGCTAATCACGTACCCCGACCGGGTGGGGTAGTCGTCTAGCTGGCCCAGCAAATCGTCGCTGGTCAACTCCAGCCCGACCTCTTCAGAGCATTCGCGAATAGCTGCGTCAAGCACGGTTTCGCCTTCGTCCACACGTCCGCCTGGCAAAGCCCACTGTCCGCGATGTCCACGCAGGTGCTGGGCGCGGCGGGTCAGCAACACCGCTGCACCGCCCGCCGTCCCTTCGACATCGCCGGTAAGCCTCGGGTCGTCCACATCGCCTGGGATCTGCGCCAGCAGTTGGCGTCGTTCCTGCGCGCTCAAGCCGCTGAATGCCGGATCGGAGCCGTGCAGTTCGGCATCGCTGTCCAGCACAATCACAGCGACTGCGGCCAACCTGCGCCCCTTGCGCGCGTGTCGTCTCACGTCATGGCGAGCGAGGTTGGCCAGAAGTCGTTTCCGCAGCACGTCGTCGTGCGCTACGTCACGGACGCTGGACCTAGAGGCACCGACTCCCGATATTGGCCACATAGCCGCTGAGTCTGCCAGCGCGACGCTGGGCTACGTCTGAGGCGGGCAACGCCTGGCCGCGCAGTGAGGTATGGCCGCGGATCGTCCAGTTCTCTACCATCGCTGAGTGTGAACACGAAGCGTCAGATCGTGCTCGTGGGATTCCTTCAGGCGCAGAACTGTACGACAATCCCGGCGGCTTGGCGGCACCCCGAAGCACGCCATGATGTCACCAGTTTCGACTACTACCGACACATCGGCCAAGTGCTCGAAAGAGGTTGCTTTGACCTCGGCTTTTTCGATGATCGCCTTGCAATGCCCGACATGTTCGGCGGTGACCACCGCCACACCGTTGAGGCAGGCATCCGCTGCGTGAAGCTGGACCCTGTCACTGTTTTGACGGCCATGGGCATGTCAACCACGCGGCTTGGCTTGGGTGCCACGTACTCAACGACCTACTACGAGCCCTTCCATGTCGCACGGGTCTTTGCAACGTTGGACCATCTCACGGCGGGCCGCGCCGCCTGGAACGTGGTCACCTCGGTGAACGACAACGAAGCGCGCAATATGGGTCTGCAGCAGGCACCAGACCATGACCAGCGTTACGACCGGGCTGACGAGTTCATGGAGGTCGTACACGGCCATTGGGACACCTGGGAGCTTGACGCCATCGCGGCTGACCGTGCGAGCGGCCTGTACGCCCACGGCGATCGGGTGCACCGACTCGATCACCAGGGGCCGTGGTTTTCCTCTCGTGGGCCATTCACAGTGCCGCGCACTCCCCAGGGACATCCAGTGATCATTCAGGCTGGCCAAAGTGGTCGGGGCAGCGCCTTCGCTGCCCGCTGGGGTGAGCTGTTGTTCGTGAGTCATGTAGAGCTTGATGCTGCGATCCGGCAATACCAGACCGTGAAGTCGCAAGTTCAGGAGCTCGGCCGCGACCCTGACCAGGTGAAGATCGCCAATCTGACTTTCCCGGTAGTTGGCCGCACACTGGCCGAAGCAGAGGACCGTCGCGCTGCTTACGACGAGTTACCCACACTCATCGACGATCTGTCGCTGCTATCGGAAGGACTCAATTTCGATTTCGCCAACCGAGACCTTGAACAGCCGCTGTCAGACGACGATCTCAATGCCATGAGCGGCATCCAGGGCATCCGCAACCAGGTGCTACAGATCAGCGGGCGAAACAACCCCACCGTGCGCGATTTCGTCCAGGTCTCAGGACGAGGTCGACTGGCGCACCCGACAGTTGGCGGCCCAGTTGAATTGGCTGACTATTTCGAGAAGTGGTTCGTTGAAGGTGCAGTCGACGGTTTCGTAATCGCTGGTACGCACATGCCTGGCGCGTTCGAAGACTTCGTTGAGATTGTCGTGCCTGAGCTACGGCGCCGAGGCCTGTTCCGCTCCGAGTACGCTGGCACTACCCTACGAGATCATCTCGGCCTGCGCGTTCCGCCGCGAGGCAGTTGGCAACTCGCCTGAACAGCCAAGGGGCCCGATGATGGGGCCTCATGATGCCCACGGATGAACCGCCAGCGTTCAACCAAACTCAGAAACTCATGATCGGCCCGACGAGGCGTGTATCGTGCTATTCTTCAGGCAAGTTGGGCCGGATGGTCGCATCCAGCTCGAGCGGAGACAGACGGGAACTGGGAGTTGAGAGTTGTGAATCGTAAAGAGGGTTCGAGGCCCGACACCACACCAATGTTGCCCCCCCCCCCCCCCCCCCCCTTCGCAGTTGGGCGGCTCGATTAGGTAGGTTTCGGGTTAGTGGCCCTCGTTGGGGGTTACTGGCAGCAACCATTGCATTGTTGGCGGCGGGGCTGGCGCTGGTTCCTTCGGCGGTTTCTGGACAAGCTTCCGTTCCTGCTAAGCCAGCGGGTATCTATAATAGTCAGTTTTCGAAGAAGGGTGTGTTTAGTTGGCGTCATCCGGGGGATCCATCGATTACCAAGTATCAGTATTTGAGGGGTGCTGGTTCGTGGACGGACATCCCTGATTCGGACGCGGATACGACCTATTTTGAGTTTTCCTCTACATATATTTCGACGATGAAAATTCGGGCGGTGAATAATGTTGGTGCAGGACCGGAATCTGATCCCCTTAGTTTTTCGCATGAACCGAACGGATTTGGTGTTACCATTAGTACGGCTAGTGTGACTGAAGGTGACTCTGGTCGCAAGGATGTGACAGTGACCATTGCGCGCGGTGAGCACGTGACGTCGGATTATGATTCGATTCAGACGTTTACTGTGAATATGGCATTACTAGCGAGTTCGACAGCAACCGACAATACGAATGTTGCTGCGGCTACATCTTGTACGGCACCTGCGCCTGCGACGGCGGATATATGTTATCCGAACGGGAATACGGTCACTGTATCTGGAACTACACCATCAACGCTGACGCGTTCAGTGTCATTGGCGATACTGTTGATGAAGCCGATCTAGAAACTATGCACCTGCGTATCCAAGGTACGCCTTATCCCGTAGAAGGTGTGGTCTATGCCCAAATTGTTGATAATGACGAAACTCCAGCTCCGACTACAACGTCTACAACTACTACAACTACAACAACCACTACGACTACTACTACTACTACAACAACAACTACGACCACTACCACTACAACAACTACGACCACTACCACTACAACAACTACGACCACTACCACTACAACAACTACGACTACGACAACTACTCCCCCTACTACTACTACTACAATAACAACTAGCACTACACAGCCGCCGACTACTACTACTACTACTACTACTACTACTCAACCGACTGCGACGACGGCTGCTACTCGGCCACCGTCGGGAGGCGGTGGAAGCGGCGGTGGTGGTACTGTTACCACACAGTCACGCACACCCACGACTGAGTTAGCTGTTCCCGCCAAACCACAACTTACGGTTCGCGCTAAAGGTGGGACTGTTTATCTGAGGTGGCGAAACCCGAAAGATAACTCGATTATCAAATACGAATATCGGCTACGAACAAGTGGCAGCGATAGCTGGTCAGACTGGATGACTGTACCTGGCTCGAACGCTTCCAGCACCGAGTTTGAGTTCACCGATCCAGACAACAAACAGATTTGTGTGCAACTGCGTGCTGTGAACACCAACGGCAACGGCGCTAGATCTACCGATTACTGCCTCAATCTAGACGACTCAAGCAGCGCGATATCATCAGCCAACGCACAACGCCTTACAATAGCGTTACTCAGACTAATGCTGCGTATGATGAATGCCAACTAACCGCAAAGATGTTCTGTGCAGCTCTCATGCGATGGGTGAGGAGGCGGTTGGGCGCAACCGCCACAGCCTGAATACCTTTGCCCGGCGTGGAACGAAGTGGGTCGCGATTTGACAATGGCTGCGGTGACACGTGGTGCGGCGGTCATTTCAGCCCACGGTGGCGACCGGAAAATCGGTTAGTTGACTGCACTCGATTCGCCTAGCGTTGACATTATGGATGAATCTCAGACGATGATGATTGTGACGCTGACATCGGTGGGCGTGTCGGCGGTTTTGGCGGTGCTCGTAGGTCGGCTTTGGGGTAACCGTCGCTTCATTGCCAAGCTGATCACTTCGGAAGTGGCCAAGTTGGCTGTAGGCCGTGATCAACAGACAGCCCATCTCGATGCTCGATTCGACACCCAGACCGCTCGGATTGACGGCTTGGCACGTGAAGTCAGCGGCTTGCGTAGTGAGTTGGGCGAGCGAAGGAGTGAGTCGCGCGTTGAGAACACTGTCGGGTGAACGTATCGCGACTAGCGGCACCTGCGACTAGACGGTGAGCCTCAACTGGCCACCGCGCGAACATGACGGGCCATTTGCGACGCTGTGGCTGTATGGATGTTCTCTAGAGCTTTGACCTCAGCGAGCGCATCGTCAAGGACCTGGGCCCGGAACGGTTGGCCAGCCAGCCAAGGCCGCAACGTCAACATCAGCAACCGGCCTCCAGCCGGGTGATACGCACCGTCGTGGTGCATACGGGTCGCGGCTCCCGTAATGATCGAGCACCAACTCGATAGCGACGCCCGACGGTGCCACAATGCGAACTCGTCGTCAGCTTCCAAGAACAGCGGCAACGACACCATCTGCGCCACGTTTTTGGGTCGCCGGACACCGTGCAGCACACCGTCTGTGTGCATGAGCAGCGGTTGCTCGTCGTTGGGCCAATCCAACAGAGTGTCGATACCGGCTGCGGCGAGCAACGCAGGAGTACGGAACGACTCCACTCCAGCGGCCGAAAACCATGTAGTTGGCCGGATTCCGGCGGCCTCCTGAATGGAGTTGAGACAGCGCTGTATGGCATCGAGCTCGGTGGCCTCAGAGTGTTTGGAGGTGATGAGCTGGGTGGCGGCGATGCCGCGTCCGGCGATTTCGCAACCGCGTGCTGCCAAGTGCAAGATCAGCCAGCGATAGTGCTGCGCGGTGAGTGCATCAACAGCCACCGTGGTGGCGATGTTGTGCCGTTCCAGCAAGTCAAGCAGGCGAAATACGCCAATCCGGTGGCCGTACTCGCGAATCGTGAGGTGCGGATAATCGGGAGCGGGTAGGCGAGCCAACCCTCCGCTGCGACTGCGTAAGGAGTAGGCGTCGGCAGGCGGCTCCCATTCGGTGTGTTCAAGGACTACCACTGCGCCTAACGCGAGTGGGCTGCGGTCGGGCCACTCAAAACGGGCCCGACTCGGCATAGGAGCCCATGAGTAGTAGGGGTGGTCCATCCCGTATTGGCGTTGAGCCGGACCGAACTCATAGTGACCGGATTGGGAGGAGTCCCATTCGCCGGAACCCAAATCAATGGAACACAGTTCGCTAGCGCCGTTCGGTGTGACAACCGAGCGAGCCTCCGCAGGGGAGTCCGTCGCGGATCGCTGGTGCGAAGTCTGTTGCGGCGTCGGTTTGGGCTGATGAGCGGCGAAATCGTCGTAGTGATATTCGAGAAAGTGCTGGGCGATTTGGCTGGCGGTTGTATGCCACACGTCGTCGTGACTCATCAGATAGTCGAGCATGGCGGCGAGCCCGTCGACCCGGTGCGGCATACCCATCAGGTAGGGGTGCAGCGCAACGCACATCACCCGACCCCCAGCAGCGTCATCCGCTTCGCGACGTAGCACATCAAGCTGAGCCCGAGCCATAGAAACGAAGTCGGCGGTGTCGTGGTGCTGAGCGAACACCGGCACGTCGTTTAGTTCCATCGAGTAGGGCACCGACACCAGACGTTGCCCGCTCCTGGTCGCTAGCGGTACGGGCTGGTCGTCGTGAAACCAATCGGCGTGATAGATCAAACCGGCCTCGGCCATTATGTCCGGCGTTGCAAGCGTGTTGGACACTGCCGGTCCGAGCATGCCGCGTAGCTGGAGTCCGGTGTGGCTACGCAGCGCTGCTATGCACTCCATGTAGAACGCCCGCTCAGCGGCCTCGTCCAGCGAAGAGATGTAGCGCGTGTTGTACATCCCATGAGACATGATCTCCCAGCCCCGTTCGACCATGGCGGCCCCCACCTCGGGGTAGTGGTCAAACACGGCCAGATTGGTGGAAGCGGTAGCCACAACGCCGAAACGGTCAAGCACCTCGGCCATGCGCCAGAATCCAACTCGGTTGCCGTAATCGCGGTAGCTGTAACCCTGAACGTCGGGATGAGGAGACCGTGTCCAAGTATTGCGCTGAGGGTCGCGCGGTGGCAAGTACTCGTAGTGCTCAACGTTCGGAGCGATCCACAGCGCTACCCGTGCATCATTGGGCCAGCGGATTCGCGGCCGATCTACGATTGGCAGGTATCTCACCCGATGCGGAGGCAAGCTGTGGGGCAAAGGCGAAATCAGGCCCGGCTTCACATGGTTTATCGGCGTGTCCTCGGCGCTGGACTCGGTGTAGGAAGTGTTGGGCATGCGCTGACGCTAGAGCAACCGACACGATGGACGGAAAACGGTTCTACTCGCACGTGCTGAAATATGCCCATGAGTGAAGGACCGACTACTACTGCTGCTGTTGTGCCTGCTACCGGCCGGGGCGTGCTTTCGGACTATCGCGTTATAGATCTAACCGATGAGCGCGGCCACTTAGCAGCGGCGATTTGGGCCCAGATGGGCGCTGAGGTGATTGCTATCGAGCCGCCCGGCGGTTCTTCTGCTAGGCGACTGGCGCCGTTTGCTGGTGATGTAGACCACCTGGAGCGTTCGCTGCACCACTGGGCCTACAACCGAGGTAAGCGCAGCGTGGTGCTGGACCTTCGCGCCCGTGACGGCCTTGAGCAAACCAAGGCGCTGATTGCCGGAGCGGACGTGGTGTTTGAGTCGTTTAGCCCCGGTGAAGGTGAGCCTTTGGGCCTTGGTCGAGACGTGTTAGCAGAACTTAATCCTGCGCTCATTCATGTGTCTATAACGCCTTTCGGCAGCACCGGCCCTAAGGCCAACTGGGTCGTGTCCGACTTGGTGTTGCAAGCCTCAGCGGTGAATATGGCCATTACCGGCGACAAAGACCGAGCACCGTTGCGCGCTGGCGGCACAGTGCCGCAGGCGATGCACAATGCGGCTTCGGAGGCTGCTGGCGCTGCGCTCCTGGCGTTGTGGGAACGTCAGACCCGGTCCGGTCTTGGTCAGCACATTGACATTTCGGCTCAGCAGTCAATGAGTCAAGCCTCAATGTCGTCGACGCTTAACACTTCGCTGAACGCCACCGTCACCCAGCGCATTGCGGGCGGAGCCAGCCTGCAGGGAATCGACATTCAGTTGATGTGGCCATGTGCTGACGGCCACGCGTCGGTGACGTTTTTATTCGGTCCAGGGTTTCGTGCGTTCACGCAAAACTTGATGGATTGGGTGTTTGAGGAGGGCTTTTGCGATGAGGCGACCAGAGACAAGGATTGGTCTGAGTATGCGTTGATGTTGCTGGATGGTCGTGAGCCGTTGTCGGAGTATGAGCGGATCAAGGCTGTCTTGCATGAGTTTTTTGCGACGAAGACGAAGGCTGAGTTGCTTGATGCGGCGATGACTCGTCGAGTGTTGATCACGCCGGTGTGGACCACCGGCGAGGTAGCCGATTCGCACCAACTGGCGTTCCGAGAATATTGGGAAGACGTCGACCACAGCGACGTGCTGTCCGATGTAGGCGCTGGCTCGTTTGATCCAGCGGCTGTTCGCTACCCGGGCGCCTTCGCGAAATTCACTGAGACGCCGTTACCACAGTTGTGCCGTGCTCCCCGTTTGGGTGAGCACACAGATGAGGTTTTGGAGGACCTTGCGCAGTCCCGCCGACAGCCTGCTGTGCCGACCGATCTTGTGCCGCGAGCGCATACCTCGCCACCGCTTGAGGGCATCAAGGTGCTTGATTTCATGTGGGCGATGGCGGGCCCGGCGGCCTCGCGCGTGATGGCCGATTACGGTGCTGAGGTCATCCGGATCGAATCCGCAAACAAACTAGATGCCGTTCGATCGGTGCAGCCATTCCACGATGATGTCGGCGATCCGGACGGTTCAGGTTTGTTCAGCAACCTAAACGCTGGAAAACGCGGTGTGGCGCTGGATATGTCCAAGCCCGAGGCGTTAGAGGTCATCTGGGATCTCATTGACTGGGCGGATGTGATTCTGGAGTCGTTCTCGCCCAAGGCCATGGCCGGGTGGGGTATGGGTTGGCAGCAGATTCACCAGCGTCGGCCAGATGTGATCATGGCCTCTAGCTGCTTGATGGGTCAGACCGGCCCATTGGCCATGCTTGCCGGTTTCGGGACCATGGCAGCGGCTATCTCTGGGTTCTTTTATCCCGTGGGCTGGCCCGACCGCGCACCGGCTGGCCCCTTTGCCGCTTACACCGATTACACATCGCCCCGCTGGCTGGTCGCGGCTGTGATGGGTGCCTTGGAGCACCGGCGGCGGACTGGTAAGGGGCAATATGTGGACCTGTCGCAAGCAGAAGCTGCTTTGCACTTGATGGCACCGGCATTGCTTGAACGCACCATCAACGGGCGAATATGGGAAGCTGCGGGGAACCGTGATCTGCAGTTTGCGCCCCAAGGTGCGTACCAGACTGAAGCGGTCGACGACTCTGACGACAACTGGATAGCGATCTCGTGTACCGATGATGTTCAGTGGACTGTGCTGGCTGGCTTGCTGGAGCGAAACGACTTGGCTTCGCTAAGCGCGGCCGAGCGTCACTCTCAACACGACGAACTCGACGACCTCATCGGGGCGTGGACCCGCAGCCGGGACGGCCATGAGCTGATGACTGAGCTGCAAGCAGCCGGTATCGCCGCTCACGTTGTGCAGAACTCGCCAGAGTTCACTGCAGATCCCCAGATTGTTCACCGCAAACATCTTGTTGAGGTCAGTCACGCCAAACAAGGAACCACAACGGTCGAAAACACACGGTTCGTGCTGTCGCGGACACCAGCAGTGGTCACTGCCGGTGGCCCAACGCTGGGCGAGCACACGTTTGAAGTGCTGACTGAAACGCTCGGTTATGACGGTGACCGCATCGCCGAGCTGGCGGTAGCGGAACTGTTGGAGTAGTACTGGCATGACGATGTTGAGCCCGTACCGGGTACTGGACCTGACAAACGAACGAGGCCACCTGTGCGGCGCGATCCTGGCTCAAATGGGCGCAGACGTGATCGCTGTGGAGCCGCCCGGAGGCTCCTCGGCTCGACGACTGGGGCCGTTCGCCGGTGATGTCGAAGATCTCGGGCGTTCGTTACACCACTGGGCCTATAACCGCGGCAAACGCAGCGTGGTGCTGGACCTAACGAGCGACGAGGGAGCGCAGCGGTTGCGCCAACTCGCCGCTAGTGCCGACATCTTGATCGAATCGAGCGACCCGGGTGAGTTGGATGCGCTCGGGATCGGCTACGAAGCACTGTCGCAGATCAATCCAGAGCTGGTGTACGTGTCCATCACGCCGTTCGGCTCTGGGGGACCTAAAGCACATTGGGCGGTGTCAGACCTAGTCCTGCAGGCCTCAGCGGTGAATATGGCCATGACCGGTGACATTGATCGAGCACCGCTACGCACCGGCGGTTTGTTCCCGCAGGCGTTTCACAATGCGGCTTCGGAAGCTGCGGGCGCTGCGCTCATAGCTTTGTGGGAACGCCAGACCGTCTCGGGGCTCGGCCAACACGTTGACATGTCGGCGCAGCAAAGCATGAACCAGGCGTGCCAGTCGTACGCACTCTCCACGCCTATTGGTGCCACGCCACCGAGAAGACATGCGGGCGGTGTGCTAGCGGAGGGAGTGCATATTCAGTTGATGTGGCCTTGCGCTGACGGTCATGCGTCGGTGACGTTGTTGTTTGGGCCGGGGTTTCGTGCGTTCACTCAGAACTTGATGGATTGGGTGTTTGAGGAGGGCTTTTGTGATGAGGCGACCAGAGACAAGGACTGGTCTGAGTATGCGTTGATGTTGCTGGATGGTCGTGAGCCGTTGTCGGAGTATGAGCGGATCAAGGCTGTCTTGCATGAGTTTTTTGCGACGAAGACGAAGGCTGAGTTGCTTGATGCGGCGATGACTCGTCGAGTGTTGATTACGCCGGTGTGGACCACAGCCGAAGTAGCCGAATCGCACCAGCTAGCAGCGCGCGATTACTGGGAAACCCCCGATACCAGCGTTGGCGGCGCCCAAGACAACAGCGAAGCCAATAGCCGTCGCGACGCCCAAACCAGCCCGGCCAGCCCTGCTAGCACAGGTGAGGTCCGATACCCGGGACCCTACGCACGCTTCAGCGCTACACCGCTGCAGCCGCTCGGTCCACCTCCGGGACTTGGCGAACATACCGACATAGTGCTTATGGAGCTGGCCACACCAACGCGCGTTCGTGCCCGAACTGAGGTCACCGGTGCAAACGTCACCGCCGCCTTTGCGTCTGTGGCCCGTCCACTTGAGAACGTCAAGGTGCTTGATTTCATGTGGGCGATGGCAGGTCCGGCTGCCTCTCGAGTGCTCGCCGACTACGGCGCCGACATTATTCGTGTCGAGTCCGAAACTCGGCTGGAGGTGGCCCGTTCGCTGCAGCCATTCCGCGACGACGTGGGCGATCCAGAGTACTCGGCTCTCTACAACAACATGAATGCTGGCAAGCGCGGCATCTGCTTGGACATGTCCAAGCCTGAAGCGCTTGAGGTCATCTGGGATCTCATTGATTGGGCGGATGTGATTCTGGAGTCGTTCTCGCCTAAGGCGATGGCGGGGTGGGGCATGAGTTGGGAACAGATTCGCAACCGTCGCCCCGATGTTGTGATGGCCTCTAGCTGTCTGATGGGCCAGACCGGGCCGTTGGCCATGCTTGCTGGCTTCGGGACTATGGCAGCGGCCATCTCAGGGTTCTTCTATCCCGTGGGCTGGCCCGACCGAGCGCCCGCTGGACCGTTCGGCGCATACACCGACTACACGTCGCCTCGCTGGCTGGTGGCGGCTGTGATGGGTGCGCTGGAACACAAGCGCCGCACGGGTGAGGGACAGTACGTTGACATGTCCCAAGCGGAAGCGGCATTGCACCTAGTCGCCCCAGCGCTGCTGGACTGCGCGGTCAATGGCCGCATAGCCCAGCGGGTGGGTAACCGCGATCTACACATTGCCCCCCAGGGCGTGTATCGCACGGCCGAGACCAAAGCGCACGACGACAACTGGATCGCCATCGCTTGCGTGGATGACTCTCAGTGGCTGTCGCTCGCTGCGCAGCTAGGTCGCAGCGATCTAGGAGACTTGACTTTGGAACAGCGACACGAGCGTCACGACGAACTCGACGCTGTGATTGAAGCCCGGACGCGTGGTTACGACGGCAATGAGCTGATGTATCGGCTGCAAGATGTTGGTGTGGCTGCACACGTAGTGCAGAACTCACCCGAATACACCGCCGACCCGCAGGTGAGGCATCGAGGTCAACAGGTGGAGGTGCCTCACGCCAAACAAGGCACCACCGTTGTTGACGCGTCTCGATTCGTGCTGTCGCGGACACCGGCCAGTGTCAGCTACGGCGGTCCAACACTCGGCGAGCACACATTTGAAGTGCTTACTGAGGTGCTCGGCTACGACAGCGACCGCATCGCCGATCTGGCTGCTGCGCAGTCGCTTGCCTGAACATCACGCTGGACTTACAGGCCTTACCGACCTACCAGGTGTCCACCATTGGGCGCTTCTTGCCAGTACGCGGCGGTGGCTTGGGGGCTGCGAGCAGCGCCATGCGGATCCAGTCGCGGCTCTCGGCGGGATCAATCACGTCGTCAATCTCAAAGAACGTGGCCGTGTTCACGGCCTTGCCTTGCTCATAGAGGCGGGCAACGCGTTTTTCGTATTCCGCAATGCGCTCCGCTGGGTCTTCAATGGCTTCAAGCTCGCGGCGATAACCGAGCTTCACGAAGCCCTCCAGACCCATGCCGCCGAACTCGCCAGTCGGCCAGGCAACGGTGAACGTCGGCGCCTTGAAGCTGCCACCGGCCATCGCTTGCGCGCCTAACCCGTAGCCCTTGCGCAACACAATGGTCATAAAGGGCACGTCCACGTTGGCCGCCGTAACGAACATGCGTGCCGCATGGCGGACTGTGGCCTCGTATTCGGCTTGCGGGCCGACCATGATTCCTGGTGTGTCGCAAAGGAACAGCAGCGGAATGTCATGCGCATCGCACAACTGAATGAAACGAGCGGCCTTGTCTCCAGTGTCGGCATCAACTGCGCCGCCTAGATGGTGGTTGTTGTTGGCCACGACTCCGATTGGACGTCCCTCGATACGCGCGAGTGCCGTCACACACCCTGGCCCCCAACCTCGGCGTAACTCCATCACCGACCCCACATCGCAGAGTTTGTTGATGATGTCGCGCACGTCGTAGGCCCGCAGACGATTCTCGGGCACCAAATGGCGCAGCTCGCGCTGGTCGTGACATGACCATTCGCTGAGCGGGCCCTGGAAGTACGACAAGTACTGCTTGGCTGCCACGATTGCCTCGGTCTCGTCGGCCACGAGCACGTCAATGACACCGTTGGGCCACTGGACATTGACGGGGCCGACTTCTTCGGGACGGAAAACACCCAGTCCGCCACCTTCGATCATGGCGGGACCGCCGACACCGATGTTCGACCCTTCGGTCGCGATGATCACGTCGCAGCAGCCCAGCAGCACCGCATTGCCCGCAAAGCAGCGGCCATTGGTTACCCCCACCAGCGGCACCAAACCGCTGAGCCGTGCGAAATATGTGAATGCCCAACAGTCCAGGCCCGAGCCGCCGATCCCGTCGGTGTCACCGGGGCGCCCGCCGCCACCCTCAGCCAACAGCACTACGGGCAGACGGTTGTGTTCGGCGATCTCGAACAAGCGGTCCTTTTTGCGGTGGTTGTTTCCGCCTTGAGTGCCTGCAAGCACCATGTAGTCGTAGGACATCACCATCGCCTGCGACTTCTCGGCGCCGAATAGGTCGCCGTTTACGCTGGCTACGCCCGCCACCATGCCGTCGCCTTGAGTGTTGGCGATCAAGTCTTCCATTGAGCGCCGACGACGCTGAGGGGCGACCATGAGAGGGCTGTACTCAACGAACGTGCCTGGATCCACCAAATCGGCCATGTTCTCGCGTGCTGTTCGATGCCCTCGACCGTGCCGTTTGGCCACAGCGTCGGGCCGGTTGGCGTCAAGACCAAAGCCGCGGCGCTCAAATACCTCAGCCAGATCTGGTCTGATGTAGTCAAGGTCTACAGCAGTGGCCGATTCGGCGAGTTCAACCTCAACAGCGGCTTCTTCGACAAAGAGCAGCGAATGACCCTCATACACGGTCTCACCCGGTGCCACGCCGAGCATGCGCACAATGCCAGTGACTGTGGAGGTCACGACATGCTCCATTTTCATGGCTTCCATTACGGCAACTTGTTGACCTTCGGCTACCGGATCACCTTGCTCAACCGCAAGTGAAACGATCGTGCCTTGCAGTGGTGCCGCAACTGCAATGCTGCCGTCGGGGCCCGTTATTGCGGGCACGGGTGCGCTGGCTTGCCATGCGTTGGGCTGGCCCGGCGCGGCTTGGCCCAGATGGCCTTGCAACGCCGCGCCAGCGGCTTGCGCCTGCGCGCGTACGGCGTCGGATGCTGCCCGGTCCACTGGGCCTTCGCTGATGTCTCCATGGCGCAGCACTGCCAAGGGGTCGTTGTCAACCACGGCGCCAGCACGCCCGGCAGCGCCAGCCGTTACGGGCGCCCCAAGTGATACCCCTGTCCCCACTGTGCCTGCCCCCACCGTGCCAGTCGCCGCTGGGCCTGTCCCCGCTGGGCCTGTCCACAGAGTCTCAGCCTGTGTCGCGGCTGCGCATAGCGCTTCGGCGTGTTCGGCCACGAAGCTGGTCGTGAGCTCGTTGCTTGTCACCTCTGGGCGCTCAAGCAGCGCTGCGAGGAATGCCAAGTTCGTGGCTACGCCCTCAATGCGGAACTCGCCTAAAGCTCGGCGTGTGCGGCGCACAGCATCGGCATAGTCGCGGCTGGGGCTGTACGCGATCACTTTGGCAAGCAGCGAATCAAAGCTGGGATTGGTGCCGTAGCCGACATAGCCGTAGGTGTCAGTGCGGATACCGGGACCAGTTGGAGGCTCAAAGGCAGCCAGCACGCCGCCGCTGGGGTGTGCAGTGCCATCGTGCTGCATTGTCTCGGTGTTGACGCGGCACTGGATCGCATAGCCGCGTGGCGTTGGCACATCAGGTTGGGCCAAGCCCAACTCGGCCAGGCTGGCGCCACCTGCAATTCGTAGCTGGGCGGCTACCAGATCCACTCCAGTGACCTCCTCAGTCACCGTGTGTTCCACCTGGATGCGGGCGTTGACTTCGCAGAAAGCGATGATGTTTGGGTTGTCTCGGTCAACCAAGAACTCCCATGTACCCAGGCTGCGATAGTTGACCGCTGCGGCCATCTTCACTGCCGCGTCGCACACCGTCTGTCGGACTTCGTCTGTGAGCGTCGGTGATGGCGCTATCTCTACGATCTTCTGGTTTTGGCGTTGCAACGTGCATTCACGTTCGCCCAAGTGAGCGACCGCTACGCCGTCACCCACGACCTGAACCTCAATATGACGAGCACGTTCAATCAACTGCTCCACATAGAGGTCGCCGTTGCCGAAGGCGGCTGCCGCTTCGCTCGCGCAGCGTTGGTAGGCGGTCTCCAACTCCGCGACCGACCGCACCACGCGCATGCCTCGTCCGCCGCCGCCGGCTAGGGCCTTGATCATCATCGGCCCGTGCTCTTCCAAGAAGGACTGTGCCCCTTGGATTGATGTGGGTTCGCAAGTGGCGGGCAGCAGCGGAACTTGGTGGTCTCGCGCAAGCGCCCGTGCGGCGAGTTTGTCTCCGAAGAGCTCTAGGTGACGCGCGTCCGGTCCCACGAAACCCACATCGGCTTCGTTGCAGGCCAGCGCCAGGGCGGGATTCTCGGCCAAGAAGCCGTAGCCCGGGTGGATCGCATCACAGCCTGTCTCCACCGCTGCGTTGACTACCTGTTGAACGTCAAGGTAGGGCGCTACACCTCGGCCCTTGAGCGTGACGCACGCGTCGGCGACTCGCGTGTGTAGTGAACTGGTGTCGTCTTCGCCAGCGATTGCAACAGTGCAGATGCCGAGCTCGTTTGCCGCGCGCGCTACTCGAACTGCAATCTCGCCACGGTTAGCGATCAGCAACTTCGTGAGGTTCATGCATCAATCGCTTAGCGCCGACTCGATGGCTGAAACACCATTCGCGAGCGCCTGCGCCTCACTGTCGTTGAGCACGCCATATAGCGGCACCATCAGCTCATCGGTAAGAGATTCGGCTGCTTCCCATTTGGTGCGATGAGTGTCGGTGACCTCAACCTCGCTATCCCAACCAAACATCTTGACATCCTCTGGCCTGCGCACCCTGTGGGCCATCTCTGTCGAGAGTCCCGAGGCGATGATCGCAACTAGGTGCAGGCTGCCGCGCAGTTCCCGTAGGACAGTCACGTTCTGATACGCACGAGCAGCAGGCGCATCGCTGCGCGGCTCTGATGCGATAGCTGCGAAGAGCGCCTGAGCGGAACTGTCCACAAGCCCTGCGTTGATGACCTTGTCGGCAGCGGCGTTGAACTCCCCAAGGCCAGCAACCCCGCTCAGCTTGGACTCGCCGAAGGAGGCTGCGCACTCCATGTAGAGCCGGCCGCCATCCCGCGGCGCCATCGTGGCTCGTGCCGAATTCCAGATGTTGGCGATTAGATCCGGGTTGAAGTAGCCGAACGCGCTGTGAACAACGGCCGGTTCCACATCACCCAGAACGCCACCGCGTCCCAACATGTATAAGCGGAAGCCGTCCAGCCCAGCTTCTTTGCCTTTGGACAGCGTCGCAGGGTCAAAGTAGAACTTCGACCCCAGCGTTGCGATAGGTGGCGATACGGTCCGAACAAGCTCAAGTGTCTCCATGGGGCGACAGTGTGCCACTGCGCCGCCGCGCTTGCTTAGCCAGTCGGCTGGCGCCGCCCCGTGCAGGTGGCGCGACTTACTTGCTCGCTCGTGCGAGTCTCACTGCAGGCCTGTCACGGCGCAGGGTCTCAGTGCAGGCGGCGAGCGAACATGTCCAGTAGCAGTTCCCAGTGTCGCTCGGCGGCTGGTTTGTCGTACACCGGCCGCTGAGGGAACACGAAGCCGTGATGCGTGCCCTCCACCCAAAGCGTGTGCGCATCGGTGCCAGCATCATCGAAGGCAGTACACAGCCGGTCGAAGTGGGCACGGTCAACGTAGTCGTCATGCTCGGCAGACATCAACAGCACTTCGCCTTTGATGTCCGGCGCTCTGAGGTGAGGCGAGTCGCTGGCATCCACCGCCAGCCGTACGCCATGGATTGAGGCTGCTGCCACGACTTGGTCGGGATAGTCCGCGGCAAGCCATATGGCCATGGGTCCGGTCATGCAGTAACCCGTGGTGCCGACGCGCTCAGTGTTGGCGACCGGATCGGTGTCCGCGTGTTTCAGCAATGCTGCTGCATCACGCGAGACCATGGCATTGGAGAGATTGGACATCATCTCATACATGAACTGGCGACTGGCGGGGTCGTCTCTTTGCACGATGAAGCCCGGCACATCGCGGTAGTACAGGTTCGGCAGCATCACGTAGTAGCCGACCGTCGCGATGCGCCGCGCCATGTCATGCAGTTCTTCGCGTTTGCCGGGCGCGTCCATCAAGAACAACACCGTCGGGAATGGCCCCGGTCGCCGCTCACTAGCTTCGGGATGCACCACGAAGGTGCTCATCGCTCCTTCGCCTGTGTCAATCAATACATGGTCTTCAAACATCGCTGCCTCGCTGTTTGGTCGCCCATTTGGGCGAACAATTGTGGCCGAAAATTAGCAGAGTCTCACTCTAGGTTCGCAGAGGTTGCCATTTGCGGCCTGTTTAGCGTCTGGCGGTTCCTCGTGGGATACCGCGATACTGGAGTGTCAGGCTTGCAGCGTCAGATCTGGAGAGTCAGATCCGGTGTTGCAGTCAAAGGAAACTCGTCTCGGACCTCGGTCGGAGACGACCATTGGGGAACTCAACTGAGGACGTCAGTCGGGTCGCCAGCGGGGTAGAACCATCGACAAAGCTAGTGGGGATGCAAATGAACACAGCAGATGCAACTGCACTCGCCGAACAGGTCCGAAATGGCGAGATTGATGCTGCGGTGGCATTGGAACAAGCAATCGCCAACTGCGACCAAGTAAATCCGACCATCAACGCGATCGTCGAGTCAACTCATGATGCTGCGCGCCAGAGAGCCGCTGTGGCCTGCGCACACGGCGCCAGTGATGGGCTGCTAGCTGGCGTTCCGATTGCGCTGAAAGACCTGCACTGTCCTTCCGAAGGTGATCCTGCCTATCAGGGCAACCGTCGGTTGGCTGAACTGGATTATCGATACTCACAAACAGGGTCGGTGGCGCGTCGCTGGGCCGACGCTGGCGCGATCAGTATTGGTCGCTCGCACAGCCCCGAACTCGGTGGCGGGCAATGCCCAGCCGCTGCGGAGACTGCGTTGTATGGCCCATGTCGCAACCCGTGGAATACCGACCATACGGTGTTGGGTTCAAGTGGGGGAGCCGCTGCGGCTGTGGCGGCGGGCATAGTCCGCATTGCTCATGCCAGCGACGGCGGTGGCTCCATCCGTATTCCTGCCAGCGCCAACGGTCTCGTCGGTCTCAAGCCGTCGCGGGGCCGTATCTCGAGTGCTCCCGCAGGCGAAGGCTGGGGCGGTGGAACCACAGATGGGGCAGTGACTCTCACTGTGCGCGACGCAGCCCTGGCTCTTGATGTGCTCGCAGGGCCCGAACCTGGTGATCCCTACGTGCCAGCCCATCGGGCACCACAAGGCGGGTACGTCGCTGCCCTTACACAGCAGCCGGGGCAACTGCACATTGGTGTGGCTTCCACCATCTCATTCGAAGCAACTGACCCGCTGTGTTCCCAGGCTGTCGAAGCAGCCGCTGGTTTGCTGGACGACATCGGGCACCGTGTAGAGCAAGCGCAGCCAGCATCTCTAGCAAGCAATGACTACATGTACGACTACGTCCGCGTTATGCGGGCCAGTGCCACGGCCAGTCTGCGATCACTCGAGAGCGTCCTCGGTCGGCCGTGGACCGAGGACGACGTTGAGCCGGTTGCGTGGATCAACTACCAGCGCGGCGCGAAGATCAGCGCCGCAGACCTGCTCGCCAGCCGCGAGCGTTTGCAGCTATTCACCCGCGAGATGGTCTCGTGGTGGAGTCCGCGGCTAGGAACAGGCGACGGTTTCGACTTGCTGTTGACCCCCACGTTGGGTGTCGTTCCGCCTCCCGTCGGCCATCTCGTGAATGGGGACGAACGCACGTTGACTAAGCGGTTGGCGAAGGTGACGCCGTATCTGCCACAGTTCAACGTGAGCGGGCAGCCAGCTATCTCGGTGCCTTTAGGTTTGCCCGAGGGTATGTCTCCAGAGGGTCTGCCAATCGGCGTGCAGCTAGTGGCGGCACCTGGCCGTGAGGATGTGCTGTTGCAAGTTGCAGCTCAGATGGAACTCGCTGCGCCGTGGGCACATAGACGTCCACCAGTACATGCCAGCGCTTAGTCGGGGATTACTACAACAGCGGCTACTACAACTTGGTGCGTGATTGATCTAGCACCACGACTGCGAGTGTGAACATCACTACTGTCATGCCGACGAACTGCCACGGCGACACTTGGTCGCCGAGGAACACCCACGCCATCAGGGTGCTCGTCACGGGAATTGCCAGGGTCATGGTGGACCCCACCCATGCTGGAATCCGTGCTAGTGACCAGTTCATCAGCATGTGACTGGTGAATCCTGGCCCGATTGACAGGATTGCCAGCCAGACCCAAGTACCGAGCGAGGGAAAGTCAAACACTTGGCCCGAAGCAATCGCGAACGGCGAAGCCACTAATGAGCACACCAAAGCGCTGCCGCCGGTGTACTGCGAGGAGCTGATTTTCTGTGTGCTCAGCTTCGAGAAAACGAAGTAGCCCGTCCACGCAAACAGCGTCAACACAGCAAGCAAGTCGCCTAGCACGCTCCACTCGGGAATGCCCGACGATCCGAACACGACGACCGCGATGCCGCCAATGGCTACGAACGCCATTCCCCAGTGTTTGCCCTTGGGGTGCTCATTGAAGAGCTTGGGTGCCAGGTAGAGCATCAACAACGGCTGGAGTGAGGCCACGACAGTCGCATTGGCGACAGTGGTCAGCCTCAGCGATGTGAAGAACAGCATGATGTCAAAAGCCAGCGAGAATCCGCCCCAAAAGGACACCTTGATGGACTTCCAGCGCAGCGGTGTGCCGTTCAGCCACAAGAACAGCACCACGATGCCGGTGTAGAGCCACATCCGCCAGAACACCACAGCTAACGGCCCCAACTCGGAGAGACCTTTGGCGATCACGCCGGAGGCTGCCCAGCCGACCATGGCCAAACCAGCGGCAGGTATACCTAGTGCCCGCCCCGAGGTGTGCGCTGACACCGAACTCAGTCCTGCAGCAGGTATGCCGAGTGCAGCACCTCGGGTTGACCGATCAACTCCTGCGCGCTGCCTTCGTATCGGACGCGACCGCTTTCAAGCACGTACGCCTTAGTGGCCAGATCAAGAGCCACGTGTGCGAACTGCTCAATCAGCAGCACAGCCACTCCGTTGTTGGCTACCTCGGTCAGCACTGGTGTCAGGCGTTTCACCACAATCGGTGCCAAACCCAAGGACAGTTCGTCCACCACCAACACCTTGGGACGAGACACTAGGGCTTGGGCCAGCACCACCATCTGCTGCTCGCCGCCTGAGAGTTGGCGCCCGAGGCTGTTGCGTCGACGATCTAGTTCCGGGAACAGTGTGCGGGCATATTTGATGCCGTCAGCGGCCGCTTCTTCGCTAAGCGAATAGGTGGCGACCCGCAAGTTGTCGGTCACGGTGAGGTCGCTCAGCAGGCGACGACCCTCGGGAACCACCGCTACTCCGGCTTGACGTACCCGCTCAGGCCGCCAACCCGTGATGTCCGTGTCCGCCAGCATGACGCTGCCTGACCGCACCCGCGCTAGGCCAGCGACGGCGGCGGCGAGGCTTGATTTTCCGGCACCGTTTGGTCCGAGCAGTGTCGTGATCTCACCTGGTGGCACGTGAAGCGTTACCTCGTGTACCACTGGCCGACCGCCGCGATCCACTGTCAGATCAGACAGGGTGAGGCTTGGCTGCGGAGGATTCCCGATGGAGTTGTTTTCTAAAGCCGCGTTCTCTCGCGCCACGCCAGTTGGCGATTTGCTATCGGTCATGCCGCTTCGTTGCCAACGTAGGCGGAGAGCACTCGCTCGTCGCGGAGCACCTCGGCAGTTGGTCCTGCCGCGACCAGCCGTCCGAAGTCCAGTACTGCTGTCCAGTCGCAGCACGCTTGTACAAGCGACATGTCATGGTCTACAAGCACCACCGTGGCTCCCGTGCGCTGCGGCACGGCCCGAATGATCTGTGCCAGGTGTTCAGTTTCTTCCTCTGGTAGCCCGGCTGCAGGCTCGTCTAGCAGAACCACGCGCGGAGCGCCCACTATCGCCCGCGCTACTTCGATGAAGCGACGATCACGCTGAGACAGTGTTCGTACCACTTCGTTGCGAAGCTCGCTCAGTCCAACGAACTCCAGGACATCTTGCACAGCATCGTCCCGCTGTTCATGTTTGGAGTCTCCCCGAGCGTGCTCGTGGACTGTTCGCACGTTGTCATACACCGACAAACTGTCGATGGTCTGCACTGTTTGAAATGTACGTCTTACCCCCCAGCGGGCCCGCCGATAGTCGGTCATGTCCAGTAGGTCCACTCCCTCCACCGCCACGCGGCCAGCCACAGGTGTCACAAACCCAGACAGAACATTGAACAGCGTGGTCTTGCCTGCACCGTTGGGGCCAATCAATCCACAGTTGCCGCCCGGGAACGCCAGGGTCACTTCATCAAGCGAACGAACACCGCCGAATTGCACGCTCAGGTCCGTTACCTCGATCATTCGAGCAGACCTTTCTTGTCCATCGCCTTCGTGGTTTGAATGAGATTGATCATCAGCCCGATACCGAAGATGGTCAGCGAGAAGTCGTTCCAAAACTGATGACCGATGACGTTCTGCGTCAGGAAATCCAGCAGAATCTTGGCGAAGAACGCAGCCAGCAATGCTCCCCACAACGAGCCGGTACCACCCATGAGCACGACAGCAACCAGGAACAACGCCGCTTGCCGGTTGAACTGGTCAACGCCGATTGACCACTGCACGTGAGCGCCGAACAGTCCACCTGCTACACCGGCCATAAATGCGGCCAGTCCGAATGCCATCAGCTTGTAGCGGGTGATGCTGATGCCTGAAGCCAACGCGGAGGGCTCGCTCTGGCGTACCGACGCCCAAGCTCGGCCAGGCTTGGTGGCCAAAAAAGCCACCGCCAACATGAACACGATAAACGTAACGATCACCACAAACCGGAAATAAGCAATGTCTCCTTCGGCGAAACCAGGCCGCGGTACTGGGGCCCGGTCGCTCATGGTCAGAGCGAGACCGTTGAAGCCGGGGCCACCGTTGGCGAACTTCAGCCGGAACAGGATTACTTCAACTCCGACTGCCAGCATTAGCGTCACGAGTGCCAGGTACAGCCCGCTCACACGCAAAGCGGGCAGGCCAATGAGCACACCAATGACAGCAGCCGCGCCGCCGCCGATGACCAACAGCAACGGGTAGGGAATGTCGGTGGCGAAGGCCAGCCGGATCGTCACCCATGCACCGATGCCATATGGCGCCACCTGGCCCAGTGACACCAAGCCGACCCGTCCGTACAGCATGCCCACGCTGGCTGCAACCATCGAGTAAATCGCCATCTGTGTGAAGTTGAAGATCCAAGTTGCGTCAAAGATCGACGGCATGCCGAAGAACGCAAACAACACCAATGCGACCACGATCACCGGCTGGAATAAGCGGTGCGATACCGCTTGTTTGACTCTGGATTGGCCGAACTCCAACGTGCTCGCGTTCGCTGGGCCCATCTTCATGACATTTCCCTGCCGGCCAGCACGATGGTTCGGCGTCGCGAAAGCCACAAGATGGCAACTACAGCGAACACAACTGGAGTCAGTCGCCGCAGTTCGGACAGGAATTTCAGGTTCCCGCTAAATGGGGTCAGCAGAGACTCAACCACACCGATGAGCAGGCTGGCCCCGAATGTGACCCACAGCGACCGGAGCTGTCCCACTATGGCGCCAGCAAGGGCTGGAATCACAAACCAGGTGAGCGTTGCTTGGTCCATACTCTTGAACAGGGACGGCAGAAGCAGGAACACGCAACCGCACAACAAGCCTGCTCCGAACCAGGCCACCGCTTCCACCCGGCCAACCGGTACACCCAGCAGGCCAGAGGTCTCCCGGTTGTTGGCAATCGCCCGCATGGCGGTGCCGGTGTCAGTGCGCTTTAGGTAGATGCCGACGCCGATCACGACAGCTAGCGCGAACGCCAGCGCAAGGATCTGATTGGTCGAAACAACGGTGCCACCGACGCTGAAGGTCGACTTGGGAAAGTGCAGCGAGCGGGGCTTGGACGTGTCCCAACGCTCTTTCATGATCCCCATCAAGAACAATGCCAATGCCACGGTTCCCAGGGACTTCACCAGCGGATCACGTTTGTCCAGCAGCGGCGCGAATACTCTGCCGTATATCACGAACATGAGACCGCATAGGGCTACGACTGCCGGATACAGCAACACCCTTAGCCCCGAAACGTGGGGTTCCGGCAAAATGATCGAGCCCCCCATGAGCGACCACACGATGTGAACTGCCATCGAACCAATGGCACCGAAAGCCAAATTGACGACACCTGTGGTGCGGTAGAGGACGACGATGCTCGTCCCGGTCACCGCGTACATCGCTCCAAATGCCAAACCTTGGATCAAGAATGGCAGGAGTATTGAACTGTCAGGCATCCGCAGCGATGTTCGCAGCTTGACTTAGTAGCAGCGTCGCATAGGACCGGAATTTGCTGGAGTCGCTATCGACGGCCAGATCAGCTTGCCCCCGCCAGACCGCCCGTCCAGTTGTTCGGCTCCTCAGAGGTGAGTCCGCCGCCCGCTTCAGCCTCGCGGACAGCGATCAGGATTGGATCTATGGCCGCGATCTCAAAGCAACCACTGTCGTCAACCATTCGGTCCACGCCATCGGGCACCACGTTGTAGTCCCAGTTATTCGGAACGTTGCCAAGTGGCAAGCCACCGAAGTACCACGGTTTGCACAGGTGATCCGACTGGAAGTTCTTGATGGCGCCAATGGCGGCGTTCACCGCAACGGGATCATCCAGATCGGCCGGGTCCATGCCCAGCAGGGCATGCACGATGATCCGTCCCGCCACAAAACCCATCTGCTGAAAGCTGCCCAGAGTGGGGTCCGGGTTGTATTCGGCTGTCACCTGTCGGTACAGCTCAATGTCTGGCCGGGCGTCGTCCAGCAAGCTGAACTCGGCGTTGACGTTGACCTTGCCAGTCCATGCGGGGCCAAGCGCTACCGCTACGGAGCTGTCGTTGAGCGGGGTTGACGAACCCCAGATGACCCGGTCAATCAGTCCCTGTTCCTCAGCGGCTTTGAGAATCTTGAGGCCCTCGGGTGGGGTGTAGTTGAGCAGCACACCTCCGCCGTCGCCGGCACGGTTGACCAGGTCAAGAGCCGCCGAAGTGGCATCCTGAATCGGTAGCTCATACTGAACATCTTCCCATTCCAGGCCAGACTGTTCGATGTAGAGACCTGCCAGTGAGTTGCCGTACTCCGCAGCCGGCGACACGCCGGTCGAAGTCACGATCTTGTTGGTGGCGTTCTTGGCGATCACTGCCTGTGCTGCGCCGAGCAGCGAATACGCGGGTCCCATGTTGGTAGCTGCGATGTTCGGCGAGCTGAAGCACTCTGCGGGCACGCCAGCCAGGACGACGTTGTAGCCCTGTTCTTCGTAGTAGGCGGCGTTGACGGCGCAGTCCAGAATTGAGAATCCGCCGCCGATGGCTATGAGCCGGTCGGTTTCAATCAGCTTGCGGGCGGCAGCAGCAGCGTCTTCGGGGATGCCGTTGTCGTTCTCCCACACCATCTCGATGGGCCGTCCGTGAATGCCGCCGTTGGCGTTCACGCATTCGAAGTAGGCCTGCATCATTAGCGGGCCGCTTGAGAAGTCGATGCCAGGGATTGAGGTCGTGACATTGCCGATCACGATCGGTTCACCAGTCGCCGGTTCGCCGGTACCTAGCCCGCAATGATCGCCCGCCTGGTCCCCGTACTCACGTGGTGCGGTCGATGCGGCGTCTGAGGTGTCGTCAGATGACGCATCATCAGAGGTGTCGGCGACCGTGACCGCAGGCGTCGTTTCGTCCGCGCTGGTGTCGTCATCGCTGCCGCACGCCGCCACCAGCACAAATACGAACGCGATTGCTGCCAACTTGCGAGTCATAGTTTCCCCCTCTTGGTCTGTACACACTAGTCTGTACTTTGAACAACGTTTGCAGCGAGCGCTACCTAGATTTCAGCTCGCGCCGATTACCTACCTGGCAGCTAGCGCACCAACAGGCAGTCCCCGCAAGGCCCGGCTCAAGGCGCAAGGTTGTGGTGCAATGATGATCAGCGCAAGGCAACGGGAAACGTACAAAGGGGTTCTGATGGCTGAGGCAGAACATCGTCCGGTGATGCTCACTGACGACATGAGAAAGAAGTTCAACGCGGTGTCCACTGCGACACTTGCGGGCCAGATGCAGCGGCGCGGTATGCGCAACAGCTTCCTAAATGGGCTGCGACCGTTGAACGAAGGCCAACGCATGCTCGGTTACGCGCACACGTTGCGCTTTGTGCCCAAACGCGAGGACTTCGAGCGGCGACTGCAGGGCCCGAACGCCCAGCGACGCGCAGTGGAGTCAATTGAGCATGAAGAGGTGCTGATCGTGGAGGCTCGGGGTGAACCCCACGCTGGCACCATCGGCGACATCTTCACGATGCGCATCAAGTACCTCGGCGCTTCCGGATTCGTCACCGATGGCGCCTTGCGTGACACGCCTGCGGTGGCAGATGTCGGACTGCCCGTCTATCACCAGTCGTCTCATGCTGCGACGCTCGGCCGACTTCACACACCGCTTGAACATCAGGTGCCCATCGCATGTGCTGGCGTGACAGTGTTGCCTGGCGACATCATCGTGGGTGATGGCGAGGGGGCTGTAGTTGTTCCGGCGTTGCTCGCTGAGGAAATCGCCGACGATTCCTACACCCAGGAAATTGAGGAAGAGTGGGCCATTGAACGGGTAGCGGCTGGCGACAGCTCCGTTGGGACGTTCCCCATCGCCAAGGACCGTCGAGCAGAGTTTGAAGCGTGGCTAGCGCAGCGCAACGAGAGTGGCACCTGATCCGCAAGCGCCTAGCGAGCGAGCGCTTCCGCACCCGCTTCGGCGACTTGGGTGTCCTGCTGGGCTGAACCCCCCGAGACGCCGATGGCGCCTACCAAGTTGTGGTCCACGAATATGCCAACTCCGCCTCCGAACACGACTAGGCGCGGCGTGTGGGTGATGCCGTGTACGAGAGCTGGTTCGTCCTTGATTAGATCCCACCAGTCTCCGCTCGGCATGCCTCCGAATCCGGTGACTGTGTAGGCCTTGTTTAGGGCAATGCCCGCAGACAGGCGTGGGGCGCCATCCATGCGAGCCGTGACAATTGCCTCGCCAGCGGAGTCAGTCACGGCAATGCAGAACCGCTGGCCCATGGCTTCGGCCTTGTGCAGCGCGGCATCCAGCACTCTTTGGGCACCTGTGAGTGTAAGTGAGTGAGTTTCGGCAGTTTCTGACATGGCGTTGTACGACCTCCACTTGTTCTTGATTGTGGCAGACTATAGTCCACAAACGAATAGCGACTCACAGCCGAATTGGATGTAGACAATGACAGACAGAAAAGCCGTTAGGGAGCTGAAGAATGCGAACGACGAGAACGCATTGGTGCTAAAGGAACTACAACAAGCAATGGAAGAAGTGCAGCAGTCGCTGCTGTCGATTGCCGTAATCAATCGTGTAATGAGAGATTGCTTAAGCGAAGCACTACAGCAAATGGCATTCTATAACCGGGACATTGTAGTAAAATGGGCTGAGTCGTCGAGAGAAAACTCGACGAAGCTCCGAGCGCTGTTGGAACAGACACGACTCAATCCAAGAGATGCCGATTTCTTGAACGAGCAGAAAATCTACCTTAAAGGTATCTACGAAAATAGGCAGGAAGGTATAGAGAATCTCGCCGAAGCGCACGAAACAATTGCGGGGCTCTTAGACCGCAGTATAGCTAACGCCACCTAATCTGAGGACGGCGGGTTCGCATGTCACAACCCATCCGTATCCTCGGACTAGACAGAGACCGAGCAGGAGAGTCTGAGCATGGCTGATCGGTCTGGGATTGAGTGGACGGAGGTGACATGGAACCCGACCACGGGCTGCAACAAGACGTCGCCCGGTTGCGACAACTGCTACGCCCTCACGCTTGCGAAGCGGCTGCAAGCCATGGGACAGGCGAAGTACCAGAACGACGGTGATCCCAGGACGAGTGGCCCGGGCTTCGCACTGACGCTGCACGAAGGCACCCTCGACGCACCGTACCGTTGGAAGTCGCCGCGGCTCATTTTCGTGAATTCAATGAGCGATCTGTTCCACCCCGACGTTCCGTTCAGTTTCATTCAGCGGGTGTTTGATGTCATGGTCGATACGCCCCAGCACGCCTACCAGGTGCTCACTAAGCGGTCGAAGCGCCTCGCGACCCTCGCCTGCGATCTTGACTGGCCTGAGAACGTCTGGATGGGTGTAAGCGTTGAGTCTGATCGCTACACCTTCCGCATTGACCATCTGCGGGCGGTCGACGCTGCCGTACGCTTTGTCAGCGCAGAGCCGCTTCTCGGTCCGCTAGCGAATCTTGACCTGACTTTAGTCGATTGGTTGATTGCCGGAGGCGAGAGCGGCGCGAACGCCCGAACCATGGACGAGGATTGGGTCCGCGATCTACGAGACCAGTGTGGAACTGCGGACGTTGCTTTCTTCTTCAAGCAATGGGGAGGCCGAGCCCCAAAGGCACGCGGCCGTGAACTTGACGGTTTGCTCTACAACCAGATGCCACTAATCGCTGGCGGAAACTGACCATGGGTCGCGCATCGAGAATCAGGAGCTTGCCCCCTATGGTAGGTTCGGGGAGCGTGATGGAGTGTGCCAAGGTGGGAACAACATGGTGAGTGGAGTTGGCAGCAGTGGTTGGGTTACGTTAGATAATGGCGATACAGTAGAGTTGGCTAGTCCGTTGCGGCGGTTGGTGGCGTGGTGTGTTGATGCGTTTCTTCTGCTGGCGATATTGACGGTGTTTGTGTATTGGTGGTCTATGGCACGTCACGGTCGGACGCTCGGTAAGCTCATTTGTGGTGTCAAGGTGGTCAACGCGGCAGATGGCAGTTCGCCAGGGTGTGGTAAAGCGTTCAGTCGCGGGGTGATTCCTTTTTTGCTGTCGTTCACAATTGTGGGTTGGATTCTGTGTTTCGCGAGTGTGTTGTGGCATCAGTCGTATCAGGGTTGGCATGACAGATCCTCAGGTACAGTTGTGTTACATGTCTAGCGTAAACTGATTCGCTCTGGGTTTATGGGTGACTGAGGTGTGCGGGTTTTCGTGTCTGATTTGGGTGGTGTGTTGATGAGTGTAAAAGGCCATTTCTGGCTCGGCTGTCGGGGTGTAGTTGCAGTTGGTAATGATTGGCGGAAGGACAGCCATGCGATTGTTTGAGATTGGTCGCGACCGACTCGTGCAGTTTCGTCATGTGCCACCAGGTCCGGATCTGTACGAGAGGGATATTCAGGACCTTCTGTGGTCAAATCTTGAAGCGCTAACTGGTGTTCGGCTCCTTCCGGTTGCTAGCGAGCCGAGAATGGCCAATGGTCTCCGTCCCGACATATTAGCTCTTGATGTTGATGGCTACATCCACGTCATTGAAGTCAAGCGAGGTAGCGATCGCGAACAGATCGCGCAGTGCTTGGAGTATGCTGGCCAAGCTGCGGTCATGAGCTTGGGTGAACTTGAAGCTATGTATCCCGATGGACCCGATGCGTTTAACTCAGGATGGACTGCATTCACCGGAACACAATGGCCGCGTCAAGTCCAGAAACCTCCGCGGCTCGTGCTTGTCGCCGGTGACTTTGACGACCAAACCAGCGCTGCGCTGAAGAGCCTGTCTCCAGATGAGGGCTCGGTTAGGGTGTTGAGTGTGAAGGTGTACGAGGATCTAGTAGGCCGTCGAATCCTCACGGTAGCTGGGGATCACGAGCGGGACGATAGACCTCAGGAGACGCCGACATTAACTGACGCTCCGGACCCTCAGTTTCGGTGCGCCGAGCTACCCACAAATAAAGCGAGCAACAGGGGTGGCAAACGCGGCGTTATCCAAGATCTTATCCACGCAGGTCTGATTGAGGTCAATACTCGTTTAGCCTGCACGAATAAGGGCGTCACCTATTGGGCAACGGTCACGGCGAGTGGCCTCATCAAAATTGAAGATGGTGGCGAACCTGGCTCACCTTCGGCGACTGCGGCGTTCGTATTCGGTTGGTCAAGCGCCAACGGCTTGAAGTACTGGAGGATGCCCAACGGTCCAACGCTCGCTGAACTAAAGCAGGAACTCAAGAAGTAATTCGGTGACGGGTTGGCGTGACGGGGAGGGTGGGTTATGGATGTTGGGGTGATTATCGGGGAGGCTACGCCTCTCAGTTGGGAGCGGTGGCGGCATATTTGTCGGCTGGTTGAGCGGCTGGGGTTTCACTCGCTGTTTCGTTCCGACCACTACTTCAATGGCAAGCAGAAGGACGCCATTGACGTTTACTTATCGTTCGTCATGGCAGCCGAGGAAACTGAGCGCATTCGCTTCGGGCCGCTGGTTACGCCGGTCACGTTCCGCGAGCCGGTCAACATGGGCCGCATGGCTCAACAACTTGACTCGCTTGCTGGCGGTCGCTTCGTAATAGGGCTCGGCGCGGGCTGGTACCCCGACGAGCATGAGGTTTACGGCGTGTACTTTCCGGCTGCTCGCGAACGCTACGACCGGCTCGAAGAGGCCATAGCGCTGATGAAGCAGCTTTGGTACTCCGAGTCGGGCACCTTCGATGGCGCCTACTATCGCATCAGCGGGACGAACTCTCAGCCGCACCCATCTGCTGGACGACCACCGATCCTCATTGGTGGCACCGGGCCACGACGCACGCTGCGCATCGCAGCCGAGCACGCCCATGAGTGGAATGCCACACCGCTGGGCATCGACGAGTTTCGGGAAGCTACCGAAGCCCTTGCCCGGCACTGCGAGGACATTGGCCGCGACCACACCGAGATCCGTAAGTCAATGCTCATATTCGCCACCATTGGCCCCGATGAGCACCACGAAGCCATGGCGTTGCAGCGCTTCTTGGACATGATGGCGCCCGAGGGCACCGGCATGACCGTTGACGATGCCATTGCAGCCGGTCATGGTCCGTGGCGCGGATCAGTTGAGGAACTGGTGGACCACTGCGGCCGCCTGCGCGAGCTGGGCCTCGACGAGGTCGTGTTTGAACACTTCTGCCACGAGGACGACACCATTGCTGAGTGGATTGCGGCCGAAGTCAAACCGAGGCTTGAGGCGCTCTAGGGCCTCGCAAAGGGACCTGCGCGCTGGCGCACTGGTTGGCACCTGACTAGGCTGAACCACAGCTATCGGCTGCTGCTTCAGCAGCCAGCGGAGCAGTCAACCGCTGAAGTTGCGGGCGATGCCCTCATGGCTGGTGTAGCGGCTGTCGGGGTCCGAAGGGGGAACCACATGAGCCAGACCGTCAAAAAGCGCACCACTCCAGTCACGCCACGAGGTGTCAATCACCTCGTCTTGAACGTCCGTGACATGGAAGAGTCGCATCACTTCTGGTGCGACTTGCTTGGCTTCCAGCAAGTGGGAGCGTTGGATTCCGATAAGTACAAAGTGCCGCCAGTGAAGATGCAGTTCTACAGCGGCGTGGTTGACGACGTGAACCACCACGACATCGCTCTGGTGGAGTTGCCCAACATGCCCAAGCCACCTGAGAAGTGGGACATGTTCGACAGCGTGTGCGCGGTGAACCACATCGCCATCACCTACCCAGACCGCGAGTCCTGGCTGGAGCAGGTGCAGTACCTGAAGGACAACGGTGTCAACATGAACTCGCGCGTGAATCATGGAATGACTCACAGCGTGTACATCAACGATCCCAACGGATATGGGGTTGAGGTGCTCTACGAGCTGCCCGCCGAGGTATGGGAGCACGACATCAACGGAGCGCTCAACTACGCAGTGACTCTTCCCGAAGAAGACCTGCTGGTGGACGACACCAACTACGAGACAAACTTCGCACCGGCCTGAGTCGCGTCGGCCATGCACGCAATACAGGTAACTGAGCCGGGTGGGCCTGAGGCTCTCGTGTGGACCGAGGTCAACGACCCGGACCTAGCGCCGGGGACACTGATCGTTGATGTCCAAGCAGCAGGCGTCAACTACATCGACACCTACCACCGCAGCGGCCTCTATGAGCTGCCGTTGCCTTTCATCGCAGGTGTCGAAGGCGCGGGCGTAGTCAGCGCAGTAGGCGACGACGTTGAAGGCTTCGTCATCGGCGACAAGGTGGCGTGGGCGTCAAGCCTCGGCTCATATGCCAAGCAGGCGCAGGTGCCCGCCCGAGTCGCGGTCCGACTGCCCGACGGCCTAAGCAGTGAGCTTGGCGCTGCAACAATTCTGCAGGGGATGACAGCGCACTTTCTGGCGTGCTCCACGTTTCCACTCGCACCAGGACATCGCTGCCTCATCCACGCCGGTGCAGGCGGTACGGGGCTGCTGCTTGTCCAGATCGCAAAGATGCGCGGTGCGGAGGTGTTCACCACAGTCGGCACAGCCGAGAAGGCCGAGTTGGCCGCCGCAGCCGGAGCTGATCACGTCATCAACTACCGCACCGAGGATTTCGGTGATGCAGTGGAACGGATTGCAGGTCCGCGACCGCTAGATGTGATCTATGACGGTGTCGGCGCCGACACATTTGAACGAGGTCTGGAGGTGCTGCGGCCGCGAGGAATGATGGCGACGTTCGGCAATGCCTCCGGTCCAGTGCCGCCGCTGGCGCCGCTTCGACTTGCAAGGGGCGGTTCGCTATTCCTGACGCGGCCGACTATGGCTGACTACACCGCGACCCGTGAGGAACTCGTAAGCCGCGCCGACGATCTGTTCGGATGGGTAGCCGAGGGCAAGCTGGACGTTCGCATCGGTGCCCGATTTCCGTTGCAAGACGCACGAGCGGCACATGAGGCGCTGCAGGGCCGTGCGACTACCGGCAAAGTTCTGCTCATTCCCTGATCGTCCACGCGCCTTAAACTTGCCGCGCTGGCTTTAGCGCGTTCAGTACAGCACCGACGGCTGCGTTAGTGTCACCGACTGCTGCCCCAACAGTCGGCAGGGCTGTCTACAAGTTGTCGACAGATAGGTCAGACTGGGGGCCAAATCCAGGGGGGAGGCCACACTCATGAGTGACGCTGTCACGAACGATTCAACGCAGACATGGACGCCGATGAACGGCGAGGAGTACATCGAGAGCTTGCGTGACGGGCGCACGGTGTACTTCCAGGGCGAAAAAGTGCGAGACGTCACGACGCATCCCGCGTTCCGCAACAGCGTGCGATCTATCGCTCGCCTTTATGATGCACTTCACGACCCCGCCCAGCAAGACGTGTTGATGTGCGAAACCGACACCGGCTCGGGTGGCAAGACCCACAAGTTCTTTCGCGTGCCCCACAGCGCCGATGACTTGGTGGGTGCACGGGACGCAATAGCGGCTTGGCAGCGCTTGACCTACGGGTGGATGGGCCGCAGCCCCGACTACAAGGCCTCGTTCTTGGGGACCCTGGGCGCGTTTCCGGAGTTCTACGGCGACTACCACGACAACGCCCAGTACTGGTATCGGCGTAGCCAAGAGGAAGTGTCGTACTGGAACCATGCCATAGTGCATCCGCCTGTTGATCGCCACTTAGGAGCCGATCAGGCCGCCGACGTGTGCATGCACGTCGAGCGGGAAACCGACAACGGTCTGGTCGTGTCAGGAGCGAAGGTCGTCGCGACAGGTTCGGCGTTGACGCACTACAACTTCATCGCTCATTTCGGTCCAATTCCGTTGCAGGACCCGGCCTACGCCATTGTCTGTACGACACCGATGAACGTTGAAGGCGTCAAGCTCATTTGCCGCAATTCCTATGAGCTGCAAGCTGCCGCAACGGGCAGCGTCTTCGACTACCCGCTGTCGAGCCGACTTGACGAGAACGACTCAATCCTAGT
Organism: Acidimicrobiales bacterium; assembly: GCA_965116245.1. Taxonomy (GTDB): domain Bacteria; phylum Actinomycetota; class Acidimicrobiia; order Acidimicrobiales; family Poriferisodalaceae; genus Poriferisodalis. Next base: position 19,189 of record OZ220497.1, on the reverse strand, counting down.
TTTTGACGAGGTGCTGATTCCGTGGGAGAACGTGTTTCTCTACGGCGACCTTGACAACGCCAACAACTTCTTCCCGGCCTCCGGCTTCATCCCCAGGTTTACGTTCCACGGGCTGGCTCGCTTGTGCGTGAAGTTGGACTTCATCGCTGGCTTGCTGTCTAAGGCCCTGCGGGCGACCGGTACACGTGACTTTCGAGGTGTGCAGGCCAACTTGGGCGAGGTGATTGCCATCCGGAATCTGATGTGGGGCTTAAGCGATGCGATGGCCAAAAGCCCCGATCCGTGGGAGAACGGTGCCGTGCAGCCGTCGATTCTCTACGGCATGGCCTACCGCACCTTCACTCCGGTGCTGTATCCGCGTATCAAAGATATCGTGGAGTCGGTGGTTGGTTCCGGATTGATCTACGTGAACTCCAACGCGGCCGACTTCAAGTCCGACGAGATTCGCCCATACCTTGAACGATATGTACGAGGCTCGAACGGTATCCCAGCCCTTGAGCGTATGAAGATCATGAAGCTCCTGTGGGACGCCATGGGCAGCGAGTTCGGCGGCCGGCACGAGCTGTACGAGAGAAACTACGCTGGCAACAACGAGCAGATCCGCTATGAGAATCTGCATGTGGCAGATCTCGAGATTCCTGGCGTGGGTTCCATGACCCAGGCGCTGGAGGGCTTTGCCGAGCAATGCATGGCCGAATACGACCTTGACGGGTGGACGATCCCGGGCTTCTTCAACCCCGACGACGTGTCCGTGGTGGGTCGCGACTGGCAGTGATTGGCATCGTCAGCGAGACAACGATTACGAGGAGAACGCCTAGTGAAGTCCATCTTTTTCCACTTGATGCCTTACCCGGAGCTGCCTACGGATTTCCCCGAGAAACACCGCTCGGTGTGGGTTGACATTGACCCCAAGCTCTACGACCCCGAGGTCGGTCACCGAACCTACAACGCTTACCTAGATCAGCTTGAGTTCGCGGCGACGTGCGGGTTTGACGCTGTGGGCATCAACGAGCACCACTCCAATGGCTACGGGCTTATGCCCAGCCCCAACATCATCGCGGCGGCACTGTCACGCAACTGCCCGGACACCAACATCGTTGTGCTGGGCGACTCCGTGGCGCTTTACAACCCGCCTCTGCGGGTGGCTGAAGAGATAGCCATGCTCGACGGAATCACCGGCGGGCGCATGATCGCCGGGTTTCCAGTCGGCTCGCCGATGGACACCATCTACGCCTACGGGCAGAACCCGGCCACTCTGCGTGAGCGCTACCACGAGGGCGTGGACCTCATTCGGCGCGCTTGGATCAGCGACGAGGTTTTCAGCTTCAACGGCAACTACAACAAGCTGCGTTACGTCAATGTCTGGCCGCGGCCGGTGCAACAGCCCCACCCGCCTATCTGGATTCCGGGCGGCGGCTCAGTGGACACTTGGGACTGGTGTGCTGCGGAGGACTTGGTGTACTGCTACTTGAGCTACTTCGGCTACAAGGCAGGGTTGCGCACCATGCAGGGTTTCTGGAAAAAAGTCCAGGAACTAGGCAAGGAAACCAACCCTTTCCAAGGTGGCTTTGCGCAGTTCATAGCAGTGGCGGATACCGAAGCCGAGGCTTGGGACCTGTACCGCGAGCCAGCCGAGTACTTCTTCAACACCTGTTTGCACGTTTACGCGGGTTACGCCGATCCGCCGGGCTACAAGACACCCAACACGGTGCGAGCTGGAGTTGAGGGCATGGTTGAGCGCGCCGCACGGGAAGCCACCGCCCGACGGGAAGCCAACGCCGCCGAACAAGCCAAAGCGGGCGCCGACCGGCCTTTCTACGGCTCGAAGAAGCTTACCTTCGAAGCGATGGTGGAAAAGGGTTACATCATTTTGGGTAATCCCACCCAGGTAACTGAACAGGTTCACGAGCTGGCCACCACTATGAACGTCGGCCACCTAATGGTGTTCAGCCACTTCGGCAATATGGATCCAGATCTGGTGAAGATGAACACAGAAATGTACGCCACAAAGGTGATGCCAGAGGTGGCGAACCTGTTTGAGGACGAATACGAAGACCACTGGTGGCCGAAGGCCGACCACCAACTCTTGCCGCTCGGAAGCTCTGCCCAATGAGGCCAGCCCAATGAGACCTGCCCAATGAGGCCAGCCCAATGAGCACAGATGCATCTCTGGCTGGCGGCTTCGCACCGGCCACTCTGCCATTTAGAGAAGGGCACATCGGCATAGTTGAGTTCGGCGAGGGTGCAACCGTGGGTTATCTGCACGGGATGCTCGGCAACCCTGGAGCACACCCAGTATTGAACGAATTGGCAGCCACGGGCCACCGTGTGGTTGCTCCGAGCCTGCCGGGTTTCACCGGCTCAAGCGAACCTGAAGGTCTGCGAACGTTGTACGACTGGGTAGTTGCCACGAGCGAAGTCGTCGATTTGGCTGGGCTTGCGGGAGCGCCGCTGGTGGCTTCCAGCGTGGGAGCGATGCTGGCGTTGGAGTTAGCTGCGGTGCGCCCTGAAGCGTTCGGTGACATGGTGCTCGTGGCCCCATTTGGCCTCTGGGACGATAGCGAACCGGTGGCGGACCCGTTTGGCACCACGTTGAGCGTGCAAAGAGCGATGTTGACCGAAGACGCTGACGCTACAGCGACGTTCTTTGACGATCCGACTGACCTGCCTGCCGACATCGTTGTAGAGCACGGTGTACATCGCTATCTCACGCGTACCGCAGCCGCACAGCTCATCTGGCCGCTTCCGGAGTGGGGGATTGCGGACCGTTTGCATCGGATTGCCAATCGGGTCACGCTGATACACGGCGCCAAGGATCGGATCATTCCAGCCTCATACATGGCGCGTTGGGCTGAGGCACTACCGCACGTGGTGGGCACGCACTTGCTAGACGATGCCGGTCACCAGGCCGATTTTGACCAACCCACCGCCGTGGCCCGCATAGCCACTAGGGCTTTCGCCTAGAGACTGTTCGCCCGAGTTCACCTACACGTCGGAGGGTACTTGACCCCACTCCGCGTGTGCTAGTTTCCCGATCGCGTTCGGTCTGCCCAGAACCAAACCGGAATGTATGGAGGGTGAGAACAAATGTACAAACAATGGAACGTAGCGAAGTACATGACCAGTCGCCTGTCCAACGCAGCCAAAGATGTCTCTGGCAGGGGCATTCGGGCGCGTAGACGTCTCTGGCAACGGCACCACCGATCGGTTTGGGCGATTGTGAGTGCGGCGACCATGGTGGCATCGATTCTCGTGAGTTCATCGCCAGGTTCTGCTCAGGAATCCGTAGCTGGCGGTGATGACACGCCACCTGCTGATTTGGCGCCTGTAGACTATTCGTCCTACACCACTTATCTGGATTGTTACAACGCTGGAGGCTGGAAGCGCAGCAAGACCAGCACTGATGGCAGAATTTTCCCAATAGACCCGACTACAGACTTCAGTTACACGGGTGGGGATATGTACTTTGAGGTATGTGTAGCGCCGCCGCCTGGTGAGAGTATGTACCCAGTGCTTGCCCAAAGTGCGGCGCAGCCTCAAGCCCAGGCGCAGGCTCAGGGTCAAGCAGAAGCTGACGAATCCGATGGCGGCAACCCGGCCACCACTACGACAACAACAACCACCACTAGCACGACCACTACAACTACAACTACATCTACAACAACTACAACAACAACTACAACTACAACAACAACTACAACGACAACAATTCCTGAAGTTGTGCCTCCTGAAGATGATGATGACGATGGTGGTGATGTGTTTGTTTCGGTGTCGGCGGGCGGCTCGCATACGTGTGGGTTGCGCACCGATGGGACGATTGCCTGCTGGGGTGGCAAAAACAAACATGGCGAGGCTGATGCTCCGTCGGGTGAGTTTGTGTCTGTGTCTGCTGGCTATCAGCACTCGTGTGCTGTTGAGGCTGAGACCGAGACCATTGTTTGTTGGGGTAGGAATCAACATCTTCAGTTGAACGCCCCGACCGACAGCGGGTTTGTTGCTGTTTCTGCTGGCAAGTACCATACTTGCGCTCTTGATTCCCGACATGGGGTTACATGCTGGGGTAGGAACGGCGATGGCGAAGTTGATGCTCCGCAAGGAAATTACGGTGCAGTGTCGGCAGGTGCGCGGCACTCTTGCGGGGTGCTGCGCGACACTGGTGCCGTTACATGCTGGGGATACAGACGTGACGGTCGCGCTGATGCTCCGTCGGGTGATTTCGCTGATGTATCAGCCGGTCAGCGGCATACGTGTGGGTTGTTGGTTGATGGCGCTATAACCTGTTGGGGCAACAACGGCAAGGGCCAAACTGATGTTCCAGTCGGCGATTACACTCAGGTGTCGGTCGGTTTCTGGCAATCATGCGGGTTGCGTACCGACGGTACGGCGGCCTGTTGGGCTGACCGAGATTACGAGCTGACTGACTCGGCCAAGTCTCGAGAATGGTCAACCATCTCTGTTGGCCACAGACACAGTTGCGGCATAGGCAATGACGGAGTCGCGACCTGTTGGAACAAGGAATCTACCAAGCCCCCCTCAACTACCACCACGACAACCACTACTACGACTACAACAACAACGACTACTACGACCACGCCACCAACTACCACCACATCCACTACTACTACTACAACAACAACTCCGCCGGTGCCTAACGTGGTACAAGCGAATCAGACTGTTGCGGCGGGAAGCAGCTTTGCTTGCGCTATACGGACTGACGGTAGGCTTAGCTGTTGGGGCTTAGACGCCTTTGGGGAGACGAATCCACCTGCGGGTAAGTACAACGCTGTAGCCGCTGGCCACAGTCACGCTTGTGCTATACGTGCAGATGGCAAGATCGTATGCTGGGGCGGAAACTACTGGTCGAAGGCGGCACCGCCTTCAGGTAAGTTCAAGGCTATTGCCGCTGGCTACAATAACACATGTGCTATACGCACTAATGGCGCTATTACATGCTGGGGCTACAATAACCGTGGGCAGTCTAATGCGCCTTCTGGTACATATAAGGCTGTCGCCCCTGGAGCCTTTCACACGTGTGCTATACGTACCAATGGTACTATCGCTTGCTGGGGAAGCAACTCACATTGGAGGTCATCACCTCCTGCAGGGACATTCACAAATATCTCAGCGGGTTTCAGACACACGTGCGCGATACGTACCAATGGCACTCTTGCGTGCTGGGGAGGCAACCCTGACTTGAGTAGGCAGGACGTGCCAATCACGTCGCCTGTTGGCACATATAGAGCCATCGCATCCGGTGAAGATCACTCGTGTGCTATACGTACCAACGATACGATTTACTGCTGGGGCTTGAGGATACCTGAACCTGGAGCACCCGGATATGCTGGTAGTGCAGCACTGCCTGTCGACATTGGCGAGACAATCTCCGCCTACGCAGGTGGGTTTAGCTTTACTTGTGCTGTCCGTACAAATGGAACCATCTCTTGCTGGGGCGCCAATGACTACAAGCAGGCAATGCCGCCAGCCGGAACATTTAAGACTGGATGACAATCTGGATGAAAGACACGAACGTTTTGGACCGCTCGCCCTTTGATGCGGGAAAGGCCATGTCTTTTGTTGCAGCTAGGTCGGCCCAGCGCCGAACCAAGACCTTAGGAGTGTAAGAATCCATGCACAGTCACCGGAAATCCAAGATGTTCTTTGGGAGTCACCGTCCCACGCCGGTTGGAGAAGTATCCAGAAATGTCATCCTGACGCGGAGCAGCTTTTCGCGGCAACGGCAGCGCCGGTCGGTTTGGGCGGTTGTGGGTGCGGTGACGATGGTCGCATCAATTCTTGTTGGTACGCAGCCGGGTTCTGCTCAAGAGTCTGTAGTTGCTGTTGATGACTCCACTCCTACTGAGGCGGCGCCTATTGACTATTCCGTTTACACTACGTATGAGGATTGTTATAACGTGGGAGGCTGGAAGCGCGGTAAAACGAGTACGGATGGGAGGATTTTCCCGATAGATCCGACTACAGATTTTAGTTACACGGGTGGGGATATGTATTTTGAGGTTTGTGTAGCGCCGCCGCCTGGTGAGAGCATGTATCCGGTGATTGTCCAACGGGCGGCGGAGCCTCAAGTCCAGGCTCAGGCTCAGGGCCAAGCCGAAGTTGATGAGCTGGCCGATGATTACGATGATGGCGGTAACCCAGCTACCACGACAACAACGACAACGACTACTACGACTACGTCTACGACTGTTGTTCCTCCGAGTGGGACGACCACGACTGTCCCGCTGGTTTTTCCTGATGACGATGACGATGATGATGACGGCCGCAGTAGTGAGTTTGTTTCGGTGTCGGCGGGTGGTTCGCACACGTGCGGGTTGCGCACCGATGGGACGATTGCCTGTTGGGGCGGCAACAACAAACATGGCGAGGCTGATGCTCCGTCGGGTGAGTTTGTGTCCGTGTCGGCTGGTTATCAGCATTCGTGCGCTGTTGAGACTGAAACTCAGACGATTATTTGTTGGGGTAGGAATCAATACCTGCAGTTGAATGCTCCGACTGACAGCGGTTTCGTTTCTGTTTCTGCTGGTAAATATCATACGTGCGCGCTTGATTCTTTATATGGAGTGACGTGTTGGGGCCGTAACCGCGATGGCGAATCCGATGCACCTCAAGGTAATTTCGGTGCGGTATCAGCAGGTGCTCGACACACTTGCGGAGTGCTGCGTGACACCGGAGCAGTTACGTGCTGGGGTAACAGCCGTGATGGTCGGGCTGATGCTCCCTCGGGCGATTTTGCTGATGTGTCAGCGGGCCAGCGGCATGCGTGTGGGTTGTTGGCTGATGGCGTAATTGCCTGTTGGGGTGATAACGGCCGGGGCCAGATAGATGTTCCAGTTGGTGATTACACTGAGGTGTCGGTGGGTGTCTGGCAATCGTGCGGGTTGCGTGCCGACGGCACAGCGGCCTGTTGGGGCGACGGAAAGTATGAGCTGACTGAATCGCTTAAGTCCAAAGAATGGTCAACTATCTCTGTTGGCTATAAGCACAGTTGCGGCATTGGTGAGGGCGGCGAAGTAACCTGCTGGAATAAACAGTCCACCAATCCCCCCACAACAGCCACTACTACGACTACAACAACCATTACGCCGGTACCTAACGTGAGACAAGCCGACGAGACTATTGCAGCCGGACACGCTCACGTTTGTGCTATTCGCACTAACGGCACGGTAAGCTGTTGGGGTCTAAACGCCTTTGGGCAGACAAACGCACCGGCGGGCACGTATAGGGCTCTCGCAGCAGGCATGAGTCACACCTGCGCCATACGTACAGACGATACGCTCACCTGCTGGGGTGGCAACTATTGGACGAACGAGGCGCCGCCCTCAGGCACATTCAAGAGTATCGCCGCAGGCTACAATCATACGTGTGCTATACGTACGGATGATACCGTAGCATGCTGGGGCTCCAACGTATTTGGTCAGTCTAGTCCTCCCGCGGGCACATACAGCGCTATTGCCCTTGGAACCTTTCACACGTGTGCTATACGCACTAATGGTACCAAGGTTTGTTGGGGTTATAATCCTTGGCCTGTAGACAACATGGCCTCAGGTTTTAAGGCTGGGTTTGCAGGCTTTGTAGGACTGCCTGCAGAAGTTCGCAAGACAATCGCTACCTACGCAGTTGGGTACGAGTTTTATTGCGTTGTGCATACCAACGGCACCATTTCTTGCTGGGGCGAAAATCACCAAAAGCAATCAATCCCGCCAGCCGGTACATTCAAGACTGGATGACAGACTGGGTGAACAGGAAAAACGCGCCGGGCGGCGCACTTGCCAAGGCTCTAGGGCCATATTTTGTCGAACGTGCTCGGACTACTCAGGGCCGAGCCAGAATTCCAGGAGTGTAGACACGTATGTGCGATTGCGGGTATCTCGGGAAGTTCTTGAAGGGTCGCCTGTCTGCCTCGACGCATGATGTCTGTGGAAGTGCCATCGGTACGCTTCGACGTCCGCGGCAACGGCAGCGCCGGTCGGTTTGGGCGGTTGTGGGTGCGGTGACGATGGTGGTGTCAATTCTTGTTGGTTCGCAGCCGGGTTCTGCTCAGGAGTCTGTAGTTGCTGTTGATGACACGACACCTGCTGATGTGGCGCCTGTTGACTATTCTGGCTACACGACTTATGAGGGTTGTTATAACGTTGGAGGCTGGAAGCGCAGCAAGACCAGCACGGATGGGAGGATCTTCCCGATAGACCCGACCACTGATTTTAGCTACACGGGTGGGGATATGTATTTTGAGGTCTGTGTAGCGCCGCCGCCTGGTGAGAGCATGTATCCAGTGATTGTCCAACGGGTGGCAGAGCCTCAAGTCCAGGCTCAGGCTCAAGGACAATTCGAATCTGATGAGCTGGCCGATGATTACGATGATGGCGGTAACCCAGCTACCACGACGACGACGACAACGACTAGCTCTACTACTACTACTACTACTACAACAACAACGACAACGACTACTACGACTACGACTGTTGTTCCTCCGAGTGGGACGACCACGACTGTCCCGCTGGTGTTTCCTGATGACGATGATGATGACGGCGGCAGTAGTGAGTTTGTTTCGGTGTCGGCGGGTGGTTCGCACACGTGCGGGTTGCGCACCGATGGGACGATTGCCTGCTGGGGCGGCAAAAACAAACATGGCGAGGCTGATGCTCCGTCAGGAGAGTTTGTGTCTGTGTCGGCTGGTTATCAGCATTCGTGCGCTGTTGAGACTGAAGCTCAGACGATTGTTTGTTGGGGTAGGAATCAATACCTGCAGCTGAACGCTCCGACAGACAGCGGGTTCGTTACCGTCTCTGCTGGCAAATATCACACTTGTGCTCTCGATTCCCGACATGGGGTTACATGCTGGGGCAGAAACGGCGATGGCGAATCTGATGCCCCTCAAGGCAATTTCGGCGCAATGTCGGCAGGTGCGCGACACTCTTGCGGGATGCTGCGCGACACCGGTGCTGTTATGTGCTGGGGATATAGCCGTGATGGTCGCGCTGATGTTCCGTCTGGTGATTTCGCTGATGTGGCTGCTGGTAAGCGGCATACGTGTGGGTTGTTGGTTGATGGCGGGATAGTCTGTTGGGGTGATGACAGTCGGGGCCAGATAGATGTTCCAGTTGGCGAATACACTGAGGTGTCGGTGGGCGTCTGGCAATCGTGCGGGTTGCGTACCGACGGCACGGCGGCCTGTTGGGGCGATGGAAAATATGAGCTGACTGAATCGCTTAAGTCGAAAGAATGGTCAACTATCTCTGCTGGCTATAAGCACAGTTGTGGGATCGGTGGCGATGGAGATGTGACATGCTGGAACAAAAAACCCGCCACTACGACCACTACCACGCCGACTGCGACTACTACGACCACAACCACCACTACTACTACAACGACTACTCCGCCAGCACATAATATCATGCAAGCCCACACCACTATTGCGGCTGGATCGAATCATGCGTGCGCTATACGTAGCAATGGAACAGTTAGCTGCTGGGGCTCCAATGACTTTGGGCAGACAAGTGCGCCACCGGGCACATATAAGGCTCTGGCGGCTGGCCGTGCTCACACGTGTGCTATACGCACGAACGATACTATTGCATGTTGGGGTGGCAACTACTGGTCGAAGGCGGCACCGCCCTCAGGCACATTCCAGGCTATCGCCGCAGGATACAGTCACACGTGCGCCATACGTACGGACGATACTATAACGTGCTGGGGCTACAATAACCGCGGGCAGTCCAATGCGCCTTCTGGTACATATAGGGCTGTCGCCGCTGGGATCTTTCACACGTGTGCTATACGTACCAATGGTACTATAGCTTGCTGGGGTAGCGACTCACATCGGCGGTCATCACCTCCTGCAGGGACATTCATCATCATCACATCCGGTAACAGTCAAACGTGTGCTATACGTACTGATGGCACCCTTGCGTGCTGGGGATCCAACCCTGACCTAAATAGGCAGAACGAGCTGGCCACTGCACCGGCTGGCACATATCAAACTGTCGCCTCCGGTGAATATCACACGTGTGCCATAAGTACCGATGGGGCCATTAGCTGCTGGGGCAATGATATTCCCGAACCTGGAGAATCCATGCGTGTTGCGGGGCATGATGGGGGCGCAGGATTGCCCGCAGGCACTAGCGAGACAATCTCTAGCTATGCAGGTGGCTATAGCTTCACGTGTGCTATACATACCAACGGCACCATCACCTGCTCGGGCATCAATCACAACGGGCAGGCAATTGCACCGGCCGGTACATTCAAGGCTGGATGACAGCCCAGGTGACGTGAACCAACGTGCCGAGCCGTCTCGCTCCCTAATGTGCGAAGGGCTATACTTTATTGTCAACGCTTGGCCCACTCGGGGCCGCGCCAGTATATCTGAGGTATAAGAACTATGAAATGTCACCGGAACTTAGGTAATTTCTTCGAGAATCGCTTTCACAATTTAGCCGAAGGTGTCTCTAGAAATAACGTTCATATACGACGAAGTTTCCATCATCCGTGTAGCCGGCTGGGTTGGGCTGCTTTTGCGGCGCTCGCGATGCTGGCGTCGATTTTGGTGAGTTCATCACCGGGTTCTGCTCAGGAGTCTGTCGTTGCTGGTGATGACACGACGCCTGCTGGTGCGGCGCCTGTTGACTATTCTGCCTACACTACGTATGAGGATTGTTACAACGTGGGAGGCTGGAAACGTGGTAAAACGAGTACGGATGGGAGGATCTTCCCGATAGACCCGACTACCGATTTTAGCTACACGGGTGGGGATATGTATTTTGAGGTCTGTGTAGCGCCGCCACCTGGTGAGAACATGTATCCAGTGATTGTCGAGGATGCGCCGCAGCCACAAGCTCAGGCTCAAGGACCATTCGAATCTGATGAGCTGGGCGATGATTATGATGATGGCGGCAATCCAGCGGCCACGACAACAACGACAACCACCACTAGCACGACTACAACGTCTACAACTACGACTACGACTACGACTACGACTACGACTACGACTACTGTTGTTCCTCCGAGTGGTACTACTACAACGCTCCCTCTGGTAGTTCCTGGTGACGATGACGATGGTAGCGGTAATGTGTTTGTTTCGGTGTCGGCGGGTGGTTCGCACACGTGTGGATTGCGCACAGATGGGACCATTAGTTGTTGGGGTGGCAAAAACAAACATGGCGAGGCTGATGCTCCGTCAGGAGAGTTTGTATCTGTGTCTACTGGCTATCAGCATTCGTGTGCTATAGAGGCTGAGACTGGGACCATTGTTTGTTGGGGTAGGAATCAGCATCTTCAGTTGAACGCTCCGACGGACAGCGGGTTCGTTACCGTCTCTGCTGGCAAATATCATACTTGTGCTCTTGATTCCCGACACGGGGTTACATGTTGGGGCCGGAACGGCGACGGCGAATCTGATGCCCCGCAAGGTAATTTTGGTGCGGTGTCGGCAGGTGCGCGGCACTCTTGTGGTGTGCTGCGGGATACGGGTGTCGTGACTTGTTGGGGATATAGCCATGACGGTCGTACTGATGTTCCGTCTGGTGATTTCGCTGATGTGGCTGCTGGTAAGCGGCATACGTGTGGGTTGTTGGTTGATGGCGGGATAGTCTGTTGGGGTGATAACGGTCGGGGCCAGATTGATGTTCCAGTTGGTGATTACACTGAGGTGTCGGTTGGTTTCTGGCAATCGTGCGGATTGCGTACCGACGGCACAGCGGCGTGTTGGGGTGACGGAAAGTATAAGCTGACTGAATCAATCAAGTCCAAAGAATGGTCAACAATTTCTGTTGGCCATAAACACAGTTGCGGGATCGGTAACGGCGAAACTGTGACCTGCTGGAAAAAAGAATCCACCAAACCTGCCGCCACGACTACTACTACGACAACTACGACTACAACAACCACAACTACTACTACAACAACAACTCCGCCTGTACCTGATGTAGCGCAACCTAATAGGACTATCGCCGCAGGCTACGATTTTGCGTGTGCCCTACGCATGGACGACACCATCGCATGCTGGGGCCACGACGGCGTCGGGGAGACGGATTCCCCTGAGGGCAAATATAAGGCTTTAGCAGCAGGTTTTGCCCACGCTTGTGCGATACGTGCCGACGACAGAATCGTATGCTGGGGTTGGGACTACTTTTCGCAGGCGACACCGCCCTCAGGCACATTCAAGACTATCGCCGCAGGCTACTACCATACGTGTGCCATACGTACGGACGATACCATCGCATGCTGGGGCGACAACGCCTACGGGCAGTCTAGTCCACCCGCTGGTAAATACAAGGCTGTAGCCCCTGGAACCCTTCACACGTGCGCCATACGAATGGACGATACCATCGCATGCTGGAGATACAAGAACAACCCGCCTACTGGTACATTCAAGACTATAGCCGGAGGGGACAGTCACACTTGTGCTATACGTACGGACGATACCATTGCGTGTTGGGGCTACAACAGCCATGGGCTATCTAGTCCGCCTGCTGGCAAATACAAGTCTGTAGTATCCGGTCTATATCATGTGTGTGCCGTACGAATGGACGATTCCGTCTCCTGCTGGGGTAAGAACACTCAACCCGGAGCACGCAAATATGCCCGCAGTGGAGCACTGCCTGCAGACATTGGCAAGAAAATCTCCGCCTACGCAGCCGGGCATAGGTTTACTTGCGCTATACGTACCAAGGGCACGATTTCTTGCTGGGGCTACAATGACGACGGGTCCACAAAACCGCCGTCGGGCAAATTTAGGACTAGGTGACAGTCCGGGTGAACAGCACCAATACCGGGCGGCTCACCCTCGAGAATAGGCAAGGACTTGTTCTGGGGCCTTGTTTTGACTTGAGCTAAACAGATAGGGCTAGACAGTCCGTTCTCGCAGGGCTCGTTGCGCTTCTCTATCCGACTCCCGTTTGCGGATGGCTTGGCGCTTGTCGTACTGGCGACGACCTCTGGCTAGCGCTAACTCCAGTTTCGCCCGTCCGTCGCGGAAGTAGATCTCAAGTGGTATGAGCTGCAATCGGTCTTGCTCGGTTCGGGCCCGCAGCCGGTTGATCTCTGCACGATGCATGAGCAGCTTGCGCGGGCGCTCCACCGGATGGCCCATGTTCGGCGAGGCGTGTGCCCAGGGGGCGATGTGCAAGCCCATCATCCACATTTCGTTGTCGCGCACCCGCGCGTATGCGTCCCCCATCTGCGCGCCACCGACGCGCAGCGATTTCACCTCGGTGCCGCGTAGCACGATGCCACACTCAAAGGTGTCAAGCACTTCATAGTTGCGACGAGCGCGACGATTTGAGGCCACAACGGTGCGATTGCTTGCCATCGGCCTGAGGCTATGGCTGGCAAACACCCGCGGGCATTCACCGCACGCAAAGAGCAAGACAACGTAATGAGCAAGACAAACAGTGAGTGCAGTCGGCGACCCATACCGTAGAATCTTGAGTGAATAGGTCAGGAATTGTTGAGACGCGGTGCGGGTTCCCTGGCCAGAAACTTCCCAGCCGCCGAACCGGGAGTTCCGATGTCTGTCACCGTTCGCCTGCCCACCGTCTTGCGCCCGCACGCCAACGGGCAATCAAAGGTACTTGCACCCGGCGGCACCGTGGCTGAGGCAGTGTCGTGGCTAGTTGATGAGTATCCCGGCATTGCCCCCAACCTGTTAGGTGAGGACGGCAGCCTCCATCGGTTCGTCAACGTCTACGTCAACGACGAGGACGTGCGCTACCTCTCCCAGATGGACACTGCGCTCGCCGATGGCGATGAAGTTTCAATCCTGCCAGCCGTCGCCGGTGGCTGAGACGATTCGGCCTCACACAGACCTCCACAACAGACGACACGGCTGAGCGGGCAAGTGGCTGTCTATCGCTCAGTTGATGAGCTGATTGGTGACACTCCCACGCTTGATGTCACTCAGCTCAGTCCCAATCCATCGGTCAAGCTCTACGCCAAACTGGAAGGGCAGAACCCGACAGGCTCAGTCAAAGACCGAGTAGCCCAGGCGATGCTCAACCTGGCCGAGGCGGAGGGCCAGCTCCAGCGTGGCTCGGTGATCATTGAGCCCTCCTCGGGCAATACCGGCATCGCCTTGGCCATGCTCGGGCTGCGCCGCGGTTACCGAGTGAAGATTGTGCTGCCGGGCAACGTGACCGCCGAGCGTCGCCAAATGCTGCAGATCTTCGGAGCCGAGATCATCCCAAGTCCCCCCGAGCAGGGCTCCAACGGAGCGGTGCGGCTCGCGTTGGAGTTAGCGGAAGCCAACCCCGACTGGACGATGCTCTACCAATATGGGAACGAGGCCAACCCAAACGTCCACTACTGCACCACCGGCCCTGAGATCTTGGCCGATGTGCCCGACATCACGCACTTCGTGGCGGGACTGGGCACGAGCGGCACGCTGCTGGGCGTCGGTCGTTACCTTAAGGAACACGTGCCGAGCGTGCAGGTGTGGGCCGTTGAGCCGCCAGCGAGTGAACAGGTGGAAGGTCTACGTAGCCTTGACGACGGCTACGTGCCACCCATCTTCGAGAAGTGGCGGGGCGCGGACCTGCTGGATCGCAAGATGATTGTGCGTCCACGAGAGTCAATTCAGGCGACTCGGATGCTCACGACCCAAGGTGTTTTTGCAGGTATTTCAGCCGGTGCGGCGCTGGCCGGAGCACGCAAGGCTGCCACTCGTATTGACGAAGGCACTGTCGTGTTTGTGGTGTGCGACCACGGTTGGAAGTACCTGTCGGTTGGCGCCTGGACTGATGAGCTAGATGCCGCTGCATCCCAAGCTGAGGACGTCATCTACTTTTGAAGGCTGCTTATAGGCGGCTGAGCGTTTCGGCCTCCGTCCCATTTTGGTCCGTCTCGTATTGCCCCGTCTCACTGTGTCCTGTCTCATTTTGGCTGCCGTTGATCGGCCTTAGGTCAGTCGGTTCGTGAACCGTAAGCGCGTCGTGGGAAGCTCAAGCGTAGGCTCGTCCTCCGTGAGCAAGCTCTCGGTGACGATCTTGGGTTGCTCGGGCAGCTACGCCGCAGCGGGCGAGTCTTGCAGCGGCTATCTCGTGCGCAGCGACACCACGACGTTGTGGGTGGACTGCGGCCCCGGCACGTTTGCCAACTTGCAATGCCACGTTCCACTAGAGCAGGTGGACGCGCTATTGGTGAGTCATCACCATCCAGATCACTGTGCGGAGCTACCGGTGGTCTACAACGCGGCCAAGTACTACCTGGGAATTAGCCATCTTCGTGTTCTTGCAACCGAAGGTGTACGCGACATAACCGAGGCGTATGGGGACAGTTCAGATCTGTTCGGGTGGGAGTTGGTCAAGGACTCCTCTGAGGCGCGTGTCGGCGATATTGACGTGCTCTTTTCTCGCACGGATCACCCGGTCGAGACTTTGGCGATGCGTTTTGAGTGCGACGGCAAAGCCATCGTCTACACCGCTGACACGGGCCGCGGCTGGGCGCTATCGGCGCTGAGTCGTGACATCGGACGGCCCTCGCCAGATCTGGTGGTGGGCGAAGGGACTTTGTTGCACGCCACCGACCATCCCGATATTCCTCATGTAAGTGCCGCATGGCTAGCCGCCGACGCCAACGATGTCGGTGCCCGCCAACTCGTGGTCACCCACGTGCCGCCCGGATCAGATCCTCAGGATCATCTCAGCGAGGCTGGCGAAGTGTTTAACCGCGAAATCGCAGTCGCCCGCACTGGGGCGACGTTCTGGGCGTGAACGCCCAGCTCGCCTATACGGCTGAGTTCTGTTCGAGGAGGTTTGGTTGTGACACGCGCTGACGGGAGGATGGCAAGCGAGCTCAGGGACATCGCGTTCGAGCGCGACTTCACCGACCAGACCCCAGGATCGGTGCTCGTTTCTTTCGGTCGAACCAGAGTGCTTTGCACCGTGTCGATCGACGATGACGTGCCTCGTTGGATGCGCGGCCGGGGTACCGGTTGGGTGACTGCTGAGTATGCGATGTTGCCAGGTTCCAGCAGCGAACGCATAGGCCGCGAATCCAAACGCGGCAAGCAGAAAGGGCGCACGCTGGAGATAGAACGCCTAATCGGGCGAGCGTTGCGGGCCGTTTGTGACATGGCTGCGCTAGGTGAACGCGAAGTCACAGTTGACTGCGATGTGCTGCAGGCAGACGGCGGCACGCGCACCGCATCGATCTGCGGCGGCTATGTAGCGCTGCATGACGCCCTCACCCGCCTGGTGGCCAGTGGGGCCATCACCAGGCATCCACTCAAAGAAGAGTGTGCGGCTATCTCGGTGGGCATCGTGGACGGAGAAGCTCGCCTTGATCTGCCCTATGAGGAGGACTCGCGCGCTCAGGTGGACATGAATGTGGTGATGACGGGCGGCGGTCGCTTCATTGAAGTGCAGGGCACTGCCGAGGGTGATCCGTTTGACGATGCCGAGCTAGATGAGCTGCTGAACCTAGCGCGTTCGGGAGTGGGCGAGATTGTGGCCCTCCAGCGGGCTGCGCTGGCCATCGCGCCTAGCTGAAAGTAACTAGCTGAGTGCATCTAACTGCATCTGATTGAAAGCAACCAGCCGAGAACATGGCATCAACCCTCGGTGGGCCCAGCGGGCCCACAAGGCTCGTTATGGCCTCAGCGAATCCGCACAAGGCCACAGAGATAGCAGCGGTGCTGCGCGAAATCATGCCCGACGTGCAGATCCTGCCGCGGCCGCCCGAACTCGGCGATGTAGTCGAAGACGGTGCGACGCTCGAAGAAAATGCGTTGATCAAGGCCAGATTCGTGTTCGCTGCGGCTAGAGAGCCAGCTATCGCCGATGACACCGGCCTGGAGGTCGACGCGTTGGGCGGTGAACCAGGCGTCTACAGCGCCCGCTACGCAGGGCCCGAGGCGGATCCGGTGGCCAACGTGGCCAAACTCATGAATGCCCTGGCCCTCGTACCACTAGCCCAACGGCGAGCACGATTTCGCACTGTGGTGGCAGTCGTGTTGAGCGACCGCAGCGAGATACTTGCCGATGGAGTCGTGAAGGGGACCATTGCGCTAGCTCCGCGGGGACAAGGCGGATTCGGTTACGACTCTGTGTTTGTTCCTGACGAGCCTGCACTCAATGAGCCTGTTTCCGACAAAGCTGCACAGCTCACGTTCGCTGAGATGTCGGTTGATCAGAAGAACCAGATCAGCCACCGGGTCCGCGCGCTGCGCGCCTTAACAGCGCGGCTATAGAGCACACGCGGTAGCTGGGCTTGAATGCCCCGTCGCTAGCCTGCCGCACATGACCGAATTTCTGTCCGTCCCGCAGCCGAACACGGCGGCGGGGAGAGCATTCGACGCAAGCGGTGTCTCCGGCTGGACCCAGATCTCGAACCGGCTGTTAGACGACCGCATCGTGTTCTTGGGCGACGAGGTAGACGACCAGCTTGCCAACGTTGTCTGCGCCCAAATGCTGTACTTGGAGGGCCAGGACCGCGGTCGCGAGATTTCGCTCTACATCAACAGCCCCGGCGGATCGGTTACCGCTGGTATGGCCATCTACGACACGATGCAGTTCGTAGCATGTGATGTGGCCACCGTCTGCTTGGGGCTGGGCGCCTCAATGGGTCAGTTCTTGTTGACCGCAGGAGCACCGGGCAAGCGTTACTGCCTGCCCCACGCACGGGTCATGATGCATCAGCCGTCGGGCGGAGTTCAGGGTCAAGCATCGGACATCGCGATTCAGGCCGAGCAAATGGCCTACATCAAGCGCCTAATGGCTGAACGCACCGCACTACACAGCGGCCAGGACGTAGACCAGATTTTGTTGGACTCCGAACGGGACCGTTGGTTCACCGCGGAGGAAGCCAAGGAATACGGCCTGTGCGATCACGTGATCGTCAAGCGCGGCGAGATGATCTGACGAGATACCTGGACGAGATACCCGGACGAGCTGCCCGGAGAAGCCCATAGGAGAAGCCGACTGGACTGGTTGCCCCGACTAGCTGCCCGGAGTTGATGTTCCGATTATGAGTGCCAGGCCTAGTTGGGCGCAGACACACAATTGCGCGTGACGTAATCCACGACCCGCTGCGCGGCGGCTTCCTGGGTTTCCAGGAAGGGATCTTGGGCCGCCATCAGCGCGGCAGCGCGGTCAAATTTATCCCGTGATGCGGTCGCGGCGATTGCCTTCGAGAAAGCAGCGGTGAGATCGGCTAGCAGAGCCACATCGGGTCGAATCTCCGCCGGAGCTGCTTCGGTCGCGTCAGCGAACTGGCGTGCGGTGCGGTCAATAGCCTCGCGTGCGGAAGCGTCATCATTTGAGTTGACGTCCAAGCTGAGCTGATCGACCACCAGCAGGTGGCCGAATTCGCTGCAGAACTCTTCTACCGATGGTTCCCCGGAGCCCTGCCAAACCGTGAAGCGCAACACCAGAACAGCCACCACAAGCGAGACGGCGATGAGCAGCCAGCGCCAGCGAGCTGCCGAGGCCACCGTTACGCTCGCAGAGCAGCCTCCGCACGGCTACGCAGGTCCGCTACGCCGTGCGCAAGCCCCTCGTCGTAGCGGTACAGCGCGCTGCCCGATACGAGGACGTTGGCGCCCGCCACAGCGGCAGCGCCGATGGTTTCGGCCGATATACCGCCATCCACCTCAATGTCAATGCCCGTACCGGACAACCCAAGCGAATCGCTGTGCTCAATGAGCCGCTGCAGAGCTGCAACCTTGGGTTCCATCGCGGCGATGTACGCCTGTCCGCCGAAGCCCGGGTTGACGGTCATGATTAGCACCATGTCAATGATGTCTAGGACGTGGGCAACGCAGTCAATTGGCGTTGCGGGATTGACTGCCACCGCTGGCTGAGCGCCCAATTCGGCAACATTGCTAAGCGTCCGATGCAGGTGTGTGACCGATTCTGCATGCACAATCAGCATCTCGCAGCCAGCATCAACGTATGCGCTCAGCATCGGGTCCGGATTGGCGACCATCAAGTGAGCTTCATATGGAACGCTGGCATGACTTCGGCATGCAGCGATGACGTCAGGTCCGAAGGTCAGGTTTGGCACGAAGACGCCGTCCATTACGTCCCACTGGATTCGGTCCACGCCCGCCTCTGCCAATGCAGCGCACTCGTCGCCGAGGCGCGCAAAGTCGGCCGACAGGACCGAGGGAACGATCTGGATGTCTCGATGTGCTGACGGCGAGGAATTGCTCACTGGGCCAATCTCACTGGGCCAATCT